>NZ_CP157456.1:0-2400000 GCF_041549525.1 Paenarthrobacter aurescens
AAATCCACATCGCGTCCGCCACTACATACCTTATTAACAGGTGCATGTGGATAAGCCTGTGGATACTTAAGGGGACAAGCGCGCTTAATGGGCTTAAAACCCTTAAGGCATCTGTGGATCGTTAAAAACCGGCCTGGGAGTTGTCCCCATCCACACCCTGTTTAAAACCCAGTTAACACACAATCCGTGAACAGGGCTTAACCGCGGAACTGCGGGGTGAGATCGAGTTATCCACAGTTTCCACAGCAGTTATTAACACTACGAATCCCAAAAAATTGAAATCCCTCAAATAACAATCTCGTTCTGCCACCCTCGCCCACCCCCTGATGACACAGCAGAAGCCAGGCCAAGGCCGGCTCGCAGCTGTCCACATACGAAGGGTTGAGCACCATGGGGATGGGTTAATCGCGGATCTTCCGGCTAAGCTGTCAGCAGCGCTCCCATCCCTGGGTCTGTTTGTAGTTCGCTAAGTGCGGACCATGCAGGTTCCGGTGCCGGACTGCGAAGATTTAGCGGCTTCCAAGCAGGAATCCGCGGCTACTACATGGCAGCAGCAATGAAAGGCGGCACCCCTCCGTGAAGTTCAGAGTCGACCGCGACGTCCTGGCAGAAGCCGTTACGTGGACCGCGCGGTCGTTGTCTCCGCGGCCGCCTGTCCCAGTGCTTTCCGGCCTCCTCCTCAAAGCTGAGGCGGGAACCGTAAGCTTGTCCAGCTTTGACTACGAGACCTCGGCCCGCCTGGAGATCCCGGCAGATATCGCTGTAGAGGGCACCATTCTGGTTTCGGGACGTCTGTTGGCGGACATTTGCCGTAGCCTTCCCTCGGCTCCCGTGGAAGTTGAAACCGACGGAAGCAAAGTAACTCTCACGTGCCGCCGAAGCAGCTTCCACCTGGCCACCATGCCCGAGTCCGAGTACCCGGCGCTGCCTGCTTTGCCGGCAATCAGTGGAACCTTGCCCGGAGACGCGTTCGCCCAGGCCGTTTCCCAGGTAATCATCGCGGCAAGCAAGGACGACACCCTGCCCATCCTCACCGGCGTCCGCATGGAAATCGAGGACGACCTCATCACGCTTCTGGCTACGGACCGGTACCGCCTTGCCATGCGGGAAGTACCGTGGAAGCCTGTCACTCCGGGCATTTCCACCAGCGCTTTGGTCAAGTCCAAGACGCTGAACGAAGTAGCCAAGACACTTGGTGGCAGCGGCGACATCAACCTCGCCCTTGCCGATGACGACAGCCGACTCATCGGCTTTGAAAGCGGTGGACGGACCACAACGTCGCTGCTGGTGGATGGTGATTACCCCAAGATCCGCTCACTGTTCCCGGATTCAACGCCGATTCACGCGACTGTCCAGACGCAAGAACTGGTTGAAGCTGTTCGCCGTGTTTCGCTGGTCGCCGAACGAAACACCCCGGTTCGTCTTGCTTTCACCCAGGGTTTACTGAATCTCGACGCCGGAACGGGCGAAGACGCCCAGGCCTCCGAAGAGCTGGAAGCCCAGCTTTCGGGCGAAGACATCACTGTTGCCTTCAACCCGCACTACCTCGTTGAGGGTCTCAGCGTGATCGAAACCAAGTACGTTCGTTTCTCCTTCACCACTGCGCCGAAACCTGCCATGATTACGGCGCAGGCTGAAGCCGATGGCGAAGACCAGGACGACTACCGCTACCTCGTGATGCCGGTCCGCCTCCCTAACTAGCCAGTGCTGGTGGATGCTGTGGATTTCAGAACATCCACACATTTGATCCGGCCCGTTAACGCTTCCGCCACCTTCGCAGAAAAGAGTTCACACTGTGCATATTGGACTGATCGGCCTCGGAAAAATGGGCTTCAACATGCGCGAACGCATGCGGAACGGCGGGATAGAGGTCACGGGTTTTGACCGCAACCCGGAGGTCTCCGATGTTGCGTCCGTGGATGAACTGATCGCAGCTCTTCCCACGCCGCGGCTGGTTTGGGTCATGGTCCCCTCCGGTGCCATCACTGACGCGGTGGTCACCGAACTGGGCGAGAAGCTCAGTGCCGGGGATCTGGTGATCGACGGCGGAAACTCACGTTTCACGGAAGATCAGAAGCACGCCGCAGCGTTGGCCGAGAAGGGCATTCGCTTTGCCGATTGCGGTGTATCCGGCGGCGTCTGGGGTCTTCAAAACGGTTACGGCCTGATGGCAGGCGGCAGCGGGGAAGATATTGAGCTCGCAATGCCCGTCTTCGACGCTCTCCGTCCCGAAGGTGAGCGCGCCGACAGCTTTGTCCACGTGGGCGGAGTCGGCGCAGGCCATTACGCCAAGATGGTTCACAACGGCATTGAGTACGGCCTCATGCAGGCATACGCCGAAGGCTACGAACTCCTGGCGGCCAAGGACATTGTGACGGACCTTCCGGGAACATTCCGTGCATGGCAGAAGGGGACGGTTGTCCGGTCCTGGCTTTTGGATCTCATGGTCAAGGCTCTGGACGAAGATCCGGGCCTGGCCTCGATCGATGACTACGTTGAGGATTCCGGCGAAGGCCGTTGGACCGTGGAAGAGGCAATCGCCAACGCTGTTCCCGCACCTGCAATCACGGCTGCCCTCTTTGCCCGTTTTGCTTCCCGCGAGGACAACTCTCCGGCCATGAAGATGGTTTCGGCTTTGCGCCACCAGTTCGGCGGCCACGCCACCCGTCCGGCCAACTAGGCCGCAGGAGTCCTGCAAACGGCGTGTACCTCGAACATCTTTCGCTGACGGATTTCCGAAGCTACGCACAGGTTGACCTTAAGCTCGGCCCCGGTGTGACAGTCTTGGTGGGTTCCAACGGAATCGGCAAGACCAACCTCATGGAGGCTATTGGGTATTTGGCCACCCTGAGTTCCCACCGTGTCAGCACGGACGCTCCACTGCTTCGATTTGGGACGGACCGCGCATTGATCCGTGCCAGGTTGGTCCGTGGAGAGCAATCAACGGTGCTGGAGCTCGAGATCAACTCCGGCAGGGCAAACCGGGGACGTATTAACCGCAGCAACCCGGTCCGTGCCAGGGATATCCTTGGGATTTGCCAGATGGTGTTGTTCGCGCCCGAGGACCTGGCATTGGTCAAGGGCGACCCCTCGAACCGCCGACGTTTCCTGGACGAACTGCTGGTGAGCCTCATTCCACGGCATGCGGCAACCCGCACCGATTACGATCGCGTTTTGAAGCAACGCAATGCCTTGCTCAAATCCGCCCGGACAGGTAAATTCACGGCCGGCCACGAGGCAACACTGGACGTTTGGGATCAACACATGGCCCGGGCAGGCGCCGAGCTTCTCCATGCCCGCCTGGAACTTGTGGAACAACTCCAACCCCACCTGAAAAGCGCATACGCACAGCTCACTGACGGTTCCAAAGAGGCTGGCGCCATGTACCGCTCCACCATCCAGGGCGTACTGGACGACGACGGCGGCCCGGACTACCCCGGAACGGAACCTTCGGCGTCGGTTGACGACCTCCGGCTGTTGTCCGTTGATGAACTCACGCAGCGATACATCCAGGCTTTCGGGGCATCGAGGAAAAAAGAGCTCGAACGGGGCATCTCCCTGGTGGGCCCCCACCGTGATGAACTCGAACTTACTCTGGGACAGGCCCCGGCAAAGGGTTACGCTTCCCACGGTGAAACGTGGTCGATGTGTCTGTCCCTTCGATTGGCTTCCTACTACGTGATGTTGGACGACGCCCGTACCGGAGGCACCGCCCCGATCCTCATCCTGGATGATGTTTTTGCGGAACTGGATGTTCAGCGGCGGCGTAAACTGGCTGCAATAGTGGCCGGTGCCGAGCAGGTGCTGGTGACTGCCGCCGTCGACGCCGATATCCCTGAGGAGCTGGCCGGACGGCGCGTAACCGTTGTTCCGGGAGGCATTGATGGCGAAGGATAGCCATGAGGGACTTCAGCCCGGCCGTGAACCGGATGAGATTGATGCTGCCCAGGCTGCGCTGAACCGCATGCGCGAGGCTGCGGCGGCGCGTGGAGAAGTACGCCAACGTGCTCCGAGGCCCGGCTCGGCCCCCAAACGGAAGGGGCTCCGGGATACCAGGGGCTTTGCCCAGTTCCACGGCAGTGGCCGGGATCCTTTGGGCCTGGGAAAAGTGGTGGGCCGTTTGGTGGCCGAGCGCGGTTGGACATCGCCTGTGGCCGTTGGTTCTGTCATGGCGGAGTGGGAGACGTTGGTGGGGCCGGACATATCCGCGCACTGCACCCCGGAGAGTTTCACTGACACCACGCTTCATGTCCGTTGTGATTCCACGGCCTGGGCCACCCAGCTTCGGTTGCTGAGCAGCAGTCTTTTGGAGATGTTCCGCAACGAGCTGGGCGAAGGGGTTGTAGCCAGCATTCAGGTGCTGGGACCTTCGGCTCCAAGTTGGCGAAAAGGCGGACGCAGCGTGAATGGTCGGGGACCTCGGGACACGTACGGCTAAACGGCGTGCAGGGCGTTTCAACGCCCCCGAGTCGTATAGGCCCCCGTCGGGACCTCCGTAGGGCCATTGAAGATAGGGCCAGCGGCCTCCCACGGCCATATTCAGCTGTCGGCTGCCCCCGTATTTGCAAGGATTTGCGGGTTTCCACGATAGAATTGGCGTAGATCACTGAGCGCCGGTGAAACGTCGTGGGGTCCTGAATCCACTCTTGTGGCCTTGGAGGACCCCGTCGTCGGAGTAATCGGCGCAATCAGTCACGTGCCCGTTGGCGGCCGCGGTTCGCCGTGGGCAGCTTCGGGAACGGCCGACATCGAGTACAGAGGAGTCGAAAGCGCCTGTGGCTAACGACAATGCAGAGACCTTGGCAGTAGAGCCCGAAGAGGAGACTGTTCCCAAGCCCGACACGCCCGCGGAGACCCCCAGGGAGTACGGCGCCAGCGACATTACTGTGCTGGAGGGCCTCGAAGCCGTGCGTAAACGTCCCGGCATGTACATTGGCTCAACGGGTCCCCGCGGCCTCCACCACTTGGTCTATGAAGTGGTGGATAACTCTGTTGATGAGGCTTTGGCCGGCTATTGCAGCCACATTGAAGTGACGCTCCGCGCTGATGGCGGGGTCCAAGTGGTGGACGATGGCCGCGGTATTCCCGTGGACATCCACCCCACCGAAGGTAAGCCGACGGTTGAAGTGGTCATGACCATCCTGCACGCCGGCGGCAAGTTCGGTGGTGGTGGGTACGCCGTATCCGGTGGCCTTCACGGTGTGGGTATTTCCGTAGTGAACGCGTTGTCGCGCCGGGTGGACACGGAAGTCCGCCGTCAAGGACACGTTTGGCGCATGACCTTCGCCGACGGCGGCAAGCCACAGGGCGAACTCGTCAAGGGTGAAGCCACTGACGTCACGGGAACGTCCCAGACGTTCTACCCGGATGGCACCATCTTCGAATCCACTGAGTTCGACTTCGAGACACTGCGTGCACGCTTCCAGCAGATGGCCTTCCTCAACAAAGGCCTGCGGATCACACTCACCGACGAGCGGCCGGTCAACCGCGATGGCGACGACGATCTTGATCTTGATGCCGTGGCAACCGAAGGTGAAGTAGCCGCTGAGCACCGCACCGTGGTTTACGAGTACCCGGACGGCCTGCTGGACTACGTCAAGCACCTGAATTCGAACAAGAAGGTTGAGATCGTCCACGAGGACGTCATCGCTTTCGAAACTGAAGACACCGAGCGGCACATCGCCGTCGAGGTGGCCATGCAGTGGACCACCGCATATTCGGAAAGCGTCCACACGTACGCAAACACCATCAACACCCACGAGGGTGGAACGCACGAAGAAGGCTTCCGTGCCGCGATGACGTCCCTGATCAACCGCTATGCGCGCGAGAAGAGCATCATCAAGGAAAAGGAAGACAACCTTACCGGTGATGACATCCGCGAAGGTTTGACCGCTGTGATCTCGGTGAAGCTTTCCGAGCCGCAGTTTGAAGGCCAGACCAAGACCAAGCTGGGTAACTCCGAGGTCAAGGGATTCGTCCAGCGCGTTGTCACGGATCAGTTGGGTGACTGGCTGGAACGGAACCCGGGTCCGGCCCGCGATGTGATCCGCAAGGCCATTTCGGCTGCCCAGGCACGCATGGCTGCACGTAAAGCCCGTGACAACGCGCGCCGGAAGAGCCCGCTGGAGTCCTTCGGTATGCCGGGTAAGTTGTCAGACTGCTCCTCCAAGGATCCTTCGCGTTGCGAGGTTTACCTGGTGGAGGGTGACTCGGCAGGCGGATCTGCCAAGCGCGGCCGTAACCCGGAAACCCAGGCCATCCTGCCGCTTCGAGGCAAGATCCTGAACGTGGAACGCGCACGGCTGGACAAGGCCCTGGGTAACGCCGAAGTCCAGTCCATGATCACTGCGTTCGGCACGGGCATTGGTGAGGACTTCGACATCGCCAAGTTGCGCTATCACAAGATTGTGCTGATGGCTGATGCTGACGTCGACGGCCAGCACATCACCACCTTGTTGATGACGCTGCTTTTCCGCTACATGCGTCCACTGATCGAGAACGGCTACGTGTACCTGGCCCAGCCGCCGTTGTACAGGATCAAGTGGTCCAACGCAGCGCACGATTACGTGTACAGCGACCGCGAACGTGACGAAACCATCCGCAAGGGTGCTTCCATGAACAAGCGGCTGCCCAAGGACAACGGCATCCAGCGCTACAAGGGTTTGGGCGAAATGGATTACACCGAGCTGTGGGACACCACCATGGACCCGGATCGCCGCACGCTGTTGCAGGTCACCATGGATGACGCTTTGGCCGCCGATCAGACCTTCTCCGTCCTGATGGGCGAGGACGTTGAATCGCGTCGTAACTTCATCCAGCAGAACGCCAAGGACGTCAGGTTCCTCGATATCTAAGGGCCCGTATAGGCCGTTGAATATTCCAGAACTGACATATACCTGAAACGGAAAACTTAGATTATGAGTGACGAAACTCCCGAAGTCCCGGCGGAACCCACTGCCGATGACATCATCCTAGAAGGCGACGTGCTGACCGACCGCGTGGAGCAGGTGGACCTGCAGACCGAAATGCAGCGGTCCTACCTGGACTACGCCATGGCAGTGATCGTCGGGCGCGCCCTTCCGGACGTCCGTGACGGTCTGAAGCCAGTTCACCGGCGCGTTCTGTACGCAATGTTCGACGGCGGATACCGCCCCGACCGCTCTTTCAACAAGTGCGCCCGCGTTGTGGGCGACGTCATGGGTACCTACCACCCGCACGGCGACATGGCGATCTACGATGCCCTGGTCCGCCTGATCCAGGACTGGACCATGCGTTACCCGCTGGCGTTGGGCCAGGGCAACTTTGGGTCACCCGGCAACGACGGCGCTGCTGCACCGCGTTACACCGAAACCAAGATGGCCCAGCTGGCTATGGAAATGGTCCGGGACATCGACGAGGAAACTGTCGACTTCCAGGACAACTACGACGGCAAGAACCAGGAACCCACCATCCTGCCGGCGCGTTTCCCCAACTTGCTGGTCAACGGCTCCTCAGGCATCGCCGTCGGCATGGCCACCAACATTCCGCCGCACAACCTGCGTGAAGTAGCCGAGGGTGTGCAGTGGGCACTTGATAACCCCACCGCTACGCGCGAGGAACTCCTCGAGGCCCTGTTGCTTCGTATCAAGGGACCTGACTTCCCCACGGGCGCCACCATCCTTGGCCACAAGGGCATCGAGGATGCGTACCGCACGGGCCGCGGCTCCATCACCATGCGTGCCGTAGTCAACGTGGAGGAACTCCAAGGCCGTACGTGCCTGGTAGTAACCGAGCTTCCGTACCAGGCCAACCCGGACAACCTGGCCATCAAGATTGCCGAACTGGTCAAGGACGGCAAAATCCAGGGAATCGCGGATCTCCGTGATGAAACCTCCGGACGTACCGGACAGCGCCTGGTGATTGTGCTCAAGCGTGATGCCGTGGCCAAGGTGGTCCTGAACAACCTGTACAAGCACACTCAGCTGCAGGACAATTTCTCAGCGAACATGCTGGCAATTGTGGACGGCGTTCCGCGCACCCTGAGCCTGGACGCCTTCATCCGGCACTGGGTGGCGCACCAGATGGACGTCATCGCGCGCAGGACCCGCTACCGTTTGCGCAAGGCCGAGGAAGAGGCGCACATTCTGCGTGCACTCCTGAAGGCCTTGGACATGCTGGACGAGGTCATTGCCCTCATTCGCGCGTCCAACACCACCGAAGCGGCCCGTGAGGGACTCATGGAGCTGTTGGAGATCGACGAACTCCAGGCCCGCGCAATCTTGGACATGCAGCTGCGCCGTTTGGCTGCTCTGGAACGCCAGAAGATCCAGGATCGCCACTCTGAGCTCGAAGCGATGATTCAGGAATACAACGCGATCCTTGCTTCCGAGGAACGCCAGCGCCAGATCATCAGCGAAGAACTCGCCGAGATTGTGGCCAAGCACGGCGACGACCGCCGGACGCACATCCTGATGGGCTTCGATGGCGATATGTCCATGGAAGACCTGATCCCCGAAGAGGAAATGGTTGTCACCATCACCCGCGGCGGCTACGTCAAGCGCACCCGGAGTGACAACTACCGTTCGCAGCAACGTGGCGGCAAGGGAATCAAGGGTGCGCAGCTGCGCGGCGACGATGTTGTGGAGCACTTCTTTGTGACCACCACCCATCACTGGTTGCTGTTCTTTACCAACCTGGGCCGCGTGTACCGGGCAAAGGCTTATGAACTGGCCGAAGCCGGACGTGACGCCAAGGGGCAGCACGTTGCCAACCTTCTGGCTTTCCAGCCGGACGAGCACATAGCCCAGGTCCTGGACCTGCGTGATTACCAGCAGGCCCCTTATCTGGTGCTTGCCACCAAGAACGGTCTGGTCAAGAAAACCAGGTTGGAGGACTACGACACCAACCGCACAGCCGGAGTCATTGCCATCAATCTGCGCGACAGCGACGAGTTGGTTTCGGCCCAGCTGGTCAGCGAAACAGATGACCTGCTCCTGGTGTCCCGCAAGGGCCAGTCCATCCGGTTCACGGCCACCGATGATGCCTTGCGTCCCATGGGCCGCGCCACATCCGGTGTGACCGGTATGAAGTTCCGTGAAGATGACGAACTTCTTGCCGCAGACGTGGTCCAGGATGGTTCGTTTGTGTTCATCGTGACCGAGGGCGGCTACGCCAAGCGGACGGCCGTGGACGAATACCGTCTCCAGGGCCGTGGTGGCCTTGGAATCAAGGTAGCCAAGCTTGCTGAAGACCGTGGTGACCTGGTTGGTGCCTTGATTGTGCAGGAAGAGGACGAAGTCCTGGTGGTCATGGAGGGCGGCAAGGTGGTCCGCTCGGCCGTGACGGGCGTCCCTGCGAAGGGTCGCGACACCATGGGTGTCATCTTCGCGAAGCCGGACAAGAATGACCGCATTATTGAGGTCGCACGCAACAGCGAACGTGGCTTGGAAGTCGAAGAGTCCGAGGACGGACTCGACGATGACGTAACGTTGGCTGCAAACGACGGCGCCTCTGAGGCGACCGTGACGGCCGATACGGAAAACGACGCAGACCCGGAAATTGAAACGGGCGCGGAGCTGAACGAAGACAACACCGGAGGTAACGAGTGAGTAATTCCGACTCATATCCCAAGCCGAGCACAGGTGTCCCCGGCGGACTCCGGCAGCCCTCAGGCAACGCGCAGACCGGAACGCCTGCACGGCCCCAGCAGCGCCCTGGAACAGGATCCACCGGATCCGGATCCACGGGAGCACGGCCCGCGGGCAGCACAAATTCTGCTCCGCGTCCTGCCGGGGCTCCCGGACAACGGCCGGCCCAAGCCGGTCAGCGTCCCGCCGGAGCCCCCGGACAGCGCCCGGCACAGCCCGGGCAGCGTCCTGCCGGCACCGCTGCCCAGCGTCCGGCTCAGGGCGGACCCGGCTTGGTAAAGCCGGCACCCAAGGCCAAAGTTCGCCGCGCGCGTCTCCTTGTCAGCAAGGTTGACCCGTGGTCTGTTCTGAAGATGGCATTCCTGTTGTCCGTTGCTTTGGGAATTGTCACCGTGGTTGCGGCAATCGTCTTGTGGACTGTGCTGGATCTCACAGGCATCTTTGACCAGGTGGACAGCCTTCTTGGCACCCTTGCGGGTTCAGAGGGCAGCGGGTTTGAACTGAAGAAGATTGCTTCGCTTGGCCAGGTGGCATCGTTTGCCACCATCATCGCGGTGGTGAACGTGGTTCTCTTGACCGCTCTCTCCATGCTTTCGGCTGTGCTCTATAACATTTCCGCAACGTTGGTTGGTGGCGTTGGCGTCACCCTTACCGACGACTAGTAAAAACTCCCGGAAAATCAGCGAAATCGGCTGATTTGCTCCGGGAAAATGCCTCGATTTGAGATCGGGCCGGGATGTGCTGTACAGTCATATCTCGGCCCGATGAGGCATCGGGGCGTATAGCTCAGGCGGTTAGAGCGCTTCGCTGATAACGAAGAGGTCCCAGGTTCAAGTCCTGGTACGCCCACGGAACCACAAAGAGGTTCAGGTAAAACTGAACCGGAATGAGGTGCTTGTGAAGAAGTTGCTGGTAGTTGTGGCAGCTGCGGTCGCAGGCGTCCTGCTCTATAAAAAGACGCAGGAATCCGAAGCCCGGAAGGATGTCTGGAGCAAGTCAACCGATACGGTGGACTAGCCGAGGAGCCCGGTGCGGATTGGTAAAAACCGGTTCTCACATGGGGTATGATTGACGGGTTGCTTCTTATGGGGGCATGGCGCAATTGGTAGCGCACCTGCTTTGCAAGCAGGGGGTTCGGGGTTCGAGTCCCCGTGCCTCCACCATAAGAAAAGTCCCGGTCAGAAATGACCGGGACTTTTGCGTTTACCGGGACTTTTGCGTTTAACGCCCGGTAAGAAACCTTTAACGGCCATTAAGAAATCAGCTGACCTGCCCAGGTCCCCGAGGGCCTCTGCTGCTTGGTCAGCGGGGAGCCTTCGCGCCACTAGGGTGGATCCGTGACCCTTCTCATTGCTGCACTCGGCGTCCTGGGTGTTGCCTCCTCCGGACCACTCATTGCCGGCACTCTCGGTGCTACGTCGGTGACAGCCTTGGCAATTGCGTTCTGGCGCAATGCGATTGGCGCTGTTGTGATGGCGGGCCCTGTCATCATTCGGGAACCGAAAGCATTCGGGAGGATTTCCCGGCGGGAATTTGGCTGGTCCGCTCTGGCCGCGGTGGCGCTGGCCTTCCACTTCGCCTGCTTCATCACTGCACTTCAGCTGACCTCAGTGGCCGCCGCCACTGCTTTGGTATGCCTGCAGTCAGGGTGGATTGCCGTTTTCCAGATGTTCCGGGGTACCCGGCACAGGTGCCCGGTTCTTCTGGGGCTTGGCATCGCGTTTGGCGGCGTAGTGGCCATTACAGGGTTCGACATGGGTTCCTCCCCGGAAGCGCTCCTGGGTGACCTCCTGGCCCTTGCCGGCGGCGCTCTGGCTGGCCTCTACACGCTGGCGGGCGGCAAAGCCAGGCAATCCATGGGAACAGGAACCTACACCACCCTCTGCTACGGCATGTGCGCCGCGATTGTGGCCGTGCTGGCTTTGTCCACTGCCCAGCCACTCTCAGGGTTCGACGCCGGCGGCTGGCTGGGCATTCTTGCCATCACCGTATGCGCGCAGCTGGTAGGGCACACAGCGTTCAATCACCTGCTGGCCACCATGAGCCCATTGCTGGTGTCCATGATCATCCTGCTGGAGATACCAGGCGCTGCCATCCTGGCCGCCATCTTCCTCAGCGAAACCCTGCCCGCCGGGACATACGCGGGACTGGCACTGATTCTTGCAGGACTGGCCGTGGTCGTAGGCGGTCAGCGGCGTGGCCGGCCCGAAGCAGACCGACGCGAGGCTGAACTGGGCACAGACTAGAGCGCCGGCGTCGGGCGTTTACGCACCGCCGCGGCGGGCGCCTTGCGCAGAATTGGCGGTGTGAATGGCGCGGAGCAACTTTGCCGGGAAGTACACCGAGAAGAACACCACCATAGGCGCCTTCAAGGCCATCTTCTTGACGTTGTGGGCCTTGTACGTGCGGTCGAAGCGCTGGACGTAGTAGCGGTAGTCCCTGGGCGAGTCCTCAAGCCGCCGTGCGGACATCCCGGAAACCATTTGGGGAAGGTACTGCACCTTGAGGTCGTGCTCAAACAGATGCAGCGAAAGATCGATGTCCTCGTGCATCTCATCTTTGGGGTCCAGGCACGCTTCATCGCGAATGGTTTCCCACGCCGAGCGGCGAAGGGCCATGTTGGACCCGAAGAGGAAATGGTACTGGTGCTTGGCCAGGCGGAGCATGAGCTGGCGCATTTTGTCGTCCGCTTTGAGCCCAAACCGGCGCATTGGCATGTCGTAGTAAACCACCGGACCTGTGGCCGCCGCTACGGAGGGATCCATGAAAGCTTTTTGGACTTGCTCCACCCAATCAGGTTCAAGGACGGAGTCGGCGTCGATGCGGCCCACCACGTCCCCTGTGGCATTGTTCAGTCCATGGTTACGTGTGGGGATCAGTCCCTGTGCAGCCTCCTGGCGCAGCAGGATGATGGGGCTTTCGGGGTATTCCTGCTGCATCTGACGCACGATTCTGGCCGTGCGGTCCGTGGACAAATTATCCACAACGATGATCTCTTCGGCAGGAACCGACTGGTAGATGGCCGCGATGAGGCACTGGCGAATGACGCTTTCCTCGTTATACGCCGGGATGACGATGGACACGCCGGGAGGTTCCGGAGCATCCTGGAGGGCACCCGCAAGGGGTCTATCGGCTGACATCACTCCAAATCTAACACTCGGGGCCAAGTGTCCGATGGAGGCTTTGGTTACAAGCCGGCAAACACTGAAGGGACCCCGGCAATAGCCGGGATCCCTTCAGATTTCTGACTTACAGGCCCCTGCTGAGGCCACGGGTCAAGGTTTAGTTCTGGGCACCTTTGGCGTCGGAGTCCTTGCCATCGGTGTCCTTATGCAGGCTGGCCGCGATGTTCTTCACGGCAGTCTTCGCGTCGGTTGCAACTTTCTCCGTGGAGTCCTCAACGTTCTTGAAGGCATCCTTGGTGGCCTGCTCGACTTCAGCTGCGGCCTCCTCCGGAGTGATGTCCGAGGACTTGGTCTCAGAGACTGCCGCTGCCGGAGCAGACACAGCGGCCTCTGCTGGAGCAGTTGTGGACGCAGCTGCAGGTACAGGAGCGGGCGTGGGGGTAACCGGTGAAGGCGTCTTCCACGGATCCTCAACCGGCTTGGAGGCCTTCCAGGCAGCAACACCTGCAGCAGCGGCGGCAGCAATGACGGTGACGATCAGCCATCCGCGCTTCTTCGGCTTGGGCTGTTCCTTCACCAGCGCGGTGGTCACTGCCTTGCTGGCCTGATCAGTAACTGCCTTGATCTGCTTGCCGGTGGCCTGGGCCTGCTCCTGGACGCTGTGGACAACGCCGGAATCAACAAGCCTCTGCGCCACGGCATCCACCTGGGCAGGAGCGTTCTCAAGCACGTGATGGACCGCTACCGAGGCCTGTCCCAGCTGCTCGGAGAGCTTGGGGAGGTACTCGTCCACTACCTTGTCCCGTGCAATTCCCAGCGCCGGGGTTGCCCTGTTGAGGGTCTCCTGGATCCTGGGTGTGGCGTCTTCCACTACGTCATGGATCTTTGGCGCGAGGTGCGCCAACCCGTCCTGAATCCGCGGCGTAACAACTGCAACGCCGTCGGCGAGGTTGTGCGCAGCGGACTTCAGCCCCTCTTGGATCTTGGGGGAAGCGGTATCAATGCCGTGCTGGATGCGGGGAACAGCCCAATTGACGGCTGCTTCCACACGCGGTGCAGCCCAGTCCCGTGCGTTATCCACACCGGCCGTCACTGATTGTTCGAGTTCGCGGGCAATACGGTCTGATTTCTTCACAACTACCTCCCGATACACATGCTCGTTTGTTGCTAGCCTACGTCGCTTGTGGAACACCGGCTATTCCTCTGTCCGAGATCGTCCAGGATTTCACCGAGCGCGGAACCGGCTTTACAGCCGGACGGGCGTTGACCCTGCATGGAAGAATGGGGCCATGACCATCGCAACCGCAAAAGCAACGATCCACACGAGCCTCGGCGACATCAAGGTTGACCTCTTCGGCAACCACGCCCCCAAGACGGTCGCCAACTTCATTGGCCTGGCCACGGGCGAAAAGTCCTGGAACCACCCGGAAACCGGCGAAGACAAGACCGGCACCCCCCTGTACAACGGCACCATTTTCCACCGGATCATCAAAGACTTCATGATCCAGGCAGGCGATCCCCTGGGACGCGGCGTGGGTGGCCCGGGCTACCAGTTTGATGACGAAATCCACCCGGAACTGACCTTCAACGCTCCGTACAAGCTTGCAATGGCCAACGCCGGCATCCAGATGGGCAAGGGCACCAACGGGTCACAGTTCTTCATCACCACCGTCAACACCGATTGGCTGTTCGGCAAGCACAGCATCTTCGGCGAAGTAACGGATGAGGAATCCCGCAAGGTTGTGGACGCCATCGAGTCCGTCCGCACCGGCATGGGCGACCGCCCGGTTGAGGATGTTGTCATCAACAGCATCGACATCGAACAGCTCTAATCACACGCTGAACCAGAGCTCATGAGTTACGGAATTCCGTCGGCAGAGCCGTCCGCTGATATTCCGGTGTGCCCACGGCACCCGGACAGGCCCTCCTATGTGCGCTGCCAGCGCTGTGGGCGCCCTGCGTGCCCTGAGTGCCAGCGGACGGCAGCCGTCGGATTCCAATGTGTTGACTGCGTCAACGAACAAAAACGTACGACGCCGGCATACAAGTCCCCTTACGGCGGAGCCTTGGCAGTGGGCCGGCCTTTGGTGACGTACGTGATCATCGGCCTGTGTGCACTCGTCTACGCTCTTCAGTGGTTGCTGCCGGGGGACGCGGTTTTCCAGAATTTCGCGTTCGCGAACGTCTTCGCAGAGAACCAGCCTTGGCGCATGCTGACGTCAGCGTTCCTGCACTCCCAAGGATTCCTGCTCCACATAGTCCTGAACATGTACACGCTGTGGATCTTCGGACAGGCCCTTGAGCCTTTGCTCGGGCGTATCCGCTTCCTCGCTGTGTACCTTATCTCCGCAGTCGGTGGCTCAGTGGGCTTCCTGCTGCTCACCCCGGACCGGCCCTTGGTGGGCGTGGTAGGTGCTTCCGGCGCCATCTTCGGCCTCTTCGGTGCCATGCTTGTTGTGCAGCGTCATAGGGGCGGAGAGACCAAGCAACTGTGGGTCTTGATCGCCATCAACGGTGCCATCGGTTTCTTTGTTCCAAGCATTGCCTGGCAGGCACACCTTGGTGGCCTGATCACGGGCGGCCTGGCTGCTGCTGCGATTGCATATGCTCCACGGGGCAAGAACCAGGCGTTGATGCAAGCAGGTGGGCTGATTCTGGTAGCCGGGCTGTTGGCCGTGGTTACCTGGTTCCGGGTCACTTCAGGCTAGCCTGCCTTCAGGAAGACCCCATTTAGCTGGCCTACCCGAGCCTGATGACCGGCTGCCGCAGAATTGTTTTGAGCTTCTCCGGTGCGGTACGGCGGGGATCACTGAGGTAAATCTCGTGGTGCTTGCCAGTCATATCCAAGGCCTGCTCCGGGATGAACCTGCTGTGCATCTCCTCCAGCACCGGCCCCTCATGGTCATAGGGACCCACATGCAGCGTCTGGACGCTGAGGCCTTCCTCAAGTGGTTCCAGGCGAAGAGTCTCCAAGAGCGGGCTCTCCCCCTTCTTCCCCACAGCTTCCTTTGCCGTTTCCACATGGTCCCCCGTAATCCACTCGGGGACCATGTTCAGCACCGTCCAGTCCCAGCGGGACTTGTCCCTGGCACTGGTGAATGACTCCATGTCATCGGACCACCACAGCGCCTCAAGCGGCATCACGGTGTAATCCTTCCCAAGCTCGCGCTTACTCAGGAACTTCAAGGTGTAGGCCACCGGGTACAGCGTGGCTAGAGCGTCTTTGTAGGACTGGGCTTCGTTGGGGTCCCCGTGCCCATCGATCATGAGGAACTGCAGGGGAGGAACCGTCACCAGCGAGAACTTGCCGTGCTGCGCGCTAAAGGTGGGAATCAGCTTTTTGAAGTCGCTCTTCATGGCACCACCGTACTGGGACCTCGCAGTGTGTTGGGACCTCGACGTGTACTGGCACCTGTTTGACGGCGCGCACTTTTCCCCACTTATCCACAACGGTTATCCACAGTGTGTGTAACTTACAGGGTTGTAGTTATCCGCAAAAGCCCTCTGTGGACCCGCGAAACCGGAAGATATCCCCCGAAAGGCATGGGTTTCTCAACAGCTGTGGATAACTTTGTCCCCTTGTTGCGTGGAAGTGTGGATAAGAGAGCCACTTCTGGAGCAGTTGTGGACAATCCTGTTAATGACGCTGTGGAGAGCCGAATATCAACAGGCTTATCAACAGTGTTAATAACTTACACAGATGTAGTTCAGACCCCAGAGGGGGTCCAAATTGCCCTGCAAGCCGGGGATTGCTACCTCGAAACCCACAACCTTATCCCCACCTGTGGATAACTTCCACAGGGGCGGTTGTTGTTAAGTGGGTAACTCTCCACCAGGCGGGCCTGCCATCAACAACAGGGGAAGCTGTGGAAGACCGCCCACCACCCTTTAAAAATGTGCTTCGGCGAAGGCGACAATCCTGCAGTGCTGAACATTGGGTGAAGCTTGGCGAACTATCCACAGCACAACACACAGTGGGTATAAGTGGAATGGCCACGACAGCAGAGCTAAATCACTGGACTGACAGCGATGTTGCGGGCAAGTACGTGGATGTCCACAGAAGTTATCCACGGTTGTGGATAAAGTTACGCACTTCTGTGGACAAGGTCTGTGGAGTGAGAGCGGTCCAGCCGCGAGTGCGGCAGCTTAGGTCCAGACTCCTGAGGTGCCCCGCCTGTGGCTGTCCATCAGGTGGGTATCGATGATGCCTACAGCTTCCATAAGGGCATACATGGTGGTGGGTCCCACGAAAGCGAAGCCCTTCTTCCTCAGGGCTTTGGATAGTGCAACTGACTCAGGGGAGCTGGTTGGTATCTCCGCCATGGAGGTTGGCATGGGGGTGGTTTGGGGCTGGAATGACCAGACGAAGCCCACCAGCCCGCCTTCCTCACGTAAAGCAATGGTGGCCTTGGCGTTGGTGATGGCGGCTTTGATCTTTAGCCGGTTGCGCACGATTCCGGCGTCGAGCATGAGCCGCTCTACATCCGCCTCGGTGAAGGCGGCGACACACTCCGGATGGAAGTCCACGAATGCCCGCCGGAAGGCATCCCGTTTCCGAAGAATGGTGGCCCAGGACAAACCAGCTTGAAACGCTTCGAGACTGATGCGCTCATACATGCCCTGCTCATCGCGGACAGGCATTCCCCACTCATGGTCGTAGTAAGCCTGCATGAGGGGATCTGAGGACGCCCACAACGGACGGGCCAGGCCGTCCTCACCGACGATCGTGCCACTATCCGGGGTCATGCGTGCTCCTCTGGGGCTGGCCCATTCAAGAACCAGATGGTAATTCTGCTTCCTGCAATATTCTGCCCGGTGCCTCGGACATTTTCTTGAACGGACGCCAGACGCCGGGCGTCAGGATAATCCGGTGACCCGCATGGTGATGTTGATCCGCCCCCGTGAGAGCCCGCACCCATCCGGTGCCGTGTCCGGGAAGACTTTGGGGATGCCGTGATAAGCGAACCTGGACGGGCCTCCAAAGACGAAGAGGTCTCCGGAGCGAAGTTCAACGTCCTTGTATGGCTTGGTCCGCGTCTGCGTATTGCCAAAGCGAAAAAGGCACGTTTCACCGATGCTCAGCGAAACCACAGGTGCGTTGGAGCGCTCGTCCTTATCCTGGTGCATGCCCATGGCGGCGCCGTCATCATAAAAGTTCACCAGCGCGGCGTCGGGCGTGTAATCGGTGGCCAAGGCGCTCAGGGATTCATCAATTTCCCCGCCAGAGACATAGGCGGCTTCCACCGCCTTCCGCCCCAAGCGCACCATCCAGTCCGGGAAATCGAGCACAGGACGGCCGTTGACGTCGGTGGCTTCCCGTGTATAGCGGTAAGGCTGCCAGTGCCAACCGAGGCAAACGGTCCGTACCGACATCTGGTGTCCACCCGGAAGAGTAGCTGCGCGTAAGGGAACCGGCCCTTGTGTCCATTCGCCAAAGCGCGCCACGATCCATCGCTGCTGCTCCACAGTGAGCCAGCCGGGAATGTGGACGGCGCCGGGCGCTACCAGGCGAGGACCGGCGTCGTGCGTTTCCGGCTTTACCAGCTCCAGCGGAAACAGTGCGTCCTCGCTCATGCTGCCGCCTCAAGGCGGAGCAGGGCGCGTTTAGCCTCGATTCCGCCGAGGTAGCCGCCAAAGTTGCCGTCCGACTTCACTACACGGTGGCACGGCACGATGAGGGGCAAAGGATTGGTGGCGCAGGCAGTTCCCACGGCTCGCACGGCATTCGGACTGCCGGCCGCCTGGGCAACCTGGGCGTAGCTGGCTGTGTCGCCGTAAGGAATCCGGGGCAGGTGGCGCAGGACGTTGAGGCGGAATCCACGGGACAGCCGGAAATCCAGCGTGAGATCGAACTCCGTCCTGGTGCCCGCAAAGTACTCCTCGAGTTCGCGGGCGGCGTCATCCAGGCGGGCCGGAGCCTGAAGAATGCGGGGACTCACGGTGTTGGCCAGAAACTGCAGAACGGCGTCGTGGTCTTCCAGCTCGAAGGCTACGCGGACTATTCCACGGTCCGTAGCTGCCAAGAGTAGCTTCCCCAGCGGGGAGTCTACGATCCTGTACGCGATGTCCAGGGTGTGAGTGAGCTGGGCGTCGCGTGCCAAACGGGCATGAAGGCTGGCAATGGCCGGCTCAAGTCCGGCGTCCAAAGGGTGCAGGAGTGAAACAACCTCTGCGTGATCGGGGCTGAGTTCAAGCGTCATAAGATGTCCCCTTTCGAGGAGGTATGAGCCAGCGACGGATGGATGAAAAGAGCGGAGCGGAGAGCTTTTACGCCGTCGGCTGCGGCGCGACGGGCAGCGTCTGCGGTACCGCCCAACAAGGCTGCAACGTCCTTATAAGGAAGACCGCCAAGGTAGTGGTAGGCCACGGCCTGCCGCTGCTTGGGGGGAAGCCTTGAGAGGGCATGGAGCAAATCCTCGTGACCGTCCCCGGGGATGCCCAGACTGGAGCGTTGCTCCGGTGGTTGGTCAACGGGAAGGGCGCGGCGGGATCCAGCCCGTACATGGTCTATGCATTTCCGGTGGGCGATGGTCACCAGCCATGCCTCGACGTTGGCTTCAGGAGGCAGCGCCGGGTAAGCCTGCAATGCGGCCAGAAAGGTATCCGACCAGGCATCATCGGCATCATGCACGCCGAGAATTGCACGGCACACACGAAGCACTGTTGCGCCTTGTTCACGGACCACTGCTTCGAATGGCTTCTTGGGGACTGCTTGCCCGGGCTTCATCAGAAAAGCTTGCCCTCCCGCACATCTGTAGGCTCTTCCAATTCCAAGAGGAAACGCTTGTTTGGAAGCCCACCTGCGTAACCGGTGAGTTGGCCGTTGCCCCCCACCACACGATGGCAGGGGATGACGATGCTGATGGGATTACGTCCGACGGCTGACCCCACCGCCTGCGCCAGATGACGATCTCCCAGCTCAGCAGCCAGCTCGCCGTAACTGACGGTTTCACCGAACGGAATACTTTTGAGCCGATCCCAGACTTTCTCTTGAAAGGGGTTGCCCATTGCTTCGAGCGGGAGCTCAAATGCTGTCCGATGACCAGCCAGATACTCGTTGAGCTCAGCCCGGGTTTGTGCAAACACGGGATCGTCTAAACCTGTGATGTCTCCGAAGTAGTCCGCCGGTGGCATATGCCAGTGGCCCTCATAGAAGATGCCCGTGAGATATTCCCCGCGCGCAGTCAGCGTCAACTGCCCCAACGGGGAATCCAAGGTGGTGTGCCGGCTGCTCATATCCTGTAGACGTTTACGGGCACGGAAATGTGAGGTGCGGGATTCCTAGGAGCGCCAGCGGGTGGTCATGAGGAATCCGACGATCGCAATGCCGAAGCCGGCCACGATGTTCCATGAGCCCCACTCGCGGATGGGAAGCTGCCCCTCGGTGATGTAGAAAGTGATGATCCAGATGAGTCCGAGGATCATCAGGCCGAACATGACCGCCTTGTACCAAACCGGGTTGGGCTTGTACTGCTGAGCGGCGGAAGTCTGCTGGGCCTGACGGGCAGGCCGCTTGCGGGGCTTGGACTCTGGCACGGATCCTCCTGGCTGTTCGGTTAATACCCGTTTGCGCCAGCTTGATATCCTGCAGGAAGGAAATTTCCAGCGGTTAACGGCCACACGGCGTTCCGGGGTGGTTCTAGCTGTCAAGTCTAGCCGCAACCGGGAGCCCGCCTGTGCCGCCCGCGCCCTATGCAAGGAGACCCTGTGGCGCATCAGCAGCAGACGGCGGCTTCAGCCGTGCCGTCCGCCCGCCAGGGCCATGAACTGCGTCCACGCAAGCGTCTCCGGGCTTCCGATGTCATCCGCAAGATCAGTCAGATCCTGGGCGAACTTCTTATTACGGCAGGCATAGTTCTCCTCCTTTTTGTGGCCTGGGAGCTGTGGTGGACCAACGTGGAAGCCGACGCCAAGCAGACGGAAGCGGTCAAAAGCTTCGCTCAGGACTTCGCGGGCCCCATCACTCCGGCGGCACCTGCCGCTCCCGTGGACTACGGACCACCAGTGGTTACTCCCGCACCGGCCTACGCAGGAATGATAGGGATTATGTATATTCCGCGCTTCGGCCCGGACTACACACGCCCCATCATTGAAGGCACCGGCTCGGATGTTCTGGACACTCTGGGGCTGGGCCACTACGGAAGCACCAGCATGCCTGGTGCGCCGGGCAACTTCGCGGTAGCCGGCCACCGTCAAACCCACGGCGCCGTGCTGGACAACATCCACACCCTGGTTCCCGGTGACAAGATCTACATCCAGACGGCAGACGGTTACTACACCTACGTTTTCCGCAACAACCAGATCGTCCTCCCGGACCGCACGGATGTTCTGATGCCCGTTCCCACCCAAGCGGGAGTCCAGCCCACGGAGAGTATCCTCACCATGACCAGTTGCAACCCGCGATTTGGGGCGCAGGAGCGGATCATTGCCTACTCAATGCTGGATAGTTGGCAACCCGCCTCAGCCGGGCCGCCGTCGGAAATTGCCGCGCAAGTAGCCCGGGCACACGGAAAGGGGTAACGGATGTACGCGTGGATCTTCCGCAATTTACCTGGACCCCTGTGGGTACGGATCCTGATTTCCTTGGTACTTGTGGGCATCGCCCTGGTATTGATGGTGGAGTTTCTCTTTCCGTGGTTTTCCCAGTTCACCACTTTGACCGACTCAACGATTGGTTTAGTGCAGCAGCCATGAGCACAAAGATTCTTGTAGTAGATAATTACGACAGCTTCGTCTACACCCTGGTTGGCTACCTCCAGGAACTTGGCGCCGAGACGACGGTTGTCCGCAACGACGACGTAACCCTTGCCGAGGCGATGGAACTCGCAGCGAGCCGGGACGGCGTCCTGGTCTCCCCCGGCCCGGGTACTCCGGCTGAGGCCGGCGTCTGCATAGAGCTCATCAAGTGGTGTGGCGAGGCCGCCAAGCCCATGTTTGGTGTCTGCCTTGGGCATCAGGCGCTTGCCGAGGCCTATGGCGGAGTTGTCACTCACGCGCCGGAACTCATGCATGGAAAGACCTCGCCGGTCAGCCACGAAGGCAAGAGCGTCTTCGCAGGCCTGCCATCGCCCGTCACTGCTACGCGCTACCACTCCCTCGCAGCGGTCCGCGACTCGATCCCGGACGTTCTGGAAATCACCGCCGAGACCACCAACGGCGTAGTGATGGGCCTGCAGCACAAGACAGCACCCCTGTGCGGCGTCCAGTTCCACCCGGAATCGGTGCTCACTGAAGGCGGATATCAGATGCTGGGCAACTGGTTGGAATCCCTGGGCATGACCGGCGCGGCCGAACGAGCCTCGAAGTTGAGCCCGCTGATCAAGCAGTAGCCAAAGCAACGGGCGTCGGTCGCGGGCCGGTGACCGGAAGCGTGCGTCTAAGCGAGGAACGAGCGAGCACGCGGAGGTCAGCGGACGCGGCAGACGCAGACGCCGTTACTTTTTGGTTGGCGTGGGCTTCGGCGTCGGATTCTCAGTCTCCGTAGGCGTTGGCGTGGGAGTAGGTGTGGGCGGAGGAGCCGGGGCCTTGGCTACGGTAACGGTGATGACCTTGCCCTGAGCCACCTCAGTGTTGAAAGCATCGCTCTGAGCCGTCACAGTGCCCGCAGCAACTTGCGAGTTCTCCTGCTCCACAATTGAGATGGTGAGGCCGTTGGCCTTGAGCGCGGCTTCCGCTTCCATCACCGGCAAAGCGATCAGCTGGGGCATGAGGACCTTGCCGGTGGAGACCTGCAGTTCCACTTTGCTTTCCACAGCAATCGCCCCACCGGGCGCGGGGGCCGTGCTGATCACTACATTCGCAGGGACGGTGGGACTGTGGGTCAGGACAGTCACGATTTCTCCGGTGATGCCGAGCCTGCGCAAAGCTTCACGTGCATCGGGCTCAGTACGGCCGGCAATGTCCGCTGGAATGGATACTGAGCTTGGCCCGCTGGATATCTTGAGGACAACTTCAGCATCTTGTTCCAGCAACGCCCCGGTAATGGGCGATGTGCCAATGGTCATGTCCTTTGCCACGGTATCGCTGGGCTCACGGACGGACTTGGGCTTGAGTTTGGCCGAGTACAGTTCCTGAAGCGCCTGGCTTTCGGACATGTTGGTCACTGACGGCACCGCGATCTTCGCGGGCGGCGGCGGTTGCATGTTCATGAGGCTGTAAAGCCAGAAGCCGCCGCCTGCCAGCACAAAAATGGTGAAGATCACCAGAGTGGCAACCCAAGCACGACGCCGGGACTTCTGGTTGGCCGGCAGCTCACGTTCCGGTGGGAGGCCCAAGGGAAGGGGTTCTTCCTGGGGGTGCTCAACGGGTTCGTCTTTAAACTGATCAGCGTCAAGGAAGCCCACGGCCGTGGTGCTCAAGAGTTCGGTTGCCGGGTCTTCCGGTTCCACGAGGTCGTTGGGGTCCGTGGGGGCTTCGCTGGCTGCTACGGCGGGTACTGGGATGCCGTTGCTGGCTGCACGGAGGGCACGGCGGAAGGCGGCAGCGTCCTGGAAACGGTCCGTGCGGCTCTTCTGCAGCGCCTTTACCAGAACCGAGTCCAGCGCTTCAGAGACCTCCGGGTTGTGCGCACTGGCCAGATCCGGGGTCTCACGAACGTGCTGGTAGGCCACTGATACGGGGCTGTCGCCGACGAACGGTGGACGGCTGGTCAACAGCTCGAACAGCAGGCAACCAGCTGAGTAGAGGTCGCTGCGCGCATCCACCGTTTCGCCCCGGGCTTGCTCCGGCGAAAGGTATTGGGCAGTTCCCACCACGGCCTGGGTCTGAGTCATGGTGGCCGCGGAATCGGCCATGGCACGGGCAATGCCGAAGTCCATGACCTTCACGTCCCCGGTATCGGCACAGACCATCACATTGGCCGGTTTGATATCGCGGTGGACGATGCCTGCTCGGTGGCTGTACTCAAGAGCACCCAGAACACCCAGGGTGAATCCGACGGAGCTCTCTACATCAAGCTCGTTGGCCTTGATCATGTCCCGCAGGGTTCGTCCGGCCACGTACTCCATCACGATGTACGGGACGCGCACGTCCTCGCCAGGGCCTCCCGGAACCGAGTACTCCCCGGTGTCGAAGATGGCCACGATGGATGGGTGGTTCAACGCCGCGACAGCCTGGGCCTCACGTTTGAAGCGGGCCTGGAATTGGGGATCGCGTGCGAGGTCTGCGCGCAGAACCTTCACGGCGATGGTCCGTCCCAGCAGGGTGTCCGTGCCCCTGTAGACGTCCGCCATGCCGCCACGACCGATCAACTCGCCAAGTTCATAGCGGGAGTTGAGGATGCGCTGGGAGGACACAGGTGTGCTCTCCTCTCGGTGCGCAGGACCTGGACGTGGCGTTGACATGGCTTAACTTAGCTTCTCGGGCTGCCGGAGCCGCTGGGCGTGGGCCTGGTGGTTTCAGGCTCGGTGGGCACCAGAGCCTTGGACAGGTAGTACGTGACTGTTGAGCCAGCTGCTACCTGGGTTCCGGCTGCAGGCGAGGAACGGACAAACGTTCCCGGCTGCTGGCCAATGGCGCCGTTAACGGGTTCTCCAGCTACCCACTGCAGTCCGGCTCCTTCAATGGCTTGCCGAACCTGGGCTTCGTCCACTCCTGGCGCAATGCCGGGTACAGCCACCAATTCCGGGCCCTTGGAGTAGGTCACGGTGATGGTTTGCCCCGGGTCCACGGGACCTGTGGGGTTCAGGCTGATGACGATTCCCGCGGGAGCCGTGGCATCGAAGACTTCCTGACCGTTCACACCAAGACCCAACGCGCGAAGCTGCCCACTGACCGTCTGGAAAGGCTGGCCCTGGTACTGCTCCGGGATGACGTTGATCTTCTGGGGCTGCGACTGAGTGGGCTGCGGCGCTTCGCTTGTCTCCGTGGGCCTGGGCGTGGGAGTAGCCGAGGTAGAGGTAGGGCTGGCACTCCGGCTGGTGCTGGTGGTGGTGGACTCACTGGGTGCCGGGCTCGGGGAGAAGAATCCCGACTGCGAGATCAAGAACCCAACCAACGCGAACAGGACCAGCAGGATCAGTGCAACAAGGGGCCAGGTCCATGGGCTGCGCTTCTTGCGCTCCGGCTCTGCGTCGTCAAAGTTATCTTCTTCGGTGTAAACCACTTCGTCGTCGTTGAGCTGACGCTCAGCCTCCAGCGCGTTCGCACGCGTCAGAGGGTTGTCCGAAGACGCTGCGGCGGCGCCAACAGCAGCTCCGGCAGCGCCGGCGCCCAGAACTGGAAGTGCGGAGGTCGCCGTCGTCGACTGCTCCTTGCCGTAAGGCGAGGTGACGACGCCGGTGGGAGCCGTTGCGGTGTCCACCGGTGCCGTGATGGGTCCGGTAGTGGATTCGAACAGCAGCATGCCGGGTACGGCGGCGTGAGCGGTGGCAATGTCACCATTGCGGATTGCTTCCGCGGCTTCGGCCAGCTTGATGGCGTTGGCCGGGCGGTTCTTGGGATCCTTGGCCAGCATGGACATCAGCAGGGCACGAACCGGAGTAGGCAGTGTCTCCGGAAGGGGCGGCGGTGCATCATTGACCTGGGCCAGGGCAATGGCAATCTGCGATTCGCCCGAGAACGGACGGTGCCCCGTGAGGCATTCGTAGCCGATGACACCCAGGGAGTAGATGTCCGAAGAGCCTGTGGCCGTCTGGCCGGTTGCCTGCTCGGGGGCCAAGTACTGGGCGGTGCCCATCACCTGGCCGGTCTGAGTCAGCGGAACCTGGTCAGCCAGGCGGGCGATCCCGAAGTCGGTGACCTTGACGCGGTTGTCCGGAGTGATCAGCAGGTTTCCCGGCTTGATATCGCGGTGGACCAGACCCTGCGCGTGTGCAACGGCCAAAGCGCGTGCTGTCTGGGAAATGATGGAGAGCGTCATGTCCGGCGACAGCACCTGCTCGCGCTCGAGGATGCCGCTCAGCGGGTGCCCGGGCACAAGTTCCATCACCAGATAAGCCGAACCGGCTTCCTCGCCGTAATCGAAGACGTTGGCGATGCCCACGTGGTTGAGGAGGGCGGTGTGACGCGCCTCGGCACGGAAGCGCTGGAGGAAACCGGGGTCACCCGTGTATTCCTCCTTGAGCACCTTGATGGCAACGATCCGGCCAAGGATCTGGTCCTTGGCCTTCCAGACCTCGCCCATGCCGCCAATCGCAATGCGACTGGTCAGCTGGAACCTGCCGCCGAGTGTGATTCCCGAAGTAGGCCTCACTTATTCAACACCGCCTCAAAAATCTTCTTTGCGTTCGGACTGGTTAGCTGGGCCCCGGTTAGCACGTCCACACTCTCCATGACAATGGTGACGGCTACTTGTGGGTCGTTTGCCGGGGCGAACCCGGTAAACCATGAATTGTTCAAACCTGAATCGCCGAGCTCGGCGGTGCCCGTTTTACCGGCCACCTTGACGCCGGGAACGGCTGCACCCCTGGCAATGCCATTGTCCACAGCACTGGTCATCCACTCAGTGATCTGGTTTGCGATGGGCTGCGTGGTGCTGGTGCGGAGCGTCTCAGGCTTGGGCTCATTGATGACGCGGAGATCCGGCGCGCGGACGGCCTCAACCAGGTTGGGTTTCATCTGTACCCCACCGTTGGCGATGGCCGCCGTCATCGTGTTGATCTGAAGCGGCGTGGCCTTGACGTCGCGCTGACCCACAGAGGACTGGGCCAACTGCGCCTGGTCCAGGTCTTCCGGGAAGACGCTGGTGGCAGACGGAAGGTTGAGCTGATTTCCGAAGTCCTGCCCGAAACCAAATTTTTGAGCCTGTTCCCGAATGGCGTCCTGGCCGAGGTCAAGTGCGATGCTCGCAAAGGGCGTGTTGCACGACTGCTCCAAGGCAAAGGCGAACGACGCCGTCTCGCGGACGTTGCAGTTACCGCCGGCGTAGTTGGGCAAGCTGGCACTTGATCCGGGCAAAGGCAGGCTGCTGGGGTTGGGCAGCTCACTGTCCTTGTTGTACTTGCCTGAGTTCAACGCAGCAGCGGTGTCAATCAGTTTGAACACCGAGCCGGGAGAGAGCAGGTTGCCCGTGGGACCGCTGACGCTTTGGTTGAGATTGATGCCGGGAATCTCCAGCAGCTGAGCGTAATTCGCGTCTGCCGTGGTTTTGTCATGGGTGGCAATCAGGTTGGGATCGTACGTCGGCTTGGAAGCCATGGCCAGGATGGCACCCGTCTTGGGGTTGGTCACCACAATGGAGCCTCGCTGGCCTTCAGGAATGAGGTCCATGGCCAACTGCTGGAGGGCAGGGTCCAAGGTCAATTCCACGGAGGCGCCCTTGGGCTCCTTACCAAGGAACATCTGACTCATGCGATCCAGGAACAGCTGATCGGAATTACCTGCCAGGGTTTCGCCCATGGACTGTTCCAGGCCACTGGAGCCGAAGAACTTGGAGAAGTATCCCGTGATTCCTGCGTACAGCTCCGGCTGGTTGTACTTGCGCTGGAAGGCGCAGGACTCAGTTCCGGGCACCGACTCAACCACGGGCTTGCCGGCCACAATGATGGAGCCGCGCTCGTTGCAGAAGGACGCCAACACTGCGCGCTGGTTCCAGGGGTTGGCATTGAGGTCATCGGCGCCAATCACCTGAACGTAACTGATGGCGCCGAAGATCAACGCGAACATGGCGACGGCAGCCATCCAGCTGCTGCGAATAGCCTGGTTCATTGTTGCTTCACCGCCTCTGTTGGTGCGCTGGGTGTCTGTCCTGTTGCCGGTTTACGGGTGTCCGGCGTGCTGCTGCTTGCCGGCGGTTTGTTGACCATGGGGGTGGTGTCCACCGGGCCACGGGCCGTGTTGGAAATCATGAGCAGCAGGCCAACGATGATCCAGTTGGCCAGAAGCGAAGAACCGCCGGCAGCGAGGAACGGAGTGGTGAGGCCGGTCAACGGGATGAGCCGTGTGACGCCACCAATCACTACGAAGCACTGCAGGGCGATGGCAAAGGACAAGCCGCAGGCAAGGAGCTTTCCAAAAGCATCCCGGGTACCCAAAGCTGCGCGGAAGCCACGGGTAAAGAGCAGCATGTAAAGCATCACCACGGCGAAGAGGCCAATCAAGCCGAGCTCTTCACCAATGAGGGCCACAATCATGTCGCTGTTGGCGAAAGGCACCAGGTCCGGCCTGCCTTCGCCGAGGCCGGTACCAACCAGCCCGCCGTCGGCCATGCCGAACAAGCCCTCCACGATCTGCCCGCTACCGCCAGGAGACCTGCCGAAGACCTCCGGCGTGAAGGCATTGATCCAGCTATCGATCCGGAAGGCAACGTGGGAGAAGATCTGGGAGGCGATGAAGCCGCCGCCCAGAATAAGGAGCAGGCCAATGACCACCCAGGAGATCCGGCTGGTGGCCACGTAAATCATCACGATGAACAGGCCGAAGAAGAGGATGGAGGATCCGAGGTCGCGCTGGAACACGAGCACGCCAATGCTCACCAGCCAGGCGGTGATCATGGGCCCCAGGTCCTTGAACCGCGGGAACTGCATGGGCCCGATCTTCCGCCCCGCCAAGAGGATGAGATCCCTGTTGGAGGAAAGATACCCTGCGAAGAATATGGCCAGGGTAATCTTGGCGATTTCACCGGGCTGGAACGTCATGGGTCCCACCCGGATCCACACGCGGGCACCTAGGATTTCGCCCGCCGAGATTCCCGGGATCAAAGGAAGGACCAGCAGGAAAGCACTGACCGCCAAGGAGATATAGGTGAAACGGCGCAGGATCCGGTGATCCTTGAGGAACCAGATCACGGCAATGGAGACTGCCATGGCAATGAGTGTCCAACGGAGCTGGTTGTTGCCAGTGTCGTCCGCGGGACCGTCCATCCGGTGAATCAAGGCCAGGCCGAGCCCGTTAAGCGCTACCACTATAGGAAGTATTACCGGATCCGCATACTTCGCACGGAGTCGCAGGACAATGTGGAATGCGAATGCTGCAACCGCCAAGAGGCTGGACTGGAACCAGAAATCGCTGTCCAGCCCGACTTCTGAGTTGATGCTCACCAAGGCGCTGGCACCGATTCCAACGGAAAGGGCCAGGACAATCAGCACCAGCTCTACGTTGCGGCGGGGTTTGGGGGCTGTCTCAGTCTGAATCATTTAGCCGCCTCACAGGGAGTCGGAGCGGGCGAAGGAGTGGGGGTACCAACTGCAGCCGTACTGGGAATAGGCACAGAGGCGGTGGGAGCCGGCGTAGCAGTTGCCGACGCTGTGGCGGTAGCCGTGGGTGAAGGGCTTGGGCAGTTGGCGGAAGCGCTTCCGGTGCTCCGCAGGTTCTCAACAATGTCCTGTGCACCGTCCAGATCACCCGCAGGTACGGTCTGGCGTACGCTCTGTTGGCCGTATTCCGGCAATGAATCCACCCTGATATCGGTAACTGCTTCCAGCCGGGAAAGCTGAATGGGGCCGAGCCGCTGGGAGATCCCGTTGAAAATGGCGACCCGCTGATCGTATTCGCCCACGTAATAGCGTGTCTGCGTCCAGGCATAGCCGAGCCACAGGCCCACAACTACCCCCAGCACAACCACGGCCGCGACTGCAGGCATCAACCAACGCCCGCGTTGACGGGGCGGCTCTTCCACGTCAACACGGTCCTGCTCAGCCTTATGCGTAAGGACGGTTGCTGCCCTCCGCGCCACAGTGCGGCCGGCAACAGTCGGAATGGAGCCTGTTTCAGCAGCAGTTGCTGCTGCACCTACAAGTTCGTGGGGCCTGCTGGCCAATTCCTCGCGCAGCACTTCCGCAGATAAGTGCTCACCTAGATGGGGGTCGGTGGTGGCAGGCGGTTCCGTGGACTCATCAGAGGATGCATCCTCAGCGCCGTCTTGTTTGCGGTCCGGATCCCCGGAACTGAAAGACGAGCCAGCATCGGCCTGGCGCGCCGCTTTAGCCTTAGACTCGGCTGTGCTGTGCTCTGCTCCCTTGTCCGCGGCTACGTCATCGGCGGACTTGGTGGCTGTGACTGTCTCGGGCTCGTCTGCTGCGGCAAGCGCCGCTGCCGGAACGACGTCGACGGCGGCCGTGTTGACGTCGTCGTCGGTCTCCTCCGCAATCTCCAACATCACTACGGTGACGTTGTCCGGGGCGCCTGCTTCCAGCGTTAGGTCTACCAGGATTTCAGCACATTCGCGCAGGTCCTTGGTCTCACGGACCATGCGTTCCACCACGTGGCCTGCTACGTAGTTGAGCCCATCGGAGCAGAGCAGCCAGCGTTCGCCGGGCTCAACATCCAGGACGTCCAGATCCAGTTCAGGGCTGGCGTCGACGTCGCCGAGGACGCGCATCAGGACGTTCTTGTGCGGGTGTGTTTCGGCTTCCTCCGGGCGGAGCCGGCCCTCGTCAATGAGCCGCTGCACGAACGTGTGGTCAATGCTGACCTGCTCAAACTTCTTGTTGCGCAGACGGTAGGCGCGCGAGTCACCAATGTGGGCGAAGTGAAGTTTGCGGCCCTCCAGAAGCAGGGCGGTAACGGTGGTGCCCATGCCCGAAAGCTTGGGGTTCTGGTGCACCAGCTCGGAAAGAAGGGAATTGGCGGTCTGGATCTCGTCGGCCAGGACGGTGTCCGCGCCCTCCGGATAATCGTCATGATCAAGGTGGATCATGTCCAGAACCGTTGAAGCGGAAGCTACATCGCCGCCGGCGTGACCGCCCATGCCGTCGGCCACCACAGCAAGATGACGGCCCACATATGCGGAGTCGTCATTCTTGGAGCGGATCCGTCCGACGTCGGAACGAGCGGCGTAGCGCATGATCAGCGGGCGCTCCGCAGGCTTTTCCTGGCCTTTGGGGGTCTCGGGGGAGGCCATGGACTACGGCCTCAATTCAATGACCGTCTTGCCGATTCTCACGGGGACGCCAAGCTCAACCGGCAAGGCGCGGGTGAGCTGTTGATCGGCCAGGTAGGTGCCGTTGGTGGAGCCCAGGTCCTCGATGAACCAGCGGCTGCCCTGCGGAAAGAGTCGCGCGTGCCGGCCGGAGGCGTAATCGTCCTCAAGGACAAGAGTGGCTTCCTGCGCGCGGCCCAGCAAGATGGGGCTTGCAGCCAGGGGAACCGTGGTGCCCTTGAGCGGCCCCTCAGTGACCACCAGCGTGCGTGCGTGCTGGATTGCCGGTGGTGGCGATGCCGCAAGTTCCGGGTGCTTCCGGACTTCGCGTGCCGTGGGGACTCCAGTAACTGCCTTGCGGCCGATCTGGAAGTCGCGGCGCATGGTGGTGACGATGCTGAAAATCAGAACCCACAACAGAAGAAGGAAGCCGAAGCGAAGCGCTGTGATTGTCAGTTCGCTGATGTCGTTCACGCGTGGCCACCCGGGGTTTGGGGGAGGAGGCGGAAAATGATCTTGGTACGTCCCATCGTGATGGTTGAGCCGTCTGTGAGCTCTACGCTGCCGTTCACTTTATGTCCGTTAACGTAACTGCCGTTGGTGGAGCCGAGATCAACGGCCCAAGTGCTGCCATTCTCAGTGCGGATCTCAAGGTGCTTCCGTGAAACGCCGGTGTCATCCACCAGGATGTCGGCTTCCGAGGAGCGGCCCAAGACCACTGACCGTGCATTGAGGGAATAGCGCTGGCCACCTATGTCCAGCACCGGCTGGAGGCGGGTGGGTTGCCGTGCCGGTGCCGCCGGAACATTGGACCGGGGAGCTGGTGGTGCTTGCGGAGCATCACCGGACGATTTCTCGGTCCGGGAAGCGATCTCGAAATGTCCGGCACGCTCTTCGTCATTGCGACGGAACGAAATGCGGACCGCGCCTTGGAGTGTGTAGCCCTGGCTGCGGACGTGCTGGATCACGACGTCGCACAGTTCCTCCGCCAAGGGGGTTCCCCATTCCTGGGCCCGGGCAAAGTCCTCATCACTGAGCAGGACATCAAAAACGTTGGGAGCCAGCGTTCGCCCGGCAGCGATGGTGATGGACTTGTTGTCCAACTCGCGCCTCAGCTTGCTGGCAATCTCCACCGGTTCAACACGTGCCCGCGACCCCGTGGAGAAGACGTTACGGACGGCCTTTTCAATGCCACGCTCGACTTTGTCCAGCAAACCCATGGTCCTTCTCCTTTCCTTGCCGCGGCACCCATTGTGCCTGGTCCGATAGTCCGTCAATTGCTCCGTCCGCGCACACAGCGAAGTACGCGCCTGACGGCCCTTCCACTTCCCGATACTACTGGGACTGACTGGGAATGGCCTTAATCCACAACGCCTTGCGACCCGGAAAAGTTCGTTTCAACCCCATGCTGGCGCGGGAGGCGGGGGCAGAAATTTTAGTCCGATTCACCTGAACCCGGGGCTCTTCCGGGTTGATAGGAGGCCCCTCCCACTCGCCGATTGGTGTTTTCCTCAGGATGTCCGTTATGCTTGATCTCGCTGCTTTTGAAGGAAACGAAGCTGGGAGACCAGCCGAACTCTGGAAAAAGAAGTTGCGCGCGAGTGGCGGAACGGCAGACGCGCTGGCTTCAGGTGCCAGTATCCGAAAGGGTGTGGGGGTTCAAATCCCCCCTCGCGCACGCAATTGAAAGAGCCCCGGTCTTAGGACTGGGGCTCTTTTTGTTTTGTCCGCCTTCATTTGCCGCCCTTGTGCGCTCTCCTTCCCGTTGTGCGGCGGGGGATTCGCGCAAGCCCGGGATCTGCCGGGAAGGGATTCGTCGGGGGCGGGGCTCACCTGTTCCCCCAGCGCGATCCCGGGTCCCTGCGGACTGTCAGCTGCGCGCTGAACCCGTGAACCGGCGTCGTGAATTGCTCAGGTGAAGGCGCATGGCGGCTGCGGCAGCCAGGGGATCGCCCTCCGAAATTGCTGCGTATATAGAGGAGTGCTCATGCACCACTTGTTCGAAGCGGCTGCGCGAATCCTCCTCATCACCTGCGACCAGGCGCGGGCGCGGCATGGTGATCATGGTTTGGCCCAGTGCCGAGATGCAGTCCGTATAGAAGGGGTTGCCCGTGGCGGCGGCGACTGCGCGGTGGAACTCGAAGTCGGCCTTCATGGAGTGAGCAGGGTGGCCTGAGCTCGCGGTGAACTGCTCCAGGGCGCCGTGCACGGCCTTGAGCTGCCGTTCTGTGTGGTTCTTCGCGGCCAGTGCTGCGGCTTCAGTCTCGACGCCGATCCGGAAGTCGAGCATCTGCAGCCGCTCCTCCACGCTGCCAACGGCACGTGTCCCCGGCGCAGGAACGGGTCCGTCGGCCGGCGGGGTCAGTGCGAAGCTGCCCCGCCCACGTTCGGTTTCCACTAGCCCCTCAGCCTGCAAGCGGGTCAGGGCGGACCTGACCACGGTCCTGCTCACTCCGAACTCGCTGATGAGCGTGTTTTCGCTGGGAAGCTTCTCCCCTGGCTGAATGGCGCCGTCGACGATGCGGTTGCGAAGGTCGGCGGCGAGATCCGCGGTCAGGTTTCGGCTCATGGGTTCAAGATTACGCGCCGAATTCCACGGATTCGGTGGTCCACACGCGTGCCTGATTGCTGAGGGTGACGCCAAGCCCGGGGCGGTCCGGAACGATCATGCGGCCGTTCTTGGTTTCCAGGCGCTCCTCGAACAGCGGGTCCAGCCAGTCGAAGTGCTCCACCCACGGCTCGCGGGGGTACGCTGCGGCCAGATGGAGGTGGATTTCCATGGCGAAGTGCGGTGCCAGGCCCAGCCCGCGTTCATCCGCCAACGCTGCGAGCCTCAGGAATTGAGTGATGCCGCCAACGCGGGGGGCATCCGGCTGGATGATGTCGCAGCTGTTGGCGTTAATGAGGCCCTTGTGTTCTGCGACGGAAGCGAGCATCTCACCTGTGGCGATGGGCGTGTCCAGGACCTGTGCCAGGTGCGCGTGGCCTTCGAAGTCATAGGCGTCCAGCGGCTCTTCGATCCAGATCAGGTTGAATTCCTCCAGCTGCCGGCCCATGCGCAACGCGGTGGCCCGGTCCCATTGCTGGTTGGCGTCCACCATGAGCGGGACGTCCCAGCCAATGTGCTCGCGGACCCCGGCCACACGGCGCAGGTCTTCCTTGGAGTCGGGCAGGCCCACCTTGATCTTGATGCCGCCAATACCCTCATCAAGGGAGCGTGTGGCGCGTTCCTTGACCTCGTCCAGGGTGGCGTTGAGGAAGCCGCCGGAGGTGTTGTAAGTCTGAACCGAGTCGCGGTAGGAACCCAGCAACTTGGCCAGGGGGAGACCGGCGCGCTTGGCTTTGAGGTCATAGAGTGCGATGTCTATTGCGGCCAGAGCCTGTGTTGCTACGCCGGAGCGGCCAACCGAGGCGCCCGCCCAGAGGAGCTTGGTGTAGATCTTCCCGATGTCGTTGGGGTCCTCGCCGATGATGCCTTCTGCAACTTCCTTGGCGTGGGCATACTGCGCGGGGCCGCCAGCGCGCTTGGAGTAACTGAAGCCAAGGCCACTGTGCCCTTGCTCTGTGGTGATCTCGGCAAACAGGAACACCACCTCGGTCATGGGCTTCTGCCTGCCGGTGAAGACCTTGGCATCGCTGATGGGGACGGTGAGGGGCAAACGTGCCGTGGATAGTTTGACGTGGCGAATGAGATCTACGGTGCTCATGGTTCTCCTAAGATGTGCGGCATCCTTGCCTGTCACTTAGGATACAAGTATTGAACTTGTACTACAAGAGTTGGGGGTTGTGGTGGCGAGGTCCAGCAGTGTTGGCAGGTCCAGCTACAGGACGCACCCCCGGAGTCTGTCCGTGGATCCCGTTCCCTGACATCCCAGATCGGAAGGGCCAATGTTGATCGTTTTATCGGGGCTGAAAACACCCATCGAGAACGACCCGTATCCGATTCGAGGATCGTTCAGAATAACCTTGAGGGCTTCCCTTGCCACACGTTTGATTTCATCCTCGTAGCTGTCGGCCGTGAGAGGGCGGCACTTGCAAGGATAAGGGCGACGAGAGGCAGGCGAAGGCGTCAGTCATGGGGCCAGTCTTCCCGAAAGCGGGCGTCCAACCTGCGAAGCTACGCCCGCAGCGCTCCGAATCCCGTGATCAGCGCTTCAAGCCCCAGACTAAAGGCAACATCGGTGGGACGCTCATGCCGTTCAAGAGCCAACCGGTCCACAGCGGCCGTGAAGTTGGGGACCTGCTCGGCGAGGTTGCCGGCGTCGAAGATGTCCTCCGGTGCGGTGACGTCGTAAGCGGCCCCGAAGACAAACGCCTCAATGGCGACGATCGCGGAGATGATTTTCTCCTCCGGGAACCCGGCGTCGCGGAATCCGGCGGTCACGGCCTCGTACATCGCGAGGGTTTTGGGGGCGTTTGCCACAGGAAGCACTGCAATCACGGGGATCAGCGGCGTATGCTCCGAGAAAACGTCGCGGTAGGACCAAGCCCAGCGGCGCACAGCGGCATCCCACGGCTCCACCCCAAAAGCGGAGACGTCCACCATCGCAGCCAGATGGTCTTCCACCAGCAGAAGGACGTCATCTTTGGAGGCGACATGGTTGTACAGGGCGGAAGGCGCCACGCCCAAGGAACGAGCAAGGGCCGCCATGGTGAGTCCGTCGTAACCCTTGGTGCTGATCAATTCAAGGGCCGCCGTCGTAATGCCGTCCTGGTCCAGGACCGCAGCAGTGGGTCTGCCGGCACGGCGGCGCGCGGGAACCGCGGGAGGGGCGGGCGTTGGTGCGGGCATCGGAGGCCTTTCTGCTGCCTGTGTCTCAAGCATTATTCCATCGGGCCTTCACACTGGACGTCTCCAGCGCTACTATGGAGATAAATGAATGACATTCATTTATTGGTCAGCCACCACGGACGGCCACGGAGAGGACAACATGCAGAATCTTGATCGCGACGTTGTGATCGTCGGCGCCGGACCGTCAGGGCTGACGGCGGCACGCGAATTGAAGAAGGCCGGACTCAGCGTCGCAGTGCTCGAAGCACGCGACCGCGTGGGCGGCCGCACCTGGACCGACACCATTGACGGCGCAATGCTGGAAATTGGCGGCCAGTGGGTTTCCCCGGACCAGACGGTCCTCATGGAGCTGCTGGACGAGCTCGGACTGAAAATGTACTCGCGCTACCGCGACGGAGAGTCCGTCTACATCGGCGCCGACGGCAAGCGCACCCAGTACACCGGCGACACGTTCCCGGTCAACGAAACCACCAAGGCCGAGATGGACAAGCTCGTAGCCATCCTGGACGAACTTGCTGCCGAGATCGGCCCCACCGAGCCCTGGGCCCACCCTAAAGCTCGCGAGCTGGACACCATCTCCTTCCACCACTGGCTCCGCCAGAACTCCAGCGACGAGGAAGCCTGCAACAACATCGGCCTCTTCATCGCCGGTGGCATGCTCACCAAGCCCGCCCACGCTTTCTCCGCACTGCAGGCAGTCCTCATGGCCGCCTCGGCAGGCTCCTTCAGCCACCTCACGGATGAGGACTTCATCCTCGACAAGCGGGTCATCGGCGGCATGCAGCAGGTTTCGCTGCTGCAGGCAGCAGAGCTGGGTGACGACGTCGTACTTAACAGCCCGGTCCGCACCATCAAGTGGGACGAGGGCAACGTAACTGTCGTGTCCGAGCAGGCAACGGTCAACGCCCGCTTCGTGATCATGGCCGTGCCGCCCAACCTGTACTCCCGCGTCTCGTTCGAGCCCCCGCTCCCGCGCCGCCAGCACCAGATGCACCAGCACCAGTCGCTTGGCCTGGTCATCAAGGTTCACGCCGTGTACGACACCCCGTTCTGGCGCGAAGAAGGACTCTCCGGCACGGGCTTCAGCGCCGGTGCACTGGTCCAGGAGGTCTACGACAACACCAACCACGGCGACACCCGCGGCACCTTGGTGGGCTTCGTGTCCGACGAAAAGGCCGACGCCGTGTTCGAGCTCAGCGCTGAAGACCGCAAGAAAGCGATCCTCGAATCCATCGCCGGTTTCCTTGGCGACAAGGCACTGACCCCTGAGGTCTACTACGAGTCCGATTGGGGCTCCGAAGAGTGGACCCGCGGCGCGTACGCTTCCAGCTACGACCTCGGCGGCCTGCACCGCTACGGCAAGGACCAGCACGCCAACGTTGGACCGATCTACTGGTCCTCGTCAGACCTCGCAGCCGAGGGCTACCAGCACGTTGACGGCGCAGTCCGCATGGGCCAGGCAACAGCGGCCCGTATTGTCGAAGCCAACAAGCTGGCTTCGGTAGCTGTCTAACCACTGTGAAACCGCACCGGCAGGCCGGGGGAGCACCATTCATTCCCCGGCCTGCCGGCTCCACTGTTTAAGCACTGAAAGGACCACCATGCGCTACGTAGTGGGTTACACCGCCAACGCGAGGGGGCACGACGCCGTTCACCTTGCCGTTGCGTTGGCCCGGAACCACGATGTCAGCCTGGACCTGGTCCTGGTGATCCCGGAAGATTCCCCGTTCAACGCTGTGTACCCGCCTGAGACCGGCTACAACGACATCCTCAACGAGCAAGCGCAGCGCTGGTTGGACGAAGGCCTCGCACTGGTTCCGGCCGACGTCACCGCCCGGGCACACATCCGCCGCGGCGACTCCGAAGCGCAAACGCTGATCGACGCTGCCGTGGAGATGAACGCTGCGGTCTTGGTTATCGGAGCTACCAACGGTGGCCTGCTCAAGCGGTTCACCATCGGCTCGGTAGCCAGTTCGCTGCTCCATTCGTCGCCGGTTCCGGTGGCCTTGGCACCTCACGGATACCAGCGCACGGAGCCCCTCACACGCCTGAGCTGCGGTTTTGGAACGCGGCCGGGTGCTGACGAACTGCTCGACGTCGCAGTCGAGTCCGCTCGGGACCGTGGCCTTCCGCTGCGGCTTGTTTCCTTATTGGCTCTCGACGGCGGTGACTCGCCTCAGCTGCTCGACGCGGCGTGGATGCATGCCGCTGACCGAATTGCCGCCGTCGACGGTTCCCCGGCAGGTTCGCAGCTGCCGGAGCCCGAGATCGTGGTGGCGCAAGGCCGCACCGTCGAAGAAGCCGTTGACCGGCTCGACTGGGAAGACGGCGAAATCCTGCTGATCGGCTCCAGCCGCCTGGCCCAGCACCGGGCCACCTTCCTGGGCAGCACCGCCAACCGGATCCTGCGTGCCCTGCCCGTTCCCATGATCGTGGTACCCCGCGACTACACGCGACAAAGCTCCTAGCAATCGCCTGAGAGGCAAAACCCCATGTCAACTGCACCAAAGACGGTCCAGTCGAAAGAGACGTCCCTGAGTGAAAAGGGACTGAAAGCCGGATCGGTGGGCCTGATCGGCGCCGTCGTGATCGGTGTCTCCTGCATCGCCCCCGCCTATACCCTTACCGCGGCCCTTGGCCCCACCGTGTCCGAGGTTGGCGTGCATCTGCCCGCCATCTTCCTGGTGGGCTTCATCCCCATGCTGCTGGTGGCGCTCGGTTACCGCGAACTTAACAACGCAATGCCCGACGCCGGAACTTCCTTCACGTGGGCCACCCGCGCCTTTGGTCCGTGGATCGGTTGGATGGGTGGCTGGGGGCTGATCGCGGCCACCATCATCGTGCTATCCAACCTTGCCGCGGTGGCCGTGGACTTCTTCTACCTGATGCTGGCGCAGATTTTCAGTAACCCGGCCTTGGGGGAGCTCAGCAAGATCCTGCCCCTGAACATCGCCACCACGCTGGTGTTCATCGCGTTGGCGTGCTGGATTTCCTACCGCGGCATGGAAACCACCAAGGGCGTGCAGTACGTGCTGGTGGCCTTCCAGTTGCTGGTGTTGGGCTGGTTCGCGGTCTCCGCATTCGCGCATGTTGCCAATGGCACGGCCTTCGACGCCACCGCCATTTCGCCCGACTGGTTCAACCCCTTCGCCGTGGATTCGTTCTCACAGTTTGCCGCTGGTGTGTCCCTCTCGATCTTCATTTACTGGGGCTGGGACGTCACGCTGACCATGAACGAGGAAACCAAGAACCCGGAGAAGACTCCCGGCCGCGCCGCCACCATCACTGTGCTGGTCATTGTGATCATATACATGACAGTTGCCTTGGCTACCCTGTCCTTCGCCGGTGTTGGCGAGACGGGACTGGGTGCCGGCAACCCGGAGAACCAGTCCAGCATTTTCGCCGTGCTTGCCGGCCCGGTCATGGGTCCGTTCGCAATTCTGATGTCTTTGGCCATCCTGAGCAGCTCCGCGGCGTCCCTGCAGTCCACGTTTGTTTCACCGGCCCGCACCATGCTGGCCATGGGCCACTACCGCGCTATCTCTCCCAAGTTCGGCAAGATCAGCCCCACCTACAAGTCGCCCAGTTTCGCGACCATCGCCGCTGCGATCGCTGCTGCTGGCTTTTACGTGATTACCCGGACGGTGTCCGAGAACGCGCTGTGGGACACCATCACGGCCCTGGGCATGATGATCTGCTTCTACTACGGCATCACGGCGCTGGCATGTGTTTGGTTCTTCCGGGCATCAGCGTTCAGCAGTGTCCGCGCGTTCTTCTTCAAGTTCCTGGCCCCGTTGCTGGGCGGTGTGATCCTGCTGGTCATGTTCGTCAAGACGGCCATGGACTCCATGGACCCGGAGTACGGCTCGGGCTCATCCGTGGGCGGCGTGGGCCTGGTGTTCGTGCTGGGCATGGGCGTGATCTTGCTCGGTGTGGTGGTGATGCTGGTGATGTACCGCCTGCGTCCCGAGTTCTTCAAGGGCAAGGTTCTGTAGGTTCAGCTCGGTGTGGGGGTTGGGACTCCGGCTGCGCGTTCAGCTTCCCTGAGGGCGTCGGCGAGGCGCTCGACGGCGGCGCGGTAGTCGGTCCCGGCCGTCACCCTGCAGTACTCGGCCTCCCGCATGGCCCGTGTTAGCGCCGCTGTTTCGGCAGTCCTGACGTCCGTCATGGCGGGGAAATCGATGGTCCGCGCGGGATCGAGCTCATACCTCTGCCATTGCTCCATGAGGTTCCGGTGGCGTGCGGCGTCGTCCAAAAAACCGGCACGACGCCGGGGCTCAGCTGCGTGGATACGCTCCACTTTGCGGATGCCCAGCAGTGTTCCTGCCGCAGTAGCGACGCCGACGAAAACCATGATGAGCCCGGCCGGAGCCCAGTGCACGGCAGGGACGATGATGGCGGGCGTCACCACCACCAGCCCGCCAAAGACATCCCAGAAGAGGCCGTCCGGCTCCGGGCCCCGGCCGTGGGTCAGTTTCCTGTGCAGGACATATGTGGTTGCTGCGGTTGCGAGAACCAGAGCTACACCCCACAGGAGCATCATGGCGGGCATCGGACCACCTCCAGGCGAATACGCTGCTTTGAACCCAGTATGCGCCAGTGCGTTCGTGGGCGCGAGGGTCTTTGTGGGGATCAGATTGTCTGACCCGGGGCGTAGCCTAGGCACCATGAGACTGAAAATGTGCAGCATCCACGTCAAGGACCCCGCAGCAGCCCACGTCTTTTACACGGAAACGCTGGGCTTCGAGACCCTGATGGCCATGCCCGAGTACAACCTGTTCATCATCAAGGACCCGGGCGCGGAGAACAGCACTTCGCCGGGGCTCCTGCTGGAACCCAGTGACAACCCCATCGCGTCCAACTACATGAATGCCCTGCATGAGTCCGGCCTGGCTGCCATCACCTTCGGAGTGCCCGATGTCCAGGCAGAGTATGAGCGTCTGCTCGCCGCCGGTGTGAAGTTCCAGGGCGAACCGTCCGAGGATCCCTCGGGGGTCAGTGCAGTGTTCGACGACGGCTGCGGCAACTTCATCCAGCTCCACCAGGACTGAGCCCCACTCCACCAGGACTGAGCCTTAAACAGTTGTGGCCGGGATCCGTTGATCCCGGCCACAACACGCTAAAACTTACGCGTGGTCGCGCTTTGAAGTCTTCGGAGCATCGCGCTTTGCAGCAGCGTTGTCCCGGGCTTCCTTCGTGGCGGCCTTCTTGGCGGCTTCATCCTTGACGCGCTGCGCTTCGGAACGTACTGCAGCATGCGTGGCTCGCTCGGTGACCAGCCACTGCGGCGGTGCCTGCAGCAGCTCGGTGATTTCCGCCGTCGTGAGTGCATCCTCAACGCCGCCGCGGGCGAGGCCACTGATGGAGATGTTGAGCTTGTGCGCGACTACCGGGCGCGGGTGCGGGCCGTTGCGGCGCAGCTCCACCAGCCACTCCGGCGGGTTGGCCTGAAGTTCTGCGAATTCTTCACGGGAGATGGACGAATCCTGGAACTCCTGGGGTGTCGCGGGCAGGTAGATGCCGAGTTTCTTGGCAACGGTTGCCGGCTTCATGGACTGGGAGTTGGAGGACGTCATGCTTCAAGGGTATCTGGCCGGTACTGTGAGTGTGTGCCAGACGCTGAAGAATCCGCCGAAACAACCGAACCCCTAGCCGGTCTCCGCTTCGCCTATGTGGCCGGTGTGACGCCTGGGAAGTGGATACGGCGGTGGGAAGAACGGATGCCCCACTTCCCCTTGCACTCGTTCATGTCCGACGACGCCGCTCAAGTTTCGGTGTTGCGTGACGGTTTGGCTGACCTCAGCTTTGTTCGGTTGCCCGTGGACCGCGAGGGCCTGAACGTCATCCCCCTGTATGAAGAGCAGCCCGTCGTGGTGGCACCCAAAGGACACGAGATCTCAGTGTTTGAGGAAGTGGCACTGGATGATCTCGCCGAGGAAAACTTCCTGGACATCGACGAGATGGGCGGGCCGGACATGGCCCTCCAGGTGGTTGCTTCCGGTGCAGGGCTGGCCATTCTGCCGATGTCCGTGGCGCGACACCTGAATGCTAAAGACACTGTCATGCGCCGCTTGACCGGGGCTCCCACCACTCAGATCGGCCTTGCCTGGATTGTTGGAAGCGACAGTCCAGTGATTGAAGAATTCATTGGCATAGTGCGTGGGCGGACAGCCCAGAGTTCACGCCAGCCTTCCGCCCAGCAGGAGAAGCCCAAGAAGGCACCCAAGCCGGATCGTCGCGGCGGAGGGCCCAAGAAGCCTGCGGTCGCGCAGCGCTACGCCCCGAATCCGGACAAGGGCCGCGGCAAGGGTTCCCGCAAAAAGGGCAAGCGCTGACTATTCGCCGTGGATGGCGGTTTGCTGCTGCTCTGAACGGTTGAGGTAGGCCAGGAGTAGGTCCCCGGCCCTTTCCAATTCCCCGGACTCCAACGCTGAGCAGATCTGCTCGTTTTCCTTCAGCCAATCACTGTAGAAGTGGGCGTTCATGGTGGCTTTGTGGAAGTAGAGCCGCATCTCGGCCAGGATCTGCGCCATGATCGTGTTCAAGCGGTTGCTCTCCGCGAGGGCCACAATTGCCCCATGGAAATGCTGGTTTGCGCTGCCCAGGCCTGCGTTGTCGTTGGCGGACTCTGCCCGCTTGCCTTCCTCGACGGCGGCCCTGACGGCGGCGATCCGCTCCGGCGAACCACCCGCGCGGATTGAGCTGACCTCTATTGCCCGGCGAACCGTATAAACATCGTGGATGTCGCCTGCTTCGAGAGTGGCAACAAAGACACCCTTATTGGGCTGCCGGAGGAGCAGCCGCTCACCGGCAAGCTCGGCGAATGCTTCGCGGACGGTGTTCCGGGATACTCCCAGATCCTCGGCAATAGTGGCTTCGGTGAGTTTGGCACCCGGCACCAGGAAGCCCTCGGCCAATTGATAGCGCAGTTCCTCGGCAACTCTTTCAGCTACGGATGGAACCCTCATCCGGACGCGAGCCCGGGCGCTATCAAGGCCAACGTGTTCGCTTTTTTCCTGATCTACACCGGCCATGACACCAAAATTACACGATTGCCGAAAATTAGGATCGCTGGATTGTTGAACAATCCAGCAGATTGGTGCATCCTAGATGTAACGCACATCACGAGGCAGGGATCACATCATGGCAATCATCGATCTGAACAGCGACGTCGGAGAGTCTTTCGGGCGCTGGACACTCGGTGATGACGCGGCCATGTTTGAGTCGGTGTCCAGTGCCAACGTTGCCTGCGGATTCCACGCCGGTGACCCAAGCGTCATCCGCAGCACCTGCGAAAAGGCGGCCAAGGCCGGCGTCGTTATTGGCGCCCATGTTGGTTACCGCGACCTCGCGGGATTTGGCCGCCGCTTCATGGACATCGATCCCACGGAACTGGCTGACGACGTGGTGTATCAGATCGGGGCTCTCCAGGCCCTGGCGGCCACTACGGGAGCCCGTGTCCAGTACGTCAAGCCCCACGGTGGCCTCTACAACGCGATCGTGAAGCACACCGCACAGGCACGCGCCGTCGTCGATGCTGTGAAGTCGGTTGACCCCAACCTTCCGATCCTTGGCCTCCCCGGTTCCGAGGTACTGCGTCTGGCGGAGGAAGCCGGCCTTCGGGGCGTTTCCGAGGCGTTCGCGGACCGAGCCTACAACCCGGACGGCACGCTGGTTTCCCGTTCACAACCGGGCGCCGTTCTCCACGATCCCGCCGAAGTGGCCCAACACGTCCTTCGGATGGCTACCGAACAAACCGTCAAAACCATTGACGGTTCCATCCTGAATATCCGCGCAGAGAGCATCTGCGTGCATGGTGACTCACCCGGAGCCGTTGCGATGGCAACCGCTGTGAAGTCCGCTCTGGGCGATGCCGGCGTTACCGTCGGCTCGTTCCTCTAGCCCATCCCGGGCTCCCCGCACCATCCCTCATCCCCCCGGAGGACATCATGACCAGCACCAACAATGCAGCCAAGGCAGCGACAAGGAAGCCACCGCCCGGTGCCATTAAGGCGTACGTAGCCAGCCTCACCGGAACGTCGCTGGAGTACTACGACTTCGCTATCTACTCGGTGGCCTCGGCCCTGGTATTCCCCAAGATCTTCTTCCCGGGCAATGACGAATTTGTCGCGCTGCTGCTCTCCTTCTCAGCGTTCGCCGTGGGCTACCTTGCCCGTCCGATTGGTGGCGTCATCTTCGGCCGTCTTGGTGACAAGATCGGCCGTAAGTATGTCCTGGTGTTCACGCTCGTCCTGATCGGCGTGGCCACGGTCCTCATCGGTGCGCTGCCGGATTACTCAGTGATCGGCGTCGCGGCCCCCACCATTCTTGTTTTGCTGCGTTTGGCACAGGGCATTGGCGTGGGCGGCGAGTGGGGCGGTGCAGTGCTGCTGTCCAGTGAATTCGGCGACCCCAACAAGCGAGGCTTCTGGTCTTCCGCGGCCCAGATCGGCCCGCCGGCCGGCAACCTCATGGCCAACGGTGTTCTCGCCATTCTCGCCGCTTCCCTGAGTGAAGAGGCCTTCCTCTCCTGGGGCTGGCGCGTAGCCTTCCTGGCTTCCGCACTCCTGGTGGTCTTCGGTCTGATCATCCGGCTCAAGCTTGAGGAAACCCCTGTCTTCAAGGCCATCCAGGCCCACGGGGATCGCCCCAAGGCTCCCATCAAGGAAGTGTTCACTACCCAGCCCAAGGCTTTGGTGGCAGCAGCGCTTTCCCGTGTTTGCCCTGACATCCTTTACGCGCTGTTCACCGTGTTTGTGGCGGTTTATGCCACCAAGGAACTGGGCATGACCACCGGCAACGTCCTGTCTGCCATCTTGATCGGCTCCGCATTCCAGCTCTTCCTGATCCCCGCGGCCGGGGCGCTGACGGACCGTTTCAACCGTCGCTGGGTTTACGGAATCGCGGCAGCTGCCACAGCTGCTTACATTCCCTTGTTCTTCCTGATGATCCAGGGCAAGTCCGTAGCCATGCTGACAGTCGGCACCGTGATCGGCCTGGCACTGCACGCTTTCATGTACGGCCCCCAGGCGGCCTTCATCACCGAGCAGTTCCCGGCCAGGCTCCGCTACGCCGGCAGCTCCCTGGCTTACACCCTGGCTGGCGTCATTGGTGGAGCCGTTGCTCCCATCATCTTCACCGCACTGTACGGCGCTGCGGGTGGTGGCTGGTACCTGATCGCCGTCTACATCCTGGTGGCCGCCGTTGTCACCATTGTGGGCATGCTCCTCGGCCGCGACCCCAAGCCGGAAGAAGATGTCCGACTCATGCAGGGGACGCACGCTCAGCCGGCGGCGTAACGAACAATGGAAACCGTGATGCACACAGCCACAGCCAAGAGGGTTCGCTCCGTCAGGCCCGTCGGCACCCGCGCCGTGCTGGCCGAATTGGATGGCCTGCAGGATGTCCTCGCGCTGCAGGACATGCTCAACAAGTCCCCGCTTCCCGGCCAAGTGGACGTTCTCGCCGCCGCGGAGACGGTGATGGTGGTTGGCGAGTCCGCGGCCGCCACCCGCGCCATCGGCGCACGGCTCATGGAGTTGGAACTGTTTGCTCCGGAGGTCACTGACTCCGGGCTGGTGGTCATCGATACCGTGTACGACGGCGACGACCTCGCCGATGTCGCGGAGCTCACCGGACTGAGCCTGGAGGGCGTCGTCGCGGCGCACACGGGCCAGGTCTGGACCGTAGCCTTTGCCGGCTTCGCACCAGGCTTCGGTTACATGGTGGGTGAAAACGAGGCCCTCACGGTTCCACGGCGCTCTTCCCCGCGTACAGCCGTTCCTGCTGGTTCGGTGGCTCTCGGTGGACAGTATTCCGCGGTCTACCCCCGCCGGTCGCCGGGCGGTTGGCAGCTGATCGGCCGGACCGGCGCACGGATGTGGGATCTTGACCGTGCCCAGCCAGCACTTGTCCGCCCCGGGGATCGGGTTCAGTACCGCGCGGTCCGCGAGGTTGTGACGGCTAGTGATTCTCCAGTGGGCGAACCTGACAAGGAGCACCACACTGAGTCCGGACTAAGGATTCTCAATCCGGGTGCACAGAGCCTGATCCAGGACCTCGGCCGCCGGGGTTACGGTCCATTGGGCGTCTCTGCCGCCGGGGCCCTGGACAGGGCTTCCCTGCGACGGGCCAACCGATTGGTGGGGAACGCTTCCTCAGCTGCGGCCATCGAATCCGTCAATGGCGGGCTCACCGTGGAAGCTGTAGGCGACCAAGTGATTGCTGTGACAGGTGCGCCGGTAGCGCTGACTGTCGGGTCGCCGTCGTGGGTTGAGTCCGACGACGGCGACGTCCGGTCGGGTGCGACGCGGACCGTCCCCATGGCCGCACCGTTCGCGTTGCTCGACGGCGAAGTGCTCACCTTGGGCGCTCCCGAGTCGGGGTTCCGGAACTACGTGGCGATCCGTGGCGGCGTTGATGTGCCGGAGGTCTTGGGTAGCCGCTCGGCGGACACCATGAGTGGAATCGGGCCGGCACCATTGGTCATCAGGCAGGTCCTCAAGGTCGGGCACCACACGGCGTCCACAGCGGTGGGGGCCCCCGAGCTGCAGCCCGACTTCCCCGGCACTGGCGTCACGGTACTGGACGTTGTCCCCGGGCCGCGTGCCGACTGGTTCAACCAAGACGCCCTGGATTCTCTCTGCGCGCAGGAGTGGCTGGTCACCCCGCAGTCCAACCGGGTGGGCATGCGTCTGGATGGCACACCGTTGAAGCGCACACGGGAAGGCGAACTCCCCAGCGAGGGGACCATGGCCGGTGCCCTGCAGATTCCGCCCGCCGGTTTGCCCGTCCTGTTCCTGGCCGATCACCCCATCACTGGCGGTTACCCGGTGATCGGAGTGGTTCGTGACGAACACCTTGATCTCGCCGCGCAGGTTCCCATTGGTGGAAAGATCCGCTTCCGGCTCGTCCCGGATTCCCCCAGCTTCACCACAACGAAGACCCCAGAGAAGTGAGTATTTGATGCGCAAGGTCCTGATCGCGAACCGTGGCGAAATTGCCGTCCGCGTTGCCCGAGCCTGTGACGACGCTGGCATCCTGTCCGTCGCCGTCTACGCAGACATCGATGCCGATGCCATGCACGTTGGCGCTGCCGACGAAGCCTACAGCCTGGACGGAAACTCGCCGGCTGAGACGTACTTGAACATGGGAAAGCTGCTTGCCGTTGCGGAAAAGTCCGGCGCGGATGCCGTCCACCCCGGGTACGGTTTCCTGTCCGAGAATGCGGACTTTGCACAAGCAGTGCTCGACGCCGGACTTGAGTGGATCGGTCCGTCACCGGAGTCGATTCGTCAGTTGGGCAACAAGATCACGGCCCGCGAAATCGCCGTCCGCGCCGGAGCTCCCTTGGTTGCGGGCAGTGATGGCCCCGTTTCCTCCGCCGCGGAGGCCCGGGCTTTTGCCGAGGAACATGGACTCCCGCTGGCCATTAAGGCTGCGTTTGGTGGTGGTGGCCGCGGATTGAAGGTGGTCCGGGAGCTCGCCGAGGTTGAGGAAGCGTTTGACTCCGCAGTCCGCGAAGCTGTTGCTGCCTTTGGCCGTGGCGAGTGCTTCGTGGAGCAGTACCTTGACCGCCCACGGCATGTGGAAGCCCAGATCGTTGCAGACAAACTCGGCAACGTGGTTGTGGTGGGCACCCGCGATTGCTCCCTCCAGCGCCGTCACCAGAAGCTGGTGGAAGAGGCTCCGGCTCCGTTCTTGAGCGATGAACAGCGGCAGCGAATCTACGAGGGCTCCAAGGCCATTGTTCGCGAAGCCGGCTACTACGGGGCCGGAACGGTGGAATTCCTGGTGTCCGCCGATGGCGCCGTGGCGTTCCTCGAGGTCAACACGCGCCTCCAGGTTGAGCATCCCATCACAGAGGAAACTGCCGGGATTGACCTGGTGCAGGAGCAGTTCCGGATTGCCGCCGGTTTGCCGCTGAGCATCACCGAGGATCCGGTGGCGCGGGGTCATTCCTTTGAGTTCCGCATCAACGCCGAGGATGTGGGCCGCGGGTTCTTGCCGTCCCCGGGCACAGTAGCTTCTTTTGAGGCTCCTACAGGGCCGGGCATCCGATTGGACACCGGAGTCCGGTCCGGCTCATACGTGGCGCCGCAGTTCGACTCCCTGTTGGCCAAACTCATCGTCACCGGAGCGGACAGGCAGCAGGCCCTGCGCCGTGCGCGCCGTGCCCTGGCCGAAATTAACATCACGGGGCTGGCCACTGTCCTGCCGTTCCACAGGGCTGTTCTGGAGTCCGAGGACTTCACCTCAGTTGCCGGCTTGAACATCCACACCCGCTGGATAGAGACCGACTTCGCAGACCAGATTCCCGTGGATCCCGAATACAGCGTGGTTGCTCCGGAAGGGAAGCGGCGGACCATCACCGTTGACGTGGACGGCAAACGCCTGGCTGTTGGACTTCCGGCAGACCTTTTGGATGGCTGGGCTCGATCCGGCCAAGGACTGCCGGCTGCCTCGGACGTGACGGGGCTGCCCGGCTCTGACACCAGTGCAGACTCACCAGCCGAGTCGGCCTTGGTCTCCAGCATGTCCGGCACAGTGGTGAAGTGGCTCGTTGAACCGGGCGCCAACGTAGCGGCAGGTGATCCTTTGGTGGTCCTGGAAGCCATGAAAATGGAAACCCAGGTCCCCGCCCATCGTGCAGGCACCCTCTCAGAGGTCCTGTCCGCGCCCGGCGGCGTGGTTACGGCCGGGGCTGTGCTGGCCCACATCGAGTAAGCCGCGCTCTTCCGTTGCCAACCCGCTTTTCCATCGCTGCCCAGCAACGGAGAAGCGGGTTAGCGACGTGGTGCCAAGGCTAGGACGTAACCGTAACGCCCAGCACGCTGTCCAGCAAGCCGTTCCGGAACTTGCCCGAAGGGTCATTGGCCTGAACCAGGGCACGGAAGTCCTCGAACCGCGGATACAAAGAAGCGAAGTCATACAGGCCGGGCGTAAAGAGCTTGCCCCAGTGCGGACGGGCACCAAATGGACGCAGGGCCTCCTCAAGCTCGGGAAGGACCGCTTCAACCTCGGGCTGCATGGGCTTCCACGTGAAGTGGAGCGCCACGCTTTGCTGCTGGTAGAACGGGCTGAGCCAGAACTCATCTGCTGCCACAGTGCGGATTTCAGAGACGAACAGGAGCGGCGCGAGCTTCTGGGCGAGTTCCCGGACAGCCTGCAGCGCGGCGGGCGCCTGGTCCAGGGGCAGGAGGAATTCGCTCTGCAGTTCCTCGCCGTTGCTTGGCGTGAATTCATGGCGGAAGTGCGGCAAGCGGTCCAGCCATTTCCCTGCCACGTCCAACTGCTCGGTGCAGTTCTCAGCGGACATGTCCGGCAGGGGGTGCATGGCCGCCGTCGCGGGGGTTGCTCCGAACAGATCCGGCAGCGCCGCCTCGGTATCCAGGGCCTTGAGCCAGACCTGCGGGATGGTATCGCCCGTGTAGTCCGTGAAGAAGCTGACGCTGTAGGCACTGGATGCGATGGCCTGGAAGTTCGCCAACGCACCATCCCACGACAGGTTGGTGAGCACACGTTGCCGGACCTCATAGCTCGGCCGGACCGCGAGTTCCAGCCCTGTGACAATGCCAAGTGCGCCCATCCCCACAACGCTGGCGAGGAATTCGTCGTCGTCCGCTGTGAGGGTCACCAGCTCGCCGGAGGCGCGCACCAGATCAACGCTGACGACGGCGGCAGCCAAGGAGGGGTTGTTGACTCCACTGCCGTGCGTGCCGGTCTGGATGGCGCCCGCCACGGAGATGTGCGGGAGGGAAGCGAGGTTGTGGATGGCGTAGCCCTGTTCCTCAAGGGCTCGCCCCAAAGCGCCGTAGCTGATGCCGCCGCTGACCTTGACTGTGCTTTTGGCGGTGTCCAGAACAACCTCTTGGGGGAGGGCATCGAGCAGGATGTGGGTTCCATCGGTGTCGGCAACAGTGTTGAACGAGTGCCGGGAACCGAGGGCCTTAATCCGGGTGGCATCAGCTACAAGCCCGCGCAGCTCATCCACGGTGCTGGGCCGCTGGACGTCCGCAGACGAGTACTCAAGATTTCCTGCCCAGTTCTTCATCGAATGATCTCCCGCTTGTATTTATGGACTCCCGCAATTGTTAACGTTCACAACTAAAGGCGTCAAGGGGAGTCCAACTCCGCAGCAGATAGAGTTCAAGGAATTCGCTGTCTACCAGGAGTTGCAACGTGAGCAAGGGATCCAAGCCCACCATTCGGGATGTGGCCAAGGCGGCGGACGTTTCGCTGACCACAGTGTCCTATGTGCTCTCCGGTCGGCACGGCGGCACCACCCGGATCAGCCAGCCCACACAGGACCGGGTTCTTGCCGCAGTCAAGGACCTTGGGTACGTGCCCAATCAGGCGGCGCGGGGGATGCGACGGGGCAAGACGGACGTTGTGGCCGTGGCCATCGGAGACCTGGAATGGCCATGGGACCGCGCCCTCGCCACTGCCGCAGCGAGGATTCTTCCTGAGCACGGCTATCAACCGGTGATCCTGCTGGGTGACGACTGGAGGAAGTTCGTGATGTCCGGCGGTGCCGACGGCGTCATCATCGGATACTTCCCGGAGGCAACGTCCGAGGACCAGACCGTCACGGAATTGGCCCGCCGCGGCGTGGCCCAAGTAGTCATTTCAGGGACCATGAAAGCAGCCGGATTTGATGTCCTTGCCCCTGAGGCTGACGCCGGACTCACCGAGTGCATGGACTTTCTCACGGCATCACACCGCAGAATTGCCTGTATCCGAAGGGCAGACCCTACTGGCCGGCCAAAGAGCCGCTTTGCGGCCTACGCGGCCGGGCTGGAGAGAGCGGGCATACCCTTGGACGAATCCCTCGTGAGGACGTCACATCACCGCCCGGCCCCTGCTTATCAATCGGCGCTCGAGTTGCTCCGATTGCCGGATCGGCCCACGGCCATCTTCTGTACTGATGACATGGAAGCGCTGCAGGCGATCCGCGCTGCCTACCGCCTTGGTCTCCGCGTGCCGGAGGATGTCCAGATTGTGGGTGTGGGCAATTCCACCGAGGGCCAGGCCTACGATCCTGCTTTGACTACCGTGGGCCCGGACCCCATCTTCGAGCAGGTTGTCCGCATGCTGCTGGACCGGCTGGCCGGAACCACGCCGCCCGAGGGCTTGCGGGTGGCCTCACCCTGGAGGTTGCACCGCCGGGGCACTACCCAGGGTTAGTCCTTCAGCGGACGGCGTGCCAGCCAGGCAGCAACCACCGCGCCCGAGATGTTGTGCCACAGAGAGAAGACGGCGGACGGCAGGGCTGCCAGCGCGCCGAAATGCGCAGTGGCCAGCGTCGCAGCCAAGCCGGAGTTTTGCATGCCGACCTCAAAGGCCAAGGCTCGGCGTGCCTTGTCATCCAAACGGCCGAGCTTGCCGGCCAAGTATCCGAGACCCAAGCCGAAGCCGTTGTGGAGGACAACTGCCAGGAACACGATTCCTCCCGCGGCCACGATCTTGCTGGCACTGCCGGCCACCACGATTGCCACAATCAGGGAAATCACGACGGCGGATGCCCAGGGGAGTGCCGGGAGCACCTTGGCCACAAGCTTCGAAAGGAAAAGACGAGCCAGCAGGCCCGCGATCACCGGCAACAGCACGGTCTTCACGATGTCCGTCACCATGGCGCCAGCGTCGATCTGCAGGAAGGACCCGGCCAGGAAAAGTGTCAGCGCCGGGGTCACGATGGGTGCGATCAGTGTGGAGACTGAGGCCACGGCCACCGAAAGTGCAACGTCTCCCTTGGCCAGGAACGCCATGACGTTGGATGCCGTGCCGGAAGGGGCACAGCCAACAAGGATCAAGCCCACGGCCAGTTCCGGCGGCAGCTGCAGGAGGACGGCGATCAGCCATCCAGCACCGGGCATGATCACGTAGTGCGCAACAATTCCCAGCGCCACAGCCCAAGGACGCCGCGCCACCGAGGCAAAGTCCGGCGGGGTCAGCGTGAGGCCCATGCAGAACATAATGACGCCCAGCAGGTAAGGAACAGCCACGCCCATGGGCTTGAAAAGATCGGGGAGCAGGAACCCAAGAACACCGGCAATCACCACCAGAAGCGGGAACACTGTGACGGCAATACGCGCAATCCTGGCTTCAGCAGCCAGTGCGGCATTGACGGGCGCAGCGGGTTCTTCGGTTTTGGAAGGGGAATTGGTTGCCTCAAGCATTCATCCATGCTCACATCCGCCCAGCAGGTGCGGCGAATTCTTTACTTGCGGGGGAGCGTATATGTCAGATGACCGCTGTTTCAGCTAGGTGCGGAGGTTAGGAGTTGAGCTTCCCGGCCAGCCGCTCGCGCATGCGAACACTGGCCTCGTTGAGCCCAATGAATTCCACTTCACGCCCGTGATTCCGGTACTTTTCGGTCACAGAATCCAGCACGGCAACCGTGGAAGCATCCCAGATGTGGGAACCATGAAGATCGATGATCACCCGATCTATGCCTTCCGAGGAATCTTTCGCATAGTCGAACTGGGTGTAAAGGTCATTGGACGATGCAAAGAAGAGTTCGCCGTCCACCGTGTACGTCGCCACGGTTTCGCCATTGAGGAGCAGTTCCGTCCGCTCAACCGTTGCGAAGTGGGCCACCCGGCGCGCAAAGAGCACCATGGCGGTCAAAACCCCGACGCCGACGCCCACCGCAAGGTTGTGCGTCGCCACTACCGCGGCAACGGTAATGAGCATGACGGCGGTTTCAGACTTCGGCAGCCGTTTGAGCGTGGACGGCTGGATGGAGTGCCAGTCGAAGGTGATCAGCGAAACGAAGATCATCACTGCCACCAACGCGGCCATGGGGATCATGCCCACAACATCGCCCAACACAACCACCAGCACCAGCAGGAAAACGCCGGCCAGGAACGTTGAGAGCCGGCTCCGGGCCCCTGAGCCTTTGACGTTGATCATGGTCTGGCCGATCACCGCACAGCCACCCAGGCCGCCAAGGAAACCAGTAACAATGTTGGCTGCACCCTGTCCCCAGGAAACACGGGTCTTATTGGACCGGGTGTCCGTGATGTCGTCCACCAGTTTGGCGGTCATCAGTGATTCCAGCAGGCCCACCAGCGCCATGGACAACGCGAAAGGTGCAATGATCCGGAAGGTCTCCAGAGTCAGGGGAACGTTGGGCAGGAAGAAGGCGGGAAGGCTATCCGGGAGTTCGCCTTTGTCGCTGACTGTGGGAACGTCGATGTTGCCCACAACAGTCACCAGCGTAATGACCGCGATCGCCACCAGGGGAGCAGGGATGGCCGTGGTGATGCGGGGCAGCCCGAACACGATCACCAAGCCCACAATGACAATGGGGTAGACCATCCACGGCACGTTGAAGAGCTCGGGCATCTGGGACATGAACACCAGGATGGCCAGTGCATTGACGAAGCCAATCATCACGGACCGTGGAATGAAGCGCATCAGCTTGGTGACGCCCAGGACGGCCAGGATGATCTGGAAAACACCCGCCAGGATGATGGTGGCAATGAGGTAGTCGAGCCCGTGTTCCTTCATCACCGGGGCGATCACCAGGGCCACAGCACCAGTGGCTGCGGAGATCATGGCAGGACGCCCGCCCACAATGGCGGTGACCACGCCCATGGTGAAGGAAGCGAACAACCCGATGCGCGGATCCACTCCGGCAATCACGGAGAACGCAATTGCCTCGGGGATCAAAGCCAAGGCCACCACAAGCCCCGCAAGGGATTCCGTCAGCAGGCGGCGGGGCGAGCGGAAGGTCGCCCGCAGTGACATGAGTTGCTCGGGAGTCATGGGTCCTTACAGTGCGGTCTTCTACAAAGCAGTCTGGCGGTAGCGCTCAATTTGCTTAAGACGCCGCTGGAGGCTGTCGCGCCGCGGGTGCGGGACGACGTCGGGCGCCTCAGCAGTGAGATCAATGTGTTCGGTTCCGTACTGCCACAGCAGGAGGTCATCCAGGAGGCGGTCCGGGCCGGGGGAGTAGCGGTGATCCAAGGCCTTGCGGACCTCGGTGATCCGGTTGGCGCTGAGCAGCCCGGCAAGCTCCACGGTCTTGGTGAGTCCGTGGGCGGCGAGCAGCTCGGCAGCCCAGCCCCAGTCGTCATCAACTTTACGGTCAACGTGCGGAAGAAGCGTACGCCAGACGTCGCGCACCCGGTTGGGCGTCAGGGGCATCCCGCCATCGCCCTCAAGGTCCCAATAGCCGCGGACTTCCTCATAGCGCTCGTGAAGATCAGCGAAGGCGCTCTCCACGGTTTCCAACATGGCTGCCGTAGCAGTGAATTGGCGGTCAAAATGCGGTGTCCAGGCCCGCGGGTCCTCGGCCTTGAAGCGGATGTCGTGTTCGATCTCGCTCCAGGCGTGCGCAAACACGGTACGGATCTGGCATTCGAAGAAGTAGCTGCCGTTGGCGGGCATGTCCGGGTTGAAGACGTGCTGGTACTCCTTCACGGTCTCGTTCTGGATGGTGCGCAGAATGAGGTGCCGGCTGGAGTATCCGTAGGTGCCGGACTCGATGGAGCCGATGTCCTTCTCACGGTCTCCGCGGCAATCAAAGAGTTGGCGCTGGCGCTTGATGATGTTGGCCACCGCTGCGTTTTCCGCGGGCAATTTGGTGATGACGCGGATGCCCACCATGTCATTCAAGGTGCGGAACGGGTCCGGAAACTTCAGCACCCGGGGACCGCCCGGCTCCAAAGGATCATCCGTGCGGGAAATCTTTTCGCGGAAGGACTCCACTGTTTTGGTCCGTCCCGTAACAAACAAAGGAGTGACCTCAGCGTCATTCAACATGTCCCGCAAAGTCAGCAGCACATCCCTTGTGACCCGCTTCAATGCAGGGCGAACTCGCTCATACAGCGCCACGTTCGCGTCCACTGCGTCCCGCTGAGCCTGGTCCAGGCTGTCCCAATTGCTTGCCATGCCCCCAGCTTACGGGGCGGGTCCGACACTGAACCGAGCCACTCGCCGTCGGGGTGCCTCTAGCCAAACTTGCGAATCCTCACGATAGGCTCAGTACAAAGGAGGGCGCAATGTTGCGGCACAAGTACAGCTACGGCGAACACCCCAGCCAATGGGGCGAACTCTTCATACCTGAACCGTCCAACGGGAACCATCGCGGCGCGGCCACAGTGGCTGGCGGAATCGCCGTTGTGATCCATGGCGGCTACTGGCGCTCACAGTACGGCGCTGAGCTCGGTGAGCCCCTTGCCCGCGACCTCGCGGCGCATGGCATAACCGCCTGGAACCTCGAGTACCGGCGGGCCGGCAACGGCGGTGGTTGGCCCCATACGTTCGAGGACATCCTCGCCGGGATCGACCATCTGTCCCATATTGCAGGGGATCACGATCTCAAGCTCGGCAAAGTGGTGGCATTGGGCCACTCAGCCGGAGGCCACCTGGCCGTCTGGGCTGCCGGGCGCCAGAAGTTGTCCTCCATTGGAACGCCCGACGCCGACCGCCAGCTTCAGCGCGGACCGGAGGATAACGCGGTGCACCTGACGGGTGTTGTCAGCCAGTCAGGTCTCCTGAACCTTGCGGCAGCGGAGAAGCTGAACCTCAGCAACGGGGCCGTCTGCAACCTCATGGGTGGCGATTCCCATAGATTCCCCAAACGGCATAAATATGCCGACCCCATGAGTTCACTGCCCATCAACGTCCCCGTCTATGCCGTGCATGCCACCGATGACGAGGACGTTCCTGCGAGTCAGTCCGAAGCGTACGTCGCGGCGGCAACGGCGGCGGGAAGTGCCGCCCAGTTGCTGCGCGTCCCCGGAGATCACTTCGACCTCATTGACCCCAAGGCCGTGGCTTACAAGAAATGCCGCGAGTTGGTGCAACGGCTGCTCTCGTAATTGTTGGTCCGGGGCTGCCGTCCTCTGGCAGAGTGGTCCCCATGCTGACAGTCATTGGTGAAGCCTTGGTGGATGTGGTTCAACGCTCCTCGGGAATTGAGGCGCACGTGGGCGGGAGTCCCCTCAATGTTGCCGTGGGCCTGGCACGTCTGGATCACCCGGTGCAGTTCATTGGGCGCTACGGCAAGGACAGCTACGGCGATTCCGTTGCCGCGCACCTGCGTTCCAGCTCGGTGATGGTCCCGCTTCCGCCGGATGGAAAACCAACCAGCGTGGCCACCGCGCAGATCGACGACGACGGCGCCGCCACTTACGTCTTCGACCTCCTTTGGGAGCTCCCGGGGCTCGCCGGACGGTTGCCGCTCATGCTGCAAGGCTCCACTTTGCTGCACACCGGTTCCATTGCCACATTCTTGGAGCCGGGCGCCGCTGAGGTGATTGCCGCCGTCGAGCATGCCCACCCGGGCAGCACTATCAGCTTCGACCCCAACTGCCGGCCGAGCATCATTACGGATGTTGAGTATGCGCGAACCCAGGCCGAGCGCTTTGTGGTGCTTGCCGACGTCGTGAAGGCCTCTGACGAGGACCTTGAATGGCTGTACCCCGGTGTTGATCCGGTGGAATCTGCGCGTCGCTGGCTGTCTTTGGGCGGCGACGAAGGCCCGGCCTTGGTGGTGGTGACCCGTGGTTCACGTGGACCGTGGGGCATTTGCCGGGCGGGGGAAACGGAGATTCCGTCACCGTCCGTGGACGTGGTGGACACCGTAGGCGCGGGGGACTCGTTCATGGCGGGGTTGTTGTCCGCCATTGTGGATCATGGCCTGGACGGCGCGCAGAACCGGTCCGATCTCCGCGCCATTCCGGTGGAGACGTTGGCGGCCATCATGGATCACGCTACCCGTGCTGCCGCCGTTACGGTGTCCCGTGCAGGCGCGAATCCGCCCACACGGGCCGAACTGAACCACGGCGCTGCCTAGGTCCTAGCCCGCTCCGTGTCCGGGAGCAACCTCTTCGCCGGCCTTCACCGGGCCCGGAGGAGTGCCCTCACCGAACGGGCTACCGCCCAGGGATTCCCGCCCATGCTCGGTGAGCCAGCCGGAGAGGTCCGGGCCCACGGGAACGATCTTGGTGGGGTTAATGTCCTCGTGCACCATGTAGTAGTGCTGTTTGATCTGCACAAAATCGATGGTGTCGCCGAACCCTGGAGTTTGGAACAAGTCCCGTGCGTAGCCCCATAGGGCAGGCATTTCGCTGAGCTTGTTGCGGTTGCACTTGAAGTGGCCGTGGTAAACGGCATCGAAACGGGCCAGGGTGGTGAAGAGCCGCACGTCAGCCTCGGTAATCGAGTCACCAACGAGGTACCGCTGGCCGCTCAACCGCTCCTCCAGCCAGTCCAACGCAGTCCACAGCCGGGCGTAGGCGGCCTCGTAGGCTTCCTGGGATCCGGCGAATCCGCACCTGTAAACACCGTTGTTGACTTCGGTGAAGACGCGTTTGTTGACCTGATCGATTTCCTCGCGCAGGTGATCCGGGTACAGCTGCGGCGCTCCGGGACGGTGGAATTCGCTCCACTCGGTGGAGAAGTCCAGTGTTATTTGGGGGAAGTTGTTGGTGACCACCGCGCCGCTGGGGACGTCCACTATGGCTGGGACTGTGATGCCGCGGGGGTAGTCCGGGAAGCGGCGGAAGAATGCTGCCTGCAGGCGCTCGATGCCAAGTACCGGGTCCTTGCCATCCGGGTCGAGGTCGAAGGTCCAGGATCTTGCGTCGTGGGTGGGGCCAGGCTGGCCGAGGCTGATGACATCTTCCAAGCCGAGAAGCCGGCGGACGATCACGGCACGGTTGGCCCACGGGCACGCCCGCGCTGCGATTAGCCGGTAACGGCCCGGTTCCACGGGCCAGCCGGGTTCACCGTTGGGTCCGCCGGAACCGCTGCGGGTGATCCTGTCCTCAATGTAATTGGTGTCCCGGGTGAACTCTCCGCCAGTGACGTACGCTCCGCGGGTGCTGTGTTCTTCGACTTCGCTGGTCTTCTCACTCATGAACTCACACTATGCCGCGTTCCCCGAAGCGCGCGACCTTGGGGGTCTTTGGGCCCACGTAGACTGGCATGATGCGGCTCGTAGCAAGCGATATTGACGGCACCATCCTCGGTCATGACGGAAAAATCAGTGACCGCACCATCAAGGCATTCCAGGCGTGCCGCGACGCAGGGGTGGAACTTGTCTTCGTCACGGGCCGACCCCCGCGCTGGTTGTACCCGCTTCAGGAACAGCTGGGTCACAGCGGAATTGTGATCTGTTCCAACGGTGCCGTGGTGTGGGACCTCGAGTCAGAAAAAGCCCTTTCCTCGTCTGTCCTTGACGCCGGGTCCGTGTTTGAAGCGCGCCGTATCATCAAGTCCATCAGGCCCGATGCCCTCTTCGCCGTGGAGACGCTCACGGGTTTCCAGCTTGAGCCGGGCTTCATCGAGAACGAAACCAGCGAGTTGCTTGCCGAGTTCACCCCTGCACCGCTGGCCGAGACGCTCACGGCGGATGACGCCGTCGTAAAGTTCCTGGCGATCACGCGCAAAGGCACGCCGGACGAGTTCCTTGCCGAGGTGCAGCCCGCGGTCCAGCATCTGGTGAGCACCACTCACTCAGCGCCACGGACTGCGATGCTGGAGATGTCCGTTCCCGGCATCAACAAGGCGGTCACTCTGGCTCAGTACGCAGAGTCGCTGGGGATCGAGGCCGCAGATGTTGTGGCGTTCGGGGACATGCCCAATGACGTTGAGATGCTCCGCTGGGCCGGTGACGGTTACGCGATGGCCAGCGGACACCCGGAAGCCATCCTCGCCGCCGGGCAGCAGGCGCCGCATTTTGACGACGACGGCGTGGCCCAGATTCTCGAGGCAAAGCTCAGCGGGCAGCGGGTCTAGTTCGCCGCGGGTGCGGAATCCAGCAGCGTACTGAGTCGCGGTAACGCCGGAAGTCGGCTCCAAACCGGCGTTCCAGATCAGCTTCCTCGTGTGGTCTCACGGCGTAATTCCACAGGAGCGAGCCGATGACGGCGTAGGCGATCACCAGCCACGAACCCAGTATCAGGCCAACAGCTGCTCCTTGGGAGATGCCCGCTACGGCCATGGGGTTCCGGACCCACCTGTACGGACCGGCGATGACCAGGCGGTTGGGCATGGCGGAGGGCAGAGGGGTGCCGCCTCCGGTTGAGGACATGGCCACTGCGGAAGCGACGCCAAGGCAACTGGCCAGAACAAGTATCACCAGACCGGCGGGTGCTGCCGCCGAGGGGAACGGCAGGGACACCAGCCACCGCTGCTCGAGCCACCATATGACGGACGGCAGTACCACCAGGAAAAATCCCCAGAAGAGGACCAACTGACCCATGGTGGCCCCCACGTTGGCTGCCGTGCGGCGGAGCGTGGGTGCCGGACGGAACGCGAACGGTCCCCTGACGATCAGCTCCGTAGGAACCCGGCCCTGCACCACAAGGAACAGCGCTACCACTGAACAAGCAGCCGCGGCCGCCATGATCAGGACACCCCATCCCGCTTCGGTGGTGATGGTGGCGTAGGCGGCCAGGAGGATCGAAACCAGGACCGTCCACCCGGTGGCCACCACGGCGGCTGCCCTGATGCCGAAGGCTGCCACGCCCGATCCGATGACGAACAGGGGGACATCAAAGGCCGCCACAAGTACCGGGTTAAGGCTGCCGAGTGTGGCCCCACGCACGGTTGGTGACAGGAAAACGGAAATCCACCACGCCAGTCCGGCCACGGCTTGTAAAGCGAAGTAGGACCGACCCCAACCCTGTGCCCGTGAAGCCGCAGCAGCCCCGCGGATCACGGGTGCCGCACGCCATCACCGGCCAGCAAGGAGCGGTACCCTTCCTGGTACGTAGGGAAGACGAACTGAAAACCGGTGGCCCGCAAGCGTTTGTTGGAACAGCGCTTGTCACCCGGCCCGGCGTCCGAAGCGCTGTCAGGTGCCGCCGTCGGGGGTTCCGGGCATCCCATCTCCGAGGCGAGGAACCGCATGACGTCGCCCATTTCCGCTGCGAGATCATCGACGCCTACGTAGACGGAATCCGGGGTGGCCTTCATGGTGGTGAGGTGGACGATCATGGCCGCGGCGTCGTCCCTGTGGACACGATTGGTATGCCGGGGCTGGGCCGGTATGACAGCCTTGCCGCTGCGGACCTGATCGATCAGACGAGTGCGTCCCGGACCGTAAATGCCGCCCAGCCGCAAGGAGATGGGCAGAATTGCCGTGCCTTGAGTCCGGGCGAACAACAGCTCCTCGGCTTCCACCAGCACCTTGCCGCTGAACCGCGTGGGTTCCGTGGGCGTGGACTCGTCCACCACAGCTCCGCCGGAATCCTTATACACAGCCGTGGAGGAGACAAAAAGGATCCGGTGCGGCTGGATGGCCTGCCGTTCCAGGGCGTCCAGCACGTTCTTGACGCCGTTCAGGTACGCCGCCCGGTACGCCTCTTCGGTGGAAGCATCAGCGGCGATGGCCACCACAACAATGTCCACGTCTTCAGGCAGTTCCGGCACTGAGGTGGAGAGGTCCGCATACAGGCCGCGGATTTCGGCGGGCAGCTTACCGGGGGATCGGCGCAATCCCACTACGTCCTGTCCCGCAGCAGCGAAGCGGAGTCCAACTTCGGTTCCAAGGTCGCCGCAGCCGGCAATCAACACAGTCATGCCCCTAGTCTGTCAGCCCCGCAGTGTCATCCAGTTCCCAGCTTCCATACAACCTGCGTTCAACTTGCCTCCGTAGGCTTCCAGCCAAGGACCCGTTCGCATGGTGTCTTACACGTCGGAATTTGCAGGGGGAACCATGGCTAAGCGCCGGATCAATAACGTCAACACCGCACCTTTGCGGCGGATCGAACCGGATCATCACTGGCGTTCGCTTCGCCAGGGCGATCGCGTCAAGGTGACCTTGACTCCCGGCTTCGAGTCGGCAGGTGTTGTGGACGCCGTCACCGGCGATGCCACGGCAGTGTGGGTGGAGCTCGACGGCGGACGCGGCCGCACGCTGTTACACGTCAGTGACGGTGTGGCGATCGTTCCGCAATCAACGACGGCGGCAGTCCCGCAGGAGAGCTAAACCCACCTTTGCAATGGGCTACGCTACGGGAGTGACGCTGCCCTATTTCCTCCGCAAGGACGGTTCCGTGGGCCCTCTGGCCTTCGCCCACCGGGGTTTCTCCTTGGATGGACTGGAGAATTCCATGGCCGCATTCCGCGCTGCAGTGGAACTGGGCACCGTTCACCTGGAGACGGATGTCCACACCACCTCTGACGGCGTACTCCTGGTGTTCCACGATTCCTCCCTGGACCGCGTGACTGATTCTGCAGGCCGTATTGCCGAGCTTTCTGCGTCTGAGGTCTCCGAGGCACGCATTGGCGGCGTGGAGCCCGTGCCAACCTTTGACGAACTGGTCACCTCGTTGCCCCAAGCCCGGCTGAATCTGGACGTCAAGGATTGGAACTCCGTAGGCCCCATGGCTGCGGCTATTGAGAAGCATGGCGTCCATGAGAGGGTTCTGGTCACCAGCTTCTCGGACAGGCGCCGCCGCGCAGTCCTTTCAAGGCTTTCCCGTCGTGTGGCCTCCTCTGCGGGCAGTTCACTCACTGCGCTCTTCGTTGTTCTTGGGCCGGTGCTTCCGGTTCCTTTGGCGCGCAAGCTGCTCTCCGGCGTCGACGTTTTCCAGGTTCCTGTCCGATACGGACGCTTGCCCGTGGTGACGCCGGGGTTTATCCGGCGCGCACACCGGTTGGGCCGGCAGGTTCATGTGTGGACCGTCAATGATCCGGCGGAGATGGAACGGCTGCTGGACCTTGGGGTGGACGGGCTCGTGTCCGATCGGCTGGATCTTCTCAAGGAAGTCCTGGTGCGCCGGGGCCAGTGGGTCTGATAGAGGGTTGCGTAGATTCCCGCGTGTCCTGATAGAGCGTCAGGTTTGGGGACGCTCTCTCACATCACCTGGGGGTTTGCGGGGTTGCTCTCTCACATCCCTCGGGTTTCGATCGCGGCCGGCCGGATTTGGCTGGCGCGGATCCTCTCCAGGTCGAACTTGTTGCTGCGGTCGAAGGTGAAGATGCCGTTCTTCTCCTGAAAAACGTCCGTGAGCTGGGTGTAGCAGTACCCGAACATGTCCGGGTTATCCAGCAGAACAGAGCAGAGACCGTCAAACCGGGTGTAGAACTCTTCCTCACTGCTGACGCGCTGGCCGTAACCCCATGAAGAGGCAACGTCGCTTCCGTCCACCGCCTGCCGGGCCTCAACCTCGTTCCACCAGATCCCGCCGAATTCCGAGACGAAATAGGGCTGGCCGGCGTAGGGGACTGAGTAGTCCTCGCCGTCGGCCTTGCGGTTGATATACGGCTTCCCTTCGGCGAGGCCTTGCTGTTCCATCCGGAAGCGGTCCGGGTCCTGCTCATACGAGTGGGAATCGTAGATGTCCGTTTCCCGGATGCGGTGGGAATAGCCGGAAGCATCAATGACCGGGCGTGTGGGATCCGCGAGCTTGGTGGCCAAGAACATCGCCTCGGTAACGTCGTCGAGGACTGTCAGGCGGTCGTGCAGAACCTGATGGGTCTCATTAAGCGGGCACCAGCCGATGATGGAGGGGTGGTTAAAGTCGCGTTTGAGCACTTCCAGCCATTGCGCCACGAAGCTCGCTGTGGGCTTCTGGTTGTGCCCCACGGTTCCTCCGCCGGAGACGCCCCAGTCGCCGAACTCCCCCCACACCAGGTAGCCGAGCCGGTCAGCGTGGTAGAGAAAACGCTCCTCGAAGACTTTTTGATGCAGCCGGGCGCCGTTGAAACCAGCAGCCATGGACAATTCGATGTCCTTGATCAAGGCTGCGTCATCCGGAGAAGTCATCAGCGACTCGGGCCAATAGCCCTGATCCAGGATGAGGCGTTGGAAGACTGCCTTGCCGTTGATGCGAACAACTTTGCCGTCCAAGGCAACGGACCGCACAGCTGCGTAGCTGCTGATGTGATCAACAGTGTTGCCGGCGGAATCCATCACGCTGACCTCGAGGTCATACAGGAAGGGATCTTCAATGGACCAAGGACGCAAGGACTCACGGGGGATTTCCAGCCGAAGGGAGGGTGTAAGGTCCAGGTCTGCTCTGGCCGTGGCCTCTACATGTACATCAGCCTTGTCGCTGAGGACGGCGGTGACAGTGTGCCCGTTCCGGTTCTGGCTGACGGGCACCTCAAGTGTGATGCTGGAGTCTGCCAGGTTGGGGGTCATCCGGAGGCGCTTGATGTGAACCTCGGGCACTGCCTCCATCCACACGGTTTGCCAGATTCCTGTGGTCCGGGTGTATTGGCAGTGGGTGTTGTTGTACCAGGTGGCTTGTTTGCCGCGGGCCTGCATCTCGTGGCGGGAATCCCTGGCCCGCACCACGATCACTGCCTCCGTTCCGGGCTCGGCCACTCCTCCAAGATCCGCAGTGAAAGGCGTAAAACCTCCCCGGTGCCTGGCGACTTCCACCCCGTTCACCCACACCGTGGCGTCGTGATCCACAGCGCCAAAGTGAAGCAGCACGTTCTGGCCTTCCCACTCCTGAGGGATGGTGACCGACCGCCGGTACCAGACTGCTTCCATGAAATCGACGTGTTCGATCCCCGAGAGCGCAGATTCCGGCGCGAACGGAACCAGGATTTCGCTGTTGAGTTCTCGGGTGGTGAGCCCGCGTTCCAAACCGGAGTCACCGGCGTCGATCTCAAATTCCCAAGTGCCGTTGAGGTTCAGCCACTTGTCGCGGACCAGCTGCGGGCGGGGGTGCTCGGGCTTGGGCAAGGTTCGGTTACGCGGGTCAGTCAAGGGATCTCCTTCGAAGGGATGCTTACGTCCTTTACAACGTTAGAATCATTTGCTCCGGGATGCCATAGGCCTTTGAGGTGGCATTACAACGCTCTCAACCCGCTATTGCGTTGTTGGGCAACGACGCCGCAGCGGGTTGACGACGACATTACTGGCGCGCCGCAAAATCACCGGCGGTCTTGAGTCCCACGCCTCGCCGCGCAAGGATGAATAGCGTGACCCGATTCCGTTTAGCCATCCTTGATGATTACCAGCAGGTCTCCGGCGATTACGCCCCGTGGGATTCACTGCTCGACGACGGCGTGAAGGTCAGCGTCTTCAGCGCACCTTTCCGCTCAGAAGAGCAAGCCGTGGCGGCCTTGGCGCCTTTCGACATCATTGTGGCCATGCGCGAACGCACGCGCTTTCCACAGGACGTCCTCGAGGCCCTGCCCAACCTGAAGCTGTTGGTGACCACCGGCATGGCGAATGCGGCGATTGACCTTGAGGCAGCGGCAGAACGCGGGATCGTGGTGTGCGGTACAGCGGGCTCACCTGCGGCCGCGCCCGAACTGACCTGGGCCCTGCTGCTTGCCTTTGCCCGCAACCTGTCTGTGGAGGAGAACTCGCTGCGGGCTGGTAGCTGGCAGACCGGCGTCGGGTTTGAACTCGAGGGTAAAACCCTGGGAATTGTTGGTTTGGGAAAAATCGGCAAGCGAATGGCAGGCTACGCCAGGGCGTTTGGAATGGATGTGCTCGCGTGGAGCCAGAACCTGACCGCGGAAGATGCCGAGGCTGCCGGCGCCCGCAAGGTCAGCAAAGAGGAATTGTTCAGCGAATCGGACGTGGTGACGCTCCACCTGCGGCTGTCCGAAAGGACCGAGGGAATTGTGGGCTCGGAGGAACTTCGGCTCCTGGGTCCGGACGGTGTGTTGATCAATACCGCACGCGGCCCCTTGGTGGATGAGGCAGCACTGATCCGTGCCTTGGAAGAGGGTTGGATCCGAGGTGCTGCCCTGGACGTTTTCGACGAAGAGCCTCTCCCCGCCGGGCATGCGCTGCTGCATTCGCCAAGGACGGTTCTCTCGCCGCACATCGGCTACGTAACGCGCGAGAGCTACCGGCAGTTTTACGGTGGGGCGTTCGAGGATGTGAAGGGTTGGCTTGATGGCGCCCCTGTTCGGGTGATCAGCGCGTAGTCCGGCGGTTCGCTTGCCGCGGAAGCGGGCGCGATTATCAGGAGCGACCCTGAACTGCGCGTCAGGAAGGTCCGGACGACTGAACCAGCCGCTACGTTACGCTGTGGGCAAGCGCTTTCCGAATGAAGCTGGCAAGATGGACCCATGCGTATTCTCATCGCCCCGGACAAGTTCAAGGGATCCCTGACCGCCGCCGAAGCCGCGTCAGCCATGGCCGAAGGTGCCTTGCGCGTTTACCCGGATGCGGTGACCACCCAGTTCCCAGTAGCCGACGGTGGCGAAGGGACCCTGGACGCAGCTATTTCGGCGGGCTACGAGGAACGGAACAACGCAGTGGTTGGGCCCATCCTCAAGCCGGTAGGAGCCTCGTGGGCCATCCGCAAGGACGCGTTTGGCGGAGCGAGCGCAGTGATCGAGACTGCCATGGCATCCGGCCTGGCGCACATGGAACCCACGCCCGAGAACTCGCTGCGCGCCCACAGCTACGGCTGCGGACAGCTCGTGGCTGCAGCCCTCGATGCCGGGGCCACGGAAATCGTGCTCGGACTGGGCGGCTCTGCAATGTCCGACGCCGGCAGCGGCGCCTTACGCGCTTTGGGGCTCAAACCCCTTGATGCAGCCGGCAATGTGGTGCCACTCGGCGGAGGTTCCCTGGCCGACGTCGTTGCCTTGGACGTCTCCGAGCTGGATCCCCGGCTGTCCGCCGTGAAGTTCAGGATCGCCGTCGACGTTCAAAACCCGCTGTACGGTCCGGAAGGTGCCGCGCACGTTTTCGGCCCCCAAAAGGGGGCGGATGAGGACGCCGTTGAGAAGCTCGACGCCGGACTCCGCAACTGGGCCTCGCTCCTTCGGGAGGCCACGGGCCGCGACGTCAACGTTCCGGGAGCTGGAGCGGCAGGCGGCTTCCCGGCGTCGTTCCTTGCTTTCACTGACTCTGCGCTGGAAGGCGGCTTCGCGCTGGTGGCGGGGCTGACGGGACTTGCCAAGCACCTGGGCGAGGCCGATCTGGTGATCACCGGTGAGGGATCCATGGACGAGCAATCGCTCACGGGCAAGGCGCCCATTGCTCTGGCTGACGCCGCGAGCGTGCACGGCATACCGGTGATCGCGGTAGCCGGACGCATTACGGTAACGCCGGAAGACCTCGCCAAGCATGGCATTGTTGCTGCAGCCCAGCTGCTGGATGTTGCGCAGCGCAAGGATGGGGTCCCGGATGTAGCCGACGCCGTGGCCAACGCAGCCAAGTACCTTGCGTGGGCCACCAGTCAGGTGCTTGAAGGGGCGTAGTTACTGCCGGTAGCCCTCAACCTCGCTGATAGGGCGCGGTTCAGCGCTGTCCGGGTTCTCCCCGGCATCCCGCTTTGCCCTGCGCTGGCGGAGGAGATCCCAGCACTGGTCCAGCTGGGCTTCGAGCTGAGCCAGACGGGCCGTGCTGTCGCCGTCATCTGACCCGGCAGCGTCGCGGAGGCGGTGCTCTTCCTCAACAAGAGACTGAATTCGTTCCAAAAGGTCCTGCTCGTCCATGTTCTTTCTCCTTCTTCACGCGGCGTTATGTTGAACCTAGTCCTGCTGATGGGGTGCGTCCACCCGTGACCGGCGGCATACTGGGGACATGAAATTTACAACCACCATTGTGGGCGAGGGCAACAAGGCGGGCATCGAAGTTCCGGACGAGGTAGTTGAGGGACTCGGTGCAGGCAAGCGGCCCCCGGTGGTGGTAACCATCAACGGGCAGAGCTACCGCAGCAGCATCGCTGTGATGGGCGGGAAGTACATGGTGGGCGTCAGCTCGGCCAACCGCGAGCTGACCGGGGCGGCGGCGGGGGACACCGTGGAGGTTGGCTTGGAGGTGGATACGGAGCCCCGCGTTGTGGAAGTACCGGATGATCTCGCGGCTGCACTGGATGCCGAGCCTGAGGCGAAGGAATTCTACGGAACACTCAACTACAGTGCCCAACGGCGGTACGTGGAACCGATAGGGGATGCGAAGACGCCCGAGACCCGTGCGCGACGCATCACCAAGGTGGTCTCTGATCTGAAAGCCGGCAAGAAATAGCATTCTAGGCGGGACCATTGAGTGACTGTTCCAGTGGTGTCCACAAGGAGGGAAGGCCGGGTACATGGCCCGGGCTGTTCTGGGTGACCTCCCAGGATCCTTCCGCAGGGTCGGTCCTTAAATGGGGGAGCCAAATTCGAATTACTTTCGTTGAGGATGGTCAAACCCGAAGCGACGTGCCGGAGCAGACGGGCGGGCCGCACCCGTCACTTAAGAGTCAAGCAGGGCCTGAGAAGAACGAGTAAAAGCAGCTCGAGAAAGCTGTCCGTTCCGTTGCAGAGCTCCCCGCGGCCAGCGAGCAAATGAGCACTTCCAATGACGCTGCCGTGAGTTTTGGCTTCGTCACCGGGATCCGAGCCACAGGACCACGGCCAAAAGGACGACATACCCGATTCACCCCGCTGAATCTGAATTGGGCTTGGACCAGCCCGTCCCACAGAGGGTTCGAGTGTCGAACCGACAGGCCTGGTTTCGACATATGCTCTGGGTTTAGTCGGGATTGGGGGAAGGATTCGTACATGAAAAGCCGAACGCGTCATTTGATGGGTCTCGCCCTGTTGCCTCTTGCCCTCGTGTCCTGTGGCGAGGTACCAAGCGAGGAAACCATCAGCTCTGACCCGTCGGGCCGCTGGCACGTGTCCGTTCTTGGCCCCAGGGAGAGTGATGCCTCGATAGAACACTGTTTGGAAGACCCACTCATCGACGAGGCAATTCAGTCTGCCAACTTGCCCTCAACGCATCTCAGCATCAGACTGCTCGAAACCGCTACTCAGAAGGAAGCCGAGCGAATCGCTGATTGCCTCCGAGCGAATGTAGGCAGCGGCAAAGTAAGCATCATCCGACAATAGAGCTGCTTACGGGAGACCAGCACCCCTACGCCGGCCGTCCCGCAGAGGGTTCCTACACTGAAGCATGACAGCTGAGAAGGGGACCGGCCCGACAAGACCGTCCGCCGGGGCGGGTTCCTTAGCCCTAACCGGGAGTGCATCTCTGAACGTAGGTGTCGCCAGCCTCAGATATGACCACCGCTGTTGGAAAGTGCACTGGAACCATGTGCTGCGGGCATACTCGGCCTTGGAAGCGGACTACCAGAACCTAGTGGATCGCAACAAGATGATGTTCGACGTGGACGCATTTTTCATTTTCAGCACCCATCTTCATGAGTGGATGAAGCGCGACATGGCGAAGGAATGCATGCTCACGCCAGAGCAGTTAAATGAGCTGAACAGGCTTTTCTACACAGACCCAGCCCTCGTCCTGGGAAAGGACATCGCGAACACGCAAAAGCACCATACCCGGACAGGTGGAAGAATGGCGTTCGTAGCTGAAGTATCCGTTTACTTCGTAGGTCAGCGCGCAGAAGCGCAGATCCAGGTAGTTGGGGAAGACGCTCCCAAGGATGCCCTGGGGCTTGCAACACAGGCTGTCGCTTCGTGGCAGGCCTTCATAGATGACCACAAGCTCCAGCCGACTTAGCCGTCTTCAGATGGTTTTTTCCGCGCATATAGTGAACGGTGTAATGGTCTGGTGTGAAGACAGGCACGAGGAGTACACAGTCATCTTGGGGCCATTGCCGTGCCATCAGGTCAAGCTGCTCCACGACCTGCGCCAGTGGGGATTTCGGCCCTATGTAGGGTTTCCTCTTTTCATCGAGCATAGGCTCGATGGCCTGTTGCCATTCCGAACCAAGGGTTAGGTGCGGATTCAAGATTGCTTGTAGCTTTTCGGCTTCCGCGTCTCCGTGGCCGCGCTTATCTTCAGTCGTCATTGCTTCTCCTGGGATGCAGAAACCGCCATAGCGAGCAGCTGCGATCACCTTACTCCACGGCCAAATACTCCAACTGCGGCGTCAGAATCCCTGCCCGCCTGCCGACACCAGTCCACCCGGGCGATAAGCGGCCGCCCAGCAGCCCGCAACAGTGAGCTGGGTATTTGCTGGTCGATTCGCTGTAGAGAGCCTGGATTCGGCCATATCAGGAGCGACGGTCCGCCAGGAGCCGTAGCTCACGGAGCGCTCAACGGCGTCATGGCTCTTGCTGGGTCGGCCACTGCCGAAGGCGAAGCAACGGTCCGGTTTGAAGTCATCATTCTCGCTGCTGGGAACCGCCCAATCGCAGTCCTCACGCGAGGGAGAGGAAGAGCTTTTCCAGGTCTTTCTTGTCCATCGTTGCGTCTTTTTGGACAATGCACTGCTCAAGGCCCGTTGCGATGATGGCGAACCCTGCCCGGTCCAGCGCCTTCGATACAGCTGCGAGTTGGGTGACGACGTCCTTGCAGTCCCGGCCTTCTTCAAGCATGCGGGTGACTGCCGACAGCTGGCCTTGGGCTCGCTTGAGCCGGTTGATGACAGGGGTCAGTTCTGAGGGATTGAGTTCCACGGGTTTCTCCAACTATTGATAACTTCCTTCAATCATATACCCCCTAGGGTGTTTTGACTACCCCCGGGGGTATCTGTAATACTCGGTGGGGTATCCACCCGACCCCTTCCGAGAGGCCAACCATGACTTCCAGTTCCGCGGCACCGACCGTCACTGCACTCGCCCCTGAAACTCTCCAGTCCTGGTTCAAAGAGCACCGGGACCTCGTGGTGATCGACGTGCGTTCCGCCGCTGAGTTCGAATCCATGCATATCCGTGGCTCCTACAACGTGCCCTTGCAGCTTTTGTCCGAGCACACGGACGAACTCGCCTCCCGCCTGAGCTCCCGTGTGGTCCTGGTCTGCCAGTCTGGCGTGCGAGCCGAGCAGGCCCGCCAGCGTCTTGCCAAGGCCGGCATCGACACCGCCTACGTCCTGACCGGCGGCGCACCAGGTTTCGCCGCCGCCGGCGGTGACGTGGTCAAGGGCAAGGACCGTTGGGATCTTGAGCGGCAGGTCCGCCTTGTGGCCGGTTCCCTCGTGGTCCTGGGCCTGGCCGGCGGCAGGTTCATCTCCCCGAAGATCCGGACGCTAGCCGGGGTGATCGGCACGGGCTTGACGTTCTCGGCCGCGACCAACACTTGCGCTATGGGCAAGGCCATCTCGGCCATGCCGTGGAACAAGGCCGCCCAGGAACCCACCCGCGAAAGCGCCATCCTCGCCCTGCCCGCGGTCATCAACAAAAGCACGGAAGCCGCAGCCTGATGACAGTCACCCTGCTCCTGGTTCTTGCCCTGTCGGTGGTGATCGGACTCTCGCTCGGCGTCCTGGGCGGTGGCGGATCCATCCTGACAGTCCCAGTCTTGGTCTACGTGGCCGGGTTCGAGGCCAAGGAAGCGATCGCAGCGTCACTGTTCGTCGTGGGCGTCACCTCCGCGGTGAGCGTAATCAGCCATGCCCGCGGGGGCAGGGTGATGTGGCGGACCGGCCTGATCTTCGGCGCGGCCGGCATGGCTGGCGCATTCGTCGGCGGCCTCCTCGGCGGGCATATCCCCGGCCAGATCCTGCTCATCGCCTTCGCCATCATGATGGTGGCCACCTCCGTGGCCATGCTCCGCGGCCGGAAGAAAAAGAATGTCGACGGCGCCGCCGCGCCGGTCAAGCACGAACTGCCCATTGGGCGGGTCCTGCTGGACGGGGCTGTCGTCGGACTCATCACCGGTCTGGTCGGCGCCGGCGGCGGATTCCTCGTGGTCCCGGCCCTTGCACTGCTCGGAGGCCTGCCGATGTCCGTGGCCGTGGGCACCTCCCTGGTGGTCATCGCCATGAAGTCCTTCGCCGGGCTCGCCGGATACCTCACCACCGTCCAGCTCGACTGGGGCCTCACCCTCGGCGTCACCGCCGCCGCCATCATTGGCTCGCTCATCGGCTCCAAACTCGTCGGCCGCATCCCGGAAGCCGCCTTGCGCAAAGCCTTCGGCTGGTTCGTCCTGGCCATGGGAACCTTCGTCCTCATCCAGCAAGCCCCGGCCGACCTCCGGTGGTTCATCGCCGCCGGAGTCGCAGCCCTCGCCGCAGCCACTGCGGGCATCTGCTGGTTCTTCATCAGCTCCTGCCCCCTGCGTAACCGCACCGGCCGCCGCAGCAAAATCCCCTCACCCGCCTGAACTCATCACCACCAAGGAGAACACCATGGGCCTCATCAGCTCTCTGAAAAAAGCCTTCAGCAAGCCCTACACAACGCTCTCAGTCGCTGAGGCCAAGGACCTCCTGTCCTCAGGCGCCGTCCTGATCGATGTCCGCTCCGCCCAAGAATGGCGCTCCGGACGGGCATCCCAGGCCAAGCACATCCCCCTGGACCGACTGCAAACCAGCCCCGCCGGAATCAACAACAACAAACCTGTCATCGCCGTCTGCGCCTCCGGAGTCCGCTCCGCCTCGGCCGCCCGGCTCCTCGCCTCGCAGGGGTACCAGGCCTACTCCCTGCGCGGCGGCATGAGCGCCTGGCGGGCAGCCGGCGAGCCCGTCCGCTAACACCAGCACACAATCTTTCGAAGGAGAAACATCATGGCTGAAATCACCATCACCGAACCGACCAGCGACGCTCCAGCGCCCGCATCCTTGATGTCCGCGAGGACGTCGAAGTCGCCGAAGGCATGATCCCCGGCGCCCTGCACATCCCCATGGGCCAGCTGCAGGCACGCCTGTCCGAACTGGACCCGGCAGTGCCCGTCATCGCGGTCTGCCGCAGCGGCAACCGCTCAACCCGCGTCGCCGACGCCCTCAACGGAGCCGGCTTCACCGCCGACACCATGGCCGGCGGCATGACCGCCTGGACCCGCGCCGGCCTCCCCACCACCTGACCCCTCCGGTCCCCGCCACCCCAGACGCCTTCCACCTACAACGCCCGAAAGGATACGAAAGACGATGGCAACCATCGACATCACCGAAAAGAGCTTCGCCCAGACCCTGGAGAGCAGCGAGATCGTCTTCGTTGACTTCTGGGCAGCATGGTGCGGCCCCTGCCGCCAGTTCGCCCCCACCTACGGCGCCGCGGCAGAACGGCACCCGGACATCACCTTCGCCAAAGTAGACACCGAAGCCGAACAGACCCTCGCCGCAGCAGCGAACATCACTTCCATCCCCACCCTGATGGCCTTTAAGGACAAAACCCTGGTCTTCTCCCAGCCCGGAGCCCTCAACGCCACCGGCCTCGAAGAAGTCATCCGGGCCGTCAAGAACCTGGACATGGATGAACTCCGCGCCCAAGCCGGACCCCAGAACGCCTGATGCGGTGCCAGAGGGCCAGACGTACCGCACGGTAACGGCAGACGAACTCGCCACGATGTGGCCGCGCGCCACCCTGGTGGACGTGCGGACCCGGGAAGAGCATGCCACCGCACACGTACCCGGGAGCCTGAACATCCCCCTGGACGAATTGCCCTTCCGGCTCGCCGACCTGCCCAACAACACGATCCATGTGCTGTGCGGGTCAGGAAAACGCAGCAGCCAGGCCGCACGGATCCTGACCGACCGCGGATACCAGACCGTCAACGTCGCCGGCGGGATCACCGAGTGGTATCGGGCAGGCCACCCCGTCACCTATCAACCCATTCCGGAAAACCCGTCACGGCAACAACCTAGCCACACCCCCGCACGCCAGCGCAGGCTCCTGCACAAGCTGTTTCACAGAAAAACGACCTAGGTCACAACCTGGTTGCGAAATACCCCCAGGGGTATTTAAGCTGGATTCAGAACACACCCCAAACCCCTTTCAACCAAAGGAGATCACCAGATGCTTATCGAGCGCATTTACGATGAAGACCTCGCCCAGGCCAGCTACCTGATCGGCTGCCAGGCCAACGGCACCGCCGTTGTGGTCGACGGCCGCCGCGACATCGCCGTCTACCAGGAACTCGCTGAGAAGAACGGCATGAAGATCATCGCCGTTACCGAAACCCACATCCACGCCGACTACCTCTCCGGCACCCGCGAACTCGCCGCCGCCACCGGCGCGAAGATCTACGTCTCCGGCGAAGGCGGACCTGACTGGCAGTACGGATTCGACGGCGAACGCCTCTACGACGGCGACAAGATCACTATCGGCAACATCAGCATCCAGGCCGTGCACACCCCGGGCCACACACCCGAGCACCTTTCCTTCCTGGTCACCGACGGTGCCTTCAGCGACCAGCCCGGCTACCTGCTCTCCGGTGATTTCGTCTTCTCCGGCGACCTGGGACGTCCCGACCTGCTGGACGAGGCAGCCGGCGGGATCGACACCCGCTTCGAAGGCGCAAAGCAGCTCTTCGCCAGCCTGCGGGACAAATTCCTGACCCTGCCGGACTACGTCCAGGTCCACCCCGCACACGGCGCCGGAAGTGCCTGCGGCAAAGCACTCGGCGCCATCCCCTCCTCCACCGTGGGTTACGAGCGGCTCTACTCCTGGTGGGGCCCCTACCTCGCAGCCAACGACGAGCAGGGCTTCATCGACGAGCTCCTCGACGGCCAGCCCGACGCGCACGCCTACTTCGGCCGGATGAAGCGCGAAAACCGTGAAGGCCCCGTCGTCATGGGAGAACGCGCACCGCTCGAGGAACTGGACACCGCAGACGTCGCAAAGGACCTGGCGGAGGACAAAGTCACGTTCATCGACACCCGCCCCAACAGCGAAGTCCACGAAGGCACGGTAGCCCGATCCCTGAACGTACCCGCCGGGAAGTCCGTGGCCAGTTACGGTGCATGGGTAGTAAACCCCGAGACCGACAAGAACCCTCTGGTACTGCTCGCAGCAGACCAGGAAGAGGCTAAGGACATGTGGGACCACCTGGTCCGGGTCGGCATCGACAACGTTGCCGGCTACGTCACCAGCATCGAAGGACTTCCCATGTCCACGCCGAAGCTGGTCCAGCCAGAAGAGCTGCAGGGTTCTGACGTCGCCTTGGTCGTGGACGTCCGCAACCGCAGCGAACACACCGCCGGGAACATCCCCGGCTCGTACCAGCTCAGTGGCGGCCGGATCATGTGGCACCTGGACAAGCTCCCCACGGACGGAACCATCGTGACCTACTGCCAGTCAGGCGTCCGGAACTCCGTCGCAGCCAGCGCCCTGCGCCGGGCCGGATACGACGTCGTCGAACTCGACGGCAGCTACGCAGCTTGGGACGCTTTCCAGCAGACCCGACAGAACGCCGTATCAGCAAAGTAGCCCTTAAGACCGCCCGGGCAGGACCCCCGTCCTGCCCGGGCCCGCCCGGACGCGTTCCCCCACGCGTCCGGGCACCTTTATGTTCCCGGCACGAAAGCGAGTACTCAGGAATGGCCAGAACAAAGGCGGAAAGCGTGCTGCACTCCACCCGCGCCGCACTGGGCCTGCGACAGAACCTGGCACAGTTCATGCTGCTGGTGGCAGTGAACGCCCTGGTGGGTGGAACGCTGGGCCAAGAGCGCACCGTGCTGCCCCTGCTCGCTTCCCAGACCTTCCACCTGGACCTTTACACAAGCGCCCTGACCTACATCCTCGCGTTCGGTCTGTCCAAGGCCGCGATGAACTACTTCGCGGGCACACTCTCTGACCGGTACGGCCGCAAACCCGTCCTCATCACGGGATGGCTGGTAGCGATTCCCGTCCCGCTTATGCTCATCTATGGCCCGTCATGGGAACGGATCGTTGCCGCAAACGTGTTACTCGGCATCAGCCAAGGCCTGACTTGGTCCACCGCCGTCATCATGAAAATGGACCTGACGGGCCCGAAACAGCGCGGCCTGGCCATGGGCCTGAACGAAGCAGCGGGCTACCTCGGAGTCGCCGTCACTGCCCTCGCAACCGGGTACATTGCCTCCGCTTACGGCCTCCGGCCTGGCCCGTTCCTCCTCGGTGCGGCCTACATCGCCCTCGGGTTAGGCCTATCCGTCCTGACCATTCGCGAGACCCATCACCATGCCAAAACAGAAGCCTTTCAGCACGTCAGTGCACACAGGAAGGCCGACGCCTGCCTCACCACAGGACAGGTTTTCACCCTCACCAGCTTCAAAGACCGCTCACTCTCCGCAGCCAGCCAGGCAGGACTGGTGAACAACCTCAACGACGGCCTCGCTTGGGGCCTCTTTCCAGTCCTCTTCGTCACCTCAGGGCTAAACGTGAACCAGGTAGGGATCCTGGCCGCCGTTTACCCCGCGGTCTGGGGCGCCGGGCAGCTCTTCACCGGTGCCGCCTCAGACCGGTGGGGCCGCAAATGGTTCATCGTGGCCGGAATGATCGTCCAAGCCGCGGGACTCGCCATAGTCGCCGCCTCCCACAGCTTCGGGGCCTGGCTCATCGCCGCTGTCCTCCTCGGACTCGGAACGGCCATGGTCTACCCCGCTCTCCTGGCCGCCGTCGGGGACGTTGCCCATCCCACTTGGCGTGCACGCTCCGTTGGGGTCTACCGGCTCTGGCGTGACGGCGGATTCGCCGTAGGGGCACTCCTGTCAGGTCTTCTCGCAGATCTTTATGGGATCCCCGCAGCCATCGCGACCGTCGCTGCACTCACAGCAGCCTCCGGTCTGGTGGTTGCCGTTCGAATGCGCGGCAGCGACCATCCCGCACGGCAGAAACTGGTCTAGCACGACGCGGCAATCCGCACGGCTGAGCCCAATGCAAAACTGACGGGACGGCACCCACTCCCGACTGCTGAAGTTGTCGACTCTTAGTGAATATCGGGGACGTTTTCTGTAGCGACTTTGGAAGGACCGGCCCGAGCCGGATCTACGTTCGCCCGCTGGATCATTGACGACGCGTCTTCATGGCTTTGAACTGGGCAAATACTTGGTGATCATCTGAACTACCGGATAATCCCGCTGAAGGCTATTACGAATGGCAGAAGACCGAGGATGGCAAGAAGATCCCGAACTATCTGTTCTCCGAAAAGGAACCGTTGCTCGGCTTTGCCGGCCTGTACGAGTTCTGGCCTGATCCGGAGCTGCCCGAGGACGACCCTGAGCGGTGGTTGCTGACCTGCACGGTGCTGACCACAACGACACAGGACGCTGGGGGCACGTCCTTGCGGTCCCATAGGAATCTAATAAAGGCTCTCAAAACCATGTCACGATTCGCCCGGTGGCATCACTTATAGGTAGTGGCAGGCTGCCGGGTGCATTTCGGATGCGGAACCGCAGCCACGGCTGACGGGAAGACGAGACCCTTTCGTCAGCCGGTCACTGCGCATTGGCAAGGCCCCATTTAGTTGGCTGGCCGGCCGTGCGTTTGTCCGCTTGCTCAGCGGACAGTGTGGCCGGCTCCGACCTAGACCCCCTGGGCCGGCCACACGCCTACCTGAGCCGCTCTCATCTGACGGATTCATCAGATGCGCTCCCTGTTCCGCGCCATGAATCGTCCCTGAACTCCACATAGTAAACGCGAGAGTTGTTGCGTTTGGGGGATGATTCATGAAGCAAGAGGAGTGCCGGAACACCCACTGCCTGGAGGGGTGGATCTGGAAACAAATGGGTGAGTTCCCAGATGGGCCTTGCCCGGATTGCTCAGCCGTGGATGAACCCTCCATTCAGAACCCCTCGCCGAAGCAGGTCAAAGCATCCCGGCTCCGGAGCTTTCTGCAGCAGTTTCTCCATGATTAGCCCGGGATCTTCCCGCTGGAGAGAACTACGGTAAGGGTCTTAACTTCGGTGCGGACCTGCGCTATCTTAATCCAACCTGCGTCGGGCTGGCTGGGGAGCGCACGCCACGTCAAACGAAGCGAGGTAAAGCAATGCGCATCAAAATTCTCTCCGCTGCACTGTGTGTTGGTGCCCTGACGGCGTTATCCGCCACTCCGGCATTCGCAGCCGGCCAGGTGGAAAGGGGCCCCGAAAACTCCAACTCCATCTGCTCATACTCTGGCCTGAACGATGAACCGAATGCTGCCTACCCTGAGGGTGGAAGAGTGCAGTCCTACGGACAAGGCGTCAGGCAGGGGCTCAAGGATGAGCTGGCCGCGCGTGGCGAATCGCCCAGCCTTCTCTGCAACGCCAACAGGCTCCCCTGGCAGGACGTGACGGGCAGTCATTGACGTTTGGTTCATGCAAATGGCTGCCTCTTCAGGGCATCACCGCGGGAGGCAGCCATCTGGACCCGTTCCCGCTTAGGCGGCCGCCGGCGTCGTGGATGCTTTCCGGGCTATCAGCCAGGTTCCCGACGGCGACGCGAGGAAGACCGCACCCAGCATGGCCCAGCCCAGAGCACCGTGTTCGACGACGGTGGCGGTCACCACGAGCGGCGCGAGCATAGCTCCCAAGGCAGATCCCATGCCGAACATCCCTTGGTAAGCGCCTGCTTGGAGAGGGTTGGCCAGTTCGAAGCTGAGCCCCCAGGCGCCCGCTTGGGACAGGATTTCGGCGAACGCATGCAGGAGGGCCGCGCCGCACAGCAGGGCGATGGCGGCGATAACCGGCGCCCCTCCCGCCGATGAGTAGAGCACGCAGGCTACAGCCATGAGCGTGCCACTAGTCATCACGATCTTTCCCGCACGACGAGGATGGTCGGTGCCCCGGGAGAGCGGCACTTGCAGCAGGACCACACAAAGGGTGTTGATGACAAGGATGACGGATATGAGGACATCGGGGGCGCTGGTGTCCTGCGAAATCCACAACGGAACGCCCATCTCGGCGAGCCCGAACTGCATGCCGAAAATGCCGGATAGTACGGTCAGCAGTACGTAGCGACGGTCCCTGAAGGGGGAGATTCCGCGCTTCGGTGCAGGCTTGGCGGGATCGCGGCGGGGTGCGTCCACACGCTGGGGGAGGCGGCGCAAGTGCAGGGCGCTCAGGATGTAGACCACGCCTGCGCACACCATCATTGCCCGAAATGCCTCGGCAGTTCCGGCCAACAGCGCGAGTCCGGCGATCATCCCTCCAACGGCAATGCCCAGGTTGGTGATGGTGCGGAGGACGGCCCGCGCATTCACGCGGCTGGGGCCGTCGAAGGCCCGGGCGATGATCGCCGAACGCGTGGCGTTCGCTCCACGGTTCACTCCAACAGCGATGCAAGCGATCACGACGGCGGTGCTGAAGTTGCCGGCGAACGTATAGCTGGCGATCGCCAGACCTTCTATGGTGACCATTCCAACAAGGAGCCGGCGCGCGGAGAAATGGTCGGCGAGGCGACCACCGATATACGACGTGGCAACGCCCACCCCGCTGGACACCGTGAGGATCATGGCGATTTCGAAGGCCGTTAGACCCACGAAGCGGCTGAAGTACAGGACTGTCAGGGTGAGGAAGATGCCGCGGCCAAGTGTGGCTATGAGGATTGCAGAAGCGAGGATCTTGAGCATGGGATCGGAGAGCGCGCCGCGGAGGCTGTGCTTTTGGGCGGGAGCGGTGCTTGCGGGGGATTTGGTCACACATGTAGTTCTGCCATCCCCTGCCATCGCTTGGTATTGATGTAGCGTAGTGCTTCATGTTGAGGTACGAGTTGTCAGAGGCGGATCTGGGCGGCGTGCGTTTTGGTATCTCGCCCCTCTGCGAACTGGGACTCTCATTGAGGGCTATCCGAGACCCCAGCCAGTATCCACTTCAACTGCCTTGGTTGCGCAGAACAGAAGAGGCCCGCGCGCGTTTGGACCTCGATGGATTGCTGGCTTTGGTAGATGACCGATTGTGGACGCCGGACTTCCTGAACCCGCGGCCAGCGTCCCCACTGACCCGGATCGATGACGAGTTTGCTGCATTGGAGCAGATACCCGCCGAGCAATTTCATGGGGACCTGATCCGGGTGCACGGCGCAGTACCCTCCATCTATTCCGGCCCCGTTGGGCCAGCGATCCGGCGCATGGTCCGTATCCTCCGGGAGTTTTGGGACTCCTGCTTCGAGCCGCATTGGCTGCGCATGCGCACCATCCTTGAAGCGGACATCGTCTACCGCGGCCGGCAGATCGCGCAGGGCGGGTTGTTTACCATGCTGAATGATTTGTCCGGCGCTGTGGAATTCGATGGCCACGTGATTTCCGTGAGGTTGAAGAACCCGGCATCCCGGACCGAGAAGACTGACGGACTGGGGTTGACCCTTGTTCCCACCATGTTCACCCGCAGGGCTTCAGCTCCCGTGAACCACGGCGACCCGCCGATGCTCATGTACCCGGCCCGGGGCCAAGGTGCCATGTGGGAGACGGAGCGAATCACCAATCCGGCCGCAATAGTTGCCGTATTGGGCGAGGTCCGGACCAGCTTGCTCACGGCTCTGTCTGCCCCGGCCTCTTCCACAGAGCTGGGCCTTCGCTTTGGCGTTACAACGTCCGCCGTGAATCAGCATCTCAGGGTGCTCCGGGACGCCGGACTCGTCACCTCAACCCGATATGGCCGCAGCGTGCTCTACTTCAGGAGCGAACTGGGGGCAGCGTTGCTGTTGGGGCCTGTTGGGTAAGCGCTGAGGCGGGCCGACGGCGGTGGTCGAGTGCCGCCGTCGGGCGCTTCAGTCCTTGCGCAGGCTGTAGGTGGTGACCACGTTGCCCTTACTGGTGGCGTACTGGTCCTCCAACACAAGCCGATGCAGGGGATCGCCGTCCTGGAAAAGCCGGCGCCCTCCGCCGGCCACAACGGGGTGCGTCATGAGGGTGAGTTCGTCCAGGATGCCCGCGAACAGCAGTTGACGGACCAAGGAGATGCTGCCACAGACGGCTATTTCGCCGCCGTCCCGCGACTTCAGCTCCGTCACGAACTGCTCAACGTCACCCTGGATCAGGTGCGAGTTTTCCCATTCCAGGGGCTCTGTGAGGGTGCGGGAGGCAACGAACTTTTCGATCGGGTTGATGAACGCCGCAAAATCGTCGTCTTGCTGCGCATTTGGCCAGTAGCCCGCCCATTCCTGGTAGCTGACGCGGCCCAACACCACGGTGTCCACGGTGTTGATCATCTCGGTAAGGCCCGTGCCCAGTTCGTCGTCAAAGCTGTCGAACTGGAACTTAAAGGGGTCCTGGACTACGCCATCCACGGAATGGAAGAGGCCGGCGGTGACTTTGCGCATCTGTTTCTCCTGGTGGAGGGCTTTTGATCTCGACGGCGGGGTGTTGAGCGGCGCTGTCAGGCGGCGCGGCTGGTGGTTTGGAGGCTGCGGGAGGGGAGGGCAGTCACGTTGGCGGGTTCCGCGGCAAGGCGAACCGGAACGGCGTGGACTGCGGCGTAGCCCTTCAGCTCATCCAGCGCGTCCTCATCAACGGTTGCCTGGGACAGGTCCATTTCGACGCCGAGGCCGCCACCCAGGCTCTTGGTGCGCTGGACCACCGGGTAGAGCCCTTGGAGGCTCGAGGTAGTCACGCGGCCTGTTGCTGCGATCTGGATCTGTTCACCGTCAACGTCGACGCGAACAACTACGGAGAGCTTCTCGCTGGCCAATGTACTGCCTTTCATCCTTGCTGCCACGCTGCAGCGTCCCCCAGCGTATGTGCCATGTGTGACCTGCGCAACATTACGACGATGGCGGGCGCTTAACGATCCGCGGGGGGTGAACGTGGTTCACCCCCCGTGGTTCCGTGCTGATGGCGGGTTAAGCCGGGGAGAGGAAGCCCGTGAAGTTCAGTGTGCCGGCGCCGCTGTTCAAGAGCGGAATGGGAGCGACGATGCCAGTTGCCGTGGTGCGGATGTCCCAGCAGAGCGTGACGGGGCATTGAAACTGGAGAAGGTTTGGAAGCCCAACCAGGACCATCGTGAAGTTCACGCACAGCTTGGTGGGTGTCACCGGGTAGCCGCTGACGATGGAGCCGCCCACGGGGAAGTTGATGCCCGTAAAGATCGCATTCATGTTGAAAGCGCTGATGGAGCCGAACGTTCCAACGCCCGTGCCAAGACCGGCAGTGGAATTGTAGGTGGTTCCGTCGGACATGGTCAGCGTGGCGCTGGTCATGATGGCCGTGTATGCCGGCTGGAACAGGCTGACATCGCAACCGCTGGAATCGACGTTCAACGCAGAAACTATAGCGAGGGTGCCTGACTTGTTGGACACGATGACCTGCGAGGTGAACGGCAGAGGTATGGCGCCGGGTTCAAAACATCCCGGGCAGGCGGGCGGCAGGACGGAAGCCGAAGCGGCCGGAGCTGCAACGGCCGCTGCGATAACGGGCAGCGACCAAGCCGCACCCTTGGCCACTTTACGTCGGGAAATCATGCTTTTTTCTTGAGCATCAGTCATCTCGATAAGCCCTTTCCGGGGGATAACTAGAATTGGAGAGTCTGGAATACAGCTATTGATGGCTCGAATGCTGCACTATCAATGGACTCTAAATCAGGGCACGGCAGTGGATGATTTGACCAACTCAAATGTCCTAGCTGAATTCGCTGTTTCAATAGCGAAAACTTGTGAAGCACCGTTTCTTGCCTAGGCTTGGCTGGTGGATTCACTCATGTTTTTATCGGCCTTGTCCGGCAGTCTCGCTGCCTGTGTTGCAGTCACGTTTCTCTTCGCGGCCTGGGGCAAGCTCATGTCCCCGGGGTCAGTAGCGGCGGGCATGGAATCCATGGGCATCCCTTCGTTTCTCAGGCACCGGCTAATTGCCCGCGGCCTCCCCTGGATTGAAATTGCCATTGCCGTTGGCCTACTGACCGCCCCTGGCATGTGGTTTCTGCTTTTCGCGGCAGGGGCACTGTTGCTTTCGGCAGCTTTCCTCGCCATAGTGTGGCTGGCGGCGATAAAGAAAGAACCGGCCCAGTGCAATTGTTTTGGCACCAAAAAAACCACCATCGGCCGGTGGACGGTCATCCGGAACGCCGTCCTCGCCATTGCGGCCGGCGCGGCTCTTGCTGGGGGCGGGCCAGGGTTCCTGTGGCGCGCGGACCTGCCTGCTGCTGTGGCGGGTTTCCTTGTTGTGGCCCTGGCGGTACTGGCCGGAGTGGCGGTGGCCCCCGAAATAACCGGCGTGGACGGAGGCTTGCCCGCGGTCAAACGATCCTCCGAACTGGGTCTCCGGGACGTCCGGCTTCAAACGGTGAACCTGCAATCAATTGCACGCGAATCCCCCGTTGTGCTGCTGTTCACCAGGAGGGGCTGCCCCTCTTGCATGATCGCCGGCGATGCTCTGAAAGCATGGCAGGCCCGGACTGCCGGACTTGCCACAGCACGCCTGGTCATGGACGAATCCCCTCAAAGCGCGCTTGAGCTGCATCCCGATCTAGCCGATCATTTGCTCCTTGATTCAGGGAAGATGGCTGCCCGCCTGATGAATATCAGCAAATTCCCCAGTGCGTTCCTGATCGGCCGCGACGGCGAGTTCGCCACCCCGGCCATTGAAGGACCGAAGGATATTGCCGAGTTCCTTGATGTTCTGGGCGACACCCTCATAGCCGCCCAAGTCGGAGCCGCGAAGTAGACCGCGGGTGAGCATGCAGCGAAACGGCAAGTGCCGCCGTCGTACTTCTTGTGAAAGTACGACGACGGCACTTGCCGTTGGTGGGTGGGTGACCGCTACGCTGTCTGGCCTGCGTGCTGGCCTTCGGAGATTTCCTCGACCACCTTGGCGTTGAAGGCCGGAAGGTCATCAGGGCTGCGGCTGGTGACCAGGCCCTGGTCCACCACCACTTCATCGTCAGTCCAGTTGGCGCCCGCGTTCTTCAGGTCCGTCTGGAGCGTGTGGTACGAGGTGACGTTGCGGCCCTTGATCACGGCGGCCTCGATGAGGATCCACGGCCCGTGGCAGATCGATGCCACTGGCTTGTGCTGCTCAAAGAAGGCGCGGGTGAAGTTCTGAGCGTCTTTGTCCGCGCGGAGGTGATCGGCGTTGACGACGCCGCCCGGTAGGACCAGTGCGTCAAAGTTGGAGGCGTCGGCGTCGGCCACTGCAAGGTCCACGTCAAAGGTGTCACCCTTCTCCACGCCGTTGAAACCCTGGAGCTTTCCCTTGGACAGAGCCACGAGGGTGGGCTCGCCGCCGGCATCCTTGACCGCCTGCCATGGGCTGGTGAGCTCCACTTGCTCCACGCCGTCCGTCAACAGGAATGCGACCTTCTTGCCTGCGATGTTGTGTTCTGACATTGTTCCTCCTCCATTGCGCGGCGGAGTGCTTTTTGAGCGTGGGCCACCGCTGTGAGAGTTGTTTGTCTGACCTGTTCAAGCCTAGGGAAAGAGATCTTAGTAAGCAAGCTGACTAATTCTGTGTACTGGCTGGGAGTGTTGCCTAACTATCGAATATCGATAGAATCAGGTTGTTGTTCGATAAAGGAGCGTCCATGGGAAAGCTGTCAATCCTCGCCTTGCGGGTAGTCATCGCGTTAGTACTTGCGGGTTCATTGTTTGTGCAGCTCAGGATGGTCCCGCTGCTTTCAATAGACTTGAGCGAAGCCGGCGCCCCGGATGGTCCGCGCATTGCGCTGCTGGCAATCGTGGTTCTGGGAATCCTGTGTGTTCAGGTGGTTGCTGTCTGTGTGTGGCGTTTGCTGACCATGGTGCGCCGCGGGACGGTGTTCTCCCACAGGGCCTTCCGGTTTGTGGACATCATCTTCGGTGCAATCGCTTTTGCGGCCGTCCTGATGTTTGGCATCGCAGTGATCCTGGCTCCGGGCGAAACAGCCCCGGGCGTGGTGTTGCTGATCTGTGGTGCGGCGCTGATGATCGGGGGAGTGGCACTGGTGGTGCTGGTGATGCGAACGCTGCTCGCCCAGGCTGTGGCGCGGGATGTGGAAGCCGCTGGCCTGCGGGCCGAGCTGGACGAGGTGATCTGATGCCCATCATTGTGGACATTGACGTGATGCTGGCCAAGCGCAAAATGCCCGTAGGAGTGCTCGCCGAGAAAGTAGGCATAACCCCGGCGAATTTGGCAGTACTCAAGAATGGGCGTGCGAAGGCTGTGCGTTTTACTACGCTTGAAGCGCTGTGCGAGGTTCTGGAATGTCAGCCAGGGGACCTGTTGAGATGGGAAGCTGAGGATCGCTGGGATAGCGGAGACCCATCTGCCGGCGAGCCTCGTCCAACAGCTCCATGGTCCCAACCGACTCCTCAGGAGTCATGAACGGGCTCTCGGTCAGCCCGGCCTGCAGGCAACGCGTCACTTCACGCAACTCGTAGCTGAATCCGTGCCCGAGTACCTTAAACCTCTCCGTCCGCAACGTGCCGTTTCGCGGCTGGATGATGATCTCGGCCGGGTTGAACAGGGATGCAGAGGACCGCAACCACCCCTCGGAGCCTCCCACTGTTACTACGCTGGGGCACTCCGCGCCGATTGAGGTGATGAGCTGCGCGTAGGTGCCAGTCCGGTAGTTCAAGGCGAGGGAGTTTTGCAGGTCCACGCCCTGTGGAGTCAAGGATCCGCTGGCAATCAGGCTGTCCGGCTCGCCGAACACTCCCAGCGCCCACGTCAACGGGTAAACAGCCAGATCCAGCAACGCTCCACCCCCGGCGGCCGGATCCCAGATCCGTGATGCGGGATCGTAGGCAGGGACGAAGCCGAGATCGGCCTGAAGCCACCGAGGCTCTCCAATTTCTCCCGAACGCAGGACCTTCATGGCGCGGCAAAAGCTGGGCAGAAACCGGGTCCACACGGCCTCCATCAGAAAAAGTCCCTTATCCCGCGCGAGGTCAGCCAGCTCGCGTGCCTGCGCGGCGTCCATGGCGATCGGCTTTTCACACAGGACGTGCTTGCCCGCGTGGAGCGCTGCCAACGCGACGGCGTGATGCTGCGCGTGCGGAGTGGCGACGTAAACGACGTCGACGGCGGGATCGGCCAGCAGCCGCTCGTAACCGGGCGTCCCGCGTGCGTCAGAGTAGGCCGTGGCAAAACCGAACTTCTCAGCAAAGCTCCTGGCCGAGGCCTCCGAGCGTGAGCTCACAGCCTGGAGGACAGCGTCCTCAAGGAGCGCCAGGTCCTCCACTACGCGTAGTGCAATGGAGCCCGTGGCCACTACTCCCCAGCGGAGGGGGCGGCCTGTTGCGAGCGAAGGTGCAACGGTGCTGACGGGAGCAGGAAGCATGGAATGGCCTTTCAAGGCATGGAGCTAAACGGAATCGCGGATAACGATCGAGGTGGGCATCCTGTTCACGCGCTCTGCCGGTTTACCCTCGATCAGGTTTACCAAGGTCTCGGCCATCTTCTTGCCGAGTTCAACAATGGGATGATGCACGGTGGTGAGGGCAGGGGTCACCGAGGTGGCGAAGGAATCGTCGTCAAAACCGACCACGGCGATGTCCTCCGGGATGCGCAGGCCCCGGCCCTGGATGGCGGTGTAGGCGCCGGCGGCCATCTGATCATTGGCAGCAAAAACGGCGTCAATGGGCACACCGCGATCCAACAGGCGATGCATTGCTTTGGCTCCGGAGGCCAGGGTGAAATCGCCTTCCTCCATCAAACCCTCACCAAGGCCTGACTCCCGCACGGCAGTCCTCCAACCGGCAAGCCGATCCAGGCCCGGGGGCATGTCCTGCGGGCCGGCAATGGTGGCCACGTTCTTGCGGCCGCTCTCAGTCAAAAGTTTGGTGACCTCGTAGGCCGCTTGCTCATTGGCCACATCCACGTAGTAACTCTCCTTGCCGCCCACCAGGGGCCGCCCGGCGAACACCATGGGAAGCGACCCTGAGAGGTGGGTCCAGGAGTTGTCACCACTGTGGTGCGAGACCACCAGCACCCCGTCCACGTTGCCACCGAGCAGGAAGCTGCGGGTCTTCTCAGGTTTCGACTCCGAGGAGATCACCATGTTCAGCGTGTACTCCGTATCGGTGAGATACAGGGCGATGCCCTGCACAACCGAGGCAAAGAACGGATCCGCGAAGACCTTGGACGTGGACTCCGGCACAATCAGCGTGACCGCATTCGCCCTGCGTTTGGCGAGCGAACGAGCAGCACGGTTTGGTGTGTAGTCCAGGGCCAGGATGGCTTTCCGCACAGACTGCGCCAACTCCGGGTCCACGCTGGGGCTGTCGTTGACCACACGGGACACAGTGGCCCGCGAGACCCCGGCCAAGGCAGCCACCATTTCAAGGGTGGGTACCGGCCGGGGGCCGCTGGTGTCCTGCGTCATTGTCATCTCCGGAACGTCAGAAAAAGTAAGCCTCTGAAGGCTACTTTAGGCGCTCACAGTGGCGGTGGCAGATGCCTTGGCCGCCGCAATGACCCGGGAATACGCCAGTCCGCTGTCCTTCACCGTCCGCTCAAAGGTGTCATAGTCCACCCGAACCACCCCGAACCGCTTGCCGTAACCCCAGGACCACTCAAAGTTGTCCAGGAGAGACCACACGAAGTAGCCGCGAACATCGGCCCCTTGGTCCAGTGCCTCCCCAACCGCCGTGATGTGGTCCAGAACGAACTGGGTCCGCTCGGCGTCGTGAACTGCACCGTCGGGACTGACCACGTCCTCGTACGCGGCACCGTTTTCCGTGATGTACAGCGGCGGCAGCATGGGGTATTCCTCGCCCAGACGCACCAGGAGCTTCCGCAGCCCATCCGGGTTGACCTCCCAGTCCATGGCCGTGCGAGGCAACCCGCGGCTCGGGAAGGAAATATCCTCCGAACCGATCCAGCACGACGACGTTGGACGGGTTGCGCCGCCCGAGTGGCCGTCGCCGTGTTCGGCAGTGGGGTGCCCGCTGATCAGGTCATCGTGATAGTGGTTGACCCCCAGGAAGTCGATAGGAGCACCTATGATCTCCAGATCGCCGGGCTTGATCACATCCCGGATGCCAAACTGCTCCAGATCATTCAGGGTGTCCTCCGGGTAGGCGCCCCGGAGGATCGGATCCAGGAAGATCCTGTTCTGCAGCGAATCATAGCGGCGGGCGGCATCAAGGTCCACAGGATCTGAAGGATCCCGCGGGATGGAATTGCTGAGGTTCAGTGTGATCCCCAATTGACGGGCACCCCGGGTCCGCAACTCATTGACCACCAGGCCGTGGGCGAGATGCTGATGATGGACAGCCGCAACAGCCGCCTCCGGTTCCTGGCGCCCGGGTGCGTGCACACCCGCCGCATAGCCGAGGAGCGACGAGCAGAACGGCTCATTGAAAGTGGTCCAGTGCTGAACCCGGTCACCCAGTGCCGAATAGACGTCGTTGGCGTAGTCCACAAAACGGTAGGCGGTGTCCCGGTTGGCCCAGCCGCCCTTCTCCTCCAGCGCCTGCGGCAGGTCCCAATGGTAAAGGGTCAACCAAGGGAGGATGCCGGCGTCGAGCAGTTCATCCACCAAACGTGAGTAGAAGTCCAGGCCTTCAGCGTTCGCGGTACGGCCGCCCGGCCGGACGCGGGACCAGCTGGTGGAGAACCGGTAGGAATCCAGGCCCAACTCCTTCATGATCCTCACGTCCTGGGGCATGCGGTGGTAGTGCTGCACAGCGTCCTTCAGCGTCTCACCGTTGGCAATAGCCCCGGGAATGCGGGCGAAAGCGTCCCACACGGAGTCTTCCTTGCCGCCTTCGTGGCTGGCACCTTCCACCTGGGCTGCGGCGGTAGCCGAGCCCCAGAGGAAGCCCTCGGGCCACACCCTGTTAAAGGGTGTGATGGCCGGGTGGGTTGTTGCTTCGAATGGCATTAGCCCTTCACTGCTCCTTGCATGATTCCGGAAATAAGTTGACGTCCCGCTATGACAAAGAGCGCCAGCAGCGGAAGTGTTGCCATGACGGCACCGGCCAGGACGATCGAATAGTCCACGTAGCGGGCCGACTGCAGTTGGCTGAGCGCCGTCTGCAAGGTGGGGTTGCCGGCGTCGAGCACCAGCAGAGGCCACAGGAAATCAGTCCAGGCCGTCATGAACGTGAACAGGCCCAGGATTGCCATGGCCGGACGCGCGGCGGGCAGCGCCACGTGCCAGAAAGTGGAGATCATGGATGCGCCGTCCATACGTGCCGACTCGATCAGCTCGTCCGGGATCACGTCCACCAAATACTGCCGCATGAAGAACACGCCGAACGCTGTGACAAGAGTAGGGATCACGACGGCGCCGATCTCACCTGTCCAGCCCAGCGTGCGCATCAGCATGAACAGCGGAATGATGCCCAGCTGCGTGGGGATGGCCATGGTGGCGATCACTGCCACCATCAGCCAGTTGCGGCCGCGGAACCGCAGCTTGGCGAACGCATATCCGGCCAAAGTGGAGAATCCCACCACAGAGATGGTGATGATGCCCGAGATCAGGACGCTGTTGCCGAGCGCGAGCCAGAACGGGACGGTGTCAAAAACTTCCCCCACGTTGGTCCAGAAGTTGCCGCCCGGGAACAGCGGCGGCCAGGTTTCACCCAGTGCCTCGTTGGAGCGGCTGCCGATGATCACCGACCACCACAGCGGATACGCCGAGGCCAGGAAGAAGGCCAGCAGCAAACCGTAGGTCAGGAAGCCGGGACGCCTGCCGTTGCCAAAGAGGGCTTTCCGGGTGGCCAGTGCTCGGGAGGTCTGCTGCGGAGCCGGGGTATGTGGCCGGTTCTGAGTGAGGGTCATTTCCCGCTCCTCGGGGTTGAGTCTGGTGCCGCTGCCGCCTGGGCGGTGAGGCCGGCGTCGTCCGCTTTTGCGCTCGCAGCCGAAGAACGCGGCCGACGGCGGCGGCTGGCTGCTCCGCGATCGTCACCGTTGGTGGCGATACGGCGTGAGATCAGCCAGTTCACGATCCCGAAGATCAGAATGATCAGGAACAGCAGCCAGGCGATGGTGGAGGCCTTGCCGAAGTTCTGCCGCTGGAAAGCCATCTCCCACAGGTACAGCACAGTGGTTTGGAACTGCCGGGCGGTTCCACCGGCGGCTACGGGATCGAACAAGCGGGGTTCGGTGAAGATCTGGAGCCCGCCGATGGTGGCCGTGACAATGACGAACACCATGGTGGGCCGGATGCTGGGCAACGTGATGCTGAAGAAGCGGCGCACAGAGCCGGCGCCATCTATTGCGGCGGACTCGTAAATATCCCGCGGAACCGACTGCATGGCGGCCAGAAGAATCAGCGCGTTGTACCCGGTCCAGCGCCAGTTCACCATGGTGGCGATTGCGATGTGGCTGGGAAGGGTGTCGTTCTTCCACATGATGGGATCGATGCCGAAGCTGGACAGGATGTTGTTGATCAGCCCGTACTGCTCGCCGAACATGTTGGTGAAGATCATGGCAACAGCCACGGGAGTCACAACATAGGGGAGCAGGATGCTCATGCGCCAGAACGTCTTGGCGCGAAGGTTCTGGTCCAGGACCGCGGCGATGATGGTGGCCATGATCAGCTGGGGAATGGTGGAGATCAGGAAAATGCTGACGGTGTTGAACAAGGAGTTCCAGAAGAACCTGTCCTGAAGAACCTCAGCGAAGTTCTGGAATCCCACAAACTCTCCCTGGCCTTTGAGCAGGTGCCAGTCGAAGAGGGAAACAAAGAACGTGTAGCCCAGGGGGAAGAGGCCAACCAGGGCAAACAGGATGAAGAACGGGGCGATGTAGAAGTACGGGGACGCCTTCATGTCAAAGACGTTCAGGCGTTGGCGGAAGGTGGGTTTCGGTTTGGTGGCGGCCGCTCTGCCGGCTGCCGGGCGGTTCAAGGTGGTGGTCATGGTCGGGTCTCAGACTCTGTGAGGGGGCCTCCGGTTTCCCGGAGGCCCCACGGCCGGGTGCTGCTAGTTGTTGACCACGAGGTCGTTGAGGAGCTTGACGGCTTCATTCCAGGCTTCATCTGCGGTGCCCTTGCCCGAGTCGAGCATCTTGAGGGCGGGGCCGAAGACGTTCTCCTGGATCACGGAGTCATCCGGACCCTTGAACTGGGCGATGACACCCTCGGCGCGGGATTCGAAGATGGCGCCATAGGGGGCGTTGTTGAACAGTTCGTTCGGCTTGGCTGCTTCCACGATCTTTGCCTGGGCTTCGAGGGTGCTGGGGAAGTTGTTCGCTGCAGCGGACTGCTTGATCTGCTGCTCAGGTGCGGTCAGCCATGCCGCCAGCTTGGCTGCTTCAGCGGGGTGCTTGGAGCTCTTGGGAACTGAGAGGAAAGCGCCGCCCCAGTTGGAGGCACCGCCGGGGAAGACGTCCGCTACATCCCAGCCGCTGGCTGCCCCGCCGCCGGCTGACTCGAGCTGGCCCTTGATGGTGCCGAGCATCCATGCCGGGCATACGTGCGTGGCGAAGGAACCGTCCACGAATGCCTTGCCGTTGCCCCAGTCGAACTGGGTCTGGTTGGATGACAGGCCATCGGCGGTGCCGGCAGCGAGCATGTCAAACTTTGCCCGCATTTCCTTGTTGCCCTCTACGTTCAGCTTGCCGTCCTTGGTGTAATAACCCTCGTCCATCTGGTTGACCATGGAGTTCCATACGAAGCCGGACTGGTCATACCAGGCTTTGCCGGTGGCCGCTTTGTATTGGCGGCCCAGCTCGAAGTACTTGTCCCAGCTCGCGTCCTTGCCGCCAAAGAGTTCTGCAACCTTTTCGCGGTCGCTCGGCAGTCCGGCTGCTTCGAAGAGTTTGCCGTTGAAGCACAGGGCCTGCGGTCCGATGTCCGTCCCATAGCCGATCACGCGGCCGTTGGGGTCAGTGCCCTGCTTGAACTTCCAGTCCACCCAGTTGCCCTTGATGTCCTCGGCGCCGTGCTCCTTGAGGTCCACGAACTGGTCCGAAACCTCCATGATGGAGCCGAGCCAGCCTTCCTCAATGGCCGTGACGTCGCTGAGGCCGGAGCCTGCGGCGAGCTTGGTAAATGCATCTGTCCGGGCGTTGGAACCACGGTCAATGTTGGTGGCCTCGATGGTGACGCCGGGGTTCTGCTTCTCGTATTCGGCATACAGGTCGTCGTATCCGAAGGTGCCGAAGGTGGTCACGGTCAGCGTGACGGGGTTGTCCGCACTTGCCGCTTTGTTGCCTCCGCCGCTGCAGCCTGCGGCTACGAGGGCAAGTGAGGCTACGCCCGCCAGGGCAGTGAATTTCCTTAGTCGCGAAAACTCCACGATCACTCCTTTGTGTGTTCGAGCGACCGTACGCCTAAGGCGAGAGAGCGCTCTCTGGGATGTGGACCCACAGTATGTGCTGCAAGTCACGTACGTCAAGAGAGCGCTCTCTGAGGTTGGCTGTGTGTCTTCTAAAGTCCACTCGCGCCGAGGGGCTAGCTCTCGAGGCTATCGAGAGCTCTTACTGCAGAAAGCTCGCCCCTCGATGAACGCTGTAGCCCGCCACCCCTCCGCCCCTTTATGCTGCAGGGGTCAGTTGCTACCGGTGTTAGCGTTCGAGGGTGCATTCTGTTGAACACGGGGCGGGGACGCCAATCTGATCATCCACGGATTCTGCGTCGATCATCGCCTTCTCGTGGGCCTCGACCCCGTGTTCAGTGCTCACGGTCAGTGGACCGGGTCTACGTGGACTCACTGGGGATGGGCCAATCCTCGGCTGGGCCCCGAGATCGACAGCGCGGATGCCGTGGCCGGAGCCGTTGCCTCCTTTGCCAGCAAGACCTTCAGCGACGAACGGTTTGCGGTCCTCGGGAACTCCTTCGGTGGCAGGATCGCCTGTCACTTGATGGCCGAATTCGTGGAACAGGTGCTGGGCCTGGCGCTCCTTTGCCCGGTGGCGGTTGCGGACCACGGACCACGCCTATCCATGCCGGGCGTCAAGGCCATGTAGTCGGGTTCAGGATCAGACTGCGCTGGCGGGCAGCTATCCACGGGCCATCGTCGCAGTCCTTGGCCGTGCCGAGATTGGAAGAAGGAGAGGGCCCAATAGTCCAATTGCAGACCGCAACTGCCGCGTGGCGTCCCTGGGTCCGCATCCGCTTAGGAGCCGGTCGCCAGACCAGGATCGAACAGAAGCATCCTGGCGCCTGCCTGAGACACCCAGGGTCCTATTCCGGAACAAGCAAGGAATGCTTGTTTGGGTTCTCAAACTAAGAGGGAGGACGGGCACCTTATGGGTGGCCTTTGGTGACTATGCCAAGACTCTTGGCCCTGCCCGAAGGCTGTCGTATAGGCCGACGAGCTGTGGGTGCTGGTATCCGACCGATCCCACCTTCTTGGTGCGTTTGAGCACGTGGGGGTCTCGAAGGACTTCGCTGTTGTGGATGTGTGTTTTGGTGCCGATCAGTCGGATCTTGGATTCGTACGTAAAGCTTCCGGTCAACTTTGATGAGAACTTCTCCTCAACCCAGGAAAAGGTCGAATCTGGGAGCAGTTGGTAGTCAGTTGCCCGGCCAACCAACCCACATACCCAGTCCGCGAATTGGACGCTGGAGTTAACCTTGCTGTCGATGTGGAGGGGAGGCTCGACGATGAGCCGCATCTCATCGAAGTTCTTGGTTCTTGCGTAGATGTGTCCGTACATCTGAGCGACAAGTTCCCGGCGGGACTTCTCGGTGAAGTCGTCCATGAATATAAGAACCTCTTCACCCTTGTGCTCAGCATGGCGACAGATGCGATTGATCGTCTCGCGAAGGGCCTCGACAGTATAGTCCTCCGACGTCTTCTTCGTTTGCTTGACGCTACCCCGGGGCTTTTCGTCACCATAGTAGAAAAGGCTGCCACCATTTGCTTGCAACTTCGTCACCAAACCGGTGAAAGCACGGACCTGTTCGGGGCGCTTGTTGATGCTTCCGGTACTGAAGTACTCAGCGCCTTTTCGTTCCCACTGACTAGGATTTTTATCTTGCTCGATCTCGGTCTTGAAAAGAGTCCGCTTCACCCTGAGGAACTCGGCTCCGAAGTAGCGGGCGTTCTTGGCAGGGATTATGTAGCCGGCGTACCCAAAGACTGGATGATCTTTGTACTTGGCATGGTCCCGACTGACATAGGGGCCCACGTGACCGAACTCGTCCAAGTATGCAATCAGCACGCTAAATCCCCATCCATCTGTTAACGCAAGAACCCACGCACGTGGCGTGGGCTCTTCGAAGTGGTGCGCAATCCATTATTTCAGGAACCGCTACCGAAGTAATACTAGGCACGGTTGTATAAATAATACAAATCCGGGTTGTTTTATTCTGGTGTCGGGATGAGTCATCGAACGTGGACTGCTGACGGGCTGCGCTGGCTCTACTCGGCTCGTGGAAGGCCGGAGGCGGGCACCTAACGGATATGAGAGGTCGCGAAGCGGCCATTGCCTCGTGACTCAATCCCATCGGTGAGTCGAATGGAGCTTTGCGCCCGACGTCCGCAGAGCGGCCAGCTATGCGCCGGAAGTTCCCTACTTCCCCTTCTTCCCGCCCCTCTTAGCCGCAGCGTTCATCGCCGACTTCACCGCAGGCGGCAGTCCCGCTGTCTCGGTTTCCGGCTCAGCGACGGTCCCGCGCCAGCGAGCCAGCCCCTTCATGCCGTGGTAGATCACCAGGGCAGCAGCCGACCCAAGGGCAATGCCCGTGAACTTCAGCTCGCCAATGGTCCAGGTGTAGTCAGCAATGCCGATAATCAGAGCAACAGCAGCGGTGGTCAGGTTGATCGGGTTGGAGAAGTTGACCTTGTTCTGCACCCAGATCTTCACGCCGAGCACGCCGATCATGCCGTACAGCATGGTCGCGGCGCCGCCCAGGACACCGGCCGGGACGGTGGCGATCAGTTCGCCGAATTTCGGGGAGAAGCTCAGCAGGATGGCGAAGATACCGGCCACCCAGTAGGCCGCCGTCGAGTAGACCTTGGTGGCGGCCATGACTCCGATGTTCTCCGCGTACGTGGTGGTACCGGAACCGCCGCCGAACCCGGCAAGTACGGTCGCGGCGCCGTCGGCCATCAGTGCGCGGCCGGAGACGCCGTCGAGGTTTTGGCCGGTCATCGCGGCCACCGACTTCACGTGCCCCACGTTCTCAGCCACGAGCACCAGCACCACCGGCACGAACAGCCCCACCACGCCGATGTGGAATTCGGGCGTCTGGAACAGCGGCAGGCCAATCCACGCGGCGGCGTCCATCTTTTCGTAGGACACCTCACCGCGCATCATCGCCACGATGTACCCCACCACAACACCCACCAGGATGCTCAGGCGCCCCAGGATTCCGCGGAACAGAACAGAAACCAGAATGATCGTCACCAAAGTGATCAGCGCGGTGACGGGTGCGAGGTCGAAGTTGGTCTTAGCCGCGGGCGCGAGGTTCAAGCCGATCAGCGCCACGATCGCACCGGTAACGATCGGCGGCATGAGCCGGTTGATCCATTCGGCGCCAAACTTCTGGACCACCGCACCAATAAGCGCCAGTACGACGCCGGCCAGCACCACGCCGCCCAAGGCGCCACTGACGCCGTACTGCTGTTGGGACGCCATGATGGGGGCGATGAAAGCGAAGCTCGACCCCAGGTAGCTGGGCACCCGGCCCTTGGTGATCACCAGGAAGAGCAGCGTGCCGATGCCCGAGAAGAGCAACGTGGTGGCCGGCGGCATGCCTGTGATGATGGGCACCAGGAACGTGGCGCCGAACATGGCGACTACATGCTGCATGCCGATGCCGATGGTCAAGGGCCAAGCCAGCCGCTCGTCGGGAGCCACCACGTGGCCGGGACGGATGGACTTGCCGTTGCCGTGGAGCTTCCATTTCATGCCGAGCATGCTCATGGCGGGGCCTTCCTCAGAAGAGTATTGGGATTCGGTGCAACATTACCGCCAAATCCCCGCCCGCATGCGGTGGGGACGCGCGTTTAGCGAGGTACCATCCGGAAGAGGAACTTGGTCTTCACCATCACCCACAGCGCGGCGAGCAGCGCGACGTACACGGCAGTGTTCAGCCAGAGGTTTCCGTCCCGCAAGGCAGGGATGTTGGCAATGGCCACAATGAAGAACACGTGCATGATGAACACGTAGAGCGTGGCTTGGCCCAAGGGTATGAAGAACCAGCCGACAGCACGTGACAACGGCTTCCAGAATGCGCTCAACAACGCGTACAAGGCGATGGTGATGAGGAAGACGTTGAGCACCCGTCCCGGCCCCAGGTAAGTCCGGCTGAAGAAGGTGTCGTAAACATACCTGAATGTGGTCTCGGGGATCAGTGCGAGCCTGATGTCCAGCTGGTTGGTCAGGTAAGGCCCGCTCCAGGAGAAGACGGCACAGGCGACCGCCAGGAAAATACACGCGCCGAGCAGTAGCCGTTGGCGTGGATGGGCAAACCACTCAATGATCCGGCGCCGGTAGAACCCGGCGGTCATCCCCACAACGAACAAGAGCTGCCACACCAGAAGCGGGAACGAGTCCTCGAACTGTGAGGGCAACAGGCGGAAACGGAAGATGGAGCCTGCAACGTAAAGCACAACGCTGAGCGTGAGGACCAGCCACGTGAATCCGCGGGATAAAGCCACCAGGATCAGCGGGCTGATGAGCAGCAGGACCACATAAAGTCCCATGATGTTGAACTGCCACGGCCCAACCTGCAGGAGCAGCAGAGCCGGGATAAGGCCCTCCGGAACAGGGAACTGAAGAAGTCCTTCCATCCCAGCGTAAAGATCGTACGTAGTGCCCGCAGCTGCGCGGCCGGCCCCGCCTGTACCTTGATCGGTAAATGTTGTGACTGCTGCGGCGTTGATGAAGGGAAGCAAGCTCAACCCGTACACGATCAGGACCACGGCGAGGGCCGTGAAATACAATTTCCAGGCGCGCTTCGTGGTGCCGTCCACTACATCGCCGAGGTCAGTGGCTATCCGGGGACCATAAACCATCCCCAGAACCACCCCGGAGAGCATCACAAACAGCTCCGCCCCGGAGACCACTCCCAGCGTCTCCTGGCTGAGCAGTTGGAATACGGAGTTAATGCCCACGTGGTTGACCACCACGAATACGATCGCCAGGCCCCGGAGCATGTCGATCCGCGCATCCCGCTTATCTGTGCCGGTGTAGGACCACTTGCCGGCGAAGGATCGCGAGGACAACATCCACAGCGCTGCCACAGCAATCAGTACTGATCCGGCCGAAGCCCAGGCAGCCCAGCCTTGGATGACGGTCCCCGACTTCGGCTGCGGTGCCTCAAGGCCGGGCACGTTGTCCAAGCCCTTCTCAGTAACCGGCCCAATAGTGAGGCCGGAGGTGTCCAAGGAGGTTCGGAAAGGGTCCGCCAGTGAAGGCTCAGCGGTGGCCCTCCAATCGATGGGCACCCCGCCGGGTTGGCGCACATCCGTGGTTTCGTTCCAGACCACTGCCCGGACAGCCCCGTTACCGGGTTCGGCTACTGAGGCGAAGACCTGGTGCCACCACGTTTCCTTGACGTCCAGCTCTGCAGCGCCGCCGGCACCGGGGGAGAAGAAAGCTCCGGTTTCCACCAAGAGCGGCTTGCCGCGGGCTTGAACGTAGCTGCTGTAGAAATTGTCCGTTCCGGCGTCCCCGCTGGAGGTTCCTCCACCGGACGCATGCAGGGCATCGTTGAACTCACCAGCTGCAGGCAGGGTATTCCTGGCAGCCCCTGCGCCGGTGGAATCGTGGTAGACGGACAGCCCCACCCAGTCCACCACGTCATCGCCGGGGTAATAAGGCTCAAAGGCGGAGTCGTCCTGATCCCACACCCCGTTGCCGCTGGTGTCCACCGAAGCGAGGGGCACACCCTTGCCCGGGGTGGAGGTGGCCAACTGAAAGGGGTAGTCCTTTTCAGCCGTCGGCGACCACACCATCACCGGATCCGGCAGTGCAGCCCTGAGCGATGCAGCAACTTTGTCGAAAGCAGCGCGGTACGCTTCCGGCTCCTGCCCCCAACTGACCCACGGGGCGTTCATTTCCGGTGCGAAGCGGACGAACACTTTGCCGCGAAAGCCAGCTGCCGCCGTCGTGATCTGACGAGCAAAAGTGGCCGCGACGTCGTCGTTAATGTCCTTCAGCTCAATCCCGGGGCGAACAGTGAGCAGTGCATGAGAGCCCTGATCGGCGACTTGGGAAAAGTAGCCCCTCAGGTATTCCCGGCCTCCATCGTCCACAGGCATGGACACGTTCTGACCGTAAAGCGCCGCGGGTGCACCCAGCCGCTGGGAGTAGTCCGCCGCCGAGTCCTTGTCCCAGTTCAGCAAAGCACCAAAGAAGCGCGCCCCGGGATCGTCCACGCTTGGCTGCTGCTGGACCGGATTCCGGGTTGGCGTGGACGCCCAAGCCTGCCCGGTTGGCATCAGGAACATCACCAAAAGCATCACAAAAACAGCCAGCGCCCGCTGACGGGCCACTAAGGGAAAGGTAGGCATCAGGCCCCTTCTGGTGTCGTCATTCCCACGGCTGAACGTCCCCCACTGGTGGCAGCTCGTATGCATGATGCTACCGACTTTCGCGCTGTGCCCAACGTCACGGGCCGTCACGGGAAGAGGACAAGGGAACTTGAAGTTGCAACCATGGAAAGCAGAAGTGCCCGGCCGGCTCAGGGTCAGGCCCAGCGAAAGGTTCATGACATGACGATCGCCCACGAAGAAGCAGTCATTGACGCAGCAGCAGTCGACGCCATTTTTGCCGAAGCCCGCACCGCCAACAGCTTCGCCGGTGAGGTCACCGACGAGCAGGCACGTGCCATCTACGAGCTCACCAAGTTCGGCCCCACCGCCTTCAACTCCCAGCCGCTCCGCGTGACCTACGTCCGCTCGGATGAGGCCCGCGCCAAGCTGGTGGACCACCTCTCGCGTGGCAACCAGGCCAAGACCGCGTCCGCACCGCTGGTGGCCATCCTTTCCTACGACACCGACTGGCAGGGTCAGTGGGACAAGTTCCTGCCCGCCTACGGCGCGCCTAAGGCCATGTACGACGCCGATCCCGCTTTCGCCGCTGCTACGGGCAACAACAACGCTCATTTGCAGGCGGGCTACTTCATCCTGGCCGTGCGCTCCCTCGGTTTCGCGGCTGGCCCAATGACCGGCGCTGACTTCTCGGCAATCGACGCCGAATTCTTCCCCGCCGGCGATCAGAAGAGCTTCCTGGTGGTCAACATCGGCCAGCCCGGCCCGGACGCCTGGGGCGAAGCCAAGCCGAAGTTCGCTTACGAAGAAGTGGTTCGCACCGTCTAATTCCCCGGACGCTCTATCACTTCCCTTGGGTGTTTTCCGGACGCTCTATCAGTTCCGCATCCCCAATCGGCAGTCGGTCGCGCCTACGTGCGAGAGGGATCAGGAATTAGCCGCGGGATGTGAGAGATGGTTGGTGTTTTGGCCGGGGGATGTGAGAGAGGGTTTTTGCCGGGCGGTGGCAAACTATGCCTATGCGGAACCTCATTTGGGTGGCGTTCACCGAGCCGGTGGAGCAGGGGCTGGTTTTTTCGCGCAGCGACTGGCCGTTGCACATCACGCTGTTAAGGTTCGACGTCGGCGCTGACCTAAGCGCCGACGTCGCCGATGTCCTTGCGGACCTGGCCGAAGCGCCGGTCAAGGGTGCGCTGGGAACCCTGCTGACCGTAGGCGAAGAGGCGGGCTTCGGGCATATGGGGTCCATCCCGGTGAGTTTGATCGAGCACAATCCGCTGCTTCAGGGGTTGCACCAGGAGATCGTGGACGCTGTGAACAACATCGGCGGCAGGATCGCCACACCGAACTACGTGATGGAACGCTACCGGCCACACATCTCGCATCACGACGGCAAGAGACCGAAGTCCGGAGACGTCGTCGTACTTGACCAAGTAGCCCTGGTGGACATGGCTCCAGACGGCGACCACACCATTCGGCGCATCCTCAGGCTCTGGACGCAGGACGTCGAAGGTGGCTGAAGACACGCCAGCGGGCTGAGGACACCCATATCCAAGCGTCCTCAGCCGTCCCAGGGTCCTTAGTGAATATGCGCGTCGCCAGTGGCCGAAGCCGCTGCAATCGCGGCACGAATGTCAGCCACCAGCCCCGGCGCGAGCTGTGAAATCCACTCGTATGGCTCTTCGGCGCGGGTGGCCCAGCGCTTCCCGATCATGTTCATGGGATGCACCACGATGTTGCCCGTTTTGTGATGCACGGTGGCTTCGGTGGCGCCGTCCGGATAGGTCCCCAGCACCCAGCGAAGCCCGGGAATCTCAGTGATCAAGTGATTTCCAAGAGCGGCGCCCATGATGTTGATCATGGGGTTGGGATCAAAATGGGGCTCATCCTCGCTGTGGCCAACGGTCATCTGCCACAGGGCATCGATGTACTGGAGGTCCGTGCGTGGCTGATCCGTCTCAGGTCCGTCCACCACGGAGCCCACATGCTGGAAGGAACCAAGGAGATCCTCGATCCACTGTTCCTCGGCCGGGGACATCTCCTCAATCAGCGGTCCCGCCACTACGCGATGACCCCGTCCACCAACGCCTTGGCCTCCTGCTGAACCTGGGCAAGGTGATCCGCGCCCTTGAAGGACTCGGCGTAGATCTTGTAGACGTCCTCGGTACCGGATGGACGTGCAGCAAACCAAGCATTCTCGGTGACAACCTTCAAGCCGCCAATCGAAGCGCCGTTGCCCGGAGCCTCCGTGAGCTTGGCCGTGATCTCTTCACCGGCAAGGGAAGTGGCAGTGACATCGGCGGCGGAGAGCTTGCCCAGCTTGGACTTCTGCTCGCGGGAGGCTGCGGCGTCAATGCGGGCGTAAACGGGAGCACCGAACTGATCGGTCAGGCCCTTGTAGAGCTGTGACGGGGACTTGCCAGTAACGGCTGTGATCTCTGATGCCAGCAGGGCCAGCAGGATGCCGTCCTTGTCCGTGGTCCACACGCTGCCGTCCAGTTTGTTGAAGGAAGCGCCGGCTGACTCTTCGCCACCAAATGCGCCTTCGCCGGACAGCAGCCCGGGAACGAACCACTTGAAGCCCACGGGAACCTCAACCAGCTTGCGGCCGAGCCCACCGGCAACGCGGTCAATGATCGAGGACGAGACCAGCGTCTTGCCCACTACGGACTCCGGGTTCCAGCCACTGCGGTTCCGGTAAAGGTAGTCGATGGCAACGGCGAGGTAGTGGTTCGGGTTCATGAGCCCGCCGTCGGGGGTGACAATGCCGTGGCGGTCGGCGTCGGCGTCGTTGCCTGTGGCCACGTCATAGGCTGCGGTGCCATCGGCACCCGCTGCCATCCGCTTGATCAGCGAGGCCATGGCCGATGGCGACGAGCAATCCATGCGGATCTTCTCGTCCCAGTCGAGGGTCATGAAAGCCCACTGCGGATCCACCGTGGGGTTCACAACTGTGAGGTTGAGCTGGTGGCGCTCGCCGATCTCACCCCAGTAGTCAACGGAGGCGCCACCCATGGGATCGGCGCCGATGCGGACACCCGCATCGCGGATCGCGTCAAGGTTCAGTACGGACGGAAGATCGTCCACATAGCTGCTGAGGAAGTCGAACTTGCCTGTGGTCTCTGCAGCCAGGGCATCGTTCAGCGGCATGCGCTTGACGCCCCGGAGCCCGTTTTCCAGCAACTGGTTTGCCCGGTCGGCGATCCATCCCGTGGCGTCGGTGTCGGCAGGGCCGCCGTGGGGTGGGTTGTATTTGAAGCCACCATCGCCCGGAGGGTTGTGGCTGGGGGTGACCACGATCCCGTCGGCCTGGGGGGTTCCCGGCGCGGCCTCGCGGTTGTACTTGAGGATTGCGTGGCTTAGGGCCGGCGTGGGGGTGTAGCCGTGGCGGGCGTCAACCAAAACGGTTACACCGTTGGCAGCCAAAACCTCCAGCGCGGAGTTCTGTGCGGGCTCACTAAGCGCGTGGGTGTCGCGGCCGATGAACAGCGGCCCGGTGATGCCCTGGCGGCCACGGTATTCAACGATTGCCTGCGTGATCGCGAGGATATGCGGCTCGTTGAAGGAAGCCTTCAAGCTGGATCCGCGGTGCCCGGATGTACCAAACGCCACGCGCTGCGCAGGGTCGCCCACATCCGGAGTTACGTCGAAATACGCGTCCAGCAGGGCTGTGATGTCAACAAGGTCCTGGGGTAGGGCAACTGTGCCCGCTCGGCTAGCCATGTGGTCCAGCATGCCAGACGGCGGGGCCCGCTGACACTGAATGTCCGCTGATCAGGCCCCTGTGACGTCGGATGGCGTGGCTCTTCCGCGCCCGGCGCACCCGTTCTCGCCCGGCGCGTCACTGGTTCTCCCGGGGCGCACCCTTTCCCGCCATCCGCTCCAGAGGTTGCGGTTGCGGGCGGCGGGAACGGTAGCGGGGACGAGCGACCACAGTCACAAGCCCCCGCGGCAACGCTAAACAGCGGTGTAGCCACCATCGACCAGTACGTAGGATCCGGTCATGAAGCTGGCCTTGTCCGAGAGGAGGAACGTGGTGACGTTCGCGATTTCTTCGGCCCTACCCAGTCGACCCAGCGGGTGCTTCGCTTCGAGCCCGTTGATGACTTCCTTCGGCGCGGCGGCCAGCAAGGGAGTGTCAATGTAGCCGGGGCCGATTGCGTTGACGCGAAGTCCCTGGGCTCCGTATTCAGCCGCGGCGTTCTTGGTCATGCCCACTACTCCGTGCTTGGCCGCGGTGTAGGCGGCGTTGCCGGGTGCGGCCACAGCGCCGTGGATGGATGCCATGTTGACGATTGCGCCTTCGGAAGCACCTGCAGCAAGGATGGCGGGAACCTGGTAGCGCATTCCGTAGAGGACGCCGCTGAGGTTGATGGCGATCACGCGGTCCCAGTCTTCAATGTCGATTTCTCCAACGGGAGCACTGGCGCCGCCGATGCCTGCGTTATTGACGGCGTAGTTCAGTGCACCGTACGTCTCCACTGCGAAGTCAACAGCCTTCTTGCTGTCCTCGGCCACGGCTGTGTTGCCTTGGAAGGGAACTGCCTTGCCGCCGTCGGCCGTGATCTGCTCGGCCACCCGGGTGGCGGCGTCCAGGTTAACGTCCACAACAACCACGTTGACGCCGTTTTTCGCGAGGTCCTTGCTGATTGCTTCTCCGAGACCGGAGCCTCCGCCGGTGACGAGCGCGGTTTTGCCTTCGAAGTTACCCATGATTCCTCCTTTGCGGGACGGGTCCCGCAGATTTTGTGTTGAGCGCTGATGAGGTCGCCATCAGTGAAAACCAAGTGAGGCTCGAAAAAATTCCATGTGTATGCATATAAGTGATCATGCTCGCACTTGCGTTACCTTCTGTGGTGCCCCCTGCGGCGGTAGTGTTGTGAGCAAAGACCAGATTCAGGGGGATACCTATGTCAGACCAGCCATCAAAGGACAACGAGGATAAGCCTGCAGGCTACGAGCCGCCGCAGTACGTCCCGCCCGCGCAGTTCAGCGCGCCGGAATTCAGCGCGCCGGAGTCCAGCTCGCCGGGGTCCAGCGCACCCTACCCGGGCTCGTCCGCGGAGAGCGGGTCCTCCGGGAACGCCCCTGAGCAGGGCGCGCCTGAGCACTCTGCCTACGGCGCGAACGCCACCCAGCCGCTCCCGCCGTATGAGCAGAGCGCCCACGGGCAGAACCCGTACACACCGGGCGATTACAGCCAGCAGCCCGCCTCGCCCTACGGTCAGCCTCCCAGCCCGTACCAGCAGCAGGCGTTCAACCAGCAGCCTTACGGCCAGCAGCCCTACGGTCAGCCGCAGTCACCCTACGGTCAGCCCGCCTACTACGCCATGCAGGCCGAGCCCAAGGGCCTGAGCATTGCCAGCATGTGCTGCGGCATCGCAATCTACGTTGGCTTCGGGTTCATCCTTCTTCCGCAGATCGCCGCCGTGATCCTGGGCCACCTCGCCCTGAAGCGCGAGCCCTCGGGCAAGGGAATGGCGATCGCCGGTCTGGTGATGGGTTACCTCGGCATCGCCCTGTCAGTCATCTTTATCATTTTCATCATTGGCGTCAGCACAGCCAGCAGCAGCCGCTACGGCTACTAGAGCACGTACGACGGCGACCCTTGCGTCAGGTGTGAATCCCACCTGGACGCGAGGGTCGCCGTCGTTAAGTCGTTAAGAGGAGGTCCGTCAGCCAGGAACCCTAGCGAACGCCGCCCATCAGCTTCTTGATGGCCGGTGATGCCGCAGCGAGGCCAACGGCCAGGACTACAGCAACGCCGCCGATTCCCAGGAAGTACGGGAGCTCATCCTCGGGGTTGTAAAGCCCGGCGAGGATGCCGGCCAAGGTGGTGCCGAGAGAGACGGACAGGAAGAACAGCGCCACCATCTGCGTGTGGAAGGCCTGCGGGGCGAGCTTGGTGCTCACGGACAGGCCAATGGGGGAGAGGAACAGTTCCGCCAAAGTGAACATGAACAGGATTCCCACAAGGGCCAGGAGGGGGGTCTTGTCCTCGCCGGCCAGCGGAATGAAGGCCAGGAATGCCAGGCCCATGATCAACAGGCCTGCGGAGAATTTCAGCGGGGAGCTCGGCTGCTTGGAGCCCAGCTTGGTCCAGAGGGCAGCCATCACGCCGGCGAAGATAATGATGAACACCGGGTTGATGGACTGGACCCAGGCGGCCGGCATTTCCCAGCCGAACAGGTTGCGGTCCAGCTTCTCCTGCGAGTACACGGCAATGAATGTGAACTGCTGCTGGAACAGTGCCCAGAACCCGGCCGATGCGATGAACAGCGGGATGAAGGCGATCACGCGTTTGCGCTCCACGCCGGTCACCAGGGGGCTGCGGAAAATCAGGAACAGGTAGATCACTGCGGCACCGATCGCGGCGTAAGCCATGCTGCTGGCCAGGTTGTTGGCGTTGACCAGTCCGGTGCCGAGCAGGACAGCCACCACAATGAGGATTGCCAGGAAGATCAGGCCGTACTTGGTGCGGTCCTTCGCCGGGAGCGGGTTGGGAACGCGGTGTGCTTCCTCAGGGAGGCGCTTGCGGCCCAGGGAGTAGATGACCAGGCCAATCGCCATGCCCACCGCTGCTGCGCCGAAGCCGACGTGGAAGCCGTAGCTCGTCTGCAGCCAGCCGGTGACCAGCGGGCCGATGAGTCCGCCAATGTTGATGCCCATGTAGAAGATGGAGAAGCCGGCGTCGCGGCGTTCGTCCTTCTCTCCATACAGGCTGCCCACCAAGGCTGTGGCGTTGGCTTTCAGGCCGCCGGAGCCGATTCCTACCAGCACCAAGCCGGCGATCAGGCCCGGAATGCCCGGCAGGAGTGCCAGCGCGATGTGGCCGGCCATGATCATGATGGCTGAGCCGAACAGGACCTTTTCGGAGCCGAAGAGACGGTCGGCGAGCCATGCGCCGAGGATCGTCGACAGGTAAACGCCACCACCGTACGCGCCCACCAGACCAGCAGCGAGCCCCTGGTCAATGGAAAGACCGCCCTGCTCGGCGGTGAAGTACATGTAGTAGAGCAGGATTCCCTGCATGCCGTAGAAGGAGAAACGCTCCCACATTTCCACGGAAAAGAGGCTGGCCAACATCTTTGGGTGGCCGAAGAATGACGTATCGCCCGCTGGCTTTGCGGACTCAGCCGTGGTTTGAGGTGTGCTCATTTTCTCAATGCTGGCACTGACTGCGGGCATTGTCACATCGATGAATGCCCGGGGCAACCACTTTCCATATGTTAGACGCGCGTATCAGCGTGCCTCGAGGACGGCTGCGAGCTGGAGAAGCAACAGTTCGGATCCGGGCCGGCCAATGAGCTGGATCCCCATGGGCAGGCCTCCCGGCGCAGTGTGCACAGGGATGCTGATGGCCGGGAGTCCGCACACGTTCACCATGGAGGACCACGGCGCATACTGGCACTGCCTCTTGTAGTCCTCATCAGCATCGCCTGCCCACTCGCTGGGCCACGGTTCGCCGCTGTGCCCGCCACCGGTAAACCATCCGATCGGCCGCGGCGTCTGCGCCAGGGTGGGCATGAGGATCAGGTCCCACTCCGCATACTGCGCCACGGTGTCGTGCTGGAACTGCCGCAGGAAACTCAGCGCTTCATTGACCTTCGATGCACTCCGCTGTTGCGCCCGACGCCGGAAAGTCCGGGTCAGCGGCGTCAACAACGCTTCGCGCTGGGGTGCTATCCGGGCACTCCCGACGCCGGCAGTCCAGGCTGTGGTGAAGGCCTCCGGATAGCGGTTGTCGTAGCGGATTCCGGCTTGGCCGACGCTGTGGCCGGCCTTCTCGAGCAGCTTGGTCCCCAGCTCCAGTGCAGCGATGGCTTCTTCGTCGATGTGGAACGGATAAATACCGGCCCATGGACTGTCTAAACTGACGCCGATCCTCAGGGGCTCCGGCGCCCGCCCAACATTGGCGAGGTATCCGCCGTCGGGCGCTTCATGCCGGGGGACCAAGGCATCCATGAGCAAGGCCGCATCTGCAGCTGTTCTTGCAAGGGGACCGGCAACCACCAGTTGCGCGGCGTCACCCGCACTGGCACCGGAGGGTACCAAGCCGCGTCCGGGCTTAAGCCCCACCAGGCCGCACGCGCCCGCGGGGATCCGGATGGATCCGCCCCCGTCAGTCCCCGGTGCAAACGGAATCAGTCCTGCAGCAACGGCGGCAGCACTGCCTCCGGAGGAGCCGCCGGAACTGCGTCCCATGGCGTGCGGATTGCGCGACGGCGGTGCCACGCGGTTTTCGCTGTAGGCGGTGAGTCCAAATTCCGGAACCTGGGTCTTGCCCAGCGAGATGACGCCTTGACCCTTCAACGTGGCCGCAAGGACGCCATCCTCCGGCGCTGGTTTGTGCTCCAACGCCGCGCTGCCGTGCGTGGTGGGAACGCCGGCCACGTCAGTGAGGTCCTTGAAAGCGATGGGCATCCCGTGCAGCACCGGGATCTCTTCACGACGTCCCTCCCGGGACAGCTGTGCGTGCAGCCGATCTGCAGCGCCCGCGTCCCTGAGGGCCTGCTCAGCTGTGACGGTGACAAAGGCGCCCAACTGCTTGTTCCTCTCTTCAATTACTGAGAGAAAATGCCCCGTGACTTCACGGGCGGACAGTGCGCCGGAAGCCAAGGCATCACGGAGCTCAACAGCGGTCAGCCGTGACACGTCGTGGAGGAAAGGATCAGCCAAGGAAACGTGGCTCCAACCGTTCCTCCACAGCAACAGCGTCCACGCTCTCGCCGGCACCGGCGGTCACCCGGAAGGCAGCCTTGTTCTTCAGCTCGGACACCACCTCTACAAGTTCAGTGCCCCGGTAAACCAGCCCCACGCCGTCGTCCGTACAGTGGGTTTCGCCCAGCGTTCCGTTGGCTACGAGTTTGTGGATGGCCGGTGCGCGCCTCAGTTCAGAGTCATAGTGGACGCCGCTGGCGTAGGGGAGGAACCCGAGCGCGTCCGTTACAGGCTGAAGCTCCGGGCCAAACGAATCGGTCACGCCACCCCGGTACCAACAAATGGAGCCGGCTGAAACACCAGCCAGGACCACTCCGCTTTCCCAGACCCTCCGGAGGATTCCGTCCATGCCGTGTGCACGCCACACGGCCAGCAGGTTCACCACGGATCCGCCGTTGACCCACACCACGTCCTGGTCCATCAGGTGGGCTTCCGGATCCGCGATGTTGGGCATGGTGAAAAAGTTCAGGTGGCTGAAGTGGAACCCGGCGATGTGTGCCGCCTGGTCCATCTCTGCCGCCCACCAGCGTTGATCCCCTGACGCTGTCCCGATGTGCGTAACCCGCGGCGCACGACCGGTCACGCCGGAAAGCTCAACGGCGTAATGCATCAGGTGATTGAACTCAATCCGGGTCCGTTCGCCCGGCTTATAGCCACCGGACGTCGCCAGAATGGTGGGTTCTCCAGCAGGCAAGGGGACTCCTAAGGGGCTGATGGTGGGTAGCGTTTTGGTTCCGGTCTTCGCGTCCGTCCCAGTCTTAACGTCGTGGCGCCGGGAAGCAAGGGCAACATTCCCGGAGGTGACATTTCACGGAGGTGACAGGTTGGTGCCGAAGTTACGGTGCCACGCCATGGGGACTAGGCTGGATGCTGGACTTAATCGATGGGAAGGGAACGCCATGAGCGACTTCGATACCGTACCTGTGGGCGACATTCCGGAAGGCGCCAGCATCCTGGACGTCCGCGAAGACTATGAATGGGTGGCCGGACACGCCGAGGGTGCACGGCACATCCCCATGGACCAATTGCCGGCGCGCCTGGACGAACTCGATCCCGACGACGACCTCTTTGTTATCTGCCGCACTGGGGGCCGGTCATTCCGCGCCGTCCAGTGGCTGGTGGGGCAGGGCTACTCCGCCGTGAACGTGGCCGGCGGCATGGACATGTGGTTCGAGGCCGGAAAGCCGATGGTCTCGGACAACGGCCTGAAGCCGGTTGTTCTCTAAGACGCACATATAACCAGCAAGGAATATTCAAAAATGCCGGCAAGCTATACGTTCCTGGGCCCCGAGGGAACCTTCACAGAGGCAGCCCTCATGCAGGTCCCAGGGGCTGCCGAAGCCGTCCGGATTCCTTGCAGCAACGTCAACACAGCCCTGGAACGGGTCCGCGCCGGCGAGGCCGATGCGGCCATGGTGCCCATCGAAAACTCGGTGGAGGGCGGCGTCACTGCCACCTTGGACGCGATCGCCGCAGGGCAGGAACTCCGGATCATCCGTGAGGCCCTTGTTCCCATCACCTTTGTGCTGGTGGCGAGGCCCGGCGTCGGGCTTTCCGAAATTAAACGGATATCAACCCATGGCCATGCCTGGGCGCAATGCCGGTTGTGGGTTGACGAGCACCTTCCCAACGCCGATTACGTTCCGGGATCCTCGACGGCGGCCTCCGCCATGGGCCTGCTGGAGGACGATGCCCCGTACGACGCAGCCATCTGTGCCCCGTTGGTTGCTGCTGCACAACCTGGCCTCAACATCCTTGCCGAGGACATCGGCGACAACCCCGAGGCTGTTACCCGGTTCATCCTGGTGAGCAGGCCCGGCCTCCTTCCGGACCGCACAGGCGCGGACAAGACCACCGTTGTGGTGCCCCTGCCGGAAGACCACCCAGGGGCGCTCATGGAAATCCTGGACCAGTTCGCCTCGCGCGGGGTGAACCTCAGCCGCATTGAGTCCCGGCCCACCGGGCAATACCTTGGCCACTATTTCTTCAGCATCGACGCCGACGGCCACGCCACGGACGCACGGGTTGCTGACGCTCTTGCAGGCCTTCATCGGATCAGCCCGGCAACCCGGTTCCTGGGCTCCTACGCCCGCGCAGACAAGCAGCAGGCCGTGGTTGCACCGCACACTTCGGACGCCGCATTCGCCTCAGCGCACGCGTGGGTGGCCTCCATCCTCAAAGGATCCTAGCGGCTGTCCACAGGCGGAACAGCGGCCCTTTCGCAAGGATGCTTCTGTGCGTATGCTTGCCTGATCCATAAACGATGGATGAATGCCAAATGAAAGGAGCGGTCATGTCTGTCCACCGGGATGACAAAGACGGCCAGGGCATGATCGTCAATCCGAAGCCCACCGGCGAGAACCAGGACGACTGGAATGGCGATGAAGCCGATCGCGCAGACCGGCTCCGCTTTGAAGAAGAACAAGCCATGATCAAGGAGCAGGCAGAAGCCCGCGCCGCAGCCAAGGCGGCTACTGAAGAAGCCGACAGGAACGCTGCCCAACCGGACGTCGGCAAAATCTAGACTGTTTGCGCCTTGGGTACCCGTACCAGCAGGGATGCCGGTTCAACTTGGACGGTGACCATTGTGGCCTCGCCCGAGGGGTCGCCGTCGAGCTGCGTGGCCATGGGTTCCTGGCTGCGGATGGTGACTTTGCCGGAGCGGTAGAAGCTCATCATGGGCAGGTTTGCGTTGTGCTTGAACAGGACCTTTGTGTACATGGCGAGCCAGCCGAAGGCGCTGCGTGGGCTCATCACCACAATGTCCAGCATGCCGTCATCGATCATGGCCTGCGGGATGAAGTCGATCCCGCCGGGAATCAAGCCGCAGTTGGCGAACAGCACGCTGCGGATCTTCCGTGACTGCTCGGGCTGGTCATCCATGGTGATGGTGACGCGTTTCCTGCGTCCTGGCAGGTGGCGGACACCGGCCTCCGTGTAGGCGAGCCAGCCCACGGTTTTTTTGAGGTCTTCCTTAGTGTCGCCAACAACCTCGGCGTCCAGGCCCATACCGGCGATCACCAGGAACGTGTGTTTGGCGGACTCACCGGTGATGTCATTGTCCACGCCCATGGTGGCGGTATCGATGTAACGCTGGTGGCCGAACAGTGCCACCTGGATGCAGTCCGCGAGGTCGGTCACGTCCAGGTCCACGTTGCGGGCCAGCAGGTTGCCGGTGCCAAGTGGGATGAGGCCCATGGCAACGTTCTTGTGCGCCAGCGACTCCGCCACAACGCGCACTGTGCCGTCGCCGCCGCACGCAAGAACGACGTCGGCCCCGTATGCCAACGCTTGGCGCGACTGACCGTAGCCGGGGTCTTCCACCGTGGTTTCGAAAAATTTTGGCGCATCCCAGCCGGCGAGATCGCAGGCGTCAATGATGGCCTGGCGGGCTTCCTCGGCGTTGTTTTTCACCGGATTGAGGATGACCGCCACACGCTGGTCCCCGGGGCCGGGCTTGTGTGAGTCCTCCCGGACTGCGCTCCTGATGTGGCGGGCTTTCAATCGGCGCACGCCCCACCAACTGGAGACGGCAAAAGCCACGCCCCCAGCGAGAATCAGGTACAGGATCCAGTCGCTCATGGTGCTCCAACACTATCCTCCTGGGCAGTTCCCTCTTGCCTTGGGCCTGGGGTGGGCGGACTTTGGCCATTGCGGGCCGGAAATCCGCGTGAGATTCGAATACTCTTGTGTGGTGATCGACGTAAAAGACCTCAGCGAAAATCCGGACAAGTTCCGTGCCAGCCAGCGCGCCCGTGGCGCCGACGAGTCCGTTGTGGACGCGATCATCTCCGCTGACTCTTCCCGTCGTGCCGCGCTGATCCGCCACGAAACCCTCCGCGCCGAGCAGAACGCTTTCGGCAAGAAGGTGGCGCAGGCCAAGGGCGAGGAAAAGCAGGCATTGCTGGCAGAGGTCAAGGAACTGGCCAACTCCGTGAAGGCAGCTTCCGCTGAAGCCGCCGCTGCGCAGGCCAAGCAGGAAGAGCTCCTCCGCGTCATCCCCAACCTGGTAGTTGATGGCGTTCCCGAGGGCGGCGAGGACGACTACGTTGTGGTCAAGACCGTGGGTACCCCGCGCGAATTCACTGACTTCGAGCCCAAGGATCACCTGGAAATCGGTGAGCTGATTGGCGCCATCGACATGGAACGTGGGGCCAAGGTCTCCGGCTCGCGCTTCTACTTCCTCCGTGGCGTGGGTGCCCGGCTGGAAATGGCACTGCTGCAGATGGCCATGGAGCAGGCAATCGATGCCGGCTTCGTTCCCATGATCACCCCCACTTTGGTGCGACCCGAGACCATGCAGGGCACCGGTTTTGACGTAAAGCACGACGCCGAGATCTACCGTCTCGCCGAAGACGACCTTTACCTGGTGGGAACCTCGGAAGTAGCCCTTGCCGGCTACCACGCAGACGAGATCTTAGATCTCTCCGCAGGCCCCATCCGCTACGCGGGACAGAGTTCCTGCTACCGCCGCGAGGCTGGCTCCCACGGTAAGGACACCCGCGGCATCATCCGCGTGCACCAGTTCAACAAGGTGGAGATGTTCATCTACACCACCGTTGAGGAAGCTGCTGCCGAGCACGAGCGCCTGCTGGCCTGGGAAGAGGAAATGCTGGCCAAGTGCGAGCTTCCGTACCGGGTAATCGACACCGCTGCCGGCGACCTCGGCATGTCCGCGGCCCGCAAGTTCGACTGTGAAGCCTGGGTCCCCACCCAGAATGCCTACCGTGAGCTCACCTCCACCTCCAACTGCACCACGTTCCAGGCGCGCCGCCTCAACATCCGCGAACGCGTAGTCAATGACGAAGGTGTTTCCAAGGGAACCCGCGCTGTTGCCACGCTGAACGGCACTCTGGCCACCACCCGGTGGATCGTTGCCATCCTTGAGCACCACCAGAACCCGGACGGCTCAGTCAACGTTCCCAAGGCACTCCAGAAGTACCTTGGCGGGCTTGAGGTTCTGCCGGTTCTCTAGTTCCTGGCGGATCCCGCTTTCGTTCGCTTCCTTGACCGCTATACGGCTCGCGTGGCGGCCCGGGCGGGATTTGCCGTTTCCATTTATGCGGGCTTGTGGGCAATCACTATCAGTTCACCCTGCCCGCTTCCCACGTCCTCGCCGGCCCAGCCACCGTGTATGCGGTCAACTGCGAAACCAGCCCTGTCCAGAGTCTGGCGTAGCTGCTCCTCTGTGCGGAATGCGAGGACCGAGATCTCTGTTTCCTCAGCGCTCCCGTTACAGAGTCGGCGCTCGGTGAGAGTAACGAGCCCATCGAATTCTGTGGCACTTTCAACCCAGGATTCCACCATGGAGCCGTCGGGAAGACTGTGTACGCCCCGCGTGTTTGCCGGAGTCCAGCGTTCCCAAGCCCGCGCAACAGGATCGCGGGAATCGAAGACCAAGCCACCTCCAGGGACCAACGCGCGCTGGATGTCGGCAAGCGTTCGGGACCAGTCGCCGTCGTCGGTAATCGCCTGGGCCACATGCGCCGTCATGATGGCCACGTCAAAAAGGCCGCCTCGGGGGATGGCTGCCGAGGTACCGTCAATCCACCGGACGGCTTCCGCGCCGGGCTTTCTTCGGGCAGCCGCAAGGGAGTGGGGGTTTGGATCGATGCCAACAACGCAGTGGCCTGCCGCAGCAACCGCCAGAGTCATTCGGCCGGTGCCGCAACCAAGATCCAACACCCGGCTTTCCGGCCGCTCATTTACGAAGGCCAGAAAAAAGTCGTCATCCTCGGCCCAGCGATTCTCCTGGTCGTAGAGGGCTGAAAGCTGAGCTCCGGTCATTGGTGAAGGCATCCGCCTACCCTAACAACCGCATGTGCTCCCAGGCTGGGACCGGGCCTACGGCAGCTGATCGGCGTTGGCGGCCAGTTTCCGCAGTTCATCCACGTGGGCTTTGAAGGCGCGCTGTCCGTCTTTGCTCAGGTGTACCCATGTTCGGGTACGTGTGTTGACTGCGCCTTTCCGGAGTCCAACGAAACCTGCCTGTTCCAGCACCTTTAGGTGTTTGCTCAGCACGGAATCGCTGAGGTGAAGAGCGTCGCGGATGACGCTGAACTCCACCTCTCCGGCGCCGGCAAGGAGTGCGCAGACCCGTAGGCGGGTGGGGACGTGAATCACCTCGCTGAAGCCGTCGCCCATCAGCGTGCGGTCTCCATCCAGTGCGCCAACTTCGCTTCCATGGCAGGCCCTGCAATGACTGTGAGAACGAACGCCAAAACAGCGGCCGCATAAGCAATCACATCGATGCCACTTAAGGCATGGAGCACCAGGGCGGCAGCGACGATAGCCGTAAAGGCGCCAAGGTAGAGCAGTCCCAGTGTTCGGCTTCCGCGGTGTGTGTAAACATCCACAAGCACCCGGGTTCGCGTGGACTGCAGGAGAGGGAGAACGCAGAAGACGATCACTGAGGCACCAAGGGCCACAGGCGCCCAGGGATACGTCCCGAACAGCACCAGCCCCAGGATGAACAGTGCCATACCCAAACCTTGGGCGGGGTACAGCCAGGCCGGTGATCCCACAAACGGGCCCAAAGCTCGTCGTGATTCTGAAACCGCGAGCAACGCCTGCTGCGCTTCCTCTGGACTTGGCCGGGGTGCATGGTTTGTCATGACTTCAACTTAGACTTTCCGCAACGGAAAGACAAGGCTTTCCACTACGGAAAGAACGGTCCCGGAACAAGCGTGGGAGCAGGAGGTCCCGGTCGGTAAAGGGCACAAAAATGGAAGGGAATTATCCCTTCCATACTCAATTTATAACCCACTGGGGGGCTTGCGGCAAGGCCCCCTACGTGCCGAACAATTGATCCACGAACCCCACCGCCCAAAGAAAAGGGAGTCGTGCGATGCCTGAAATCAGCCCGCTCAGAACCAGTGCCTTCGCGTTGCCTGAGCACCTTGCCCGCAAGGCCGATCCGAACCTGATCGGCAACGACGAACAGCAGTTCGAAGCCATCTCGACCAGTCTGTCTGAGTCCATGAGGGAGTTGTCCGCACATCTCGATGCCACAAGAAAGCAGCCAGGTGGTCGTGGACAGGCGGCCCTGGACCGGGATCAGGAGATTCACCGGATCACCGCGAGACTGCGTGCTCTGAGGCGCTTCGGCTTGGACCTTTGCTTGGGCAGGATGGTCACTGCGGACAGTCCGGAACCGGTCTATATAGGAAGGCTCGGACTAACTGACAGTGCGGGACGCCGGCTTCTGATCGACTGGCGCTCGCCGGCCGCTGAGCCCTTCTTCGGAGCGACCCACGCCAACTCGATGGGATTGGTGAGCCGCCGCAGGTATCGATGGACTCGGAGCCAGGGTGGAGATAGCCGGATCAGCGACTATTGGGACGAAGTATTCACTGCTGACGGCCTTGAGGGCAATGCTGCCCTTGATGAGCAGTCAGCTTTCATCGCCACTTTGGGCAGCAGCCGCTCGCCCCGGATGCGGGACGTCTTGGGGACCATCCAAGCTGACCAGGACCGGATCATCCGTGCAGGTTCACGCGGAGCTTTAGTGGTGGACGGTGGACCGGGAACCGGAAAGACCGTGGTGGCATTGCACCGGACGGCGTACCTGCTCTATTCGGATCCCCGGCTGAACCACCGCGGCAGCCACCGTAAGAGTGACGTTCTCTTTGTGGGCCCACATCAGCCCTACCTGAACTATGTGGCTGACGTTCTCCCAAGCCTGGGTGAAGAGGGTGTGCAGACGTGCACGTTGAGGGACCTTGTCCCGGAAGGTGCCACGGCCGTCGTCGAAAGTGACCCCGAAGTGGTGCGGCTGAAGTCATCCGTGAAGATGGTCAAAATGATTGAGGCGGCGGTGCATTTTTACGAAACGCCGCCAACTGATGGCATGGAGGTGGAGACGCCCTACGCGGATGTATGGCTCAGCAGTGAGGACTGGTTGGAGGCGTTTGATGCCGTGGGACCGGGCACCCCGCACAACGAGGCCCGCGATGACGTGTGGGAGGCACTGCTCACCATCCTGGTGGACAAGCTGGCTGAGCATGACCTTCCGGAGAGCCTGCTGCGCCGCGCGTTCACTCACAACGCGGAGCTGAACGCGGCGTTCGCAAAAGCCTGGCCGCTCCTTGATTACCTGGCGTTGGTGGCGGACTTATGGCGGGTACCGGCGTACCTGCGCTTGTGCGCACCATGGCTGCAGCCTGCCGAAACAGCAATGCTTCAGCGGGAACGCACCGCGCCATGGACGACGGCGGATCTGCCGCTTTTGGACGCAGCCCGCCAACGTTTAGGCGACCCGGAGGATTCGCGGCGCAGAAGGAAACGGAGGGCCGCACTGGCTGCTGAGCGGGAGCTCATGGACCGGGTGGTGGATGACCTGATAGCCGCGGATGACTCCGAAAACCTGGAAATGTACATGCTCCGCGGTGACGACATGCGGGAGACGCTCGTAGACGGGGACGCTTTGGAGCCTGCCGATCCCGATGTTCTGGCAGGGCCGTTCGCGCACATTGTGGTGGATGAAGCCCAGGAGCTGACCGACGCTGAGTGGCAGATGCTGCTTCTTCGCTGCCCTTCGCGGAGTTTCACGGTGGTGGGAGACCGGGCCCAAGCCAGGCACGGGTTCGCGGAATCATGGGAAGAGCGCCTGGGACGGGTTGGCCTTGGCAACGTCAACGTGGCCGCTCTCAGCATCAATTACCGCACTCCGAAAGAGGTCATCGCTGTTGCGGAACCAGCAATCCGCCAAGCGCTCCCGGACGCAAACGTGCCTACCTCGGTCCGCAGCAGTGGCATTCCCGTGGTCCACGATGTAACGAGCCGGCTCAGCACCATCGTGGATGAGTGGCTGGTCCGCAACCCGGAGGGCATCGCGTGCGTCATCAGCCGGAAGGGCACGATGGGCAGGACTCAACAGGACCGGGTCAGCTGGCTCACTCCTGAACTGGCGAAGGGCCTGGAGTTTGACCTTGTGGTCCTCATGGATCCGGAGACGTTTGGCCCGGGCATTGAAGGAGCAGTGGATCGGTACGTAGCCATGACGCGGGCCACCCGGCAGCTGGTGATTCTGGAGGGAATGACCACAATTCACCGTCCGTTAATGCCCGGCTGTGGCCCCGGTCCTAGTTCAGTGTCGGAGGTTTCTGCTCTACTGTAAGCATGACTATTTTGACTGATACTCCAGTTGCTGGCATCGATGACCAGCCAAATAACAACAACAAGTACATGGTGGCGTTGGACGTAGACGGCACTCTCGTGGACCATGACGGCCACATGACAGAGGCAGTTCGCTCTGCTGCGCAGGCAGTGGTGGCCAGTGGCCATGACGTCATGATTGCCACCGGCCGCTCGCTCAATGCCACGCTTCCCATCATCGAAAAAATCGGCCTCGAGCAGGGTTACGCTGTCTGCTGCAACGGAGGTGTGACCCTTCGCCTGGATCCGTCGTTGGATAAGGGTTACGAGATCATCCACAAGGCAACGTTTGATCCCGCACCGGCCTTGAAGGCCCTGCGGGAACGGCTGCCCAACGCAAAATACGCGCTGGAGGACGAGGACGGAAACTTCCTCTCCACTGAGCGTTTCCAGGACGCCAGCTTCGGCGTGGAGTCCATTGGCGTGGACTTCCAAACCATGCTGGACGCCACGGCTGTCCGCGTAGTGGTCTTCAGCAGCGAGAACACCTCGGAGGAGTTCAACGAGGCCATCAGGCACATTGGCCTTTCCGGTGTGACGTACTCGGTGGGGTGGACTGCCTGGCTGGACATCGCGGCCGAGGGCGTCACCAAGGCAAGTGCTCTGGAAGTTCTGCGCCACAAGCTCGGCACGGATCTGGCCAACACGGTGGCAGTGGGCGATGGCCGCAACGACATCGAGATGCTCACCTGGGCCGGGCGTGGGGTTGCCATGGGCCAGGCCCCGGATGAGGTCATCGCCGTCGCGGATGAAGTCACCGCTTCAGTGCTCGACGACGGCGCGGCACAGGTTCTGCGCAGCCTGCTGTAACTGCCACTCGTCTTAGCCGGCCCAACCCGGCATAAGCCGGCGCTTGTTCGCTACCCTCACCGCTCAGCGGCGGGGGTTTCAAACAAGGGCGGGATCAGCAACGCTACTTGAAGTACGTCTGGACCTGCCCGCCACCTGCGGATTCAACAATGGCCTGCGCCACCACCCGTAGCTTGACGTTCCGGTTGCTGGAGGCCTTCTTGATGAGTTCCATGGCTTCTTGTTGGGTGCAGCGGTTTTGGGCGATGATGACGCCCGTTGCCACGTCGATCACCGTGCGGGATTCCATGGCTGCCCGGAGGTTGGTGGCGGTTTGGCTGTGCTCGGCAATCAATACTGCCAAGCGCAGGCCTTTGGATGCCTGTTGCACGTAGTCGTTGACGCGTTGCACGGCGGCTTGGTCGAAGGCGTTCGCGTGTTCGGAATAGAGGTTCAGGCCGGCCCTGGTGGCGTCATCGCTGAGGGGGAACGGTACGGCGAGGACGGATCGGATGCCGTGTTCGGTGACCAACTCGTTGTATTCAGGCCAGGTGGTGTCCTTGGCGAAATCCGGTATGTGCACCTGTGTGATCTCACGGCAGGCGTGCAGGCAGGGTCCGTCCGCGAATTTGTATTGCAGCTCATCCAGCATCTTGGCGCGCTCGCCGCTGCTGGCCACCGTCCCTGCGGAGCGGCGTCGCATCAACGTGATGCCGCAGTAAACCTCGTTGCCAGGGGTGCTGAAGATGCTGGCAGAGTGTCTGGCCAGCTCCTCCAGGAACGCTTCCACGTCCGGTGTGTCGAGCAGCAGGTCCTGGATATCGGCCACCACTGTAGTCGGCTCCGCGAGTTGCGGGTCTTCCATGAGGAAACTCCCATCCATGGTTATGGCTACCTTTCGAGACTAACCCCGCGGACCCGTTGAAAGCTAATAGTAAGTGTGCTTCTCTTTTAAGGAGTCTTGCCGTGGGCTCTCCCTCACCATCAGGTCAAGGATTGAAGCCCCATGCGTCAAGCCCAACCTCTCACCATCCGCGCCAGGACTCCCGAGTGCAAGCCGGAAGGCAGCATCCGGCAGAGTTTCCAGGACAGTCTGGTCCTGGACCACCTCAATCTTGCAAAGTCCATCGCCGCAAGGTACTCCGCCCATACCCATGACCTCGACGACGTCAGGCAGGTTGCGTACATGGGCCTGATCAAGGCCTCCCGCGGGTACGACGAGTCAAAAGGCGTCAGCTTCCCCGCGTACGCCGCTCCCACCATCGCCGGGGAGGTCAAACGCTACCTCCGCGACCATTGCTGGGTGGTGCGTCCCCCACGGACCATTCAAGACGTTCGCCGCCAGGTGCTGGCGCGAACAGAGGAATTGACCCAGACCCTGCAACGCACCCCCTCTCCTGAAGAGGTGGCCGAAGATCTGCATCTGGAACCCTGCCAGGTCCGCGAAGCACTGATGGCAGGGACCAGCAAGCGCCCGGACTCCCTGGATGCCCCCGCGTCCGAGGGGCGTGACGGCCTCCAAGGATCACTTTCAGCTTTCGGATGCCCCACAGACCGGCTCGAGGACGTGCTGGCTCTGCGGAATGCCATCCGCGGCCTCAGCGCAGAGGACCGGCACCTGCTGTACCGCCGCTACTACCGTGAGGAAACGCAGTCCACCATCGCGGAGGCCTTGGGAATGTCCCAAATGCAGGTATCCAGGAAGCTCTCCAGGATTCTGGTTTCGCTCCAAACCCAACTGTTGGACGAAGAAGTCCAACTGCAGGACGGGACGGCCCCCTAACCACACATCGCCCCCAACCCCACATCACCCCCACCCCACATCAACAACCCAGCGCCTCCACGGCGTCCATAACGTCGCGGACGCTGACGGCCAGCAGTGCCGGATCAGGATCGGCTGAGAACACATCACCCCGGCGGAGTTCGACGGCGGTGAGCACCACGTGCGGTCCCGGTGGCGGTCCCCATTCTTCCGCGGGCGCAGGGCCAAACAGCACAACCGAAGGGCGTTCGTACGCGGACGCCAGATGAGCCGCGCCGGTATCGGCGGAAACCACAAGGCGGGCTTCGGCGATGGTGGCCGCAAACTCGGCCAGGCTCTGCCGCCCGGCCAGCAGCCCGACGTCGAGGTTTGTTCCTTTGAGCCCGGCCAAGGCAGCTGTCTCTTCTGCCCGGGCGCGCTCGGACGCGCCACCCGTGAGCACCACCTCGTGCCCCGCTGCGGCAAGTTCCACAGCAACCTCAGCGAACCGCTCCACCGGCCACAGCCTGCTGCCATAAGCGGCACCCACATGCACAACAGTGGCGCCGGGACGCGGTGACCGAACACTGGGACGGTTCAGCCGGTAATCCAGGGGATCGGCGTCGATTCCGTGCCAGTTGAGCAGACGCGTCCAGCGCTCGCGCTCCGGGATCCCGGTAATCCACTCGGGTCCGTCAGCCCCGTTGGAAGCGTGGGCCACCACCCGGTTGGCCTGCAGTTCTTCAATCCGCAAACGGCTCTCCGCGCCGTTCCCGTGAAGGTTCACGGCGATGTCAACAGCACCCCGGGGAACCGTCAGCGGGTCATCGAGCCCAGGGGTTGGCAGGTGGTCAATGCCGCCCACCAACTCCAAAGCCTCGGCAATCCATGCGGGCGCGGCATACAGAATCCGGTGCTCGGGAAAAGCCCGGCGCAAGCCGCGCAATGCCGGGACGGCAACCAGCAAATCCCCCAATTTCAGGGCCCGCAGAGCAAGCAGCAGGGGCTGATCGCTGTTCTCGTTACTGTCCAACGCTGTGTCCAAGGTGGCCTCCCGCTAGGAGTCTAGCGGCAGGAAACTTCTCGGGGCCGCATTGTTTAGCGCCGGGAGAACTGGGGAACGTTGCGGGTATGGGAGGAACCGTAACGTTGAAGGCGGTCCTGTTTGACCGCGACGGAACACTGGTTGTTGACGTGCCCTATAACGGCGATCCGCAGCTGGTGCGAGCCATGGACGGTGCCCTTGAAGCCTTACAGAAAGTGCGTGGGGCAGGACTGGCCGCCGGTGTAGTGACCAACCAGTCCGGCGTGGCACGTGGGCTGTTGACGTTGGAGCAAATGCACTCCGTCAACCAGCGGGTGGATCAGCTGCTGGGGCCGTTCGACGTGTGGGAATTCTGTCCGCACGGACCCCAGGACGGCTGCGCCTGCCGCAAACCCCGGCCCGGGATGATCCTGGCAGCTTGCCGGGCCCTTGGCATCAGGCCGGAGGAGGCTGCTCTTATTGGCGACATCGGTGCTGACATGGAGGCTGCCGCAGCTGCCGGGGCCAGGGCTGTGTTGGTGCCCACTGCCGTTACCCGGCGTGAGGAGATTGAAGCTGCCGGCACTATTGCCGAGGATTTGGGCCACGCCGTGGAGCTCCTTCTCTCCGACGCTCCGGAACGGGAAGCTCCGTCTAACCAGGCGACCGGCCCCGAGACGGACCGGGCACTGATCGAACAGGACGCTCCTGCATGAGCCGCGTCCTGGTGGCCCGTTTGGACAGCATGGGAGACGTCCTCCTGTCCGGTCCCGCCCTGCGAGCCGTGGCAAACGGAACCCGCCCCGATGGCAGCCGGCCCAATGACGTGGTGTTGCTCTGCGGTCCCGAAGGCTCCGGCGCGGCGGAGATGCTGCCCGGCGTGACACAGGTGCACACCTGGGCGTGTCCGTGGATTGTGAATCCGGCACCTCCCGTCACGGACGAGATGACCCGGGGCCTGATCGACTTTGTCCGCAGTTCACGGATTCAGGAAGCGGTCATCCTCACCTCTTTCCATCAGTCCCCGCTCCCGCTGGCCATGCTCCTGCGCCTGGCCGGGGTCAGGAAGATCACGGGTGCCTCAACTGACTATGCCGGCTCACTCCTGGACGTCCGGCTCAAACCCGGGGAGGACTTCCCGGAGGACCAACCCGAAGCGGTCCGTGCGCTCACCATTGCAGAGGCCGGCGGATACGTTCTGCCTCAGGGCGACGATGGGAAGCTGCGCATCACCTCCGGCCCGGATCCTGAAGGGGTGGCTGACGAGCTGGCTGATGAGGGCCCGTACATTGTGGTCCACCCGGGATCCGCTGCACCGGCCCGGGCCTGGCCCGCCCTGCACCACGCCGCCACCGTGGAACTTCTGGAAGCGTACGGGCACCGCGTTGTGGTGACAGGCGGCCCGCGCGAAACCTCCCTCACAGCAACCGTTGCCGGTCCCTCCGCACGGAACCTCGGAGGCGGAACCAACCTGCGGACGCTCGCCGCGGTACTGGCGGGAGCCGCCGTCGTGGTTACCGGAAATACCGGGCCCGCCCATCTGGCGGCAGCGGTGGGGACGCCAGTGGTGTGCCTGTTCGCCCCGGTGGTTCCGGCCATCCGATGGGCTCCCTACGGTGTTCCGCTGGAACTGCTGGGAGACCAAGAGGCTGCATGCAAGAACTCCCGGGCCCGTGTTTGCCCGGTCCCCGGCCATCCGTGCTTGAGCTCGGTAACTCCAGAGCAGGTTGTAGAAGCCGTTGAGAGGCTCCTGGGAGGCGTGTCCTCCCTGTCCACCCGACGAAAGGTTTGGAAACCATGAGGATTCTGGTGTGGCACGTCCACGGCGGATGGATGGAGGCATTCGTCCGCGGCCGGCATGAGTACCTGCTGCCAAAATCGTCCGACGGCGGCGCGTGGGGTTTGGGGCGAGGTGGCCGTGAGTGGCCCGCCGCCGCACAGGAAGTGGATCTGGAAAGCCTGGACCCGGGCAGCGTTGACGCTGTTGTCCTCCAGCGTCCTGAAGAAATCGCCGCCGTAGCCCGCTCACTGGGCCGCCGCCCGGGCGTTGACCTCCCCGCTGTGTACCTCGAACACAACACACCCAAGGGCGATGTCCCCTTTACCTTGCACCCGTTGGCGGACCAGAGCACCATCCCCGTTGTTCACGTGACCCACTTCAACCAGCTCTTCTGGGACACGGGCACGGCAACCACCACGGTGATCGAACACGGCATCCCGGACCCCGGACGCCTGTACACCGGTGAGCGGGAAGAGATGGGCGTAGTTGTCAACGAACCCGTCCGCCGCGGGAGGGTCACCGGGACGGATCTCCTCCCCGGATTCGCCCGCGTGGGGCCGTTGCGTGTCTTCGGCATGGGAACGGAGGCTCTGCCGGAAGCGCTGAACCTGAAGGGATTGGGCCTCAGCGAGGAACGGCTCCGCATTGCCGGGGACGTCCCGGCACCCAAACTCCACCCGGAACTGGCCCGCTGCCGGTTGTACCTCCACCCTCTCCGCTGGACCTCACTGGGGCTGGCACTGCTTGAAGCCATGCATCTTGGCATGCCCGTCCTGGCACTGGCCACCACTGAGGCGAGCCGCGCCATCCCGCACGGCGCGGGGCTGGTCTCCAACGACGTCGAGGATCTCCAGAGGTTCGCCCGGCGGCTCTTGGATGACCCCGACGACGCCTACGCCATGGGCATGGTGGCCCGTGAGGCGGCCCTGCAACGGTACGGGCTGGACAAGTTTCTTCGAGCCTGGGACGAACTCCTGGCCGAACTGCCACAGGGCAACCGTCACGACCCCGGCACGCGCCACGACCACAACGCCCGCCATGACCACAACGCCCGCCATGACACTGAGAGGACGCACCCATGAAAATCTCCATGGTCTCCGAACACGCCAGTCCGCTGGCCGCCTTGGGAGGCGTTGACGCCGGAGGGCAAAACGTCCATGTTGCTGCGCTTTCATCGGCTTTGGCAGATCGCGGCCATCAGGTCACGGTGTACACGCGGCGTGATGACCCCGATCTACCAGGGCATGTGCACGTTGGCCCCGGGCTCACAGTGGTTCACGTGGAGGCCGGCCCGGCACGTCGGATTCCCAAGGATGACCTCCTGCCGTACATGGGAGAGCTTGCTGACGGGATCTGCGCGGATTGGGCAGGCGATGTTCCTGATGTGGTGCACGCCCACTTCTGGATGTCCGGGCTTGCTGCCATCCAGGCCTCCCGCAGGGCAGGAGCTGCCGGCCCCGTTCCCGTAGTGCAGACTTTCCACGCCCTGGGTTCGGTAAAACGCAGGCACCAAGGCGCTGCTGACACCAGCCCACCGGCCCGGGAATGGCTGGAGCCGTGGGTGGGGCGCACCGCCGATTGGGTCATTGCCACCTGCCCGGATGAGGTCTTTGAACTCAAAGCACTGGGCATCAGCCGATCCAAGATTTCCATCGCGCCCTGCGGCGTGGACCTCACCCTGTTCCCTGGAACGTCCGACGCCGAACCCAAGACCCGCACGCACCGGATCCTCAGTGTGGGACGCCTCGTGCAACGCAAGGGCGTGGACCTCATCATCCAGGCTCTGCCGCTCCTGGCGGAGGCGGGTTTCAACGATGTTGAACTGCTGATTGTGGGCGGTTCCGGTGACGCCCTGAACCTCGAAGAAGATCCCGAGGCACAACGTCTCAGAGCCATGGCGAAGGAACTTGGGGTGGAGGACAAGGTGACCATGAGGGGGCAGGTCCCGCGTGATGCCATGCCCGCCATTTTCCGGAGCGCCGACGCCGTGGTGTGCACGCCCTGGTACGAGCCGTTCGGCATTGTGCCCCTTGAAGCCATGGCCTGCGGAGTGCCCGTGGTGGCGGCGGCTGTAGGCGGGCTCAGGGAAACGGTGGTGGATCAGAAAACGGGGCTGCATGTCCCGCCCCGTGACCCCGAAGCACTGGCCGACGCACTGGGGAAGTTGCTGGCTGATCCGGCCCTTCGAGCAGACATGGGCCGGGCGGGAGCACGGAGGGCACGCTCCCGCTACTCCTGGGAACGCATTGCAGCGGACACCGAGAAAGCCTACCGATCCGTTCTGGCGGCCGGGCTTTCCCGGCAAGCCGAGCGTTTGGAACCACTGGAAGGAACAGCGCTGTGACTACTAAGGGAACTGTGACTGCTGAAGGCTCCGTGACCCTCAAAACCGCCCCTTCCTCCGCCGCCCCGAACAGCGTTCCGGCACGATGGACTCCCGATCCCGCCGACTCCAACCACACCGCCGAGGTCACCAAGCACTTGGACAACGTCCTTCCCGCACTGGATTCCCTGCGCTCGCAGTCCGGACTTCTGTCCGAATGGGGAACGGTGCTGGCCAAGAGGCTGCTCTCCGGGCAACGCCTGCTGGCAGCAGGCAACGGCGGATCAGCAGCTGAGGCACAACACTTCACGGCGGAGCTGGTGGGCAGGTTCGATGAAGAGCGCGCACCCTTTTCCGCAATCTCCCTCCATGCAGAGTCCTCCGCAGTCACCGCACTCTCCAACGACTACGGCTATGAAGAGGTCTTCGCACGTCAGGTCAGGGCACACGGCCGAGCCGGTGATGTCCTCATCCTCCTGTCCACCAGTGGCCGCAGCCCCAATCTGCTCAAAGCGGTGCGTGCCGCGAAGGAACGCGGAATCACCACGTGGGCACTCACCGGTGCCGGTCCCAACCCGCTGGCTGACGCCTGCGATCAAGCCGTCACCGTTGACGCCATCTCCGCAAACGCCCAGGAAGGACACCTCATCGCCATCCATGCCGTATGCCGGGCCTTTGACGCAGAGGTAGCCCGGCGGGCCGGCTCAAACTCTGTTGGGGGCGGGCAGCCATGAGAATCACGGTAGTGGGGGACGTCCTCCTTGACGTGGACATCAACGGGGCCGCAACCCGGCTCAGCCCCGACGCGCCGGTGCCGGTGGTGGACGTCGCCGACGTCCGGCGTCGTGCAGGTGGTGCCGGGCTGGTAGCTACCGTGCTCGCGCAGGACGGTCATGACGTTGCTCTGGTCACCGCCCTCTCCGACGACGACGGCGCAAGCCACCTCCGGCGGGCACTGACAGGTGTGGCTGTGCTTGCGGGCGCCCCGCTGGCCCCTACGCCTACCAAGACGCGCGTGCGCATAGGCACACATCCCATGGTCAGGTTCGATCAAGGGTGCGCCCCCGCCCCCGTCCCGGCCACCACCGAGCACATGCTCGCAGCAATAGCCTCAGCGGAGGCAATTGTGGTGGCTGACTACGGCAGGGGAATCACAGCCAACCCCCACATCCGCGCCGCGCTCGCAGAAGCCGCCAAACGCGTGCCCGTGGTGTGGGATCCGCATCCTGCCGGTTCCCAACCCGTTGCGGGAGCCGCGGTTGTCACGCCCAACCTCGCCGAGGCACTGACCTCAGCGAAAGCGGGCGGCTTGGATCCGGCCCGGACAGGGGCTGAAGAAGCCGGCCGGTACTTGCTCGAAAAGTGGGGGAGCACCGCCGTTCTGGTGACCAGGGGTGAAGACGGGGCACTCCTGCTCTCAGCCGATGAGTGGGCGCAGGGCATCCCCGCTCCCAGGACCAACGTCAGTGATCCCTGCGGAGCAGGTGACCGACTGGCCGGCAGCCTCGCCCTGCATTTGGGCCGGGGGCTTGGCCTCGTTCAGGCGGCAACCAAGGCCGTGGAGGATGCATCAGCATTTCTCGCCGCGGGCGGAGCAGCATCGCTGGCGGTGGTGGAAGACGCGCCCGGCCCGGCAACCGAGCCCAGCCCGGCAACCAAGGTGAGTCCGGCAACCAAGGTGAGCCCCGTCGTCGAACTTAAAGGCTTGGAACTCCTTGACCCCGGCGAGCTGGAACCGGACGGCATCCGGCTGGCTCAAGCCGTGCGGAGCAGGGGCGGAACGGTGGTGGCCACCGGAGGATGCTTCGATCTCCTCCACGCAGGCCACGCCCGGACGCTGGCTGCCGCACGCAGCATGGGTGATTGCCTGATCGTGTACCTGAACTCTGATGAATCGGTAAGTCGGCTCAAAGGCGCGCACAGGCCCATTGTGAGCGTGGAAGACCGTGCCGAGTTACTGCTGGCGCTGGAATGCGTTGACGCCGTGGTGGTCTTCGGCGAGGACACCCCCGAGGCCTGCCTGAGGGAAATCCGGCCCGATATCTGGGTCAAGGGCGGCGACTACACCCCCGAAGAATTGCCGGAAGCCCGCTTGGTGTCGGGCTGGGGAGGGCGCTGCGTCACTGTGCCCTTCCACCCGGCACGCTCCACCAGCGGCCTGGCTGCAGCACTGGCCAAGGTCAGCTGACAACAAGCAAGCAACAACCGAGAGGAACCGCATGAACACGCAAACACCCGGCCGCGTCATCGTCACTGGAGGCGGCTCCGGACTTGGCGCCGCGATCGTGGAGGCAATCCGCGACGCCGGCGGAACACCGTTCGTCTTTGACCGGGACGTCAGCAACGTAGCCGGTGCCAAAGCCCTGGAAGTGGATGTATCAAACCGGGAGGCCGTGGAAGCCGCCGTCAAGGAAGCCGCCGAAACCCTGGGTGGCTTGGACGGCGTGGTCACCGCTGCGGGCATTGACCGCTGCGGAAAGTTGGGAGACGTCCCGGCAGAGGAATGGGAAAAGGTCATTGGAGTGAACCTCCTGGGCACGGTATCCGTAGTCCGTGCGGCACTGCCCTATCTGAAAGGATCCCGCGGCAGGGCCATTACCATCGCCTCCACGCTGGGCCTGCGGGCGCTTCCCGACGCCACAGCGTACTGCGCCTCAAAGTTCGGTGTGATCGGCTTCAGCCGTGCCCTGGCCGCAGAAACCGGGGGAGTGATCGGCGTTACCACTATCATCCCCGGTGGCATGAAGACCCACTTCTTTGACGACCGCGATGAACAGTACAAGCCCCAAGATGATTCCAAACTGAACGACCCCGCCAACGTGGCGCAGGCAGTAGTTTTCGCCCTCTCCCAGCCGTTCGGCAGCGAAGTCCGCGAACTCCTTATCTGCCCCGCAGAAGAAGGCTCGTGGCCGTAAGGTCCAGCACGTCCTGAACAACATCGGCCACGGCGATGCCGCTCACCACGGTGTCGTCGTGGCCGCAGTGCGGTGCCGTCCATCCCACCTGGGTAATGTCCGCACCGCAGCGGGGGCACTGAGTTACCCAGGACATGTGCACGCGGTGCATGCTCCTTCCGCGCGGCCCGGCGTTGAAGACGTTCCCCACCCAGAAGATTCCTACCGTCGGCGTCCCCAGCGCCTGCGCCAGGTGCCTGGGCCCGCTGTCGCTGGCGAGCATCACTGTTGCATCCGCCAGCAGCGCGGCCAAGTCCCCGATCTCCAGCTCGCCTGCCACCGAACGCACCGCGTGGTGCTCCGCTCCCGGCAAATGCCGGGCCGCCACTTCGGCCACTTCCTGCGCCAAGGCCTTCTCAGACCTGTCGCCCACCACCAGCACCTGGGCGCCTTCCCGCGCCAACCCAGCCGCAGCCTCAGCAAAGTACGACGCCGGCCAGCGCCTCCGCGGATCGGTGGCACCGGGATGGACTACTACCAGCGAAGACCGCTGCGGGTCACGAAGTCCCGCAATGTTCTGCTGATGCTCCGGCCGGGGGAGCAGGAGAGGGGAGATGATGCTCGGAGCTCCGGCGAGACCCGCCACTTCCAGCCACCGGTCCGGCTCATTCTGGTAATAGATGTAGTCCAGGTTCCGCTCCAGCGGCTCCGCATCCTTGGTGCGCGTGCCCACTGTATGCCGTGCACCAAGACGAAGCAGGAAAGGATTGGAAAACCGTCCGCCACCATGCATTTGGAACGCAACATCGAACTCCCGGGCCCGCATCGCCTCGAAAAAGGCCTCCTGCGCTGCCACATCCTCCGCGTCATCCTCAAAGCGCTCGCCGTTTCGGGGACCGTCATGGACTCCACGCGCTACGGGCAGCATCTCGACGGCGTCAACGGGGCCTTGCGTTGCTGCCACCACTGCGGCATGAATGGGCGTACCCAGGAGCGTGATGGACGCACTGGGATACGCGTTCTTCAGGGCGAAGAGCGCCGGGTAGGTGTAAATCAGGTCCCCCAGCCCACCTCCCCTGAGCACTGCGATTGAAGCGACGTTGCTGAACTTTTCCAGGACAGGACCAACGCCGGGGCTGGGAGTCGTCAACGGTTTTTCCATGGATGATTCCTTTCGCTGGCAAAGATGGCAGGCTGCTTCTTTCGAAAAGCCCGGCCTCCGTGGTTCCGTACGGAAACTCCCGGACCCGGCGTGTGAAGACCGCGCCTAGGGGTACCTGAGGGGAACAGGAAACTGTAAGCCCAATCGGAAGGTACCCCATGGCACGCCTATCCAATCAAGACGGCCAATCTGATCAGGACGGCCCATCCAATCTGGACGGCCCGTCCAATCTGGACGGCCCGTCCAATCCGGACGGCCCGTCCAATCAAGCGGGCCTGGCTCACCAAGAGGGCCTGGCCGACTGGTTGCCGGGTCGCTTGGCCGCGGAACGCCCTGTTGTGACGGTCATTGGCGATTCCATCCTGGACGGCTGGTGGGACGGGACCATTGAAAGGTTCTGCCGTGAAGCGCCGGCCCCTGTGGTGCAGGTCCGGCGCAGGGATTTCGCCCCTGGAGGTGCGGCCAACACCGCAATGAATCTTGCCGCGATGGGGGCTGAAGTGCGCTTTGTGTCGCTGGTGGGAGAGGACAGCGGGGGCCAGACGCTCCTGGACCAGCTCCGGTCCGCAGGCGTGGACGTCTCCCATGTGGTGTCCCACGCGGACATGACCACCACCACCAAGTTCAGGGTCAGCAGCGGCGGCCAGGTGATGCTGCGCCTGGACGATACCGCCACTGAGATCCCCGCTGACGGCCTCCGCCGCATGGCCGCTGCGCTTCCCGCTGCCCTCCCGGGCTCGTCTGCCGTGGTCCTCTGCGACTATGGAGCGGGCGCCTTGGAAGGGGCGGTGAGGGAGGCCCTGCTGGATAATTTGGGTCCGCGGAGCGAGGGATCCCGGCCTGGGGACATGGAGTCCGGCCTTCCGGCGGCCCGGCAGAACACGCTGGTAGTTGTGGACGCACACTATCCCGGACGCTGGGCCAACCTTAGGCCTGATCTGGCCACCCCCAATGCGCAGGAAGCGGCGAGGCTGCTCGGTACCGAGTTCCCGGGTGGAGCAGCCAGATGCCCCTTCGTGGAAGCCCACGCGGACCAGCTTCTGCGCGCCTCAGGCGCGGCCGCCGTCGTCGTGACCTTGGACCGGGAGGGGACGCTGACCATCCGGCCCAACGGTGAATCGCCACAACCGGCAACCCACCGGACGTGGGCCAGGCCGCAGGCGGAAAAGCAGGCATCCGGTGCCGGAGATACGTTCGTGGCGGCGCTGACCATAGCCCGCGCCGCGGGACTGCCGTTGACCACCAGCGTGGATCTGGCCCAAGCTGCCGCGGATGTGGTGGTGCACAGGCCGGGCACCTCGGTCTGCACCACTGATGAGCTGGCAAAGCACCTCCGTGGTTTCGCGGATACAGCCCTGACGGACGCTGAGCTGGCCGCCCAAGTGGAGGAGCACCGCCGGGAGGGCAAACGGATTGTGCTGACCAACGGGTGCTTTGACGTCCTTCACCGCGGCCACACGCGCTACCTCAACCAAGCCAAGCAACTGGGGGACGTCCTGGTGGTGGCGCTGAACAGTGATTCGTCCGTGCGGAAGCTCAAAGGCCCGGACCGGCCCGTCAACCACGAGGCTGATCGTGCGGCAGTCATCGCCGCACTGAGTTGCGTGGACCATGTGACCGTGTTCGATACCCCCACGCCCATACCGCTGATAGATCTCCTCCAGCCGGACGTTTACGCCAAAGGCGGGGATTACACACCGGAGATGCTCCAGGAGACCCAAGCCGTGGAACGCTATGGCGGCACGGTAACCATCCTGGACTACGTGCCGGAGCACTCCACCACAGCTGTCCTGGAACGAATCCGTTCCACAGGCGAAGCGCCAGAGGCCTAAGGAGACGGGCATGCGCATTGTAATCACCGGTGCAACAGGACACGGGGGCACGGAATTGCTGAAGCGGCTCCAAAGGGCACGCTCCGAAGAAGGCGCGGACCTTGAACTGGTGGGCGTTGTACGGCGGCAACCTGACCAGGACGCCGCCCCGTACCACGGCGTGGAATGGCACACCCTGGACATTAGCGCCGCCGAGGATCAGCCTGCTCTGGAATCAGCTTTGGCAGGAGCCGATGCTGTGGTTCACCTGGCATGGTTGATTCAACCGAACCACAACCGGGAGATGCTTCGCCGGACCAACGTGGCCGGAACAGCCCACGTACTCGCCGCCGCGCGCAAAGCTGGAGTAGGGCACGTGGTGTGCGCGTCTTCCGTGGGAGCGTATTCGCCGGCACCAAAAGACCAGCGGACCAAGGAAGGCTGGCCCACCGGAGGCATCCGCAGTTCCCATTACAGCGTGGACAAGGCAGCTCAGGAGAGGCTTCTGGACGGCTTTGCCAAGGAAAACCCGGACATTGTGGTGGCACGGCTCCGCCCCGCGTTGATGTTCAGTGCCGGCGGAGGCAGCGAGGTTGGGCGCTACTTCCTGGGCCGTGTCCTGCCTCGGCTGGTTCCGCGTAAACCTTGGCTGCCGCTGCTGGCCATCCCCAAGGAGATGGTGTTCCAGGCAGCCCACACCGCGGACGTCGCTGACGCCTATTGGCGCGTCCTGGAGCGGAAGGCCGAAGGCGCTTTCAACATCGCCGCCGAGCCGGTCATCGACCCCAACGCGTTGGCCTGGATACTCAACGCCCGGCGGGTGATGCCGTTCCCGCTGGCGGTGCTGCGCGCCGTCGTCGAGGTCAGTTGGCGACTCCGGTTGCAGGTGACCGACGGCGGGTGGGTGGACATGGCCGCCAACGCACCCATCATGGATACGGCCCGGGCGCACACACTCCTGGGCTGGTCCCCCAAGCATTCCTCGCTGGAGTCATTGGCGGAAATGCTGGACGGGATTGGTGCAGGAAAGGGCAGGGAGGCCTCGCCTCCGCTGAAGCCAAGGTAAGCCGTTATTCGGCGGACAACACCACGGTGAGGATCCGGCGCAGACTCATGGCCACCGACGCCGGGGCGTTCACGGGTGATTGGTCAGCGGCGGCCTCGGCCACGGCGTCGCTCAGGGCACCGATGCTGTCCTTTGCCCGTGCCAGGCGATTGGCCAGCTCGCCATTCTCCGCGTCGCGCCAATGATCCACCACCTCCGCCACAGATTCCAAGGCTTCAGAGAGCGGGGCCACCACGGCATCCGGGATGACGGTCCCCGCACCCTCCTCCCAGATGGCGCTGGCCAGGACGTCGGTAATGTCCTGGACGTGGAAAGTGAGCCGTTCAAGAGTGCGCAGGCCGGCGAGGTCGCTCGGTAGGCGGGTTGCACGACGCCGGGACCTGGGGTTCGCTTTGGCGCTCAGTTCCGCTTGATGAACCGCGGTCCGCACGCCCGCCGCTGTCAGCGAAAGTTCGTCGCTGCGGCTGGCCCACGCCTCATGGTTGGGCGGCCAGGACTCTTCCATGGCCCGGGCCATGTCCTTGAGTTGGCGGGAAAGTGCGCCTTGGTGGCCGGCAATTGCGGGATCGATTTCGTCCAGGTGCAGCGGGGGAAAAATCAGCCAATTCACGGCAAATCCGACCGTGACTCCCAAGCCCATTTGGAGGACGTAGGCGAAGGAGAAACCCTCCGCGTTGGAGTCGCCCAGTACCAGCACGAACAGTGCCGCCATGGGTATCCATTCAGATGCCGTACCCAGCCGGGGAAAGCCGCCGATGAGGACACCGAGTCCCACCACCACGGCAACCGCCAAAGCTGTAGGGGCGGCCACGGTGGTGATGGCGAAGGCCATGCCGATTCCCAGCACCAGCCCCGCCAGGCTCTGCAGCCCATGTTTGGCGGAGTCGGCCACGGTGGGGTGCATGCTTACCAGCGCACCCAGCGGCGCATAGTACGGATACTCGGCGGCTGGGCCGGGCATGAACGGTGCGAGGTACCAGGCCAGGCCTGCTGCAACAGCCGTTTTGGCGGCAAACAAGAGGCGGTGGCGGGTCACGGTTTTTCGTAGCGCGGGAATCAGCCGTCGCCTGTTGGGCAGTTGGCTCATCAAACCTACGTTGACAGGTTAGCCCTCCGCTGTCGAGTGGAAAGCGGCGAATGTGGGGCACAGCATCTTTTTGGAAATTTGGGCGATTAGAACCGGGGCAAGCGGGTACAGACCCATTGATAGTAACGATACTTACTATCCCGGCTGCTGTCCGCAGCCTGCCAACTGTGGAAAGAGAGCGACAATGACTGAGAGCCAATCGCCGCAGGACGGAAGCTTCGCGGCGCCACGGACCGGAGCCCATTCAGGGACCGAGCCATTTTCCGGAAGCTACCTCGACTCACCTGACGTTGAGACCCAAACTGCCGGAACCACCGGAATCGGTGGAACCCCCACGGGTTCGGGGACCGGTGCGGGCCATTCCGGCAAGGTAGATACCGCCAAGGAAGAAGCTGCGGGAGTGGCTGGGGCAGTATCGGATGCCGCTGGTGGTGTGGTGGAAACCGCCAAATCCGAGGCCGGCCACGTAGCCCACGAGGTCAAGGTGAATGCACGCCAGTTGCTCACGCAGACCAAGGGTGAACTCACCGATCAAGCCCAGGTCCAGCAGCAGCGTGTTGCCGAAGGTCTGCGATCAATCTCCGATGAACTGTCCACCATGGCCAACTCCAGCCAAAACGGTGGCGTTGCTACGGACCTTGTCCAGCAGGCAGCCCAGCGTTCATCCTCCATCGCCCAGTGGTTGGAAGGCCGGGATCCCGGATCACTCCTGGACGAGGTCAAGGGGTTCGCGCGCCGCAAGCCAGGTACGTTCCTGCTGCTCGCTGCCGGTGCCGGTGTTATTGCAGGCCGCCTCGGCCGGGGCATGGCAGACAACTCACCTGCAGGTGGCACGTCCAGTGGAACCACAGCCACCACTGAGACACCGCGCGCCGCTTACTACCCCACGCAGGGTTATCCCACGCAGGGTGGAGCAGTACCGCCTCCCGCCGTGGACCTTCCCGGGCCCACAACCACCACCGCCGGCTACGGTTCAGCCACCACCACCGGGGTAGCAACTGGTGGCGCTGCTACCGGATACGACGCCGGAACAACGGGCGGATACGACGGCTCCACTCTCCCTTACCCGGAGACGGACGCCGGCGGAGTCAAAGCCCAGGGTGATCCGCTTGCCGGGCCCAACGATCCCGACGGTCTGGAGCGCCCGGATGACCCCCAGTACGGAGGTTCCCGATGAGTAGTCCCGCCGACCTGCCTCACACAACAGCCCATGAGAAAGCGGAAAACCTTCCTCTCGGTGAGCTGCTGAGCGACCTGACGCGCGACGTCTCAACGTTGATGCGCCAGGAAGTGGAGCTGGCCAAGGTGGAAATCAAGGAATCCGCCACCAAGGCCGGGAAGGGTGCCGGCATGCTGGGCGGTGCTGCATACGCCGGCCACATCACCGTACTCTTCCTGTCCATCGCCCTGTGGTGGGCTTTGGGCCAGCTGGTTGGCCTCGGTTGGTCCGCTGTGATCGTTGCGGTCATCTGGGGAATTGTTGCGGCCATCCTTGCTGCCATGGGCCGCAAGGAACTGAACGCCATCAAAGGCATGCCCAGGACTGCTGAGACAGTCAAGGAAATACCCCCCGCTTTGAAACCGAACACTGAGGAGACACGATGACGCAGAACCCCGACGCCCTGCGCGCCGATATCGAAGAAACTCGCCGGCGGCTCAGCACCAACGTGGATGCCGTAGCTGACAAGGTCACGCCTTCACACATCGTTAACCGCCGGGTGGACAAGATCAAGACCGCCGTCTTCGGTGCACGTGATGACGTCCAATACCGTGCCAGCGAAACAGCGCACCACGCGGGGGACGCTGTGTCCGGGGTGGTTTCGGACATCAGTGACGCCCCTCAGGCAATCACTCGAAAGGCCCAAGGCAGCCCCATTGCGGCCGGACTGATCGCTTTCGGCGCCGGTTTGCTGGTTTCGGCCCTGATTCCGCCGTCAGATAAGGAACGCGAGGCTGCCCAGGCTCTGAAGGACGCTGCCCAGCCTTTCACGGACGAGCTGAGCCACGCAGCCCAGGAAGTTGCTGAGCACTTGCGCGAACCCGCTCAGGATGCGATGCAGAACGTTAAGGACAGCGCCACGGAAGCCGCAGCCAACGTCAAGGATGAAGGTCAGGCAGCTGCCGCTGACGTCCAGGACCGTGCGCAAACGGCCAAGGACAACGTCAGCAACCAGTAACGCGCCCCGCCAACCCAACTGAGTAGCAGTTGGCGTCGTTTTGACGGCTCAGAACGACCTGATCTGCTACTTAGTTGGGTTGGTTCTGCGTCTGGGTGGGAGCCGGTGGGTATTCGCCTTTGATGACAAAGTAGGAACCACGGATAACCCCGGCAAGCTTTGATTTCTGCCGGGCAAACTTGAACTTTTCTTCCAGCTCGGTGGGGATCTCCATCCCGTCGGCCAGCTTGAAACCCACGGCCCTTTTCCCGTCCTCGAGGCTGTACATCACGTTGATGGCCAGGCCTGACTCGTAGAAGACGTAGGCCATATGCAGGTCCTCCACCTGGAAGGCAGTGGCTTCCAGTGGCCGGGACCCAATAACAATGTTCCGCTCTTCCCGAAGGATCCGGCTGACGCGGTCAACTACCTCCGGGACCTCACTGGCCGGACTCACCACGAAAACATGGTTGTACTTGTTCTGGAAGTACCGGGCCTCGTTGGCGCGCAACCCGGCGGCAGCCTCAGCAACCGGCGACGATTCCAGGCCGACGGTAGAAACAGTCTTGAAGTCAACGGTGTAGGGCATGGGCTCTCCTGGTTGTCACTTATCCGGTCAGCGCACTTCGAGAATCATCTGAAGCAAACGGGCGGCGGCCGGGCGGGCGGCATGCTCCTCTGCCCACTGCGCACGTGCCAGCGCCTTGCTCACTGCCTGTGTGGTGATACCAAGCTCCTGGGCAACAGCTTTCTGCTGTCCCCGAACACCGGGCGTGAGTAGATCCAGCACCCGCCATTCGGCTGTACTCCGGTGCTGCACAATGTGCCCCAGGAGCCGCAGAACAGCTTCCGCTTCTGAAGCAAGCGCAGCAAGGGGGCCGTCAACTGCCACGGGGACACGTTCTTTGCCGTTGCGAAGACGATCCACCGCCCGCCGCGCGTACACGAGGCCATGTCCCGACGCGTCTTTGACCAGGTTGGGCAGAGGCTCGTTGATGGGCCCTACGCCGATTCCCACGTACCACTGACCGGTCCTGAGCGCGATCAAGGCTGTTTCCACGGCTTGGTGGCTGCATTCCACAATGCCCTGCACCTCATCTTCAACCGAGCGGTCAAAGTCGAGCCGGGCAGGAATGTGGCGCAGGTCCTTGAGCAATTGCGGCACAAGATCGCCGTCGCGGCGGCTGTCGCGTTGGTTGATGGTCAGAGTGAACATAGTGGATCACATGCTACCGGCTGGTAGCGGGTCTGCAAGAGCCAAATTTGCCCCTTGCCGGGCAAAACGGCTCAGTCCAGCGCCGTCCGCCCCGTCAGTACGACGGCGGGCAGCGCACCCGCCGCTGTCCTCGCGGCGTCCGGTATGCCGGCATCCCTCATAGCCCCCTGGATGGCGAGCACCAAGGGGGCAGGGTCCTGGTCCGCGGCGAATACCCAGAAGGTGCCGCGGGCTTGGAAAACCACTGCGCTACGGCCTCCGGCGCCCAGGGAAACCTTGCGGCTGGCAACTAGCCTATGGCCGGGATCAGTGCCGTCAGCCGTGGTCACGGCTTTGATGCTTACGGGCACAATGTCATGCCAGGGAATCACCAAAGTGGTGTGCTTCTGCGAGTACTTGGCCACCATTCCGCGATCAAAAACCAGTAACTTCCGGAAGCTCCCCAGCAGGGACATAGCCCACAGCACCAGTCCTGTCAGCACGCTGGTCAGGGCAAAAAACGCGGGATCGTTGAAGTGTCCGGCTTCCCTGGTGGAACGGATGGGGCTCACGAACTCGGCGATGGTCCCAAACACGAAACCCACAGCAAGGCATGGGAGCAGGATCCTCCAGAAGATCTTCCGTGAGGAGGCAATGTAGCGCAGCTGCCCCAGCTCAGGACCGAGCCTGCGCTCAACCCGGCGAACCAGCCAATTACGGCCGTGCATCCGGGCGCTGGCCGTAGAGGTTGGGCAGGTTTTGCCGATCAGTGGCGGCCGCCTGCTCTGCCGCCGCTACCTTGGGGTCCGGGACCGGCTGCTGGCCTTGGGCGATGCCGGAACGCCGGTCAATGGCTGCGAACTTCGGGTCCCACGTGTCATCCCCGCCGCCGCTTATTGCCGAAGCGATGAGCATCACCACGAAGAACGGGAAGAAGGACCAGCAGATGGCCCGCCAACCGCCCAACCAGGCCCCCGCCGTCGTGCCGTTCTTGATCCGCACGGAGCGCATGCCCGCCGCGGCGTCGCCCACACTGCCCACGGAACCCCAGATCATGCCGTAGACATACAACCCCGCAAACCACAGGACTACGTAGAGCGTCAGCCACAGGGCGTCGTTGTATCCGAGGGCCGAGCCACTGTTCATCATGGATTCCCGGACCACTGCAACAATCACGGCCAGGACCAGGTAGCCCACCAGGAACACCACCGCATCCAACACCCGCCCCCAGAAGTGGGCTGTCCCGGACGCTTTGACAAAATACGTGCCTGTGTCCGTGTGGCGGCGCACGGCACGTCCGGTCAGCGGATCCACCAAGCCAGTGGAAGTTGTGGGCTTAGGAGTGCTCATAAATGGCTTTCAGCTCGACGACGGGATATGGCCTTGGGAGCGGCGCGTTTGGGAGGGAACGTCAGGCCAAGCCCGCCAGCCCGCCCAGAATGCGGGCCAGCGAAGCAGCGGAAGTTTCCTGCAATTCAAAGGTCACGGGTCCGCCCTGCTCCGGAAGATCGGATGTTGTGGAGCCCTCCACGCGTGGAGTCAGCACGTGTACGCCGGACGGGCCGGTGTACACGGTAACTGTGGGGAAATCGTTGGTGTCGGAGTTGAATGCCACCACGTTGCTTGCAGCTTGAGTGTCGGCCAACGCAGTTGCAGCGTGTGCTTCGAACTGAGCTTCCGTGTAAAGGGCGGGATCGGTATCCCTTGCCGCCGACTGCTGGGGATCCACGAACTCGGCCAGTCGCGGAACCAGTTGATCGCGGGTGACCACAGTGAAACCGTGCAGGCCGCTTTCGTCCACTTCTTCGAGCAGGACGCCTTGAACGTGAAGGTAGCCGTAAAGCCAACGCTTGCCGGTGGAGACGGTACGTTCCACGGAGACAACGCTGCTGCCACTGCGGCGCAGGGTGAGCGTTCCGGTGATTTCCTCAGTGGCGTGCAGGCGCGAAGGCTCAGTTTCGCCCTCGAAGAGCACCGGGTACACGAGTTCCTTGGCCAACAGGCCGCGCAGGGCGATAGCGCACATCAATTCCTTGCTGGCATCCTGGGCAGAAAGCCATGGCAGGGCAACCAGTTGCTCGTGCTGAACACCGTCCAGGGCCACAACTTCTTCATCGGTCAGCGTGGGCAAAGGCACGCCAACTGCGCTGGCCGTTGCCAAAACCTTGGATGCTGCCTCAATGTCCCGTTGGGTCCATTTCATGGTGCTGGTGGTCATCCGAATATCCCTCCCACAAAGTTTCCGACTGACTTGGCGGCGTCACTGACCCCGTCTGCCACCTTACTGCCTACGTCCTTGGCGAAGCCCGCCACCTCCTTGGCGCCATCGGCGATGTAGCTGCCGGGATTGCGGGCGAAGTTGCTGATGGAGTCCCAGTTGTCCGCCACGAGGTTGCCCAGAGCCCAAGCACCGGCAACAATGCCGGCGCCAATCACAATGGGAGCGCCAATTGGGCCCAGAAGAGCAGCACCGCCAGCGGTCATGAGCATGATGCTCCCCACGCCGCCCACTACGGACAGGCCACCGGCAATGCGGTCACCGGTGCCGCGCCAACCGTCATGCTGGGGGTTGATGATGTCGCTGATGCCGCCCACAATGTTCAGCGGTGCCGCCAATGCTCCGGCCACCCGCAGTCCCTTGGAGAACTTGCTGGCATCCTGGAAAGCCTGGCTGTAAGGGATATTGGCTTTGAGGTCGGTAAGGACGTCAGTGACTTTCTCCCCATTACGCAGTGCCGTCATGGCGTCGCGCACCACAGTCCCGCCTGCCCGCCAGTTGGTGAGGACTTCGCGCGTCTTCACCCATTCGGCGTTGCCAAGCTTGAGGTACTTGTAAGCCGTCCACAGCGGGGCGGCCACGCCCTTGACGCCCATTGCGGTGTCATAAACGTCCTTGAGGACACCCACCGATGTGCCGGAGCCATCATTGTGGCTGGCGAACTCCTGCTGGTTGGCATGCTTCTTCAGTTGGCTTGCGTTCTCGCGCAGCATGTTGGCGGCCTTGACCAGGCTCTGCCGATGCTGGGAATTCCAATCGCCCTTGAAGACGGTGGCGTCGCGGCCCTGCCACGCGGTGGTGGAGTTGATCGCGTTGGACAACTGTGTGCTCTGCAGGCTGATGGCGTCGGCAGCTTTGCCCATCACGCCTGCCAGACTGCGAAGCTGCGCGATATCAGCGCCATAGAACCCAGCCAATGAAACCCCCTGTAAGCGAGCAATGAAAAGTCTGGTCCCAGCCTAGGCGGACCAGCCAACACCCGCGATGGGGAGACATGCCCATGTGCATAAACCGTTAAAGAACGACGGCGGCCGGTGCGGTTCGCAAGGAACCAAACCAGCCGCCGTCGGGCCTGAATCAGGGTGTGACTAGTGTGCTGCCGGAACGTAACGCTTGATGGAAGCTTCCAGCTCGGCTTCGGCAGCGGCGCGGTCGCCCCAGCCTTCAGCCTTGACCCACTTGCCGGGCTCCAGGTCCTTATAACGAGTGAAGAAGTGCTCGATTTCCTTGATCAGGAATTCGCTGACATCGCTGACTTCCTGGATGTGATCGAACCGTGCATCAACAGGAACGCAGAGGACCTTGGCGTCTCCGCCGCCGTCGTCGGTCATGTTGAAGACGCCGATGGGGCGGGATTCAACAATGACGCCCGGGTGGAGATCGAAGTCCTGGAGGAGCACCAATGCGTCCAGCGGATCGCCGTCTTCGCCCAAGGTGTTCTCAAAGAAACCGTAGTGCGTGGGGTACTGCATGGAGGTGAACAGGACGCGGTCCAGGCGGACACGGCCGGTTTCGTGGTCAACTTCGTACTTGACGCGCGATCCCTTGGGGATCTCGATGGTCACGTCGTGCTTCATGGAATGCTCCTTGACGGGGGTGGGTGGGGCGCGGCACGCAAAAAGCGCGGCCGGCGCCGCCGACTACTATTGAGGATATAGCGAGAGGCCCGGGTTTCTTGAACCGGCGGGGACATTTCAGGACTGACAGGACCAAGCAACTTCCATGATGGGCGTTAAAAAAGGGGGTGCCCGCAAGTGGGCGGCCTCGGCGTGGGGGCGCTTTACATGGCCATTGCTGCTGACCACTGTGTTGCTGTGCCTCGGCGCCGTAGTGGTGGCGGGCATGTTTCCCGGGTTGCTGAGTGCACCAAAACCCGTGCCTTCGGTTCCCGCATGGCAAACGGTGCCTGACCAACTGTCGGACGTCACAAGTGTGGCTCCGTTGGATGCGCAGGCGCCTGTTCCCGTGCCGGCCCAGGTGGCAAAACTCCTTGATGCCACTCTCAAACCCGATGGCGCAGGCAGCATCAGCGGCGTGGTGATGGACGCATCCACAGGCCAGGTCCTCTTTGACCGGGACGCCAATGCCAACCGCATCCCTGCCTCGAACATGAAGCTCCTCACCGCCGTTGCAGCCTTGAAGGCGCTCGGTCCCGAGTCACGGTTCACCACCCGCGTCCTTGCCTCAGAGAACCCCTCCACAGTGGTACTGACCGGGGGAGGGGACGTGCTGTTGGGCTCCGGCGCTTCCGATCCCGCTGCCGTTCTTGGCCGGGCCGGGCTGGCGTCCTTGGCTGCGGACACTGCTGCCGCTTTGACCGCCGCCGGGGTGAACGGGCCGATTACCGTGCAGGTTGACGACTCACTGTTCAGCGGCGCTGTGCTCAACCCGGCATGGAGCCTGGATGATGTGGCCGCCGGGGAAACCGCACCGCTCTTCTCCTTGGCGTTGAACTCAGGCCGCTACGCCCCGGATGTTCTCACCGGACCCCGGCCGCAGGATTCCGCCATCACCACCGCCCAAGCGTTCGCCGGGCAGTTGGCGGCTGCCGGCGTAGCGGTGAGTCCCGGCGTCGAACGCGGCAAAGGCCTCCCCGCCAAAGTGTTCGCTGCCGCTGAATCCGCCACCGTCAGCGAGCAAGTGGACCTCATGCTCGAATCCTCGGACAACTTCCTCGCCGAAGCACTGGGCCGGATGACCGCACTGGCGTCCGGTCAGGCTGGAACGTACGACGGCGCCACGGCAGCCGTGCGGCAAAGGCTGGGGGAGTTGGGGATCGCCACGGATTCGATGCTGTTGGCCGATGTTTCCGGCCTGGCCCTGGAAAATCAGGTCACCGCGCACCAGTTTGCTGAGGTGGTCCGCGCCATCACCAGCGGACCGGATCCTGCTTTGCGGACCGCGCTGGACGGTTTCCCGGTGGCCGGTCTTACCGGGACCCTGGGAGACAGGTACGTGGATGCGGGCACGTCCCAGGGCGCCGGCCTGGTCCGTGCCAAGACCGGGACGTTGAACACTGTGATCGCGCTGAGCGGTTACGTGGTGGATGCTGACGGGCGGCTGCTGGTGTTCTCCTTTATAGGTAATGGACTGGACCCCGGCGCCGCCGGTAACAAAGTGGCCATGGATCGTTCGGCGTCAGTGCTGGCCGAGTGCGGATGCCAAGGCTGATTCCTCAGCGCGGAGCGAACTTAAGGCTCACTGTCAGTTGTATGTGTTCTGATGGACCGTATGGTGTCATCTGCCCGAGATTCGTCAGCAGGGGCCCCGTCCCTGATCAATTGGGACCTGGCCGCCTCTACGGCTGCCCGGCTTGCCCCTCCCGGTCCGGAGCTAAGCGCCGGGGAGATCGGCAAGGCCGTGGACAATCTGCGCTTCAACGCGGATATCTCCGTCCCGCACGTGCACGACATCACCGGCCTGGACGCCGCCAGGGACCTGCGTGACTCGCACGTCCTGGTGGTGGACCGTGCCTCGTGGTCCAAGGCCAACACACAGAGCTTCGCGGTGATGCTGCAACCGGCTCTGAAGAAAATGCTGGAAAGCCGCAGCCCAGCGGCCATGACTCCGGCCGCGGCTGCTGCAAGCGGTGCCATCACCGGCGCCCAGCTCGGCGCGGTCCTCTCCTTCCTCTCCAGCAAAGTCCTCGGCCAGTACGATCCTTTTGCTGCCTTGGCCCCGGATTCCAACGTGCCCCCGGGCGGCAGGCTCCTGTTGGTGGCGCCGAACATCATCTCCGTCGAGCGGGAACTCAACGTCCATCCAGATGACTTCCGCCTTTGGGTTTGCCTGCACGAGCAAACGCACCGTGTCCAGTTTGCGGCCGCACCGTGGCTCCGGCACCACATGCTGGACGAGATCGAGAAGCTCAGCGGAAACCTCCTGGGCAACATGGATACTTTGGTTGAACGCGCCAGCGCCGCGGCCAAATCCCTGCGGGACCGCAACCCCTCAGAGAAGACACCGGGCCGTGGCGCCATTCTGGACCTCCTGCAGAACCCTGAGGAAAAGGCGTCCCTGTCCCACATAACAGCTGTGATGAGCCTGCTTGAGGGGCATGCCAACGTGGTGATGGATGCCGTGGATTCGAGCATTGTTCCTTCCGTGAAGACCATCCGCCAGCGCTTCAACGAGCGCGGCAAGGACCGCGGTGTGGTGGAGAAGTTCATCCGCAACGTCCTTGGCCTGGATGCCAAGATGCGCCAGTACACCGATGGCGCCAAGTTCGTCCGTGAAGTGGTTGCTGTGGCTGGCATGGACGGCTTCAACCGCGTGTGGGAGTCCGCCGAGTACCTGCCAACCGAGGATGAGATCCACAACTCCAAGCTGTGGCTTGAGCGGATGGGGCTTTGAGCGTTCCTGCTGATTCTGGTTCCGTAGGTGGCTCCACCGGCGGGTCCGCCATCGGTTCCGCAGCTAAAGGTCGACGCCGGCCCGGGCGTTTGGCGCCGGTGGTCGGCAAGGCACGCAAGCAGTTGCAGAACGCCTTGGCCTCCGCCGGGTACCCCTCGCATGTCCTGGTGGCCTGCAGCGGAGGGCCTGATTCGTTGGCATTGGCAGCCATAGCCTCCTATTTCGCCAGGCGGGGTCATGTGGACGGCCATCCGGTTTCCGTTGCCGGAGTGGTGGTGGATCATCAGCTGCAGGAGGGCTCAGCCGAAGTCGCGTCCCGAACCGCCGCAATGCTGCGTGAACTGGGCCTGTCTCCGGTGGAGGTACGCACTGTGGAAGTCGCCGCCACGGGTTTTGGGCCGGAGGCTGCGGCCAGGGATGCCCGTCATGCGGCGTTGGAAACGGCTGCGGACCAGCTCGGATGCGATGCGATCCTGCTCGGCCACACCCTTGACGACCAAGCCGAGCAGGTACTTCTGGGCTTGGCCCGTGGATCCGGAACGCGCTCACTGGCTGGTATGCGGCCCGTTCGCGGACGCCTGCTCCGGCCCTTCCTTGGCCTTCGTCGCCAGGAAACCCTGGAAATCTGCCGGGTGGAGGAGCTCTCTCCCTGGCACGATCCCAGTAATTCAGATCCCGCGTTCGCCAGGTCCCGGACACGTGTTGAAGTCATGCCCGTGTTGGAAGAAAAGCTCGGCCCCGGAGTTGCAGAGTCACTTGCCAGGACGGCCGCAATCCTGCAGCAGGACGCCGACTTCCTTGAAGAACTCGCCAGCGAGACCTATCTCTCACTGGTCCAGCCCATGGAGGGCGGCATCTGGCTACCGGAGGACGCCGTCCGCGAGCTGCCCGCAGCGCTGAGGTTCCGTGTCATCGCCAAAGCAGCGGCCGACGTCGGAGGTCAACAACCCGGCTACGGGCGCCTCCACGCTGCGGAAGCGCTGCTGCGGCGGCAAGGCTCCGCGGGTCCCGTTGAGCTTCCCGGCCACGTCAGTGTGTTCCGTTTATCCCTCAGTGATCTGGAGCAGGAACGTGCTGTTCCGGCGGGCGCTGCCGCTGACAGCGTTCCCCGACAGGCCTCCCCCTGTGGGAAGCTAGTATTCCGGCATCAGAAACCGTCCCAACAGTAGCCGCACCGAGCATCAAAACAGGAGCCATTGGTGGATTCAAACGACGTCCAGGCAGATCTCAAGCACGTTCTTTACACCAAAGAGCAAATCCAGACGCGTATCGCGGAACTTGCGGCGCAGATCGACAAAGACTACGAAGGCCGCGACATCCTCATTGTCGGTGTCCTTAAGGGTGCGGTCATGGTCATGGCTGACCTGGCACGTGCCCTGCACAGCCACGTCAGCATGGACTGGATGGCTGTTTCGTCCTACGGGTCCGGTACCCAGTCCTCCGGTGTTGTCCGGATCCTCAAGGACCTCGACACCGACCTCATGGGCAAGGATGTCCTGATTGTGGAGGACATCATCGACTCCGGCCTGACCCTGTCCTGGCTTAAGTCCAACCTTGAATCCCGTGGCACGGCGAGCGTCGAAATTTGCACGGCTTTCCGCAAGCCCACCGCCGCCAAGGTGGAAATCGACGTCAAGTACGTCGGCTACGACATCCCCAACGAATTCGTTGTGGGCTACGGCCTCGACTACGCCGAGAAGTACCGCAACCTGGACTTCGTGGGCACCTTGGCCCCGCACGTTTACGAGTAAAGCACTCCGTTTTCCCGGGTCTTCCCGGGCCCGCCGCCGCTACCTTTTCCGCTCTTCGCGCCCGTAACCTCTGGTGCGTGTGGCGGGAGTGGGTGCGGTGTTGGCGCTTAAGGGGTGCGCTGGGCGGTAGCGGGTGCGGTGGTTAGGGTTCGTGCACCCCTGCCGCTGCGGGTTCGCACTGATCACTTCTTTACGCCGCTACCTTTTCCGCTCTTCGCGCCCGTAACCTCTGGTGCCTGTGGCGGTAGTGGGTGCGGTGTTGGCGCTTAAGGGGTGCGCTGGGCGGTAGCGGGTGCGGTGGTTAGGGTTCGTGCACCCTGCCGCTGCGGGTGGTGGTGTTCCATTTGGCTGTGGTGGCGTTTCTTGGTGCCGCTACCTTTTCCGCTCTTCGCGCCCGTAACCTCTGGTGCGTGTGGCGGGAGTGGGTGCGGTGTTGGCGCTTAAGGGGTGCGCTGGGCGGTAGCGGGTGCGGTGGTTAGGGTTCGTGCACCCTGCCGCTGCGGGTAGCCCTCGCGCTAAACTGAACCATGACCGGTGCTCCCGCCCGTCTCTTGACGTGGCTCGCCGTCATGGCGACTCTCCTCACGGCCTGCACTCCTGCGGTCGATCTCACTGAGACCGATGCCGGGCAGTCACCTGCGTCCTCTTCCGCTCCGTCAACCACGGATGCAGTCGAAGCTGTGCCGTCAACGAGCGCCACCCAAAATCCGGTACCGCCGCAGCCCGCACCTCCTCCACCCGCTGTGCCTCAGGCTTTTGCCCTGAACCTTTACCAAGAGGGAGACTTTGTCCCGCAGTACACCTTCGACTGGTGTGTAGCGGCGAGCATCCAAATGGCGCATAACCTCATTGATGACACCGGAGGCGGAACCTGGACGTCCTCCGCGCAGCAAAGTGAGCTGTGGGAGATGGCCCGTGCACGGTCTTCGAATTCTTTCAACGGTGCAAACCCCCGGGGCTGGGCGCAGGTGTTGACCGAAGTTGGAATGGGCCCCTACTCGGTGGTCAGTATTGCGGGCTACGAGGACGCGTTGCAGACGGCGTCGCGTGCAATAGCCGAAACTGGGCGCCCGGTGGGGCTGGTCATGTGGAGCGGCCGGCATGCGTGGGTGATGAGCGGCTTTGAGTCCGTGGGTGATCCTGCTCAGTTCCCGGAGTTCCAGGTGACTGGGGTTCGCGTCCTGGATCCGCTCTACCCTTACGGCAGTGGACAGTGGGGTCCTTCTCCGGAGCCCAACAGCCTGCTTACGCCGGAGCAGTTGGCCGCACAGTTTGTTGTCCGCGAGCCCCGGCGCTGGAGCTCTGACCTGCCCACTGGTTACCTGCTGGTCCTTCCAGTCGCAGCCTGACTCAGTTGGGTGCTTTACGCCGCGCGCAGGGAGCGAAGACCGCCGTCGTTCAGAATGCGCGCGAACACACGTGGGTTCATCATGTCGGACCAGTCCCAGCGAACAACAGTGAGGCCCAGAGCCCGCAATCCGTTTTCACGGTCCTTCTCCGCCAGGACGGCCTGTTGGATGGTCTGGTTTCCTCGTAGCTCTTGTCTCAGGTACTTTCCGTGACCATCGAATTCCCCCACAAGATCAAGTTCGCGCCACCAGAAGTCAGTTCGGGCTGTTCGTCCGTTTCTCAGCGTAAAAGAGCCTTGGAGGCTGGGCATGGGGAAGTTGAGCAAAATCATTTGGGCTCGACTCATGGATTCACCCACCGACTCGGACTTTTCTGAAGAGAGATCCAGAACCGATTGGGCACGTCGTTTCCTCGAGGCACTGCTGAGAGCGGAGACAGCTTCAGCCAGTTCGTCCATGCGGGCCGGCGGACCCCACGCCCTGTCCTTAGCCCAATTGCCGGCCTCGAGAGCATCGCCCCACCTTTGATTTCGTCGGCTGGAGTCCACAACGGCCAATGCGTCAGCAAAGTTCAGCGCAGCGGCCAGCTCTACTGTGGTGCGCGCCTTGTCTGTGACCTGGAAATCGCCCAGTTGGGCCACCCCGCTATCAAGGGAGCCCAAGCTTCTCCGGATTCCATGCTTCGACCTGCCACCTCTGGGGTCATCAGTAACGGTGCATAAACGCTTCGGCGTACTCAGGATGCCCAGGCCCCACAGGAGCGAAGCCGTCTGGAGGTTAAAGATGGGCGGTGTCCTGGCGGCATTGACCAGTGCAGCAGCTTGAAGTCCATGCCGCTGGCGCTCGTTCAATTCCGCCCAGTAGGCAGCGCGAATGTAGGCGCCCCGTCGAACCCGAACAAGCTCGCCCCGTTTGGCCTGCTTGGCAAGGTGGCGCGCGTCCTGTCCGATGCGCGTCGCATCTGAAGCAAGTATGAGTTCCGAAATGACCATAGGTTCCACGTTTGCCGGTTCTCTGCGAAGTCGAAAGCACCCGACCGAGCTATGTGGAAAATCCGAGCTATGTGGAAAACACGAGGGATCGTAGGCAGGAATCCACCCCCGTTGCCACCCAAATCGCGGGCGAGTGCAGCCAGCACCAATGCATTCCTGCACCCCTTTCCGCCGTTCGCGCCCCACGTTCACCAGGCCCGCACCCGTTCCCGCCATCCGCGCCAGTGGTTACGGGTGCGGGTGGCGGGAGTGGGTGCGCCAGCCCCCGGCCAATAGCCCGCAACAGCACCGGAACTACGCAAAACCCCTGTTCCAGCAAACCCAACACGAGTATCCTGTGTACGCCCAGAGGGAACTTTTGCACTTTCCAATGCGTGAATTACTGGGAACGGTGTATAGCTTGAAACTGAAGCAGCACCACTCGCGCGCAGAAGTTGCGCCTTGCAGCACTACCAGGAGGGACGGGGCAAAACCCCGATCAGATGAAAGCTAAGAGTTTCTTCAAGGGCCCGGGCATCTGGATTGTTGTCGTCGTTGGCTTGCTCCTGGTGGCATTCGCAACACTGGCTCCGGGCGGTTCCACGCGCATTGACACCAAAGAGGGCCTGGAACTCCTTTCCCAAAGCGGAAAGGTTGAGCAGGCCAAGATATTCGACGCCGAGAACCGCGTCGATCTGGTGCTTAAGGACAACCTGAACCTGGATGGCCAGGACAAGGGCAAGAACGTGCAGTTCTTCTACGTCACGGATCGCGGTCCGGATGTGGTCAAGGCTGTTACCAACGCCAACCCGGACAAGGGCTTCACGGATCAGCCGGTGGAGAACAACTGGTTCTCCGGCCTGTTCTCCTTGCTGATTCCTGTACTGCTCCTGGGTGTACTGTTCTGGTTCCTGCTGTCCCGCATGCAGGGCGGCGGCTCCAAGGTGATGCAGTTCGGCAAGTCCAAGGCCAAGCTGGTCAACAAGGACATGCCGCAGGTGACCTTCTCTGACGTTGCCGGTGCTGACGAAGCTGTGGAAGAGCTCCAGGAAATCAAGGAGTTCCTTCAGGAGCCGGCCAAGTTCCAGGCCGTGGGGGCCAAGATCCCCAAGGGTGTGCTGCTCTACGGTCCTCCAGGTACCGGTAAGACGCTTCTGGCCCGCGCTGTTGCCGGTGAGGCGGGCGTCCCCTTCTTCTCCATCTCCGGCTCGGACTTTGTTGAAATGTTCGTCGGTGTTGGCGCTTCCCGTGTCCGCGACCTTTTCGAACAGGCCAAGGCAAGTTCCCCGGCCATCATCTTCGTTGATGAAATCGACGCCGTTGGACGTCACCGCGGTGCCGGCATCGGCGGCGGAAATGATGAGCGCGAGCAGACCCTGAACCAGCTCCTTGTTGAGATGGACGGGTTTGACGTCAAAACCAACGTGATCCTCATTGCCGCCACCAACAGGCCTGACGTTCTGGACCCCGCGCTGTTGCGCCCGGGCCGTTTTGATCGCCAGATCACCGTGGAAGCGCCCGACATGATTGGCCGCGAACAGATCCTCAACGTTCACGCCAAGGGTAAGCCGATGGCCCAGGGGATTGATCTGAAGAGTGTTGCCAAGAAGACCCCCGGTTACACGGGTGCGGACCTGGCCAACGTCCTCAACGAGGCTGCATTGCTGACTGCCCGGTCCAATGCCAACCTGATCGATGACCGCGCGTTGGACGAGGCAATTGACCGTGTCATGGCAGGCCCGCAGAAGCGCAGCCGCGTCATGAAGGAGCTTGAGCGTAAGATCACCGCGTACCACGAGGGCGGCCATGCGCTGGTTGCTGCCGCGTTGCGTAACTCGGCTCCGGTCACCAAGATCACTATCCTTCCCCGAGGACGCGCTCTCGGCTACACCATGGTGATTCCCGAGGACGACAAATACTCGGTCACCCGCAACGAGCTGCTTGACCAGATGGCCTACGCCATGGGCGGCCGCGTTGCTGAGGAGATTGTGTTCCACGATCCCTCTACAGGTGCTTCCAATGACATTGAGAAGGCCACTGCCACGGCTCGCAAGATGGTCACCCAGTACGGCATGAGCGAGCGTGTGGGTGCGGTGAAGCTTGGCCAGGGCGGCGGTGAGCCGTTCCTCGGCCGCGACGCCGCTCAGGAGCGCAACTTCTCCGATCAGATCGCCTACGTTGTGGACGAGGAAGTACGCCGTTTGATCGACCAGGCGCATGATGAGGCTTACGCCATCCTGACGGAAAACCGGGATGTCCTGGATCGTCTGGCCCTGGAATTGCTGGAACGCGAAACCTTGAACCAGGCCGAGATCGCCGAGATCTTCCACGACATCCGGAAGCGCGATTTCCGCGAGATCTGGCTGTCCAAGGAATCCCGCCCGGTACAGTCCATCCCGCCGGTGGAATCGCGCGCTGAGAAGGCTGAACGCGAAGCCCAGGAAGAGGCCAAGAAGGCCCGTCTGGACGAGCCTTTGGACGTCGTGGCGCCACACGCTCAGGGGGTCAGCAGCCAGGATTCATTCCAGGCCCCGCGCCCCGACGGCGGCAACGACCACCCGCATCACGGCTAAGCTTTCTGCTGTGACTCATTTCGACGACGACGACCTCGCCGCCGCCCACGGTTCCGCCGCGGGCTCCACGCACGGCCATAAGGTGGACCGCCCGCGCATTGAAGCGGCTGTTCGCGAGATTCTCCTGGCAATTGGTGAAGATCCTGAGCGTGGGGGCCTCCTGGATACGCCCAAGCGCGTGGCCAAGGCTTACGCCGAGGTCTTTGCAGGTCTCCACCAGCATCCCGCGGAGGTACTCTCCACCACGTTCGACCTCGACCATGAAGAGCTTGTCCTGGTGAAGGACATTCCCTTCTACTCGACGTGCGAGCATCACTTGGTGCCGTTCCATGGAGTGGCGCATGTTGGTTATATTCCGTCACATGACGGCAAGGTGACCGGCTTGAGTAAGTTGGCGCGCTTGGTGGATATCTTTGCGCGGCGGCCTCAGGTGCAGGAACGCCTCACCACTCAGATCGTTGAGGCGCTGGTGAAGCACCTCAACCCGCGCGGTGCGATTGTCGTCGTCGAATGTGAACACATGTGCATGTCCATGCGCGGCATTCGCAAGCCCGGCGCAAAGACCGTCACCAGTGCGGTGCGCGGTCAACTCCATGACCCGGCCACCCGCGCCGAGGCCATGAGCCTCATACTCGGAAGGTAAGCACAATGGACTCCCTCGCTGCAGCACCCGGAACCGGCCCGGCCACAAGCCCGTTGCCGATTCTCCGCAAACCGCGTCCAGCGGCCAGGTTCGAGGACCTGCCCAAGGACCGCACGCTCGTCATGGGAATCCTCAATGTCACCCCGGATTCCTTTAGCGACGGCGGTACTCACCGGACACCGGACACTGCCATCGCGCTCGGCCTGCGGATGTTTTACGCAGGCGCGGACATCATCGACGTCGGCGGTGAATCCACCCGTTCGGGCGCTGAACCGGTTTCTCCTGAGGAGGAACAGCGTCGCGTCATCCCCGTGATCCAGGCGCTGGTGAAGGCCGGCGCACTGGTCAGCATCGACACCATGCACACGTCCACCGCGGCGGCTGCAGTTGAGGCGGGTGCGGCCATCATTAACGATGTTTCCGGTTTGACGATTGAGCCGGATATGCCCGAACTCGTGGCGCGGACCAAGGTTCCGTACATCCTGACGCACCGCCGCGGCGATGCATTGACCATGGACAGCCTCACAGAGTACACCAACGTGACGGAGGACGTGGTGGCGGAGCTTAGCGGCGTCCGTGACAAGTTGTATGCCGCGGGAGTAGCGCCGGAGCAGATCATCATTGATCCGGGTGTTGGTTTTTCCAAGAACGAGGACCAGAACTGGGAGATCCTGAAGAATCTGGATCACCTTTTCTCGCTGGGACACAAGGTCATGGTTGCCGCTTCCCGCAAGCGCTTCCTTGGTTCCCTCCTCACCGTGGCCGGCAAGTCCGCTGCACCTTTGGAGCGCGACGCCGCTACCGCTGCCATTACCGCTTTGAGCGCCACCAAGGGTGCCTGGGCTGTTCGGGTTCACGACGTCGGCCCCAGCCTTGACGCCGTCAAGGTCGCCGCCCGCATTTCCCGCTGATTGGATACCGCTGTGGACAGGATCACGCTCACCGGCGTCACCGCCGTCGGTTATCACGGTGTGTTCGATTTTGAACGCCGTGACGGCCAGCCCTTTGTTGTGGACGCCGTGCTGCATACGGACTTCACCAAGGCTGCTGAGACGGATGATCTGCAGTACACGGCCCACTACGGCGAAGTGGCGGAGCTGATTACCAAGCACATCGAGGGTGAGCCCTTGAACCTCATTGAGGGCCTGGCGGTCAGGATTGCCGAGGGCATCCTGGAAAACTACAACGTGGCTGCCGTGGATGTCACCGTGCACAAGCCCAAGGCACCCATCGAGGTCCCTTTCGGCGACGTCACTGTCAGCGTCCACCGGGAGCGATCATGACGTCCGGCTATACCAAGGCCATTCTGGCCCTTGGCAGCAACCTGGGGGAGCGTAACGACACCTTGTCCACCGCCGTCGCGGATCTGGTGGACCCACCTGAGGTGCGCCTTCTTGGCGTCTCCCCTGTGGTTCAAACCAAAGCTGTGGGTGGTCCGGAGGGCCAACCTGATTTCCTGAACATGGTCATGGCTGTGGAGACCACGCTGAGCCCTATGGAACTGCTGAAGCACTGCCATGCCGTGGAGCAAAAGCATCACCGCACCCGGGAGGTGCGTTGGGGTCCGCGGACGCTGGACGTAGACGTGATCGTGTTCGGCGATGTCACCAGCGATGATCCGGTTCTGACCATTCCTCATCCGCGGGCAGCCGAGCGCGCTTTCGTGCTCTACCCGTGGTCCCTGCTGGAGCCGCATGCCACACTGAACGGCCAAAGCGTGGCTGAACTGGCCGCCGTCGCCGATGACATGCCGGACATCCGGCGTTTCGACGGTTTTGGTGACGTCGCCGGTGTGCCGGCTGCCGGAGCAGTGGAGCAGCCATGAAGGCTATGCGCCCCGTAGTTCTGGTGCTCATCGCCGTCATTGCTGCCGTCATTGGTTGGTTGGCTACGGTGGCTACCAACCGTTTCAGCATGCCAACGCCCGTGCTGCCCGTTTCTGCGCTCATCACCATGGCGGTCATTGCCGGGCTGACGCTGATCATGGGTGTTCGTGTGCTTCGTTGGAGGAACGGCAACAAGAAGAAGCTGCTTGATCCGATCCTGGCGGCGCGGACCCTGATTCTGGCCCAGGCCTGTGCCTACGCCGGTACGCTGCTGCTGGGCTGGCACGCGGGGATCGCCACGGATCTTCTCCGCATTGGTGGTTTGCGCGGCGGTGAAGGGATTCTTTGGAACGCCCTGCTGATGGGCGGCGGCGGCGTGGTAATGATTGTGGTTGGACTCGTGGTGGAGCGGTTCTGCCGCATTCCGCCGGAGGATCTGGAAGGTGGCACGGCCGGACCGGAGACCCGTCGCGGCGAAACCAAAGGTGAAGGCGAGTATGCGTACCGAGGCGATTGATCCCCCCGGTGTCCAGTGGCTTCGGGTTTCCCCGAAGTACGTCACGGTTCGCTTGGTGGAATGGGCAATCGGCAACATTGTGATGTTGGCGGTCCTCAGTTTGCCGCTGATTTTTGTTTTGCTCGGATGGTGGCGGTGGCCGCCGCTGTGGCTAGCGATTACGGTTCCGGCGGTCATGCTGGTGTTGGCGTTGTGGCGGCTGGTCCTGATTCCCCGTCAGGTGCGGGCAATCGGCTACGCGGAGCGCGACGACGACCTCCTTATTCGCCGCGGCATTTTCTTCCAGCGAACCATGGTGGTCCCTTATGGCCGGATGCAATACGTGGACGTCGCGGTGGGACCTGTTGAACGCAGCCTGGGGCTGTGCACGCTCAAACTTCACACGGCGTCGGCGGGAACCAATGCGCACTTGCCTGGCCTCCCCTCAGCAGAAGGGGCACGCTTGCGCGAGCAGCTTTCGGCTCGCGGAGAAGCCAGGCTGGCCGGGCTGTGAGCCTGGAGAGCGACGCCACTGACAGCCTTCCGGGCAAGCCGGAACAAACAGCCGACGGCCACTGGAACCGCGTCCACCCAGCGTCACCGTTCGTTCGCGGCTGGGTGGCGCTTGCCGCCGTCGGCTTCTTCTTTGGCCGGGACGCTTTTGAGAGGATGTTGCAGGGCCGGGATCTGATGGACCCGAACCTCAGCGGGCGGGTGCCGTGGCTCCTTGCGGGCGGCGCCGTGGTGTTGCTGCTGACGGTAGGCGGTTTCATCCTCAGCTGGTACTTCACGCGCTACCAGGTGGCGGAGGGGTATGTTCGGGTCAATACCGGATTCCTGTTCAAGCAGCAACGGCAGGCTCGTTTGGATCGCGTTCAGGCGATCGACATTGTGCAGCCGCTTTTGGCGCGGATTTTCGGTCTTGCTGAACTCAAGTTTGAAGTGGCCGACGCCGGCGAGTCGGCAGTGCGGCTGGCTTACCTTCCGCTGGACCAGGCCAAACAGCTGCGTGCCACCATCCTTGCAAGGGCCGCTGGGGTAGTGACCGGGCCCGAGTCGACCGAGGAAGTCCCGGAAGCTCCCGAGCATATTGTGCTGTCCGTGCCCCCGTCCCGGCTTATCGGATCATTGGTGCTCAGCGAGCAGACCGTCGGAATCCTTGCTGGTACCGCCGTGGTGGTGGCTGTCTCCGTATTCACGCAGAACCAGACACTTTTCCTGGCGCTCATCCCCGGTATCCTGGGAATTGGCGCCGCGTACTGGAGCTCCTTCAATAAGGGCTACAACTTCACGGCCGCAATTTCCCCGGACGGCATCCGTCTTCGATACGGCCTTTTGGATACCCAGGCACAGACTCTGCCTCCGGGACGGATCCAGGCGCTCATGGTCACGCAGCCGCCCTTGTGGAGGATCTTCGGCTGGTACCGGATGGTTGTGAATGTGGCTGGTTACGGGCTGTCCGGCTCTACTGAAGGTGCTTCCCGCACCATGCTGCTTCCCGTTGGCCTCAAGCCTGATGTCCTGCAAATGATGTCGTTGGTGCTGCCCGATCCTGGAGTTGAGGATCCGGAACGGGTATTCACTGACGGGTTGGATGGACTTGGGGCGGCCAAACCTGACTCAGGGCCGGGTGACCAGTTCACCACCACTCCCCGTGGCGCCCGGTTGTTGGCCCCGTTGGGATGGCGCCGCAACGGATTTCTTGCCACTAAGACTGCCTTGCTGATCCGCTCGGGACGCTGGTGGCACACGTTGGTGGTGGTTCCGCATCAGAGGACGCAATCCATGGCACTGCATCAGGGCCCGTTGGCGAGGCGCTTCGGCGTAGCTGATCTTGTCCTCCACACCACGGCCGGTCCTGTTTCTCCCAGGGTGTTCCAAGCCGGCGTTGAGCAGGCTGTGGAGCTTTTCGACCAGCAGGCTGCCCGCGCCCGCGAGGCACGGAAACGGCAAACCAGCGAACAATGGCTGGCGCAGGTTGCCCCGCAAGCCCCGGAGGTCGCGGCCACACTTACGGAACAACCCGCACAGCCGGAACCACCCCGCACTTCACCCCAACAGGAGGAACACCACCATGGCTAGGCCAGGACGACTCGGCGTCGGAATCATCGGCGCCGGCAAGGTGGGTGCCGTATTGGGTGCCGCTCTGCGCGCAGCCGAGCACGCCGTCGTCGGTGTTTCTGCTGTGTCGGAGGCGAGCCGCGAGCGTGCCGAGAACCTGCTTCCCGGCGTGCCGATCCTGGAGATCCAGGACATTGTGGAGCGTTCCGAGCTGGTTTTGCTGGCCGTCCCTGACGACGCCTTGGGTGAGTTGGTGGCGGGACTGGCCAAGCTCGGTGCCTGGCAGCCCGGGCAACTGGTGGCACATACGTCAGGCCGGTTCGGCGTCGGAATCCTCAACCCGGTCCGGGCAGCGGGTGCGATTCCGCTGGCCCTGCACCCCGCCATGACCTTCACGGGCATGAGTTTGGACCTGACACGACTCATGGATTGCACTTTTGGTGTTACAGCGGATGCCGCCATGTTGCCGATCGCCCAGGCCCTGGTGGTGGAGATGGGTGCGGAGCCCGTGGCCATCGCTGAGGCCGATCGAACCCTCTATCACGCATCCCTTGCGCACAGTTCCAATCACATGGTCACGCTGGTGGCGCAGGCGTCGCAGATGCTGCGGGAGATCGGCGTCGAAACCCCGGAGGCCATGCTTGGTCCGCTGTTGCGCGCCACTCTTGAGAACGCCCTGGCATCGGGCGAATCTGCGTTGACAGGACCTGTTGCGCGGGGGGATGTGGGTACCGTTTCCGCGCACGCCCAGGCACTGAAAGAGTACGACGGCGGTGCTGGCGGGGATGTCCTTTCGGCCTACCAGGCCATGGCGCGGGCCACTGCACGCAGGGCGGGAAACCGCGGACTGCTGCGCCCTGAACAACTGAACGATATTGACGAGGCCTTGGGTGCCGAACCCAAGGCTCCGGAAGGAAACTGAACAGCATGGCCATCAAACTCGTGACTACAGCGGCGGAACTGCGGGCCGAAAGCGCCAGGCTGCTGGCCTCCAAGGGTGGCAGTTCCCAGGGCTTGGTGCCCACCATGGGGGCCCTGCATTCCGGTCACGCAGCACTTGCCCGTACCGCCGTGGCGGAGAATGACGTGGTGGTGGCCACCGTCTTCGTCAACCCCTTGCAGTTCGGGGACGCCGTGGACCTGGACCGCTACCCGCGCACGCTTGAAGCGGACATGGCCTTGCTTGACGCCGAGGGCGTGGACCTGGTCTTCGCGCCATCCGTGGACGAGGTTTATCCCGGCGGCCAGCCGCTGGTGCGGGTGACAGCCGGCCCGCTGGGTGAAAAATGGGAAGGCGCCTCGCGCCCCGGACACTTCGACGGCGCCCTGACCGTGGTGGCCAAGCTGCTGCACTACGGGCTCCCGGGAGGTGCTGCAGCGGACGGCTCGACGGCGGCCTACCGCGCCTACTTCGGGCAGAAGGACGCACAACAGTTGGCGTTGGTGAGGCGCATGGTCGCGGACCTGAACTTTCCTGTAGAGATTGTTCCGGTGCCGATTGTTCGTAGTGACGATGGCTTGGCTCTTTCCAGCCGCAACCGCTTCCTTTCCGATGACGAGCGTGCTGCGGCACTGGTGTTGTCCCGTGCTCTACGCCTCATTGAATCCCGCGCAAACGCGCACGAACCGCTTGATCTCGAGTCCGCGGTCGCCCTTGTTGATTCCCAGCCGCTGGTGGAACTGGACTATTTCGACGTCGTTGACCCTGTCACGCTGGAACCGCTCGCGGAGAACTGCAAGGAGACACCCTTCCGTGGTGAAGGTCTGGCGATCATTGCAGCCAAGGTGGGCCCGGTGCGGCTGATCGACAACGCGCCATTGTTCTCCTAGCGTTTGGAATTTTTTCTCCTGACGGGAATTGGATGGGCGTTTAGACTGTTTTAGTCTTCACCGGCACAGATCGCCGGACACCAAATCCAAACCTTGGGGAATCCTCATGTCTACCGACGTCACGTCCGACGCCAACGGCAAGCCTGCATCGGGCGCTTCCGGCTCCGTCACCTCCGCAGAGGCGGCACCACCGGTGGTGCCGGAATCACAAGCGCCGGTCTCGAACGGCCCAGTGTCCGGGAAGATGTCACGCGAATCCGTCACTGTCATCGTCACGCTGTTGGTGGCAACGTTCGTTGTCATCCTCAACGAGACCATCATGAACGTAGCCCTCCAGCGGCTCATGGTCGACCTCCAGGTGAGCGCCTCCACCGTGCAGTGGCTGGCCACTGGCTTCATGCTGACCATGGCCGTGGTTATCCCCACCACCGGGTTCATCCTGCAACGGATGAGTACGCGCGGTGCGTTCATGTTGGCCATGGGACTCTTCAGCGGTGGAACTTTGCTGGCCGCAGTGGCACCGGGTTTCCTGGTGTTGCTGCTGGCACGCATTGTTCAGGCCGGTGGTACCGCCATCATGCTGCCGCTGCTGATGACCACCATCCTCACACTGGTACCGATTTCCAAGCGTGGTGTGGTCATGGGCAACGTGAGCATTGCCATCTCGGTTGCTCCGGCCATGGGCCCCACCGTTTCCGGCATCATCCTGGACAACTTCTCCTGGCGGTTCATGTTCGTGTTCGTGCTGCCCGTTGCCTTGGCTGCGTTCGCGATCGGTGCCAAGTACCTCACTAACGTGGGGGAACGCGAGAAGACCACGTTGGACGTCCCTTCGGTGATCCTTACAGTGCCCGCATTTGGTGGCCTGGTGTACGGCCTGAGTCAGATCGGTGGGGCCGAGGCCGGAGTGGTTCCCGTGATCGCACTGGTAGTTGGCATCCTCTGCCTGGCACTGTTCGTCTTCCGCCAGCTCAAACTCCAGAAGTCCGACGCCCCGCTGCTGGATCTGCGTGCTTTCAAGTTCCGTATGTTCACGGTGTCCACGCTGCTGATGGTGGTTGCCATGATGGCGCTGTTCGGCGGCGTGATCCTCCTGCCGCTGTACCTCCAGAACACCCTGCACTTGCAGCCGCTGGAGACTGGCCTGGCTCTGCTGCCTGGCGGTTTGGCCATGGGCTTGCTGGGGCCGGTCATCGGCCGGATCTTCGACAAAGTGGGTCCGCTCCCGCTGACGGTCACTGGTTCCGTGCTGATGGTTCTGACCCTCTGGCAGTTCTCCCGGCTGGATGAAGGAAGCTCGCTTGGCTGGGTTATAGCCCTGCACGTCGCCCTGAGCCTTGGCCTCGCCATGCTGTTCACCCCTGCATTCACCACTGGCCTGAACCCGTTGCCGCCGCACCTCTACTCCCACGGTTCGGCGATCATCAGCACCGCGCAGCAGGTTTCCGGTGCAGCTGGGACGGCCTTGCTCGTGTCCATTTATGCTGTGGTTTCGGCGTCTTCGGGCGAGGTAGCCGGCATGCAGACAGCATTCCTGGCAGCCACCGTTATCGCCGTTGCTGCCGTGGTGCTCGGCGCCATGATGCGCAAGACCGAAGGCGCCGGAGGCCACGGGGGCCACTAACCCTGCTCACCCCCCTCCGACGCTCTCTCATTTCCCCTGGGTTTTTACCGGACCGTCTTTCAGATCCCTCGGGTTTTTGCCGGACGCTCTCTCACTTTTGTGGGGGAGCGGTTCTGTTTAACGGCAGTGGGTTGGTTGTTAGGTCTTGATGTTCGACGGCGGTGGTTGGCTTTGGGTTCGGGGGCTGGTGGTGTTGGGGTTGGGTGGGGTTGTTGGTGGTGTGATGGGCTTCACGTGGGTTGGTTGTTGGGTGTTTGGCGGGTTTTGGGGTGTTGGTGGGGTTGTTTGCCGTGTGTTTGCGGGGGTTTTGGGTGGTGTTGGGGTGGATTTGGTGTGGGGGTTGGGCGCGTGTAAAGTTATTCGAGTCGCCGCCGCTGATGCGGAAAGATAGCGACCGACTCCCTTTCAAATTCGCCGGTTTCGGTGGTGCTTTTGTGCGCTGCTGGGTGGTGTGGGAGGCCCGGGTTCTGGTTTGCTTTGTGCGGCTGGTTCGGGTAAGTTTGAAAAGTTGCTCCGGAGCGATTCCGGGACCTGTGAGGGTTCTGGTTGGTGCCGGGTGTGTCTGTTGTTTGAGAACTCAATAGTGTGCCAAGTTTGTTGATGCCGATTGTTTTATTGATTGGTTGAAATTATGGCCAGGTCGTCATGCACCCCCGTGTGTGGTGGTCTGGTTTTCAGCTGGTTTCGAATTTTGTGCAGCCGTGTCCGCCGTTATTTCCGGTGGGTGTGGTTGTGTCTGTTTGATTTGTTTTACTTCAACGGAGAGTTTGATCCTGGCTCAGGATGAACGCTGGCGGCGTGCTTAACACATGCAAGTCGAACGATGATCCCAGCTTGCTGGGGGATTAGTGGCGAACGGGTGAGTAACACGTGAGTAACCTGCCCTTGACTCTGGGATAAGCCTGGGAAACTGGGTCTAATACCGGATATGACCATCTGGCGCATGTCATGGTGGTGGAAAGCTTTTTGTGGTTTTGGATGGACTCGCGGCCTATCAGCTTGTTGGTGGGGTAATGGCCTACCAAGGCGACGACGGGTAGCCGGCCTGAGAGGGTGACCGGCCACACTGGGACTGAGACACGGCCCAGACTCCTACGGGAGGCAGCAGTGGGGAATATTGCACAATGGGCGCAAGCCTGATGCAGCGACGCCGCGTGAGGGATGACGGCCTTCGGGTTGTAAACCTCTTTCAGTAGGGAAGAAGCGAAAGTGACGGTACCTGCAGAAGAAGCGCCGGCTAACTACGTGCCAGCAGCCGCGGTAATACGTAGGGCGCAAGCGTTATCCGGAATTATTGGGCGTAAAGAGCTCGTAGGCGGTTTGTCGCGTCTGCTGTGAAAGACCGGGGCTCAACTCCGGTTCTGCAGTGGGTACGGGCAGACTAGAGTGCAGTAGGGGAGACTGGAATTCCTGGTGTAGCGGTGAAATGCGCAGATATCAGGAGGAACACCGATGGCGAAGGCAGGTCTCTGGGCTGTAACTGACGCTGAGGAGCGAAAGCATGGGGAGCGAACAGGATTAGATACCCTGGTAGTCCATGCCGTAAACGTTGGGCACTAGGTGTGGGGGACATTCCACGTTTTCCGCGCCGTAGCTAACGCATTAAGTGCCCCGCCTGGGGAGTACGGCCGCAAGGCTAAAACTCAAAGGAATTGACGGGGGCCCGCACAAGCGGCGGAGCATGCGGATTAATTCGATGCAACGCGAAGAACCTTACCAAGGCTTGACATGAACCGGAAAGACCTGGAAACAGGTGCCCCGCTTGCGGTCGGTTTACAGGTGGTGCATGGTTGTCGTCAGCTCGTGTCGTGAGATGTTGGGTTAAGTCCCGCAACGAGCGCAACCCTCGTTCTATGTTGCCAGCGCGTTATGGCGGGGACTCATAGGAGACTGCCGGGGTCAACTCGGAGGAAGGTGGGGACGACGTCAAATCATCATGCCCCTTATGTCTTGGGCTTCACGCATGCTACAATGGCCGGTACAAAGGGTTGCGATACTGTGAGGTGGAGCTAATCCCAAAAAGCCGGTCTCAGTTCGGATTGGGGTCTGCAACTCGACCCCATGAAGTCGGAGTCGCTAGTAATCGCAGATCAGCAACGCTGCGGTGAATACGTTCCCGGGCCTTGTACACACCGCCCGTCAAGTCACGAAAGTTGGTAACACCCGAAGCCGGTGGCCTAACCCTTGTGGGGGGAGCCGTCGAAGGTGGGACCGGCGATTGGGACTAAGTCGTAACAAGGTAGCCGTACCGGAAGGTGCGGCTGGATCACCTCCTTTCTAAGGAGCTGCTAACAACTGGTTGCTGTGCCTGTATGGGTGTGGTGGTGGTTGTCAGTGTTGCCCATTGCGCAGGCGTCTGTTCTGCGGTGGGTGCTCATGGGTGGAATATCAACAAATCAAAGTTTCTTTGGCATGGCCTTTCCTGGTTGTGTCCTGGTGTTAGTACGGCTTCCTGTGTTCCTGCTTTGGTGGGGGTGTGGGTTGTGTGGAACGCTGCCGGGGCGTGGTTTGTGGGGGTTGTGTTTGGCGCACTGTTGGGTCCTGAGGCAACAGGACCTTTTTGCAGCAATGCATGGGGGCACTTCTGGTGTTTCTTTTGTTCCTGCGGCCGGTTCCTCTGGTCACCGTTGAGCGGCTACTCCTTTTGTTGGGGTGGTTGTGGTGGTTGGGGGTGTGGTTGACGGGGTTGTTGTTTGAGAACTACATAGTGGACGCGAGCATCTGAAACACACGCGTGGCTGGCTTCCTTTTTGGGGGTTGGTTGGTGTGTGTTTCTACAGCAATTTCTTATGAATGAACCTGGCCCTTGTGGTCATGGTTCTCTCGAGTAAGTTTTTGATCTTGTGTGGTCAAGTTTTTAAGGGCACACGGTGGATGCCTTGGCATTAGGAGCCGAAGAAGGACGTAGGAATCTGCGATAAGCCTGGGGGAGTTGATAACCGAGCGTTGATCCCAGGATGTCCGAATGGGGAAACCCCGCACAACGCTGTCATGGTGATTGTGTGACCCGCATCTGAACACATAGGGTGCGTGGGGGGAACGCGGGGAAGTGAAACATCTCAGTACCCGCAGGAAGAGAAAACAATAGTGATTCCGTTAGTAGTGGCGAGCGAACGCGGATCAGGCTAAACCGTTTCCATGTGTGATAGCCGGCGGGCGTTGCATGGGCGGGGTTGTGGGACTTTCCGTTCTGGTTCTGCCGGACCAGTGAGGTGAGGTGCAGGCATAGGTGAACGGTCTTGAAAGGCCGGCCAGAGAGGGTGTGAGCCCCGTAACCGTAATGTTGTGCACGGCCTGGGGAGTATCCCAAGTAGCACGGGGCCCGAGAAATCCCGTGCGAATCTGTCAGGACCACCTGATAAGCCTAAATACTTCCTAATGACCGATAGCGGACCAGTACCGTGAGGGAAAGGTGAAAAGTACCCCGGGAGGGGAGTGAAACAGTACCTGAAACCGTGTGCTTACAATCCGTCGGAGCAGTCGTGAGTAATCACAAGTAACTGTGACGGCGTGCCTTTTGAAGAATGAGCCTGCGAGTTAGTGTTACGTCGCGAGGTTAACCCGTGTGGGGTAGCCGTAGCGAAAGCGAGTCTGAATAGGGCGAGTGTAGTGGCGTGATCTAGACCCGAAGCGGAGTGATCTACCCATGGCCAGGTTGAAGCGACGGTAAGACGTCGTGGAGGACCGAACCCACTTCAGTTGAAAATGGAGGGGATGAGCTGTGGGTAGGGGTGAAAGGCCAATCAAACTCCGTGATAGCTGGTTCTCCCCGAAATGCATTTAGGTGCAGCGTTGCGTGTTTCTTGCCGGAGGTAGAGCTACTGGATGGCCGATGGGCCCTACAAGGTTACTGACGTCAGCCAAACTCCGAATGCCGGTAAGTCAGAGCGCAGCAGTGAGACTGTGGGGGATAAGCTTCATAGTCGAGAGGGAAACAGCCCAGACCACCAACTAAGGCCCCTAAGCGTGTGCTAAGTGGGAAAGGATGTGGAGTTGCGAAGACAACCAGGAGGTTGGCTTAGAAGCAGCCATCCTTGAAAGAGTGCGTAATAGCTCACTGGTCAAGTGATTCCGCGCCGACAATGTAGCGGGGCTCAAGTACACCGCCGAAGTTGTGGATTTCACATAATGCCCTAGCCTTCGTGGTTCAGGGGTGTGGAGTGGTAGGGGAGCGTCGTGTGGGCAGTGAAGTCGCGGTGGAAACCAGCGGTGGAGCCTACACGAGTGAGAATGCAGGCATGAGTAGCGAAAGACGGGTGAGAAACCCGTCCGCCGAATGATCAAGGGTTCCAGGGTCAAGCTAATCTGCCCTGGGTAAGTCGGGACCTAAGGCGAGGCCGACAGGCGTAGTCGATGGACAACGGGTTGATATTCCCGTACCGGCGAAAAACCGCCCATGCCAAGCGGGGGATACTAACCGCCCGGAGCCTGCCCGCCCACCCTTGTGGTGTGTGGGTTTTGGCCGAGCGCGGGACCTGATCCCGGGAGGTAAGCGTATTAACAGGTGTGACGCAGGAAGGTAGCCGGGCCGGGCGATGGTTGCCCCGGTCTAAGGATGTAGGGTCAGGGATAGGCAAATCCGTTCCTGTGTGCTTCGAGCACGATCCTGAGATCTGATGGGACCCCCGTATGGGGGGATCCGGTGATCCTATGCTGCCAAGAAAAGCATCGACGCGAGGTTTTAGCCGCCCGTACCCCAAACCGACACAGGTGATCAGGTAGAGAATACCAAGGCGATCGAGAGAATTATGGTTAAGGAACTCGGCAAAATGCCCCCGTAACTTCGGGAGAAGGGGGGCCTGCCCCGTGATGGAGACTTGCTCTCCGTGAGCGGGTGTGGGCCGCAGAGACCAGGGGGAAGCGACTGTTTACTAAAAACACAGGTCCGTGCGAAGTCGCAAGACGATGTATACGGACTGACTCCTGCCCGGTGCTGGAAGGTTAAGAGGACCGGTTAGCCCTTACGGGCGAAGCTGAGAATTTAAGCCCCAGTAAACGGCGGTGGTAACTATAACCATCCTAAGGTAGCGAAATTCCTTGTCGGGTAAGTTCCGACCTGCACGAATGGAGTAACGACTTCCCCGCTGTCTCAACCATAAACTCGGCGAAATTGCAGTACGAGTAAAGATGCTCGTTACGCGCAGCAGGACGGAAAGACCCCGAGACCTTTACTATAGTTTGGTATTGGTGTTCGGAGTGGCTTGTGTAGGATAGGTGGGAGACGTTGAAACCCGGACGCCAGTTCGGGTGGAGTCATCGTTGAAATACCACTCTGGTCACTTTGGACATCTAACTTCGGCCCGTGATCCGGGTCAGGGACAGTGCCTGATGGGTAGTTTAACTGGGGCGGTTGCCTCCTAAAAAGTAACGGAGGCGCCCAAAGGTTCCCTCAGCCTGGTTGGCAATCAGGTGTCGAGTGTAAGTGCACAAGGGAGCTTGACTGTGAGAGAGACATCTCAAGCAGGGACGAAAGTCGGGACTAGTGATCCGGCGGTACATTGTGGAATGGCCGTCGCTCAACGGATAAAAGGTACCTCGGGGATAACAGGCTGATCTTGCCCAAGAGTCCATATCGACGGCATGGTTTGGCACCTCGATGTCGGCTCGTCGCATCCTGGGGCTGGAGTAGGTCCCAAGGGTTGGGCTGTTCGCCCATTAAAGCGGTACGCGAGCTGGGTTTAGAACGTCGTGAGACAGTTCGGTCCCTATCCGCTGCGCGCGCAGGAAATTTGAGAAGGGCTGTCCTTAGTACGAGAGGACCGGGACGGACGAACCTCTGGTGTGTCAGTTGTACTGCCAAGTGCATCGCTGATTAGCTACGTTCGGATGGGATAACCGCTGAAAGCATCTAAGCGGGAAGCTCGCTTCAAGATGAGATTTCCATACACATTATGTGTGAGAGGCCCCCAGCCAGACCACTGGGTTGATAGGCCGGATGTGGAAGCGAGGACTAAAGACTCGTGAAGCTGACCGGTACTAATAGGCCAACAACTTACACCACACAACACACTGCACGCGTCCACTATGTGGTTCCCGAACAACAACCCACAACAGGTTGTTCCAGGAACCAACAACTGAATAACAACACCACAGTTGAAACAACACCACAGTTGTAACAACACCACAGTTGTAACCCAAAGATTTCCCACCCCACGGGGTCGGGTAACAGAGTTACGGCGGTCATAGCGTGGGGGAAACGCCCGGTCCCATTCCGAACCCGGAAGCTAAGACCCACAGCGCCGATGGTACTGCACCCGGGAGGGTGTGGGAGAGTAGGACACCGCCGGACAACCATTACAGAAAGGCCCCGACCACCAGGTCGGGGCCCTTCGCTCTTAACCACCAAACACCCAACACCCATCAGCTGAGGGCCGCTCTGAGCACCCCCACATAGTGATCAACCTTCCCGAGGTCCACCGCACCGCAGCTCGCTCCTCGAGGTGCGCCCAGAGGCTAGCTCTACAAGATGTCACGCCTGCCCGTAAGCGTCGAGGACGACCACCATGATTGACGTGACCATTATCGAGAGAAGCGGTATCCAAAACGCGATGCTGCGCTTGGTCAGCATCACGATCGTAGCTATTGCTGCTGCGAGTGGGATAAGGAAAATCAGAACGTAGGCAGTGGTTGCCGCCCATGGAGGTATTGAGCGGCTTCCGTCCATCCACTCGGACGCGCCGAGGGCCACAAGCAACTACTGGGCGTGCGCACCCGGCCCGACTGTGGATGTGAAGACGTGACTGTTCTCATCTCTGCTGACCGTGAAGGCCGCCGGGCAGTCGCGTACCTCAGATTCGCAGCGGCCGCGTAGCTCAAGGATCAGATGGCCACCGACTTCCACATCCAGATGCAGAACAGCTAACGCGGGGGCCGCCCTTGGTTCCGTAAATGGGGGCGGCTAGTTGCCGGCTGACTTGGCAGCCTTGGCAGCTGCTTTCGCTGCCTGCTTGCTGGCGCGGACTTTGACCAGGGATTCGGGGTCCACGATGTCGGCGACTGAGAGATACGAGCCCTCTTCGCCGTAGTGGCCGGCGGCTTCGCGCCATCCCTCCGCCTGCAGGCCGCATTGCTTGCCCAGGAGCGCCAGGAAGATCTTTGCCTTTTGATCCCCGAAGCCCGGCAGTGCTTTGAGCCGACGGAGTACCTCGGGGCCGTCAGGGTTTCCGCGCGTCCAAATGGCAGCAGCATCGCCATCCCAGTGAGCGTGTACGGTGGCGGCGAGGTCCTGGACCCGCGCAGCCATGGAGCCTGGGAACCTATGGACTGCAGGCCGTTCCTTGAAAACTTCCACGAACCCGGCGGGATCGTACTCGGCGATGGTCTCCGGATTGAGGGAGCCCAGCCTGGCGCGGATCTTCTCCGGCCCGGCAAACGCCGACTCCATAGTGACTTGTTGATCGAGCAACATACCCGTCAACAACGCAAAAGCGTCGTCACTGAGCAGTTGGTCGGCGGCGGCATCTCCGGTGATGTGCAGTTCCATGCGTTCCATCCTCCCATCAGGCGGCCACGACGTCATTTGTCCCCTCATTGCGACCCTCTTATTGCACCCGCAACGCGTGGATCTGTTGGCAGCTTGAGGTACGCCAGCGCAGACGCGTCGTTAGGTGGTGTTCGACGGCGGTGTTGTGGGGGTTTTGGGGGTGGTGGGGGTGTGGTTGGGGGTGGATTTGCGTTGGGGGTGTGGGGCGTGTATTGTTTTCTGAGTCGCCGGGTGCGAAACGGAAAGCCGGAAGGTGTGTACGGTTCGGTAGGCGGCCAAAAATAACTCTTCTTTTCCAATGGCCCTGTTGGGTGCGCTGCTTTGTGTGGTGTGCTGTGGGTGATGTTTTGGAGGGTCTGTTGTTTGAGAACTCAATAGTGTGCCAAGTTTGTTGATGCCGATTGTTTTATTGATTGGTTGAAATTATGGCCAGGTCGTCATGCACCCCCGTGTGTGGTGGTCTGGTTTTCAGCTGGTTTCGAATTTTGTGCAGCCGTGTCCGCCGTTATTTCCGGTGGGTGTGGTTGTGTCTGTTTGATTTGTTTTACTTCAACGGAGAGTTTGATCCTGGCTCAGGATGAACGCTGGCGGCGTGCTTAACACATGCAAGTCGAACGATGATCCCAGCTTGCTGGGGGATTAGTGGCGAACGGGTGAGTAACACGTGAGTAACCTGCCCTTGACTCTGGGATAAGCCTGGGAAACTGGGTCTAATACCGGATATGACCATCTGGCGCATGTCATGGTGGTGGAAAGCTTTTTGTGGTTTTGGATGGACTCGCGGCCTATCAGCTTGTTGGTGGGGTAATGGCCTACCAAGGCGACGACGGGTAGCCGGCCTGAGAGGGTGACCGGCCACACTGGGACTGAGACACGGCCCAGACTCCTACGGGAGGCAGCAGTGGGGAATATTGCACAATGGGCGCAAGCCTGATGCAGCGACGCCGCGTGAGGGATGACGGCCTTCGGGTTGTAAACCTCTTTCAGTAGGGAAGAAGCGAAAGTGACGGTACCTGCAGAAGAAGCGCCGGCTAACTACGTGCCAGCAGCCGCGGTAATACGTAGGGCGCAAGCGTTATCCGGAATTATTGGGCGTAAAGAGCTCGTAGGCGGTTTGTCGCGTCTGCTGTGAAAGACCGGGGCTCAACTCCGGTTCTGCAGTGGGTACGGGCAGACTAGAGTGCAGTAGGGGAGACTGGAATTCCTGGTGTAGCGGTGAAATGCGCAGATATCAGGAGGAACACCGATGGCGAAGGCAGGTCTCTGGGCTGTAACTGACGCTGAGGAGCGAAAGCATGGGGAGCGAACAGGATTAGATACCCTGGTAGTCCATGCCGTAAACGTTGGGCACTAGGTGTGGGGGACATTCCACGTTTTCCGCGCCGTAGCTAACGCATTAAGTGCCCCGCCTGGGGAGTACGGCCGCAAGGCTAAAACTCAAAGGAATTGACGGGGGCCCGCACAAGCGGCGGAGCATGCGGATTAATTCGATGCAACGCGAAGAACCTTACCAAGGCTTGACATGAACCGGAAAGACCTGGAAACAGGTGCCCCGCTTGCGGTCGGTTTACAGGTGGTGCATGGTTGTCGTCAGCTCGTGTCGTGAGATGTTGGGTTAAGTCCCGCAACGAGCGCAACCCTCGTTCTATGTTGCCAGCGCGTTATGGCGGGGACTCATAGGAGACTGCCGGGGTCAACTCGGAGGAAGGTGGGGACGACGTCAAATCATCATGCCCCTTATGTCTTGGGCTTCACGCATGCTACAATGGCCGGTACAAAGGGTTGCGATACTGTGAGGTGGAGCTAATCCCAAAAAGCCGGTCTCAGTTCGGATTGGGGTCTGCAACTCGACCCCATGAAGTCGGAGTCGCTAGTAATCGCAGATCAGCAACGCTGCGGTGAATACGTTCCCGGGCCTTGTACACACCGCCCGTCAAGTCACGAAAGTTGGTAACACCCGAAGCCGGTGGCCTAACCCTTGTGGGGGGAGCCGTCGAAGGTGGGACCGGCGATTGGGACTAAGTCGTAACAAGGTAGCCGTACCGGAAGGTGCGGCTGGATCACCTCCTTTCTAAGGAGCTGCTAACAACTGGTTGCTGTGCCTGTATGGGTGTGGTGGTGGTTGTCAGTGTTGCCCATTGCGCAGGCGTCTGTTCTGCGGTGGGTGCTCATGGGTGGAATATCAACAAATCAAAGTTTCTTTGGCATGGCCTTTCCTGGTTGTGTCCTGGTGTTAGTACGGCTTCCTGTGTTCCTGCTTTGGTGGGGGTGTGGGTTGTGTGGAACGCTGCCGGGGCGTGGTTTGTGGGGGTTGTGTTTGGCGCACTGTTGGGTCCTGAGGCAACAGGACCTTTTTGCAGCAATGCATGGGGGCACTTCTGGTGTTTCTTTTGTTCCTGCGGCCGGTTCCTCTGGTCACCGTTGAGCGGCTACTCCTTTTGTTGGGGTGGTTGTGGTGGTTGGGGGTGTGGTTGACGGGGTTGTTGTTTGAGAACTACATAGTGGACGCGAGCATCTGAAACACACGCGTGGCTGGCTTCCTTTTTGGGGGTTGGTTGGTGTGTGTTTCTACAGCAATTTCTTATGAATGAACCTGGCCCTTGTGGTCATGGTTCTCTCGAGTAAGTTTTTGATCTTGTGTGGTCAAGTTTTTAAGGGCACACGGTGGATGCCTTGGCATTAGGAGCCGAAGAAGGACGTAGGAATCTGCGATAAGCCTGGGGGAGTTGATAACCGAGCGTTGATCCCAGGATGTCCGAATGGGGAAACCCCGCACAACGCTGTCATGGTGATTGTGTGACCCGCATCTGAACACATAGGGTGCGTGGGGGGAACGCGGGGAAGTGAAACATCTCAGTACCCGCAGGAAGAGAAAACAATAGTGATTCCGTTAGTAGTGGCGAGCGAACGCGGATCAGGCTAAACCGTTTCCATGTGTGATAGCCGGCGGGCGTTGCATGGGCGGGGTTGTGGGACTTTCCGTTCTGGTTCTGCCGGACCAGTGAGGTGAGGTGCAGGCATAGGTGAACGGTCTTGAAAGGCCGGCCAGAGAGGGTGTGAGCCCCGTAACCGTAATGTTGTGCACGGCCTGGGGAGTATCCCAAGTAGCACGGGGCCCGAGAAATCCCGTGCGAATCTGTCAGGACCACCTGATAAGCCTAAATACTTCCTAATGACCGATAGCGGACCAGTACCGTGAGGGAAAGGTGAAAAGTACCCCGGGAGGGGAGTGAAACAGTACCTGAAACCGTGTGCTTACAATCCGTCGGAGCAGTCGTGAGTAATCACAAGTAACTGTGACGGCGTGCCTTTTGAAGAATGAGCCTGCGAGTTAGTGTTACGTCGCGAGGTTAACCCGTGTGGGGTAGCCGTAGCGAAAGCGAGTCTGAATAGGGCGAGTGTAGTGGCGTGATCTAGACCCGAAGCGGAGTGATCTACCCATGGCCAGGTTGAAGCGACGGTAAGACGTCGTGGAGGACCGAACCCACTTCAGTTGAAAATGGAGGGGATGAGCTGTGGGTAGGGGTGAAAGGCCAATCAAACTCCGTGATAGCTGGTTCTCCCCGAAATGCATTTAGGTGCAGCGTTGCGTGTTTCTTGCCGGAGGTAGAGCTACTGGATGGCCGATGGGCCCTACAAGGTTACTGACGTCAGCCAAACTCCGAATGCCGGTAAGTCAGAGCGCAGCAGTGAGACTGTGGGGGATAAGCTTCATAGTCGAGAGGGAAACAGCCCAGACCACCAACTAAGGCCCCTAAGCGTGTGCTAAGTGGGAAAGGATGTGGAGTTGCGAAGACAACCAGGAGGTTGGCTTAGAAGCAGCCATCCTTGAAAGAGTGCGTAATAGCTCACTGGTCAAGTGATTCCGCGCCGACAATGTAGCGGGGCTCAAGTACACCGCCGAAGTTGTGGATTTCACATAATGCCCTAGCCTTCGTGGTTCAGGGGTGTGGAGTGGTAGGGGAGCGTCGTGTGGGCAGTGAAGTCGCGGTGGAAACCAGCGGTGGAGCCTACACGAGTGAGAATGCAGGCATGAGTAGCGAAAGACGGGTGAGAAACCCGTCCGCCGAATGATCAAGGGTTCCAGGGTCAAGCTAATCTGCCCTGGGTAAGTCGGGACCTAAGGCGAGGCCGACAGGCGTAGTCGATGGACAACGGGTTGATATTCCCGTACCGGCGAAAAACCGCCCATGCCAAGCGGGGGATACTAACCGCCCGGAGCCTGCCCGCCCACCCTTGTGGTGTGTGGGTTTTGGCCGAGCGCGGGACCTGATCCCGGGAGGTAAGCGTATTAACAGGTGTGACGCAGGAAGGTAGCCGGGCCGGGCGATGGTTGCCCCGGTCTAAGGATGTAGGGTCAGGGATAGGCAAATCCGTTCCTGTGTGCTTCGAGCACGATCCTGAGATCTGATGGGACCCCCGTTTGGGGGGATCCGGTGATCCTATGCTGCCAAGAAAAGCATCGACGCGAGGTTTTAGCCGCCCGTACCCCAAACCGACACAGGTGATCAGGTAGAGAATACCAAGGCGATCGAGAGAATTATGGTTAAGGAACTCGGCAAAATGCCCCCGTAACTTCGGGAGAAGGGGGGCCTGCCCCGTGATGGAGACTTGCTCTCCGTGAGCGGGTGTGGGCCGCAGAGACCAGGGGGAAGCGACTGTTTACTAAAAACACAGGTCCGTGCGAAGTCGCAAGACGATGTATACGGACTGACTCCTGCCCGGTGCTGGAAGGTTAAGAGGACCGGTTAGCCCTTACGGGCGAAGCTGAGAATTTAAGCCCCAGTAAACGGCGGTGGTAACTATAACCATCCTAAGGTAGCGAAATTCCTTGTCGGGTAAGTTCCGACCTGCACGAATGGAGTAACGACTTCCCCGCTGTCTCAACCATAAACTCGGCGAAATTGCAGTACGAGTAAAGATGCTCGTTACGCGCAGCAGGACGGAAAGACCCCGAGACCTTTACTATAGTTTGGTATTGGTGTTCGGAGTGGCTTGTGTAGGATAGGTGGGAGACGTTGAAACCCGGACGCCAGTTCGGGTGGAGTCATCGTTGAAATACCACTCTGGTCACTTTGGACATCTAACTTCGGCCCGTGATCCGGGTCAGGGACAGTGCCTGATGGGTAGTTTAACTGGGGCGGTTGCCTCCTAAAAAGTAACGGAGGCGCCCAAAGGTTCCCTCAGCCTGGTTGGCAATCAGGTGTCGAGTGTAAGTGCACAAGGGAGCTTGACTGTGAGAGAGACATCTCAAGCAGGGACGAAAGTCGGGACTAGTGATCCGGCGGTACATTGTGGAATGGCCGTCGCTCAACGGATAAAAGGTACCTCGGGGATAACAGGCTGATCTTGCCCAAGAGTCCATATCGACGGCATGGTTTGGCACCTCGATGTCGGCTCGTCGCATCCTGGGGCTGGAGTAGGTCCCAAGGGTTGGGCTGTTCGCCCATTAAAGCGGTACGCGAGCTGGGTTTAGAACGTCGTGAGACAGTTCGGTCCCTATCCGCTGCGCGCGCAGGAAATTTGAGAAGGGCTGTCCTTAGTACGAGAGGACCGGGACGGACGAACCTCTGGTGTGTCAGTTGTACTGCCAAGTGCATCGCTGATTAGCTACGTTCGGATGGGATAACCGCTGAAAGCATCTAAGCGGGAAGCTCGCTTCAAGATGAGATTTCCATACACATTATGTGTGAGAGGCCCCCAGCCAGACCACTGGGTTGATAGGCCGGATGTGGAAGCGAGGACTAAAGACTCGTGAAGCTGACCGGTACTAATAGGCCAACAACTTACACCACACAACACACTGCACGCGTCCACTATGTGGTTCCCGAACAACAACCCACAACAGGTTGTTCCAGGAACCAACAACTGAATAACAACACCACAGTTGAAACAACACCACAGTTGTAACAACACCACAGTTGTAACCCAAAGATTTCCCACCCCACGGGGTCGGGTAACAGAGTTACGGCGGTCATAGCGTGGGGGAAACGCCCGGTCCCATTCCGAACCCGGAAGCTAAGACCCACAGCGCCGATGGTACTGCACCCGGGAGGGTGTGGGAGAGTAGGACACCGCCGGACAACCATTACAGAAAGGCCCCGACCACCAGGTCGGGGCCCTTCTGCTTTAACCACCAGACACTAACAGCGTCCGGCCTAGCGCTAAGGCGTAGGGCTTCCACCGTTGACGTTGAGCGTTTCGCCGATCACGTAGCTGGACTCGGGCGAGGCCAGGAACACATAGGCCGGCGCCAGTTCCGCCGGCTGGCCTGCTCGACCCAGGGGAGTGGATTGTCCGAACTCAGGCAGTTCTTCCTTGGGTTGCCCGCTGCTGACCTGCAGGGGCGTCCAGATGGGTCCGGGGGCTACTGCGTTGACCCGGATGCCCTTGGGTGCGAGTTGATGTGCCAGACCCTTGGTGAAGTTGTTGATGCTGGCCTTGGTGGTGGCGTAGTCCACCAGGGTTGGCGATGGGTTGTAGGCCTGAATGGATGTGGTGTTGATAATGGTTGATCCCGCAGGAAGGTGCGGCAGTGCCGCCTTGGTCAGCCAGAACATTGCGTAGACGTTGGTCTTCTGCGTGTGGTCGAACTGTTCGTCGGTAATCTCGGTCAGGTCTTTCTGTGCAACCTGCTTGCCGGCGTTGTTGACGAGGATGTCTACTCCACCGAGGACAGCTACGGCCGTATCCACCACTTCCTGGCAGGTGGCAGAGTCTTTGAGGTCCCCGGGCACTTTCACGGCTTTGCGTCCGGCTGCTTCGATGATGCCTGCGATTCGTGCTGCATCTTCTTCCTCTTCGGGCAGGTAGGAAAGAACAACGTCCGCCCCTTCCCGGGCGAAGGCGATAGCTGTGGCTGCGCCGATTCCCGAGTCGGCCCCGGTGACAATCGCTTTGCGGCCTTCCAGTCGTCCCGTGCCCCGGTAGCTCTCTTCACCCAGGTCAGCCTTGGGTGTCAGCTCGGCGTCAAGGCCGGGCTCGGGCTGGTGTTGTTTGGGCGGTGAGATCTGCTCGTAGGCGGTGACCGGGTTTCGGAATGTGTACTGGTCAGTCATGGTGGTCCTCCTGTTGCCGAGGTCTGGAACACGGAAGGTGCTGCGTGTGATTCAAGATCGACACAGCACCCACCCCTCAAAAGATAAGGGGGCTTGGTATTTATAGCCTAAGCGGGGGACAAGAGATCTGCCAAGCTGCAATACACCCGTGCACCGTTTGGCCGGCCCGCAGCCGGTACACCTAGCCGGAGAAGAACTCTGACAACTCCGAGATCAGCTTGTCCGGCGCCTTGTTGGGCCCGTCATGCCCGTACCCGGGAAGAATGGTGTAGCTGGACCCGGACAGGATGTCGTGGATCTGACCGCACGCAACACCGAAGTATGCCGGGCTCTTTTCACCCACCACAATGAGGGTTTCCAGGGGCAGCTCAACGAAAGGCTCGGCCGGCATGTCCGCAGCGATGACCGCTTTGATTTCGCGAACGCCGCATGTCATCAGCTCCCGCATCTGCTTGCCCAGAGGCGTGCCGGCGGCAAGCTTGTTTGCCAGGGTCAACATGGACAGGGGCATACGGGCAAAAGCGCCGCCGGTCTCCACTCCCTTGATGAGGATGGCGAGGGCGCGGTCATAGTCTCCCGCCGCCGTCGCGCGTTCATAGTCCGGTGTCCAGTCGGCCTTGACGCTGTGGTTGACCGACACTGCGGGGTCGTACACCGCAAGGCGCTCAACAGGAAGGGTCCGGGCCGCATGCAGCGCCACTGCGCCGCCGAAGCTGTGCCCGAACACATCAGTGCTGGACGTGTGCTTCATGACGTCGTGGAGGTCCCGAATGTCCGCTTCCAGCGTGTAGTCATCAGGTTGTGGGGACGAATCTCCGCGCCCACGCCGGTTGAACGTGTGGACAGGGCGGCCAAGGGCCTCGCTGAGTTTTTGGGCGAAGCGTGCGTAGTCGGTGGCCGTCACCATGGAGGCCGGAACGACGACGACGCCGGAGCCCGCCGCTGCCAGCTCACCGCCGGTGGTGAGTAGTTCCAGGTGTCCGCCGTCTTGGGTCATGATGATGTCGCGCGTCATGACTTGAGCCTAACTGAGCCACCTGACTGTGGGCAGCATGTCAACCCTTATGTGGATAACGAGGGGACGTGCTCAGCCCTTGAAGTAGTCCGAAATATCGGAGACCAGTTCATTGACCGCAGCGGGAACGGAGCCGTGAAAGCCTTTGGGTGAGACTTCCAGGGTGCTGCCGGGAACTGCCCTGTTCAGCCGTGCGGCGGTGACCTTATAAAACCGGGGACTCTTCTTGCCCACCATGAAATGGGTGGTGGGAGGCAGGACCGAAAAATCGCGCGGCGTATCGGCGGCATCGAAAGCTGCTTTGAGTTCGCCCACACCTGAGGGCATGAGTTCGCGGAAGAGCTTGTTGATCCTGGTCCGGGACACCACTGCCATCAACCCGGCCAGCACCGGCTCCGGAACCCGCGCCAAGGCAGTACCGGGGTGCATGCCACGCTTCATCCTGGCCAGTGCCCGCCCCACATCACCTTGATTGACGGACTCAGCGAATCCATCCAGCCAGGCGGTGTCCATGCTGCCATCAATGTTCACAGCGGCGTCGTACACGGCCAGCTTGTCCGGTTGGTGGGCTGTGCCCGCGAATTCCTGGGCTGCGTTCAGGGCAACGGCACCGCCAAGGCTGTGGCCCATGATGTTCCGGGCACCGGTGGCGTCCATGATGGTGCGGACATCGGCGATTTCCGTGGACATGGAGTAGTCCTGCGGCTGTTCAGTGGACTTGCCACGGCCGCGCCTGTCATAGACATCCACGGCCCAGCCTTCACCGAGACCCTTCGCCAAGGCTATGGAGAAGGGGCGGTAGATCAGGGCGGTGAGGAATGCGCCTCCAATGAGCACCACGCGGCGTTCCCCGGGCGCGTTTTCCGTACCGTAGCTGTACAAGGCGAGTTTGCCGCCGTCGTGCGTTTTGATGTCCCGTTCCTTCACCGGAACATCCTAGGTGGCAATGCCGGGTTCTTGCTCCACGGGGTTCCCGGACAGGAACCTCGCGATGCGCGCTGCGAGCCGTTTCCCTGGCCGGAGCGGACCTTCATGGAACTGCAGCGGCACCACAGCGAAGCTGATTGCCGGCACCGCACCGGCCAGCATCCGGCCGGTCTCCGCGAAGTACGACGGGCTCCAGCCGCCACTGAGCATGAGCGTGGGCGTGGACAACTTCATGAAATCGTGAAGATGGGCGTCGGCGTCCAGGACTGCCCGCATTTCCGTGACGGCCGTGGGCAGCAAGGAGCGCATCTCCAGGCCCAGTCGGGTCCGGGCGGAGAGGACGCTGAGTGCCCGGAGCGCACCCATGGGCAGATAGGAAATCGGCCCGGCGGTTCCCAGCCCCTGCACCAGATGGGCCCATGCATGGTCCAGTTGGCCGGACGTGACCGCTTCCTCAAGTTCGGGCCGCCACCGGCTGCTGAGATTGCCGGAGAGGGACACGGCGGCATCGTAGGTAACCAGCTTGTTGATCCGGGCCCGGCGGGCGGCTTGCAGTGCCACAAATCCGCCGTAGCTGTGTGCCACCACATCCGTTGAGCCGCTGTGTTCCATGACCGTCTGAAGGTCCGCGATCTCGGTATCTACGGAGTAGCCCGGCGGTTGTGGCGCAGAATGGCCCCTGCCACGGCGGTTGTAACTGTGCACGGGACGCCCCAGCATCACACTCAGGGTCCGCGCGAACGGCCAGTACAGGGAGTCGGTCACCAAGGTGCCATGAACAAGTACGACGCCGGCTGGTTCAGCAGGTGCCTTGGACCCCGGCAGCGAGGCAGACGAAGCGGGCCGGAAGGTGTGCACCTCAAGCTGCCCGCCGCCGTCGTTCGTTTCAACCGTCCACGTTTCCACAGCCCGAGTCTATGCGTTTCCCCGATCTTGGGGCCCGGAAGTAAAGCCCCGTAATCACCGGTAAACTTAAGGACTGTGACTTCCGCAAACACCCCCGCCCAGAACACCTCCGCAGAGCCCATCGACGCCAGCGAGCAAATGCGCATCCGTATGGAGAAGCGCGCCAAGCTGATCGAACGCGGCACCGAGGCCTATCCGGTGGGTGTTGAACGGACCCATTCCCTGAGCGAAATCCGCGAAAAATACGCGCATCTGGAAGCCGACGAAACCACCGGCGAGATTGTGGGCGTCACCGGACGCGTCGTATTCGTCCGCAACACCGGCAAGTTGTGCTTTGCAACGCTCCAGGAGGGCGGCGTGGACGGCAAGGGCGTTCGCCTGCAAGCAATGCTGAGCCTGGCCAACGTTGGTGAGGAAGCACTGGCCGACTGGAAGGCCCTTGTTGACCTCGGCGACCACGTCTTTATCAAGGGCGAGGTCATTTCCTCGCGTCGCGGCGAGTTGTCCGTCATGGCCGACTCCTGGTCCATGGCGTCCAAGGCCCTGCGCCCGTTGCCTGTCCTGCACGCTGAATTGAATGAAGAAACCCGCGTTCGGCAGCGCTATGTGGACCTCATGGTCCGCGACGAAGCCCGTGAAATGGTGTACAAGCGTGCAGCCATTACCCGTTCAGTCCGCGATACCCTGGACCGCCACGGTTACGTTGAGGTGGAAACTCCCATCCTGCAGCTGGTGCACGGCGGCGCTACTGCCCGTCCGTTCGAGACGCACATGAACGCGTTCGATCAGAAGATGACCCTCCGCATCGCCACTGAGCTTTTCCTCAAGCGCGCCGTTGTTGGTGGCATTGACCGCGTGTATGACATGGGCCGGGTGTTCCGCAACGAAGGCGTGGACTCCACCCACAGCCCGGAATTCACCACGTTGGAATGCTACGAAGCCTGGGCGGACCAGTTCGTCATGGCCGAGCGCATGAAGGAAATCATCCTCAATGTGGCCGACGTCGTGGGAACACGCACCATCCAGACCGACGCCGGGGAAATTAACCTCGACGGCGAATGGGCTTGGATTTCGGTGTACCCGGGTATTTCCGAAGCAGTGGGAATTGAAATCACTCCTGACACCACGGTGGATGAGCTGCTGGCAATTGCCGCCAAGCACGAAGTCAAGGTGGATCCCAAGTGGGACGCCGAGAAGATCGTGGTGGAGCTGTTCGGCGAGATCGTGGAACCCACGTTGTTGAACCCCACGTTTGTGTATGACTACCCGCCCTCCGCCCAGCCGCTGGCCCGCCCGCACCGTGAAGACGGCCGGCTGATTGAGGCCTGGGACCTGATTATTGGCGGCATGGAGCGCGGTACGGCGTTCTCTGAGCTCATTGATCCGGTGATCCAGCGCGAACGCCTCACGGAGCAGTCCCGCCGCTCCGCTGCCGGTGATGAGGAAGCCATGCAGTTGGATGAGGACTTCCTCCGGGCCCTTGAATACGGTGCGCCGCCCATGGGCGGTATCGGGCTGGGTATTGACCGCCTGGTAATGCTGTTCACCGGTGCAGGTATCCGCGAAACCATCCTCTTCCCGTTGCTGAAGCCTGAGGGTCACTGATTATGGAGTACATCGCAGTCCTGGCGCCATCCATTGTGGTGGGATTGATCTTCTGGTTTGCCATGAAGTCGATCTTCAATGCGGACAAATCGGAACGGCAGGCCGAAGCCAAGGCCCAGGCCGAAGCGAATTTGAAAAATTCAGGACCCACATCAGAGGGCCCGGCAGCTAAATAGCTCAATTGGGTTCAGCTAAGGGAAGAGAATCCAATAACGCTTTGACGTGCATGCTTGCCGTGAACGATAATCATCAAAGGAATCCGGGGAATTTCTGATTATCCAACCCTCCAAATGAGAGGCACCTCATGGCACAGAAAGTAAAAATCATCCTCGTTGATGACTTGGATGAAGGGGCTGCGGACGAAACTGTTCGTTTTGGCCTCGATGGCGTGAGCTACGAGATGGATCTGTCCACTGCCAACGCAGCCTCGCTGCGCAAGGCATTGGAGCCCTACGTCGCAAAGGCCAGGAAGACTTCTTCCGGGCGTGCTACCCGGGGCCGTGCAACAGCCGCACGTAACCAAGATTCCGCACAAATCCGCCAGTGGGCCCGTGACAACGGTTACACGGTCAACAGCCGCGGACGTATTCAGGCTGAAATTCAGGAAGCGTACCAAAAGGCCAATTCCTGATTCACCGCTTCAATGCCCCGGCAGTCGCTGCCGGGGCATTGGCGTTTAAGCCCGAAGTTTGTGGAGTCCGGCCCAAAGGCTTGGAATAACCTGTGAATCATCACGGCCGGCAAGCGTTGAATACTGCCGCTAAAGGTTTCAACAAAGCTGCGGTCCGGGAGGTGGGGGAATTGCCCGGGGTCGGCCGCGGCCGCGAGCTGTCAGGCAAGGCGGCAGGGTCCCACCGCAGGCTGGCCCGGGTCAAGGGCTGGAGCCGGATTTATTCCGCAATCACGTCATGTTTCCCCTGTGGCGAACACGCCCCAAAAGTGCTTCTCAGGCACGTAGCATCAAAGTACGTCGTAGCTAGGAGTGTGGCGAAATGTTTGAGAGATTTACGGACCGTGCCCGTCGCGTGGTCGTTCTTGCCCAAGAAGAGGCAAGGATGCTCAACCACAATTACATCGGTACCGAGCACATCCTCTTGGGTCTGATCCACGAGGGTGAAGGCGTTGCTGCCAAGGCGCTCGAGTCCCTGAGCATTTCGCTCGATGGCGTTCGTGAGCAGGTGCAGGAGATCATCGGCCAGGGCCAGCAAGCCCCGTCCGGTCACATCCCCTTCACGCCGCGCGCCAAGAAGGTGCTTGAGCTTTCCCTTCGGGAAGCACTGCAGCTCGGCCACAACTACATCGGTACTGAGCACATCCTGCTCGGCCTCATTCGCGAAGGCGAAGGCGTGGCCGCGCAGGTGCTGGTGAAGCTTGGGGCAGACCTGAACAGGGTCCGCCAGCAGGTAATTCAGTTGCTCTCCGGCTACCAGGGCAAGGAGACCGCAGGCAGCGGCTCCGGCCAGGGCCAGCCTGAAGGTACCCCTGCCGGTTCGGTGGTGCTTGACCAGTTCGGACGCAACCTCACCCAGGCTGCCCGCGAAAACAAGCTCGATCCCGTGATCGGCCGCGAGCAGGAGATGGAACGCGTCATGCAGGTCCTCTCCCGCCGTACCAAGAACAACCCGGTCCTGATCGGTGAACCCGGCGTAGGTAAGACTGCCGTCGTCGAAGGCCTCGCCCAGGCGATCGTCCGCGGCGATGTCCCGGAGACCATCAAGGACAAGCAGTTGTACACGCTTGACCTCGGTTCCCTGGTGGCCGGTTCCCGCTACCGCGGTGACTTCGAAGAGCGCCTGAAGAAGGTCCTCAAGGAGATCCGCACCCGTGGCGACATCATCCTCTTCATCGACGAGATCCACACCCTCGTTGGTGCAGGTGCTGCCGAAGGCGCCATTGATGCTGCGTCCATCCTCAAGCCCATGTTGGCCCGTGGTGAACTCCAGACCATCGGTGCCACCACGCTGGATGAGTACCGCAAGCACATTGAGAAGGACGCCGCTCTTGAGCGCCGCTTCCAGCCGATCCAGGTCAAGGAACCCTCTGTTGCCCACGCGATCGAGATCCTCAAGGGCCTGCGTGACCGTTACGAGGCACACCACCGTGTGACGATCACCGACGGCGCCCTCGCCTCTGCTGCCCAGCTGGCCGAGCGCTACATTTCGGACCGCTTCCTGCCGGACAAGGCGATCGACCTCATCGATGAAGCCGGCGCCCGCCTGCGTATTCGCCGCATGACTGCTCCGCCGGAGCTCAAGGCCATGGACGAGCGTATTGCGGACGTGAAGATGGAGAAGGAATCCGCGATCGACGCCCAGGACTTCGAGGGTGCTGCATCGCTGCGCGACAAAGAGCAGAAGCTCATTGCCGAACGCGCAGAGAAGGAGCGCACGTGGAAGTCCGGCGGCATGGACGACATCTCCGAGGTTGACGAGGACCTGATCGCTGAAGTTCTTGCGAACTCCACCGGTATCCCGGTCTTCAAGCTCACCGAGGAAGAGTCCTCGCGCCTGCTCAAGATGGAAGACGAACTGCACAAGCGCGTGGTTGGTCAGGACGAGGCCATCAAGGCCCTGTCGCAGGCTATCCGTCGTACCCGTGCAGGCCTGAAGGACCCCAAGCGTCCGGGTGGCTCGTTCATCTTCGCCGGCCCCACCGGCGTCGGCAAGACCGAGCTTGCCAAGGCACTTGCCGAGTTCCTGTTCGGTGAAGAGGATGCCCTCATCACGCTGGACATGTCCGAGTACTCCGAGAAGCACACGGTTTCGCGTCTCTTCGGTGCACCTCCGGGCTACGTCGGCTACGAAGAAGGCGGCCAGCTGACCGAGAAGGTCCGCAGGCGTCCGTTCTCCGTGGTCCTGTTCGACGAAGTGGAAAAGGCCCACGCGGACCTCTTCAACTCGCTGCTGCAGATTCTGGAGGACGGCCGACTGACCGACTCCCAGGGCCGCGTGGTGGACTTCAAGAACACCGTGATCATCATGACCACCAACCTTGGTACCCGCGATATTTCCAAGAGCGTGGCCACGGGCTTCCAGTCCGGTACGGACACCCAGACCGGCTACAACCGGATGCGTGCCCGGGTTACGGAAGAGCTCAAGCAGCACTTCCGCCCCGAGTTCCTCAACCGTGTTGACGACGTCGTGGTGTTCCCGCAGCTGACGCAGGACGAGATCATCGAGATCGTGGACCTGTTCGTCACCCGTCTGGAGCGTCGCCTCAAGGACAAGGACATGGGCATCGAGCTCACGCCCGCTGCCAAGGTCCTCCTGGCCACGCGTGGTTACGATCCTGCCATGGGTGCCCGGCCGCTGCGCCGCACCATCCAGCGCGAGATCGAGGACCAGCTGTCCGAGAAGATCCTGTTCGGCGAACTCCACTCCGGCGACATCGTTGTGGTGGACGTTGATGGCGAAGGTGACGACGCCAAGTTCACGTTCGAAGGCAACGCCAAGCCGCGGATCCCGGAGATCGCTCCCACCGCGTAAGCGCACAAGCACAAAAGCCCCGCCCGTTCACACTAAGGAACGGGCGGGGCTTTTGCTTTGACTCGTGCTGAGTTTTTGTACAGGTAATGCCCTTAAGGTGGCTTCATAAGGGCGTTATCTGTACAAAAACTCCGAGGAAGAGGAAGGGAAGAGTGCGGCCATATGCGGGTACTCATGGTGGCTCCGGGAACGCGGGGCGATGTTGCTCCTATGGCCGGGCTGGGGAGTCGCTTGCAGGGGTTGGGCTACGAGGTAGCCATTGCAGCTAATCCCGCCTATGCCCCTGTGGTTGTTGAGTCAGGATGCGAGTTCAGGCCGCTGCCCGGGGACCTGGAAGGGCTGATCAGACAACCAGCGCCCGGCGGCAAGGCATCATCTGCAGGCATGCTCACCTTCTGGCGGAAGCTCACTGAGTATATGGACGACGCCGCCACCGGAACCTTGGCTGCCGCCGAGGCCGGCGCCGACGTGATCATGCCTAACTCGGTGGCGCCCTATGGGTATGACATTGCCGAAGCCCTGGGCATTCCGGCCATCGGCGCACATTTGCAGCCCACGGAGCCAAGCGCGGCTTATCCGCCGGTTCTGATGAATTCTGCCCGGAGCCTTGGCGCACTGGGAAACAAGATCATCGGTGAGCGAGCAGCTGCCGGCCCTGCCCCTTATGACGCTCCGAGTGCCCGCATCCGCAAGGAATTGGGCCTGAGCAAGCAGGGCCGCGCGGTGGGTGAGCGCAGGCGTCGCAAGGCGCATGCAACCATACTTCACGGCATCAGCCCCTCGGTGCTGCCAAGGCCCGTTGATTGGCATGAGGGTTTGGTGATGGCGGGATACTGGTGGCCTGTCATGAAAGCGGATTGGCAACCCCCGGCGGACCTGGTGGACTTTCTCGCGGACGGCCCGGCGCCCGTTTTTGTTGGTTTTGGAAGCAGCGCCCACGTTGATCCCGGGTTCATCCTCGAGGCCACCCGCCGTGCCGGGGTGCGGGCTGTCATCCAGGGAGCGCCGGGTGCCGGTGCCGTACTGGGTGGGGACGCAATCGGCGTCGGGAGTGTTCCGCATGAGTGGCTGTTCCCGCAGATGGCGGCAGTGGTTCACCACGCTGGAGCCGGTACTGCGGCGGCCGGCTTCCGGGCGGGCGTTCCGGCCGTAGGTGTCCCGGTGTATACGGACCAGCCCCTCTGGGCATCCCGAATAGCGGCGCTCGGGGCGGGGCCCCGGCCGATACCCCACAAGAAGCTGACTCCTGAGCGTCTTGGTGACGCGATCAAGGAAACGGTGGGCACGGCGTCGTACGCGCAGCGGGCATCGAAGGTGGCGGCTGCAATCGCTCGGGAAGACGGGACGGTCCCGGTGGTTGACGCACTGCGAAGACTCTCCATTAAGTAGGACCGTAAAGCGGTGGGGTCCAGCCAGCAAAAGGGAATATGTGAAAGTACTGTTTCACTGTGAGTGAACCACTCTGTGATCGGCAGCACAATCAGTGTTGAATCGGACCATGGACTCTGCTGACACTCAAGCAAAGGGCGATCAGCCCGAAACTGCCTTTCACAACATTGACCACTACCTGGCCATCCCCAGGGTCAGTGGCCTCGCCCTCAGCCCGGATGGCAAACGCCTGGTAACCACCGTGACTACGCTGAACAGCAAAGGGACAGAGTTCGCCAGCGCACTTTGGGAACTGGACCCCAGCGGCCGGAACCACGCCCGCCGCATCACCCGGAGTTCCAAAGGTGAGGCCGGCGCGGTCTTCGCTGCCAACGGCGACCTCTACTTCACCTCGGCCCGCCCTGACCCTGAGAGCCCCGACGCGGACCCCGTGAACGCTCTATGGATGTTGCCTGCGGATGGTGGCGAAGCCCGCGTAGTGCACTCACGTTCGGGCGGGGTCGCTTCCGTCATGGCCGCCAAGGACGCCCACGCCACGTTCGTCAACGCAGAGGTCCTGGCCGGATCTACGGACGAGGAGAATGACGAGGAGCGGCGCAAAGCCCGTAAGGACAACAAAGTCTCGGCCATTCTGCACAGCGGCTACCCCGTGCGTTACTGGGACGCCGACCTTGGTCCGGCTGAGCCGCGGATCTTCGCGGTGGAGCAAGGTGACGAAGAGCCCGGCGGCAAGCCATCCACAGTGGACGCCACAGCGCCGCTCAAGCTCCGCAACCTGACGCCCGGCGTCGGCGGGTCGCTGCGTGAAAGCAAAACAGTGGTGAGCCCGGACGGCAAGACCATCTACACCAGCATCACCAAAGCGCTCGCAAAAGCTGACAGCCGCGAGGTGCTGGCCGCCGTCGACGTCGCGACCGGGACCGTTAAGGTGCTGCTGGATCACGACGCCATGAGCTACTTCCCCGGGCCGGTGAGCCCGGACAACAAGACGCTGGTGGTGCAGAGCGAGAGCGACACCACACCCCATCAAGCGCCGCAAGTGAAACTGCACCTGTTGAACGTCGCCGTCGGCGAGACCACGGACCTGGAGCCGCTCGCTCACCAATGGGACCGGTGGCCCAACCCGCTGGCCTGGCTCCCGGACGGCAGTGCGGTGCTGGCAACAGCGGACGACGACGGCGCGTCGCCGGTTTTCCGGGTCAACGTCGCTGACGGTTCAGTCACCAGGGTGACGAACGACGCGGCCGCCTACACCGACGTCGTGGTTTCGCCTGACGGAAGCGCCGCGTACGCGCTCCGGAGCTCGTACGAGTTCCCCGCCGAAGCTGTGCGGATCGATCTCGCATCCGGTGAGGTCCTCCGCCTGCAGGCTCCGGCGGAGCGGCCTGTCTTCAAAGGCAAACTGGAACGCGTGGAAACCACGGCCGAAGACGGCTCCCGCGTGCCCGCCTATCTGGCCCTTCCCGAAGAAGCGTCCACCGCCAACCCGGCGCCGCTCCTGCTGTGGATCCACGGCGGTCCGCTGGGCTCTTGGAACGCGTGGACGTGGCGCTGGAACCCGTGGCTGCTGGTGGCCAGGGGGTACGCCGTCCTGCTGCCGGACCCTGCGCTCTCCACCGGTTACGGACAGGAATTCATCCAGCGGGGCTGGGGGGAGTGGGGAAAGAAGCCCTTCGCCGACCTGATGGCCATCACCGACGCCGTGGTGGCCCGGCCGGACATTGATCAATCTCGAACCGCGGCGATGGGCGGCTCCTTCGGCGGCTACATGGCCAACTGGGTCGCAGGACAAACGGACCGCTTCAAGGCGATCGTCACCCACGCCAGCCTGTGGGCCTTGGATCAATTCGGTCCCACAACCGACGCCGCCCAATACTGGCTCAAGGAAATGACCGTGGAAATGGCGATGGAAAACTCGCCGCACCTGAACGTGGGCAACATCAAAACTCCCATGTTGGTCATCCACGGTGACAAGGACTACCGCGTGCCAATCGGGGAGGGTTTGCGCCTCTGGTACGAGCTCTTGTCCTCATCCGGGCTGCCGGCTGATGAGAACGGACAAAGCCCGCACCGTTTCCTGTACTTCCCGGACGAAAATCACTGGGTCCTGCAGCCGCAGCACGCAAAGATTTGGTACGGCGTGGTTGAGCATTTCCTGGCAAGGCAGGTGCTCGGCAAGGACGTTGCTTTACCGGAGGAGCTGGGAGTGTAGCCGGTTCCTTCCGGGCGACGACCGGGACATTTGCCGCGTGCTCGCTCGTTCCTCGCTTAGACGCACGCTACACAAATGTCCCGGTCGTCGGCCGTCGTGCCCGCACTCCGTCATACGCGGTACTGAAGCAACCGGTACCTGGCTGCCTCTCGTTAGGATGGGGGAGTGAATCCGACCTTCAGCCTCCGCCCTGCCCGTACAAGCGATGTGGCGGCTATCAAGAGGCTTGTGGCGCCCTTGGCCGAAGAGCGGATTCTCATGGCCAAGGAGACGGTGGCGTACTACGAGAGCCTCCAGGAATTCCGGATCGCCGAATCTGACGACGGCGAAGTCATTGGCTGCGGTGCCCTCCACGTGATGTGGGAGGATCTTGCCGAGATTCGCACCCTGGCCGCTGCCGACTCCTGGCGTGGCAGGGGCGTCGGTCACGTTCTGGTGGAGAACCTGCTGGAGGAAGCCCGGGCGCTGGGTGTGAGCCGGGTGTTCTGCCTGACCTTTGAGGTGGACTTCTTCAAGCGCCACGGATTCGAGGTCATGGAGGATCAGTCCGCTGTGGATCCCCAGGTGTACTCCGAGCTGCTGCGCTCGCATGACGAAGGCGTGGCGGAGTTCCTGGACCTCGCCCGCGTGAAGCCCAACACGCTGGGCAACACCCGCATGATCAAGCAGCTTTAGAGCTCCCGCGAGTGCCGCGATCGGCGCTCGATCAACCCTGCCCGATTATGGGTGATTTATTAACCCTTCTCTTATATCCACTTGATGGATAAACTGATGGAGGCTTGCTGGGGAAGCTTCCAATCCATCGGTCAATTGAGAGAAGATCATGCAGTCCCACGCGTCCTTTTCAGATGTTTCAGAACTCCAACTCAACGTGCACGGCCCCGTGTTCACGCCAGCCGATCCGGGTTTTGCTCCCGAAGTAGCGGCCTTCAACCTCTCCACACAGCACCAACCTGATCTTGCCTTCGGCGCCCTCGACGCAGAGGACGTTTCCGCGGCCGTCCGATGGGCGGCTGAGCGCGGCATCCCCGTCTCCGTCCAGTCCACCGGCCACGGTGCCACCAACGCCATTGAAGGCGGCCTGCTGATCAGCACCCGCCGGATGCTGGAGCTAAGCATCGATCCCATCGAGAAGACTGCCCGCGTTGGCGCGGGCGTCCGCTGGAAGGCCGTGGTGGAGCTCGCCGCGACCTTCGGCCTGATGGGGCTCTGCGGTTCCACAACAGACGTAGGGGTGGTGGGCTACACCCTGGGCGGTGGCTTGCCCATTCTGGGCCGCAAGTACGGTTTTGCCTCGGACCACGTGATTGCTTTTGAGCTGGTCACCGCCGACGGCACGCAGCGCCGGGTAACCAAAGACGAGAACCCGGAGCTGTTCCACCTGCTCCGTGGCGGCAAAGGCAACCTGGGGATCGTCACGGCCATGGAATTCCACCTGTTTCCGGCGGCTGACCTCTACGCCGGCGGGATGTACTTCGACGGCGGTTATGCCCCGGAAGTCCTGCGGGCATTCCGGGAATGGGTGCCATCGCTGCCGGTAGAGGCCTCGGCGTCCATGGCGTTCCTTCGCCTTCCGGAGATGGACATGATTCCTGAGCCGCTTCGGGGGAAGTTCGTCATTCATCTCCGCTACGCCTATCAGGGTGACGCGGCAACCGCCTCGGAAGTCCTGGAGCCAATGCGCAGCTGTGCCCCGTTCATGATGGATGCCACGGGACCTTTGAGCCCCACCCAATTTGACACTATCCACCAGGACCCGGACCAGCCTGTACCGGTCCGTGAGCACGGTTTCCTGCTGGATCGCCTGGACGAGCAAGCCGAAGATGCGCTCCTGCGGCACTTTGGCCCTGGTGTGGAAAGCCCTGTTTTGTTGGCGGAGCTTCGTCTCCTGGGCGGCGCGTTGGCGAAAAGTGCTGACGGCGAAGACGTTGTGGGTGGGCGCGACGCTGCGTTCAGCTTCTTCATGGGTGCCATTGCCGCCCCTCCCGTCCTGGATGTTTTGCCGACAGTCTTCAGCGCGGTCCACGAAGACCTCCGCCCGGCAGCGAACGCGGGGACGTTCGTGAATCTGCATGGCCATTTTGTGGACGCTGAAGACAGGGAACGGCCTTGGCTGCCCAGCGCACGCGAACGCCTCAGGAAAGCCAAAGCGGAATTGGACCCGAAGAACATGTTCAGCTTTGGGCACGTTGTGGGGCTTCCGGTCATTGACCAGACCGTGCTGCTGGAGGACGTTGTCACTGCCGGCGGCGACGCCGTCCTGAACAGCTGAAGGGGATGCGGACCATGGACCACAGGGTCACGTTCCCCGACTTCTCCGCATTTCAGATCGATATTCCGCACGGATCATGGCCACACGAATCCACGGGGCGGGATGCGGGTCACTCGAATCCGGATCTGTACTCGGCCTTCTGGCCGGAGTACCAGGCCAGGAACGAGCCCGAGGCGGTATTTGGTCAAGCCGCCGAGGATTAGCGGGACCGGGTAACAGCAACACCGGAAAGGGACGGTCATTGGGGGCTGTCCCTTTCTGTTGTTCAGTGAAGGGCTGACTGCGCTATTTATGCACAACCGCTCCTCAAGGCCTACCGTGCCCACAGCCGCCGGTAGTAGGGTCAGAGCACCAGCCACAGCATGCCCAGGAGCATCACATGAAAAAGCTCATTAATGATCCACGCGCAGTGGTGGACGAGTCCGTTGAAGGTTTTGGCATGGCCCATGCCGAGATCGTGGACGTCCATCCCGACCCCAAGTACGTCATCCGGAAAGGCGCGCCGGTGGCGGGCAAAGTTGCCCTTGTCTCCGGTGGAGGCAGCGGCCATGAGCCCCTGCACGCGGGCTTCGTGGGACTGGGCATGTTGGACGCAGCAGTCCCCGGCGCGGTTTTCACCTCGCCCACGCCTGACCAAATCATCCCGGCGACCGTCGCGGTGGACTCAGGCGCCGGCGTCGTGCATATCGTCAAAAACTACACCGGCGATGTTCTGAACTTCGAAACCGCCGCCGAAATGGCGCAGGCTGAAGGCGTGCGCGTCCGTTCAGTTCTGGTCAACGACGACGTCGCGGTGGAAGACTCGCTGTACACCGCCGGAAGGCGCGGGGTTGGCGGAACGGTCCTTGTGGAGAAGATCGCAGGCGCATCCGCCCAGCGCGGTGACGACCTTGACGCCGTCACGGCGATCGCCGAGCGTGTGGTGGCCAATGTGCGGACCATGGGCGTTGCCCTGTCCGGCTGCACTGTGCCGCATGCCGGTACACCGAGTTTTGAACTCGAAGAAAATGAAATCGAGATCGGCATTGGTATCCACGGCGAACCGGGCCGGCACAAGATTCCGATGGAAAACGCTGATGCCATCACGGACCGCCTCTTGGAGCCTGTGCTCGAGGACCTGGCCCTGGCTTCCGGGGACAAAGTGCTGTTATTCGTCAACGGCATGGGCGGTACCCCGCAGAGTGAGCTGTACATTGTGTACCGGCGCGCCGCGCAGGTGCTGGCCGAACGAGGTGCCACCGTGGAGCGCTCGCTGGTGGGGAATTACGTGACGTCCCTTGAGATGCAAGGCTGCTCCGTGTCCGTACTGCGCCTCGATGACGAGCTGACCAGATTGTGGGACGCTCCTGTCCACACTGCGGCCCTGCGGTGGGGAGCCTAAGCATGGGCCTGGATGTTAATTGGGCGCTGGACTGGCTGAAACTCTCCGGCAAAGCCATGGGTGAACACCGGGTGGAGCTTATTGAGCTGGACAGGGCGATCGGCGACTCTGACCACGGCGAAAACATGGATCGTGGTTTCCAGGCCGTGCTGCAGAAGATCGATGAGACCCCGCCGGAGACGCCGGGAGCCGCATTGAAGGCTGCAGCCATGGCACTGATGTCCAAGGTGGGCGGTGCCGCCGGGCCTCTTTACGGCACGGCGTATTTGCGGGCGGCGACGTCGCTGGGGGACGCCACGGATATCGATTCGGGGGCGCTGGCTGCTGCCCTTGCTGCTGCCCGCGATGGCGTGGTGGCGCGTGGAAAGGCCGAGCCCGGCGACAAAACCATGATTGATGCATGGACCCCGGCGGTGGAAGCGGCCCAACAAGCCGCTGCCGATGGCGCTGACCCGGTTGGCGTCCTGGAAGCGGCGGCTGAGGCTGCGGAAACTGGTGCTGTTGCCACCGACCCGTTGGTGGCCCGGAAAGGCCGGGCCAGCTACCTGGGGGAGCGCAGTGCAGGACATCGGGACCCGGGTGCCGCATCAACGGCGCTGCTGCTTCGCGCGGCCGCAACGGCTGCTACCGGTTCCACGAGTGACACGGGGACAGACGCCGTATGACCGTGGGGATTGTGGTGGTGTCACACAGCAGCAAGATCGCTGAGGGTGCGGTGGAACTCGCCGCGCAGATGGCCCCGGACGTGGAACTCGTGGCCGCTGGTGGAACGGACGACGAGCGGATTGGAACCAGCCTCGAGAAGGTGTTGGCCGCCGTCGAGCAGTCCCTGGTTGATTCGGGGGGCGACGGCGTGGTGGTGCTCACCGATCTGGGTTCGGCGGTGATGACGGCGGAGTCGGCAATGGAGTTTGCCAGTGATCCTGATGCTGTTCTCTTGGCCGATGCGCCGCTGGTTGAGGGGCTCGTGGCTGCCGCCGTAGCCGCCCAGGGAGGTGCCGCCGTCGGCGATGTCTGCAAGGCCGCGGAAGCGGTGGCGTTCGGAACGGTGCCCGCAGGCGTGGGTGGGCCGGAGGTCCCTGACGTCAAGGATGAGCCGGATGCAAGCGGCAATTTTGAGCTCATTAACCCGTTGGGAATGCACGCCCGGCCTGCGGCGAAAATTGCCGGGGGCCTGTCCGGTCTGGACGCGGAGGTGACCGTCAACGGTGTGGATGGCATGTCCATCATGGCGCTCATGGCGCTCATGGCGCTGGCCGCCGGCAAGGGTTCCACGCTGCGTGTTGAAGCAAACGGCAAGGATGCCCTGAAGGCCGTGCAGTACGTGGGCAGATTGGTGGAAGAAGGCTTCGGCGAACTCTAGATCCGGAGAATTTCTTCCCAAATATTGCTAAGTACACTGATTAGTGATGTTGTAGAGGTACAGGTTCACTACAAGGAAGAGGTACGAAACATGGGTGCTGACGACAAGATGGAGAACGCTGGCGAGAAGCTGGGCGGCAAGGCTAAGGAAGCTGCCGGCAAGCTGACCGATAACGAGCGCCTGGAAGCCGAAGGCAAGGGCGACCAGACCAAAGCCGACCTCAAGGGTGCAGGCGAGAAGCTCAAGGATGCCTTCAAGAAGGACTAAGAATCCAGGCAGGGCCGCTGCGATTGCAGCGGCCCTGCCTTGTTTTGAGGCAATTGTTGTTTGAGGCGATTGTTGTTTGAGGCGTCGCCCAGCGGCGCGCTATCTGATGGAGGATCTTCGTGAACATACTGGTGAAACTTTTCGGCCTGGCGGTGAGCCTTGGGGCTGGAACGCTTGCAAACAAGACGCTGGAAGGCATCTGGGAGAAGAAGACCGGTAAGCCCGCCCCCAAGGACGGCACCGACCTGAACGACTCCTTGCCCGGCGTGCTGGTCTTTGCGGTGGTGTCCGCCGGCGTCGGTGCCATAGTTCACGTCCTCACCCAGCGGGGCACCAAGAGCGCCCTGGCACGGATGAAGAAGACTGCAGACGAGGTTTAGAAAATGGCTATAGCTAAATTCCCCAGCGTTGTGATCGATTGTCCCGACGCTGCTGCCCTGGCCGCCTTCTACGGTGAACTCTTTGGTTGGGAGATCGAAGACAAAGGTGACTGGTTTGATATCCGGCCCGCCGATGGCAGCAACTGCATCTCTTTCCAGCAAGTAGAGGTCTACCAAGCGCCGGTGTGGCCAGGACAGACCCTTCCGCAGCAGATGCATCTGGACATGGTTGTTGAGGATTTGGACAAGGGTGAGGAAGTTGCGCTTTCCCTTGGCGCAACCAAGGCCGACCACCAGCCAGGTGAGACGTTCAGGGTGTTCCTGGATCCGGCCGGGCACCCGTTCTGCCTCTGCCTCAGCTAAAGCCCTGCTGGGCTTGGCCCTGCTGCCGGGGTTAGCCCTGCTGCGCCGCCCACTGGTCAACGCGGCGGTTGCTCTCCTCTTCTGAGAGGTCCTCAACGCGCGTCATGATGGACCAGCGCACACCAAAGGGATCGCGAATGCTTGCATAGCGGTCGCCCGAGACGAACGTGGACAGTGGCTCGCGGATGGTGGCCCCGGCTTGCTCAGCCTTCTTGACCAACCCGTCCGCATCCGCGCAGTAGAGGCCCAGCGAATAGCAATCGTCCTCGCCGTTGGGTGCCGGGACCAGGTGGTATTCGGGATTAGGCTCCCCAAGCTGCAGATGGCCGTTGCCGAAATCGAGTTCGGCATGGACCACAACACCGCCCATCTCGGTCTCGCCCACAACCCGGGCTCCGAACACATCGCGATAAAAAGCGATTGCTTCCTTGGCGTTGGGCACAGCAAGAAACGGCGTGAGGCTCGTCAGGCCGTTGGGGATGCCGTGGGTGGTGTGCTCGCCGTGGGCTGCTGTGATGGACTCTGGGCTTGTAATATCTGTCATGGTTATGACGCTACGGGCACCTTGCCTGGATGCGCTTGGATATTTGCGACATCTTTTGGTCCTCCAGGAAGGCTCCCATGGAAGGTTCGTTCAAGGGCATCCTCTATCCGGCGAGGCTGCCCACCTTCCACCGATTTCCCGCCCCTGCTTCCGTAGCCCACCTGGTGCAATGGTTCTGGATTCCGGAGTGGAACATCGAACCCGGCCGGTCATCGCGGCAACACGTGATCGCCTACCCAACGTCCAACCTGGTGGTGCAGGGAGACGCGGTGGAGTTCTCCGGGCCTACAACCCGGGCCGCTTACCGTGACCTTACGGGCCAAGGATGGGCTGTGGGCGCATTACTCCGGCCCGCCGCAGTGCCCCTGTTCGCCGACAACCCGGGAGCCCTCCGCGATCAGGAAGTGGTGCTTCCTTTGCCGGGGTTGCTCACTGCTGTGTCAGCAGCCATGACGGCAATTCAAGGCGGCAAGACGCACGACGACGGCGCTCGCCGCGAGCGGGCAGTGGAAGCCTTTGTTGCGTGGCTGGTTTCCCTGGAATGTGAGGTTGGCGAGGAAGCCATGCTCGCAAACCGGATGATGGACGTCATTGCTTCAGAGCGGGACGTGCTCCTTCTGGACGATGTGGCGGCCCGCCTAGCTGTGTCGCCAAGAACCCTGCAAAGACTTGCCGGTAAATACGTTGGTTTGAGTCCCTCCGCCCCCATAAGACGCCGGAGGTTGCAGGATGCTGCCGAGCTTGCCCGGTCCAATCCAACAGCGGACCTTGCCGCGATCGCCGTCGAACTTGGCTATTCAGATCATGCGCATCTGACGAATGATTTCCGGAAGTATCTGGGCTTTACTCCCAGCAACTACCGGCAGGAGGCCGGCGGCAGCTAGTCACCTGGCGTCGTCGTCGCCCGTGCCCGGTTCGCTGAGCCGCCGGCCGAAGGCGGCCCCCAAGGCGTCAGGCAGGATGTTGGAACCCAGGCCCATGGTCCGGGATTTGAGCGATCCGCCCAGGACATTGCCTTCGCCTTTCATGAGGGCTTTGAATCCCTGTTCGGCCACTTGGGCGGGATCGTCTTTCTGATCGGTGCCCACTTTGGTGTCCAACAGTTCTGCCTTCTCGAAGAAGGGAGTTTCCGTAGGGCCCGGCAGCAGGATGGTGACGCTGACGCCGGTGTCCATGAGCTCGTTGCGCAGGGACCAGGCGAAGGACTGAACGAAAGCTTTGGACGCTCCGTAAATCGCCTGGAAGGGCGCCGGCGTGCGGGCGATGATGGAGGACGTAAAGAGGATCCTCCCAGCACCGCGTGCCACCATGTCCCGGGCCACCCACTTTGCCACTGCCACCGTGGAAGTGACATTGAGATCGATGGTTCGCAACTCCTCGGAAAGATCCGTCTCAACAAAGGGCCCGCCAACTCCGATGCCCGCGTTGATGGCGACAGCTTCAAGAGGCCTGCTGAGCGCGCTGACAGCCGATTGCAAGGCGCCGGAGCCGGGCCTGGCTGCGAGGTCGATCTGCAGCGGGATGGGCGTCCCGCCGAGTCCGTCCAAGCTCCGGGCCGCTTCGCGGATGCTCTCGCCGTCAGCCACCATCACGGTGTCGAAGCCGTTCGTTAGGAATTGCCGTGCCAGCTCCAACCCGATGCCGCTGGAGGCGCCGGTTACCAAAGCAAGGGGGCGTTTACCGTCAGTCATGTTCCGGTGCCTTTCGGAATGCAGTAACGGGCAGGTTACTTAGCATTATCCGGTCTTGTGCCACCTTCAGTGAAGTAAGCACCTTGCCATTGCCGGGTCCGGGCGGCCTGCCGGCTACTGACCTCGGCCCAGGGCGGATACACCCGGAAGCCGCGCTTTCCGCCGGTACCGTCCACGGACACTATCCCGTGCTTGACCAGTGCAGTGGTTGGGAAGGCAAAGTGGCCCGTCCGGGTTCCTTCCCGGACAGCGATCACCAGCAGATCTGCGTCATCTCCTGCAGGAAACGGCTCGGTAGTCCCATCCTCAGCGCGTCGCCAGACGGCTACGAACAGGCCCACCTTGGTGGGGGTCACCTTAGCCACCCGGAACCGGAGCAGCTGCTGCCCGTTTCTGGCGACGGCTGCCCCGTAATCATGATTTTCGGCCTCGGGTACCGGCTTTGAACGGCGTCCGGAGGGCGGGACCAAGGCCTGAAATGCCTCGGCTACGTCGGGATGGATCTCAGGGGCAGGCACGCCCTCATCCTACGTCGCGGCCTCGCCCCGAAATTTCCGCAAGGCTACCGCTGCCGCAATCCTGCCGCATCCAATACCAGGCTGGCCGAGATGACCCGCCCGCATTGTTCGCCGTAGGGAAATTCGCCCTTGGGTTTGAACATCACGGTTCGCCCAGGAATCGCGAGGCCAGCGGGGGAAATTCCGGTCACGGATGCCTCAAGGGAATTTTCGCTGAGGGCCGGAAGCTCCAAGAAACCTTGGAGAGTCCCGTCCGGAGACGACGTCGCGGAGCACACGCCATCCGGCGTGCAGCCTTCATCTACAGACGTAGCCCCGGGGTTCAGCATGAGGTCTTTTTCGGTGCAGATCCCGTCCTGGCAGGCCTTCAACCGAAGCGAAGCAACCTCCGGGGCATAATCGGCCGCCACCGTCAGGGAAACGCCGGCCACATGTCCAATCGCCGGGCAAGCCACAGGCTCCGGGAAGCACCCGGGAAGCAACGCTGCGGTCCCGGCAAGGGTCAAAGCCAATCCGATCCTGCCCATGCTTCAGGGTAGGACTTTGGGCCGTAGGCGTCACCAAAATGCCGCTCCGACAACGCAAACGACGCCTGCATTGTTATGGATGCGGATACCTGTTGCTTCCGCGATACCGGGCCTTCGGAGGACCCCGGCTTGAGGATGCGTGACAGCATTCCTGGACGTTGAAGACGCCCTTCAAGTCGTTGACCGGTACGGCTTCCACATCCGCGATGTCGGCCTGCTGGCCTCGGCGCTGGCCAGGCCGGGCACAACGGTCATGGGCGCAGAAGCTTATTCAGATCTTGCTTTGAAGGCAGCCGCGCTGCTTGAATCCGTCGCCCGGTTCCATTCTCTTATCGAGGGAAACAAACGGACTGCGTGGACGCTCATGGTGCTGCTGCTTTGGGTCAACGGCTACAGGCACGACTTCGCCACAGACGAGGGCTTCGAGCTCGTCGTTGGTGTCGCCGCCGGCACCATCGAACTGCAGGATTCTGCCGCCAAGATTTCCCGGCATCTGGTGCCACGCTGATCTTGCGTCGATTCGCCACACGGGAGCGGCTAGCGAAGTCCCGCGGACAGACGGACGCTCACTCACGTGAGCAGTCCTCCTAAAGAACCTTGGGCCTCGCTCCCGTCGGCAGCGCGACCTTCGCATAACGGATGTCATGACACGAATAATGGCGCCAGCCGCGGCCGACCATCCCACCCAGGAGAGCACCGCAAATGATCAACTGTGGCCTTGGCAGGTTCGTACCCGGCAGAAGCTACGCCGGAAGCCGCAGCCCGCCGTCGTGCATTTCCGCTAAACCGTCCGTCAGCAGGCCTTCGAGGGCCCGCTCGAGTTGTTCGGGCGCCGAGTTAAGCCGGTGCAGTGCGGCGAGGGGAATTCCGACGCCGGACGGTGCGAACCCGAGGTCCGCCGGCGCTTGCTCGAACATCTCGCGGGGGACAGGGGTGGCAGCTTCGCGGAGGACTGCCATCACTGCGCCGCGAACCTGGCGGTCGGTGCCGTGCCATGACTGGCCCTTAGGGGTGTACGACGGCGGCGGCTCACCAGCCGCGAGCCAGGCGCAGCTTGAGCGGACGGGGCAGTCAGCGCACTTGGGGCGGCGGGCCGTGCACACCATGGCGCCAAGTTCCATGACGGACGCGTTCCAGCGGACTGAGAGGTCCTGCTCGGGAGGCAGAAGCGCCTCGGCCAAGCGCATCTCCGCGGCGGTCAACGCAGGAGCAGGGAGCGCGCTGCCGGAGATGAGCCGCGCGTGGACGCGCCGGATGTTGGTGTCCACCACGGTTTCGCGGCGGCCAAAAGCAAAAGCTGCGACGGCGGCGGCTGTGTAGCTGCCGACGCCCGGCAAACCGAGGAGTTCGCCGTAGGTGTCCGGGACGTTGCCGCCGTGCTGCTCACGGATGGCGACGGCGGCCGCGTGGAGCCGCAGTGCCCGGCGTGGATAGCCGAGTCGGCCCCAATGGCGGACGGCTGCGCCCGATGGTTCATCGGCAAGGTGGGAGGGCGTGGGCCAGCGTTCCATCCAGTCGAGCCACACCGGCAGGACTCGAACAACGGGTGTTTGCTGAAGCATTACTTCGCTGACCAGGATGCCCCACGGGCTGCAATCGGGCTCGCGCCACGGAAGGTCGCGTGCAGTCTCGGCGAACCACTGGTCAAGGGCTTCATGGAGGCCTGCCAGCTGGCCTGAATCGGGGAGTGTCATGCTGGAATCCACTGTAGTGGATTCCAGCCCGGGAGGAATCGCCCAGCAGGACCACCGGATGTGGTCCCGGCCAGCTAACGGGAAACGTTCACGGTAACCGTGGTGCCCTTCCCCGGGCTGCTCACAAGGTCTATCTGTCCGCCATGCGCCTCAACGATCGCTTTGCTGATGGACAGCCCCAAGCCGGCACCCGGGATGGCGGTCTTCATGGCGTGGTCGGATCGGAAGAACTTCGTAAACGCCTGCTCCTGTTCTTCCGTAGTCATGCCAATGCCCTGATCGCTGATGGAACAGATGAATCCGCCCTCCTGTTTTCTCAGTGCAACGGTGACTTCACTGCCCCGGGGCGAGAACTTGATGGCGTTGGAGAGCAGCTGATCAACGGCCCGGGTGAACTGGCCCGCATCCACCTCTGCCTCAATCCCGGCTTCGATCCGGTCATTGATGACGATCCCTTTGGCAACCGCCTCCTGCTCGGCAATTCGGGTGGCTTTATCCAGCAGATGGGAGAGGTTGGCCGGTTTCCGCCTTATCTCAAGGTCCTCGGAGGCCACCAGCAAAAGATCGTTGATCAGGGTCAGCAACCGGTGCGCGTTACGCTCTATCACCTTCAAGAACGCCGGATTCGGTTCGTCGCCCATGAGCTGCAGGTAGCCGAGCATGGAGGTTAACGGGGTTCGAAGCTCGTGCGAGACGGTGGCCACGAACTTGTCCTTCGCTTCGAGCGCGGTAACCAACGCAGTGACGTCCGTGAAGGCCAGCACTGACCCTTTTGCCCGGCCGGCGTCGTCGTGAAATTGCCTGGCAGCGACCGAGAAAATCATCGGCCGTTCCTCACTGCCCACGCGTATCAGTTTGTTGGTAAAGCTGCGCCCGGACATGGCAAGTACTGCCGGGCTCTCGGCAAGCTCGGTTACGTCGTGGGCTTCGGCTGCGAAGAACGGATTGTTGCCGGGCAGCTGTTGGGCGGCTTTCCTGTCCGTTCGGAAACGGTGGTTGGTCAAAATGTCATCACCGGCGGCGTCCATTGCCCACACGCCCACGTTCACCGTTTCCAGCACGGCGTCCAAAAGCTGTTGATGGTCCTGGGTGGCCTTGTGCAGGCGTACGAGCTCCCTGTCTTTCTCTCTTTGAACGTCTCTGTGCCTGACCACCACACCTGCCACCAGATGGGCGGTCAGGGCAAAACCGGCCAGGATGACAGGAACAACAATCATCCGAATGAGCTCAGCTTGCGCCACCTCGTGCCCCAAGAGGTAGGGGGATGCGATGATCCCGCCGAGAGGGCCCAGGATAGCCAAAACCAAGCGTGTGGCACTAGCGCTTACGGCGAGCCAGATCACCGGGAAAACCATCAGAAGCGTGACAACGCTCAGGACGGGACCGCCGAGTTCCCGGGTAAGTCCAAGGACAAAGAAGTCCGTCATGGGAATGAGCACAAAGCTCCAGGGAGGAAGCCTGTTCCACGGCAAAGCGGCGCAGGCTGCAAACATCAGCACGTGAACCACCAGCATCAGCTGGAAGGCTGTGTCGGCCATCGTTTCGGGGCTGAAGAGGACAACAAAAAGGATGATCAAACCCATGGCCAACGTCAGGGGCAGCTGGCACACAACAATGGCTTTGCGTCTGCCGATGTTGCCGAAGAAATCATCCAATGGCATGAAAACGGATGTGTCCTGCATGATCGCCAGCCCTCTCCCCGGAAGCCGCCAAATGACAGGCTTGATGCCATTAGCCACAGCATACTCACCAGACCCTGCTGCGGCGGGGTTTGGCGCCACTTACAGGACCCCCGGTCCGCACATCCCGCGCGCATGTCCGACGTCACACAGGCCGGGATGTGGCACTTGCGGCGTGGAGGTTAGGTACCCATGCAGCCGCGAGCCTAGCCTAGAACCATGGCCAACAAGGGTAAGCAACAGTCCAGCGGGCGCCCATCAGCGCCGGCGAAGGGTGCTGCCCCCGTCAAAAGGCGACGGCCGAGCCCGGCCGTGTACCGCCGTCGTCGGCAAGTTGTCTTCGGCGCTCTGCTGCTGGTGATCGCCCTGATCGTGGCAGGCGTGGTGGGGCTCAGCGGCGCGCTGGGCGGGAACCCCGAACCACAGGCCGTCAGCACGGCCGATGCCTCAACGGCGCCCACACCCGGGACTACCCCCACAGGATCAGCGGCACCGTCGCCGTCGGCCTCGCCCGTGTGCGACCTCAACCTGATGACCGTGGCCGCCAAAACCGACAAACCGGCCTACGGCCCCGAGGAAAAGCCGCTGCTGACCATGACCATCACCAACGGCGGCACAGCCCCGTGTGAAGTCAACGTGGGCACCTCCCAGATGGAATACCTGCTGATGAGCGGCTCGGACCGGATCTTTTCCTCAAAGGACTGCCAGGCAGGCGGCGAGGACCTCATCAAGACCATCCAGCCGGGCAAGAGCGAAACCGCAAACTTTCCGTGGCAGCGCAACCGGACGTTGGAAGGCTGCGCCAGCATTGCCGCCACGCCGGGCGCCGGTGGCGCTTACTACACGTTCGAGGCACGCCTGGGAAACAAGGCAAGCCCCAAGGTCGCCTTCCAGCTGAACTAGCGTTTCCGTTGAGTTGAGGCCCGACGGCGGCGCTCGCCTTTAGAGGAAACGGTCCAGCAGGCTCGCCTCAGCCATGCGGCTCAAGCCCTCGCGGACTGTGCGGGCCCGCTGATCGCCGATTCCGTCCACGGTCATGAGGTCATCAATGGTGGCCGCCATGAGGTTCTGGAGCCCGCCGAAGTAGTCCACCAAACGGTCCGCCACAGCCTTCGGCACCGACTTCAGGCCGGACAGTAGACGGTAACCACGCGGCTGAACCACTGCGTCTAGCTGCTCAACCCCACCGGCGAAGCCAATGATGTGGGCAATGCGGCTGAGGTCGATCAGTTCCGTGGGACCCAGATTGAGGAGTGCTTGGACGGCTTCCTCGATTTCCTCGGGCGTAGCGTCCGGATCGGAGTAGTCGCGGATGATCACGTCGCTGCCCGGTCCGCGGCCCATGGTGAGTTCCTCTACCTGCAGGGACAGCAGCCGGCCGTCTTCACCGAGTTCCAGCACGTACTGGGCGATTTCCTCGGAGATGCGGCGAACCATTTCCTGGCGCTGCAGCGTGACGGCAACGTCCCTGACCGTGACCAGCGCCTCGATCTCCAGGGCCGAAAGAGAGCTGGTGACCTGGTCCAGGCGGGCGCTGTACCGCTCCAAGGTTGCCAAGGCCTGGTTGGCGCGGGCAAGGACCTTTTCGGAGCCTTCCAGGACGTGGCGCAAACCGTTTACGTAGAGGGCGATGATTTGCATCGATTGGCTGACGGAAATAACGGGAACACCGGTCTGGATGGCCACGCGCTCTGCCGTGCGGTGCCTGGTGCCTGACTCCTGGGTTTCGATGCTCGAATCGGGCACCAACTGGACTGCGGCCCGGACAATGTTGCTGGCATCCTTGTCGCAGATGATGGCGCCGTCCATCTTGGCCAATTCGCGGAGACGCGTTGGCGAGAAATCGATGCCGATGTCGAACCCGCCCGAACAGATGGAGTCGATGGTGCGGTCGTAGCCCAGCACGATCAGCGCGCCGGTGCGTCCCCGGAGAATGCGTTCCAGGCCGTCACGCAAAGGAGTTCCGGGTGCGACTCTGGCAAGGGTCGCCTTGAGCGACTCTTCCGGGCTCCGGGCCATAGGGTTTCCCTTCGAAGGTGCAAGCCATGGCTCACAGACAAGCTGAATCCGGCGTCAGTGCGCTTAACAAAAATGCCCACATGACGACAAGCTCAATGATAGGGCTTCCAGGCGCCGTTAACCGCACCAGCAAGCCCCAAAGTGGGTCATTTCGTGATGTTCAGCGATGCCTTGAAAGTGCTTTGGCGGCCGTTTGTTGGAAACCCTATTTCCATCAACCGGCCGCCATGCCGCTAGCGCTGGCCGCGGCTAAGACCTGTCAGCAAGGCGTTGCGGGTTTCCTGCCACAGCCCTTGGATGCCTGGTGCAGCCGCGTTTTCTTCCAGATATTTAATCCAATCGCCGTACTCGCTAATGTCCCGCGCGCCTTCGGCCGCCACGGAATCGCAAGCGAATCCCACTGCCGTGCTCCCATCATCCAATGTGATGGACCCCAGCAACATTGGTTCGGGCAACCCGGCCAGGAACGATCCCAGACCGGCCTCGGAAAGCAACCACCGCTCGGCCACCAAGGCGGTTCCCTGGTCAGAGCGAACCACGCCGGGCTTGGGCGGTGTGGTTTCCAGGGCCACCATTCGGTACCGGGCCGCAGTAACCACCCGGCCGTCCCAGAACGCTCCACGCCGCTCGAGTTCCGCAGCCAAGGGCTGGCCCTTCCGGTGGGCACCCACCACAACCAAGGGAACGACGGCGGCGCCCGCGGCAACCGGCCAGGGAACCACTGGCGCGGCAGACCGGGGGGCGGCAGCGCCGGCAGCGAACAGTCCCGGCTTCTCAGGGGTGAGTTCGATTCGCCCGGCAATGTCCGCGGCCACGCCGTCCTCGAACGCTCCGGCGATGACCGTCAGGCCGAACTGCGAGACGCCGCCCTCGTCCGTGACCGTACCTGCCGGCACCGCAACGGCACTGAGATCAAACAGGTTGCAGAAATTGGTGTACGTACCCATCCGGGAATTGACTCCCACGGGATCGGCCGCAACCTCGGCCAGCGTCGGATGAAAAGGAGCTGTTGGCACAACCAGGGCATCGAAGCCCTCCAATCGTTGCATCGCTTCAGTTCTGAGCTGTTCCAAGGTAGCGGTGTCCGTCACGTACCGGTGCGCGGGAACCTTACCCGCAGCGCTGATGATCCCCGCCACTGTGGGGTCGAGCGTGGCGGCAACCCCCTCCGACGCCACCGAGTCAATGAAGCTGCCGACGGCGGCATAGCGTTCGGCCACCAATCCGCCGTCGTACAGCAGCCTTGCTGCCTCGAGGAAAACGTCCAGTTCGATGGGTTCGGCCACCACCCCGGTGGAGCGCAGACGCTCTATTTGTGCCTCGAACTCGAGCACCCACGCCTCCGGAAGCGCAGGCAGGGCAGCGGGATAGGCCACTCGCGGCGAGGGCGGCGCAGCAAGCTTGACGTCCGCGGGCCAGGCGAGGCCCTTCCCGGCCATGATGCCCATGGCGAGCTCGGCAGTGGCGAGGTGGCGGGCGAAGATCGTGGCGGTATCCCAGGAACGGCACGCAGGAACCACGCCTTCGGTGGACACCACGCCGAGGGTCGGTTTGATCCCCACAATCCCTTGCAGAGCGGCGGGAATCCGTCCCGAACCCGCCGTGTCCGTCCCGATGGCAATGTCCACGAGGCCAAGTGCCACTGCTACTGCAGAACCTGAACTTGAGCCGCCGGAAATCCGGTCAGGTCGCCGTGAATCGCGCACAGCCCCATAGGGGCTGCGGGTACCCACCAGTCCCGTGGCGAACTGGTCCAGGTTGGTGGCCCCCAACACTAAGGCGCCCGCGGCGCGAAGCCGCGCGACCGGCACCGCATCCCCGGCGGGCGCTTCACCAAATCCGGGGCACGCCGCCGTCGTGATCAAACCGGCAACATGCACGTTGTTCTTCACGGCGAGCAGGAGCCCGGCAAGCGGCAGGTCCTCCCCGGCGGCCGCAGCGGCGTCGATCCGCGCCGCCTCTGCCAGCAGTTCATCCCGCCCCCGCAGGTGGATCCAGATTTCAGGACGGTCGACGGCGTCAATCGCCTCAAGTGCCGCAAGGACGCGTTCCGCTGTGGTTCCCCGGGAGGTGGTCATGATGCGCTTCCTTCCAGCACGAGTGCGCGTTCCCGAATGTCCACAGGCTCAAGCACCACCAGAGCCTCGCCTGCTACCACCTGCGCGCCGGCCGTGGGCAGGACTTGTTGGACCACACCATCCACCGGAGCTTGGATGACCGTCTCCATCTTCATGGCCTCCAGGGAAACCAACGACTGGCCGGCCGTCACCACGTCGCCAGGTTCCACGTCCACTTTCCACACACTTGCGGCGAACGGGGACGTGACCAAGGTGCCGCCGTCGGGAATCACCACGTCGTCCACCGGCGGGGCCAAGGAAACAGCCTGCTCTGCGCGATCGAACTCGCCGGCTTCCTCCCACGCCTGACGTTCAACGGCGAAGGCGGCTGACTGGGTTTCACGGAACTCCGCAATGGAGACGCTGTTGCGTTCCAGGAAGTCTTCATGCTCGGCCAGCGAGAAAGTCCCTTCCGTGATCTCCACACCCCGGCCCCTGCCGGCAGCCATGTCCGCCCGGAGATCCAACAGTTCCTCAGGGCTGACGGGGTACCAGGAAATACGGTCGAAGAACCGGAGCAGCCACGGGGAACCCGGCTCAAAGGGTGCGGCATCCGCGTAGCGCGACCATACTTGCGTGGTCCGCCCAACAAACTGGTAACCGCCGGGACCTTCCATGCCGTAAATGCACATGTAGGCACCGCCGATGCCTACGGCGTTCTCCGGGGTCCACGTGCGGGCGGGGTTGTACTTGGTGGTGACCAGCCGGTGCCGGGGATCCAAGGGCGTGGCCACCGGCGCTCCGAGGTACACATCGCCCAGCCCCAGCACCAGGTACTCGGCGTTGAAGACGGTATCGAAGACGTCGTTGACGGAGTCCAAGCCGTTGATGCGGCGGATGAACTCGATGTTCCACGGGCACCACGGTGCGTCGTCACGGACACCGGCCATGTAGCGCTCGATTGCTTCGCGGGTAGCGGGGTCGTCCCAGGACAAGGGGAGGCGGACATTGCGGCTGGGCACCACCAGCTCCGAGCTTGCAGGAAGCGAAGCGTCCACCTCCCGCACCAGGCCCAACAGCGTGGAAGTGGGTAGGACCGACGGATCAGCCTTAATCTGCAAGGAACGGATGCCCGGGGTCAGATCCACGATTCCCCGGACCCTAAGACGTTCGAGTTCCTGGTGCAGGGCATGGACGCGTGCCCGCAGGCCGAGGTCGAGCACCATGTCCCCGTACTCCACCAGAAGGTTGTCATCACCGGAACGACGGAAGGTGACTGCAGGCCGTCCGTCGCCTTCCGGCACCCGGCCCAGCACGCCGTCGTCGCCGTCCCCGCGCAGCAGCCCGGTGGTGCCGGAAGCTGTGCCAGACACCGTGCCGGCGCTGAAGCCCGCATCGCCCGGCAGTATCAGCTGCCTCGCGGCGCCGAGTTCCTTTAAGGAAGGTGCCTCAACCGAGCGGATCGGCACGAAGCGGACCTTGTCCCCAGGACGGAGTTGCCCCAGCTTCCAGCGCTCGCCGGTCACAACGGTAACGGGGCAGACGAAGCCACCCAGGCTGGGACCATCCGGGCCCAGCAGAATGGGGGTATCGCCGGTGAAGTCCAAGGCGCCCACCGAGTAGGCGGTGTCGTGAATGTTGGAAGGGTGTAGTCCGGCCTCGCCGCCATCAGTGCGGGCCCACCGCGGCTTGGGCCCGATCAGGCGGACGCCCGTGCGGGCGGAGTTGAAGTGGACCTCGTACTCGGCGGCATAGAGTTCCTCAATGTCTTCGCGCTGGAAGAATTCCGGGGCGCCATGCGGTCCTTCCACCACTTTCAGCTCCCATTGCGACGTAAGCGCCGGGCGGCTCTCCGCGGGAACCGGGCCGGGGACTGTTTCAGGCAGGTGCCCGGTGACCGTGCGGAGCACATCGCTGGCGCGCAGCACACGGCCGCCGTGGCCGCCGAACTGGCCCAACGTGAACGTGGAAGCACTCCCGAGGTATTGGGGAACGTCCAGCCCGCCTTCAAAGAGGACGTAGCCCCTCAGCCCGGATCCGTCCGCGGAGCCCACATCCAGAAGGCCGCCTTCAGGGACGGTGATGGGCTCCCAAGTGGCGGCCGCGTTGCCATTGACCGTCACGGTAACGTCGGCGCCGGTGACGCACACCGTGGTGGCGTGAGTGAAGCGGAGCGCCGGCCCGGCCATGGTGAATTCCAGCCCGGGTGCGCCCTCCGGGTTACCCAGTGCGACGTTGCCCAGCCGGAACGACAAATCATCCATGGGACCACTGGGCGGAACGCCGATCTGCCACAGCCCGGTCCTGCCCGGCCAGTCCTGCACGCTGGTTTGGAGGCCGGGCCGTTCAACGGTGATCCGGGGCTCAGGATCGCCCACGGTGTTCAGGGTTCCAGTGGAATGTTCTGCTGCGCGGACTACTTCCATCCCCGCCACGGTACGCAGCATGCCCAAATTCGTTTCGATACCGTCGATCCGGGTCTCTGCCAGCGCAGCGGCCAGGGCGTCGAAGGCAGCGTCGCGGTTGGTACCGGACGTGATGACCTTGCCCAGCAGGGGATCGTAGCTGGTGGAGACTTCGCTGCCGGTCTCCACCCAGGCGTCAATGCGTACGACGTCGGAGGCCGGGTACTGCGCGTTGGTGACGGTTCCGGCGCTGGGTTGGAAATTCCGGGCGGGGTCTTCTGCGTAGATGCGGGCTTCCACGGCATGTCCTGAGACGGGCACGCTGTCCGGCACGCCCTGAAGCACGGGCTCCTGCTGGGCCAGATTCAGCATCCACTCCACCAAGTCCACTCCGGTGATGGCTTCGGTGACGGGGTGCTCAACCTGCAGCCGGGCGTTGACTTCCAGGAAGGATGCCTCTTGGCGGACGGGATCGTAGACGAACTCCACTGTGCCCGCAGAGCGGTAGCCCACGGAGGCGCAGAGCGCACGGGAGCTTCGGTGCAGTTCCTCCCGCAAAGCCTCCGGCAGATCCGGCGCGGGCGCCTCTTCGAGTACTTTCTGGTGGCGGCGCTGCAGTGAGCAGTCGCGATCACCGAGACTCACTACGCGGCCCTCACCGTCGCCGAACACCTGGACTTCCACGTGGCGGGCATGTTCGATGTAGCGTTCAGCGAAGACTCCGGCGGTTCCGAAGCTGGAGCTGGCTAAACGGGCCACCCGGGAGTAGTTGTCGCGGAGTTCGGCTTCTTCCCGGCAAACTGCCATGCCGATGCCGCCGCCCCCGCCGGTTGCCTTGAGCATGAGCGGGTAGCCGATGGTGGCCGCTGCTGCCACGGCCTGGTCCGCGTCGTCAAGCAGGCCGGAACCCGCGATCATGGGAACTCCGGCGCGTTGAGCGGCATCCCTTGCCGTGTGTTTGGTCCCGAAGATCCGGAGCTGTTCAGGGGTAGGCCCAACAAAGACGAGCCCTGCCGCCTCCACTGCTTCCGCGAACGCAGCGTCCTCGGACAGGAACCCGTAGCCGGGGTGAATGGCGCCGGCCCCGGTGGCCGCCGCCGCGCTAAGGATGGCCTCAACTTTGAGATAGGACTCCTTGGCGGGTGCGGGTCCCAACAGGACGGCCTCGTCTGCGAGCTTCACGTGCTTGGCGCCGCGGTCTGCTTCGGAGAAAACGGCGACGGTGCGCAGCCCGGCTTTCCGGGCGGATTCGATGATCCGGCAGGCGATCTCGCCGCGGTTGGCGATGAGAAGGGTGTGGAAACGGTTCATGCGCGGGCCTCCGGACGTGTGACGATCATGCGCACCGGCGTGGGGTTGAAGCCGTTGCAAGGGTTGTTGATTTGAGGGCAATTGGAGACCAGCACCAGGGTGTCCATCTCGGCGCGGAGGGCCACCCGTTTGCCGGGGGCGGACAGCCCGTCCACGATGCCCAAGGCGCCATCCGGGTCCACCGGCACGTTCATGAACCAGTTGATGTTGGACACCAGGTCTTTCTTGCCCAGGTCCCACTTGGCGCCTTCAATGAGGAAGTTCTCCACGCAGGCGTGCTGTTCATGGGTGTGCTGGCCGTAGCGGAGGGTGTTGGATTCCTGTGAGCAGGCGCCTCCGATGGTGTCGTGGACGCCAACCTCGTCCGCCACCACGGTCATGAGTGCCTGGCCGCTGTCTGCGCGCAGGACTGAGCCGGTGGTGAGGAAGATGTTGCCTTGGGTCGCGATAGTCACGGCGGCCGAGTAGCGGGTGCTGGTGTCTTGGGCCGCGTAGAGAATGCAGTCCACGGCCTGGTTACCGTTCAGGTCCACAATGGTGAGTACGTCTCCGGCCTCAACCACGGCGGACCACGGGCCGCGGGCTTCCACCAGTTCGTCCAGGACCACTTTCCCGGCGACCAGCGCGGGGCCGATATCTGCGATGGTGTTCATGCGGAAGTCCTTGCGTTGTAGTCGAGTTCTGTGTTGTTGAGGGCCAGTCGCCCTTCCGGGCCCAGATCAACAGTGGAGGTTCCGTCCACCAGGGCTGCGAGGTCCTGCGGAGCCCGCCACGCGACGATGTCCACGGCGCTGCCGGTGAACTCCGGACGCGGGTCCAGCGGGTGGGCTGTATTGGCCAGTAAAAGCACCGCGTCCATGTGGAGGAGAAGTTCGACGGCGGCCCCGGCGCCGGCGCTGCCGGCGAATTGGATGCTGCCGTCCCGTTCCACGGTGACGCCTTTGAAGAAGGACACCGACGGCGGTAGTTGCCTTTGGCTGACCCCGTGCTTCATGCCGCCGAGGGTGAGAAGTTCGCGGCCTGCCGGTGACGGGCTATGGGCTGATCCGGAACCGTACTTGGCAGTGTTACCGGCCAGGTTGGTGGTGCCGGTGAGGGCATCGTGCTTACCGGAAGAGTCGGCCACCACGGTTGCCATGAGGCGTCCGGCGTCGGAAAGAAGGGGGTGGCCTGTGGTCATGTAGGCCTGCCAGGGGACTTTGACAGTGTCCGCGACGTTGAGCCGCTCATGCTGGGCTCCACTTCGGATGATGACAGCGTGAACGCAAGCATCGCCGTCGAAGTCGGTGATCCTCAGGCGCGTCCCGCGGGCCAGCTCCAGATGGGTGTAGCGGCCGAAGGCCAGTGTCTCGGCCCAGATGAGGGAATCCTGTGCTTCTGCTGGGAGGTTCCGGGTCAACCGTGCCGGCGCCGTAGCAGGGGGGACGTGGATCATGGTCTCGGCTGTACGCCCGTGCTGGGCCCGTGCGTGCAGTTTGGCGCCGGCCGTCGTGGCGGTCCCGTTTTCCGGGGCCTGTGTTTCAAGAGTCTGTGTCATGGCAATCATTTCTGTGCTTGAACTTTGTCCGTGTTTGAACGTGAACTGGTCTAACCTGTGGGCGGGTCAGCCGGCGTTGACGGCTTCCGCAGCCTTGATCTCCCGAGCCCGGATGTTCCGCCGGACCCAGAGGCCCAGGAGCAGGACGGCGCCCACCATGATGGGGGCGGAGAAGAGCAGGACCCCATGTTCACCGGAGGGGTCGTACACTTCGGGGCGCGGCCAGGAAAGGTTGATGACCATCAGGGCGCCGTACAGCACGGCCAGAATGTTGACCGGCAAGCCCCAGCGGCCCAGCGAAAAGAGCCCAGCTGGCATGGTTTGCCCTACCCTGTCCCAATCGCCGCGGAAACGGCTGAGCAGCTGCGGTACCGTGACCATCAGGTATGCCAGGTACACCATCACGATGCACACACTGCAGAGGGTGGTGAACAGTGCGGAGTTGCCGATGTTGATGGCGAGGATTCCCACGGCCAGGGCACCGATAGCGATGGATGGCCACATAGGGGTTCCCCGCTGCGCGTGGACCTTGGAGAGTAGAGCGGAGGCTGGAAGCTTGCCGTCGCGGGCCATGGAGAACACAAGCCGTGAACCTGCGGTTTGGATGGCCAAAGTGCAGACGAAGATGGCGATTGCCACGTCAACCAGCAGTACTTTGCCCCAGAACGTGCCCAGCACAGCAGTGAGCACGTAGGGTAGCCCCTCGGTGGCTAGCCTGCCGTCGTCCAGGCTTGGTGCTGCCATCAGCGCGGCAATGATCATGAGCCCGCCGCCTATACCGGAGATGATCAGCGCCGAAAGAATGGTTCGCGGGGCGGTCTTGCGGGGGTTCTTGGTTTCCTCCGAGAGTTCACCGGCGGAGTTGAAGCCCACCATGACATAGGTGGCCATCAAACCGGACACCAGGAAGGCACCCACTGCGCCAAGATCCGAGGTTGTGACAACACTGACGTCCGCTACTACCTCCGGGCCGCGCTGCGCGGCTGCGAACAGTGCCAGGATCACCGCGGCGACGCCCACGATTTCGCAGGTCACGCCAATGGAGTTGACGTGTGACATGAGCTTCACGCCCAGGCAGTTGATGAGGGTGGTCAACACCAAGAGTGCGGCGCCGAGGATGACAGCGTTCGCCGCTCCGGTGGGGGACGTCAGGGTGGGGTCACCGCCAACCAGCTGGAAGCCATCCCACAATTGGGGGAGGACCACCTGGAGGGCGATGGCTGCTGCGGCAGCCGTGATGACCTGGGCGATGGACATGAACCAGCCCGCGAACCAGCCCACCACTTCACCACCCACGCGGCGCGACCATTGGTAGACAGCCCCGGACAACGGGTAACGGGCGGCGAGTTCAGCGAAGTTCAAGGCCACAAGGAGCTGGCCCACCAGCACCACCGGCCACGTCCAGAAGAAAGCAGGACCGGCGAAGGAGTAGCCGAAGGCGAAGAGCTGGAAGATGGTGGTGAGGATGGAGACGAATGAAAAACCTGCGGCGAACGAAGCGTAGCGGCCAAGCTTGCGGTGCAGCGTGGGCTGGTAGCCGAGCGCTGTCAGGTCTGCATCGTCGGTGCGGGCGGTCGCCGTCGAAAGGGTGGAAGTCATCAGTTTCTCCGTGTCTGGAACGGGATGTGGAACCAGCCCGGAGCGGTTTCTGATCACCCGTCCGGAATATCGGTCAAGTGATAGTTTTTCAGCGCGGTGTCCCCGCTGCGTTTCGCCCATGTAAAGCCTTGGTTACCGCGGATTTCCAGGATGTAAATGAAAACTCACCTCTCGGGGAGCGCGCCGTGAACGGCCTGTTTGAGGGTGCTGCGATGCAAGAATGAAGGGTGACTACAGCCGGACCGGGACGCCCACGAAAACAGCAGGCAGTGCGCCCGGGAGCCACCGCCCGTGACGAGATATTGGACGCGGCTGCAGAGCTCTTCACCAGCCAAGGGTTCGCCAACACCTCCACCCGGGCCATCGCCGACGCCGTAGGGATCCGGCAGTCATCGCTCTATCACCACTTCTCCACCAAGGATGAGCTTCTGGGTGAGTTGCTCGGCGGGACGGTGTCCACAAGCCTCGCCTTTGCCCGGACAGTAAACGACCACAAGGGCGACGACAGGGATGTACTGGCCGCAGCTGCGCGGTTACACGCGGTGGTGCTGTTCGACGGCTCGCAGCTCTGCAATTCCCGATGGAACCTCGGCGTGCTTTACCACCTGCCGGAGGCCAGGGCCCGGATCTTCCAGCCCTTCATGGCAGCCCGAAACGAACTCAGGACCATTTACGGAGAGTTGGGGCGCGAACTCGCGGCAGTCGCCCGGTCAGACGCAAGCCTGGGCGATACCGCTTTCCGTTTGGTGGAGTCCTTGATCAATCTCCGCGCGGACGGACTGATCGCTGCAGACTCCGCGTCTACCACGGCGGATACGGTCTTGATCCTTGCCGGGCTCAGGGAGGAACTTCCGGGAGTGAGGGCTGCCGGCGCGGAGCTCATCCGGCGGTTCGGAGGCTTGCCAGAACTTATGGCTGGCTAAGCCCTCGATAAGCGACGCCCAAAGGTGCGGGAGAGTCCCCCTCTCGGACGCCATTTCGTGCGACGTAGATGCTTTGTTCATCACTGCTGCCTGTCCTGTCATAGACGTACAGCGTCACTTCATCAAAGAGATCTGCCCGAGGATCGTTAAAGAAAGCCACGGCGTTGGCATTGCACGTGCTGGCTCTTGGCGCGCCGGTGGTATAGAGAGCGTCGATCGCCTCGGGAGGCGTGAATCTTCCGCCCAGGAGTGATCCAGTGCCGGCGAAGGCCTTTTCGCGACCACCCCACCAACGTTCGCTGGCTTGGCTTATAGCGGTATCACGGTTCACCTCTACGTTAACTACGGTGAGGTAGCTGTACTCGCCGGTCAGCAGCCATTCAAGATAACGGTCTTTGAGGATTGGCCATGAGAATGTTCCCTCAATGGCAACGTTCACGCCGTCTTCAATCGATCTCCTCAGAATCGCATTCGCCAGATCGGCAGATTCATTATGGACAAGCGAAGCAAGCTCATTGGGTAAGAGCGTCCGCCCGTCCTCTAACTGCAGACGAAGAAGATCATCAAAAATGCCGTCTCTGCGGGCCTTTTCAAGGAGGTGCTCCTTGATGACATCCGGGTCGATAACTCGATAACCGGTGAGCCCTAGTTTCTCGACCTCGGTCGACTTCCCGGCGCCGGGTGGCCCAGCAGTTATGATCGCCGCAGACCCGTCTTTTCCAAGGTCTGCGGCGTCAGCTGTGTAGCTTTCGATCAGTTCTGTATGGAACTTGCGGCGCTGCTTATCCCGCGCGTCGTAAAAAACCGCTGTTGATCGGTGGGAGTCCCTATTAAGTAAGGACCCAGGCTGTGTCAGACGAATCAACTCGCGCTCGGTGCGCAACCGCGCGTCCATTGCCGTCATCCAGGTCCCCCTTGGTGGTGCCCGCGAAGGACTTGCGAACATGCTCCAAGAGGTAGTCGAAGTCGTCATCACTCAGCAAGCCCCTGTGAAGCGCATCTGTGACTTGCTCCCAAGAGCCTGAGGTTCGAACGCTGAGCGGATTTTCCGGCTCTGCATCCTGCGCGAAACTGTAGTTCCAGCTTACAAGCTCGGTAAGCATCGACGTGTGATCCAGCTGACCGGCAGCGTGCCGTAGGATTACCTCACGCGGCGACCTCGCGACCGCGCCGGGAACTGCTTCAACACGCCGCAGGATTCTGGAAACTTCAGCCTGCGAGATCCCTGCATCATTGGCTATTGCCGTCTGTGAGGCGCCGTTCTTGTGTGCTGCCAACACCTCGCGTATGTGGTCCAAGCGCGCCAATTCCTTTTGCGCGTATGCGATCTGAAGAGGCCTTAGGGTCGTCGGCATGATTGAGTTTCTCCTTCCGCCGAAGGCTATACCAAATGTATAGCTGTACCTCAGTCTTGTCCCACGGCCGCGCACTGTCAACACGAGCTACGTCACTCTGCGATAAGTAGGGAGCCAAACTTCCTGGGTGTTCTAGTAATCCACCTGCCGCTTGAGCTTGTTTCCGAGCCAGAGCATCGCAAAGCTCACCACGACGAAACCCACAGTGATGGCCAACGCAAACACCACCACCCCGCCCCAGCCGCCGGCACGGGAAGGATCAATGAACCAGTACGGGTACCAGTTCACGAACGCGCCACGGATCAGGCTGTAGCTCAGGTAAAACACGGGGTAGATGAGCCAGTACCAAATGTGCCGGGCTTCAAGGCGGGCCCGCGGAGGTTGAAACAGCCAATCAGCCACCATCACCACCGGGATCAGGTAGTGGACCACGAAGTTGACCCACGGAACCATGGATCCCAGGTCCTGCCCCGTCAGGAGTGCACCGAACACAATGCCCACAATGGCCATGGCAATGGTGGCAGTGCCACGGGTGACGTCATCGGCTTCGGTGGGCCGTTTGCGGATAAGAACCCGGTAGCCGCTGATGAGGAGCACAGCGGCGGCGAACAGATTCGAAAGGTTGGTGAAGTAGCTGAAGAAGTTCCAGACATCGAACCCCAGGCTGATGTGGACAGCCAACTGGGTGCCCACCGCCACCAGGGTCAGGAGGCCAAAGAAGAAGCGTCCCCCAATAAGCACATTCCGTTTGGTCATGATCCAATCCTTACCGAATTCCCATTAAGCAGGCTCCCGACACCCCGTAAGGGTTAAGTGATCAGCAGTTCCAGCGCCTCAGCCAGATGGCCTACTTCCTTCACCGAGAAGCCATCCGGAATGACACCCGCGCCCGCCGGGCTCGCCGGAACAATGGCGTGGGTGAAGCCGAGCCGGTGAGCTTCCTGGATGCGCTGGTTGATTCCGGGCACGGGGCGCACTTCGCCGGCAAGCCCCACCTCGCCGAACGCTATGAGCCGTTGGGGGAGGGCCTTCCGTGACTTGGCCGATGCCACAGCCAAGGCAACTGCCAGGTCCGTGGCCGGCTCCGTCAGCTTCACGCCACCCACCGTGGCCACATAGGAGTCGTCCTTATGCAGCATGCAGCCCGCACGCTGCTGAAGAACAGCCAGCAGCATGGCAACCCGGGAACTCTCCAGACCACTGGTAGCTCGGCGCGGCTGCGAATTGGCGCTTTCGGCCAGAAGGGACTGAACCTCGGCCAGCAGGGGCCTGCGTCCCTCCATGGTCACCGTGATGCAGGTGCCCGAAACGGGCTCACGTGTCCGTGAAACAAACAACCCACTGGGATCCGCAAGGCCCTCAATACCAGTCTCATTAAGATCAAAGCATCCGACGTCATCCGTGGCGCCGTAGCGGTTCTTGACGGCCCTCAGCAGGCGTAGACGGGAGTGACGCTCGCCTTCGAACTGGCACACAACGTCCACCAGGTGTTCCAGCAGGCGAGGCCCTGCAATGGTGCCTTCCTTGGTCACATGGCCCACCAGCAGTGTGGTCATGTTGCGTCGCTTGGCCGCGGCGATGATGGAAGCAGCCACCTCGCGGACCTGGGAGACGCCCCCGGCGCTGCCCTCAACATCGGCACTGCTCAGCGTCTGCACGGAGTCCACAATCAGCAGCTTGGGCTCCAGTTTCTCCACCTGGCCCAGTGCCTGACCCAAGTCTGTTTCGGCGGAAAGATAAAGAGTATGGGCGACGGCGTCGATCCGCTCCGCACGCAGCTTTACCTGCGCCGCAGATTCCTCTCCGGTGATGTACAAGACATCCTGGCCTGTGCGGGCGAACTTCGCGGCCACGTCCAGCAGGAGCGTGGACTTCCCGACGCCGGGTTCCCCCGCCAGCAGGATGACGGCGCCGGGCACAAGCCCTCCACCGAGGACGCGGTCAAGCTCATCCACGCCGGTGGGCAGGAAGGCAGCAGTGGTCCCATCCACCTCAGCGATCCGGCGGGCCGGCTCCAAAACGACGGCGGCCGCCGTCGTACGCGCTACAGTGGCGCCGTATTCTTCAACGGTTCCCCAGGCCTGGCACTCACCGCACCGTCCCACCCACTTAATGGCGGTCCAGCCGCATTCGGCGCACTTGTAAGCGGGAGTCTTGGATGCGCGGGAGGTCTTTGTAGCCATGCGTTCAAGGTTAGTGGCGGGGACTGACAGTATTAGCCACCCGCACGCTACAGCGCCGGAAGCACCGCGCGGGCCTCGTCCGGCTCCATGCCGCTGGCCTCCAGCAGGTCCACCATGAGCGGGCGGAACAGCATGACCACTGTTTCGCCCTCAAGGCGCTGCACGTCCAGCATCTTGGGATGCAGCCGCGCAGCGATGTCCGAGAGCTCATTCCTGGCACGGCGCAGATGCACCCGGCGCGTACCTTCGCTTTGCTCGGACAAGCCAATGGTCATCTCATCGATCGCCGCAGCCGTTTCCTGGAGAACCTCGGAGATACTCTCGATCGCTTCATCGGACAACGCGGCATGGTTGATGGCGCTGGTGAGCCGCCGTGCAAACACCCGGCTGTTGCGGAGCGCAAGATCGATGTATTCCAGCGAATGCTCCAAACCGGCGAGTTCGTCACGGTGCCTGCGATGCGCCGGTGCCAGAGTGGCAACCTCACCGGAGGCACGCAGAGTCTGCCGCATCCGGTCCACCAGGGGCTGGCAATTGCGGCCCCGGATCAGGGCGTGCCAAGCCGTGGTTGAGTCACTGTCGATCATGGCTTTAGCGCATTCGCGCAGCACTTCGGCGAGCTCATGGAGAATCTTCTGCACGTCTTTCCGGGGCTCACGCCGCGGATCCTTCGGCACCAGGATGGTCACCAGCAACGCAAAGACGCCACCGATCACGGCATCGAGGCTGCGCGTAAAGGGCCCGCCGGCCGGTGCAGGCAGAAGTACCACCAGCAAGGACTGCAACCCCAATTGGGTGGTGAAGATTGTGCCGCTGTCCAAGAACCTGGCCAGCAGGATGGAGAAAAGCAGGACTATGGCGGCCTGCCAGATCCCCGCGCCCAACCAATGAAGCAAGAGGTCGCCCACCACGATGCCCAGCGTGCAGCCAAGACCCACCTCAATCACGCGGCGCAGGCGCGGATCGCGGGAAAAGCCCAGGGCAATCAAGGAAGAAGTAGCCGCGAACAATGGCCCCTGATGCCCCAGCACGTATTCAGCGAAAGCGTAGGCACCCACGGCACAGACAGTCATCTGGAGGGCAGGGGTCAACGAATTCCGGCTGCGGACCAGGCCCGTCCGGACTCTGGCGCGCAGGAACCTCTTGCTTGCAGAAAATCCCTTTGCGGCAGCCATGCCTCCCAGTCTATTTGCCCAACCCCTGCCAACTACCTCAAGCCAGCCGCCCCTCAAGGTGGCACGCGCCACATAACCCAATGGTCCGCCGTCGTTCACCTTCCGTTCACCTTGGACCGCAGATCCCGTTACCTGCACTCCTTACCTTCAGTAAAGGAACACATTTGGTCCACAGCTCGCGCACGCCGAAATCTCCGTTCGGCCCGCATCGAAGAATCCCTGGAAGGGGCACATCCAAGTGAAGGCAACTCACTTCGGCCGCAACGCGGCAATCGCGGTCATCGCAGCCGGCGCTCTCGCGCTCACTGCTTGCGGTTCAGATAACGCAACGGGCACCACTGGCGGCACCCAGTCTGCAGCCTCCGGCCCCAAGGTCACCGGCACCCTGACCGGAATCGGCGCCTCCTCCACCGGAGCAGCCATGGACGCCTGGAAGGCCGGCTTCTCCGCCGCCAACTCCGGCGCAACTGTTCAGTACTCCCCGGACGGTTCCGGCGCAGGCCGCAAGGCCATCATCGATGGCTCGGCGCAGTTCGCCGGCTCGGACGCCTACCTGAAGGACGAGGAGCTCGAAAGCTCCAAGGCCAAGTGCGGCCCCGAAGGCGCCATCAACATCCCGGTGTACATCTCCCCGATCGCTGTTGCCTTCAACGTCCCCGGCGTCACGGACCTGAAGCTCGACGCCGTCACCGTGGCCAAGATCTTCCGCGGCGAAATCGCCAACTGGAACGATCCCGCAATCGCCGCCCTCAACGAAGGCGTCACCCTGCCGGACCTCAAGGTCACCCCGGTAAACCGCTCTGACGACTCCGGCACCACCACCAACTTCACCGACTACCTCGCAGCTGCTGCTCCCGAGGTTTGGACGGACAAGGCCGCCGGCATCTGGCCTGCAACACTTCCGGGCGAAAACGCCAAGGGCACTTCCGGTGTCGTCAAGGTTGTCACCGACACCCCGGGTGCCGTGACCTACGCCGATGACTCCGCTGTTTCCGGCAAGCTGGGCACCGCGTCCATCAAGGTTGGCGACGAATTCGTCAAGATCTCCGCCGAAGCCGCTGCCAAGGCCGTCGAAGCCGGCAAGCCCGTTGACGGCCGCGCCGCCAACGACGTCGCCATCAAGCTGGACCGCAAGACCACCGCATCGGGCGCCTACCCCGTAGTCCTGGTCTCGTACCACGTTGTGTGCACCACCTACGAGACCAAGGAAGTTGCTGACCTGGTCAAGGGCTTCGAAACCTACGTTGTTTCAGACGAAGGACAGAAGACCGCAGCTGACGCCGCAAAGTCCGCGCCGCTGTCCAAGACGCTGCAGGACAAGGCCAAGGCCGCCATCGAAACCATCAAGGCCAAGGCCTAAGGTTTCCCGGCGGGTTTGCTGAACCCGGCTGAACACTGAAGTTCCCTGTCCCGCGCGAAGTTGCCCCTCGGTCCAGTGGCCGCAGAGCCACTCGCGCGGGGCAGGGAACTTAGCCATGTAAGACCAGTTCACTCCAGAATGAAGGAACGTGAAGTGACCACCAACTCCCTGACAACCTCCCAAGGCGCAGGACGCGCCGGGGACAAGGTTTTCTCCGGGGCCGCCATGGCCGCAGGGTGCCTGATTCTCGCGGTCCTCTTCGGAGTCGCGCTGTTCCTTGTGGTGCAGGCCATCCCTGCCCTCACCGCCCCGGCTGAGGATATCCAAGGCGGTAACGGCTTCTTCGCCTACATCGCCCCGATCGTGGTGGGCACCCTGATTGCCGCCGTGATCGCCCTCGTCATCGCCACCCCCGTGGCAATTGGCGTGGCACTGTTCATCTCCCACTACGCTCCCCGCCGCCTCGCTGCCGGCCTCGGCTACGTAGTGGACCTGCTGGCAGCCATCCCCTCTGTTGTTTACGGCGCCTGGGGTGCTGCTTTCCTGGCCAAGGAAATCTCACCGGCCTACGACTGGCTGGCCACCTACCTCGGCTGGATCCCCATCTTTGAAGGACCGGCCTCCGCCACCGGCAAGACCATCCTGACCGCTGGAATCGTCCTGTCCGTCATGGTCCTTCCCATCATCACCTCCCTGTCCCGCGAAATCTTCCTGCAGACCCCCAAGCTGCACGAGGAAGCCGCGCTGGCGCTGGGAGCCACCCGCTGGGAAATGATCAAAATGGCAGTGCTGCCCTTCGGCCGTCCGGGCATCATCAGCGCCATCATGCTGGGCCTCGGCCGTGCACTTGGCGAGACCATGGCTGTTGCCCTGGTGCTCTCCTCCGGTGTTCTCACAGCCAGCCTCATCCAGTCCGGCAACCAGACCATCGCAGCCGAAATTGCCTTGAACTTCCCCGAAGCCAGCGGCATCAAGGTCAACACGTTGATCGCCGCCGGCCTGGTGCTGTTCATCATCACCTTGGGCGTGAACATGATCGCCCGCTGGATCATCACCCGGCACAAAGAATTCTCGGGAGCCAACTAAATGTCCGCCACAGTAGTCCGCAAGCGCTCAGCGCTCACCAAGGGCCAGCTGCCCAAGTTCGCGCCCTACATTGTCCTGGCAGTTGCACTCATTGTGGGTGCGGCCATCATGGCGCTCATCGGCTTCAACGCCTTCGGCTGGGGCATCGTCTCCGCCATCCTGTTCGCCGTGGGCCTGGTGTCCTGGAGCGGGGTTGTTGAAGGTTCGCGGAAGGCCAAGGACAAGCTCGCCACGTGCCTGGTGGTGGGCTCGTTCCTGATTGCCCTCCTTCCCCTGATCTCGGTGATCTTCACCGTGTTGGTCAACGGCATCCCCGGCCTCATCACCCCCGGCTTCCTGGGCACCTCCATGAACGGTGTCACCGGCGCGTACGACAACAAGGCAGTGGAGGAAGGCGCCCCGGTACTCGGCGGCATCTACCACGCACTGCTGGGCACCATCCAGATCACGCTCCTTGCCACGGTCATCTCCGTACCTGTGGGCCTCCTGACCTCCATCTACCTGGTGGAATACGGCAACGACCGTCCGCTGGCCCGCGCCATCACGTTCTTCGTGGATGTCATGACCGGCATCCCCTCGATCGTGGCAGGCCTCTTCGCGGCAGCGTTCTTCTTCGCCATCGTGGGCCCCGGCACCAAGACCGGTGCGGTAGCCGCCGTCGCGCTTTCAGTCCTGATGATCCCTGTTGTGGTCCGCTCCAGCGAGGAAATGCTCAAGATCGTCCCCAACGAGCTCCGCGAGGCCTCGTACGCGCTGGGCGTGCGCAAGTGGCGCACCATCACCAAAGTGGTTATTCCGACGGCGATCTCCGGCATCGCGTCCGGCGTCACCTTGGCGATCGCTCGCGTTATCGGCGAAACCGCGCCGATCCTGGTGACCGCCGGCTTCGCAACCACCATCAACAACAACGTCTTCGGCGGCTGGATGGCCTCGCTGCCCACGTTCATTTACACGCAGATCCTCAACCCCACCTCGCCGTCCAACCCTGAGCCGTCGGACCAGCGTGCTTGGGGCGCGGCGCTGGTGCTGATCATCCTGGTGATGCTCCTGAACCTCGGAGCCCGCCTCATAGCCCGTCTGTTCGCGCCCAAAACGGGACGCTAGCCGGGCCGGCCGCCGGTTATCCGCAGCGGCCCCCTTCAAACTTCCACACCCCCAAGGAACAAAGGAACACCATGTCCAAGCGCATCGACGTCAAAGACCTGAATGTCTACTACGGCAACTTCCTGGCCGTCGAGGACGTCAACATCAACATCCAGGCCAAGTCCGTCACGGCCTTCATCGGCCCGTCCGGCTGCGGCAAGTCCACCTTCCTGCGCACGCTGAACCGCATGCACGAGGTCCTTCCCGGCGCGCGCGTCGAAGGCGAGGTCCTCCTGGACGGCGACAACCTTTACGGCCCCGGCGTGGACCCGGTGACCGTCCGCACCCAGGTGGGCATGGTCTTCCAGCGCCCCAACCCGTTCCCCACCATGTCCATCCGCGACAATGTGCTGGCCGGCGTGAAGCTGAACAACAAGAAGATCTCCAAGGGCGCTGCCGATGCCCTGGTGGAGAAGTCCCTGGTGGGCGCCAACCTGTGGAACGAGGTCAAGGACCGCCTGGACAAGCCCGGCTCCGGCCTTTCCGGTGGTCAGCAGCAGCGCCTCTGCATCGCCCGCGCCATTGCCGTTGAGCCCCAGGTGATCCTCATGGACGAGCCCTGCTCTGCCCTGGACCCCATTTCCACCCTTGCCGTTGAGGACCTCATCAACGAGCTCAAGGACCAGTACACCGTGGTGATCGTGACCCACAACATGCAGCAGGCTGCGCGTGTTTCGGACAAGACCGCGTTCTTCAACATTGCAGGCACCGGCAAGCCCGGCAAGCTGATCGAGTTCGCGGATACCACCAGCATCTTCAACAACCCTGCCCAGAAGGCAACGGAAGACTACGTCTCCGGCCGCTTCGGATAAGGGTTTTTCAGGTTCCGGCTTCTATGGGGGGAGTCGGCACAGAACGACGGTGGCCGTCGCCTTGGGGGTACGGCCGCCGTCGTTTTTTCTTGCCCAACTGACCAGATGGTTTGGATTAGAGGTCCGCGAGGGGCGAGAACGCCAGCTCCAGGACGAACGCCGCCGCGGCTGTGATCAACGGCGTGGCCACCCAGAACAGCAGGATGCTCCGGACCAGGCGCCTGTTCACGGTGTGAAACCGCTGGTTCACACCGGCACCCAGCACCGAGGCCGTGAGCGTGTGTGTAGTGGAAAGCGGCAAGTGAAACCCGATTGCGCCGATGAACAGCATCACGGACGTCAAAGTCTGCGCCACGAAACCCCGCAGCGGATCCACTCGAATGAGTTTGTGGCCCAGGGTGTGGGAAATCCGCCAGCCGCCAAACATGGTGCCTGCCGTGAGCATGATGGCCGTGAGAAGCAGGATCCAGAGCGGGACGTCGCTGCCGCCGGACAACCCGGCAGCAACCATGGCCAACACCATCACTGCAGCCGTGCGTTGACCATCCTGCAGCCCGTGGCCGAAAGCCACCGCAGCGGTTGCGACGGCCTGCGCCCGGCGGAAACGCCGGTTCACCACGTTGGGCTGTGTGTAGCGGGCAGCCCACGTCACAGGCCACACCAGCAGGTACGCAGCCACGAACGCGATCACGGGGGACAGCACCAACGGCAGCACCACTTGGGTGAGCATGACGTTGTCCATGCCGCCCACCGCGTTGCCGCCCACAAGGACGCTCGCGGCACCGGCCCCAATCAGACCGCCAACCAGTGAGTTGGTGGAGGACAACGGGATCCCGCGCCACCACGCATACACGCCCCACAAGATGGCTGCGGTCAGCGCTGAGGCGAGCATGGTGAGCCCGCTGGTTCCGCTGGGCAGAGTAATCCAGGACTGCGTGAAGGCGAGGATGAAGGTGCCGCTAAGCATGGCACCCACAAAGTTGAAGATCGCGGCGAGCAGGACAGCTATGGACGGTGTCAGGGCGCGGGTCCGCGTGGAAAGCGCGACGGCGTTGGAGACATCGCGGAAGCCGTTGAGGAACGCAAACCCGGAGGCCAAAGCAACTACCAGGACCAGGAAGGCGATGATCACGTCATGATTCCTTGACGATGATGCTGCCTACCTGGGTGGCGACCTTCCGCATGTCCTTGGTAACTTCCACCAACTGGTTGGCGATGTCCCGGTGCCGCGCGAACTGAGTGGACTTCATATCCTTGAGCATCTCGGCCACCCAGATCCGGTGCGAGCGTTCTGCGCGTTTGGCCAAGCGAAGGATCTCAATCCAATAGTCCTCGAGCTCGTCCAGGTCCTCCAGCTTCCGCATGGCGTCCACGGTGAGCTCGGCCTGCCGGCTGATGATCTCCAGCTGGTCCGCAGCGCGTTTGGGCAGTCGATCCAGTTTGTAGAGCGCCACGAGGTCTCCGGCGGCGTCGAGCTTCTCCATGGCCTCATTGAGGTGTCGGGAGAGGGTGTACATGTCCTCGCGGGGGAGCGGGTTCACGAAGCTGGTCCGCATATGCGTCAGCAGCGCGAAATGCAGGTCCAGGGATTTGGACTCGTGCTCATGGAGCTCTTCGGCGAGGCGCTGGTGTTCACTGGCCGGCGCGCCGAGTATTTCGGAGAGCGTTCCAGTCGCGGCAACAATGACGCCGGCCATCTGCGCGAGCAGTACAAGCCCGGCAGGTTCCTGGGGAAAAAGGCGCAGCTTCATTTCGCTTCCGGGCCGGGGACGGATGGGCACGGGCGATGTGACTTGACGCAGCCCGTTTCGGTCCCAACTTTACCGGTCCAATGGTGGCGGCCGCGAAGCCCCGGGGGTGTCGCGGGCACTTCTCCCCATCGCAGCGGACCCAGGAATCATGCGACACTGTTGAAGCACCTGATAAATCCACTCAATGGGGGAACCATGCGACTCAACAATGTCATGAAAATTTCCGGCATCGCCGCAGCCGGCCTGATGGCCCTGACCGCCTGTGGCGGAACCCCGGCAAGCTCGACGACGGCTGCTTCCGAGCCGTCGTCGTCCTCCTCGGCCTCAGCGCCCGCTTCAACGTCAGCCTCGGCGTCCCCGTTGGCCTCCACCTCTTCAGAGGGGGCCGGAACCTCGTCCGGCTCGTACAAGGTTGCTGCCTGGGCGCTGCCGATCTCCGAGGCTGGAGACAAGCTGGGCACCGTCAAGGGCGACAGCTTCAGCGTGGATATCTACCAAGTGGCCACCGATGTGGCGTCCAAGGACAGCATGTTCGTGGACAAGGACACCAAGGAAAACCTGCTCAAGAAGGGCGACCCCGTGGTGTACCTCAACTACGTGGTGACCAACACCTCCTCAGCTGAGATTCCCCTGAGCCACTCGCTGATCACTCCCAACGCCAAGTACACGGACTGGAAGTACCTCGGCGGGATGCCCTCGGACTCCAGCAGCGATGGTTACAAGAAGCACGGTCTTTCGAGCTCCGGCGTGAAGCTGAAGGAGAAGGACCCGTTCGTGCTCAAGCCGGGTGAGTCCTTCAACATTGCGGAGAACTTCGCTTACACCGCTGGCAAGGAAACCGAAATCAAGGTCACCATGACGCCTCAGGGTGCCGATGGCGACCTCGATCACGACAAGAAGGAAACGGCCGAAACCACGGTCACACTGAAATAGTTTTCACCGCGAAGGCCCGGGCCGGCATCAACGCCGGTCCGGGCCTTCTGCTTCCGGGCATAAAAATGGTGCCGAACCGGATACGCCTCTCGGCGGTAGGCCGCTCGAAGCGGCTAAATGTTGAAGCCCGGGGGTTTCGCGGTTCGACACCAGTTTTAGTTTTCACCGTCAGGCGGGCTAAGTCAACATTGACAGGCCGGGTCCGACGTGGGTAGCTTTAGCCCCTTTTTTGGCTAGTCCAGCTCACCCAGGCGCCACGCATTGGCCGCGTGCTCAAGGTCTTCTGCGGTCTTCACCAGCTGATGGGAATTGCGCGTGAGCTTGCTGGCGTGGCCTTCGTTGCTGTGCTCGGCGCCGTCGGCGAGGGTCGCCTGGCCAAGCGCCACCACGCGGCAGAAGGCGGCGGAACGTTCCAGCGCGACGTCGAACTCGCCGTCGAAAGCACCGGACAGGATGGCGTCAGCCATGGTCTTCATTTCATCGGCTCCCGGCGGCTCGGCAGCACCTGCCACCACGTTGGAAACCTGTGCGGTATCGCGGCCGGCCCTGAAGTAGACGGAAATTTTCTCCGGGTTCTGAATAGTCGCGGCGCGGAGGGCGTAAAGCCGCCAGAGGGCGCCGGGCAGAGACCGTGCCGGGCTCTCGGCCCACATTTCGGCAATGGCTTCGAGGCCCTGCTCGTCCGCCAGCTTCACCAAACGGCGGGTGACCTTGGGGTCGTCACTGTCGCGGCCGCGTCTGACCAGCGCCTGGGCAGCGAGGTGGGCTGCCTCCGAGACCCGCGCGGGGTCGGCACCACCTGCGAACGGTTCGAAATCGATGGGCGCGAAGGGCTTGGGCTTGTGGTGCCTGTTTGCTCCGCCGTACGCACGTGATCCTGGCTGTTCGCTCATGAGTTCACCGTACTCCTGTGCTCTGGTGGGGTCGAGTAACGGTTGCCGACGGCGCACGTCACCGTCAGTTCCACAGTGGCCTTGACGTTGGGGTACAGTATTCATGGCTGTTTCAACAGCTGGAGGGCCTTTAGCTCAGTTGGTAGAGCATCGGACTTTTAATCCGTGGGTCGTGGGTTCGATCCCCACAGGGCCCACCCTCCAAATCCCCCGGAACCACACGGTTCCGGGGGATTTTTTATGTGCCCGGATTGTGGGCAGATTCTCCGCGCTGCATCCGCTTCAGCTCGGCAAAGCCGTGGCGGACGGAGGGTGTGGGGCTGCTCATGAGCTGAGGATCTCGAGGATGCCTCTGAAGATCCGGGCGGGCGAGCGGTACCAGGGGAGATGAGTGACCTTCAAGGAGCCGTCCTCGAACTCGGTCACGAGCACCCGATCCTTGGCCACGAAGCGGAAGCGCTTGGAGAGTGGCAGATTCGAGCCTTCGCGCGGATCCCGTACTCGTTCGAATCTCCCGCCGCACAAGGGTGAGGCAGGCGAACAAGGCAGGGTTGCCGCCCTGAAAGTCAGAGCTTGGTGCGGATGGCAGTGATCGCCGCGTGGGGGCGCGCTTCGGGGTCGACGCGGGAGTGTGCGCTGACCATGGTGAAACCGGCCTTCAGTAGTCGTGCCGACATTTCCTCCACAGACCAGAAGTAGGCGGGAGTCACTGCATGCGGGAACGACTCACCGGACGGGCCATCGAAGAATCCGAGTAAGAGGCCCCCGTCGGGCTTGGTGCATCGGGCAAACTCGTCCAGAACCCGGCCAATGTTGGCTGGGGGAGTGTGAATCACCGAGTACCACGCGAGGATCCCCGCCAGCGATTGATCCGGTGTGGGCAGCGTTTCAAATGAGCCCAGAGAGAACGGAACTTCCGGGAAGTTCTGCCTGGCAGTCTCGAGGAACTCCGGGACTAAATCCACCCCTTCGACGTCAACCCCGGCAGAGTGCAGGAAGTTGGTCCACTGCCCAGGTCCGCAGCCAGCATCCAAAACTTTGCCGGACAGGCCACTGGCCCACTCGAGAACGAGTTGCTGATCTTCCGGTTGCGCGCTGTTGATGGAGCCGAAGAGCGAGGTGTATTCGGCCGCGCGCGCAGAATATGCGGCGCTCACGACTACTGAGGACATGTACTCAGCCTAGAGGCCAGCAGTGCTCCCGCTCTCGTTCAAATCTCCCGCCGCACAACGGTGAGGCAGGCGAACAAGGGCGGGACCGGGCGCGGATGCGGCAAGAAATCTCTTGACTCCCGCACCACGGCCACGTCAGCATGGTTTCTATAACGTTGTAGAAACCCGCAAACCAGCCAAGCAGAAAAGGACCCACCCTTTGGGAAACCAAGAGAACCCCACGGCCAAAATCACCATCGACCCCGCATTCGTCGTGGGCCCTGTCAGGAGGAAGACGTTCGGGGCCTTCGTGGAGCACCTCGGCCGCTGTGTGTACACGGGCATCTTTGAGCCCGGGCATCCGAAAGCGGACGACGACGGATTTCGCACCGACGTCCTGGAGCTCACCAAGGAACTCGGCGTCTCCACGGTCCGGTACCCGGGCGGCAACTTCGTCTCGGGCTACCGCTGGGAAGACGGCGTGGGACCCAAGGAAGACCGCCCAACAAGGCTCGATCTTGCCTGGCACTCCAGCGACCCCAACCTGGTGGGTGTGGACGAGTTCGCCAAGTGGTCCGCGAAAGCCGGAGTTGAACCCATGATGGCCGTCAACCTGGGCACCAGGGGCACTCAGGAAGCTCTGGACCTGCTGGAGTACTCCAACATCAAGGGCGGAACGGCCCTGTCCGAACAGCGCAAGGCGAATGGCGCCGTCGAGCCTTACAACATAAAGATGTGGTGCCTCGGGAACGAGATGGACGGCTTCTGGCAGATCGGCCACAAGAAAGCGGCAGAGTACGCGCGGGTGGCTGCTGAAACCGCGCGGGCAATGCGCATGGTCAATCCTGATCTGGAACTGGTGGCTTGTGGAAGTTCGGCGCCCACCATGCCCACGTTCGGCGAATGGGAGCGAGTGGTCCTCAACGAGACCTACGAGCTGGTGGATCTGATCTCGGCGCACCAGTACTTCGAGGACTTCGGGGATCTGCAGGAGCACCTGTCCGCAGGGCACCGGATGGAGGCGTTCATCAAGGATCTGGTGTCACACATTGACCACGTGAAATCGGCGAATAAGTCCGGGAAGCAGGTGAACATTTCCTTTGATGAGTGGAACGTCTGGCACATGTCCCGCGATGAGTCCAAGGCGCCCACCGGTGACGATTGGCCCGTGGCACCCGTGCTGCTGGAGGACCGTTACACGGTGGCCGACGCAGTGGTGGTGGGTGATCTGCTCATCACGCTGCTGCGCAACACGGACCGCGTTCACTCAGCGAGCCTCGCGCAATTGGTCAACGTGATTGCCCCCATCATGACTGAGCCGGGTGGCCGGGCCTGGAAACAAACCACGTTCCACCCCTTCGCGCTCACTTCACAGCACGCCTCAGGAACGGTGCTGAACCTTGCCGCTGAGTCCCCGCTGCTGGAGACCCAAAAGACGGCCGGCTTCACCGCCCTGTCCGCAGTGGCAACGTTGGACGCGGAAGCCAGGCAGGCCGTGGTGTTCGTGGTGAACCGCTCGGCGACGGACGCGCTGACGCTGGACGCCGCCGTCGGAAGCCTCAACCCAAAGAGGGTAATCGAGGCCGTTACGTACGCGAACAAGGACCCGTACTGGCAGGCGACGGCTGACGATTCCACGTCAGTGCTGCCGTCCGAGAATGTCAGTGTAAAGCTCGACGGCGGCCGTCTCACCGCCGAACTTCCGGCTGTGAGCTGGAGCATGATCCGTCTGGAATTGAACCCCTAGGCGATCGCCTGGGACCCGTCCGTGAAGAGCGGAAACGCCGAGATTGGTGTGACGGTGGCTGTCCTGGTGGGCTCCGGTGTCTGCGTTGCAGGCGTCGGAGCCGGCTCTTCGCTGGTCACGATTTCCATGGATTCCATGTCCAGCAGGCGTCGGCTCCCGGTCTCGTCCTGAAGCCAGAAGAGCTCAGTGCCCGCTACTGTTTTGACTACCGTGCCCCGGTGATAGAGACGGCCGTTATGCCAGGCCTCTATGTACTCGCCAGGCTTCAGCGCATGCGGCTCGTCCTGGCTGCCCGGCAGCGTGCCGAAGGCCTGTGCCAAGCTGGCCTGTGTCTTCAGCGCCTGGAAAAGATCCCTGTTTGCAATGCTCATTTCTGCTCCCCTCCGCTGGATGCGTCATCCATGAGATCCAGCTTTACGCATGTATGTTGCGGGCGCGTTGCAGGAAAATGAGCGGTGTGTGTCAGGCTACGGGGAAGCCTGACCATCCTCGGGGGAATCGTTTTCTTTCCCGGATGGCTGCTCGTTCGGCGGGAACTCATCAGAGTAGGGTGCGCGGGGACCAGCCCCGAACATCAGCTCGTTTGCAGCCATGGCAAGAAGATCGCGTTCGAGTTCGGGCAAAGAAAGCATCCCTTGGAGATACGCCTCAACCTCGTACTCACCAACTGATCCGCCGATGCTGAAGTACTGCAGCCAGAGAGCGCCTACGGTGATGCTGGCGCCCGAAAGCACCGCCTTCAGTCTTTGGCGTTGCTCAGGTTCGTTGCTGTCGAAGCCCATACTGCGGCCCTAGTTCCGGTCTGCCGGGATCCCGGCTACCAGCTCCACGCTGACGTCCTGCAGGCTTTGGTTCTTCTGCCGTGAGGTCAGAATCAACTGCTGGAGGGCTCGCTCGTGGGTGATCTTGTGGCGCTCCATGAGGACGCCGCAGGCGCGGTTGACCACGTCCCGGCTGTACAGGGCTGCCTGCAAGCCGGCGCTGATACGTTGTGGTGTTTCAGCGCTTTGAATGTGGGAGAGGAGAGTGGCGGCGGGGGAAGCGAAGAGTTCCATCAGCCCGGCGGTGGCTGCATCAAAAACAGCGGGCTCCGGGGCGTAGACCTTGATAGCGCCGATGCTGTGTCCATTGGCCAGGAGCGGAGCGCTGACCACTGACCTGATGGGCAGTTTGCTGACAGCTGCGCTCCATTCGGGCCACCGGTTATCCGTGTGCACATCGCGGATGAGCACGGTTTCCTCGGACGCCCAGGCTGTAAGGCAGGGTCCTTGCCCCAGCTCATACTGCAGATGATCGGCCTGCTCCACAATGCTGTCCGTAAATCCGGTGCTGCTCCGCCGCGCCTGGGCATCAAGGATGGACACCCCTGCACCCGAGCTTCCTGGCACGGATTCCTTGATGGCCTGGGAGAGATTCTGTACGGCGTGGTCTACTTTTTCCTCCGTGAGGAGTAGCCCCAGGATCCTGCCGATGGCACCAGAGAGTTCATCCAAAGGAAGTTGCTTCTTTGTCATGTCTTCTCCCCAGCCGATTCACGTCGGAAGACCGACGACAGTTCTGTGAGTCCTGGACTCCCGCGTAGCAATTCCAGCCTAATGGTTGAATCTGCCCAAACCCGAACTGCAGAAAGCAATTTTCCTACTCCTCAAATGAAGCAGAAATTCTGCGGTCTCCAGCAATATGGGCGATGACTCCTTCTGCAACTGCGCGCAACTTGATATTGCGATGGCTTGAGGCGCTGACCAGGATTTGGAACGCCGCATCCCGGCTGCAGCGGTTCTGCGCCATAACAATTCCCACTGCGGTGTCGATCGCCGTCCGGGACTCCAGCGCGGCCGTCAGGTTTTCGCGGGCATCGCGCAACTGAGCCATCTTCAGGGCGAGGTGCAACGCCTTCGCTCCCGTTGCGGTGACCCTCTCAGCAGCCAAAATTGCATCGTGGGAGAAGCCATGGGGCAACTTTGAGTAAAGGTTGACTACGGCTTCGGCCGTGCTGTTCAGTTCCATGGGCAAAGCCAAAATAGAACCGACGTCGGTGCAGGCAGCGGCTTTCATATAGTCCGGCCACCGTGTTTCCTGACGAACGTCCGGGACATTGGCGATGGTTCGCGTACGCAGCGCCGTTAGGCATGGGCCGTCGCCGAAGCTGTTTTGGATGTAGTCCAACTTGCGAGCCAAAGGATCGCTATCGGCCACAGCAACCGGCTTTTTCTGCCGAATAACAGTCACTCCGCAGGCTATGACGTTGCCTTTGCTGGTGAGTTTCCTGGCTGTCATGGAGACGAGGTCCTGGAGGAACTCCCGGATATCGGCGTTTTCCACCAGAAGGTGCTGGAGGTGTTCGAGGAAGTCGGTGAGGTTGACACTCTCCTCTTCCATTCCAGAACCTGAAATGTGCTGTGAGGGCTGGGTTTCAGTCATCTAACTTCCTCCGCTGTGTGCCGCGCCATCGACGCTACCGTCCTTCCTGGTGGCCGGTCCCGGCTCTGTCCAGAATGTCACTGGCAATCTCATGAAGCCGTTTATTGCTGTCCCGCGAAGCCAACTGAATGAGGCGCAGCGCGGCGTCACGGCTGCAGCGGTTCTGGACCATGACCAGGGCAATTGCAGCATCAGTGATGGCCCGCGATCTGAGTGCGGACCGCAAATGTTCAGGATACGGATCCTCGGCATGCAGACGCAGGGCCAGCCTCAGAATCCTTGATAAGGACCCGGCATGGGCTTCAACCCGGGCGACCGTGGCGGGGTCGAAAGTCCCCAACTCGGTGGAGTAGCAGTTCAGGGCAGCTTTTGCCCCATCTTCAGTGTGAATGGGCGCAGCCATGATTGTCCGGATGCCCTCACTGGAAATGGCCTGCGCATAATGCCGCCACTGTTCGTCCGAGGGAAGATCCGGGATCAACACCGTGCGCTGTTCGCGCAGCGCAGTGAGGCACGGGCCGTCGTCGAATTCGTATTGCTTTTCATCCAGCCGCCGGGCAGCCTCTGTGCTGCTGGCAACTGTGGTGGGGCCGCCATTACGCTCCACCGTTATGGCGCACAGCATGGGCGAGTCACCCCCAAGCAAGGACGCTGAGATGGTTGCAAGTCCAAGAAGGAACTCAGTGAACCCGGGGCTTTCCAAGAGCAGATCCTGCAACTGTTCAGCTGAAGGCACTGCGTCACTCTGGGCCATGCGGCCTCAATTCCAGCAGCGCCGGAGTCCACGTGTCTCCGGCTGGGCGGCAGTGCGCTCGTGTTCGCGCAAAGCCCGGACATTCAACTCCGGACCATATGCCACACCCGAAATCTCCTACTTTTGACACTACGCCCATGCCATGGAACAAGACAGGGCAAACGACCAGCCGTGATGGAATGTGGAAATCATCGTCCCGTTCCAAGGAGCAGCGTGGGACGTAGTTCGCGCGGCCTTTGGCGACCACGATGTTCCCAGTACCCTCATGGGCGTCACGGTGCTGGGTTACGACCATCAGCTGGTGGAAATTGAGGCGGTTGCTGCCGTGATGAATCCCGCATAGCTCACACATCTGCAACGATGTACTCCGAGCCGAGAGTAAACCGCAGAGAAGGAGCCCCTGCATGGCCGTGACCATGAACGATGTTGCACGTGCGGCCGGAGTGTCCTTAAAAACGGTCTCCAACGTGATCAACAATTACGAGTTCATCCGGCCCGCCACCAAACAGCGAGTCCTTGATGCGATTGAACAGCTCGGCTACGAAGCGAATCTGACGGCACGAAGCCTCCGGTCAGGGAAGACCAGCATGCTCGGCCTGGTTCTTGCCGATCTCTCCATTCCGTACTACGCCGAGTTGGCATCGGACATCATGAAGGCGGCGTGGTCCCGCGGCTACCGGGTGCTGGTGGAGCAGTCAGGTAACGAGGCAGAGCATGAGAAAGCGGCACTCCAGGGCCAGTTCCGCAGCCTCACGGACGGCCTCCTTTTTATCCCCTTGGCACTGGATGCAGATCAGATCATCGCCTCGTCCGGTAAGAAACCGTTGGTCCTCCTGGGCGAATACGTGCAGGATCCGCGCCTGGACATGGTCCTCATCCAAAATCAGGAGGCTGCCGCGGCCGTCACCTCACATCTGCTGGCGGGAGGCCGCCGTCGTATAGCGGTCCTGGGCGCTCGCGACGGCGACGAAACCGGCAGTAACGGCCTCCGCCTCCGCGGATACCGGGCTGCGCTCGCTGCCGCCGGTGTGGAGCATGACCCGGCTTTGGTGGTTCCTTGCGATTGGAGGCGCGACGGCGGTGCTGACGCCACCGCGAGGTTGCTGGACAGCGGCGTGGAGTTCGACGCTGTTTTTGGACTGAACGATGCTGTGGCGTTGGGGGCTTTGCACGAACTTTTGCTCCGGGGCCGGAAAGTCCCTGAGGAGATCGCCGTGGCCGGGTTTGATGACATTGACGAGTCGCGTTTCGCATCGCCGTCGTTGACTACCGTGGCGCCGGGGCGGGCGGAAATTGCGGAGCGCGCCGTTGAACTCCTCATCCAGCGGATCGAAAGCAAAGACGCTTTGGCTCAGGTGCAGCAGCCGCACGCAGCGTTTGAGCTCCGGGTCAGGCAGTCGGCTCCGTAAGGGCCCGCCTTTCCGGCCCGTGCGGCCCGGCCGTTAGGGTTTGAGGAATGAACGTGATTCCTGCTGCCGTTACCACCCCCGCCGTCCTGATCGACGTCGATGTCCTTGACCGGAACATTGAACGGATGACTTCCAGCATGCGTGGGCGCGGGCTGGGGCTCCGTCCGCATGTGAAGACGCACAAGACGTTGGAGATCGCGCGCAAGCAGCTCGCGGCTGGAGCCGTGGGCATCACTGTGGCAACCATTGGCGAAGCAGAGGTGTTCGCTGCGGACGGCGTGAAGGACATCTTCATCGCGTACCCCCTCTGGGTTGAAGCACCGCACGCGGAACGGCTCCGGGCCCTGGCTGCTGCCAGCCGCGTGGCTGTAGGCGTGGACTCAGCGGAAAGCGCGACGGCGATGGGCGGCCAACTCGGTGCAGAGGCCGGGAAGATTGAGGTGCTGATCGAAGTGGACAGCGGGCATCACCGGAGCGGCGTCCTGCCCGATGATGTGGTGGAGGTTGCCCGAGCCGCCGCCTCCGCCGGATTAAAGGTGTCGGGGGTCTTTACGTTCCCGGGACACAGCTACAGGCCCGGCATGCCCACTGGCGCGGCGGGCAACGAGAACGAGTCGTTGGGACTTGCCGCAGCGGCGCTGACTTCGGCTGGTTTCAGTGTGAAGACCATCAGTGGTGGATCCACCCCCACCGCGCTCATTTCCGGTGACTCGGCAGCAACTGAGTTGCGTCCCGGAGTGTATGTGTTCGGTGACGCCCAGCAACTGGAACTGGAACGCTGCGGCTGGGAGGACATCGCACTGACCGTTGCCGCCACAGTTGTCAGCAGGCACGAAGCCCGTGGCGGTAACGTGCGCAGGGTTGTGCTGGACGCCGGCAGCAAGATCCTGGGCAGTGACCGCCCGGACTGGGCTACCGGATACGGGCGACTTCCCGAATACCCTGAAGCCAGGGTGACAGCACTGTCCGAGCACCACGCCACGGTTGTGTGGCCGGATTCTTCAGAGCTTCCGCCCCTGGGCACGCGGTTACGGGTGATTCCCAACCATGTGTGCCTGACAATGAACCTGGTGGATGAGGTTGTTGTGGTGCGTGACGGGGCTGTGGTGGAGCAGTGGACTGTCGCGGCGCGGGGGCGGAACAACTGACGGCTGCGGGTTCCTGCGGAGGGTGCGCTAACGGCCGCCGGGACCTTTGGGCCCCTCTGACTAGCGGGGAACCATGTGCTGGGATATCAGGCCGGAAGCATCCCGCAGGTCGATGGTGCCCGCGGCGACATCAACAACGAGTTCGAAGCCCTGATCCGTGGTGAAGTCATGTCGATGTCCATGCACCCAAAGCAGTAGCACCATGAGAGTCCACGCGGTTCGCTTATTGCCGTCCAGAAGTGGGCAAAGCCGGGCGACGGACTCGAGCAGCGCGGCCGCCTCCACAGCGAGATCTGGATAAGTTTTCTGCGCCCCTCACGGTGGTGGCCGGTCCGGCGAGGGCCGAGGCTAACAAGCCAACATCCCGGATATGGAAGCCGAGCCGGTCAACAACCTGGAGTGCGTCCTCAATGTCCAAATATGCGCTCACGCGTCCTCAAGACGCGTCAGCAGTACAGCATCATGGCCCAGGACAAAATCAAGGCCTTGACTGATTTCGCGTCGGCGCGCGTGCCGTTGCAGAACCAACTCGGCGCCTTCCCACTGGCTCAATGGCGATGGATCACAAGAACAGCCCGCACCACGGACACCTACCCCAACGCAGGAGCGCGAGACAATCCTCGAAAAGCCTCTTTTCGTTCAGCCGCAGTCAAGCGCAGGGCAATCGTTCCCGCCGAGGCTAAATGAATGGCAGAAGACCGTAGACGGCAAGAAGAGCCCGAACTATTTGTATTCCGGAAAAGAGCCGCTGGTGAGGTTCGCGGGCTTGTATGAGTTCTGGCCGGATCCGGAACTGTCCGAGGATGACCCGGCACGATGGCTGCTCACTGTACAGTGCCCATCACAACGACGCAGGACGCGCTGGGCCACGTCCACGATGGCTCTCCGGTCATCATCCCGGAGGACCATTTCGCCGAGTGGCTGAACCCGGATCTCACAGATAAGGCTGATGTTCAGCACCTGATCAAATCGCTGCCAAAGCCAATGCTGACACCGAGGATTGTGAGTTCGCGGGTGTTCAGTGTGCGGAACAACGGACCTGAGTTGATTGAATCTGAAAAAATATGATCGAAGGGAAGAGGGGAATTCGCTGTCGCGAGTTCCGGCACCTTTCTTTTCCGCCAAGCCAGAAGGTAGTCCCAGTTGCTTGCGACGCCTTTGGACGCCGAACGGACGGAAAAATTAGTGATTTGAATTTTGTGATTAGCGTCACGTTCCGCTGTGTGCACGCACTTAGGAGGTGTAAGAGCAAGACTAATCCATCTCATTGGGGGATAAAATGCGATTCGTTCGCAAATCCGCAATAATTTCGACAGTTGTTTTGACAGCCATGATGGGCATGGGGGCGGGTGCCGCTAGTGCCGTTGACGGCGAGAGTAGCTCATCAGGCAGCATTGTCTACGTGGGAGAAGGTACCGCAGGGCCAACGGTTGATTCCGGCGAAGTCATTACGCTTGAAAACAGCCGTAAACTAAGTGATGGCGAAGTCCGGAGCTTGTACAGCGTCAAGGACATGGTCGAGCATGGGAAGAACCTGGGAGAAATCAAGAAATACTACCCCGCGACCACGGGGGGCAGATCTCAAAGTCATCAAGCGAGATTTCACGACAACTCCAGAGTTGCTAATCACCAACCCGATTTGCAACAATGTGGATTTCTTCAGCATCGTTCGTGATTTTGATGAAAAGGAATACTGCTTTGCCAACTCTGGGAGCATGTCCTTCTACATGCCGAATATTTATAAGATTTGCCCAGGGAATAATCAGGGGTACGTCAGCTACACTCCAGCCAGTGGCGGGTACTACACCAGCTCTGTGGTGGGTCCTGTAATCCCGGGGACCACCTGCTTCTTCTTCGGCATGAACGTCACAGTGACGGGCGTAACGATTTACTAGTGATCTCATAACCTGCAACGGAAAGAAACGCGGCACCTGGATGTTGATATTCAAGGTGCCGCGTTTATCTGTGAAGTCGCTGATTTGGTGGCGAAGTATCCAATAGTAGTTGGCACTCAGCTGGCCAATTTCGCGTGTCCTAAGGTGCTCTTTGGGGCAATTGGAGACTCCCAGCTAAGGTTTAGCCAGCGAACTTAGTGCCATCTTCGAGGGTGTAGATGACGCGACCCTTTTCATCGACCGGGAAGCTGTCAATGACTTTGTCGGTTGCTGTGTCGATAATGACGACAGAGCTGGCAGGCCAGGTCGGGTCCGGTGCAACTTGATATGTGGAATCTGAAGCTAATGTCTGTTGGCCGGCGTCAGCCTTCGCCCGGTTGAAGTAGTCCACGATCGTTCCGGTGTTGGTATTCACGGCCACCACATCCGGGGGACCAAGGGGGCTTCCATCGAGCGGAGTTGAGTTCCACCAACCCATATACCCGCCGATGTGGGCTTCTGCCATCGAGGCCCTCAATTGAGACCCGGGATCCTGCGGCGTCGTGGCGTTGGCTTGGACGCTTACTGCGACGGCACCAGCAAGCACTACCGCCGTGCCGAGTGTTCCTAGGACGAGTTTCATGTTTTTCTCCTTGGTAATCTGCGACAGGAGGTTCCCACCGCGATGTGTGAGGTCGTAAAACCTCGATGCCGCGGATGAACATGCAGCGCCAAACAGCAAGGAGGCGGTTGATATCCCGACGCTTGGACCATCCAGGAGGTCAGCTCTCCACTGTTCTTCCCGAAGTGGCCGAATCCTTGCGGGCGTCAAAGCAAGGCACGCCGCAATTACTGCCTCCGTGTACTTCATACAGCGCTCCATCCGCCTTCATTGAAAGCAGGTGTTGGTCGTACAGCAGATGACGCCTTTGATCTTTGCGCTCTCACAAAGTCCCGCGCCAAAGGGCGCGCGTCGGCAAGGAGGCGGTAGTAGCGCCGTCGGGGTCCTTTGCGTTCCTCCGATGTTTCCCATTCCCCTTGGACCCAGCCGGCGGCTTCGAGACGCTCCAGGATGGGGTATACCGTGCCTGGCTTTTTGCCGGTATCCTTGACGATCTGCAGCCCCCACACGCTGTCCGCTGACAAGAGCGATTCGAGGACAAGCGCAGTAGCGGGCGTGACCCGTCCCAAGTTCTTCATGAGATTAATCTAACTATATAGATTTAGAAGTCAAGTCGGCGTTCGTTACTCCAAACCTGTGAGTCCGATCATCGCGGGACAAAGGACGATTACTATCTCACTCCAAGAAGCTCTCGCGGCGCCACAGCCTGAGGAGCGCAGTGAGCCTCGAACCCGGGCGTAAATCGCACACCTAACCCAACGCCGGAATCCCCTCCAGCAGGGTGTGGAACTCCCGGTTGTGGTAAATCAGCGGAGCTGAACCTGACGGGGTAGCCCGAATCTCCAGGACCCTGGCTGCCAGCAGCACGGAACCGCCCAGCGGCGCCCGGTGGATGATTTCGCACCGCAGCGCCCAAGCGGCTTCCGTGAGGAGGGGCTCGCCTGTGGGGAGCAGCTCCCACTCCATCCCATCAGTGAATCGTGGCGCGCCGGGGTCCGCGAAAGTCCGGGCGAGATCCAGGTGGTCTGCGCCGATGAGGTGGACCACGATCGTTTGCGCGGCTGCGATGTGCGAGGCCGAGCGGCCGCCGGTGACAGAGAACGCGAGCGTGGGTGGATCCACGGCCACCGATGCCACCGAGGAGGCCGTCAACCCCACTGCTCCCTCCGGGCCCATTGCGGTGACAATGGAGACCCCTGCCGGATGAGCGCGAAACGCGGCCTTGAAGAGTTCGCCGACTGGTTCGGATGGCAGGGACTTGGGGTGGGTCATCAATGCACTTTCATGGGACTGGCGAGGGACGGCGGCCTTGGCAGGGGCACACCTCATTGATGCTAGAACCTCAACATTGGTTGAGGTCAATTCCTCGGAAACTGACCCCTCGTTGAGACGATTTGGAAACGTAGCCGAAACTTCCGCTCCCTACGCTGAACTCAATCTGTCCAAGCGCCCGGCGTCCAAGGAGTAACCATGCATCTTTTGCCCCGTGAGCAGGAGAAACTCATGATCGTGGTGGCCGCCGATCTCGCCAGGCGCCGGCAAGGACGGGGCCTCAAGCTGAACTATCCCGAAGCCGTGGCAGTCATCAGCTACGAGCTGATTGAAGGTGCCCGCGATGGCAGGACGGTTGCGGAACTCATGAGCTACGGAACCACCCTGCTCAGCCGCGACGACGTGATGGAAGGCGTTCCGGAGATGATCCACGACGTCCAAATCGAGGCCACGTTTCCGGATGGCACCAAACTCGTCACCGTCCACAACCCCATCCGATAGGAGCCCCCATGATCCCCGGCGAATACAGGCTCCAGCCCGGATCCATCGCATGCAACAGCGGCCGTGAGGCAACCGCCGTCGAGGTGGTGAACCGTGGCGACCGTCCCGTCCAGGTGGGCTCGCACTATCACTTCGCCGAGGCCAATGCCGCTTTGGAATTCGATCGCGAGGCCGCGTTCGGCCGCCGCCTTGATATCCCCGCGGGCACGGCCGCGCGTTTCGAGCCCGGCGACAGGAAAACAGTCTGGCTGATTGAGCTCGCGGGCACGCGCGAGGTTTTCGGGCTCAGTAACGCAGTGAACGGAAAGCTCGACGGCGGAAGTCGCCCCGGCGCTTCTGCTTCAGAAGGAGATGGCCAGTGAGCTTCGAAATTCCCCGCAAACAGTATGCCGAGCTGTACGGTCCAACCACCGGCGACGCCATCCGTCTGGCCGATACCGAACTGTTCCTCGAAATCGAGAAGGACTGCACGGTGTACGGCGAAGAAGTGGTGTTCGGCGGTGGGAAAGTGATCCGGGACGGCATGGGTCAGAACGGCCAACTAACCCGCTCGGAAGACATCCCGGACACCGTGATCACCAACGTGATTGTGCTCGACTACAGCGGCATCTACAAGGCTGACGTTGCTTTGAAAGATGGCCACATCTTCAGAATTGGCAAGGCCGGCAACCCTCAGATCACCAGCGGCGTGGACATTGTGATCGGGTCCAGCACGGAAATCATTGCCGGTGAACGCAAAATCCTGACAGCCGGCGGCATCGATACTCATATCCACTTCATCTCGCCGGAACAGGTCCCAGCCGCCCTGTGCAATGGCATCACCACGATGGTGGGCGGGGGCACCGGCCCAGCCGAAGGAACCAAAGCCACCACCGTAACCCCCGGCGCCTGGCACATCTCCCGGATGCTGCAGGCCGCCGAAGGGCTACCGGTCAACATCGGCCTGTTCGGCAAGGGCCACGCGTCCGCCGTCGAGCCCCTCGCCGAGCAGATCCGTGCCGGTGCCGTCGGTCTCAAAGTTCATGAAGACTGGGGCTCAACCACATCGTCCATAGACATGTCCCTCCGTGTGGCCGACGAATACGACGTCCAAGTGGCCATCCACACGGACACGCTCAACGAGTGCGGCTTCGTGGAAGACACCATCCGGGCGATCAACGGGCGCGTCATCCACACCTTCCACACCGAAGGCGCAGGCGGTGGACACGCCCCGGACATCATCAAAATCGCGGGCCTGCCCAACGTGCTCCCCGCCTCCACGAACCCCACCCTTCCGTACACTAAAAACACCATTGAAGAGCACCTGGACATGCTCATGGTCTGCCACCACCTCAACCCGGACATCCCCGAAGACGTGGCCTTCGCAGACTCCCGTATCCGTGCCGAAACCATCGCTGCCGAAGACGTCCTGCACGATCTCGGCATCTTCGCCATCACCTCCTCCGACTCCCAGGCCATGGGCCGCGTAGGCGAAGTAGTGACCCGCACCTGGCAGGTAGCCGACGCCATGAAACGCCAACGCGGCATCCTGAAAGACCCCTCCGGAGCCACCCACGGGTCCGCCGAATCGGACAACTTCCGCCTCAAACGCTACGTGGCCAAATACACCATCAACGCCGCCATCGCCCAAGGCATGGCCGACGTGATCGGCTCCGTGGAAGAAGGAAAATTCGCTGACCTCGTCCTCTGGGACCCCGCCTTCTTCGGCGTGAAACCCGAGCTCGTCATCAAAGGCGGGCAGATCGCCTACGCGCTCATGGGAGACTCCAACGCCTCCATCCCCACACCGCAACCGCGCACCATGCGGCCCATGTTCGCCACGTACGGGAAGGCCCTCCAACAGACGTCCATCACATTCCTGTCCAAAGCTGCCATCGACGCCGGAGTGCCCGCCGAACTCGGCCTCGAACGCATCATCAAACCCGTCAGCGGCATCCGCAACCTCAGCAAAGCGGACCTCAAATACAACGGCGAAACCCCGGACATCGCCGTCGACCCCGAAACCTACAAAGTGACTGTCGACGGCGTCGAAGTCACCTCCCAGCCCTCCGACGTACTGCCCATGGCCCAGCGCTACTTCCTCTTCTAGGACCCACCATGATCATCGAAAAAATCCTGGGCAACCTCCACGAGGAACCCAACAACTACGCAGGCCGCCACAAAGAAAAAGTAATCCTGCCCAGCTCATTGCTGGTCAAACGCATCCAACGCGTCACCACCGACCACGGCAAAGAACTCGGCATCCGCCTCCCCGCAGGAAACGGTGACCTCCGCGACGGCGACATCCTCGCCCTGGACGACCACAACGTCATCATCATCTCCGTGCTGCCCACTGACGTCCTGGTCATAGCGCCGCGGAGCATCCACCAAATGGGCGTCGTGGCACACTCACTCGGCAACCGGCACCTGCAAGCCCAATTCTTCGACGCGGCCTCCGAGTACGGCGCTGAAGTCATGGTTTGTCAGTATGACCACACTGTTGAGGACTATCTGAAAAGCGTCGGCGTCCCCTACGACAGGCAAGAGCGGGTCATGCCGGTGCCCTTCCGCCATGCTGAGCATTCGCACTAGGGGAATGCCGGTGCTGGCTTTCGGGGGTGGCAAGCCTCCGGCGGGTGATAGGGGCCGTGCCCGCTCCGCGATGCCCTCCACACCGCGGCCCCTATCACCCGCCTCCGCTTGTTGGCCCAAGTTCCAGCGCGGTGCGCTTTGAGTGCGACATATCAGCTGGCTCTTCAACAGTTGACCGACTCCGCGTTGCCTACGGGGGCGTTTGCTCATTCTCTTGGGTTTGAGAGCTACATCGAGCGTGGGCTTGTGGGGGATGAGGGGTCTTTTGGGGAGTGGTTGCGGGCTTTTGTGGGGCAGCAGTTGGTTTATTCCGATGGGTTGGCCCTGCGGTTCTTGTATGAAGGGGTGGATGTGGGGGTGTTGGACTCCTTTCTTTCTGCGCAGTTGTTGGCTCGGGAAGTGCGGGAGGCTTCGCTCAAAATGGGTGGGCGGCTGTTGGAGATTGGCGGGGAAGTGTTCCCGTCGGGGGAGTTGGAGGAGTATCGGGATCTCGTGAGGGCGGGGTTGGCCTCTGGGCATCAGCCTTTGGCTTTTGGGGTTATTGCGCGGTCGCTAGGGGTTCCTGGTGAGATGGCACTTTCCGCCTATTTGTTTGCCACGGTGACTTCGCTGACGCAGAACGCCGTGCGGGCCATTCCATTGGGGCAGAACGCCGGGCAGCGGGTACTTCGGCAGGCGCACGACGTCGTTGCTGCCGCCGTCAAGGATGTAGCACAGCTGTGCTGGGACGACTTTGGGGCCGTCAGCCCGGGCCTCGAAATTTCACAAATGCGGCACGAACGGCAACGCGCCCGCATGTTCATGAGCTAAATCAGGAGGACGGGACACATGTCAGAACCCATCAAAATCGGCGTCGGCGGACCAGTCGGAGCAGGCAAAACCCAGCTCGTGGAACGCATCACCCGGCACATGAGTGGCGGGATTTCCATGGCCGCCATCACCAACGACATCTACACCATCGAAGACGCAAAAATCCTCGCCGCCAACGGCATCCTCCCCGAGGACCGGATCATCGGCGTCGAAACCGGCGGCTGCCCCCACACCGCCATCCGCGAAGACACCTCCATGAACACCGCAGCCATCGAGGAACTCAAGGTCAGGCACCCCGACCTCCAAGTCATCTTCGTCGAATCCGGCGGTGACAACCTCTCCGCCACCTTCAGCCCCGAACTCGTGGACTTCTCCATCTACATCATCGACGTAGCCCAAGGCGAAAAAATCCCGCGCAAAGCGGGCCAAGGCATGATCAAATCCGATCTCTTCATCATCAACAAAACCGACCTCGCACCCCACGTCGGAGCGGACCTATCAGTCATGGAACGGGACTCCAAGGAATTCCGCGGAAACAAGCCGTTCTGCTTTACGAACCTCAAAACGGACGAAGGCCTGGACGAGGTCCTCAACTGGATCCGCCGCGACGTCCTGATGCTCGACTTGGCGTCGTGATCGGCGGGGCCGCGGCGGCTACGCCGGATTTTGGGCCGTGCCCGCTTCGCGATGCCCGCCACGCCGCGGCCCAAAAATCCGGCTCCGCCGCCGCAGCGGTCGGCTCGCGTCGCGGCAGCGAGCAGCGGACGTTGCGGGCCGCACCGAGCCCTTTGGGAAAGCTGGGGCCGCACGCTGGGTTGGCTTCTTTGGAGGGGCCGGTTCGGGGGCGGTTGGAGCTTGGGGTTAGTGTGCGGGGTGGGCGGTCCGTTGCTTCTCGGCAGTTCCATGAGGGTGCGCTGCGGGTGCTCAGGCCTCATTACCTGGATGAGAGCGGGCAGGTTTGTTATGTCATGGTCAATCCGGGCGGGGCGTATTTGGGGGCGGACCTGTTCTTGATTGACGTGGAGGTTGAAGCGGGGGCGGATCTGTTGCTGACTACGCAGTCCGCTACCAAGGTGTACCGGACCCCGGGCTCGTTTGCTGAGCAGCGGATGCGCGTCCGGCTGGGGGAGGGCTCGCGGTTGGAACTGATGCCGGACCAGTTGATCGCGTACCGGGAGGCGAGCTACCGGCAGAATTCGCGCATCAGCCTCCACCCGACGTCGAGCCTTGTCATGGCGGAGGTCATCACGCCAGGGTGGTCGCCGGACGGGGCAACCTTCAAGTATGAGGAGGTCCGGCTGCGCAATGAGATCTGGATCGAGGACGCACACGATGCGAAGTTGTTGGCGCTGGACAATCTCCTGATCCGGCCACCTCTCAACGACGTCACCGGCATGGGCTTCATGGAGGGCTTCAGCCATTTGGGTTCGTTGGTGGTGGTGGACCCGAGAGTGGATCAAGGGCTTGCTGACGAACTGGACCAGATCGCCGGGAACTTTGATGCCTATACCGGGGTGTCCTTGACGGCGGCTATTGCCGGGAGCACCGGGCTTGTGCTGCGATCGTTGTCGAACAGCACTGAGGAACTCAACACATTACTGGGTGTCTGCGCCGGTGTTCTGAGGGAACGCTGGTACGGGCAGGCGCCTTTGAACCTGAGGAAGTATTGATGACTGCCATGACCGAGTTCGCCACCATGTACCGGGAGCGGGAGCAGTTGTCCCTGCGGACCCGGCTGCTGTTCACCTTTGGTGCGGTGGCCGCTTTGCACCTTGCCGCCGTGGTGCTTTTGCTGGTGGGAACAAGCGGTGGCGCGCAGCCACTGGCACTGGGGCTGGTGATCACCGCCTATGTGGCGGGCATCAAGCACAGCTACGACTGGGACCACATCGCGGCGATCGATAACTCCACCCGCAAGTTCGTGGCGCAGCATAAAGATCCTGTGAGTGTGGGCTTTGCCTTCAGCCTGGGCCACAGTTCCGTGGTGGTCCTGGCCGGGCTGCTGGTGGTTGCCGGGGCCACGCTGATTGGGCAGTTCATGGAGGACGGCACCACGGGCAACAAGGTGCTGGGCCTGATCGGCAGCGGAGTGTCCGGGCTGTTCCTGCTGGCCATGGGTTTGTTCAACGGCTCGGCGTTCGTCCGCGCAAGCCAGGCGTACAAGAACGTGCAGGCAGGCGGTGAAGTCCGTCCGGAAGACCTTGAAGCCAAGGGCTTTGTTGCCCGGTTGCTCGCCAAACCGCTCAGCAGGGTGGAGCGGCCGCGGAACATCTACGTGATCGGTTTCCTGTTCGGGCTGGGGTTCGATACCGCCACTACCATCGGGCTGCTGGTCATCACCACGACGGCGTCACTCGCCGGTGTTTCCCCTCTCGCCTTGTTGGCGCTGCCGCTCGCGTTCACCGCCGCCATGACCCTGTGCGACTCCATCAACGGCGTGGCCATGATGAAGATGTACACCTCCGCCATTCACAACCCGAAGCGGAAGCTCGGCTTCAACGCTGTGATCACCGGCATCTCGGCAGTCTCGGCATTGTTCATCGCCGTCATCACGCTGGGAGGGTTCGTGAACTCCGCGTTCGAACTCCAGGACCCCATCACCACCTGGCTGGGCGAGATAGACCTCGGCGACGCCGGCCTGATCCTGGTGGGACTGTTCGTGATGGTGTGGGCCGTATCCGCAGTGCGCGGGAGGGCAGCCAGAAGCAGCTAGCAGCCAGAAGCAGCTAGGACGCCGCCACTGCGTTGAACAGCTCGTTCGTGTCCACGCCATATTCCGGGGCGTCCAGCACGTTGGTCAGGAACACCACGCAGCGGTCCTGCTCCGGGAACATCCACCACTCCGTTCCGGACCAGCCCGGGTGCCCGTAGATTCCCTGAGCGAAAAGCTCGGACTGGTTGGCCGGCATCTGGAATCCGAGCCCTGTGTGACTGAGGGGCTTAGGGCGGGTGGTGATGTGCGAAACCTCGGTGGTCCGGGGGCGGCGCATGGCGGCAAGCGTCGCTGGACGGACGGCGTTACCGGAATCCCGCAGAAGCTCGGACCCCAGATTGAGCAGATCTGCGGCAGTGCCGAAGAGGCCCGCGCCGGGATGCCTGTTCTTATACATGGCTTGGACGTCGAGGCCCGCAGCATCGGTGCCGTGGACGGTGTGCGGGTTGGACTCCGTGTTGAAGGTGAGGCCGTGGGCTCCGGTGTCCGCTGCCAAGGCCAGGAGCTGTTCTTCGAAAGGGCGTCCGGCGGCCCGCTCGGCCAAGGCTGCGGCCCCTTCAAAGGCGATGTTGCAGTACTGCACCAGGGAACCGGCGTAGAAGGCCTGGCCTGCGGAGGTGAGCGCTTCGCGGAGGGGAATGCCGTCGTCGAGCGCTGGATCAGCAATCCCCGAGCGGTGGCTGAGCAACTGCTCCAAAGTGACCGTGTCTGTGCGTCCGGCGCCGAAGCCCGGGAGGGAATCAGCGAGCGGGGCCGCCAACGACAACCGCCCCAGCTCAACCTGACGCATCACCGTGAGGGCAGTAATCGGTTTGGTGACCGAGAACAACGCAAAGTGGTCATCCGTTGCGGCGTGCCTGCCGGCGTCGGACCCGAACGCCACGATGTCCTCAACGCCCCGGCTTGAAGCGATTCCCAGCACCGCCACGGGCACGCGCCCGAGCTCTACCTGCTTGCGGGCCCAATCCACGGCCGGTCCTGTAGTCATCATGGTTTTTCACGCCTTCACTCGGGGCTTTTTCTAAATCTATCGCGGGCTCTGGGAAGAAGCGTCAAAACTGCAGCGGTCATAGAGACCCTCCGCATATATGACAAGTCAATGACAAGCTCGTTAATTACATGACTAACTTGTAGATAGAAACCCATAATTCCCGTAGCCTGTAGTCGTCGTAACGCAGTGAATGGGGTGCCTGGTTTCGATTGCTTTCCTGCGTGCGGCCCCGGACCGGTCTCAAGCAAAGGATTCGCACCATGAAAACCCCTTCTTCACGAACACGGGCCATCGCGGCCTTCACGGCTGGGCCCATCGCCATACTTATTGCCGGAGCAATGGTCTGGCAGGGTTCACAAGCCGCATTTACGGCAACCACCCGTAACTCCGGCAGCGCCTGGAGCACCGGCAGTGTCACCTTGACCGATGATGACCTCGGTGCCGCGGCATTCACCGTGGAGAACATTGTTCCGGGCCAAACAGGCCAGAAATGCATTGTGGTGACATCCAATTCAAACGTTGCCGGTGAAGTTCGCGCCTACACACAGAACCTGATTGCGGACCGCGGCCTGGAAGACCGCATCTTCTTTGACCTGGAACAAGGCACGGGCGGCTCGTTCAATGACTGCACTGGCTTCACTCCCATAGCCAACACGGTTCCCGAGCTGCCTATCTCCACGCTGGCAACCCAGAACCGCGACTTCGCCACGGGCGGCTCCTCCTGGGATACAACCGGCACACCCGGAGAGACCCAGAGCTACCGCGGAACATGGCGGTTCGACACCACCGGAATGACGCAGGAGCAGATCAACGGCCTGCAGGGCGCCCGCGTGGGAATCGACCTCGTATGGGAACTGCAGTCGGACACCGCGCCTACTCCGTAGGCTGATTGGACTCATTGCTGCCTCGTGAGCTTGGACACCAGGAACAGCGCCGGAACGGCCCTGTTCTCCGCTGATGGATGGGTTCCATTCGTCGTGGGCATCATCGCCAGGGTATATCTGGGTGTTTCCCTGAGCCTGGCGCTGATCGCTCTCTTTCCGGCCCTCTTTGGCTGGAGCGGGAGCGTAGTGCAAAGCGGTTCCATGGAACCGCACATCAGCCCCGGCGACGTGGTTCTCACCTCCAAGCTTTCCGACGCCGAGCCGGTTCCCATGGGCGGTGTGGTGGCCTACCTCAGCCCTGGAGAGGCCGAGCCCGACGGAACAGAAAAGACACGGCTCCACCGCATAGTGGGTGCCAACAACGACGGCAGCTACATCACAGCCGGCGACGCCAACATGGACGTGGACAGCACGCCCATGCAACGCGGGCAAATCAGCGGCAGGGCCCGCATTTTGGTGCCCATGATCGGCTTGCCGGGGCTCTGGATAACGCACGGAACGTTCCCGCAGATCGCCATCTGGTCTGCGGGAACGCTCCTGGCCGTGGTCTGTGCCATCTACCTGGGCGGCTCCACCGGCGAAACGCCAGCACCCCGTCCCCGGCGGGACACCCCCAAAACCCGACGACGGTCAGCGGGCCAGGTAACCGCCGGCACACTCACCGCCCTGCCGGCCTTCTGGGCCAACCCACGCATCAAGGGCATTGCGGCGTTCCTCCTCGCCGCGGTCATTGCCGTCCTGGTCATCCTCGGCGCCACGGCCGGAACATCCGCAGCGGCCTTCACCTCAGTCACGTCCACCCCCGCGAACACTTGGGCGGCTTCCCCTGATTGGAATCCGCCTACAGTCGCGCTCGCTGACCCGGGCTCCTCGGTCAAGGACACCGTTGCCATCCCGGCCACAGCGCAGGATGCTGAGTCCGGTATCCGAAGCATCGACGTCGAATATCTGCGGGACGGCACCACCACGTGGACCACCATCTGCTCTGCAGCTACGGCAGCTGTAACGTGCCAATGGAATACAAAAGCAGTGCCCGACGGCGGCTACAGCCTCCGCGCGCGGGCTACGGACAACGCCGGGTTCGCCGCTGTTTCCGCCCTCCGGACCACCACTGTGGCCAACAACCTTTTGGTGGTCCTCGCCAGCCCGGCCGAAGCAGTCCGCGGCAGTATTCCCCTGTCCACCAGCTTGCTGGGCGCGGGCAACACGCTCTACAGCGTGCGGGTTGAGTACTCGTTGGCCGGGGCGAACAAGTGGAGCACCCTGTGCCTTTACGTCGCAGCTCCCTATAACTGCACGTGGAACACGGCGCTCACCGCCAATGAAACCTACGATCTCCGTGCTGTTGCCGTAGCTGGTCTGACCACCACATATTCGGCGGTGGTCACGGACATCACCGTGGACAACCTTGCTCCAACAGTGGCCATGACGGACCCCGGGACACCCCTGAGCGGCGTACGCACGTTGGCCGCAACATCCACGGATGCCCACTCCGGGGTGGCTCAGGTCAGCATCCAGTACGCCCGCACAGGGACAAGTACTTGGACCACCGTGTGCACAGTGACCGAGAGTCCCTACTCTTGCCGCTTTGACACCACCACCGTGGCCGATGCCGGCTACTCCTTCAGGGCTGTCAGTGTGGATGCCGCGGGCAACAGCGCTACGTCCGCCACCCTCAGCAGAACCGTGGACAACACCGTGGCATCAGTTTCCGTGAACGATCCCGGCGCCTATGTCACCGGCACCGTGCCGCTGACGGCCGCGGCGAACTCCACTGCCGGGGTGGCTTCCGTACGAATACAGGTGGCACCCGCCGGGACCACAACGTGGAGCACGCTCTGCACCCTTGCCACGGCACCCTACAGCTGCAGCTGGAACACCACCGCTTACACGGACGGAACGTACGATCTCCGGGCGATACTCACGGACCGGAACGGCAAGGAAACCATCTCCGCAACAGTGGCTGCCAGAAGGGTGGATAACAGCCCCCTCCGCGCCGCGGACATCCGAACCACCAATGGCGGGGCCATCCAAGGAAGACTCGAAACGGGGGATTCCATGAGTTTTGTCTACAGCCAGCAGGTCAACCCGGCCACCGTGACGCCGGGCTGGGCCGGGGCGGCACTCCCGGTGACCGTGCGTTTGCGTGACGGCAACCTGCTGGGCTTGGGCAACGGCCAGGACGTCCTGGATGTGCAGCGGACCGGAAGCAGCGTCAACCTCGGCTCCGTAAACCTGAAACAGAATTACGCCAAGAACCGCAAGACTGTGGTGTTCAACGCCACCATGACCGCCACCACCGAAACCGTGGGCGGAGTTCCCCGCACGGTGGTGACCGTGGTGTTGGGTAGCGCGGCCAGCGGAGGCGCCGGAGTGCGGACGGCAGGTGCGGCAGCCACCATGGTGTGGACACCGACGTCGGCGGTTATTTCCACCGCCGGAGTCGCCTGCTCCCTGGCACCCCTCAGTGAACCAGGGACGCTGGATCGCGACTTCTAGCGGGGGCGGTTCCGGAAAACTTTCCTGTGGCCTGTAACCTTGACCGCCCGGCCGGAAACTATACAAGTATCCTGCAGTTCAGAGCTCTATCCATCAGGGGGAACAATCGTGCTTTCAGAGCGCGAATTGGCGTTTATCGCCATTCACAAAGACAGCTACCCATCCGTTTTCAAGTTCGTCTGCCGGCGTGTTGAATCTGTGGATGTAGCTGAGGAGATCGCGGCCGACGTCTACCGGATCGTCTGGCAAAAATGGGCCGACGATTCCCGCCCTGACCTTCCGTACCTCCTGACGGTTGCAAGGAACCTCGTGGGAAATGCGTACCGGAGCCGTGACAGGCGCCTGGCGCTGCAGGAAAAGCTGCGTACGACGGCGGTACAGCGCTTTGGTGGCGACTCCGAAAACGTCGCGGTTCAGGACGCGATGGAACGCCTGCGGGAGAAGGACCGGGACATTTTGCAGATGGCGTACTGGGACGAATTGGGCACCGCCGATATTGCCAAAGTGCTGCAATGCAGCGAAGCGGCGGCCAAAGTCCGCCTTCACCGGGCCCGCACGGCATTCCGGAAACATCTGCCTGCCGGGGCCAACTCGACTACACAGAAGATGGGGGTCTGAAGACAATGGATCCGATCAAGAACCAGATATCAGCGATTGACCCGCTCACTATCGAACCAGTGGCGGAACCCAACGGCGAAGAAGCGCTCCATAAGATTCTTTCGGGCACCACGGTGTTCAGCGATAACCGCCCCCTCGCCGCAGTGACGTCCTTGGAACAACGCAGGCGCCGCAAAGCTCAAATTGCCGGGGGACTGTTGCTCGGCGCAGCGGCTGTCACGGCAGGCGTCCTCGTTGCCTCGAGCTTCGAGACGGTCAGCTCCAATCCAATGCCCGCTGTGACACTCCCAACCTCAACGCCCACGCCCAGCGTTTCGGTCACTCCAACGCCCACTCCGACGCCGTCGGTCACCCCGTCGGCAACGCCCACAGCGGCCGCACCGCTTACCACCCCGCCCGTGGTTCCTACAGTGCCGGCAGTGGCGCCAACACTTGCTCCAACGCAGCCGCCGGTTCCGGTGGCGACGTCGCAGACGTTCACCTTCCCGGACGGGCATCTCTCCTTCACCTATCCGGTGGGCTGGAGCGTGAAGACGGAGCAGGGGGCATATTCCACCGAGGCGGACAAAGCTGCGTCCACCCTCGCCAGGATCCTGGACAACGCAGGCGCTGAAGTTGCCATAATATTCAACGGCAACTATGGCGACGGTACGGCAGGTACGGTGGACCGAACCATCCTCGACAGGGCTGTGGTTCCCGGGGTTCGGGATAATTCGGGTGAGCTGGTGGAGTTCGGGTTCTCCTCGAATCAGGCGCAGTACATTCCCTACGACGGACCCCCCTACGAGGGAATGCCCTCACCGCGAACGGGACCTGTCGAAGGTCCTCCGACCTACATCATGGATGTACGAAAGTCCTCGGAACTCCAGGCGGGAGTCAGCTCCTCCGGGACCAACCAGGTCCGCGTTCCCAACGGAATCATGAGTGCCTACGTGATGTTTGACATCAACAAGCAGCCAGCTTTCGCCACCCCGGAAGCAGCCAAGGCCTGGATGGGCACCACGCAGTACGCCCAGCTGAAGTCGATGCTCCTGAGCCTGAGCTACAAATAGCCCCATCTGGGTAACAGCGAACGTCGCTCTGACAATTCAGAGCGACGTTCGCCGTTTACCTGCCTGCGTTGGCGGCCACTTCGTTTAACGGACGGTAACCAGGTGGCTGGCGGGGTCGTACAGGAAGGTGACAGGGCCGCCGTCGTGCTTGAACGTGATGTTGCTGCCGTTCGGGGCTCCGGCCAGGCCATAGTTCTCGGCCCAGGATCCGTTGATGGCTGCTTTGAACTCGTAACTTCCGGCTGCGAGGTTGGCCACGGAGAGCTTCCAGAGCCCATCAGCGGCATCCAGGGACAACTGGGCCTGGGCGCAGTCGGGCATCCAATCACCGGCACAACCGAGCTCGGAGTTGAGGCTGCCCGGCACGGACACGGCGGCTGGTTGCTGGCCCGGAACAGCGGCGCTGATCACGTTGGTGGCGTGGTCGTACAGGAACGTGACCGCACCACCGGTGTGTGTAAACACCACGTTGGGGCCATCCAGCTCGCCGCCAGCACCATAGTTTTCGTCCCAGCTGCCGTTGAGCGCGGCCTTGAACTCATAGCTTCCGGCCGGCAGGTTGGGGACGCTCAGCTGCCATAAGCGGTGTGTCGGCTCGTAGCTCATGAGCGCCTGCTCACAGCCCGGTTGCCAATCCTCTGTGCAGCCCAGTTCGGTGTTGAGGCTGCCGGCCACGGTGACGGTTTCGGGCTGTGTGGCCTCACCCACCACTCCGCTCTTCGGCTCGCTCGCCGCGGTATGCCCACGGTTGTCCAGCACTACCGCGCGGTACTCCACTGCGGAGCCGGTTTCCAGGGACGAGACGTCGTGGAACACCTGGTACGGGGCGTTGTCGTCAGTGCCGATCGGCGTCCATTCGCCGCCCGCTGGCCGCGCCTGGAAGGTGACCTCATAGAACGAGTTACCGTCGACGTCGGCCGTCACCTTGAGGCGGGAAGCATCGCCGGCCGCCGTGACCGGCTTTTCAAGCACGACGCCGGGCGCCGCCTTGGATTTGGCCAGTTGCCCGGTGGCTTCATAGACCACGGCCGAAAGCGGCGGAACGGTGACGGCGAGGTTCGCCTGGGAATCGGTCTTGGCGTTCTTTGGAGCGTCACCGTAGACCAGCTTGAACGGCTGCTTGGCTTCATAGGTGGGGATGGCCGCGGTTTGGGCGGTTTCGCTGTTGTTCACGGCCACGATGTATTCGCGCTGATCCTTGGCGTCAATGCGGGAGAAGGCGTAGATTCCGGCGCCGTCCGCGGCGTAGCGGTTCTGCTGGGCGCCGCTGCGCAGTGCTGGGTGCTCAGCCGTGAGGGCCGCGAGTTCGCTGATCTTTTTGTACAGCGGGTGCTCAGTGTTGAAGTTGTCTGCGGCGTGGGTGGCGCTGGTGCCCAGGAGGTCGTCATCCAGGTATTCCTGGACTTTACTGGCGAACATGGTCTGCCGTGAATCCTGGTCGCCACCGGCACCGGTGAATCCCTGCTCGTCTCCGTAGTAGATCACGGGGTTACCGCGCGAGAAGTACATCAGTTCATGGGCCAGCTCGTCGCGCTCCACCAGTTCGGCGTCGGAGGCTCCCGCGTTGTCCTGGGCGATGAAGGTGCCGATGCGGCCCATGTCATGGTTGCCCAGGAAGGTGGGCAGTTGGTAGACGTTGGAGTCGGCGTCCGTGTACCAGTCATCTCCGTTGAAGAAGTCCGCCAGGCCGGTGGCCTTGCTGCTTTGGGATGCGAAGCTGCGGGCCGCGCCCTGGAAGCCGAAGTCCAGCACGGCCTGCATCCGGTTCTTGGTGGTGAACTTGGACGTGATGCTCTTGGAGGTATCGAACACTTCACCGAACATGAAGAACTCGTCCTTGCCCTGTTCTTTGGCGTAGCTGAGAACCTGGGGCCCGAACTGCTGCCAGAACTCGTCATTGACGTGCTTCATGGTGTCGATGCGGAAGCCGTCAATCCCGAAGTCGCGGATCCACGTTTTGTAGACGTCCATCATTCCGTTCACCACTGTGGGGTTCTCGGTGAACAAGTCATCCAGCCCGAAGAAGTCGCCGTAGAGGGAGTCTTCGCCGGCAAAGTTGGTGTTGCCGCGGTTGTGATAGAGCGTGGGGTCGTTCAACCAGGAGGGAACCTTGACGTCCTTCTCGGCCGCGGGGACCAGGGGTGTGTAAGGGAAGGACGTCGCGGCGTCCAGCGCAGGAAATTCCTGCTTACCGGCATAATCGCGGTCATCGAAGACCTCTCCCGTGGCGGTCCTGTAGGGCTCGCTTTCCTTGGAAATGTAGGGCGCGGAGCTTGTCTCCTGGTATTGGATCACGTCCGCGGTGTGGTTGGTGATGATGTCGAAGTACACCTTCATGCCACGGGCGTGTGCGGCGTCAATGAGGGTTTTCAACTCGGCGTTTGTGCCCAAATGGGGGTCGATCTGCGTGAAGTCCGTTACCCAGTACCCGTGGTAACCGGCTGAACTGTTCGCCAGGGTGCCGTCACCCTGAACCGCCTTGTTCTTGAAGCTCGGGGTTAACCAGAGGGAGTTGGTGCCCAGCCCCTGGATGTAGTCCAACTGATCCTGGAGTCCCTTCAAGTCTCCGCCGTTGAAGAACCCTTTGCGGGTGGGGTCGAAGCCGGAGACCATTGGATCGGAACCCAGCCCGCCGTCGTCGTTTGTTGTGGTGCCGTTGTTGAAGCGGTCCGCCATGACGAAGTAGAAGTTTTGATCGCTCAGGCCGCCCCGGATGGAGTGTTGGGCTGCGGGATCAGCTGTGTTGGCGGGTGCAGCCCCCGCGGGCAGGATGGCTGTGGCGGTAAGGGCAGCCGTGGCCAGGACGACGGCGGCGATCCGGTTAAGTGGGCGTTGGGGGCAGTGATGAGGCCTATTGCGAGATAACAAGTGATGAAACCTTCCGCTGAGCGACGGTGCTGTGAGGTGGAAGCTGTTGTACAAGTCACAAATGTAAGCGCTTCCGCCAAGTTAATCCACAACTATCCGGCACTGGCGTAGGTGAATAAGCGCATAAAGCAGCATGGGTTGGAAGCGCTTGCACCACGCTTGGCCAAAAAATCGCACAATCGTCACTGTGCTGATGCATCACTCAATTCAAGAACGCTATGCATCTGTCCATAACCAAGCCGCTGTGACTTACATAGGGTTGAAGAGATCTGCTTCACAAAACACCCCGATCTACCGCCCCCGAACTATCCAAGGATGAGTTTCAACGATGAAGAGCATCGCCCTCCTGCGCGAACGAGCCACCCGCGTCATGCCTACCGGTTCCCACTGCCCGGCATCGGGCTTGTGGAGCCCGGATTCCGAGCCTGAGGCCGTCCAGGTTTTCGCCGAAGGTCATGTCCTGCCGGCCCACCAGGGCGTACCCACCGTTTGGCGGCGCCGCACTGCCGCAGAAGTCTCGGCATGACCAGCACCATCCTGAACAGGCCCGCCGACTACCGTCACGTTCCGGCCGCAGAGTGGACCGGGCTCAACCCCGGTGATCCCGTATGGATCTACGATGTCGCCTGGGGTGCCGGCACCGGACGCGTGGACGATGTTTCCAAGCACCAGGAGCTGCTGTGGGTGGTCCTGGAACCCACAGGCCGCAGGCTCATCTGCGGAACAGACGACGTGGAAGTCTGGACCGCCTGAAAACCCGCCGGGACGGCAGTCGGCACCAATGTTCGAGCGGAGCATGGGTGCGAACTGCCGTCCCGGTGTCATTTAAGAGGCTGGAAGCAGCATGCTTGGTGAGCCCATTTCCACGCGACTCACCGGGCCATCCGGAAGGCCTGTTGCCGGGTCCAGAGTGAAACTTACGACGTCGTCAGAGCCTTCGTTGGCCACGTAAAGCCAGCCCTCGCGGACCAGATGATGGCGCGGCCACTCGCCGCCGCACGGCACCTCTGCCACGGGCTCCAGCTCAGTCCCGCCGTTGGACACTTTCAATACGCAGATGCGGTTGGAACCCCGCACGCCCACGTATGCGAAACGACCATCCGGGGACAACGCAATCTCCGCGCCGGCGTCGCCGTCCTTGGCGCCTGTGGCACTGGCCGGAACCATGGTTGCCAGCTCATACGTGCCGTCCGGTTCCATCCGAAGCACGGCAACTTCCACCGAGTATTCGGTGTCCACCAGCACAGTTCCGCTGTGATGCCGGGCCATGTGGCGCGGACCGGAACCCTTGGGCAGGATCACCTGGTGATCCAGCTGCAGGCCTTCACCCGGGACAACACGCCACACCCGCACGAGGTCATGCCCCAGGTCAGTGGTCATCACGCGGCCGTCCGGCAGCATCAGGCTTGAATGCGCACGGCTGGGCCGCTGCTCCTGGAGAGACGTTGCAGTGTGGGGGTCCACGGCGGCTGCCGCGCTGGTGCGCGAGGTGATGGCGCCGTCGTGGTCCAGTTCGTACAGGATGACCTGGCCGTCGCCCCAACAGGTGGCCACGATAAAACGCCCGTGCGGATCAGTGGCTACGTGGCAGGTAGCCTCACCGGCAGGCCAAGGTTCGCCAAGGGGCTCCAGTCCAGCATCGCCGGTCCGCCGATACGCCCGTACTGTCTGTGCTTCCTCGGCTATGGCATAAAGCACCGGAAGTGTGGGGTGCGAGGCCAAAAATGACGGCGAATCAGCAGCCACAGCCAAGCCGAGGGACGTCAGCCGGCCGTGGTCATCGGCCGAAAGCGCGGCAATACCCTCACCTTTGGCATTCCTGTCCGCCGTGTAGGAACCAACCCAGATCAGTGTCTGTCCGTTATCCATGCTCAGTGCCCCTGTACGTCCGAGTCCACGCCGGCGTCCGGACCGGCGTCGAGGGTTTGCAGCCTGGTGAGATCGTCCTGGTCCAACTCGAAATCAAAAATGTCCAGGTTCTCCTTCATTCGTTGGGGATTCGCGGTTTTAGGTATTGCCACCAGGCCCTGCTGAACGTGCCATCTCAAGACCACTTGGCCCGGCGTTTTCCCGTGCTTCGCACCAACGGCCTCCAATACCGGAGCGTTCAGAAGTTCGCTGCCGGCACCCAGCGGGCTGTAGGACTCAGTGACGATTCCATGGCGGTCATTAAAGGCCCGTGCCGCCGGACGCGGAATGGAGGGACTGATCTGGATCTGGTTGACCGCAGGGACAATATCCGTTTCGCGGAACAGCTGGTCCAAGTGGGCCGGCTTGAAATTGGAGACACCTATGGAGTGTGCCTTGCCGGAAGCCTGCAGTTCCTCGAAGGTCTTCCACGTTGACACAAACTCGCCACGGCGGGGGAGCGGCCAGTGAATCAGGAGCAGGTCCACGTACTCCAGGCCCAAGCGTTCCAAGCAGCCATCCAGCCCGGCAACAGCCTTTCCGGAACCTTGGAATTCCCCGTCCAGCTTGGTGGTGATGAACAGTTCCTCACGATTCAGCCCGCAGGCACGGATGCCCTTGCCCACGCCCTTCTCATTGCCATACTTCTTGGCGGTATCCACATGCCGGTACCCATGCGACACCGCCTCCACCACGGCGTCGGCAACCTGGGCATCATTCAACGGCCACGTTCCGAGCCCCAACTGCGGGATCTTATTGCCATCGTTGAGTTCAATGAGCGGGGCAAGCGTCATGCGCGCACATACCTTTCATAAAGCCGATCGCATAGCTCCATATAGTCCTCTTGGACCACCTGGAGCTCAGGATGCTGATCATGCCATGCCACGATCTCCCGCGCACCGTCTGCAAAGGGAATCGTGGCCCTGTAATCAGGGACAAGTGCTTTGATTTTCGAATTATCAAACACCACGGAGTGCGAGCGGTCACCCAGCAAATTGGGTCCCAGTTCCGGGCTGTGGGTCGCGATGGTCTCCGAGGAAACATGGAACAATTCCGGCTCCTCCACCCCAGCCGCACGCGCGAACAATCGGTAGATCTGATTCCACGGCAGGAACTCGTCCGAGGTAATGGTGTAACTCTCACCCACAGCCTGTGGCCGGCCAAGAAGAGCAACGAAAGCCTTGGCGAAATCCCGGCTGTGCGTCAAAGTCCACAAAGACGTTCCATCGCCATGCACCATGACGGGCATCCCGGCGCGCATCCGGTGAATATCCGTCCACCCACCCACCATGGCGATCTTGGTCCGATCATAGGTGTGGGAAGGGCGGACTACGGTCAGAGGGAAGTCCAGCTCACGGTAGGCCTGGAACAACAACTCCTCGCAGGCAATTTTGTCCTGTGAATACTGCCAGAACGGGTTCTTGAGCGGCGTGGATTCCCGGATGGGCAGGGTGGTGGGCGGCTTCTGGTACGCCGATGCTGAACTGATGAAAACGTACTGACCCGTCCGCCCGCGGAACAAATCCACGCCGGCCCGCGCCTGATCCGGGGTGTAGGAGATGAAGTCCGCAACGGCGTCGAACTCTCTTCCCTGAAGAACCTCCCTGGCGGCGTGAGGATCGCGGATGTCCGCGTGGAGGACCTCGGCCCCTTCCGGAACCGGCCGCCCGGCTGACCGCCCCCGGTTGAGGATGGTCAGCCGGTGGCCCAGAGCGACCGCGCGTTCAGCCGCCGCCGCACTAATGACTCCGGTCCCGCCAATAAACAGGATGTTCCTCGGCGAGACGGTGTCCGCCGCCAACCCCAGCGGGTGGGGGAGGGCGCTGTGGGGGAGGACGCTCACCAGGCGTAATCCTCCGGTGCGGTGCGGTGACCCGGGAAGATGTCATCCAGCCGCTTGAGGGCGTCCTCGTCCAGCGTGACGTCCAAAGCCCGAATGGCTGCATCAAGTTGTTCCTGCGTTCTAGGCCCTACGATCGGAGCCGTCACGGCAGGCTGATGGAGCAACCACGCCAGCGCAACGTCCCCGGGCGCGTGGCCAAGTTCATCCGCGAAATCCTCATACTGGCGGATCTGGCCCTCGTGCTTCTTCAGCGTCTCAAGTGCACGGCCCTCAGCCCGGCGAACGCCCTGCTCCTCCTTCTTCAGCACGCCACCCAGCAGGCCGCCCTGCAGCGGAGACCAAGGAATCAATCCCAAGCCATACTGCTGCGCAGCCGGAATGACCTCAAGCTCAAGTTCGCGCCGGAACAGGTTGTAAATGGACTGCTCACTCACCAGGCCCGTGTAATTACGCCTCCGGGCAGCTTCCTGCGCCTGCGCAATATGCCATCCGGCAAAGTTGCTGCTGCCCGAATACAGGATCTTGCCCTGCTGAACGGCAACCTCAATGGCCTGCCAGATCTCGTCCCACGGCGTATCACGATCAATGTGATGGAACTGGTAGAGGTCAATGTAGTCCGTCTGCAAGCGCTTCAGGCTCGCATCAAGGGCACGGCGGATGTTCAGGGCCGACAACTTGGACTCGTTGGGCCGATCCGTCATGGTGCCATACAACTTGGTGGCAATAACTGTGCGCTCACGGCGCTCGCCGCCCTGGGCGAACCAGCGGCCGATGATTTCCTCCGTCCAGCCGCGGTGACCGGTGCCGCCATAAACGTTGGCGGTGTCGAAGAAGTTGATGCCGGAATCAAGCGCGGAGTCCATGATGGAGTGCGCTGCTGCCTCGTCCGTCTGCGGCCCGAAGTTCATGGTGCCCAGGCAGAGACGTGAAACTTTCAGACCGGAACGGCCCAGATGGGTGTACTGCATGGTTGTCCTTTTTCCTTAGAGCTGGGTAAAAGCAGCGACGGCGGGATCGGAACCAATGCGGGCGCCCGCCTCAAGTGCGGTGATGGCTGCCAGCTCGGATTCGGTGAGGGTAAGGTCCGCAGCGCCGAAATTCTCGCGCATTCTCTTCGAGTCCGCGGACTTGGGGATCACGATTGTCCCCTGTGCCAGATGCCAGGCCAGGATGACCTGTGCGGGAGTAGTGCCGTGCGCCGCCGCCACCAGTGCCACCTGTTCTGCATTCAGATCCTTGCCCTGGCCCAGTGGACTGTACGCCTCCACGGCGATGCTGAGATCGCGGCACTTGTTGGCCAGTTCACCCTGCTGGTAGGTGGGATGGACTTCGATCTGGTTGACGGCCGGAACCACCTCAGCCTCTTTGAGCAGCGTGTCCACGTGATCGGAGAGGAAGTTGGAAACGCCGATGGCCCGGATCTGCTTGTCCTGGTACAGCTTCTCCATCTCCTTCCACGCCTGGGTGTACAGGCCTTGCGAAGGGACAGGCCAGTGGATCAGGTACAGGTCAACCACCTCAAGGCCCAGGGCGTCACGGCTGCGCTGGAAGGCGTCATACGCTTGGCCCTGCTCGCCGTTGCGGAGCTTGGTGGTGATGAAAAGTTCTTCCCTGGGAATGCCCGACGCCGCCACGGCAGCACCCACTCCGGCCTCGTTGCGGTAGGCAGCGGCGGTGTCTATGTGGCGGTAGCCCGCTTCCAAGGCGTCCTCCACTACCTTCTGGGTTTCCTCAGCCGGTACTTGGAAGACACCGAATCCAAGCTGGGGAATGGTGACGCCGTTGTTCAATGTCAGCTCTGGCATAACGGTCTCCTTCGACGGGATGGTGGTGACGCTCCGCCTCTCTGTTTTCCAGAAAGCGTTTTCGGAGGCTCTGTATTGAGCCTATTCATTTTTGGTGCGAGAGTCAGCAATCCAACGTGATCCTGTTTTTCCTAGGTCTGGTAGTCCTACCCACAAAGGTGGCCTTTCACACGCAGTGACCCGCAAAATGGACAGATGGGTCAAAGCGCCGAGTTCGGCAAGTTCCTCAAAGTCATGCGTGCCCGCCTCTCGCCCGAGGACGCCGGAGCGCAGGAGTCCAGCGGGGCGCGCAGGGTGCCCGGGCTCCGGCGTGAAGAAGTTGCCCGGCTCTCCGGGGTGAGCACCGATTACTACACGCGGCTCGAGCAGGGCCGCAACATCCACCCCTCCAAAGCCGTACTAGACTCCGTGGCCCGCGCACTGCGCCTGGACGCAGGGGAGCAAGCACACATGATGGACCTGCTGGAGCACTGCGCAAGCTCCGCAGCCAGCCCCGGCCCGGTGCAAAAGGTGAGGCCGGCCCTCCGGCAGTTGCTGGACGCCGTGGGTGATGTCCCGGCCATGGTGCTGGGGCGGCGTGCGGACGTACTGGCCGGAAACCGGATGGCACACCTGCTCTTCACCGATTTCGCATCGCTGCCGGCCCCGGAACGGAACCTGACGCGCTGGATCATCCTGGACCCCTTGGCCGGGGCACTTTTCAAAGATTGGAAGACCGTGGCCGCTGAAGCCGTGGGTGCCCTGCGCATGGATGTGGGCCGGCACCCCAACGATCCCCAAACCAACCAACTGGTGGGAGAGCTCGCCGTGCACAGCGAGCATTTCCGGCAGTGGTGGGCGGGACACAAAGTGGCCTCCCGGTCCGCGGGCACCGTCCGGCTGCACCACCCGGTGGTGGGCGATCTTGAACTGAACTTTGAAACGCTCAGTCTCCCGGACGACCCCGACCAGATGCTGAGGATCTATTCCGCGAAAGCCGGCTCGCCGTCGTCGGACGCTTTGACGCTGCTGAACTTCGGAGATGTAGCCGCCGGGCCCGTCAACGCACCCGAACCTGCCCGCCGGGACGGCAGTCAATGACAATCCGGAGCTGCCGAATTGCCATCAACCGCCATCGCGCGGGTTGGTGATTAGCGCTCCAGGCGGAAACCGAGCTTGATGGTGACCTGCCAGTCGGCCACGGCGCCGTCCTCGAGGTGTCCGCGGATTTCCTTGACCTCAAACCAGTCCAGGTTCCGCAGGGTTTGGGAGGCTGTTGCGATGCCGTTCTTGATCGCGTCGTCAACGCCCTCTGTGGAAGTTCCTACAATTTCGGAAACGCTATATGTGTGGCCAGCCATGGTGCTCCTCATCAACGTCTTACGAATCTCTGGAATTGAAAATCCGGCCCGCCAGGCAGGCCGTTCATGCAGACTAGCCCACGGATCTCCATGCGGCCAGAGCCTGCAGGGGCCTAGCTTTCGCGCCAGTCGTTGCTGGTGATGTGCGAGCCTGCCTGCGGTCCCATTTGCAGCATTCCGCCGTCCACCGGCCACGAAGCGCCGTTCACGTAACTGGAATCCGGTGACGCCAGGAAGGCGATAACGGCGGCGACTTCCCGGGCATCGCCGGGGCGGCCCACCGGAACTCCGGGGCGTTCCTTCTGCCTGGGGTCCTCATCTTCCTGGCCCGTCATGGGAGTGGCAATTTCGCCCGGCGCCACGCTGTTCGCCGTGATTCCGTGCTCAGCGAGTTCCAAGGCCATGGTCTTGATAAGCCCGCCCAGGCCGTGCTTGGAAGCGTCATAAGCCGAGGCGCCAACGCGCGGCTGGAACTCGTGGACGCTGGTGACGGCGATGATCCGCCCGCCGCGGCCGGCTTTCACCATGCGCCTGGCGGCCGTTTGCATGGCAACGAAAGCGCCGTTGAGGTTGGTGTCCAGGGTGGACATCCAGGTGTCGTAGTCCAATTCCAGGAACTTGGTGCCATCTCCCGTTCCGGAATTGTTGACGAAGACGTCCACACCGCCAAGTTCCTCAGCCAGCTGCTCTATGGCCGTGGCTGTTCCCCGGACATCGGTGGTGTCCAGCTGGCGGACCACTGCTTTCCGTCCCAGGCCGCGGACCTCCTTGGCCGTTTCCTCAGCGCCCTGCTGGTCCGAGTGCCAGGTGATCCCCACGTCCATACCCGCCTTGGCCAAAGCCACGGCAGTTGCTTTTCCGATCCCTGAATCCGATCCCGTGACGATGGCGGTCTGCGGGGAAAATGGTGCGTCGCTCATTGTCCTGCCTTTCGGTGATGTGATCGTTCCCAATGACTTATCCCTACCCAGTGATTCCGGCCGTAAACACTCCCGGCGCAAGCGGTCATCCCGGCGGATGGGGATCGAGTGTAGATTTCTTTGCAGCAGCACCCAGCGAATCCCCACAACCAGGAGTACTCATGTCAGAAGTTATTGTGGTCGGCGTTGACAGCAGCGAGACCGCCAAGCGGGCAGCAGTGGCAGCAGCGAAGCTAGCCACTGCGCTCGGCGCAGAACTGCACGTGATCAGCGGCTTCTCCGATGACCGCATTGAAGAATTCGGCAGCGGCAGCGATCGCATCACCGTCTCCTCGGCGGACTCCGCCGAGTATGTGGCCCGCAAGGTCTCTGAAGAACTGGACGTTCCCGCCGGCAACATCAAGTACTTCGCAGCCCGCGGCACCCCGGCCAACGCCCTCATCAACTACGCCGAGACCAACAACGCCTCACTGATTGTTGTGGGTAACAAGCGCATGAAGGGCCTTGGCCGTGTCCTGGGCAGCATCGCCAACAGCGTGGCGCACGGCGCTCCGTGCGACGTGTACATCGTGAACACCGACGTCGAGGCGTAGCCAACCCACGCAGGTAGCAGCACAGGCCGTTCCGAGGGCTTGGAGCGGCCTGTGCTGCGACTCAGTTGGGTTACCCCGACGTACCGTTCAGCACCGCCACGTTGGTACGGCTCACTCCGATGCCTGTGACCAGCAGGACGTGCCCGGACTGAGGGGTATCGGAGGTGACAGTGAGGTCCCGCAAGGCAGAACCGTCCGCAGCCACCAGCAGGGTGACGCCTTCGCTGTTGGTCAGGATGACATCCTCCGCATTTCCCGTTGCCCCGGCCAGTGTGATGTTCCGGCGGTCGCCCCATATCACCGCGGGCTCGTGGTAAATCCCCGGTTGCAGCAGCACTGTGACAGCTCGTGGGTTATTCGCAGGGATTGCGCCAACGGCCGCCCGGATGCTGGCAAAATCGCCCGTTCCGTCCAATGCCACGGTGATGACGTCCCGGAGCGCCGGCTCGGTCCCGGCCAAGGGCCCGCCGAAGGCACGTACCAGCGCCGGAACGGCCTTGGTGGGGGTCAGGTCATAGGAGTAGGGAACGTGGAAGGCTGAGCCCCGTTCCTGGCCGGTGTTCCCGGTGCAGTCCTCGAAAACATTGTCCCGGGCTACCAGCGCACCGCCGGGCCCTTGGTGGTGAAGCGGGTTCCGGACGTCCCGGAAGTAATTGCCCTCCACCAGCAGCAAGGCAGCGTTCCGCCCGAGCATGCCATAGCTGGAAATGTTCTCCAGGTAGTTGTTGTAAACATGCGAGGCGGCCGTATTGTCCAGGCTGGCGTTGCGCTGGTGCGTGTTCCGGATCCAGTTGTGATGCAGCGTCACCCGGGTAATAACGTTCTGGGTCCAACCCTCTCCGAGGGCCTTGTTGTGGTCTGAAAAGACGTTCCAGGACAGCGTGACGTTGTCGCAGTCCTTCCGGATATCCACCAGGCCGTCGCCCAGCCGGGTGAAGTGCATATGGTCAACCCAGACGTGGGTGCTGGTGTCCATTTGGATCCCGTCCCTGTCATTGTCAGGGCGTTTTCCCACAAAGTCGCCGGGAATGTAGGAATCCCGGAGTGTGAAGTTGCGGAACACGATGTTGGCCACGTTGACCAGCTTGAAGCCGGCATTGACCACTGCAACCCCAGCGCCGGCGCCGAGGAAGGACTTGTTGGAGGTCACCGTCAGTTTCTCGTACTGAATGAACTCCAAGGTGCCGTGCAGGATCACCACCAGCGCTTCAGGGCTTTTCGCGAAGGCGCGGAGCTCCTCCGGCGTGCGGGCATGGACCAGCCGGCCGCCCGCTCCACCGGTGGTACCGTCACGGCCGTGGGATGCGACGCCGGCGAAACCCTCGGGTGCCGGCGTCCAGGAACCGCCGCTTCCGCGGTTCACCGGCAGCCCGGCTTCGTCCCAGCCGTGGGGATCGACGCCGGACGGGGCACCGTCAGTTGCCGGTGCCGCCATTGCCGGGCTGAAGAGGCCGGCGGAGGCCAGAGTGCCAGCCGCCAGTCCAGCGGTGAGGAGGGACCGGCGTCGGATGTTCAGCTTCTGTGCGTCCCGCATCTCAAGCACCTGCCGCCGGAGTCCAGTCGCCGAGGAACGTGTCCTTGGTGAATTTCAGGGCCTCTTGCGCCGTGAGCTGCGGGTGGAACTCGTTGATGTACGCGCCGGGTCCTGTGTTGTTGTACTCCGCGAAGCGGCCCTCCGTCCAAGCATGTCCGCTCATGTCCGACCAACCCTGAACGGCGATGTGGTTGCCCAGGTTCGAGTCGCGGATAACTGCCATGGGGTGCGCATTGGGGTCGCTGCTGGCAAACCACGGGCGCCCCAGGCTGACGGTTCCAGGCGCTGCGTCAGAAGTCAGCGTGCTGTTCACGATCAGGAAACCGTAGGGGTTGGAGTTCTTGGTGCTGGGCGCCACGATGTAGCCGTTGTTGGTATCGCTGCCGCGGTCCAGGGAGTGGATGGTGCAGCCGTCAAACACTGCGGTGCCCCGGCCGTAGAGGAAGTCCACGTCACCCTCGATGTAGCAGTTTTTCAGATAGGTGCGGGCAGTCGCATCCCGGCCCGTGGTGTCTGCGAGGTAGGTGTCCTGATTGCCGAGGAACCTGGTGTTCTCGAAGGTGATTTTGTCTGCCACCGTCCGCACCGCGAGGGCCTGGCTACCTCCGTGAACGGCCTCGTCATAAGCGTTTTCCACTGTGAGGTTCCGGACCGTGGTGTTTTCCGCCAGGACGTTGAGAGTGGCACTTCCGGCCGCACCCCAGGTCCCGCCGAAGAACTTTGCGCCGTTTGCAGGGGTGTCATAGGAAATGACGACGTCGGCGGGATCATCTGTTGCTCCGCGCAGCGTCACGTTGGGTCGGTCAGCCCAGATGTTTACCGCTTCCCTGTAGAAGCCGGGCTTGATGGTGATGGTTCGGGGCTGGGTGTTGCCCACCGGAATCGATCCGATGGCCGCCTGCACACTCGCGAAGTCGCCGGTGCCGTCCAGCGCCACCGTCACCTCCGCCGTCGTATTCGGTGCCTTGTTTTCACGGGGTCCGGCGCTGGAGGAAACCAAGCCGGGTACCGTGGCGGCGTTGTCCTTGGAATAGGCGTAGAACTGCGTGGGCTCGAAAGCGCTGCCCACGTTGTCCTTGCGTCCACGCGTGGAATCGAAGATGTTGCCACGATTCACGATTTCCGTTGCAGGGTCCTTGGCCACCACAGGATCTGCCACGGCGGTGAAGTAGTTGTCCTCAAGGACCACCTTCGCGGCGTTGCGGCCCATCATGCCGTACTGGCCGATGTCCTGGAGGTAGTTGTTGTAAACGTGGGCTGCGGCGGTGTTGTCCAGGCTGAAATTCCGCTGGACAGTGTTGCGGATCCAGTTGTGATGGATGGTCATTTTGGTGACCGCGTTGCTGGTCCAGCCGACACCCAGTGCCTTGTTGTTGTCCGCGAAGACGTTCCACGAGTAGGTCAGGTAGTCCGAGTCCTTGCGGGTATCGATCATCCCGTCACCCATGCGCTCAAACTTCATGTGGTCCACCCAGACGTGGTGGGAGGTATCGAGCTGAATACCGTCGCGGTCGTTATCCGGGCGCTTCCCGTCCCAATCGCCAGGAATGTAGGAATCGCGCACAGTAAAGTTCCTGAAGATGACGTTGGAAACGTTGATGAGCTTGAAGCCCGCGTTGACCAGCTCCACTCCTGCTCCGGTGCCGATGAAGCTCTTATTCGAGGTCACAGGGATCTTGACGTAGTCCTGTGCGGTGATGCTGCCTTTTAGGAAGATGACCAGTGGCTCCTCGGCCGCGGCGTAGGTTTTGAGTTCCTCCAGTGAGGACACGCTCACGTGCCTCCCCGCCTGGCCTCCGGTGGTGCCCTCAAGCCCGTTGCCGGGCAGGGATGCGAAACCGTCCGGCCTTTGCTTCCACAGAGCTGCCGCTTCGGCCGGGGCGTTGGTGCCGCTGGCCTGGGTTTCTGCCCGGGCGGGCGCAGCGGTAAGGCTTCCAAGAATAACGACGGCGGTAAACGCGCCGAGTAATGGTCGCAGGCGCATGCAAAACTCCTTTGTCTTGTCTTGTCTTGTCTGGGTTGGTGTTGCAGATACTGGATGTGGCTATTTGAGTCCGGTGGTGGCGATGCCGTTGATCAGGTACTTCTGCCCCGCTATGAAGAAGCCGATGATGGGGGCGATGGACACCACTGACATGGCGAACATTGGCCCCCACATGCTTTGCCCTTCCGAGTCCATGAAGGCACGAAGGGCCAAGGGAACGGTGTACAGGTCCTGGTTCTGGATGTAGAGCAGCGGACCAAAGAACTCATTCCATGTGGAGATGAACGTGAAAATGGCCGTAGTGGCCATGGCCGGCACGCAGAGGGGCAGGATGACCCGGATGAAAGTCCGGAACGGCCCGCACCCGTCAATCTGGGCTGCGTCATCCAATTCCTTGGGCAGCGACTTCATGAATTGCACCATGAGGAAGATAAAGAAGGCATTGGTGGCCATGAAGTTGGGGACGATCAGCGGCAGGTAGGTGTCCAGCCAGCCGAGCTGGGAGAAGATGATGTATTGCGGGACCAGGAGTACGTGGCCCGGCAGCATGAGTGTTCCCAGCATGAGGGCAAAGAACAACTTCCGGCCGGTGAATTCCATCCGCGCGAAGGCGTACGCAGCCAGGGCGCAGGAGAAAATGTTGCCGATGATGGAGAAAATCACCACGATCATGGAGTTGATCAGGTAAACGTGGAACGGCTGGTCCAGCGCAGTCCAGCCCTGGGCGTAGTTGGAAAAATCCCAGTTCTCCGGCCACAGACCCAGCTGCCGGAAAATATCATTGCTGGGCTTCATCGAACTGGAAATCAGCCACAACAGCGGGTAGAGCATTACCAGCCCCACCAGGCAGAGGATCAGGTGCCGTGAGAAGCGGGAAGCCGGGGTTCCCGTCAGGGCGTCTTCGGGTTGGTCCTGCTTGGCCAGCTTGCGCTTGAGAGGTAAATCAAGGAGTGCCATGGGGTTGCCTTAATTGTCGTAGAAGACCCAGAACTTGGATGCGATGAAATTGATGGCTGTGAAAATCGCGATGATCATCAACAGCAGCCAGGCCATGGCCGAGGCATACCCCATCTCAAACTCGGTGAAGCCCTTCTGGTACAGGTACAGGTTGTAAAACAGCGTGGAGTCCGCCGGGCCGCCGGTGCCCCCACTCATCACATAGCCCTGCGTAAACGTTTGGAATGAACCGATGAGCTGCATGATGAGGTTGAAGAAAATAATGGGGCTGATCAGGGGCAGTGTGATGCTGCGGAACTGCCGCCACTTGGAAGCCCCATCAATGGAGGCGGCCTCGTAATACATCCCGGGAACCTGCCGCAGGCCGGCAAGGAAGATCACCATGGGGGAACCGAAAGTCCACACGTTCAGCACAATGAGGGTACTCAGGGAGAACTGCGGATCTGTGACCCAGGCTGGGCCCTGGATCCCGAAGATCCCAAGGAACCCGTTCACGATTCCGTCGTTGCCGAAAATGTAGCGCCACAACATCACGATTGCCACGCTGCCGCCCAGCAAAGAGGGCAGGTAGTAGACAGAGCGGTAAATCGACAAGCCCTGAAGTCCCCGGTTCAGCACCAACGCAACCAACAAGGCAACAGCGAGGGAGATAGGCACCGAGACGAAGGTGTAAATGAAAGTGACCTTCAGCGACTGAATGAGCCGTGGGTCCTCGAACATGGCCTGGAAGTTGGCCAACCCCACAAAGTTGGGCTCAGTGAAGAGGTTGTAATCCGTAAAAGCCAGATACAGCGAGGCGAAGAACGGAATGACGGTAAACAACATTCCCAGGAACCACGGGAGAAGGAAGAGATACCCGGAGCGCTGCTTCCTGCGCCGGGAAGGGCGGATGCGTGGTGCGCCGCCAGGCGAGGCCGACGCCGGGGCTGCTCCCCGCGGCTGTTTGGTCAGAACTGTCATAGCTTCAAAACCCCTTCGGAAGCAGCCACAGGCTTACTTATTGATTGCTGCATTGCTCTTCTCCATGAAGGTCTTCGCTGCATCAGCGGGGCTGATCCGGCCGAACTCCACTTCCGTGGTGAGCTGCTTGAGGGTATCGGCTACAACGCTGGCACCTTTCGGATAGACGTAGGCAGGCGGCAGGTCCTCTTCCTGGATGGCGGCCATCAGGTTCACGAACGTCTTGTCATCCGCGCTCAGCTTGGGGGTGATGGAATCGGCCACCTCCGGGTTGATGGGGACACCGCGCTGGGTGAGGACCTCGGCGGCGCCTTCAGCGTCGTTCGTCAGGAAGTCCACCAGTTTGGCTGCTTCCTTGGGGTGCTTGGACTTGGCCGCGATTGACCACAGCATGGTGGGGTCGGCGGAGTAGCCACGGCGCTCGCCGCTTGTTTCGCCTGGAATGCGCAGCAGGACAACCTCGCCCTCAACAGCCTCGTTGTAGCCACGGAAGTTGTTGATGGGGATGATCTGCGAAGCGACCGTGCCCTTCGCGAGATAGGACTGCGCCGGCGAGCCGCCAATTTGCTCGAAGAATCCTGCGGGCGGATAGCCGCCGGCTTTACGGAGGTCCACGCTGTACTGGAACCAGTCCTCGATGGTCTTCTCGCTGACACCGAGCTTGTTGTCCTTGGTGTAGAAATCCTCACCGCGTTGGCGCGCGAGCATGATGGGTCCTGTTTCCGTGGCGACGTCGTAGCCCGCTCCGTAGACTTTCCCGCCGGTTTTCTGCGTGACTTCGGTGGCGAACTTGGCGTAGTCCTCCCAGCTCCAGGTCTTGTCGTCCGGGATGGTGACGCCGGCCTGGTCCGTGATGGTCTTGTTGACCACCATGCCGATGGTGGTCACGCCGGTAGCGAGGCCGTAAAGCTTCCCGTCAACCTCGCCACGGCTGAGGGTGGTTTCCGGAACCTTGTCCAGGTTCAGCTCCGGGAGTGACTTGAGGTCCGCGAGGGTTCCACGCTGTGCGTACTCAAGGAGGCTGCGGTTGGCCATGGCCAGGACGTCCGGCGGGTTTCCGCCGGCAAAGCGGGTAGCGAGCTTATCGGCGTAGGGTGCGCTGTCCTGGTACTCGGTTTTGACCGTGATGCCGGGGTTCTTTTTCTCAAAGATCCGCAGGGCAGCTTCGGTCATCTTGGCCCGGTTGGCATCGCCCCAGAAGACGAAGTTCAGTTCCACGTTGCCGCCGCTGCTGCCAGCGCCGGAGGTGCCGGCCCCGCCTCCGCCGCAGGCGCTGAGGGCAAGCCCCGCGGCCACCACCGCCGCCCCCAGGACAACCCTGCGTGGTATGGGAGTGTTTGTTGTCTTCTTCATTGAATGACGCCTTTCTGATGCCCCATCCCGGCACCCGGATACAGGTTTTTTCGAGTATTCGAACAGAAACTTTCTGTGCTGATAGCAACTCGATGTGAGACCTGAATCCCGATGTAGACCAAGGATGGGGAGAAAAATTACTGAGTAAACGATTTCTAGCAACAATTTGCTGTGACTGTCAACACATAAGAGTGCTGGTGTGGAAAATAGTTGAAAGAAACTTTCATGAAGAGTTGCCGAACGCTTTCTGGTCTGACTATGCTGAACCTCACCAAGCCGCCAACCCATCACAAGGAGGTCGAATGGGAAGCTTCCAGCTCCAAGGCGCAACCGTGGCGCAGGTGCGCAATGGCGTTGATGTGGCAGCGGTGCTGGCACCCAGGCCGTACCTTCATCCCCTCCGGACTTTGGGCGGTGTGACGCTCACCGAAGCCGGTCCTGCCGATCACCCGCACCACTTGGGACTGTCTCTCGCTTTCTCGGACGTGAACGGAAGCAACTTTTGGGGCGGATCCACCTTTACCCGGCGGGGCCCGGAGGTTCTTCCCAACCACGGCCGCCAAGTCCCCTCCAACTGGCGTTTCACGGAGGGGACAGGCGAGGGCACGGTGACCTGGTTTGGCAGTGACGGTGGAGAGCTGGCATTGGAGCAACGGAGTTACAACTGCCGGATGCACCACGCCGCAGATACCTGGAGCCTTTCCTTTGATTCCGTACTCCGGCCAGCGGCCGAGGTGGAACGGTTGTCCGTGTCGTCGTCGGCCGTCAAGGGGCGCGCTGGCGCCGGCTATGGCGGCATCTTCTGGCGCTTTGCGTCCGGTGACACTCCGGCGGAGGTCCTGTGTTCAGAAGGAGCCGGAACCGTGGCCGCCCACGGATCCCTCTCTCCCTGGCTCATGGTGGGGATCAGGCAAGGGGGAAAGGACGTCAGCGTGGTCCTGGCGCAGGAGCCCGGCAATCTGCTCCCGTGGTTCGTCCGGACGGAAGGCTATGCAGGTGCCGGTCCCGCCGTCGCGTGGAACCAGCCAGCCACGGCGGACCGGGCACATCCGCTCCGCCTCAGCCTCCACGCCCTAGTCCACGACGGCCGAATAACCAGCAACCGGCACGTTGAGGAACTCCTTCTCCACCACTTCAGCAGCACTCCCGACAGGACATCATGACAACCATGGGAAACCGACACCGCATCCCCGTCTACAACAACCCCATACTCAACGGCGACTGGCCGGACCCGGATGCCATCCAGGTGGACGGCGTCTATTACCTCATTGCCTCCAGCTTCAACCGGGTGCCCGGGTTGCCGGTGCTTCGCTCCAAGAACCTGGTGGATTGGGAGCATGCCGGGCACGCCCTGCCCGAACTCCCTCAGGTGGGGCACTACTCTCTGGTGCGGCACGGAAGTGGCGTGTGGGCGCCGGCGCTGCGCCACCACGATGGCAAGTTCTGGATTTTCTATCCGGATCCGGACCATGGGATCTTCGTCCTCAGCGCGGACAAAGCCGAAGGCCCTTGGAGCGCACCCCATCTTCTCTATGCCGGCCGTGGCCTCATTGACCCCTGCCCTTTGTGGGACGAGGACGGCACCGCATATCTGGTGCACGGCTGGGCCAAGAGCCGGATCGGGGTGAAGAACCGGCTCACGGTACATCGGATGAGCCCTGATGCTTCAAAGCTTCTGGATCACGGAACCCACGTCATCAACGGCGAGGACCTTCCGGGGTTCACCACCCTGGAGGGGCCCAAGTTCTACAAGCGCGACGGCTGGTACTGGATCTTCGCTCCGGCGGGCGGCGTGGCCACCGGGTGGCAGTCGGTCTTCCGCTCGCGGTCGCCTTTTGGGCCCTATGAGGAACGGCGGGTCCTGGAACAGGGCGATTCTCCGGTGAACGGCCCGCATCAAGGTGCATGGGTTACTACTCCCCAAGGTGAAGACTGGTTCCTTCACTTCCAGGACCGGGGGGCTTACGGCCGGGTGGTCCATCTCCAGCCCATGGGTTGGGGTGCGGACGGCTGGCCCTGGATGGGCAAAACAGCTGACGACGGCGGACCGGGAACCCCGGTTCTGAGCCACCCTTACCCGGTGGGCACCTCGCCTGAAGACATTGCACCACCCACCAGTGACAACTTCACATCTCCTGGCCTGGGGCGGCAGTGGCACTGGCAGGCGAACCCCCGGGATGAATGGCTCTCCACCTGTGGAGGAGGGCATTTGGTCCTTCGTCCGCAAGCCAACGATCCCATCAACCTCCGTGAACTCCCCAACGTCCTGGCCCAGATCCTCCCCGGTGAACCGTCCACCTTCACCACCACCGTGGAACTGGACGATGTCCCCGTTGGCACCCGGGCCGGCGTCGTGGTTTTGGGTCAGCGGTACGCCTGGCTGGGCATCGTCCGCACGGAACACGGTTATGTCCTGGGCAGCGGTACCGGAAGCGAAGGTCCGCACGAACAGCACATAGGGCGCGCCGTGGCACTCCCGGGCCCTCGGATTGAGCTTCAGATCCGAACCGATGAGGCCCCTCAAGCAACGTTTGCGTGGCGTGTTGGTCCTACGGATCCGTGGCAGATTCCCATCTGGGATTTTGACGTTGTGGAGGGCCGGTGGATCGGTGCTGAACTGGGGATTTTCGCTGCGTCACCCCTGGGCTCTCCTGAACACGGCAGTGTTAGGGTTGGACCCGTGCGGGTGGACACTGCGCCGGTCCTCCGGGCAACCACCCAGCGCATTGCCGCTCCCGTATCCCCATGAGTTCAAGGACCGCCCCGTTGACCGCCACTCCGCGCCCCAAGATTGCAGATGTGGCCGCGGCTGCAGGCGTTTCGGTGCCCACCGTGTCCAAGGTGCTCAACGGCCGTTCGCATGTTTCCGAGGCTACGCGCGCCCGCGTCCAGCAGGCCCTGGAGGAGCTGGATTACACCAAGAGGAACTCACCCAGCGAACCCGGACTGCTGCAGTTGGTGGTGAACAACTTTGATTCCCCGTGGGTGCTGGAAACCATGGAGGGAGTGGAGGCTGCGGCCACCCGTCTGGGGTACACCGTGGCCTACACACGGGCGGTGAACGCCACCGCGGAGAACTGGCAAAAGCTGCGTGAACCCTCCAGCAACCGGCTTGACGGTGTGATGCTTCTGGCCCCGCGGCAGGGTTCCCCGTTGGTGGAGTTGGCGCGGACGCTGAACATCCCCGCAGTAGCCATCGATCCCGAAGGCTCCCAAGGTTTGCAGATACCCAGCGTCAGCCCGGCGTCGTTCTCAGGAGCGTTGCGGGCGGTGTCCCATCTTCTTGAACTGGGGCATGAGCGCATTGGCATCATTACCGGTCGCGTCCACAGCCCGGGCCATGGACGTGCCCGTTACGCTGCCTACGCGGCAGCCCTGCACGAAGCCGGGCTGCCGGTACTTCCCGAGTTCGTCCGGGACGGTGATTTCAGCATCGAATCCGGGTCCCGCCTGGGCGGGGAGCTTCTGGATTTGCCGGAGCGGCCAACCGCGATCTTCACGGGCAGCGATTTACAGGCCCTCGGCGTCATGAACGCGGCAGCGCAACGGTCCTTGAAAATCCCCGGCGACCTCAGCGTTGTGGGATTCGACGACATCGCCCAGGCAGCCCTCACCTCACCTCCCCTCACCACGGTTCGCCAGCCGCTTGCGCAGTTGGCGTCCATGGCGGTGGGCATGCTCACGGAGCAGATCGATCAGGGGAAGGGCTCCACGGCCGCACTCGAAGTTGCCACCGAGCTGGTTGTCCGCGGAAGCACTGCCCCTCCCCGCTAGTGGCCTTGGAATGCTTCGGCGAGCCACCACGAGCCGCCGTCGGAGGCGATTTTCGCGTCGATCACCAAGGGACGGTCCTGCGTTCCGGCTTCGTAGGACGCGATCCATGGGCGCACAGCGTCGAGGTCGCCCACGGTCCGGACGGTCACTCCTGCAGCGCCGAATCCGCGGGCTATGGCGGCGATGTCCGTCTCCGGGAAGACCACGCTGGCGAGTTCGGCTTCGGTGTGTTCGGGTGCGAAGTGGTGCACCTCTGCTCCGTAAGCTGCGTCGTTGTAGACGATGCACACCAGGGGGAGTTTGAGGCGGACAGCGGTCTCCAACTCGCTGATGCCCATGAGGAACCCGCCATCACCCGCCCCCAGAACCGGCAATCGCTGTGGTTGAGCCACGGCAGCACCAATCGCGGTGTACAGGCCAAGCCCGATCGCTTGGAATGCCTGGGTGAAACAGAAACCGAACTCATCCGGCACGGCAAGATACTGGCTGGGGTAGCCCATGAAGTTCCCCGAATCCACGGCCACGATCCTCTCGGCAGGCAGCAGCGAATCCAGTTCGCGGGTGAGGACGCGAGGATCGATGGATGTTGCCGTGGACAGGTCCTCGGTGTGCACGTCCCGCCACCGTGAGCTCTGTTTGATGGCCAGGGCGTTGTTTTCGGTGCGGTACTTCCCGGCGGGTTCCGGCTGCGCAGACCGCAGCGCCGTCAGGGCATCCGCAGCCGTCAGCGCGGAATCGCCCAGCACACCCAGGGTGATGGGCCGGTTGGCGCCGAGGGCTGAGTCTTCGACGTCGATCTGCACCACGGTGGTGCCGGTGGAGATGAGTCGTCCGTGGCGCATGGTCCACATGTTCAGTGCGCAACCCCAGCCCACGATCAGGTCCGCGCCGCTGATCAACTCCGCTGTGACAGGGGATGAGAAGCCGCCGGAGATGCCCAGATTGTGGGAGTCGCCGTTGAACAGCCCGCTCGCCACTGCCGAGGTGGCCACCAGCGCGCCGGCATGGCGTGCCAGCTCCAGGATTTCGTCCCGGGCACCGCGTCCTCCGCGGCCGGCGACGAACACGGGCCGTTCGGCGGCCGTGATCAGCGCCATCAGCTGCTCAACGGCGGCGGCGTCAGGGCGGATCTTCAACGGCTCAGGCACGACGACGGCACTCACCTCATCTGCCGCAGTTGGGGCTGGGGCGTGTTGGATGTCCAAGGGCAGGCTCAGGACTACCGTGCGGCGCTCGTTGACCGCGGTGCGGTAGGCCCTGAGAGTGTCTGCCACAGCGGTGGCGGGGGAGTGAATCCGCTCGGCCACAGCGCCGATGCTGCGGGCCAGGTTGTCTTGGTCGATTTTGAAGTTGGAGCGGATGGCCGCGGCCTGGGTGTCGGCGGTGAGCACGATCATGGGGGTGCGGCTTTTCGCGGCTTCCCCGATCCCAGTGATGGCATTGCTCAGCCCGCAGCCCTGATGGGTGGTGACCACACCGACTTTCCCGGACATCCGCGAATACGCGTCCGCCATGGTGGCAGCACCGCCCTCGTGCCGGGCCGCGGTGAAGGGGACGCCCTGGGCCATGAGGGTTCCGGTGACCTCGAAGTTCCCGGAGCCCACCACCCCGAAAACGTGCCCGACGCCGAGCTTCGCCAAGGTCCTGCCTACCAGCGCTGAAACCCGTTCCTGCCCACTCATGCTTTCTCCGCCGCATCTTTTTCGACCACATGTTTTTCCACCAGGGCGTACACGCGGCTGGGGCTGCCCGTGCCGCCGACGATCGGCAACGGGGCCACCACCAGCGTGGCGCCCGTGACAGGGAGCCGGTCCACGTTCCGCAGTGAGGTCACGCCGTACTTGTCCGCCCCGAGCAGGAATGAATGAACGGGGAACATCGGATCCAGTCCGCCGGCCTGCCCCGCGTCGATGCCCACGGTCTCCACACCGAAACCGGAGATCGAGGCGTTTCCGGCGAGCCACTTCGCACCTGCCGCGGAGACCCCGGGAGTGTGGGGTCCGGCGTCGTCCGCGTTGACGAAAGCCGCAGCGTCAGCGCCGCGAGCCGCCCAACCGGTCCGGAAGATCACCCAGCAGTTCTCCGGGAACAACCCATGCTCAGACTGCCACTGCTCAAAATGCTCCGGTTCCAGCAGGAAATCAGGGTCCGCGGAAACCTCGGTGGTCTTGTCGATCACCACGATGGGGCCAACCAGCCGGTGCGGTTCAATCTGGTCCACAGACTTGCCGTCCTTGCCCGTGATCCAGTGAACCGGAGCATCCAGGTGCGTCCCGGCGTGTTCGCCCACAGTGACGTCGTTCCACGCCCAGGCCGGGCCGGCGTCGTCGAAATTACTCACCGGCGAAACGGACAAGCCCACGGTGTTCGCGAACGGCTGGGGCAGGTTCAGGATGGGGGTCTCGGAACTGAGTGGTGTGGTGAGATCGATGATTTCCACTGAACCACTCGAAAGGGCTGCAGTGAGCCCGGCCAGAACAGACATTGTTCTCCTATCGCTTGCTTGGTTTAAGTGCTGCTTGAAGACGGGAAAGTGCTGAGGGTGGTGCGGTGAGTTTCTGGGCCACCAAGTGGCCGGAACCGCCGGAAAGTCCGGGGCCAGGGTGAGTTGATGCGCCAATGTGCCAGAGGCCTTCGACGCCGGTTTGGTGGCCCGCCGCTGCCGGGAAAGGCCGCCACAGCAGGTTCTGGAACAGCTCCGCGGAGCCGCCATAGGGGTCGCCGTTGACGGCGTTGGGGTTAGCCGCTGCCAGGTCCGTTGGGGCAAGGATGTCTGCGGCAAGAACTGTGGCACGTGTTCCAGGCGCAAACTGCTCCAACCGGGCAAGGACCCGCTCCAGATATCCGTGCTTCAACTCGTCAGTCCAGCCGTTGTTAACGGACAGCTCGCCCGCAGCGTCGCCTACGGGGGCGAACGGCACTTCCTGCAGTTGCAGCCATAACGTGGCTTTACCCTCCGGGGCCCGCGACGGGTCCAGGACGCATTGTTGACCCACCACCACCGTGGGTTCGTTGGGCAACAGTCCGGCTTCGGCTTGGGCGCAGGCAATCCCGGTGCTGTCCGAGCCATTGCTGATATGAACCAGCGGTACGGTGTTGAGCCGGGGATCGAGCCATTCCACAGGCTTGTCCAAAGCCAGATGGACCTGCATGGCTCCACGGCCATTCTGGTAGCGTTCGGCGGCGTCGGCAGTACCGGCCGGTGGCTGGCGAAGAAGCCGCGTATACAGGGCCTGGGGCGAAACGTTGGCGAGCACGGTTCCGGCGGAAACCACACCTTGGGAAGTGCGGACGCCGGCCACTGACCCGCCAGCCACCAGAATCTCCTGAGCCTCAGTGCCCAGCATGATGCGGACCCCGTTCTCGCGCAGCAACGACTCAAAAGCTTCCACGAACCTCGAAGCTCCGCCCTTCACAATAGGGAGCCCGAAGCTGTGCATGCTCATGGCCATCACCGGGAGCATCACTCCGCCGGTGGCTTGGTCCGGGCCGAGTCCTGCATGCAGGAGCCACGGTGACCACAGCTGGTCCGTTTCCCAACCGTCAAAGCGGCTGCGGACGTAATTCCGGCCGCTCATCACGGAATCCCGGACGAACGCTTCCGTTCCTTGGAAGCGCCCGCGGCGTACGGCGCCAAACGCAATCCTGGCCACCTCCCCAAAGGACCGAAGCTCGGCTCCGAAAGCGCCGAACACCGTTCCTGCATTGCGGCCCAAATCATCCAACATGGCCAGATACGCGGCTTCATCCCGGGGCTCCTTGAAAGCGGCCGCCGTTTCGGCGGGATCCCGGTGCGCGATGACCACACGATAGGCACCGCTCGTCGGGTCCGAAGCGACACTGGCCGTCACCGCGCCGGTGGTATTGCAATACTCCAAGCCCCGGGCATGGAGTTCCTTACCCAACGCCCCGTAAGCGGCGCCGGAGACGAACAGCGGGTGCCAGGAGGAGAAAGAATCGTGGAGGAAGCCCGGAAGGGTCCTCTCAGCGGAATGTATGAACCCTCCCAGCCGGTCCGAGAGCTCAATGATGCACACGCGCTTACCGGCCAAGGCCAACTCCGCCGCCGCCACCAAGGAATTGATGCCGGAACCGATGATGGCCACATCCACCGAGCCATCCATGTCAACTGAATCGTCCATATCCGCACCTTTCAAAAGAGGGCCGCTAGAAATCCGGATGGCTGGCGGTGGCGTGGTACTTGCCGCCGTGGAACACCAGGGGAGCGCCGCCGTCGTGCTTGTAGCTTTCCACTTCACCCACGTAGATGACGTGGTCCCCGGCGTCATGTCGCGAAACTGTGCGGCACTGGAAGGTTGCCACGGCACCGTTCAGCAGCGGAACGCCGGCGATTCCCTCGGTGGTTTCCGCGCCCACAAACTTGTCCGCGGCCGGCGTTGCGAACTGGCGTGAGAGGACGTGCTGGTCACTGGCCAGGATGTTGATGGCAAAGTGCGTTGCATCCTCAAAATCGCCCAGGCTGGGCGCGCGTTTGCTGGGGCACCAAAGCACCAGCGGCGGTTCCATGGACACCGACGTGAACGAGTTGGCGGTCATGCCTACCTTTCGGCCGTCCGCCGCCACCGTGGTGACCACGGTGACGCCGGTGGCGAACTGGCCCAGGGCACTCCGGAAATCACGGACATCGAAGACCGAGGTGTCCTCTTCTTTCCTGGCCTGCATGAAGTCCGCGGCGGCAGCAGAGTCAAACCACCAGGGGTACGACGTCCGCGGGTCATCAAAACCGCTAACGATGCTTGCTGCCAGCGCCGGATGGTCCGCGGCCTCACTCAGCAGCGTCTTCTGATGATCCCTGCGCGGTTTCAGGAGATCGTTGGTCCACTCCACCGCCCATTGCCCCCAGCCCCGCCAGAACTCATCGAACGTGCGCTCCATCCAGGTCCGGTCAAAAGCCTGCTGACCGCGGCGAACAATCGCGTCAAGGTAGTACTTCGCTGCCAAGGTGGCGTTGTTGGAGCCCTGCCCGGTAAGAGGATCGTTGAGGACCACAGCGTCGCCGAGCCCGAACACCAACTTCCCGTTGCCAAGCTCCCCAACGGCAGACCTCACTGTGGGTGTGATGCGACCCAGGAGCGTGGCGCCATCATCCGTCAGTTCCGCGTCGGCGAAGTTCGCTGCCTCGTGCGGGAAATGCTCTCGAAGGATTTCCAGCGAACGTTCGAGCTGCTCCTCCGGGCTCCCGACGTCGGTCCAGCGGTCCATGGGGCCGCCCACCACCCCTTCGAACACCATCATGCGGCAGGGGCCCGACACGGTTAGGCCCGGGAACGTAAAAAACTCGCCGACGCCGGGGGCCATGGACATGCGGATGGCGTTACTGTCCGCAGTGTCGGAGCTGGCGGAAGCGCCGCCGTCGGTCTTGACGTAGTTGAGGGCCAGCACGCGCTGCGGGCGGTCGAAGGGCGACTTCGCCTTATCCCGGGGAAAGATCTGGCCGATCTCGCCCTTGCCGGTGCTGACAATGACCAGCTCGTAGTCATGGGCGAGTTCCTCGAGCATCCGCGGGGTGACTTTCTCAATGCGGAAATCACCCCCGGCCGCTATGAACGTCTCGATCCAGAGGGCGCTTTTGATGCGCTGATCTATGGAGCGGGCGGGGCCGTCCAGTGGTGCTTCCCACTCAATGGGGTCCTTAGCATCCACCCGAAGCCGGATGGAGGTGATTCCCGGGACGGAACCGGACTCGTAAAACCCGGTGAGTGCCGTCCCCATCTGGGCCTCGGCGTCCAGGGCTGTGGGGAACATGCACTGGCTGGACATGACTTTGCCGGTCCGGATCTGGGCCGCGGAACGATCGGACAGAAGCGTCACTGCGTAGCCGTCCCGTTGGAGGCCCAAGGCCAGTTGGGCGCCGGATTCGCCGGCCCCAATAATTGCTATCTTGCGCATAACGGAGTCCTTATTAGCAGGGTTGTGCTAGGAAACCTTGGCGGCAGAGAGGCCGGCCAGGTAGTCAGCAGCTTTGTCCGGGTACATGAACCATTCCTGGAATTCCGGTGGGTGGTTGAAGCCGTTGGCAAAGCGGTGGGCAATGTCCGGCTCACTGTTCGCGGCGCCCAGGAGTTCAAGGACGTGGGGTGGCGGCGGTGCCAGGAGGGCATTTGTCCAGTGTGCAACGTGCTGGGCGTAATCCCAATAGCGCTCGAACGTGGCCTGCATGAACGGTGCATCGAAGGCCTGTCCGTCGTGGGCGATGATGCTGGCCAGATACGACGCTGCGCACTTGCTGGCGTTGTTGGAACCCTGCCCGGTGATGGGATCGTTCAACACCACGACGTCGGCCAGGCCCAGTACCTGCCTGCCGCTGGGCAATGTGGCAATCGGGTGGCGGACGGTAGGTGCAAAACGTCCCTGAAGCACGCCGTTGGGATCGGTCAGTTCCACATCCGTGGCACGCTCGGCCTCCCACGGCAGGAAGGTGTTAAGGATGTTTTTGGAGTTCTCCAGGTGTTCCTCGGGGGACAGGCCCTTCCATGTATCCATGGGGCCGCCCGGAACTCCTTCGAAGACCATGATTTCGCAAGGGCCGGACGTAGTCAGTGCCGGGAAGACGAAGTATTCGCCAACGCCGGGGATGAGATTGAACGAGACCGCGGAGTACTCTTCCCGCGGCTTCAGGCCCTTCACATAGGTCAGGGCCAGTGCCCGCTGCGGTGCGTCGTAGGTGCTGCGTTCGGCGTCGCGGGTGAACAGTTGGGCGATCTCACCCTTGCCGGCGGCCACAATCACCAGATCCGAGTTCTGCGTGTATTTCTCCAGCTCAGCGACGCCTGCATCTTCGAACACCAGCTCGCCGCCCCGTGCGGTGAACTCCTCCATGAACTTGGGGAACTTGACCCGCTGATCGATGGACTTGGCGTGGTGGTCCAAACGGGAAGCCCAGCTGATGGCCTTCTCGCCCGGCAGTTCCGGGTGCGGAATGGTGAAGGAGATCCCGTCCACGGTTGGCGCGTCCGGCCAGAAATCCAGCCCGAGGTCCCGCTCGTGCTCCAGGGCGTTGTGGAAGATGCACTGGCTGGAGGCTACTTTGCCCTCGGCAATCTCTTCGGGAGTGCGGTTGGAGATGGTGGTCACTTGGTAGCCGGCGTCGAGCAGGCCGATGCCGAGCTGCAGCCCGGACTGGCCGGCGCCGACGATGGTGATGTGGCGTTGCGTCATGATGTTTCCCTTTTCTGGTCTGGTTGCGATGGTCAGTTGGAGGCAAGCAGGGGAATGGTTTCTTCAGCGCGTTCAGGCCCCAGGGCCGAGTAGCCGCCGTCGACGGCCCAATCAGCGCCGGTCACGAAACTTGCTTCGTCGCCGGCGAGAAACGCCACAACGGCACCCACCTCGTGGGGTCGGCCCACGCGCTTGAGTGCGTGGAACGGAGCCGCTACGGCATCTGTCTTCTCCAGGTTCCCGTTGCTGAGGGAGTCCATGATGTTGCTCCACACCCAGCCGGGGCTCACGGAATTTACCCGGATGCCGTCCGCTGCGAAGTCCACGGCCATGCTGCGGGTGACCTGGACCAGGGCTGCTTTGCTGGCCGGGTAGAGCCAGCGGCCGGTCTGGGCTACTGAGCTGGAAATGGAGGTGAAGTTGATGATGGCGCCGTGGCCGGAGGCCTTCAGGTAGGGGCGGGCTGCATTGCTCGCCACCACGGCGCTGACCAGGTTGACGTTGAGTGCTTCGAGCCAGTCGGCTCGCCCGGAGGCTGCGCCGTCGTCCTTGTAAGTGCAGGCGAGGTTGACCAGGATGTCCAAGCCGTCGTGTTGGGCGGCCGTCCGGCTGATCAGCCGCTCCATTGCGTCGTCATCAGTGATGTCGGTGTGGGAGTAGGTAATCCTCTCGCCCAGCCCGGCGGTGAGAGTGGCGCCGTCGGGGTCTATATCTGCCACCACCACCGTGGCCCCGGCGTCCCGCAATGCGGTGACCACGCCTTGGCCAACCTTGGTGGCTCCGCCGGTAACAATTGCTGTCCTGCCCTTGAGTGCTGACATGTGCCGAACCCTTTCCCGCGATGACGATGTTACGCAAATATGACGTGCGTCATATTTGCCCTGCAAGCGACTCTAGGCAGCCACTGCCGGAGGGAATATCCACTTGGCGCGGAAATTATCCGAATTACGCAGGGTCTTCCTCTTCTTCGTGCCAACCAACCCATGCCGCGGAAGTGACGCGGGTTTCCCTCCTTTGAAGCTCCGCCGCCCAGAGTTCGAAATGGCTCCTGTCCCATTCGTCCCTGCGGTCGTGTGCCACCTTGATGTTCTTCACTGGTCCTCACCTCGCTTCGGTTGTTGGTATGGTTTGTGAGCTGCGTCATACTTGTCTTAAAAGCGACTCTAGGCAGACGCTGCACTCCGGAATATCCACTTGGCGCGGGGATCATCCGAAAGGCGAAAAGCTCCAAAAACCGTGTGACGCAATTACCCGTGAAGTAGGTGGCGGATGGTCAGGATTCTTGCCCGGGATGTTCTCCGGGGACAGCCAACAACGGCCACAAGCAACGTGGATGAGGCGCATGCCAAGATTGCGGAGTTGTTCTGCAGCCACGAGCTCGCCCCGCGGACACGCGCATCCCTGATGGACATGAAGCTGCGTTCCTTGCACCGTGGCGATGTTGGGATCGAATTCCTGGACTACGGGGCCGACGTTCGGATTGAACCCGAGGGCCTGCAGGATTTCCATCTGGTCCAGATCCCGCTGGCCGGGCACGCTTCCATGCAGGTGGGTGCACGCACCGTGGAATCCAGTCCACGCATGGCTACGGTGCCGCCGATCGACCGCCCGTTTTCCATGAGTTGGGACGGCGGTAGCCCTCATTTGATTGTCTACGTGAGGCGCTCCGCGCTGGAGCGGGTGGCAGGGCAGCTGTATGGCGACAGCGCCGTGGACCTTGGCTACGGCATGGACCTTTCAGGTGCCGCCGGCCGCGCATTCTTGAGGTCCGTCGTCGAGCTTCATGACGACATGATCAGCCAGCCACAGTCCGCGGCTCCCGCCTTTGTGCAGGGGCTGTTGGCGGACAGCATGGTGTCGCGTTTGTTGATGGCCATGGAGCCGCCCGGCGAGGATGCCCGGGACGCAGATTCCGAGAGTCGCCTGGTCCGCGAATGCCGGGAGCTGCTGGAAAAGCATGCTTTCGAGGAACTCACCGTGCCGGACATCGCCGAGTGCTTGGGTGTATCAGTCCGAACGCTGCAAACGGCCCTCCGGGCGGAAACCGGAGCGACGCCGTCGGAGCTGTTGCGCAGTATCCGGCTGGACCGTGCCCGGGAGATGCTTCTCGAGGCGAACCCCCGCGAGCAGAGCGTCACGGCCGTGGCTGAACTATGCGGCTTCACGCACCAAGGGCGCTTCTCTGCGCTCTACGTGAAGGCCTTCGGCGAGCTGCCCAGCGAGAGCCTGCGTCGCTAGGCAAGGGCATCTGCAGCCGCGGAGATCATTGTGAATCGCGCAGAATGCGGGGCAGGAATCCCAGCCGATCCAGCTCCCGAACCAGGAGGGGTGTTAGCTCACTCGGGGCGAGGCGAAGCCGGTAGGATCTCTTGCCTTCCGCCACCGGTTCAATGACTCCGCGGTCCAAGAGTTTTCGAATGTCTTGGCTTCGTGTCGCGGCTGAGCCCGTGAACGCTGTACTAAGGTCTCCCGCCTTCACTTCGACTCTGCGCGCGATGATTTTCAAGGCGAGGGCTTCTTCTCGGGTAAAGCGCGATGACGCAAGGCCTCTTTCGATAGCGGGAATCAGGAGACCTTCCGTGACGAAGTCCTTGTTGCCGAGTTTCACCAATCTGCTGAGGTCCGTCAACAATCCTTCCAAGACGTAATTCGACCAGCGAATCAAAGATTCGGGTTCAAGGGAGTCGGCGTCTTCGAGCCGTTCGTAGTAGAGGTCGCGGTTCTCCCCAAACACGGCCGTTGGGTTGAGGGCTCCGTATCCAGCGGCGTCGGAGAACCCTTGCTGTCGCATGGCTGCGTACGTCAGGAGTCTCCCGACTCGACCGTTCCCATTGCCGAAAGGATGAATCCAGACGAACCGATGGTGGGCAAGTGCGATCTTGAGCAACTCATAGTTCTGATCCACATCTTCATTGATGAAGTCCAGGAGTGCCGTCATGTCACCGTGCACGCTCCCCGGCGGTGGGGGTCGGTGCGACGAGCCACTGATGATGACATCGGCGAGTCTGTAAGCGCCAGGCGTGCGGTCCCCTTCGCGTTCTAAGCCGGTAACGGATATGCGGTGCAGCTCCCGGACGAACCCATGCGTCAGTGCCGTCCCCCGGTCAATGGCGGAGTCGACGAAGGCTGTTGCTTCTTGAAGCTGGACAATTTCTTGGACCCCATCGTCCGTCGCGACGTCAGTGCGGTGCGCGTGCTGAACACCGGCAACAGCATCGACAATTGACGTGCGGTTGCCTTCGATACGTGCGCTCATGATGCTCGACAGCAACTGAAACAGAGTGCGGAGCTGCGCGAAGACCTCGGGAGGGGTGGTTCCTTCCCCTAAAGCTGCGCGAACCCGTTCAAGTTGGATGATGGCTTTCGCCAACGGAGAGCTAAAGGGAAACTCGGGAAACTCAAGTGGTCTCACGCGCAGAACTTTCGAAGGGCGACAGCAACAATTAAGAGCATGAGGCAATTCTGCCGTAAAAATCAAGGATTCTCTGATCCCGCACCAGTGCAAGATTTAAATCAGCTGCGCCCAACACTTAAGGTGTTGCCTGCCTGTCACGCCTCCAGCACGTACGTCTTCAGATCGTCCAGCGTCTGCTGCATGTGGGCGTCCATGGCGAGCCGCGCTTCCTGCGGATTGCGCGATTCCAAAGCGGCGGCGATCTTCCGGTGATGGCCGATCGCGTGTTCCTGGATCTCGGGGAACGCTGAAGTCTCGGCGCGCCGGGCCTCCAGTACCCTGTGCAGGGGTTCGAAAAGCACTGCCACAAAGACGTTGCCGGAAGCGTGCAGTATGACGTCGTGAAAGGCGAGGTCAGCTTCCACAAACCCTGCGAGGTCGTTGACTTCGTGCGAGGCTTGCATCTTTTCCACGTGGCCCCGGAGTGCGGCGAGCTCGTCATCGGAGATGCGTTCGGCGGCCAGTTCGCAAGCGCCGGTTTCGAGCATCCTGCGGAGCTCGATCAGTTGGATCGCAGCGGCCGCGTCCTTGGTTCCTTCGGAGGCGGCACGCAGCACGGCTTCCAAGGATGCCCACTGATTGAGGGGGTTGACGAAGGTTCCGCGGCCGCGTTCGACGCTGAGAATCCGCTGCGCCTCGAGCGTTTTCATGGCCTCGCGCACGGTCATGCGGCTTACCTCGTGTTTGGCGCTGAGCTCCAGCTCGCCCGGTACAACCGTTCCGGGCGGAAACTCGCCCGCGATGATGCGGTCCAGCAGCTCATCAGCGACGACGCCCACCAGCGACTTACGTGCCATGTATCCCCATTTCCTGTACTTCTGACCGCCCGGCTCCCCTTGGATTTCCCTCGGGACGGGTGGATGTCAGACATCTTACGCTGGCGGTGGCCAGCTTGTTTCCCAAAACTCAGTGAGTGCCTGTGCGCATTGTTCGGGCTGTTCCCAGTGGACGTTATGGCCGGCGCCCGGGATGGCTTGCAGCTGGCGATCCGGGTTTTCGGCCACGAATGCGCGCATTTGTTCCATGGGGCGCACCTGATCTCCAGTCCCGGCAATCACCAGCAGTGGCGCGTGGACGCGCCCCGGCACTGAAGGTTCGACGCCGGACATGGCCGCCACAGCGCTGGCGGACAGAACCTGGACGGGCGTTTTGAACCCTGCGCTGAGCCGCACCATGTCTGCTGCGGACAGATCCCCGTACCAAGCGTGCATGAGCTTTGCTATGGTCCCGGAATCGAAGAATCCTTGGTCCAGTTGCGAGTTGAGCACTGTTTTGAACCCCTGATTCTGCGGCACCGGCGCCATGCCCACCAGGGTCAGTGAGGCCACCAGATCGGGACGGGCTGCAGCGAGTGTCAACGAAACACTGCCGCCCATCGAATGTCCCACCAGATGCACGGCAGGCCGGCCTGCGGGCGCGGCACTCCGGGCGGCGGGCGCGGCACTTCGGCCCGCGGGCGCGGCACTCCGGGCGTCGAGGGCTGCTGCCACCGAAGCCGCTGCCGAGTCCAAGGTCCATTCGAAGTCCGGCGGCAATTCCTCGCCCGGGTGGTAGCCGGGGAGGTCCACGATCCAGACCTCGCGGCCGGCGTCGAGCAGTTTCCTGGCGAGGGGTTCCCAGTACACGGAACCGGACGCCCAGCCGTGGATCAGCACTGCGGGAACCGGCTGACCTGCGGGAATGGCAGGCGTGAGGACGTTCACGAACGGGAGCGGAACAGCGCTGTCAGCCATCCACCCAGCCTAGTGATGCGCAGCACCTTGCGCGGTCAAGAGCCGTGTGTCACACTAATTCAAATGTTAGATGTCTGACATCTTACATTCATCAAACCGCTACAGAGATTTCCCACGATGGAGTGCACAGTGACCCTTGAAGCCGACGTTCTGGCCGCCTTCCCGGCGGAAGTGCAGATTCCTGCTCAGTTGGTTGCCGACGCCGTTGCGGCGTCCTCGGCAACGTCTCCCCGCGTCCTGGTAGTCCTCGACGACGACCCCACCGGCACGCAATCCGTCGCGGATCTGGCCGTGCTCACCCGCTGGGACGTCGCGGACTTCACCTGGGCTTTCACCCACATCCGTGAGAACCAGACCAAGCCTGCTGTCTACGTCCTCACCAACACCCGCAGCCTCGACCCGGCCGAAGCTGCGGCGCGCAACGAGGAAATCGTCCGCAATGCAGTGGCGGCAGCAACGCCGGCAGGTTTGGCGCTGGGTTTCGTCAGCCGCAGCGACTCCACCCTCCGCGGCCACTACCCGCTGGAACCGGACGTCATCGCCGCCACCGTGGCCGCCGAGACCGGCGAAGCCACCGACGGTGTGGTGATCGTTCCAGCATTCCCCGACGCCGGCCGCGTCACCATCGGCGGTGTGCACTACATGCGTGGCGACTCCGGCTCCCTCACCCCTGTTGCGGAGACGGAATTCGCCAAGGACGCGAGCTTCGGTTACGCCAACTCCGAGATGGCCAAGTATGTGGAGGAGAAGTCGCAGGGCCGGTTCCCGGCCAGCGATGTGATCGTCCTGGACCTGAACATCATCCGCGCCGGAGCGTCAGCGCAAGATCCCACCATCTCCGCCAAAGCGATCGCCGACGCCTTGGAATCCGCCACCAACTCCACGCCGATCGTGGCCGACATCGTCACCGAGAACGACTTCCGTGCCCTCGCCCTGGGCTTGGAGGAAGCAGAACGCCGCGGCAAGAAACTCCTCTACCGCGTTGGTCCGCCCTTCGTCCGCGGACGCATCGGTCAGGAAATCCGTACGGCCCTGACGTCCGAAGAAGCTTTCGCAGGCAACACTCCCTCCACAGCCGGGGGCTTGATTGTGGTGGGCTCCCACGTTGGCGTCACCACCAGGCAACTCAATGACCTCACAGCCGCGCACAGCTCGGCCCGGACCATCGAAATTGACGTTGAGAAACTGATCGCCGGTACCCAAACCGCCGGCGAAGCGGAAGCCGATGTCTACATCGAATCCGTCGTGTCCGACGTCGTTGAAGCCCTCCGCAAGGGCGACGTGATTGTCCACACCAGCCGCCTGCTCATCAAAACCGATGACGCCGCAGCCAGCCTGAAGATTGCCCGCACCGTCTCGGCCGCCGTCGTCGCAGTGGTGAACCGGACGCTGAAGACCTTCCCACCGCGGTTTGTGATCGCCAAGGGCGGTATTACGTCCTCGGACGTGGCCGCGCACGGCTTGGAAATCCGCCACGCCATTGTCCGCGGCCCCATGCTCCCGGGCATCGTCTCGCTGTGGGAGCCGGTGGACGGCCCCGCAAAGGGCATTCCATACATCGTCTTCGCCGGCAACGTGGGCGACGACCAGTCCTTGACGCACGTCACCCGCAAGCTCAGCGCCACTTTCTGACAGCAAAATTCAATGGAGACACCATGACCAGCAGCAACTACACCGTCACCGTCCTGGGCCTCGGCGCCATGGGCCTGCCCATGGCAACCCGGCTCGCGTCCGAGTTGACCGTCCACGGCTTCGACATTGCCGAACCCCGTCTGGAGCTCGCCGCCGCGGCGGGCATCAAAACCTTTGCTTCAGCCCGCGAAGCTTCGCAGGACGCCGACGCGTTGCTGTTGGCGGTCCGCAATGGCGAACAGCTCAACGATGTCCTCTTCGGCGAGAACGGTGTGGCCTCGGTGCTGAAGCCGGGCGCCGTGGTGATCCTCGGCAGCACTGTGGGCACGGAAGCCATCCCCGCCACGGTCGCCAAGCTGGCCGAGTACGGCGTTTCGCTGGTTGACGCTCCGCTGTCCGGCGGCCCCAAGCGTGCCGGCGAAGGTGACCTGCTGATCGTCGTCGGCGCCGAGCCCGAGGCCCTCGAAAAGGCTCGCCCCGCACTTGAACTGCTGGCCTCCACCCTGAGCATCGTGGGCGACAAGCCCGGTGACGGCCAGGCACTGAAGACCGTCAACCAGCTCCTGTGCGGCGTCCACATTGCCGCCGCCGCAGAAGCCATGGCCCTCGCAGACGCCCTCGGCCTCGACCAAGCCAAGACCCTCGCCGCGCTGGAAGCAGGCGCCGCCGGTTCCTTCATGCTTTCCAACCGCGGCCCGCGCATCCTTGAGGCCTACACCGAGGAAGGTGCCGAGGTCCTCAGCCGCCTGGACATCTTCGTCAAGGACATGGGCATCGTGGGCAAGGCAACCCGGGCCGCCGGCCTCGCCGCACCCGTTGCCGCCGCTGCTGAACAGCTTTACCTTCTCGGCCAGGCCCAGGGCCTCGCCGCCGCCGACGACTCCGCAGTCATCAAGGTTGTTGCGCCCTCCAAGCGCACCGCCTAACCACTCCCAACAAAGAACCCGCGACGACGGCGGTCCCCCCTTCGCCGTCGTCGCCACCTCCGCCGGTCTTCCCTAGACTGGTATGTCAAAGGAGACACCCCCAATGAATCCCCTCGTTAACTCGTTGATGGTTCAGGCGGCCGACGCCCCCGCCATCAAGCCCGCAGTGGAGCTGGGAACACCGCTTCTGCTGACCATCGCTGCGGCCGGTATCGCACTTTTGCTGGTGCTGATCATCCGCTTCAAGATCCAGGCTTTCGTAGCCCTGTTGGCCGTCAGCATCCTGGTGGGCGTCGCAGCCCAGATTCCGCTCAAGGACATCTTCACCGTGGTGACCACGGGCGTTGGCAGCACCATGGGCAAGGTGGCGTTGCTGATCGCCCTCGGAGCCATCCTCGGCCGCATGATCGAGGTATCCGGTGGAGTGCAGTCGCTGGCCACCCACTTCACGGAGAAGCTCGGAGCCAAGCGCGTTGCTGTCGCTTTGACGGCCGTGGGCTTCCTGGTGGCCATCCCCGTGTTCTTCGAGGTTGGCGTGATCGTCCTGGTCCCCATCGTCTACGCCTTCGCCAAGATCGCGAACGTTCACCCCATCAAGTTCGGCCTGCCCATGGCCGGCATCATGCTCTCCATCCACGTTGCAGTCCCTCCGCACCCGGGCATCGTGGCCGGCGCCGGCGTCTTTGGCGCGGACATCGGACTCATCACCATGATCTCGCTGATCATCTGCATCCCCCTCGGGTTCCTGTCCTACTGGGTTGCCAGCATCATGAACCGCAAGGACTACGAGCTTCTCCCCGGAGTGAAGCAGCAGGTGGAAGAATTCGGCTCCGAATCCCTGGTCCACGTGGGCCACGATGGTCCCGGCGCCCGTGCGATCGCACCTCCCCGTCCCGGCCTGATCATGTTCCTGATCGCCGCACCCATCGCCCAGATCCTCCTCGGCACGGTCGGCACACTGACCATCCCCAAGGACAACTACTGGTACGGCGTGGCCGCGTTCATCGGCAACCCGTTCTTCGCACTCCTGGTCGCTGTGGCCCTCTCCTTCTTCCTGTTGGCTGTACGCCGCAACTGGTCCCTCAAGGAAACCGGCGAAATCTTCGAAGGCGCACTGCCTCCCATCGCGTCCATCCTCATGGTGGTTGCGGCCGGTGGCGTGTTCGGCGAAGTCCTCCGCACCTCGGGCATCGGCGCCGCGCTGTCCCACACGCTGGACAGCCTTGGCCTTCCGGTGATTGTGCTCGGATTCATCATCTCCTTGGCCCTCCGCGCCGCGCAGGGTTCGGCCACGGTGGCAATCGTGACCACCACGGGCCTGCTCACCTCCGCTGTGATGGAAGGCGGCTACTCGCCAGCCCAGATCGCCGTAATTGTTATCGCCATCGGTTTCGGCTCGCTGGGGCTGTCCCACGTCACTGACGCGGGCTTCTGGACCGTGATCCGCTATTACGGCCTCACGGTTTCCGACGGCCTCAAGACCTGGACCGTTCTCACCACCATCCTGGGCCTGGCCGGCTTCGCCCTGACCTACGTTGCCTGGATCCTGGTAGGAGGCCTGGCCCACTAATGCGCACCACACTCGATCAGCTGGTCACCTCAGCCCTGGCATCCGGCTCCGCCGTTCCGGCCTTCACTTGCTACGACTTCACCACCGCGCTGGCTGTAGTGTCGGCGGCGGAAGAAGCCCGGCTCGGCGTGATCCTGCTGGTGGCTCCGAAGACCGCGTCCACGCCCAACGGCCTGCGCCTCATTGCAGCCCTGCGTGGCCTCGCCGACGACGCCAGCGTCCCTGTTTCGGTCCAACTGGACCACGCCTCGGACCTCAAGGTCATCCTGGACTCGGTGGCCGCAGGTGCGGACGCCGTTCTGGCCGACGGTTCGTCCTTGTCCTACGAGGACAACATCGCCTTGGTTCGCGAAGTCCGTGCCGCGCTGAACGCGCACGGTGCTTCCGGCGTCGTTATTGAGGCGGAGCTGGGCGGCCTTGCGGGCGATGAGGACAAGGCGTTCGGTGCCGATGATTCAGCGCACGACGCCGGCGCTTCCGTTGCGGGGCTCACCAACCCTGCGCAGGTGGCTGACTTCGTGGAGCGAACGGGTGCGCAACTCCTGGCTGTTGCCGTGGGAAACGTACACGGCAAGTACAAGGGCGAGCCGAACATCCGTTGGGACGTGCTCCAAGACGTCGCAGCGGAGACTGAGGTCCCGCTGGTGCTCCACGGAGCCTCAGGTATACCCGCCAATGAACTCGCCAAAGCTCCGTCCCTGCGGGTAGGCAAGGTGAACTTCAACACTGAACTGCGCACCGGCATCCTCTCCACGCTGGAGGCCGAAACCGCAGCCCACCGCGCCGATGGCGAGAACCTCCAAGGTTTGCTGGCCCAGTGGAACGGCTCGGCTGCCACCTTTGCCGGCGCCACGCTGGAGTTGCTCAGCGCCTGACCAGCAGCTCAAGAACACAGGGAGGCTAGGATCAAAACATGATCCTGGCCTCCCTGATTTTCGCGACGATTGCCGCCCTGCTCCACGTCTACATCTTCACCATGGAGTCCATTACCTGGACCAAGCCCAAGACCTGGAAAACGTTCAGCATCACCTCGCAGGCGGACGCGGAAACCACCAAACCACTCGCCTACAATCAGGGTTTCTATAACCTGTTCCTGGCCATTGGTGCCTTGATCGGCATCATCGCAGTAGCTATGGGAGCAACCCAAGTGGGGTGGACCCTCGTCTTCAGCAGCTGCGGCTCCATGCTCCTGGCCGCCTTGGTGCTGGCAGCCAGCGGCAAGAAGTACCTCCGGGCGGCAACGCTCCAAGGCACCACGCCACTGCTCGCCGTGCTGCTGGGCGTCCTGGCAATAACGCTGGGCTAACTCGCGGAAATCAGGACTCCGGCGGACCATCCTGTGCCGCAGTGGAGTCCATCCACACCACTTCCCAGTGGTGCCCGTCCAAGTCGCGGAACGCGCGGCCGTACATGAACCCCATGTCCATGGGTTCGTAGGTTTCGGAACCACCGGCTTCCAGCGCCTTCGCAGCAAGGGAATCCACGTCCTCGCGGCTGTCCGCCGAAATGGCGACAATCGCCGCCGTCGAGTTTTGCGTGTCCGCAATGGGCTGTTTGGTGTACTGACTGAATTTGTCATGGGTCAGCAGCATGGTGAAGATGGTGTCGCTGAAGACCACGCAGGCGGCAGTTTCATCGGAGAAGTTCGGGTTGATGGTATAGCCAAGGGCAGTGTAGAAGTTCTTGGATGCCTCGAGGTCGCTGACGGGCAGGTTCACGAAAATCGACGTAGTCATGGCTACGATCCTGCCGTTATTCGGGCCCTTCGTCCATAGTCAATTACGGCCCTGTGGACAGTCGGGCAGGACCCGGCACGCCCGCCTGCTGGCCCCGCCCCTCGCCTGGGCGGACAATGAAGTCAGCACGCGAGCGCGTGCCACCGCAGGGGAGAGCCATGGAGATGGACGCGAATCCTCCCGCCGGCCGGGGAATGGCCGTGGAACGGGACCCCGTGATCGACCTTGTCCGTTTCACGTGCCTGCTTCTGGTTGTAGTGGCGCATTGCATGATGGTCAGCCCTGTCCTGCTGAAGGACGGAACTGTCAGCACCCAGAACGTCCTCATGGAGCAAAAATGGTCCACCCCGGTGCTGTGGGTCCTCATGATTGTGCCGCTGTTTTTTGTCCTTGGCGGGGTTACCGGCCTGCAATCGTGGCGGCGGCTTAGAGCCCAAGGCGGTACGGGGTTCGGCTTTGCACAAGTGCGGCTTCTGCGCCTGGTCCGTCCCGCTATGGCTTTGCTGGCAGTGATGTGGGGAGCGTTGTGGGTGGCGCTGCTGCTTGGCGTGCATCCGCAGGTCATTGCGTTGATGACCTCGGGAGCCGCCATGCCCCTCTGGTTTTTGGCTGCTTACCTTACAGCCCAACTCAGCGTTCCCCTCATGGCCCGGTGCCACGAGCGTGCGCCGCTTCTGACCTTCGCCGGCCTGGTAACGCTGATCATCACGGTGGACTCCCTCCGCGGCACCCTTCCCGTCCTGGCGTTCGCGAACATGATCTTCGTGTGGTGTGCCGTCCAGCAGCTGGGATTTTTCATGGCTGACGGATTCTTTGAGCGCCGGAGCCGCACCTGGCTTGCAGGGGCCGTTGTGTCCAGCAATCTTCTGTTGGGACTGGTGACCGGCGTGGCCGTGTACCCGGGAAACATGGTGGTGAACCTGAACCCGCCCAATTTCTGCCTGCTCCTTCTGGGTATCTCCCAAGCCGCGACACTCCAAATACTCCGCAACAGCATCAGGGGGATTGCAGAGGCCCGCTGGGTTCAGACGGTCATTGCTGTGGCGGGACGGCGATCCATGACCGTCTACCTGTGGCACCTTCCGCTTTTGGTGGGCATGTCCGGGCTGTTGTTGCTGACCGATGTACCCAAACCACTTGCCGGGTCTGTTGAGTGGTGGTGGGCGCGGATACCTGTCTTCTGCGCGGTGGTCATCCTGTTGATCCCTGTGGCGTGGCTTTTTGGCCGCTTGGAGAACCGTCCGACGGCGGCCAGCCACGCCCGGGGTCCCTCGCGTGCCGCCGTGGTGACCGCCGTCGTCGTGGTTTTGGTCCCGGTGGCTGATGCCGCTTTCAACGGTTTAACGCTGGCGCTGTTGGGTGGGGGAGCGGCGTGCTTCGCCCTGGCGGTCCTTCTGCTGGGCAGGGTTCCGACGCCGGTGCTGCCGCCGCCGGTGGTCGAGGGGGCCGAACTTCGCGCTGGACAGCGGCCGACGTTGCCAGAGCCGGATTTACGTGCCAATCTCGAAACATGACCGAGTACACGGATTCACTGGCAGAGTCTTTCCGCCCTGGCGTCACCACAGTGCGAAATGACAAATTTCACCGCTACGAGTTGCATGTGGACGGGGAGTTGGCTGTGATTTCCCAGTTCATGGACAAGCCCGGTCACATCGATTTCATTCACACGGAAACAAAGCCCGGGTTCGAAGGGCAGGGCCTGGCACAGGTGTTGGCCCACTTCGCTTTGGATGACGTGGTGGCATCCGGAAAACGCATCATTCCGCATTGCCCGTACATTGCCGCGTACTTGAAGAAGCACGAGGGCTACGAACAAGACGTGGATTGGCCCGCTGAGAGGCCTGTAGGCCAAGCGAACAACGACTAGTCGGTCAGCTGTTCTTGCGCTGCCGGGAGGTGGCCTCAAACAGCCAATCCCGCCGTGTTCCGCTGAGTGAGACCAAGGCGTCGTGCTCATCCGAGATCTTCTGCCCCCGGCATATGGCGCTGACCCTCATGGCGCTGACCAGGCTCCCCCCGTGAAGGTGATCGGAGTCCGTCACAAGGTAGGAGAAGGTCCGCATGACTGACTGACCGGGCGCCAGGAGGGCAATCTCAAGGTCCCTCTGCACAGGTTCCGCTGTGTACTGGAGCGTCTCCATGCCCTCGTTGGTGAAGGAACGGGGAATCAGTGCCACATCCCTCAGGTAGCTGCCCGAGTCATTGGTGATCCACGCCGTGAAAATGACGGTATCGCCCGGAATGGCCCACGATCTGTCCGCTCCGTAGACCAACGTGACATGTCCGGAGTTCTTCTTCCGGACCAGCAGGGCGGAGCGCCAGTTCGGCAGGCCCCGGAACACCACGCCTTGGCTCAGGGGTGCTTTTTGATGGAGAGCGCGCGTCAATTTCAGGAGGGGGCGGGGGCGCCGGATGTCCATGATTCCTCGAATCGCTCCAGGGGGTGGGAAGTTCACGCCTGTCTAGTACCGCGAAGTGGGGAATCGTGATGCGAAGGATGCAAAAAGAAAAGTTGTCTACAGGTATGAAGAGGCCGATTCAAGTCACGCGGCATCTGATGTCACACTACTGTTTATGGATCAAGTATTTTCGGTAAAGGGCCATGGGGCTTCCCCAACCCTGGCGATGGCCGCTGAAAGCGATCCCCAGATCATTTCCATGGTGCGGCAGGGTGTCACGGAGGCCTTCGACGTGCTGTATGAGCGGCACGTGAAGATCGCTCTCTACCTAGCCCGTTCCCAGGCGGACAATCCCAGCGATGCCGATGATGTGGTGGCTGAGTCTTTCGCCGCCATTTTCCAGTTGTTGATCGAGGGCAAGGGGCCGAAGGAGTTCTTCCGCTCCTATCTCCTCACTGTGGTGCGCCGAACGGCCCACGACCGCAACCGCAAGGCCCGCCGAACGCCGATTGCTGCCGACGATTCCGTCCTGGATTCCGCTGTCCTGGACAACGATCCCGTCCTGAGCCATCTCGAGTCGAGCATCATGGCGAAGGCGTTCAAGTCCTTGCCCCAACGTTGGCAAGCAGTTCTCTGGCACCTGGACATTGAGGGCCTGAAGCCGGCAGCGGCGGCCCCTTTGGTGGGCCTCACACCCAACGGCGTCTCCTCATTGGCCCTGCGTGCGCGGGAAGGACTGCGTCAGGCATACCTTCAGCAGCACATCAGCCAGACGGTGGGCGATGGCTGTGAAGAGTTCGCCAGCCAGTTGGGAAAGTACGCCCGGAACGCCCTGAAGCGCACCTCGGAGGAGAGGGTCAACGCCCACTTGGATGGCTGTGCCAAGTGCACCGCTTTGCTGATGGAACTCAATGATGTCCAGGGCGGCATGAGGGCCATCCTGTTCCCGTTGGTGACGGGCATTTCCTTCACCCCCGCTGCGCTGGCCGCGCTGGGGTCATCCGCCACAACAGCAGCAGTGCTGCCGGCTGCAGGAGGGGCTGATGTTGCCGGCCAAACCGGTTCCGTCTTTGCCCGCAGTGCAGGCCAGGCGTGGAAGGTGTCCACCGCGATCATCGTGGGGGTGCTGGCGCTGGCGGGAGTCCTTGCCTGGTTGCTTCAGCCCAATGCCGCCACCGAGTCCGTTGTGGCAGGTGACGCCGGTGAGAAAGTCCCTCCGGTCCATGCGTCCTCTTCGCCTGCCACCCCCGATCCCGGCACAATGACTGCTCCCACCACAGCGCCGGGTTCCAGCGCAGCGCCACCGGATCCCACCCGGGCTTCCCCCAAGGAGGCGCCCGTGCCGGCGGAGACATCACCGGCCGGCGTCGTTATTCCCCCGGCGCAGGAGAAGCGCAGCGCCGTGGTGGTGGACTCCGGACTGGTCTCTGCCACCACGCCGGCAGGGTCCCAGTCAGCGGCCGCGACTCTCACGGTTGACGCTTCTTTCTCTTCGGCTGCCGGTTCAGGGCCGGCAGAACGCGAGCTGCGCGTGGAGTTTTCGCTGGAGGGTGATGGCTCTCCCACCACGGGTGAAGCAGTTTTTACCCTCCCGGACCAGGCAACTTTTGTGGCCGGTAGGACTGTTTCCCCATCCGGTTGGACCTGCACCAGTCCTGCCTCAGACCCGCGGCACGTCCGTTGCGTCACGTCGTCACTGACCGTCCAGGGACTTGCCTTCAAGCTTGGCGTTGCCATGCCGGAGAACGCCGGTAACGGGATGCTGAATTACCGATTCGGCGGCCAGGGCATTGCAGGAACATCGTTCGCCAACGCGTACCACTAGGCGTTTGCTGGTAGCCAAAACTTTCTGACATTTCCGCGTCATGATCCCGCCATCACCCGCACTTAGAGTTCGGGGCCCCTATGTTTTCGGTGCCCTTATTTGGATTAATTGAACTTTCAACCAGTGGAAATAATGGTTGAGTGCACTGAGGATGGCCCATGAAGGACGCACGTCCACGCCAGTTGTTGGCGGCGATGATTGCCACGTCCATTCTGGCGATGGGACTGGCTAACGGCATGGCGCCAGCTGCCGTGGCCCAAGCTCAGAGGACCGGAGCGCCAGCTGCCGTGGCCCAAGCGCCGGGGACACCGGGCATGGCCCAAAGCGGCACCACCGTCTATGGTGAGAGTTTCTCAAACGAGGACGCCACTGCAGGTGCCATCAGCATCCTGGATTACCAGGGCGGTCCTTCAGCGGCCAATGAAACGTACACCGCTGACGAGCCGTACACGCCGGCCGGTGAAGAATGCGATGGGTGGATCCTGAACTCCTCCACGCCTTTGCCGACGTCCGATTCCGGTTGCCTGAGGAACCAGCCGGGCGGTTGGGACCAGGTCCGGCAGATGGCCGTTGCGCTCGGCTTGGCTCAGGGGCAGAGCCCGGCTGAAGCCGCCGGAAACCAGGTGTTGTCCGAGTACACCAACAGTGCCGCCGGAACCATCCCGGCCGGCGTCCAGTTCCGGACCGAATCGAATGCCACTCCTGCCCTGGCCGGCCGTTACTATGCCGTGTCTGCGCACTTTGCCCAAGTGAATTGCCATGCAGCCCATGCAAGCCAGACCTTCAGCCTGCTGGTCAATGGGACCCGGCAGCTCCTCAGCGCCGGACTGGATCCGTGCGGCAGCAGCAACCAGGCCAGCGTTCATGTCACCAAGCTGCAATCCGCTCCTTATCAAGTCCCGTTTGGCACCCCCAACCCCACTCTTGGCTTGGAACTGCGGAATGAGACCACCACCGGCGCCGGCAATGATGTGGCATTCGACCTCCCGCAGATTGTGGACGTTACCCCTCAGCTGGACACAGCGTTCACTCCGTCCCTGGTGGGCCCGGGTGAATCGTCCCGGATGACGCTGACTGTCACTAATACCCGCGAGCTCGCCGCGAAGAACGACTGGTTTCTCACGGAGACCCTCCCCGCCGGAATGGTTGTGGCCGGAACACCCAACATTGGTGGCACGTGTGAGCAATCGCCGGGGACCAGCCCTTTGGTCAGGACTGCGGTGGCCGGAAGCAACACCCTTTCAGTGACTGGCGGGGACGTTGCCCAGGGTATGGCGTCGTGCACCTTCACGGTGGATGTCACTGCTGCTGAGGAGGGAATGTACGTTAGCGGTCCTGCCAACGCGGCCACCAACCTTGCCGCGCCTGCGGATACTGCCCTGACCGTACGCGCCCCGCGTCTTGAACTGAGCATGGCCCTGGACGCCGCCCGGTTGCTGAACACGGACCAGTTCACCCCTGAAATCCGCACAGGTTCCGCCGACGGGCCCGTGGTCAGCAGCAGTGCGAATTCCACCACCATGGGCTCCGGCGCCACCATCAATGCAGGCACGGGCGTGACGGGCGAGTACATTGCCACGGCCGGCACCACGTACTATCTCACCGAATCAGGCGGCAACCTGGGCGGCTATGACATAAGAATCACCTGTACTGACGCCCGCGGGCTCCAGCCGGGCCTGCCCAACGGCACTGCCTTCAGTGGTTCTTTTGCCCTGGTTCCCGTTGCCGGCGCGGACATCAGCTGCGTATTGACCAACACGGCAGATTCCGTGCCGGGCATGGAGTTCAGCTTCTCCGCTGATGCTTCGGGGCTCAGCTCGCCCTCAGTTGTGGGGGACCGGATCAGTTATTCGTTCACGTCGAAGAACACGGGAAACGTGCCGCTGACGGACGTCGTCATTAACAACGCCAAAGCTGGGGTATCGGCCGTGGCCTACACCTGGCCGGGCCTTCCGGGGCAACTTCTTCCAGGCCAGACGCTGACCGCCACGGCGTCGTACGCCATCACTCAAGCGGACCTCGACGCCGGTCATGTGGCCAATCGGGCTTCGAGTACGGGACGTCCTTCCGCAGGTTTGGCACTCGCTCCTTCTTCCCGTGACGTGGACACTCTTTTAGTCACGGCGCCGGCCATGCAGTTCACCAGCTCCTCCCAGAAGCCCTCTCAGGAGGGGTTGTCCGAGGTTGGCGACACCATCACGTACGCCTTCGCCGCGACGAACAGCGGCAATGTCACGCTCAAAGACCTCCGGATCGAGGCTCCGCAGGCCGGGCTTTCCGAGTTGACCTACACCTGGCCGGGCATTCCGGGCGTAGTCCTCCCGGGCCAAACGGTAACGGCTGCAGCAAGCTATCTGACTACCCAAGAGGACATCGACGCCGGCCACGTGGCCCGCCGCGCTACGGCCACCGGTACTGCCCCCACGGGACTTTCCGTAACGCCTCCGCCGAGTGAAACGGACACGCCACTGAACGCGGCTTCAGCTTTGGAGTTCAAGGCCACTGCGGACGCTTCGGATCTCGGCGATCCCACGGCAGTGGGTGAGGTGATCGTCTACAAGTTCACGCTCCGAAACACCGGGAATGTGCCCATGACGGCTGTTGTGGTCAATCACCAGATGCCGGGACTACAGCTTCCCGATTACGCTTGGCCCGGCGCCGAAGGGATCCTGCTTCCCGGTCAAACGGTCACCGCTACGGCGCGTTATGCGATCACCCAGGCTGACGCCGACGCCGGAAGTGTCACCACCTCGGCTACTGCAACAGGTACACCTCCCGGGGGTCCGCCGGTTACCACGCCAACCGCAAGCGTTCTTGTAACCTTTCCAGGCACTGCGGAAGCAGGAGGTGCAGCACCTGGCGCTTCCGATGGGCCCGGAGGCGGCGCGGCGGGTACGTCAGGGGGCTCGGACACCTCCGGTGAACGGAGTACTTCAGAATCGGGAACTTCCGGGTCCGGAAGTGCTGTTTCATCCCACAGCTTGGATTCCCCGGGTCAATCCGAAGGGTTCCTGGCCACCACAGGCGTTGTTCTCACCGTCCTGCCCATCGGCCTCGTGGTGATGGGGTCGGGGCTGCTGATGTTCCTCATGGGACGCCGCAGGAACCACCAGCCTTAAACTAGCCTGGTCTCGCGCTAGCCTTCGGCCCTCTTCTTTTGCCACTGCACCGCATGCCAGAAGAGGAGGGCCGCCGTCAGCAGCAGGCTGCCCAGAAGCACATAGGGTGTGTAGGACATCAGCATGTAGCCCAGCTGCGGCGAGTTGGAGAACTGTGTTGGTGCTGCCATTGCTGCCACTGTTTCATTCAAAGCCCAGATACCGAAAATTATCAACGCCGCATCCAGCACCCACACCGCAATGATGAACGGGTTGATGGCGCCATGCTTCCGTTCGGGGTCCGGCTGCTCGGGCACGTGAGGGCTGACTGCGGGTAATGCGTTGCCGTTCTCATCGATTTCACGGAAACCGATGCGCTCGTGAACATGGTCTTTCATGGGTCCCCCGACTGCTGCCCGCCGATAGTCCTTGCACTCTACTCCTGGACCCGCACATTTCAGTGGCTCAAAAGATGCCATATTTTGCACTGAATGGGGCTCCAAGGAAAGTCAATGACGCAGTACCCGGCGGTAGAAACCCGAGAAAACGCCTTCTAAGCGAAATAGGTCACAAAAGTTTGACGGAAAGGCTTACCTAAGTAAGGCTTGCCTTTGCTAACAAGCGCCCCAACGCAATGGAAGGAAGCTGACGTGACGTCACCTAGTGTCGAAGAGCGGATCGCTCAGGAGCAGGATTTTGGCTCCAAAGTGGAACTGGCCCTCGCTGCCACCAACCAGCTGTTCAACGCACGAAATTCACCCAGTTACGTCGCTCAGGTCCTTCAGGGGGTCAACGCGGTCTCCACCAAGGTCCAACGGACCTCCCAGCCGTTTACCGGCGTCGGGCATGCTGAGCTGAAAGCCAAAGTTGCTGCCGTTGATCTTGAGCGTCCGCTGCCGGACACTGCTGCCGCCCTGGAAGAGCTTGACGGGCTATACCTCAAGGACGCCATCTACTTCCACGATTCCCGCTATGCAGCTCACCTGAACTGCCCGGTGGTCATTCCGGCGCTGGTGGGCGAAGCAATACTTTCGGCCGTGAACTCCTCCATGGACACCTGGGACCAGAGCGCCGGTGCCACCATGATCGAGCGCCGCCTCATCGATTGGACCGCGGAGCGCATCGGTTTCACCGAAGACGCCGATGGCGTGTTCACCTCCGGCGGCAGCCAGTCAAACTTCCAGGCGCTGCTGATTGCCCGCAATCATGCGGTGGCCAAGCTGCGGGCGACGAATGGGGACGCACGCCTGCCGCACCTGCTGGACCGGCTGCGGATCTTCACTTCCGTGGACAGTCACTTCAGCATCCAGAAGTCTGCTTCCATGCTGGGCCTGGGCTTCGACGCCGTCATTGCCGTGCCCACCACCGAAGACCACCGCATGGATCCCACCGCCCTTGCGGCTGCTTTGGCGGAAGCGCACGACGCCGGGCTGGTGCCCATGGCTGTTGTGGCCACTGCCGGGACCACGGACTTCGGATCGGTAGACCCGCTGTCCGAGATGGCCGCCTTGGTTCGGGCTTATGATTCCTGGCTGCACGTGGACGGCGCCTACGGTGGAGGCCTCCTCGTTTCCGGCCGGCACCGTCACCTTTTGAACGGGATTCACTTGGCGGACTCCGTCACCGTTGACTTCCACAAGACCTTCTTCCAGCCCGTCAGTTCCAGTGCAGTCCTGGTCCGCAACGGCGCCATGATGGGTCACGTCACCTACTATGCGGACTACCTGAACCCGGAGAGCGCGGCGAAGGCCGAGATCCCCAACCAGGTGGACAAGAGCATCCAGACAACACGGCGCTTTGATGCTTTGAAGCTGTGGCTGACCCTCCGCATCATGGGCGCCGACGCAATCGGTGCACTCTTTGACGAAGCGATCGACCTCGCCGCCCGGGTGGGAACGTTGCTGGCTGACGACCCCGAATTCGAACTTGCGGCCGAGCCCCAGCTGAGCACGCTCGTATTCCGCTACCGGCCCACGGTTGAGGGCGCACCCTTGGGTGACGATGCTGCGGACGTCCTCAATCCCGCCATCCGCGCCGCAATCTTCGCTTCCGGCGAGGCCGTTGTTGCCGGCACCAAGGTGGCTGGACGCCACTACCTTAAATTCACCCTCCTCAACGCCGAGGCGAGCCTGAGGGATATCCAGGAAATCATCGAACTTATCCGCCGGACAGGCAACGTCCTGCTGGCGAACACCACGGAGGCCGCAGCGTGAGCACCCAAAACAACGGCAGGATTTACGACGTCGCAGGCATCGGCGTCGGGCCTTTCAACCTTGGCCTGGCCGCCCTGAGCGAGCCGGTTGAGGACCTGGACTGCGTGTTCCTGGACCGCCGCGAGTCTTTTGATTGGCACCCGGGCATGATGATGGAGCCGGCGCATCTGCAAGTGCCTTTCATGGCGGACCTTGTGACGCTGGCTGACCCGACGTCGCCATTCTCCTTCCTGAACTTCCTGAAGCAGACCGGCCGCTTGTACCGCTTCTATATCCGGGAAAACTTCTACCCGCTGCGTGCCGAATACAACCAGTACTGCCAGTGGGTGGCCGGCCAGCTCGAATCGGTTCGTTTTAGCACGGATGTGCTGGATGTGAACTACGACGACGGCGTGTACCGGCTTTCCGTCCAAGGCCCGAACGGCGCTGAGGTGCTTCGCGCCCGCAAGCTGGTGCTGGGCACCGGCACCTCCCCGTATGTTCCGGACTCCTGTGCAGGAATAGTCGAAGCCGGTGGACTTGTCCTCCACAACGCCGATTACCTGCCGAGGAAGAGTGAGCTGCAGTCCAAGCGCAGCATCACCATTGTTGGCAGCGGGCAGAGCGCAGCGGAGCTTTACTATGAACTCCTTCAGGAAATTGATGTCTACGGTTACCAGCTCAACTGGGTCACCCGCTCCGGCCGCTTCTTCCCTCTGGAGTACACCAAGCTCACTTTGGAGATGACCTCGCCGGAATACGTGGACTACTTCCACTCGCTCCCGGGTGAGCAGCGCGATTCGCTGATCAAGAGCCAGAAGAACCTGTACAAGGGCATCAACTCGGATCTGATCGACGATATTTACGATCTCCTCTACACCAAGAGCCTCTCCGGCATGGTGGACACCCAGCTGCACACCCACTCTTCGCTCACTGCCGCGGAGTGGGACCCCGCCACGGGCACACACACTCTCCATTTGCACCACGAGGAGCACGGCCGAGACTACTCCCTGGAGTCCGAGGCCGTGGTCCTGGCAACCGGCTACACCTATAAAGAGCCCGCGTTCCTGGCCGGAATCCACCATCGCATCCGCCGTGACTCAAAGGGCCGCTTCGACGTGGAGAGGAACTACGGCACCGGTGTTGTACCCGGCGAAATCTTTGTCCAGAACGCCGAGCTGCACACCCATGGCTTCGTCACCCCGGACCTGGGCATGGCGGCCTACCGCAACTCCTGCATTCTTCGCGAAATTACCGGCCGGGAGGTCTACCCGATCGAGCGCAGCATCGCTTTCCAGCAGTTTGGCGCACCCGCTCCCGCCGTTAATACAGAACCTGCCGGCGTCCCCGAAACCGCTGGAGCAACCGTATGAGCTTCACGTTCCGGCCCGTCCACCCCGTAACAGACGCACCCGTCCTCCACAGCTGGGTCAGTCAAGAGTATGCGCGGTTCTGGGGCATGGTTTCGGCCACTGAGCAGGACGTTGTGGAGGAATACTCCAGGATTGCGGAATCGGGCCATCACCAAGCGTTCATGGGGCTCGACGACGGCGCTCCGGCCTTCCTGATGGAGCGGTACCGGCCCGAGTCGTCGCCGCTGGCGGACGTCTACGAAGTCCAGCACGGTGATGTGGGCATGCACCTTTTGGTGTCGCCGCCCACGGGTGATCCGCAGCGCGGTTTCACCACCGCCGTCATGCAGTCTGTCATGGCCGAACTGTTCGCTGATCCCGCAACCCGGAGGGTGGTGGTGGAGCCTGACGCCCGAAACCACAAAATCCACGTCCTGAATGAAAAAGTGGGCTTCCGTCCGCACGGCGTGGTGACCCTTCCCGCCGTCGATCCCGCCGAAGACCATAAGCAAGGGCTGCTGAGTTTCTGTACCCGCGAGGACTTCCTCGCCACCCTGACCCCGATTCTGGCCGCGCCTGCCGCGGCGACCAGAGGAGAATCCCTGTGACCACAACTGCCGGTACGGCCGAACACGCCGAAACCACCATCAGCGCGGCCGCCGAGCCCGTTTCCCATCTGACCCCGGAACGTTGGGCCATTGCCAACCGGCATCTGGTCCGCAAGGCCATTGCCGAGTTCTCCCACGAGCGCATCCTGGTTCCGGAGTTGATCCGCCAGGAGGCTGCCGGCGTCGGGCTATTCAAGGTAGTAAGCGACGACGACGCTACTGAGTACCGCTTCCGCGCCCGGGTCCTGCAGCTGGAGCACTGGTCCGTAACAAGCGAATCCATTGTTCGGTTGCGCGACGGCCAAGAGCTTCCGGTGGACGCCTTGGATTTCATTGCCGAATTCCACGAGGCTCTGGCCATCCGTCAGGAAATGCTGCCCGTGTATTTGGAAGAGATCAGCAGCACCCTGGCCAGCCACGCGTACAAGCAGGGCAAGCCTTTCAGCTCCGCGGAACTGGCTGCGGGTGTCACGGGCGGGACTGACCGGGCCGCTGACTTCCAGGCCATTGAGCACAGCATGACCGAGGGCCACCCTTGTTTCGTGGCCAACAATGGCCGGCTTGGATTTGGGATCGCGGACTACCACGCGTTCGCACCGGAAACAGGCGCAACCGTGAAACTGCAGTGGATCGCGGTGCACCGCAGCAAGGCAGTGTTCACCTCCAGCGCGGGGCTGGACTACCGCACGCACTTCGAGGCCGAACTCGGGCCTGCCACCCTCGCCTGGTTCAACGCAGAGCTTTCCGCCTCCGGCCTGGATCCTGAGGAATACCTCCTCATGCCGGTCCACCCCTGGCAGTGGGACAACAAGCTGACAGTGACGTTTGCAGCAGAAATCGCCCAGCGCCACATAGTGAACCTTGGCACGGGCGAGGACTCGTACCAGGCACAGCAGTCCATCCGCACCTTCTTTAACACCGATTATCCGGAGAAGGCCTACGTCAAAACGGCCATGTCCGTGCTGAACATGGGGTTCATGCGCGGACTGTCGCCGCAGTACATGAAGGCAACGCCGGCTATTAATGATTGGCTGCAGGAACTGATCAGCAAGGACCAGGAGCTCCAGGACCGGGGCCTGGCCATGATCCGTGAAACCGCGGCGATTGGATACCACAACCACTACTACGAGGCGGCTTCGGCCAAGGGTTCCCCCTACCGGAAGATGCTCTCCGCCCTGTGGAGGGAAAGTCCACTGCCGTTGCTCAAGGACGGTCAGCAGCTGGCTACCATGGCCTCATTGCTGCACGTGGATGGTGCCGGAAACTCCGTGGTATCCGAGCTGATCCGGCGGTCCGGCCTGGCGCCCACCGAGTGGCTTCGCTGCTACTTTGAGGCCTACCTCGTACCGTTGGTCCACTGCCTTTACGAGTACGAGCTCGCGTTCATGCCGCACGGTGAGAATGTCATCCTGATCCTCGAGGACGGCGTCCCGGTCCGCGCGATCATGAAGGATATTGCCGAGGAAATTGTGGTGATGGGGGACCGGCTGGAACTTCCCGAGGAAGTCTCCCGCGTGAAGGCGGAGATTCCGGCCGAGGAGATGGTCCTCGCGATCTTTACTGACGTGTTTGACTGCATCTTCCGCTTCCTGGGGGCCATCCTTGTGGAGGACGGCACCTTGCGGGAGGACGAGTTCTGGGGGACGGCCGCTGCCGTGCTGCGGGAGTACCAGCAACGCCACCCGGAGCTTGCGGATCAGTTCGCCATGCATGATCTCTTTGCTCCGGACTTCGAGCTGTCCTGCCTCAACCGGCTCCAGCTGAGGAACAACCAGCAGATGCTGGACATCTCGGATCCCTCCGGCGGGCTGCAGATGGCAGGCCGTCTGGCCAATCCCTTGGCCAAGTTCGCGTAGCCGCTGGAGATAAATTCGCGTAGCCGCTGGAGATAAAGAAGACCAGCGGAGACACCAGGACCGCAGGAGGCCAGGAGCTTCCTGCGGTCCTTGCGTTTATGCGACACTCCAAGGGTTATTGTCAATCTGACGATAATCCTGCTACAGTCCTAATTGTCAGCTTGATAATAACGATGACAAAGGACAATCATCATGACACTGCTCGACTGGATGAATTCCCCGGCGATTCCCGATCTTTTTGGCAGCCCGGTGAGCTGGATCGAAATCATCGGTTTCGTTACCGGCGCCGCGTGCGTCTACGGTGTGGCCAAGCAGGAGCTGTGGAACTGGCCCATCGGAATCCTCAACAACATTGCATTCACCGTCCTGTTCCTGGGAGCGGGCCTTTATGGTGAAGCTGTCCTGCAGGTCATTTTCGCCGTCGTTGCCGTTTACGGCTGGTACAACTGGATCCGTGGCAAGGCCGGCACCCGGAGCCGGAATGATCTCCCCATCCGTGACGCCGGCTCCAAGGAGATACTCCTCGGCCTGGGAGTCACCGCAGTGGGCACGGCAGCCGTAGCGATGGTCCTCACCCACGGAACCGATTCCCAGGTTCCCTGGCCGGACGCCTTTGTGCTGACCGCGTCCTTGGTGGCCACCTACGGTCAAGCCAGGAAAATCTTCCAGCACTGGTACGTATGGATCTTCATTGATGTGGTTTCCATTCCGCTCTACTTCAGCCGCGGACTGACGTTGACCGCGCTCCTCTACATCGGATTCCTGGCTCTTTGCGTCTACGGACTCATCGATTGGAAGCGAGCACGAAGCGCTGAAACCCCGGCCACCCCCGAAGCCCTGACGGCAGGAGTCTGAGATGTTCAAGCAAGCCATGGTCATCGGCAAGTTCTACCCGCCACACGCAGGCCACGCACATTTGGTGACCACCGCCGCGGCGCAGACCGGGAAGGTGGCGGTCCTGGTGCTGGGCAGCCGTTTCGAGTCCATCACTGTTGATGAGAGGGTCAAGTGGCTGACCGCTGAACTTCATGACGTTGACGGAGTGGAAATCATGGGAATGCGCAACGACTGCCCCGAGGATTACCACTCGGACGAGATCTGGAAAGCTCAAACAGAGCTGATGCGGCTGGCCTTGAAGAGCCATGGCGTGACGAAAGTTGATGCTGTGTTCACTTCTGAGAAATATGGTGCCCGGCTTGCCGAGGCGTTCGGGGCAGAGAGTGTCCTGGTGGACCCCTCCCGGACTGCTTACCCGATCAGCGGCACTCAATGCCGCGAAGACCTCGCTGATGCATGGCCCTCCATCATCGCTCCCGCCCGCCAGGAACTGGCAACACGGATCATCCTGGTGGGCGCCGAATCAACAGGCACCACCACCTTGGCCAAAGCGCTCACTGAGCACTACCGGCCGAGGTTCCCCAGGATTGCCGATGTCCCCGAGTATGGCCGTGAATACACCTATGAAAAGTTCAATAAGCTCCGCTGCGGGACGCCCGGGGCTGGTCTGGAAGACATGGTGTGGACTCCCGAGGACTTCAGCGTGATCGGCGCCCGGCAGAACCAGATGGAAAACGCTGCAGCGGATGCCTGCCCCTTGGTGATAGCAGACACTGATGCGCTGGCCACCACCTTGTGGGAACGGTACTACCTCGGTGACGGAAGCTACGGATCCTTCCACGCAGCAGACGTCCTGCCGCGGAGGGATCTGTACCTGGTAACCGATCACGAGGGTGTGGCTTTTGAAGATGACGGCTGGCGTGAAGGTGAACACCGACGGGCAGAAATGACCGAGTGGTTCAAGGAAACACTGACCGGGGAAGGGCACTCCTGGGTGCTGGTTACCGGTGACCGGGAACGCCGGCTGAAGACCGCCATTGAGATGATTGACCTGATGATTGCCCAGCGGAGTGGGTTTACTTCACCTCCCTGGGCAACCCGAACAGTTGTGGCCAACACCGCCTTGGAAGGAGCGATGGCATGACCCAGGGATCAAAGTCAGCCAGGGAATTTCTGGAAAGCTACAACCCCGGAGATTACCCTTCCATAGCCCTTACTGCGGATCTGGTGGTATTTGCGGTGTCTGCGGGTACGTTGAACGTTGCTTTGGTGCGCCGGGGAGGGCATCCCTTCAAGGGTGCGCTGGCACTGCCCGGTGGATTTGTTGGGCCCGAGGAGTCTGCCGAACAGGCGGCGCGGCGGGAACTCGCCGAAGAGACAGCACTGGACCTGGGGAGCCTGCCGGTCCACCTGGAGCAGTTGGCAACGTACACCCACCCGGACAGGGATCCCCGGATGAGGGTGGTTACAGTGGCGCATCTGGCCCTGCTTGCAACTGACGGAACTGTGCTTCCGGAGATCGCCGCCGGCTCTGACGCCGCAGCTGCCGCGTGGCATCCTGTCCACCACATTCTCAGCAGCAATGAACTGGCCTTCGATCACCAGGCCATCCTGCAGGAGGGCCTGAAGCGGCTGGCCGGAAAAATGGAATACACCACTGTAGCCGCACGCCTGCTGCCGGAGGAGTTCACCCTGACGCAGCTCCGCACGGTCTATGACGCCGTGTGGGACACCGCCTTGCCCGCCGGAAACTTCACCCGCAAGATGATGCCTCACCTGACGGACACTGGCCGGAAAGCGAGGGCCGCTACCGGTGGTGCACCAGCGGCGCTGTTCACCGCCGCTGATCGGCACATTCATCCGCCCCTTGCCAATCCGGGCACCAACCCGGCAGGCAACCAGGCCAGCAAGCCGGCCAGCAAAGTGAAGGGACTAGTCTAGGCGCATGACCACTCGAGCCAATGAACTCACAGCCCTCGTCACCGGGGCCACCGCCGGGCTCGGCGCGGAATTCGCCCGCCAGCTCGCCGAAGCCGGACATCACCTGGTCCTGGTAGCCCGTGATGAACAGCGCTTGAAGGACACCGCGGAGGAACTTGAACGCGACTTCAGTATCTCGGCGGAGGTCCTGCCCGCGGACCTGACCACCGACGTCGGCGTTTCAGCTGTTGCTGACCGCCTGCGGGACGCGGCCCGGCCAGTGGATGTACTGGTCAACAATGCCGGAGTGGGGCTGTTGAAGTCCTTCGAACGAAATGACCTCGAGGAAGAGCGCCGGCACCTGAGGCTCCACGTGCAAACACCCATGGAGCTTAGCCATGCGGCCCTTGAATTCATGCTTGCCCGCGGGAAGGGCCGGATCATTAACGTAGCCAGCGTGGCCGCCTTCGCCAACAGGGGCAGCTACTCGGCGGCCAAAGCCTGGCAGGTGACTTTCAGCCGCTGGGCCAACATCGCCTACGCCGCATCCGGCGTGCAGGTTACAGCGGTTTGCCCCGGTTTCACCCACACCGAATTTCACGATCGCATGGGCATGGACAAAAGCGTGGCTCCGCGCTTCCTTTGGCTGACCGCCGAGCGCGTAGTGCGTGAAGGGCTGGAGGACAACGCCAAAGGCAAGGGTGTCTCCATCCCCACGCGCCGCTACAAGGTGGTCAGCTTCTTCGCCCGGGTACTCCCGGCCAAGCTGACGTCCGGCCCGCCACGGCGCCCAATTGAACGATAAACCAAAATAGTACCCGCGGGTATTCTCTTGTGGAGCTTCCGGCCTTAGGCTAGGGCTGGAGTGTAGCGCCGGGCACGGCTGTTACACGGGGGCTACAGCAGCGTGGCCCCGCAAACAGGGCCCCACAGCGGGGTTCGTTTACCCATGATCTACGCCGTGTCCGAAGCGGGTAGCGCATGGACGGGACAGCTCCAACGGAGGGCACCGGGCAGCAAGGAAAGCACGACGGCGGTTCGGTCGCGGTAGAGGACAGCGACGCACAACTGGTGATGCTGGTCCGGGGCGGCAGCCAGTCTGCGTTCGAGACGCTCTTTGCGCGGCACCGTTCCAGTGCCCGGACCGTGGCTGCAGCGCAACTGGACAACTTTGCCGACGTTGAGGATGTTGTGGCAGACGCATTCACCTCCGTTTACCAGGCCTTGGCCGCCGGGAAGGGACCCGACTCCTTCTTCCGCGCCTACCTTCTGACAACGGTCCGGCGTGTGGCCCACCGAATGAATCGGGATGCCACCCGTATCAGCCCCACGTCCGAGTCCTACATTTTGGATTCCGTGCATGCCCATGATGATCCGGCTATCGCCAAGTTTGAATCCTCAGCCGTGGCCCAGGCTTTCCGTTCCCTGCCCGAACGTTGGCAGGAAGTCCTTTGGTACGTGGACATCGAGGGAATGAAGCCGGCCGCGGCCGCACCACTTCTGGGCCTGAGCCCCAATGGAGTATCCGCCCTGGCCATCCGGGCGCGGGAGCGGCTGCGCCAGGCATACCTCCAGAACCACATCACTTCCTCCGCAGGGGAGGCCTGCGAGGAATACTCAACGCAGCTGGGCGCCTACTCCCGCGAAGGGCTCAGCAGACGCAAGCAAGCTTTGGTACAGGAGCACCTGGAAGGCTGCCCCAAGTGCACCGCCCTGCTCCTGGATCTCAACGACGTCCAAACCGCCATGCGCGCATGGATTTTCCCGCTGGTAGCAGGGGCAGCATTCAGCTCCGTCTTCCCGGCGCTGGCCGGGGCGGGCGACGGCCCTGGAACCCAGGGCACCGGCGGCACCGTGTCACAAGGCATATCATCCAAAGGCATCTCCCTCGCATGGAAAGTGGGCGCCGGTGCCTTAGCCGTTGCCGCTGTTGCAGCGAGTGCCGCCATGGCTTTCGGAGGTGCGGGATCGGACACCTCGGTGCCGCCGAAGGCTGACGCGCCGCCGGCCGTGGACCAGCCCACTGCACCAGAGCTGAAGCCGCCCGCGGTGGAGGACATTTCACAGAAGTATCCACTCTTTCCGGACCTGAGTGATCCGTCCAGCGGGACTCCTGAGAAGCCCGTCCTCTTCCCCTTCCCACCCAGCAGCAAACCAGGCACAGGCCTGCTGCCGAATCCGTGGCCGTCACCCGGGGAACCTCTGCCCCCGACGCTACAACCGCTGCCCACCATCACAGCTTCGGCTCCACCCACCGTTCCAGTACTCCCGCCCGCCTCAAACCCTTCCCCGACGCCCTCCGCAAGCGCCACCCCCTCTCCAAGCACCACAGCAACCGCCGGCCCGAGCCCCAGCCCCACACCGACTCCGAGCCCAGCCCCGAGCGAAACCCAGGCACCCGCTCCTGCGGTAACGGCCACGTTCAGCGCTGAGCAGGGGACAACGGCGTCGGATACCAACGTCACTGTCACCTTCAAACTCAAGGACCAAACGCCGGTGCCCTCCTCGGCCGAGGTGGTGTTCACCATTTCTGCCGGCACGGACATGATCCCGGGCAAACTGACTGCACCGGCGGGATGGAACTGTTCCAAGGAAGCGGCCGTGACCACGCAATTCCGTTGCACCAGCACCGCTGTGAACCCTGGGGAGTTGACCTTCGTCCTCGGAATTTTCAAGCAGGACGCAGGGGAGACGGCCACCCTTGACTATTCATTCAGCGCCGCCGGCATTGAAAAAGTCAGCTTCACCAATACCTTCTAGGGTTTCAGTAACTTGACCAGCCCCACGGGATGAAGCGGGTTACTATGACACTTCACTTGAGCCTGAGGGGGCAGAGCTATGAAAAACACGTCGTTGGCATTGGTAACGGCCATGGTTGTCAGTGGAATGCTGCTGGCCGGCTGTTCGGGAACCGGTACTACGGGCTTCAAAGCGTTGGAACGCGAGGCAACGGAGGCGGACACTCCGCAGCACGATCTTATTCCTGGGGACATCACACTGGAAAAGGTCCTTCTGGTTGCCGAGGCCAACGGGAACAAGTACTACCTGGGGCAAGGCGCGCAGGGCCGCCCGTCATGCCTGCTCGTTGAACATGCCAACCCGTCCTTCTCACACGGCGGCTGCAGCGATTCCCTCCAGGGCGAGATGTTGAGAATCAGTGGCCCCGATCAGAAGTCTGCTGTTCTGATTTCCGATGACTATGACTCCAGGGAACTGGAGTCGAGCGGATTGACCAAAATCCACCCGAACATCCTTGTGGTGACCAACTAACCAGCCGGCGGGCCAACCAGCCCGCCCCGCCGTGACCTCACCAGCACTGCCACGGCGATGCCCACCACGGCTCCCACGAAGGTCTCAATTGCGCGTTCCATGACCAGCACCCCCGGATCCATGGGCGCAGCCAGCTGCGCAATCAGCAGGATGACGGGCGTGAAGAACACCATGGCCCAGCCATAGTGCCTTGCCATGAACAGCTCGGTGGGAAATTGGCAGAGCACCACCAGCACAGCCAGCACCACGGTGGTGTGGCCGGGGAAGTAATGAAGCGGGGAGAGCGGACCGGGAAAAAGCACGACGGCGACTATCCCCAATCCGAGGAAGGTCCCCACGATTCTGTGGATACCCCGGTGGACGCGGCTTGGGAGGTCGGCTCCGGCAAGAGGCACGGCGGCCGCTGCCATGGCCCAATGCGGGTGGCCGCTGCCACTGAGAACTCCAATGGCCCCGGCTGCGCCGACGGCCAACGAATAGCGTGCTGCATGGACTAATGCGGCCTGGCTTTGCGGGCCGCGAAGGGCAGGAACGCCGCGGCCGGCGCCGGCCACCCATGTGCGGGATCGGAACCAGCCGCCGAAACCAACCACCAGGGAGAAGGCCGCCGACCCGGCTCCGATGAGTACCGCCGTCGTCAACGGAACACTGGTGGGCACGGAGGCGCAGGCGCCGAGGGCAAGGATGCCGAAGAAGGGGCCAATGGGCTTGAGCCGAACAGAGTCGGCGTACAAGGAGCCGGCGCCGGCGAACAGCGTGGCCACCAGGACCAACCACCACGAGTGGATGTGGTTGGCGGAAAGGAACACCCCTATGGTCAGGCCGCCCACCAGGAACAGGGCGGCCTGGGCTTGGTGTTTGAGCCTGAGTTGGTGGGTTTCGTTGCGGCCGTACATGCCGGTGAGGGCACCAAAAACCGCGTACATCATGAGGTCCGGGCGGCCGATGAGCAGGAGGAACATCCCGGGTACTGCAACACTGAGGGCCACCCGGACTGCCGAGAGGCGATCGTTGTTGGCGGGGCCCAAACGGTGGAGTTCACGGGCGTGGACCATCAATGCGGGCACGGGGAACACCACCAATCACTCAGGTTGTCCTTGAAAATTAGCAGCATCTCCCCGCACGCTGCCATAAGCCCGGTCACAACCCGTAGCAGAGGTGGGCACGCGCAGAGGCGAAGGTCTGGGAAGATCGAGGTATGCCCGTTGCTTTCGTTTGCCGCACCCGCTCCAGCATGTCACCGCAGGAGCTGTTCGATCTTTCCCGCAACATTGACGCCCATGTGGGCTCCATGACGCACAGCCGCGAGAAGGCAATTGCGGGTGTGACCACCGGACTGATCTCCGAAGGTGAAACTGTCACCTGGCAGGCCTGGCACCTCGGAGTCCGGTTCCGCATGACCAGCCGCATCACGCGGATGGAGGCGCCGTCGTCGTTCTCCGATGAGCAGGTGAAGGGCCCTTTCAAGTACCTCCGCCACACGCACGAGTTCCGGCCCGATGGCAACGGGACCCTCATGGTGGATACCGTGGAATTCGCTGCTCCGTTCGGCCCGCTGGGCAGGCTGGTGGAGAAACTGATCCTTGCCCGTTATTTGCAGAACCTTATTGAGAAACGCAACGGGTTCCTGGTGGCCGAAACCCGGCCCGGAATGGATTCCAGGCAATGATCAGGCTCGCGCGTGCGGACGATCTCCTGATGATGCAGGAGATTGAGCGTGCCGCGGGCGAAGCGTTCCGGGCTTTGGGAATGGACTCGATTGCAGAGGACGAGCCTCTTCCGGTTGATGAGCTGAGCAGCTATGCCGCGGCCGGCCGCGCCTGGGTGTCCGTGGACGGACTCGATTACCCGGTGGCGTACCTGTTGGCGGACGTTGTTGACGGTGACGGTCATGTGGAACAGGTCAGCGTCTACCCGGATCAGGCGCATCAGGGGCTTGGCAGGGAACTGTTGCACGCGGCGCGCGTTTGGACGCGGGGCCACGGAATGCAGCGGCAAACCTTGAGCACTTTCCGGGACGTGCCGTGGAACGCCCCGTACTATCGTCGCCTGGGTTTTGAAGTGCTCGACGCCGGCAGCTGGGGTCCGGAGTTGACCCGCCTCATGCAGCACGAAGCCGCGTTGGGGCTGACCCGTTGGCCGCGGGTGGCCATGTGGCGCCCCGCGGTCCCGCCCACGTAGCCGAGCCGCTAGCCCGCCACCAGCTCCACTTCGTAACTATCGGTGTTGAGCAGGTACGCCGCATAGTGGTCCGGACCTCCGGCGTGCGGATACTTCGACTCGAACATCTCGTACCAGCCCGCGTCCGCACCGAGCGCCCTGATCCGGTCCACATTCTCCCGGGTCCCGGCATGGAACGCCACGTGATTGACTCCGGGATCAGTGCGCCGGTGGGTAGTGGCAGTGGTGGCATCTGTCTGCTCCACCACCACATACGTGCCATCAAGCTTCCAGCTGCACCCTGTGGGCCACTCCTGGAATGGCTGATATCCGAGTTCACCCAGCAGCCAGCCCCACTCCTCCTTTGCCCGCTCAAGGAATGGCACCCAGATCTCAAGGTGGTGGATGGAACCCACAGGGCCGGCGGATTCCGCGGCAATCTCACGCATGGGCCGATTCTACGAGGTCCTGGCCGACTCCACATCGGCTACCCGCGGTGGATGTGGCTCGTCCTTCCTGAGCCTGACGCGAACGGCCGCACCGGCGCAGAAGATCACTGCGAGGCCGCCCGCTACGGTGATCCAGGTGATCGACTCGCTTAACAGCAGGCCTGCCCAGGCGATGCTCATGACCGGTTGGACGAGTTGGATCTGGCTGACCTGCGCCATGGGTCCGATGGCCAGGCCGCGGTACCAGGCGAAGAAGCCCAGGAACATGCTCACCACGCCAAGGTAGGCGAAGGACAACCATTGGAGGGGTGTGGCCGAAGGAATGCCCGGAAGCAGCGAAACCACCGTCAGCACGATCATGAGAGGTGAGGCGACCACCAGCGCCCAGGAAATGGTCTGCCATGCGCCGAGTTCCCGTGCCAGCAAGCCGCCTTCCGCATAGCCAATCGCGGCAGCAACTACTGCGCCGAGGAGCAGGAGGTCGGCCCAGTGCAGCGAACCGAAGCCGCCGGATTGAATCAGGGCGAACGCCACCGCTGCGATCACTCCAACAATGGTCAGTATCCAGAACAGCGGCCTGGGGCGTTCGCGTCCCCTGATCACCGCCGCGGTGGCCGTGGCGGCGGGCAGAAGTGCGATCACCACTGCGCCGTGGCTGGCCGAGGTGCTGGTGAGGGCAAAAGTGGTGAGCAACGGGAATCCGGCCACGATCCCTCCAGCCACCACCGCAAGGCGGATCCACTGAACGCCCTGTGGTAACCGTTGCCGTGTGAACGCCAGAGCCAGCGCTGCAAGAACGGCGGCCACCACGGCCCGTCCGGCGCCAATGAAGAGCGGAGACATGCCCTCCACAGCCACTCGCGTCAGCGGAACAGTGAAGGAGAAAGCGACGACGCCCAAGAGGCCCCACCAGATACCTGTTGATGTACGGGTGGATATCACTGGCTGCAAAAGAGTAGTAGCGCTACTATTAGGACTCATGAATAACGATAGCAGTTCGCGGATTGTCACGCGACTGAAAGACTGGATTGCGGGAGCAGCGCCAGGGGCGAAACTGCCATCAACCCGGCACCTGGTGGCCGAGTACCAAGCCAGCCCAGTCACCGTGCAGAAAGCACTGCGGACCCTCATGGGGCAGGGCCTGATAGAAAGCCGTCCGGGCGTAGGAACATTCGTGCGTGCCTACCGCACCGCCAGACCCTCGGACTACGGCTGGCAAACGGCGGCGTTGCGGGCAGCCCAAACCGCCCGACCCCTCAGCTCGGGGGCCATGCGGAGTGCGCCCAATGACGTCATAGCATTCCACTCGGGGTACCCGGACCGCGAGCTCCTCCCGGAACGCCTCGTCCGCGCAGCCCTCCTGCGGGCCGCCAGGGGAGACGCCGCCATGTCGCGGCCCCCGGCGCAAGGACTTCCCGAGCTTCAGACGTGGTTCGCGCAGGAACTCAGTACCTCAACCCCGGTGGGCGTCACGCCTCCCCAGCCCAGCGACGTCGTGATTCTTCCTGGAAGCCAAAGCGGGCTCAGCTCGATTTTTCGCGGCTTGGTGGGACACGGACAGCCGCTGCTGGTGGAATCGCCCAGTTACTGGGGTGCGCTGCTGGCGGCGGGCCAGGCGGGCGTGACCATGATCCCCGTCCCCAGCGGCCCGGAAGGACCTGACCCGGAAGAGCTGGACCGGGCGTTTGAGGAATCCGGCGCGCGGTTGTTCTACGCCCAACCCAACTTCGCCAATCCCACAGGGGCGCAGTGGTCAGCCGAACGAGGGGAGGAGGTGCTGGAAATCGTCCGGCGTCATGGAGCTTTCCTTGTGGAGGACGACTGGGCGCACGACTTCGGCATCACCGCCTCTTCAGTCCCAATGGCCGCCAAGGAAGACTCGGGTCATGTGGTGTACATCCGTTCACTGACCAAGAGTGTTTCGCCTTCCATCCGCGTTGCGGCCGTCATTGCCCGGGGACCGGCGCGGGAACGCATCATGGGAGCCCAGGCTGCCGAGTCAATGTACGTCAGCGGCGTGCTTCAGGCCGCAGCGCTCGACGTCGTCACCCAGCCCGGGTGGCAAACCCACCTTCGCGGACTCAGCCATCAGCTGCAGTCCCGCCGCGACCTCCTGGTCACCAGCCTCCGCGAACACGTGCCGCAGGCCCACATCAGCCATCTGCCCAAGGGCGGCTTGAACTTGTGGTTGCGGATGCCGGACGGGTTCGACGTGCACCAGCTCACCAGGGATTGTGAGGCCGCCGGGGTGCTGATCGCCGCAGGTACGGAATGGTTCCCCGCGGAACCGGAAGGGCCGCACATCCGGCTCAATTACGCCGGCCCCAACCCGGGCCGCTTCCCGGAAGGCGCACGGATCATCGGCGAGGCAGTCAAAGCGCAGTTGGGCGCTTAACAAGCCGTAGCCACCAACACCAAGGAGAGCGCCTTGGGGCTGGTGGCTACGGTGGGCGGCAAGCTGCCGCGAACTAACTGAATCGCTTGTAATAAGCGCCGCTGTGCAGAAGTTGCAGGCAGTGAGTTCCTAAGCGGGAGTCAGGTCCTTGTTGCCTTTGCCGAACACGGCGTCATCAATGGGCTGGCCGTCGAACGGCATCTCGTCCAGGTTGATGAGCGGGTTGGTGTCCTGCGTTGCTACGAGCTCGCGTGCCTCAGCCTGGGTGTCCACGCTGGGCATGGAGCCGGGCAGGGGACGCTGGGCGGATTCACGCAGGAAGTAGATGGCGATCGCACCAATCACGGACGTAGCCATGAGGTAGTACGCGGGCATCATGTCATCGCCCGTGCCTTCAATGAGGCCCTGAACAATGAACGGCGTGGTTCCGCCGAAGATTGCTACGGAGAAGTTGTAAGCGATGCCCATTCCGCCGTAACGGCTGGACGTCGGGAACAAGGCCGGCAGGGCCGAGGCAAGGTTGGCGATGTAGAACGTCACAGGGAAAGCGATCAGTGCAAGGCCGGCCAGCGTGGACCAGATCTCGCCAATGCCGATCAGCATGAAGGCCGGAACCGAGAAGACAATGGTGCTGCCTGCGCCAACCCACAGCACGGGGCGGCGGCCAATGCGGTCCGAAAGCTTACCGGTCAGCGGGATGCACACGGCCATGATCACCAGGACGGGAATGGTCAGCAGCGTGCCGTGGACGGGATCGTAACCCTTGGAATCAGTGAGGTACGTAGGCATGTACGAGGTCAGTGCGTAACCAACGGTGTTGGCTGCGGCTGCCAGGATCATGGCCAGCACAATCTGGCGCCAGTAGGCCTTCACGATCCCGATTGGTCCCTTGGCGACAGCAGCATCCTGCGAGGCTGCATCCTTGGCAGAGGCTTCCTGCGCGTCCAGGGTTGCCTGGAACTGGGGGGATTCCTCAATCTTGCTACGGAAGTACACGGCGATGAGGCCAAGCGGTCCGGCGATCAGGAACGGAATCCTCCAACCCCATTCCTCCATGGCGGCCTGACCGAGCGTGAGCTGGAGGACCGAGACCAGGGCGGCGCCGAGGGCGAAGCCGATGTAGCTGCCCATGTCCAGGAAGCTGGCGAAGTAGCCGCGGCGCTTATCCGGCGCGTACTCGCTCACGAAGGTAGTGGCACCGGCGTACTCGCCACCGGTGGAGAAGCCCTGGATGAGCTTCAGGATCACCAGCAACGCGGCGGCCCAGATGCCGATCTGCGCGTAGCCGGGAAGGAGGCCGACGGCGAACGTACTTGCCGCCATCAGCATCAGTGTTGCTGCGAGAACCTTCTGGCGGCCAACCTTGTCGCCGAGCCAACCGAACACCACGCCACCGAGGGGGCGTGCGATGAAGGTTGCGGCGAAGGTGCCCAGAAGGAAGAGTGTCTGGACGGACTTGTCTGCTTCCGGGAGGAAGACAGGGCCCATGGTGGTGATGAGGTAGCCGAACACGCCGACGTCGTACCATTCCATGGTGTTGCCGACGATGGTGCCGCCGAGCGCTTTGCGCAGCATCGGCTTGTTCACCACGTTGACGTCGGACTCTTTGAGCCGGCGCTTCGGGCGAAGCTTCGTTTTCTTTACTGCGTTTGTGGCGGCCGGGGTGGGGCCTGCCAATACCTGGTTCCCGGTGGCGTTCCTTGCGCCATCCGGAGAGACGGTGTTGCTTTGGTCTGTGGGCATTTGGGCTTCTCCTAGGGAGGTCATTTGCTTGCGACTTCTGCTGCCCCGCTCTGGGCAGGGTTTCAATTTTACGGGTTTTGGGCGGAAAACCCGAGCTGAGATCCGATTTTTGGCCCCTCAGAGGGTGCAAATTGCCTAGCTGTGTTGCATCTCATTGCCCGCTCTTGCCCTGCGATCATGCGGATCCGGGGCCGTTTTTGCCCTCTGAAGCATGTTGTTACCAAATTGTTTAGCTGAGCCCACGTAACAGGGGAGTTATGGGGCTAAAAGCTGATGGTTTACCCACGGCGGGACCTTGTGGAGGGTAACTCTGAAGAAGCTGCAGGCGAGGGGTTCACAAATCCGGCAGGACTTGGTTAGGGTATGAGGCATGGGAACACTGATTTTTGAGTAGACCGGCCTCTGCCTGAGCAGCACAGCCGAGTTTCACCTGACAAAAATCCACGCCTGTTGAGGCCCTGCCTCCATGCCGTTCCCGTTCTCGACGCCTTTTTCCCGAACCGCAACGATCATGGGATACGTGTCTCTTCAGGACTCACACTTTTAGGAGTCCACATATGACTGCCAACCCTTCCGACAACAAAAAGACTCCCACCGCCGGGGGCATCAAGTCCAAGCTGACCGACGCCCAAAAAGCCATGCTGGCGAGCAAGTCAGGGGGAGGTGCTCCGGCCGGCTGGCAAAGCACCGGCAAGGGGCACAAGCCCACCTCCGCCAGCGGCAAGCAAGCCAAAACCGAGAAGAAAGTCCGCTGGTAAACACTGCGGGCAAACATATTGGCAAGACAGGCACACTGGAAAGGAAGAACCATGACTGCGAATCACGAATCTGAGCGCATCAATCCTGAAGTTGCAAGCCACTTGGTGGAGTCCATGGGCATGGCGCCGATGCCCGAACCAACTACCCTCGCCGCAGCTCTGGGTACCGGGCAGAACCGGCAGTGGCCGGACGGCAACGGTAAACGCCGGCACCCGAAGGAACGCGATCAGGCCCACGGCCGCATGGGCCAGGGAGCAGCTGTAACGGCGATCCACAGGACCAGCCGCCCGCAGATGCCGCACTCCTCCTAACCGCACCACCCGAACCACCCGCGTAGCCAGCCCAACTGAAACCAGCACTTGTGGTTAGTTGGGCTGGCTTACGTCCTCGGGGGACTTGTCCGGACGCCACCCACGCCACACCGGATGACGTAGCCGGCCCGGGCCCGTCCATTCACCAAAAGTCACCTCTGCCACCAGCTCAGGACGCACCCACGTGGCACCGGCCGCGTCCTCCCGGGGTATGTCCGCGAACGGGGACTCGCTCACCACCCGCGGCTCCAAATGCTCCATGACGTCCCGGAGCTGCCAATCTTTGAAACCGGTACCCACCCGGCCCACGTAATGCAGCTTGTCGCCGTCGGGCACGCCCAACAGCAATGCACCGAAAGTCCCGCCGCGGGCCCCCGCGCCAGGCCGCCAACCACCCACCACCACTTCCTGGCTCTGCTCCAGCTTCAGCTTGATCCAGGACCGGCTGCGGCGGCCGATCACATACCGGCTGTCAGCCTTCTTCGCCATGACGCCCTCCAAGCCGAGCTCGCCGGCACTGGCCATCAAGTCCTCAACGTCGTGGTCCAACACCATGGAGAGATGAAGCGGGCACCCTTTTCGCAGGCGATCCGCAAACCCGGAAAGCCTCTCGCGGCGCTCGCGGAACGGCAGTCCGCTCAAGTCCGTTCCGTCGTCGTGCAGAAGGTCGAACAGCATGAGCTGGACCGGAACCGAGGCCCTTGCCCGCTCGATGTCGCCGGCCTTCACCAGGTTCATCCTCTGCTGCAACCGCCCGAAGTCCGGCCTGGACCCCTTGCCCAGCGCAACGATCTCGCCGTCAGCCACAAAGTCCCCGTCCGGCCAGCAACTGCGGTCCGTCAACTCCGGGTAGGTAGCTGTGAGATCGTTCCCGTTGCGGCTCATCAGCCGGATCTTGCCCTCCGTGCCGGTAATGATCGCCCGGATCCCGTCCCATTTCAGCTCGTACAGCCAATCGTCGCCGCGGAGATCGGCGATGGTCCCGGAAGTGGCGAGCATGGGTGTGTAGTTGGGCATAGGGGTGGGAGGAGAGGGCGCCGTTTCAGGGGACGAGGCCTTCGGCGGACTGCCTGGGGACTTCCGCCGCACTCCCGGCTGCTCCTTCATCAGGTGGATGAGCCAGTTCTGTCCCGTATTGATGAGCGCCAACCGCTTGGTGCCGCCCAGCCCACCGCCCGGCTCGCCGGTGAGGGTGGCGATCACTTCCTTGTCATCGCGCCATTTCTCGCAGGTGTACTCGCCGCGGTCCCAGATGGTCATGGTCCCTGCCCCGTACTCACCTTTGGGAATGACTCCCGCGAAGGTGGCGTACTCCATGGGGTGGTCTTCCGTGTGGACGGCCAGGTTGTTGCGCTCGGGGGTTTCCGGGACACCGCGGGGCAATGCCCAGGACGCCAGGACGCCGTTGTGCTCCAGGCGCAGGTCCAAATGGTACCGGCGTGCGTGATGCTCCTGGATGACAAAGATACCGCCGGGAGGTGGGGGGTCGCCCGGCTTCGGCTGCCCGGAGGACGAGCGTCCGGTTTGGGAGGAGGCAGAAACAGCCGACGACGACGGGAACGGCTCCGGGGTTTTGCCCGGATCGCGCATCCCCACGTATTTGGCGAGACGATTCTCCACGGTTACCACCCGCTCACGGGCGTCGCCGTCGTTCTCATCTTCACCGTGTGGGGGCAGATGCCGATCCGAAATGGGCGCGAAATGGTCCTTGCCCGTGGCAACCCGCTTCATCACGGCCAGGTAGTCGAGATGGTCCAGTGAAGGTGAGGCGAGCTCCCGCCAGGTCCGGGGTGCGGCCACCGTGGGGTGGGCTTTCCCGCGCAGTGAATAGGGGACGATAGTGGTTTTGTTGCCGCTGTTCTGGCTCCAGTCCACCAATACCTTGCCGTGGCGGAGGGACTTCTTCATATCACTGACCACCAGGTCAGGGTGGTCCGATTCCAAGGCTCGGGCGAGTTCTTTGGCGAAGGCGGACACTTGTTCGGACTTCAAAGTCCCGTCCAGGCCTGTGTAGAGGTGGATGCCTTTGCTGCCGCTGGTGACAGGCACGGGATCCATGCCCATGTCCTGAAGGATGGACCGGGCGAGTTTGGCCACTTCCACACACTCGGGCAGCCCTGCACCGGGCCCGGGGTCGAGGTCCAGGACAAAGCGGTCAGGGCGGAGCGGCTTCCCGGACGGGTCCACTTGCCACTGCGGCACGTGGATTTCCAGTGACGCAATTTGGGCCATCCAGGTGAGCGTGGCCAGGTTGTTCACCATGGGATAGACGTTGGTGTGGTCCGAATGCTCAATGGCGGCCCGGGGGATCCACTTGGGCGCGGAGTCCTCCAGATTCTTTTGGAAGAACACTTGCCCGGGATGTTCGGCGGTACCCACTCCGTTGACCCATCGCTTACGGGTGACGGGCCGGTTGGCAGCTGCGGGGATGAGGAAAGGAGCAACCGCAGCGTAGTACTCCAACACTTCAGCCTTGGTAGTGCCGGTTTCCGGGTAGATGATTTTGCCCAGATTGGTGAGGGTGAGCTCGTGGCCTTCCACGTTCACGCGCTCCTGTTGCTTGCCTGCCACCTCTTCTCCTCTGCTGTGTTGTGCTGTTGACTGGGTGCATGAGGGCCATTTGGAAGGGATCTATCGCGTTCGGTCTGGTCAACGTACCAGTGAAGCTCTACAGTGCCACGGAGGATCACGATATTGGCCTGCACCAAGTCCACAATAAAGATGGTGGGCGCATCCGGTACCAGCGGAAATGCGAAATTTGCGGTGAAGTTGTGGCGTACGAGGATATTGATAAAGCCTACGAAGAAGAAGGCCGCACAGTTGTCCTGACGTCCGCGGAATTGAAATCTTTGCCGGAGGAGAACAGCCGCGAAATTGAGGTGGTGGAGTTTATCCCCGCCGAGCAGTTGGACCCCATTATGTACGAGCGGAGCTACTTCCTGGAGCCGGATTCCAAGTCCCCCAAGGCGTACATGTTGCTGAGGCAAACCTTGGAGGACACGGACAGGATCGCCATTGTCCAGTACGCCTTGCGGCAGAAGACCCGTCTGGGGGCGCTGCGGGTACGCGGGGATGTGCTGTTGCTGCAGGCGCTGTTGTGGGGTGATGAGGTCCGGGAGGCCAAGTTCCCGTCCTTGGAGACCGACATCAAAATTTCGGACAAGGAATTGGAAATGTCCTCCGCTTTGGTGGAGTCCATGGCGCACGACTTTGACCCGGACGAATACACCGATGATTATCAAGCGCAGCTCCGGACCTTGATCGAGGCAAAACTGGAAAAGGGCGAGGCCCTGGATACCGAGGCTACTTTCGGTGCCACGGAAGGCGAAGGGGAAGGTGGCGACGTCATCGATCTCATGGAGGCCCTCAAGCGCAGTCTGGACAAGAAGCGGGGCAAGGAAAAAGCGGACGACGACGCTGCTGCCGCCAGCAAAACTGCCGGCAAGCCCAAGGCGCGGGCCAAGAAAAAGGCATAAACCGGCGTCGACCTTTGTTCAGCCACATTCTGCGAAAGCAGCGGCCGCCATCCGTGCTGCCGCTGCTTTTTCATTTCTTCCTTAGGTTTCAGTGGTTCCGCAGCATGTTGATGAGTTCGGATTTCTTTTTGTCCGAGTAACCTTTCAGGCCCAGTTCCTTGGCGCGGGATTTCAGTTTGTCCACGGTCCAATCGTCGTAATCGCCGGACTTTCCTCCCTTGCGTCCTACCTCCTTGCGGCCCTTGGCTGCGGCGGCGTTGGAGACGCGTGCAGCTTTTTCCTTGGACGCGCCGTCTTGGCGAAGTTCCTCGTAAAGATCCGGGTCCTTCAAACTGGAGTTTTTCTTGCCTGGCATGGTGTGGTCCTTTCTCTCTTAAGGGGCTAGGCGCCCGTTTCATAGTGTGGTTCTGCCACCGGCTTGGACTCCGGAGAGCCCCTCTCACGGAGGTACACAGAGGCTCCTACCAGGACGGCTACGGCAAGGAATTCACTTTGCCAGTTTTGGAAGGACTCGAACCAGAACTGGCTGGATCGGACGTACTCCCAGGTAGAGACCTCCGGAAGGCCATGGCTGAGCTGTTCCTCGTTGTGGGCGGCGGTGCCGCCGAACGCGTGCAGGGTGAAGGAGAGCAGGAAAAGCAGGGCCAGCAGGCCGGACAACGAATGCTCATAGACCTTCAGCACCCAGCCTCCACGCCTGACCGGCCAGGGGGTCTTGGCTGTCTTCCTGGCATCACGGGGATCTTCATCCTGGGGTGCGTCCTTGTCCACAGGTTTGGATTCGGATGAGCCTCGTTGGAACAGAAAGACGGTCAGGACCACGTACATGGCCATCTGAAGGAATTCAGACTCCCAGTTCTCAAAGACGGCTTCCCAGAAATTTCCTGACGTCAGGAAGTCGCCAAGGCCGGTTGCCGGTTGGCCGTGTGCTTGTTGTTCCTCGCTGTAATTGGCGGCCCCTGAAAAGATCATTCCGCCGAGGAACACCACAAACAGGCCCGCATTGACCAACAGCAAGCCGTGGTCCTTCACCCAGCTGCGCTTTTTGTCCTTGCCGGGTGCCTTGTGATGTTGAGTGGGTCGCAGCACCTGTTCACCCCTCCTTCGCATCTTCCTGGTCACGGTGTTCGTTCCCGACGCCGTTGCGGTAGCCATTGCCGTTGCCGTTGCCGTTGCCGTTCCGGATGGCGCGGCGGTGAAGCCACAGGGGCGTGCCCACCACCAGGAGCAGCAGCATCAGGATGATGAATCCACCGGCAACAATTCCCGCGGTCCGGCCTGCAACGAAGTCGAACACCAAAGTGGCCGAACCCACAATCAGGAGTGCCACGCCGCCTAACGCCCACTTGGTGACCACGTCGGCGCTGGACACGAGGGTTGCCTTGAGTCCCCTGCGGAACAAGCGGCGGTGAACGCTGACAGGAAGCACTATGAGCACAGTGGTCAGCGCCGCCACCATCACGTTGAAGAGGTAGAGGCTCCGTTGCCAATCGTCCAACTCTTCAAAGCGTTCCTGAAACGGCAGCGTCAGCAGGAAACCGCCCAGAATCTGGACGCCGGTCTGGAGCACCCGTAATTCCTGGATCAGTTCCATCCAGTTGCGGTCCATGCGCTCCTCGAGGGATTCATTGCGACCGGTTCTGGGAGCCTGCTCCGGCTCTACCATCTGTGCACCTCCGTGTGGGTTGGACGACCAATGTGATGTGGCGGACCAATATTTTGGTGAGCGCATGTATTGAGGGTGGCCCGTATTTCTGTGGACGGCGACCATACACGGGACTACGGTCGAACTGTCAGCACTCCTCGATTTCCCATCGGGGCCTCATCGCCATTTCCAAGGAGGAAGCAATGAGCCAGGACGAACACCGCGTAGATCCGGAGAGTGAACCCGGCGGCTACGGTACCCCCACACCTGAGCAGGAAATGCCTGGTCAGGGTGATGAACGCGAGACTCCGGAACGGCCGGCTCAGGGTGTCCCGGACGCTCCGGGTGATGAGTTCCCCACACCGCGGGATCCGGACGCTGCCCCACCACCCTCGGCCACCGGTAACGCCTCGGGCGGAGGATGATGTGCCGGAGGGCTGCTCCCGCCGCACTTGCAGCGGTGGGAACAGCCCTCGCGGCCTGTAAGTGCTTAAGGCCTGCCCGGTGATGGTCGGGTGGGGTCCGGATCTATACCGTGTGGCCTCTGCGGCCGGACATAAAGCTCAGCAACCAGCCGATGGCGGCGATGACGAGGAGGATGACGCCTACCCAGAGCAACCAGCTGAGGGCTTCGGTGAAACCGCCTACCAAGAGAAGAACAATTGCTACTACACCAGCAATGATCAGAAGCGTATTCATGGTCAGCACATTCCTTTCCGGGGAATCTTTGATGAATCGCCGATTCCCGTCCATGCATTCCGGTTTACTTCGATTTAGTTATGCCGGTACTTGGAGGCGTTCAGCGGCCTCAAAGTGCCTTTTCATGTATCACGTACCGGGCCTCGCCTTGAGGAGAAGTTCGCCAGTCGTGAACAGTAACACTCCTCATTGTACTACTAAGCATCCTTATGAAAGGCTTATTGCAGTCGTCACTTGATGATTGGGCAGTTGCCGCAGAAATCTTGCGGCGCATTTTTGGCTCACATGAACGTCCATGAGAGGAACACATGAAAGCGTCACAGCAGCTTGCAGACAACCTTCAGATTGTCCTGACAGACCTTATTGAGCTACAGCTCCAGGGAAAGCAGGCGCACTGGAACATTGTGGGTCCGAACTTCCGCGACCTTCACCTCCAGTTGGACGAGCTTGTCCTCGCCACGCGCCAGTTCGCTGACGATACCGCCGAGCGCATGCGTGCACTCCATGCCCTGCCCGACGGCCGCAGTGCCACCATTGCCAAGGGCACGCGCCTGGAAGAGTTCCCCGCCGGGCTGGTCAACACCAAGAACGCCGTCAAGCTCGTCACCGACCGCGTGGAACGTGCCGTCCAGACCATGCGCGATGTCCATGACGAAGTTGATGAGGAAGATCCCACCACTGCGGACCTGCTCCACGCTTTCATTTCCCGCCTTGAGCAGCTGGTGTGGATGATCAACGCGGAGATCATGAACGCCGGTGCTGCTGTGACGGACCCGGACGAGGCCTAGAGCTCACCGGACCGGCTCCATCACCAGTAGGGCAGAAGAACCATGCCCCGGCTTAAGCGCACTGACCTGTCCAAGCCCGGCATCGTCCGCCGCAAGGTAGGAAAAGGGTTCAGCTACAGGCACCCGGACGGGAGCCTGGTCAGCAAAGAGGATCGCCAGCGCATCAACGCGCTGGCGATCCCGCCTGCGTGGACCGACGTGTGGATCAGTCCTTTCGACAATGGGCACATCCTTGCCACCGGCGTGGATGGCGCCGGACGCAGCCAGTACATTTACCATCCCACGTGGCGGGAGCGTAAGGACACGGAGAAGTTCATTCGCGCCGCGAAGCTTGGGCTGGTGCTGCCGTCCATCCGCCGCAATGTCACCGTGCATCTGCAGAACTCCGATGATCCCCGGCAACAGACTCTGGCCGCTGCGGTCCGGTTCATGGATCTTGGTGCGCTCCGTGTGGGGTCCGAGGTCTACATGAAGCAGAACGGGTCTTACGGGCTCACAACGCTTCGGTGCCGGCATGCCCGGGTGGAAGGGAAGGACGTGTTCCTGAAGTTCCCCGGCAAGAGCGGCCAATTGTGGGACACCTCCATCCACGATCCCGGACTTGCAGCCTTCCTGGAGCCCCTTGCGCAGCGGCCCGGCAAAGAGCGTCTGCTGGCGTATCAAGCGGATGGGTCCTGGGTCAGCGTGGACGCATCCATGATCAATGAATATTTGCGCAGCATCGCCGGTGAGGCATACACCTCCAAGGATTTCCGTACGTGGAAGGGCACAGCGGCAGCGGCTCTTTCCCTGATCAAGTCCGGCCATGAAGGTACGCCGCGCCAAGCCATAGTCCGTGCCATCAAGGAAGCCTCGGAGCTGTTGGGCAATACTCCCTCGGTAGCACGCTCCTCCTATGTGGATCCGCGGATCATCGAGGCCTACCTCTCAGGCAAACTGGCCGACGTGAAGCCCACCGAGGCTTCTGTTGCAGCATTCCTGAACGGTGATAAGTCCTAGCTGGAAACAAAACCGGACTACAAAAAGAGCCTGGCGACACCCGCATTCGGGAGTCGCCAGGCTTTTTGTGGCGCCGGCCTGCTTAGGCGTCGTGGTCCGTTTCGAGGATTTTCACCAGGCTGTCCAAGGCGGCATCTGCACCTTCGCCTTCGGCGCGCAGCACCACTACATCGCCGTGGGAAGCGCCCAGGCTCATGAGGGACAAGATGCTGGCGGCGTCCATGGCGTCGTCGGCGGGTTCACCCTGACGCGCGATGGTGACGTCGATGTCCAGGTCTCCTGCTGCCTCGGCGAAGATGGCTGCCGGGCGGGCGTGGAGGCCTACGCGGCTGGCAATGGTGGCTGTACGTTCTGGCATTGGTGCTCCTTTTCATGAAGGGTGGCGGTTAGGGAGGTGGCTTTGTGGGAAGTCTAGACGTTTGACCTGAGAAGCTAGACGCTGACGGTGGCCGGGGCGGCTTCCGCTTCGACCGGCTTCTTGACTGCAAAGCGCTTCAGGGCGATGACGGCCAGCGCGCTGACCACCATTCCGGCGACGATGGCGATGATGAACATGGGCAGGTTGCCAATGGCGAAGAAGACGAAGAAGCCGCCGTGGGGAGCCTGGGAGGTGACCCCGGTAGCCATGCAGAGGGCGCCTGTCAGTGCGCCGCCCACCATGCTGGCCGGGATGACGCGCAGCGGGTCGGCTGCGGCGAAGGGGATGGCGCCTTCTGAGATGAAGGAGGCTCCCAGCAACCAGGCGGCCTTGCCGTTTTCGCGCTCGTTGAGGGTGAACAGCTTCTTGTTCAGGACGGTTGCAAGGGCCATGGCCAGCGGCGGAACCATTCCCGCAGCCATGACGGTGCCCATGATGAGCCACGGTGCCTGGTTGTCAGCGCTGCCGGCGCTCAGGCCAGCCACTGCGAAGGCGTAGGCAACCTTGTTGACCGGGCCGCCGAGGTCGAAGCACATCATGAGGCCCAGGATGATGCCGAGGACTACGGCGGAGGCGCCGCTCATGCCCGTCAGCCAACCATTCAGTGCCGCTGTAAGGCCTGCAATAGGTCCACCCAGAACCAAGAACATCAATCCTGAAGCAACAATTGAACCGAGCAACGGAATGATCACCACGGGCATGAGGCCGCGAAGCCAGCGGGGTACCTGCCACGTTCCAATGAGGTACGCAATGTAGCCCGCCAGCAAGCCTCCAATGATGCCGCCGAGGAAGCCTGCATCCATGAAATGGGCCACGGCTCCGGCAACAAAGCCGGGCGCAATGCCCGGCCGGTCGGCAATGGCGTAGGCGATGTACCCGGCCAATGCAGGAACCAGGAAGTACATGGACAGGGCACCGATCTTGAACGCTACAGCTCCAAGATAAATCGACAGACCGCCTTCAGGCAGGTTGCCGAAGTTGTTCTCCAACACCACCTTGTCCGCAACCTCAGTGATGTCGTAGCCGCCCAGCAGGAATCCAAGGGCAATCAGCAGACCGCCGCCGGCCACGAACGGAATCATGTAGCTCACGCCGGTGAGGAGTGCGCGCTTCAGCTTCTGGCCGATGTGCTCGCCCTTCTCTTCCTCTGCGCGCTCAGCCTGCTCTTCGGCACCGAAGTGCGGAACACGGCGTGCGTGCGGGTCATCCGCGGCTGCGAGTGCTTCCTGGACCATCTTGGTGGGCTCGTCGATGCCGCGCTTGACGGGCGCGTTGATGACCGGTTTGCCAGCGAAGCGTTCCTTGCCGCGGACATCGACGTCTACGGCGAAGATCACCGCGTCAGCTGCCGCAATCACTGCCGGGTCCAACGGCTTTGCGCCCGAGGAACCCTGGGTCTCGACCTGCAGATCCACGCCCATTTCCTTGGCAGCGGCAACAAGCGAGTCGGCCGCCATGTACGTGTGCGCAATGCCGGTGGGGCAAGCTGTCACGGCCACGATCCGCTTGGGCGCGGCAACCGGCGTCGTGCTGGCGGCGGCAGCGGCGGGTGCAGCGTCTGCAGGTGCTGCGGCAGAAGCGGGAGCAGCAGCCGGCTTATCGGCCAGCGCGCCATCCACGAGGTCCACAATGTCCTGCTCGGTTTCAGCCGCACGCAGTGCCGCGGTGAAGTCCTTTTTGATCAGCGAACGGGCCAGTTTGGACAGGAGCTTGAGGTGCTCCTGGTCCGCGCCGTCCGGGGCTGCGATGAAGAAGATGAGGTCAGCGGGCCCGTCCTTGGCGCCGAAGTCCACCTTGTGGGACAGACGCGCCATGGCCAGGGCCGGTTCCTGGACTGCAGCGGAGCGGCAGTGCGGGATGGCGATGCCGCCCGGGACCCCGGTTGCGGTTTTCTGCTCGCGGGCAAAGGCATCGGCAAAGAGGCCTTCAACCTCGGAAGCACGGCCGGTGGCGGCAACTTTGCCGGCCAGGACGCGGATGACGTCGGCAGGGGAGTCGCCCAGGTTTTGGTCGAGGGTGACCAATTGGGTTGTGATCAGCTGGGTCACTGTGAGTCCTTCTGGAGGGCCGTGATGGTTACGGCATGGGGGGTTGTCTGGTGGACTGCCGGGACAGTGGAGCCCGGCAGCGAAGCAGCAGCGGCACCATGTGCCACGGCTTGACGAAGGCAGTCCTGCGCAGAGCCGCCTTGGGTTGAAGCCAGCAAATAGCCGGCCAGTGAGGAGTCCCCTGCGCCCACCGTGCTGACGGCTTTGATGGGCGGATGCGTGGCAAGCCACGCTCCGTCCGCCGTCACCAGGACTGCTCCCTTGGAACCGAGTGTTGCCAGAACGGCGCCTACACCGCTGGCGACGACGGCGGCTGCGGCTTCGGCCGCTTTGGCCGGATCCGCCTCCAGTTCGTCAGCCGTGGAGACGTTGGTGAATCCGGCGGCGGCTGCGAGCTCGGCGAGCTCTTCCGCGTTCGGCTTGAGGAGGTCCGGCTTCCCTGCGGCATCGCCTGCCAAGGCGGCCGCGAGGGGCGCCCCGGAAGAGTCAATGGCGATGTTTGGGGAGGCCGTCCCGTCCGCGCTCGACCGAAGCCGGCGAGCGATGGTGGCGTAGAAATCCGCGGGGACTCCTGGTGGGAGCGATCCTGCGAGGACCACCCAGCTGGCGCCACGGGAGCGTTCCAGCAGCAGCCCGATCAGGGCTTCCTGCTGTTCACCGCTCAGCTCCGGGCCGGGTTCGTTGATCTTGGTGGTGACGCCGTCCGGTTCGGTGAGCGTGACATTGCTGCGCAATGCCTGACCTATGGGTAAGGCAGCGAACGGTACACCGGCGTCGTGCAGGCCCGAAAGAACCGGGTCCGAGTCCGCCCCTGGAAGGACTGCAAGGGTGTCCAGGCCGGAGGCCACGAGGGCGCGGGAGACGTTTACTCCCTTTCCGCCGGATTCCTGGTGAACGGCTACCGCGCGCTGAACTTCACCGCGGGCCAACGCCCCGGGAAGTTCAACCGTGCGGTCCAGGCTGGGGTTGGCTGTCAGGGTGACAATCATGCGATCACCACGTCAACGCCGGCATCAGCCAAAGCTGCTGCGAGCTCCGTGGACGGTTCGCTGTCTGTAATCAAGGTGTCTACATCTTTCAGGGTGGCGAACTGGACCAGGGTTTCGGCGTCCAGCTTGGAGGAGTCAGCCAGTGCCACCACTCGGCGCGCTGAGGTGACAAAAGCGGCTTTTACCGCTGCTTCCTCCGGATCCGGGGTACTGAGCCCGAACGTTGCGTGGATGCCGTTGGCTCCCACGAAGGCGATGTCCGGGCGAAGTTTGTGGGCTGCATCAACCGTGGATTGCCCCACGGCAGCTTGCGTTAGCCCGCGCACACGGCCCCCCAGGATTTGCAGTGCGATGCCCTGGGTGGAGGAGAGCTTTCCGGCGATGGGAATGGCATGGGTGATGACCACAAGTTCATCGGTTCCGGTGGCCGGTGGCGTCCGCTGGGCCAAAAGATCAGCGAGGGTTTCCGTGGTGGAACCCGCATCCAGGAGGACACTGCCCGTGGTGAGCTGGGGTATGAGGGAGAGTGCTGCGTTGGCGATGCGGAGTTTCTCCACCTGACGCTGGACGGCCCGCTCCAGGATGCTTTCTTCCCGGGTGCTCAGGCGATCTGAAGGGACAGCGCCGCCATGTACGCGCCTGAGGTTGCCGGAGACCTCAAGTGCCGCGAGGTCGCGGCGGATGGTTTCAGTGGTGATGCTGAAACGGTCGGCGAGGTCCGTGACACTCACCCGTCCGCGCTCCGCGACGAGTGCGGAGATCAGTTGCTGGCGCTCTTCGGCGAACACTTACCCTCCATTGGTCAAGCTGCTAAGTAGTGCATCCCGCCAAGTAGTCCATCCTGCTCGGCAGTGCAGCCACATCAGTGACTGCTGTCACAACGATGTGGAATTGCTTGACTCTATCTTTGATTATGTGGGTAAGTCAATAGAAAACAACACAAACAAAGATGTGGAACTGGGAACGGAAGCAGCGCAGCAACGGAACGCGGCAACACGGGCACGTCTAAACGGGCGCAGCAAAAAGGGCATGCCGCGCTCCCTGTAGCGCGGCATGCCCTTCGTTCGGATCCCAACTGGGGGAATTATGGGACCCGGTCTGAGGGGTGAATCGGGTTGCTGGCCGATTCAGCCTGAGTGATTACGTCAGAGGCCCGGCGGCCCTCCCGGCGACGGCTGCCCTGGTGTCGGCTGCTCTGGCGTCGGTGAGGGAACCTCAGGCCCGGGAGTGGGTTCCGGGACGGGCGGAGGTCCGGGTTCCGGCAAGGGAACCGGCTCGGGCGTGGGACCAGGCTCACGGGTGGGATCGGGATGTGAGGGGTCCGGCGGGAACTCGCTCATCATCAAGCGCTTCGCCGGTGCGGGGAGTGCTGGGGCCGAAGGCTTCCGGGGACAGTGGAGGGGTACCTGCTGGAATCCCATCCCGTACCGAGGTAATCGATAGGCAGGTTGTCCGGATCCGGCGGATCAGGAAGGCTGCGCTTGCCTGCTGTCCCAGGCTTTCCGCCTGGTTTTTCTGCTGTGGCTGAAGGCCCTCTGTGTTGAGATTCCGTGTGCATGCTATCCCTTCCGGTAGCTCCAGAATTCCTGGTGTAGCTCATCGTGCCTGGTCTCCTCGGCCACCTGGTCTCCTCAAGGCGTCCCGGTCCTAATCCGGGATTTCCATGCGGAATCCGCAATGACATCCGAGGATGCGTGTGTTGATCAGTACTTCGTACATCCGCAGCTGCGCACCCGGAGTCAGCACCAGGGGTGCCTGAAACCTGCGCAACTCGCAGCTTTTGGTTTTCATCGGCTCCCCGCAGTGCAGATATTGCCCGCCGAACTGGAGCACGCCCTGGGGGACGCCGGGGCGGTTCAGGACCGCAGCCACTCGTCGGACCGAGGCCACGTGGTCGTAGGAGTACTTGCAGGCATGGCATTCGTAGGAAACGTTCACCATGTTGGGCGCGGGCGGGTAGTGCGACTGGATTGAATTCACCAGAAGGTGCTGGTCCGTGTTGCAGCGCGAGCACCACAATGGTTCGTCTGGCGGTTGATGTGCTTCGTCCGGGACTCTGGACGCTGGCTGAGCCGGCATGGGTCTGTACCTCTGCATCAAAAAATGCGGGAAGCCCGTCTGCATGAGCTGGAAAGCCTGGGTCCTGTGATGGGGACTATACGATGATTGTGCACATAGGTGCACCACAGATGCAAGGATTCTGATTCCGTCGCCAAAAGGGTGACCAGCAGGCTCCGGGCCACCGTAAAATGAGGCATGGACGAAATGAACGTTGATTTTGCGGCGCCTGATGCTGTCTCTGCGCCTGACGATGTTTCGGTGCCTGAGCAACTGCAGGACCTGGTGATAGACAGCGAGGACGTGGGTGGTTTCCTGCACGAACTGGCCGTATTCTCGGCTTCCGCCGTGTCACAGGCCGTCGGCATGGATGTGCTCTGCGGCATCACCCTTAGTCGTCGCCGACGCACTGCAACGGTGGCCGGAAGCACCCACGAGGCCCGGCTGATCGATGAAGTTCAGCAGGCGTACGGCGACGGTCCCTGCCTGGAGGCCATGCGCAGTCACGGTACCCAGCATGTTCCAGACACGTCCATCGAAGAGCGGTGGAGCGAGTACTGCACTGTCATTGCCGAGCGTGGGCATCTTTCCGCACTCTGCGTGCCCCTGGAATTGGATGAAGGAGCCACGGCTGCCCTGAACTTCTTCGCACCACAGGCCCACGCCTTTGATGAGTCCACCATTCGCAATTGCGAACTCTATGCAAGCCAGGCCGAGCGGTCACTGCGGCTGGCCGTGCGGATCGGCGTGAAGCAGCAGCATGCCGATGACCTCCAGGAAGCCATGCAGACCCGCACGGTGATCGACCTCGCCAGCGGAATCATTATGGGGCAAAACCGGTGTACGCAGGAGGAAGCTTTCCAGATCCTGAAGAAGGCCTCCAGCACCCGCAACCAGAAGCTGCGGGATGTTGCGGAATCCCTCGTCAAGACGGTGGCCAAGCAAGCGCCCGTGGCCCATTTCGAAGCCTAAGGCCCGCTGGCCAGGGAATCATCAGCAGCCTCATCACTTGTGACGGCCGCCACTGGTGAACTACATTCATACTTGGGTTAAGCAGATAGCCCTTGGAGCCTCATGAGTTGGAACCATCCGAGATGGTCCAAGAACTGCACCTTTTTAGCCGTGGCCTTCTTCGGCCGGCTCACAGCGTGCCTCCATGCAGGCTCCTTGAAGGAGTAAAAGGAGAATGGCAATGACGCTTGGATCCCCGATTCCCGCCCCGCAGCCTGCAGATGGGCGGGCACCTGCAACTGCCGATACCGGAGCGCGCCCTTGGTGCTCCGTTTGCAATACCGATTCCTACATTTTTGTTGAGACAGTTGTGGAAGCAGCACCGAACCAGTCGGAGATCGTCGAAGTCAGCTACACCTGTAGCGAGTGCGATACGTTTTACGCCCACGCTGTCCGCCTCGATGCCCTGGTGCCAGCCATCCAGAGCGAATTTCTCTCCACATCCGCAGCCGGACTCTGGTTCAGCTGCACCCATTGCGGGGATCCCATGACCTTGGGCCGCCCCACCGAACGCATTATTGAGGCTCCCCGGACCACGGACGATCCGGAAAGTCCCAGCCTGCTTGAGGTGTATCTGCAGACCCAGGTGCTTCATTGCCGTTGCGGTTTCCAAATGGAGGTTCCACGCCACGTGGGATGACTGCCGTCTCTAAATAAGTAAACGGTGGGGAGGGGTGGCTGTGCGTACATTCGGCGTCGAAGAGGAATTGCTGATCGCTGATCCCGGGGACGGACTGCCGTTGCCCCTGGCCTCGGGGCTCTTGGATGCGGTGGCGCCGACCGAAGCTGAAGATGGCGCAGGCCCTGCTCTGAAGTCCGAGTTCAAGCAGGAACAGATTGAGGTCAACTCCCGTCCTTGCAGGACCGCGAAGGAACTCCGCGCCGAGATCCGGGCGGGCCGGGAGCTGGCCGATTCCGCCGCCCGGGCGGTGGGTGCACGCGTTGCCGCGTTGGCCACGCCCCCTGTTTTTCATGCCACACCCACCGCGGGCAACCGGCGCTACGCCACCATGGGCGAGGAATTCGGCTTGATTTCCCGTGAGCAACTCACCTGCGGCTTCCACGTCCACGTGTCCATAGAGTCCCCGGATGAGGGCGTGGCAGTGTTGGACCGGATGCGTCATTGGCTGCCGGTCCTGCTGGCGTTGAGTGCCAACTCCCCGTTCTGGATGGGAGCGGACACCGGATTCGCCAGCTACCGGACCCAGATCTGGAACCGGTGGCCCACCGCCGGCCCCATGGACGTTTTTGGCTCGGCTGAGGGGTACAAAGCCGTGTTGGAAGAGTTGCTTTCCACGGGGGTGCCACTGGATGAAGGCATGATCTATTTCGACGCCCGCCTTTCCCGCGGGCACCCAACCGTGGAGCTCCGGATCGCCGACGTCTGCCTTTATGCCGAAGACGCCCTGACCATTGCCGTCATCGCGCGTGCCCTGGTGGAAACGTCGGCGAGCCAATGGCGCAAGGGGGAGCCGCCGTCGGACATTCTGACTCCGGTGATCCGCATGGCCAACTGGAAAGCCAGCCGCTTCGGGGTCAACAACCAACTCCTGCACCCAATGGAGCAGGCACCCTATCCTGCGGCTGATGTAGCCGGCGCGCTGCTCCGGCACATCCGTGGCGCCCTCACGGCATCGGGGGACCTCGCGCTGGCCAGAAGCGGAGTGGCGAACATCCTCCGGCGCGGGTCCGGCGAGCGGCTGCAGCGGCAGGCTTACGGCCAACGGCGCCGGTTGTCCGACGTCGTCTCTGCCGCCATTGCCTCTACCCACAACTACGGCGAGCGAACCGACGCCGGACTCTTGAGTCGCTGAGAAGTACGGTCTTGTTCAGCCCTGATTGATGCGGATCATGTTGCCGGAGGGGTCGCGGAAAGCACAGTCGCGCGGTCCCCACGGCTGCTCGATCGGTTCCTGAAGCACTTCGGCGCCTGACGCGCGGAGCTTCTCGAAGGTGGTGTCAAGATCGTCCGTGGTGAACACGAGCATCGGCATGACGCCCTTAGTCAGGAGTTCCTGGATGGCGTCGCCGTCCGCTTGTGAACGTCCGGCGTGAGGCGGCGAAAGGACCAGTTCAAGATCGGGTTGGGCGTCGCTGCCGATGGTGACCCAGCGCTGGCCGTCGGAGCCGACGTCGTTCCGGACTTCAAAGCCCATGGCGTCCCGGTAGAAGGCGAGCGACTCATCGAGATCGTTGACGGTGACGTGTGCGTACTTCAGTGAAATGTTCATGCATCACACGCTATGGCAGCTATGACGCGGGCGCTTCTTCAATCCTGCTCAAGTTCCTGCTGGCCGTTCTTTCCGGACGAGTGTGCTGTTTGGCGATGCAGCTGGGCATGGCCTTGACGGCGTGGTGCTCGCGGGCGCGGTATTCGCTGGGGTTGATGCCTACGATCTCGGTGAACCGGCTGCTGAAGGATCCCAACGAGGTACAGCCGACTTCCATGCAGGCGTCCGTGACGGAGGTTCCTGCCCTGAGCAGGGCCATGGCCCGTTCTATCCGCCGGGTCATGAGGTAGTTGTAGGGCGATTCGCCGTAGGCGGCCTTGAACTGGCGGGAGAAATGCGCGGGGGACATCAACGCACCGGCGGCCATGGTGGGCACATCCAAGGGGCGCGCATATTCGCGGTCAATGAAATCGCGGGCGCGCCGTAGATGGGCCAGGTTGGCCAGTTCCTGCGGAGTCATGGCCACAGTCTACGGAGTCATGGGCGCGGTCTACTAGGCTCGTGCCCATGGAATCAGTGGTGTGGTCAAAGCCCGAAAACCAGCGAAAGGGCACTCCTTTGCTGGTGATGATGCACGGTTACGGCACCAGTGAGCAGCGGATGGTGAACCTGTTTCCGCACCTGCCCGGGGAGTTCAGCTGCGCGGCTCTGCGCGGCCCAAAAGTCATTGGCGATGACTACGGCTGGTTCCTGCTGGACTACTTCCTGACCAACGACTTCTCGGACGTCATTGCGTCCACAAATTCGGTGTTCAACTGGATCAACTCCGTCAAGGACAATCACAGCAGCGTCAGTCTGCTGGGATACTCGCAGGGCATGGCCATGGCAAGTACCCTCCTTCGCCTGCGACCCCATGCATTCAAGGCAACGGTGGGTCTGTCCGGCTTTGTCCTGGACAACGATCTCCTGGCCCTGAGCGAGTCCTTTGACACCCCTCCACCCTTCTTTTGGGGGCGGGACAAAGCGGATCCGGTGATCAATGAGGACGCCATAGCCCACACCGAGGAGTGGCTGAACGCCAACGTCGCCCTGACGGCGCGGACTTATCCGGGGATGGGTCACCGGATTGAGCCGCCCGAGCTGGTGGACGTCAGCGCCTTCCTGAAGTACTACGTGCTTGGGCCTTGAGTATCGGGACCAGAGCCTTGAATTAGAAGACATCCACCGCTTGAAATCAAGCCCTTAGTGAGATTCGCGTCACAATTTGGCCTTCGAGTGCACTCTATTGAATGACAAAATTGTAAGCGCTTACACTTTTGGCTGGTGCCCGGCGAGGGGCACGCGCCAAGGCGTCAGTCGAGGATGGAAAGGGTTGAGGCCGTGTTGCATGGTTAGGACTCACAGGGTGACAATCCAGGACGTGGCCGTCCTGTCCGGACTGTCCATTTGCACGGTGTCACGGGCCTTGAGAAATCTCCCCAACGTTTCTGACAAGGCTCAGCAACAAGTGACCGAAGCCGCCAGCAAACTTGGCTATAAGGCCTCAGCTGCTGCGTCCAGGCTCGCCGGTGGCAGCACGGGCTCGGTGGCAATCGTTGCCCCCACAGCTACAGCGTGGTTTTTTGCGCAGGCTGTGGAAGCCGCAGAAGAAGTCTTCGCCGACAGCGGCTATGACACAGTGTTGATTTGCCTTCGCAACAAGGCCGGTGTGAGGCAAAAGTTCTTTGCGGACCTAGAAAACCTCCCGCAAAGAGTGGATGGGCTGCTTCTGCTTAATGTTGACCTCACGCCACAAGAGGTGGAAGCGTTGGAATCCTGCGGGCTGGCTGTAGCCAGCGTGGGCATGGGAAATGTTCCGTGGGACAATGTAGGTATCGATGACGAACACGCGGCCTGGCAGGCTACCCAACACCTGCTGGGGCTGGGCCATTGGAACTTGGCCGTTCTCTCGAGCGATGAACACCCCGTTGTGACTGAGACTCCACGGTTCCGCGGCTTCAGGCGTGCTCTGGATGAACACCACCTCACCGTCCACCCGGACCTTGTGGTGGGAACCGGGCCAAGCATCGAGGACGGCAGGCGGGCCATGACTGAACTCATGACCCGCGGCGGTAGGCCCACAGCAGTGTTCGCGCACTGCGATGAGGCCGCGTTCGGTGCCTTGACGGCGCTCCGCGAACACGGCCTTTCCGTGCCCAAGAACGTGTCAGTGATCGGGATAGACGATCACCCCATGAGTTGGTTCCTTGGCCTGAGCACCGTGGCGCAACCCGTTGCCGACCAAGGCGCCTTCGCAGCAAACCTGCTGTGTGAACGCCTGCTGAATACTGAATTCCCCCATCAACCCTCCAACCACCTGCTCGATACCAAGCTCATCGAACGCAAGACCACGCGCCACAAGCGCTGAACGGAACAATGCACATGACTGATCTTCGTAATGCCTGGACCGGCGCTTCCGCGCTGTTGTTCGACCTCGACGGCGTGCTGACGCCCACTGCCGTGGTGCATGAGCAGGCGTGGCAGGAACTTTTCGATGGCTACCTGTCCGAGGCCGGTCACCCCCAGGGCTACCAGGAGAGCGACTACTTCGACCATATTGATGGGAAGCCGCGCTTTGATGGCGTTCGGGATTTCCTGGGCTCCCGCGGAATCACTCTGCCCGAAGGCCCCGTGAATGATCACCCGGACAGCGGAACGGTGCAGGGCCTGGGCAACCGGAAGAACGCCATTTTCAATGAGATTGTGAACTCCCGCGGTGTTGAGCCGTACGAGGGTTCGGTCAAGTTCATCAATGCGGCCGTAGAGCTGGGATTGAAAGTGGCGGTGGTGTCCTCATCCCGCAACGCCCCCGCGGTACTGAAGGCCGCAGGCCTTGACCACCACTTCGAGGTGGTGGTCGACGGCCAGGTGGCTGCCGGCGTCGGACTTCCCGGTAAGCCGGACCCGGCCACCTACGTCTACGGAGCAAGCCTCCTGGGCGTACCCGTGGAGGAATGCATCGTGGTTGAAGATGCAGTGTCCGGCGTCCAAGCCGGAGCCGGCGCGAATTTTTACGCCGTGATTGGCGTGGACCGCGGAGCAGGCCGCCAAACCCTGCTGGACGCCGGCGCCACGCTGGTGGTGGACGACCTCAACGATCTTCTCTAACCCTACTTTTTAGAAGGACTTCAACAGCCCATGGCACTCATCAGCTCCGATCGGCTTCGCTTCCCCTGCGAGCCCTGGAAGCTCGTGGAGAATATTCACGTCCCCGGTGACGAGGGAACGCTGGAAACGCTGTTCGCGCTTGGCAACGGACACCTCGGCATCCGTGGCTCTCATTCCACGGCGGGCGACGGCGAGCTTCCCGGCACGTTCATTAACGGTTTCCATGAGATCTGGGACATCAAGCACGCCGAGAATGCCTACGGTTTTGCCCGGACCGGCCAGAGGATCGTCTACGTGCCGGACGCCAATAATTTCACCGTTTCCATCGACGGTGAAGCTCTGAGCCTGGCCGAATCCACCGTGCTGGATTACCACCGCAGCGTGGATTTTTCCACGGGCATCTACGAGGAAACCATTACGTGGGCATGCCGCTCCGGGGCTACCGTCACCACGGCTGAGCGACGCGCGGTGGGCTTCGATGCCCGCGGATGTCTTGGCTTGGAACTGTCGCTGACAGCTGACCGGGACGTGTCCGCGGACATCACTTCCGGCGTCGTGAACCGCCAGGACCAGCCTGTAGAGGACCACTCGGTCCATGACCCGCGCCGCTCCGGCCGGCACGCGGGCCGGGTTCTGCTGCCGCTGCACCTCCACGGTGCGGACGGCTCGCTTCGCCTCGCTTGGGAGACCTCCGAGTCCCGCCAGCGCGTGGCCATGGCGGTAGACCACTGGATTTCCGCCGAAGGCCAACCGTTTGAGACGTTGGTGGCTGAGGACGACTCGTCCGTCCGCTACGTTCTGGCCATTCACGACGGCGATACTTTCCGTTTGGAGAAGTCGGTCAGCTATGTGGTGGCCGGCTCCTCGGACGCCGAAGACCGCGGGGAGAGCCTCGCGGCCGAAGCCGAAGCGAACCTGGTGTCCTTCGGAGAGATCCTGGCCCAGAGCAAGGCACACTACGAGCAATACTGGACCACGGCAGATATTTACATCGGCGGCCAGCCGGAGATGCAGCAGGCCGTGCGGTGGGGTCTGTTCCAGTTGGCGCAGGCCACCGCCCGCGCCGGCGTGGCGGGTATCCCGGCCAAGGGTGTGAGCGGTTCGGGCTACGAGGGCCACTATTTCTGGGATCAGGAGGTCTACCTCCTCCCGTACCTGACCTATACCAACCCCTGCGGTGCCAGGAAGGTGCTGGAGTCGCGGCACGCGATGCTTCCCGACGCCCGGGTCCGTGCCAAAGAACTCAGTGTGGACGGGGCCCTGTTCCCATGGCGGACCATTAACGGCTTGGAAGCAAGCGCCTACTACGCGGCTGGGACCGCCCAGTTCCACATAGCCGCCGCCATCGCCTTTGCGGCAAACCGTTACCAGTGGGCCAGTGGTGATCAGAGCTTCAACGCCGAACTCGGCGCCGATCTCCTCATTGAGACAGCACGCATGTGGGCCTCGCTGGGCTTCTTCGGCAAAGACGGACTGTTCCACATCCACGGCGTCACCGGACCGGATGAATACACGGCTGTGGTCAATGACAACCTCTATACCAACGTCATGGCACGCTTCAATCTGCGTGCCGCTGCCGCCCTGGAACACGAAGGTATCGCCGAGACGGAACGCATGGTGTGGCGGCAGGCGGCTGAGCGGATGTCCCTTCCCTACGACCCCCACCTCCAGGTCTTCAGCCAGGACAACGACTTCATGACGCTGGAGCCTTGGGACTGGAACACCCCCAAGTCCAAGTACCCGTTGCTGCTGAACTTCCACCCTCTGGTGATCTACCGGCACCAGGTCCTCAAGCAGGCCGACACCGTGCTGGCGATGTTCCTCCAGTGGCAGGACTTCACCGCCGAGGAAAAGCAGCGCGCCTTCGACTTCTACGATCCCATCACCACCGGTGACTCCACCCTTTCCGCTTGCGTGCAGGGCATCATGGCGGCCGAGGTTGGATACGGCGACGTCGCATTGCAGCACTTCACCGAGGCACTGTTCATTGACCTGGACAACTCGCACGGAAATACCATCGACGGCGTCCACATCGCCTCCACCGGCGGTATCTGGAGCTCCTTGGTGTGCGGTTTTGCCGGTATGCGGGACCAGGGCGAAGTGCTGCGCTTCGATCCCCGCCTCCCCACGGAATGGGAAGGCCTGTCCTTCCGGCTCAAGGTGCAGGGACGCCTGTTGGCTGTTGATCTCGCCCAGGGTTCCATCGCCCTGACGCTCGTCGCCGGGGAGGACTACAGTGACCAGCCGCTGCCCGTCGATGTCCGTGGTGATGAGGTCACTGTGGGGACGGACACGGTAACGGTGCCGCTGGAGACCGTGCCCGTCCCGCCCCCGTCGATCTTCCCCAGCGTCTTCCCGACGGCGGGACTTCCGATCATCCGGTAGGTCACCACGGGAGTTTCTTACTTGGACGCGAGGTCCATGGTGGTCAGGCGCAGCCACAACCACAGCCGTTTCTGCGGATCCGCCAGGTCCAGGTTGAAATCCCCGGCCAGGCGGGTCACGCGGTACCGGACGGTGTTGTTGTGTACATGGAGTTGGGCTGCCATGGCTGAGATGTTTCCGTTGGAGGCAAGGTAGGCGCGGAGGGTCTCCAGGTAATCGGTTTGCTGCTCAGCATCCCGGGCTTGGATCCTGGCGATCTCATCCGCGCCGCCCATCCCGTTGTCCTCAATGAACCCACCAATTTTCAAGAGGTTCAGCGGGATTTGGAAGTCCTCGTAGAGTGCCACGCCCTGCACTTTTCCCACGCCCTGCACTTTCTTCCGCAGGTAGTGCAAAGTTTGGATGGCCTCGGACCTGGACCGGGGCAGGTTTTCAATGTCGGAGGCAATACCGCCCACTGTTGCAATCACAGGGAATGGGCTGATGGTGTGCGAGTACGCCTCGATTTCCTGGATGATGCGCCCGTGCACGGCTCGTGGGGACGCCCCGTTGCAGGGCAGCAGCGCATAAACCACTGATCCGATCAGTGCGCTGTGGCTGGTTCCAAACTGCACGTTGCACACTGTGGTCACCAAATGCAGCAGCCGGTGGATGTCACGCACGGATTCCAGGCTCCCGGTCTCCGGCCGCACTATGGAAAAAGCTGCCACGGCCAGTCCGTTGGCCGTATCCAGCCCCAGTTGGGCAGCCGCGAACGAGGCATGCGGGGTGTCCTCCATCAAGGTGCGGATGAGGTCTGCATTGCGTCGTTCTCCGAAGTCGGAGGCAGAGCGGGCATGGAGCATGTGCAGCCCGGCCAAAGGCGCCATCCTGTCCAGGGCGTTCAACGCCGTGGCGCGTTTTTCCTCGCCAGGGTCAATGATCCAGATGGAACCCAGCAGCTCACCTCCAGCGCGGACGGCCAGCGCAAGGCGGGCCATGCCGTCGTCCAGCGCCGGGACCATCACCGCCCCAGGTGCGGCGTAGACAATCCTGAAGTCCTGATCGAAGGCCGGTTGGGTGGTTTCCTGCAGAGTGAGGGTAGTGATGCGGCGGAGTTCATCAATGGGTTGGCCCGGGAGCGTGGAGTAGCCAAGGATGCGGCCGAGGGGATCCACAATGCTCGCCGCGCCGTTGGTGATGGATGCTGCTGCATTGGCGAAGGCGTAGAGGTCTCCAAGGCGTACGCCGGACACGGAATCCGCCGCCGCACCCATCACTGAGGCACGGGCCAAAGCCACCAGCCGCGTCCAGTCGGCATTGTCCGGTGCCACCAGCACAGAGAGGCTGTATCCCACTGCTGCCGAACGCAACTGCTCCATTTTGGCGCCGTGGGCTTTAACGATCACTGCCGCCGCGTTGCTGTTGGCTGCCCTGTGGAGCAGCTGATCAAAATCAGGGGATCCGTACGTGCAGCCCACGGCAAGGATGATGCGGTTGTCAACGCTGGACCAGTTGTCCAGGGGATCGTACATCAGGACGTCGGAGACCGGATGCCCCAGGTTCTCCGGTGTGGGGTTGGCGTGGACCAGATCTGCCTGCATGAGCTGGATGCAGTCGGACAAGCGCACCGTGGATTGCTGCATTCCTGATTGGGAAAGTTCCGCCTGTTGGGCCTCTGGAAGCGACGCTGCTGTGTCCATAGCTGGACGTTATCACAAGCAGTTGAGGCATCTTGTAGAGGAATTCACATATAGAGCGGGAGAGATCTAGGTCACTATTGGGACAGGAGCTGGGCGGGTAACCCCAGCAGAACGTAGAGGACACACCATGAAACTCAAGGACATCAAGGCGCTCGCCTCGGTGCAGGGGCCGGCCCGATCCGTCCCGGAACGACTCTCACGCAGCTGCTACAGCATCGAAGACATGCGAAAGCTTGCAGCCAAACGCCTCCCCAAGAGCATCTTCGAATACATTGAAGGCGGCGGCGAAGACGAGGTTTCACTGCGCCGCAACCGGTCCTCTTTTGATGATTGGTCCTTCCTCCCCAAATGGGGCTCCGTGGACAACCTCGAGCTCAGCTCAATGCTTCTGGGCGGCCCCGTTTCCATGCCCGTGACGCTCTCTCCCACCGGCGGGACCAGGCTGTTCCACCCCCAAGGTGAGTCCGCTGTTGCCCGCGCCGCGCTCGCTGCCGGTATTCCGTACGGGCTGGCGCACCTCAGCACTACCACCATGGAGGACGTGAGTGCGGCCGCACCGGGACTGCGCCGGTGGTTCAACCTGGAGCCCACCTCGGACAAGGGCCTCCTGCAGGCAGTTCTGGACAGGGTGTCCAACGCAGGCTACGAAGCCCTGTTGGTCAACGTGGACTGCCGGGCAATCGGTCACCGCGAGCGCGACTACCGCAACGGCTTCACAGCGCCACCTTCCATCAAGCCGAAGACCGTTGTTGAGGGAATGTTGCACCCCTCATGGGCTTTGGGGTTCCTGGCCAATGACGCCATCGCTTTCCCCAACCTGGACGCGGAGGTTCCCGAGGGTCCTTTGGCCAGCTCTCCGGACATGTGGCGGACGCTGCTGGCGGGAGCCTATGAACCTACTGACTGGGACGATATCCGCGATCTGCGTGAGCGTTGGAACGGTCCGATCATCCTGAAAGGAGTGGTCAACCCCAACGATGCCGCACTTGCAGCGGCTATTGGGATAGATGCCATTCAGGTCAGCAACCACGGCGGACGGCAGCTGGACCACATGGCTGCACCGTTGGATGTCCTTGGGGACATCGTGGAAAGGACCTCTGGCCGCATGGAAATCATCGTCGACGGCGGCATCCGCCGGGGCTCCGACGTCGTCAAGGCATTGGCTCTGGGTGCGGACGCCTGCTCCATCGGCCGGCCGTACCTGTACGGGCTGGCTGCCGCCAGCGAAGCCGGCGTTGCCCACGTCCTGAAATTGTTCCGGGCAGAAATGACCCGCACCATGATGCTCCTTGGAGTATCCACCATTGAGGAACTGCGTACCGAAGGCCGGGGTTTGCTCCGGCACCGCAATGAAGCGTTCAACCGTACCGATCCCACCGTTATCCCTGAGGCCCCTTTGGGCTTTGAAGAAATGAGGACCCCCTGATGAGGAAGTTACCCGTGAAATGCATACCCGGCAGCCAACGCGCCAGGCCCGGCGTACCCGCGCTGGTTGTTACGGCAGCACTGTTGCTGTCCGTGACGGCTTGCAGCCCTGCCGGCAACGCATCGACGTCGAACCCGTCCGGCGACGCTGCCGGACCGGGCACCGGGGTTCCTGCGCTGGAAGTCAACCAGGCCGCCGTCGATCTTCTCCCGGAGTCCATCAAGGCCTCCAAAGTGTTGCGGGTTGCCATTCCCACCAATGAGCCGCCGACGCAGTTTTACCGGGAAGGCACTCAGGAAATGACCGGCACCAACCCGGACGTGGCCCGTCTCATTGGTGAAGCCCTTGGTGTTGAAGTGGACATTCAGGTGGCCAACTTCGACTCGATTATTCCCGGGCTCGCCGCAGACCGTTATGACATGACTGTCTCCTCCATGACGCCTACGGAAAAGCGCATGGAGGTCCTGGACTTTGTTGACTACCTGCAGGTTGGCAACGCGATCGCCGTCCCGAAGGGCAACCCCGCGGGCATCAAGGATGAGAACGCCCTGTGCGGGAAGAAGGTAGGCCTCCTGACTGGCTCCTACCAGCTGACCGTGAACGTCCCCCTCTATGACGAGGCGTGCGTGGCTGCGGGCAAGGACTCGATTCAGAAGAGTGAATTCCAGGACACCCGGCAGGCCATCTCGGCACTGACCAGCGGACGCTTGGAGGCAGTGCTGGCCGACTCGCCCATCCTGGATTACGCAGCAACCCAGAACCCGCAGATTGAGGTTGCAACCTCGTTCGAGTTTGCGCCTGTAGGCGTTGGGGTGCCCAAGGATTCCGGCTTGGTGAAGGCTGTATCCGCCGCGCTGGATGCGGTGATCAAGAGCGAGTCCTACGTCAAGGTTCTGGGCAAGTACGGACTTGAATCCAGTGCCGTCACCGACGCCCGCGTCAATTTTGCCCAGTAGGGGATCCCGGTAATGAAAGAGGTGACGGCTATGCATAAGCAACCATTAACGCCTGACACCAAGGAACCGGCCACAGCTGCTGGTGATTCGATCCCCGTGGTGCCGCTGAAGCACCCGGTCCGTTTGGCCTTGGCGATTGTCCTCATTCTGGTGGCGCTGGGCGCAGCCTGGGATGTTGCAGTGAACGAACGGTACCGGTGGGACGTTGTGTTGTCCTACCTTTTCGCGCCGCAGATTCTTGCCGGCGCCGGGCTGACGCTCCTGTTGACCGTGGTGTCCATGACCGTAGGTATTGCGCTGGGCACTTTGCTGGCGATCATGCGTCTCTCCGACAACCCGATCCTGAGCACCATCAGCCGCGGCTACATCTGGTTCTTCCGGGGAACGCCACTGCTGGTCCAGCTGATTTTCTGGTACAACATTGCGGCCCTCTACCCGGTGATTGCCTTCGGCCTTCCCTTTGGGGGACCGTCCATGGTTCTGGGCTCCGCCAACGTCCTGATTTCCCCCTTGGGCGCAGCGCTTCTGGGTTTGTCTTTGAACGAAGCCGCCTATATGGCAGAGATCATCCGTGGGGGCATCGGGTCCGTGGACAAGGGCCAGTACGATGCTGCCCGTGCTTTGGGCATGAGCGGTGGCAAGCTGATGAACCGGGTGATCCTGCCCCAGGCCATGCGCGTGGTGCTTCCGCCCACTGGCAACCAGGTCATTTCCATGCTGAAGGGCACGTCCCTAGTGAGTGTCCTGGCGATCTCGGACCTGCTGTACTCCGCCCAGATCATCTATGCGAACAACTACCAAACCATTCCGCTGCTGATTGTGGCCAGCCTCTGGTACCTGCTGATGACCAGCATTCTGAGCTTCTTCCAAAACAAACTTGAACGCAGGTACGGGCGCGGTTTCGACTCAGCACCGCGACGCCTCCGCAAGCCTAAGACAAGGACAGTATGATGACTACCGCCATGGTGGAAGCCCGGGGAGTCCGGAAAAACTTCGGCGTGATCGAAATCCTGAAAGGCATTGACCTCAGGGTTGAGAAGGGATCGGTGACGTGCCTGATTGGCCCGTCCGGTTCCGGCAAGACCACCTTCCTGCGCTGCATCAATCACCTTGAAAAAGTGGACGCCGGCCGGCTCTACGTCGATGAGCACCTGGTGGGTTACACCGAACGCAACGGGAAGCTCTATGAGATGAAGGAACGCCAGACTGCCCGCTCAAGGCTCAACGCAGGCATGGTTTTCCAGCGCTTCAACCTTTTCCCGCACATGACTGTGCTGGAGAACATCATTGAAGCACCCGTGCACGTGCTTGGACGTCCCCGCAAGGAAGTTGTTGCCGAGGCCCAGACCCTCTTGGACCGGGTTGGCCTGGGCAACCGCGGCCACTCCTACCCGCAGGAACTCTCCGGCGGGCAGCAGCAGCGGATCGCGATCGCCAGGGCGCTGGCCATGAAGCCCAAGCTGATGCTCTTCGATGAGCCCACATCCGCTCTGGACCCCGAACTGGTTGGCGAGGTCCTGGACGTCATGAAATCACTGGCTGAGGCCGGCATGACCATGGTTGTGGTAACCCATGAGCTCGGTTTTGCCCGCCAGGTGGCCGATCAAGTGGTGTTCATGGACGGCGGCGTGGTGGTGGAAAGCGGTCCGCCCGAGCAAGTACTGGGCAGCCCCCGGCATGAGCGCACCAAGGCTTTCCTGTCCAAGGTTTTGTAGCAGCCGTCCGCACCCGTGGCATCCCAAAAAGAAACGTCAAAGACACCCCGAAAGGTATTGATCACCATGACCCGACATCAAGTCACTACAGACCTTGCACCCAGCCCGGCCGGCCCCTATTCGCAGGCTGTGGTGGCCAACGGATTCCTTTTTTCGGCAGGACAAACGCCCCATCATCCCGCAACAGGCGAGCGCGTTGGGATCACCATCGAGGAGCAGACCATTCAGGCCATGAAGAACCTGAGCCAGGTTCTGGGCGCCCACGGTTTGGACTTCTCCCACGTAGTGAAGGCGACAGTGCACCTGCATCACCCGGGCAGGGACTTTGATGGCTTCAACGCCATTTACGAGCAGTATGTGGTGGCCCCTTACCCGGCGCGCACCACGGTGGGTTCGTTTCTGGGCGATTTCCTGGTGGAGATCGACGTCGTCGCTGTTGTTCCGTAGGCGCATCCAGGCACAGACGGCTGCCGTGTCAGGACGTCCGCGACGTGTGGTCCTCAATCAGCCCGCTCGCCGCGATCTCCCGTAGCGAGTAGATGGCTTTGGCTGCTGAGTCCTTGTCCTGGAAGCAGATGGAGAGAGCAAGTTCCGTTCCGTCACCATCGACGAGGCGGACCCGGCAATCACCTCCGGATTCTTCAAACAGCTCAAAATGGCCGGCCATCTAAGCGGCGCCCCGTTGCGGAGCGTTCGCAGGCATCTTCGCCTCCGGGGTCCGTTGCGGAGCGGCAGCGTTTCGACGCCGTTCCAACTCACAGTTGATCAACTCCAGCAGCGCCTGGGCAGGCTCGGACAGATGGTGGGTGTCGGGAGAGCCCAGTTGATCGCAGTGCAGGAGGACGTGGCGGATCCGTTCCAGTTCGCGGGACGGTACCAGCGGCCAGCGGTGAAACAACTGCCTGACGGCTATGGCTCCAAGGAGGGCATCGGGTTTGTTGGCTACTGCGTGGCTTCCATGGTTTGCGGCTGCTCGTCGTCGAGCAACGCTGGCCGCCGATGTTGCGACGCCATGGGCCAGGAGTAGTTCTGACTTGAGGGAATTGGGGGCCATGCGGACCTCCCTGATGAGTACTGAGGAAGCCGGCTGCGTGACTATGAAATTAGCTTACAGAATGTGAGTTATGTCATGTCAATCATTACGCGGCGGAACCGTCGTCGTGATTTATGCTTTGGCGCTCCTTGCAAAAGTGCCGCCCAATCCGGAGGGGTGGGCGGCACTTGCGCGGTTATCCGAGGTGGACGTGCGGGGTGTCCCCGCTGCCGCTGAAGGTTTTGCGGTCGATCCTGATGAGAAGCAAAGCGATGGGGGTGATCAGTATGGCCACAGCCGATGCCCACAGGAACACGAGCGAGTAGCCCGCGGTCAGCGCGTTCAGTGTCCTGCCGCCGGCTGCAGCGGTGGCCGCGGCCGCGATGGTGCTGAAGAGCGCGATGCCCAGTGAGCCGCCAATCTGCTGTGAAGCGTTGACCAGTGCGCTCGCCACTCCGGCGTCGTCCTTGTCCACCCCGAAGAGTGCCAGGTTCTGCATGGGAACGAAGACCATTCCCAGCCCGACGCCCATGAGAATCAGCGCGGGGAGCATGTTGACGGCGTAGCTGCCCTCGGGTGTGACCTGCGTGAGCCAGATCATTGCTGCAGCCACGAATACAGGTCCCAGCGCGCTGGGGATTCTCGCTCCCAGTTTGGGCAGGTTCTTCGCAACCAGGCCGGCGGTGATAATCAGCACCACGGTCATGGGCAGGGATGCAATTCCGGCAGCAAACGGAGCGAACCCCAGGACGATCTGGAGGTAGAAGTTGATGAACAGGATGCCACCAATGAGGACCGCTCCGGCCAGGAATGATGCCAGGAAGGCGGCGGCGCGGTTGCGTTCGGTGGCCACGCGCAACGGCAGCAGCGGGTTCTTGACCTTGCGTTCGACGGCGACGAACAGGACCAGCAGAACTACGCCCAGCGCTATGAAGCCCCAGGACTCGATTGCGGCCCAACCGTGTTCGGCATTGGCGAATCCATACACCAGCGAGCCCAGTCCCAACGCGGCAAGAGCGACGCCGGGCCAGTCGTACTTGGTGGAGCCGCCAGCTTTGCTTTCCCTCACCAAAGTCCAAACGCCAACGAGGGCGATCAAGGCAATGGGAACGTTGACGAAGAAGCACCAGCGCCACGAAACGAACTCGGTAAGGAACCCGCCCAGCAGCACGCCCGCGGCCGCGCCAATGCCGCTGATGGAACCGAAAACAGCGAACGCGGTGCCGCGATCCTTGCCGCCCGGGAAGGCGACCGTCAAAAGCGCCAGTGCTGCCGGGGCGAGCAACGCGGCAAAGACGCCCTGCAGTGCCCGTGCGCCGATCAACTCCCATGGCTGCTGCGCGAGTCCGCCCACCAGCGAGGCCACCGCGAAACCGGCTGAGGCTGTGATGAAGGTTCGCTTCCGTCCCCAGAAGTCCGAGATCCGGCCACCGAGCAGCAGGAAAGCACCGAAGACCAAGGCGTAGGCGGTAACCACCCATGCCCGCGTGGAGTCGCTGATGCCCATCTCCATCTGGAGGCGGGGCAGCGCCAAATTCACGATGGTGCCGTCCAGGACAACCATGAACTGGGCGAGGGCCAGGAAAGGCAGGGCCCGCCAACCTATGCCCTTTTTGTTGTTGTTGTTCCCCTCGCCGGTCAGGCTCGGGGAGCCGGACGTTTCGAGTAGTCGTGATGCCACGCGTCACCCATTCCCATCAGTAGTAATACTTATGAAAGTATAAGTACTTGAGGGTGTCTATGTAAGCGGCGAAGGAGTGACGTTCGTCCTAGTGGTGTTCAGAAGCCGGGGGCCGGGCCTGGTCCGGCGCCTTTTCGGGTTCCGCCAGGAAAGAGGCCAGCCGCTCCAGCGCAGGCAGGCTGGCCGCGATCTGATCCCGTTCTTCAGGGGAGAGGCGCTCGCTGGCTTTCGTCAGCGCATCGGCCCAGGCGCCTTCCAAAAGCGATTTGATGCGCCTGGATTCGTCCGTGGGGTGGAGGGAGACGTAGCGCTTGTCTGCTGCATCTTTGACCCGGGTTACGAGGCCGGAGGCCACCAGCTCACGCAACTGCATGCTCACATTGCTCAGTTGACGACCCAAACGGGTGGCCACCTCCGCCACCGTGACGCCAGGGTGGCTTTCAACAACCCGGAGGATCTCAAGCACTCCGTTGGAGATGGGGCGGATGCCTGTTTCGTTGAGCGACTTGCGCCGGATGTCAGACGAAATATCGATCATGCAGACGGCCAACGCCACATGGTCCACTGGCTTTTCTCCCATCCGTCAAGCATAGGTGGGTGGCATAGTGGAACCAGCAATATCTGCTGGGACATACACTCGCGGTAACGCGGGGCTTTTTGGGGGAAGTAATGAAGTTTGCCGTTCGGTCCGTCCTGCTCGCGGTAGTGATCACTACCGGGCTGGTTTCCTGCTCAACGCCGCAGTCCACGGAGGCCGCGCCCACACCGGTACCCTCAGCAACCGCGGTTCCTGCCGCCGTCGAAAAAGGCCCCCTCACGGGTGCCAAGGTCACCGACTCCTTTGGGAATGTGAACTTTTATACTGCGGTGGACGGCGACACTCTGACGGATGTAGCAGAGGCCTTTGACCTCTCCACGGGGAAGATCCTGCAATTCAACGAGCTCGCCATTGGAACGGCGCTACGGCCGGGAACCAAACTCCGCCTGATTCCGGCATCAGGTCCGGTCGTCGGGGCAAGCGGAGAGGCCACCGAGGATGCGAATGGCATTCCCACCAGCTACCGGATTGTGGAGGACGACACCCTGGCCGGAATCGCCTACAGGTTTGGAATCACCGGGAAACAGTTGGCGGAAGCAAACAAGGTCCCTTACGTCCACGAGCAAGGCAACAGCTATTTCATGCAGACCGGGCGCCTGATCCAATTGCAGAGAAACCCTGTGGACAGCAGGTCCGGCACTGGCGAAGCGGTCTACAATTCGTTCGGGCAGCCGATCTTTTATACAACCGTGGACGGCGACTCTTTCGACAGCCTCGGCTACAAATTCCGGTCCACCACCGAGCAATTGCTGATGTACAACCCAGCCCTTTCGGCTGCAAACCCCATCCCTGCCGGCACCAGGATCCGCTTGATACCGGGGGAGATGCCCATCGAGGGAGCGCGGGGAAGCTTCACCGCTGACGCTGACGGCACACCGCTGACCTACACGACGGCGGCGGGAGACACGGAGAGCCAGGTGGCCTTCCGCTTCAGTGTTGTGGACATTCGTTCTGCCAACTGGCCGCTTACTGGCGGCGCGGGATCCTGGTACGAGCTGACGGATGCCCCCACCGGGGAGTTGGTGCCCGGCCAGACCATCAGCATTGCCCTGGACCACCCGATCAACAGGTAGTCCCTGGTGAGGGCGTCAGGCTTCCTGTCCAGTCTCGTTTTCTGTCCAGTCACGTTTCCTGTCCAAGCGCGCAGTAGGCGGGTATAGTCAGCCCATGCTCTCCATGCGCCGATTTACTTGCCCCCGACCGGTCTCCGGTCGCGAGGGCTGGTTGGCGCGCGCCTAGGTCCTGGCACTGGAGTGAGTCGGGGGAGGAATGCCCCCTTCCGTTCCAAACCAAGGACCCGCAATGCCCTCTTATCTCACCCCCTTAGAGCTTCACGATGCCTTGAGCGTCAGGGATCTCTCCAACCCCGATCACGGCCCACACGCAATGCAGTCCCTCCTGGGCGGCGTGGTGCAGAACCTGCGCCAACACTGGGATGTGCCAGCAAGGATGGTGCGTCACAGCCCGCTGGTCAGCGTGGCCGACAATTATGACCGGCTGGGATTCAGCGCCGCCGATGTCACTCGCGATCAAAGGTACTCCCGTTACATCAGCCTCACCGTCATGCTGCGCAGCCACACCTCCGCTTCCATCCCATCCCTGCTGCGCTCATTGGATCCGGAGGAGCTATTGGACGAGCTGTGGGTCATTCCGGGCTTGGTCTACCGGCGCGACTCCATTGACCGAACCCACGTAGGAACGCCGCATCAGGTGGACCTCTGGCGGGTCTGCTCCACAAAGACGCTGGACTCCAGGCACCTGAAGGAAATGATTAATTCCTTGGTGGATGCCGTGCTTCCCGCCGCCCAATGGCGTGCTGTCCCGGCCACCCATCCCTATACCAAGGAAGGCATGCAGATTGATGTCAGGATGAACAATGAGTGGCTTGAGCTGGCCGAATGCGGGCTCATGGCGCCTCAACTTTTCCTCGATGCCGGTTTGGATCCTGGCGCTTGGTCCGGGCTTGCCCTTGGGATGGGACTGGACCGTGCACTCATGCTTCGCAAGGGCGTTCCGGACATCAGGTTGCTCAGCTCCGCCGATGCGCGGATTCAACGGCAGATGATGGACCTATCAACTGTCCCCGTGGAAATCGGTGTCCCATATGCCATCCATCCGCAGGGATTTGTCCATTGTGGTAGCGGAGGATGTGGACGCAGAACTGCTTGGCGACAGGGTCCGGACAGTCTTGGCGGGCCGGGCCAATGACTTGGAAAGCGTCGAGTTACTGGCTTTGACCACCTGTAACCAGCTTCCGGCGGCAGCGCGGCACCGGCTTCGCATCCGTGCCGGGCAGGCTAACGCCCTGATACGGCTGGTACTGCGCCCTCTTGGCAGGACAATGACCGATTCTGAGGCCAATCAGATTCGGGACGACGTCTACCTGGCTCTGCACGAAGGGCCGGTCAAGGATCTCATTGTGAAATGACATGCGGTTAGTCCAGCGCAGTTCGGTTGCTAGGCTGGACGTATGACCCGTCGCCTCGCAGCTCTGTCCGCCGTCCCCCTGTTGTTGCTGCTGGTCGGCTGCGGCGCTGTGGAGGAAGCTGCGACAACCGCTGCCAGCGACGCTGCGTCCAAGGTGGCATCGGCAGCCGCCGATGAAGTAACCAAGCAGGTCTGCGCCGTGGTCCAGGATGGCTTGGTCAGCGTTCAAGACAAGCAGGTACTGGCCGGCTTGGTCTCGGCCGCAAGCGCTGCCGGCGTTCCCGCAGAAATCACGACGCCGTTGAACCAGATCGCGGAGGCCGGAGACGAAGTGCCGGCGGAGTCGGTTCAGGCCCTGAAGGACGCCTGCGCGCCGTAGTTGACGAAGGTATCCGCGCCGTCGCTGACGAAGGTCTCGGAGGCCCACCAGAGGTACCCGCGGCGCTGATCGTGGCTAGGTTGGGGCCGAATGCTTTGTTGGTCCCGCCCGATGACCGGGGAGTGGCGGAGGCTTCGATCGGTAGCGGTGACCGGTGGGAGTACCAACTTCCATGGTGTGAATCTCGCCGGTGATCGTACTGCCCGTAGCGCCGGTGGTGCCCGTATCTTCCGATGTTCCCGAAGTACCCGTTGTGGCGGTCCACCCGGGGTGTTCTTTGGTGTGGTTGCAGGCTTCGCATAGCCCTGCACCGTTCGCGGGGTTCGTTTTCCCGCCGGAATGCCAGGACACCACATGGTCAATATGCCGGATGGGCGCATCACAATACGGCGTCCGGCACGTGTGGTCCCGGGTCTCGATGAACCGCCTCAGCTGGCCGGTGAAAAGCCGGGCCTTCGAATCCGTAGCAAGCAACTCACCCGTACCCGGCGCCGTGTAAAGCCGACGAAGCCACACATCGAATTCCTTATCAGGCAATGGTTGCGCCGCCTGCGCCTGATCCCGTCCGGCGGGTGCCCGCCCCGCAGTTGCTTTTCCGGCGTTTGCCCGCCCGGCGTTTGCCCGTCCGGAGTTGGCTGCCGGCCGTGAGTTTACGGCTTGCCCCAGTCGGAGGAGCTCCCGTGCCCATTCCGCCGGGACGATCCCGTACCCTCGAAGCCGTGCCGGTTCACTATCGCCCTGGAACAGGGTCCGGTCCGTCATGACCAGATCCAGGTTGATTCCCGAAAACCCGCCCGGGGTCCCGGTGATGCGTTCGACGAGGGTGTCGGCCATGACCTGGCCGCGGGTCGGGACAGCACTACCTGAACCGGAAGCACCACCCGAACCAGCGTCACCGCTGGAACGGGCCGAATCAGCCGCTTGGGTCAGTGCTTTATAGACCGCCACACCCTGGGCCACCGGCAACAGCGCCGTCAAATACGTCATGGTGTCCGGCGCCGGACGCAAACTCACCATCCGCTCAGACGCCGCACGGGCAGCACGCCCCGCCACCGACCGCGGATCACGACGATACGCAGCAGCCTTCGCCGCCGCCACAATCGCCCTGTCGCCCTTCCCATCAAAAGTCCCCGTATCCGCGGCGAGTTCCTCATCAACCGCAGCCCGATCCTCAACACTCAGGCAGGCCGTCTCCTTCACCAGCAGCGTGGCCCGCCACTCATTCAACAGCCCGGCCTGCAACGCCGCCAACGTCCGCGGCATCTCCACCACCAAAGCCTTAGCCAAACCCAACAACCGCGACCCACGATTCGGGGATTCCCGACGCGCCAACGCCACCTGCGCACCCACCCCTTGGCCACGCTCAGCCGCAGGAACACCAGCCTCGGCCTGCTCAACCCGCTGAGCAAGATCAAAAGCCACAGCCGCCCGGGCCTGCAGAGCAACAATCGCCGATTTCAGGTTTTCCAGTCCGTGGATCTGATCGATCAACCCACCATCTTCAGTGCTCAGACGGATGGAGCCCAGCAGGGAGATCAGGTCCGAAATCCGTGGCTCACGCGGGCCGCCCTCTGCTTTCGGAGCATGCAGAAGCGCCACGGTATCCGTAGCCACGCCCTCCACAATCTGCTCCATGCCCGCTACTCTTCCAGCGAGCAAAGCTCGCCAGAAGACGGCAATCCTCCTATGTGGAAAACCCCCCGGCATTAGGCAAAGCGCCAGCTAGCGTCGTGCCAGCACCGTCCGCGTCCGCACTGCAATTGCGGCACCGAGGACCAAGGCTGCAGCGACTGCCGCTGCGATAGCCGTGGGGAATGACTCGGGGGCATCCGCGCTGCGGCCGACAGTGATCCACACAAGGCCCCACGCGATAGCGGCTGCGAGTGCCAGCCGGCCGTGCCCTTTGATGGCCAAGGAAACGCCCACAACGGCTACCACCACCAGGACGCCCACGGACCAGATTTCGGGACGCAGGCCCAGCCCGGAGAAGCCGGAAGCCTTGAGCGCCGCTGCAATGTTTGCGCACACGGCCACGCTGGTCCAGCCCAGGTACAGCCCCAGAGTCCCATCAACAACAACAGCTTCAACCCAGGAATCCGCTCGGCTTTGGCTGTAGCGCAGGAAGGCGGTCACCAGCGTCACGAGCAAGGCAAGGATCACCACAACGCTGACCAGAAGAAGGCCTGCCTGAACGGACAGGATCCAGGCGGCGTTGAGGATCATGGACACAGCAACGATCCACCCGAGCGAGCGCTGCCGGGGATTGGCCCGCTGGGACGGCAGCCATTGCCACACCGTGAAGGCGAACAACCCGGTGTACACCACGGACCAGATGGAGAAAGCGGGTGTGGCGGGCGCCAGAAGTGTTGAGTCGGCGGCCAACGCTCCGCCGGCTGCCTGCGCGATGGGCGTCCCGCCAAAGACTCCGACGCCGATCATGGAACCGACGATGCACACCACCAAGCTCACGGTGACCGTTATCTGCCGCATGAGATCCGGGCTTTGAGTTTTCATGTGCTGAGCCTCTTCCTGGTGGGATGTGCGGGTGGGAAGTGCGGGGTCATGCATTCCGGGGGCAGGTGACTTAGTATCAAATTGCTAGCGAAACGAGCTTTACGCTTATCGAAGGAACATCGGATGGACGCGAATGGCCACGCAAAGGGCTATTGGTACGGCAAAGACCCAGGTCAGAAGGCCATAGCCATTGAGGTCTTGAACGCCCTGCGGGATTACCGCGCCTCCGAGCAAGCCATGCGACGCCGGACCCGTTCGTCCATGGGCATGGGCGAGAAGGACCTGTTGGCTCTGCGCTACCTGTTTGAAGCCGAGGCCTCCGGCAAAGTGATGAAGCCGAAGGATCTGGGTGACAAGCTGGGCATAACGTCCGCTTCCATGACAACACTGATTGACCGCCTGGTGGAGTCCGGCCATATTCGCCGCGAACCCCACCCCACTGATCGCCGCGCACTGATCCTGAAGGCCACTCCGGGCTCGGACCAGGAAGTTCGGCACACTTTGGGTGGGATGCACCGCCGGATGCTTGATGCGGCCTGCGCTTTGAATCCCGAGGAATCCAGGGTAGTGGTGGGCTTCCTGCAGCACATGCGCGAAGCCCTGGACACCATCGATGAAGAACCGGCCGACCCGGAAGAACCTTCAGACGCCCAGCACCCCACAGCATCATGAGGTGAGGCTCCACTGCAGGATGAAAATAAGCGTCACCAGGAATCCTGAACCATAGTTGAGCCAGATAAACCGCCGCCAGGCCACATTGGTGCGCGCCGCCGTCGTATCCGTCACGTTCCAGTACGGTGCGCAGTTGATGATGTACGGGATGGCGATGATGGCCGCGAGCGGCCCGGGCCACGGGGTGGCCAGCATGGCCAGGCCCGCAACAAGCCAGAGTCCGACGGCGAGCCTCACCGTCCGGCGGGCACCGATCACAGTTGCTATGGAACCGATTCCGGCCTGCCGGTCCGGTTCGATGTCCTGGACCGCGCCAAACGCGTGCGCAGCCATGCCCCAGAGGAAGAACGCGGCCAGGAGGATCAGCAGCCCGGGCGTCACATTCGTCCCGGCCAGCGCCAAACCGACGACGGCGGGACTGACAAAGTGCGTACTGGAGGTCAACGAGTCCAAGACCGGGCGTTCCTTGAAGCGGAGGCCAGCCACGGAGTAGGCCACCACGGCGAAGGCGCTCACCGCCAGGCTGATCCATGCCGCAGGCCCGCCCGCGAACGCCAGCACCAGCAGGAACGGGATGTTGGTGATGGCCGCGAGCCACAGCATGGGCCGGTGCAGGTGCGGTTGAAGCAGGGCGCCTTCCATGCCGCCCTTACGCGGGTTCTTGAGGTCCGACTCATAGTCGAAGACGTCGTTGATACCGTACATGGCCAGGTTGTAGGGGATCAGGAAGTAGAAGGTGCCCACAATCAGCACCCAGTCGATTTCCCGGGTGGTGAGCAGCATGGCCGCGGCAAAGGGGTAGGCGGTGTTGATCCAGCTGACAGGGCGCGACGCGAGGAGGGCCTGGGGGACGAGGCCCTTGAGACTGCCCGCCGGCTTGGAGCTCCGCTTGCGCGTGAGCCACATCCACAGGCCTGGCAGCGCAACAACGCCCGCCAACGGGTAGGCGAAGTCCTCGATGGGTGCCAGGCCGATCCTGAACCCGAGGATGTGTGAGGCGTCGTAGTGGAAGAGTTCCATGCCGATCATGACCGAATCGAACACAGCCGTGAGGACAGCCAAGGCCGCGAACGCGAGCCCAACGGCCTTCCAATGCTTGGCGGCTTCGCCGGACCGGGCACCCGACCGCGCACCCTGTCGGGCAAAGATCACTCCGGCCACCACGGCAGCGGCAATGAACGCGAGCGCGAGCCACAAATATGTCATACGTGCTCCCGCACTTTCTCATGGCGTTTAGCCGGGACGGCGTCCAGCAGCCGCCGTGCGCCTGTGTAGAGAACCATGGTGCACAGCACCAGGAATAGCAGGAAGACGGGTTCTTCGATGGGCAATTCGGGTGCGAGCAGGAGCCCGGTGGCTATGGTGCCTTCGCCGCGCAGGAAGATCCCCAGCCCGATTCCGGCCAGGTCCCAGCCGAGCAGGAACAAAACCCCGACGGCGGTCACTATCGCCGCTGCTTTGCCGTCCCGCCAGAAGAACAGACGGAAACGGTGATCGAGCAGGAGCATGCAGGCGATGCCCAGAAGCAGCGAGGCCAAGTAGAGAACACCCATTAGCCAATCCTGCTAGCTACAGGCCTCACAGTGGTAGGGCCGGTGCTGTGATCGCCGCGGATCCGCTTCAACACAAGCTCGGCGCTGATAAGGCACATGGGCACGCCAACGCCTGGAGCCGTGGTGGCGCCGGCGTAGTAGAGACCGCGGACACGTTTGGAGGCGTTTTGGGCCCGGAACATGGCGCTCTGCTTCAGAGTGTGCGCCGGTCCCAGCATGCCTCCGCGCCAGGAGTTGTAGTCACGTGCGAAGTCGGCCGGGCCGATGGTGTGCCGTGCAACCACGCGCTCGCGGAGGTCCGGGATGTTGGCCCACCGGGCGATCTGGTCAATGGCGGCGTCGGCTGTCCGTTCTATCAGCTCATCACCGCTGCCTTCCGGCCCGCCGGAGCCCAGTGAGGGATCGGCGGGGATGGGGACCAGGACAAAGAGATTCTCGTGGCCTGTGGGTGCGACGCCGGGATCGGTGGCGCTGGGTTTGCAGACGTAGATGGAAGCGGGGTCCGGAATGCTTGGATCTTCACCGAAGATGGAGGCGAAGTTGGCCTCCCAATCGCGGGTGAAGAACAGGGAGTGGTGGGGAAGGTCCGGCAGGGAACCCTTCACCCCCAGCATCACCAGGACGGCGCCGGGTCCGCTGGTTCGGCTCTGCCAGTACTTTTTGTTGTAGCTCCGGTCCCTGACGCCGAGCAGCTGTGTTTCGGTGTGATGGAGGTCCGCGCCGGAAACCACCTGATCGGCCACGCTGTAGTGCTCAACTCCGGAGTGGTCGCGCCACTTGACGCCGGTGACTTCCCGGCTGTCCTTGCCGGTAAACCATGAGGGAAGGTTCAGGCAGTCCAAGCGCCCGATTTTCTTGGGGTGGGCCGCTTCGCGGGTGGTGATCTTCAGGGCTTCGGCACCTGTATGGATCCTCACGCCGGCCTCGATCGCCAAGGCTTCCAGGCGTTCAACCAAGGCCCAAAAACCGCCCATGGGGTACTGCACGCCCTCGCCCAGGTCCAAGGCGCTCATCAGGTGGTACATGGCAGGAGCGGCGGATGGGCTGGTGCCAAGGAAAACTGCCGGATACCCCAGCACTTGCCGAAGCACCGGATGCTGGAAGCGCTGGGAAACGTATTTGTCCAGGGGGGTCAGGAGCAGTTGGGCCAGCCTGGGCAGGCTGCGCACTACCTCTGGTTGAAACAGTGCCTGCAGCTTGGTGAACGGGTTGTAAAGGAAGAACCGCTCGGCCATCTCCGTAGTGTGCTGTGCTGAGGCCAGGTAGGAGCGGAGCTCTTTGGCACTGCCTGGCTCAAGGTGTTCGAAGGTGTCCAAAACCTGATCGCTGCCAAGCGGGATGGTCAACGGGTCCGGCCTGACGCCGTCGTGGTTTGGTTCGCTGAAGACGCGGTACGCAGGGCTGAGCGTGCGCAGGTCCAGTTGTTCAGCGGTGCTGGTGCCGAGCAGTTCAAAGAAGTGGTCGAACACCCCTGGCATGAGGTACCAGGATGGTCCGGTGTCCCAGCGGAATCCACCGCGTTCCAGGCTGCCGGCGCGGCCGCCCACTTGTGCGCGCTGTTCGAGCAGCTGGACCTCGTGTCCTTCATGGGCGAGGAGGGCGGCGGTGGCAAGCCCAGCGATGCCACCGCCGATCACTACTGTGCGGGTCATTTGTGCAGCTCCATCCAGGTTGAGGCCACGGCGCGGGCCGCGAGCCCGGCTTTTACTGCATCCGGTACACGGACGCGGGAGCGGTAGAGCTCGTCCACGGTGGTCTGTTCAATGCGGTCCGTGAGCGCCTGGAACAGTGCCGAGGCGCTGCGCACGGCAGCCCGGGCGTCACGGGGCAGCAGGGGGATGACGGCGTTGGCGTCGGCCAGCTGGGCCCGGATGGTACGGACCCATTCCATACGGTCCTGGTCCTCCAGGTGGTCTGAGGTGCCTAGGTAGCTGCGGCCCAGGCGGGTGGTGTCATCGGCCAGGTCCCTGAGGAAGTTGATGTTCTGGAAAGCAGCGCCCAACCTGCTGGCGCCGTATTCCAAAGCCGCGGCGTCGCCGTCGTCGATTTTCTCATCCCGCATGAAGACCCGCAGGCACATCAACCCCACCACCTCCGCGGAACCGTGAACGTAACCGTCGTGGGCGTCAGCGTCAAAACGACGCAGCGGTGCGGACTGTGGCGCGGCTTCAGTCTGCTCGCCAAGGTCCATGCGCATGGAGTCAAAGAACGGATCAATGAGCGATTGGTCGATCCTGGCGGCGCGGGCAGTCTGGGCGAAGGCATGAATGATGAGGTCGCTGCTGTAGCCGAGCTGTACGGCCCTGTGGGTCTCGTCAATGAAGTGGGTCAGTGCCTCGCACTGTTCCTGGTAGCTGAGGCCCGCCTCGGCCGTCACTCCGTCAACGAGTTCGTCGGCCACCCGCACCAGGGCGTAGATGTTGCGGACGTGTTGGCGGTGCCGGGAGCCCAGCAAGCGGCACGCCAGGCCGAACGAGGTGGAGTAGGCGGAAATGACTTGGTTGGCGGCACGTTCTGCCGTGCGCGTGAAATGTGTAAACGAGGTATCCGTGGCCACGCTCATGACTGCCGTCCCTCCAGCTGTCCGGCGAGATCGAGCATCACGTTGCGCACGCTGGCCGGGATGGTGCTGGTCAGTTGATTGTTGAATGCCTGCATTTGTTCCTCGATGAGGCCTTGGACAAATGCTTCGGCCCCGCAGTCGCTCAGATGCCTGCGCACATGCTCGCCGTCTCCGACGCTCAGCTCAGGCCTGCCAAAAAACGGCTCAATGTCCGGCCACGCCATGGTGGTCCGTGCGTGGGCGATGATGGCCGTTTCCTTTCCCTCGCGGAGGTCGGAAAAGGGATCCTTGCCGTGGCGGCGAGGATCCCCGAAAGTGGACAGGAGGTCGTCCTGGAGTTGAAAGGCCAGGCCAAGATGCCTGCCGGCTGTTGCGAGCGCATTTTCGACGGCGAAGTCGGCGCCTGCCAGCGTTGCGGCGGCACGCAGGGGGAGTTCAAAAGTGTAGGTAGCCGTCTTGTAGCCACACATCACCAGGATTGTCTGAAGGTCCGGGGCAATAATGCCGTCGCCCAGGCCTACATCCAATTGTTCGCCTGCAACGGTCTCGTTGATGGTGTGTTCCAGGAGGTCCAGGAGCCTGAGCCGGAGCCCGTGCGGGAGGTCTGCCCGGGCGAAGGACTGATGCGTGGCGGCGAGCAGCATGTCGCCCATGAGGATTCCGCCGGTCTGGGCCCAGTGGAGGCCGCTGCCGGCGCGGGCGTTTTCGCCTGCTTCCGCGAGGAGGGATCCGATCAGGTTGGGGTGCCCGCGGCGGACGAGGTCGCCGTCGATCACGTCATCGTGGAGGAGGAAGGCGTAGTGCAGGAGTTCGATGGCTGCGGCGATGCTGATGGCGGTTTCGCGGCGGCGCGGTTCCTGAGCCTGGTGCAGGGCATCGTAGGTTTCCATCAGCAGCAGAGGCCGGACAAACTTACCGCCAAGGACGTTCTGGCCGGCGAGAGCCCACAGCCTGGCGAAGTCCGGGCCGTAGGCTGTCGCGGCGCTGGCCCGTTTGCCGATCAGCCCGCTGAGCTCGTTTTCGATCGCGGTGCAGAGCTCGGTCCGGCCGCGGACGGTGCTTGAGGTGATGGTCATGCTTCGGCCCCGGCCTGGAGTGGCAGGGCACCGGCCTCGAGCAGCTCGGGGAACTGGAGCCCAAGCCAGGGGCTGAACGCGGAAGGCGTGTGTTCCAGGGCGTCGGCGAGCAGTGCGGGGGAGATCCAGGCCCAATCGGCAACTTCTGCGGGGTTTGGCTTCAGGACGCCGGTGATGCGGGCTACGTAGACGGGGCAAATTTCATTCTCCACGATCCCGGTGGGGTCTACCGCCCTGTATCGGAAGCGGGGGAGGACCAGTTCTATCCTGGTGGCGTCCACGCCGAGCTCGAATTGTGCCCGCCGGAGGACGGCATCCTCAGAATCTTCGCCGGGGCCGGGATGGCCGCAGAAGCTGTTGGTCCATACCCCGGGCCAGGTCTTTTTCTCGGGAGAGCGGCGGGTCAGGAGAACTTCCCCGACGTCGTTGAGCAGGTAGCAGGAGAAGGCGAGGTGCAGGGGAGTGTCCAGTGTGTGGACTCCTGCCTTGGGCGCCTCCCCAATGGGCGTTCCGGCGTCGTCAAGGAGGACCACCATTTCTGTCGCGTTCATCTTGCGCCTACCTCCACACCTTGATTCTGCCCGAAACCCAATATTGCTAGACAAGCTAGAAGAAAGGCTACCATGTAGGAAGTTGGGTGTAACATACCAAACATGTCCAGATCCGAAGAGATACCAGAAGAAGCCGGGACCCCGGTTTCCGCCGGCATCTATCATCTGGACGCCAACGATCCCCATCAGGAACTGGTGGACCGCTCAGGCCTCTCCGGGGCTGACGTTGAGCAAATCAGCGAGCTCATGGCAGCCCTTGGACGGCTGCGCGAAGCAGAAGAGCGCCTCTCCGAAGCCTCACTGCGGTATATGAAACTCAACCAATCAGACATGCGCGCACTGCACTACCTGATTGTCTGCGCCAACCATGGCGTCATTGCAACACCCGGCGCAATAGCCTCCCGGCTGCATATTTCGACGGCGTCAACCACCAAGCTGCTCGACCGGCTGGAACGCGCGGGTCACGTCACACGGCATGCCCACCCCTCCGACCGCCGCGCACTCGCCATCGGCATAACCCCCGAAACGCACGCAGCCGCCATGAAGACCGTTGGCCGGCAGCAGGCCAAGCGGTTCCTGGCGGCAGCACGCCTCACTCCCGCTGAACGGGAAACGGTGATGCGCTTCCTTGATGACATGGCGCGGGAAATTGAGGTTACTGATGAGGCGTGGGCTGCTTCCGGGACATAGCCCGTACTGGCCCAGCACAGCACTGGCCCAGCACAGCTCAATACAGCACTGGCCCGGTACAGCGCAGCACAGCTCAATACAGGAAGATCGGCAGCCAGTCCCTGTTGTGCGCATGAACCAGTGCCAGGAACAGGACAAAGTCGAAGAGCAGGTGCACGGACACCACGTACGTAAACGACTTGGTGAGCTTGAACGTGTAGCCCTGCAGCAGCGCAAAGGGGAAGGTCAGCAGCGGGCCCCAGGACTGGTAGCCGATCTCCCAAAGGAATGAGGAGAACACCACTGCCTGCAGGAGGTTGGCCAGCCAGTCCGGAAAATGCTGGCGCAACAGGGTAAATGTGGTGCAGATGAAGAACAGCTCGTCCCAGATTCCCACCGCATTGACGCCCAGGAAGAGCCGCCAGAAGATCTCCGGATCCGAGGCATCCGGCCAGTTTTGGTAAACGCCCGTTCGGATCAGGTAGACCGGCAGGATGAAGTATCCCAGCGCAACAACGCCTATCAGGTACAGCTTCGCGGCCAACGGCCACTTACGGCCTGTGTTCACGGGAAACCTGATGATGTCCTCACGGTAAGCGAACCGCGAAACCAGCCATGGCACCAGAACAGCCAAGGCCAAGGCACCGCCCATGAGGGCCATGTGTTCGGTGCTGAGGTCAGCGTTGAGGGGCACCAGGCTGAAGATGGTCATGCCCGCGGCGATCAGGGCCAGGTGCCGCATGAGCCGGTGGTCAATGAACGCCGCAGACACCACACTGGCCGCCAGCAGGCCGTAGCCCAGCAGCCCGTTGCCCACGGCGAAAAGCGGCACACCGGACAAGGAGAGCAGTGCCGCCGGCAGAAGCTTCCAACTCAGTGCGGTACGGGCTGGTTCCGTTGACGTGGATGTCACCCCTCCAGCATCTCAGGGTCCGACGTCCGGCAACATGTTTTCCCTTGTCAGAAGTCATGCCGGTGTCTCAGAGGGCCCTGTTATCTGTAAGATTCGTGACAGGGCCCACACCTGATGGGCTATGGCATGGCTGGCTTCTGCCAGTGGGGGACACACAAAGGAATACTTAATGGCTCAAGACGCGGGCTCTTATGAACCGGAAAGCGGCAGCTCACCTGCGGAAAGCGGCAGCTCACCGACGGACAGCGCTGCGGAACCGCCGGCGGGCGAAAAGATGACCATGCGCGAACAAGTGCTGGACATCATTGAATCAATCCTTGCCGATGACGATTCCAAGAGCGAAAAGGTCAGGAAGAATCTTCGCGCAAGGCTTGATGCACGTCCCGATGACCCCGAGCGGGTTCTGCTGGAACACCTGCTGGAGACCCGCCAGGCGCCGGGCTCAGCTCCCAAGGTCCCCGTTCAGCGTGAAGCTGCCAGCCTGCACTTGGAGTCTCCGGATATCGCCCGGACCGTATCGGTCCCCGTCAGCCATGAGGTACGGGAGGGAATCCAGACCGTCCTTGCGGACAAGCTCCTGCTCACGGCCTTCCAGCCTGTCCATGCGCTGCCTGGCGGCGAAGTGGTGGGCGTGGAAGCGTTGACCAGGTTCGTCGGTGAAGATGGTGCCGGGGCCGATGTGTGGTTCAACGAGGCTGCGGCAGCCGGCCTCGGCACGGAACTGGAAATTGCGGCACTCCATTGCGCCCTGACGGCTGCACACGAGGTGCCGGACAACATGTCCGTGGCGCTGAACCTCACCCCCGCAACGTCCAGCGACCCCCGCGTGCGGAACCTCTTGGCCGCGGCGGCACTCGCCCCGGACAGAATTATTGTTGAACTGACGGGCAGCTTGGACGGCGTTGAAGGACAAACCGGCGACCACGGTTTGGGGCCGCTCCGATCCCTGGGCTTGCGGCTGGCCATCAGCGCCTCCGGAGCCGCATTGGTGTCCATGGAGCGGATTGAACAGCTGCGCCCGGACATCATCAAGCTGGACCGGCACTTAATTGAAGGAATCGAAAGCAACGACGGACAAAAAATCCGGGCCCGGGCCATCGTGGAGCTCGCCCGCGAAATTGGGGCGGACATCATTGCCGAAGGCATCGAAACAGCGGCAGAACTTGATGAAGTGACCGCACTGAAAGTCACTGCAGCGCAGGGATACCTCTTGGGCCGCCCCTCCGTGCACCCCCTGGATTGGTCCGCATGGAGCATCCGGGCGCAATCGGAAGCCCAGCCCGCCGGCTAGCCAACTCTCCGGCATTTGGGTGACTCGCGTAAAGTGGCATGCGGGGGTTTTTCGGTCCCAAGAAAATCGGGGACTGCTGAGGCAGGGACCCACCTAGCCAGGAAGTTCTTCGTTGATGGACAGTTTTTTCAGTATGCTCGCGGATCTTCGCGATAAAACAATCCCAGCGAGGTTGTCGGCCCGGATGAACTCCCCGCGCGGCCTTTTGTGGGGCTTCGTAGTGATTCACCTGGTCTTCCTGGTCTTCGCAGCGGTGCTCTCCTCACGCGGAGAAGCCTTCAGCGACACCTTCATCTACCGTGAGTGGGCGCTCGCAGGGTTCAACGACGCCAACCTGACCGGTGGACCCAGCCCCTGGGTGTACCCCATCCTGGCGCTGATTCCCATGGGCCTGGCAGCAGTTGCCGGCCCTGGCCCCTTCTTCTTCCTGTGGGTCTTGCTCACCACGCTCCTGAACGGGTGGGCGGTGCTGAAACTCACCGACCGCGGGCGTCGGCAGGAAGCAATCCCGGCTGCTTGGTGGTGGCTGGTTTTCGTTTTCCTCATGGGCTGGTTGGGGTTCGCCCGCGTTGACGGGCTGACTGCCCCCATAGTCCTTGTTGCGCTGGTCTACGGCGTTACCCGGCCCTTCGTGGCATCGGTCCTCCTGAGCATCGCCACCTGGGTGAAGGTTTGGCCCGCAGCGGTCATGCTGGCGCTGTTCGCCGTGGTCAGGAAACGCCTGCACGTTGTGGCGGCGGGCATTGCGACGACGGCGGTGGTGGTTGCGCTGGCTGCGGCAGTTGGTGCCGTACCCAAGTTGCTGAACTTCCTGACCCAGCAGGGTGACCGTGGCATGCAGCTCGAAGCGACGTTCACTACGCCTTGGCTGTGGTTGTCTGTCCTCGGCGTGGGGGATTCGCGCATGTACATGAACACGGACATCAACTCCATGCAGGTTGACGGACCCGGTACGGCAGTCATGTCCGTGCTCATGCAGCCGCTGCTGCTCCTGGCTGCTGCCGCGGTCGCCGGTTTGACCTTCTGGGCGCTGCACCAAGGCAAGCTCAACGGAGGCGTGGACCGCACCGAACTCCTTCTTTCCGGCGCCCTCACCCTGGTAACCGCCTTCATCGTTTTCAACAAAGTGGGTTCACCACAGTTCATGGTGTGGCTCGCGCCGGCCGTTGCCGTGGGACTTGCGCACAACTGGAAAGAGTGGCGTGTCCCGGCCACCATGCTGATAGTGATCGCGGTGGCCACCTACTTTATCTACCCGCTCTTCTACGATGCGTTGAGCCACAACAATCCTTGGATGGCCCTGGTCCTGACCATTCGCAATGTCCTGCTGGTGGTTCTCTTCTTCTGGTCGGCGCGCCGCTTGTACTCACTGGGCCGTAAGCCCTCCGTAGTCAGCGCCCCAGCGGGCAAGGAGCAGTAAGATTTCCGCGACGTTCTTTGACCGGCTGGTCCGTATCCGCACCCGGGTCCTTCCACCTGCAGTTGTAGCGTGGTTCGCCCGCCCTTCCAGCGTGTGGTGGGGATTCGCTGCGGTCCATTTCTACTTCCTGTGCTGGATGGCGTCCTTCTTCCTCAGCGGCAACACGTTCAGCGACACCGAGCAATACCGTCAATGGGCCATGGAGGGTTACAACCCGGAGAACCTCACCGGGAAAATCAGTCCCTGGGTCTACCCCGTGCTGGCCCAGATTCCCATCTTCCTGGCCGGGATCGCCGGCCCGGACCTCTACCTGCTGATGTGGACCTTGGGCATCACCGCCCTTAATGCGCTGGGCCTCTGGTACCTGACTCGCGGCCCCCGGCGGGTCACGGGGATCGCGCCTGCCTGGTGGTGGCTGTTCTTCACCGTGTTCATGGGGTATCTCAGCTTTGCCCGCGTTGAGGGCATCACAGCCCCGATCGTGTTGATTGCGTTGATCTGTGCGGCCCATAGGCCCGTTGTTGCCTCCATCCTTCTGAGCATCGCAACATGGATCAAAGTGTGGCCCGCAGCAGTCCTGGCACCCATGATTATTGCCTCGAAGAATCGCTTGCAGATGGTCGCTGCCGGGGTGGGCGTCACCGCCGTCGTAGCTTTTGGAACGTACCTTACCGGTGGCTTCAGCCACATCCTGGACTTCCTGATCAACCAAGGCGAACGCGGCATGCAGCTGGAAGCCACGTTCTCCACGCCGTGGGTGTGGCTGAGCGTCTTCAACATTGCCGGCTCCAAAATGGCGGACAACACTGCCATCAACTCCACGGAGGTCTACGGACCCGGTGCCGAGGTTGCCGCCTTCCTGATGCAGCCGCTGCTGATTGTTGCTGCGATCGCGGCAGCAGTGCTCCTGATCCGTGCGCTCAGGCGTGGGGCGGAGCGGGAGGAACTGTTCCTCGAGGGCGCGTTGATGATGACTACGGCGTTCATTGTGTTCAACAAAGTTGGCTCGCCGCAGTTCATTATCTGGCTGGCCCCGGTGATCATTGCGGGCCTGACCCACGACTGGAACCGTTGGAAGGTGCCGGCCGCTTTGCTGATGGCCATCGCCATGACAACGTTCGTGATCTATCCGCTGTTCTACACCCCGCTCATCCACGCCCACCCCGTGATGGCGGCAGTGCTGACAACCCGGAATGTCCTGCTGGTGGTTTTGCTGTGGTGGTCGGTGCAGCGGACCATCGAACTGGGACGGCGAGTGAACCAGGGCGAGGCCCCGGTGGTCCCGAAAGCGCTTTAGCGGATAGTTGGAGGGCGGTGGAGCAGGCGACGGTCAGTCTGCCCCACCCAGCGCGATAACTTGCCCTGAACCAGCAACCTGCGGGTATGGATGTCCAGGAACACCAAGTAGAACGCGAACAGCAGGGCAATGGCGAACGCCAACGAGGACAGGTCCACTGAGACCTCCACGAAGGACCACACCGAGAGTTGGTCCTGCGCACCGAAGACCACAAAGAACGTCACGCCCACGTAGAGGCAGCGCATCTGCCAATCGTCCCGGATCCCTGTTACGGCCAGGAAGGGAACAAACCACAGGATGTACCAGGGCTGGATGATGGGGGAGAGCAGCACGATCGCCGCGAAGGCAAGGGCCATTCTGCGGACCACACGGGAATGGTCTCCGCGGAACATCAGCACCAGGACCAGAGCCACGGCGCCCCACTTCATGACAGCCCGCAGGATGTCCGCCATCGCATTGCCGGGCAACCCCAGGGCGTTGCCCAGGAACTCGATCTGCTGGCCCAGGAAGCCTGACGGTGAGTAGCCTGTGAAGCCGGGGGTGGGGTCTGTGATGGCCCACGCCCAACCAAGCCCCAGGCCGTAAGGGATGCCGCTGACCACCAGAATGGCAAAGCTGATGCTTGCGGTGGCTGCCCAAATTCCAAACTTGCGCGGCCAGGACGCACCGGCGCCCGCCCACATCAGGCCAATAAACGGCAGCAACAAAACAGTGGCTGGTTTGATCCCGATGGAGAGCGTCACCAGCAGGATGCCAAGAAGCGGACGCTTTGTTGCTGCAAAGTAGGTTCCCGCAACGGCGAAGCCCACCATGATGGCGTCGTTGTGTGCGCTTGCCACGAAGCTGATGAGGAACAACGGGTTGGCCACCGCAATCCACAAGGCACGGGCACCGTTGATCCCGTGAAGCTCCGCGAGCTTGGGCACATACACAACGCACAGCAGCACCCCGGCTGCGGCCAGCAGGCGGAACAGCAGGACTGATACGTCCGGTTGGGCCCCGGTGATGGCAACCACCGCGTGGGCCATCCACAGGAAGTAGGGCCCGTACGGGGTACGGGCTTCCGCCCATGCCGGGTCCGCGCCCAAGGCGAACCAGTTGTTCAAAGCCGAAATGCCGACGTCGTAAGGGTCCTGGCCCTCCATCATCAGCCGGCCTTGGCCTATGTAGGCGTAGACGTCACGCGAATAGACAGGAACAGCGAAGAGCAAAGGCAGCGACCACGCTCCGATCGCGGCGACGATCGGTTTGAGGGAGTTGCCTTCCCAGGTGCCCATCCGTTGGCCCAGCCTCAGCCAGGACCGGACCAGCAGCATGGCACCCACGGTCAGGAGGACGGCGGAAACCGTGACGCCCCAACCCTCCGTGCGCAGGGCAATGACTATGGGGTGCCGGATCATGGGGGACCCGTTGGCGATCCAGCCGATGCCAATGGACCCGGCAAACATGAAAAGTGAACCGAGGAAGCCCTGCAAAATTGCGGGGTACGCTACGGGCTTTGTTGCCGGGGTTGGCGCTGGTGTTGGTTTGGGCGCCTTGGTAGGAAGTGGACCGGGGGTACTGCCTGTCGTCATGACTGGTCTGTTCCCCACTCACGGTATGGCGCTTCCAGGAAATGAAACGCGGATTGAAGCCGAAGAGCTTGTACTTGCGGCAAGTGAAATTTTAGCGTCGATCCAGCCAACACCACCACAGGCGCGGCAAAGGGTGACCGACTCCATAATCACGTGCTGCATCGGTGCCGGGTATTCCCCGCGATTCCTCACCGGTCCGGAGTACTTCCGAGGTCCCGACCTGTATATGCCCCTTAAGGCATGCTTGTTCCGAACACGGGGCCGGGCTCCGGCCGCTTAGGGTGCCTGCCGTCGTCGGCGTTACGCTGTGTCAGGCGACGCACCACCCACGGGAACAGATGCTCCCGGGCCCAAATGATGTCTCCCACCCGTGCTGCACGCCAACTGCGCTCCGGAAGGGGCTTGGGTGTCAGCGGCTCCAGGGAATGCGGGACGTTCAGGGTGTCCAGCACCATGATGGCCACGGTGTGTTGGCCCAGCGCTGAAAAATGAAGCCGGTCCGGGTCCCACATCCGCGGATCCGTTAGCTGCCGGAGCGCCCAAAGATCGGCGATCACCGCGTCATGGCGGGCGGCAACCACCCGAATGTTCTCGTTGTAGATGGCCACCTTGCCACGGGTACGGCCCAGCACCGGGGTGGCGCCCCAATCCGGTCCCGTGAAGAGCACAATGGTGGCACCGGTGGCGGCCAGCCTTGCCACTCCGTCGTCCAGTTCCAAGGCAAGCTTGTCCGGATCGCTCCTATGGAAAAGCAGGTCATTCCCGCCGGCATTAAGGGTGATCAGGTCAGGCTGCAGCTCAACAGCCGGGCCCACCTGCTCTTCGAGTATCTGGTGCAGCAACCGCCCACTGATGGCCAGGTTGGCGTAAGCAAAATCCTCATGGCCGGTGCTCAACTCTTCCGCTACCCGGTCCGCCCAACCACGGAGACCGCCGGGGCTCCTCGGTTCGGGATCACCCAAACCTTCGGTGAACGAGTCGCCCAAAGCTACGTAGCGGCTCCACGGATGCAGGCCAGCGGTCATGCCTCCATAGTGCGCTCACTGCCCGTGCGGCGCCAGAGTCGGCGCCAATGACCTCAGTTACCCATCAACCGCCGCATCTGCTCCCCGGCGTCGCTCCCTGGCGCCGGTGTATAGACCACTATGTGCAGGTCCGGCCTGTCCGAGGGCGAGACCTGGTGGTGCTCCATGTGCAGCACGCCCACTGCGGGGTGGTGGAACTGGCGCTCCCGGGACTCGAAACCCAGGATGTCGTACCTGTCCCAGCTCTCCTGGAATTCGGGGCTGGCATCCTTGAGCCTTTGCACCTGGTACTCCACATCCGGATCGCCCAGGCGCTGCCCGGTTTCGGCCCTGAACTCAGCCAGGAATCGCTTGCTGGTGACGTCCCAATCAGGCAGGAGGTTGCGGATGAAGGGGTCGGTGAAGACCAGCCACAAAAGGTTCCTGTCGGCGGCGTCGAAGGTGCCGATGTTGGGGTACAGCGCCTCATAAGCGCGATTCCAGCCTGCGATGCCCCAGTCCGGTGACAGTGCATAGGAAGGATTGGGGTCCAGGGCGTCCAACAGGCGCTGCACATGGGCTGGAGCATCGGCCGCCACCGGGCCCTTCGGCGGAGCGGACGAGTAGCCGCCCAAGGAAAGCACATAGCTCAACCCGGTGTCCGAGAGGTGCAATGTGCGGGCCACCGCCTCAAGGACCTGACGCGACGGGCTGATGTCCCGGCCCTGCTCCAGCCAGGTGTACCAGGTGACGCTCACTCCGGAGAGGAATGCGATCTCTTCCCGCCGGAGGCCGCGATCACGGGAACGGCCCACGGGCGGCAGGCCGTAGTCGGAGCGAAGGGCCTGGTTCCGTCGCGTCCTGAGGAAAAGTCCCAGTTCCTTGCGTCTTTCATCTTTCACTGTCCTAACACTATTACTCTGGTACTTTCACTACTAGTAGCAGCACCGTCTTCCACCCGCTGTAGAACAACAGCAGGATGGTATTCATGCCTGCACTTCGCTCCAGAACAGTTACCCACGGCCGGAACATGGCCGGAGCCCGCGCACTGCTGCGTGCCTCCGGTGTTGCCAACACGGACATCGGCAAGCCGATTATTGCCGTGGCCAACTCCTTCACTGAGTTCGTCCCCGGCCACACCCACCTCGCTCCCGTGGGCCGGATTGTGTCCGACGCGATCCTGGCCGCAGGCGCTGTGCCCCGTGAATTCAACACCATCGCCGTGGACGACGGCATTGCCATGGGCCACTCCGGCATGCTGTACTCCCTGCCGTCCCGCGACCTCATTGCCGACTCCGTGGAATACATGGTCAACGCGCACTGCGCCGACGCCTTGGTGTGCATCTCCAACTGCGACAAGATCACCCCGGGCATGCTCATGGCAGCGCTGCGACTGAACATCCCCGTGGTGTTCGTCTCCGGCGGTCCCATGGAAGCCGGCCGCGTAACGCTGACTGACGGCTCTGTCCGTTCCCTGGACCTGGTGAACGCAATAGCCGACGCTGTGGACGAATCCATCTCCGATGAAGACATCAACCTCATTGAAGAGAACGCCTGCCCCACCTGCGGTTCCTGCTCGGGCATGTTTACCGCGAACTCCATGAACTGCCTGGCCGAGGCAATCGGGTTGGCACTGCCAGGCAACGGCTCCGTGCTGGCCACCCACACCGCCCGCAAGGCGCTGTACGAGAAAGCCGGCGCCACCGTCGTCGAGCTTGTAAAGCGCTATTACGACGACGACGACCACTCCGTTTTGCCGCGCTCCATTGCCACCGCTGAGGCATTCGACAACGCCATGGCCTTGGACATTTCCATGGGCGGCTCCACCAACACCATCCTGCACCTGCTGGCCGCAGCCCAGGAAGCAGGTGTGGAATACGGCCTGGCCGAGATGGACGCCAAGTCCCGCCAGGTGCCGTGCCTGGCCAAAGTGGCCCCCAACGTTGCCGGGGACAAAACCTACTACATGGAAGATGTGCACCGCGCCGGCGGCATCCCCGCCCTGCTGGGGGAGCTGAACCGCGGCGGCCTGCTGCACAAGAACGTCCACTCCGTACACTCCAACGACCTTGACGGTTGGCTGGACGATTGGGACATCCGCGGCGGCAAAGCCACCGAGGAAGCCCAGGCCTTGTGGCACGCTGCTCCCGGCGGCGTCCGTTCCTCCACAGCGTTCTCGCAGTCGAACCAGTGGACCTCCCTGGATACTGATGCCGAGGGCGGCTGCATTCGCTCCGTGGAGCACGCCTACTCCAAGGACGGAGGCCTGGCTGTGCTCCGCGGCAACGTGGCTGTGGACGGCGCCGTAGTGAAGACCGCAGGCGTTGACGAGTCCATCTGGACCTTCGAAGGCCCGGCCGTTGTGTGCGAATCACAGGACGAAGCTGTGGAGAAGATCCTGAACAAGACCATCAAGGAAGGCGACGTAGTGGTTATCCGCTACGAAGGCCCCCGAGGCGGCCCCGGCATGCAGGAAATGCTGTACCCCACCTCGTTCCTCAAGGGCCGCGGTTTGGGCAAGAAGTGCGCGCTCATCACCGACGGACGCTTCTCAGGCGGTACCTCAGGCTTGTCGATCGGGCACATCTCGCCCGAGGCTGCTTCCGGGGGCGCCATCGCCTTGGTGGAGAACGGGGATGTCATCAGCATCGACATCACCCGGCGCTCCCTCCAGTTGCAGGTCTCGGACGAGATCCTCGCCGAGCGACGCGAGAAGCTCCTTGTCAACGGCGGCTACAAGCCCAAGGACCGCGAACGGCACGTCTCGCCCGCGCTCCGGGCCTATGCGGCCATGGCGCTCTCCGCTGACAAGGGTGCCGTCCGTGATGTCTCGCTGGTGGAAAACCTCTAAAGTCCGGAGCTAGTTGATGGCTGCCTTCAGTTCCTTGGCGGCCAGCTCGGGGTCTGCAGCGCCGTATATGGCGCTGCCTGCAACGGCGACGTCGGCGCCCGCCAGCTGGACCGCTGCAATGGTCCCGGCATTCACGCCGCCTGCCACCGAGAACGGGACACGGGCTTCCTCGCCTGCATTGAGCAGGGTACGCAAGTTGTAACCAGGCTGTGCCTGCTCATCCAGGCCGGCGTGGAACTCCACGAACTTGGCACCAAGCGAACGGGCTTCCTTGGCGCGGGATACTTTGTCCGCCACGCCTATCAGGTCCACCACGATTCCCTTGTTGTGCGCTTTGGCGGCCTTGACTGCGCCGGCAATGGTGGAGTCATCTGCGGTGCCCAGGACCGACACCAGGTCAGCTCCCGCTTTGAAAGCGATGTCGGCTTCGAGTTCTCCGGCATCCATGGTCTTCATGTCAGCGAAGACGATCTTGGTGGGGTGGGCGTCCTTGATGGCGGTGACGGCGGAGAGGCCGGCAGCCTTGATCAGCGGGGTGCCAAGTTCAATGATGTCCACGTGCTCGGCCACTTTGTGGGCCAGTTCAAGGGCGTCCTCGACGGTGAGGAGATCCAGTGCTACCTGAAGTTTCATGGGGTTCTTCTTTCTTGTGGAAGGTTTGGTTGGTGCGGGTTCAGATGGGTTACTCGAGGTTGGCGTGCCGCAGCCAAAGCTGTTCGGCAGGCTCATCGGTGCTCTCCCAGAGGGTTTGGAACACTGCTTCGGTTGCCAGGAAGAGGGATTGCTCGAACAGGCTGCCGGAGTACTGGCGGGAAAGGCTGGAGCCGTGATCGGTCTTCTGCGCGGCGGGAATGATTACCAGCGCATCGGCCAATCCGGCCAGGGGTGAGCCCGCATTGGTGGTCACCGCAGCGACGTCCGCGCCGGCGGCGACTGCTGTTTCCGCCGCCTTGACCACGCCCGAGGTAGTTCCTGAGCCGGACGCGACCAGCAGGAGGTCACCGGCGGTGATGGCCGGCGTCGTGGTGTCCCCGGCAATATGGACCGTCAGGCCGAGGTGCATGAGGCGCATTGCTGCCATGCGAAGAACCAGTCCGCTCCGACCTGCGCCGGACAAAAAGACCCGTTCTGCTCCCCGGATCCTCTCTGCGAGGTCTGCCAGCTGGCGGACATCGATCGCGTTGGTGGTGCCCGCTGTTTCATTCTGGATCAGTGACAGGTTGAGGGCCGCCCGGGCTGCTGTTTCGCTCAGGGAGGACCGTTCCGCAACGGCGTCCATATTCACTCCTTTACGTGCCGTTCTTTTGGTTCCCTTCCACCTTGGTGCAGTTTCCGGGTAGGTGGAACGCCTTTTTGTGACGGCATTTACTACCCCATTGGGTAGTTCCTCTCCTGGGAGGCACGTACTCTGACTGAATGCAGAACTGGACACTCCTCCACGCCGTCAGCGATCTTGCTGCGGCGCCGCTGAACCGCATTGCCGAAGTCCTCCGCGACGCCACACTCCCGTTTGTCCAGGCCAGCGCCTTGATCATCTTCACCGAGGAATGCACTGGCCGGCCCCAGAAAAAGGCGGGTGATGAAGGCGTGGTCAGCCGGGTGTCCATCACCGAACTGGACAGACTGGGATCGGCCTTGCCGGGCGAGGGCCCATGGCGAACTTCTGCGGTTATCGCCGGGCAGGAGAGGGAAGTCCTTGCCCTTGGTTTCGCACCCAGCCAAGCGCTGCTGGTGCTGACCGATCCCTCCGTTGCCGGGGGATCCGAAGGTGAAGAGGCTCTTCGCCTTCTCGACTACCTTTGGCGATTAACCGCAAGACGCATCCAGGAGAAAGTAACTGACGCGCCGCCGTCGTACCTGTTGGAATCGCGGGCAGCGTCCGCCGAGCGGATCCGTGTAACTGCCGAGCTGATCGACCAACACTCCACCACGCTTGAAACGCTGCTTGCGGCCCTGCGGTCCACCTCCATGAACGACGCCGCGGCGCGCGCCTCGGTGACGGACCTCGCTGTTAAAGCCCTGGTGGACTTGCGGACGGTCAGCGACCGCACCAGCGATCTGGTGGAGGAGCCGGTGGCGACGGCGTTCGAACGGCTTCGTGAGGACCTTCGGCCCCTGATGCACTTCAGCAATATCGATATGCAATTCATCGAGCCGCCCGCCAACGGGCGTGCACTCCCCGGCGAAGTTGCCCATGCTGCACGTGCTGTTGTTCGTGGCCTGGTCCTGGCCATCGCGGAGCAACCGGACGTCCGCCGGGTGCGGGCCCAGTGGGACTGCGACGGTGAGAACCTGCTGATCAATGTGCGCGACGACGGTCTGGGTGCACTTACGCCGGACTCGCCCAGCATCGCCCGGTTGCAGCAGCGGGTGCAGGCCGTTGACGGGCGGATGTCCCTTGAGGTGATGCAGGGCTGGGGTGCGGATATTTCCGTGGTGTTGCCCTTGGATCCACCGGCTTCGCCCGCAGGCGACGTCGCCGCGTGGGACCTGGCGCCGAGGGAACTGGAAGTCCTGCAGCTGCTCACCGCCGGGCAACGGAACCGGAGCATCGCAGGGGCGCTCCACATCAGCGAAAATACGGTGAAATTCCACGTCCGCAACCTCTTCCGGAAACTGAACGTGCGTTCCAGGACTGAGGCGATCGCCTTGGCGCACTCGGCCGGGCTCAGGTAGGTCTTCAGGAAATCCGGGCCGCCGCCGGCTCTTCGCCGCGCTTAGAGTGGCACGCTCAGAGCGGCGCGTCTATGCCCAGGTCTTCGAGTGCCCAAGACAGGATCCGCAGTTCGAAAGGATGGCGCTCCTGGATCTCGAAGACGTACGCATCGAGTTCAAAGACGGGAGCATTTCCACCGTGGGACCAGTAGCGGATCCACAGGTCTTCAAGATCGATGGTCCCGTGCTGAATGAGGGTTCGAGCTGTCCGGCGTGGATCTTCCATAACTGGTATCCCGTTGTAAGCGGCGGGTCGCTCTGGGAGCGAATTGATCAGGTTACTTATTTTTGAACTGTACCTTCTGCTCGGTTTCAGCGGCAAGAGGTGACGGGAAGCCCAAGTGTTCCTACGATTAGGCTCATGGAACCCACCAGAAGTGCCGAACACATCAGAAGCCTGCATGAACTGGTGGTCGGTAGTTCCGACATCCACGGAATCCTCAACGGGGTGACCGGCTTCGCCAGCGATGCCATGAGTAAGGTGGCCGGTGAGAATATTGACTGTGCCCTGACCTTGCGGCGCCGCAAGCGTACCGCCACTGTAGCGGGCAGCAGCGAGCGGGCCGTGTTCCTGGACAAAATAGAACAGGAACTCAAGCAGGGTCCCTGCTTGGAAGCCTTGGATGCCGGGCGTCCCGTACTGCTGGCTGACGTTGCCACGGATACCAACTGGCCGCTTTACAGCAGCGCTCTGGCAGCTGAGGGCGTCCACAGCGCATTGGGTGTGCCCATGGACCTGGGGGATACTTCTCAAGCGGTCATCAACTTCTTCGCACCTACGGCGGGGACCTTCACGGATGCTGTGATTGCCGAAGCTGCCGCCTTCGCAGATGTTGCGGGCAGTACCTTGCGCCTGGCCATCAGGGTGGAAACCGTGGAGCAGCTCAACGCCGACCTCAAGACTGCCATGTCCTCCAGGACGGTCATTGACCTTGCCTGCGGCGTCATCATGGCCCAAAACCGTTGCAGCCAGGAAGAGGCGTTCAATGTGCTGACCAAAGCTTCAAGCCATCGAAACCAGAAACTGCATGCCGTCGCGTCGGAAATCATCGCAAACCTCAGCGGAAGCAGTGACAGCCAACTGCACTTCGAGGACTAGGTTCCTGGATCGTCTGATTCCCGGCGGACCTAAGCGGCGTGGTCACCGCCGTTGAATGACGACGGCGGGGGCCGCCCGGCGTCGGGCTCTTCGGCATGGTGCCCGGGAACCGCGGTGACCCTCCGGGACCTGCTGCGCCCCACAAAGAGCATGGCCAGTGGTGCGAGCACCAGGAGCAGGCTCACTGTGCCCACACCGACGATGCCGGCAACGGCGACCAAGCCAACCATGAACAGAAGGTGGATGTCAGGAGCATCCGTGACCGACCATGTGGTGACGAATGCCGGACCTTGGGATAACTTCATGTTTTGCTCCACGGGGCGTCAGCTGCTCATTTTTCCTACTGCCTTTTAGTGTGCCGGGAAGCCAAAAAGTGTTGGTGAAAATCTTTTTCTTTTAGTACGCGTCACGTTTCCGCAGGTCAGAGCACATAACCATTGCCCATGTCGTTGAACCGCGTACTGCGCCGTTGCCCTTTTCGGCCGCGTTGCGTTTCACCGGCATCGTTAGCAGTGGTGGGTGTGGCGGGTTCTGGGGCCCGCCCGGGGCGCCATCACTGCGTAAACCGGGCTAGTGCGGTCGGTCGTCTGAGTCGCGACCGACCGCACGATCCCCGGTAGACGGCCGGGGTGCGTAAACCTAGACTGACCGCATGGCGCAGCCCAGGAACCGCATCTTCCGTTCTGTTTTCCCTGCATTGCTTGCAGCGGCCTTGATGGCAGGCTGCGCAGGAAGCGGCAACGGCCCCTTTGTAGGTGTGTGGGGTGATACCAGCGACGCCAAACAACCCTCCTTGGACCTGAAGTCCGATGGCACTGCCACCGGAACGGATGGTTGCAACAGGCTCACGGGCTCTTGGAAAGAGGACGGCAAGACCATCTCCTTCGGCGGTTTCGCGTCCACCCGGATGGCCTGCGAAGGCGTTGACACCTGGCTTTCAAACGCGGCCACAGCCAAGATCCAGGAAGACGGGAAGCTGGCAGTGTTCGGCCAAGGCGGGGATGAGATCGGCACCCTAACCCCCGGCAAATAGGGGATCCTGTTGTTTCAACGATCGTTGGGGGGAAACCGTGGTGGAAACAAACGTTGAGGGCGTCAAGCAGGCCGTTTCCACCGGAACCCTACCCGGATGGGACCAGGTTGACTCGCTGGTAGCGGCATCCCATGAGCGGAACCGTGCATGCAAGGACGGTGCCGTGGCTGACTACATTCCCGTTCTTGCGCAAGCGGACCCGAATCTGTTCGGCGTCTGTGTGGTGGAAGTCGACGGCGGAGTCCACGTCGCCGGCGAGGCCGATGCTGAGTTCTCCATCCAGTCCATCTCCAAAGCCTTCGTGTACGCCTTGGTGTGCCAGGACCTCGGCCATGCGGCCATGGCGGACCTTGTAGGAGTGAACAACACCGGGCTTGCCTTCAACTCCGTGATGGCCATTGAACTCAACCACGGCCACCCCATGAATCCCATGGTCAACGCCGGCGCGCTGGCCACCACGGCACTCATGCCCGGCAGGACACCGGATGAACAATGGGCTGCCATCCACTCCGGGCTGTCCGCCTTCGCAGGCCGGGACCTGGTGCTGGACCAAGAGGTCTATCGCTCCGAGATGGGTACCAACACCAGAAACCGTGCCATTGCCAGGCTCTTGGAAAGTTACGGCAGGATGGGGCGCGATCCTCTCGAAGTGGTGGATGTGTACACCAAGCACTCCTCCCTGCGGGTCAGCGCCCGCGACCTCGCCATCATGGGTGCCACGCTGGCCGATGGCGGGGTCAACCCGGTGACGGGACAGCGCGTGGTTTCAGCGGAGGTATGCCGGGACACCCTGGCGATCCTCGCCTCCAACGGCCTGTACGAAAGGTCCGGGGAATGGCTGTTCGAGATCGGGCTCCCAGGAAAGTCCGGGTGTCCGGTGGACTGCTCACGGTCTCACCTGGCAAAGCCGGAATCGGAACCTTCTCCCCACGGTTGGACGCCGCAGGCAACAGCGTGCGCGGCCAACAAGCCACGGCATATCTATCCCGGGTGCTGGGATTGAACATTTTCGCGTCCCACGCCTACGCACCAGGCGGAGGGTCCAGGAAGCATGGCGATCTCAGCGGCTGACGGATCCCGTTGAGCTGGACGTCAGCGGATTGGCGATCTCATCGGACATCATGCGTGCTGCAAAGAGTGCCACGAATGCCATGATGGGGCACACCAAGCCGGCAACGAAAAAGATGAGCCACAAGGGAACCACCTCCGCCAAAGGTCCGGCGAGCGCCATGGATACCGGCATCAGGGCCAAGGAAACGAAGAAGTCCAGGCTGGATATCCGGCCCAGCAGATGCCGTGGCACGCGCCGTTGCAACAGCGTGCCCCAGATGACCATTCCAACTCCCTCGGTGGCACCGAAAATCAGCATGGCAGCCCCGAGCACCCAGAAATTGTCCATGAACCCTATGGCAGCTACCGGCAGGCTTCCCAGCCCCCACGTCACCACCATCACGGTCAGGTATCGCCGGGGAAGCCGGAACGTTGCCGTGGCCAGGGCGGCAGCGGCACTCCCAACTCCCATGACTGCCAACAGGAAGCCGAACGTTCGTGAATCGCCGCCCAGTTGATCCCGGACGACGAACGGCAGCAGGACCTCGATGGGGCCGATCAGGAAAAGCACGGACAGGCAGGCCCAGATCAGGGTCCACAAGAGCCACGGCGTACGGATGGTGTAGCTGAATCCCTCCTGGAGGTCCTTGAAAAGGGAGGACTTGGCAGTTGTGGATGTCCCCGGACTTGCGGCGGCCGCACCGCCACCGCCCGGGCGCCGGCTCAGGAGGTTCACGATCCCAAACGCCAGCAAGTGGCAAACGGCCACTCCAGCCACGGCATGGGCCGGGGACAATACCGCCACCAGAATTCCTGCGATTGCCGGGCCCGCCGCCTGCTGCAGAACCGGCCGCACCGTTCCTTCCAACCCGTTGGCAGCCAAAAGATCATCGGCGGGCAGGATGCGAGGCAGCATGGCCGAATACGCCGGAAAGAAGAATGCCTGTCCCACGCCTATGACAAACGCACCCACGGCCAAATGCCACAGCTGAAGGACGTTGAACAAGGCGAGTGCTGTAATGGTGGCAATGACGGCCAGGTTGGCGCCTTCCACAGCGATGATCAGGAGCCGCTGAGGGAACCGGTCCGCCGCAATGCCGCCCGCCAACACAAAGCCCACCAGTCCGATGCTGGCTGCGGTTGCAACCAAGGACAGCTCAAGCGGGCCGCCGCCAAGGTGGATCACCTCATAGACCATCGCCACAGCCCACATGCCCGATCCGAAAATGGAAATGGACAGCGCGGAAATCAACACCCGGAATTCCCGGTGCGCAAAGGGACGCAGCGCTCGCAGCGAGGCCATCCCACTAGCCTAAGCCTGAGCGTTGAACCTGTGGAAGGCGCACTGATGGTGCGGTTGGCGGGCCTTCAGTTATGAAGCGCCCGACGGCGGGGCGTCGTCGTCCGTGTCCGCACCTTCTGCTTCCTGTCCTTGCTTGGACTGCTTCCGTGAGTGCACCCCAGTTTACGCCGGAGGATGGCCGGATTGGGGTCCGCTCTGCGCTGAATACTGTCCACATACGGCACCCTGCTGTCCACATACGGCACTCTGCTCTCCACATACGGCACCAGGCGGCTCTCGCATACCGAAGCCGTGACATAGGCTGAGGACAGCAGTTCCCCGTGAAACGACTAACTGCCAAGGAGAGGTGAAGATGCCCAAGCGCCCCAACCCGGCGGTGAAGATCGCCCAGGAAACAGCCCACAATGCAGTGTTTGATGCCCAAGGCAATGCCAAGCCCGGAGTGCACAACGTGCTGCTGAAAGCCGTGGAAGTCCAACGGCCCTTGGTGCTGGCAAACCTCCGCCGGCTCCAACGCCGCCACCCCAATGACTCCCCGGCTCAACTGGCCGCTAAATTGGAACGCCACTACCTGCTGGCCATTTCAGGCGGGGGTGCAGCGGTGGGTGCCACCGCCGTCGTGCCTGGTATTGGAACCGCGGCGTCGCTGGGACTATCCGCGCTCGCAACCGTGGGCTTCCTGGAAACCACAGCACTCTACGCCTCGTCCTTGGCCGAACTGCACGGGATCCGGCTGACTGATCCCGAGCGTGCACAGACCATGGTCATGGCCATCATGCTGGGAGAAGAAGGCACGTCCATGCTGGGCGCCCTCAGCGGCCAGTCGCTGGGCCGTGGCAAAGGAGTGACCAACGCATGGGGCCGGACGCTGACCAAGAAGATTCCAGGCAGTGGATTCGGCGTCATCCGCGACTCCATCCAGCGTGCGTTCCTGAAGAACCTCCTGAAACGGCAAGGTACCGCGTTCCTCGGACGCGCCCTGCCGTTCGGCGTGGGCGCTGTGGTAGGTGGGGCAGGCAACCTGATGATGGGCCGGGCCGTGGTGTCCACAGCCAAGGAAGCATTCGGTCCGCTCCCGGATACCGTACCCGGCGAGCTGCTCCCGAACGCGCCAAAGAATGCCCTGAACACAACGCTGGAAGGCGGTAGCAGTGGATCTGAACGCTGACCTCGGGGAGTCTTTTGGCTCCTGGACCATGGGAGATGACGCCTCGATGTTCCGCATCGTGAGCAGCGCCAACGTGGCCTGCGGCTTCCACGCGGGTGATCCCCTCACCATGCTGGACAGCTGCCGTGCAGCATTCGAGCTGGATGTCCGCGTCGGTGCCCACGTGGGGTACAGAGATCTGGCGGGCTTCGGCCGGCGTTCCCTGGATATGACCTTCGACGAGTTGTTCGGTGATGTCCTGTACCAACTGGGCGCCTTGGACGGCATGGCCCACGCGGTGGGAGCTTCAGTGGATTACGTGAAGCCCCATGGCGCGCTGTACAACAGGATCGTTCGCGACGCTGAGCAGGCCGAGGCAGTAGTGGCTGCCGTCCACGCCTATGATCCAGGCCTGCCGGTGCTGGGTTTGCCGGGGTCGGCGTGGCTGACTCTCGCTGAGGAATCCGGCCACCCGGTGTTCCGCGAAGCATTCGTGGACCGCGCCTACTTGCCGGATGGAACGTTGGTGCCGCGCACCCAGGAAGGTTCCGTCCTGCACGACCCCGAGGCCGTTGTAGCTCAGGCCGTGCGGCTCGCAACGCGCAAGGAAGTGCTGGCCATAGACGGAACCGTGGTGCCAGTGCAGGCCGATTCGCTGTGCATCCACGGCGATACGCCCGGTGCGGTGAACATGGCTGCTGCGGTTCGGGAGGGCTTGGAGAAGGCCGGCGTTGAGATTGAAGCATTCGCATAAATCCGTGTCCGTAAACCTGTGACCGGGGAGGCCTCGTGGGTGCGGTAGTAGTGGAGCCGGGACCGGGCACCATGGTTCTGAGCCCTGGGCAAGTACTGGACCGGGCCTCCATGCATTTGGCAAATACCCTGCTGGGTAACCCTGACTCTGCTGCCGGCCTTGAGGTGCTGCTGGGTGGGCTGAAGTTGCGGTTCGTCACGGGGTCGGCCGTGGCAGTTACTGGTGCCGAGGGCATGGTGACCCTCAACGGCAACGAACTGCCTTTGAACAAGGCGGTTCGGGTGGCGCCCGGGGCAGTGCTTGAGTTTGGCCGTGCCCTGTTTGGCCTCCGGTACTACGTGGGGATTCAGGGCGGAATTTCGGCACAGGATGAGCCGGCGCAAGAGAAGGCGCTACCCGCTGGTGCGGCTCTGACGTTCGGGCGGCCGCTTGGCCATGGTTTCCCCGAGGTGAACCATCCCGCCCGGCGTGCTGTGGATCCGGAACGCCCGGTGGTGGTCAGGGTTTCGCGCGGGCCTCAGGCAGCGAAGTTCGACGCCGGCACGTGGCTGCGCTTGACCAGTGAACCTTGGATTCTCTCGCCGGAATCGGATCGAGTAGGTGCGCGACTCGCTGGCCGACCCCTTGACGGTGCTGCTGCTTCCCTGGATGCCGCCGCCGAAGAACCCCAGCACCAACCGTTGGCATCGGGCTCAGTCCTGTTGCCGCCGTCGGGCCTTCCGGTGATCGCGCTTGCTGGCCACCCGGCAACGGCCCAATCCCCGGTCATCGCAGTGGTCCGGGAGGAGGACCTGGACCTGATCGGCCAAGCGCGGCCGGGCCAAATGGTGCATCTCTTGGGTTGAGCGGCTCTTGGGTTGAGTTCTACGCTGTACCTGTTCACACCTCAAAGGGGAGGCTGCCATGGCACAGGATCCAAGGCCCAGGTTGGAGCAACTGAACATCCTCGTGGGCGGATGGGACACGTCAGTACCGGGATTGGACGTCCCCGGCCATACACGTTTCGAGTGGCTGGAAGACGGAGGCTTCCTCATCCAACGTTCCACAGTAGAGCGGCCCGAGTACCCCAACGCGGTGAGCATCATTGGGGCCACCGGATCCGATGGCGCCTTCCAGCAGCACTATTTTGATTCCCGCGGCGTCGCCCGGATCTACGACATGACGCTCAAGGACAATGTGTGGACCCTCTTCCGGGATGGGCCTGACTGGCCCCAGCGTTTTGTGGGCCGCTTCAGCGCTGACGGCAACACCATCCACGCACGGTTGGAACGGGGAACGTACCCGGGAGGCCCAATGGAACATGACTTTGACATGGTTTACACCCGCGTTCAGGCCCATTAAGCGCGGGGATGGAGTCACAAAAGAGAGCCTTTGCAGCGTTTCTTGACCCAGTGAGCATAAAACGGGGATCTCTACCGTAATCTCAGGATCATGCCTCGTTTACTGCCCTCTATTGTGGCCACAACTGCGATCCTTGTTGCGTGTTCCGCGCTCTCTCCGTTCAATGGTCCGGCCCATGCCGCGCCGGACTTGCCAGCCACGATACAAACAGGCAGCAAGCCCCAGGCAGTGGCAGTTAACGAGAAGACCAACAAGATTTATGTAGCAAATTCCGGTGACAGCTCCATCACGGTCATTGATGGGTCCACAAATAGCACTACGGCTGTGAGTGCCGGTGCCAGACCATTCGCCCTCGCAGTCAACGCCGTCACGAATAAAACGTACGTGACAAACAACGACGGTAATTCGGTGACTGTGATCGATGGTGCAACAAATGCCACCGTCACCGTTCCGGTAGGCACTCAGCCTGGTGACATTGCTGTCAATACCAAGACGAACAAGGTGTACGTGACCCATGCCGGGGCCGGTTTGGTAACAGTCCTTGATGGTCTCACCCACGCAACCACCACTGTTGCTACCGGCTATATGCCCACGGATGTGGTGGTCAATGATGTGACCAATAAGGTCTACGTTACAAACCACTACTCCAACAGTGTGACGGTCATCGACGGACTCTCAAATGGAACCGTTACAGTCCCCACGGGAGAAGGTCCCAGGGACCTCGCGGTTAATGTTGTTACCAACAAGGTGTACGTACCCAACAGCTACGGCGGATCCTTGACTGTGATCGAGGGCGCCTCAAACACAACGTCAACCATCAGCCTTCCGGTTCCCCCGTGGTCACTCGCCCTGAATTCAACCACCAATAAGATATTCGCCGCCAACTACCTTGATGTAGGCGCCATTATCGACGGCACGTCTCACTCTGTGGTGGAAAAGAGTTTCGGCTCTTCAGCGATGGACATGGTTGTCAATGAATCCACCAACCAGCTTTTCGCCGTAAATCTTCCCACGAACACGGTCACGGTGCTGGATGGTGTCAGCAACACCACCAAGACGATCCCCGTTGGGGCAGGTCCCATTGCGCTGGCCCTCAACAAGGACACGGGCATTGTCTATGTGGCGAACTCCGAGAGCAATTCTGTTTCAGCCCTCCACGTTGAGCCCGGACCAGGTACGGAGAAAAATGACTTCAACGGTGATGGTCATTCTGATGTGTTGGCCCGTGATTCTTCGGGTGCGTTGTGGCTTTACCCGGGTAACGGTACTGGTGGTTGGCTTGCGCGTGTTCAGGTGGGTCAGGGTTGGAATGTGATGACGTCTATTACGGGCCCGGGTGATTTCAATGGTGATGGGCGTTCGGATGTTCTGGCCCGTGACGCCTCCGGGACGTTGTGGTTGTATCCGGGTAATGGCATGGGTGGTTGGCTTGCGCGTGTTCAGGTGGGCCTGGGTTGGAATGTGATGACGTCCATTACTGGTCCGGGTGATTTCAATGGTGATGGGCGTTCGGATGTTCTGGCCCGGGACACTTCCGGGACCCTGTGGTTGTATCCGGGTAATGGCATGGGTGGTTGGCTTGCGCGTGTTCAGGTGGGTCAGGGTTGGAATGTGATGACGTCCATTACTGGTCCGGGTGATTTCAATGGTGATGGGCGTTCGGATGTTCTGGCCCGGGACACTTCCGGGACCCTGTGGTTGTATCCGGGTAACGGCAGTGGTGGTTGGCTTGCGCGTGTTCAGGTGGGTCAGGGTTGGAATGTGATGACGTCCATTACTGGTCCGGGTGATTTCAATGGTGATGGGCGTTCGGATGTCCTGGCCCGCGATAACTCCGGGACCCTGTGGCTTTACCCGGGTAACGGCAGTGGTGGTTGGCTTGCGCGTGTTCAGGCCGGCCAAGGCTGGAACATCATGACTGCTGTGGTGTAAACGCACGGCAAACAACACAGCGCCTGAAGCAGGACTCCGCTGTCCTACAGTTTCTGCGCCAGCATGACCAGAATCCCGCTGGGACCGCGAAGATACGTCAGCTTGTAGACGTCCTGGTAGTTGGCCACTCCACGTAAGGGATGGCAGCCGTGCTTTGCGGCGATTTCCAAGGCGTGGTCAATGTCGTCAACGGAGAAGGCTACGCGGTGCATCCCAATCTCGTTGGGAAGAGTGGGGCCCGTCTCAATCGCATCAGGGTGGAGGTACTCGAACAGCTCGAGTTGGCCGTTGCCGTCCGGCGTCTGGAGCACTGCAATCTTTGCGTGGTTACGTCCAAGCCAACCGCGGTATCGGCCCACTCACCGCTGACCGTGTCCCGGCCCTGCACTGTGAGGCCGAGATCTGTGAAGAAGGCGATTGTTTCTTCAAGATCCCGGACCGCTATACCGACGTTCTCAAGTTTGATGGGCATGCGTTGAAGCTACCAAGACGGGCTGGATAGCTCCAGAGCTTTACCCAAACAGCAGGTGCGCCACCGTGAAGATCGCCAAGCCGGCCAGGGCACCCACCACGGTTCCGTTGATGCGGATGTACTGGAGGTCCTTACCCACCTGAAGCTCGATCTTTTGCGATGTTTCCTCGGCATCCCAGCGGGCCACGGTATCGGAAATGACGCCGGCGATGTCCGAACGGTACGTGTTCACCAGATAACCGGCAGCATCGCCGATCCAGGTATTGACCTTGCCCGCCAGTTCGTCGTCGTTGACCAGCCGGTTGCCGAAATCGCGGACGGCGCTTTTGAAGCGCTGGCTCAGCTCGCTGTCGGGATCGTCGACGGCGTTGAGCAGCGCGGTTTTCACGGTTCCCCAGGTGCGGGACGCCAGTTCACGGACCTCGGGGTCGCCGAGGATCTGAGCCTTGATGGATTCGGCGCGCTCGATCATGGCGGGATCGTGTTGCAGGTCCTGGGCAAGATCTGCGAGGTAGGCGTCGATCGACTGCCGTACCTGGTGGTTCTGGTCTGCCTGTACTGCGCGAACAAACTTTGCGAGTTCCACATACACGCGGTCGCCCACTAAACCGTCAACAAACGTTGGCACCCACAGCGGGGATCGATCCGAGACGAGCCTGTTCACTGTTGCGTGGTTGGCGTCCACCCAGTCGGCGGCACGGTCAACCAGGAGGTCAACCAAGGTGTGGTGGTGGCCATCAGCGAAGATGCGCTCGGCCATCCGGCCCACGGGCGGTCCCCAAGGCGGGGTGAGCAGGTGCTTGCGGACCATGCCCTCGATCACTGCCTGCACGTCGTCGTCGTTCAACACGGTGAAGGCACCCCGGATCACCGCGCCGCCTTCCTTGGCTACGCGCTCTGCACCGCCAGGTGCTGACAACCAGGTGCCTGCCTTGCGGGCAATGTCGATGCTGGCCAACTTCTCCTGCACAACCTCTTGGGACAGGAAGTTGCTCTCGACGAAGTCGCTGAGCGATTCACCGATTTGATCCTTGCGGCGCGGAATGATGGCGGTGTGCGGGATTTTCAGGCCCATGGGGTACTTGAACAGTGCCGTGACCGCGAACCAGTCGGCCAGCGCACCCACCATGCCGCCTTCGGCCGCCGCACGGACGTATTCAAGCCACGGGTACTGTTTCTGGAACGCGAACGCCACCGTGAAGATCACCGCCATGGCGATCAGCAGCGCCAAGGCCAGCCGTTTCATGCGGAGCAACGCAGCGGCCTTCTCAAGGTCGCCAGCGGAAAGTTCGACGACGGCGGAACGGCCGCGTGCGGGGGCGGAACCTGCCGCCGGTGTTGGCTTGGTGAGGTCTTCGGCTGGGATTTGTTCAGAGTTCACCTGCATTAGCCCAGCGTAGCCCCCGGGCGTGCATTGCCGTGGGCTAACGTGTCTGCATGACTAGCGACGACTTCGCCCCAAGCCGGCCCAAGGTCTATGCCCACCGAGGTGCCAGTGCCGCCTTTGCCGAGCACACCCGGGCCGCCTATCTCAGGGCCATTGCCGATGGCGCCGACGGTGTGGAATGCGACGTCCACCTGACCCGGGACCAACATGTTGTGCTGCTGCACGACGCGAACCTGGACCGGACGTCCACTGGCACGGGCCCGGTTGGTGAGCACACCCTGGAGCAGCTGCGTGCGTTGGACTTCTCGTCGTGGAAGGGTGCGCGGATTCCGGACGCCTACGGGGGAGTGTCCGATCAATTCCTGACGTTGCCGGAGCTGCTGGATATCCTCCGCGCTGCAGGGCGTGACATTGGTTTGGCCATTGAGCTCAAGCACCCCAGCCCGTACGGACTAAAGCTGGAGGACCGTGTTCTTGCCCTGTTGGAAGAAGAGGGCTGGACACCGGAGGAGTCCCGGTTGGAGAACATCCGGATCTCTTTCATGAGTTTTGATACTGATTCTGTTCAACGGCTGCTCCACAGCGTTCCCAAGGAATTCATCTGCCAATTGGTGGATGACTTTACGGTCAAGGAGATCCGCCAGGAGCTCGGTTTGGGCTTCCTGACCGGTGGAGCGGTGGCCAACGTCATGCGGGCTACGCAGCTCGAGGCCGAGAGGGTCCTCGACGCCGGTGAAGTGGGTATGGCCGGCCCGGGTATTGACTACGTCCGGGAGCACGCGCGAAACGTTCAGCGCTGGTTGGAGGCGGGACGGGTCTTCCGGGTGTGGACCGTCGACTCGGAGAAGGACGTGGCCCTGTGCCAGGGCCTTGGCATCCATGAAATCACCACCAACAAGCCGGCGCAGGTTCTCGCCCAGCTGATGGTCGGTTCCGGCTTTGGAGGTAACCCTGCTTGTGATTGAGTGGTCTCATGCCTTTTCGCTGGTCAGCCCAAGCAACCCGAACCACCTCTGCAGTAGCTCTGAGCGCACTGCTCCTGACCAGCGCCGCGAAGCATTTCCGCACGCCTAAGTTCTATTACCCGGTGGTGCCTGGGTACTTGTGCCGAAGGGATGAGCCCGGAAGCCGCCCCAACGGGCCCTTGGCAGTTATGTCCCGTGAGGAATGGGTTGCGGCATCGGGCCTGCTTGAGGTGACTGCCGCCGTCGGACTTTTGATCCCTGCCACGCGCCGGGTGGCCGCAGACGCCACCACTGCGATGTTCACCGCATTCCTTGCCGGGCATATAGATGCACTTCGGCGCGCCTATGGTCCGAAAGGAACAGCTGCCGAGCGGCGTATCCATACCGTGCGCCTGCCCCTGCAGATTCCGCTCATCCTGTGGTCGTGGAGCCTTCGGAAATGAGTACCAGCCCGGCTTCCATGAAGCTCAGGGAATCTCCTGCTTTTAAAGTTGCAGTGTCCCTGAGCATCGCCACTGGCTTGTATGGGGTGTCCTTCGGTGCCTTGGCAGTGGCATCGGGGTTCGATTTCTGGCAGACCATGGTGCTGAGCCTCCTGCTGTTCAGCGGAGGTTCGCAGTTCGCCTTCATCGGCGTCGTTGCCGGCGGTGGATCCGGGGTGGCCGCCATGACAGCCAGTGCGCTGCTGGGTCTTCGCAACGGCATTTACGGGATGCAGATCAACGCGATGCTCCGCCCTGGCGGGTGGAAGCGTTATGTTTCCGCGCACGTGACCATCGATGAATCAACGGCGACGGCGTCCGGCCAGTCGGATCCGGACGAGCAACGACGCGGGTTTTGGACAGCCGGCATTGGCATATTCATCCTGTGGAATATCTTTACGGCAATTGGTGCGCTGGCCGGTGACGCCATGGGCGATCCCAAACAATGGGGCTTGGACGGTGCTGCGGTTGCGGCGTTCCTGGCTCTGCTGTGGCCACGCTTGAAGGGCCGCGAACCCTGGGCGATTGCCGCCGCCTGTGCACTAGCCACCATCCTGGCCGTGCCGTTCGTTCCGTCGGGTGTTCCCATCCTGGTGGCGGCAGTAGTGGCCGGCGTGATCGGCTGGTTCAGCCACGCACGCATGGATGAAGGATTGGAACCGGACCTGGATCCCTATGCGGAGAAGCACCAGCGCGAACACGGGGGCAGGAAATGAACCTCTGGCTGTGGATCCTCATTGCCTGTGCTCTGGCGTACCTGACCAAGCTGGTGGGCTACTTCGTCCCTGCCAAGCTGCTGGAGAGCCCGCGGATCATGCACGTTGCCGGCACCATGACCATTGGCCTGCTGGCATCCCTCACCGTGGTGAACGCCGTGGCGTCAGGACAAGGCCTGGTCCTCGATGCCCGTGTGGGCGCCTTGGTTGCCGCGGCCGTTGCGCTGTGGCTGCGCGCGCCGTTCCTTGTAGTGGTGATTTCAGGCGCAGGAGCCGCAGCATTGCTGCGGCTCCTGGGTTGGAGCTAATTACCTGGCTGAGGTTAGCGGTACTGCTGACCACTGGGCTGTTGCACCGGCGGTTGCTGTACAGGCGGCTGCTGCATCGGCGTCTGGGCGTAGCCTTGCGGGTACGGCTGCGCATATCCCTGCGGGTAAGCCACGAATTGCTGTCCGGCAGCGGGTCCGAGGTAGCGCGCGGAGCCGTACGAAAGCATGGGCACGAAAACCACCGGCAACAGGACCAGGCCAACGGTGTATCCGGCGTCTTTTCCGAATGATTTGGCGAGGTCGTTCATGGACACGATGCTGAAGTAGATGCCTGCGAACGGGATGAAGAAGAGCAGGTACCAGTACCAGGGGCGGCCTGCGATTTCCAAGAGCTTTATTCCGTTGTAGACCGGCACGAAGGCACCCCACGCAGGCCGGCCGGACTTGGTGAAGATTCCCATGTAGAGCACGCCGACGATTGCGAAAATCACCGCAAAGTAGATCACCATGAACAGCAGGCCAAGGCCGACCGCGAGAGCGGAATCGGCTCCGCTGGAAGAGTATGAGCTCAGGGGAATATTCATACAACCGACCCTACGGTGCCCGTAGCTGGCCCGCCATGGGCAGGACTCACCATGGGCAGCTATCGGGCAGGGCGTTGGTGCCTAGACAGCCTCAGAAAAGGTCATCCCCGGGATACCCGACTGTTCCGGCAGCGGCCGGGACGGGCGCTCCGTGCGGATGGCGTCCTCGATCAACGCCACAGGACGCTTCCAGGCTTCGGACCCCGGCTCCATGGTGTCCACCGCGCCGATCAGCATGGCCACCAAGCGGACCATATCCTCGATGGTGATATCGCGTCGCAGGGAACCCTGCCCCTGGCCACGCTCCAAAAGAACGTTCATGGACCCGATCAGTCCACCGGTAATGCCTACGAGGAGCCCGCGCCTGCCGGCAACCGCGTCCAGGAGGTTTGCGTCGTCGCTGGCGACTTTCACCACGGCGTCGATCACGTTAATGAGCCCCTCGGCGGCGTCCATGCCGTCCAGGGCAGCCTCTGCTACGGGATCCACGTGCAATCTGAGTTGCCGTGACAGGGCTGCGAGAACCAGTTGCTCTTTGTCCGAGAAATTGCGGAACAGTGTTGCGGGGCCAACTCCAGCGGTGGCCGCGATGGTCTGGAGGGGTACTTCGGGGCCGTGTTCCCGGAAGCACTGCCGGGCGGCGGTAATGATCTTGTCCACATTGCGTGCGGCGTCGGCCCTGAGGGGCTTGCGTTCAGAGGGCTGTTCCATGCTTGTCAGGGTAGCAACGGAGCGCCGCCGCTCTGTTGTTACGCGGGAGTACGTTCTTATATGACAAACCGGTACGTGAAACACTGGATTTTATGTTGCTTGCATTCTCAGTCGCCCCTTCGGGCCAGCCCGCTTCCGCCGCCAACGGGGGACCAACCCCTGACGCTTCCGTGCACGACGCCGTCGCTGCCGCCGTCAAGATCGTCCGTGAATCCGGACTGCCCAACCAGACGGACTCCATGTTCACCACCATCGAGGGCGAATGGGACGAGGTGTTTGACGTGGTCAAACGCGCTACGGAGGCAGTTGGCCGCTACGGCAGCCGGGTGTCACTGGTGATCAAGGCGGACATCCGCCCCGGGTACAGCGGCGAGCTGACCGGCAAGGTTGAACGCCTCGAAGACGCCATTTCCGCCACGGACTAGATCCTTCCCCCGCGCTGCGGCGGGTGCCAGACTGGGGGCCATGATTGAACACGTTACCGAGCCTGGTTGGGTGGACGTAGAGCACTACCTCACGGACGTCCTCGTGCGCCCGGAACCTGCCCATAAGCGCGCCCTGACCTCCGCCGTCGAGGCCGGCATGCCGGCGATCGAAGTAGCCCCCAACGCGGGCAAGCTGCTCCGGATGCTGGTGCAGATGTCCGGGGCAAGGCGGGTGCTGGAGATCGGTACCCTGGCCGGATTCAGCAGCATCTGGATGGCACAAGGACTGCCCGACGACGGCAGGATAGTGACGTGCGAATTCCTCCAAAAGCATGCGGACCTCGCACGGGCCAATCTTGACGCCGCCGGAGTTGGGCACAAGGTGGACATCCGGGTGGGTGCTGCCTTGGACACGCTTCCCGCGTTGGCAGGCCAGGAGTCGTTCGACTTCGTTTTCATTGACGCAGACAAGGAAAATGATGCGAACTACCTCGACTGGGCCATCCGGCTGGGGCACCCCGGCACGGTGATAGTGGTGGACAACGTCATCTGGGACGGCGCCATCCTGGAGCCCGAAAGGGACCACGTGAATGCACCCGGTATTGTGGCTGCGCTGGAAAAGATGGGCCAGGATCCACGCCTGGATGCCACGGCCATCCAGACCGTGGGCAGCAAGGGATGGGACGGTTTTGCCATAGCGAGGGTGCGGTAAATGGATTTCACGATTCGCCAGGCTACGGTGGACGATGCCGGGGCCATGGCCCTGATGCACGTCCAGTCGTGGAAAGAGGCTTACGGTCACCTGCTCCCTCCGGAGTTCTTCGCGAAACAGGAAGCAGCCCTGCCCCGCAGGATCGAGCGGTACCGGGAATTCATTGCTGCAGGCCACACCCGGATGCTTGCCCATGATCCCGACGGTCAACTGGTGGGCCTCGGCGCAGCAGGTCCCGGTCAGGACGAAGACGGTCCCTGTGAGCGTGAGCTTTTCATGCTCTACACCCTGGAACGCATCCATGGCAGGGGAGTGGGCCAAGCCTTGGTTGATGCCCTGATCGGCGACGGTCCGGCGTACTTATGGGTGCTGGATGATAATCCCCGTGCCCAGGCTTTTTACCGGCGCAACGGTTTTGTGCCGGACGGTAAACGGCAGCTCTGCGACCCATCCTGGTACTCGCTGCCGGAACATCGCATGGTGCGTCCTGGCGTCGGGCCTTAGCAGGCTCAAAATGCGCGCAAGCTGTTCCCACCGCTGACCCATATGGATATGGTGATCACGGGCGGTGCGGCTGAAGATCGCCCGGGTTGAAATCGGGCGCCGAAACCGGAGCCTGAGTACGCCATTCGATTCTCGGGAGGAAGCATGTCTGATCCAGAGCAGGATCCAAACCAGCAGGAGGGCCCCGCGGACGGTGGGGCTTCCGGTGTTCCAGGTACTCACGACGGCGGTGCTGACGGTGGTGCCGATGGCGGCGCTGATGGTGGTGCCGAAGGTCCCGCGGACGGTGGGGCTTCCGGTGTTCCGGGCACTCACGACGGCGGTGCTGACGGTGGTGCCGATGGCGGCGCTGATGGTGGTGCTGAAGGTCCCGCGGACGGTGGGGCTTCCGGTGTTCCAGGTACTCACGACGGCGGTGCTGACGGTGGTGCCGATGGTGGCGCTGACGGTGGTGCCGATGGCGGCGCCGGACAACAAGGCAGCTGAGTTTGAGCTCTGCCAGCACTGATTTCCAGGACCCGGGCGCAGTGAAGAGCGCCGGGGTCCTGGAAACACGACTGATTGACATTGCACGGGAGAGGTTTGCCGGCGAGGTCTGGGGGCGCACTGCGCTGCTGAGCCGCGGAGTCAGCGACTTCTCCGATGTGTTCTCTGCCGGCGCGGTTGACGAGCTGGTTTCGCGCCGCGGTCTGCGCACCCCTTTCCTTCGCGTGGCCAAGGGCGGCTCCACCCTTCCGGAGTCCTCATTCACTTCCCCGGCAGGTGTTGGTGCCACCATCCCGGATCAGCTGGACGACACCGCACTGTGGCGCAAATTCGCCGACGGCGCCACCCTCGTCCTGCAGGCACTGCACCGCACGTGGGACCCGGTGGCGGGTTTCACCAGCCGGCTGAGCTCCGAGCTCGGACATCCTGTGCAGGCCAATGCGTACATCACCCCTCCTCAGAACCGCGGTTTCGACGATCACTACGATGTCCACGACGTCTTCGTTCTGCAGATCGAAGGAACCAAGCGCTGGATCATCCACGAGCCTGTGCACGTGGACCCGCTGCGAAGCCAGCCGTGGACAGATCACCGCTCCGAGGTAGCCGAGGCAGCCCAAGGCCAGGCCTACATAGACACTGTCCTGGAGCCAGGCGATGTCCTGTACCTGCCCCGTGGTTGGCTGCACGCCGCCCAGGCGCAAGGTGAAGTCTCCATCCATCTCACGTTGGGAGTGCACAACTGGACCCGGCACGCACTGGCCGAACAGCTCGCGCAGGCCGCGTTGGCAGCCCTTTGTGAGGACCCCGTGATGCGCGGATCCCTGCCGTTGGGTGTGGATGGGCCTGAGGAGGAACTCGCGGTGATCCGTGAGCGCCTTGCCGCTGCCGTCCTGCAGGCTGACACCACCTCGGCGTTCCAACGCTCAAGGAGAGGCCAGGCGCGCCCGGCCCCTCTTGGCCCGGTGGCGCAGCTCGCGGCCGTACAGGGCCTGGGGCCAGGCTCCTTGGTGAGGCTCCGGGATGCCTTGGAAGCCCGGTTGGAGGGCTCGCGCCTGTCCACCCGCGTTGGTTGGCTGGATTTCCCCGCAACAGACTTGCCGTCCGTGGAGCGACTGCTGGATGGAGGGGAACACCTTGCAAACGATCTTGGGATTGAACTTGTGGAAAGGCTGTTGCGCGCAGGAGTTCTCCTCCCCGCCGGGAACTGACAGTGCCGGGCAGTGACGCGGCTGCCGCCAGGGCGTTTTTCTGCTCCGATGACGCCCGGGTGCGGGGCGACTCCATGGCCGGAACGGCGTCACCGGGACTGGTGTGGGTCCTTATAGAGCACCGGGGCGGGTGGCCGCCCAGTGGCTTCGACGGCCTTGATCTTGAAAGCAGCACCAAAGCCCTGGTGTCCTCGGCAGCACGGGCGGCGGGTGCCCGCGTCCTCCTGGTGCGGCGTCCCGGTCCTCGCCCGCGCCATGGTCCCAAACGCTGGGCCGTCCTTCGCTATCAAAGCTCCGGTGCTTATCAACAGCTCTGGGGCGTGTGGGAGCGGGACGAGGACCTTTCAGGAATTGTTTCAGCGCTGGCATCCCCTGGAGAGACGGGCCTTCCGCCGGTCATCCTGATCTGCGCGCATGGCCGGCATGACCCGTGCTGCGCAGTGCGTGGCCGGCCGGTGGGACGTGCCCTGGGCGAGCGTTGGCCGGAGCTCGTTTGGGAGTGTTCCCATGTGGGCGGTGACAGGTTTGCCGCCAACGCCGTGGTGGTTCCGGACGGCGTGTACTACGGAGGGCTCGACGCCGGGTCATCCCTCACCACGATCGAGGCCCACCTTGCTGGCCGGGTTCACGCCGAATATCTGCGCGGATATACGGACCTTTCCCCGCTGCAGCAAGCGGCCATTGCGGCGGTGCTCGCCCGCTTCGGGCCAGCCGGCAGGCACGATTACCAGGTGACCGAGACCGTGCAGGAGGGCGGGCAGTGGCGCGTCCACGTCACCGGCAGTCCACCCCACCCGGCGCATATTGATGTGGAATTGAAGACCAACCGCTCAGCTCCGTGCCAGCTCACGTGCCTGGCGCCGTCCGTTGGCTCGGTGATGATCTACCAGTCGGCATCCATCCGAAGCAGCGTGCTTCAGCGGGGTTCCGAGTCCTCCGGCTGATCCAGATCCAGCGGCGATACGTCCTGCGGGGAGTCGAGGAGGCTCGGGGGTTTGGGCACGCGCGCCAGGAGGAGGCAGACGACTGTCAGCCAGGCGACCGCCACCGTCAACACCTCCGCCCACACGGATGCTCCTAGTTCCATGTAGAGATCATATGGCCGTTGATGGCAAAACTGTAAGTAGCCTTACTTTATTTGTGACTAACCTGGGTCATGCAGTGCTCCACTAGGCTTGGAGCATGACTCAGGCAGGGCGGAAGTAGTGGCGAAACGCGCTAAGGCGGGCAGGTCCCAGAGGTCGACGGCGGGAGTGGTGGAGGTGCCTGCCGGCACCCGCATTGACGGTCCGGCGGCTGGCGTCTACTACATCGATACCGGCGATTGCGAGTTGATCCAGGACCAGGACAACTCCAACGGCTGGCTGCTCAAGATCAACGGCGTCATGAGCTCCCACATTGATCTCGCGGACCCGCTTCTCCTCGAATTTGAGTACATGCGCTGGATTGCCGCGCTGGTGGAATCCCGATGGCCGCGGGAACTGAAGCCCAAACTCCGGGCCCTTCATTTGGGCGGAGGAGCGTGCTCCATGGCACGGTACTTCCATGCCGGATATCCGGAGGCGCGTCAGGTGGTGGTTGAGCTGGACGGGAAGCTGGCCGACTACGTTCGCGGCTGGTTCGACCTCCCCAAAGCGCCCCTGTTGCGGATCCGTGTGGGTGAGGCCCGGCAGGTTACGGAGTCGCTTAGCCCGGACAGCCGTGACCTCATTATTCGGGATGTTTTTGCCGGAGCCTTCACGCCACAGGCTTTGACCACGCGGGAGTTCACCGCCCATGCGGACTCCGTGCTTGCCCCCGATGGCCTGTACATAGTGAACTCCGGGGACGCCCCGGATCTGAAGAACGCCCGGGCCGACGCCGCCACCATCGCGGACACGTTTGAGCACACCATGATCATTGCCGATCCCGCCATGCTTAAGGGGCGGCGCTACGGCAACATGATCATGGCCGGCAGCCACGCACCTTTCGGCAACGATCCCACTCTTGCCCGCAGGCTTCTGGGTGGTGGCGTCCCGGCCCACATTTGGGACGATGCCAAGGTGCGTGCTTTCGCCAAAGGAACCCCGGTGCGGCACGATCCCCCGGTGGAGACGCCGGGGGAGGGCCCTTCAGCTTCGGCTGAGTGAGCTGTTCCAGGCTTCCCACAAATGGGCGTAGCGGCCCTCGGCTGCCAACAGTTCCTGATGAGAACCGGACTCCACAATGCGCCCCTGCTCCATGACCACCACGGTGTCCGCCGAGGTTGCCTGGGAGAGCCGGTGTGCGATCACCACTGAAGTCCGGCCCGCCAAAGCGGCCTCCGCAGCCTGGTCCAACATGGTGGCAGAACCCGTTCCGGCTTCTGCTGTGGCTTCATCGAGGACTGCGATGGGAGGGTCCTTGAGCATGAGCCGGGCCAAAGCAAGCTGTTGCGCCTGTTCGGGCGTGAGCTGGTGGCCGCCGGCACCTACGGAAGTGTCCAGTCCGTCGTCGAGCGCTGCAACCCAATCAGCTCCAACGGCCTGCAGGGCGTTCGAGAGCTGCTCCGCGGAAGCGTCCGGTTTGGCAAGCCGAAGGTCCTCGGCAAGTGTGCCGGAGAAGACGTGCACCTCCTGGCTGACCATCGCGATCCTCGAGTGCAGGTCCGCCGGCGCCGCGGAAGCAGAGTCCAGCCCGCCCACCCAGGCAGTCCCACTGCCAGGATGTTCCAGGCCCATGATGACCTTGGCGAGGGTAGTCTTCCCGGCGCCCGAAGTGCCCACAATGGCTACCCGCTCAGCCGGACGCACCGTCAGTGAGACGCCGCGGAGTGCAGGGCGCTGGCCGGGGTAGGCGAAGGTGACGTGGTCCAGGACGATTCCAGCTTCGCCGGCGGCCGAGGAGGCCTTGGACGCAGCAGCCGGCTCCGCGTACATGGTCAGTCCGAACATGCGTCCCAATCCTGCCGCAGCCTTCTGCAGTTCATCGAACTGCCCCAGGACCAGCCCGATCGGATCGAACAGCCGGTAGAAATACAGGGCGGCAGCAGTGGCCGCGCCGATCGTCACGGCGCCCTCGGAATGGAGCCAGAAGCCCACTAGCAGCACAGCGGAGAGACCAATCAGCTCCGCAAGATTGAGGCGGTTGTAGAAGCGGGTTAGGTAACCCACGCCACGCAGTGAGTGTCCGATGTTCTCCCGCGAAGCCGCCGCCACCAGATCTGCGTGGCGCGATCCAAGTCCCAGAGCCAGCACGGACGGTGATCCGTGAACGGTCTCAATAATCTGCTCGGTCCGGTTGGCCTCCGTGATCCTCACGGTGCGGTAAATGGGGGCGGTCCGCTTGAGGAACCATCGGAGGGTGAAGATCTGCAACGGGGCTGCAATCAGGACGGCCACCGCGAAGCGCCAATCGATCACTCCCAGGCCCAGCAGGGTCACGCCGATGGTGAAAGCTGCGCTGGTAAACGCCGGAAGAACCCCCGAGATTGCCTCGCTGACGGCTTCGACATCGCCGGACACGCGGGCCACGACGTCGCCGATCCCCGCCTTTTCGAGCTGATTCAGCGGTTTCCGGACGGCGGCGGCGAACACTTCTTCGCGCAGGCCGGCAAGGGCTTCCTCACAGATGCGCGCCAACAGGTTCTGGCCCAGGACTCCCAACAGCGCGCCGAGTCCACCGGCCAACAGCAGCCCGATCGCCAGCCACAGCAAGGACATGACATCCCCGCCGGTAGCTGCAATGTTGACCATCAGGCCCAGAATTGCCGGGGCGGCCAAACCGCAGCAGGAAGCAGCCAGCAGCACAAAAATGGTCAAGGTCAGCTTGCCCGGGCGCTGCGCCAACAGGCGCCACATGGCCTTCCGGGTTTGGCGGGGCGTGGCAATGGGCAGAATGTCCGCACTCACGAGCCCACCACCTCGCGGTAGCCGGCTGACGCCGCCAGAAGCTCGCGGTGCGTCCCTGTTTCCGGTGGCCCGTCCACTCCGCCCACCACCACCCGGTGACAAATGGCCAGCAACGTTGGGCTTGTGGTCACCAGAACAACGGCCTTGTCAGGGAAGTTGCGCAGGCCATCGGCGATCACCGCTTCGGTGGCGGTGTCGACGGCGGTAGTGGGGTCGTGCAGGACCAGCACAGGTTGGCGTTGGTGCAGCGAGCGCCCAAGAACCAGCCGCTGCCGCTGGCCGCCGGAAAGGCCCTGGCCATGGCCGGTAAGAACAGTTTCCGTGCCCTGGGGCAATTGCGAAATAAAATCCCCGACGGCGGCAGCGGCCATGGCGCGCTCGTCCAGCGGGGCCTCGGCTACTGACATATTGGTTTGGACGCTGCCCCGGAACAGGACGGCATCATGGGTGTCGGCAAAGACCCTGGAGCGGACCTGCAGGGGATCGAGCAGGGCGGCGTCCCGGCCATCAATGGAGATCAGGCCCGCGGGAGCGGGGATGCGGAAGCCGAGGGTATCAACCAGCTGACGCGCCTGGGTGCTGTCGGGAAGAACCACTCCTACGATTTCACCGATTGATGCGGTGAAAGGCGGGAAATCAACTCCTTCAGCGTCTGGCCGGAGCTCCAGCAGCGGAGCTGGACCACCTGTCAAGGCGAGGTCCGCCGCAGAAGCAGCTGCCGCCGTCGGACGTTCTTCCGCTTCCGGCGCGGGCACCGCCTCCGGTTCCTCCAACAGGACTGCGATCCGTGCCGCCGAGGCGCGTTTGCGCGCAAGCTCAACGCTGAGGAAACCCAGCCACGTCATGGGTCCTTGAACAAACTGTGCAACACCAACAACGGCCACCAACTGCCCCACAGTAATGGTGCCCTGGACTGCGAACCATGCTGCGAAGAACGCGATGCCGGCCAGGAAAGCGGCAGAAAGGGCGGTGCTCGCTCCCGTGTAGGCCGATTTGGCGCGGATGGCTTTCAGGGCAGATGCCAGTGAGGCGCGGCTCGCGGCACGGTAGCGGGCGATTGCTGCATCCTCGGCACCAAGGCCCTTGAGGGGGCGGGATCCTGTGATGAAATCGGTGGCCAGAGCACCGGCGCGGGCGGCCGTGGATTGTTCAACGTCGCTCCGGCTCTCCAGCGGTTTGGTGAGCCGGTGCATCACCAGCAGCATGATGGGGGTTGCCAGGAGGACGGCCAGCCCCAAGGGGACCGAAATCAGCAGGAGGGTCACCGCTGAGGTGATCACGCCCGCCGCCGCAGCCAGGCCGCCGCTGATCAGCCAGGAGAGTCCCGCAACCCTGTCCGCGTCCGAGGAGGCTATGGCCACGATTTCTCCGGGTGCACGTTTGGCGGCCATGCCACGCGGATGAAGTGTCCGCTCCACCACCAGTTGGCGGAGGTCATGTGAGCCGAAATTGAAGGATCTCTCAATGGCCAAGGTTCCGAATCTCCACGACAGGGCCAGCACCACGAACACAACTGCCAAGGCGCCGAGCCATCCAAGGAGGGCGCCGGCGTCGTTCGGTTCAATGGCGTTGTCCACGGCGGCACCGATGGTTGCCGGCACCAGAGCCTCACTGACCTGGTGCAGGGAGAGCCCTGCACAGCCTGCCACTAACAGCTTCCAGCGTCCGTTGGCGAACAACGTGAAGCTGAAGAGCCGGGAGACCTTCCAGGGTTGCTTGGTACGCCCGGGCGGGCAGGGCGGAGTGGCGGAACTGGAAGGCATGCTTAACATAGTAAGGCTCACCTAACTTTGAGAAGGCCAGATGACCCGCCAAGCTATATCGCAATCCGGACAGACCGTGGCAAACACCGAAGTGCTGCCGGACGCCCCCTCTGAGGGCGAGGCGATGTGGCCGGACTACGGCGTCTACACGGGTTATTTCGAGTGTGCGACGCCCGCAACCTGGACTGAACACGTCCACGATACTCATGAGCTGCTCTGGGGCGCCCGCGGCGTGCTGACGGTGGAGGCCGACGGCGGCTTCTTTGCCGTTCCTGCAACCTTGGGGCTCTGGATTCCTGCGGGTGTGATGCATGCGGTCAAGTCCACGCAGGGGACAGGGTTCTACTGTTCACACATTGATGTCCGGCTCGCCCCGGAACTGGCGCGCAGAACTGTCGCTGTGACTGTCCCTGCTGCCGCTCAGGAACTGCTGCGCCATATGAGCAACTTCGACATGGATGACTCCATTCGGAAATCTTCGGAGCAAGTGGTTCTGGGGCTGTTGGACGTTGTGGATGCCAGGCCGATGCTGTTGCCGATGCCCACCGACCCCCGCTTGGAGCTCATTGCCCGGGCGCTCCTGGATGATCCCGCCCTGGACCGTTCACTGGAGGAATGGAGCGTCCAGGTGTCCATCAGTGTCCGTAACCTGTCCCGCCTCTTCCATAAGGAAACGGGGATGACGTTTGCCCAATGGCGCATCCATGCCCGGGTGCGGGTTGCCCTGGGTTTACTGGCGGCCGGCTACCCGGTTTCCTCGGTCAGCAGGAGGGTGGGTTACAACAACCCGAGTGCCTTCGTTCAAGTGTTCAGAAAGGTCATGGGGCACACTCCGGGCTGGTATGTGGCCTCCCTTAAGGCCGGAAACCATCACTCTTTGGCCGGTTCTGAATAGAATCCAGCGGTTTTTCAGCTCATTGCGTTGTTAGGGTAGGTATACCTAACTTCGGCGGCCCGATTGAATACCTACAGCCGCTACCGGGAGCTCTCCGTCTCCCCTGAGAATCAAGAGGACCGCAGTGATTTCACGCTCTAAAACCATGTCTGCCGCCGTTGCGGCCATGGCATCCGCAGCCCTTCTTCTAAGCGGCTGCGCCACCACTGGTGCCAGCGCCACCGCCACATCCGAGACGCGGACGGTCCACAGTGAGGTCAAGGAAGTAGTCATGCCGGCCGAGCCCAAGAAGGCCCTGGGCATGTACACCACGGATTTGGACATGCTCATTACGCTCGGCATTCCGCTCGCCAGCCAGCAGCCCATCCGTGACAGCGGCTACTCGAGCTTCCCGTACTTCTTCGACCAGGACGCCCTCAACGGCATCACGCCGTTCACCAACTACCCGGAATTCAACTTCGAGGCCATCCTCAAAGCACAGCCGGACGTCATCCTGAACGGTCTGGGCTACGACAAGGAATTGGACGGGAAGCTCTCCGACATCGCCCCCACCTATACCTTCAACGGCTTTGACGGGAGCGACTGGCGTACCAAGTTCAAGACCGTGGCCGAGGCTTTCGGCAAGACGGAGCAGTACCAGGCGTGGATGGACAAGTACCAAGCCAAGGTGGACGACGTAAAGAAGCGCTTGGCTGAGGCCGGCAAGAGCAACCTGGTAATCGGCCCCGTGGACTACTACGAGGACCAGGTCTCGGTCAGCTGCTACGGAACGCCCTGCCTGGTCATCAGGGACCTCGGCTTGAAGGTTTCCCCGCTGGCTGACGGCGAAGGCGTCAAGCTCAGTGCCGAGCAGCTCGAACAGCTCAACGGAATCGACGCCATCATCACCACCGAGGTTCCAGAGAAGGACGGAGCCAACCCGGATGCCTTCGCTCCGCTGGCCAACAACAAGCTGTGGACTTCACTGCCCTTCGTGGCCAACAAGCAGATCCACACCTATGACCTCGAAATGATTTACGGCTCGCCGAGTGGCCAGTACGCCTTGCTGGAGAAGTTCGAAAAGGCGCTCCTGTCATGATGAGCATCTACCGGGCCGAGGTCATTTCCACACGTCTGTTGACCCCGGGAATGGTCCGGATAACCTTCGGCGGTCCCGGCCTGGCCGGATTTGAGACCACCGGTGTGGGCGACGAATACCTCCGGGTGTTCCTTCCTGATCCGGGCACCCATGAGGCGCGGCTGCCCATCTCAACCGGAGATTCCTGGGACTGGTCCAAAGACATCGAGCCGTCCGCCATGCGGACGTACACGGTCCGCGGTGTGGACGCCTCGGCCGGGACTGTGGACATTGACTTCGTAGTGCACGACGGCGGATTGGCAGCTTCCTGGGCGCAGCGCGCCAAGGTGGGTGACGTCGTCGGGCTCAACTCGCCCACTGGACTGTATGAACCTCCGGCCGGGCTGCAGTGGCAGATCCTGCTGGCTGATGCCACCGGGCTGCCCGCCGTGGCGCGGTTGGTGGAGCAGACCCCGCCCGGTGTTCGCACCCGTGTACTGATCGAGGTGGAGGATCCATCGCACCAACAGGAACTGACCCTCGGCGCCGGAACCGAAGTCGCCTGGATTTACGGCGGGAACGGCCACAGCCAGTCCCGATTGGGTGAGGTCCTGCGCTCCATGGAGTTCCCCGGCGGGGTGGGATACATCTGGGTGGCCGGCGAAACCAAGGTGCTGCGGGGAATCCGCAAGTACCTCCGGCATGAGAAGAAGCTCACGCCCGAGTCCTACAAGCTGATCGGCTACTGGACGGACAAGAGCGAGGCTTGGGAAGAGCGTTGGGAAAACCTCGACGCCGAAACCCGCCGCTGGTTTGACGAACTGTGGTCCAACGAGAAGCGCGATCGCGAGGAAATCGTGGACCTGCAGGACGCCAAGTTCGAATTGCTGGGCCTCTAAATGGCATCCGGAACCATGGCGCTGAGTTCCATAGCCGAAGCCTCAGCGGCTGACGTGCAGGACGCGGTGCCGGCTTCACCTGCTGGCGCGCGCCCTGCGGGCCTCGCCTCAGTGAACCGGTACCGCCTTCTGGGATTGCTCGCAGCAATTGGCGCTTTGGCCGTGGTTCTCTGGTTGAGCCTGGTAGTGGGCTCAAAGGACATTGACCTGGCCGCTCTCTGGCCCGCCATCACGGCCTACGATGCCTCGCCGGAACACGTGATCATCCACGATCTCCGCCTGCCCCGAACCGTCACCGGATTGGCGGTTGGTGTTGCCCTGGGCCTGTCCGGGGCGCTCATCCAGGCCCTGACACGCAACCCGTTGGCGGACCCCGGCATCCTGGGCGTCAACGCCGGTGCCGGGTTCTTCGTGGTCCTGGGTGTTGCGATCTTCGGAGTCACCACCATCCAGGAGTACATCTGGTTCTCCTTCCTCGGAGCTGTGGTTGCCACGGTTGCCGTGTACCTCATCGGGTCACGGGGGAGGGGCGGCACCACCCCGCTCCGGCTAACGCTGGCCGGCGTTGCACTCGGGGCAGTGCTGGGCGGAATCTCGTCCGGGATCACGCTGCTGCGCCCGGCCGTATTCGACAGCATGCGCAGCTGGAGCGCCGGAACGCTGAGCAACCGCACCTGGGAGATTTTCACTACCGTGGCGCCGTTCATTCTTGCGGGGACATTCATCGCCCTCGCCATGGCCCGGCCACTCAACGCGGTGGCTATGGGCGAAGACACTGCCAAGGCCCTCGGCGCCAACATTGCCGGCACCAGAGTGTGGACCATCATCGCAGTGACTTTGCTGTGCGGCGCCGCCACAGCCGCCGCAGGCCCCATCGGATTCGTGGGCCTCATGGTCCCGCACGTGGCCCGATGGTTCGTTGGCCCGGACCAACGCTGGATCCTGGCCTACACCCTGGTGCTCTCGCCAGTACTGCTCTTGGTGTCCGACATTGTGGGCCGCATTGTTCTCCGCCCCGGCGAAATGCAGGTAGGAATCATCACCGCATTCGTAGGCGCACCCGTCCTCATCTGGCTCATTCGACGCCGGAAAGTGAGCACTCTATGATGCGCACCGATCTCGCGACCCCCGTCCGGCAGGCACCAGCCATCGACTTCGGCCGGCGAACCCTCGCCGTCCGACGCTTTGGCGGACGCGTTTCCCTTCGCTTCGACGTCCGCACCCTGGTTGTCACCGCCGTCCTCGTCACCGCCGCCCTGGCGCTCGCCGTCGTCGCCCTCGGCCTGGGTGAGTTCAGCGTTGCGGTACCGGACGTAGTTTCGGCGCTGCTGGGCCAATCCAGCGGCGCCGTGCACATGGTGGTGGTGGAGTGGAGATTGCCCCGCGTACTCCTGGCCCTGTTATTGGGGGCGGCCATGGGTGTCAGCGGGGCAATCTTCCAGTCGCTGACCCGCAACGCGCTGGGCAGCCCGGATGTGATCGGCTTCAACACCGGCGCCTACACGGGCGCGCTGGTGGTCATCCTGCTGATGGGTGGCAGCTACTTTGCAGTGTCTGCCGGTGCGCTGGTGGGTGGACTGGTGACGGCGGCCTTGGTCTATTTGTTCGCCTACAAAAAGGGCATCCAGGGTTTTCGGCTCATCATTGCCGGCATCGCCGTGAGTGCCATGTTGGCTTCGGTGAACACCTACTTGATCCTCAAGGCATCTTTGGAGCAGGCCATGTCCGCTGCCGTGTGGGGTGCCGGTTCGCTCAATAAGGTCTCGTGGGATCAGGTGCTGCCGGTCGTGACCGTTTTTGTGGTTCTGCTGGTTGCGCTGTCTTTGTACGGCAGGCGGTTGGGGCTCTTGGAAATGGGCGACGACGCCGCCCGCGCCTTGGGTGTTCGGCTGGAAGGTTCCAGGCTGGTCCTGGCAGTTGTTGGAGTGGCCTTGACCGCCATGGTCACCGCAGCTGCCGGGCCGATCGCGTTTGTTTCATTGGCAGCCCCGCAACTGGCGCGGCGACTGACCAGGTCCGCTTCGGTGGGTATGGTTCCGTCGGGTGCCATGGGCGCGTTCCTTTTGGTGGCCAGCGACATCGTGGCGCAGAACCTCTTCGCGCCCATCCAACTACCTGTTGGGGTGGTGACCGTCAGCATTGGCGGCTGCTACCTCGTGTGGCTCCTTGCCCGTGAAGCGAAGCGGCAATGAGTGAAGAACTGAAGGAGATTGCTGTGACTGATGTGGTGGCTGCTGCTTTTGGTGCGTTGTCCGGGCCCGTCCGAGGAATCGGTTCGCGGCTCCACGCCGAGAATGTGAGCCTTGGCTACTCCGGCCGCACGGTGTCACAGGCGCTTGATGTGCGCATTCCCGATGGTGAGTTCACGGTGATCGTGGGCCCGAATGCCTGCGGAAAGTCGACGCTCCTGCGCGCGCTGTCACGGCTGCTGGAGCCCACATCGGGGTCTGTGCTTTTGGACGGCAAAAGCATCTCAGCCTACGGGGCCAAGGAAGTAGCCCGACGGTTGGGACTCCTGCCGCAAACCTCCATAGCGCCCGACGGAATTACCGTGGCGGACCTGGTTGCCCGGGGGCGCTACCCGCACCAGAAATTGCTTCGTCAGTGGTCCGAGGCTGATGAGGCCGCAGTAGTTGATGCGCTGGAGGCCACCAACGTGACTTCACTGTCCGGCCGCTTGGTGGATGAGCTCTCCGGAGGTCAGCGGCAACGCGTGTGGGTGGCCATGGTTCTTGCCCAGCAAACCCCATTGCTGCTTTTGGATGAACCCACCACATTCCTGGATATCGCGCACCAGATTGAGCTCCTGGAACTGTTCCGGCGGCTCAATCGCGAAGGCAACACCCTGGTGGCCGTGCTCCACGATCTCAACCATGCCTGCCGCTACGCCACGCACCTGATTGCCATGAAGGACGGGGCGGTGGTCGCGGAGGGTCGCCCAGCCGATGTAGTCACGGCCGAGTTGGTGGAGCACGTGTTCGGCTTGCCGTGCATCGTGATCGAGGACCCCGTGAGCCACACACCGCTGGTGATCCCGCTGGGGACTTGATTCCCTGCGAGGTGGTCTAGGCGCTACTTCGCCCCCAGCAACTCCTCCCGACTCCGCTCCGTTTCCTCCCGCAGGCCCTGCACGACGGCGGCTACCGCGGGGCGGCGCATGGAGTCCGGGCGGAGGACCATCCAGTAGGGGAGGAGCTCGGCGAAGTCGGCTGGCAGGAGGCGCACCAGATCCGGGTGCCGGTCGGCCATGAAGCACGGCAGGAACCCCACTCCTGCGCCGGCGCGGGTGGCTTCCACATGGACGAACACGTTGGTTGAACTCAGTCCGTCGCGCATGGTGGGGACCAGCCTGCGGGGAGCATCGAGGTCATCTACCTGGAGCATCGAATCCACGAAGTACACGAGCTGATGCTGCGTGAGTTCCTCGATGCTGGCCGGTGTTCCGTTGTCAGCCAGGTAGGCCCGTGAGGCGTACATTCCCAAACGGTACTCACCCAGGCGGATCGCTTCGGCCCGGTGCACCTGCGGCGTCCCTACCACCACTTCGATGTCCAGGCCCGAGCGCTGTTGCAAGGCCCTGCGCGTCACGGTGACAATCTCCACGCTGAGGCCAGGGTGCTCGCGTCGAAGCCGTGCCACGGCCGGTGCCGCGATGTAGGCGCTGAAACCATCGGTTGCGGTCATGCGAACGACGCCGGTAATCGGGTCTGGTGCGCGGTCGCTCGGCCCCAGCGCACCCACCGCAGCTTCGATCCGTTCCGCGACCAACACGGCTTCCGCACCCAATTCCGTCACTTCCCAACCACCGGCGGCACGTGCGAGGACCCGGCCTCCCAAGGACTTCTCCAGTGCCGCTATCCTGCGCGAAACGGTGGTGTGGTTCAGTCCCAAGGCTTGTGCCGCCGTCGTGAATTTTCCTGAACGTGACACGGCGAGCAAGATGAGGAGGTCATCGGGGTTCGGTTTCATATCTGCAATTCTGCACACGTAGGGTGCCGCTTTGGTCATTGAGCGCAAAAGAATCTGCAGCAATACTCAGTGGAGCATTTCGTGTTGTGGATCACATCACGTTCACAAGGGTCGAAGAGGACACTGAGGAGATGGATATGAGCGTAGAGCAGCGCTCCGCATCAAAAGCAGGGAAAGCCGGCGAAGGTTCCGGACTCAAGAAAATTGTGGCTGCCTCCATGGTGGGCACCGTAGTGGAGTGGTACGAGTTCTTCCTCTACGCCACGGCCGCCACCTTGGTTTTCGGCAAGTACTTCTTCCCCAGCACAGGCAATGAACTGGACGGCATCATCCAGGCCTTCATCACCTACGCCGTGGGCTTCGTTGCCCGGCCGCTGGGCGGAATCGTCTTCGGCCAGATCGGCGACAAGCTGGGTCGCAAGCCCACGCTGCAGCTGACAATCGTGATCGTCGGCGTCTCCACCTTCCTGATGGGCTGCCTCCCCGGCTTCATGGACATCGGCTACTGGGCCCCGGCCATGCTGGTGGCCCTGCGCTTCATCCAGGGCTTCGCCCTCGGTGGCGAATGGGGCGGCGCTGTCCTCCTCGTGGCAGAACACAGCCCCAACAAGTCGCGCGGGTTCTGGTCCTCATGGCCCCAAGCCGCCGTGCCGGTGGGCAACCTCCTGGCCACGCTGGTCCTGTTCGTCATGTCCAGCACCCTCAGCAGCGAAGCGTTCCTCGGCTGGGGTTGGCGCGTCGCGTTCTGGCTCTCCGCAGTGATCGTGTTCGTTGGGTACTACATCCGCACCCACGTCACCGAAGCCCCCATTTTCCTCGAAGCCAAGGCACAGGTGGAGGAGTCCAAAGCCATCAGCTACGGAGTTGGCGAGGTCATCCGCAAGTACCCCAAGGGCATCCTGCAGGCGATGGGTCTGCGCTTCGCGGAGAACATCATGTACTACCTCGTGGTGAGCTTCGCGATCGTCTACCTCAAGAGCGTCCACAAATACGACACCTCCTCGCTCCTGCTGGCTCTCCTGATCGCCCACGTCATCCACTTCCTCGTCATCCCGCAGGTGGGACGGCTGGTGGACTCGTGGGGACGCAAACCCGTGTACCTCGTGGGCGCAATCACCGGCGCAACCTGGCCGTTCTTCGCCTTCCCCATGTTCGACACCAAGAACGCCGTGATCATCGTCCTCGCCGTCACCATCGGCCTCTGCCTGCACGCCTTCATGTACGCCGGTCAGCCCGCCATTATGTCCGAGCTCTTCCCCACCCGCATGCGGTACTCCGGTGTTTCGCTCGGCTCGCAGGTCACCTCCATCTTCGCCGGCTCGCTCGCACCGCTGCTGGCAACCCAGTGGCTCAAAGACACCGGATCCTGGGTTCCCACAGCCATCTACCTCGTGGTCGCCTGCGCCATCACGGTGGTCGCTGTCATCTCACTGAAGGAAACCAAGGGCATCGCGCTGCAGGACGTGGACCAGGCCGACGCCATCCGCCACGGACTGACCACTGCCTCGAAAGGCTGAAACTGATGGACAACTCCTTGAACGGACGCAAAGCATTGATAACCGGCGGGGCGAGCGGAATCGGTGCCGCCTGTGCCCGGGCGCTCGCCGCCCGCGGGGCCAAAGTAGTAGTGGCCGACGTCGATGCCTCCGGAGCTGCGGCCCTCGCCGATGAGCTGGGCGGCACAGCCTGGACGGTGGATCTGCTGGACGTCGATGCCTTGGCCACCCTCAGTCTCGACTGCGACATCCTGGTCAACAACGCCGGCATCCAGAAAGTTGCGCCGATCGAGGAGTTCGAGCCCGCGGAGTTCCGCCGGATCCTGGCCCTGATGTTGGAGGCTCCGTTCCTCCTTATCAGGGCCGCACTCCCGCACATGTACGCCAATGGGTTCGGCCGGATCATCAACATCTCCTCGGTCCATGGGCTCCGGGCCTCCGCCTACAAGAGCGCATATGTCTCCGCTAAGCACGGGCTGGAGGGGCTCAGCAAAGTCACCGCCTTGGAGGGCGGCCAACGCGGTGTCACGTCCAACTGCATTAACCCCGGGTACGTCCGGACGCCACTCGTTGAGAAGCAGATCGCCGATCAGGCCCGGCTTCACGGCATCCCTGAGGCCGAGGTCCTGGCCAAGGTGATGCTCACTGAGTCCGCCGTGAAACGGCTTGTGGAGGTGGAGGAAGTGGCGTCGTTGGCTGCCTGGATGGCCTCCGACGACGCCGGTATGGTCACCGGCGCGAGCTACACCATGGACGGCGGCTGGTCGGCCAGGTAAGGCTCCGCCGTGTTCAGGGCCCGGCAGCTTAGAGTGTGGCATGGCTAAAGTAATGTCCTTGCGGGGCAAGCGTGCTGTGGCGACCGTGGTGAACCTTGCGGCTGTGGCAGCGTTCACGGTGATGCTGGTGGTCACCGGAGAGCAGTTGCACTGGGCAGTCATCATTGCTGTTGTTGGGGTCTTCGCTTCATATGTCGTCCTGTTATTTGACCCGGTCTTAGCAAGGCTGCGCTTCCAACGTTTGCTCCGACGCGGCCTTCTGGAGTGTTGGATCCGTTGCCATGAACCACAAGAAAACGGCCGGTTGGTGGGCTGGGAGCGCGGGCTGGTGTCGTTTCGGGCCCCAGCGGTGGACTTCGTCAGAACGGGACCCACCAAGCCGTCTCAAAAGGGGCTCTTCACCTTCCTGGTCAGCGGGAAGGCGGAGCCAAATCTCTGGGACCCTCACCCGAACGATGCACGATTTCTTGGCCGGGGTGTCCGCTCAATTCAGCTGGATACAACGTGGGGCGTCATTGACATGGCCGCTTTCCCCGAGGCCATGGAGCGGATAGATCGAGTGCTGTTCAGCCCCGAACCGGTGAGGTGACAGGCTTGAGACAATGTGAAGGTTGTCCACATAGACAACTTTGGCTCTGATGCTGGTTCGGAGGCGCTGGCAGAGTGGCTCTATGGACAGAATGCAGGGATCGCAGCACGTATCAGTGGCTTCGCCGCCGGATCTGCCTGCCGGTATCCCGGTTTCCTCGCCTGTAGCTCCTGAAATGGCTGTTGGCGCTTTGGGCGTTCGCGGACTCAGGCTTGCACTGCTGTCGCTTCCCATGAGCGCCGGCTCTTCTGAGCTGATAGATGAGATGCGCCATCTTGAGGAGCTGAAGTCTGCTGTTTCCGCCCGGCAGGCCCGGGCTGCGGTGGCGCTCGATCTTGCGCAGCGAGCCGGGCAAGCCCACGCGGGGGTGCCAGATTCAAAGTGCGACACAGGGGTTGCTGCACAGGTGGCGCTGGCACGGCGGGAGTCACCCAACAAAGGATCAAGGCTTTTTGGTCTTGCCAAAACGCTGGTCATGGAGATGCCGCGGACCATGGCAGCGCTGGAGTCGGGGCAAATAAACGAGTGGCGGGCCACGCTGCTGGTGAAGGAAACAGCCTGCCTGTCCGTCGAGGACCGGGCCGCAGTGGACGAGGAACTTGCCCCTGACTCCGGAACCTTCGACGGAGCCGGAGACAAAGCCATCATCGCCGCCGCAAAAGCAGCCGCATATCGTCGCGATCCCCGGTCAGTGGCCCAGCGGGCCAGTCACGCCGCCACGGAACGGACCGTCAGCCTACGTCCCGCACCGGACACCATGACGTACCTGACGGCGCTTCTCCCCGTTGCCCAGGGCGTAGCCGTCTATGCCGCGCTCAACCGGACGGCCGACTCCATGCGCTCCAGCGGAGACGCCCGGACCCGTGGGCAGGTCATGGCAGACACCCTGATCGAACGCGTTACCGGAACGCCGGGAGGTGTCTCAGGTATCAACCTCAACCTTGTGATGACCGATCGCGCGCTCTTCCAAGGCGACTCTGAGCCTGCCCGGCTGGAAGGCTATGGAATCGTACCCTCGGAATGGGCCAGGGCGCTTCTGGTTGAGGATCAATGCGGCTCTGAGGATCAGCCCCAGCCTGACCAGGAGCCAACGGATCGCAGCGGGTTCGCAGTGCTGCTCCGCCGCCTCTACACCGCTCCCGGCAGCGGTGAGCTCCTTACGATGGACTCAAAAGCACGCTTCTTCCCCCAACAGTTGAGGCGCTTCATCCGCATCCGGGACCACACGTGCCGTACGCCTTACTGCGACGCGCCCATCCGACACATCGACCACGTCATTCCTTGGCATTCAGAAGGCAGCACCAACCTCCACAATGGGGCCGGGCTTTGTGAAGCCTGCAACCACACAAAGGAAAATCCTGGCTGGTCCGCAAAGAGCATGCCCGGTGACGTGCACACGATCCGTGTCAGCACCCCCACCGGGCATAGCTACAAATCCAAAGCGCCACCGCTTCCGGGGCATAAGTCCACGCGTCTGAGAAACTAGCGCGCCTTCACAACCGGCATTTGCGCGGTCTCGTCCACCAGCTCAGCCCGGCGAAGGCCGCCCCCGCGAACCCACAGCTTGTAGGCAACGAACAGGAGGAGAAGCCAAGTGCCACCCACGTACAAGGCAACACGGGTGTCTTCGAAGACGCCCAGAATCACAATCACCATGGCCATGAACGCCATGGTCAGGATGGATGCAATGGGCCATAGCGGCGAACCGAATTCCGACTCCGGCAGTCCCTTGCGCTTGATCTCCCGCTTCATGGCCACATGCGAAGCGAGGATCATCACCCAAACCCAGACCGTAGCGAAGGTAGCGATTGAAGCGATGAGCACAAACACATCCTCCGGAATGACCGCGTTCAACACCACGCCCACCAGGAGGATGCCGCCCATCATCACCACGGTCATCCACGGAACGCCGTGCCGGGAGATCTTGCTGAAGCTCTTGGGTGCGTGCCCTTGCTGGGCCAACCCGAAGAGAATGCGTCCGGCCCCAAAGATGTCGCTGTTGATGGCAGAAAGCGCGGCCGTGATGACCACGGCATTGAGGATGTGCGGTGCGGCAGGGATCCCCAGACCATCGAAAATCTGCACAAACGGACTTCCGCTGCTGCCGATCTCGTTCCAGGGGAAGATGCTCATCAGCACGCCCAACGTCAATACGTAGAAGAGCAGCACGCGGACCGGCACAGTATTAACTGCCTGCGGGATCACCTTCTTGGGGTTCGTGGCCTCGCCTGCCGTGATGCCGATCGTCTCGATGCCGCCAAAGGCAAACATGACGACGGCGAACGCGGCCAGTAGCCCCTCAAAACCGTTCGGGAACAAACCGCCGTGATTCACCAGGTTCCCCAGTCCCGGTGCCACGCCACCGCCGTCCCCCGTTTGGAAACCGAAGACGATGATCGCTGCTCCGCCGACGATCATTGCAATGATCGCCACCACCTTGATGAGCGAGAACCAGAACTCAAGCTCCCCGAACACTTTCACGCTGAGCAGGTTCATGGCACCCAGGAACAGGATGATGGCCAGCACCCAAATCCATCTGTCCACCTGGGGGAACCAGAACCCCATGTAAATACTGAAGGCCGTGACGTCGGCGATAGCTACGATCGCCATCTCGAACACGTAGGTCCATCCGGTCACGAAGCCCGCGAATGGTCCCAGGTACTTGGACGCGTACTGGCCGAAGGAGCCGGATACCGGGTGTCGGACAGCCATTTCGCCCAGCGCACGCATCACCATGAACACGGCAGCGCCGCCGATGATGTAGGCCAGCAGGACGGCGGGTCCTGCTTTCTGGATGGCGGAGGCGGAGCCGTAGAAAAGGCCGGTGCCGATCGCGGATCCGAGCGCCATGAAGCGAATGTGACGGACGTTGAGGCCTCGGCTGAGCGCCGTACCCGCGGCTTGGAGGACAGAGCTCTCCGCAGCCAGCTTGGTTTGTTGCATAGTAAAACCTTCTCGTCTTTGGGAGGGGATCGCTATCCAGCAGATCACTTTTGACGCCCTTGTGATGGGACTCACGGGGGTTTGGTGTCTTTGATCGCAGACAGTCTCATGACTCTGTTTTTAGGAGTGGTAAAAGTCATAGTCCGTAGTCGGATATGATGACCGCGGACAGCTCGTCACAGGTCAGGCATCCCTCGCATCCGCGTCGCCCCCATTGAACTCCGTGCTGCCAATCGCATTCGTTACTTGGGGGACCCTTGTTATCTTCATTCCGCGCTACCCGGCGCCGTGTTACTGCTGCCCTGATTGCCGTTGCAGCTGGGGCTTCTCTGCTCTTCGCTGCTCCAGCCCAGGCCTACGACATTCCCACCTTTGAGGTGCCGCACGCCGCTCAGGCTCCTGTCCCGTTCGTGGAGCGGGCCACTGATACTGCCGGCGTTGTTGAGCTGTGGAAGACAGGTGGCCCTGCAACCCGCGCCGCTGCTGCGACCGCGCTGGTGGGTGGCGCCGATGCGCTTCAGGCATTCCTCGACGCCGGACAGGACGTCACGCTCGCCGCGGACCGCAAGCAGCTGGTCACCGAGCTGACGACGCGGGGAAGTGCGCATGTTCGCTCAACTGCGCAAAAGATCCTGGCGGCGAATGACCCCGCGACGATCGATGCGTTCCTTGCTACGGGCTGGGCCGAGACGTGGAAGGGTGACCTCAGAGTCGCTGCTACGTTCTTTCAGGAGTACGGCAATGTCCATGTTGAACGCGCCGCGGCCGAGAGTCTGGACAAGGGCGATGGGGCTATTGAGAAGTTTGTCCTTGAGGGCTGGCGCGCCAAGGTCTGGATGACGGACCGCATGGCGGCTTATGCGGTGTTGGCTTCCGAGAATCCTGCAGTCTCTGCCGCTGCGGAGGCCGCGCTGAAAACCGAAAACGGGGATGTGGTGGCCGATTTCCTTCGCTACGGCCAGTTTGTGGTTGCCGGTCACGACGCTGAGTTGAGGACAGTGTCCGGGCTGCTCCAGCAGGTCAAGGCCGATGTCGCAGCCAACCCCAACGGCACCGCAGCTGTTGCTGATCGCGCGAAGGCCGCCATAGAGAAAGCCAAAAATGCGGCATCAGCTGCGAGGGAAGCAGACACCGCCAGATTGATGGCCGATTGGAAATTCCAGTCCGCGCAGGCACTCCCACGTGCTGTTATCGACGGCGCAAGCATGATCACTGAGAAGCCACTACGGGAAGCCTTTGCCAAGGCAGCCAAAGAAGTGCCCGGTCTACTCGCAACCCTGACGGCCCCCGGTGCCGACCTCAACACCCTGATCAACGAAGCACGCCAAGCCACCTTGGACCTTGGGCTGGTAGGTACACCGGAGGTTCGGAAAGCCGCGGAGGCCGCGCTGCTGGGTGGCGACGCCGCGATCAAGGACTTCATCACCGTCGGGCACGATGCTGCAGAAACGTTGGATGGCACCGTCATGCTCAACGAGAGGCAGCGCGTTGCCCAGCTCCACGCTACGGGCGGCGAATACGTTCGCAAGGCGGCCTCGATAGCCGGAAAGTCCTGGAGTCACCCGGATACCCGCTACTTCCTTGAGTACGGATTGGCTCAGGCGCAGGAGCTCGACAACCGCATCCTCGCCTACCAGAAGCTGGACGATGCAGATCTGGAACTGCGGGTTGCCGCCAATATAGCCCTGGAAGGTAGCCGGGCAGACGCGCAAGCATTCGCTACGGTCTGGCAGTTTGCAGCCGCCGATCGAGACGCGGCAACCACTGCCCACGTTGCCTCTATCGACGCCATGATCGCCGAGCTTGTTGGGCTTGCAGACACAGCAGCCGTCGACGCCGGTAAGGCGGCCGACGCTGCCAAGGCCGCGGAAGAGGCACGCCAAGCGGAAGAGGCACGCCAAGCCGAAGCCGCACGCCAAGCGGAAGCCGCCGCGGAAGCTGCACGCCAGGCCGAAGCTGCCGCGGCCGCTGCTGGTGGACAGCCCGGCCAGGCTGGAGCCGGACAGGTTGATGTTTCACAGCACTCCGGTGCCGGAGCAGCCCCAGTGATCGTTCCTTGGCCCCGCGACTACGCTCCCGCCGTCGGACTTGCTGAAACAGGTACCCCGGCCGAGGCGGCCGCAACACCTGCCGCCACTCCGTCGCCCGCGCCGAGCATTTCGGTGCCGCCGGCCGCTTCAGCTGCCAAGGATTCCGCGTCGGTTGATTCCCAGTCCCAAGAGGCGGCCACCCCGCTGGCCGCTTCCTCTGCGGGGATGAGCGGATGGACTATTGGGCTGATCGTGGCGCTGGTCCTGGCTGCGGCGGGAGCCATTACGTTCCTGCTTCGGCGTAAGGGCGCAGCGTCAGCGTGAGGGAAGTAAGTCCACCGCTTAGAGGTTAAGGCTCAATGGGACGTGCCGGTCTGTAATCCGGGCGTCGAATTCCTGATGGCACTCGGATTACAGCGTCTGGATTCTGAGGTCAATCTCCGTTGCTGAGCCTTCCACCCGGAACGTGGTTCGGTATCCGCGGTGTCCCTCGGTCTTGGTCATGAGTAAGCGTGGCGTGAATTCGGTCGAGGTTAGACCCGAGATGATCTTATTGAACGTGGGCTCGGATCGGTCTTGGGTGATGATCTCAACGCTGAGTCGGTCGGGCCTCGTTGACCATAAGTCGATGCTGTCGGCGTTGCTGGCGAGAAAGATTCCAGCGCGACGGATGATCGCACTCACGGCCAAGTCTGATTCGTGTCCCTCGGGCCTGGTAGAAAGCGCCTCGACACGGTGGAGATATTGTTCTGTTCGGGCTCCCTGGAGCTCATCGTTTAAATTCGGGTGGCATGCTTCCTCGAATGCTGCGACGCTGATGCCCCTGACGATTACTGAGCATGGCCTAGCTAGGACATAGAACTCGATTCCCTGCGCTTGAGGCAAGGGTCGGTATCTTAGGCCCGGGTACCCATTCGCCAAGACTTGCTCGCCGGCATACCAGGATGGCAAAGAGTTGGCGAGCCTAGAGATCCGGTAGCGGGGCATGTTCGAAAAAGAGATTTCGAGTGATTCCTTGCCGGGGCAGATCCTAGTGATTCTCATGCCGTCTTGATGCCTGTCGGCGATGTGAAAGTAGCCTAGCTGCCGAAAAACTTGTCCTTCGAGGCGGCGTTGCCAAGCCCCGGCAGGAACAGTTACCGGATCACGGCTGGAGATTGCCAACAGGTGAGCGTGCGCTAGACGATGGGGCTCTTGAAGGGCTTGTGAACGGAGCCGTGCGCGACGAGTCAGCAGATGATGGGTAGACATGTTTTCCCTTGAGCGCACCGACCTGCGCCGTTGTAGGGAGCCAAAGCCCAACCTGCAAAGTTCTGAATGTCAGCGGCGTCCAAGACTGCTTAGCCGTCGGGTCACTGGTCGGAGCGTACCCAGGCGAGGGCGGCTGACCGCCCGCGACTGAGTGTACCGGATTCTGCCCACCACCTGGGGTCGCCTAGACTCAAGAAAAAAATAACCCCGGCCGCATCATGGCTCTGGTCCAGAGAGGCGGGTCCGGGGACTTCGGGATCAATCCTATCAAGGAGCCAGCTCGTGTCCAACTCCCAGCTGTGGTCGAACGGGGCGCACAACAGAGCTCTGGACGAGGCAGTCACACCCATTCGAATGGGAACGTATTTGGCTGCGGCCGGGCAAGACGTGAGCCTGGCGCGAAAACTCTACGTCTGGGACCGGGACATATCAGCGGCTGTGCTTGCTGATGTTGCGATTATCGAAGTGGCCCTGAGGAACTCAATGGCAAAGCAACTCCACTCGGCTTATGGGTTTGACTGGTACAAGCAGGACATTGGCCTTGACGGCCCAAGCCGAAGCAAATTGGCGGAAGCATGGGGCAGGTTGCCGCAAGGACGCAAAACGCCCGGGCACTTGGTTGCAGGACTGATGTTTGGCTTTTGGAAGGGTCTCCTGGAGCCCGGAGGCTACGTAGGAAAGGAGCCCCAGAGGTTTCACGTCTCTCACGACCAACTCTGGATAAACGGACTCTCGAAGTCGTTTCGAGGCGCCCGAGCCATTGCAGCGGCCGACAAAGTGAAATTCACTCGATCATGGACTCACGGGATCGTTGCCGTTGTCCATGCGGCCAGGAACCGCGCCGCTCACCACGAGCCGTTCGTGTCCGGATTTCCGCTTCCTGGACAGAGCACCAGGCTCACGGTTCAGGACGGACATGCCGCCTGCCTTAAACTTGCCGCGATGCTTGACCGGGATCTTGCGGACTGGCTCAAAACCACGACAAACGTATCCCAACTCATCGCCAACCGCCCGAAGTAGCGCGACTCCCGACGCCACGTGTCCGGCATTCCAGACACGCATGCGCGCTCAGTTCTGGCGATTGCCCTGCGCAGGGTGCACGCTTGAGTACGGGATACCGGACAGCCGTGTCCGGGATCCCGTACTACGTCAGAGCAGCGAGGAATAATGACAACGACGCCAACCGCCCATGGCAAAGCCACGTCCAAGGTCCCGGCCGCTGAGAATACCCTGCGCATTTTGAAACTGTTGGCCTCGCGACGCGGCCCCATGGCGGCGTCGAACATTGCAACAGCCCTCGGCTTGCCACGCTCCAGCGTGTACCACCTGCTGGGTGTGATGGAAGCGAATGGGTTCGTCCTGCACCTGCATGAAGAGCAGCGCTACGGGCTGGGTATCAGCGCTTTCGAGCTCAGCTCTGCGTACTCGCGTCAGGAACCCCTGTCCCGGCTGGGACGTCCCATGCTCGCTTCCCTGGTGGACGTGATCGGTGAGAGCGCGCACTTGGCGGTGCTTCACGGCCGGGATGTTCTCTACATCGTGGAGGAGCGGGCCAAGAACCGCCCCAGCCTGGTAACTGACGTCGGTGTCCGCCTGCCCAGCCACCTCACGGCGTCGGGCCGCGCGATTCTTGCCGCGCTGCCAAAGTCGCAAGTCCGCGCCCTGTATCCAAATGCGGCCGCCTTCACCTCACGGCATGAAGTTGAGTTCCCCATCATGAAGTACTCCGCGCTGTCATCGCATCTGGATCAAGTGCGGCAGCGCGGCTACGCCACGGAAAACGGCGAAATCACGCCGGGGTTCGGCTCAATCGCCGCCGCTGTGACGGACCATGTTGGATGGCCGACGGCGGCAGTCGCCGTCACGTTCTTGGAGGACAAAGTGCCTGCTGAGCAGTGGCCGGTTCTGGCCGCCCGCATCCGGAAAGCGGCGGACGAACTGTCGGTGCGAATCCACGGACGGCCCGGGGCCTGACGTGGCGCTCAGTCTCGACCGCTGGCTTCCTTCTCGACGAGTTTCCTGAAGGTCTCCAGCTCGCCTTGAAAGCTGCCTTTGTAAGAGCCCAGGGCGAAGAGCCGGCCAAAAATCCCGGCGATGAATCCGCGGGTGACGAATTCTTGGTGGATGCGTGTGCCCTGGCCCTCGGCCGTAAATCTCACATCTGACTCACCCTTCAGGATCGCGTTGCCGAAGCGGGTGCGGATGTGCCGTGGCGGCTCTGCGGCAAGGATTTGGGTGGGGCTTGCCATGCGTCCAAACCACACTGTATAGCGGCTGCCGGCCTGGTTGGGTGGGCCGGTGCGATCGGTGACGCGGGTGACTCCTCCGATCCATTCGGAGAACCGATCCAGGTCCGTCCACATCGCGAAGACGCGCTGGGGCGGCGCCGCGACGAGGGTTGTCACCCGGTACGTTGCCATGGGTCCAGCATGCGCTCATTGCCGAGTAAATGCGAGGGGTTGATCATGTCTGTAATCCCGGACAGCACCGCCTCAAAAGCCGTTCCGGCCGCACGGTAAAGGGGCTTTAGTAGAAGCAGAAGATCTTTCCTCCACCTACTTCCCACAGACGAAGGAGTCACCATGGCACCCGCCGATTTCACTTCTGGTGCCCGTCCGGTTAAGGCCGCCCGGGGTACCGAGCTCACTGCCAAGTCGTGGCAGACCGAAGCGCCGTTGCGCATGTTGATGAACAACCTGGATCCGGAGGTTGCTGAGCGTCCGGATGATCTGGTGGTTTACGGTGGCACGGGCCGTGCTGTGCGTAGTTGGGCTGCTTTTGATGCGATTACCCGGACTCTGGAAACCATGGAGAAGGACGAAACTCTTTTGGTGCAGTCGGGCAAGCCGGTGGGTGTGTTCCGCACCCATGAGTGGGCTCCGCGGGTGTTGCTGGCGAACTCGAATCTGGTGGGGGACTGGGCAACGTGGCCTGAGTTCCGCCGGCTCGAGGCTGAGGGTTTGATGATGTACGGCCAGATGACGGCCGGGTCCTGGATCTACATCGGTACCCAGGGCATCCTGCAGGGCACGTACGAGACTTTTGCCGCGGTCGGGAACAAGCTCTCTGCTGTCAGGCAGAACACCGCACGTCACCCGGCACCGGCAGCGGAGGGCTCCACCGAGGGGCCTTTGGCGGGGACCCTGACGTTGACGGGTGGGTGTGGTGGCATGGGCGGGGCCCAGCCGTTGGCTGTGACCCTGAACGATGGTGCGTGCTTGATTGTTGACGTGGACGAGACCCGTCTGCGCCGCCGCGCCGGGAAGCGGTACCTGGACGAGGTGGAAACGGATCTGGACGCCGCGATCAAGAAGGTCCAGAAGGCCAAGGATGAGCGTCGCGGCTGGTCCGTAGGGTATGTGGGCAACGCCGCCGAAGTGTTCCCGGAACTGCTGGCCCGTCACAAGGCCGGGGAGATCACCTTTGATGTGGTCACCGATCAGACCTCCGCGCACGATCCGTTGTCGTACCTGCCCGAGGGCATCAGCGTGGCCGAGTGGCATACCGAGGCTGAGGCTGACCCGGAAGGGTTCACGAAGAAGGCCCAGGCGTCCATGGCCCGCCAGGTCCAGGCAATGGTGGAGTTCCAGGACGCCGGGGCTGAGGTGTTCGATTACGGCAACTCCATCCGTGATGAGGCACGCAAGGGCGGGTACACCCGGGCGTTTGAGTTCCCGGGCTTCGTTCCGGCGTATATCCGTCCGTTGTTCTGCGAGGGCCTGGGCCCGTTCCGCTGGGTTGCCCTGTCCGGGGATCCGGAAGACATCGCCGTCACCGACAAAGCGATCAAAGAGCTCTTCCCGGAGAACAAGCACCTGCACAAGTGGCTCGACGCCGCCGCGGACCGGGTGGAGTTCGAGGGCCTGCCGGCACGCATTTGTTGGCTCGGCTACGGCGAACGCGCCAAGGCCGGGTTGTTGTTCAACCAGTTGGTGAAGGAGGGCAAGGTCAAGGCCCCGATCGTGATCGGCCGTGACCACCTGGACTCGGGGTCGGTGGCGTCCCCGTACCGGGAGACCGAGTCCATGGCTGATGGTTCGGATGCGATTGCTGACTGGCCGTTGCTCAACGCCCTGATCAACACCTCCTCCGGTGCCACCTGGGTCTCCATCCACCACGGCGGCGGTGTCGGTATCGGCCGGTCACTGCACGCCGGACAGGTCTCCGTCGCCGACGGCACCGACCTCGCCGCGGAGAAGCTCGAACGGCTCCTGACCAACGATCCCGGCATGGGCGTCATCCGCCACGTCGACGCCGGCTACGACCGCGCCGTCGAGGTCGCCAACGAACGCGGCGTCCGCATCCCCATGAACGAATCCCCAGAGAGCAAGTAAAAGTGACCATCCTCCCCACGAACCCCCTAACCTCGCAAGCTCGGCCAGGGAACCCTGTCCGCGTGGCCCCATCCAACGAACAGCTCACCGTCACCCTCGGCTCCAGTGGCGTCACCCCGGAAGACGTCGTCGCCGTCGCACGCCACGACGCCAAGGTGACCATCTCCCAGGAAGCCTTGGACAACGTTGCCAAGGTCCGTGCCCACATTGACGATCTGGCCACCAGTGACGTTCCTGCGTACGGCATTTCCACGGGCTTCGGCGCACTGGCCAACCGCCACATCCCCAACGACCTCCGCACGCAGCTGCAGAAGTCGCTCATCCGCAGCCACGCAGCCGGCATGGGCCCGGCAGTGGAACGCGAAGTGGTTCGCGGCATCATGTTCCTCCGCGCCAAGACGCTGGCATCGGGACGCACCGGCGTCCGCCCCGTGGTTTTGCAGACCATGGTGGACGTCCTCAACGCGGGGATCACCCCGCTGGTCCGCGAGTTCGGTTCGCTGGGCTGCTCGGGCGACCTCGCTCCGTTGTCCCATTGCGCATTAGTCCTCATGGGCGAAGGTGAAGCTATGGGTCCCGACGGCGAACTGTACGGAACCGCTGGCCAGCCGCCGGTTGCTGAGCTTCTTGCGCAGCATGGGATCGAGCCGGTCACCCTCGCCGAGAAGGAGGGCCTGGCCCTCGTCAACGGTACCGAGGGAATGCTCGGCATGCTGCTGATGGCCATTGCTGACATTCGTTTGTTGCTTGCGACGGCGGACGTCACCGCGGCGCTCAGTGTCGAGGCCCTGTTGGGTACCGACCAGGTGTTCCTGCCGGAGCTTCACGCTGCACTGCGGCCGCACCCGGGCCAGGCAGCCAGCGCCGACAACATGCTCCGCGTGCTGTCCAACTCGCCCATCGTTGCTTCCCACCGGATCAATGACACCAAGGTCCAGGACGCTTACTCGCTGCGTTGCGCACCGCAGGTTGCCGGTGCTGTCCGCGACACCGTGGACCATGCAGCGCTGGTCGCTTCCCGCGAACTCGCCGCAGCGATCGACAACCCGGTGGTCCTCCCGGACGGCCGCGTGACCTCCAACGGCAACTTCCACGGTGCCCCTGTGGCTTACGTTCTGGACTTCCTGGCCATCGCGGTGGCGGACCTCAGCTCAATTGCCGAGCGACGCACGGACCGCATGCTGGACCCTGCCCGCTCACACGGTCTGCCGGCGTTCCTCGCTGGCGACCCCGGTGTGGACTCCGGCCTCATGATCGCCCAGTACACCCAGGCCGGCCTCGTCTCTGACAACAAGCGGCTGGCTGTCCCGGCGTCAGTGGACTCCATCCCGAGTTCGGCCATGCAGGAAGATCACGTATCCATGGGCTGGCACGCTGCCCGGAAGCTGCGCAAGGCCGTGGAGAACCTTCGCCGCGTGCTCGCCGTCGAGCTGGTCACCAGCGCCCGCGCCATTGATATGCGGACGCAAATGTCCGACGGCGAACTCACCCCGGGTCCGGCCGGGACGGCGGTGCTTGAGGTGCTTCGCGAAGTGGTCCAGGGCCCGGGCGCTGACCGGTTCCTGTCGCCGGAACTGGAAGCGGCTGACCGTCTGGTTGGCTCCGGCGCGGTCCGTGCGGCCGCCGAATCCGCCGTCGGGATTTTGGCCTGACGTCGAATAAAACGCTCATTTGATGGGCATATTTGTCACGCCCCGGTCTTTGTTCGCAACGCAAGCACCGGGGCGTGGCAAATGTAGTAGAACTTATGGTGTACGTCACGTCCACAACAACGGTGTTGTGGGCTTGACGGTCAACCGTTCAACACAACTCAATACACAACAGAGAACATCCACAAAGGGGTAGAAGTTCAATGAAGGCACGCGGAGCAGTCCTGTCCAGGCGAAGCGCTCACACGGCTGTGGTAACCGACTGGAAGACGCTGAAGGTGGGCGAGAGGGTGGAAGTTGTCAAATACGCCCACGTGATCGCCACCGGTCTGATCGAGGAAGTCTCCGGCAGCGGGAACGTGGTGTGGCTTGAGCATTCGGGCCCGGGCGTTACCGAGGAGGGCAAGGAATTGTTCATGAAGTCCGACGGCGTGACTCTCCGCCGGGCGTAGGCGGTAGTTCGCTGAGGCAGAAGTTAAACAGAAACCGGGGCTCGTTCCCTTCCGCGGGTAGTAGATGCGGAAAGGAACGGGCCCCGGTTTTTGGCGTCGCTGCCGAAAAATACGTTGGGGTATCAGGCAGCGAGTACTTCGCGGGTCTGACCGAAGGGAACGGATTCGTCCAGAGCCACGGTGTAGGTGCCGGGCTCGTGCCGGGTCACCAGAATGCCGCAGTTAGCATCAGCTGCTGCGCTTTCGATCAGGGCGTCCACGGCGCGGTCGAGTCCGTCGTGGATTTCGTCCGCCCTTGAAAAGGACAGGCGGATTTCGCGTTCTGCAACCATTGCAGGGGTCATCGGGGGGCCTCCTATTACGTGTCGCATGCGAGGGCGACCCATCAATCATAGTGGGCCGTCCCGAAGATTTGTAAGATGACCGGCAGCCCAGTGATCCGGGTCTCATCTGCGGGTTGATGCAGGAAGGCCGATTGCGCGCACGGGAAGTGGGTCCGGCCGCTGGGGCCCAGTGGACGTGGTGGCGGGATTCGAACCCGCGTGCGCTGCTTTGCAGGCAGCTCCCTGGCCTCTTGGGTACACCACGTGCAAACCACACTAGGAGGCCTTCCTCCCGCCTCCCAAAGTTGGTTTCCCCGGCTTTCGCAGCGCTACGCGAGGTGTCCCTGAGCTACGGGAAGGTTGCCCCGCATTTCCTGCGATGACGGGTGTTGAGGGCTCGGGCGCCGGAGGGTCAGCCGCTTGTTTGTTGGGTTCTGCGTTCAGCTTTGGCCGCTTTGGATACTCCTGCAGCAACAACCAGCGTGAGAATCGCCGCAGCCATGTGGGTGTAGAGCAGCAGATGGATGTCACCGGCTGGCGCGGCTCCCTCAGCCTGGATGCCTTCGGTGGCCGTCTTCGGCGCGGGCTGACCGCCGTGCAAGTGCTCCAGCCCGGTGCCCGCGAAGTAGCCCCCAAAAGCGTCGAACCCCATGTGCAGCAGTTGCTGTGCCACCCCGGAAACCAGCAGCAAGAGCAGTGGCCCGTTGATCCAACGGGCAAGCAATTGAGCCGCCAGGCACGCGAGGGCGGCGAAAGCCAGGAGGACGGGTACGGCAGGGGCGCTGCCGCCGGCCACCAGGTGTGCGAGCAGACCCAGGGTAACGGCCACCAGGCCGGTCACCCATGCCCACTTGTCCTCCACAGACGTTGCACGCATCCTTATCCTCTCCTCCACACAGGCTATGCGGAGGAAGTTCCCGGGAACAGGCCCAACTAAACACAAGCGGCGCGCTTGAACAGGCGCGCTTGTGCTGGAACAGGCGCCCGGCTATGCCAGCAGCGTGTTCAACAGCCGGGCCGCCACTTTGGCAGTCCGGGAGTCGATGTCGAACTCAGGATTCAGCTCGGCCACGTCCACATGCAGCAACTTGCCGCTGGCTGCCACTTGCCGGCAGATGGCGCTGATCACCGGCAGCGGCACACCATAGGCGGCGGGCGCACTCACACCGGGTGCCACGGACGCCGGCATCACGTCCAGATCTATGGTCAAGTACAGAACGTCCACGCCGGCCAGGAAGTCAGCAACAAACACTTCCGCAGCTTCCGGAGTGCACAGCTCATCCAGGAGGTATTTCACGCCCAAACGCCGGGCCGTGGTGAAGAGCGACTGAGTGTTGTTGGGCTCTGAGATGCCGACGACGGCGTACTGCAGTTCGCGCCCAGCGGCGGCTTCCGCCTCGGCCATCTGCAGGAACGGAGTGCCGGAGCTGGGAATCGGTTCATCCCGGAGGTCAAAGTGGGCGTCCAGGTTCAGCACGCCCAGCCGCTTACCGCGGACGGCGTCCGAACCGGCAACACCCAGGTAGCTGGCAAACGCGGTCTCGTGGCCTCCGCCCAACACAACAGTGAGGTTACCGGCGTCGAGCAGTGCCGAGATGGCGAGCCCGGCGCGCTCTTGGCCCGCTTCCAGTGAGCCGCCCTCCACCACCACATCACCGGCGTCGAACACGTCACGGTCAAGATGAAAAGCCAGCGGACCCAGCGCAGAGCGGATAGCCGCAGGCGCTGCCGCTGCACCCACGCGCCCCTTGTTCCGCAGAACTCCGGCGTCGCTGCAGAAACCAATCACGACGGCGGGGCGCTGGGAGGCCGCCGCGCCGGAGACCGTGTGGGGTGCTACGGCTTGCCACCAGCGGCGATGCTCACTGCCCTCGCCGTCAAAGCGACCGGTCCATGGGGTGGGTGAGGCATCTACGCTGAGGGGGCTGGTTTCCATGCTTCAAGCACACCTGAACACGCAGGCCGAAACCAGCGATTCCGGGTGGGGGGTGTCTGAAATGCCGGACTCTCCTACTTGACGCCCAGCAGCTCTTCTACTGTTCCAATGCCGAAGAACAGCAGGAACGCCCCAGCCACAGCCCACATGAGCGGGTGGACTTCGCGGGCTCGGCCCTGGAAAGTGCGGATCAGGACAAAGGAGATAAAGCCTGCGCCGAGGCCGTTGGCAATGGAGTACGTGAACGGCATGAGGGCAATGGTCAGGAACGCGGGGATTCCCACTCCCCAGTCCTGCCAGTCGATCTTGCCCACCTGGGAGACCATCATGAAGCCCACCACCACAAGGGCGGGTGCCACGGCCTCAAACGGAACCAGGTTGATGAGGGGAGTGAAGAACATGGCCACCAGGAAAAGCGCGCCGGTAACGATCGAGGCGAGCCCGGTGCGTGCGCCTTCGCCAATGCCGGCGCCGGATTCAACAAAGATCTGGTTGGAGGAAACGGAGGCTCCGCCGCCCACGATCGCGCCGAGGGCGTCCACTTGGAGGACCCGGTCCACGTTGGGGATGTTCCCGTCCTTGTCCACGGTTCCGGCCTCGTTGGCCAGGCCAACCATGGTGCCCATGGCGTCGAAGAAGATGCTGAGGAGGATCACGAACGCCAGCAAAGCCGCAGCAATGAAACCGAGGTGCTCAAAGGCGCCGATCGGATTGGCCTTGCCAATCAGGGACAGGTCCGGGGCGCCCCATTCGCTGAGCTTGGGGGCCACCAGGGACCAGCCACGGGGATTGACGTTGGTGCCATCAAAGCTTGGGCCGATGTGAAGTGTGAATTCCAGGATCGCGGCCAGGGCAGTGGAAACCACAATGCCAATCAGGATGGCGCCGCGGACTTTGCGGACCACCAAGGCGATGGTCAGGATCAGGCCAACGGCGAACACCAGCGTGGGCCAGCCAAGGAGCTTGCCGTCCACACCCAGGCCCAGCGGAACGGTGGTTCCGGCGGCATCGGGGATGCGGCGGACGAAGCCGGCGTTGACCAGGCCAATGAGGGCGATGAAAAGGCCGATGCCCACAACAATGGCGGTCTTGAGCGCTTCAGGCACCGCTTTGAAGACCGCAGTCCGGAAACCGGTCAGCACCAGGATCAGCATGGTGATGCCGGACAACACCACGAGCCCCATCATGTCCGGCCACGTTAGGCCGGGGTGGGAGGCAACCGTGACCGCTACGAAGGCGTTGACGCCCAGGCCTGTGGCCACGGCGAACGGATGCTTGGCCCAGGCACCCATGAGGATGGTCAGGATGCCAGCAACGAATGCGGTGGTGGCTGCCACGGCGGTGAAGCCCAGCGAAGCACCGGTTGAGTCAGGTCCGGAGAGGATCAGCGGATTCAGCACCACGATGTAGCTCATGGCGAAGAAGGTCGCGAAGCCGCCACGGATTTCCCGCGAATAGGTGGATCCACGTTCGGAAATCTTGAAGTAACGGTCGACTGCAGAACCTTGTTTCAGCATGAAGGTCTCCGGGGATCGAGGGGAGTTTGCTCTCAAATCCTATGTTGTCCGGTGCGGGCCCTCCGCACGATTCGCCTAGTCTGTAAGGAAGCCAACACTAGGAGAAACCGCCCCATGCGTACCATCCGCCCGCTTCTGGCCGCCGTCGTCGCTGCTCTTGCTTTCGCTTCAGCCCTGCTGTTTTCGGCGGTGCCGGCTTCCGCGCACGATGTCGCCGAGTCAACCACGCCGGCTAACGGTGCCAGCGTGGCTGTTGTCCCGGCGTCGGTCTCCATCACGTTCAACAACCGCCCCTTGGCGATCGGTTCCGGTGTTACGGTGACTGCAGGTGGCGAGAATTGGGCTGACGGACCGGTGGAAATCATCGATAACCAGGCTGTTCAGAAGCTTCGCGAGGGCGCCCCCGCCGGCGAGTTCACGGTCACATGGCGCGTGGTCAGCTCCGATTCGCACCCTATTGAGGGCACCTTCACGTTCACGGCCGCCGCAGGAGGCTCGACGACGGCCAGTGGTACGGCGGGCGCCTCACCAGCGGCTACGGCTTCCTCCGCCGCGGTACCCACCGCAGGTACGGCTGCGCCCGGAACCGCTGCCAACAATGAACCGGCCGCCGATGCCTCCGAGCCTTTCCCGTGGAGCATCGTGGGCTTGGCTGTTGTAGCAGTTGGCCTTGTTATTTATCTCGCTGTTACCGCGCGGAGAAAATTGGCGGCGTCGAACGACTCAGATGGCGGCACTCCCGCGGAATAGCGGGGTTTTCTACGTAGCTGCGAATATCTCGGATCGGTTACCGCGACACGCCAGAAGGGCACTTCCCGTTACTTAAATGTGACTTCGCGGGAATCATCGCGTACGGTAGTACCTGTGCCTGTTCCACGTAGCGGGCACTTCCGGTCTGATTGCCTAGCTCTGCCGCAGTCCGGAATCCGTTCGCAGACAAACCTACGGCAGAGACGGGGAACCCAATTTAGGCCGCTTTCGAGCGCGCCTTGGGGTGAAGTCACGAAGCTTCCGCTCAACAGCGGGGGATAGTGGCCGGGTGACTCCCATCCGAATCCGACAGCTAACCTCGCAGGCATCGGGAGAGGCTCTTTCATGTCTTCACGCATTCTTCGCGGCCGTCGTAAGGCGGACAGCGTACGTCCTAATCCGTTCATCTCCATCTCGAAGGCAGTAGCCAGCAACGCTTCCGGCGCTGGCCGTCAGGCCGCTGTTATCGCAGCAGCCTCGGGCCTCGTTTTGACCGGCTCCATTGCTGCTCACGCAGCTGAGACCCCGGTTCAGCGCGATTCCAGCCCCGCAACGGTCGCCGAGACCGTTTCCGAGGCACCCACCAAAGTTGTTACCGCTCTGGCTACGGCTACCGTCAACTTCGAGCGCCCGGCAGTTGCTTCCGTAGCAGCCCCGGTCATCGAGAAGCCGGCTCCCGTTGTTGAGGCACCTGTAGCCAAGAAGGCAGCCGTCACCACCGCTGCAGCAACGGCCCCCGTTGCCGCTCAGGCTGCAGTTGCTGCTGCACCTGTAGCTGCCGCACCGGCTGCTCCGGCTCCCGCTCCCGTAGCTGCTGCTCCCGCCGTTGGCGGAGTCAACGCAGCCATGGTTGCTTCGGCTTACGCCCAGATCGGCGTGTTCCAGGACTGCACCGCCATGGTCGAAAAGGCCCTCGGCTCCGCAGGTATCCCGGTTGGCGACCTCGGTCCCATGCAGTTCATGAACTACGGCCGGGTTGTCAGCGATCCCCAGCCCGGCGACATGATCGTCCAGTCCGGCCACGTTGCTATCTACATCGGCAACGGCCAGGCAATCAGCGGCGGCATCAACGGCAACCAGACGGGCATCCACCCGATCAGCTGGTTGACCGCTACGGGTCCCCTGACCTACGTACGCGCTGGCGCATAAAGCCCCACGCTTCAGTTCAAAGGCCGGCACCTTTGAAGACATACGTCTTCGAGGGTGCCGGCCTTTGGCGTTAAGTTCTGTTCGGAAAAGTTCAGTACAGTAAGTCCGGCTCAGCGCAGTAAGTCCGGCTCAGCGCAGTAAGTCCGACGGCGGATGGCGCAGCTGTGCTGGCTGGCCTGGTTAGTGGGTGCTGCTAGGCGATGGCGATGCCGGGAACGGACGGCAGGGCAACCTTGGCGGAAATCGCTTGGCCCACTGCCTTGGCTTGCCGCAGCACTTCCTTGGGGGAAGGCGTGATGAGGTCACCTACGCCCACAAGGTGCATTCCGAGGGCCCTCATGGCCGCGGCGAAATTCTGTCCCACAGCTATGCCAAGCTCGGCCAGCATGCGCCGCAGCTGGCTTTGGGCGCAGCGCGTCACCACCACGTGGTCTGCCAGGAGCACGCCGTGTGCCGTATGGACCGCCCATTGCCGCGGGGTTGATTCCAGGGGGCCGGACGCGTGGAGTCCGGTCCTGAGGCCTGCTGTAGTCATGCTTGCGGCAAGCCCGTACCCGATTTGCCGGGAGGGGTCCGAGCCCAGGAAATCAAGGCGGACGGCGCGGGTGGTATTGCGAACATCCAGATGATGGTTGGCGGCGTAGTTCCGCAAGTGCCGGAGGATTTCGTTGCGTTCCTGCAGTGATGCGGGATCTGCGGCGTCGGTGCGTTGGAGCATGCCTGTATGGACGGACGGTCCTGTGGCGGACAGCGCCCCGAAACCGTCCACAACGATTGAACCCACGCCGTAGCGGCTGAGTTCGCTGGCAACTGCCAAGCCGGACAAGCCGGCTCCGATGACCACGGTGGTGGTGCGTTCCGTGCCGGAATCAGGCGTGAGTGACACTGCTTGGTTCCTCCTTGACGTGTGTGCCTTACGGCATCGCGTGGGATCGCGTCCGAGTTCCCCAAGCGGCCGCAAACAAATGACCGGGCGTGTGGTGTGAAACACGTTTGCCGGTCATTCGGTGACTCGAACACTACCGAACTTTTTCGGCCATGGATAGCCTCTTCGACGGCGCGTTTTGTCTGTTCGTCGGGAGCGCAATATGGACAGCCGGGAACCGAGCCCTGACCGTTATGCACATAGCCCAATGTCGTCTTGATTCGCCACTGCTGACCGAGAATAGTGGGCATTGGGAGGAGGAATTTTTCGAGTTTCTCCTGCCCCGGCCATTGACAATGAAACAGTCATGAAGTTCCACGGATGGAACCTCTGGCAGAATAGCCGGAACATCAAGCAGTAGGTGGAGAGGCAGGCCCCCATGGACCAGCACGGCAGACACAATGAAGAGTCGCAGGACGGCCAGGACCAGGTTGTGGAACCGGGCGGCATCGTCGTAGGAGTGGACGGTTCAGAGCACGGTCAGTGTGCCTTGGTGTGGGCCGCACGGGAAGCGGAGCGCCGCCAACTGCCCCTGCACATTGTCACGGCATATTCCGTGCCCATTTTTGCGGCTTCCGGCTTGGACGGCGGCTATGCAACAGTTGATGATTCCGTGATCCGCGATGGCGCTGACGCGATCGTTCGCCAGGCGCTGGACAAGGTCTCCGGATACGCCATTGACGTTGATGCTTCAGTGGAGAACGGCGATGCCGCCGGCGTCCTGCTGGACCTCTCCGAGGACGCCGCGCTGCTTGTCTTTGGCAGCCGTGGCCGTGGTGGATTCGTCGGCCGTCTGCTGGGCTCGGTGAGTAGTGCCTTGCCCGCGCACGCCAAATGCCCCACGGTGACGGTTCCGCTTTATTGCGCGGACCGGCTGGGCGAGAACACCGAGGACAAGCACATCAAGGCCGAGCACGCCAAGACGGGCCCGCGGAAGGTGGAAAACGTTGTTGCGGTAGGCGTTGACGGTTCGGAACAGGCGCGCGTTGCCGTGCTTGAAGCTGCCGAGGAAGCCCAACGCATGGGAGCCACGCTCCGCGTCATCTGTGCTGTCCCGCAGTACAGCGGTTCCCTGGCCTGGGTTCCGGCTCCGCTGGATCGCGATGCACTCTTTGCGGACATCAGGGTCCAGCTCGACGCTGGTGTTGCGTGGCTCAGAAGCCACTTCCCATCGTTGGCCATAGAGACAGAACTCCGTGACGGCTCCCCGGTTGATGTACTGGTGGAAACGAGCCGGACCGTGGAACTGGTGGTTTTGGGTACGCGTGGCCGCGGCGGGTTCGCGGGGATGCTGCTGGGTTCAACATCTGACGGCGTCCTGCACCACGCCAAGGGGCCGGTTCTGGTTGTTCCGGACCGGGAGGACCCGCGGCTGGCTGACCGTCACAAGTTCGGGCCCATGCTCGGCGCTGCCTAAGCCGTCCAATGCTCGTCATGGACCTCGCCGAGATCCGTGGAACCATGCTGCCGAATGTCGGTGGCAAGGCAGCGAATCTCGGCGAGCTGGCATTGGCAGGTCTGCCGGTGCCAACCGGCTTTTGCCTCACAACGGCTGCATACCGGCAGGCACTGGCGGGGGCGGGCCTGGAGATCGTCCTGAAAGAACAGGGGGATGCCAGTGCATCGGGCGTGGAACACCTCAATGATCTTGCCGCCCGTGCCAGGTCTTTGGTGCTCCAGGCAGGGGTGCCGGACGCAATTGCTGAAGCGGTCAGGTCAGCTTATGAAGCGCTGGGGGACAACGTTCCCGTAGCTGTGAGGTCCTCTGCCACGGCTGAGGACCTGCCGTTCGCGAGCTTCGCCGGGCAACAGGACACTTTCCTGAACGTTGTGGGCGTAGACCCGGTCCTGGACGCTGTAAGCCGCTGCTGGGCCTCACTATGGACTGACCGTGCTGTGAACTACCGGACCAGCAACGGAATCGATCATGCAACTGTGGCACTCGCCGTGGTGGTTCAGGAAATGGTGGACTCCACAACGGCGGGAGTCATGTTTACCGCCAATCCCGTAACGGGGAACCGCCATGAAACCGTCATTGATGCCAGCCCCGGACTGGGTGAAGCAGTAGTTTCCGGCGCCGTAAATCCGGATCACTACGTTGTGGACACCTTGCAGGGTCGGATTCTGAGCAGGACCCTGGGGGACAGGCAGGTTCAGATCCGGGCACTCCCCGGCGGTGGGACGGAACGTCTTGAGCGGCGCCATCAGGCCATGCCGGATGACTCGCTTCCGCAGCCTTGCCTCAGCGATGCCCAGGTCCTCGCGCTCGCCGCACTGGGCAGTGAGGTCCAGGAGCTTTACGGTGCCCCACAGGACACCGAGTGGGCTATGGACGCTGCAGGAAAGCTGTGGCTCACCCAAGCCAGGCCCATCACCACGCTGTACCCGCCAACCACCCGAAAACCGCCTGTGCCGGGCGAACACGCTTTCCTGAACTTCACCCTTGCGCAGGGCCTCACGCGGCCGCTGACGCCCATGGGGTTGGCTGGCATCCGTCTCATCGCATCATGTGTGGCAAGGACTGCTGCCTTCGAAGTTCCTGACCCCCGGTCCGGACCTTCACCTTATTACGAGGCCGGTCAGCGCATCTTTTTCGATCTCACTGCGGTGCTGCGCAGCCGGGTGGGGCGGGCGATCGTTCCGAGGGTTTTCGACGTCATGGAAGCCCGCTCAGCGGCCCTGATGCGTGGACTCTTTGATGATCCCCGCTTCACCGTGTCCACCAAAACGCCGCTGAAACTCATTCGCCACCTTGCACCCGTGGCGGCCAAATATGGTGTTCCCCGGACGCTGGTTCGAGCCCTGTTCCGCCCAACAGCGTCCATGAATCGTGTTGAGGCGCTCTCCAAGGAACTGCGCCAGGCCCTTGCAGTGCCTCCGGAAGCCACACCCCAGCAGCGGCTGGGTCACGTCCAAAGAATCCTCGGAGAGGAAGTCTTCGCCACCGTGCCCCAGGTGCTGCCCCTTCCGGCGCTCGGTTTCGCCATGCTGGTGGTGGTGAGGCGCCTCCTTGGCGGGCAGGCACCCCTTAACGAACTCCAAACAGTGCTGCGAGGACTGCCCAACAACGTCACCACGGAGATGGACCTGGCTTTATGGCAGCTCGCCTCCAGTATCCGTAAGGATCCCGACGCCGTTGCCTCCATGAGCGGCCGGGCTCCGGCGGAGCTGGCCGAACAGTATCGGAACGGCGGCCTGCCGGAAGTTGCCCGGACCGGCCTGGAAGAGTTCCTCAGTACCTATGGGCACCGGGCCGTAGCCGAGATCGACCTCGGTATGCCGCGCTGGTCAAATGACCCTACGCATATCCTCGGTGTGGTGGCCAACTATCTGCTCCTCGCTGATGGTGCAGAAGCCCCGGATCAACAGTTCGTTCGGGCGGCCCGTGAAGCTGAGGAGCAGGTGGCCCGCTTGGTGGCCCGCGCCAGGACAAAGAGTCCGCTGCATAAAGCGGTGGTAAAGATCGCTTTGGACCGAACACGCCGGTTTGCCGGCTTGCGGGAGTTGCCCAAATACAACCTGGTGCTGGGGTTGTCCGCGGCCCGGGAGCAGTTGCTCCTGATCGGGAACCAACTTGCTGCGGAGCATCGGATCGAACGTGCTGAGGACGTCTTCTTCCTGGACCTCGACGACGTCGAGGTTGCCCTTGCGGGGGATGATCTCCGCGGAGTAATCGCCGAGCGTCGTGCAGCCTATGATCAGGAGCTCCGCCGCAGGCACATCCCCCGAATGCTGTTGTCTGACGGCACGGAACCCGAGGCTACGGCCGCCGCAGGCCGGGGCCTGCAGCGCCCAGGCACTTTGTCCGGCAGTCCGGCGTCGGCGGGTACTGTGTCCGCACGTGCCCGGGTCATCATGGATCCGGTGGGCGCCCGCCTGGAGCCCGGGGAGATCCTGGTAGCGCCTTCAACGGACCCTGGCTGGACACCGCTTTTCCTCACCGCCGGTGGGCTGGTCATGGAGATGGGAGGAGCCAACTCCCACGGCGCTGTGGTGGCCCGTGAATACGGCATACCTGCGGTGGTGGGTGTTCCTGAGGCAACCTCGCGCATCAGCACAGGTCAGCAGATCACCGTGGACGGCGCCGCTGGGACGGTGGACACGGAGAAGGTGGACACGGAGAAGCCGTAGCCCGGTAAGCCTCAGGCGTGCTGGTGGGACTCGTGCTCGGAGTGGCTCACTGGCTCCAGCTGGAAAGTGCAGTGCTCAGTGTCGAAGTGCCGGCCAAGGCAGGAGCCCAGTTGGTCAAGGATGCTGTCCGCCCCGGAAGCGTTGAGGACCTCGTCTTCCACCACCACGTGAGCTGAGAACACGGGCACCCCGGACGTGATGGTCCAGATGTGGATGTCGTGGGCGTCCACCACACCATCCACGGCAACAATGTGCTCCCGGATCATGTTCACGTCAACGCCCTTGGGGGTGGCCTCCAGGAGCACGTCCACCACATCACGGAGCAGGTGCCAGGCCCGCGGAATGATCATCAGGGCAATCAGCATGGAAGCCAGCGGATCAGCGGCACTGAATCCGGTGGTCATGATCACCACGGCCGCAACAATGACGGCGATCGAGCCAAGGAGATCACCGAGGACTTCCAGGTAGGCGCCGCGAACATTGAGGCTTTCCTTCTGCGCCCCCTGGAGGATCAGCAGGGAAATGAGGTTGGCCACGGCACCCAAGATCGCTGCCCAGAGCATGATGTCCGTCTGAATTTCGGCGGGTTCACCAAAGCGGCGGATGGCCTCGATCATGATCACCACGGCGATCACAATCAGGATCAGGGCGTTGGCCAGGGCGGCCAGAACCTCGGCCCTTTGGTACCCGTACGTCCGCTGGTCGCTTGCCGGCCGGGTAGCAATCCACGCCGCCATCAGGGCGATGAACACCCCGGCGGCGTCAGAAAGCATGTGTCCGGCGTCAGCGAGCAACGCCAGGGATCCGGATGCGACGGCGCCAACCACCTGAATGCCCACCACACCTAAGGTGATGGCCAGGACGGCAATAAGCCGCTTTCGGTGCTTGCCGGTTGCTGTGACTCCGTGGGAGTGGTTGTGGTCGTGCCCCATGCCTATAAGGCTAGCCCCAGCCGAGCTCATGCAAGCGGTCGTCATCTATTCCGAAATGGTGAGCTATCTCATGCACCACGGTAATGGCTACTTCGTCGATCACTTCTTCACGGGTGCTGCAGATGTTCAGGATGGGTTGGCGGAAGATGGTGATCCGGTCCGGGAGGGATCCTGCTTCCCACCATGAGTCGCGTTCGGTCAGCGGGACTCCCTCATAGAGGCCCAACAACACGGTGTCCGGATCTTCGCCGGGCTGAGGCGTGTAATCGTCTTCAATGAAGATCGCAACATTGTCCATTGCGCGGGCAGCCTTGGGCGGAATCAGCTGCAGGGCATCACTCACGGCTTCTTCAAAATCTTCCGGCGACATCTCGTAAGGACCTGAAATGTGGGCCTCATCAACAGGGTTGTTCTCCACAGGACTGTGCACCGCGTTCCGTTCCCGCAGCGGCGAGGATGGGCGATCGCCGTCGGGAACTATGGGCAGGCCGGGAGGAAGATTCGCGGGCATGTTTCGACTTTAGCCGCCCGCGCAGCTATGGCGCAGTGCGTGATGGGAGATACTGAACTCAATCCTCCTTTTCGACAGACACAGGAACCGCATGACCGGCACCGCTTCCCACGCACCTGAGCCCCTCGACGTCGTCGTTGTTGGTGAGGCACTGATCGACATTGTCCAGTCGGCCGACGGGCAGAAGGAATACCCTGGCGGATCGCCGGCCAATGTCTCCTACGGTCTTGGCCTGTTGGACGTGAAGACGGGCATTCTGACGGCGATCGGCCGGGACAAAAGGGGTGATGCGATCGCTGCGCACCTACAACGCGCAGGGGTGGTGTTATTGCCCGGGTCCATGTCCGCAGGTAAAACCGCCACAGCCACGGCCCGGATAACCGCCGACGGTTCCGCGGATTACACCTTCGACATCGACTGGGAGCTCGCGCCGCTCGCATTGCCCTACGCGCCCAGAATCCTGCACACAGGCTCCATCGCCACATTCCTGGAACCCGGTGCAAGCGTGGTCCGGAGCTTGCTGGAACAAGCCCAAGGCGGGTGCATGGTCACCTACGACCCCAACATCCGCCCCGACCTCCTGGGAAGTCACCGCGAGGCACTTTCACTGTTTGAGGAAATAGTGCCACTGACCGACGTGGTCAAACTCAGCGGCACCGACGCCCGCTGGCTCTATCCCGGCAAGGCGCCGGAGGATACGGCCAGGCACTTGTTGTCCCTTGGCACGGGGCTTGTTGTGGTGACCCAGGGCGTCAAGGGCTCACTCATGGCCACCCGGCACATACAGCTCACCGTTCCGGCGGTCCCGGCAACAGTTGCGGACACCATCGGTGCCGGCGACTCCTACACGGCGGCGCTCATCATGGGGTTGCTGCTGCGCGGCAGCGACGGGATGGCGCCCACCGTGCTGGAACGGATCGGCACCATCGCTTCCATGGCTGCTTCCATCGCCGTGGGCCGGCCAGGAGCCAACCCGCCCACGCACCGCGAACTGCTGATGGGCATGGCCCGCTAACTGCGGGGTCCGCGGCTCCTGCGTCGCGTCAAGCCGACGCCGATCAGGCAGACTACGCCGCCGATCAAGCCCCAGATGGTGGGGATCTCCTGAAGTACCGCCCAAGAAATGAGGATGGTGGTGCCAGGGACAAGGTAGGTAGTGGCGGCAAGCTTACCGGCCGAGATCAGGGACAGTGCATACGCCCACGTGGTGAAGGCGATCGCCGTGGGGAAGATGCCCAAATACACCAGGCCCAGCGTGGCCGGGAGCGGTGCCGCCTGGACTTCGGAGATCAGTTGGCCTGTCCAGGGCAGGCAGCAGATGGCACCCACCATGATGCCGAACCAGGTGGCCTGTCCTGCTGTGAACTTCCGGAGCACGGGTTTCTGCAGGATCGCGCTCACCGAGGCGAGCACAGCGGCAAGCAAGCACAACAGCACACCGGCCACATCCGCCGTCGAGCGCTGTCCGGAACCCAACGCAATCATTGCCACGCCGCAGAAGGCCACGCCGCTGCCGATCAGCAGCCACCGCGGGAAGCCCTCCTTGAGGAAGATTCCGGCAAGAATGGCGATGAGGATGGGGGAGACGTTGATGAGCATGGCGCTGGTTCCGGCGTCGAGCATGTGTTCCGCGGCGTTCAGCGCCACGTTGTAGCCGCCGAACCACATCACCCCGTACGCCACAATCGGCAACCACTCGCGGCCGCTCGGCCACACCTTCAGGGTTGGCAGCACCACGATTCCAAGCACGACGGCGGCAACCGCCAACCGTCCCAGCGTCAAGGAACCGGGGGAGAAACTGGGACCCACTGCGCGGATGCCCACGAAGGCAGAGGCCCAAAGGACCACCGTAATGATGACGGCGGCGATGCCGGATTTGCTGATGGCTGCTCCCGGCGCAGGGGTGGTGCGCGGGGACACGTCCGGAGAAGGCTGGCCGGGTTCGGCCGGGGTGGTGGTTGTCATGAGCCAAATCTATCCGCCAGGCTCCTGGCGCGGCTGGCGGTTTTCGGACGCGTCAGGACAAGATCCTGCCAAAGTTTGGCAAGGCCCCTCCGGGCGTCTGTTTTGTGGCCCGGGACACTCTTTGGAGCTCGATTTGGGAATATCGCCATCTATGCTCTAAAGTTTTAGAGTCCAGTTCGGACGAGCGAGACACGGAAAGAACGCGTAAAGCGTCCCTTTTCTTTGCGAAATCCGAATTGAGTTCAGGCCCCCATCGTCTAGCGGCCTAGGACACCGCCCTTTCACGGCGGCGGCACGGGTTCGAATCCCGTTGGGGGTACGCAAGGAAGTGGTAAACCGGATGAAAAAAGTCTGGTAAGCTAGAAGCCTTGAAAAAAACGCGGTAGAGATACTGCAAACGCAAGGCCCTGTAGCGCAGTTGGTTAGCGCGCCGCCCTGTCACGGCGGAGGTCGCGGGTTCAAGTCCCGTCAGGGTCGCTCTGAGCGCCGAAGAAATTCGGTTCTCAAGGTGACATGTCACCTAGGCTCTGTAGCTCAGTTGGTAGAGCGTTCGACTGAAAATCGAAAGGTCACCGGATCGACGCCGGTCGGAGCCACCACTGGGAAGCATCAGTTCTTCGGAGCTGGTGCTTTTCTTCTTAACGCGGATGGCAGGGTATTCGCTGTCCATTAGCCGCTCCGGGTATTAGAGGAAGCAGAAGTTGTGGGGAAACTTACCGATGGCCCCCTTTGGGCTCTTGTTCATGCTGAGCGGGCCGCGCTGGTGGAGGACCTGACTGGCCTAAGCGCCGAACAATGGCGTTACCGGACACTGTGTGGGCGCTGGGATGTAGAAGAAGTCCTCGCGCACCTAACGGCAGCGGCGAGCCTAAACCGGTGGCAGTGGCTTCGCAGCATGCTCGCTGCGCGTTTCCGTCCGGACGTGCACAACCAGCGCAGACTGGAGGAGCACCGTGGCAGAACACCGGCTGAGACCCTGGAACGGTTCCGCACCGTCATTCACAGCAGAACCGCACCTTCCTCCGATACTCCTGCATACCTGGGAGAGGTCGTAGTGCACGCCCAGGACATTCGCCGGCCGCTGGGGGTTACGCGTACGCCGAACATTGACGCGTTGACGCCCGTAGCGGAGTTCTACGCAGGCCGCGACTTCGCGGTTGCCAGCCGTACGCGCGCTGAGGGACTGGAGTTACGAGCCAATGACGGGCCCTTCATCGCCGGCACAGGACCGCTGGTTACGGGTACCACCCTCGCTCTCGTGATGGCCATGGCCGGACGCATCTCCTACCTTGAGGACCTCCAGGGTCCTGGTGTACCTACCCTTCGCTCACGCCTCGACGTCTCGGCCGCGAACCAGGTTTAGTGTCCCGCTTCCAAGGAAGTGGGACTGTTGACTGGTGGCGTTGAGGGCCCCTTCCCCCGGACGTCCCGGTCCCAACTAAAGAGATCGGGGAGGCGCGTTCAGGCGTCAGCTGAGCTGCGAGAGGAGACGACGCTCGACACGTTCCATGACGCCTGGAAACGTAGTTTCGTCGGCGTAGGCGCGGGTAATGATGAGTCCACCCTGGATCACGGCAACGGCGTCCAGCGCGTTCTCGTGGGCATCCTCAAGGTCAAGTCCTCCGCGGTGCAGCAGCGCGGCCAGCGCGTCGACCCAGTCTGCGAAGTATGTCTTGACCTCGCCGGCGAACGTTTCCTTCTCCTCGCCTAGTGTCATTGCGGCGAACAGGCAGACATTCTCGCGGGAGACGAAGTAGTCAGAGACTGCCTTCGTCATCGCTGAGACCGCGTCAGCGGCGTCAGTCGCGGAACGGAGTGGCGCGAAAACCTCATCCTCGAACCAGTCACTCACTTGGTCAAGCACGGCCCTGGCCATGTCTGTCTTCCCGTGTGGAAAGAAGTGGTACAGGCTGCCGCGACCGATGCCGGCCTCCTGCTGGATCACGGAAAGGGAGCTGCTCTCAAACCCTCGCCGGCGGAAAACGCCGGCGAGGGCGTGGACTGCGTCAGATCGTTCGAGAAGGGTGCGTGGCATTACAGTCCGAGGTCGCTCAAGCCGGGGTGATCCGCTGGACGAGGCCCGGAGGTATCCCAGAAGAACTTACGGTCGGCCTCGTCGATGGCGAGGTCGTTGATACTCGCGTGGCGGTGTGTCATGAGTCCTTCCTTGTCGAAGTGCCAGTTCTCGTTGCCGTAAGCGCGGAACCACTGGCCCGCTGCGTCATGGTACTCGTAGGCGAAGCGAACAGCAATGACGTCATCGGTGTAGGCCCACAGTTCCTTGATGAGCCGGTAGTCGAGCTCCCGTTCCCACTTATCGGCGAGAAACTCGACAATGGCGGCGCGACCCTGAACAAACGTCGAGCGATTGCGCCACCAGCTGTTCTCGCTGTACGCGAGGGAGATGCGCTCGGGGTCACGAGTATTCCAGCCGTCCTCGGCTGCACGCACCTTCTGAATGGCGGTCGCTTCGGTGTACGGGGGGAAGGGGGGACGAGACATTATGCGCTCCTTGATAATTAGCCTGTACCGAATAGTACAAGTTGTACTAAACGGTACAACTTTGAGCAGCCGCCGTCAACCCGTTTCTTGACGCTCTATGTGTGGGGGGAGAGTGATTTGTTGCCTGACTTCGACGGGGCCCGAGTGGCTTCCCTCCACCTGAACAGCGCCAGACATTGGGGCCGCCTGGAATATCGGCAGCCCGTCCGTCCCAGATGCACACCGTGAGCGGGCTGGGGACAGGATGTGAGAATTTCGGATCGATCTGCATGGCCGGAGCGCCGTTAGGCACTGAGGCATCGAGGGCATGTTGTTTCCACATGTAGCTGCAGAGGGCTAAGGCGTCTTTTATAGCTACGGCTGGAGGCGCGTCGTTGGTTTGGTCTGTGGTGCCCTGTGGTGCCCTGTGGCCTGCTCAGCATTTGCCGTAGCGGAGCTTGGAGCGCAGATGATCCCTGGCCACATTGTTGGCAGTGACGAGGAGCCACCCGCTGACCAGCAACCCCCTCAACAGGGAAATTGCCTGCAGATTTGTGCGACACGTTCTGCCGGGAGCGGGCACTTAGCTGATGCATATGCGTAGAAACGATCTACGCATCCAGTATCCAAGGAGACTGCAATGAGTCGTATTCGAACGAAACTCGCCACAAGCATCGCGGCGGCAGCCATCATCGGGATGTCGCTGGTCGGCGCTCCCGCAGCCAATGCCGAAACGATTGGTGACGGCACCACAGCCCCCACTCACGATTCCGGAACAGCTGTCATCCCGCTGTGCAATCCCTTCAGCGTGATCAAGTGGCTGACCGTGAACTTCACAGATCACGGCCGAGACATCGCGAATTACGAATTCACGCTGCAGACACCACTTGAAGTCGTTCAGTACGCAGGTGCCGACGCTTTGTTCCACATCCCTATGACGCTCTTCTCCCTCGGCGGCTTTACCAGCCCCACCACCTACTGCACGGTCGGGTACGAGCCCACAACCGGTATCTGAGTTCATGCAGAACGATGTCAAGGGCACCCACCCATCGAGACGATCCGTGCTGGCAGCGGGAATAGGTGCTGCGGCTGTGGCTACCTGGTCTCAAGTTGGCGTCATGCCTCGGGCCGCAGCGGCTCCAAGCGAGGTTCCGATCGGGTTTCCGGAGGGTATTGACCTTTATCGTCGAGTCTTCAGGAACTGGGATACCACCATTGAGACTGAAGGCCTCTGGACCTGCAAACCTCGGAATCCTGCAGAAGTTGTCGCCGCGGTTAATTGGGCCGCCAATGCCGGGTACAGGGTCCGGCCTCAAGGATTCGGTCACAGTTGGTCGCCCATAGTCGTCGGTGACCGCACATCCGCAGACTCGAAGATCGTTCTGGTCGACACCTCGGAACTCAACAATATGAGCATCGAAGGTACCGATAAGTTACGTGTGCAAGCTGGGGCAGAGATGCAAACGGTACTTGCGTTCCTCGCTCGGATCGACCGCTGCTTCATCGGGGCCCCGGCGCCCGGCAATATCAGTGTCGGTGGCGCTCTCGCCATCAACGGTCATGGCACCAACCTCCCGGGCCCGGGGGAAGACGTGCCTGAAAATTCAACCTACGGCACTCTCAGCAACACTGTGATTGAACTGACTGCCGTCGTTTGGGACGAGGTCGGACAGGCCTACGCACTGCGCACCTACGAGCGCACCGACGCCGACATCTCCGCTCTGCTGGTGAGCCTGGGTAGGACGTTTATCACTGAAGTCGTCATGCAAACCGTCGCGAATTACTATATTCGCTGCCGTAATTCAACGTCGATCCACCGCAAAGAACTGTTTGCCCCGCCGTCGTCTGCTGACGGCCGTACACTCAGCTCCTTGCTGGATCGGCATGGCCGCGTCGGCATCATCTGGTTTGCCATGACCGACTACCCGTGGATTCAAACCTGGGACGTCACGCCAAATCGTCCGCTCCTGAGTCGACAAACCTGGGGGCCCTACAATTACCCGTTCGCCGATAATCTGCCGGATAGTGCTGCATCTCTTGTCTCGCAAATAACTCGTGGTGCCTGGCATTTGACACCTGCCGCAACGGGCGCGCAGCTGGCTGCTGTGGTTGCCGGATTGACGGCTTTCGGGGCCCGCGACATGTGGGGTGAAGCCAAGAACTTCATTCACTTCGTTAAACCCACAACGCTTCGCGTCTCTGCCGGTAGCCACGTCGTCATAACGCGACGTGACATGGTCCAGCAGGTGGTGCACGACTTCACAGAGCATTACCTGAAACTCATTGAGGATCACCGGCGCGAGGGCGATTACCCGGCGAACAATACATGTGAGATCAGAGTGACGGGCTTGGACTATCCAGAAGATACGGGGATCCCGGGCGCACGGACGGCAACTTTGTCCGGCGCCGCGCCGGTTCCGGGTCGCCCTGATCTGGATACGGCTGTCTGGCTCGATGTGTTGAATTTGCCGGGAACTCCGAAGTCTGATGAGTTTTTCATGGGACTGGAGTCATGGTTCATCAATTTGCCGGTCGAGATCGGCGTAGCTCGACCAGAGTGGGCCAAGCGTTTTGCCACCTCCGCTGCCGGCCCGTGGACAGAGGTTGATCATCTGGAACGATGGATTCCTCAGCAAGTGGCAGGGTGGAGTGAAGCCATGGCAACGCTTGATCGACTCGATGCAAGAGGTGTCTTCCGTGCCGAAATTCATGATCGCTTGATGCCACGGACCAGACGCTGACTCTGCGGCATTTCAGCACCGCCTAAAAAGTGTCGGCCACCCGCCCTGAGCTGATTCACCAGCTCAGGGCGGGCGTCGAGGGCAGATGCGCTGGGGCGGCATAGCGGGCACCTTGACGTTGCGCTGCCCCCGGCAACTTTCCTTCGCTCAAAACCTCCGGCAGAAAGACTATTGACGCCTCCAATTCCTCATGACACGATGATGACCACAAGTTGATACCGGTATCAACTTGTTTCAAAGCCCAAAGGTTGTCATACGAAAGGACCGTCCGTGCTTGGCTTCAAAGAAGAGGAATTCCTCACCCAGACCCGCAGCGCACTGGCACTGCAGGGGCAGATCGAATCGGTGGTCAGCACCATCCAGGAGCGGGAACTGACCAATCTGTTCCTCATCGGAGCCGGTGGAACCTACGCCGCGATGCTGCCCTACGAGCACTTCATCCGGTCCCGCTCCACCCTGCCCGTCCGTGCTTCCATCGGCAAAGAGCTGATGCTCACCGGGGATCCCACCTTCGGCCCCGGCTCGGTGGCAGTTTTTGCCTCGGTTTCGGGAACCACTGAGGACGTCATTGAGGCCATCGAGTTCGCCAAGGCCAAGGGCGCCTACACCATCGGCTTCACAGGTTTCGGTGACAGCCCATTCGCCAAAGCCCTGGACGTTGCCCTGGTAACAGAACCCAAAACCTGGCCGTTCGATATCCCCATGATCCTGTTGAGCACCCGTCTGCTCGCCGCGAGAGGCGAATTTGAAGGATACGAAGAACTGGCGGCAGAACTGCAGACCGTTCCTGAGAGCCTGGTGGGCGTCGCACAACAAGCAGAGTCCGTGGCAGAAGCGTTTGCCGAGAAGAACAAGGACGCTGACTACCACTTCCTGGTGGGCACCGGAAACCTTTGGGGCCTCACCTACCTCTATTCCATGTGCATCCTGGAAGAGATGCAGTGGCTCCGAACCACCCGTGTGCACGGCGCCGAGTTCTTCCACGGGTCCCTCGAACTGATCGAGGAAGACACCAGCCTCCTGTTGCTGGTGGGCGAGGATGAAACACGCCCGCTGATGGATCGTGTGGCTAAGTTCGCCGAAAACTACAACAAGAACACCACCTTGCTGGACAGCAAGGACTACGAACTTCCGGGCGTTAGCCCTCGGTTCCGCGCGCTGCTGTCCCCGCTGATTCTGGATACCGTCCTTGACCGGTTCAGCAAACACCTTGAGCGCGTACGCAACCACTCCCTGGATCTCCGCCGCTACTACCGGGTGGTCGAATACTGACCAAAACCAAGCCCGCGAAGGCATCAGGCCGCGCTGCGGGTCCGGCTCGGCCCGGGCCCGCAGATTCGAGACAGGAAGAGCATGAAAATAATCGGGTTCGGGGACAACATTGTGGACCGTTTTCTCGACCGCAAAGTGATGTACCCCGGGGGGAACTGCGTAAATGTCGCGGTATTCGCCCGTCGGCTCGGTATCGAGTCCGCCTACCTCGGGGTATTCGGCTCGGATCCCTTGGGCGTCTTTGTCCGCGACGCCATTGATGCCGAGGGCGTTGACACCAGCAAATGCATCGTCCGCGACGGCCTCAACGGGGTCACTGAAATCAAGGTAGTGGACGGGGACCGCATCTTCCTGGGCTGGAATGAAGGGGGCGTCACCATAAGTGATCCCTTCATCCTGAATGAGGAACACCTGAAGTATCTGGCCTCAGCCGATCTGGTGCATTCGAGTGTCTATTCTGCGTCGGAAGACCAGCTGCCTGCCGTTCGAAGCACTGGAGCCCTGGTCAGTTTTGACTACTCGTCTGAGCCGGAACGCCGAACAGATTCCTACGTGATGCGGACGGCGCCCTACGTGGACCTGGCGCTGTTGTCGTGCGGAAACGCGACCGTTGCCGCCGTCGAGCATGACCTCAAACGCGTGCACGCGGCGGGCGTTTCGCTCGCGGTGGGGACGCGCGGCCAGGCAGGGGCAATGATGTACGACGGCGAACACTTCCTCACGCAGTCGGCCGCCCCTACCGATCCGCTCCGGTTTGCCGACACGATGGGTTGCGGCGATGCCTTCCTGTCCGGCCTCGTGGTCAGTTTGCTTGGCTCCGGTTGGAGCCGAACGTACCGGCCGCCGGCTGACGCTTTGCAGAGGGCGCTGGCCCAAGGGTCCGAATATGCAGCGGAGCAATGTTATGTGGAGGGCGCTTTCGGTTACGGCCGGGCGGTCGAAGTAGCGGCCGGGCCCTCGCGGTAGCAGCCCTGCCCTCGCGCCAGCAGCCCTGCCCTCGCGCCAGCAACTAGGATCTGATGCAGAGATAAATCAACGGACGGAACCGCGGAAGCGAATTCCACAACTGAAGGGGGCCGGATGGCGGCGGATCATCAGAACCACCCGGCTGCCCCCACCATTACCGAGGTGGCAGCAGCTGCCGGAGTAGGGAGGGCCACGGTTGCCAGAACGCTCGGCAACTATGGATCGGTGAGTGAAGCCACCCGTGCCAAGGTGATGCGGGCGGCCGAGAAACTTGGTTACCAGCCCAACACTTTGGCCCGAAGCATGACCACCGGGGTTACCAAAACCCTGGGGATTGTGCTGGCGGACGTAGCTAACCCCTTCTTCTCAGGGGTGCTCAAGGGCATCTCGGAAACCGCCAAATCTGCTGGATATGACGCCATCATCCTGAGCACTGACGAGAAGCTTGAGCTGGAGCGGGATGCAATCGCCGTGCTTCTGGCCAAGCAAGTAGATGGCCTGGTGGTCGCGTCCGCTGCGGGTCGAAGCGATGATGTTTCGCATCTTTCCAATGCCATGGACCGGGGGACTCCTGTAGTTCTCATAGACCGTTTGGTGGACAAGCTGGAAACCGATTCGGTGGTGATCGATAACCGGGAGGCTGCGAGGTCTGCCGTGGCCTCGCTCATTCAGCATGGTCACCGGCGGATCGCGTTTGCCTGGGGTCCTGTCACTTTGAGTCCGGCCACGGATTTGAAACAAATGCACAGCATCCTTGATGAAGCGCTGTGGAGTGATGGTGAGCGGTTGAGGGGGTACCTTGACGCGTTGGAGGAAGCCGGGATTCCTTTCGACACCGCTCTCATCACCCACGTTTTGAAGAATGAGGGCCAGGCAACGCGGGCTGTCAGCGGAATGCTGGCTCTTGCGGACCCACCCACCGCCATTTTCACCACTGAAACCGAGGCGACGGTGGGGGCTCTGCATTCCTTGCGCGCCAAAAACCTTCGCGTTTTGAAGGACGTTTCCCTCATCGGTTTTGACGACAGCCCCTGGGCCGCGGTCATGGAACCCCCGCTGACCATGATCCAGCAACCCATGCGACAAATGGGCGTGGTTGCCTCCCAGCAGCTCATCGCAAGGATTGACGGCGATACTTCTGCTCCGAAGAAGCACGTCCTGCCGTCACAGCTCGTGGCCCGGTCCTCGGACGGACCTGTGCGCGCTGCCCGCGGCAACTAGCAAATTCCCTTCTGTAATTTCCCTTGGATCTCTTCCGTGTTGATCTAAATCATGATTCACTGTGGTACCGGTATCACAAGTTCCAAACCCTCCCCACGTTCAATCTCAGTAGTTACCCCCTTCAGCCCGTCCGCGGTGAAGTGCACCCAACGGCGGGCCTGACTTCCCACTCCCACTGGGACTTAAGGCTGATGGGCCCTTCGACCGAAAGAAGACATGATGCGTAAAAGCACCCAATCACTGATGGCATTGCTGGCCGGCGCCGCTCTGGCGCTCACGGCATGTTCCGACGGCGGCAGCCAGCCGGCCGCAGCTCTCGACCCCAATGCGGAACCACAGTACACAGGAACCCTCAGCATCCTCACCAAGTTTGGCGGAGACCCGCTGGAACCGTATTTTGAGGACCTCGCGGCAGAGTACAAGAAGCTGCACCCGGAAGTGTCCTTCGAGCTCATTCAGGAGACGGACCAGAGCATCAAGGACAAGACCAAGACGCTCACGGCATCCCAGGCCATGCCTGACATCTATTTCACCTGGGCAGGCAGCTGGGCCAACAACTTCATTGACGGTGGGCTCGCAGCAGACCTCACACCGGTCATAGCCCCCGGTACCGAGTGGGGCAACAACTTCGGCGAATCCGCGCTCAAGGCATTCTACAAAGACGGCAAATACTTCGCAGTTCCGCTCTACAACAACGGCAAGTTCATGGGCTACAACCAGAGGGTCTTCAAGGAACTGGGCCTAACCCCGCCGTCCACTTTTGATGAACTCATTTCATCCTGCTCCGTGCTCAAGGGAGCTGGCTACGAGCCGATCTCGTTCGGAAACAAGGACGGGTGGCCCGGACTCCACTATCTACAGCAGCTCTTCGCTTACGAGGTACCGGCAGAAACACTGCAAGCCGACTTCAGTCCGGCAACGGCCAAGCTGGAGGACAAGGGTTACCTCAAGGCCATGGAGCAGTTCACCACTTTGGTCAATGAGTGCACCGGCAGCGGCAAGGACTCCAACGGTGTCCTCTACACCACCGCACAGCAGGCTTTGGCTGAGGGCAAATCGGGCATGTACTACCAGGAGATCCTTGAATTCGACTCCACTGCCTCCGCTGATTCGAAGCTGAAGGTGGACGGGCTGGGCATCTTCAAACTCCCGGCGGCTGCGGACGCCAAGGGAGACAAAAATGCGATCGAAGGGTCCCCTGAGGGCTACATCATCAACGCCCGCTCCAAGAACGCCGCGCTTGCAGCTGATTTCATGAAGTTCGCAACCAATACGCAGAACGCGGCCAAGCTCTCTGCACCGCCGTATGGCCAGCCCAGCGCGGTCAAAGGCGCAGTTTCCACCGAGAACTCTTCCGCACCTGTGATCGAAGGCATCAAGCAAGTCAACGAAGCATCTGCGGCCATCACCTGGCTGGACTCCGTTACTGTTCCTGCGGTTGCTGATGCATGGTTGGCCGGTGGCGAAGCCCTGGTGGCCGGAACTCAGACCCCGGATCAGGTTCTTGCCTCCGTCCGGGCTGCTTCCAGTGCAGCTAAGTAGCAGGGCACGCCATGACTGTTTCCGATACCGCATGGAAGCCCACGGCACCGCCTCCGGCACCTGTTTCCACCAAACCGCCTAAAAGACGATCCGCCAAGTCTGGCCGAAACCTCCGCTGGCGCAATATTGTGTGGGTGCTGCCGGCAGTCCTTCTGTTGGGAGTCTTCGCTTATCTTCCACTGGTACAGAACCTGGGGTTCAGCTTCCTCAAGTGGGACATCTACAGTGGTCGCCAAACCTTTGTAGGGGCGGACAACTACGTCCGCATGTTCAACGACCCCATTTTTTGGAAGTCACTCCTTAACAACACTCTGTACGCCATCATCTCCATTGCTTTCCAAGTGTTCGGGGCGATGATCCTGGCGGCGATGATCGAGGGCCTTCGAAGCCAGAGATGGAAGGGAATCCTTCGGGCCGTCTACTTTGTACCCTCCGCGATCTCCATCACCGTGGCCGGTCTCCTGTTCTACTTCATCTACGAGCCCGAGATGGGCATCCTGAACGCTGCGCTGGATTTCCTGGGTCTGGGGGACTTCACCCAGGCATGGTTGGGGCAGGAAAACACGGCGATTTTTGCCATCATCGCCATGAGCCAGTGGCAAGGATTCGGGTACTGCACCCTTCTCTTTTCCGTAGCACTGCAGCGCATCCCGTCTGAACTGTATGAAGCGGCGTCCATTGACGGCGTCGGGCCTTTCCAGCGCTTCTTTTCAATTTCCCTGCCACTGGTCAGAGAAATGACCGGCCTGATGATGATTGTCACCGTTTCCGGGGCCTTTCAAGTGTTCAACGAAGTGATGGTGATGACCAGCGGAGGCCCCAACAACTCAAGCCAGGTCCTTGGCACGTGGCTCTACAGAAGCGGATTTGTACGGAATGACTTTGGCTACGCGGCCGCCGTCGCCACTGCCGTCTTCATCATCACGCTGGTCCTGGCCGTCATTCAGCTTCGAATCTCCAAGAAAAGGAGGGTCCAATGGTGACGCGCTCAGCTGTGTTGCTGGTACTCGGACGTGTCCTCATCAAGGCGTTCCTGATTGCCCTGGCCGTGGTGGTCATCTATCCCTTGGTTTGGATGCTGCTCAACGGCGTAAAGTCCAACTCTGAACTCTTCTCCAACCCCTTTGCCCTGCCCGTTGCGTGGAAATGGGACAACTACGTCACGGCCTGGAACCGCGGGGTGGGCGACTATCTCACCACCAGCGTCCTGGTCACCGTTGCTTCCACCATCGCCACAGTATTCATCAGTGCGTGGGCAGCATACGGCCTGACCCGGGTGAACATCCCCTTCAACAAGGCGGTGCTGATCCTCATCCTTGGCGGACTGATGCTCGCTCCCACGGTTGCACTGATCCCGCTGGTCAAGATGTTCCAGAGTTTGGGGCTGTACAACAACCTGTGGGCACTGCTGATTCTGTACACGGCCTTCCGTGTCCCTTTCACGACGTTCCTTATCCGGGCTTACATGATGGACCTGCCCGCCGAGGTGGATGAGGCGGCATCAGTAGACGGGGCATCCAAAGCCCGGGCGTTCTGGCAGGTCATCTTGCCCATGTGCAAGCCCATCCTGGTCTCCACTGTCCTGCTGAACATTCTTTTCACCTGGAATGAATACCTGTTCGCCATGGTGTTCACCAGCGGGGGAGCCCTGCAAACCCTCCCGGTGGGGTTGACCAATCTGATGTCCAAGCACGGCACGGATTACCCCGTGGTGTTCGCCGGCATGGCCATCGCGGCAATCCCTGTGATTGTTCTGTTCTTTGCGGGGCAGCGGTACTTCATCCGTGGACTCGCAGACGGAGTTGGCAAGTAGACGTGGGGGTACTGAGCCTGGAGCAGGTGAGCGGCTCCAATTTTGCTTACCAGCACCACACCCTGGAGCGCTGCCTCGATGACATGGCACAACTGGGAAGGAGCGCAGTGGAGCTGTGGGGCATTGCCCCGCACCTCCACATACCCCAAGCCGATTCGGCGCACCTGCGAAAAGTCAGAGGACAACTTTTGGAACGGGGCCTCTCAGCCTCCTGCCTAACCCCTGAACAGGTTGCCTACCCCGTGAACATTGCCTCGGGGGAGGAGTGGCTCAGGGACCAAAGCCTGCAGTTCTTCCTGCGGGCCGCCGAGGTGTGCAGCGAGCTTGAGTCACCCCTCCTGTTCCTCACTGCAGGGCGAGGATATGAGGACCAACCAGCTGAGGTGGCCTGGGCGAGGTCCGTCGACGCCCTCCGCACCATCACGCAGCGGGCTGCCGAACTAGGCGTCGGCTGTGTCCTTGAGCCTCTTCAACGTGTGGAGTCGAATCTGGTCACTGATTCGGGCTCGCTCCGGCTCATGCTCGACGACGTCGGATCCTCAACTCTGGGGGTGGTGATTGACACGGTTGCCATGGCGGCAGCGGACGAGCAGATCAGCCACTATGCCAAGGCTTTTGGCGAGTCCATCCGGCACGTTCACCTCATTGACGGAGCACCCACCGGGCACCTGGCATGGGGAGACGGGTTTCTGGACCTTCAAGAGATTCTGTGGGAACTGGGTCAGCTCAACTACAGCGGAGCCCTGACTTTTGAACTCTTTGGGGACGGCTCCTATTCGTTAAACCCCCGCGCTGCCGTGACCCAATGCTTGAATGCCGTTCATGCCAGTCTGGCGCGCATCGCGTCCTAGCCGGTGTTGGTGCCGGGGCAGCCCCAGGAGTTGGGGTTTTCCTGGCATGTGTCGGCGACGAGTGCTTTTTCGGTTTTCCAGACGTGGATGGTTGTTGGTGGTGTGGTGATGTTGAGGTTTCCGTTGATGGGTAGTGGTGGGCCGTTGTTGACGGAGTAGGTGCCGGTGAAGCTGGTGGTGACGGTGGCCGGGTAGTTGCCGGTGTTTGTGTAGTTGTGGCTGGTGCGGGTTTGGTTGGTGAGCCATTCGGTTTGGGGGATGGAGTAGCCGGCGGCGGGTGTTGGTCCCAGGGTGGTGCCGTCTCCGAAGGCGTAGGTGTAGTTGGTGGGTGTGGCGGTGAGGTGGACTTTTTGGCCGAGGATGGTGAGGTCGAAGGTTTGTTCCCCGGTGGTGGTGTAGAAGTTGGTGGGTCCGCCTTTGAGGGTGTGGGGGAAGGGTTGGGCTTGGAGGGTTCCGGGGTTGATCGGGAGTTGTTGGAAGTCGGTGAGGATCCGGGCGGCGATGTCTTCGAGCACGTTCCCGGGCTCGGCGGCGTAGAGGCAGGTGGGGCCGCTGAGCGGGATCCAGTCGGTCCAGCCCGGGTTGGTGATCGCTTTGGGTGCTTCTTTCCAGATGACCGGTGTGCCTTCTTCACCGCCGGTTGCGGTGGCCGGGCATTCCAGTGCGTCGCAGCCGGGATCCCTCGTATCAGGTCCGTCGTCCCGGCAATGGGTATCGGCCATGTACTGGGTGGGGTCCTCGGCTGCGGGGGATGTCGACGTTCCACCGAGGTTCGGTGCCAGCTGTCCGCTGACGGGGTCGATTCTGAACTTGGCGCCGACGGTGATCGAGCGATCACTGAAGCCGGTACCGGGACTTGGCGTTGATGCCGCCCAGGAAGGCCCGGGATTGAATATCGCAGATGCGAGTAGAAAACCGACGGCCACAAAACGGACAGAACGGAACCTCATCTGATGACGCCAAGATCAGTTGTGGACCAAGCTCCGTTGGAGTACTCAGCAAAGAAGGCTGCCGCGTCATTTATTGCAGGCGCCGGTTCTCGCCCGTTCGAACCATCCGCGTTTAGGTACAGGATTTGCTGTTGCAGCACCTGAACTTTTGCTGTTTGCGCTTTGGCGGAGGGCTCCCAAAGAACTTCGATTACGGGTGTCTGATACTGCCCACCTACCAGCCACCGTCCCTCCGTGTAGTTCGTCGCAACCCCCGATACGAGGTCCATACAGAGAATGCAGCTCTCGCTGGACAGCTCTTTTGACTTGGCAGTTTCGCCGGTTTCGTATGCATAACTGAGTAACTGAAACCAATACCCAATAAACGCCTCCAGCCCGGCCTTCGAGTTCTCTTTCGCCAGCTCGGGCATCACGGGAGCGGGCACGTTCTCCGCTTTTCCCGTGGCATCAGCTGGTTTGTACACGGCAGGGGTTGTCCCCGTGGCCGGGGTGGGGATCTCTGATGGGGTACCGGGCGCCGCGACGCTTGAGGTGGGCGTGGCCGTCGTCGTGCCTGTTTGGGAAGCTGAATTGACCGGCGTGGAGCCGCTCTGGCAACCGCTCAGAAGCACCGCAAGGGCGAGAGCCGCTACCGTTGGCCGGGCGCGAACAAAAGATAAAGACACGAACGGGTGGCGTGGCATGACGAGGCTCCCCAGCAGCTGTTTCAGTGATGTGTCCGCCAGTCTAGGTTGGGCAAACAACCGCGGCACAGTCGGAAATTGGTCCTTGTGGATAACTTGCCCGTGGTCGCACGAAAGTCCCTGGCAGGAGAGGCGCGTCCCCTTCCCCCCGATGGTTCTCCCAAAGCGTCGGAGCTAGACGCTAGGGTGGTACTCAAGAGAAGGGGAGTGCTCCATGGAAGACCAGAATGTGCAGCTTGATCCCGTGCCCGGGGGCGAAATCCCTGGTACCGGACGCACCATCATCTCCGAGGCGGCCGTCGCCAAAGTCGCGGGCATCGCTGCCCGCACAGTGCCCGGCGTCTACTCCTTGGGTTCCGCTCCGTCCCGCGCGCTGGGTGCTATTCGCGACGCCGTCGGAAGCTCGGACCACGCAGCCGGCGTCCGCGCTGAGGTGGGAGAGACCCAAGTGGCAGTGGACATCACCTTGGTTGCGCTTTACGGTCATCCCCTGCACGGCGTCGCCAACCAGGTCCGCGCCGCTGTTTACCGCGCCGTGGAGGAACTCGTTGGTCTTCAAGTAATTGAGGTCAACATTGAGATCACGGATGTCTTCATTGCACCGCCGGCAAAACCCGCCGGAAGCAAGGCAGTGGTAGTGGATAGGGAGGCACTTCAATGAGCATGACAGTGGTGGGAATCGCTATTGGCGCTTTCGTGGCTTTCATGTCCTTCTCGTTCGGGCTATGGGGCTTCCTGATCTCGCTGCTCTTCATGGGCGTGGGCGCCCTGTTGGGCCGCGCGGCTGAGGGCAAGCTGGATCTTCGCAGTGTGCTGGATGCCATTACGGGCCGGCGCTCTTCGTCATGAGCGTGGCTGAGGCTGTGGAGTACACCACCAGCCTGGCCGGCCATAACCGGATCAGTACCCAGGCATTGACATCGTTGGCTCGGGCCGCCGCATCGCAGGCGCTCGGCGTTGACGCCAGCCACATCCGCGCTGATTGGGCGGACGACGACGGCCTGCTGGCTTTGTCAATCGTGGCACCCATCAGCGTCCCGGCGTTGACCGAGGTGCTGCGTGATCCGCAGCGTGTCCAAGGCTTCGGTGGTTCCATCTGGGACCGCGCGGTTGCCGCCAAGGCGTTCGTTCTTGATACCGTCACCCGTCTCAGTGGTTCCCAACTCAGCAGGGTGGACATCAGGATCAGCGGAGCACACGTCACTGAGGGAGGCCGTGTCCAATGACCCAGGATCAGGAAACACAGCAAGTGAACACAGTGGGCTCCAACACCGGTGCCAGCCCGGTGGCCGGGGAAGACCCGGCCATGAGCCGTATCCTGCGCCGTGAAACGCATTCGTCCCGCGCGGGAGCGTCCGTCATCGCGGCCGTCCTGGTAATCGTCCTCTGCGGCTACGCCTTGCTCGAAGCAGGGGTCCGCGCAATCGGGCAGCCGCCGTGGCTGATTGATCCCACAACTGCCGCCGAACGCATCATCGCCCTCCCTGATGGCATCTCACCTTTGCTGCTCGGCGCGAGCGGCGCCGTCATCGCAATGGTGGGGCTCTTTTTCCTGCTGCACTCTGTCCTTCCGGGCAGGCGCGCGCGCCACTTACTCAGGGACCCGCGCACCGCCGTCGTGGTTGATGACGAAGTCCTGGCCTCCGCGCTGGCGCGTCGTGCACGAACCGCCGCGAACGTCACCCAGGAGCAGGTCATGGTGGTTGTCTCGCGGCAATTGGTTGTTGTGAATGTGAGGCCTACGTCCGGGAGCAGGGTCAGCGAAGAAGCGGTACTCACGGCAGTGCAGGCCGAACTTGAAGAAATGTCACCGGTTCCCATGCCTGCTGTCAGAGTCAATCTGGCGTCGTCGGGGGTGATCGGAGCGTGAACGGGACACCGCGGGCCCTCAACCGCATACTCCTCTTCATCATAGGAGCGAAGCTGCTGGCGGTCGGAGTGCTTCTGGTGCTCCTGGCCACCGTTCCCGCAGTCGCCTCATGGTGGCATGGTTGGTCAGCTTCAATGTGGGCAGGGGCCGAAAATGCCTTCAGGCAGACTCACCTGCCCGGACGCGAAGAAAGCTGGCTGTGGATTGTGGCCGGTGTGATCCTGGTGGCCATCATCATTGCGATGATCGCTTGGCTGTCCCAACAAGGTAAAGGCCGGGCCAACCTTCTGGTGGCCAGCGACGACGACAGCGCCGTGGACGGCGAAGTCCGGATCGGCGGTGGCGTGGCCGAGCAAGCCCTCAGGGCAGCACTTTCTGAAAGGACCGATCTGGCCGGTGCTTCTGTTGCCACCCTGGAAGTGAAGGGCCAGCCGGGACTGCGCATTCGCATCCAGCCCCGGCATGGCGTGGCGCCGCACATCCTTGCTGCGGAAGTGTCGCAACTGGTTGAAGCATTGGATCTTGTGATCGGACAGAAGACTCCCGTTTTGGTGCACATGGTTTCCGGGGCCAGGGCAAGGTTTACCAAGGCCGAAAGGGTCCGCTGAGAGCAACCTGACTTCCTCTGCCCGCCAAAAGAAATTCCACAAATAAATACAGCGCATCCGCATCCATACCCTGCCTGACGGCGGTAGTAGGGGTATCAGCAAAATCCCCGCACGATCGGGCCGATTTGAGGAGAAGGACATGCGCAACAGAATTCTTACGGCAGGAGCAGGAGCCAGCGCCGCAGCACTGGCAGCAGCAATCGTCTTGGCTGTCCCCGCGCAGGCGGCGGAGGGCGATGCCCAGCTCTCTGTACTGCACGGTGTTCCCGGGTTGACCGTTGACGTCTGGGTCAACGGCGCACGGACCCTGGACGATTTCACTCCCGGCACTCTGGCCGGGCCGTTGGCACTTCCGCCCGGTGCTTACGATCTTGCCATTACCGCCTCCGACGCCGCCGATGCTTCCGCCCCGGTGATAGGGCCGGTGACCGTGACCTTGGCTGCGAACGGCAACTACACCGCTGTCGCCAACCTTGATGCGGCCGGCAAGCCAACAGCGAACTTCTTCACCAACGACGTCTCGCGGATCGATGCCGGCAAGGGCAAGCTGACCGTCCGCCACACAGCCGCGGCACCAGCCGTGGACGTTCTGGCCGGCGGCACAGCTGTGGTGACCAATCTGGCCAATCCCAACGAGCAAACCCTTACCCTTGACCCCGGAACGATTTCGGCCGCCGTCGCCGCAGCAGGCACCACGGCACCTGTGATTGGCCCGGCAGATGTAACGGTGGCCGAAGGCACGCACACCATCGTCTACGCCTGGGGAAGCCTCACAGACAAGAACCTTCAACTGGCGGTTCAATCCATTGAAGGACTGCACTCGGCTCCAGGGTCCGTACCCGGTGCCCTGGACGGTCAATCGGGCGGTGTCTCTACAGAACAGATGGTCCTGGGCGGTGGGCTCGCTGCGGCAGCACTGCTGCTGATCGCCTTCGGCGCCGCCAGGGCCCGCACTGTCACCTCTGCGCGAAAGTCCTGAAACCAAGCAACAGCATGAGATAAAAGCGGATCATGTCCTGGCTGTCCGATAACGACAGCCAGGACACACCCGCATCAACCACGGCAGCTGAAGCATCCTGCCGGGAACCGCCAGGAAGCGCCATGACATCAAGTGAGCCAAGAAGCCGACGGTCGTTTGTCCTTGCCGCTATGGGAGTGCTGATTCTCACGGCGTGCGGAACCGCGACGCCGACCACCGGCAGCAGTGTTTCACGTGCTGCCGGAGGGGCCAGCGGCCCGGACTCCAGCGTGCAGCAAACGCAACTGTCCCCGCCTGCAGTGCCCTCACCACCCGCACTGTCCTCCCCGCTTGGAGTGCCCTCCTCACCTGCCGCAGTCCCCTTACGTGGCACAACTCCCACACAGCCCGCAGCGGCTCCACCACCTGCCACCCTCCAAGTGGCCGGGACGTCCATTGACATGCCCGTCATCCCCGTGGGCGTGGCACCCGGCGGGGCAATGGAGATACCGGAGACCTTTTACCAGGCAGGGTGGTACAGGTTTGGACCGGCCCCCGGAGCCGCGGAAGGCACAGCTGTCCTGGCTGGTCACATTGACACCACCTCGGACCAAGCACCGTTCTCCCAGTTGAAATCGTTGCCCGCCGGAACCTTGATTACGGTAGGGCGACAGGGCGCTCCCGCACTGAACTACCGCGTTGTTTCCGTCACGCTGATGGCCAAGGACGCCTTCGACGGCGAATCGCTGTTCCGCCGGGCCGGGCCACACGAACTCAAGGTGGTTACCTGCGGAGGCAGATGGCTGGACGAACGAATGGACTACAGCGACAATGTGATTGTCACCGCGGTCCTTGAATAAGCATCCCAGCCCGGCCGTGGTCCTCGTCGCTGACGCCGGGAAGGAGTCTCCTTTGGTATCCCCAAACGAGGTTCCCTCCGCCTGGGACGATACTTTGACTGCCTCATTCATGGCGGGGGATGAGTCCGCTCTTGTGGCTGCTTACAGGGAGTTTGCGCCGCTGGTGCACGCGCTCGCCTTGAGGTCCCTGAGAGACCGTGCAGCGGCCGATGACGCCACGCAAGAGGTCTTCATCCGCGTTTGGCGTTCCCGGGACACCTTCAACCCCGAGGTGGCACGGCTGCCTGCATGGATAGTAGGCATCACGCGCCACGTCATTGCTGACGCCCACTCTGCCTCAAACCGGGAGGTTCGCAGAGTCCTTGCCGTGGCCCAGGTCCACGACGCCGGCGGCGAAGACCCCTCGGAGGAAGCTGTGGAGGTGCTGGCCGACAGGCTGCTCCTGGACGGCGAACTGGACCGGCTCGGTGAACCGCAGGGTGCCATCATGAAACTGGCGTTCTACGAAGACCTGACGCACGAGCAAATTTCCCGCAGGCTTGAACTACCGCTTGGTACGGTCAAGAGCCACATTCGACGCAGCTTGATCCATCTAAGAAGCAGATTGGAGGTTGACCATGCCGCATATTGATCCGGAAGAGTTGAGCCTCCTTGCCCTGTACGGTGATTGGCTCGATGAGGAAGGCCGCCAGCACCTGAGAAGCTGCGATGCGTGCTCCGCGGAATACGCCGCACTTCGCCGCGCCGTGGACGCCATGAAAACGACGCCGGACAGCAGCAGCTTTGAGTCGCCCGGCCCCAACGTGTGGGCTGGTATTCACCGCGAACTGGGTTTGTCCGAAGCGAACCGGGACGATCCGCTGGGCCCGGCAACGGAAGCTGAAGCCAGCACGCCCGCCCCTGCCGGTCCGCCCGAAACGGGGCAACCCTCGGAGCCACCCACAGACATACGTTCACGTGGGAAGCGCCGCCAACCGTGGCAACGCCGTGGGACCTGGCTGGCGGTTGCCGCAGCAGGAGCATTGGTGATTGCCGGCGCAACCCTGTGGAATATCAACCAGGCGCCAACACCCTTGGCGCGAGCGGAGTTGTCGCCACTTGCCCAGCACACTGCCACAGGATCAGCAAAGGTCCTCGAGGGCGCGGACGGATCACGAACCCTGGAAGTCTCCCTCAGCAAGGACGAAGCACAGGGCTACCAGGAAGTATGGCTTATTGGCTCGGACCTCAAGCGGTTGATCAGTCTGGGAATCATGAAGTCTGATTCGGGTACTTTCCCGCTTCCTGCGGGCCTGGATCTGGCTGATTTCCCCATTGTGGATGTTTCGGATGAGCCACTGGACGGCAATCCCGGCCACTCCAGTGTGAGCATTGTCCGGGGATCGCTCAGCAGCGGGTAGCCTGATCCCCATACCCGAAGGACAGGAGGCCACAGTGGCTAAAACGACGGTGGCTAAAACGACAGTGGCTAAAACGACCACGACGGCGGCTGGAGAGTCTTCGCTCCGGACCACAGTGTCCGGGCTCATGGGCGAACTGGCTGCACTGGAAGAACCCCGGGCCCGCGAAGTGAATGAGAAACACGGCGATGACCACGGGGTCAATCTCAGCAAGCTCCGCGCCATAGCAAAGAGGCTGAAGACCCAGCAGGATCTTTCCCGCGAGCTGTGGGGTACGGGTGACACTGCGGCCAGGCTGCTGGCTCTCCTTATCTGCCGGCCCAAGGCCTTTGAACGTGATGAGCTGGACAGCATGTTGCGGGAAGCCCGGACACCCAAGGTGCAGGACTGGCTGGTCAATTACGTGGTCAAGAAGAGCCCGCACTCCGAAGAGCTGCGGATGGCCTGGTTTTCGGACCCGGATCCTGTGGTGGCCAGTGCCGGCTGGGCTCTGACCTCAGAGCGTGTTGTCAAAAAGCCCGAGGGCTTGGACCTGGCGCATTTGCTGGACATCATCGAGGCCGGGATGAAGGAAGCACCGGACCGTCTTCAGTGGGCCATGAACCATTGCCTGGCGCAGATCGGGATCGAGTTCCCGGAGTACAGGGCCAGGGCGCTGGATATTGGAGAGCGCCTGGAGGTGCTGAAGGACTACCCTACGCCGCCCAACTGCACCTCGCCGTTCGCGCCGGCCTGGATCAACGAAATGGTGCGGCGCCAGGCTGTGCAGGTCTAACGCAGCGAATCCAACGCAGCGAGGGAAGGCCTGATCAGCCTCTGTTGCGGTGCATCATCCGGTAGGTGAGCTCGGCAAGGAGCTCTTCGTCGGAGAGGTGCGAAGCCCTGGCGATCGGGGCGATTGGAACGGTAACGCGGGGCGGTCCCTGCCGTGATTCGTCCCCGGACCGCATATCGTCGGGAGTGATCATTTCCGGGGCAAAGTTGGACTTGCCCTTCAGGACCTCGGACACTGAACCGGCCCTCCATCCCAAGGCGTGCTCAAGCTTGCGTTGGTTGATTTCTTGCGTGCGCCTTGTCCCGGATTCCAGTGTGCGGACGGTTTTGATGGCTGTTCCAGCCTGCTTGGCCAGCTGAACCTGGCTCAACCCTTGCGCCAGGCGTTCTTCCTTGATCAAGCGGCCTATGGTTTGCAGTGCTTCAAGTTCATCCACGATTCCCAGTTTTCCATAGGCAATAGTAGGCAATCAAATCCGTGCGGCAAATACGCCGCAATGAGCCGTTCCACACCGCCCCGCGATAGCCCCTCGAATTCGCTGGAGCAAGAAAACGTCAGGCTACTTGGTATCAATGCGATCACGTTATGTGTAAGCGCTTGCATTCTGATGAGGATGGTAGTTAGTGTGAGCGTCACCACATCAATTGCGCCGCCGAATCTTTGTACTCAGCGAGGAGTCTTTAGCATGAAGAAAACCAAGTACCTGCTACCGGTCGCAGCCGCCGGTGTCCTGGCACTTACCCTTTCCGCCTGTAGCGGAGATGGTGGCGGCGGTGGATCCACCGCCGGCTCGGATGATTGCTCCGCCTACGAAAGCTATGGCAAGCATGACGGCAAGACCGTCTCCGTCTACTCCACCATCGTGGATATCGAAGCAACCAACCTCGAGGAATCCTGGTCGCAGTTCGAGAACTGCACCGGCATCACCGTCAAGTATGAGGGCAGCAAGGAATTCGAAACGCAGATCGGCGTCCGTGCCCAGTCCGGCACCGCCCCCGACGTAGCGATCTTCCCGCAGCCAGGCCTTCTTGCCACCCAGGCACGTGCCGGATACCTGAAGCCCGCTCCGAAGACCGTCTCCGATCTGGTGGACAAGAACTGGTCGCCGGACTGGAAGAAGTACGGCACCGTGGACGGCACGTACTACGCCGCACCGATGCTCGCCAACGTCAAGGGCTTTGTTTGGTACGCGCCCAAGACCTTCAAGGACAAGGGCTGGGAAGTCCCCAAGACGTGGGACGAAATGATTGAACTGTCCAAGAAGATCGCGGCTGACGATCCCAACATGAAGCCGTGGTGTGCAGGCTTCGAATCCGGTGAAGCAACCGGCTGGCCAGGCACCGACTGGATCGAGGACGTTGTCCTCCGTGCCCACGGACCCGAGGTCTATGACCAGTGGGTGGCACACCAGATCCCGTTCAACGACCCCAAGATTGTTGATTCCTTCAACAAGGCCGGCGACATCCTGCTCAACCCGGACATGGTGAACGGCGGCTTCGGTGACGTCCGCACCATCCTGAGCACCGGTTTCGCCCAGGCCGGCCAGCCGGTCCTGGATGGCACCTGCGCCATGCACCACCAGGCCAACTTCCAGGCTGCCAACTGGCCTGCAGGAACCAACGTTGCCGAGGATGGCGATGTATGGGCCTTCATCACCCCGCCGATTGACGAGAGCAAGGGCAAGGCAGTCACCGGTGGCGGCGAAATGGTTGGCGCTTACAAGGACACCCCCGAAGTTCAGTCCTTCCTGGCCTACCTGGCCAGCGCCGACTTCGCCAACAACCGCGTCAAGCTTGGCGGCGTAGTCAGTGCAAACAAGGGCCTGGATCCCAACAACGCCCAGTCTGACCTGGACAAGCTGACCGTCCAGATCCTTCAGGACCCGGAGACTGTGTTCCGGTTTGACGGCTCTGACCTGATGCCCAGTGCAGTTGGCTCCAACTCTTTCTGGAAGGGCATTGTGCAGTGGATCAACGGCACCTCCTCCCAGGATGTTGCCAACAGCATCGAGTCCAGCTGGCCTAAGAGCTAACTCCCAAAGTGCTGCCTCCCCTGACTGGAACCCCCAGCCGGGGAGGCAGTGCTTTTCCCGGAACTTAGTGATTCACTCACGCCCCGGAGGTTGGGTATGGAATTCGTTGGAGAGAAACTCCTTCAAGTAGTGATAGCCCTGGCAATATTCGCCGCGGTTATTGGCATCATCATGCTGGTGGTGGACAGGGCCCCTAAATCCATCAAGGACAAAGTAACCGTTGCGGGCTTCCTTGCCCCCGCGGCCATCCTGATGCTGGTTGGCCTGGTCTATCCGGCCGTCCGCACGTCAATGCTGGCGTTCACCGATGCCGGCGGCAACGCCAACGGCTTCGACAACTTTGTATGGATGTTCACGCAGCCCGAGGCTCTGACCACGCTGCGGAACACCGTCATTTGGACAGTCCTGGTGCCATTGCTGTCCACTGGCTTTGGACTTGCCTACGCAGTGTTCATTGACAAAGCCCGCGGAGAGCGGGTCCTGAAGTCGCTCGTGTTTATGCCGATGGCCATCTCCTTTGTGGGCGCCGGCATCATCTGGAAGCTTGTTTATGACTACCGTGGCCCGAACATCGAGCAGACCGGCGTCATCAACTTCTTCCGGGACGCCTTGGGCATGGATCCCAAGCAGTTCCTTCTGGATGCCCCGGAGAACACTTTCTTCCTGATCATCGTGATGGTCTGGATCCAGACTGGCTTTGCCATGGTGATTCTCTCTGCGGCCATCAAGGGTGTGCCCGTGGAACTCATCGAGGCAGCCCGTCTTGACGGTGCCAACGCCTGGCAGCAGTTCCGCAATGTCACGGTCCCCGGCATCCGTGGAGCCCTGGTGGTGGTGCTGACAACCATCACCATTGCCACCCTGAAGGTGTTCGACATTGTCCGAACCATGACAGCAGGCAATTACGACACCTCCGTGGTGGCCAACGAAATGTACACACAGGCCTTCCGTGCCGGTGAACCGGGACGTGGTGCCGCTCTGGCCCTGGTCCTGTTCCTCATGGTGCTGCCGATCGTCGTGTACAACGCTCGAGTCCTTCGCAAGCAAAGGGAGATCCATTGACAGCCACGCCAGCCCCGAAAGAGGCCTCCAAGGCCACCCGGCAGCGTCCTGGATCCGATCCCACGGAGGACGCCCAGCCGATCATGCGCCGGGTCAAGACGAAGCTCACCTCCAAGTGGGCAACAGCGGCAGCCATCATCATCGCCGTCGTATGGTCCGTACCAACGGTGGGGCTCTTCATTACCTCGCTCCGTCCCGCCGCCAAGCAGGTGGGTCCCCGCTCCAATGGCTGGTGGAATGCCTTTGTTGATTGGGACTTCACGCTCAAGAACTACGTGGATGTGCTGACTCCCGCGGGCTCCCAATCAGCGAACCTCTCGCAGTACTTTGTGAACTCCATCGCGATTGTCATCCCCGTCACGATCTTCGTGCTGGTGCTGGCGTCCATGGCTGCTTACGTTTTCGCGTGGGGCAAGTTCAAGGGCCGCGACGCACTCTTCATTTTCGTCTTTGCCCTGCAGATCATCCCGCTCCAGATGGCACTGATTCCGCTGCTGCAGTTCTTCACGCAGACGCTCAACCTGCCGGCCGGTTCTTACGCGCAGCTGTGGATTGCCCACACCATGTTCGGTCTTCCGCTGGGCATTTTCCTCCTCCACAACTTCATCTCCGAAATTCCCGGTGAAGTCATCGAGGCGGCAAGGGTGGACGGCGCCGGGCACAGCACCATCTTCTGGCGGATCATCCTGCCGCTCTCCGTTCCGGCACTCGCTTCGCTGGCGATCTTCCAGTTCCTCTGGGTGTGGAATGACCTGCTGGTGGCTCTGGTGTTCTCCGGCGGTACGGCAGACGTTGCTCCCATTACGCAGCGGCTGGCGGAGATCTCCGGTACCCGTGGTGCCAGGGATTACCTGAACCCCGCGGCAGCGTTCGTCTCCATCATCATCCCGCTCCTGGTGTTCTTCGGACTGCAGCGCTACTTCGTGCGCGGCCTGCTTTCCGGCGGCCTCAAGGGCTAGGAATTGCGGCCCCCGGTTACGCAGCGCGTTACGTGGCTGCGTAACCGAGGGCCGCGATCCACAACTACAGACTTAAGGTGTGAAGGCGGAGCAACGGCGGCCGGAGAGGGGAGCCTGTGTCAAAAATTACGGGTAGGTCCCAACGCGGCGGCCATACCGGCGTCAGTATCGAAGACGTCGCCGCAGCTGCCGGAGTTTCCACCGCTACCGTTTCACGGGCCGTGCGGGGGTTGCCGCGGGTTTCTCCTGCCACGCGCGAAAAAATCCTCGAGGTAGCCAGTTCCCTGGGGTATGTGGCGTCGTCGTCCGCATCTGGCCTGGCAACCGGCCGGACGCGCACCATCGGTGTCCTGGCCCCTTTCGTCAGCAGATGGTTCTTCTCCAAGGCGATCGAGGGCGCAGACCGGGAACTGCATTCACGCAAATACAACCTCTCCCTGTTCAATCTGGGCGGCCACGGCAGCAACCGGGAGCGGCTCTTCAGCTCCACCATGGTTTACAAGCAGATCGACGCCCTGCTGGTGCTGTGCATGTCCTTGACCGAGGAAGAGCTGGAACACCTCCACAAGATTGACATCCCGCTGGTAGTGGTGGGTGGCCACGTTGAGGATTGCCCGTATATAGGCATCAATGATTACGACGCCGCGTCCACCGCCGTGCGCCACCTGCTGGAGCTGGGACACACGGACATTGCGCTGCTCCACGGCGACGACGAAACGGACCTGAACTTCGACGTACCCCGCGTGCGTATCCGCGCCTTCCAGGAAGTGATGACCGACGCCGGACTGGAAGTCCGCCCCGAATGGGACCAGTGGGGTGACTTCACTGTTGCCAGCGGGCAGCAGGCTTTCAACCGGCTCTGGGGCCAGCCCGGCCGGAAACCCACCGCCATCTTCTGTTCTTCGGACGAGATGGCCATGGGCGTCATTTTCGAGGCGGGACGGCACGGCGTCAGGGTGCCCCAGGACCTCTCAGTCATAGGGATCGACGATCACGACTTCTCAGCCTCAATCGGGCTTACCACCGTGGGCCAGCGTCCGGACAACCAAGCAGAGCTGGCCACCAAGATGCTGCTGGACGAACTGGACGGCAACCCGGGAGCGGTCCGTTCCGAGGTAGCCCCGCACAAGCTGATCGTCCGGGAAACCACGGCCCCGCCCACCAAGTAGTGAGGCTAGGAGGCCCGCGCCAGTTGCCGGATGGGGATCCACCGCGAAGCGAGCCTGCGGTAGGCAGCGGCCGCGCCGGTCATGTCCCCTTCGGCCAGGCACTCAATACCCAGCCGGACATCCATGGGGGACTCGTCCGGGTACACCTTGTCAGCCACAGCACCATAGTCCAGCTCCACCATGGACTGAACGTGGAAAAGTTCCAGCCATTCCGTGAGCTGCGTCAGGTCATCCAGCATGTCCAGATCCGGCGCAGCCAAGGCCAGGTGGGCAACAGCAAACCGTGCCCGGTCCAAAGCTTCGGTGAGCGGCGTCCACACGCGGACGGTGAGGATACGCCCTTCGGCCTCCACCACGTCCTTCCTGTCCGATTCGTTGAAGAGCGAGAACCAGCTGAACGGGATGCCCCACGTGGAAGCACGGGTATGGACGCGTTTTGCTTCCTCCCCGGCGTTGATGCGATCGATCCGGGCTTGGTGCTTGTCCCGTTGTGAAACCGGGATGAGGAGATCTGCCAGGGGACTGTGCACACCGTCCATGAGCGCGTTGGCTGCCAAACCGGCCCGAATCACCAGTTGGCTGGGGCAGTAAAGCAGCCGTCCGGCGTCGTGATCTTCCGGGCCCTGCGGAGCAGCGTGCCGCCCTGTGGGCACGCGCGTCATGCGCACCAGATCCGTGCGGCCCGTGGGGAAAGGATCACCGCCGGAGCGCGTAATACGACCCAGCGAGGCTTGCAGCTCCGCATTCTCGACGGCGGCCCGGGAACCGGCCTTGCCTCCCTCCGCCACGAGCTGGCGCTGCTGCTCGGGCGGGAAGGCCTCAAGGGGTTCGTAAATGCGCAACGACGAAGAGAAGGGCAGACCTGCCTGGCCCCGGTACAGGTTTCCAGTCATGTCTTCCGCCCCTTTCGTCAGTGAGCTTGTACGTTGCCTGTGCTGGGTTAGTCTGCGAGCTCCACAATCACCGGAGCGTGGTCCGAGGCACCCTTGCCCTTGCGTTCCTCGCGGTCAATCGAAGCGCCAGTGACCCGCGATGCCAGCGCCGGGGAAGCCAGGCAGAAGTCGATGCGCATTCCTTCTTTCTTGGGGAAGCGCAGCTGCGTGTAATCCCAGTAGGTGTAGACGCCGGGACCCGGAGTATAGGGCCGGACGACGTCGGTAAAACCGGCGGTTTCGAAGGCATGGAATGCCGCGCGCTCGGGTTCGCTGACGTGGGTGTAGTTGTTGTTGCGGAAAAGTTCGATGTCCCACACGTCGTCATCGAACGGGGCGATGTTCCAGTCACCCATGAGGGCGATCTGTGCGGTGGGATCGGACTTGACCCATTCGGCTGCGTGGCCCTGAAGGACATCAAGCCATTTGATCTTGTACGGCATGTGTTCGTCATCCAGCGAGCGGCCGTTGGGAACGTAGAGGCTCCAGATGCGGATGCCGCCACATGTGGCTGCGATGGCGCGGGCTTCCTGCGCCGGATCCTTGCCGGCCTTGCCGAATGCCGGCTGGTCCAGGAAGGTGCGCTGGACGTCCTCCAGGCCAACGCGTGAAGCGATTGCTACACCGTTCCACTGGTTCACACCGAAGTGCGCCACCTCGTAACCCATGCGCTCAAAAAGCTCCCACGGGAAGTTCTCGTCCTTGCATTTGGTTTCCTGGATGGCCAGGACATCACAGTCGCTGCGCTCAAGCCAGGCTTCAACGCGGTCTGCACGGGCGCGGAGGGAGTTCACATTCCAGGTAGCTATCTTCACAGCCACTAACTTACCGAACTTGGCGCCCAGCGCATCCCCTGACGGGTTTTTACCTCGACGAACTAGCGGACGTACAACGCAGAGGTAGAGGTGAGTTTACGCAGACCGATGCCCGAGGCAATCAGGAGCAACCCGGTGACCATCGCGAATCCAGCCAGCATCCACACCACGCCCAGGAGTCCGAGCCCGGGATTGACCAACACCACAATCCCGAACACAGTGGTGATCAAGCCGGTCAGGAACCAAATGCCCCAACCCTGCACGAAGGTCCGCGCAGCAAGGGACAGGACTATTTGGGAAAGACCAAGAACAAGGGCCCACAATCCGATGAGCACGCCTATTGCGGCCGTCGTAATTCCGGGCAGGGCAATGGCCACAATTCCGGCTGCAATGGAGACGAAACCACCCACTATGGTCCAGCGTGAGCGGCCGGCGGGATCGTAGAAATAATGGGCCACGCTGGTAATGCCGTCAATGATCGCGAAAACACCGAACATCACAACCACCACCAAAGCTGTGGCGCTGGGCAAAACAAAGATCAACAGGCCAAAAACAATGGCGAGGACACCCCGGACCAGCAATGCAGTTCCCGGGTTTTTGAACATTTTACGATCCGCTGCCTCGTGCATACGCCTCAGCGTAACCAACCTCGTGCCTTTACCGCATCCCCTCACGCCGGATAGCTGTGGCAATTGCTGCCGCACGTGTTTCGACGCCAAGTTTTGCGTAGATGTGGGCGAGGTGGGTTTTGACTGTGGCCTCGGAAATAAACAGCCGCTTTCCAAGATCCCGGTTACTGAGGCCCTCTGTCAGGAGGCTGAGCAGCTCGGCTTCGCGGGGGGTAAGAATTTCATCCGGATTCCGCAGTTGCTGGAAGAGCCGTGAGGCCACAGGGGCACTCATCACACTTTTCCCCTGCACCGCCCCGCGAACTGCTGCGAAAATCTCCTCCGGCGCGGCGTCCTTAAGTAAATACCCCATGGCACCGGCATCCACGGCCCGCACAATGTCGGCGTCCGAATCGTAGGTGGTGAACACAATAATTGCCTGCTTGGGGTTCCTTTGCCGGAGTTTCCTAGTGGCTTCGATGCCGTCCATTCCGGCACCCATTGCCAGGTCCATGAGGATCACAGCAGGCGAATGCTCCCGCGCAGCGTCCAGCGCTTCCTCGCCGGAAGATGCTTCCCCGACGACGGCGATATCGGCTTGGGTGCCCAGGAGCGCCCTAAGTCCGCTCCGGACCACCGTATGGTCATCCACCAGGAGCACGGAGATGGTGTTCACAGGGCCTCCTTCAGGGCGTTTTCCGGATCGGTAACCCGGGCCAGCGGGAATTGCGCGGCGATAATGGTTCCTTCACCGGGAGAGCTCTCCACGGACAATACTCCGCCCAACTGTTCAACGCGCTGCCGCATGGCTCTGAGTCCGTATCCTCCGTTGACCGACGCCGGAGGTACCGTTGCCGGATCAAAGCCGCGGCCGTCGTCGAATACGTCCAAGGTGACCGCATCCGGAAGGTAACCAAGGGTCACGCTGGCGTTGGCGGCGTGGGCGTGGAGTTTGATGTTGGCCACGGCGCTCTGCGTTACGCGGATCAGGGCGTGCCGCACCTCGGACGGCAGGTTCCGGGGCTCGCCTGTGACCTGGACGCGGATGGTTTCCACGTACTGCCGGGCGGCATGCTCCAGAGCCTCCGGGAGTGGGCCGGTCTCAAGGCCGGGCGCGGAGAGCTCGTGCACCAGGCCGCGGGTGTCCGCCAGGTTTCGCCTGAGCAGGCCAGTGGCCTTGCGAACGTCCTGGTGGGCGGTTTCTGCCGGCCAGGAGCGTTGTGCGGCCTCAAGGAGGAGCAAGCTGCTGGCCAGGCCTTGGGTGACGGTGTCGTGGATTTCGCGTGAGACGCGCTCGCGTTCGGTGGCAATTCCGGCTTCACGCTGCTTCGCGGCGAGTTGCTCCTGGGCTTGGGTGACATCATCCAAAAGCCTGCGTTGCAGTGCCGCATCGCGCTCAATTTTGTCGTAGATCAGAGTAAGGAGCGCGCCCGCAGCCAGCGGGCCGAGCAGCATGGCAATGTCCGTCCAGCCACTCATCCGGAAGAGCCCCACGGCGGTAGCGGCCGCCGTCGCACCGCCCGCCACGTAGCCGGCCCAACCGCGGAAAGCGGTGCGTGTGAGGAAGAAGATGGCGAAGGAACACCAGGCGAAGCTCGGGGCGACCACCACCAACGCGGCCCACGCTGCCACCAAAGCCACCATCCATGGAATCCATGGTTGCTGGGTGCGCTGACCCCGCGGTTGGCGGTGGGCCAGCACCGCAGTAACCGCGTAAAGTGCGCACACGGCAACGGCCAGTGCAACGGTCCAGAGGTTATCCGCGGGGGAGTGGCGCATGACATACCGGACTGCGGAGGCGACCATCAGCACGGCAAACCCCAAGTGCACCACAACATCAATGCGGCCATCAATCCGGCTGCTGGTTCCGTTGCCGGGCTGGTTGCCGGGTTCCGGCCGTAGTGGAGCAGTTGCCATGGGTGGTTCCCGTTCGGGGTGTGGAGGAAGGCGTTCTTTCCATGCTAGGTCCGTTGTGGCCATTGGTCTCTCCACCTTTTGGCTGATACCGGTGGCGGAAAGGCTGACCCCGGGAACGGCGCCCGGCCGATGTGGAGTGGGACGGTTCGCGAAAGCATGGAGACGTACCCGATGCTTATTACGAGGAGAACCCTGTGAAGAAGTCCAACAAGATGATCGCCGCCGCCGCTGCCGGAGCATTGTTGCTCACCGGCGGTGTGACTGCCGTGGCCAACGCAGTGTCACCCGCAGCCGCGCCGGCCGCCCCCGTCAAAGTGGCTGCAGAGGTTCAGCCGGCACCGGAAAACGTCGTGGCCCAGAACCGCATCTCCGTGGGCGCCTCCAGCGCAGCCGTCAACGCCGCGCTCGCCAAGTGCCAGGCGGACAAACTGCCGTTCGTCACCGTGGCACTGGTTGACCGTTTCGGCACAGTCCAGGCTCTCCTTCGCGGGGACAACGCAGCGGAGCACACCATCGAAGCGGCCAAGCAGAAGGCCTACACGGCCGCAGCCTTCGGTGCTCCCACCAGCGAGCTCGCCAAGCGCATCAACGGCAACGGGCCCTCCATTGCCGACCTCCCGGGCACCCTGTTCCTGCCCGGCGGCGTTCCCTTGAAGGTCAACGGTGTTTCCGTTGCAGGGATCGGCGTTGGTGGCGCTCCCGACGGTGCCCTGGATGAAGCCTGCGCAACCGCCGGCGCCGATGCCTTGGCCGTGGCAGCGAAGTAGCCATGAACCCCCTTGGAGTTTTTGTACAGATGATGCCCTTATGGGAGCGTTTTAGGGGCGTTATCTGTACAAAAACGCGGGTGGTGGGGGCGGGCGTGCTGGTGCTCGGGCTGCTGTCCGGATGCACGACGGCGGCGTCCCCGCCTTCCAGCCCGGCTGCGACTGCCAGCCCGGCGCCGACTCAAGCAGCCCCCACGCAAGCCGCGCCGTCGAGCGTAAGTCCCGTCCCGTCGTCGTCGGCTGTGCCGTCCAAAGACACAGAGCCGTCCAATGTCGCAGCGCCGTCCAAAGTCTCAGCGCCGCCCAAACTCTCACCGGAGGCCCAACTGGAAACAGACCGACTCCTGATCCTCGCCGCGAAAGCCAACGACGCGGCGAAGGTACGCGAGCTGATCGCGGCGGGAGGCAACGTGAACGCCAAGGACGAAATCCAGGACTCGGCGTTTCTCTATGCCGGCGCAGAGGGCTTCAACGAGGTCCTGCAATTGACGTTGGCTGCGGGCGCGGATGTCCGCAGCATCAACCGGTATGGCGGCACGGCCCTGATCCCGGCGAGCGAGCACGGGCACACGGAAACTGTCCGGATTCTGATCGCAGCGGGTGTGCCGGTGGACCACGTCAACAACCTGGGCTGGACCGCCATGCAGGAAGCCATCCTGCTCAATAATGGCGGACCCAAGCAGCAGGACGTGGTCCGGCAACTGCTCGCGGCGGGAGCCGACCCGGACATCCGCGACCCCCAAGGCCGAACCGCCCTGCAGAATGCAGAGCGGCTCGGATTCACGGAGATCGCGGCCCTGATCCGGGCACGCTAGCTACAGCGCTTCCAGCACGCTCACGTAGTTGGCGATGCCCACACCGCCCATGTTCTGCACCACGCCACGGCGGGCCGCGGGCAACTGCATGCTGCCCGCGGTCCCGCTGAGCTGCATCGCGGCGATGACGTGCTGCGATACTCCAGTGGCACCCACCGGGTGGCCCTTCGCCTTGAGTCCGCCGGAGACGTTGACGGGAAGCTTGCCGTCCTTATATACCCACCCCTCCTGAATGGCTCGCGCACCTTCGCCGCGGGGCGTGAGGCCCATGGCCTCGTACATGATGAGCTCGGCGATAGTGAAGCAATCGTGCACCTCGGCGAAGTCCAGGCCGTCCAGCCCAACACCGGCCATGGTCAAAGCCCGTTCCCAGGATGCCCTGGTGGCTGCGAACTCTGTGGGATCCCGCTTCTCCGCGGGGAAGAAATCGTTCGCGTGGCCGAAACCAGCCAGGCGCACCGGCGCGGTTGCGCCTCCGGTAGCGGACGTGGAAAGCACGACGGCGGCAGCACCGTCCGAGACCGGCGAACAGTCCGTGCGGCGCAGCGGTTCGGCCACCATGGGGTTCTTCTCGGAAATGGTCCGGCAGAACTCCTCGCCGAAGTCCCTGTGCATTTGGGCGTACGGGTTGTCCATGCCGTTGCGGTGGTTCTTTGCGGCGATGGATCCGAGGACGTCACCCAGGCCCTCTTCGAATCCTGGCCGGCTGATTCCGGCGCCGTAGCGCTTCCCGTAGTGCTTGGCCACCTCTGCGAACAAGCCTGTGAAGCCCGTGGTGGAAGGCTTTCCGGCCATCTCATATGAGGCTCCCAGCAGCCCTGCCCCCACAACGTCCGCGCCGGCGTCGGTCATCTTCTCGGCCCCGATCACCAGGACGTTCCGCGCGGTTCCGGCCAGGACTGCCTTGACGCCCTGCTGGAAAGCCGCCGACCCCGACGCGCAGGCATTCTCAGTGCGCGTCGCGGGAACATTGGCAAGGTCCGCGGACAACTGAAGCGCCAGCGATGACGTGAAACCCAGGGGCTGCATGCCGGAGTTGAACTGCCCGAGGTAGATCTCGTCAATGTCCCTGGGTTCCAGCCCCGAGTTCTTGATGGCTTCGCCGGCCACCTGGACGATCAGCGACTCCAGCGTGTCATCGGTCAGCTTGCCGAACTTAGTGTGGCCCCACCCCGTGAGCAGGATGTCTTTGCCGAATTGCTCTTTCAGGGTCATGCGTGTGCTCCTTCAAGCGTGTGTTCCTCGGGAGTGGGTTCTTCAGACGCCGGTTCCCCGCCGGCGAGGGCAACCGCAAACTCAGCCTCGGTCTTGCTACGGATCTCTTCCACCGTGACGCCCGGGGCGAGTCGGGTCAGCAGCAGCCGGGTGCCGCCGTCGTGCTTCTCTGGATCCGGAACTACATCGAAAACGGCCAGGTCCGTGATGATCCGGTCAACGCACCTCAGGCCGGTGAGCGGGAGTGTGCATTGTTTGACGATCTTGGCCGAGCCGTCCTTGGCGTTGTGCTCGGTCAGCACCACCACCCGCGGCGTCCCTGCCACCAAATCCATGGCACCACCCATACCCTTGACCATCTTGCGCGGGATGGTCCAATTGGCCAGATCCCCTGAACCGGACACCTGCATAGCGCCCAGGATTGCCACCTTCACATGTCCGCCACGGATCATGCCGAACGATGTTGCGGAGTCGAAAATGCTGCCGCCTGGGGTGATGGTGACCGTTTGCTTGCCCGCGTTAATAAGGTCCGCGTCCTCTTCGCCCTCATAAGGGAAGGGACCCATGCCCAGCAGGCCGTTCTCGCTCTGCAGGACCACCCGCACGCCGTCGGGCAGGTTGTTTGCCACCAGCGTGGGGATGCCGATGCCGAGGTTGACGTAGTCGCCGTCGTTGAGTTCTTCGGCCGCGATGGCGGCCATATTGTCACGTGTCCATGCCATGGTGATGTGCTCCTTGTTCTTTAGACCGTGAGTGCTTCGGGGCGCAGTGCTTCAGCGCGCTGCCGGACTGTGCGCTGTTCGATGTCCTTGACCCTGTCCGTCGCCTGAACCAGCCGCTGCACATACACGCCAGGGGTGACGATGTGGTTGGGATCCAACTCGCCCGGCTGCACAATGACCTCGGCCTCGGCGATGGTTACTGCGCCTGCAGTAGCCACCACGGGGTTGAAGTTCCGTGCCGTGTAGCGGTAGATCAGGTTGCCGTCGGTATCGGCGGTGTGGGCATGGACCAGGGCGACGTCGGCGGTGATGGCGCGCTCGCGGACGAACGTCACGCCGTCGAACTCTTCCAGCGGCTTGCCTTCGGCAACCAACGTTCCCACCCCCGTGCGGGTGTAGAACGCGGGGATGCCGGCGCCGCCTGCCCGGAGACGTTCGGCGAGCGTGCCCTGAGGTGTGAACTCGACCTCCAACTGGCCGGCGAGGTACTGCTCGGCGAAGAGCTTGTTCTCGCCCACGTAGGAAGCGATGACCTTCCGGACCTGACCCGCCTCAATCAGGACGCCAAGACCCTTGCCGTCCACGCCCATGTTGTTGGACACGATGGTGAGGTCCTTCGCGCCCGAGTCCCTGACGGCCTCAATCAAGTCCGCAGGGATCCCGCTCAGGCCAAAACCGCCGACGGCGATGGTGAGGCCGTCTGCCACCAGGTCATGGAGCGCTTGGGCTGCGCTTTGTTGGATCTTGGCCATGCTGTGCTCCTCTTTGAGTTTGCTTCCGGGGTATCCACTTTGTGGAACTGCCCGACTTCTGAGAAGCAGCCTAGAATTTAGGGGTTTACGGGTCAATGCCTTGGTACCTGAGATACTCAGGGTGTGGACGCCACGATAGAAGGCGTCCACAATATGGACGAAACTTCTTCAGGAGGATGTTGTGGTTGTTCAGGGAGCGCAAGTGGTGGGCCGGGTTGCCCTGCTGCTTCGGCTGGTGGGACGCAAACCCGAGGGCACCTCATTGGCGGGCCTGGTACGCGATTCCGGGCTGACCCGGCCCACCGTCCATCGCCTGCTGACATCCTTGGCCGCAGAGGGTTTGCTGGAACACGATTCCGCCTCGGGGAAGTGGGTCCTGGGGCCGGAAGTCTTCCTGCTGGGCTCGGTTGCGGCTGCACGTTTCCCCATGGAGGACATCGCCCGGCCCTCGCTGCGGAGGTTGGCTGCAGAGACGGGGGAGAGCGCCTTCTTCTCCATCCGCCGTGGCAACGAGACCGTCTGCGTGCTGCGCGAAGAGGGCTCGTTCCCCGTGCGCTCTTTCGTGCTGCATGAAGGCGTCCGTTTCCCCCTTGGCGTGGCATCCGCCGGGACCGCCATCATGGCTTTCCTGCCCCCTGGGGAACAGGACCCGCTGCTGGACCACTGGGCTGAGCATGCCGGAGAGTTTGCCGAGGGACATCCAGTTGACGTGGTGCGGAAAAATCTGGAACGCACACGTCTTGCGGGCTACTCCGTCAATCCGGGGCTGATCCTGGAAGGCAGCTGGGGCATGGGGGCGGCGGTATTTGACCAGCAGGGGCGGCCGGCTTGGGCTCTTTCCTTGACGGGAATTGAGCCCAGGTTCCGGCCGGACCGCCAGGAATTTCTGGGCAAGCTGTTACTCGAGGAAGCGCACCGGATGACGGCACGCCTGCAAGGGGCCTGAGCTGCCGCCTAGTTGGGGGTGCCCAGGTCCAAACGCATCAGCACCCGCGGGAAACCGTTGAGCACTGAGGTGGTTTCGGCAACTTTCTTGAAGCCAGCCTTTTCGAAGAGCCTCCGCGTGCCCACATAAGCCATGGTCAGGTCAACCTTGCCGCCCTTGTTGTCCACGGGGTAGCCCTCAATGGCGGGCGCTCCGTGGCTTTTGGCGAAGGCGATGGCCCCGCGCAGGAGCTCATGGGAGATTCCCTTGCCGCGATGCCCGGGCCTGACCCGAATGCACCAGACGGACCACACCTTCGCGTCGTCCACCTGCGGAATTTTCCGGTTTTTCGCAAAAGTGGTGTCCGCGCGCGGGTGGACCGCAGCCCACCCAACTACTTCGTCGCCGTCGTACGCCAAAACGCCGGGAGGCGGGTCCTCGGAAACCAGTTTCTTAACGTAATTTCCGCGTTCCTGCTTTTGAAGCTCCTGGTTCAGCTTGGACGGGATCCGGTAGCTCAGGCACCAGCACACATTGGAGTCGGGGCTCTTGGGCCCAACCATGGTTTTCACGTCATCGAACTCGGTTGCGGGTCGGACCTCGATAGCCATGCGGACCATCCTGTCATTGGGGTGAGCCCCTCCGCCAGCACAAAGCCGGGGGAGACCCGCACTTGTTCGTTGTCCTCGCCGTACTGCGGTGAGGAGGGCAAACAACGGCGGGATTCCCGGGTTTAAAAAACTTTTTCAATCCGCACCCATCCACCCCGTCCCGTCCTCCGAATAGATGGTGAGACACAAACCGCAGGTGAAGCAAAAGCAACACCTGCAACCCGAGTCCCACCAACCAATGGATCCAACGCCCTGGTTCCAAAAACAAGGAGAATGACATGTTGTCCACAAAGCGCCCCGCCCTCGCCTTCGTTGGCCTCACTGCAGCCGCCCTTCTCGGACTCACCGCCTGTGGTGGTTCAAGCACCACCAGCACCCCGGCTGCTTCCTCTGCTGCTCCGGAGACCTCCATGGCGGCACCGTCGCCGTCTTCCTCCCCCATGAGCAGCGCTGCAATGGATCCGGCCGCTAACCTCGTAGGCCCCGGCTGCGCCGGTTACGCCGCACAGGTTCCGGACGGTGCCGGTTCAGTGGCCGGCATGGCCCTGGACCCGGTAGCCGTAGCAGCGTCCAACAACCCGCTGCTCAAGACCCTGACCGCCGCTGTTTCCGGCAAGCTCAACCCCAAGGTTGACCTCGTGTCCACCCTGAACGGCAGCGAATTCACGGTCTTCGCACCGGTTGACGATGCTTTCGCAAAGATCGACCCCGCAACAATCGAGACGCTCAAGACGGACGATGCCCTGCTGAGCAAGATTCTCACCTACCACGTAGTCCCCGGCCAGCTGAGCCCGGACCAGATCGTCGGCACCCACAAGACTGTCCAGGGTGGCGAAGTGACGGTTGGCGGCACCAAGGATGCCCTCACGGTTGACGGAGCTTCCAATGTGGTCTGCGGTGGCGTCAAGACCGCCAACGCCACGGTTTACCTGATCGACTCGGTGCTGATGCCCAAATAGGCCTTAGCTCCCACCAGCATTAACAACGAAGCAGGCGCCGGAAACCCGGCGCCTGCTTTACTGTGTGTTGCTTTAGTGTGTGTTGCTGTTTTAGCGGCTGAAGTCAGTATCCACGTATGAGCCGGGCCGGTTATGTTCGGAACCGCAGGGGCAGTGGTCGACCTCAATCCGGATGGTCGTTGGCTTGGATGAGTCCAGGGTAAGAGTCACATCCTTGCCTGTCTGGGCGCCGGACTGGGTGTTGAGGCGAAGGGTGCCCTGGGTAGCTGTTTTGGACATGGTGAACCTTCCTGATGTCTGAAGAGAGGGTCAGTTGAAGCCGGACTATTTGTCGTCTGATTCCAGCTGGGGTTTGCCCACCAGGGGAATGGTTCCCGTGGGTGTTGCTCCGGCGCAATCGGAGTCCGTGCACTTCTCAGCGCACTCGTGCCTGGTGACCAGATCGAACTGAACGCCGCCATGCTGCTCAACGCCTGTCCGTATGGCCCGGTCAACCACTGAAGTAGCCAGGCGTTTGTGCAATTGCAGCGGATCGCGGCGAAGGTCCTTCACCAGTGCGAAGCACAGCAGCAGCATGACGATCACAAACGGCAGGGCCGCCACGATTGTCACTCTTTGCAGGCCGGACAACGCTTCGGATGGTTTATCGCCACCGGCAAGCAACATGACTGCTGCCACTGCGCCGGTGAGGCTTCCCCAGAAAATCACCACTCCGCGCCGCGGGTGCTCGGCGCCGTTGGAGCTGAGGGATCCCATAACGATGGAGGCTGCATCGGCGCCGGTGACGAAGAAGATGGCCACCAGCACCATGGCCAGGACAATGACGGCCGCGGTGAGCCAGCCCGGCATGCCCAGGTTCTTCACAAGATCGAAGAGGGCGCCATCAAAGTTGATGGAGGGAGCGCCGTCCACCATGGTCACCAGACCGGGTGTGCCGGCCTTGTCCGCTTCCTGCTGGACGTGGAAGGCAGCACCGCCGAAGATGCCGAACCAAATCACGCTGACAACGCTGGGGACCAGCAGCACGCCGGTGACGAACTGGCGGATGGTGCGGCCACGGCTGATGCGGGCGATGAACATTCCTACGAAGGGCGTCCAGGAGATCCACCATGCCCAGTAGAAGATGGTCCAGCTGGTCATCCAGCTGCGCAGGGAGTCATCTCCCACGGCTTCGGTGCGTGAGGACATTTCCGCCAGATCCCGTGCGTAGTCTCCTACGGCGGAAGGAATCAGGTTCAGGATGAACAGGGTGGGGCCCGCAACGAACACAATGAGGGCCAGGACAACGGCCAGGACCATGTTGATGTTGGACAGCCACTGAATGCCGCGGCTGATGCCTGAAACAGCTGATGCTACGAAGCAGAACGTCAGGATTGCCACGATGACCACCAGCACGGGTGTGCCGATCTCACCCAGCCAGCCGTTGGAGGTCATGCCGCTGCCGATCTGCAGGGCGCCGAGGCCCAGTGAGGCGGCGGTACCGAAGAGCGTGGCGAAGATGGCCAGGATGTTGATGAACTTGCCGATCGGTCCTTCCACCATGCGGATGCCGAACAGTGAGGTGAAAGCTGCTGACACCAGTTGCTTGCGGCCGAGGCGGTAGGTGCCGTAAGCCATGGCTATGCCGACTACGGCGTACATGGCCCACGGGTGCAGGGTCCAGTGGAAAATGGAGGTGGCCATGGCGGTCTGGATAGCTGCCGGGGTGCGGCCGTCCACCGTTCCCGGCGGTGGCGAGATGTAGTGGTACAGCGGTTCGGCAACACCGTAGAACATGAGCCCGATGCCCATGCCGGCGGCGAACATCATGGCCACCCAGGATACGGTCCGGAACTCGGGCTTCTCGCCGTCTTTGCCCAACGGGATGTTTCCGAACTTGCCCAGGGCAAGCCAGAGGACAAAGACGACGAACAATGAGGCGAGGACCATGAAGAGCCAGCCCGTGTACTCCATGACCCAGTTCAGGGCACCTTTGGAGGTATCGGACAGGCTGTCCCGTCCAACAAAGCCCCAGACCACGAAGGCGACGGCGATGGCGCCCGTGATTCCGAAGGTGACTTTGTCGAGGGTAAGTTTGCGGTTCCGGCGGGCCGAAACGGCCTGCTCGGTCTTGGCGTGGCGCAGCTCTTCCATGATCTGTTCGTGTTCTTCGGAATCCAGAAGGGGTTCTGCACCTCCGTCCTCAGCGTCGAGGGCAGCCAAAGTGGTGTTGTTGGGGGAGACGCTGATGACTTCAGGCTTCTCCGCGTGGGAAGGGGTTGTTGGTGATGAGCTACCCGCCACAGGATCGTCGGCAGGTAACTCTTCGGGTGTTAAGGGTTTTGTGTCGCTGTTTATAGCCATGAGCGGGTCCTTTGCTCGGCGAGTCATGGGTTTGCGTTTATACATGGCCCTGGATGGTGAGGCCGCAGGAAAGGCTGGGGGGCTTCCCTGCTAACCATGTTTTGCTGTCTCCTATCCCCAAATCAGGGGCGTGGGCAGGCAATTTCACGGTGTACCTCGTTGGTAGGACTGGTTGGTTGAACGCCGGCTCGAGGAACCTGACAGGCGTTCCGCATGAATCAACAACATTCGCGCTAAGCAACAGAGTGCGCCCCGTCACACCCAAAGTCAAGGGTTTTCGGCTCTTTGACGCAACTTGATATATCAATTGGCCTTGAGGGCTGAGGTTGCGCTTAAAGGTTGCTGTTGCGCTTGTATCTGGTGTAAATGGGGGCTAGCGGTGCCGGTAACCCATCCGGGCACTGATGGTCAGCCCGGCCTCCCGGAGCCCCTCAATGAGCCCCGGCTGGTCCTCCGGAGAGAAACGGAACGCGGGGCCGGAAATGCTGACCGCTGCGATCACGCTTCCAGCGTGGTTGAAGATAGGTACGGCAACGGCGGTCAAGCCGATTTCAAACTCTTCGTGGACTGTGGCGTACCCCTTACGGGCCACCTCCAGGAGCTGCTTTTCCAGCTCGCCCCGATTGGTAATGGTGCGGGGCGTTCGCGCGGGCATGCCCACTGCTTTAAGGACCTGGGTCCGCTCGTCAGCCGTGAGGGCCGCCAGCAGCACCTTGCCGCTGGAGGTGGCATGCAACGGCGTCAGGCTACCCACCCAGTCATAGGTGGCCAAGGTGGAGGGTCCCATCGCCTGATCCACGTTGACGGCATAGTTGGACCGAAGAACGGCGAGGTTGACCGTCTCCTTGTATTCGGCGGCCAGCGACTCCAAGACCTGACGTGCCTCATGCACCACACTCAGCCTCCCGGGAATGGAAGATGCCAGGCGAAGGATCCCAAAACCCAGTTGGTACTTTCCGCGTTCGCTGTTCTGCCGGACGATGTCACGGTTCACCAAGGAGCCCACCAGGCGCGACACCGTGGACTTATGGACACCCATCTCCTCAGCGATCTCACTGACGCCGGCATCACCTTCGCGCGCCAGAATCTCCAGGATTTGGAGCGCGCGGTCCACTGATTGGACGCCACCACCTTGGGCGTCCACGTCCTTGTCAGGGTCCGGGTTACTGCTTGCGGCCATGATGCCTCGTGTGTTGTTGTCCAAGCAGGCCGCCCTGAGCCGGTAGCCATGTTCGGCCTGCACCCTCGTCTTTCCTCATCCTAGACGGAGTTTTGCACGGACCCTTTCACACCATGGGATTCAAAGCGGCTAAGTCCACGGCAGCGGCAGCACCGGAACGGGTGAGCCGGCTGCAACGCCTTCAGGGGGCACCGCCATGTAACCGTTTGCCCAGGCCAGCCCACGCATCATTCCCGGACCCGTGTGCGAGGCCGGGAACACCAGGTCATGGATCACCGTGCAGGGAACAAGCCGTGTCCGCCGCGGGTCCGGTTCCATGTCAGCCCCGGAGGTCATCAGGCTGGCTTCGGTGAGGGGCCTGTCTGCCAGGGCGGCCAGCAGGGGCTCGCCAAGGGTCATGAGCGCCATGATGGCAGCGAGCGGATTCCCCGGAAGTCCAATGATGAAACGGCCATCAGGAAGTTCGGCCAGTACGGCAGGATGTCCCGGCCGCATGGCGATCCCGTCCAGGAGGAGCCTGCCACCCAGCGCGGCAACAGCATCGCGGAAGTGGTCCGTGCCGGATTTACCTGTTCCGCCGGTGGTAACCGTGACGTCCGGCAGGTCGGCGTCGGGAACTGACCCTTCAACGCCGCCCAATGCCGCCAGCCACTGGTCATAGGAGTCGCCGATCCTGAGTTGTCCGCAGGGCTCCCCGCCCAGTTGCGAAATGACAGTATCCAACTGCGGGCCGAAGGCGTCGCGGACCTGCCCGGGTGCAGGCTCACCTGAGGTGACTACTTCGGAACCGGTCAGTACGACGGCGACCCTGGGCTTGCGCTGTATCTGAACGTGATCGTGGCCTGCTACAGAGGCCAGGGCGATGTGCGCCGGGTTGAGGAGAGTTCCGGCGGGAATAAGGACATCGCCGGCCGCAGCTTCTTCTCCGGCCGGGCGGATGTGCCGGCCCGGCATTGTCTCGTGCGGCTTTGCATCGTGCTTCAGCGTCAGGGACCCGTCCGCGGAAACACAGCCGCTCTCCTTGCGCAGAATTGCAGTGGCACCACTGGGGACGAGCCCTCCGGTGGCGATCACACTCGCCTGTCCCGGCGCCAGCGGCAGGCCGGACGCCGTCATCAGCCATGGCCCGGTGCAAATGCCGTGGGCGGTGCTGTTGCCGGTGCTGTTAACAGCCCACCCGTCCATGGCTGATGAAGCATAGTGGGGGAGATCCTGCCGGGCGGTGACGGGGCTGGTCAGCGTGCCGCCTATTGCTTCCCGGAGGGTGACTGCCGTGGAGGGCAGCGGCCTGGCGCATTGGTAGGCCAGCTGCCGCGCTTGGGCCCAGGTGGGAGCCTGGGTGCATGTGGCTTGTGCAAGCATTGATGCCCGCTTCCTGAGGTGGGTATGACGCAGATACCGGGGACTGCACGGCCTTCCCGTAATTCTTGCCGCGCAGTCCCCGGTATCAGTTGATGCGTACTGAGTTGATGTATCAGGCCTTGACGTAGCCGTTGGGGTTCAGTACAAACTTTGTTGCCGCCCCGGCGTCGAATTCGGCGTAGCCGCGCGGAGCGTCTTCCAGCGGTATGGCCTGGGCGTTGACGGCCTTGGCAATCTGGACCTTGTCATGGAGGATGGCCATCATCAGCTGACGGTTGTACTTCATAACAGGGCACTGGCCGGTGGTGAAGGACAAGGACTTTGCCCAGCCCGTACCAAGGGACAGTGAGAGTGAGCCGTGCTTGGCTGCCTCGTCGATTCCACCAGGATCGCCGGTGACGTACAGGCCCGGGATGCCCAGGGAGCCGCCGGCGGCAGTGATGTCCATAAGGGAGTTCAGCACCGTGGCGGGAGCCTCGTGGGAGGCATCCTTGCCGTGGCCGCGGGCCTCGAAACCAACAGCGTCCACACCACAGTCCACCTCGGGTACACCCAGGATCTGCTCGATCTGGTCCTTGGGATCGCCGTTGGAAACATTGACGGTCTCGCAGCCGAAGGAACGGGCCTGGGCCAAGCGGTCCTCGTTCATGTCGCCCACAATAACCACCGCGGCACCCAGCAGCTGCGCGCCCACGGCGGCAGCGATGCCCACGGGGCCGGCGCCTGCAACGTAAACGGTGGATCCCACGCCAACACCGGCTGTGACAGCGCCGTGGAAGCCGGTGGGGAAAATATCCGAGAGCATGGTCAAGTCCATGATCTTTTCCAGGGCCTGGTCCCGGTCCGGGAAGCGCAGGAGGTTCCAGTCAGCGTAGGGGACCAGGACAAACTCGGCCTGGCCGCCAACCCAGCCGCCCATGTCCACGTACCCGTAGGCGCTGCCGGGACGGTCAGGGTTCACATTGAGGCAGATGCCGGTCTTCTGTTCCTTACAGTTGCGGCAACGGCCACAGGAGATGTTGAACGGCACCGAGACGATGTCGCCAACCTTGATGAATTCGACGTCGGGTCCCACCTCCACCACTTCGCCGGTGATTTCGTGGCCGAGGACCAAATCCTTGGGAGCTGTGGTGCGGCCACGGACCATGTGCTGGTCCGAGCCGCAGATGTTGGTGGTTACTGTCCGCAGGATGACGCCGTGGGGCACCTTCCGGCCAACGTTGGCCGGGTTGACGCCCGGTCCGTCCTTGAGCTCAAACGTGGGGTAGTCAGTGTTGATGATTTCAACGACACCGGGTTCCTTGTAGGCGACTGCTCTGTTTCCTGACATGGTCACTCCCTATTCTTTGGCTGTTACTGAAAATGCTGTCCAATGATCCGTAAGCGGTGCTTCGATGAGGAAATACCTCCCCAGGTTTCAGGCACCGAAGCACCAATTACGGCCCACCGGACGGGTAAAAACTGACGGGTAAAACTCCGGACAAATGGAACTCTGTTGTTTGACCTACGCTTTCTCCAGCCGGACGATCACCGATTTTGAGGTGGGCGTTCCGCTGGTATCCGCTACGGAGTCCAAGGGCACCAGGACGTTGGTTTCGGGGTAGTACGCGGCGGCGCACCCCTTGGGGGTGGAGTAGGACACGATCCGGAAGTTCTCGGCCCGCCGGTCCGTTCCCTGGAATTCAGAAATCAGGTGGACCATGTCGCCGTCGGCGAATCCCAGCTCTGTGATGTCCTCAGCGTTGATCAGCACCACGCGCCGGCCGCCATGGATGCCGCGGTAGCGGTCGTCCTTGCCGTAGATAGTGGTGTTGTACTGGTCGTGTGAGCGCAGGGTTTGAAGGACCAAGCGGCCGGGCGGGATCTTGATGAATTCCAGCTCGTTGCCCGTGAAGTGTGCTTTTCCGGATGCGGTGTCAAACTTCCTGGCATCCCGCGGCGGGTGCGGCAGCACGAACCCGCCAGGATGCTGGATGCGTGCTTCAAAGTCCTCAAAACCATCGAAGACGGCCTCAATGTGCTTCCGGATCAGCGTGTAGTCGTCCCTCATGGCCAGCCAGGCGGCCTGGGGTGTGTTGGGCAGGCGGCTGTGGCCATCGGTGAACAGGCGGTGTGCGAGGTTGCAAACGATCGCCACCTCGGAGTGGAGGTGTTCGCTGGCCGGTTTGAGGCGTCCACGGGAGGCGTGGACGGCGCTCATGGAGTCTTCCACGGTGACCCGCTGATCGCCGGTGCGCTGGGTGTCCTTCTCGGTGCGTCCGAGGGTGGGCAGGATCAGCGCACGTCGGCCGGTGGACAGGTGCGAGTGATTGAGTTTTGTGGAGATCTGCACGCTCAACCGGGTGTTGGCCAGGGCCAGTTCGGTCACGTCCGAATCAGGGGCAGCGCGGACGAAGTTGCCGCCCATGCCCATAAAGAACCGGACTTTCCCGTCCCGCATGGCCCGGATGGCCGCCACGGTGTCGTAGCCGTGCTCGCGGGGAGAGCGGAACTCGAATTCGTGGTCCAGCCGGTCATGGAAGGTTTCCGGCATCTTTTCGAAGATGCCCATGGTGCGGTCACCCTGGACATTGGAGTGGCCGCGCACGGGGCAGACGCCGGCGCCGGGCTTGCCGATGTTGCCTTGCAGCAGCAGGACATTGACTACATCGCGGAGGGTTGGAACGGAATGCTTGTGCTGGGTCAGTCCCATGGCCCAGCACACGATGGTGGCGTTGGATGCGAGCATCCGTTCTCCGGTTGCCTGGATCTGCTCCAGGGTCAGGCCGCTTGCCTCCACAATGTCATCCCACTCCACCTTTTCCAGGAAACGCAGGTAGTCGTTGAGACCCACCGTGTGGTTTTCAATGAAGCTGTGGTCCAGCACGGTTTCCAGCCCCGGAGTGTTCCGTCCGGCAGCTTCGGCTTCAAGCAGATATTTGCCCAGGCCCTGGAAGAGGGCCTGGTCCCCGCCTGCGCGGATCTGCAGGAAGTCATCGGTGAGCTGGGTTCCCTGAATCATGCCGGCCACGTGCTGAGGGTTCTCAAAGTGCAGGAGGCCGGCCTCGGGGAGGGGATTCACGGACACTATGACCGCGCCGTTTTTCTTGGCCTTCTCCAGGGCGCTGAGCATGCGCGGGTGGTTGGTACCGGGGTTCTGGCCCGCCACGAAGATCAGCGACGCCGTTTCCAGGTCCGTCAGGCTGACCGAACCCTTACCAATGCCAATGGTTTCCACCAGCGCCGAACCGGAGGATTCGTGGCACATGTTGGAGCAGTCCGGGAGGTTGTTGGTCCCCAGGCCGCGAACCAGCAACTGGTACACAAAAGCTGCTTCATTGGAGGTGCGGCCGGAGGTGTAGAACACCGCCTGGTCGGGGTGTTCCAATCCCCGAAGCTCCTCGGCCATGAGGTCATATGCCTCGTCCCAGCCAATGGGTTTGTAGTGCGTTGCGCCTTCATCGAGGAACATGGGGTGGGTGAGCCGGCCTTGCTGGCCCAGCCAGAAGTCATCGCGGGTTTTGAGATCGGCAATGGAGTGTTGGGCGAAGAACTCCGGCGTGACGCGGCGGCGCGTGGCTTCCTCGGCAACGGCTTTGGCGCCATTCTCGCAGAACTCGGCAGCATTGCGTTTCTCGTGCTCTGGCCAGGCGCATCCCATGCAGTCGAACCCGTCCAGCTGGTTCACTGCCAAAAGTGTCTGGACGCTGCGCAGCGGCCCCATTTGTTCCAGCGATATTTTCAGGGCGTTGGCAACAGCGGGGATGCCCACAGCCTTGGTTTTGGGTTTGCTGACGGTCAGCTTTGACTCATCAATGTTCTCGCGGGGAGCTTTGGCATGCATGGGTGAACCCTTCAGATCCGGGAAGTGGAAGCTGTGAGCAGCGTGGCGTGGGACTGCTGCCGGGCCGCTTCAACGGTGTGCAGAAGCAACAGGGCGGTGGTCACTGACCCTACGCCGCCCGGGACCGGGCTCAGCCCGGCTGCCACTCCGGTGACACTGGCTTCGTCCACATCGCCCACCAGTGAACCGTCGGGCAGGACGTTCGTTCCGACGTCGATCACTACCGCATTGGCCGAGACGTGGCTGCCCTTCAGCAGCCCGGTCCGCCCGGCGGCAACAACCACGACGTCGGCTGGCCGGGTATAGCGCTCCAATTCCCCTGACTTGGAATGGCATATTGTTACGGTCGCATCTTTTTCCAGGAGCAGCAAGGACAGCGGCTTGCCCACCACGGCAGAACGCCCGACGACGGTCACGTTCCGTCCCGCGACGGGAACCTCGAAATGCTCCAGCAGTTCCACCACGGCCTGCGCGGTAGCGGGTGCGAAGGCGGGTTGCCCCACAGCCAGGCGGCCGAGGCTGAGGGGATTGGCGCCGTCGATGTCCTTTTCAGGAGCGATGAGGCCCACCAGCCGGTCCGCGTGGACGGAGGCCGGCAAGGGAGTTTGGAGGATGATGCCGTGAACGCCGGGTTCGGCGCTGAGGTCCGTCAGGACACTGGCCAGCACTTGTTCGGTGGCGTCGTGGCCCAGATCAATGATCCGGCAACCGATTCCCGCGCGTCCTGCGGCACGTTCAATGGACCGGACGTACCAGTGCGTGGATTCATCATCCGTTGCAACAACAACAGCCAGGACCGGGCGGAGGCCCTGGTCATCCAGGAGGGCGGTCTGATCGTGGGCGCGCTGCTGGATGAGGGCAGCCAGAGGCTTGCCGGAAAGGACTTCGGTGTCACCGCGGACTTCGGTGTTCATGAGAGGATCCTTTCGCGGACGCGCTTGACCAAAGCATCGGCGGCGAGAACAACTTTGTCCTCAATTCCGTCCGTCTGCTCCGACAAACGCGAGCGGGCTTCACCGTGTTTGATGGCTACAACGTTGATGTCTATGTTGACCCGCGCCGTAGTGGCAGCTGCGCGCGCTGCGTCGGCGGCAGCGGCGACGTCGCTGATGACGTTGGGGTTGGCCACCTCAAAGAGTTCGGCGGCAAGGTCCACCACTTCGCCGGCAACCTTGATCAGCTGCGCGGGAGTCTGGGCCGCCTGAACCAGTGCTTCCTGGATGGCTGCCGTTTTTACGGCTTTGAGCTCGTCCGTTTCGGACGGGAGTTTGTAGGAGTCGATCACGGCCTGGAAAGCGCGCTCATCGGCGTCCGCCAGAGCCAAGGACTCAACGATCAGGTGATCGGCGGCGCTGGTGATGCGGTTTACCAGTGCGGCATGTTGCTCATACTTTGCCCCGGTGGTGTACCTGGCAACCATGGCAACCAGGGCAGCACCCTGGGCGGCGTGCAGGGCTGCGGCCGCGCCCCCGCCGGGAGTGGGCTGACGTGAAGCAAGCCTGGAGAGGTAATCGTTGATGGTTTCTGAACTGATCATGGGTCTTCCTGGCTGACTGAAGAAGAAGGCTGACTGAAGGAGCGGGAAAGCAACGGCCCGGACCCTCTCATTGCGAGGGGGGAAGGTCCGGGCCGTGTGCCCTTGTTGGCTACGCAGGCCGTGCGGCCTGCGGGGGGTGTTAGCCCCGGAGCCGGCTCATGGTGGGGTCGTACAGCGGATCTTCGGTGACGGTGGCCTGGATGCGACGTCCGAAGTATTCGATTTCCACGGAGTCGCCCAAGGAAACTGCCGAGGGCAGGTAGGCGTAGGCAATCGGCTTGCGGACCGAGTAGCCGTAGGCGGCGCTGGTGACGTAACCCACGGCCTGGTCCTTGTAGAACACCGGTTCCTTGCCCAGCACCAGGCTCCGGCCATCGTCCACCGTCAAGCAGCGCAGGCGACGTGCCGAGCCTTCCTCGGTGCGGCCTTCCAAAGCGGCCTTACCGACGAAGTTCTCCTTGGTCATTTTCACGGCAAACCCGAGGCCGGCCTCGAAGGGATCGTGCTCGGTGGTCATGTCCGTGCCCCAGGAGCGGTAGCCCTTCTCCAGACGCAGCGCACTGAAGGCAGCACGGCCCGCGGCGATGACGCCGAACGGCTGGCCGGCCTTCCACAGGGCGTCCCAAAGGCGCTGCCCGTTGTCTGCACTGGTGTAGAGCTCCCAGCCGAGTTCGCCCACGTAGGACAGGCGCATGGCGGTGACGGTGACGCCGCCGATGGTGACCTTCTTGGAACGGAAGTACTTCAGGCCGTCATTGCTGAAGTCATCGCTGCTGACCGTGCTGATGAGGTCGCGGGCCAGCGGACCCCACAGGCCGATGCAGCAGGTGCCGCCCGTGGTGTCGCGGACCTGAACCCAGTCGCCGGCGTCGCCGTTGGCGGTTTGCTGCCGGGCGGCACGCTCAAAGTAGGCGGTGTCAATGTTGCCGTTGGCGCCCAGCTGGAAGGTGTCTTCGCTGAGGCGGGCCACGGTGATGTCGCTTCGGATGCCGCCGGCTTCGTCCAGGAGGAGCGTGTAGGTCACAGCGCCGGGCTTCTTGGACATGTCACCGGTGGTCAGTTCCTGCAGCAACTTCTGGGCTCCCGGGCCGGAAACCTCAAGGCGCTTCAGCGGCGTCATGTCATACATGGCAACAGCCGTGCGGGTCTTCCATGCCTCAGCTGCGGCGATGGGAGAGCTGAACATGCCGGACCAGGCGTCACGGGCAGGGGGCTGCCAGTCGTCCGGCATTTCCTTAAGGAGTTCAGCGTTGGCTTCGAACCAGTAGGGGCGCTCCCAGCCGGCGCCTTCCAGGAAGTAGCCGCCCAGCTGCTTGTGGCGGGCGTGGAAGGGGCTGACTCGAAGGTTGCGGGGAGAGAGCTTGGGCTGGAGCGGGTGCAGGACATCGTAGATTTCCACAAAGTTCTGCTGGGAGGTTTCGCTGACGTATTCGGGGGTCAGCTGGACCTCCTCGAAACGGTGGATATCGCAGTCGCCCAGATCAATCTGGGACTTGCCGGTGGTGAGCAGCTCAGCCACGGCGCGTGCGATGCCGGCGGAGTGGGTAACCCACACGGCCTCGGCCACGAAGAAGCCATCGACTTCCTTGGACTCGCCAACCAGCGAGCCACCGTCCGGGGTGAAGGAGAAGATGCCGTTGAAGCCATCCTCAATTTCGCTTTCGCGGAGGGCCGGCAGGATCTGCTTGGTGGCTTCCCAGGCGGGGAGGAAGTCTTCCAAGGTGAAGTCCAGGCGCGAGGGCATGTTGTGTTCGGTGATGCTGCTGGGCTCGTAGCTGCCCAGTTCATCAAGGTCCACGGGCATGGGACGGTGTGCGTAAGAGCCAATGCCGTAACGCTCGCCGTGCTCACGGTAGTACAGGTCCTGGTCCTGGTGGCGCAGGATGGGCAGCTGGGCGCCGTTGGGGAGCTCGTTCTTGCCCTTCTGCGCGGGAACGGGCGTGGTCTTTACATACTGGTGTGCCAGCGGGAGGAGCGGAACGGACATGCCGATCAGCTCGCCCACCTTGGCGCCCCAGAAACCGGCGCAGGAAACCACAATGTCAGCCGGGATCACGCCGTCGGCGGTTTCTACGCCGGTCACGCGGTGGTTGGACTGCTCAATTCCTGTCACTTCGGTGTTGCCGATGTACTTCACACCGGCGGCTTCGGTGCGCTTGATCAGCAACTGCACGGCACGGGCTGCAAGCGCCAGGCCATCGGTGGGGACGTGAAGGCCACCGAGGATGTCTTCCTCGTTGATCAGCGGGTAGAGCTCCTTGCACTCCTCGCGGGAGAGGATCTTGCCATCGATGCCCCAGGACTGTGCGTAACCGAGCTTGCGCTTGAGGTCAGCCAGCCGGGTTTCCGTGGTGGCAACTTCCAGGCCGCCCACCTGGTTGAAGCAGCTCTGGCCATCCTCAGTGAGGGAAAGCAGCTTTTCCACCGTGTACTTGGCAAAGAGGGCCATGGACTTGGAAGGGTTGGTCTGGAAAACCAGGCCCGGTGCGTGTGACGTGGAGCCACCGGGCATGTTCAGGGGTCCTTGGTCCAGGACGGTGATGTTGTTCCAACCGCGGGTGACCAGTTCGTCGGCGAGGTTGGTGCCAACAATCCCAGCTCCGATGATGACAATGCGAGGCGTGGATGCCATTGGGGGTTCTCCTGCTGAAGTTAAAAGGGGTGAGTCTGCTGGTGTTCTGGTGCTTGGCTTAGCGGAAAACCACTGTGCTGGTCTGATCCAGCAGCACGCGGTGCTCGCAGTGCCACCTGACGGCGCGGGACAAAGCCAGAGCCTCTGCGTCCTGGCCCACGGTTGAAAGCGTGGTGGGACCGTAGCTGTGATCGACGCGGATGACTTCCTGCTCGATGATCGGTCCCTCGTCCAGATCTGCGGTGACGTAGTGGGCGGTTGCACCCACCAGCTTCACGCCGCGGTCATAGGCCTGGTGGTAGGGGCGGGCACCCTTGAATCCCGGAAGGAAGGAGTGATGGATGTTGATGGCGCGTCCTTCAAGGGCGCGGCACAGATCGTCCGAGAGTACCTGCATGTAACGTGCCAGGACTACGAGGTCCACGTTGTACTCTTCCACCAGGTCCAGGAGCCGCTGCTCGGCCTCTGCCTTGGTATCCGGGGTGACGGGAATGTAGACGAAGGGCAGTCCGGCTGCTTCTGCCATGGCACGGTGCGTCTCATGGTTTGAAGCCACCACAACGAGGTCGCCGCCAAGGCTGCCTCCCCGCCAGCGGAAGATGAGATCGTTCAGGCAGTGCCCAAACTTTGAGACCATCACCAGAACCCTCTTCTTGGTTTGGTCATGGAAGCTGAACTTCATTTCGAAACGGTCAGCAATTGCGCTGAATTCCTCTTCGAGCCGCTCCGGTGAGTAGGACAGCGGGCCGGAGAACGCAGTCCGCAGGTGAAGCGTCTGGCGGAGGCCGTCGTCGAACTGCTGGTGCTCTTCAATATTGAAGCCGCGCTCGTAAAGGAAGGTGGTAACCGCCTGAACAATCCCGGCGCGTTCTACGCACGACAATGTGAGTACGAACTTCTGTGCTTGCTCTTCTTTGAGCAATTCGGGCTTCGGCAGAGTGCTTACCGGTGAGTCTGTAGCCACGAGGGTCATGTCTCCTCCTTTAGATATATTCCTGGGTCCTGAACTGATATATTAGGATTGTGATTCAGCGTATACTGGTCACTCAGGCAGGTCAATAGATTTTTTGGTTGTGAAGAAGGGGATGGGCGCTGTGGCTTTTGGAACTCTGGCAATCGCAGGTGAAGACACGAAGAAGTCTTTGGCTGACCTCGCCTACGAACGCCTCCGGGACCGGCTCCTGATGCTTGAGATCAAACCCGGCGACCTCCTCAATGATGATCAGTTGGCCAAGGACCTTGAGATTGGCCGTACGCCGGTCCGTGAGGCACTCAAACGCCTGGAGCTGGATCGGCTGGTGATTACGTATCCGAGGCGGGGAACGTTTGCCACCCGCGTGGAAGTCACCGACCTCGCCTTCATCTCCGAGATTCGCGCGCAACTCGAACCCCTCGCAGCGGCCAGGGCGGCCCGTGTTGCATCTGCTGCCACCAAGGAACATCTGCGGGAAGTGATGCGCGCGGTGGAGGGCTTTGATGTCAGCGCGGCCTCTGTGGTTGAAACCTTGCGGCTCGACGCCAGTGTTCATCAGGGCATCTATGCAGCGGCGGCCAATCCGCACCTCGAGGACATCCTGATTCGCTACGACAACCTGGCTACCCGCATCTGGTGCATGGTCCTGGACCGGCTGCCGGAGCTTGAGCACCATGTGCGTGAGCACCTGGATCTGCTGCGGGCGGTCATTGACGGCGAAGAGGATAGGGCTGCCGAGTTGGCGCGCGTCCACGTCAGCGGCTTCGAGCAGGCTGTGCGCCAGGCGCTTTTCGCGGCCTAGTCTCAGCCTGTTTGCTCAGCTCCAAGGCTGTTGACTCAGCGCAGCGCTGATTGCATACTGAAGACTCCATCTAATATATCACCCGGATATCAGGCGCCTTCTGTGTTCTGACTTCGGGCGCTCGTGATGCAATCACAGCCTTCAGCCCTTGGAGTATCCCGTGTCTACAAGACCCCACCTTTTCGACCATATTCCGCTGACGGGCAGCAGCCGTGTTAAGCGGGGCATGGCGGAGATGCTCAAGGGCGGCGTCATCATGGACGTCGTTAACGTCGAGCAGGCCCGCATCGCCGAGGATGCCGGTGCTGTTGCCGTCATGGCGCTCGAGCGTGTCCCGGCCGATATCCGCGCCCAGGGCGGGGTGTCCCGCATGTCGGATCCGGACATGATCGATGCGATCATTGCTGCCGTGTCCATCCCGGTCATGGCGAAGGCCCGCATCGGGCACTTCGTCGAAGCCCAGGTCCTGCAGTCCCTCGGTGTTGACTACATCGACGAGTCCGAGGTCCTGACCCCGGCCGACTACATCAACCACATTGATAAGTGGAACTTCACCGTTCCCTTCGTCTGTGGTGCCACCAACCTTGGTGAGGCGCTGCGCCGCATCAACGAGGGTGCGGCGATGATCCGTTCCAAGGGCGAGGCCGGCACCGGTGATGTTTCCAACGCCACCGGGCACATGCGCAAGATCCGTGCCGAGATCGCCAAGCTCGCCGCCCTCCCGGAGGATGAGCTGTACGTTGCGGCCAAGGAACTCCAGGCCCCGTACGAGCTGGTCAAGGAAGTTGCCGCCACCGGCAAGCTCCCCGTTGTCCTGTTCACCGCTGGCGGTATTGCTACCCCGGCTGATGCTGCGATGATGATGCAGCTCGGCGCTGACGGCGTGTTCGTTGGCTCGGGCATCTTCAAGTCCGGCAACCCCGCAGAGCGCGCCGCCGCCGTCGTGAACGCTACTGCCTACTACGACGATCCGGACGTGATCGCCAAGGTCTCCCGCGGCCTCGGCGAAGCCATGGTGGGCATCAACGTGGACGACATCCCGCAACCGCACCGCCTCGCAGAGCGCGGCTGGTGAGAAAAATGACGGATCTCGCTCTCGTCAAAACAGTTAATGGCCGCGGCCTCCGCAACGATTGGGCCCAACTGGTGGGCCACACGGTAGAGGTGTGGCTGTTGGACCGCCACGTTCTTACCGGAGTGGTGGAGCAGGCCTCCGACGACGATTCGGTGCTCTGGATAGCGGCGGAAGGCCTCTCCACCAGGAGGCTGTTCGACAAGCCCACGGGCTATCAAATCTGGGCCTGAGCAGCCGTCACCTATTGAGTCTCAGTGCTCGTCTTCCGGCCGTGCCGTGAGGATCCGGTGTGCGCTTTCCTGCAGGATGGCCAGTGACTCCTGGATCAGTGGCGAGGCGATGCTGCCCCTGCGCACGGCCGCCACAATGCGCCGAGCGGGCTTGCCTTTGCCGGTGATGCGCAGCCGGACCACGTTCTCGGCGTTATGCAAGGGTGCGAGCCGGGGCAGCAGGCCAACGCCCAGCCCGGCGCCCACAAAGGCGATTTGGGTTTCCCATTCAACGGCCTCGTGGGCTATTCGCGGCGTTACCCCCACAGCCGTAAAGGCCGCTGTGAAGAGGGCGTGGTACGTGGAGCCGGCGGCTTCGGTGATCCATGGTTCCGAGGCAAGCTCGTCCAATGTGACGCTCTCCCGCGATGCCAGCCTGTGGTCGGCGGGAATGATGACGTCCAGGGGATCATCGAGCAGAACTGTTTGTTCGAACCGGGGATCGTCCTCAACGTAGGTGTCTGACTGCATGGCAACAATCACTGCAAGGTCTATTCGCTCTGCCACCAGCAAATCGAAGCAGCGGGCCGGATTTGCCTCAAGGACCTGCACCTCCAGCTGGGGACGCGTGGTGCGCAAGGTGGCGGCCAGAGGCGCCAGCAACTGGGCGGCCGCCGTCGAGAATCCGCCCAGCCCGAAGTGCGACTGCACCTGGTCGCCGGCCTTCATGGCCGCTGCGCGCAGGCTTTCCCACTCGGCAATGAGCGCATCCGAGCCGGCCACCAGAAAGCGGCCTGTGGACGTCAGCCGCACGCCTCGTCCGTCCTTGGTCAGCAGCTGCATTCCCAGCATGCGCTGGAGCTCCCGCAGCTGTGCAGAGACGGCGGAAGGGGAGTACCCGGTGAGCTCCGCCGTGCCTCCTACGGTGCCGCAGCGGGCAAACACTCGAAGGGTTATCAGCCGTGGATCGATCATGCACCCATCATGCACCGAATGCGCATGGTTTTCTCCAAAATATTGCGCTTTTGTTGCAGGCCATTCATCCCTAATCTCGTACTACGAAGACTTCGATAACGCCGGTTGCAATGATGCACTGCGATCCCCAATGAATCACACACTTACCCACGCCTCCCGGGAGGAAACATATGTCTGCTCCAGTCTTGCCCCTCAACTCACGCGGAAAACTTTCTTCATCCTTGCCTGCTGAGCAGTTGGCAGAAATCAGCGCGTTGTTCGAGTTCCGGCGCAAGGGTTACTCCCTCGACGCGCCCTTCTACACCGACGCCACGATCTTCAAGATCGACATGGAAGCCATTTTCGGCCAGCACTGGATCTTTGCCGGAAGCATTGCCGAACTGCCGGAGCCAGGCGACTACATCACCGTTGACTACGGCCCCTACTCCCTGATTGTGCTGCGCAATGACGACGGCGGCGTGAACGTCCTTCACAACGTCTGCCGCCACCGCGGTGCCCGCGTCCTGACCGAATCCGCCGGGTCCACAGGCAACCTGGTGTGCGGTTACCACTCCTGGACCTACTCTCCGGAAGGCAACCTGATCCACGCCTCGGCGCCGGGAGAGACCAAGTTCGACAAGAGCTGCTTCGGCCTCAAGAAGGCCCAAAGCCGCGTGGTGGCCGGTCTGATCTTCGTGTGCGTTGCCGACGAGCCGCCCACGGATTTTGATGAAACGTCCAAGATCTTCGAGCCCTACCTGGCACCCCACGATCTCTCCAAGACGAAGATTGCCTACCAGCAGAACATCATCGAAGAGGGCAACTGGAAGCTCGTCATGGAGAACAACCGTGAGTGCTACCACTGCGACGGCCACCCTGAGCTCGCCTGCTCCCTGTTCCCCACCTGGGGCCTGACGGAAGGGCTGATCCCGGCCCACCTTGAAGAAGTATGGGATCGCAACAAGGAAGCACAGGCCTCCCTTGAGGAGCGCTGCCGCCGCTACGGCCTTCCCTATGAAGTAGTGGAAGAGCTCGATACCCGCATTGCCGGTATCCGCATCTCCCGTGAATCGCTGGACGGCGAAGGCGAATCCTTCTCGGCAGATGGCCGCAGGCTCTCCAAGAAGCTGCTCGGCGACTTGCGCGACTTCCGCCTGGGCCGCTGCTCCATGCACCTGCAGCCCAACAGCTGGTTCCACTTCCAGAGCGACCACGTCATTACGTTCGGCGTCTTCCCCATCAACGAACACCAGTCCCTGGTGCGCACCACCTGGCTGGTAGCCGACGACGCCGTGGAAGGCGTTGACTACGACCTCGAGAAGCTCACCTACACCTGGAAGCAGACCAACCTGCAGGACAAGGCGTTCGTGGAGCTGTGCCAGACCGGTGCCGGCAGCCCTGCCTACGAGCCCGGCCCGTACATGAAGAGCGAGTACCAGGTGGAGGCCTTCATCAACTGGTACGTACAGCGTGTCCAGGAGCACTTGGCATGACCGAACTCCTCACTGAGCCGCTGGTCCACGAGCCACATCGCATTCGCGGCCTTGAAATGCCGTGGAACAGGGTGATGGGAAGCACCGAGGGCCCTGCCAGCGCAGCCCGCGCCCTGGGTCCCTGGCATCCGCAGGAGTTCATGGCCGAATGCGTGGAGATTGTTCCCGAAGTGGGCGGCATGATGACTTTCGTGTTCCGCCGCTGCGACGGTGCGCCCCTGGCGTTCCGGGCCGGCCAGTACGTGAATGTGGCCTTCCCCGTAAACGGGGAAGATCAGGATCCGGCGGACCGAAGCTACTCGCTGTCCAGCGCCCCCACCAAGCCCTGGACTTTTGACATCACGGTAAAACGCGATCCCACCGGCCTGGTTTCACCGTGGGTGCACGAGAACATCAAGCCCGGGACCGTCCTTGAAATGCTGGGGCCTGTGGGGGCCTTCCACCTGCCCGACGCCGACCGGCGGGCGCGGTATCTCCTGCTGGCTGCCGGGGCGGGCATCACCCCCATCATGTCCATGGTGCGGACCATCCACTCCCTCCCGGGACAGGCCGACGTTGTAGTGCTGTACCACGGTGCGGCGGACGAGGGTTTTGCCTTTAACAAGGAGCTCGCCTACATCGCCTCGGTGGACTCGCGCATCAAGGTGTTCTACTCCTTGGGCGACCGGGCCAAGCCTGCGGACTGGGAAGGGCTGAGCGGAAGGCTCACCGCAGCCATGCTGGAACAGGTGGCCCCGGATGCCAACGGCCGCCAGGTTTACGCCTGTGGTCCCGAGGGCTACTTGAACACCGCCACTGAGCTCCTGGGGAAGGTGGGCGTAGACGATACCTCCATCCACATGGAGTTCTTCACCGGTGATCGCCAGACCATCCTTGAATACCAGGCAGAGCTCGCGCACGCAGCGGACATTGCGGAGGAAATCGCTGAGGAAATAGCGGAATCCGCAGAGGACTACTACGAAAGCCAGCCCGCAGCGTTTGGGCTCTACGAGCCAGGTTACGACGCCGAGGGGACCCTGAAGGCGACGGGCCTGGAACTGGAGTCCGCCGAGCCGGATTTGGCCGATCCCGAAGCTTCCGGCGCCGGTGCAGACGTGGAGCAGGAAGTTGCCACACCTGACGCCTCGAGCTTTGAGACGGTGGGAACCGGCAGCCTCACCCTGTCCTTCATGCGCACGGGCATCAATGTGCGCATTGACCCCAGCGAGCACATCCTGGGCCCGGCCCAGCGTGCCGGCGTCAGGATCGGTGCCAACTGCAAGGAGGGCATGTGTGGTTCCTGCAAGGTGGTCAAGCTGTCCGGCGACATTGAGATGAACCACCAAGGTGGCATCCGTGCACGTGAGATTGACGCAGGAAAGTTCCTTCCCTGCTGCTCCACCGCAAAGACCGATATGGTGATCGACGCCTAGCGGCCAGGATCGGCACGCCTCAGTTCGGCCTTTTCCACGAGTTCGGTAATCCACGGCCGCTGCGCACGGTGGAGAGTCAGTCCATCCGGAAGACCTTGGACGTGGGCTGAGGAACCAGCCACGTCAATGGTGATCCGGCCGCTTCCCATGGGGGCGTTGCTGATGTGCAGGTCTCCGTAAGACTCCGGCAATACCGGATCGAGCCAGACCCCGCCCAAGGAAATATGGGCGTCGTAGCGCATGAGTCCGGTGATCAGCTGGATGGGAGTGGTGGCAGCCCAGGCCTGTGGAGAGCAGGCAGTTGGATACGGTACAGGCTCCCTGAATTGTTCGCGGGGGAAACCGCAGAACAGTTCGGGGAGCCTTCCGCCTGAAAACTCGGCAGCTTCAAGCAGGGCAGTGGCAATTCGCTGTGCCTCCTCCACGAAGCCGTACCGGAGCAACCCGGCCGCTATCAAAGCGTTGTCATGGGGCCACACCGATCCGTTGTGGTAGCTGGCGGGGTTGTAGGCGCCCATATCGCTGGCCAATGTCCGCACGCCCCAGCCGCTGAACATTTCCGGAGACATCAGCCGCTCCACCACAAAGGGCGCCTTGTCCTCATCCACCAGCCCGAACCACAGGCAGTGCCCCATATTTGAGGCACACGCGTCCACGGGGCGCTTGTCCTTGTCCAAAGCAACCGCGTAGTAGCCCTTGTCCGGAAGCCAGAACTCTTCATTGAATTTCTTTTTCAGGCGGGCAGCACGTTCCCTGAGTTCCGCTGCCAAGGTGAGATCGCCGTCGTCGTACGCCATCCAGGCGCGCGCCATATAGGCGCCGTGCACGTATGCCTGGACTTCGCACAGCGCCAACGGAGGCTCGGCAATGGTGCCGTCGGCAAAGTTGATACCGTCCCAAGAGTCCTTCCAGCCCTGGTTGATGAGACCGTGCTCGTTGGGACGCCCGTACTCCACAAAGCCGTCGCCGTCCCTGTCCCCGTAGTCCCGGATCCACTCGAGCGCGCGGTCCGCGTTGGGGAGGAGCTCTGAAATGACGTCCTTGGCGAAACCCCAGCGGCTCACTGATCCCAGCACAATGACAAAGAGGGGAGTGGCGTCCACGCTGCCGTAGTACGCAGATTTTCCGCCCAGAGCCAGTCCGCTGGAGACATCCAGCCGGACTTCATGCAGGATCTTGCCCGGTTCTTCCTCGCTGGTGGTGTCCACCACCGTTCCCTGACGGTCAGCCAGTGTGCGCAGCGTTCCCAGAGCCAAAGACGGATCAACAGGCAACGCCATTTCTGAGGCCCACAAGGAGTCCCGGCCGAACAACGTCATGAACCATGGCGCTCCGGCGGCCACAACCACCCTGTTTGGATGGTCCGGATCCTGGATCCGCAAAGCACCAAGATCCTCGTAACTGCGCCTCAGAGTGCGCTCGATGGAGCGGTTCCCTACCTGCAGCCGGGGGATCTTGGCTACCCATTCCTCCCGGCGACGATCACTGGGAGACAACTCGCCGCGGGACGGATGTGCGAAAGGCGCCCGTGCCGTTCCAAGGGAAGCACCTGCGCCGTCAGTGGGCACCACGCTCACCCGGGTGCTCCAGCTGCCGGAAGGTTCAATTTTGGCGGTGAAGCCCAACGCCCTGGCCCCTGCGCCGGCGCCCTCGGCCCTGATGACCACACTCTTGCGGATGCCCTCCCACTTTCCGCGGATTTCCAGGGAATCGCCCTCCGGTACGCGGGTCTCGGTCCACTGCCGCGTAATGCGGGCTTCCTTCACTTCAAAAAGGTCGGCGAAATCGGACTCAGCCGTCAGCAGGATCCGGCACTCCACGGGATGTTTGGAGTAGTTCCGGACCGTAATCTCTTCCAGGATTCCCGCTCCGACTTCCCGGAGCCGCTCCACCAGCAAGGGGCTGTCCGCGTACCCATCCGAGCGAGGTACCCGGCCAGCGAACAGGGCCCGGTAGGGTTCACGGGTTTCAGCTGCCAGCGGTTCGATCACCAGGCCGTTGACGGTCAGTTCCCATCGGGACAGAATCCGGGTGTCCAGATGAAAGACGCCGTGGGGAAGTCCCGGATGGATGTCGCCGTTGGCCGCGGAAATACAAAAGGACGAGCCTTCCACCAACGTGACCGTTCCGGAGCCCAGTGGCCCCGCTGCCGTGTCAGCATTCCATCCGGCCACAACATGTTCCTTTACCACTAAGCGTGCGGATCGCTTGAGCCTGACTGCCGTCCAGCGGCAGCCTCCTGCAAGGATGTATCCGACGCTACGCCGGAGAGCGTCAAGGCACCAGAGCCAAGCGGAATCCCGGCATTTGCGGAGCCTGCAACTTGTGCCTGCAACCCAGAGTTAATCTCGATTCCTCGTCCGAGCACCCGGAACAGGTCTATAGTGAGGGAACAGGACATTCGCTGATGCAGCCCGGCGGCCCCAATATTCTTCCGACGCCGGAGGCCCCGTAATGACCGACACCCAAATTGGCAGCTTTATTCGAGACTGTGTGGTGTTTGAGGACGACACTGAGAACGGCTTGGACTTTGACACTTTCTATGGCCTGTACATCAGCTGGTGCGTTCTTGGACGCAAAATCCCCATTCCCGACTCCGCTTTCAAGACTGCCCTTGAGCTCGAGGGCCACAAGCCCATCAAAGAAAATGGCCGGAGAATTTACGCCGGCATGAGCATGGTTGGTCCGGCCGCCAGGGACTACGTGGTGAACAGTGTTCCCATGTGGAGCGAAACAGCTACCGACCTCCCGGTTGCTGAGATCCGCCAGCAGGCCGTGGCTTCCATCGCCTGATCCATACCAGCGAGCTCACAGCCCATGCCCCTAGGATTCTTAGGGGGCATGGGCTGTTCCTGTTTTTCGGAAGTTCTCGCTGAAAGGTACTCATGAAGCCGTCCATCGTATGGTTCCGGGATGATCTGCGGGTGGCCGATAACCCGGCCTTGCGTGCCGCCGTCGACGACGGCGCTGCCGTAGCCCTGTACGTCCTGGACGAAGAATCGCCAGGCATCCGCCCTCATGGCGGCGCCGCGCGGTGGTGGCTCCACCATTCGCTGACCCGCCTCCGTGAGGACCTGGACAAACTCGGTGTCCCGTTGCTCCTCCGCCGGGGGCCGGCAGCTGACGTCGTTCAGAAGACTACGACGGCGATTGGCGCCGGCGGGCTGTATTGGAACCGGCGGTACGGTTCCGCTGAGCGGACGGTCGACGCCGGCATCAAGGCTTGGGCGGGCGAGGCCGGACTTCATGTTTCGAGTTTTCAGGCTTCTCTGCTCCATGAGCCGTGGGAAGTGACCACCAAAACGGGCGGACAATACAAGGTATTCACCCCTTTCTGGCGGACAATTTCTGCCCAGGACTTCCGTGAACCGCTGGCAGTGCCCGAGGCGGGCCACGGTTTTTCGGGAAAGCTGCCTGCGTATGACCAACTGGAATCGTGGCACCTGCTGCCCACAAAGCCGGACTGGTCCGGGGGACTGGCAGAGATGTGGACCCCGGGCGCTGAGGCCGGGCACAAGAGGCTCGCCAGGTTCGTAGCGAACGGCCTGTCCAACTACAGCGAGGGCCGCAACCGGCCGGACACGGATGGGAGCAGCTGCCTCTCACCGTACCTGCGGTGGGGTGAGCTCAGTCCATTTGAGGTGTGGCACGCTTTGGGTTCCAAACGGTCCGAAAGTGCCTCGATTTACGCTTCCGAGTTGGGCTGGCGCGAATTCTGCTGGCATCAGTATTTCCACAACCCGGACCTTGCAACGGCAAACCTTCGCCCTGAGTTTGATCGATTCCCGTGGGCGTGGCCGGGTAGTAGGAACACCGGCAGTGACAGTAGCGGCAACGGCAAGCATCCGGGCCATGAATCCGCTCCGGAGGAGTTCCGGGCCTGGCAGCAAGGGCGTACCGGTTTCCCCATGGTGGATGCCGGGCAGCGGCAACTCTGGCATACAGGATGGATGCACAACCGCGTCCGCATGGTTGCGGCCAGTTTCCTGGTGAAGAACCTCGGCATCCACTGGCAGCTGGGGGAGCAGTGGTTCTGGGACACCTTGGTGGATGCCGATCCTGCATCGAACCCCGCCAACTGGCAGTGGGTGGCAGGTTCCGGGGCGGATGCGTCGCCGTTCTTCAGGATCTTCAACCCCGAGGCCCAGCGGGTGAAGTTCGATCCTCAGGGGAAATACATTGCCCACTGGATTCCGGAGTTCGGGACACCGGAGTACGCCGAGGAGATTGTGGACTTGAAGACCACCCGGGCGGAGGCGCTGGAGGCGTACAAGGAGATGAGAGAGGTCCACTGAGGGCTTCCCAAGAGTCTGCCGGGGCCGACTATAGGCTGGGTCCATGTCAACGGAATCCATCCTCAAGGTCCTCATCATGGTGTTTGTGGCCATGTTCATCGCCGCCATTGCCTGGTGGGCGCGGAAGCACCCCAACAGGTCCAAGGAGTACCCGGAGCAGGTCCGCATGCCCAAGATTGTTCCGATGGTGGGCTGGCTTTTCCTGAGCGTGGGTCTTCTCATGAGCCTGGTCTCGTTCAGCTATGATCGTTCCCCTGTGGGCGCCCGAATCGCTGCGGTCGCCATCTTCCTGGGCGGCCTGGCTTTCGTGCTCATGTATCGCAACTTTTACGTGGCACCACGCGATTTTGAGGTGGCCTTCCGGAGTGTGTTCGGCAAAGAGCACCTTGTGCCCTACAGCGACATCACCCACTACAGTTTCCAGACCATGAAGGGGCAGCCGTACTTGACGGTGAAGTCGGTGGACGGCGCCAAGCTCAGCCTGAATATCAGGGCCTATGACATGACGCCGCTCCTGCGGGCCATCGATTTCCACAAGGTCACAGGCCACTGGCCCGCCCGGACGGACGTTCCCGGCGGAGGCTATGGGGCGGAAAAACACCACTCTGGAAATTAGTAGGAAGTCCGAGTATATTCGGATTCAGAGATGACCTGGATCACAGTTGGTCACGTGTTCCGCAACGGTCACAGCACCCGGCGGCACGGCAGTCATTCACCGATGCAAAGGAGCATTTCACCATGGTGCGCGAGCTTTCCCACTACGTAGACGGCCAGAGGATGGACGGCACGTCCGGCCGGTTCAGTGATGTCTACGATCCCTGCACGGGCGAAGTCCAGGCGCGGCTTCCGCTGGCCAGCGCGGATGAGGTTCGCAACGCCGTCGCAAACGCCGAGAAAGGCCAGCTCGAATGGGCGGCCATGAACCCGCAGCGCCGCGGCCGCATCCTGCTCAAGTTCGTGGATCTGGTCAACGAAAACATGGACGAACTCGCCAAACTCCTGTCCTCCGAACACGGCAAGACCTTCGCGGACGCCAAAGGCGATATCCAGCGCGGAATAGAGGTGGTGGAATTCTCCGCCGGGGCGCCGCACCTGCTCAAAGGCGAATTCTCGGACAACGCAGGCCAAGGAATTGACGTCCACTCGCTCCGCCAGCCGCTGGGCGTCGTCGCAGGAATCACACCCTTCAACTTCCCGGCCATGATCCCGCTGTGGAAGTCCGGTCCGGCGCTCGCAGCCGGCAACGCGTTCATCCTTAAGCCCTCGGAACGGGACCCCTCCGTTCCGCTGCGCCTGGCCGAGCTGTACAGCGAGGCCGGCGTACCCAATGGCGTCTTCAACGTCATCAATGGGGACAAGGAAGCCGTGGATGCGTTGCTTGAGGATCCGCGGGTGAAGGCCATCGGCTTTGTGGGCTCTACGCCCATTGCCCAGTACATTTACGCCACCGCGGCTGCCCACGGCAAACGCGCGCAGTGCTTCGGCGGGGCGAAGAACCACATGGTGATCATGCCCGACGCCGATCTTGACATGGCAGCCGACGCCCTCATCGGTGCCGGGTATGGTTCCGCCGGTGAACGCTGCATGGCGATCTCCGTTGCCGTGCCCGTGGGTCAGGAAACCGCTGACGCGCTGGTGGCCAAGCTGACCGAACGCGTCAAGGACCTCAAAGTGGGCCACAGCATGGACAAGGACTCGGATTTTGGCCCGGTGGTGGCAGCTTCGGCCAAGGAGCGGATTGAGGGCTACATCCAGTCCGGCGTGGACGAAGGCGCAACGTTGGTTACCGATGGCCGCGGCCTCACCGTGGACGGTTATGACGGCGGCTTCTGGGTTGGGCCCACCCTCTTCGACAACGTCACCAAGGACATGAAGATCTATAAGGAAGAGATCTTCGGGCCGGTCCTTAGCGTGCTGCGCGCGGCTGACTATGATGAAGCGCTCAGGCTCTGCAGCGAGCACGAGTTCGGCAACGGCGTCGCAATTTTCACCCGCGACGGCGACTCCGCCCGCGACTTTGCCAGCCGCGTGGAGGTGGGCATGGTGGGCATCAACGTTCCCATCCCCGTGCCGATCGCGTACTACACGTTTGGCGGGTGGAAGGCGTCCGGCTTCGGGGACCTCAACCAGCATGGTGCCGATGCCTTCCGCTTCTACACCAAGACCAAGACCGTGACGTCGCGGTGGCCCTCGGGCATTCGCCAGGGCGCCAGCTTCATCATGCCGGCAGGCAGCTGATGGGGGCTGAAGGCGTAGAAGAAGAAGTCCTGTTTGAGCGTCGCGGCCACCTTGGCATCGTGACCCTCAACCGTCCGAAAGCAGTCAATGCGCTGAATCACGGGATGGTCCAAGCCATGCTGGGACAGCTCTCAGCCTGGGCTGACGACGACGCCGTTGCCACCGTTGTGCTGCGCGGTGCCGGCGACCGCGGGCTATGCGCCGGCGGTGACATTGTGGCCATTTATAAGGACATGCTGCACGGCGGCACGGAGACCGCGGAGTTCTGGGCTGACGAATACCGGCTCAACGCGCTGATCTCCCACTACCCCAAACCGTACGTGGCGTTCATGGATGGACTTGTCCTCGGAGGCGGTGTGGGCGTTTCGGCGCACGGCTCCGTTCGCGTGGTCACCGAGCGGACGCGTACCGGCATGCCGGAAACCACCATTGGATTCGTCCCCGACGTCGGCGGCACCCTTCTGCTTTCACGCTCACCCGGGGAGGCGGGCACGCACGCAGCCCTGACCGGGGCTCACCTGTCCGGCGCGGACGCCTTGTTCCTGGGGCTCGCGGACCACTTCGTTCCGTCCCAAAGCCTGCCCGCACTGGCGGAAGCGCTGGAAAGCTCGACGGCGGAGGCCGCCGTCGGGCGCTTCGCCCAAGCCGCACCGGACTCGGCCCTGGCGGCGCAACTCGAGTGGATCGATGCCGCGTATGCGCGGGAGGACGCGGAGGAGATCGTCCGGAGCCTTCGCACCTTGGGCGACGAGGCAGCTGCTGCTGCCGACACCATCGAGGCCAAATCACCGACGTCGGTCAAGGTCACGTTGGAATCGTTGCGACGCGTCCGCGGGCTCTCCTTGGAGGAAGCGCTGGACCAGGAATACCGCGTGGGCCTGCGATGCCTGGCCGGGCCCGATTTCCGGGAGGGCATCCGCGCGCAAGTGGTGGACAAGGACCGCAACCCGCAATGGAAGCCGCCAAGTCTCGCCGAAGTCCGGGAGTCCGACGTCGAGGGCTACTTTGCGCCGCTCGGCGAGCGGGAGCTGGGACTTTCAGCCGCTCCAGTCCAGTCGAACTAGAGGAGACGATCATGACAGAGAATGCAGCAGCAACCGGCCTCATCGCTTTCCTTGGCCTGGGCCATATGGGTGGGCCCATGGCGGCCAACCTGATCAAAGCCGGGCATGATGTGATCGGCTACGATCCCGTGCCCGCAGCAGTTGAGGCCGCATTGGCTCACGGTATTCCCATGGCTTCCACGGCACACGAAGCTGCAGCGGAAGCGGCCGTGGTGCTGACCATGCTGCCCAGCGGCAAGCATGTTCTGGACGCATACCAAGGCGTGGATGGGCCGGGGCTGCTTTCCATCGCGAAGCCGAACACGCTGTTCCTGGACTGTTCCACCATCAATGTGGACGAGGCCCGGGAGGCGGCAGCTCTGGCCGTGGCGGCGGGTCACCGATCCGTGGACGCTCCCGTGTCCGGTGGCGTGGTGGGAGCCGAAGCCGGCACCTTGACCTTCATGGTGGGTGCTTTGCCGGAGGACTTCGAGACGGTGAAGCCCGTTCTGGAGCTCATGGGCAAGAGGATCGTCCACTGCGGTGATCACGGCGCAGGGCAAGCCGCCAAGGTTTGCAACAACATGATCCTGGGTGTGTCCATGATTGCCGTTGCCGAGGCTTTCGTGCTCGGCGAGAAGCTTGGGCTCACGCACCAGGCCTTGTTCGACGTTGCCTCCAACGCGTCGGGTCAGTGCTGGGCTCTGACCACTAATTGTCCTGTTCCGGGGCCGGTGCCCACCAGCCCCGCCAACCGCGACTATCTGCCGGGCTTTGCCGGTGCGTTGATGGCCAAGGATCTGCGTCTGGCCCTGAACGCGCTGGAAAGCACGGGGGTCGCTGCGGAAATGGGTCCCCTGGCTTCGCGCATCTACGACGCCTTTGCCGCCGGGGACGGGGCCGGAAGGGACTTCTCGGGGATCATCACGGAGATCCGCGATAAGTCCGTGTGAGAGGTTTGAACTGAACTTATGACCAGCGTTGCGGAGAGGGAGAGCATGACGGAGCAGTACCAGAACATTGTGGTGGAGCGTCGGGGACGGGTTGGTTTGGTGACACTGAACCGGCCGGAGGCGCTGAATGCCTTGAACACTGCACTCATGAACGAGCTCGTGGACGCTGTGACCGCGATGGACACTGACCCGGACGTTGGAGCCGTGGTGATCACGGGATCGGCCAAGGCGTTTGCTGCCGGCGCTGACATCAAGGAAATGTCCTCCAACAGCTACATGGACATGTACGCGGCGGACTGGTTCCGGCGTTGGGAGGACCTTACCCGCCTGCGCATCCCTGTTGTGGCTGCTGTGTCTGGTTTCGCCTTGGGAGGTGGCTGCGAGCTGGCCATGATGGCGGACTTCATCATTGCGGGGGACAACGCCAAGTTTGGCCAGCCCGAGATCAACCTGGGAGTGATCCCCGGTATGGGCGGCTCCCAGCGGCTCACCCGGGCCGTGGGCAAAGCGAAAGCCATGGACATGGTCCTGACAGGCCGGTTCATGGATGCCGAAGAGGCCGAACGCTCCGGCCTGGTGTCCCGCGTTGTTCCTGCGGCCGAGGTGATCGAGGAAGCTCTCAAGGCCGCCGAAGTCATTGCCTCCAAATCCAAACCCGCCGCGATGGTGGCCAAGGAGGTCGTGAACGCAGCCTTCGAGATGGGCCTGTCACAGGGTGTGCTGTTTGAGCGCAGGGTGTTCCACTCGCTCTTTGCCACCGAGGACCAGAAGGAAGGCATGGCCGCGTTCAGCGAGAAGCGCCAGCCGGAGTTCAAACACAGGTAGCTTTCGGTATTGCAGCACTGGTGTCTACGGCAGCGGTCTCAATACTTCATTGTCACGGGCTCCGTGCCGGGAGGAGACTTGAGGTGACGGCATCCCATCTCGTGCCGGCTGCGGAGCCACCCGGCTGCGGGGCCTCGCAGCACCCTGTAGCGGCTTGGTGGATCGATGAGCTCCATGAGACCCCTCGAACTGGCCGCTCAGCGTTCGCGCCATCTCTGGCCCTTGGTGACTATCGCACTGATTGGATGTCTCGGAGGGTGCGAGTATGAATCCAACGACGTTCCCCTCCCGCCCGCCAGTTCTCCGGTTTCGGAGGCTCACACGGTCCCAACGCTGCCGGAGAGTCGCGACAGCCGCACGGTCTCATCGCTGCCCGAGAGTGGCGATATCGACGCCGGCACATACCTGGTCCCCGTCGCCGGCCACAAGGAGCCTTTCGAGATCACCGTCCCAGGCGGCTGGTTTGCGCTCGACGGCAATAGCCTGGCCAAGGATGACCCGGCCCACCCGGCTGAATGGGCCGTCTACCTGACTCTTGGATCCCCGGACTATGTGTCGAAGGACGCATGCAACTGGAGAGGCGCCCTTGCCGATGTCGGTCCTGCGGACTGGGCCTTCATCAGGGCTATGGCGGCGCAATCGTCAACGGCAAGCACTCCTCCCGTCAAGGTCATGGTGGGCGATTACCCCGGCTTCGAGTTCCACCACTCCGTCGAGGGCGACGTGGACGTCAACGCCTGCGACGGCGGCCAGTTATGCATCCATGCTCGACATACTCAGGGCTGCTCACGCTTGTACTCAACTCAGAATGAACACGAGACTTACCGGGTGGTCGACCTGAACGGCAAGCGGGCTTTCGTCGCGGTGGGCTATATCGACGCATCAATCAATCCGGAGCTGATGAGAGAGGCACACGCCGTCTTCGACTCGATGAGGTTCGGGTCCGCCAAATGACCAGCTGGTGCGTACCAGTTTCGTCCAGTCAGACACGTGGGGTTTTTCGCGTCACGTTTTCGACCAGTCACCACTTAGCTAATGAACAACCCGCAACCGCTAGTCCGCGTAACTAGAAGGCCCGTAACGCGACGATGAGGAAATCAATGGCTGCGCAATTCTGCGATAACGATGACTGCCCGGATATTTGGCACTGGTTGGACCTGCACTGTACGGACGTACCGACCACGCCCGAAAGTTGCCGGGATACCCCCGAGGAGGAAGCCCGGGAAGGGCTTGTGGGCTCATTCTTCGCGGCGTAGGATCCTGCGGGCCATCACCGGATCGAGGAGTAGCCCATGGGACAGCTGATCGTCCAGGATTTTGTTACTGCCGACGGATACGCCGCCGACACCAATAACGAGTTCAAGGCCTACGAACTCTTGGAAGGGGGTACGGCCGAGTTTGACCGTGCCCAGCTTGAGTGGCTCGGCAGTGTTGAAGCCATGGTTTTGGGCGCCAACACCTACAGCTATTTCGTTGAATTTTGGCCCACGCCTGCATCCGACGGCGAGATCATTGCTCCTGCACTCAACGGCCTTCGACGTCACGTTTTTTCACGCCACCTAGAGGAGGCCCCCTGGGGTGACTTCCCGCCGTCGACCGTTGAATCCGGCGACGCGATTCAGGCGATCCGTCGCATCAAGCGCGAGTCCACCAAAGACATCGTGCTGTGGGGCAGCCTGTCCCTCGGCCAGACGTTCTTCGCCGCCGGAGAAGTGGATGCCGTGCGGCTGGTAGTGATGCCGGTGGGCCAGGGCTCAGGCAGGGGCGTGTTTCCGGCGGGACATGACCCTGCCCTGTTGAAGCTTGAGGACGTGAAAAGCTACGACCAAGGCCTTGTGGAGCTGAGCTACTCAGTCCGGAAACGGCCCTAAACCGAAGCGTCCGCGGGCACCAGCGCAGCGTCAAAGAACGCGCGCTCCAGCCGCACGGCCTCCGCGAAGGTCGCCGCAACGCCCTGTCGTTCCGCACCGTCAACAGGCTCGACGGCGTCGAATTCGTCGCGTAGCCACGTCACCCACGCGTTGTATTCGGGGTTGTTGTGGAGGCGGATCCATTCGGCGTGCTTCGCGTGGACGGGCCATTGTGTGGGGTCGCCGGCGCGGGCAGCCCAGTCTCCGTAGAGCCACTCGGCAACCAACAGCACGGCCAGGACCTCCGGGTAGGACCGGGTGGCGAGGGCGCTGCGCATCAGGTTATCGAAGTCCCGGGTGGCGGATCCCAGCGCGGGCGCTGTTCGATCCGCCTCGGGAACGTCGAGTTCGTTGAAGCAGTCCTGGAAGTAGGTATTCTCGTCCGAAGCGAAGGCCCCCAGAACCCCGGCAAACACCAGACGCGAAGGCAGCGAAGGTGCCGATGCCACCGCTTGGCCCAGCAGGGCTGTGAAGGCATCGCAGAACTGGTAATCCTGCACGAGGTAGCGGCGCAGGTTCTCATCGGAGAGAGAACCATCCAGCAGTTGGTCAACGAACGAATGGTTGACGGCGGCATCCCAGTCCTCGGCGTACTGGTTCCTGAGTTCATTGGCAAAGCCCACGGTGTTTCCTCCTGAGGTGTCAGCATTCGGAGCCTAGCAGTGGACTCCGACAGGCAGGCGCTCGTTACGCTATGGTGCCGGTCCCGGCGCCAGCGTAGGCTCTGGCCATGACGAACGCGTCGAACACTATCGTGGTTGGCTTTGACGGATCCGAAGAAGCACACCGCGCCGTCCAATGGGCCGCAAAGCACGCGATCCTGCGGAACTGTTCCCTCCACGTTGTGCATTGTTCCTTGTGGGTCCTGTTGTCCCACAACAGGGGCCCCGTTCCTGGAGTTGCTGACAGCGGCTTGGAACGGGCCGCCCAAAAAGTCCTCGAAGAGGGGGTGGTACTCGCCAAGGAGACCGTCCCCGACCTTGAAGTCCACAGTACCTTGCTCCACGGAATGCCCCGCGACCATCTGGCCCACGTTTCGGCCGGTGCCCAGATGTTGGTGCTGGGAAGCCGGGGTCTTGGCGGATTCATGGGCTTGCTGGTGGGGTCCGTGAGTTTGGAGATGGCAGCAACAGCAGAATGCCCGGTGGCAGTGATTCGGGCCGATGACCACCCGGAGGGTCCAGTGCTGCTGGCCGTTGATGACTCGGGATCACCGGCAGCCCTTGACGATGCTTGCCTTTTCGCAGCCGCAACGGGTGCCGAGCTCAGGATCGTTCATGTCCTGCACGAACCCGAAGGCTACCGGCGTTTGCGCGAGCCGGTGGAATCATATCCGGACGCTGAAGCGATGCTTGATGCAGTGCTGAGCCGGGCCCGCCACAAAGCCCCCGGGATCACGGTGAGCGGAGAGCTGCTGGTGGATGCTTCGTTCTCCCGTGCCGTAGTCAAGGCTTCACAAGCGGCACGCATCACGGTGGTGGGAACCAAGGGACATGGACTGATAAAGGGCACCATAGGCTCCACGGCACATGCTGTGCTCCACCATGCGCACAGTCCTGTGTTGGTTTCCCGTCGCACGGCCACATCCAAGGTCATGTAGGCGGGCTTTCCGCGAGAGGACGGGACTATCCTTTCGGAGGCCCTCACAGGGACTCCCTCCGGCAATGAACCGGATCTATGGTGGAGGGCATGGATAATCGGGCGGAAGTACGCGAATTTCTGATCTCCCGTCGTGCCCATGTGGCCCCTGAGCAAGTGGGGCTGCCTACGGGATCCAACCGGCGGGTCAAGGGGCTGCGCCGAAGCGAAGTGGCCACTCTTGCCGGGTTGAGCGTTGAGTACTACACGCGACTGGAACGCGGCGCCATCAGTGGCGCCTCCCCGCAAGTCCTTGAGAGCATTGCCCGCGCGCTGAACCTGGATGACGCTGAGCGCGCCCACTTGTTCGATCTCGCGCACGCCGCCAGTCCAATTGCCAGACCACCGCGGCGCCGGAACTCGAAATCCTATGTTCCCCACCAGAGCCTGCAGTGGGCGCTGGACGCTGTCACGGCCGGACCCGCGTTTGTCCGGAACGGCCGGATGGATCTGCTGGCCGTGAACCCCTTGGCGAGGGCGTTCTATATGGACTGCTATGACATGCCGGGCCAAGCGCCCAACATCGCCAGATTCACGTTCCTGGACCAACGCGCGTATGAGTTCTACCCGGACTGGGACGCTTTTGCGGAGGTCACTGTTTCCATTCTTCGCACGGAGGCCGGACGCGACCCGCACAACAAGGAACTGCACGATCTCATTGGCGAACTCAGCACCCGCAGCGAGGAATTCCGCACTCGCTGGGGCGCACATAACGTCCGGCACCACGGCACGGGTTTCAAGACGTTCAATCACCCGGTGGTGGGCGAGATGACTCTCGCCTTCGAAGGCTTGGAAATGGCCGCAGAACCTGGATTGACTCTGACCATCTACGCGGCGGAACCCGGTTCGCCGTCGGCCGAGCGCCTTCAACTGTTGGCCTCCTGGGCGGCCAGCGAATACGGTGTTCAGCCGGCGTCGGAAAAGACGCGAACGGACGGCTGACCGCCGGACAGCTCACGACGGCGGCGCTGCCGCTACTCAGCGAGGCTGGCTTGCTTCCCATCCTTGAGCATCAAGAGTGTGAGAGGTAGGAAGTAGAGCGCGGCGATACTTGCCCCCACCAGCACGGGACCCGTGGCTCCAAGTGCGGACTCCAAGGCGTAACCGGCAATCCACGATCCCACGGCCGTGCCGAGGTTGAACGCTGAGGTGCTGAGAGCCGAGGCCAAGGTGGGTGCGTGCCCCGCGTAACCTACGGCTTTGCCGATCAGAATCGGGTTGGTTGCCATGCCGAACAGCCCCAGCAGGAAGATCAGGACCACAGTCACCACGGCGTAGTGGGAGAAGAGGGAAAGAGCGCCCAGTACCAGGAAGGTTATTCCCGCCGAGACGAACAGCGCTGGATAGGGGTGGTGAGAGCCGAAATGACCGCCCAGATTGGAGCCAATGAAGGCGCCCACACCGTACGCCACCAGAACCAACGGCACCACGGAAGCGGCCATTCCCGTGTTCTCAGTGAGTAGCGGTGAGATGAAGCTGTAAGCAGCCAAGGATGATCCGCACACGATCGCGCAGCCAGCCAGGACAAGCCAAACCCTCATATCACGCATGCTGGCAAGCTCAGCGCGCACGGACGGGGTGGGCCCGGATTCCGGCCCCACCGGGACTAGCCGGTACACCACAACAGCCCCCGCCAGCGCCAGAACAGCCAAAGCCCAGAAGGGGCCACGCCAACCGATCACCTGTCCGGCAAACGCACCCAGCGGCACACCAACAACATTTGCGAGCATGCCACCGCCCAACACCACGCCCAGCGCCCGCGACGCTGAGGCTGCACCTGCGGCTTTGGCACCCACGACGGCGGCTACCGCCCAAAAAGCGCCCGTCGCCAAAGCCGTGAGGAAACGTGCGCCAAGAATGAGGGTGAAGTCAGAAGTGAGCGCCACGACGACGTGACCAGCCGCAAAGACCACCAGTGCGAGGCTCAGCGTCAGTCGCCGCGGCAGCTTCAGCGTCAGGATGGACATGGTGGGGGTGCCCACGATCATGCCCACCGCGACGACCGTAATCATGAGGCCGGCACTTGCCACGGACACCTCAAGATCGCCCGCAATCTCAGGCAAAATCCCCGCCACGATGAATTCGGTGGTTCCCATGAGGAACACCCCCGCGGCTAGAACCTACGTCACTAGTGGCAAACGCCGGGTCTTGGTTGTGGAAATCGTGGAGGTCATGACTTCAGAACATCAGGTCCTCGGAGTGTTAGGGAGTCCCGCTTAAGGGAGGTCCTCTGAGGGACTCCTTCGGTGCGCTGCCCCAACTGGGGCGCCCGGGCGATCAACGACGTTATATTGTCGGTGCCTGCTGACATGGTTAGGTCATGGAGCGGATTGGGGAAAGTCGAGTGGGTACGGCGCTATCCGATGCCCTTGTTCCTGTCTCCCCTGCGACCCTTCAGCTCGCGGCTCAGTCCAGCACCGTCAGCAGTGATTTGATCGAGCAGTTGCGGGTGCTGGAGGAGATGAAGTCGGCGATCACCGCTTTGCAGGCGCGGGTTGCGGTGGCTTTTGATCTTGCCCAGCGCGCCGAGCAGGCCGAAGCCGGAGTTCCCGCGTCAGAACGCGGCCAGGGGGTGGGGGCTCAGGTGGCGTTGGCGCGTCGGGAGTCCCCGAACCGTGGCTCGAGGTTGCTTGGGTTTGCCAAAGCTCTTGTTGCGGAGATGCCACATACGTTGGCGGCCTTGCGGGCCGGGCTCTTGAATGAATGGCGGGCCACCCTGCTCGTGAAGGAAACTGCGTGCTTGTCTGTTGAGGACCGGACTGCGGTGGACGAGGAGTTGGCTGCGGATACCGGAACCTTTGATGGCAAGGGCGACAGGGCCATTGTTGCGGCGGTGAAGGCTGCTGCGTATCGGCGTGATCCGCGCTCGGTGGCGGGTCGTGCGGCCCGTGCTGCCGCGGAGCGGACGGTGAGTCTGCGTCCGGCGCCGGATACCATGACGTATTTGACGGCGCTGTTGCCGGTCGCCCAAGGGGTGGCGGTTTATGCCGCGTTGACCCGGGCCGCTGATTCGGCCCGTTCCAGCGGTGACGCAGGCTCCGGCGGGGATGCAACCACTGGCGGGGTTGTCCCGACACGCGGCCAGGTCATGGCCGACACCCTCGTTGAACGCGTCACCGGGACACCGGCCGGGTTTTCGGGGATCAACCTGGACCTTGTCATGACCGACCGGACCCTGTTTCAGGGAGACAGCGAACCGGCGCGGTTGAAGGGGTACGGGATCGTCCCGGCCGAGTGGGGGAGAACTGTTGTTGCGGAGCCGGCAACGCCGGATGCGGAGCTCACCGTGTGGCTTCGTCGGCTGTACACGGCGCCGGGTACGGGTGAGTTGCTTGCTACGGATTCGAAGGCCCGGCTTTTCACGGGCCGGTTGAGGCGGTTCATCGAGACCAGGGATGCGACGTGCCGCACCCCGTATTGCGACGCGCCCATCCGGCACATCGACCATGTGGTTCCGTGGCATTCCGGCGGGAAAACGAACCCTTCAAACGGGGCAGGGCTGTGCGAAGCGTGCAACCACACCAAAGAACACCCCGGCTGGGCGGTCACGACGCTCCATGGGAAATCACACGCGGACGCTCACGGCGCGCACACCCTGGAAATCACCACCCCCACAGGCCACACCTACCAATCCAAAGCCCCACCCCTACCAGGACACAGCCCCTCCAGAACGTAGGGAGCTTATTCCTCCGTGAAGTCCCCGGCATCCCTGCGGAAAGTGCCCAAAACGCGGATGAGGTGATCGACGTCGTCGGGCCCAAAACCTGACTTGCCGAAAACTTCGGAGTTGAGCGCCGCCGTCGCCTTTTTGGCCACGGTGCGTCCCTCTGCTGTGAGCTCGATCAGGGTGGTGCGTCCGTCAGTCGGGTGCGGGGATCGTGCCACCAGAGCGGCCTTTTCCAAGCGGTCCACGGCGTTGGTCACCGAGGTGGGATGGACCTGCAGGAGCGCGCTGGCTTTATTCATGGGCAGGGCGCCGCTGCGGGCGAAACTCAGGAGCGCAAGCAACTCGTAACGTGCGAAGGTCAGCCCAAAAGGCTTCAGCACCGTTTCGATGCGTGCCAGCAGGATCTGCTGGGTGCGCATGATCGCGGTGATGGCAGCCATGGGCGCAGCGACATCGCCCCAGCCATGCCGTTCCCAGTTGCGCTGGGCATCGGCAATGGGGTCGCGGGGGAGCGGGGTGCCCATGGTCCTCCTCGTGTGCTTGATCGGCCTGATGTCCGGGTGGCTATTCTTTCAGATTCGGGAACTCTTCCTCGGTGTATTCCACGCCCAAACCGGAGGGCAGAGGACCTTCGCCGTGCCGGGCAACCTCGGTGCCGCGCAGCTCCACACGCCTGATTTTGCCAGATATGGTCTTGGGCAGTTCTCCGAATTCCAGGCGCCGGATGCGCTTGAACGGTGCCAGATGCTCACGGCAATACTTGAGGATGTCTTCGGCAACCGCAGGTCCGGCCTCATAGCCGGCAGCCAAAACAACGAACGCTTTGGGAACTGACAGTTTCACGGCATCAGGAGAAGGCACGACGGCGGCCTCGGCCACAGCGGGGTGTTCGATCAGGACGCTTTCCAGTTCGAAAGGCGACAACCGGTAGTCGGAGGACTTGAAGACGTCGTCATCCCGGCCGACGTAGGTGATGACGCCGTCGGAGTCCCTGCTGGCCATGTCACCGGTGTGATAGTAGCCGTCGCGGAAGGCCTCGGCGGTCTTGGCCTCGTCGCCGAAGTAGCTCTTCATAAGTCCCACGGGCCGGGGGTCCAAGCGTAAGCAGAGCTCGCCGTCGTCGGCTTCTTTCCCGGTGACCGGGTCAACCAGAACAACGTCGTACCCGGGCAGCGGCCTGCCCATGGAACCGATCTTCACAGGTTGGGCGGGCGTATTGGCGATCTGCACTGTGGATTCGGTTTGGCCGAAGCCATCCCGGATGGTGACTCCCCATGCCTTCTCCACTTGCCCGATGACCTCGGCGTTGAGTGGTTCACCGGCTGAAACAACTTTGCGTGGCGGGGTGGTGAGCTGGGTGAGGTCCGCTTGGATGAGCATGCGCCAAACGGTGGGTGGGGCGCAGAAGCTGGTGACCCCTTCCCGGCCCATCTGGTCCATGAGGGCGGCGGCGTCGAAGCGCTGGTAGTTGTAGATGAAAACAGTGGCTTCGGCGATCCACGGTGTGAAGACGTTGGACCAAGCGTGCTTCGCCCAGCCGGGGGAGGCGACGTTGAGGTGCACGTCTCCTGGTTCCAGGCCGATCCAGTACATGGTGGACAAGTGACCTACCGGGTACGAGGTGTGGGTGTGTTCCACCAGTTTGGCGCGCGAGGTGGTGCCGGAGGTGAAGTAGAGGAGCAGTGTCTCGTCCGCGCGTGTGGGGGCGTCGGGCGTGAAGTCCGTGCCGGCGTCGTAGGAATCTGAGTACTGTTTCGCGTCTGCGTTGGTGCGTTCCGCGCCCACCTCAATGAGTGTGTATTTGCCCTCGACGTCGGCGAACTTGCCAATATTGGAAGTTCCGACCGCCACCCATGTTGCACCTCCGCGTTCCACCCGGTCCTGAAGATCGCGGGCGCCCATAAGTGTGGTGGTGGGAATCATGACGATGCCCAGTTTGATGCCGGCCAGCATGAGTTCCCACAGTTCAACCTGGTTGCCCAGCATGATGATCATGTGGTGGCCGCGTTTGACGCCTTGTTCCCTGAGCCAGTTGGCGAGCTGGGAGGAGCGCTGGGAGAGGTCCTTGAACGTGCGCCGCGTTGAGCTTCCGTCCTGTTCCACGATCACCAGGGCGGGCTGGTTGCCTCGGGTCTCATCTGCCGCTATTTGGTCGAACCAGTCCAGGGCGAAGTTGAACTCTTCAAAGCGGGGCCATTGAAACTCGGAATGGGCCAGTTTGTAGTCCTCGCGCAATTCCAGCAGCCGGTCGCGGGCCGCACGGAAGTCTTCTGTGACTGTCATAGTCCGCCTCTCGGATTGGGTATGCGTAGGCGTCGTCGCCAAAGCACCCCGCCTAGTGATCCACATCACCTTGCAATATACTAGGACATCCAAGGGTTTGGAAGAGCCCATGCGGGACATGACGAAGGGGTCTAATGCTCGACGAAAAAGCTGCCGGCACCGTTACCAGCGGTGCGGCACCAGAACGCGTCCTGCCTCCCTACCCGGAGGCAGACCTGATGCACGTTATTGACCTCCTCCCGGCAGAGGAGCGCGCGAGGTATCTCGAGATCAGGGAGTTCCTTCAAACGCGTATTCGGGCCGCGAGCATTGACTACTGGAACCGGGAGGAGTTCCCCTTCGGGCTGCTGGCAGACATGGCCAAATACGGGCTGGGTGGGCTGCAAACGGACGGTTCCTCCAAGCTGTTCAAGGGCCTCATGTACACCGAGGTGGCCCGGGCGGATGTGTCCCTTTCGGCGCTGGTGGGAATCCACAATGAGCTGATCGTGGGCATGATTGACGAGCTCGGTTCGCCCGAGCAAAAGCGCAAGTGGTTGCCCGGGCTGGAGGCTTTTACCCAGCTCGGTGCGTTCGCCCTCACTGAACCGGACCACGGCTCGGACATCGCCGGAGGACTTTCGACGACGGCGCGACGCGACGGCGGCGAATGGGTCATCAGCGGTGCCAAGCGCTGGATAGGTGCGGCGACGATCGCCGACTTTGCCCTGGTATGGGCCCGGGACGAAGCCGACGGGCACATCAAGGGCTTCATTGTGGAGAGCGACCGCCCCGGGTACACGGCCACCAAGATTTCGAACAAGATCGGCCTTCGCATCATGCAGAATGCGGACATCGTCTTGGACGAGGTCCGCATTCCGGAGGAGAACCTCCTGCCAGGTGCCGCGGAGTTCTCCCGCGCCAACGATCTTTTGCGCGATTCCCGGGCGTGGGTGGGGTGGCAGGCTGCAGGAATTCAGTTGGCAGCCTTTGATATTGCCCGTTCCTACTCCTTGGAACGCCGGCAATTCGGCAAGGAGTTGGCCCGATTCCAGCTGGTGCAACAGCAGCTCGCCGATATTTTGGGTAACGCCAACGCTTCGCTGTCCATGATGGTTGAGTTGGCGCGGATCCAACAGGCCGGGAAGCTCCAGATGGTTCAGGCTGCCATGTGCAAAGCCACCACCACCCGCCTGGCCAGATCGTCAGTGGCGATGGGCCGTTCCCTGCTGGGAGGGAACGGCATCACCACGGACTACGAGATGGCCAAGCTGTTTGGTGATGCCGAGATTCTGTACACCTATGAGGGCAGCTACGAGATCAACTCGATGATTGTGGCCCGCGCAGTGACAGGGAAATCGGCGTTCGTCTAGGTCCTGACTACTTGGGCGGGGTCTTCTTGGGCCGGGTCCGGTGACGGTGCCAGGGCTGCGTGCTCTGCCAGGACTCCGGTGTGGTGCCTGATGCGAAGGCGGTAGAGCAGCGTTCCGCCGATGATGACCGTGGCCACAAAGATAACGCCGCCCCATTGCAGGTACCACTCGAACGGCGGCACTGAGTTGTAAATTTCCGGCCGCGGCCACACCAGGTTCAGCGTCATGGCACCGCCCCACAGCACGGCCAGGATGTTGACGGGGAGCCCCCATTTGCCGAGGCTGAATCCCGATTCGGATCCATCGTCCTTCAGAGGCCACTTCTTCAGGAACCTCCGCCGCAGCATGGGAACGGTCACCAGCAGGTAGGACAGGTAGATCAGGACAATGCTGATGCTGGAGAGGATGGTGAAGATGGCCGGCTGTGAGATGTTGACGATCAGCGGAATAACGGCCACCACACCGATCACGATCGCCGCCACCGTGGGGGTTTTCCGTGTGGGGTGTACCTTGCTGAGCTGACGGCTGAAGGGCAGGTTGTTATCCCTTGCCATGGCAAACATCATCCGGATGGCGGCGGCGTGAACGGCCAGCGTGCACACCACAACAGCCACCACGATGCACGCCAGGAATGCCTTGCCGAAGGGACCGCCCAGCACCGAAAGCACAATGTACTGCAACCCGCCATCAGCGGCTCCGAGCTTGGGATCGGAAAGATCCGGTGCGGCCAGGATTCCGCCCAGGAGGAGCAGCCCTCCCAGGAGGAAGGAAGCCGTAACAGCGCGCAGGATCGCCCTGGGAGCCGTCTTCTTGGGGTCCTTGGTTTCTTCACCCAGGGAACTGGCGGTATCGAATCCGTACATGACGTAACCGGAAGCCATGGCGGCAATGAGGAACACTCCGAAGAAGCCCAGAGGATGTTCTTCACCGAATCCGGCGGTATCCAGGAGGACCTCCGGGCCGCGTACAGAGTGCCAGATCAGCGCGGCTATGAGCAGGACGGCTGCAACCAGTTCCACAAACACGCCCACGCTGTTGATCATGGTCATGAGTTTCACGCCGAACGCGTTGATGAGCGTGGAAATGCCGATCATGATGCTCGCCAGGATGACCCCGTTGACTGCGAAGTCATAGGGACCCGTGCCATCGCCCACCAACTGGAAGCCGTCCCAGATCTGCGGCAAAGTGATTTGAAGGGCCAAGGCAACGGACCCCAGGGCCATGATGGAGGAGAGCAGCAACAGCCAGCCAGCCAACCAGGCCCACGTTCCGGTGGAGAGCCTCTTGGCCCAGTTATAGACCGATCCTGCTACGGGGTAGCGGCCGGCCAGTTCCGCAAAACACAGGGCAACCATGAGCTGGCCGACAAAAACGATGGGCCACGACCACGCATAGGCGGGTCCCGCCGTCGAAAATCCGAAGTAAAACAGTTGAAAAACGCCGGTGAGGATGGAGATGTAACTGACGCCGGCGGCGAAGCTGGCAAACTTACCGATGCTGCGGTCCAGGGTTTGGGCATAGCCAAACTCGTCCATGCCGCTTGCATCGCTCTTGCGGGGTCCTGATTTACTGGGTTCTAACATTCGAACTCCTAATTCAGACATGCATGAATGGTGATAGCCCGCGGCCGCCATTGGACGCAGTGGATATCAAAAGCCGGGCACCACGGTGTGCCTACGGCCGTTTCCCCCATTTTTTGTTGCGTGGGTCTAAAAGCAGGGTGCCTGTTCAGGCGTGGGACAAGCTGAAGTCCGCCTCCGTCGTCGTGGTTTCCTCCACCCGGCTGGCACCCAGCCGGGCTTTGATGAGATCAGCACAGCGCTCGCCGATCATCATCACGGTGATGTTGGGGTTCACTGTGACGTGTTCGGGCATCACGGAGGCGTCTGCCACCCGTAGGCCGCTGACGCCTTTGACACGCAGCTCCGGATCCAAGGGAGACATGGGGTCCTCCACCGGGCCCATGCGGACGGTACCGACGGGGTGGTAGACGGTGTTGTGGGTTTTGCGGATGTAGTCCTGAAGCTCCTCATCAGTCTGGGCCTCGATTCCGGGGGAGAGCTCCCGTCCGGTCCACTCGGCCATGGCCGGCTGAGCCGCGATTTCCCGGGCCTTGCGGATGCCGGCCACCATGACGCGCATGTCGTGCCCCTCGGGATCGGTGAAGTACCGCGGGTCCACCATGGGCTTGTCGCGGAAGTCCCTGCTGCGCAAACGGACGGTCCCGCGGGAACGGGCGTGCGTGACGTTCGGGGTAAGGCTGAAGCCGTTCTCCGTGGTGGGGTAACCGTAGCGGAGGGTGTTCATGTCGAACGGCACGGAGCCGTAGTGCATCATCAGGTCCGGGCGGTCCAGTCCCTCCTCGGTGGGAGTGAAGATGCCGATCTCCCACCATTGGGTGGACGACTGAACCATGGGCTGCTTGGCCTCGAACTGCACCACGCCCTCCGGGTGGTCCTGCAGATGCTCGCCAACACCGGGGGAGTCCACCACCACCTCGATGCCATGTTGAGCCAGGTGCTCGGCCGGGCCGATTCCGGAAAGCATGAGCAGCTTGGGGGAATCAATGGCGCCCGTGGAGAGGATGACCTCGCGCTGCGCGGTGAGCCTGTGTGTCCTGCCGAAGGCAGAGTCAACGACGTCGACGCCGGTGCAACGCTTGTCCGCGTCGAACACCAGTTGGCGGGCACGCAGGCCGGTCAACAGCGTGAAGTTTTCGCGAGCCATGATGGGGTGAATGTAGGAAACAGAACTGGAGGAACGCGTACCGTCCGAACGGCGGTTGATCTGGAAGAAATTAGCGCCGTTGATCACTGTGGTGCCGTCGTTGAACTTTGCCCGGGGAATGCCGCTCTGCTCACAGGCGTCCAGGAGCGCAACCCCGGCCGGATCATTCGGAGGAACGTTCATCAGGTGCACCGGACCATCATGGCCGTGATGTGGGGCATCCGGGCCAGCGTCCTCGTTGCTTTCCAAGCGCTGATACAAAGGCCAGGCCGCGGCAGCGTTCCAACCGGTGGCACCGTACTTGGACTCCCACTCATCCAGGTCCTCCCGGGGAGCCCAGAAAGCGATGCAGGAATTGTGGCTGGAACAGCCGCCCATCACCTTGGCGCGGGCGTGGCGCATGAATGAGTTGCCGTTCTCCTGCGGTTCCACCGGGTAGTCCCAGTCGTACCCCGATTCCAGCAGTTCCATCCACCGGTCCAATTGCAGGATTTCCGGGAGGTTCCGGTCATCCGGGCCGGCTTCCACCAGGGCAACGGTAACGGCGGGGTCCTCGCTCAGCCGGGCGGCGACGGCAGCCCCGGCAGATCCTCCGCCGATGACGATGTAATCGAACCCGCGCTCGCTGAGGTTCTCAATATTGTCGACGTGCATCTAGTTCTCCTTGCCGTGGTCTGCGAACCAGCCGGTCACCTGGGGGCTGGTGTTCTGGTAGATGTGCTTGGCTTCCTGGTATTCACCGAGGCCGGTGGGGCCGAGTTCACGGCCGACGCCGGACTGGCCAAAGCCGCCCCACTCGGCCTGCGGGAGGTAGGGATGGTAGTCGTTGATCCACACCGTGCCGTGCCGCAAACGGCCCGCAACCCGCTGGGCCTTGCCGGCATCCTGGGTCCAGACCGCGCCCGCGAGTCCGTAGATGGTGTCGTTGGCGGTGGCTACGGCTTCGTCTTCCGTGCGGAAGGTTTCCACCGTTACTACCGGACCAAAGGCTTCGTCGATCACCACCGACATTCCCCGGGTCACGCGGTCCAGGACGGTGGGCTGGTAGTAGAAACCGGCGTCGAAGTTTTCGCCTTGAGGCGCCGCGCCACCACACCGCAGCCGGGCACCTTCGGCAATGCCGCGCTGGACGTAGGCATCCACTTTCTCCCGGTGGGCAGCGGAGATCAGTGGCCCGGTTTCAGCAGACTCGTCGAACGGGCCGCCGAGGCGGATGGCCTGAGCCTTGCGAACCAGTTCGTCCACGAAGCGCTCGGCGATGGATTCCTCCACCACCAGCCGCGCACCGGCGGAGCAGACCTGGCCTGAGTGCACAAAGGCGCCGTTGAGCGCATTGTCGACGGCGGCGTCGAAGTCCGCGTCGGCAAACACCACGTTGGGGTTCTTGCCGCCAAGTTCCAGCGCCACCTTTTTCACGGTGCCGGCTGCGGCCGCGGCAATGCGTTTGCCGGTTTCCAGACCGCCTGTGAAGGAGACCAGGTCAATGTCCGGGTGCTCCGAAAGCGGTGCGCCCGCCTGTGCGCCGGGGCCGGTCAGCAGGTTGGCGACACCGTCCGGCAGGCCCAGATCCTTCAGCAATTGCATGGCGAGGATCGCGGTGGAGGGGGTGAGCTCGGCAGGCTTCAGGACGAAGGTGCAACCGGCGGCCAGCGCGGGTGCGATCTTCCACGCGGCCTGCAGCAGCGGATAGTTCCAGGGCGTGATCAGGCCGCAGACGCCCACGGGCTCGTAGACGATCCTGCTCACGACGGCGGGGTCCCCGGCATCGACTACACGGCCCGCCGCCTGCCCGGCGAGGCGCCCGAAATACTCGAAGCAGGCAGCGATGTCATCAATGTCGATGCGGCTCTCGACGATCCGCTTGCCGGTGTCCAACGATTCGGCGCGGGCGAACTTCTCCCGGCGTTCGCGCAGTTCCGCGGCCACCTTGAGCAGGAAGGCACCGCGCTCGGGAGCGGGGACGTTCGACCAGACGCCGGAGTCGAAGGCTGCGCGGGCTGCCGAGATGGCGCGTTCGGCATCCTCGCGGCCGGCTTCTGACACTGTGGCGACCAGTTCGCCGTCGGCCGGGTTGCGGATTTCCCGCACGGCGCCGGAGGCTGCCGGTTCCCACGCACCGTTGATGAAAAGTGTGGAGGCGGAATCAGAAAATGTGGCTTGGGTCATACGAAGCAGGCTAGTGCACTTTGAACATCCGTTCAAGGAAAATTATGAACAAATGTTCAAACGTCCCTTAGCGTGCGTTAATGCTGATGTTGTTACGCATCTCCGCGATGGTGGCTTTGAGCGTCTCCACATTGGGGCAGAGCGCCTCCACCTTGACGGTGACCGCCGGCTTGCTGAAGGTTCTTACCGCGGTGTACCCGTAGGAGTCTCCCGATGTGTAGGTGAGAGACAGCATGTCCACCCCGCGGTTACCGGCCATGCCGTAGCCCAGGGTGGTCTCCTTGACGTTGGCGGCGAGGTCCGGCTTGCCGGGGATGAGGATAGCGAGGACCTTCAAGGTTGATGCGTGGTCGTCCCCGGCCACCAACTCGGAGGGTTGGTTGCGCACCTGGATGGTTCGGACCTTGCATTGGGTGGTATCGGAGCTAAAGGTCATCATCCCGTCCGTTGCCATGCGGCTGTAGTCGGCCTGCCATCCGGCCTTGGGATCGGTCAAAGAGCTGGCAATGTCAGGGGTGTGTCCACCGTTTTCATCCCCCAGGATTCTGTTGCCGTTCTCCCACGTAAGAGATTCGGTGGCGGGGTCGAGCTTGCCCCCGTCGCCGGAGGCGCCGGCGGTTGACTCAGCCTGGGGTGAGGCTGCTGTGCCACTGCTGTCAGGGCTCGGTGACTCCGTGGAGCTTGCAGAGGCCGTGCCCGAATTCTCGGCAGGGGCTGCTGTCCCGGTTGCGCAGCCGCTCAGGGCTGAGATGACAAGAATGGACGCTGCGGCCGAAATCAACGGCTTGCGGAATGAGGTCTGCATAAGGGCTCCCAAGGATTATATCTATCGTTTGGATTAATCTATCATCCGGCCACACCCATCCCCGGTCCTGCCTGCTACGAACTCCTCACATGAAAAAGCTCGGACTCCGGACCAAAGGCCCCGAAACCATGGCAGCGCTGGCAGGCGTGGTGTCAGCCGCCGTCGTGCTCGCCGTTGCCGAGCTGATCGGCGCGTTCTTCACCGCCAGGGCAACCCCGGTGTTCGCACTGGGATCCACCTTCATTGACTTCACGCCGTCGTGGATGAAGGACTTTGCAATCGCCACGTTCGGCACCAACGACAAAGCGGCGCTTTTCGTAGGTATGGGCGTCACCATCGCCCTACTGGCCTGCGTCCTGGGCGTTGTGGCCTACAAGAAGTGGGCACTTGGCGTCCTTGGCGTGCTGTTCATGGGTGCGGTGATTGTGGCCGCAGTCCTGACCCGCGCCGGGGTGGGGCCTGCCGACGCCATCCCCTCAGTGCTGGGGACCATCGCCGGCCTGATCGTCCTGCGCCGACTCATGGTGCCGCTGTGGCGCATGAAAGCGTGGCCGGAAGCTCCCGCTGACGTAGCAGCCGACGCCGACCGTCAAGTTGGAGGCGCCGGCACCAGCCGCCGTCGTTTCTTCGCTGCTGCTGGTATCACAGCGGTAGCTGCCGGAATTGCGGCTACCGGAGGGCGGCTGCTCGGAGCTGCGCGCAACAACATAGCCCAAGCCCGCAACGCCCTCACACTGCCGGCTCCCGTCAAGGCCGCGCCCCCTGTACCAGCCGGAGTACAGTCCCCGGTGGCAGGAGTCACCTCCTGGCTGACACCGAACAACGAGTTCTACCGCATTGATACCGCCCTGAGTGTCCCGGAAATCAACGTCGAAGACTGGGTACTGCGGGTGCACGGAATGGTTGAAAAGGAAATAACCCTCACGTTCCAGGACCTGCTCGACGCCGATCTGATCGAATCGCACGTCACCCTCACCTGCGTCTCCAACCCCGTAGGAGGAAAGCTTGCCGGAAACGCCAAATGGCTGGGAATGCCCATCCGCGAAGTCCTGGCCATGGCCAAACCGAAGGAAGGCGCGGACATGGTGCTCTCCACCTCCATTGACGGCTTCAGCGCTTCCACGCCGCTGGAGGTCCTGCAGGATGACCGCGATGCCATGCTGGCCATCGGCATGAACGGTGAACCCCTCCCCATAGAGCACGGATACCCCGTGCGGATGGTGGTTCCGGGCCTGTACGGATTCGTCTCCGCCACCAAATGGGTAGTGGACCTGGAAGTCACCCGCTTCGCAGACAGCAAGGCTTACTGGACCGAACGCGGCTGGTCGGAGCGCGGCCCCATTAAGACCATGGCCCGCGTGGACGTGCCGGGGTCCTTCGCGAAATTGAAGGCAGGGAAAGTGGCCGTGGGTGGCACCGCATGGGCGCAGACCCGCGGAATTACCAAGGTGGAAGTACAGATCGACGACGGCGACTGGGTGGAAGCAACGCTTTCCACCGAAGCATCCACCATCACATGGCGCCAGTGGTCCTACGAATGGGATGCCACGCCCGGCATGCACTACGTCAAGGCCCGCGCCACCGACAGCACCGGGGAAGTCCAGACGGACAAGCGCGCCGACCCCGTACCGGACGGCGCCTCGGGCTGGCAGTCGGTGGCAGTGACGGTGGAGTAACTGTTCAGCCTGGCTCGATCTGGGTCCTCTCGCCGAGGGTCTGTTGGAAGCCGTAATAAGCTTTGCCCATGTCACAGGGAACAGCCAGCAAAACGCAGATGGCTATTCTCTTCATAAATCCACGGGATCCTTGGAGCAAAGTGCACCACTTCAGAAAGCCTTGTTCGTTGAGTGCGCCGGAATCGCGAGACATCCATGGACGATGAATCGAGCGGTTTCAGGATCGAATTACCTGAGCTGCGGAAATACAAAACGCTTGATATTGCATGGAGGCTCCTCTTCATACTCTTCTGGATCTCGTCGGGCATCCTGCTTATTGGAGATATAGAAGTCTCGCGTGAAACCAGCCTGGTGATTACGGGCACCGGAGTTGTCCTCGCAGGCGGGTTCGCCTTCTATGCATCCCGTAAGCAGAAAACACTTCGACCTCTCATCAACCGCAGATTCGCAGCAGAGTTCAGCACCCAGACAGGGTACGAGTACCCCGGGGACATAGACATCCTGGAGGTCAAACGAACCATCGCTGTCCGGAGAGATGACGGCTCTGTGCTTCTATGGGGCGTGAACCGCTCGACAGGGAGTGTCACCGTTACTCCCGTGGTCCAAGCCCGACCGTAAACGTCCTTTGGTGGTCGCCATGGCAGTGAGTGTTCCTTCAGTGCGACGGTCACGGGCACCGCGTTGTTTCCTTGGCAGTTGTGCGCACTCAGGTCTTCAAGCCTTGAGACTTCCCTTACGGACAGCTCCGGGCATCGACGACTGCAGCCCCACGGCGGAATGCCGACGACGGCGGGTGCTACCGCCGTCGTCGGCTTCCTTTTTCAGTGGGTAAGTGGGCGTTAGCCGAACACCCGGGTGCCTTCAGGCATCGCGGGCATGGAGGAGGCTCCGCCGCCGAGGTCCTTGTCATTGGCGGTCAGGCCGGTGGGGTCGTAGTTGGCGGCAACCAAGCGCTGCTTGATGTAGCCGAGCACTATCTGCCCCTTGCTATCGCAGTTCCTGGCGGTGATAGCCGTGAAGTTCTGCCAACCATTCCCCGCAGCTGGGCGGATGGTCTTGGAGCTCCACTGGGTGGGTGTGGCATCCGGGATGATGTACTGGCGCAGTTCGCCGGTGGTGAGTGTGGCCATCAACACGGCAACAGGCTTGCCGTTGATGGCGATTGAAGGCGCCGAGCCGATGGATGTGATGGAGGCACCTCCGCCGAACACCTTGACTGTACCGGTGATGGTCCGGGCGTTCGTGTCCAGGGTGTAGCGGTAGAGTTCGCCGCCGCTGGTGAGCCGGAAAATGAACTGCTGGCCTCGGACATCCGCTGTGCCGCTGTACGTGGTGGTGATGGACTTCTGGAACCAGCCGTTACCAATTGTGGTGATCGGTCCGTCAATGGAGTGCTTCCAGGTGCCGTCCGCCTGGAGGTCCTGGCGTTGATCGTAGAACTTTGCTTTTCCGTCCGCGGAGGTGCCGAAGTAAGAGAATTTGCCGAAGGTCTCGTCCCCCATCCCGCCGGTCTGCGTCAGGTAAGTCGCATCGAACGGGACGGGCGAGGACCAACTATTGTTCTCCCAGCGGAGCTTGCCGTCGCTGAGGAAGATGGCACCGAGATTCCCGTTCGGTTCGACGCTCAGCAGGCCGCCAAAGCAGTCGGCAGGCGTCGGCGTGGGGGTCGGGTAGGTCGTGGCGGCGCTCGCCGGTGCGGCCACGGAGAGTGCCAGCGCGCATGCGGCGACGCCGCCGAAGAGTTTCGTGGCGAGTTTCATATGCGGACTCCTCATCGCACGTTGCGCCAAACCTGAACGGCCCTGGTGCCTGCGGGGCAGTTGGCGTAGGAGGTGTTGAAGCCTTGCGAGGCAGGCATCTGCCACCTCCAAGGCCCGGTCACGATAGCCTCATGGCCGGTGGGGACATGACGGCACTTGCCCGCAACCTGATACTCAGTGCCCGGCGCATCGGAATTGCAACTGCCTCCCACACTGTATTCGTAGTGGATCCAGACGTTGCAGTTGGCATAGCCATCATTAGCCAACGCCGGTTGAGCCGTGAGCAAAGCCCCTCCCATGAAGGCAAGGGCCGCGCTGGCAGCAAGAATTCTTTTAGCAATCTTCATGGTGTTCCCCCCGGGTCGGTTAGGTAGTCCCTTGATACTCGGGCACACCCGGTCCTCGCGCTATGGGGCGAACTACCCACGTGTTGTGCTCAGCGAGGCGCAAACGCGATCTCTTCCGTGCGGGCAATGCCGCGCTGGATGGCCGCCTTGTCGATTCCCAGCAGCGTGGTGAGCCACATGCCGTTCTGCACCACAACCACGTCGGCCGCACGGTCCCGGCATTCCTCAGGGGACAGCCCGGGAACTGCATTGCCGATCAAGGCCGCAAGCCCCTGAAGATATCTTTCAAAGGCTGCGGCATTGATGCGTGCAAAGTCCTCATCCGCCTGGGCGAGGGCCCACAAGTGGAGGCGGAGGGATAGGTACGGTGTGGTCAGGAGTCCCGGATCCGCAACGCGCCGAAGCGACTCCCGGAGTTGTTCGTCCGGTGTTGACGTAGCCTGCGGTTCCACCAGCAGGAGGTCGTGCTCTTCAATTTGGTGGAGCACCGCGCGGATCAGGCTCGATTTGTCTTCGTAGTAATAGTTCACAAGCCCCAGGGCGACGCCGGCTTCACGCGCCACGGCGCGCATGTTAATGCCCGAGATGCCGTGGCGGGACAGCAGTTCCAAGGCTGCGTCGAGAATGCGTTTCTGCCTGTCAACCTGTTCGCCGGACTTTACGGTGCTTGTACCCATTCGGCCAGACTATTGCGAAACCCTGATCGGCGCATCCTGACCCTCTACAGGTTCTTCTCCGCGTAAATGCGCAGGGCATCCCTGACGAAGGTGGCCCCTGATTCGCCACCGTAGTTGGCAGCGAACCGCGGATCAGCAACGTACATTTCGCCGAGTCCTGTGACGTAACCCTTCACGTCTCCGCCAGGTGCCGCCGTCGGGGTTCCGGGAATGCCGGTCAGCCACTCGACGTGGCGCCGGGCCAGATCCTGCGCTTCAGCGCTGTCCGGCGAAGCCCCGGATTCTGCGGCAGCGATCCAGTCGGCCCCGAGCTGCTGGACCCGGTCCTTCCACTGCTGCTTTTCTTCGGCGCTCATTCCGCGCCACCAGGAATCACTGGCAGCGTAGGCATCCTTGCCCCAGCGTTCTTCCACCTCGTCCTTGTACTGAGTGTGGTCGAAGCCATCAAACATGTTCTGTGCCATGTACTTTCCATCCCCTTTCATCGTGTCGATTGTCTGCCGAACGGAGGCGATCTGCCGGGCCAGCCTGTCCTGCTCCTGGGCGAGCCATTCCAAATGGCTGCTCAGCGCTTTGACGGTATCGGTCTCGCGGTCAAGAACTTCGGCGATGGCCGGGAGGCCTAGCCCCAGTTCCCGGAGCAGGAGGATGCGCTGGAGCTGAACCAAAGCCGGACCGTCATAGTAGCGGTAGCCGTTATGGCCGGTCCGGCTTGGTTTCAGCAACCCGATGTCGTCGTAATGACGCAACGTGCGGCTGGTGGTGCCTGCAATCTTGGCGATCTCCTGAATTGACCAGTCCATGCGTCCCCCGTTCTGTGCTTGTTCTTCGACAGTAGAGGTTGACGTTACGTCAAGGTCAAGAGGATGGTGATCAACACTTAGTCGGCCAGGATCAGGTAGAGCGCCCGGCGGGTTTCGTCCAGCTTTTCGATGGCAGCTTGACGCTGTTCGTCGGTAGCGGCCCCGCGGAACTGGTGGATGACGCCCATGAGCTTCCCAACGCTCTGGTGGAAAGCGGCACCGGTGCCGTCAGCCTCGGTGTTCCAGGCGTTGGCGAGTTCTTCCTCGTGCTCGGCTACGTAGGCCTTGCCGTCATCGGTGAGGGTGAATTCGGTGCGGCGACCCTCGCCGACGGCGACGATCAGTTCCTCGTCCACCAGCTGCTGCAGGGTGGGGTAGACCGAACCCGGGCTGGGGCGCCATGCGCCGGACGTCTTCTCTGCGATGGTCTTGATCAGGCCGTATCCGTTGGATGGAGCCTCAGCCAGAAGGGAGAGAATCGCTGCGCGGACGTCGCCACGGTTGGCCCTGCGTGATCCGCCGGGACCGAATCCCCTGGGGCCAAAGCCGGGTCCGAAGCCAGGCCCAAAACCGCCGGGGCCAAAGCCGGGCCCGAATCCGCCTCCGCCGTGCCCGCCCGGTCCGCGCCGGCCTTTGCCCCGGTTGAAGCGGCCCCGGCCGTGTCCGTGTTCGGGATGTCCGTGATCGTGCTCGGGGAATGAGTTGTTGTTTTCGTTGATGCCTTTCATAGCAGCATCGTCCTTTCGGTTGTTGTTACGCCGAAGGAGTATCGGCGATAGTTAACGATATATCGCTAACTATCGCCTGGTCAAGAGTTTTCTTAAAGCACGACGGCGGGTGGCAGCTTCCAAGGGAAGCCGGCACCCGCCGTCGTGATTGGTTCTAAAGCCCTATTTCCACCAGGTATCGAAGATGGTGACCGGGACGGTGCGCTTGTGGCGCGTGCGGAGGTACTTCTGCTCCAGCAGCTCCGCCGCGTCCTCGGGGACGTCGCGGCCTTCGAGGTAGTCGTCGATGGTGTCGTAGGTGATACCGAGCTCGTCTTCGTCGGTACGGCCGGGCTTGTTGTCCAGGAGGTCGGCGGTGGGAACCTTCTCCCATACCCGTGAGGGTGCGCCAAGCTCGGCCAGGAGTGCGCGGTTCTGGCGCTTGTTCAGGCCGAACAGCGGCAGGATGTCCGCGCCGCCGTCGCCGAATTTCGTGAAGAAGCCGGTGACGGACTCGGCGCCGTGGTCCGTTCCGATCACCAGGTAATTGTGTTCGCCGGCCAGTGCGTACTGGGCGATCATGCGTGCGCGTGCTTTGGTGTTGCCCTTATGGAAATCGGAGATCGGGGCGCCGGTGGTCTTCTCGAACTCCTCCTCGAAGCCGTCCACGGCTTGGGAGATGTTGTAGGTCCACTCGGTCTTGGCCTTGATGAAGTCGAGGGCTGCCTGAGCGTCGTCTTCATCGTGCTGGATGCCGTAGGGGAGGCGGACGGCAACAAAGTTTGCGTCCACGCCCTCGGCTTCCAATTCCTCAACGGCCAACTGGGCGAGGCGGCCGGCCAGCGAGGAATCTATGCCGCCGGAGATACCTAGGACGAATCCCTTGGTGTGCGTCGCCTTCAGATAATCCTTCAGGAAACCGACGCGTTTGCGGACCTCCTCTGCGGGGTTGATCCGGGGCTGGACGCCCATTTCTTCAATGATCTTGGCCTGGAGTTCGCGCATGGTTCAACACTAGTCAGCATGGTTGCGGACGCTCAACCATATTGCCTACTTCCAGCCCACATGTCAGCCAACGTGTCAGTTACGTTGAAGTCACCGGACCTGTGGAGCCGCGGACGGTGAGGTGGGTGGGCATGACGGAGCGGTTCCGGTTACCGCCCCCGGCCAAGGGATTCAGTTGCGCCAGCAACATGGACACTGCAACACGTCCTGCCTGCTCAATGGGCGAGCTCATGGTGGTGAGGGGTGGGTTGCAGAAGTCCGCCCCGAAAATATCGTCACAGCCCACAATGCTCATGTCCTCCGGAACCCGAAGGCCACGTTCGCGGAGCCGTTGCAGCATGCCGATGGCAATGAGGTCATTGAAAACAATGCACGCAGTGACTCCGCTGTGCACGGCGGCATCCGCTGCGGCTGCGCCGGATTGGGTTTTGGGGGCAAACGGCCCGAGCCTGCGGACATCGACTCCGCGCTCTTCGGCCGCTTCTGACAGGGCCGTCCAACGCCGGGCGCTGGACTGCGAAACTGCAGGTCCGGAAACGTAGGCAACTGAGGTGTGGCCCAGGGAAATCAGATGGTCCAAAGCCTGCGGCATGGCTGAGGGGGTGTCGATCAGAACTGCGGGAACGCCGTCAACATCGCGGTTCACGGTGACCATGGGCATCCGGGAAGCGGCCGCGGCCAGGGCTTCATCATTGAGGCGGGACGCCGCCACAATCACGCCGTCGGCACTCTTGCGCAACTGTTCCAGCGTGCTGGCCTCCACCTCGTCCGATTCCTCTGTATCAACCAGCAACTGGGTGTACCCGGCTGCCTTCAGTTGAAGCTGCGTTCCCCTGATGAGGTCAAAGTAGAACGGGTTGGTGATATCCGGAACCAGGACGCCCACGGCACCTGTCTTGCCGGAGCTCAGCGCTTTCGCCTGGGAGTTGGGCGTGTAATTGAGTTCGACGGCGGCGGCCTGGATCCGCTCGCGGGTGCGGATATTGACGCGCTCCGGATTGGCGAGGGCCCTCGAAACGGTGGACGCGGCCACGCCGCACAGCGCAGCGATGTCATGGATGGTGGCAGGCCGGCCTGTCGCCATGGGTTGCGTCGCCATGGGCGTTCCTCTCTGAACAGCAAACATGGGCGTTCCTCCCGGAACGACTCATCATCCGGCTGTGACTGCTGCCACACCGTCGACTAAGAATGCCACAGGATGGCAGCGAATGGCAATCGGTTGTCAAATGCGTGCCAAGATGGCTAAACTCGAGGAACAAGCCCCGCCTGTGAACTGCGTCACCGCCCCCTCGTGTGCCGCAGCAGGACTACCAAGGAGATTTTGTGACTCAACCCAGTGCCGTGTGGAGCCTGTCCGGTTTCGGCGACGAAGTAGACCTCGATCCCGCCGTCCAGGCCGCCGTGCTGCTGGCCCTCGGTGCGAGCCACATTGAAGTCCGCAGCGCGTGGGGGACCAACGTTTCAGAACTGGAGCACGATGCTGTGCTGCGGCTCAAAGCCATCCTGGATGAGAAAGGCCTCAAAGTTTCAGCTGTTGCCAGCCCCATTGGCAAGGTGGACGTCAGCCTCCCCGTGGAGCATGAGGTGACCCGCCTACGCCAGATCATCTCCGTCGCGAAGGCCCTGGACACCAAGTACGTCCGCATCTTTTCCTTCTACCGCGGCGAGGAACAGGGCCCGGAAGACATCCGCGACTCCGTCATGGAGCGCATGTCCGCCCTTGCTGCTGAAGCTGCTGCCAATGACGTGATTCTGCTGCATGAAAACGAGAAGGGCATCTACGGCGATACTCCGGACCGCGTCCTGGACATCATGAAGACGGTCAACTCGCCGGCGCTCCGGGTGGCATGGGACAACGCCAACTTCGTCCAAGTAGGCGTCAAGCCCTACACAGAGGGCTACGCCATGCTGCGTCCGTACCTTGAGTACCTGCAGGTGAAAGATGCTATCGCCGCCACGGGTGAAGTGGTTCCGGCCGGCGAGGGTGACGGGGAGCTGGAAGCAACCATCAGCGCCCTCGCCGCCGACGGCTACACGGGATTCGCCTCGCTGGAACCGCACTTGGCCAGCGCCCACGAACTCGGCGGATACTCCGGCCCGGTCGCCTTCGGGCTCGCGGCCCGCGCCTTTGCCGGCCTCGCTGCCAGGAGCGGCGTCACCCTGGCCTAAAGCGCTGCAACGAGACAACCCGGCTCGAACCTTCACCCAGCATCAACCTTCAAAGGAGCAGGTATGCCTACAGCAGCAATTATTGGTTGCGGCGACATCTCTACCATCCACTTCGCGGCCCTCGCCACCATGGACCATGCCGAGTTGGTGGCCGTCTGCGATACCGATCCGGAAAGGTTGGCAGCGGCGGAAGCCGCCCACGGCGTCCCCGGCTACGCGGACTACCTGGACATGCTCCAGAAGGTGCGTCCCGACGTCGTGCATATTTGTACGCCACATCATCTCCACGCTTCGGTGGCCGCTGATTGTTTGGAGCGGGGCGTCCATGTGATCGTCGAGAAGCCGCTGGCCCATACGGCGGCCGAGGGGCGGAGGCTGGTGGAGGTTGCGGAGCGGAGGGATGCAAAGATCGGCGTCTGCTTCCAGAACCGCTACAACGCGACGTCCCAAGCCATGCATGAACTGCTCGACGGCGGCACGCTGGGTCAGGTGATCGGCGCCTCGGCCACCGTCATGTGGCACCGGGACGGCAGCTACTACCGCAGCCGTCCATGGCGCGGCACCTGGGCCGAAGGCGGGGGTGGTCTGATGATGAACCAAGCCATTCACACCGTAGACCTGCTGCAGTGGCTGGTGGGCGATGTTGCCAAGGTGGAAGGCCACGCATCCACCCGTTCCTTGGGCGGGGTGATCGAGGTGGAAGATACCGCGGAATTTGTTGCGGAACACGTCAATGGTGCGCGCAGCGTCTTTTACGCAACGCTGGCCAACGCAGTGAATGCGCCCGTGACCTTGGACATCGTCACGGAGAAAGCAACGCTCAGCCTGCGCGGTGACCTGACGGTGAGCTATGCCGACGGCAGGGTTGATGTCATTCCGGAAAGGGTTGCTGAGAGTGGTGGCAGATCCTACTGGGGTGTGTCCCACGAGCTTCTGATCGAGGATTTCTACCGCAAGCTCCAGGACCCTGGGCCGTTCTGGATCCACCCCGCCGAGGCTGAAAAATCCTTGCGGGTCATCAAGGAAATCTATGCGCAAAGCTACCCGGACATGGCGAACAGGGTGGGTTGAGAACCAGCCGCTGTGCCATCTTGGCAACAATCTAAGAAACTTTTGACAATCGGTTGCCAAAATCTCGCAAAGTACGTACTGTAAATCTCACACCCAAGAAAAGTGTGGCGCAGGCCACACGCTCAAGCTCTGACTCGCATCAGGCTATGACTCAGTAGGAGCCAACAATGAAGTTAGGTCCCAAGGCGGCAGCAGCCGCCATCGTACTTAGCGCCTCTCTGGCGCTTACCGCCTGTGGCGGCGGGAATGCCGGTGCCGGAACTGGTTCCTCTACCGGCACCAAAACCGTCACGGCCCTGACGCTGGGAACCCTCAGGGACCTCACCTCCTGGGACCCGGCCCAGGCTCACGTAGGCCACGCACTCCAGCCTTATCAGGCAGCCTACGACTCCCTGATCCTCCGCGAACCGGACGGCAAGCTCAGCCCCATGCTGGCAACCGCCTGGAAGTACAACGACACCAACACCAAGCTCACCGTTGACCTCCGGACCGATGTCACTTTCAGCGACGGAGCCAAGTTTGACGCCGCTGCGGCCAAAGCAAACATGGACCACTTCAAGAAGGCCAACGGCCCCCAGATGGCCCAGCTGGGTTCAGTTTCGGACATCGCAGTGGTGGACGCCGACACCATCGACATAAACCTCAGCGCACCGGAGCCGGCCCTGGAATACTTCCTCAGCCAGGCAGCCGGCCTCATGGGAAGCCCCGCAGCCCTGGGCACCGATGCCATCAAGACAGTCCCCGTGGGTTCCGGCCCGTACGTGATGGACAAAGCAGCCTCCGTCAAGGATTCCCAGACGGTCTTCAACGCACGTGACGGCTACTGGAACAAGGACCTCCAGAAGTTCAAGAAGCTCACCCTCAAGGTCCTCCTGGACCCCACCGCCCGCACCAACGCGCTGGTCTCCGGCCAGATTGACGCCACCCTCCTTGACCCCAAGAACGGCAAGCAGGCCGAGGGCGCAAAGATGAAGCTCGAAACCAACCAGGTTGACTGGTCCGGGCTGCTCCTCTTGGACCGTGACGGCACCAAGAACCCGGCCCTGGCCAACGTCAAGGTCCGCCAAGCCATCAACCACGCCTTCGACCGCAAGACCATCCTGGATCAGGTCATGTTGGGCCAGGGCACCCCCACCTCGCAGCCGTTCGGCAAGGAGAGTGGTGCCTGGAGCGAGGAGCTGGAGAACTACTACAGCTACGATCCCGAGAAAGCCAAGCAGCTCCTGAAAGACTCCGGCTTTGAGGGCAAGGTCAGCATCGACGTTCCTACACTTCCCGGTGCTGAAACCCTGATCTCTGTCATGAAGCAGCAGCTTGCCGATGTGGGCATCACCCTGAACCCGGGCGCAGCCATCACCAACACCTTCACCTCGGACGTTGCCGCGCAGAAGTACCCGGCACTCTTCTACAACCTCTTCCAAGGGCAGCCGACTGTAGCGATTGACCAGATCGTCTCCACCAAGGCCCTGTACAACCCTTTCAAGACCACCACCCCTGAGCTTGAGGCCAAGATCGCGGCCGTGCGCACCGGTGGTGCAGATGCCGGCAAGCTGGCCCAGGAAGTCAACAAATACGTGGTGGAACAAGCCTGGTTCGCCCCGCTGTTCCGCGTGAACCAGATGTACTACCACAACGACAAAGTGAACGTCACGCCGCAGGTGCAGCAGGCCGTTCCGTCCATCTACAACTACTCGCCCGCCAAGTAGGACCCCATGATCAAGTTCATTGCGAAAAGACTGGGCAGCGGTTTGGTGGTATTGTTCGTCGTCTCGGTCCTCACCTTCACCCTGCTGTACACCTCCAGCGGAAGTATTGCCCAGAACATCCTGGGAGACCAGGCAACACCTGAACAGGTTGCCTTGAAGGAACAGGAGTTGGGGCTGGATCAGCCGCTCTTTGTCCGATACTTCGCATGGTTGGGCGATGCCCTGACCGGCAACCTTGGAGCTTCCTGGTTCACCTCGGAGCCAGTGGCCAATTCCTTGGCCACCCGCATCCCGGTAACCATGACCATGGTTTTCACCGCAATGATCCTGATCGCCATCTGCGCAGCACTGATTGGTGTTGCCGCAGCCGTGAAGCGCGGCTGGGTGGACAGGGTGGTCCAGATTGGCGCGATCGTGGGGGACTCCATCCCCGGATACGTGATCGGCGTGTTCCTGGTAACCATCCTGGCCATCCAGCTGGGTTTCTTCCCCGCCACCAGCACCATCTCCCCGGAGGTGGGTCCGGAGGCCTGGGTCTACTCCATGACCCTGCCGGTGATCGCTTTGCTGATCAACGGTGTGACCGGCGGTGCCCAGCAGATCCGCTCCGCCGTGATCAAGCAGCTGGAGCGTGACTACGTCCGGACGCTGCGCAGCCGTGGCATCGGAGAGCGCGAGATCCTCTTCAAGCACGTGCTCCGCAGCGCCGCACCTGCGGGTCTCACAGTCCTGAGCCTGCAACTGATCGGCATGCTGGGCGGCGTGGTGATCATCGAGCAGATTTTCGCCCTCCCAGGAATGGGTCCGCTGGCTGTAGCCGCAACTACCCAAACCGATCTCCCCGTGGTCATGGGAGTGGTGATGTACACCGTGGTGGTGGTCATCGTCGTGAACCTCCTGGTGGACATCCTCAATGGTTGGCTCAACCCGAAAGTACGTGTCTCATGAGCGACTCCGTAGATTCAGCAGCAGTATCCGCAGACTCCATGGGCGTCGCGGCCAAGACAGGCCAGAGCGGCACGGTGGTCCGTTCCACCGTGATGCGCCGCCTCCTGAAGAACCCCATGGGCATCGCCTCGCTGGTGATCCTCCTGACCATCACGGTGCTGGCCATCCTGGCGCCGGTGATCGCGCCTTTCGAAGAGAACTTCGCCAACATCTCCAAGACCCTCGCCGCCCCGGACTCAGTGAACATCATGGGTACGGACAGCGCAGGGCGCGATACGTGGAGCCGCCTGCTCTTCGGCGCCCAGCTAACGTTGTTGTCCGCGCTGCTGTGTGCCGGTGTGGCGATTGCCATCGGACTACCGGCAGGCCTGATCGCCGGTTACTACGCAGGCAAATTCGAGGCCGTCTCCAACTGGGTGGTCAGCATCCTCATGAGCCTGCCCGGCCTGATCGTCCTGCTCACCATCCGTGCAGCGTTCGGCCCGTCGGTATGGATCTCCATGATCGCCTTCGGTGTCCTGATCAGCCCGTCCTACTTCCGCCTGACCCGAACCGCCGTGCAGTCGGTGAGGAACGAGCTCTATGTGGACGCGGCCCGGGTCTCCGGCCTGTCCGATCTGAGCATCATTGCCCGCCACATCTTCTCCGTGGTCCGCGCACCCATCATCATCCAAACCGCCGCGATCGCCGGCGTTGCCATCGCCATCCAGTCCGGACTCGAATTCCTGGGCCTGGGCGATCCCACCAAAGCCACGTGGGGCGTCATGCTCTCCGAAGGCTTCAAGAACGTCTACCTCACCCCGATTCTGCTGCTCTGGCCGGCACTGGCCATGGCGCTCACCATCGGCGGACTGGTCCTGCTGGGCAACGCCATCCGCGATGCCCTGGAAGACGGCGAAAAGATCAAGCACCGCAAAAAGCGGGCGCTTGCTTCTGCTGACAGCACGACGACGGACCCCGCCAAGGCGCGCCAGTCACGGAAGTCCGTGGCCGCCGTCGACGCCGGAACCGAACACCACTTGGTCAAGGTGACCAACCTCGGCGTCGGATATCCGCAGGCCGACGGATCCATCAAGAAGGTAGTTGACGACGTTTCCTTCCACGTGGACCGCGGCGAAATCCTGGGTATCGTGGGCGAATCGGGATCGGGCAAGTCCCAGACCGCGTTCTCCATCCTGGGCCTGCTGCCGGACAACGCACGCATTGTGGGCGGCTCCATCCAGTTCGACGGCAACTACACGGTGGCTCCGGGCGATGACCGCGTCAGCCAGGAACGGCTGTCCAAGCTGCGCGGAAAGCGGATCTCCTACATTCCGCAGGAACCCATGAGCAACCTGGATCCGGCCTTCACCATTGGCTACCAGCTGGTCACACCCATGGTCCGTGTCCTGGGAATCTCCAAGGCAGAAGCCCGTCAACGGGCCCTCAAGCTGCTCACCGACGTCGGAATCATCAACCCGGAACGCACCTTCGAGGCGTACCCGCACGAGGTCTCCGGTGGCATGGCCCAGCGCGTGCTGATCGCCGGTGCCATCAGCTGTGAACCGGACCTGGTGATCGCTGACGAGCCCACCACAGCCCTGGACGTCACTGTGCAGGCCGACGTGCTGGACCTGCTGCGCGAGCTTCAGCAGCGGCTCAACATCGGCGTGATCCTGGTGACCCACAACTTCGGTGTCGTTGCTGACCTGTGCGACCGCGTGGCCGTGATGCAGAACGGCAGGCTCGTGGAAGAAGGCACCGTCCGTGAGATCCTCCGGAACCCCAAAGAGCCCTACACGCAGACCCTGCTGGGGTCCATGCTCGAAGGAAAGACCCCCATGACCATGCTGGTATCGAAGCCTGGATCAGCACAGAAGGAGCCGGTGGCATGAGCGTCTCTGTTGACTCATCGCAGAAGTCCCCGCTCCTGTCCGTGGAGAACCTGGTGGTGGAATACCCCAGCAAACGGTTCAGGGCCAAGCCTTTCCGGGCGTTGACGGACATCAACATCACCATCGGCCAGGGCGAGACGCTGGGCCTGGTGGGAGAGTCCGGCTCCGGAAAAACCACCCTCGGCCGGGCCGTCCTGGGCCTGGCGCCGGTCACCGCTGGGAAGGTGATCTTCGAAGGCAACGACATCAGCAACGCTTCGCGCAAGGAACGCCGGACGCTCAGCCGTGACCTGCAAGTGGTCTTCCAGGACCCGTACACCTCGCTGAACCCGGCGCTGGAAATCGGGGACATCCTGGCGGAGCCTTTGGGCGTGCAAGGCATGGAAGCTGCCGCTGCGAAGAAGCGGGTCCGCGAACTGCTGGACCAAGTAGGTCTGCCATCTGACGCGATCCACCGGCTGCCCCGCGAGTTCAGCGGCGGCCAGCGCCAGCGCGTGGCGATCGCCCGGGCACTCGCTTTGTCCCCGAAGCTGATTGTCTGCGACGAACCCGTCAGCGCCTTGGATCTGTCCACCCAGGCCCGCGTGCTGGATCTGTTCCTGCAGATCCAGAAAGACACCGGTGTTTCGTACCTGTTCGTCTCCCACGACCTCGACGTCGTGCGGCACATCAGCCACCGCGTGGCGGTCATGTACCACGGAGAAATCGTGGAACAAGGCCCCGCCGAGGTGGTCACCCGCGACCCCGAACACCCCTACACCCAGCGGCTGCTGCTCGCCTCGCCCGTGCCGGATCCCGACCGGCAGGAAAAGCGCCGCGCGGACAGGCACCGCCTGCTGGCTCACCAGCGCAACCAAACTGAACAAGCCGGTGCCGTGGCCTGAACAGCCCGGCATCCCATCACCGATCCAGGGTCCGGAAGGGCCCGGAAACCCCGGAGGAAAAAGTGGCCACAATAGGCGTACAGGCGATGATGTTGAAGGACAGCTTCGCGGAAGTCGGGGCGTTTGAGACGCTCCGTAAGGTCAGCGCGATCGGCTACAACGCGGTCGAGATTTCCCAGATCCCCATGACCCCGGAGAACGTGGGCGAGCTGGACCGCTCCCGCACCGAGCTGGGTATGGACATCGCCGCGCTTTCGGTCAACATTGAAGGCCGCAAGGGCATGCCCGTGGAATCACTGGCGGACAACTTCGACAAGATCGTGGACGACGCCAAGCGGCTGGACAGCTCGCTGCTCCGCATCGGTATGCTTCCGTTCGGGGCCATGAAATCACTGGACTCGGTGGTTGAATTCGCCAAGCAAGCCAACGGTTATGCCGAACGGCTCCAGGAACACGGCATCAGCTTGTACTACCACAATCACCACATCGAGTTCGCGAAGTTCGACGGCAAATACATGCTGGACATCATCGCCGACAACTCCCCGGCCATGGGCATGGAGATCGACGTGCACTGGGTTCAGCGCGGTGGCCTCGATCCCGTGCGGACCCTTGAAAAGTACGCCGGCAATACTGCCATGGTGCACCTCAAGGATTACAGGATCGGTCAGATGCCGGAATCGTCCTTCGGGCTCCTGGAGAAGGGCGACTTCCCCGGGTTCATGGCGGAGTTCCGCAACGTGGTGCAGTTCGCCGAAGTGGGCGAGGGCAACCTGGACTTCCCCTCCATCATTCCGGCCGCCGTCGCCGCAGGTGCCAGGTACCTCTTGGTGGAGCAGGACGAGCTGTACGGGCGGACTGTGTGGGACGCGCTCCAAACCTCGTACGACAATTTGGTGGCCATGGGCCACGCGGACCTTTTCTAGATTTCAGCCACTTTCGGTTTTCACCACAGGAGATTGCATTCATGAGCAAGAAAGTACGCCTCGGCATCATTGGCCTGGGCCAGCAAGGCGGCGCCTACGCCAAGTTCATCACGGACGGACTGGTCCCGAACATGGAGATCGGCGCCATCTGCGATGTTGATCCCGCTAAGAAGGAACTCGCAGCCTCGCTGTACCCGGATGTCCCGTTCTACGACGACTACATTTCCTTGCTGGAAAGCGGCTCCGTAGACGCGATCGTCACCTGCGTGCCGCACTTCCTGCACCCGGAGATGGGCATCGAAACACTCAAGCGCAACATCCATGCGCTCGTGGAGAAGCCCGCCGGTGTCTACACCAAGCAGGTCAAGGAGCTGAACGAGTTCGCCGCCTCCAAGCCGGAACTTTCCTTCGGCATCATGTTCAACCAGCGCAACAACCCGCTCTACAAGAAGCTCAAGGAAATCGTAGATAACGGCGAGATCGGCAAGATCCGCCGCTCCAACTGGATCATCACCAACTGGTGGCGCCCGCAGGGCTACTACAACTCCAGCGAGTGGCGCGCTACCTGGGGTGGCGAGGGCGGTGGCGTCCTGGTCAACCAGGCCCCGCACCAGCTGGACCTGTGGCAGTGGATCTGTGGCGTCCCCCAGTCCGTGTACTCCAAGGTGGCGTACGGCTTCCGCCGTGACATCGCCGTCGAGGATGAAGTCACCGCAGTGGTGGACTATGGCGACGGCGCCACGGGCGTTTTCGTCACAGCCACCCACGACATCGTGGGAACCGACAGGTTCGAAATCCTGGGCGACCAAGGCAAGATCGTGGTGGAAGACAGCAAGGTTGCCACCGTTACCCGCCTGGTCAAACCTGAGCGGGACATCAGCGATTCGATGGGCATGGACGACGTCCGCAAACTCTTCATGGGCCAGCTGAACCGCGAAGAGCTGTACAGCACTGAAACCATCGAGTTCGAGTCGGTATGGGGTGGCCAGCACGCCGGCGTCCTGGAGAACTTTGCGGCCAACATCCTGGATGGCACGCCGCTCCTTGCTCCGGGCTCGGACGGTATCAACGGTGTTCGTCTGGCCAACGCCATCCACCTTTCCAGTTGGACCGGCAAGGAAGTGTCCTTGGACTTTGACGAGGATGAATTCCTGCAGGAGCTGAACAAGCGTATCGCTGAAGAAGGAAAGTTCCCCGAGCGTTCCTGATTTGTGCCCAACGCTTTCTCCCGCGTCCGGCGGGACGTGAGAGAGCGTTGCGGTTTTTGGGTGGGGGATGTGAGAGAGCGACCAGGGTTGTCCGGCCCGCCAGCACGCTCTCTCACTTCCCGTCACCTTTTGGGGATCGCTCTCTCACCTTCCTCATGTCATGTCTTGGCAACCGGCTTGTTTTGTTGCCATGCGGTCTACGATGGAGCGGTGACTGACCTGACGAGCAACGGCGCAGCAACCACCCCCACCAAACGAGGCCGGGGTGAGAAGTCCTCTGCCACGATTTACGACATCGCGAAGCTCGCGGGCGTGAATCCCTCTACGGTGTCCCGCGCCCTGAGTAAACCGGGCCGTGTGAGCGCCAAGACGCAGAAAATCATTGAGGACGCTGCGGCGGAGCTGAACTACCAGGTGAATCCATTTGCCCGCGCCCTCCCCACCGGCCGCACCCAGACCATCGGATTGATCGTCGCGGACATCACCAACCCCACCTTCTTTGACATCATCCGCGGGGCCGAAACCACTGGTTCAGCCCGCGATTACACGCTGGTTCTGGCGGAGTCCGCGGAGTCACCGGAGACGGAAGTAACGGCGGCCCGGCGCTTGCTGAGCACCGTGGATGGCCTCATCCTGGCCAGCCCCCGCATGGACGATGACCAGATCCGGGCCTTGGCTGCGGACAAGCCTGTGGCCGTCATTAACCGTGAAATTTCCGGCGTTCCGTGCGTCGTCCCTGACGTCAACAAGGGCATCAGCGAAGCTGTTCGCAGCTTGGCCGCCAACGGCCACGAAAAGCTTGCCTACGTTGCCGGACCAGCGCAGTCCTGGATGACGGGCCGCCGTTGGGAAGGTGTCAAAGCTGCCGCTGAATGGTCCAAGCTCAGCGCGGTGCGCCTCGAATCATCCAAACCAACGGTCGACGGCGGCCGGCAGGTTGCGCGCGACGTCCTGGAAAGCGGCGCGACGGCGGTGATCACCTACAACGATCTCCTGGCCATCGGCTTGATGCAGGAACTGCAGGCTGGCGGGATGAGTGTCCCGGACCAGATCAGCATTGTGGGGTTCGACGACATTTTCGGTGCCGATTTCACCACTCCCGCATTGACCACAGTGCGCTCACCCTTGGGGGAGTGCGGCACCCGGGCGGTGACCATTCTCCTGGATATGTTGCAGGGCCACGAGGCTCCGGGTGAGGCTGTCCGTGTGGAAACGGAACTCGTGGTGCGAGGGTCCAGCGGGCGCCTCCTCGCCTGACCTCAGCATCCCGTTGCACCGCAGGATGCAACAGGGTGGCAATATTTGGCAACCGGTTGACAAAGCGTGAGCCGGAACGCAAGATTGACCTATGTCACAGTCCATTGCCGCACACCCTGACAGGCTCCTGCCCGCAGATCCCGGGACGCGCAGCATCGCGCGGTCCTTGCTGGAGCGCGTCCAGGACCTGCCCATCATTTCTCCCCACGGCCACGTTGACGCCGCTGTCATCGAACAGAACACGCCGTTCCCCGACCCCGCGGCACTCCTGGTCAGTCCGGACCACTACGTCACCCGCCTGATCCACGCCAATGGTGTTCCGATGGATCAGTTGCTGACCGGCGCGGCGTCCGCTCCCGAGTCCCGGGAGATCTGGAGGCAGTTCGTCCAGGCCTGGCCGCTGTTCGAGGGAACAGCCTCGGGATACTGGCTCCGCACCCAGTTCAATGATGTCTTCAAGCTCGGCGCAGACCTCAGTGAGATGCCTTCCGACGCCAGCTATGACGCGATCGCGGCCAAGCTGGTGGAGCCGGACTTCCGTCCTCGGCAGCTCTTCAAGGACTTCAACATCGAGGTCCTGGCCACCACCGACGATCCCCTGGATAACTTGGCCAGCCACAAGGCCCTTAGCGAGGACCCCAGCTTCAATGGCCGCGTGCTCCCCACGTTCCGCCCGGATGCCTACCTGAACGTGGCGCATCCGCAGTGGAGCAGCAATGTTGACCGCTTGATAGAAACCGCAGGCGACGGCGCCGCAGGTTACGCGGGCTATATTGCGGCGCTTGAGAACCGCCGTCGTTATTTTGTGGAGCATGGCGCCGTCTCGGCGGACCATGGAGTCCGCACGCCGGCCACCCTCAAACTGGATGCGGGGGATGCGGAAGCGCTCTTTGAAAAAGCCCGGGCGGGCAAGGCCACGGCTGCTGACCGCGATGCGTTCGAGGCCCACATGATGTACCAGATGGCACGCATGTCAGTGGCCGACGGATTGGTCATGACCATCCACCCGGGCTCCTACCGGAACCACCATGGCCCCACCTTCGAGTCCTTTGGCGCAGACACCGGCCACGATATTCCGTTCGCGGTGAACTACACCGAGGCCATCCGTCCGTTGCTGCAGGACTTCGGCACGGCCAAGGATTTCCATCTGGTGCTCTTCACCCTCGATGAGACCGTCTTCTCCCGTGAACTCGCTCCATTGGCCGGCTTCTACCCGTCCGTGTACATCGGCGCACCGTGGTGGTTCCTCGATGCCCCGGATGCCATGTTGCGCTTCCGCTCCGCAGTTACGGAAACCGCCGGCTTCTCGCGGTCCTCCGGCTTCATCGATGACACCCGCGCCTTCTGCTCCATCCCCGCACGGCACGACGCCTCCCGGAGGATCGAAGCGTCCTTCCTCGCGCGCCTTGTGGCCGAGCACCGCGTTACTGAAGACCGGGCGCACGAGCTGATCCTCGACGTCGTCGATTCCTCGCCCCGCAGGGTGTTCAAGCTATGAGCGCCGAACTGCCGCGCCTTGGCCGCGACGTTATGCCCCAGCCCAAGGCTCCCGTGCGCATGGTGCACCTGGGCCTGGGCGCTTTCCACCGTTCGCACCAGGCCTGGTACACGCAGCACGCCGGCGATGCGGGGAAGTGGGGCATTGCCTCCTTCACTGGTCGGCGTCCGGATGCTGCCGAGGTTCTGGCGGCCCAAGACGGACTGTTCACCATTGTGGAGCGCTCCGATGCGGGGGATTCGTTCGAGGTTGTGCGCAGCATTGTGGAAGCCGTGGATGGCGCCGATGTGCAGCGCCTGGTGGAACTGGTAGCGGCGACCCAAACCGCTGTGGTCACGCTGACCATCACCGAAGCCGCCTACGGGTTTGGCGCGGACGACGTGACGCTGCTGCGTGCCGGCGAAAAGCCCACGACGCCGTTGGGGCGCCTGGTCCGCGGCCTCGCCGCCCGCAGGGACGCCGACGCCGGTCCCCTCGCCGTGGTCTCCTGCGACAACCTCTCGGACAACGGCAACGTAGCGCGCCATGCGGTAGCGAACCTTGCCCGGGAGGTGGACGCCGGTCTGGCGGACTGGATTGATGCCAACGTCAGTTTCGTGAGCACCTCAGTGGACAGGATCACCCCGCGCACCACCGCCGACGACGTTCAGCTGGTGGCCCGCAAGTGCGGCTACCGGGATGAAGCGCCGGTTGTGGCCGAGCCCTTCCGTAACTGGGTGCTCAGCGGAGACTTTCCTGCCGGTCGCCCCCGTTGGGAGGACGCCGGCGCGCTCTTCGTGGACCACATAGAGCCTTACGAGAACCGGAAGCTCTGGCTCCTCAACGGCGCACACTCCATCCTGGCTTACGCCGGACAGCTCCGCGGACACACAACTGTTGCCGAAGCCCTGGCTGATCCCGTGTGCTTGCATGCTGTGGAGGAGTTCTGGGATGAAGCATCCCGCCACCTTGCCGGCGACGATCTGCGCATTCCTGAGTACAGGGCCGCCTTGCTGGACCGCTTTGGTAACTCGCGGATCGCCCACCACTTGGCCCAAATCGCCATGGATGCCAGCACCAAACTCCGGATGCGGGCCATCCCCGTGCTCCGGGCTGAGCGTGCTGCGGGCCGGAGTGGCGAGGGCGCAGCCCGGATGATTGCGGCGTGGGCCGCGTACGTGGACTCAAACCCCGGATTGCAGGACCCGCAATCGGAGGCAGTAGCCGTGGCCAACAAAGAGGTGGGCTCTGAGCGCATCGCTGCCCTCGTAGCGTTGCTGGATGCTGAGCTCGCCCGGGACTCCGCGGTAGTTGAGCTCGTCCATAAGCTCAGCATTAGCTTTGCACCGGAAGTTTCAGCTAACGCTGGTACTGCGGCGTAGGAATCGATATGCGAGGTGGTCCGGGCCCTGGGGTTTCAGGTGCCCGGGCCGTCGTCGTTTAACGCCGCTGGCGTTTGGGACGTGGGTTCCCCATGCGTTGTGGGGCCCGCTCTGCGTGCCTTGGCGTGAATTTAGGGCGCAGAGCGGGCCTCGCAACGGGAGATATTTGGTGTAACTTTCAATGAAATATTTAGGCAACCGATTGCCAAACGCTTGCCAAGGTGACTAGAGTTACATCAGCTGCACAACCGGTCCCCTTCCAGTGATCGCCCTCGGGGATTCAATCCCCCCGCGAAGTCCACTGTCGAGTCGGCTCGGACCGCAATGACGCGAAGGGTAAAGGAGCCCGCATTGAAAAAGCTCAGCAAACTCAGCATCGCCGGCTATGGTGCCGGCGATGCCGCCAACAATCTTGCCTTCACCACCGCCACGATGTTCCTGCTGGTGTACTACACGGACGTCGCAGGAATTTCGGCGGCCGCGGCCGGCACGCTTCTCCTGGTGGTGAGGATCTTTGACGCGTTCGCCGATGTCTTCGCCGGCCGTATGGTTGACCGCTCCTACAGCAAACGCTTTGGAAAATTCAGGCCGTTCATTATGTTCGGCTCCATTCCGCTCCTGCTCCTCAGTGTGGCCACGTTCTCCGTGCCGCAATTGGGTGAGACGGGCACCTTGCTCTACGCCTATGTGAGCTACGCGGCCCTGGGGTTGGCGTATTCCCTGGTCAACATCCCGTATGGCTCGCTGGCCGGGGCCATGACGCAGGACCCGGGGGAGCGCGCCAAGCTGGGATCCGCCCGCACGGTGGGTGCACTGTTGGTGGGTTCGGCCCTGGGCATCTTCGTTGCTCCACTGATCAAGCCGGGTGCCGACCTCCAAGCCACCTTCACCACCATCACGCTGGCCTTCGTGGTGATCGGTGCGGCGTTGTACTTCTTCACTGTCCTCACGGCCAGGGAACGCGTTCACCGCACTGTTCCGAACGTTTCGTTCAAACAGAGCATGGACACCTTGAGGACCAACCGCCCGCTGCTCATGCTGTGCCTGAGCTCGTTCCTCTTCCTGACCGGCTACATGGCGTTGTCCTCCGTTCAGCTCTACTACCTCCGCGATGTGCTGGGTCGCTTGGATCTGTTTCCAGTGGTGGCCATAGTCCAGCTGGTGATGACCTTGGCCCTTGCACCTTTGATGCCGCGGTTGGTCCGCAAGCTGGGCAAAAAGAATGTGTATATGGCTGCCGGAGCGCTCTCCATGGTGGGCGGAGCTATTGTTTTCTTCTCTCCTCCCTCCATGGTCTGGGTTGGATTCACCGGGCTGGTGGTCAGCCTGCTGGGCGTCATGGCTGTAAACATCGTGGTGTGGGCTTTGGAGGCCGACACTGTGGAGTATGGCGAGTGGAAAACCGGCGTCCGCACCGAGGGAATCACCTACGCGCTGTTTTCCTTCACCCGCAAGACCGGCCAAGCCGTGGGCGGCGCCCTGGCCGCCTATTGCCTCGCCGTGGGCGGGTACAAGTCGGGCACGGTTCAGAGCGCGGAAGCCATGCAGGGAATTCAATTCGCCGCCGGGGCGCTGCCCGCCATCATGACCATTCTGGCCATAGCGGTGATGGCCAAGTACAAGCTCACGGACGCGGTGCATGCGCAGATTGTGGGAGAGATCCGCGCTCGCCGTTCCGAGGAGGCCTTGAAGGTTAGCCAAAAAGACTAGGCAACCGGTTGCCACTGGATGCAATCCAACCTAAAATCGTACTTAATCTCAACCAGCCACCTCCCGAAAGGAAAAGCTGTGAAAATCATTGCCGCTGAAGTCTTTGTGACCAGCCCGTCCCGTAACTTTGTTACCTTGCGTATCACCACGGAGGACGGTGTGACGGGCATTGGTGACGCCACGCTCAACGGCCGTGAACTGGCCGTCGCCGCGTACCTCAAGGAGCACGTGGCGCAGCTGCTCATCGGCAAGGATCCGCACCGGATCGAGGACACCTGGCAGTTCCTCTACCGCAGCTCATACTGGCGCCGTGGCCCCGTGACCATGGCGGCGATTGCCGCCGTCGACATGGCGCTGTGGGACATCAAGGGCAAGTTCGCCGGGATGCCGGTGTACCAGCTGCTGGGTGGCGCTTCCCGCAACGGTTTGCGGGCCTACGGCCACGCGTCCGGCGCGGACATTCCCTCGCTGTTCGACTCCGTTCGGGAGCACCTGGAACTGGGCTACAAGTCCATCCGCATCCAGACCGCCATCCCCGGCATCAAAGCCGTGTACGGTGTTGCCGCGCAGGCACAGGCCTCGGGTGAACGCTACGACTACGAGCCCGCCGGCCGTGGCGCGTTCCCGCAGGAAGAGGACTGGGATACCCGCGCCTACCTGCGCCACCTGCCCACCGTGTTTGAAGCCGTGCGGAACGAATTCGGCCCGGAAATCCCGCTGCTGCACGACGGCCACCACCGCATGACGCCCATCCAGGCCGCCAAACTCGGCAAGGCGCTGGAGCCGTACGACCTCTTCTGGCTGGAAGACTGCACCCCGGCCGAGAACCAGGAAGGCCTGCGCCTGGTCCGCCAGCACACCACCACGCCGCTGGCCATCGGCGAAATCTTCAACACCGTGTTCGACTTCCAGACCCTCATCAAAGAACAGCTGATCGATTACGTTCGGGCTGCATCCACCCACTTTGGCGGCATTTCACCGCTGAAGAAGGTCATGGACTTCGCGGCCCAGTACCAGATCAAGTCCGGCTTCCACGGTCCCACCGATATTTCGCCCGTAGGTTTCGCCGCCCAGCTCCACGTGGGCCTGGCCATCCACAACTACGGCATCCAGGAATACATGCAGCACTCGGACAAGACCAACGAGGTCTTCCAGCAGTCAATGACCTTCAAGGACGGCTACCTGCACCCCGGCGATAACCCCGGCATTGGCGTCGAATTCAACGAAGAAGCCGCTGCTGCCTTCCCGTACCAGCAGGCCTACCTGCCGTACAACCGCCTCGTGGACGGCACTGTTCATGACTGGTAAATCAGATTCTGGTGCTCGCCACCACATCGTGGTCATGGGTGTGGCCGGTTGCGGGAAAAGCACCGTAGGTGCTGCGCTCGCCGAGCGTCTGGGCGCTGAATTTCTCGACGGCGATTCGCTGCACCCCCAGGCGAACATCGAGAAGATGGCTTCGGGTACTCCGCTGAACGACGACGACCGCGCACCATGGTTGGCCGAAATCGGGAGGCGATTCCCGGCGTCGGACTCTTCACTTGTCATCGCGTGCAGCGCGCTCAAGCGCAGCTACCGGGACATTATCCGGAGCGCCGATCCGTCGGTGGTGTTTGTGCATCTGCACGGGACCCGCGAGCTGCTGAACGCGCGCATGACTGCCCGCCCCGGCCACTTCATGCCGGCCTCGCTGCTGGATTCGCAACTGGCAACACTGGAGCCCTTGCAGTCCGACGAAGGCGGGGTGGTTGTGAACATTGCCCAATCCGTGGAGGACATCGTGGATGACGTGACCTCGGCCTTGAGCGGCAAGGGATCGTTCCTTGTGGACCTCACAGCGGCCCCGTTCAACCTCGACGACGCCGCGGTGGAGTGGGTGGAGGCGACCATCGGCTCCATGACGCTGGAAGAGAAGATCGGCCAGCTGTTCATCAACCACAACAATGATTACTCCCCGGCGTACCTGGATGGCGTGCTGGAGAACTTCCACGTGGGCGGCATGCGCTACCGTCCCGGTCCGTCGTCGGCCGTGCAGGAACACATCCGTTACGCCCAGTCCAAGACCCGGATCCCGTTGCTGATTGCGTCCAACCCGGAAATGGGCGGCGCAGGCAGCTGCGACGACGGCACGTTCGTGTCCACCCACCTGCAGGCCGGTTCGCATCCCGATAAGAACATTGCCCGGCAGATGGGCCAAGTGGCCGGCGTTGAAACTGCTGCGCTGGGCTGTAACTGGGCCTTCGCGCCGATCGTGGACATCCACTACAACTGGCGGAACACGGTCATCTCCACGCGGGCTTTCGGCAACACCCCGGACATTGTGGTGGAACGGGCCAAGGAGTACTTCGACGGCATCAGCGAATCACCCACTGTCTGCGCCATGAAGCACTTCCCCGGCGACGGTATTGATGAGCGCGATCAGCACGTGGTCACCTCGTACAACACGCTTGGATACGACGAGTGGAACAAGACCTATGGGCACGTGTACCGCGAGATGATCGGGCACGGCGTGCAGTCGATCATGGTGGGTCACATCGGTGCGCCGGAGGTGTCCCGGCATTTCCGTCCCGGCCTGGCGGATTCCGAGGTGTTGCCCGCAACGCTGGCTCCGGAACTGTTACAGGACCTGCTGCGGGGCGAGCTCGGCTTCAACGGGCTGGTCCTCACGGACGCTTCCTTGATGGTGGGCCTGACGCAGGCCATGAAGCGGCGCGATCTGGTGCCCGCAACCATCGCAGCGGGTTGCGATATGTTCCTGTTCTTCCGGAACCCCGAGGAGGACTTCGGTTACATGCTGGATGGCTATAAGTCCGGCGTGATCACCGAAGGGCGTTTGCAGGATGCCTTGCGGCGGATTCTTGGCTTGAAGGCGAGCCTCGGGCTGCACCTCGCCTCCCGGGAATCGTTGGTGCCGTCAGCCGAAGCCTTGGCGGTGATCGGCAGTGAAGCACACCGTGAGATCGCTGCAGAAGTGGCTGAAAAGACCGTCACGCTGGTGAAAGACACTGCGGGTAACTTGCCCATCTCAGCTCAAACGCATCCGCGGATCCGCCTCTATGGCATTTCTGGTGGCGCTGACTTCACGCGGGCTGACCCGCTCGCGTACCTGGACACCGTCCGGGAAGAGCTGGAAGCTGCAGGTTTTGAGGTCAGTGTGTTCAAGACTGCCGAGCAGCGCGAAGGAGCAGGGGAGTCCGGCATGAACTTCATGCGGGTACTGTCCGAAGAGGCCACGGGCGATTACGCGGAGCGCTACGACGCCGCCTTCGTCTTCGCCAACGTCAAAGGCTTTGCGCAGGAGGCTTCCATTCGGATCAAGTGGTCTTCGCCGATGGCGGCCGAGATTCCCTGGTACGCCACGGAAGTTCCCACGGTGTTTGTCTCACTGAACCAACCGAACCATTTGATCGACGTACCCATGGTCAGGACCGTCATTCACGCACACGCGGCAACGCGCGAGGCCATCCGCGCCACCATCCAAAAGATCCAAGGGAAGTCCGAATTCCAGGGAACGTTCAACCAGAACGTCTTCTGCGATTCGTTCGACACCCGCCTCTGAACTGAAGCGTCAGCCCGGCACTGCCCACGAGGCGGTGCCGGGCTTTTCTTTTCGCGCATGGATTCATTTGTCTGCGGGGACGCCAATTGTGAACGCTAACAACGTTTCAAGTCAAGACCTTGGCCCCCAGTAGGAGGCTGCAACCATTTTGTGATCCGCGGCACTTGACCCGCGGTATTGTTAGCGTTCACAATGGCATTCGCATTACCTTTCGTGGCATGAGGCATCCAGCTGGCCGCAGACCACAAAACGCTTCACCGTGCCGGACGCGCAGATGCTCCGGCTGCATCAGAGTTCGCGGCAGAGCTGCCGCGGAAGGAGAGCATCGTGAGATTGAAGAAACTCCTGGGCGCCGTAGCGGTTGTCCTTACCCTGACCGTCGGAGCCACAGGCTGCGGTAGTCGCGGTGGAACTGCGGAGTCCAGCAGCAGTGCGAATCCCAGCGATTCATTGGTGGGCATTTCCATGCCAACCCAGACCTCCGAGCGTTGGATCGCTGACGGCGCCAACGTTGAGAAGTCCTTGAAGGACCTTGGCTACAAGACAGACCTCCAGTTCGCCAACGATGACATTCCTACGCAGGTTTCCCAGATTGAGAACATGCTGACCAAGGGTGCCAAGGCGCTCATCATCGCAGCGATCGATGGCACCACCCTGACCGATGTCCTGGCCAAGGCCAAGGAACAGAACGTCAAGGTCATCGCCTACGACCGCCTCATCAACGGAACGCCCAACGTTGACTACTACACCACCTTCGACAACTACACCGTGGGTGTCCAGCAGGCCACGTCCTTGCTGACTGGCCTGGGCCTGCTTGATGCCAGCGGCAACAAGGTTGAGGGCAAGGGCCCGTTCAATGTTGAGCTGTTTGCCGGCAGCCCGGATGACAACAACGCCAACTTCTTCTGGACCGGCGCCATGGACACCCTGAAGCCTTACATGGATGCAGGCACCTTGAAGGTTCCCAGCGGCCAGACCAAGTTTGAGCAGGCAGCAATCCTGCGCTGGCAGGCACCCGTAGCCCAGAAGCGCATGGAAGACATCCTCACCTCCGCTTACAGCTCCGGTACCAAGCTGGACGGCGTACTTTCCCCGTACGACGGCCTGTCAATCGGCATCATCTCCGCCCTGACCAGCACCGGCGGCTACTCCACCGGCAACCTGCCGGTAGTCACCGGCCAGGACGCTGAAAAGGGTTCCGTGAAGTCCATCATCGCCGGTGAGCAGTACTCCACCATCTTCAAGGACACCCGCCAGCTCGGGGCCCAGGCTGTGAAGATGGTTGACGCTGTGCTCAAGGGCACCGAGCCGGAAACCAACGACACCAAGACCTACAACAACAAGGTCAAGGTTGTCCCGGCCTTCCTCCTGAAGTCCGTCATCATCACCAAGGACAACTTCCAGAAGGAACTGATCGACTCCGGCTACTACACCGAAGCCGACGTCAAGTAACCACGTCTGTGGCCCCTCCTGCAGCAGGAGGGGCCACAGCCTCCCTTAGAGCCTGCCCGAGTCCTCGGCCCGGCCAAGTTCCAACCAGTCAGCGGGAATTGACGATGAACGTACCCATTCTTCAAATGCGAGGAATCACCAAGACCTTCCCCGGGGTAAAAGCCCTTCAGGACGTCACCCTGGACGTCAACCGCGGTGAGGTTCATGCCATTTGCGGCGAGAACGGAGCAGGGAAGTCCACTCTCATGAAGGTGTTGTCCGGCGTTTACGCCCACAACACCTTCGACGGCGACATCCTGTTCGAGAACGAGCCCTGCGAATTTTCGAGCATCACGGACAGCGAAAAGCGCGGCATCGTGATCATTCACCAGGAGTTGGCACTGAGCCCCTACCTGTCCATTGCCGAGAACATCTACCTCGGGAACGAGCTTGCCAAGAACGGATGGGTGGACTGGCGCAAAACCAATCTTGAAGCCGCCAAACTGCTGGCCCGGGTAGGCCTCAGCGAAAACCCGGTCACCCCCATCCAGCACATCAGCGTTGGTAAGCAGCAGCTGGTGGAAATCGCCAAGGCGCTGTCCAAAGAGGTCAAGCTCCTGATCCTGGATGAGCCCACGGCGGCGCTGAACGATGAAGACTCGGACCACTTGCTGGACCTCATCCTGCACCTCAAAGGCCAAGGCGTCACCAGCATCATCATCAGCCACAAACTCAACGAGATCCGCAAAGTAGCTGACGCCGTCACCATCATCCGCGATGGCAAGTCCATTGAGACCCTGCGCCTAGACCAGGGCCAGATCACCCAGGAACGCATCATCCGGGGCATGGTGGGCCGCGACCTCGAGAGCCTCTACCCGGACCGGACGCCCAACATCGGCGAGGAAGTCCTTCGCATTGAGGACTGGACCGTCCAGCACCCCCAAGACCATTCCCGCATGGTGGTGAACAACGCCAGCCTCAACGTCCGCAAGGGTGAAGTAGTAGGCCTGGCCGGGCTCATGGGCGCCGGCCGGACCGAGCTGGCCATGAGCGTCTTCGGCCGGACCTACGGGCGTGCAGTGTCCGGAAAGGTCTACAAGTACGGCCAGGAAATCAACACTTCCACCGTCTCCGATGCAATTGAACACGGGATCGCGTACGCCACAGAGGACCGGAAACACTACGGCCTGAACCTGATCGAGGACATCAAACGGAACATCTCCATGGCAGCGCTGAACAAGCTGGCCAAGAGGGGCTGGGTGGACGGCAACAAGGAAACCACCGTAGCCAACCACTACCGGAAGAGCATGAACATCAAGGCTCCTTCCGTTGCTGCCATCACCGGCAAGCTCTCGGGCGGAAACCAGCAAAAAGTGGTGCTGAGCAAATGGATGTTCTCAGACCCTGACGTCCTGATTCTGGACGAGCCGACCCGTGGAATCGACGTCGGAGCCAAGTTTGAGATTTACACCATCATCGCGGAGCTCGCAGCGGCTGGAAAGGCAGTCATTGTGATCTCCTCCGAGCTTCCGGAGCTCCTGGGCATTTGCGACAGGATCTACACGCTGTCCGCGGGCCACATCACCGGCGAAGTCCCCATCGCCGAAGCCACCCAGGAAACCCTCATGCACTTCATGACCAAAGAGAAGGAATAGCGAACATGTCCGCCCTCAGAGAATCCCTTGGCTTCCTCACAAGCCGCCTCCGCCAGGTTGGCATTTTCGTCGCCCTGATCCTGATCGTCATTCTCTTCCAGGTACTCACGGGCGGCATCCTGCTCCAGCCGCAGAACGTCACCAACCTGGTGGTCCAGAACAGCTACATCCTGATCCTGGCCATCGGCATGGTCATGGTTATCATCGCGGGCCACATTGACCTCTCGGTGGGTTCCATCGCAGGCTTCATCGGCGCTGTCGCAGGCGTGATGATCGTCCATTGGGGCTGGGCGTGGTGGCTCGCCATCCCGGCCTGCCTCCTGGTGGGTGCGCTGGTGGGCGCGTGGCAAGGCTACTGGATTGCCTATGTGGGCATCCCGGCCTTCATCGTCACCCTCGCAGGCATGCTGATCTTCCGCGGCCTGACCCTCATTACCCTCAAGAACCAGCAGATCACCCCGTTCCCCAACGAACTCCGTGCGCTCGGTGGCGGCTTCCTCCCGGACATTTCCGGTGGCACGTCCGTCCTGGAATGGCTCACAGTGATCCTGGGCGTCGGCGGCACGGCAGCCATTCTTTTCCAGGCATTGAAGGAACGCCGGGTTCGCCGCAAGTTCAACCTCGAGAATGAGCCCATGGCCTGGTTTGCCGTCAAGAACGGGTTCATCGCAGTACTGATGCTCATCATCACCTTCCTCTTGGCCAGCTACCGCGGTACCCCGATTGTCCTGATCGTCCTTGCGGTCCTGGTGATCGTCTACTCGGCCTTGATGAACAACAGCATCTTTGGCCGTCACACCTACGCGATCGGTGGAAACCTCCACGCCGCTGAACTCTCCGGCATCAAGACCAAGAAGGTCACCTTCCGCCTCTTCGTCAACATGGGTGTCCTGGCTGCCCTGGCCGGCCTGGTCTTTACGGCCCGCTTGAACTCGGCACAGCCCGCTGGCGGTACCGGCTTCGAACTCGACTCGATCGCTGCCGCCTTCATTGGTGGCGCCGCAGTTCAGGGTGGCATCGGAACCGTGGCAGGTGCCATGATCGGCGGCCTGATCATGGGTGTGCTCAACAACGGCATGTCCATCCTTGGCCTGGGCACTGACTACCAGCAGCTCATCAAGGGCCTGGTGCTGCTGCTCGCCGTCGGCTTCGACATCTTCAACAAGAACCGCACCGGTTCCGGTGGAGGTTCCTCCATGGGCCGTCGCTTCAAGTGGAAGACCACGCCGCCTGCCACCGAAACCTCCACACCGGCCACGTCCGAGCCCGTCGCGGTCGACGCGAAATAGCCCGCACATGTCCACAGGGGGAGCGGTGCGACCTCCCGTCATGGGTGATGTTGCCAAAATGGCGGGAGTCTCGCACCAAACCGTTTCCCGCGTTTTGAACAACCATCCCAACGTCAGTGTCCGCACCAAGCAGCGGGTGGAATCAGCCATCGCACAACTTGGGTACCGCCGGAACACCGCAGCCCGGAGCCTGGTGACCCGGCGGTCCCGGACCATCGGTGTGCTTGCCTGCGAGACAGGCCAGTTCGGTCCGGCGAATACCCTCCTGGGGGTGGAGCAAGCGGGACGGGAAGCGGGGTACTTCGTCAGTATTGCCAACCTCCGGGAAGTGACGGACGAGAGCGTCAACGACGCCATTGCCCATTTCCGGAACCAGTCCGTGGACGGGATCGTCATTCTGGTCCCGCACCCGGATGTCCTGGCAGCCCTGCACGATGTTTCCTTTTCCGTGCCGATTGTGGCTGTGGGGGCGGGCGCGGGCAACCAGCTGACGGGTGCGTCTTTGGACCAGCGGCTGGGAGCCCGCCTCGCCGTCGATCACCTGATTGGCTTGGGCCACCGCCGCATCGCCCACATTTCCGGGCCGCCGCACTGGATTGACGCCGCCGAGCGCATCAATGGATGGCAGGAGTCCCTGGCGAAGGCCGGTTTAGGCGCCGACGTCCTGCTCCAAGGTGGCTGGGACGCGGCGTCCGGTTACCGTGCCGGGCTGGATCTCATTGAGCAGCACAGCGTCACGGCCGTTTTCGTTGCGAACGACCAAATGGCGGTGGGTGTCCTCCGAGCCGTGCAGGAAGCCGGCTTCCGCATCCCCGGTGACATCAGCGTGGTGGGCTACGACGACCAACCCGAGGCTGAATTTTTCATGCCCCCGCTGACCACCATCAAACAGGACTTTGAGGAACTCGGCCGCCGCTGCATGGAAGCGGTCCTGCAGCAACTGGACGGGGACGGCGGAACAGGCGATCAGATTGTCACCCCCCGGCTGGTGATCCGCGCCACCACCGCGGCCCCACTAAACTAGGAGCCATGACTTCCTCCGTTGATACTGCTGCTGCCCGCGCCCGCCTTCTTGAACTCATCAAAGAACTGGCGGTGGTCCGCGGCAAGGTGATCCTCTCCAGCGGCAAGGAAGCGGACTACTACATTGACCTCCGCCGCATCACTTTGCATCACGAGGCCTCCAAGCTGGTGGGTCAGGTCATGTTGGCAATGATCGACGACGCCGGTGTGTCAGTTGAGTGCGCCGGCGGGCTCACCATGGGTGCGGACCCTGTGGGTACCGCTGTGATGCACGCTGCTGCCGATGCTGGCCGTGCCGTGGACGCCTTCGTTGTCCGCAAGGCCCAGAAGTCCTACGGCATGGGCCGTCAGGTAGAGGGCCCCTCGGTTGAAGGCCGCAACGTAGTGGTCCTCGAGGACACGTCCACCACCGGCGGCTCCGCACTGACCGCCGTCGAAGGTGTCCGTAAGGCGGGCGGCAACGTAGTGGCCGTGGCCGTCATTGTGGACCGCAACACCGGCGCCAAAGAGAAGATCGAAGCCGAAACGGGTGTGCCGTACCTCTTCGCATTCGGCAAGGATGAACTGGGCCTCGACTAAGCCTATGCTTGCTGCGTGGACGTTCAGGTAGGCAAGCTCCCGGCACCGCCGGAGGTGAACGAAAACCTCCCCGCGCCGGTGAGTACGGAACCGGAGCAATCAGAGGATCCGGGCTCATGGGCCCGGATCCTGCCCCACGCTGCCCGGCTGAAGAAGACGTCCCGCCGTAACTTCCTCATCACCGCCGGAGCTTCCGGGGCGCTCGCCGCGGACATGCTCTTCACCCGGCGCGTCCAGGCCGAGCGGCGGTCCACCAAGATCCTCCGTGTCCCTGATCCGTACTCGGACCTGTACTTTCCCAAGGCCAGTTGGATCCTCTTTCCCGGCTACAAAACCAGTTGGGAAGAGGCCCAATGGATCCTCAACTCGCTCCGTCCGGCGCTGCATCAGCGGGGCCGCCTTGCCGCCGTCGGGTATTCCAATCTGGGACTGGACGTGGACGAGGTGGTCCGCGAAATCATCCTCCACGTCCGTGAGTTGGGACTGGAGAAGCTGTACTTTTACGGCCATAGCTTCGGCGGAATGCTCGCCACCCAAGTCGCTGCCCGCCTGCTGGAGCTGCACGGCGTCGAGACGCAGTTAATCGTCCTGGATTCGAGCCCCTTCAACCGCGCTGACGTGCTTGACCAAAGCTGGTTCGACGGCGTGGTGTTCCTTTACGAGAACGGCTTTCGCATCCCATCAGTCCTGCGCGGCGGCTACGAGCTGGGGGAGCGTGTGGCGCACAAGGACGAGCGCACCTGGCGGCAGATCCTCGATCAAAGCCTGGAGCAACTCTCACCGATCGCACCCTCCAGCGTGCTGATCCAGACGGAGTCGGCGTACATCTACCACTTTGACGGCCTCCGGCTGGCCGGAAAAATCGGGGGAGCCAAGATGGCGTTCATCGGCAACGCCAAGGACGGCACCGTGGACTACGAGTCGGCGCGCGCGGGGTGGAGCAAGGTCTTCGGTGCCAACATGGTCATGCCCACGCTCAGCACAGAAGGCGCCCGGCCCGCCCACGCCAGCCCGCAGTGGAACGGCAGCATCTACCGGCCGTTGCTGGAACGGGTCCAGGACGAGCTGCAACCGCTCCCGCCCGAGCCCCGGGAGCCGTCATACCAAGAGCCGAATGGCAAGGTCATCCGCCCGGTCTAGGTGAACTTTTGTACAAGTGAGCTCTGTACTCGAGTACAGGGTGGATATACCCGATCCTCCGTAGCGTCGTTCTTGACAGGAAATAAGAACGAATTTCGAGGAGCGAAGTATGAACGGCCTACAGCTCACGGGCATCAGCCGCAGCTTCGGTGACCGCAGGGTCCTCCACGATGTGGACCTCACGGTCCATCGCGGGGAGATCGTGGGATTCATCGGCGGCAACGGTGCAGGCAAAACCACCACCATGCGCGTGATCCTTGGTCTGCTGACCCCGGATCGAGGAGAAGTTACCTGGGAAGGGTTGCCCATCAGGGCTCAGGACCGGCGACGCATTGGTTACATGCCCGAGGAACGCGGCCTCTACCCCCAGATGCCGGTGCGGGACCAGATCATTCACTTCGCTTTGCTGGAAGGGCACCACACCGAGGCCGCACGTGAGGTCGCAGACAAACTCATCGTGTCCCTCGGCCTCCAAGCCCGCGAGCAGGCATTAGTCCAGGACCTCTCCTTGGGAAATCAGCAGCGCGTCCAGTTGGCCGTCGCCTTGGTTGGAAATCCCGCACTGCTGGTGCTGGACGAGCCCTTCTCGGGGTTGGACCCCATCGCTGTCGAAACGATGTCCCGGCTCATCCGGGAGCAAGCCGACCGGGGCGTGGGGGTTCTGTTCTCCTCACACCAACTTGAGCTCGTTGAGCGCCTCTGCGACAAGGTGTGCGTTCTGGATCGCGGCCGAGTGACAGCGAGCGGCAGCGTGGTGGAACTGCAGGATGACGGAAAGAGCCGCTGGCGACTCGGCTTCTCCCGCACGGCAGATTCGTTCGCCGCCGAAGTCTCGATGGCCCGGGGCGTCAACGTGGAGTTTTCCGCCTCCGACCGAACTACAGTGCTCGTCTCGGTGGACGGCTCAGGCCGGGACGTGCCCGGCGAAATCCTTGCAGCAGCGCAACGGCACGGCGGGTTGAAGAGCATCGCGTCCGCACAAAGGTCCTTGGCAGACCTGCTCGCCGGAAAGTTCATTTCGTCGTCAGATCCAGGTACCAGCCCGGGGGCGGAGCGCTCCCTCGACAAAGTTGGAGTATCGCAATGAGCACAACAACATTTGATCGCACAACCCGCATCGCGGGTCCTTCTTCCGGCAGTGGATTACGCGAGACGCGCCTGATCATCCGGCGTGAGGTCCTTACCAGGCTGGGGAACCGGACCATACTCACGGCAACAGGACTTCTGGCCCTTTTCGCCGGCGCCGCTGCCGGGATCGGCGGATGGTTCTTGGTGGACTCACTGGGCGGGGCTGGTGCAATGAGCTTCGATCCTCGGGCCATCTTCGCCACTGCCATGATCAGCGCATTGCTGGCCTCCTTGGTCTACTCGGCCTCGAGCCTGACCTCGGGGGTGGTGGAGGAGAAATCGTCAAGGATCGTGGAGATCCTGCTGACCAAGATCGGGATCGTCCCGTTGCTGGCTGGAAAGATGATCGGCATAGGACTGGTCACCCTTATCCAACTGCTGGCAATCGGCGGAACCGCCGTGGTGGGATTCAGCGTGGTGGGAGGCTGGTCCCTCATCAACGTCGCTGTGGGACCGAGCCTGCTGTGGTTCCTCCTCTGGTTCCTTCTGGGCTACGTGATTTTCGCGGCCTTGAACACGACCCTCGCTTCCACGGTTTCCCGGCAAGAGGACCTGGGTACAGCGGTCATGCCTCTGTCAGTCCTGCAAATGGTGCTGCTGGTGGTCTCTCTCTACGTCCTGCCAATGAACCTGGGAAACCCGTGGATGGAGGGGCTGTCCTTCGTGCCTCTGTTCTCCTCCTACCTCATGCCGATGCGCTTCGCACTCGAAGACGTGTCCACCTGGGAGATGGTGCTGGCCGCCGGCATATCGGTGGCAGCGATTCCCGCTCTGTTCTGGCTGGCCACCGTGATTTACCGGAACAACGCACTGCGCACCGGCTCACGGGTCTCCCTGCAACAGTCCCTGACCTCCGACGAGACGGCCTAGCTCCAACTCGTCACTTAGTCCACGGGCCCGGCTCATCGGGTCTCTCCAGATAGGAAAACCATGCCTGACAACAAGCGCAACCAATCATTGGCCACCAAGAAACTCGTCCGCAACATAGCCCTTCTGCTGATCGGTGTCCTGGCCGCCTACGCGGTAACCACCCTGCTGCTCTGATGGAGTCCCTCATGATGACCGCCACTGCCCCGGCGCACCTGCTGGTTGCTCGCTCGGCTCCACGCCGGAGATACTCCCATGATCACCACTTGCCGATAGGTCCCGGGACCTTGCTGCCCGACGCTATTGAAAAGTCCGGGCACCGGGCGATCCTTCAAGCCATTCGAGGGCTGCAGGACTCCGCGCCGACAGTGACGTGGCAGGTCATTACGTCCCGGCCCAACGGTTCCGCTGTCCTGGAGACGGCGCTTTCCACAGTGGCCGGCTACAGGGTTACGGAGCACGCCGAAGCGGTGGAGCAGGCCAAGGAGTTTGCCCGGACAAACCTGAACCGCGCGTGGCAGTCCCCGCTTGAATTGGCCCGTTCCCTGGCCCATTACGAGGTAATGGGATGGGGTGGCGAGCTGGTCCGTGATCCGGAAGCTGCCCTCGACCGGGTGGATTGCGCTGGTATCGAGAAGGCCGCCGAAGGCTTGGTTCGGCCCATCAAAGAGGTGCTGGGACGCAGCTAGGGCGTCATGATCCTCAAGATTCCAGCCGTGAACGCGCACTGGGGCTGAGGTCCACAAGTCCTCCTTCGACCGCGGCAACCAGGATCTGTACCCGGTCCCGCACACCGAGCTTCTCCATCACGTTCACGAACCGGGCTTTGATGGTGGACTCTGTCACGAACAGCTCTGCAGCCATCTCGCGGTTGCTCATTCCCCGTCCAAGCAGCTGGATCACCTCCAGCTCCTTTTTGGTCAGCGCGTCCACTAGCTTGGGGTCCGGAATGACTTCAGCTGGAACGGACTCAGCGAGTCCTGTCACAACATGCCGCGTCACTTTGGCGGACAGTACGGATTCGCCGGCCATCACAGTGTGGATGGCGGCAGTGATTTCCTTGGGCAGCGTGTCCTTGACAAGGTATCCCGACGCTCCAGCCCGCAGCAGGTCCACCACGTAGCGATCGGTGGAGAAGGTGCTCAACCCCAATATGGCGATTTCCGGGAAATCTGCATGGATTTGGGCAGTTGCAGCAACACCGTCCATCACTGGCATCTGCATATCCATCAGGATCACATCCGGCCGAAGTGAGGCTGCCTGAACCACGGCCACACGCCCATCCGATGCCTCTCCGACAACTTCGATGGACGGGTCGGACGAGAGATAATCCCGCAGAATCTCCCGGGCCAACAGCTCATCATCCACCAACAACACTCGCGTCATCCTGATCCCCCACTGTCAGTATCCGAGCCAATCTTCCCACAAGTGCACTTAGGCATCCGCAGACGCCAGCCCTTCCAAAGGGATGGACACCGCGGTGGTCCAGCGCCCCTCGCTGAGGCCGACGTCCATGAATCCTCCGAACACTTCACAGCGGGCACTCATTGCCTCAAGCCCGGTCCTGGAGGACATGATGGGCTCGGCGGTGGAGACCGTGTTCTCCGATGCGAGCTGTACGCGATCGGCCCCTACAGCCAGACGCAGATCCACCACCCCGGACGGGTCAGCATGTTTAAGGACGTTGGTCCCCATTTCCCGAACCGTCCGGCGAAGCGCCTGGCGCAGGCTGGCCGGGATCCGGGCTACTTCCCCTTCGACGACGAGGCTTACTTTGAAGCCCGCGCGGTCCAGTGCTTCCACAACTCCGTCGAGATCGTGGACCAAGCCAACGGCGGTGGTGGTTTCACCGGACATGGCAGGAGCATCCAGCAAACCACCTTCCGGCTGGTCCCTTTCCTCGTCTTTGAGGAGGGTTACCAGGCTGCGCAGGTCCTGCAACGTCTGCTGTGCCGCGTTGCCGATGCCCTCCAGGATTTGGGAGGTCTTCGCCTGGTCGTTCACGAACTCCGCCCGTCGCGCCTGCATGGCAATGATGGTCACGTCGTGGGCCACGATGTCGTGAAGCTCGTGGGCGAGGCGGGTTCGTTCCTCACTGCGGACTTGCGCCTGTTGCTCCTGCAAATCGCGGATGTGGTGTGTGCTTTGCTCGTAGCGGTGCCGGTAGACGTTGACGCTGCGCCACGCCGCGGCCGCAAGGAAGACCACCAGCGCCAGCAGCACCGCCGGTTGGTCGGCCATCTCCGGCGTTGATATGTATAAACCCAGCAAGACGCTCGGCACGAACAGCGAGAAATTGATGGCCAGCTTCCACGGAAGAAGGAAGGAACAGAAGGCAACCACCACCATCGTGGGGAAGATCATGGCCACCACAAGGGACGCGTCTCCACCCAGCACCATGATGACGGCCAGGGACAGACACCACGCAACAGCGGCCTGCGTTGCTCCGAGAAGGAGTGCGAGGAGCGGCAGATACGGGACTACCAGCTCCAACCATCCCTGAAACGACGAAAGATCGTGTTGCTGCCAGCGAATCCCCAATGCCAGGAATAGCAAGGTTGCCATGACGATGGCCGAGCGAAGAACCCACCCTCCGGGCAGGGGTTTGACGTCAGCGAGCCAGTTCGTCCTACTCATCCACCCAAGTATTACAGAGCCAGCGATTCAACCTCGACGGCGGTAAGTCCCGCCTCACGCAGGAAGCTCCGCGCGTCGCCGAACTCCTGCGCAAAGCCGGCCAAGAAGTGCTGCATGGCGGCTTCCGGGCTCTGCAGGATCATGAGCTCGGGGCTAAAGTACTCTGCCGGTGTTGCGGGAACGCTGAGCCGCCACGTTTCCGCCATGACTTCCAGGACGTCCGGCAAGTTGGCTGTGGTGGCCGCATAATCCGCCACCACCTGGTCCTCGGTTCCACCGGACGCCAGAAGAGCTATCGCTGAGACCACACCGGTCCTGTCCTTTCCCAACGAACAGTGAACCAGCGTGCGTTTGCCACGTGCGACAGGTCGCAGTGCATCGCCCACCCATTCGGGCCGCAGCCGGACCCAGCCCAGATACAGGTCGCCGAGGTCTTCGGCCGTTTCCACGGACTGGAGCGAGCCCGCTATGGCGTTCGGGTCCAGCGGGTTATGGATGAGTTCGACGGCGGGCGGGGCGACGGCGGCAGGCTCGCCTCCGGCGTCGTGGTGGTTTTGCACCAGCCACGGAACCAACGAGCGCTCAAGCTCGCTGCGCAGGTCCACAATGGCCTGGATGCCGTGCTCCGCCAGGAAACCTGATGTTGCAGCGGCATCCAAACCGAACGGCTGGCTCCCCCTGAGTATCCGGCCGCCGGCCAGGGGACGCAGATTGAGCACAGCCATGGTTTTGTCCTCTTAGATTTGGCTCTTCAGGTCGGCCACCGAGTTCAGGATCTGGTTGGGCCGGAACGGGAAGGACACGATTTCTTCGCGCTGCGTGATGCCGCTGAGTACCAGGACCGTGTGCAGGCCCGCTTCCATGCCGGCCACAATGTCCGTGTCCATGCGGTCGCCGATCATGGCGGTGGTCTCGGAGTGGGCGTCGATCTGGTTCATGGCGGAGCGGAACATCATGGGGTTCGGTTTGCCCACAATGTAGGGCTCGCGGCCCGTGGCCTTGGTGATCATGGCCGCGATGGCACCGGTGGCCGGCATGGGGCCGTCCTTGGAGGGGCCGGTGGCGTCCGGGTTGGTGGCGATGAAACGAGCGCCGGCCAGGATGTGGCGGACGGCCATAGTGATCGCTTCGAAGGAGTAAGTGCGGGTCTCGCCGAGCACCACGAAATCGGGATCGGTGTCAGTGAGGATGAATCCGGCCTCGTGCAGGGCAGTTGTAAGACCGGCTTCGCCGATGGTGTAGGCGCGGTTGCCCGAGTCCGAGGACTGAACCTGGTCCTTCAGGAACTGTGCGGTGGCCAGCGCGGAGGTCCAGATGTTCTCTTCCGGGACTTCCAAGCCGGAGGCGCGCAGGCGGGCAGCGAGGTCGCGGGGCGTGAATATGGAGTTGTTGGTCAGAACCAGGAAGCGCTTGGACGTGTCCACCCAGCGCTGAATGAGCTCTGCCGCACCGGGGATTGCCTGGTTTTCGTGAACCAGGACGCCGTCCATGTCCGTGAGCCAGCATTCGATTTCGTGGCCATTGCGATACACCGACGTGGACGTGGTTTCTTCTGCCATATTTGCCTCCGGCTGGGATTGTTCGTGCACTGCAACCTAGTCTTCCATCAATCTGTTGGCTGGACATGTCGGGAACCCGCTTATGTGGGAAGTTCTGCCCATGTGGATAACTCATATGACTTGCATCGTGTGCGTTGAGCTGGACTACGCTGGTTGCGGCGCTGGCGTGCCAGCACCGTGGGTCGGGGGATCGACGCGGTGGATTCTTGACGCCGCCGCGCTCCAGCAGGTCCCCACTTACCGCATGTGAAAGGGCCTGTCATGAGCAGCAACAACGGAGCGCCGCAGCCTCCCTATGACCCGAACGGCGTGCCGCAGCCGCGCTACGAGACCGGCAAGGATCAGTACAACCAGTACCAGCCCGGCCAGAACCCGGGCGGCCACAACAAGAAGTCCCTGTTCCTCATCCTCGGTGGCGTCGCCGTCGTCGTGATCATTGCGCTGGTGGTGACGTTCACGTGGCTGGTCCCGTCCATGACCAAGCCGGTGGCAGTCGAATCCCCGTCCGTGACGTCCTCCCAGGAGGCATCGGAGGCAGCGGCCGAGCCGTCGGCTGAGCCCTCAAATGAACCCTCGGGTGAGGCCTCGGCGTCCTCGGAAATCCCTGCTGACGCCATCCCCCTGCCGGCAGTTTGGAACGACCTGGCTGGACCCAGCAACGTTCCGGCGGACGGAGATCCCCTGTTCAGCAAGTGGGTCACGGGCGAATCGTCCTTCCAGTACCTGGCCGAGTGGACGCATGACGAGTCATTCGGCATCACCAAGGACCCCACCACGGGCGCGGAGATCCAGAAGAAGGCCCAGGGAACTGTGGAAACGGATGGCGACGGAATTGCGCTCGCCTATGCGTTCTTTGCCGAGTCCGAGGAAGGCAAGTTCGGCAAGGACCCTGCTGAGGTCAAAAAAGCGATTCAGGACATCGAGGCCCGTTTCAAGGGGATGACCGCCGGCGAACTTCCCCAGAACCTGGTGGGCCACAAATGCACTTCCAACTTCAAGACCAGCATGCCGGAAATCAGGGAGTTCCGTCGTGGCGCAGCTGTGGTGGTCAGCTTTACCTGCACCAACGCCCGCGGCGAAGAGATCCAGGCCGTGAACCTGTTCTCGGTGACTCCGTGGGGAACTCCGCAAATGCTCGGCGTCAGCGGACACAAGACGTACTGGGACGCGCACCCCGGACTCTTTGAACAACTGGGCAACTCGTACCGCATCAACAAGTGGAAGATGGTCTAAGTTTCCGCGGACACAATGGGTAACCGGGCAGGGCTAAAGTTGAGGGGTGACTGACCTTCCCTCCAATACGGCCCTGCCCACGCCTGCCGAAACCCCCGTAGAGACCACGGCAGAAGGCGAAGCGGAAGCGAAACCTGAGGTCGGCGTCGGGCCCTGGGACGGTGAGTGGCCCGAAGGCGAGCACTGGGACCCGGACCTGTTGAGGGATGGTGACCGCCGCAATGTTGTGGACCAGTACAGGTACTGGAAACACGAGGCGATCGTGGCGGACCTGGACTCAAAGCGGCACGATTTCCACATCGCCATTGAGAATTGGCAGCATGACCTCAACATCGGAACCGTGGTGCGCACGGCCAACGCGTTCCTCGCCAAGGAGGTCCACATCATTGGCCGACGTCGGTGGAATCGTCGCGGGGCTATGGTCACCGACCGCTACCAGCACGTCCGCCACCACCCCACCGTAGAAGACTTTGTCCAGTGGGCTGAGGGGGAGGGGCTTGCGGTGATCGGCATCGACATCTTCCCCGATTCGGTGCCCTTGGAAACGTACGACCTCCCCAGGAACTGCGTGTTGGTGTTCGGCCAGGAAGGCCCCGGCCTCACGCCCGAGGTGCACGATGCCGCCGTCGCCACGCTTTCCATTGAGCAGTTCGGCTCCACACGGTCCATGAACGCCGCCTCAGCCGCTGCCATTGCCATGCACGCCTGGGTCCGCCGCCACGTGTTCCAGCAAGCTGTCAGCTAGGCAAGCTTTTGCTTCTACCGATCTTTGAGCGTGGCTTTCCCGTCAACAATCTGGATCTCACCTGAGGCTCTGGGTATTACAAGCTCAACCTTCGGCTCCCATTGCGGGGCGTCGTCACGGCCGCTGTTCACTTCGTAGCTCACCGAAGCCGCGCCCGATTGCGCAGACTGAATGATCCAACTGTCCTCGCCGCGAAGGAGAGTGAAGGTGGGCTCCTTCTCCAGGGTCCATTTCACGTTGCGGGTAGGTCGGTATTCGGAGATCCCAAACCCGGAACAGCCACGACGCGTCGCTTCGGCGATAGTAGCCGGAGCGGACGCACTGCATTCAGTCCGTTTGTTCTCAAGAAGTGTCCGGGTCTCGTCCAGGAGCAGCTGGGTGGGTAACACTTTCAAACTTTCGCTGTTCTTGGAAATCGCCCGGTCAATGCTGATCAAGGCCTTCTGCTCTTCTGCCGTTGTGTACTTGTCTCCGGCAATGCCCAGGGTGTACTCGCCGGGGAAGGCCGGCATCAGCAGGGAATCACTGGCAGCGGTTCCGGAGTCAGGAACAGCAACAACCACGCCGTTCACAGTGAACGGCCCCACGGGACGGCCGGAACTGAGCCGGATCTTCTGGAAGTTTTTGGGTCCGACCTTCCACTCGCCCTCCCGTGACTTGGTCATCCTCAAAAGAATGTCCTGCTTGCGGCCGTTCTGGGTGACTTCGGCAGTGACAAAATCGGATCTTGCGTCCAGGATCCGGTAACCGTCAATGCGCTGTCCTGCACTTTTGTAAACGTTGTTCTGGAGGAGTGCTTTTTCATTCTCGGGGACGCCGGGATCGGAGACGCTCAGGGCTTTCTCTCCGTCTCCGTCGATCAGGGCCTGAAAGTATGTTCCAGCTGTGGCGCTCATGCCCCGGTCCGGTGAGAACAGCGGTAAAACCAAGAGAACCAAGGCAAGGATTGCCGCGGTGAGGACCACCGCTGCGCCCGCTGCGATGGCAATAATAATGTTCCGCTTCCGCCCGGGTTTCCCTTCGGGGAAAGAACCGCCCTGCTGCTGCAGGGGTGGCGCCAGACGGGGCTGATTGTTTGCACTCGGCGGGATCTCCATTCCCGCAGTATATCCACCGTTTCGATGAATCCCGGCGGGTAGGTGGGATGTGAACCCCGCGAAAGTGTTAAGGCTCTCAGTGACCCGAAACACGGCGTGCCGGTGGATATCGCTAGGATGGGTGCTAGCCGTAAGCGGTCTACTCCAGGGTTACCAACCCACAGACGAATTCAGCATAGGAGTCACCATGCCCATTGCAACCCCAGAGATTTACTCCGAGATGATCGACCGCGCAAAGGCTGGCGGATTCGCTTTCCCCGCGGTCAACGTGACGTCGTCGCAGACTCTGAACGCTGCGATCCGCGGTTTCGCCGAGGCCGAATCCGATGGCATCATCCAGGTTTCCACCGGTGGCGCAGCCTACTGGTCCGGCGCTTCGGTCAAGGACATGGTGACCGGTTCCCTCGGCTTCGCCGCGTTCGCCCGTGAAGTTGCCAAGAGCTACGGCGTCAACATCGCCCTCCACACGGATCACTGCCCGCAGGACAAGCTGGCGGACTTCGTCCTGCCGTTGCTGGCCGCTTCCGAGGAAGCAGTGAAGGCCGGCAAGGACCCGATTTTCAACTCGCACATGTGGGACGGCTCGCACGAGACCCTTTCGGAGAACCTGCGCATCGGCCGTGAACTGCTGGAACGCGCCGCTGCTGCCAAGACCATCCTGGAAGTTGAAATCGGTACCGTTGGTGGCGAAGAAGACGGCGTTGAGAACGAAATCAACGAGAAGCTCTACACCACCACCGAGGACGCCCTCGCCACGATCGAGGCCCTGGGTGCCGGCGAAAACGGCCGTTACCTGACCGCACTGACGTTCGGCAACGTGCACGGCGTGTACAAGCCGGGCAACGTCAAGCTCCGCCCGGAACTGCTCAAGCAGATCCAGTCCGAGGTAGGCGCCAAGATCGGTAAGGACAACCCGTTCGATCTGGTGTTCCACGGCGGTTCGGGCTCCACGGAACAGGAAATCGCTGACGCCGTTTCCTACGGTGTGATCAAGATGAACATCGACACCGATACCCAGTACGCGTTCACCCGCCCGGTGGCCGGCCACATGTTCTCCAACTACGACGGCGTCCTGAAGGTCGACGGCGAAATGGGCAACAAGAAGACCTACGATCCCCGCGTCTGGGGCGCTTCGGCCGAAGCCGGTATGGCCGCGCGCATCGTCGAAGCCGCACAGCAGCTCGGATCGGTTGGCAAGACCTTCTGATGTCCGACGAATTCCGCAGAAACCTGATGGGGCCGGAGCCCACCCTCCTGCCCGCCGAAACCGAGATCTACCAGCACCTGGCGCTCGGCAATGAAGCGCTGGACCTCGTAGCCAAGAACCCCACATCTTCGCTGCTGTGGGCCATCCTTGCCGAGGAAGCCTGGGCCGAAGGCCGGACTATCGAGTCCTACGCCTACGCCCGCGTGGGCTACCACCGCGGCCTGGACTCCCTGCGCCGCAACGGTTGGCGCGGAGTGGGACCCATCCCGTGGGAGCACGAGCCCAACCAGGGCTTCCTGCGTGCTCTCTATGCTCTGGGCCGGGCAGCCTCGGCAATCGGCGAAGCTGAAGAGCCTGAACGGATCGAGAAGTTCCTGAACGACTCCGACCCCAAGGCCAAGGCGGCGATCGAAGCCCGCTAGGGCTGATCCAAGCAAGCAAACAACGACGGCGACCCCCACCAAAAGGCGAGGGTCGCCGTCGTGGTTTAAAACGTTAGTCCGTGACCGCCGCGTGCCTCGGCCGCCCCAGCGGAACCACCAGCGGAGTGTGGGTTACGGGGTCGTCAATGATCCGGCAGGCCATCCCGAACACTTCCTCCACTAGGGATTCGGTAATGACGTCAGTGGGAGCGCCCTCGGCCACCACCACTCCGTCCTTCATAGCGATGATGTGGTCTGCGTAGCGGCTGGCGTGGTTGAGGTCGTGCAGCACGGCAACCAGGGTGTGGCCTTTGTCCAGGTTGAGTTCCCGGAAGAGTTCCAGCAGCTCAATCTGGTGCGCAATGTCCAGGAAGGTGGTGGGCTCGTCCAGGAGCATCAGCGGGGTCTGCTGGGCAAGGACCATAGACACCCAGACGCGCTGCCGCTGGCCGCCGGACAGCTCGTCCACCAAGCGGGCTGACAAAGCCGCGACGCCGGTGGCTTCCATGGCGTCAACCACTGCGATCTCGTCAGCCTCAGACCATTGCCGCAGCAGTTTCTGGTGCGGGTATCTTCCGCGGGCCACAAGATCGGCCACCGTGATGCCGTCGGGGGCGATGGAGGACTGCGGAAGGAGCCCCAGCCGGCGGGCGAGCTCCTTGGCGGGCAGCGAGGTGACGGATTTCCCGTCCAGCAGTACGTGCCCGCTGCGGGGCTTTATGAGCCGGGCAAGGGCGCGCAGGAGCGTGGATTTACCGCACGCGTTGGGCCCCACGATCACCGTGAACTTTCCCTCAGGTATGCGCACATTGAGGTTCTCGGAGATGATGCGTTGCTCGTAGCCGATGGTCAGCGCTTCGGCATGGAGTTGCGGGGCAGTGGTGAGAGAACTCATGATTTCCTTGCTTCCCTGGCCAGCAGCCAGACGAGGTAGATACCGCCGATGCACACCGTCACAACACCAACGGGTAACTGGATCGGAGCAAACAGGCGCTGGGCCGCGAGATCGCTCGCCACCAGGAGGAAGGCGCCCATGGCCGCGGACGGCAGCAAAGTGATGCCGGCGCTGCGGGTCAGGCGACGCGCAAGCTGCGGAGCCGCCAGCGCCACGAAAGCGATGGGCCCCGCCACGGCCGTGACTGCCGCCGTGAGCGCTACGCCCAGGATGAGCAGCAGCAAACGTGTGGGTTCCGCCGGGACGCCCAAGGCGCGTGCGGCGTCGTCGCCCATTTCCAGCAACTGCATCCGGCGCGCCACCGCCAGCGTGGCCACGCCCACCACAACAACCACGACGGCGGCGGGCGCCGCTTGCTCCCAAGTGATGCCGTTGAGTGACCCGGCTCCCCAAACAGCTGCCGCCAAGGCGGCCTCAAGCTCCGCTTGCAGGATCAGCCAATGATTCAGTGCTGCAAGCATTGCGCTGATGCCGATGCCCACAATGATCAGCCGGAAACCTTGGGAACCACGCCTGTAGGCCAGCAAGTAGACGGCCAAGGCTGTGAGGATGCCGCCAACCAGGGCTCCTGCGGCGATGCCAAAGTAGCCGCCGCCCAGCGTCAGCATCACGATCAACGCACCTGTGTAAGCGCCGGTGTTGAAGCCGATGATGTCCGGGCTGCCCAGCGGGTTGCGGGTCATGGATTGGAAGATCCCGCCGCTCATTCCCAGGGCCGCACCGAACACCAATGCCGAGAGGACGCGGGGGAGCCGCCATTCCATGACGATTGTTTGGGCCAGGCCAGGGGCGTCACCGGTGAAGGCCTGGAGGACTTGTTGCACGGTGACGTCGTAATCGCCGGTGGCCAGGCTGATGACGGCCACAGTGAGCGCGGCGAGGATCAAGGGGATGCAGACGAGGATGCTGCGGACGTCGAACCGGAGGCTCAATGATCCATTGCGGAGCAGGAAGGTTGGGCGGCCGGAACTGACGCGGCTCATGGGGTCCAGCCGCGTCACAGTCCGCTCACCTTTCGTCGCCGCGCCAAGGCAATGAGTACCGGCGCTCCGATGAAGGCCGTTACTACGCCCACCGGGAGTTCGCCGGGAGCGGCGATCCTGCCCACCACATCGGATACCAGGAGCAGGATGGGCGCCAGCAAAACCGTGGAGGCCAAAATCCAGCGCTGGTCCGGGCCAACAATCCACCGGGCCACGTGCGGAATCATGAGCCCCACAAATCCGATTGCGCCTGCTCCGGCGGTGGCTGCTCCACTGAGGAGGGTGATGGCCACGACGCCCAGAATGCGGGTGCGGTTGACGTTGGCACCGAGGGACGTTGCAAGGTCGTCACCCAGTGCAACGGCGTTAAGCCCGCTCACGCAGAACAGGGCAATGATCAATCCAGCGGCCATAAAAGGGGCCACGGTGAGCACGGACTCCATGCTCCGGGTGTCCAACGAGCCGATGCTCCACGAGCGCAGATGGTCAAAAGCCTTGGGGTTCAGGAGGGTGAGCCCGGACCCGATACCGGTGAGGACTGCGCCCAAGGCAACGCCGGCCAAGGTCAGCCTGATGGGATTCACCTCGTTCCTGCCGGAGGTGCCAATCAGGTATACAGCTGCGGTGGTGAGGATGGCGCCAATGAACGCAAACCAGATGTAGCCGCTGAGGGAGCCGATTCCGAAGACGCCGATGGCAATAACCATGGCAAACGAGGCACCCGCGTTGACGCCCAGGATGCCCGGATCAGCCAAGGGGTTCCGCGTGATGGCCTGGATGAGCGCGCCGGCCACACCCAGGGAAATCCCGACGGCGATGCCCATCAGAGTGCGGGGCAGGCGGGTCTGCAGGATGATCGCGTGATCCGCCGTGTCCAGGGGGTTGGTGAACGCTTCAAGGACCGTGGTGGCCGGAATGAACTTTGCTCCCACGCCCAGGCTCAGGATCATTGCCCCCAAAAGCACCGCCGCTGCGAGGGCCAGGAAGGCGATCCGCCAGCGGGATTTATTGACGACGCCGGATCGGACAGCTTCGCGTGAAGTGGTGCGGGCGGGGGCGGCTACTTGGGACATGGCGCCGTCAGAGGGGACACAGCAGGGGACCGTTTCGGTGAGGGGCAGGAGTAAAACGGCGCATTCGGTGACGGTGGTCACAACGTCACAAAAGTGTGCCGTAATTAGGTTAGCCTTACCCAGTGAAAAATGACGATTTTGAAGTGCAGCCGCGTAAGCCCCTGCGCCGGAATGCAGTGCGCAAGCTTGCCATGAAGGTTGCCGGCGTTGCGGTGGTAGCCGGCCTCATTGCAGGCTGCGGCACCAGTGGCGGATCGGGTTCCGCCGCCGGCAACGCCGATGTTGCCACGGGTGGTTCCAAGTTCACTACCGCGGACCAGGAAACCGCCAAGTTGGGCACGGACGCTGCCCCGGGAGTTTTCCCGCGCACCCTCAAGCACGCCAATGGTGAAACCACCCTGGAGAAAAAGCCCACCCGCGTGGTTGTCCTGGACACCGGCGAGCTGGATGATGTGGTGACCCTCGGCATCACCCCCGTGGGCATGGCTACCACTGAAGGCGCCAACCCGGTCCCCACCTACCTGGCGGACAAGGTCAAGGATGTGGCCTCGGTGGGTACCATCCAGAACCTGAACCTTGAAGCAATCGCTGCCTTGAAGCCGGACCTCATTCTGGGAAGCCAGCTGCGGGCGGACAAACTGTACAAGCAGCTCTCCACCATCGCCCCCACGGTCTTCAGCATCCGTCCCGGTTTCCCCTGGAAGGAAAACTTCCTGCTGGTGGGCAAGTCGCTGGGTGAGGAAGACAAAGCAGTCAAGGCGCTCAACGACTACCAGAGTGAAGCTGATGCGCTGAAGGCAGATGTGAAGGGTGATCCCAAGATCTCCCTGGTCCGCTTCCTGCCCGGCAAGATCCGCCTGTACGCGAACAAGTCGCTGATTGGCGTGATCCTGAAGGACACCGGCCTGGCCCGCCCGGAGAACCAGAACATTGATGAACTCGCTGCCGAGATCTCGGCCGAGAACATTGAACAAAGCGATGCCGACTGGATCTTCTACAGCAGCTACGGCGACCCTGCGGCAACCGGCGAAACCTCCGTGGTTGAGGGGGCAGTCTGGCCCAAGCTTGGCGCCGTCAAAGCCGGCCAGGCGAAGTCAGTCAATGACGACGTCTGGTTCCTCGGCCTCGGCCCCACAGGTGCGCAGCTGATCCTGAAGGACCTCCGCAGCATGCTGGTCGGCTAAGGCCGGCACCCTAACAAAATAGTCACCCCAACGACGACGGCGGCCCTCACCAAAAGGTGGGGGCCGCCGTCGTAATCCGTGCGTTGTGAGGCCCGGTCTGCGGGGTATCCCGGGGGTTTGGGGCGCAAAGCGGGCCCCGCAACCAAAGGTGCGTGCGTTGTGAGGCCCGGTCTGCGGGGTATCCCGGGGGATTGGGGCGTAAAGCGGGCCCCACAACGAAGGTGTAACTAAGCCTTGCGGGGAATTCCCGTGCGGGCCATGGCTTCTGCGTAGGCGCCGTGGATGGCGTCCAGGTATTCCTGCTGGCGGGTGGGGGTTCCTGCGAAGGAACGGCCGCCGAGCGAGCGAACCTTGAAGGTCTTGAAACCGCGGCGGGCGATGCTGGCCGGTGCGGCCTTCATGAGCTGATCGGCCAGGCGGTGTGCCTCGTTGCCGTGCGCCACCAAGGCGGACGTGCGCGGCAGGAGCTGGAGGAGGCGCAGGAGCGGCTTCAGGCCCTCTGTGATGTTGGCAGGGGTCAGCTTGCCCGGTTCCTCGGAAGGTTCAATCCACGGGTACGCGTTCCACGGCATCATGAGTTCCGGGCGCAGGCCAAGCTGCCACTGCATGCCCAGCATGCGGGTGGTGGCTTCCTCATCGCCCGGGTTGATGAAACCCTCGCCGGTGTTGGTGCGCTGATTGGAGAAAAGGCTGACGATGCGGCAGTCATCCATGCTGTGGGCGGGGTCGATGTAGAGGACCTCGCTGCCCGGCTTCTGCTCCTTGATGGAGTCGCACAGCTCGTTGACCTCGGCAATGTGCGGTTCGTAGCGGCGGTTCCAGAGGATTTCTTCGGGTGATTCAGTCGCCAGTTCTTGCATCAGTGGTTAGGTCTCCTAGGTGTTACAGCGCACCGTTCCAAGGTGCCGCGGGCATGCCGCAGCCAAACCTCAAAGGGTGCTGTTGGGGGCTAACTAACCTTACCGGACTATGGGGGTGAACGGGGCCCGCTTCGGCGCGCCCTTTATTTGCGACGCGGCGTGTTGCCCGTCCAGGTGATGGCCGTTGCACCCGTTAACCCAAAAGTGCACCTCAGCCCGGGGCGGCTTTTCCCACGCACATAATGTCTTTGAAACCACCGGTTTCGGGGGAAACCGTATGGCCCCCACCAGATTCAGGTCTCAGCGTTACCTACCGTGGGGGTAAGAAAAAATGGTCGCAAAAACTACATCTAACAAGGCAACAAAAGTCCGGGCACTTCTTGCCGGTGGACTCGTCCTGGGCATCGGCGCGGCGTTCACCCTGGCCGCCTGGACTGACAACGAATGGGTGTTCGGCAACTCCGGCGGCGACAACGGCCCCGGTACCCTGACCTACCACATGGAGCAGAACACCTTCAGCAACACCAACGGCAGCGGCGACTCTGCCTGGAGCGATAAGCCCAACATGCCTACAGTGCCCGATTCCACGGTGGACGGTGCCCTCACCTTCGGTGCCATCTCCGCCGCGCTCAAGCCGGGCGATACCGCCTATGCTCCCATGCAGCTCCGGGCGGCAGCTGGTTCCGAAGCTTTGACCGCCACGCTCGCTGAAGCTGTGAGGCTCGGCGACGGTGTTCCAGGCAGCGACGTGGACACCAACTCTGCCGCTCTGTACTCCGCCTTGACCTACCGGGCCGTGCAAGGCGTTACTGCGCCGAACTGTGCAGCCGGAACACTGACCGGCGGCACGGACATTGTGGGCTCTGCAGCCGCGAGTGTCCCGTTGAGCACCACATCAGGCGTGGGCATCTCCCTGGCAAAGGGCGCAGATGCAACCACCGCAGGTACCCCTGTGGACATCTGCTTCGCCATCACGCTTCCTTCGTCCGTGACTGACGTGAGCCTCCAGGGGAAGCAGACCATCCCGCTGTGGAGGTTCACCAGCATCGCCGGCTCCTGACCAAGCTCTGTGACAGAGCCTTTGACCCGGACCAGAAGCTCGTCCCCACTGCCACCCGCGGCCCCTGCCGTGGGAGGGGCGGGTTTCTGGCCCGTCATGTTCCGGGTCCTCAAAGTCTCACGCGAAGTCGCATTGACTGTGGTGGCACTCTTGGGCTTGCTGTGCATTGTGGCGCTGGTCCTGGGGTTCATCTACAAGGCCTCCTTTGTGGTGTTCAGGACAGGCTCCATGGAACCGCTCTATCCCGTAGGGGCTTTGTCGCTCACCGTTCAAGTGCCGGCAGGGTCCCTGGTGCCGGGCGACGTCGTATCTGTCAAGCGCTCTGAATCCGGAGTGTTGGTAACGCACCGGGTTGTTTCCGTGGAGCCGGACGGTTCCGGGGCGTCGCTGCGACTCAAGGGCGATGCAAACAGTTCCGAGGATCCCCTGCCCTACAACGTGGACACGGCCCAAAAAGTGCTGGCAACAGTCCCGGCTGTGGGGTCTTGGGTGATGGCCATGAGGGGGCCGGGTTTCATAGGCGGCGCCACTCTGGCCGTGGCGGTGTTGGTTGTGTGGGCTTACTGGCCCAAACGGGTTGCCAGGCACAAAAACGTGGGGGACCCGGTGGGGGAGACAACAGGGAGGTGATGGGGCGGTGAAACGGTGGATGCAGGCAGTGAGGCCGGCCACGGTGGTGTGTACCGCCGTCGTATGTGCGGTGACGCTTGCCCTCCCCGCCAAAGCTGCCGACCAACTCATTCCTGTTCCGGAGAACGGCACCCCAGGGGTGCTGTGGCTCTCCTCCTCGGTGTACCCGTTGGAATTCCCCGCACTCGCAGCCGGAGACTCCTTTGCCTGGCAGATCGGTTTGTCCCTTGAAAAGCCTCGGGCTACATCCACGCTCCAGCTCACTGCCGGCGGCGGCCTGGCCGGTGAAGGAGGTTACGTCATAGCCGTGGACGAATGCGCCACACCTTGGCAAGGCAGCAGCGGGCTCAACCAGGAACTTCAGTGTCCCATGGGCCCCACCCCCAGGATCGCGCCCACCACCCTGGAAGCCTGGGACCAAAGCGTGCAGATCCCGCTGCGGGACCTTCAACCGGGAACATCGCCGTATCTGCGCTTCACACTGAGCAGTCCCGCGAACAGTGCACCGCCGGAGGGCGCCCGGCTCACCTTGGGAATCGGAATAACTGCCATGGGAGACGACGACGGCGGAAGCGCACCGTCGCTGCCACCGGTCACTGACGGGATCACCTCGGTGGACGGACCCGGGCCACTGGGAGACACAGGTGCCTCATCCTTGCCGGCACTCTTCGCTGGTGGCGGGCTGCTGCTGGTGGGGGCTGCTCTCCTGACCATGCTGAGACGTCCTCGTGAAACCCCCGAAACTCCTGGGACGACCACTCCTGGGACAACCACACGGGGGCAGAGCACATGAAGGCGGGTAACTTCCTCCGCCGGGTCCTGCACCGGCCTCGCCGCTTTACCCTGGTAGCAGCCGCTGCATCCATCACACTCGCTGCCACAACCAGCATCACCACAGCAGCCTGGACGGACAACGAATGGGTGCGAAGCGCCGTCGGTGTCAGCTCCCCGGGTGACTGCAGCACCAACACCATGTTCACCAACCAGTCGTGGGCCAGGCAGCTGCAGGGCACCGTACTCAACACCAGCCTGGACACTGTGGCAGGAGTTCAGGGGCTGACCGTGCTGAACAACGGCACTACGGCCACACGCACACCCCTGTCCGCAACCCTCGTCCCCGGAACCACGGACGCATACGTCACCAAGATCCCGGTGTCCGTCCTGGGCAGCAGCCCCATCTCAGTGGGCTTAGGGCTCGGGTTGCCCGTGGGCGGCGTGGGTACCTACACCCAATGGGCCCGCTCCGACAACAGTGGCCAAGCCCACGGAGCCTCGGGCCTGGTGTCAGACCAGACAGGCGCCGTGGACGTAGCCGGGACAGCGCAAGGGGCAGCCACGGCACCGAAATCGGCCAGTATTTCCCTGGGAAACATTCTTCCGGCCTCCCTGGCCGGTGTCACGCTGGAAGTGGGGGCAGTAGCCTCGTCGTCGCAGCTGGACGGCTGCGACATGGTCAACGGCTGGCCCACGCTGGATCCCACCCCGGAGTCCCAGCGCCAGTACGGCATCGCAGGCTTGGACCTGAACGCGGCAGTTCCGGCTGTGGGCACCCTGTCCACGCAGGGTGCGTCTCTGGTGGGGGCGGTGCCGACGCAACTGAACGCGCTATTGGGGACTGGTGGGTTGACCACGGGGATTACCGACGGTATTTCTGCCCTCCTCAACCCTGTTCTGGGCAGCCTGCAGCTGGGGTCCATCAACACTACTGCCACGTTGTCCGCCCCGGACCTCACCGGAGTCACGGCCCTTATGACCGAGTCCATGACGGACGGCATTGTGACCGTCAACCTGGGGACAGGCACAGTCAGAGTCAATATCGCCTCGCTGGCCGGTGGCACCCTGGGACTCAACGGCATGGAAGCGAATCATGCTGTTGTGCTGGACGCGGCAATGACAACAGCTGTGACCAACAGGGTGACTGCCCTTCTGGATTCGTGGAAGAACCGGGTCCTCACAGCGCTCACCACGGCCTTGCGGTCTGTAACACTGAACGCGAACACCAACATCACGCTGAAGCTGGCGGGTCTGAACGTGGCCACCATCGGGGTCAAGATCGGCCCGTCCTCGCTGGGCCAGTTTCTCGATGGGAACGCTGTGGCTCCTGTAGTCACATCCGAGGTTCTGGGCCTGGACCTCGGAGGTGTGGTGGCCGCCCTGCTGACACCTATCACCTCGCTTCTCCTGACCGGAACCAACACCGTGGTCAAGAACGTCCTGAACGCCACCATTTTCAACACCGGCCTCATCGCCAACCTGGGCTCAAGCCTGCAGTTACTGATCACACCGGTGATCAACGCCGTCGGGCCTATCCTCACAGCAGTCCGGACCTTGGTGGCCATCAACGTCAACGTACAACCGGACCAGGCATGGCCCGGGGCCAAACCGGCCGATGTTACGGCGGCAGCAGGGGAGTACAAGGTCTCGGCCCTCAGGGTGGGGCTGGTGGACAGCGCCGGCCTGTTGAGCCTGCAACTGGGCAGTTCCTCTGCCGGTCCTGTGGCGCTCGCTGTTCCTTGACTTATCCACAACGGCGCCCCAACGCCGGGCAAACACCAGAGAAACCGTTGTGATCGGCTAAACTTGGCTGGTAAGAGCCCCGAAACTCTTGCGTACGCCGTGCCTCCGGGCAGGCTGCACCAGCTACCTCGGGGCATTCTCATGTACGGCGTCTAGTCCTGGTCATCCGGCTGGGGTTGGGCCCGAAAGAATGGGGGAGGATCCCATGCCCGCTATCGTGATCGTCGGAGCCCAGTGGGGCGACGAAGGCAAAGGCAAAGCAACCGATCTGCTCGGTGGCCGCGTTGACTACGTGGTCAAGCCCAACGGCGGTAATAACGCCGGGCACACCGTGGTTGTTGGCGGTGAGAAGTATGAGCTGAAGCTCCTTCCCGCGGGCATCCTGAGCCCCAACGCAATCCCCATTATTGGCAACGGCTGCGTGGTGAACCTCGAGGCCCTGTTCCAGGAAATCGATGGCCTTGAAGCCCGCGGAGCTGACACATCCCGCCTTCGTGTTTCGGCCAACGCCCACCTGGTGGCCCCGTACCACCAGGTTCTGGACAAGGTGACCGAGCGCTTCCTCGGCAGCCGTGCAATCGGCACCACCGGCCGCGGAATCGGTCCGGCGTACATGGACAAGGTGGCCCGCCTGGGCATCCGCGTCCAGGACGTCTTTGACGAGTCCATCCTCCGCCAGAAGGTGGAAGGTTCGTTGCGTCAGAAGAACGAACTCCTGGTCAAGGTCTACAACCGCCGCGACATCGTGGTGGACGAGATCGTGGAGTACTTCCTCTCCTACGCCGAGCGTCTACGCCCGCTGGTTATTGACAGCACACTTGTCCTCAACAACGCCTTGGATGAGGGAAAGGTGGTGCTGATGGAAGGCGGACAGGCAACGTTCCTGGACGTGGATCACGGCACCTACCCGTTCGTCACCTCCTCCAACCCCACAGCTGGCGGCGCATCCGTGGGCTCAGGCATTGGCCCCACCCGCATCTCACGGTCCATCGGCATCATCAAGGCGTACACCACCCGTGTTGGCGCCGGCCCGTTCCCTACGGAATTGTTTGACGACATGGGCGTTTACCTGCAAAAGACGGGCGGCGAGTTTGGTGTGAACACCGGCCGTCCCCGCCGCTGCGGTTGGTACGACGCCGTCCTGGCCCGCCACGCTGCCCGCGTGAACGGTTTCACGGACTACTTCGTCACCAAACTGGACGTGCTCACGGGCATCGAGCAGATCCCCGTGTGTGTTGCCTACGATGTTGACGGCGTGCGTCACGACGAAATGCCCATGACGCAGACCGAGTTCCACCATGCAGTGCCCGTCTTCGAGTACTTCGAGGGTTGGACTGAGGACATCACCGGCGCCCGCACCCTGGAGGACCTCCCGGAGAACGCGCGCAACTACGTGCTGGCCCTGGAAAAGCTCTCCGGCACGCGCTTCTCGGCAATCGGCGTCGGCCCGGACCGCGACCAGACCATTGTGGTTCACGATCTGATCAACGACTAACACTGCCAAGTTTCACGCTCGACGGCGGGTCGCCTTGGTTCCTTGCGGAACCGACGGTGGCCCGCCGTCGCTGTATGAAGTACTCGGCCACCACCAGATTGATGGCCCAGGACGCCCCCATGAGCACTGCCCGCATGGTCTGGTCGGTGGGGCCGACGATCAGCGTCCACGGCAGCAGAACCAGTGCTTGCGTGCCGGCTCCGACGGCGATTGCGTAGGCCCGCGTCATCCATGCCCCGTGCACAGCGAAGTCGCGCCGGCGTATCGCCAGCAGGCCCAGCACGATGCTTCCCAACATTCCGAAGCCGAAGATCAGGCGTAGAACCATGAGGGCCTGGCCGTCGGTCACCGGGAGGGTGTAAAACATGGACATCCACAGGCCGGATACGGCAGCAAGCAGACCCGCCGGAACCAGGATGCGCCCGGCCACTTGATGCCAGGACAGTCTGCGCCGTTGAGGTTGTGAGCCGCGTTGATGCGGGGTGACGCGCCGGAGGGCGGGGACAAACTGAAACGCTCCGAGCAGGCTGTACACCGTGACGGTGACGATGTGTGTCACCACCGGGATGGGCGAAGCGAAAAATCTGGCGTTCTCGGGCGTCACGGTTGCACCGCCGGTCAGTTGGGTAAGGCGGGCCGCGCCGGCGATTACCGGGATGAGGCTGAGGATGATCAGGGCCGCAGGAACGCCCCACTTCATGCGGCGGCTCCGGGTTGATGGGGTGGTTGTGGATCTCATGACTGCTGCCTGCATTCCGGGGTTGTTGGCCGTTCGTGTGGGTGCGGCCGCGCGGAGGTGTACGTTGTACACCTTTGTGATCCAAACCCTAGGTGTACGCTGTATACCTGTCAAGGCTTTGCTGGCCAGCGACGCAGTGTGGAGAGGGGATTTCGCATGACCCAGCTGGTGGATAAGCCCCGGCGGCTTCCCCTGAACCGTGAACGGGTGCTGCGCTCGGCCATTGCCCTGGCGGACACTGAGGGGATTGACGCACTCAGCATGCGCAAGCTGGCGCAGGAGCTCGGCGTTGTCCCCATGGCTCTTTACAAACACGTTGCCAATAAGGAAGAACTCCTCGGCGGCATGGTGGACACCATGGTGGGCGAAATCGAAGCTCCCGCGCCGCACGCTCCGTGGAAGTCCGCAGTCCGGCAGCGGGTACTCTCGGCCAGGCAAGTGCTCCTGCGGCATGCCTGGGCTCGCTCCGTGATTGAGAGCCGCACCACCGTGACTCCGGCCGTTCTTGGCTACATGGACAGCTTTGCCGGGATGTTTTTGGGCGGAGGTTTCTCCGCGGACCTCACCCACCACGTAATGCATGCCATGGGCAGCCGAATGTGGGGGTTCACCCAGGAAGTCTTTGATGATCCTGCGGAACCGGCCCCGGAGCAACCCGAAATGCAGGCGGCGATGGCCCGGCACATGTCGGAGAACTATCCTCATCTTTTCAGCATCGCCGTCACCGCGGCACATGATGATGAGTCCGTGGTGGGAAGGGGCTGCGACGACCAATTCGAGTTTGAGTTTGCCCTGGACCTGCTCCTGGACGGATTCGAACGTCTCCACCGGCAGAAGTGGACATCACAAGGGGGTACGCGCAGATGAGCACGGCACTTGATGAAGGAGTCGGGTTCCGTTCCCGGCGGGGTCCCATTCTGATTGCACTGATGCTGGCCACCGGCCTGGTGGCGATCGATGCCACCATTGTTGCCACGGCCGTGCCGTCCATCGTGGAGGACATCGGCGGTTTTGCCTCGTTCCCCTGGCTGTTCTCGGCTTATCTGTTGGCGCAGGCTGTGTCCGTTCCGGTCTACGCCAAACTCTCAGATGTTGTTGGGCGTAAGCCAATGATTCTGGGCGGCATTGGGTTGTTCCTGCTTGGTTCGATTCTGTGCGGACTGGCTTGGAGCATGCCGGCGCTCATTGCCTTCCGGGTGCTCCAAGGACTCGGCGCCGGTGCGGTCCAGCCGGTGGCGATCACCATTGCCGGCGATATCTATACCTTGGCGGAACGGGCAAAGGTTCAGGGTTACCTGGCCAGCGTGTGGGCTGTTTCCTCCGTTGTGGGACCCACACTGGGAGGCGTCTTCGCCTCGTTGGGAATATGGCGGTGGATCTTCCTGATCAACATCCCGTTGTGCCTGCTGGCCGGCTGGATGCTTCTGCGCACATTCCACGAGAACGTGGAGCGGACCAAACACCGCATCGACTACCTGGGAGCCGGGCTGCTGACCGTTTCGTTGAGCCTGCTCATCCTCGGAGCCCTTCAGGGTGGTCAAGCCTGGCCGTGGGACTCTGCCATCAGCATCTCCGTTTTTGCCGGCGGCGCCGTATTGTTCGTTGCATTTCTGTTGGCGGAAAGGAAAGCTGCAGAGCCAATCCTGCCGCCCTGGGTTGTCTCCCGCAGGCTGCTGGCCACCACCGCTCTGATCTCCTTTGGCGTGGGTGCTGTCATGCTGGGGCTGACTTCCTATGTCCCAACGTTCCTGGAAGGGGCACTGAAGACCTCGCCCCTCCTGGCCGGGCTCGCCTTGGCGGCGTTGACCATTGGCTGGCCCATCAGTGCCTCGCAGGCCGGCCGCTTCTATTTGCGCATCGGGTTCAGGAACACGGCCATCATCGGCATAGCGATCACGGTAATCGGTGCGGCCGTCCTTGCCTTCACCGCTGCCACGCCAAATATTCTGCTGGTGGCCATGGCTTGCTTCATCGTGGGGCTCGGACTCGGACTGGTGGCAACGCCCAGTCTCATTGCCGCGCAAACCAGCGTGGAATGGAATGAACGCGGGGTGGTTACCGGCACCAACCTCTTTGCACGTTCCATCGGCAGCTCCATTGGCGTGGCTGTTTTCGGTGCCATTGCCAACGCCATCTATGCCAACGGTCCCAGTGGTGGCCCGGACCCGCACACCACCACGCACGCGTCCTCGGCCGTCTTCATGGCGGTGCTCGTCAGCGCGGTGCTCACGGTGGTGGCGGTGTTGGTGATGCCCGCCGACAAAAAACGCAGCACCAAAGAACGGGTCCGGAAACCCAGCTCCGAACCCGCCAACGATTAGTCTCGAACACATGGAAGAACTGATCACCGGCACGCCGGAGAAGCTGTTTGAAGGAACCATTTGGGCTGAGGGTCCGCTGTGGATCCCGCAGTCCCAAACCCTTCGCTGGAGCGACATCCCCAACAACAGGATTCTGGAGTACTCACCCGGGACCGGCGCGACGCGTGAATACGCCACCGGTGTGGAGTACACCAACGGGCGCACACTCCACCCGGACGGCGGCGTAGTGCAGTGCAGCCACGGCCGCAGGCGGGTGGAGAGGGACGACGACGGCGTGGTGGCGCCGGTTGTTGACGCGTTCGGTGAGCGTCGGCTCAATTCGCCCAACGATGTTGTGGTGGCGGGGGACGGGACGGTCTGGTTCACGGATCCTCCCTACGGGATCCTGCCCGGGACCGTGGAAGGACATGAGGGCGAGCAGGAATATGGTGGTTGCCATGTGTTCCGCTTTGACCCCGCCAAGAACGAACTGACCCCCGTGGTGACCGATCTGGTGCACCCCAATGGACTCGCTTTTTCCCCGGATGAATCTCTCCTCTATGTTGCGGACACGGCAGGTCCCGGCCGTGGGGTGCCCTTCCGGATCGCCGTCTACCCTGTGGAGGGTGGCTCGTGCGGGACGGGCAGCACCTTCGTTGAACTCGAAGACGATGCGCCCTCCGACGGCTTCAGAGTGGACCTCGAGGGTCGTGTGTGGACGTCGGCAGGCTCGGCAGTTCGTGTCTACGCCGCGAGCGGTGCGCTGCTGGCCGCCGTCGAGATACCTGAAAAGGTCTCCAACCTCTGCTTTGGTGGTGCCGACGGCCAGGATCTGTACATCACAGCCACTACTTCCCTGTACCGGCTGCGGACCTCTACACGGGATGCAACCTGGGATCGTCAGCTGCGTTGATAACCCGCTTTGGGCCATTAGTAAGGTTGCTGTAGGTCTGGGGGTGGTGATTCGATACGCTGGACACAGCACCAGCACTGCGATCGAGGGAGTGAACGTGTCCGGAAGCAACCCCGACCCCTACGAGGACAAAATCACCGGCTTGGAGCCGGGTGGGGGAGTGCCCCCTGGTGAGACACCCCCCGGCGAATCATCAACAGCCGGTCCCCAAGGCCACGACGAGGGCGGCCCCAGGAAGGGAACCCAGGTCTTCTGGTTGTCCGCAATAGGTGCTGGAGTGCTGCTGACGCTGCTGTTCTTCATCGGCTACATTGTGGGCTTCTTCGACTAGCTGCCGGATTCCCGTTCCATGGCGGCCGCTAGGCGTTCCCGCGCCCGTCCCAGGTGTTTGTCCAGCAGTGCCGCTGCGGCGTCGGGCTGGCCGGACTCAATGAGTTCCAGGATTTTTTGGTGTTCTTCGTGGATCAATGACGTGTCCAGCAGGTGCAGCGTTTGGACCCTCACCATGCACATCCGGACTTCGCCCACCAGTGAGCGGTACATGCGGCTGATGCGTTCATTACCCACGGCGTCAATCAGGCTGGTGTGGAAGCGCATATCCGGTTCCACCACGTCCAGGGGAGTGCCGCTCTGGAGTGCTGCGATGTCTCGGTTTGCCTGAATGGCGGCCTCGGGCACTTCCTTCTTGGCGGCGAGGCGCCTTAGCACTTCACTTTCCAGGTAGGCCCTGGCCAGGTAGATGTCACGGACCGCTCCTGGGCCGAGCTCCACAACGCGTGCGGTTTTGTGTGTGCCCCGCTCCAGCAGACCCTCGGGAACGAGTTTTTCGATGGACGCTTTTGCAGTAGGGCGGGCTACCTCATAGGTGGTTGCGACGTCCGTTTCCGTGAGCGTATGGCCGGGGCCGAGGTCGCCGGAGAAGATCCGGCTCCGCAGGTCCGCCGCTATGGCATCAACTATGGAAACTGCTGAAACTCGGCCTGGCAACTAGGCCTCCTCATGGCTGGAACGGCACCCTTTGCCTCCATCTTGCCAGACAAGATAACAATTGCACCTTGACGGTCATGTGTACTTGTTAGACAATCGTAGGGCTCACAGTGTTGTGACGCCTAACACTTCCGGGAGACTCATGTTTCAGCAGATCCTCGACCCCATTGCGGGGTCCCTAGCGCTTTCGGCCATCTGCGCCGCACTTCCCCTGATTTTGCTCTTTGTCCTGCTGGGCGCCTTCAGGGTCAAAGCACCCATTGCCGCGCTCGCAAGCCTTGCTTTGTCGCTCTTATTGGCAGTTATCGGCTGGCAAATGCCGGTCAACCAAGCGCTCAGTGCCACGGCTGCGGGGATCTTCTACGGCCTGTTTCCGATCCTCTGGATCCTGGTCAACGCGCTCTGGATTTACAGGCTTACTGTGGCCTCGCCGTGGTTCGAGGTCCTGGGGCAGACTATCCGCTCCATTTCGGATGATCTCCGCATTCTGTCCATCCTGATCGCTTTCTGCTTTGGCGCCCTTCTGGAATCACTGGCCGGGTTCGGAGCCCCCGTGGCCATCTCCGCCGCGATGTTGATGGCCGCCGGCATGAAACCGCTGAAGTCTGCGGTGGTATCCCTCTTGGCCAACACCGCACCCGTAGCATTCGGAGCGATGGCCGCCCCGATCATTGCCCTGAACGGAGTCACGGGCCTGCCCCTGAATGAGCTCTCCTCCATGGCAGGGCGCCAGACGCCGTTCATAGCACTGATTGTTCCCTTGCTCCTGGTGTTCCTGGTGGATGGGCGGCGAGGTGTGAGGCAGACGTGGCCGGTGGCTGTGGTTGCTGGTGTGGTCTTTGCGCTCGCCCAGTTTGTAACGTCCAACTTCTTTGCTGTTGAGCTCACCGATGTGGTTGCCGCTGTTGCTACCGTGGCAGCAGTGTTGTTGATGCTGAAGGTCTGGCAACCGAAAGAATCCATCGCGGAGGACAGTGCAGACGAAGAATTGCGCGGCAGTTCTACGGCGTCCGGTACAGCCGCCCTTTCACGGGATGGTCAGGCTCCCACCGGTTCCCCTGCCGGGCGAACCTCAAGCATTGCAACCACCGGGGCCGCGGCAGTGGCTGATGGCTCACGTCCGGAGGCCCGGAAGGTGTGGATGTCCATCGCCCCGTACCTGGTCATCATTACCGTCTTCTCCCTGGCTCAGGTCCCGGTGCTGAAAACCTGGTTGGCCCAGGTTGGCAGCGTGACTTTTGCCTGGCCCGGTTTGGAGATTGTCGATTCCGCGGGCCAGGCAGTGTCCGGCACAAAGTTCAAGCTGGACCACCTGAAGGCAACGGGCACGCTCCTGCTGATTTCCGGGGTGATCACCATGGCGCTCTACAAGATCTCCGCTTCGCGCGGCCTCCGGGTCTACAAGGAAACGCTCGTCCAGTTGCGTTGGACGATCGTCACCGTCACGGCGGTACTGGGGCTGTCCTTTGTGATGAACCTTTCGGGACAAACCACCACCCTTGGCTTCGCGCTGGCTTCTGCTGGCGGGTTCTTTGCCCTCCTCTCGCCGCTCATCGGATGGATTGGAGTTGCGCTTACGGGCTCGGACACTTCGTCCAATTCCCTGTTCGGCCAAATGCAGGCAACTGCTGCGGAGCAGACCGGATTGTCGCCGGTATTGATGGCCGCCTCCAATTCGTCGGCCGGTGTGATGGGCAAGATGTTGTCCCTGCAGAATCTCGCCGTGGCCTCCGCAGCGGTGGGCCTTGATGGCGCCGAGGGAACCCTGTTCCGTAAGCTCGTTGGCTGGAGTCTTGGCCTGCTGGCGCTGATCACCGTATTGATCTTCCTGCAGTCCACCCCCGTACTGGATTGGATGGTGCCCTAGTGCCCTCTCTGGACCTCACCCGTTTCCGTGCCGCTGTGCAGGACCCCGGCGCGGTCAGCACGCGGGCGATCGATCTTCATGCCAACGCCCACGATGCCTCGCATTTCCTCTTGATTCCGCAGGCGGTGGTCACCGCCAAAAGCGCTGGGGACGTCGCGGGCCTGCTTCGTGCCAGTGCCTCCCAGGGCGTACCGCTGACGTTCCGCTCCGGCGGTACCAGCTTAAGCGGGCAAGCTGTCACAGACGGCGTGTTGGTGGATGTGCGCCGGAACTTCAGGGACATTGAAGTGCTCGACGACGGCGCCCGGGTCCGCGTCCAACCTGGCGTCACGGTTCGGGCACTGAATGCAAGACTTGCGCGCTACGGCCGGAAGTTCGGCCCGGATCCGGCCAGTGAAGCGGCGTGCACCATTGGCGGGGTGGTAGCCAACAACTCTTCCGGCATGAACTGCGGCACCGTGGACAACACGTACCGGACCCTGGAATCGCTGACCGTGGTGCTGCCTTCCGGGACCGTCGTAGACACCGGTGCGGCGGACGCGGAGGACAAGCTCCGCACCCTCGAGCCGGAGCTGTACCAAGGCTTGGCCCGTCTGGCTGAGCGGGTCCGGAACAACCCGGACTCAGTGAGGAGGATCCAGCAGCAGTTCTCCATGAAGAACACCATGGGCTACGGGTTGAACTCCTTGCTGGATTTCAGGAACCCGGTGGACATCATGGCCCACCTGATCATTGGCAGCGAAGGCACCTTGGGATTCGTGGCGGAAGCGGTTTTCCGCACCATTCCGCGGCTCCAGCACGCTGCCGCGGGCCTGCTGGTGTTCCCGGATCTCGAGGCTGCCAACGCTGCGCTGCCCACCTTGGTGGAAACGGGAGCGGCAACCATTGAACTCATGGATGCGTTGTCCCTGAAGGTGGGCCAGACGCTCAAAGGAACGCCCGCCGTCGTGCATGACATAGCGGTACGGGACCATGCCGCGCTCCTGGTGGAGTACTCCGCGGCCAATGCCGGCCAACTGGAAGAGCTGCAGGCGGGCGGTTCGGGAATTCTGCAGGGGCTGGGACTCTCAGCCCCGGCCCGCTTTACTGCAGATGCCAGAGAACGCGGTCAGTTGTGGCAGCTGCGAAAGGGACTCTATGCCTCCGTGGCGGGGGCGCGTCCCCAAGGCACCACGGCTTTGTTGGAAGACATTGTGGTGCCGGTGCCCGTACTGGGCCGCACGTGCCGGGGCCTCATTGGGCTGTTTGAGAAGTATGGCTACAGCAACAGCGTGATTTTCGGTCATGCCAAGGATGGCAACGTCCACTTCATGCTGACCGATGGCTTTGCCTCGCCGTCCGAACTGGACCGTTACAGCGCCTTCACAGAGGACATGGTTGATGTGGTCCTGGCCGAAGGGGGTTCGTTGAAGGCCGAGCACGGCACCGGGCGGGTCATGGCCCCTTTCGTCCGCAGGCAATACGGCGACGAGCTTTACGAGGTCATGCGCACCATCAAGGGCTTGTTCGACCCCTCCGGCATGCTGAACCCGGGGGTGGTGATGGACGAGGACCCGGTGGCTCACCTGCGGCACATCAAGACTGCACCGCCCGTAGCGGAGGAAGTGGACCGCTGCGTTTCGTGCGGCTATTGCGAGCCGGTGTGTCCCAGCAAGGACATCACCCTCACGCCGCGCCAGAGGATCGTGACGCTGCGTGCCATCGAGTCTGCCCGCCTGGCCGGGAACATGGCGCTGGTGAAGGAGCTGGAGCGGGACTACGAGTACGAATCCGTGGACACCTGCGCCGTGGACGGTATGTGCCAGACCGCCTGCCCGGTGGACATCAACACAGGTTCGCTGGTGAAGCGACTGAGGAAGAACGACGCCGGCAAACTCGCCAACGGTGCGTGGAACGCTGCAGCCAAGCACTGGGAAGGTCTCACCCGGGGGGCGGCCCTTGCCCTGACGGTGGTGGACAAGCTTCCGGCGGCCATGATCAAGCCACCCAACCTGGCAGCACGGGCCGTATTGGGGGCAGATACCGTACCCCTCTACTCCGCGGAGCTTCCAGGCGGGGGTTCCGTGCGGGAACGGCCTATCCCTTCAGGGCACATTGATGCTGTGTATTTCCCTGCCTGCGTCAACACCATGTTTGGGCCGGCAGAGTCCGGGACCGGTGGCTCGCCCGGAACCCCCGGGCAGGGTGTGCAGTACAGCTTTGAACAGCTTGCCCACCGGGCTGGCATCACGCTCCTGGTGCCGCAAGGCATTGACGGCCTTTGCTGTGGTACGCCGTGGTCCTCCAAAGGGATGGCGGACGGCCAGGCAACCATGCAGGAAAAAACCGTGGCAGCGCTCCGGCAAGCAACACGTGACGGCGAGCTGCCCATTGTCTGCGACGCATCGTCCTGCACGGAAGGCCTGCGCCATGCCGTGGAATCGGAAGTCCCTGAGGAGGGCCAGCTTCCGCTGCGAATCGTGGACGCCGTGGACTTCGCCGCAGAACGGATACTGCCAGGGCTGCCCGAGCACCAAAAGATTCAATCCCTGGCACTGCACCCCACGTGCTCCTCAACCCGGATGGGTCTCAATGAGGCGCTGGGCGTGGTTGCCGGAGCCGTGGCCGAACGCGTGGACATCCCGGAGAACTGGGGTTGCTGTGCATTTGCCGGTGACAGGGGAATGTTGCACCCGGAACTGACGGAATCGGCAACCGCCCGTCAGGCAGCTGAGGTAGTGGACATGAACGCTGCAGCCCACGCCTCTTGCAACCGAACCTGCGAACTGGGCATGACAAGGGCAACGGGTTCCCAATACCAGCATGTGCTGGAGCTGCTGGAAGAGGTCACCCGCCCCTGATCACGCTTACTCCACGAGCTTGCCTGCCACGGAGTCATCGGCATCGGCTTCGGCCAGGCCCCGGAAGGAATCCGGAGCTGGAGGCAGGCTTTCAAACGTGACGCCCTCATCCGTGGACCAGATGAAGTTACCCTGCAGCGAGGGATCGGCCGCCGGGAAGTCAGCACGGTTGTGGGCGCCACGGGTTTCGCGTCGTTCCAGCGCGCACTCCAGAGTGGCTCGTGCGGCCAGAAGCGAACCAAGAAGATCGAAGGCGTGGGCCAGGTCATCGAAACCTGCGATGTCCGGGTGGGCGGTGACCAGTTGGGCGCGTTCCTCCAGCGCGGTCAACTTCGCCAGTCCTTGTTCCAGCCCCTGTTCGGTGCGCACCACGCCTGCATGCTCTGTCATGAGGTTCCGCAGTTCACGCTGCAGCCGCCGGGCGGACTCCGTTCCGCGGTCACTGTCTGTTCCGCGTTCACTGAGCAGGGACTGCATTTCCCCGCGGGCTATGCCCACCACGGCGGGATCCCTGACGATCTTGTTGTGCGAACGGACGTAGTGGGACACATGCTCGCCGGTAATACGACCGTAGACCAGCAGCTCGATCAGGGAGTTTCCGCCCAAGCGGTTGGCGCCGTGCAGTCCGGAAGATGCCTCACCAATTGCGTAGAGTCCGTTCACGCCAGTTCCGTGGTCCTCCGGTGCAACCCAGACCCCACCCATGGAGTAGTGGGCAGTGGGAGCGATCTCGATCTTGGTGGTGGTGATGTCCAGCATTTGAAGGTCAATCATGGTGCGGTAGACCCGTGGCAGCTTTTCCATGATGGTTTCCCGCGGCAGGTGGGAGACGTCCAGGTAGACGCCGCCTTTCTCGGTCCCACGGCCCTCGGCCACCTCGGTAAATGCTGCCAGCGCAACGCGGTCCCGGGTGGAAAGCTCCATGCGCTCGGGGTCATAGCGTTCCATGAAGCGCTCTCCCAGGGCGTTGGTGAGGATGCCCCCTTCGCCTCGCGCTGCCTCCGAGACCAAGGTGCCGGCGGCGTCGTCGGGCTCCAACAGCCCTGACGGGTGGAACTGAACCAGCTCTGCGTCGCGGATCCGTGCACCCGCCAGGGCCGCCAACCGGAAGGAATCGCCCGTGTTCTCATCCCGCCGGGATGACGTGTGCCGCCAGATGCGGGTATGTCCGCCAGCGGCCAGAATCACAGCATCGGCGTGGATCTGCACAGGGGTGCCGTCCACGATGTCGAACCCGTAGGCGCCGAAAATGGTGCCGTCGGCCACGAGCAAGCGTGTGATGTAGACGGTGTCGATGATGGGTACGTTCAACTCTGCCGCCCGGCGCATCAGCGTGCGCTGGATCTCCAGCCCGGTGTAGTCGCCTGCATAGGCGGTACGGCGGTACTTGTGTGCGCCGAAGAACCGCTGGGAAATGCGCCCATCCTCCTCCCGGGCGAACGGCATTCCCCACCGTTCCAGGTCCTCGATGCCTTGGGCCGCGTTGCGGGCTACCGTCTCCACAATGGAGGGATCGGCCAGGAAGTAGGACTCCCGCAAAGTGTCAGCGGCATGCTGCTGCCAGCTGTCTTCAGGGTCCATGGTGCCAAGTGCCGCGTTGATGCCGCCGGCGGCCAGGCTCGTGTGGGCGTCGTGCTTGCGACGCTTACCCACGGCCAGGACCTGAATCCCGCGCTCGGCGAGTTCAATTGAGGCCCGCAGGCCGGCGCCGCCGGTACCAATAACCAATACTGAAGTGGACAGGAGACGTTCTGGAGAGGTGTTGGAGTTCATGTTTTCCACGGTAAAAGCAGCGGCCTCATGTATCCAATGAATTATTCGAGTCAGCTTGATGCGTTTAGGCTATGAGCATGAAGCTGGAGCAATTACGCTCATTCGAGGCGATCGCCAGAGTGGGGCACTTCACACGCGCGGCCGAGCAACTCTACCTCGCACAGCCTTCACTCAGCAGGCAGATCGCGGCGTTGGAAGCCGATCTGGGTGTGTCACTGTTTCACCGCGGACCTTCCGGAGCCACCCTGACAACTGCGGGGGAACTCCTCCTGCCCATAGCCCGGAGAATGCTTGGTGACGCAGAGACCGCACGGGAGCAGATGAACGAGCTCACGGGATTGCGGAGAGGGCGCATCCGCCTGGGCGCCCCGCCCACTCTGTGCGTTTCACTGGTGGCCGATGTTCTGGCCGCTTTCCGGAGCGCGCATCCCGGAGTCGAATTGCATATCACTGAAGGTGGTTCGCGTTCCCTGGTTGATGCCCTGAACGAGAGCGCATTGGATCTGGCGCTGGTGGTTACCCGAGGCCCGGACCCCGCTGTGCATGGCACCGAACTGATTCCGCTGCTGACCGAGGAACTGGTGGTTGTCTCAGCCGCGGAAATGCCGTGGCGGGAAGAAATCACCCTGGAAGAACTGGCCAACATCCCGCAGGTGGCATTCAACCGCAGCTATGAGCTTCGGATGTCCACCGAGGCCGCCTTCTCCGCCAGAGGCCTGGAGCCGCTGATCGCCGTCGAGGGCGCTGAGATGGATGCCGTGCTCCGCTTCGTGGAAAGGGGACTGGGCGTGGCAGTGGTTCCGGCAATGGTGGTGATCGGCCGGCCCGGATTGCGCAGCGCCCGCCTGGTCAGCCCCTCGCTGAGCCGAACGGTCAACCTGGCCCGCCGTCATGACATTGCTCCATCCGCCGCTACGGCAGCAATGCAGGAGTTCGTCTTCAGCACCGTGGACCGGCTCGCTGCACCCGGCACCGAGCTTGCACGTTTGGTCACCCCAACGCGGCGCCGGTAAGGGACGTCAGATCAGGCCGAGTTCAGCCACGGCAGCCCGCTCTTCGGAGAGCTCAGCGGCAGTGGCATCCATCTTCCTGCGGCTGAACGGGTTCACTTCCAGGCCTTGGACAATTTCCCAGTCTCCGCCCGAGGTAGTCACCGGGTATGAGTACACCAAACCTTCGGGGACGCCATATGATCCATCGGAAGCGACGGCCATGGAAACCCAATCGCCCTCGGGAGTGCCCAGGAGCCAGTCGCGGGCTGCGTCAATGGTTGCCGAGGCTGCCGATGCTGCAGAGGACGCGCCCCGGGCATCAATGATCGCTGCGCCGCGACCCGCAACAGTGGGAATGAACCCGTTCTCTATCCACTCCTGATCGTTGACTACCTCGGCCGCGTTTCTGCCCGCAATTTCCGCGTTATAGATGTCCGGATACTGGGTTGCGGAATGATTGCCCCAAACAGTCATCCGGCGGATTTCCCCCACCTTGACGTCCGCTTTCCTGGCAAGCTGTCCCAAGGCCCGGTTGTGATCCAGCCGCGTGAGGGCGCTGAACCGGGAGGCGGGAATGTCCGGGGCGTTACTCATGGCAATCAAGGCGTTGGTATTGGCCGGATTGCCCGTTACACCTATCCGGACGTCGTCGGCCGCCACCCGGTTAAGGGCCTGTCCTTGTGCTGTGAAAATAGCTCCGTTGGCACTGAGCAGGTCGCCGCGCTCCATGCCCTTGGCGCGGGGACGGGCGCCGACGAGCAAGGCGAGATTGACGCCGTCGAAAATATGGTCGGCGTCGTCGCCAATTTCCACGGAGTCCAGGGTGGGAAACGCGCAGTCATCGAGTTCCATCACAACACCCTCGAGTGCCTTCAAAGCGGGCGTGATTTCCAGGAGCCGGAGTTGCACCGGGGTATCGGCCCCGAAGAGGGCGCCACTGGCAATCCGGAAGAGCAGGCTGTAACCGATCTGGCCTGCTGCGCCTGTCACTGCGATCTTGATGGGTGTACTCACGTGAAGTTCTCCTTGCTGATCTGTTTTGGCCGGTGGGGCTGCAAGCTGTAAGTCATGCTGCCACAGAGCTGGAGATCTTCGCTGGAGAGGTGGGCGTCAAATGGCTAGCGGGTCTCCAGGTCCTCGAGCGATTTGCCCTTGGTGTCCGAGGACAAAAGGGTTGCTACAGCTGAGACGAGGCAGATGCCGAGCGTGGTCAGGCCGATCACCAGGGGGATGTTGGCTGAGCCCGGGGGAGCGATCGCCGTGAACAGGCTGGGGAAGAAGGAAGCGATCATGAGCCCGATGTTCTGGGAGACAGCGAACCCGGTGACCCTCATCCGCATGGGGAACTGTTCCTGGAAGAACGTGGCGAAGGTGGCATTCCACATCTGGAAGAGGATGCCCTGGACAATTACGACGCAGACGAACACCAGGGGCAGGCTGCGCTGCTCGATCGCCCAGAGGTAACCCACAGTGAGCAGACCACCGGCAATGCCGCCGGCTACCATCAGCGTCCGCCGGCCGATCTTGTCAGACAGTGCGCCGAAGAGCGGGATGGTGAGCACTGCGGCTACGTTGGCCGCCAGTGTTACCCAGAGGAATTCGCTGCTGGAGAAGCCGATTCCGTAACTCTTTTGGGTGGCGAAGGAGACACCGAAGATGAGGGTGGCCATGCCGATCACATTGGTGAAGGTCATGATGACGCAGCGGACCAGAACCCATGGGTGGGTACGCAGGAGGTCAACCAAGGGGAAGCGTCGTTTAGCGGTGGCGTCTTCGGACTGGGCGAGGTAGGCGGGAGGCTCTTCAACGCGGCGGCGGATGACGTAACCTGCGATGATCACCACGGCGCTGAGCAGGAAGGGCAAACGCCAACCCCATGAGTGGAACTGCTCTTCGGGGAGGAGTGCGGCGAGCGGAATCAGGACGGCTGTAGCCAAAATGGATCCCACCTGCGTACCTTGCAGGCTGAAGCTGGCGAAGAAGCCGCGCCTGGCATCGGGTGAGTGCTCCACGATCATTGCGCTGGCGCCGCCGAGTTCACCCGCAACGGCGAATCCCTGGATCAGGCGGAGGATCACCAGAAGGACGGGGGCCAGGAGGCCCACTTGTCCGTAGGTGGGCAGAAGGCCCACGGCGAAAGTGGCGAAGCCCATGAGAAGCATCGCGAATACCAGCACCTGCTTGCGTCCGTGCCGGTCACCGTAGGCACCAAGGATCACGGCGCCCAGCGGGCGGGACACGTAGCCCACGGCGTAGGTGGCCAGCGAGGCGATGATGCCCACCGTGGGGTTTTCCGTGGGGAAGAAGATGGTGGGGAACAGAAGCGTGGCCGCCAGTGAGTACAGGGCAAAGTCGTAGTACTCCAGCGCGCTTCCGATCCAACCGCTCATGGCGGCCTTCTTGGGATCTTTTTGGCCCGTGGTTGGTGTGGAGCCGGGCTGGGGGGAGGTGCTGAGGTCCCTCCGGTGCGTGACTGTCACGTCGCTGTACTCCTCTGGCGTCTTTGGCAAGGAACAAGAACTCTTCCCATCCAGGACTGAACAAAGTGGTCATTCAGCGTGAGGAAGGTTACATCTTGAATCGATTCATAAAGCATAGATCGTGATGTGCACTACGTCAACGCACGACGGCGGCAGGCACCTTCGGTTCGCATGGAACCTAAGGTGACCTACCGCCGTCGTGAGTGTTGTCTTGAGAGGTGGGGCCTACTTGGCCAGGAAGCGGAGCAGGACCTCGTTGATTTCAGCGCCGTGCGTCCAGAGCATGCCGTGCGGCGCGTCCTCGATCTCCACGTATTCGGCGGAGGGAAGGCGCTTGGTGAATTCACGGCCGGTGGCGTCGATCGGCAGGATGCGGTCGTCAGTGCCGTGGACGATCAGCGACGGAACGGTGACCTTCTCAATGTCCGAGCGGAAATCGGTGAGCCAGGAATCCACTACGGCGAAGGATGCGTACCAGGATGAACCTGCTGCCACATTCCAGGAATTCCGCAGGGCTTCTTCGCTGAGACGGTTGCCCAGGAAGTTATCAGTGTTGAAGAAGTCGTTGTAGAAGTTGGTGAACCAGGCGTAGCGGTCCTCGATCGCAGCGTTCCGGATGCCGTCGAATACCGAGGAAGGGACGCCGGTGGGGTTGTCCTCGGTCTGCAGGAGGAAAGGTTCGAGGGAGGCGAGGAAGGCGGCCTTGGCGATCCGGGACTCGCCGTAGGTGCCGATGTAGCGCCCAACTTCGCCGGTTCCCATGGAGAAGCCCACCAGCACTACGTCTTGCAGATCCAGGGTTTCAAGGACGGTGTTGAGATCGGCCGCAAAGGTGTCGTAGTCGTAGCCGGTAGTGGGCTTGCTGGACTTGCCGAAGCCGCGGCGATCGTAGGTGATTACACGGTAGCCGGCGTTGAGAAGTGCTGCGGACTGCTTCTCCCATGAGCCACCGTCCAGCGGGTAGCCGTGGATCAGGACTACGGGCTGACCTGCTCCGTGGTCTTCGTAGTAGAGCTCAATGTCCGTGGTGTTCTCGGTGCCAACCTTGATGAAGCCCATGATTTGTCCCTTTTCTCGAAGCAGAGAACGATCGTTCTCCGTCTGTGTTCTCCATAGTAGAGAACGTTCGTTCTCAATGCAAGTAGAATGGGGACATGGATATTTCCGAGGTTCGCGAACGCATTGTTGCCACCGCCGATGATCTCTATAACGCCAAGGGAATCCAGGCCGTGGGAATGGATGAACTCCGCTCCGCGGCGGGGGTCTCACTGAAAAAGCTCTACGGGGAATTTCCCTCAAAGAGCAGCATTGTCATGGCTGTGCTTGAGCACCGGCATCGCTCCTGGACGGAAGGTCTGGACGCCACCGTCCAGCAAGCCGGGACACCCAGGGAGCGCCTGCTTGCCATCTTTGACTACCTTGCAGGGTGGTTCTGCCAGGACTCATTCCGTGGGTGCGGCTTCATCAACAGCTTCGCTGAGCTCGGTGCCGTCAGCCCCGAGGTTGCCGAGTATGCGCGGAAACACAAAGAATCATTCCAGGAGTACGTCTCCGGCTTGGCGGTCGAAGCTGGCGCCCCGGCCTACCTGGCCCCCCAGTTGGCCATCCTCGCCGAAGGCGCCCAGACCACTGCGGCCATTGCAGGAACATCCGATGCTGCCGGGCAGGCACGTCAAGCAGCCGAGGTTCTGATCGACGTGGCGCTGACATCCAACTAGGCTTCTGAGACGCGTTCATCGCGGCAGGAAGAAGACTATTTGTGTTTGAAGTCCCCAGCATTCTGTTCCTTTCGGCGGGCATTGCGGTGTTGGCGGCCGCGGTCCTGCCTAAATTGCTGCGCCAGACCCCACTTTCCATGCCCATGGTGTTCCTGGGCAGCGGCATCCTGGCGTTCACCCTGCTTCCTGACTTGCCGGACCCGGATCCCATCCTTCACGCTGACTTCACTACGCACCTGACTGAAGTCTGCGTCATTATTTCCCTCATGGGCGCGGGGCTGGCGCTGGATAGACCCTTCTCATGGCGTGGGTGGTCCACTACTTGGCGGCTGCTCGGAATCGTCATGCCCGTGTGCATTCTGGTGATGACATTGCTGGGGCTATGGGTGCTGGGGCTGGGACTTGCCGCCGCCATCCTGGTAGCAGGTGCCATTGCGCCCACCGATCCCGTGTTGGCTTCCGAGGTGCAAGTAGGAAAACCCGCGGACACAGAAGAGGACGCCGATGAGGATGAAGTCCGCTTCGCCCTGACCTCCGAGGCGGGATTGAATGACGGACTTGCCTTCCCCTTTGTGTATTTGGCCATTCTCATCAGCCTCGTGGGGGCCTCGCCCGCGGCCTGGGTAGGGGAGTGGGTTGGCCTGGACATACTGTGGCGGATCTCAGTTGGTGTGCTGCTGGGCTTCGGTACCGGCAAACTCCTGAGCCTGATCTTCTTCGCCTCCAAGCGAAAGAGCTTCCGGCTCTCCGAGCACTCCGAAGGTTTTGTGGCACTGGCCGCTACTTTCCTGGCGTACGGGGTTGCCGAATTGGTGGAAGGCTACGGATTCATTGCCGTATTCATCTGCGCTGTGACCATCCGTTCCGCTGAACGACACCACGCGTATCACCAGGTTCTCCATAGCTATGTAGAGCAACTCGAACGGCTCATGACCATTGTGATCCTGGTGCTCCTTGGCGGTGCAATAGCGCGTGGACTCCTGGAAGGGATCGGCTGGGCGGAGCTGCTGGTGGCTTTGGGATTCCTCTTGCTGGTCCGCCCCGCAGCTGGCTGGCTCGGGTTGATGGGAGGCAAGACAGGTCCGCGCGAACGCCTGGCCATTTCCTACTTCGGCATTCGCGGAATCGGCTCACTGTATTACGTGGGATACGCACTGACCCACGGAAACTTCGACGCCGAGGCCCAACAACTCTGGGCGCTGATCGGCTTGGTAGTGGCACTGTCCATCGTGGTGCACGGGGCCACCACTGCACCGCTAATGAACCGGCTGGATCGTCGTCGAGCCGCCGAAGCACGCAAACAGCACGGCGACGAAGGCCGGGCGCCCACCACGGCCGTGTAGGCAACTCCGGTTGCTTTGAGGGCGGTCACATAGAGGTTGTTTGTAGATTATTTGGAGTAATTATTTTCTGTTTATGTCAGCCGCCGCTGTGAAAAATAGTCAGCATACTTAGGGCCTGAACTGGGACGATGCCTTCCGGGGGCTTCTCGACGCGGTCAGCGCTCTCTGGGCGGCGTTCCCCTTCTCCCAAAAAGTGCCCTATCCGCGAGGCGCCTGCGGGCGTACAGTCCGCTGTATAGCTCCCCCACACTCTGTTGGGCAGTTGCTTTGGGGCGCTTGCCCCGCCGGGGGAAGGAACTGCCATGAACCACAGCTCTGCGCGCCAGGAAACCAGAACGTCAGCTCTTCGATTCAGGCGCGGACGAAAGACCCTGACTGTGGGGGCCGCCTCCGGAGTTCTTCTCCTGGCAGGCGCCATCTTGTTGCAACAATCGCCAGCCTTTGCCGCCACACCCGTCAACCTGGGCACGGCAACCTCCTATTCTGTCCTTGCTGCCACAACAGTGACCAACACCGGTCCCTCCACGCTCCAGGGAGACCTGGGCCTGAGCCCAGGTACCGCCATCACAGGGTTTCCGCCAGGGACAACCGCCGGAACCGTCCATGCAGCAGACGCAGTGGCTTTGCAGGCACAGCAGGACCTGACCATCGCCTACAACAACGCCGCCGGGCAAGCCCTCACCACCAGCGTCTCAGGAGACCTTGTGGGCCAGACCCTGGTTGAAGGCGTCTACAAGTCCACGTCATCCCTTGGCCTCAGTGGACAACTCACGTTGGATGGCCAAGGCAATCCGGGCTCAGTATTCGTCTTTCAAGTGGCCTCCACGCTGATTACGGCCTCAGCCAGCAGCGTGGTCCTGATCAACGGTGCCCAAGCATGCAACGTGTTCTGGCAGGTGGGCAGCTCCGCGACCCTGGGTACCGCCTCCAGTTTCAAGGGATCCGTGCTGGCGCTGACATCCATCACGGCACAAACAGGCGCGGTTATTGAAGGGCGCCTCCTGGCACGGAATGGACAGGTCTCCCTGGACACCAACGTGATAACCAACCCCTCCTGCAGCACCACACCCACAACCTCCGCGCCCCCAGGCACGGCGACGGCGACTGCCACACCCACTGAGACGGCTACACCCACTGAGACTGCTACTCCCACTGAGACGGCTACTCCCACCGACACGGCGACGGCGACTGCCACCGCGACTCCCACCGATACGGGCACGGCGACTGCTACCGCCACCGCGACTCCCACCGATACGGGCACGGCTACGGCGACAGCGACCGCCACACCCACTGCGACGGAGACGGGCACGGCGACGGCGACCGCCACCGCGACTCCCACCGACACGGCGTCGGCGACCGCCACACCCACGGCGACCGCGACGAATCAGTCAGTTCCCCTGGCTGGAACCGGCAGGAATCAGGGCGCCAACGTGGACACCGCCGTCGGATTGTCCCGAACGGGATCCATGCAACAAACAACCATCCTGGGGACGCTCTTTGTTGGTCTTGGCGGTGTGGGTATCGCCTTGGTGACAACACGCTTGCTGATGAATGGGCGCAGGGGACGCTAGAGGAGCAGTACCTTGCGGCACAAAGCAGCACAGCGCGGGAGGCGTCGTCGGAGCCTTTTTCCGGAGGGGCCAGTGGGCCGGCGGTGGGGTGGGGCGGCGTTGCTCGCTTTCCTCACCGCGGTCCTGCTGGCTGTGCTGCTTCCGGGGTTGTGGTCCGCCCCGGCTCCGGCGCTCAACTCCCAGCCTGTGGCTACGGCGCCCCAGCAGTCCCCGGCGACGAGCCCCTCGGACGCCCAGGCGCTGAGGAGCCCCTCGGCAGTGGCAGAGGGGCCGGCCCTGCAGCCCCAGTTGTCCGGTGGGCGTGTTCCGCTGGAGGCGGGTGCACCGCCGCTCCACATCGCGTATGACGCAGTGGGACTGGACCAGGGCGTAGTGCCTTTGACCCCCACAGCGCAGGAACTCGAGCTGAATTCGATCGTCCCGCCCCACACGCCGGACGCCTACTGGTTGAGCCCGTACGGCATGCCAGGCGAGGGCTCTACCAATACCACCTATGTCGTGGGGCACAGCGTGGAAGGGGGCGGTTCACCCTTCAACAACATCAGCGCCCTTGCGAAGGTGGGGGATCTGCTGACCGTCACCACTGCTGAAGGGCCGATGGTCTTCAGGGTGGACGGTGTCAGCACTGAGTACAAGGACACGTTGCGGGATAGCAAAATCTGGGACATCGTGCCCGGCCGGCTCGTTCTCATTACCTGCTATGCAGCTGACCTGTGGGGGAAGAACATCATCGTCCAGGCAAGTCCTTTACCGGCAGGATAATGACGTCAAGGCAGGGCAGGGAAGAGCAGGGCATGGAAGACTGGATCCATGTCTCCCCGTCCCATGAAACCACGCCCCCAGTCCGACGCCGTTGACGAGCAAAGCCCCACGCCGCTGACTAAGGGCCGCCGTCACCTCGCCATGAGGCTCGACGACGCGTGGCTGGGTTTTCAGACGCGCCTCGCGATCCGCCGTGGCCGGGTGGAAACGGTGATCCCTTACACCGGATATGGAAGCACCTCCTGGGTGAGGGTCCTTGCCCGTGTTGTCCGCAGTGACCCCCGGGACGCTGCGGGCCACGCCAATCCGTTGCAGGAAAGCATGCGTGGTTGGCGCAATTTCACCAGTGCCCCCGTGGCCCATGCACGGGTGAACGTGACCATCGCAGGCACTGTTTTTGATGTGAAGGCTGACCGCGGCGGTGTGGTGGACGCGCGTATTCCGGTAGCCCTTGACGCCGGCTGGCACACCATCACCCTTCAGTCGGGGGAGTCTGAAACGGTGGAGGCGCCTGTGGAGATCGTCGCGGATGACGCCAATTTCGGCGTCGTGTCTGATATTGACGACACCGTGATGGTTACCGCACTGCCGCGTCCGTTCCTCGCTGCCTGGAACACTTTTGTTCTCAACGAACACGCCAGGACCCCTACGCCGGGCATGGCGGTGCTGTATGAGCGGATTGCCCGGACTGCGCCCTCCGCACCAGTGCTCTACCTGTCCACCGGGGCGTGGAATGTGGCCCCAACCCTGTCACGTTTCCTGTCGCGCAACTTGTACCCGGCCGGTCCCAAGCTGTTGACCGACTGGGGCCCCACGCCTGATCGCTGGTTCCGCAGCGGCCAGGAGCACAAGCGGACTTCGCTGGAACGCCTCGCGGAGGAATTCCCCAACATCAAGTGGCTGTTGGTAGGCGACGACGGCCAGCATGACGAGGCCATTTACTCCGAGTTCGCCCACCGCCATCCCGCCAATGTCAGGGCCATCGCCATCCGCCAACTCTCGGCCGGTGAAGCGGTGCTGGCCGGCGGGCGCTCAAAGTCCGGTGGCCAGCCCACTCCCGGGGTCCCCTGGATCTATGCGCCGGACGGGGCAGGAATGTCAGCCAAGCTCGAAGAACTGGGCGTCATCCGGAACGAGGTCCGTTCCGCGGACGACCCCGAGGAAGGCGAAGTCCACACGCCCTAGCGCAGTGCGATCTTGGCGCTGGCAACCCCGATTGATCCCCTTTGGATCAAAGTGGCCACCAACTCCGGGCCGGGCTCGGCAGTTTTCCTGCCCTCGATCTGCCGAATCAGTGCCGAGGCCGCAGCAATCCCCATGTCATAGACGGGCTGGGCGATCACGGTCAGCGGGGGAGTGGTGAGGCGGGTCCAAGCGAAGTCGTCATACATCAGGAATGAGACGTCATCCGGTATGGACAGACCCGAGTTCTGGATTGCTTCCACAACGCTCAAGGCAATCAGGCCGTCGGAGGCAATGATGGCTGTGGCTGCGTCCGGTCCCTGCAACAGTTCCTGGGTGATGCGCATGATGGACCCGGAGTCTCCGGCATTGAGGCGGATGAGGTCGGCAGGGTAGGGAAAGCCGGCGTCATCAAAGGCCCGGCGGATTCCGTCCAGGCGGTCTGAGATCTGCGAAGAGTCCAGCGTCATTCCGGCAACATAGGGACCGTCAGTGCTGACGGTGGACACGAAGGCAATGCGCCGGTGCCCCGCCTCGATCAGATGCTTGGTGGATTCGTAGGAAATTTTTTCCATCTCCACCGCGAAAGTCTCAACATCAACCCCGGAAGCGGCGCGGTCCAGCAGGACCAGCGGCCGCCCGGACTCACGGACCTGCTGCAAATGCGTGGTTTCCACGGACGAGGCCGGCGCCACAATGAGCCCGTCAACGCGTTTATCCAGCAGCACGCGGACGGCGTCCACTTCAGCGGCCCGTTCTTCGTCGGTGTTGATGAGGATGACGTTGTAGCCGCTTTTCTTTGCGGTGTCCGTGATGCCCCGCATTGCGAGCCCGAAGTGGGGATTTTCGATGTCGCCCACCACCACGCCTATGGTGTTGGATTTGCCCGTGTTCATGCTGCGCGCAAGCTCGTTGGGCCGGTATTCCAGTTCCTCGGCTGCGGCGAGGACGCGCTCGCGGACGTCGTCGCTTACGGCACCGTAGTTGCCCAGCGCCCTGGCTGCTTGTGCCTTTGACACTTTCGCGGCTTTAGCGACGTCGGCAACCGTTACGTCCCGCCGTCGGGATCCGTCAGTGCTCATGTTCACCTTTCACGAGGGTGTTGACGCGGCTTTGTGAGTTCCGCTACATTTCTAATCAATCGATGTGAGTCCGGTCTCAATCCTAGGGGCTGAGACCGGACTCAACAAGACCTCACATCGAGTAATAACTTTCAGCGGCTCCTGACAGCACCGCTTTCCCTCCCACGATTGGACAACGCTGTGATCAAACTGAACTTCCGCCCGGCAGCGCTCGCAGCAGCAGCCTTGGCGGCCCTTCTCGCCCTCTCCGGCTGCGGTGGATCTTCCGCCAGCTCGTCACCATCCGCTGACAACCCCTACGGCCTGATCGAATCCGGAACTATCCGCGTGGCCAGTCTCGGCGACTCCAAGCCGTACACCTTCACGGATGCCTCAGGTAACTTCACCGGATTTGACGTTGAACTCTTCAAGGACGTGGCCCACCGCGCCGGGGTAGACAATGTGGTCTTCACCGGACAGGACTTCTCAGGCCTCCTGGCAGCCGTGGCCAACGGACAATTCGACGTCGGCGTGGCAGCTATCGGTATCACGGACAAGCGCAAGGAAACCGTGGACTTCTCCGATGGCTACCTCGCCGGATACCTGACCGTGATCACCACCAAGAACTCCGGCATCAACGACGCCGATGGCCTGAACGGTAAGCGCCTGGGCGTGGTTCAGGGCACCCTGCAGGAAGCCTACGCAGTGAAGAACTTCACCTCGGCGCAGCTGGTCCGCTTCCCGGACAACAACACCGCCATCTCGGCCGTCAACAGTGGCTCGGTTGACGCCCACTTCCTGGACTACGAGGCCGCCAAGGAATACCAGGAGCAGTTTGGACTGGTCAGCGCCGCCGATATCCCATCCTTCGACGCTCCGGCAGGCTTCGCCATCGCCAAGGACAAGCCCGCCTTCAAGGAAGCCTTGAACAAGGGCCTGGCCGAAGCAATGGAAGACGGCACCTGGAAGAAGCTCTACGAGAAGTGGTTCCCGGGTTCGCCCATGCCGGAGCAGTACCTTCCGAAGGCCGAGCAAACCTCCAGCCCGGCTCCGACCGCCAGCAAGTAAGCCCCAAAACACCTAACGTCTGAGAGCACTCAATGGATTGGCTCAATACCATCAGCCGCACGTTCTTCGACTTTGACGCCATGGTCGAAGTGCTGCCCCAACTCCTCGGAGTTGGCCTCCTGAACACCCTGATCATCTCCATCGCAGCAACCATCCTCGGCGTAGTAATGGGTATGGTGGTGGCGGTCATGGGGATCTCGCGCTCCAGGTGGCTGCGTATCCCCGCAAGGATCTACACGGACCTCTTCCGTGGTTTGCCCGCCATCCTCACCATCCTCTTGATTGGCCAGGGTTTTGCACGGTTGAGTCAATCAGTCTTTGGACCCTCTCCGTACCCGCTGGGAATCATCGCACTGAGCCTCATCGCCAGCGCCTACATCGGCGAGATCTTCCGGGCAGGTATCCAGAGCGTGGACAAAGGCCAGGGGGAGGCTTGCCGCGCCCTGGGCATGAGCTACTCCAAGTCCATGGCCCTGGTGGTGGTGCCGCAAGGTATCCGCAGGGTCCTGCCGGCCTTGGTGAACCAGTTCATTGCAATCGTCAAGGACTCCTCCCTGGTCTACTTCCTTGGCCTCTTGGTCAGCGAGCGTGAACTGTTCCGCGTAGGCCAGGACGCCGCAGTACTCTCAGGCAACCTTTCACCGTTGGTCATGGCAGGCATTTTCTACCTGATCATCACTGTGCCGCTGACCCACCTGGTCAACTACTTCGACAACAAGTTCCGCACCGGCCGCCGCCGTCCCACGGCACCCACCAGTGGGCTGAAGGAAGTCAAGGAACTCGATTCGGCCTCGCCGCTCATTACCGGGAGCAACACGTGAACCTCACAAGCAACAGCGCCACCAGCACTAACCAGTCAACCGCCGGCAAGCAAAGCCAGGACATTGAAAAGTTCCACGGCTCCAGCTTGGAACTGCGGAACCTGACCATGGCCTACGGGGATGTTGAAGTGCTCCGCAACGTCAGCCTCAACGTGGCCCCCGGAACCACCACCTGCATCATCGGCCCTTCCGGCTCGGGCAAGTCCACGCTCCTGCGTGGGGTGAACCGCCTCCACGAACCCAAAAGCGGGGATGTGCTGCTGGCCGGAGAAAGTGCCCTTAAGGTCAAACCGGATATCCTCCGTGCCAGGATCGGCATGGTGTTCCAGCACTTCAACCTTTTCCCGGACCACACCGCACTGGAAAACGTTGCGTTGGCTTTGTGGAGCGTCAAGGGAATGTCCAAGTCCGAAGCCCGGGAACGCGCCAAGCGCCGCCTCGCCGAGGTGGGCCTGGCCGAACGCGCTGACCACCGGCCCCGGGACCTCTCCGGCGGACAGCAGCAACGCGTCGCGATTGCCCGGGCGTTGGCCATGGAGCCTGAGGTGATGCTCTTCGATGAAGCCACCAGCGCTCTGGACCCGGAACTCGTCAAAGGTGTCCTCAACCTCATGGCCGGGCTGGGCCGCCGCGGCATGACCATGCTGGTGGTCACCCACGAGATGGGCTTTGCCCGCAGGGTGGCAGACCAGGTGGTGTTCATGGATGAAGGCGAAGTGGTGGAAATCGGCACCCCTACCGAGCTGTTCGATAACCCGCGCAGCGAACGCCTGCAGCGCTTCCTCTCGGAAGTCCTGTGATGGGCGGGACGCCTGTGCAGGGCAAGTCAGCAGCGGGACCCATCCGGACCGCCGTCGTGGGGTTTGGCGTCTCGGGCAAGGTGTTCCACGCGCCGCTGATCCACGCCGACCCGGACTATTCGCTGGACGTCATTGTGACGGCGGACCCGGAGCGCGCCGCTGAGGCTGCCCGCCTCTACCCACAGGCGCGGATTGTTCCCACGCCGGAGGATATGTTCGCCCTTGCCGCGGACTTGGACCTGGTGGTCCTGGGAACACCGCCGCTGACCCACCTTGAGCTGGGGGCCACGGCAATCGCCCATGGGCTAAGTGTTGTGGTGGACAAGCCTTTTGTGACCACAGTTGCCCACGGTGAGGAGTTGGTGGAGCGGGCGTCCGACGCCGGTGTGCAGCTCACGGTCTTCCAGAACCGCCGGTGGGATGCCGATTTCCTCACGCTGCGGAAGCTCCTGGGAGACGGCGCCTTAGGTGAGGTGCGGACGTTTGAGTCGCGTTTTGAGTGGTGGCGACCGGAAGGCTTCGGAAACTGGCGTGATTCGGCAACCTTGGCTGAGGGCGGCGGGATCCTCCATGACCTCGGTGCCCACCTCATAGACCAAGCCATCCAGCTTTTCGGCCCTGTGGAGGACATGTATGGCGAGACTGCCAACCACGGCCCTCACCCGGAGGCAGCGGACACCGAAGCCTTTGTGTCATTGCGCCACGAATCGGGCGTCCGGACACGGCTGTGGATGAACGGAATGGCCGCCCAAGTGGGCCCGCGCTTCCACGTCCTTGGCTCCAAAGCCGGGTACACCAAGTGGGGACTCGACAACCAGGAACCCGCCCTCGCAGCCGGCATCACGCCGTCGGACGCCTCCTACGGGCGCGAACCAGAAGAGTCTTGGGGGCTGCTGGGCGTTGACGGGACAACCGCGCCTGTCCCGGCGGAAAAGGGCGATTACCCACAGTTCTACAGGGAACTCGCCGCCTCGCTCCGCGGTTACGGACCACTTCCCGTGCAGCCGGCCGAAGCGTTGGAAACCCTCAAAGTCATCGAAAAAATCCACGCGTTCGCCTAGCTGCAACCTGGGCGAGTCAGAAGAATTCAGAACCCGAAAGAGAGATCATCCATGTCCTCCACCAAGCACGTTGCCGTCATCGGAGGCGGCATCCTGGGCGTATCCACCGCCGTTCACCTGCTCCGCCAAGGTGCTTCGGTCACCCTGCTGACTGAGCAGGGCCTGGCCAGCGAAGCCACCGGCCGCTCGCTGTCCTGGCTTAACTCCGCTGGCGAACGCTCCACGCCGTATCACCAACTGCGCGTGGCCGGCGTTGACAGGTACCGCACGCTTTTCGCCGCGGACCCCAGCCGTGAGTGGCTGCAGTTCGGGGGTGGCCTCATGTGGAACGCCGCCGGCCAGGGCGAGGTCACCAAAGCCCGCCACGCCTACGAGAAGTCCATTGGCTACGATTCCAAACTGCTGGCCCCTGAAGAGATTGCCGCGGTAACATCGGGCATCGATTCCAGCGCGGTCCCGGAGAACGCCATTTTCAACCCCGGTGAAGGATGGGTCAGCCTGCCGGATCTGGTGAACTTCCTGATGGAAGAATTCCACGCCTTGGGGGGCCGGTTGGTCCTTAACGCCGGTAAGGCGTCGGTGATGGTCGACGGCGGCCGGGCGGCCGGCGTCGAAACCTCCAGCGGGGAAACGTACCCCGCTGACGCCGTGCTGGTTGCGTGCGGTGCGGCGACACCCGCCGTCGTCAAGCCTTTGGGCGTTGAGATCCCCAACGGTTCACCTGTTTCCATGCTGGTGGTCACCAAGCCTGTGGAGCACCAGGTCACCACAGTAATGAATACGCCCCGGGCTGCTGTTCGTCCCAACCCCGGCAACACTTTTGCGCTGGACCACGACTGGTACGAAGAGCGCATCACCGAGCACGCTGACGGTACCTTCACCATCCCCGATGACGTGGTTCAGGAGTTGGCCGACGAATCTTCCAAGCTGATCGCCGGCAATCCCGAGCTCAAACCGGCGTCCTGGAAGATCGGTTACAAGCCCATTCCCGGCGACGGCGAACCCGTGTTCGGTGAGCTTGACCCAGTGCCGGGCTGTTTCGTGGCCTTCACGCACTCCGGTGCCACGCTGGGTTTGATCGCCGGTGAGTTGTTGTCCGGGGAAATCCTGAGCGGCCAAAAGCACCCCATGCTGGCTACGTTCCGTCCGGGCCGCTTCTCCTAAGCTGCGTTTCCCATACAGCGTTTCCCGTTCAGCAGGTCAGGGTGCCTTTGAGGGGCTTACCGCTCCAGGAGTTACTGGAGCCGGGAACCTTGTAATAGCCACGGACTTCGTAGCTCCAGGTGCCAATGATCTCGATGCCCGAACTGTACGTTCTTCCCGCGGCGTGGCTGAGGTCGCCGGTGAACTCGAGGTTGCCCGAACGGTCGTACACCTTCACCTCGTAGTAGTTGGCATTGGCCACCGCTCCGTAAGAGTTCACAGTGACAACGGTCTGCAAACCGAAGGTGCATCGCATGGTCACGCTTGCCGTGGCCGGAGCGGGAATGATGGCGGCCGAGAACTGCGGGGTAGCGCGCTCATTGTCCGTGAAGGCAGCCACAGCGGCCGTAGGCCCTGCTACCAGGCCAAGAACGACGACGGCGACGATCACCAAGGCGCGCAGGAAACTGTTCCGCGGTGTCATGGTGATCGTTCTCCGTTCTGGTGGAGTGGCAGTGCTTGACGTGATACTCGCCGGGCCTGATCGGGCTGGGGGGAAAGGAACCGATCAGACCCGGCGGGGCTGTTGTTGTTGCTGCGCTTATTTGGTGGTTTCGGTGCGTTGGGTGCCGGTGAAGGCGAAGGCGATGGTGGAGGTGGCGCCTTGGAAGTCGTTGTTCGCGGTGGTGGGGAACGCGGTGGTGACTTTGAGGTTGTCGGTTTTGGCTGAGGTCAGTGAGGTGAGGTTGTTCAGGGCTTTGTTCGCTGCGATCACGGGTCCGGAGGCCAGGACGGTGCTGCGGGTGCCGGTGCAGTTGTAGGGTGCGGTGGCACCGGTCCAGGCAACACTGCAGTTTTCGATGGTCAGTTGCAGGCCGTTGGTCACGTCCGTGGTGAGCAGGGAGCCGGTGGCCCCGGCGGAGGTGGTGAGGGTGACGTTGTTCAGGTCCGAGTTGCCGGTGTTGGCCAGGGTGACGAGTTTTTCGACCTTGTCGCCGGGCAGCAGGCCCGCGACGGGGACGTTGAGGGTGTTGGCCGGTCCGGGTGCGCCCAGGGCGATGGTGACGGTGCCTGCGGTGACTGCCTGGGAGGCGGAGGTGGAGGACGTGAACGCGCCGTAGGTGCCCATGCCGGCGACGGCGGCTGCGGTGCCGACCAGTGCGACCGAAGCGAGGATCTTGCCGGAGGTGGTTTTGAGGCTGATGGCCATGAGGATCAGTTTCCTTTCGGGGGGCCACCGTGAGACCGGCCGGCCGTTCTTTCCAGCCTCTCTGGCTGACACGTTCTACTGTGCCGGGCCCGGATCAAGAACAAATCCTGTGAACGGTCAACACTGCCTCAGGAAAACCTCAAGACTCCCGCAAGCCAATCCAGCCTCCCAATCGAGCAGTTTCGGAGAAGTCGCAGATCCGGGGGCAGCCTACCTTTAGGAGTATCAGATCAAGGACCAAGGGGAGCGAACACCATGACGGATACAGGCAAGCCGGGCACCAAGGAAAAGTCCTACGACGGTTTCACCGAAGAAGAGCGCGCCGCAATGAAGGAGCGCGCACAAGAGCTTAAGAAAGCGCCGCGTAAGAAAGCTTCCAAGGCCGATGGCGAGGCCGATGTCATGGCCAAGATCGCCGAGATGCCTGAGGCTGATAAAGTCCTGGCCGAGCGAATCCATGCAATCGTCAAGGAGCACGCGCCGGAACTCACGCCCAAAACCTGGTACGGCATGCCGGCCTACGCCAGGGACGGGAAGAACATTGTGTTCTTCCAGAGCTCCCATAAGTTCAAGGCGAGGTACGCCACCCTTGGCTTTGAGGAGAACGCTCAGCTGGACGACGGCGCCATGTGGCCCACATCCTTTGCGCTCAAGGAGATTACCCCCGAGGTAGAGGCGCGGATTGTCGAACTGACCAAGAAGGCACTGGGCTAGGGAGTGCCATGGCCAGTGCTAAATGGGCTGGCTGTTGGCGGGCGGTAGGTCCGGGTTCATGGGCTCAAGGTTTGGGTCTTCGTCCGTCCACACTTGAATGATTGCCCAGGTGACGGCCGCAATGGGTACGGCCAGGACGGCGCCTATGATTCCGGCGAGGATGGTCCCTGCTGTGAGGGCCATCAGGATGACCAACGCGTGGAGCTCCAGGGACTTGCCCATGACTATCGGCTGGAGGAGGTCACCTTCGAGTTGGTTGACGGCGATCACCACAATCACCACAATCAGCGCCACGATGGGACCGTTGGCAACCAGCGCCACCAGGGCTGCAAGAATTCCGGCCACGGTGGCGCCCACCAGAGGTATGAACGCGCCGATGAATACGATGATGGCCAAGGGGATGGCCAACGGAACCTGCATGATGAGCAGTGCGGCGCCGATTGCCACAGTGTCAACCAACGCCACGATCGCTGTACCGCGGACGTAACCGCCCAGGACTTCCATGGTCCGCTTTCCAACGCGGCGGAGCTTGGCTTCACGCCTGCCTTTAAAAGGGCGCAGGAAGAACTCCCAGATTTTGGCGCCGTCTTTGAGGAAGAAGAAGAGAATAACAACCACCAGGCTGGCACCGGCCAGGAACTCGGTCACCACGGACAACCCGGTCACGGCTCCGGAACGCACCTGACTGCTCTGGGCGAACTCCACCACGGCTTCCCGCGCCTGGTTCATCTGTTCACGCTCTATGGGCAGTGGCCCTGTCAGCAGAAAATTCTCCAGTTCGTCCAGCCCACGCCCGGCCTGGCCTATCAGTTCGTCCCATTGGCTGCGCACGGAGAACACAATGACCGTGATGACCCCGCCGAGTACTATCAACAAGCCCAGGAAGGCGACGCCGGTAGCGAGCCCTCCCCGCCATCCGCGGCGTCGCAGCATGTTCACGAAGGGGCCAATCGCGGCAGCCAGAATCAACGCGATGAGCACCGGAATGACCAGAAGCCGGATTTGAAGCAGCCCAAAAATGGCCACCACTGTCAAAGTGAGGATGAGCAGGATCTGGCTTGCCCGGACAGCCGTCCGGCCGAGTGAGTCCTTCCAAAGATCAGCTTTTGAGGGGTGGGGCGCGGAAACGCGTGCTGTTTCCTCGGATGCCGTCATGGTGAGCTCCTGTTCATTCGCATCGGTCAACCGACGAGATCAAACATAAGCCTACTGACTAAATCCCCTCAGTGGCGACGTTCTCCATGGTGCGGGTCAGCTAGTGAGTCGGATCGGGGTGCGGTGGAACGGGTCCGGGATCAGGAACCGGCGATGGGCCGGGGCTCGGATTTGGATCCGGAATGGGGCTGGGTGGGAACGGTGTGGTGGGATCCGGGGGTGGCGGTACAGGTCCGGGATCCGGAGGAAACGGCTCGGGCTCGTGGGTTGGAGGCAGCGTCACGATCTCTCCTTTGCGTACTGAAGGGTATTGCTCCGGCAGATACCTGCAGCCTACTCCCGGTTCTGATCCGGTTACAGGGCTGATTCGTGTTCCCAGCGGACAGAAATGGACCGCAATGGTGGTTACCGTGGAAAACGAAGATGCAACGGGGAGGCGCCACAATGCGAGTCGCAGTAGCAGCACCAACCGGCCATGTAGGCCGCCATCTTGTGCCGATGCTGATCAGCGCGGGGGTGAAGCCGTTGCTGCTGCTCAGGGACCCGGACGGCCTGGCGCCGGACGTGCGTCCCGAGGTTGACGTAGCCAAGGTTGACCTGCTGGACCCCCATTCCGTGGTCCGGGCAGTTGCCGGCGTCGATTCCCTTTACTGGGTGGACCCTCCGCCGGCGGGCGATGACCCTCTGGCCGAATACGAGCTGGCGGCCGAAAGCGCCGCCAAGGCCGTTTCTGAAGGCGGCGCGGCAAGGGTGGTGTTCCAAAGCAGCGTGGGCGCCGAGAAGCGGCGCGGCATGGGCGAAATTGATGGACTGGCCGCCACTGAAGTCGCGCTGAACGCTACCGATGCGCATGTGCTCCATCTGCGGTGCGGCTACTTCTTCACCAATCTTGAGTATCAGTTGGATGCGATTCGAGCGGGAATGCTTCAAGTGCTCCTTCCCGTCAACCAGCCCATGCCTTGGGTCTCGCCCCGGGATATTGCCGAGGTGGCAGCGGGTCGTTTGCTTTCCGGTGAATGGAGTGGCCGCCACATCCAGGCGGTTCATGGACCTGCTGATCTCTCATGGCAGCAAGTTGCCGGCATCGTTTCCGGAGCTGTGGGGAAGCCGCTCGAGGTGGAGCGGATACCCGAAGAAGCAATGCGCAAAACCTTGGCCGGCTTCGGGATGAGTGCTGCGAAAGTGGACTCGTTAGTGGGTATGTCCACGGGGTTCCTTGGCGGTTTCGTGCCGGAGCAGCAAAGGTCCATTCTCAGCACAACCCCCACCACTTTGGCTGAGTGGGCCTATTCCCGGCTTCGCCCACTGCTGGCGTGACCATGCCATCTTTTTAGGTCATATGACCTAGAATGTGATTGTGAATGATCTCCTTGAACCCGATCCCGCTGGTCCCGTGCTGATCGCGGGCGGTTACGGCACAGTCGGCACGGCCCTCACCCGGCTGGCCGCTCCCGAATGGCCCCTGCTCCTGACGGGCAGAAACCCTGAGCGCGGCAGCCATCTGAGCAACGGCAGGGTGGAGGTTCGGAAATGGGATCTCAACCAGCCGGAGCCCTTTGCCGCCAAGGTCAGGGCAGTCATCAGCGCCGTCAACGACCCCCATGACAGGGTGCTCCAAGCTGCTGTCACCGCCGGGATCCCCTACGTTGACGTCACCCGCTGGACCAGCCGCGTCACCAGAGCACTCACGCAGGCCACACTCCTGCGGCCAACAGCACCTGTACTGCTGAGCTCGGGCTGGATGGGCGGAGTCACCAACATCGTCGCCGCAGCGTTGGCCCGGGACGCCGGCGAAGGGCACCGGATCGACGTCGCCATCCGTTACGACATCAATGACCAGGCCGGAATCGATTCCGTGGACTTCATGGACCGGCTGGGACTGGACTTTGAAGTACGCAAAGGCGGGCAGGCCGTCGTCGTGCGTCCCCTGACCGATGCGCGCTGGGTGGACATTGCCGGGCACCGCACCAAAGTGGCGCGGCTGGACACTCCCGAGCAATTCACGTTGCCGCTCACCCTCGGTGCCGGGTCCGTGGCAACCCGGATCGGGTTCAGCTCCAGGATGTCCACGACGGCGTTGCTCGCCGCCCGTGCGGTAGGGCTGTTCCGTTGGGGCAGCGGAAAACGCTGGGCGCCTGTGCGTCGCTCCTTCCTGTACTCACCCGGCTTGGGCGGGACGGCACACATCCGCATCGACGTCCAAGGCCCGGCCGGGACGCGAACCGCCGTTATTTCCGATCCTCAAGGTCAAGCCCATTTGACTGCGCTGGGAGGGCTGCTGGGGCTACGCGCAGTTCTCGCGGAGGACGCCAAAGCCGGCGTTTCCTTCCCCGAATCCGCGCCGGATCCCGCATCCAGGCTCGCGGAACTCGAATCGCACGGTGTGACAATATTGAGGTCATGACCGAAAGCAAGGGCGCCCTGCGGAAGGCTGCGCTCCTTGACGCCGCTGAACAAGTTCTGGTCACCAAAGGCAACGCCAATGCTGCCATGCGGGATTTTGCGGCCGCGGCCGGAGTCCGGATCGGACACCTGCAGCACTACTTTCCTACGCGGGCGGACCTGATCCGGGCCGTTCTTGAACGAAGCCTGGAACGCTCCTTGCAGCGGCTTGCCGAAGAGGCCAGGCTGGACCTTGGCAGCAGCGCCGGCGAACCTTTGACCCGGGACGATTCGCATCGACTACTAACGGCGCTGCTCCACGAGCACTCAGCCCTTGACGACGTGAAGATGCATGTTGAAATCTGGGCCATGGCCTCCGCGGACCAACAAGCGGCGGGTGCGCTCAGGAATTTCTATGCGCAGTACGCAGCCCACGTCGGTGTTGTTGTCCGGCGCGGCAGGCCAGAGCTGCCGGAAGCCGAACGCCATGGTGTGGCAGCCGCCGTCGTGAGCCTTTTTGAGGGTGCATCCGTGACCCGTTCGTCAATAGCGGGCCTGCGAACCGAGCCCGGAGACGAAGCAATCATCCGAACCGCGCAATGGCTGATCCACGGAAAGGAAACCAGCCAATGACCTTGCTTTTGCCCACCCCGGCCCAACTCCGCTGGCAGCAGCTCGAATTCGGCGTTTTCATCCACTTCGGCATCAACACCTTTGCCGGCAAGGAATGGAGCGACGGCACCCTTCCGGCGTCGGGCTTTAACCCGACAGAACTCGACGCCGGCAGCTGGGTGCGCGCGGCGAAAGCGGCAGGTGCCAGGTACCTCATCCTGACCGCGAAACACCATGACGGATTCTGCCTCTGGCCGACAGCCACCACTGACTACTCCGTGGCGTCTTCTCCGTGGCGAGCAGGGGAGGGGGACGTTGTCCGCGAAGTGGCCGAGGCCTGCGCCGAACATGGGATAGGGCTTGGTCTTTACCTCTCTCCCTGGGACCGCAACGCTGACTGCTATAACGATCCCGCCGCCTACGACGATTTTTACGTCCGGCAACTCACAGAGCTGTGCACAGGGTACGGCCCGCTCATGGAATTGTGGTTTGACGGTGCCGGCTCGGTGGGCCGGGAATATGACTGGGACCGGATCATGGCTGTTGTTAAGGAACACCAGCCCGACGCCATGATCTTCAACATGGGCCAGCCCACCATTCGCTGGGTTGGCAACGAGAATGGACTGGCGTCCGACCCCGTCAACTATGCTGTGGACCGGACCTCGGACACCCAGTACACAGATTCCAGCTCCGGGCTGCACGCCGAACATTACTTACCGCCGGAGTGCGACGTCTCCATACGCCGTGGCTGGTTCTGGCATCCGGACGACGAACCCAAATCCGTGGAGCACCTCCTCGCCATCTACTACCAATCGGTAGGAATGGGCGCCAACCTGCTGCTGAACCTGCCCCCGGACACCCGTGGACTCATACCGGCCGCGGATTCCGCGACGCTCATTTCCTGGAAGGCGGAGTTGGACCGGCGCCTCTCCGGCGTAGTTGAGGCCTCTGTGGAACATGACGACGGCGGAGCCACCCTGCGCTTCCCGGCTGCGGTCACGTTCAACCACCTTGAACTGGTGGAGGACCTAGCTTCGGGGCAGCGGATTACCCGTCATGTGGTGTCCGCGGACGGCGAGGACCTTATTGACGGGATGACTGTGGGTAGCCGTCGACTCCACCAAGTGCCGGTCACCACAGCATCAAAGCTTCGCGTGAAGCTGTCCGGCAGCGGAGGCCGGTTGTTTTCGGCACGGGTATACGCCGGTGCTCTGGACGCTGGTGTTCCCGTGATTCCTGCAGGATACGAAGCCCCCACTGACGAGCCGGAATAGCTCTTCCTGCACCTTCCTTGGCCAACGCTGATTTCTTGGCGCGAGCTTATATTGTCGGTGCTTGCTGACATTGTTGATTCATGGAGCGGATTGGGGAGAGTCGGGCGGGGGCAGGGGTTTCTCGTGCGCTTGTACCTGCCGCTGCGGCGAACGTTCAGCTTGGTGCTGCTCGCCCGAACTCTGTGAGTGGGGGTTTGGTTGAGCAGTTGCGGGTGTTGGAGGAGATGAAGTCGGCTATTACTGCGTTGCAGGCGCGGGTTGCTGTGGCTTTTGATCTTGCTCAGCGGGTTGAGCAGGCTGAGGCCGGTGTTCCTGCGGCTGAGCGCGGCCAAGGGGTGGGTGCTCAGGTGGCGTTGGCGCGTCGGGAATCCCCTAACCGTGGGTCGCGGTTGCTTGGTTTGGCGAAGGCTTTGGTGGTGGAGATGCCGCGGACTATGGCGGCGTTGCAGGCCGGGCTCTTGAATGAGTGGCGTGCCACGCTGCTGGTGAAGGAGACGGCCTGCCTGAGTGTTGAGGATCGGGCTGCGGTTGATGAGGAACTCGCCGCGGATACGGGAACGTTTGACGGGAAGGGTGACAAGGCGATTGTCGCGGCGGCGAAGGCTGCTGCGTATCGTCGTGATCCGCGGTCCGTGGCGGGGCGTGCTGCCCGTGCAGCGTCTGAGCGGATGGTGAGTTTGCGTCCGGCGCCGGACACCATGACGTATTTGACGGCGCTGTTGCCGGTGGCCCAGGGAGTGGCCGTCTATAAAGCACTGACCCGGGCGGCTGATTCGGCCCGTTCCAGCGGGGACGCTGGTTCGGGTGGTGCTTCCGGTTCAGGTAGTTCTGTCCCGACGCGCGGCCAGGTCATGGCCGACACCCTGGTGGAGCGGGTGACGGGGACCCCGGGCGGGTTTTCGGGGATCAACCTGGATCTGGTGATGACGGACAGGACCCTGTTCCAGGGCGACAGTGAACCGGCACGGCTTCAGGGATACGGGATCGTCCCAGCGGAGTGGGGGAGAACTGTTGTTGCGGAGCAGGCAACGCCGGATGCGGAGCTCACCGTCTGGCTTCGTCGACTGTACACGGCGCCGGGCACGGGAGAACTCCTCGCCACGGATTCGAAGGCCCGGCTTTTCACCGGCCGGTTGAGGCGGTTCATCGAGACCAGGGATGCGACGTGTCGGACGCCGTATTGTGATGCGCCCATCCGGCATATTGATCATGTGGTGTCCTGGAATTCCGGCGGGAAAACGAACCCTTCGAACGGCGCAGGGCTGTGCGAAGCCTGCAACCACACCAAAGAACACCCCGGGTGGACTGCCACAACGCTCCACGGGAAATCACACGCGGGCGCTCATGGCGTGCACACCCTGGAAATCAGCACCCCCACCGGCCACACGTACCAATCCAAAGCCCCACCCCTGCCAGGACACCACCCCATAAGAACCTAGACAGCCCGCCAGCAGAACACAGAACCCCGCCACGGTAAGCACGCGGCTGAAGGGTGCCGCTGCCCTGCCCGGATGTGCCGTTGAAAAAGTTTTCAAAAAAACTTTGTACCCCGCGTAACCCTTTGGGGTGCCGTGACGATTACGTCATTGAAAGGGCCGAGCTGGAATTTGTCCCCCATCATGTTCCAGCTCGGTTCTTCCTTGTCTGCGGGGAGTTTGCGCAGGAGTTTGTCTGCGGGAGTTTGCGCGGGAGTTTGCGTCCGAACAGGTAAGACGGACAGCGGGTCTTTCCATGGAAGGCCGGGTCAAGCGGTTACCCTAGGTGGGGTCGTCCGTTGGTGACAAGGCGGACGTCCAGGCCCAAGCAACGGACCTGCCGCCGATCGAAAGCCTCATTCCTGTGACGGACGCATTGACCGATGAAGCGCTACATGCACTCAAGGGCAATAACGCGGAACTGTTCGGCGCCGTTTACCAGGCGTACGCCGGCCAGGTTCTTGGATATCTGACGGCCAAAGGCGTCTCAGACCCGGAAGCAGTGACCCAGGATGTTTTCCTTGCCGTCCTGCCCCGCCTGGATGACATCAGCGGCGGGGTTCATGGCCTCCGGACCTTCATTTTCTCGGTTGCTCATGCCCGCATGGTGGATGAGCATCGGAAGCAAAGCAGGTCTCCGGAACACCACGAGTTCGAGCCCGACCGGGACACTCGGGAAGTGAGTTCCGCAGAGACCGAAGCCATGGGACTTCTGGCACCCAAGGAAGTCATGAAACTTCTGGATTACCTTGGCGACGAGCAGCGGGAGGTCTTGACCCTCCGCATCGTGGCAGGCCTGACCGTTGAGCAGGTGGCCGACATCATGGGGAAATCCGCCGGGGCAGTGAAACAACTGCAGCGGCGGGCACTTATTACGCTCCGTGAGCATTCGGCTGTAAAGGAATACGTGTGTCCATGACGTACAGGGATAGTGAACGCGAAGCTATTGTGGACGAGCTCCTGCTCGACGCCGCCGCCTCCACTGATGATGCCGGCTCCACTGATTCTGCCGACGAAACTGACGTGCGGCAGATTCTTCTTGCCATTGGCTCCTTCGCGGACTTTGCGGCCCCAGCCCCGGGTGCGGAGCTTTCCGCCATGCTGGACGGCCCGCATGATGAACTCAGTAAACGCCGCTGGAGGCATAAGCACCGCACAGCCGTAGTCAGCGTTGCTGTGGTGGCAGCGATGGGGCTGGGCGTCAGTGGGGTTGCCGCGGCGAGTTCCGGATTTACGCGCAACCCGTCTTTCCTGGATGAGCTGTTGGGCAACGTCCGTCCCCAGCCAGCTGCCGCCGAATCCGTTCTGCCCGTTCCGGACGCACCGCGCGTCACTACCGAACCAGCACCCGTGGATCCTGCAGCGATTCCACCCGCCGTACCTGGTGAAACCCAGGCACAGGCAACCGCGGAGGCGCAGGCCGCGCTTCCCAGCCAGGCAAAGGCGCCGAACCTGGTTCCAGCGCCCGCGAATGCTTCGGATCAGTCTGCGCCCGGCCCTGCCGACATCGCTCCCGGCCCTGCCGACAGCACTCCCGGGCCCGGCCACAGCAATCCCGGTCCCGCTCAAAGTAACCCCTCAGCCGGAAAGACGACACAGAGCGACGCTTTACCGGGCAGCCTCCCGCCGGGGAATGCCAACCAGCCGAATACTGCGCCCAACCTGACCCTGAGCCCGCAGGAAAAGCCTGGATCCGGCAAGGAAGAGAAGCAGCAAGCCATCAGACCTGATGCATCCCTCCATGGTGATGGGAAGCCGGCCAAAACCAAGCCCGGCTCAGATGGCGCCAAGCCCGGACACCTGCCTCGGGTCCCCAGCAACGAGCGGGCTGATGACAAAGGCCAGGGCTCCGAGGATCAGTTGAAGCAGTGGCTCAAACGCGGAGACCGCTAGGGGCTTCCCGCCTAGTCCGGCCAGATGCAATCCGCCATGGAAGCGGGCCTGGGCTTAATGCCTTTGTATGCAGAATATTCGGCAAAGGGGGCAAAAGCAGCCGGGAGTAAGCTTGGGTCATGATGCAAGTCAACGATCCGGCCGTCGTGGAGCGGTTGATGCGAACAAAGGGCACTTGGGCCATTGTTGGACTCAGTACCAATCAGTGGCGCTCCGCATACGACGTCTCGCTCTACGTCCGGGACAAGATGGGCATGGAGATCATCCCCGTCAACCTCAAGGGTGAGAATGTGCACGGCGAGAAGGGGTACACGTCCCTCGCGGACATTCCCGAGGCCCGGCACCCCATCGATGTTGTTGACTGCTTCGTCAATTCCCAACGCGTGGGGGCGGTGATTGACCAAGCGATCGCCATTGGCGCCAAGGCGGTGTGGCTTCAGCTGGGGGTCTTTGACGACGACGCCGTGCAGCGCGCACGCGACGCCGGACTGGACGTTGTGGTCAATTCATGCCCGGCACGCGAAGGCTGGCACTACGGCCTGTGATTGCCGTTTCGATTCCTCTGCTAGATTGCAGCTGAATCATTTTTTGAGTCTTGGGGGACAACCATGTTCGGCGGCCATTCTTCGGTGCCTTTTTCCACTCCCAGCAGGCGGGCCGTCTTCAGTGTTTTAGGCGCCTCAGTGGTGGCCGGCCTGACAGCGTGCACCTCGGCGGAAAGTTCGACGCCGGGGCAGACTTCCGGTGGCTCGTCCGCGCCGCCCGAGGTGCCGGGGCCCAACGGTGCGCTCGCCGTGGGCGGCGAGGTGCCGACGTCGTCCGCTTCTCCGACGCCCACGCCCGCCCCCGCCAAGCGAATCCGGCGTACGTTCATCCCGGACTATCAGTTGCCGCCGATCGTGGGTGGGTTGGCGCCGGTGATCACCAGGATCCAGACCAAGCATCCAGTGGTGTTCCTGACCATTGATGACGGCAACATCAAAACGCCTGAGTCGATCAAGCTTATGGCAGAGTACGACTACCCCTCGTCACTGTTCCTCACCAGGGACACTGTGGCGGACAACCCGGCGTTCTTCAACGCGTTCAAAGCCCAGGGCAGTTTGATCGAGAACCACACCGTCACGCACAACATCAACATGGTGCGGCAGTGGGGCTATCAGCAGCAGCTCAATGACATGGTGGGAATGCAGGAGTACGCATTCCAGCACTACGGCCGGCGGCCCACCCTGTTCCGTCCCCCGGGAGGGGCTTACTCGGATGTGATGCGCAAAGCCGTGGCCGACGCCGGAATGAAGGCGATAGTTACCTGGGAGGCCAAAGCGAACGCTGGGAAGATGGACTACCAGGTGGGCAATTCCCTGCGTCCCGGCGATATTGTGCTCATGCATTTCCGGGCTGAGTTTGCCGCCGACCTCGCGGCCTTCCGGGCTGCCCAGTTGGCTGCAGGGCTCGAAGTGGTGCTGCTGGAAGATTTCCTGGGCGTAGCGTAGGCGCTGCCTCGGGCGAGGGGCGTGGTGGCTGCCCCTGAGCGCCAGTAGGCTCTCCCCATGGATGTTCCTACCCTCCGTGAAATTTGCCTCAGCTTCCCCGGCGCGTTCGAGGACTTTCCATTTGGCCCTGAAACCTCCGTGTTCAAGGTGCGTTCCGTCGTCGCTGGTGGTTCACGTCAGGAAGCCAAAATGTTCGCGCTCTCCACCATGGATCCGAATAACTGGTCCGTGAGCCTCAAATGCGAGCCGGCGCTGGCTGAGCAACTCCGGGCAGCAAACCCGGAAATCACCGGTGCGTGGCATATGAACAAGACCCACTGGAACGGCGTCCGGCTGGATGGGGCTCTTTCTGACGGCATGATCCGGGACATGGTGGAGGACTCCTATGACCTGGTGGTGGCCACCCTTAGCCGGAAACAACAGGAGCAACTTGGCTGGGCGCGGCTCGCGAAACCGCAGGGCAGCTGACACGCCCGCAAAGCCCTCCCCACGGCGCTGACATGGGGCTAGATTGATACTGCATACCTTAAGACCTCAGCCACGTGCTGGTCAGGAGCGGTTTGATGCTGGATCAGAAGACGCTGGCCTCCCAAGCCTTCGCAGCTGCCTCCGCTCCCCATGATGAGTGGTCCGGGCGCCCGATGATCGAAGTGCGCGAACGCCCGGGCTTGTTTCCGGGGCGTGAAAAACGCCTCACTGGAGCCTTGGAAATCTTCCCGAGCGCCCAACAATGGCCGGTACCACTGGGATCCGACGGGCAAGGCCCCACCGCCCGGCAGGCGATCACGGAGTGCGGAAAGACCCTCGCAGACGGCCCGTAGAAAGATCACGCTTTGACAAATGTTGATCGAAAGTGCCAAGAAAGATTGATTTTCGATCATTCCTGGTGAATTATGTCACAGAAGGTTGGTGCTGCCAGAGCGCCAACCCAGACTGTCTGACTGACCGGCCTTCCCGCCGCAACAGTTGGGCACTACGAGTCACTGGAGGGTTTAGAAATGAACGTTCAGCACCAGTCCGTCGGTCGCCGTGGATTCCTGCGCGGGGCACTCGCAGCAGCCGTGCTCGTGCCCATGGGGGGAACCATTGCGTCCTGTGCCGCGGGTGGCGGCGGTGGCACTGCCGCAGGCCCCACAGGCACCGTCTCCGATACCAACCCGTTTGGCATGGCTGACAAGGCGGCCCTCGACGCCGTGATCTTCAAGGGTGGCTACGGCATCGACTACGTCGAGTTCGCCGGCAAGATCTTCGAGAAGACACACGAGGGCTCCACTGCCAAGATTTCCCCGTCCACGGACATCGCGCAGGAACTTCAGCCGCGCTTCGTCGGTGGCAACCCGCCGGACCTGATCGATAACTCCGGCGCGAAGGCGATCGGTTTCAGCACCATCCTTGCCCAGCTTGAAGACCTCACCAGCGTTGTGGAGGCCAAGAACCTTGAGGGCAAGGTCATCAAGGACACCCTGTACACCGGCGTACTGGCTCCAGGCACCTTCGACGGCAAGCTTGCCGCCCTGAACTACGTGCTGACCGTCTTCGCCGTGTGGTACTCGGACTCCCTCCTCAAGGAAAACGGCTGGACTGTTCCCAAGACCTGGGATGAAATGTACGCCTTGGGCGAGCAGGCCAAAGCCAAGGGCAAGTACCTCTTCGTCTGGGGCAAGGAAGCAGCCACGTATTACCAGGAACTGGCAATCGCCTCGGCAATCAAGGAAGGCGGCGACGAAGTCCGCCTCGGCCTGGAGAACCTCACAGCCGATTGCTGGTCCCACCCGGCCATCCAGTCCGTCTTCGCTGCAATGGAGAAGATCGTCAAGGCCGGCTTCTTCAAGCCCGGCGGTTCCGGCACCCAGTTCACGGCCGCCCAGGCACAGTGGAGCAACGCTCAGGAAGCCGTGTTCTACCCGTCCGGGTCCTGGATTGAAAACGAAATGAAGGACCAGACCAAGGCCGGCTTCAACATGATGGGCGCCCCGGCACCGTCCGTAAGTGCCAGCCCCAAGATGCCGCAGACCGCACTTCACAGTGCTGCCGGCGAGCCCTTCATTGTTCCGAGCCAAGGCAAGAACGCTGCCGGTGGCAAGGAACTTCTCCGGATCATGCTGTCCAAGGAAGCTGCCACCAACTTCGCCAAGACCAAGCTCGCACCCACCATCGTCAAGGACACCGTCCCGGCCGATGGCTTCGGTTCCACAGCCCTGGTTTCGCAAACGAAGATGCTCAGCGATGCCGGCGAGGACATTTACACCTGGAACTTCATTGACCTTTACGGCACCAACAAGGACCAGCTGGTTGTCTGGAACACCTTCCTGGACGGCAAGTCCGACGTCGCCACCCTCACCTCCGCCCTGCAGAACATCTCGGACAAAGTCCGTAACGACAGCTCGGTCAAGAAGATCGAAGTGAAGTGACCTCAGTGAAAACTCAGCAGAGCCGGAACGACGACGGCCTGGCCGCCGTCGTTCCGGCGACGGCCCCACCGCAAGTGGTGAGGCGGCGGCGTAAGCCATTGACATGGGACAAGGTCAGTTTCTTCGCGGTGTTCCTCGGGCTGCCGCTGGCGATCTACCTGCTGTTCGTGATTTGGCCGTTCATCCAGGCATTCGGATATTCGCTGACGGACTGGTCCGGGTTCTCGCCCAACCAGAACTTCATCGGCCTGGACAACTACGTGAAGATCTTTACCGACGACATCTTCATGAAGGCGATGTCCAACAACATCCTCCTGGTCATCTTCCTCCCCATCATCACTATCATCCTGAGCCTGGTCCTTGCCTCGCTGGTGACTGTGGGCGGGAGCAGCAAGGGCCAGATCAAGGGTTTGCGCAACTCCAGCTTCTACCGTGTGGTCTCCTTCTTCCCGTACACCATTCCCGCCGTAGCGATCGGCATCATGTGGGGTCAGATCTATGATCCTTCCGGTGGTTTGCTCAATGGCATCCTGACCGGCCTTGGCTTGGACCAGTTCAAGGACTTCGCATGGTTGGGTGATAAGAACACCGCCATGATCGCAACCATGTTCGTCATTGTGTGGGGCTTTGTTGGCTTCTACATGGTCCTGTTCGTGGCCGGTATCAAAGGTATTCCCGCTGAACTTTTTGAGGCTGCAAGGATTGATGGCGCCGGTCGCTTCCGCACCGCTGTGTCCATCACCATCCCTTTGATACGGGACAACATCCAGACCGCCTACATCTACATGGGCATCCTGGCGCTGGACGCGTTCGTTTACATGGCTGCACTGAACTCCGGCGGTGGTCCGGACAACTCCACGCTGGTTATGGCCCAGCAGCTGTTCTTCACGGCATTCAGCAAGGGGCAGTTCGGTCTCGCCAGCGCCATGGGCGTTGTGTTGGCCATTGCCACGCTGATCTTCTCCGGCTTGGTATTCCTGGTGAACCGGCTCACCGGCGGAGATAAGGATGTGAGCCTGTAATGACAACCAAAGTCACAACCCCGGAAATGAAGTCGTTGCACTTCCAGCCCCGAACCCCGGCAACCACGCCCGGTGACAAGGTGGTGGGAGCGGTCTCGCACGGTGCCCTGACCATTTGGACACTGATCGTCATCCTTCCGCTCCTGTGGACGTTCATGTCCTCCTTCAAGACCTCCAGCGAGATCTTTGCTTCGCCGTTCTCCTTGCCCAGCGAATGGAAGCTGGACAACTACATCAAGGCCTGGAGCGACGCCGGAATAGGCAGCGCCTTCCTCAACTCGATCATCGTGGTTGCAGTGGCGCTGGTGATTGTCATGGTCCTTGGCGCCATGTGCGCTTATGTGCTGGCCCGCTACACCTTCCCGGGCAGCAGGGCCATCTACTACCTGATGCTCGCGGGCCTGACGTTCCCGATCTTCCTGGCCATGGTGCCGCTGTTCTTCGTCCTGAAGAACATGGGCCTCCTGAACACCCTGCCGGGACTCATCCTGGTGTACGTGGGCTTCGCGCTCCCGTTCACGGTGTTCTTCCTGTTCTCCTTCTTCAAGTCGCTGCCGCACGAAATCACTGAAGCAGCGGCACTGGACGGTGCAGGGGAGTGGCGGACGTTCTTCCAGGTGATGCTGCCCATGGCCAAGCCGGGCCTCGCCTCGGTTGCTATCTTCAACTTCCTGGGCCTGTGGAACCAGTTCCTGATTCCCGTATCCATCAACGCCGCCGGTCCGCGCGTTCTCTCGCAGGAACTTGCGGCCTTCGCCGGCCAGATGGGCTATGCGGTGGACTACGGCGCACTGTTCGCGGCGGTCAGCGTCACGGTTATTCCGGTGCTCATTGTCTACGTGATCTTCCAGCGTCAGCTGCAAGGGTCCGTATCGCAGGGCACCTCGAAGTAGTACAAGCACGCTAAAACAGCGTTCGACGGCGGTCCGCACCTTTTGGTGCGGGCCGCCGTCGGGTTTTGTACAGCTCCCGCCCTTTAGAAGGCCGGTTAAGGGCATTTCCTGTACAAAAACTCTGTCAGGATGGAACAGATTCTGTAGTGCAACGAAAGGCAGTCCCGTGATCTTCATTGTGGTCAAGTTCAACGTCAAGCCCGACTGGTCAGAGCGCTGGCTGGACCTGGTGGCCGATTTCACCAAGGCCACCCGCGAGGAGCCGGGCAACCTGTGGTTCGACTGGTCCCGCAGTGTGGAGAACCCCAACGAGTTCGTCCTGGTGGAAGCTTTCCAGGATGACGCCGCTGAGGCCCACGTGAACAGTGCTCACTTCAAGAAGGCCATGGACGTCATGCCGCAGGCCCTCGTGGAGACTCCCCACATCATCAGCCGCCAGTTTGAAGGCAGCGGCTGGGATCGCATGGGTGAGCTGACCATCGGGTAGTCCTTACACTTCTCAGAACATCCAGGGGATTTCTGCGTGGCCGAAGTCGCTGAACGAGCCGAAGCGGCCGGCCTTGAATGCCAGCACCTCGCCGTCCCGGTCCCGGCACGTGGTGACCTGGCCGAAAAAGACCTGGTGGTCTCCGACGTCGTACTGCTGCACCACCGTGCAGTCCGCCTGGGCAAGCGCGCCCTTGATGACCGGAAGCCCGCTATCGGTGACGTCGAAATCTCCCTCGCTGAATCGGTCCCCACCACGGACAGCGAACCGCCGGGCCACTGACTCCTGCTTGGCGCCGAGAATGGAGACAGCGAACTTGCCGCTGGCCATCAAGGCCTCACCGGTCCGGGTTCCGAAGTTCAGCGAGATCATCAGGATGGGCGGTTCCAGGCTGATGGAGGTCAGCGAGCTGATGGTCATTCCGTACAGCTCATCATCGTGCTTGGTGGTGACCACAGCCACGCCGGTGAGGAATCGTCCCATGGCGCGGCGCATCCCCATGGCGTCCGGGATGGTGAAGGCTGGTGCAAGGCTCATGTCAGTTGCTCCGCTCCGTGTGTGCTGGATCTGTGTAGTACCGGACCTCGAACATCTTGGCGCCGTGCTCGGAAACCCACGGACCGTGTTCCATTCCGGGAGGCCGGGTTGCCCAGTCGCCGGCCTTGAAGGTCTTGCCCAGGCGCTGGTCCACAAACGAGCCCTCGAAGATGAATACCTCTTCCCAGAATTCGTGTGTCAGGACGCCGTTGGGGGAGGTGTCCGTTCCGGGCTCGAATTTGAGGATGCGGGTGACGCTGTCGTTCTCGGAATCCCGGGCGAGGATGGCTTCCGAGAGACCTTCAATGTGAGGGTTGCAGGGCGCGAAGTCCACCGAAGTTACAGGTGTGAACTCTACTTCGGGCTTTGCCATGGCTATGCTCCCTCCATGCCGGTGCCGGCCCCGTTGACCGTGCTGTCAACACTGTAGGAACCCAGGAATGTGTCCAGTTCCGCGACCAGTGCGTCATAGCCGTAATTCCGGTAGGTGTAGGCGCCGCGGACAACAAACGGGGCACCGGCGTAGAACATCTCGTACTGCTGATGGCGGCCGGCGAACTCCGAACCGATGATGTCCCAAGCGAGCTTGAAGAGCTTGACCCGCTCCTCGCTGGCCACACCGGGGGACTGAACATAGCGTTCCATGTCCGGTCGGGTCACGCTGCTGGTCATGTCCGCGATGCTGGACGGCAACTGCAGGACGCCCCCGCCCACCAGATCGCGCAGGATCGAGATCACGCGGGGATAGGTTTCGGACTGCAAGCCCATGGCTCCGTAAAGTGCGCTCTTTCCCGGGAGCCTCATGCCGGCGTCGTCCGTTGTTGCCGTGTACTCGGCGGCGAGGACGGCTGACTCAACGGACTGCACAATGGCGGCGAGTTCGCCCAGCTTCTCCTGGACGCCGGGGATCTTGTCCGTGCCGTTGACCTGCGTAACTTTGCGTGCCACCGAAGCGATGAACTTCAGCTTGGTGGAGAAGCGGATCTGGGCCTGCCAGTTGCCCAGGGCGTGGGCGCCGGTATCGAAGAACTGGCGGCGAAGGGTGTCGATGTTCCGGTTGATGAACACGCGGTCCCACGGAATGAGCACGTCGTCGAAAACTACCAAGGCGTCGGGCTCGTCGTAATGACTGGTCAGCGGGTAGTCGAACTCGCTGGTGGCAGCTGGAGCGAACGGGCGCCGGCAGTACAGCTTCAGTCCGTCGGTTGCCACCGGGATGGCGAAGCTGACCGCGAAGTCCACGTCGTCCGGGCCCAGGGGCTTGATGCAGGTGACAAAGACTTCGTCTGCAATGGCGGCGCCTGTAGCGAGCATCTGGGAACCGCGGACAATAATGCCTTCTTCGGTCTCACGGACGACGCCGACCTGCAGGTATTCGCCTTCCCAACCGGATGCTGTGGTTGCGCGGGAGACCTGCGGCGGAATGATCGCGTAGGACAGGTACAGATTCTCGGAGAGGACCTTCCTGTAGTACCGCTCAACATTCCCGGCGAAGTCGCGTTCCTCGTTCTTGAAGACGTCCGGATGGGAACCGAACGCGGCGAAGAATGTCCCGACGTGGTCGGGGCTGCGGCCTACCCATCCATGAGTGTGCTTGGCCCACTTTTCGATCGCCTGGCGGCGCAGGACCAGCTCCTCCTGCGTGCGGGGAGCGGCGAAGGTGCGGTTGGCGGGTCCGTTGATCTCTTCTGAGTGGAATTGCATGCCATTGGCTGGATCGGCAGCGATGTCGAACAGCTCGGCCATGGTCCGGGCGACGTTCGCGAAGGCCGGGTGCTCCAGGACGTGGCCGACTACCTCGCCGTCGAGGATCACTGTCCGGCCATCGTTCAGGGACTTCAAATACTGCTTTCCGGTTCTCATCGGAGTGAGCCTTTCTTGATTTTGTAGTTATGTTCAATGGTGGTCCCATTCGGGAAGGAGAGCTCCAACTTCCAGGAAGTTCCATCCACGAACTTTCCGTTCAGGAGCGGGAGGGTGCCGCCGAGGCACATAAAGTCAGCGTCGCCGATGTCGGTTCGAGCCAAAAGACGCCCGACGACGTCGGCCGGTTTGAGGAGGCCGCTCAGTGAACCCTCCTGGTACAGGACGCCGTCAACCCATGAGCGGGCTGTGCACTGGTCGAGATCCAGGTCTTCCAGTGACTCCACTGCGACCACTTCACTTGAAACGGGCTTGGGGCACGCCCTCTTTGATTCGCCGATGTCCCGGGCTTCGACCTCCCGGTCCGTGTGATCGGAGCCGATGCCGAGGTAGTACTTGCCGTCGTGGCGGATGTAGAGCGGCTCGATCTCCCCTGAGGTGAGGTTTTCCGATGTCTCGTGCTCACCGGAGGTCTCGAACAGGTCAGAGTCCATCCGGTAAAACATGGGAACCTCCGGTGGGGGAGCGACGCCGATGGCTGCCAGCTCATCGATGTGATGCTGGACTGCTTTGGGGTCGCGGCCTGTGTAACCGGCCACCACTGCGTGGAAGTTGGTAATGAGTATTGTCTTGTCGGTTCCCACCACCCTGAAAGTGAGGGGGACTTGCCTTGTGGTTTCCATTCCGTCTCTCCTTGGAGGGGCTCTAAGTTGCTGTCTGGGACTAAAGGCCGAGTGTGTTGTAGGCCGGAAGGCGGTCGCCAATGACGGGGAACTCGTTGCGGACTGCCTGCACCTGCTGGGGATCGATGTCCACCATCACCACGGTTTCGTCCGGACCCGCTTCTGCGATGACGTTGCCTCCCGGGTCCACCACTCTGCTGTGGCCGCCAAGCTCCACGCCTTGCTGGCTGCCGGCAGCGTTGCAGGCGATCACGAAGATCTGGTGTTCCAGCGCCCTGGCAGTGGTGAGCAGGCGCCAATGTTCCCGCCTCGCAGCGGGCCAGGCTGCGGGGACGATCACAATGTCCGCCCCTCGGGTGCTTAGCTCCATCCACAATCCGGGGAAGCGGAGGTCGTAACAGGTGATGCCGGCGACGGCTCCGAACGGCAGGGTTACTACAGGAAGTGAGGACCCGGCGGTGAGCAGGCTGGCCTCCTTGGACTGGTAGCCGAACACGTGGATCTTCCGGTAGGTGTGGACTACGTTGCCGTCCGGCCCCAGCAGAATGGAGGTGTTGCTGAGCCGGCCGTCCCCTCCGGCCTCGATGATGCTGCCAAAGTGAAGATGGACACCCAGCTCGGCAGCCACTCTTGAGCACATGGAGACTGTAGGTCCGTTCAACGTTTCGGCCAGGGTCTCGTAGTCATCGAAGTGGAAGTAGCCGGCGCTCCAGAGTTCAGGGAGCACGATCAGCTCTGCACCGTTGATGCCTCGAAGGATCGCCTCCACGCGATCGATCCGTTCCTCACGGGTTTCGGAGTCCGGGCTGGCCACCTGAACGAGTGCGATTTTCATGAAAGCTCCTTCTCCCGTCCGACGCTCAGGTCCTGGTCCAGGTCACTGAGCTTCAGACCCATGGTTTCCTTGGCGAACATCACCGAGACCATGGAGATCAGGCCCATGGCGGCGAGGTAGATGCCGATCGCATAGCCGGTGCCGAAAGCGCTGTAGAGCGCCAGGGCGATGATGGGGGACAACGAGCCGGCAATCAGCGATGCCAGGTTGTAGGAGACTGAGGTTCCGCTGTACCGGACATCCGTGGGGAACAGCTCGGAGAAGAACGCGCCGATCACTGAGCTGTACGCCGCGAAGATCAGCAGTCCTCCTACAGCTGCGGCGATGATGCCCCACACTTGGCCTGTGTTCAGAAGGAAGAAGAACGCGAACGCCCACACCATGGTGGCGATTGAGGCCCCAATCAGGATTGGCTTGCGGCCCACCTTGTCCGCGTAGACGGCGAGGATGGGAATGGCGACGACGGCGACGCCCTGGCCGATCATGACGGCCGTCAGTCCGGTCTGCCTTTGCAGCCCCATAATCTGAGTGACGTAGGTGATGATGAACAGCGAGTAGATGTAGAAGCCTGCGTTCTCGCCCATCCGGCTGCCGGTGGCAATGAGGATTTCGCGCCAGTTGCGGCGGAACAGGATGGTCAGCGGAAGCTTCCGTTCCTTGTTGCCTTCGGCTTCGCGCTTGCGCTGTGCTTCCTTGAACAGCGGGGTTTCCTGCACGTAGAGCCGCAGGATGAGGCCGATAACGACCAACAGCGCGGAGAGTCCAAACGCGATCCGCCAGCCCCATGCCAGGAATTCGCTCTCCGGCATGGTGGCGGCCAGGATGGCCAGGACGCCGGCGGCCATCAGGTTGCCGAGGGGCGGGCCCATGTTTGGCCAGGAGGACCAGAACGCACGGCGGGTGCTCTCGTTGCTGTGTTCGGAGACCAGAAGGACGGCGCCGCCCCACTCGCCGCCGAGGGCAAAACCTTGGATCAAGCGAAGCAACAAAAGAAGCAGCGGTGCAGCCAGGCCGATCGCTGCGTACGAGGGGATGAAAGCGATGAGGGTTGTAGCGACGCCCATGAGCATCAGGCTGGCAACCAACGTGGCCCGACGGCCGTGCTTGTCGCCGAGGTGTCCCAAAACTATTGCGCCGATGGGACGGGCAAGGAAGCCGGCCGCGAACGTTCCCAAGGCCAGCATGGTTCCTACCAAAGGATCGTCGGTGGGGAAGTAGAGCTTGTTGAATACCAGCGCGGCCGCGGTGCCGTACAGAAAGAAGTCATACCACTCGACGGCGGTGCCGGCGAGGCTCGAAGCAGCAACGACGGGCAGGCTGGAGTGCTTCTGTTGCCTCAGTTCTGCTTTCTTCAATTCGGTCATTGTTGGGTCCTTTTGCGGGGAGATTCCGGTGCGTGAGCGGTGTCACTAAGAAGACTGTAGACGAGTTGTATACAACCTGTCTATATTTGAAGTGACTGATTTTTCAGGCAGTCCCACGGCTCTGAATGCAACTCGTATACTGAGCTAGGCAAGAAAGGCTCTGCATGATCCAGATGACACCCACAGCACAGTCGCAACCGGAAGTGGCTTATCAGTGGATGAAAAACTACATCGCAGCCCTGCCTCGTGAGGAGGAAACCTTTCTCAACGAAGGGGTCCTGGCAAAGACCACCGGCACTTCGCGGACGCCCGTGCGGGAGGCCCTTCTGCGGCTTGAGGCCGAGGGATTCGTCAAACGCGTCCCTCATAAAGGCGCCTACGTCCCGCCTATCTCGGACCCTGATGTCCGCGCCATCCTGCAGGCCAGGGCAGTTGTGGAAAAGTGGGCGGTCTCAGCATTGGAGACCATGCTCGATGCCCAGATTGACGCCTTCCAGAGCATCATTGACCAGCAACAGAAGGCCCTCGAAGACCCATCCCGGTTCATCGAGCTGGATACCGAGTTCCACACCCTGATGGTCCGCGCAGGGGGCAACCCTGTGCTCGCCGATTTCTACGCTTCCCTCCGGCAAAAGCAACTCCGGATTGGCGTCAAGGCAGTCAGCCAAGGCTCCGATCGCGCCGGAGATGTCCTCCGCGAACACCAATTGATTGTTGACGCCCTCCGCAGCCGCAGCCTCGAGGCAGTGCATCAGGCCATTGATGCCCACCTTGACTCCACCCGCTTGGCGGTCATTGGTTACTAGGCTCCGCTAGTCCTCCCTGCTAGTCCTCCCTGCTAGTCCTCACTGTGCAGCTCCCTCTGCCGTGCGCTCAGCAGCTCAAGCTCCGGCCGGGCAGCGACGAACCGTTCAACGGCGTCGAGCACTTGCTGAAGGTGCGCATGATCCGGGGCCACCAAGGCCGTCCCAATCAGCGCGCGCCGGTACTGGTCCTGGAGCCCGGTTTCGGCTGCGGAAACTTCGAAGCGCCGCTTCAGTTCGGCTACCAGGGGGCGAACCAGTGAGCGCTTCTCCTTGAGGCTATGGACATCGCCCAAAAGGACGTCGAACTCAATCCAACCGATCCACATGGTTCATTATTACCTGCCTGCATCTTGAGCCAATCTTGAGCAAATGCCGCAGTGAGGTTGAGCAAGCACCGGGACACTGATCTCAAAGGCGAAGGATGACCAGCTGAGGGGGTTGGCATGGAGCTCGACGCATTCTCAGTGAGGGTAGCCCTGGGTGTGATCACCGTGACGCTCCTGATGCTGTTCTGGGCCTCCTTCCACCGCACCCGCTCGCCGTACGCAGGCTGGTGGAGCCTGGCTTTGCTCGAGTTCATGGTGGGCAATGCCGCGTTCCTCCTCAACGGGACCCCGCATCAGGCCTGGGCCAATCCCGCAGGCAATGTCCTTGTAGTGGCAGGTGCGTTCAGTGTATGGGCCGGAGCCAAAAGCCTCCGGGACCGCCAAGCAGCACCCTGGCAGCTGGCTGTTGCTCCGGCGGTCACTGGTATTGCTTCCTTGCTGGAGAACCCCGGGAGCAACGTATGGTCCGGGGGCTTCATCTACCTGGCCATGATGACCGTGGGCATAGCATTGGCCGCCTACGATCTTTGGTTCATCAAGTCCTCGCACTCGCAGGTCCACAAAGCACTCTCATTGGCGGCTGGACTGTTGGCGGCCTACTACCTGGGCCGGTGGATTGTTTATGCAGTGGAAGGCCCGGCCAGCCACGCGTTCACCACGTACTTTGGGCCCGCACCGTCAGCACTGATATCCATGGTTCTCCTGGTCACCGTTTCCTTCAGCATGACCGCCCTGACCAGCGATCAACTCATCAAGGGCCTCCGCGAGCGTGCCACCCGTGACCACCTGACGGGCCTGCTCAACCGGGGCGCTTTCCTTGATCTCGCCGCCACCGAGCTTGACCGCCTGCACTCGGCGGGGTCCGGCGCCGCTGTGGTCCTGGCGGATTTGGACCACTTCAAGGCCGTCAATGACGAGCACGGCCACGGTGCCGGAGATGTGGCCCTGCGCGCATTCGCTGATGCCTGCGCCGATTCGGTGCGGTCCACGGACCTGATCGGACGGTACGGCGGTGAAGAGTTTGTTCTCTTCCTCCCGGGGGCAACGCAGGACCGTGCAGAGAACATCGCCACGGAAATCAGCCGGCGGATGGCAGCGATGCCGGCGCCGGAGGGTGTTGTGTACCCCACCATCAGTTACGGAGTCACATCAAGTATTCCCGCGTCAGCAGACCTCAACTTCATGATCGAGGTAGCGGACGCAGCCCTTTACAGCGCAAAAGCGCAAGGCAGAAACAGGATTGTAGGAGCCCACCGCCCCGAGGCGGCCACTATAGCGGATGAGGCACGATCATGACCTTCAACGAACTCACCACCCGGATTCAGATCCAGCACACCCCGGAACTGACCGCGTTCCGCCGGGACATCACCAGCCCACCCTACAAAGCGGGATCAGCAACCATACTGAACGCTGACCGCCGCTCGGTGAGAATGGGTCCTGTTCAGTCGGTGGAGGACAGCAACGCGAACCTGACCATAGTGGCCGACGTCGAAGGCCTCGCCTGGTTCACGGCGGACAAAGGACTCCTGGGCAGCTGCATCACAGTTTCCATCGCAGGCCACCGCCGGAACACCGGCACCAGGGTGCACCTTCCGCTGGCAGAATGTGATGCCTGGATTGAGGCCATCCTCGGAGGGGCCTGGATCACGCACGTATACCGTGCCGGGAACAAGGTTGAGCCCGGCGGCAGGCTGGATGTTGCCTCCTACCGGCTCTTCCTGGACGAACGCCGCAACCCCGTCTCCAAGCCCCAGGCCGTTGCCGACTCAACGTTGCGGCGCCTGGAAGAATCGTGAGTGCCACCAAGCCCCATAGGCTCACCGCCGCCGATCCGAGGATCGAGAAACTGGAGCGGCACGTCCAAGCCCTGATGACCGAACTTCATCAGGCCCGGTACGAACAGCGCCGGGAGGCCCTCACCGATGCACTCACAGGCCTCGGCAACGGCCAGGCACTCAAGGACGCCTTCATTCAAGCCCAGGAAGCGGCGGCCACAGGCGCCATCCCACCCGCCCTCCTCCTGGTGAACCTGGACGGTTTCAGAACCCTGAAGAACTCCGCAGGCCATGCTGCAGCGGACCAGGTTCTGGTTACCGTTGCCATGCGCATCCGCTCTGCCGTGCGTGAGAACGACGTCGTCACCCGCCTGGGTGGCGACGAATTCGCTGTGCTGTTGCCCGCCACCGCGCAAAACCGGGCCACCGCCGTCGGGAACCGGATCCTGGCCGCGCTGGAACCGAACATAGACCTCGGCAACAACAGCATCCGCTGCAGCGCAAGCGTTGGGTTGCGCACCGCGGAACCTCATCACAGCATTGAGGACATCCTCCAGGAGGCCGATCTGGCCATGGAGGAATCCAAGGACGAGGGCCGGAACAAACTCAGGGTTTTCGATCCCGGCACCCTGCATGCCCGGTTGCTGCAGCGGCAAATCGTAGGTGAACTCCGCGAAGCCATCCGATCGGATCAGCTGGTCCTCTACTACCAGCCCATTGTGGAACTTGCCACCGGCAGGATTGAGGGCTGCGAAGCTTTGGTGCGGTGGAAACATCCCCTGCATGGCCTGATCATGCCGGACCAATTCATTCCTGTTGCAGAGGCCACAGGTCTGATTGCGGAATTGGGAAGATGGGTTCTGCGCGCCGCTGTGGGTCAGCTGCGGAGATGGCGGGACGCTCCGGCCACCGCGCATCAGGACTTCTCCATGAGGATCAACGTCTCGGCAGCAGACCTTCAAAGCCTGGAGTTCGTGGACGACGTCAGCGAAGCTCTGGCCGATGCAGGGCTGACCCCGGCCTCGCTGGTGCTGGAACTGACCGAAAGCGCCATCATCCGGAACAACGAGCTTGACCGTTACACCCTGGCAAGCCTGCACCGGCTTGGCGTGGGGCTTGAGATTGACGACTTCGGTGCAGGCTACTCCTCCATGGGATACCTGAGGAAACTACCTGTAGACCGGGTCAAAGTGGACCGGCAGTTCGTGAAGGACCTGGGCAAGGACCCGTCCCAGCTGGACTTCCTGGCCGCAGTCCAGCAAGTCATCCGCTCCTGCGGCCTGGAAGGTATTTGGGAGGGCATAGAGACCGCCGAACAGGCAGAGGCCCTGCGAAGCATCGGCTGCGCGAGCGGCCAGGGTTACTACTTTGGCAGGCCCTTGCCGGAGGCGGAGTTCACGGAGCAATTGGCGCGGCAAGTGGTGTGGCCGGCTTAAACCCCTTCGGGCACGCGCAAGGCCCCGGCACTCGGAGAGTGCCGGGGCCTTGCGACGTTAGCTGCTTCTAGCCGAAATACTGGTTCTTAGCCGAAATACTTGGGCAGGGTGGCTTCGTGAGCTTCGCGGAGAGCGTCCAAGGAGAGCTCGTCCACGCCGTTGATCTCCAGCTTTCCACCGGCGGCGTCAACAACGCCGATCCGGAGGTGGGCGAAGCCGCGGGCCGTGCACATGTCCTTGAAACGGACTTCTTCCGAGCGCGGCACGGACACGATTGCCCGGGCCTGGGACTCGGAGAAGAGGGCTGTGAACAGGTCCACGCCGTCGCGCTCCATGAGTTCCTCAAGGGCGATGCGGGCGCCTACGCCGTAGCGCAGCGAGGACTCAACCAATGCAGCCGCGAGGCCACCTTCGGAGAGATCGTGTGCTGCGTCAACCATGCCGTCGCGGGAAGCGTTGATCAGGATCTCGCCCAAGGCGCGCTCTGCTGCGAGGTCAACCTTCGGCGGCAAGCCACCGAGGTGTCCGCGGAGGTTGGACCATTCCGAACCGTCCAGCTCTGCTGCGGTGGTGCCCAGCAGGTAGATGGCCTGGCCGTCCTCACGCCAGCCCGACGGCGTGCGGCGGGCGACGTCGTCGAGCTTGCCCAGAACTGCCACCACAGGGGAGGGGTGGATCGGCGTGGTGCCGGTCTGGTTGTAGAGCGAGACGTTGCCGCCGGTCACGGGGATGCCGAGTTCCATGCAGGCGTCGGACAGGCCACGAATGGCTTCGGCCAGCTGCCACATGACATCCGGATCCTCGGGGGAACCGAAGTTCAGGCAGTCGCTGACGGCCATGGGAACAGCACCGGAGGTGGCCACGTTGCGGTAGGCCTCAGCCAGTGCGAGCTGTGCACCCTGGTAGGGCTCGAGGTAGGTGTAGCGGCCGTTGGCGTCGGTAGCCAGGGCAACGCCCAGGCCGGATTCCTCGTCAACGCGGACCACGCCGGCATCGTCCGGGAACGCCATGGCAGTGTTGCCGCCAACGTAGCGGTCGTACTGCTTGGTGATCCAGGCCTTGCTGCACATGTTCGGTGATGCAACGAGTTCGGTGACGGCTGCAGCCAGCTCGGTGGGAGCCGAGGGACGGCCTGCGTCTTCCACGGAACCGGTGAAGGAGTTGGCTTGGACCGAGTCCTGCCACTCCGGGCGGGCGAACGGACGGTCGTAGACCGGGCCGTCGTGCGCAACGGTGCGGGGATCGACGTCGACGATTACTTCGCCTTCCCAGGTGATGATGAGGCGGCCTGTGTCCGTAACCTCACCCAACCAGGAGTACTCCACGGCCCACTTGTCCATCACAGCTTCGAATGCGGCGATGTTCTCCGGGGTGACCACGGCCATCATGCGTTCCTGCGACTCGGACATGAGGATCTCGCCCGGGGTGAGCGTGGGATCGCGCAGCAGGACGGAGGTCAGTTCAACCTCCATGCCGCCGTCACCGTTGGACGCGAGCTCGGACGTAGCGCAGGAAATGCCTGCAGCGCCGAGGTCCTGGATGCCTTCAACCAGCGAGCCCTTGAAGAGCTCCAGGCAGCACTCAATGAGGACCTTCTCAGCGAAGGGGTCGCCCACTTGGACGGCCGGACGCTTGGAGGGCTTGGTGTCATCGAAGGACTCCGAGGCCAGCACCGAAGCGCCGCCAATGCCGTCGCCGCCGGTGCGTGCACCGAACAGCACAACCTTGTTGCCCTTGCCGGAGGCGTTGGCCAGGCGGATGTCCTCGTGGCGCATGACGCCCACAGCCAGTGCGTTCACCAGCGGGTTGCCTTGGTAGACGGAGTCGAACACCATTTCGCCACCGATGTTCGGCAGGCCCAGGCAGTTTCCGTAGCCACCGATGCCGGCAACAGCACCGTGCATGACGCGAGCGGTGTCCGGGTGGTCGATTGCACCGAAGCGCAACGGGTCCATCACGGCAACCGGGCGGGCACCCATGGAGATGATGTCACGGACAATGCCGCCGATGCCGGTAGCGGCACCCTGGTACGGCTCAACGAACGACGGCGAGTTGTGGGACTCGATCTTGAACGTCACGGCCCAGCCGTCGCCCAGGTTGGTGACGCCAGCGTTCTCGCCGATGCCCACCAGCATGTCCTTCTTCATTTCCTCCGTAACCTTCTCGCCGAACTGGCGGAGGTGGTTCTTGGAGGACTTGTAGGAGCAGTGCTCGCTCCACATGACGGAGTACATGGCCAGCTCGGCGCCGGTGGGGCGGCGGCCGAGGACCTTGACGATCTCATCGAATTCGTTCTGCTTCAGGCCCAGCTCGGCCCACGGGAGTTCCGTGTCCGGGGTCTTGGCAGCGTGCTCAACGGTGTCGATGTTGAACTTCTTGGTGGTTTCCGTGGTCACTTGTCGCCTCCCACAATCTTGGTCAGTACGGAGGTGAAGAAGCCCAGTCCGTCGGTGTCGCGGGGAGCGCCATCAAGACTTTCGGGGCCGAAGCCGGTTTCCACAGCGTGCTCGGGGTGCGGCATGAGGCCCACCACGTTGCCCGCGGCGTTGGAGATGCCCGCGATGTCGCGACGGGAGCCGTTCGGGTTGAAGCCCACGTAGCGGAACACCACGCGGCCCTCAGCCTCAAGGGCATCCAGGGTCTTCTCGTCGGCGATGTACTGGCCGTCCTGGTTCTTCAACGGCACAATGATTTCCTGGCCGTCGGTGTAATCCACGGTCCAGGCGGTGTTGGCGTTTTCCACGCGCAACGTCTGGTCCCGGCAAATGAATTTCAGGTGGTCATTCTTGATCATGGAACCGGGCAGCAGGTGCGACTCGGTGAGGATCTGGAAGCCGTTACAAATACCCAGAACCGGGAGCTTCGCATCCGAGTTGGCGGCATCGATGATCTTGGACATCAGCGGTGCGAAACGTGAGATGGCACCGGCGCGGAGGTAGTCACCGTAGGAGAAACCGCCCGGGATGATGACGGCGTCAACATCGCCCAGTTCGGTGTCTGCATGCCATAGCGAAACCGCAGTGCCGCCTGCCAGCCGCACTGCACGGGCGGCGTCGCGGTCGTCCAGGGTGCCGGGGAAGGTCACGACGCCGATCTTGGCGCCGGCGAGGCGGGGCTCCGCGGCAACAGCCACGGCCTCGCCAATCAGGGGAATCGATGTCATATCAGGCCTCGACGACCTCGACGTTGACAACATCCTCGATCACCGGGTTGGACAGGAGGGTCTCGGCAGCTTCGCGGGCCTGGGCCAGGATAGCGTCGGTCACCTCGCCGTCGACGGTCAGTTCGAAGCGCTTGCCCTGGCGGACTGCGCTGAAGCTGTTGAAGCCGAGGCGGGGCAGAGCACCCACAATGGCCTTCCCCTGGGGATCCAGAATCTCGGGCTTGGGCATGACGTCAACGACGATCCGGGGCATCCGGTAACTCCTGTGCGTGAGTTGGGTGAACCTTTAGATAAGGCTGCCGCGGAGGTGCCGTCTCACGCCGTTCAGCCGCATCCAAACAGCGGTTTTAACACAGGGTTAAACACGGTGGTGAACTGCAATGTTTGAACGGCATGGGGGGCGCTCCGCGAGCTTGCACACCTATTCTACCGGGAGCGGCGCACATACCCTATTCAGCGGCATTGCGCGAGGACACCCCGCCGCGGCGGGGGAAACCGGACCGGATGAAGGCCCGACGGCGGTACTTTCGCCGGGTGGTTCGCGTCATTAGGATTGCGGCATGGCTGAGAAACCGAAATCGATGGTGCTGGGCGTTGTGGCCGCAGCCGTTTTTGCCGGCCTGGGACGGATGGTCATCCAAAAAGTGCTGGCGGACCGGGCTGCGCGGAACAGCCGGGTCACCGTTCCCTTGGACGCCGAAACACGTGCCCGGATAAGTGACGCCCTCCGCAATCCAAGTAAGTGAAGGCTAAGCTAAAAATGGCGGTTTTCCGGCGGAATGGCGCGGATTAGGGCACATACAAATGCGCTATTCCAAGCGGTTAAATGAGGCAATTCCGGAGTAGTTTGGAAGGACACGAGGGGTTTATCCCCAGTACGTTTCAGATCCAAACCAGGAGGAACAATGACCGAACACATTGCCGAAGTATCCGCCTGTAGCGTTGGCACGTGCGGATTCAACCACAACGGTTGCACCGCATTCGGAATCACCATCGGCGGGAGCCAGGACCACGCTTCCTGCGCCACGTTCATTGACACCAATGCCATGGGTGGCCTGCCCAAGGTCCTCGCCCACGTTGGTGCCTGCCAGCGGTCCGAGTGCGTCCATAACAACAACCTCATGTGCGAGGCACACGACGTCAAAGTTGGACCCGGCCGCGAAGCTGCAGACTGCCTGACGTACGAGCACTCCTGATAGATTCGCGAAAAGCGGGCCTGCCCTCCTTGGAGGACAGGCCCGCTTTTTCGCGTGGGGTTACTTCTTCTTGGCTGCCTTGTTCTTGGCTGCCTTGGGCTTTGATTCCTTGGGGCTGTCCGCGTCCTTGAGTTCCTGCTCGGCGGTGGCCTGGATCAATGCCAGCAACTCCGGGTCCAACCCGGGCGCAAATTCTTCCTTGCGTTCGGGGGAGATGGTGATGGGGAAACCGTCGGGCATGACGTCGGTACTGAGTTCCGTCCCGTCATTGGAGGGTGAGGCCCCGCGGTAAAGCTTGCCTGCTTCGCTGAGGTTGTCAGCGCTGAAGGTGTACTGGATGCTCTGCAGGCCCTTGTCCAACAGTTTCTTTACCTCCGGGAACTGCTCCGCGTTGGTTTTGGGAATGGGGAGGACTTTGCCCCAGTTGACGCCCAGGCTTTCCAGGGCCTTTGCATAAGCATTCTCGTGCGCCTGGTCGCGGACAATCAGGTACGCAATGGTGGAGCGGGCGGTTTTGTTCTCAGTCATCTCATAAATGCGGCACTTCTGGAGCCTGCCGGTGGATTCGAGCATCAGGTTGTACAGCAGGTCCAGCACCAGGTTGCCGCTGTTGTAGACGTAGGAGCCGCTCCACGGATTGCCGGCGGCGTCTACCGGCAAGGCGCCCTGGGCACCCACCAGGTAGTGGTGGATGTTGCTGGTGTCCAGCGCGATCTTCAGGGGAGTGGCTCCCCCTGCGCCCGGCTGATCCACCGGATCGGACTTCTTGCCTTGATAGCGTGGCGAACCGTCCAGGAGCTGGGAAATGGTGGTGCCGATGAGCTCCACGTGGCTGATCTCTTCGGTGCCGATGCCCTGGAGAAGGTCCTTGTAGGGCTTCGACGCGGGGTCACCCCGGAAATTCATGCTCTGGAACAGGTATTGCATCATGGTGCGCATTTCGCCGAACTGGCCACCGAGACCTTCCTGGAGGGCGTTTGCTGCGGCGGGATCAGGCTCGTCAGCGGCGATTTCGTTGATGAGAAGTTGGGTGTGCAGGTACATTGCGATTCCTCACGTTGTTCATGCTGCGTGTTGGGATGGAAACCCTCTGCTGGCCACCCCGGACCCACCTACCATAAGCATGCTTACTATTCGGAGGCAATGAAAAATATTGGCCGATCCCCGGGTATCAGCCGAAGCCCGGACCGGTCAGCCTGCAACCTGGTTGGTCAGGGGTGACCCTTCCTTCAGTGCCTTGATGTTGCTCACCACAATCCTGGCCGCACCCTTGGGGCGGTTGCCTGCAACATGGGGTGTGATGATCAGGTTGGGCGCTTTCCAGAGTTTGGAGTCAGCAGGAAGCGGTTCATCTTTGGTGACATCCAGGGCGGCGACGCGCAAGCCGCCCTCCTCCAGAGCTGCTTGCAGGGCGTCCTCGTCCACCGTGGCGCCTCGGCCAACGTTCACAAAGATCGCAGTGTCCGGGAGGGCCTGAAGGACGTCGCCGTTCAGGGCATCCGCAGTTTCAGGGGTGGCCGGCAGGATGGACACCAGGACGTCCGTGGTGCGCAGGACCTCGTGGAACTCATCGTCAGCCACCACCGGGAATCCGTATCGCTCGCCCTTGGAACTGGCCACGCCGGTGACGTTCGCGCCCAATGCCGCCAGTAGGGGAGCCAGCCGTCCCGCGATGGAACCAAAGCCCCAGATGGTGACGTTGGCGCCGTCGAGCGTGTACAGCTGCTCGGTGTCAGGGGAGGACTGCGCTGCGTTGTACGGCTCGTTCCAGGTGGCGGCCTGCTGGGATTCCATCAGCTGGTCCATGCGCCGTACTGCGGCCAGAATCAGCGCCAGTGCGTGCTCGGCCACCGGGCCATCATGGAGCGAGCGCCCTGAGGTGATGGCCACGTTGTCCGCGAAACCTGCTGCCAGCACTGAATCCGGGCCCGCCGCGAGTGTTTGGACCAGCCTGAGGCGGGGCATGGAGCGGGCTGCGTCAGTCAGGTTCTCCGATGTATTTCTCCACACCACCAGAACCTCAGCGTCCCGGTGCCCGGCGGGGATCGGCTGATCCGCTGGGTAGAGGATGACCTCGTCCTCCAGGGCAGAGAGGTCCAGCTTGATGGTGTTGGGGACAAGAATTTTCACTGCAGCTCCGTTGCGTAAAGGTGGCTCGGCGGTATGCACACGAGGCTACCGTTCTGCAGCCTTTTGAGGGGCAGGCTGCTTCATCCCTAGCAATGTGACGCTGAACACCTTAGGGTATGAGAACGTCCCGAGGTTGTAGGACGTTCGACGTAGCACGTAGCACCCACTCGAAAGGACCCTCGATTTGAGATCTTCATCCTTAGCGCGGACAGCAGCCGCCGGCGCCCTCAGCGCCGCCCTCCTGGCCGGGCTCGGTCTTCCGGCCATGGCCGCCCCGATTCCGCCCAACAATCCCGCAGCAGCGCCGGGCACGTTCAGCGAAGCAAACATCGGAGCTGACCGCACCGCAGCCAACTTCTTCTACCGGATTCCCGCCCTGACGTACCTGGGCAACAACGTGGTGCTGGCCGCTTGGGACGGGCGTCCGGGTTCCGCGGCCGACGCTCCCAACCCGAATTCGATCGTCCAGCGCCGCAGCACCGACGGCGGCCAGACCTGGGGCCCTGTCACCGTTATCGCCGCCGGGCATGTGGGCGATGCCAGCGGACCCAAATACGGGTACAGCGACCCCTCATACATTTACGATGCCGAGGCAGGCAAAGTCTTCGCCTTCTTCGTTTACTCCAAGGACCAAGGCTTCGGCGGCAGCCAATTCGGCAACAGCGACGCCGACCGCACTGTGATTTCCTCAGCGGTCATCGAGTCCTCGGATGGAGGCGTCACCTGGAGCCAGCCGCGTCTCATTACCAACGTGACCAAGCCCGGGACCAGCAAGACCAGCCCCGCAGCAGGCGATGTCCGTTCCAACTTCGCATCCTCCGGCGAAGGCATCCAGCTCAAGTATGGGCAATACAAAGGCCGCTTGATCCAGCAGTTCGCCGGGGACATCCGGCAAGCTGATGGCACCAACAAGATTCAGGCTTACAGCGTCTACTCCGATGACCACGGCGCCACCTGGCACAAGGGAGCCAACGTAGGGGACCGCATGGACGAGAACAAGACCGTGGAACTCTCTGATGGCCGCGTGCTCCTGAACTCCCGGGACAACGCCAACCAGGGCTACCGCAAGGTTGCGATCTCAACCGACGGCGGCGCTACGTACGGCCCGGTTACCCTGGACACTGAGCTCCCGGATCCGGCCAACAACGGTGCCATCGCACGCATGTTCCCGGACGCGGCGCAAGGCTCAGCTGATGCAAAGAAGCTGATTTTCACCAACGCCAACTCCAAGACGGGCCGCGAAAACGTGTCCGCCCGCATCTCCTGCGACGACGGCGCCACCTGGCCGGGGGTGCGCACCATCCGTCCGGGGTTCTCCGCCTATTCCACGGTCACCCGTTTGGAAGCGGGCAAGTTCGGAGTGCTCTACGAGGGCAATTACACGGACAACATGCCGTTCGCAAAGTTTGATGACGCCTGGCTGAACTACGTTTGCGCCCCGCTCTCGGTCCCGGCTGTCACCACTGCGCCGGGCGCTACGCAGCAGATCCCCGTGACCGTTACCAATCAGGAGGCAGGCACGCTGTCCGGCGCCACCGCCACCGTCTACACACCCAATGGGTGGTCGGCCACCACGGTGCCGGTTCCTTCGTTGGCGCCGGGAGCGTCGGCTACTGTCAACGTTGCCCTGACGGCACCCGCGAACGCCAGCGGCCCGCAGAACCTCAATGCAGCATTCACCACTGCGAACGGGCGGGTTTCGCAGTTCACCTTCACCGCAACCGTGCCGGTGGCCCCGCAAGTCGGCCTGACCATCACAGGAACCGCACCTGCACGCGATGTGATGGCGAGTCCGTACCAAGTGGGAGAGGTCCTCAGCTACTCGCTCAACATCAAGAGCATGGCCAACGTCACGGCCAACTCGGTGCCGCTTTCGGGGACCTTCGATTCAGGGTTCCTGCCACCGTCGGCCCCCAACTGCCGGTACAACAACCTGGCTGCAGGTGCGAATTACACCTGCACCACGGCCAAACACGTGATCACGGCGGCAGACATTGAGCGCGGCTACTTTGTGCCGGAGGCGAGCTTCAGCATCACGGCCAGCGCGACGCCGTCACTCACCAAAACTGTCCCGTTCACCGGCACTGCGGTGGCTTTGCGTGACGGCCTGCTGAGCGCTGACATTAGTGGGGCGCGTGCCGACGTCGGGCGTGATCTGGCAACCCAGCCGTACGCCGCCGGTGACCTGGTCCCTTATACCTTCACCGTGAAGAACACGAGCCCGCTGGTGGAGAAAGTGGTGCCCACCGCCGGTAACTTCAGTCCTTTCCTCCCGGAAGGCACGGGCAACTGCCGCTACAGCGTGCTCCCCGCAGGCCAGAGCTACCAGTGCTCCACCCCGCGCCACACCGTAACCGCCGAAGAAGCCGAACAGGGATTCTTCATCCCGAAGACCACCTGGGACCTCAGCTCGGCTGGGCAAACCACCAAAACCATCACCGTAAATGGTGACCCGGTGGAGCTGAGGACTAAGCCGTCCGCGGAGCCCGCGTTGACCGTGCAGGAACTTGGCGCACCGCCGTCGGACCTCGGTACCGCGGACAAGTACAGCACGGGCCAAAAAGTGGTGCTTGAGGGCCTGGGCTACGGGGACTGGTACTACGTATATCTGAACAAAACGGGTTATCGCCTGGGCTGGATCTTCCCCACCACGGATAACACGGTGGAGTTCATCCTTCCTTCCGACGTGAAGAACGGCCGCGATGACGTGGTGGTGCTGGACAAAAACGGCGTCCAGGTCACTTTTGACAGGCTGCAGGTGACTCCCAAGGGCTAATACTTTTCCGGGGGAGGGCCGGAGCGATTGTGACAAGACAAAATTCCCGAAATGTGCTGTATGTCATATTCCGCTCTCACTAGGTACTCTGTGACTCGGCTGGTTGCGCGGCTTTGACAAGAACTGTCAAAGGTTCAACCAACTACAAGTTGACAGGCCTGGGCGATGGAGCCTGGTCCTCCCTCAGTGAAAGGTGCAACCACTCGTGAAATCACAAGGAAAGAGCTTCGTCAGAAGCGGGGGACTGCGGAAGGCGGCGGCGCTGGCCGTGGGCCTGCCGTTGTTGCTCTCGTCCATGGCGATGCCGGCCCAGGCCGCTCCCGCCCCGGAGACGCCCGGGAACGTTGCAGGCGTGGCCAAGAAGAACCTTGACCCCAGCGCTTATAAGGACGGCCGCTACATGGTGGTCCTGGCCGAGAAGCCTGCAGCTACTTACGACGGCGGCACGGCGGGCCTTGCGCCCACCAAGCCCGAAGAAGGCAAGAAGCTCGACGCCGACAGCGCCGAGGTGAAGGAATACCAGCAACACCTCCAGCAGAAGCAGCAGGAAGTTGCCCGGCAGGAAAACGTCACCATCAAACGTGACTTCACAACCGCCGTCAACGGCTTCAGTGCCAACCTCACAGCGGACCAGGCCATCAACCTGGCCAAGGATCCCAAGGTCCTTATGGTGGCACCGGACACGCAGAACGCACCGGACTACTCCACCACTGACTTCCTTAAGCTCAGTGGCCCCAACGGCACCTGGGCCACGCAATACGGGGGCCAGGACAACGCCGGCAAAGGCACCGTAGTTGGTGTAATCGACACCGGATACACCCCCTCCAACCCGTTCTTCGCAGGAGAACCCGTTGGTCCGCTGGTGGGAAACCCCCAAGTTGGCGTTCCGTACCGCACCGCTGACGGCAAGATCGCCATGCTCAAGGCCGACGGCGATACTTTTGTGGGCGAGTGCCAGCCCGGCACTGACACTGGTGCCGACTACGACGGCAGCGCCTGCAACTCCAAGGTCCTCAGCACCCACTACTTCGCTGACGCCTTCCTGGAAACCGTTCCGCCGGAAAACCGTGCCCCGGAAGAAGTCATCTCTGCCGTTGACGTGGACAGCCACGGCACCCATACGGCCAGCACCGCAGCGGGCAACGCCAACGTTGACGCCGTAGTGGATGGCCGCAGCTTTGGAACCACCAGCGGCATTGCACCGGCCGCCAAGCTGGCCGTCTACAAGGTCTGCTGGGAAGACACCGATCCCGCTACGGGCGGCTGCTACGGCTCCGCTTCAGTGGACGCCATTGAGCAGGCCATCCTGGACGGCGTGGACGTGCTGAACTACTCCATCTCCGGTTCAACAACATCCACCACGGACCCTGTTTCCCTGGCATTCCTCTCAGCAGCTTCGGCAGGGATCTTCGTTGCCACCTCGGCCGGAAACTCCGGACCCACCGCCAGCACCGTGAACCACGGAGCACCGTGGCTGACCACCGTTGCAGCAACGTCCTTCTCCCAGGAGCTTCAGGGCACTGTTGAATTCTCCGATGGCAGCAAGTTCCGCGGAGCGTCCATCATGAACCGTGAGGTGACCGGGGCCGGCGTCGTGCTTTCCACCAATGCTGCAAGCGGTGAAGGAAACGCCGCGCTCTGCGCCCCGGGCTCACTTGACCCGGCCAAGGTAGCCGGCAAGGTAGTTGTGTGCGACCGCGGTGTGGTTGATCGGACCGCCAAGAGCGCCGAAGTTCTGCGCGGCGGTGGCGTGGGCATGATCCTGGTGAACCTGACGGACTCCTCACTGGACACTGACAAGCACGTCATCCCCACCGTCCACGTGAACCCGCCCGCTACGCAAACCATCAAGGACAAGGTCACGGCCAACCCGGCCATCACCGTTTCCCTGCTGAACCGCGACACCACGGGCCTGCCTGCCGAAGCGCAGCCGCAGATCGCCGGGTTCTCCTCCCGCGGTCCGCTGCTGGCCACCGACTCGGACCTCTTGAAGCCTGACGTGTCCGCTCCCGGCGTGGCCATCCTTGCGGGTGTTTCGCCGATCGGAACCGGCGGAGACAACTTCGGTTTCCTCTCCGGAACGTCCATGGCCTCACCCCACGTTGCCGGTTTCGGCGCGCTGATCCTGGGCAAGAACCCGCAGTGGTCCCCGGCCACCGTGAAGTCCGCCATGATGACCACCGCTGGTCCGGTCAAGCTGGCCAACGGTGCCGTCAACAAGGACGTCTTCGCAACCGGTGCGGGACAGGTGGATCCCGCAAAGGTCCTTAACCCGGGCCTGGTGTATGACAACACCACCGAGGACTACCTGAAGTTCGTCCAGGGCACGGGCATGGATTTGGGCATCGAAGGCCTGGGCACAACCCAGCCACGGGACATGAACGTACCTTCCTTCGCACTGGGCAACCTCGCCGGCAAGATCGAGGTCACCCGCACCGTCACGGCACTCACCCCCGGCCTGTACCGGGCAACGGTCAACGTACCCGGAGTCAACGTCAAGGTCACTCCGTCCGTACTGAACTTCGGTGCCGCGGGTGAGAAGAAGACGTTCAAGGTGCAGTTCGAGAACAACAGCGCCGCGCTGGGCAAGTTCGCCATGGGCTCGCTGAGCTGGCAGGGCGCCAACAAGACCGTCACCTCGCCGATCGCTGTCCGTCCCCAGTCCGTCATCACGGACAAGGCACTGACCTTCACCGGAACCGGTCCCAACGGCTCCGGAACCATCAACATCACCTCCGGCACCAACCTGCCGGTAGGCGTCACTGTTGATGGCCTCTCCAAGGCTGATTCCTCGGCAGTGGAACTGGTTCCGGGTCCGTTTGCCGGTGAAACCAACGCATCCAACTACGTGAAGAAGGTAACGGTCGGTCAGGGCAGTGCTCTGGCCAAGTTCTCGGTCATCTCCTCCGACGAGGCTGCGGACTTTGACATGCTGGTGGTGACCCCCTCCGGTCAGCAACTGCCCGCAGCTACAGCGTCAGCCAGCGAAACGCTGTCAGTACCCAACCCGGCGGCAGGCGACTACTACGTCTACGCCAACCTGTACGCAAGCCCCAACAACCAGGCCACCAAGGCCACCGTTGATGCTGCCGTACTGGGCGCCAACCAGGGGAACGCTTCCGTGACGCCAAACCCGATCCGCCTCGCCAACGGCAAGACGGGCCAGATCACGCTGAACTGGACCAACCTGGAGCCCGGCTCCTACATTGGCCGGCTGACCTTCGCAGGTACCAGCGAGCCGAGCTTCGTCACCGTCCTGGTCAACCCGGGCGGAACGGTAGTGGTCCCGGATGAGGAAGACCCCAAGAAGGACAAGAAGGACAAGAAGCACGGCGGAAAGATCCGCGCCGACGAGCCCACACAGGGCAACAACGCAGGCTAGGTCTTCTTGATGCAGTAACTGATTCAGTAACAGCAGTGGCCGGCGGGGATACCCGCCGGCCACTGCTGTTTACCATGCGACCGCCAACAGGACGGTCCGCCGTTCCACGCCCTAAATGGCGCCGGTTGAGCCTCCGGTATTGCCCAGAAGCGATGCCAGCGCCTTCCACCGCGCAATCTCACAGCCATCAGTCAGGCTGAACTGGCTGTGAACTTTCCGTCCACGGAACCATCCCTTGACCACAGCTACCTGCGGGCCGCCATACTGCTGAGTGCAGATCCGGTCCGGGCGGGGCTCGGGGAAGAAGACTTCCTCACCGAACTGCTCGACGGCGGCCAGCGCCGATTGCGCGTCCGGCAAGTTTGAATCCACCGTGTCAGGGTCAGGCGACAGGATGCCCGCGGACGAACGGAGATGGAACACCCGGCTTTCAGCGCCAGGCTCCTCCGTGAGCGTGACCGTGAGGTCGATGTCGTACTCGCTCTTGGCTGTGTCGTTGTTGCCTGCATCGCTGTTCTCTGCGGAAACCATGGTTACCTTTCGCTGGTGGCGGCGGGGGTGCTCAGGCAGCCAAACCGCTCAGCTCGTCCAAGAGCGGCCCTACTGCCTGAAGCACCCGGGCCCGCAGCTCCTGGGATTCGGCCGCGAAAGCCCTCTGGTATTCAACGTACTCGGATTTACCCTGCGGTGTCTCAATCCTGATGGGCGGGTAGCCCCATTCTTCAAGATCGTAGGGTGAGGCCTGCATGTCCATGGCCCGGATCCGCCACGACAACTCGAAAGCGTCCATCACCAGCTCGCTCGGCAAGGCGGGGGTGAGCTTGTACGCCCATTTGTAGAGGTCCATGTTGGCATGAAGGCAGCCCGGCTGTTCCATGGTGCGCTGGTTCTCCCGGGTGGGGGTTAGATCATTGAGCGGGGTAGCGTCCGGTGTGTAGAAGCGGAAAGCATCAAAGTGCGAGCACCGGATGCGGTTCTGTTCAACAACGGTGTCCGTGCCCTCGCCGCCCAGCCTCAGCTTCAGGTACTCATGGCGCAACTCAAACTTTTCCTGGCGGTACACCATTGCCCACTCGTGCAGCCCGAAGCACCCGAACTGTGCCGGACGCTTTGCCGTTCCCGCGAGGATGATTCCTGCAAAGCGCACGGCCTCGGCGCGGTCGGACATAAAGCTGTCCCGGTCAAAGGTGACCGCAGGCGTTCCTGAGGGCAGCCCCACTAAGGCAAGCTCGGCGTCGTCGAGCGTTCGGTAGAACTTCCAAGCCGTGCGTTCCGCAGCGCGCTCGCCGCTGAGGACTACACCGTGGCCGGGATGCCAGCGCTGAAGCTGGCCCGGCTTCTGTGTGTAGTAGGTGAAGAGGAAGTCCTCCACGGGGTGCTTCTTACCGGCCGAACGCCGGGCAAGGTACGGATCCGCATAACGCGCTACGCGTGAATGGTGGGCTGCCTCCAGCCCGAGCCATTGCTCCTGGGGGAGGTGCCGCAGCCTAGAGGCCGCCATCTGATCCGAGGACGCTCTTCGCCGCGTCCCAGAGGGCGATCTGGCATCCGTCCGTGCGGTTGAAGGACGCGCTGACTTCCTTGCCATCCACGGATCCGGTCACTTTGGCTGTTGCCGGACCGCCGTACTGCATGGTGCAGGCCTGGTCCGTACGCGGGGGCGCGGGGCTCAGGATCGAAGGAGAGCTTTTGAGGGTGTTGCAGGCTTCAGCCGCCGATGGGTGCTTGCTCTCGGCAGCGGGCGTGCCGCCTGTGCAGACGAGGGTGAAGTTCTGGGGCGAGGCTTCGGCAGTCTCTAGGAGCGTGATGGAGAGCTCGGCGTTGCCTTGGCCGGTGGCTGCGGACGTGCTGGTGGGGGAGGGGCTGGGGGTTGCGCTGCTGCTTGGGCTGCTGGTTGAAGAGGCCGACGACGACGGCGCCTGGGTTGCGCTGCCTGTGGAACCCGGAGTGGGGGTGCCTGAGCATGCGGCGAGGCCGGTGACGGCAAGCACCGCCAGGATGGGCCGAACAAATCGCATGCGCATGGAATCTCCTAGGTTGCGTCCATTTTACGTGGCACTTGTGGCGCCCGTTTATTTGTTCGCTTCAAGAAGACCACCGGCGGAGTGCGCTTGGCTAGGGGCCACGCGGGTTTGGGTCGAACCAAGTGCTGCGCGGCCAGCGTGGCAGCTTTGCCCGGCCTGTGGCGCCTAGACGGAGTTATGCCGTTGCGTGGCTGCGATCAGTCCGGTCATGGCTTGATGGAGTTCGGCTACTTCTTCACGGCTGAGCTGCAGGCGTTCACGGATCTCGCCCGGAACGGCTGTGGCCTGTTCGCGCAGTGCCGCGCCTTTGTCCGTCAGCTTGACCGCCAAGGCCCGCTCATTGCCGGCAACGCGCTCGCGGGTAATCAGCTCCGCTTCCTCAAGGCGCCTCAGGAGCGGGGAAAGGGTGGCGGGCTCGTGGAGGAGGCTGTCGCTGATGTCCTTGAGCGTGCGGGGGCTCCGTTCCCAGAGGGCGAGCATCACCAAATACTGCGGATGGGTGAGCCCCAGCCGTTCCAGTACGGGCTTGTAGACGCCCACAACGCTGCGCGAGGCCACAGTCAGGGCGAAGCACAGCTGGCGTTCCAGCAGGAGGTCATCGGTCTCCTGCGTGGACTCATTGATGGCTGTCATGGCTGCCTCCGGGGATGATTAGTTAGTGTACTAATGATTAGCGTACTATGGACGTATTGAACCGCCTAAAAGAGGAGTCGATCCAGCGTGGCCAAGGAATCCTTCACCCGGAAGTTCATGCGCGCCACAGGGAAGTTCCGGATTATTTTCGGCCCCGCGCACAGCAGCTCCCTGGACCATGAGATGACCGAGGCCAACCGGAAACTGCTGGTTCAGCGTCAGGCTGAGACTCAGCAATGGGAAACCCTTCGCCGGCCCGATGGCAGCACCTATGTGGTGCCCCGCAATCCGGATGACAAGTCGCTGCGGTAAACCCACCCTGCCGCCTCTTCGGCATTCCCGGCGAGCGGTTTCGGGCGTAAAATTGCCTCACTGAACGGCACGCACCAACCCTGCCGCTTTTCTCTCTCCGGTAAGGAAGGAGGTGGAAAACATGGGACGCAGAATGGAAGGCTTCGTCCATGTGACCGAGCGGCTGCAGTCCGTTTTTGGACCGGCAACCCACGGCGATACGGACGGCCCGGTGGTGCACAGGCATGATGATTTCGAGACCGCTTCCGAGGCGGATCTGAAGAACTTCGACGTCGAGACCGACTCTCAGGGCCATCACTACGCAGTCCGGAACAATGATCCCGGACCGACCACTACTGACTACAGCCTCTGACCGGGGCGTGAGATACCGAAGGGCCGGACCGCGAACTCCGGCCCTTCCTCGTTTTTCGGCTTTGCACACCTTGACCTTGGTCAGCTCACCGTGCAACTGTTGAGCAACTAATCAGCATGCTTATCATACGTGCAGCAGGATCAATGCTGGTGAAAGAGGGGGCCATCCATGAGTTTCCAAGATGATGCTGCAAGGGTTCCGGGTAGTGCCGCCCGTCCGGATCCGGGCAGTTCCGAGCACCGGGAGCGTGTCACACCCCCTGTCTCAGGCCACGACAGGCCAACCCGTACCGCCGCCTTGTGGGTTGCGGTGGCTGTGGGCCTGGTGGTCCTGGTGATGCTGATTGTCTTCTTCGTCCAAAACCAGGACATGATCACGGTCCGTTTCTTTGGGCTGGAGGGGACACTTGCGCTGGGCACTACGCTCTTCATCGCGGCAGTGGGCGGAGGCGTGCTGGTGGCCCTTGCCGGTGGCGCGCGGATACTGCAGCTCAGAATTGCCGGCCATCGCCGCAAGAAAGCTGTTGGCGGGCCGGGTACCGGCTACTAGCTAGCTTTAACTGCGGAAGGACCGGAGCTGTTGCTCCGGTCCTTCCGCAATTTAATCCCGACGGCGGCACTCCCTGACGATGTTCATTCCGCCGGGGTGGTGGGCTGTCTTAGCCTTCGCAGTCAGTGCAGTAAGCCACGCCATCTTTTTCGCGGGCAATCTGCGAACGGTGGCGGACCAGGAAGCAGGAATGACAAGTGAACTCATCGTTTGCCTGCGGGATGACCTGGATGACCAGTTCTTCAGCGACGATTTCGCCGCCGGGGCCGTTGGCGTCAATGCCATCGGTTTCGTCCAGTTCAAGCACGACACTCTTGGCCGTGGGAGCGCTGGCGGACTGGAGAGCCTGGAGGGACTGCTCCTGGTTCTCTTTTACATCGGTACGGAGTTCGTCGTAATCGGCTGCCACTTTTTAATGCCTCTTCGTGTTAGGGGGTTACCGGGTATGCAACGTACAGCATGCCACGAAAATTCCATACCATACCCCAGTTCCAGAGCTTGTGGCGAAAACCACGTGGGTGACGGGTAAAAAAACCCATCACCCACGGTGATTTCGCTCATATATTACCGGAGTTCAATGTTCAGGGTTTGAAATTCGTCGGTTGCGTGGCGACCCACCAGCAGGCCGAACGTGCCCTGCTCAAACTGCCAGCCGCCGTCGTAATGTGCAAACGCCTTGGCCGGGATGGTTATTTCCACGCTCTCCGTGCCGTTGGGGGCCAGATGGGTTCCGGCGTAGCCTGCGAGCCAACGCACGGGGCGCTCAACGGCAGAATCGGCGCGTTCCAGATAAACCTGCACTACTTCGCGGCCGGTACGGGTGCCGGTGTTCTTGACGGGAACGTGCACCACAACATCCTTGCCGGCCGGGACCACCTGCGGGGCGTGTGCCGTGCCGAGCTCGAACGTGGTGTAGCCCAGGCCGTAGCCGAAGGGAAGGGCCGGAGAGGCGCCACCGGCTGCTTCCTGCTTCAGCCATGCCCGGTATCCGATGTGGATACCTTCCGAGTAGACCACCTTGCCCTCCACAGGTGTGGTGTTCAGGACAGGGACGTCCTCCAGAGCTGCAGGCCAGGTGGTGGGGAGGCGTCCGCCGGGTTCTTCGGTGCCCAGCAGGATGTCCGCAATGGCATTGCCGAACTCCTGGCCGCCGAACCAGCCCAGCAGGACAGCGCCCACCGTGTCCAGCCACGGCATCAGCACCGGTGATCCGGAGTTCACCACCACCACTGTGCGCGGATTGACCGCAGCCACGGCTTCCACCAGCTGGTTTTGGTGGCCGGGAAGGTCCAGGTCCTTGCGATCGAAGCCCTCGGACTCAATGGCTGCGTTGGTGCCCACAACCACAACTGCCACATCCGAGTTCCGGGCAGCTTCCACGGCGGCGTCGATCTCGGCCTGCGGATCCTCCACCACGGTCTCCTCGCCCAAGAGAATGGCCGTGAACGGGATGATTTGTTCCTTGGGCAGTTGGTACTCGGCCTCGATCCGGACGGTCTGACCAGCGGTGGTTTCCACAGCGTGGACAGTCTTGGGAGGATCGAACAGGGCGGCGCCCAGGACTTCGGTATCGTCCTCAAGCTCGCTGTTGAAGACCTCCGTGCCGTTCAGGACAAAGCGGATCCGGCCCACGGTGCCGACGCCCAGGTGGTGGACGCCTCCTGTTTCGGCTGTCCAGTCCGCTTCCATGCGGATGGAGGCGGCGCCGTCGGGAATTCCGATGCCGAACCAAATCAGGTGCGACGCCAAGCGGTCTTCACCGGAGATCTTCGTGCCGTCTTCGGCCATGAAAGTCACGCGGATTCCCGGCACATCGGAGATTGGGTTGTGCAGCGAAGTGCGGGGGAATGGCTGGAGGCCTTCGGCTACTTTGGCGCCACGAGCATAGGTGACCGTGACGTCGTCGGGCAGCGCCTTCCGCAGGCCCTCCAGCGGCGAGACGGTGTACTTGGGCATCACCGTGGCACTGCCGCCACCCTGGGTACGTGCTTCCTCGGCGTTGTGGCCGATCACAGCAATGCTGCTGAGCGCCTTGGCGTCCAGCGGCAGGAGGCCCTGGTTGCGGACCAGCACGGCGCCGCGTACGGCAACTTCACGCGCGACGGCGGCCCCGTCCAGTTGCGCCGGGAGCTGGGTCACAGCAGGTTCGAAGCCTTCGAGTGAACCGACGCGGGCTGCCAGGCGCAGGATGCGGGTGACCTTTTCCAGGATCGCCTCCCGGCTGACGCGGCCATCGCTGACGGCGGCAAGGAGCCTGGGTCCCCAGTGGCCTACCGGACCGGGCATCTCCAGGTCCTGGTGGGCGTTTGCGGCGTCAACGGAGCGGACGCCGGTCCAGTCGGATACTACAACGCCGTCGAAGCCCCATTCGGTGGACAGCGGCGTTTCCAGCAGCTTGTTCTCACTGGCAGTGGTCCCGTTGATGGAGTTGTACGAGCTCATCACCAGCCAGGCGCGTGCCTCGGTGATGGCGTCCTCAAAGGCTGCCAGGTAAAGCTCGCGGAGTGCTCGATCGTCCACCACGGAGTCGGCCGTGAAGCGGTCAGTCTCAGCCTCGTTGGCGAGGTAATGCTTGGGGGTAGCGCCCACGCCCATGGACTGAACACCTGCAACGTACCCGGCAGCCATGGTTGCGGTCAGCCGAGGGTCCTCGCTCATGCACTCAAAGTGACGGCCGCCCAGCGGGGAGCGGTGTAGGTTGATGGTGGGACCCAGGACGGCATGGACGCCCTTACGGCGCGCCTCCTGCCCCAGTACCTGCCCGTAGCGGCGCGCGGTTTCGACGCTCCACGTTGCGGACAACGCCGACGACGACGGCAGGGAGACTGAGTCGTGACGCTCATCAAAGTCTTCGCCCCGGACGCCGGCCGGACCGTCTGACATGACCACGCGGGACAGGCCGATCTCCGGGATGGCGTGCGTGGACCAAACGTCTGCGCCCGTCAGCAGCTGTACCTGCTGTTCCAGGGTCAGGCTGTGGACGAGCTCGCGGATCTTCGCTTCGGCATCCGGGGATCCGGCGTGCGGCGCCGTGACGGCAGTTGCGAGTGTGGGATTCATTTACTTGACTCCTTTGATACGGGTGACGAGGAGGGCTCCGATGATGCCGACTACCGCGCCTCCGAGGAACAATGCGGGGTAGCCGCCCAGTGCGATGACGGGGAAAGCGATGGCCGGAACCAAGGATTGGGGGAGGGCCTGGGCGATGTTGAAAACACCGAAGGTCTTGGCATTCTCTGACTGATCGCTGGGCAGCAGATCGGTAATGAGGGCAACATCCACGGCGCTGAAAACACCCAGGCCCAGGCCCAGGATGCCCTGGCCTACCAACACTTGGCCGGTGTCGGTGCTGGTGGCAATGACCACCAGGCCGCCCATCATGATCAAGGCAGAGGCAATGACCATGCTCTTGCGCTTACCAAGGCGATCGCTGATCCATCCACCGGCGAGGCTGGTGATTACGGTTCCAACGGAGCTCACCAGGGTTGCCTGGAACACCAGGCTGGTGACCTGGCTTTCGGCCACGTGAAGGTGGTCGGTGAAGAAGTACGGCAGGTAGAGCAGCCCGGCACAGTAGCCAACGTAGACCAGGAACTTGGTGATCCAAGCCCACCCCAGGCCCGGATACTCCTTGGGGTTGAAGTAGAAGGAACCGAGGATTTCCTTGAAGTTCAGTGGTGCCGGTTTCTCGTTGAGGACACGGTCCTTGAACGTGAAAGCGAAGGCGATGGCAATTGCCGTGCCGATGATTCCCGGCACTACGGCCATCTGCAACGCGGTCTCGAACATCTGGGCCAGGAAGGCTGCTGCCACCAGACCAATGGGCAACGTCATGCCAATCAGGCCGGAGAGCCGTCCGCGCTCCGATGGGCCGGCCTGGTCCGGAAGCGTTGCTACCAGAGCGGCAAGGGCAGCGTTGAAGCCCAGCTGTGCCAAAACCCAGCCGATAAGTACGGTTGGGACCTCCGTGGCTGAACCCAGCAGGAACAGCGATGAAAGGCCCACCAGTGAACCGCCGACGATCCACGGTTTACGCATGCCAAAGCGGGACGTTGTGCGGTCGCTCAGCCGGCCAAAGAACGGATTGGCCAGCAACGCGACAGCGGCTCCTACGCCGGCCACGAGGCTGAGTGCTCCGGCACGTGTATCCGGGGTGGTGATCTCCGAAACCTTGATGGCCAGGACTACCAGTGCCGGGGCAAGGACGGCCATCCAGAGTCCGGCGCTCGCGATGGGCATGCCGATGACGTAAGCGCGGGGCGCGGCTTTGTGCGGGGTGCTTCCAAGGCCAGGGGTGACGGTTTCCGGGCCTGCGGTTGGCTGATTGATTTTGAGGGCCACATTGCCTCCTGATGAACGGTGACCCACCGTTGGGTCTTGGGAAAAGACTCTAGCCACAAAAACCGAGTCTGACTAGGTTTTTAGGAAAAAAGTCGAGTGAAGCTCGGTTTTTGACATGTCAAATAGACTGAACGGATGTCAACGTCCAAGGCCCGGGGCCAGTACGCCAAGGGCGCCGAACGCCGCGAACAAATCATTCAGACGGCAACCGATGTCTTCGCCACCGAAGGATTCGAAGGCACCGCACTCAAGCGGGTAGCCGAACTGGTGGGTGTCAAGGAAGCCACCCTGTTTCACTACTTCAAAGGCAAGCAGGAATTGCTCACTGCTGTCCTGGCCGAACGGGACCGGCGTTCGCTCGCCGTCGGCGGTGAGGCCGCGGCGGGACTGGGCCTGATGCCGCCCATCGCGGAGCGGAACGTCCGGGAGCCCGGATTGACCACGCTCTACGCCGTGGCCTCCGCTACCGCGAATGACCCCGGGCACGCCTCACACAGCTACTTTAAGGAGCGGTACGAGGCAGTGGTCCGGGACACCGCCGTCGACATTGAGCGGCGACAGAAGGCCGGCGAGGTACGTACCGACGTCGACGCCGTGATGCTGGCCAGGCTGACAGTAGCCGCCTTTGACGGCCTGCAGCTGCAGTGGCTCTATGACAAGAACGTGGACATGGCTGACGGGCTCCGGCAACTCATCGAGGTCCTGCTGGCGCCGTCGGCTTCTCAACAAATGTGAGTGGCACAAAAGCAGGGAAGGACCGGAGCGATTGCTCCGGTCCTTCCAATGCCAAGACTTTGTGACCCTAGCGGCCGGTGCCGCCGTAAACGGTAGCTTCAGCGTCGCCGTCGAGCTCGAACGCATTGTGGATGGCGCGAACTGCGTCATCCAGGGCGTCAGCGCTGGTCACCACGGAAATGCGGATTTCCGACGTGGAGATCATGTCAATGTTGATTCCGGCGTCGGAGAGGGCCTTGAAGAACGTGGCTGAGACGCCGGGGTGCGAGCGCATGCCTGCGCCGATGAGGGAGAGCTTGCCAACATGCTCGTTGTACTCGATGCTCTCGAAGCCGATCTGGCCCTCGGCTGCACGCAGGGCTGCAAGGGCGTCCGCACCTTCCACGATGGGAAGGGTGAAAGAGATGTCCGTGCGGCCGGTGCCATGGGTGGAGACGTTCTGGACAATCATGTCAATGTTCGAGTGCGCGTCCGCGATCACCTGGAAGATCGCAGCGGCCTTGCCGGGGATGTCCGGTACGCCTACCACGGTGACCTTGGCTTCGGACCGGTCGTGTGCAACGCCGGAGATGATTGGCTGCTCCAAGGCAACTCCCTCTTGAATAGTGAACTTTTCGTCGGCGCCGGGGATGACCCACGTGCCTTCGTTCTGGCTGAATGACGAGCGGACGTGTAGCGGCACACCGAAGCGGCGGGCGTACTCCACGCACCGCAGGTGCAGTATCTTGGCACCGGAAGCGGCCAATTCCAGCATTTCTTCGCTGGAAATGCGGTCGATCTTCTGGGCGCTGCTGACGACGCGGGGGTCAGCGGTGTAGATGCCGTCCACGTCCGTGTAAATTTCGCAGACGTCAGCTTCCAAGGCCGCAGCCAAGGCAACAGCTGTGGTGTCCGAGCCTCCGCGGCCCAAGGTGGTGATTTCATTGGTGCTGCGGCTCATGCCCTGGAAGCCTGCCACGATCGCAATGTGGCCCTTGTCCAGGGCGGTGCGGATGCGGTGGGGATCGACGTCGATAATTCGCGCCTTGCCGTGGATGCCGTCGGTAATCATGCCGGCCTGGGAACCCGTGAAAGACTGCGCCGAAGCGCCGAACTTGTTAATGGCCATGGCGAGCAGAGCCATGGAAATTCGCTCACCGGCGGACAACAGCATGTCCATTTCACGGGCGGGAGCCGAATCGGTGACCTGGCTTGCGAGGTCCAGGAGTTCGTCGGTGGTGTCGCCCATCGCGGAAACAACAACCACAACCTCGTTGCCGGCCTTCTGCGCATCCACGACGCGCTGGGCCACCCGTTTGATGCCATCAGCATCGGCAACCGAGGAACCGCCGAACTTTTGAACGATCAGCTGCTTGGTAATGGCAGCCTCGTTGGAGAGCTCTTCGATCTTCACTTCGGTAGTGGGCATAGTCATGCGCGCACCCTCACTGCATCAATAGGGTTCGAACGCGGCGTACTCCAATTCGGGCACGCCTGCGTAGCTTATTTGCCCAGTTTATCGCCGCGTGCAGGGCTGGTAGGAATTGTGACCATATAGCGGCCACCTGCACTTACCATCCCGCAGTACCCGGACCACCCTTGAACGGGCCCACGATGTTCCGGGTGATCCAGCCACCGTAAAAGCCGCCCTCCTGGAAGGTCACCTGCTCGCCGTCAATCTCGCAGGAATCCATGCGTTCGGGGTACAGGGCTACCCGGCTGCTGAGCGCTTCGAAGCCCCGGGTGGGCTGCGGGTACGTCCATCCGCCACGTTCAACAACAGTGCCGCCGGCGGTGAGGGTGAAGTAGCTGGCCTCACCCTTGAACTCGCAAAAAGTGGTGCCGCCAACCGGGACCAGCACACCGTCCGGGAAGGCATCCAACGGCACGTAGTAAACCGGGGGATGGCTGGTCTCAAGAACCCTCACGGCATTGGTGGTGTCCACAATCACCTGGCCACCCAGCCGCACCACAATCCGTTCAGATCGGGGCTCAACCCGGGGAGGGCGCGGGTAATCCCACACCGATTCCTGCCCGGGTGCCGGTTTGATGGGACGAGGACGCCTGAAAACACCGTTGAGGGATGCCATGGGCCCATGGTGACACGTTCGGCTGGGATCTCTCCGTGAAAGCCGGTGCCTCGAAACCTTGCAGCCTCGGCGTATCGGTTGGGGCATGCCGGGCGTACCATCCAACTCATGAGGTTTGTGAGCGGCGATGGCCGGCTTGCCTGACCATACGGGCGGTTCGGGTCCGGGATGGAACGAGCCCGAATACGAAGTCATCGGCGGCGGGATGATCGATGACCAGTCATCCAAGGTGAGCGACCTGAAATCAGGCACGGGGGCGCCGCGCGCCCCTGGAAATTTCACCTTGACTGCCGTCGAGGCGTGGCGGAACACACGGAAGTCCTTCACGTCGTGGTGGTTCTGGATGGCCTGCGCACTGGGGATTGCTCTCGCTTGGGGGATAGCCGCCGCGTTGGTGGCCTGGGCAGAGTCCAACGGTTGGTTCGACGCCGACGTCGCAGATGCCGTTCATTTACTGATGGCGGCATTCCTGGCACTCTCAGCGGCCGTGCTGGGGGCCGTGTGGGGCTTCAGGCATTCGAACGGAAGCGTCCCTTCACTGCTGCTTGCAGGAGCCATGCGCGGGGTGGGATTGGCCGTGCCGGCTTGCTCAGTTTTGCTGATGGTGGGCCTCAGCGTCGGCGGGCCGACCGCGCTGGCCGGTGCCGCCGTCGTGGTCATTGTCCTTGAAGTAGCCCTCTTCGGGCTCATCGGTGCTGGTTCGCGGAGATGCTTCGCCAAAGCCACTCCGGGTGCTGCTTTGGCCGTGGTGCTGATGGCATTCCTTTGCCTGGTAAATGTGGCAGTCACAGTCCTGTTACTGCCCTCCACCACGGGCATGGGCCAGGCTTCCGTGCCAGTCAACGTTGAGAGGGACGATTCCGGACGGACCATCTCCTACATGTGTGTTGGCGATCTTCGACCTGTTGAGGTGGCGCACACGGACCGGGTAGCCTGGCTGGCCACCACCAACCCTGCTCTACTCTTGGGTAGCGTGGGCGGGGAACTGGCGCCCACGGACAACCCGATTGGATGGATGTTGTCCGGACTGCAATGGGCCGCCGACGGTCCGTCACGCGAGGTCCCGTGCCTTGACGGGGAATCCAGTGCCGGCCTCGCTCCGTCCATGCCTGTAGCGCTGACGGGATTGCTGCTGCAGACAGTGGTGGCCGCCCTGGTGATGGTGTCGGGATGCTGGCTGGCCGCGCGGAGGCTGCGTACTAGTTCGGGTTCTGGCTGAGCGGCTGCCGAGCGTACTCAGAGATCACGACGCCCGTGCCGAATGCCGTCGTCGAAACCTCCTTGAAGGCGCTGGGCTGGTATACACAAGTTCTCGCACAGGACCCCCATCACGGTTGACGTTGTGATTGCGAGACTACAACAGCGCGTTACGCCGGCCTTCAAAGGCCCGGCCGAGCGTGACTTCGTCGGCATACTCCAGGTCTCCACCCACGGGCAGGCCGGAGGCCAGACGCGTCACGGTGATGCCGATCGACTTGAGCATCCGCGCAAGGTACGTGGCTGTGGCTTCGCCCTCAAGGTTGGGATCCGTGGCGATGATGATCTCCTGAATGGCGCCGTCATTGAGGCGGGTGAGGAGTTCGCGGATACGCAACTGCTCCGGGCCAACGCCCGCTATGGGATTGATGGCCCCGCCCAGCACGTGATAGCGGCCGCGGAAGGACCGCGTGCGCTCCACGGCCAGGACGTCCTTGGACTCCTCAACCACGCAGATGACCGACGGGTCACGGCGCTGGTCACGGCAAATGTTGCACGTTTCCTGCTCGGTCACGTTGAAGCACACGGAGCAGAACTTCACGCGTTCCTTGACCGTGGTGATGGCCGTGACCAGGCGCTTCATATCCTCAGGGTCGGCCTCAAGAATGTGGAACGCCAGGCGCTGTGCTGATTTTGGACCCACACCGGGAAGCCGGCCGAGCTCATCAATCAGCTCTTGAACTGCACCTTCGTACACAATGTCCTCATAAGTTTGAAATCAATGCTGGAGTCAGCGGGGTTGTAGCGGAGAACCGTCCAAGGCGCGCTCTTCTATCAGCTTTCCGCCCAGAATACGCTCCACCGCGGCACGCCCAAAGACGCGGGATTCCTCGATGGTTTCATCCTCCGGGCTGGGAATGTCCTCCGTCACGGCAGCGGGCGCTGCCTGGGTCCTCACCGGCGCCTGAACACGGCCCGCCTGGGCTTCAGGGCTGTTCGTCAACCGCTGGTACAGGCTCTGGCGTCCGTTCGGACTGCCCGACGGCGCACCCTCCTCAAGCGTGGCAACCGAACCGTGCGCTTCCTCGGACTGCACGGCCAAGGAAGGCCAGGTTGCCGGGGCAGGGGCAGTCGATGGGCTGCTGCCCGCCGTGAAACTGTTTGTTGAGGGCTCGCTGCCACCAGCGGGATCAGGCATGGATTGCGTCCCAGGCCAGCTCGACGCCGGAGCAACATCCCAGCTGGAGCTTGGGTTCTGCTCCGCGTTGGTGGGGTGGCCGTAAACTCCGGGGGCAGTGTCTGCTGGCTGCGTCGGTGCTGGCACCTGAGCTGCGGCTGGTTGGTAGTCCGGGGTGGTCTGAGCTGCGGGTGCGGTGTCTTCAGCCGGTTTCTTACCAACGTTGGACTCCGTGCCCACAACCCATGTACCCGGTGCCTGCTCCACTGCACGGGACCACGGATCCTCGGACACGGTGTTGCTCGAGGCTCGGGGCGCTGTGGCAGCAGATGGTGCTTGCGTGGGGATGCTTTGGGCCGGTGTTGCTTCGCGTGCCGGAGCTGGGGCCGGTTGTGAGTTTCCACGGCCGTAGCCGGACGGTGGCTCCCAGTCCGCGGGAGGCTCCTCATCCAGCGGCGGTGCATCCTCGTCGAGCGGCGGACCCCAATCGTCATCAGAGTACGAGTAATCGCCGGACGGCTGGAGGGGCTCGGGCGCCGGGGGAGTCGAGGAAATGGGCTCAGCGGCTGTCGCGCTGGGGGTTGGAGCAGCACTGGCGGTTGGTGCAGCACCGGGGGTTGGTGCGGGGCTGGCCGGTGCAGGGCTGGCTTGGGCGCGGCTGGCTGGTGCCGACTCTGTCCGTTCCACCTGGGCCGGGGCAGTTACGGCCGCGGTGGCCTGTGCTGCCGGTGCGCTCGCTGGTGCCAGACCCCATGCGGAGTCGACCGCTGAGACTGGTGACGGTGCCGGCGTGCCACCTGCTGTAGTAGCGGGGGATCCAACACCACCCGACGTCGGGGCGCCTGTTGGTGCCGCAGCAGCCGGAGTTTCCCGGCTAGTAGGTGCTTTTGGGTTTGGCTCAGAGCTCGCTGAGCTGTTGCCGCCAGCTACCGCGACGATCTGGCAGTCGATGCCGATGGTCTTATGGATCGCTTGCCGAAGGTTCTCCGAGTGATCTGCGCGTCCGAACGCACCTGCAAGGCCACCCGTTGTGAATGCCAGAGTCAGTACCTGGCCATCGAACTGGGCCACCTGCGCGTTCGGTTCCACCAACGCCCACGTGCTGCGCTTGATCTTGGTCAGGGTCTGCAGGACATCCGGCCACGCCCGACGCAAAGCCTCCACATCTCCCGTGCCTCCGGCCCCCGGAGTTGGAGCAGGGGCCGAAGCGGCAGCTTGAGCCGGAGCTTGAGTTGGAGCCGGCGCCGGAGCGGCAGCTTGTGCCGGAGCTTGAGTTGGAGCCGGCGCCGGAGCGGCAGCTTGTGCCGGAGCTTGAGTTGGAGCCGGCGCCGGAGCGGCAGCTTGTGCCGGAGCTTGAGCCTGGGCCGGAGCGGCAGCTTGCGGGGTTGGTGCCTGTTGTGATGCCGCAGCCTGCTGTGGGCGGCCAGCGCCGGGGCGGTCTTCAACAGGCCAGTCGTTGGTGGACACCCGGGGAGCGGTGATGGAATCCCGTGAACCGGCGTCCGCGGACTGCTGAACAGCAGAATGATCGGCGCCTGGTTGGCCTGCAGGGGAATTACCAGCAGCGGGCTGTACTGGCACAGCGGGCGCGGGCACGGACTGCGCTGGCACAGAGGACGCAGGGGCGATCTGCGCGGGCACGGACTGCACGGGCACGGACTGTGCGGCAGCGGACTGCTCCGGGATGGCGGGAGTTTCCGTCGTTGCAGGCGCAGCAGTCGCGGCAGGTGCCGATGGCGTAGTAGCCGCAGCTGCGGGTGAGGCGGCAGCAACAGCGGGGGCACCGGCGTCGCCCGTGTAGTTCAGGCGACGTTCAACGCGGTCGATGCGGGCAGCGATGCCTCGCTCCGTTTGCTCGGCGCTGGGTAGGAGAATGCGTGCGCACAGCAGTTCAAGGTGCAGGCGCGGCGACGTGGCACCGGTCATCTCGGTCAGCGCGGTGTTGGTAACGTCCGCGGCGCGGGACAGCTCAGCCGCTCCAAGGTTGGTTGCCTGGTTGCGCATGCGGGCGATCTGGTCCGCAGGCATTCCACGGAGGATTGCCTGGGCGCTCTCGGGCATGGCTTGGACGATGATGAGATCCCGGAAGCGCTCCAGCAGGTCCTCAACGAATCGCCGGGGATCGTGGCCCGTCTGGATGACCCGGTCAACTGCCCGGAAAACGGTGGCGGAGTCGGCCGCAGCAACAGCATCCACGATGTCATCGAGCAACGAGGCGTGCGTGTAGCCGAGCAGGGCAACAGCGAGCTCGTAGTCCAGGCCGTTAGGTCCGGCGCCGGCCATGAGCTGATCCAGGACGGACAACGTATCGCGGACAGAGCCGCCACCCGCACGGATAACCAGGGAGAGCACGCCGGGGGCTACCGGAACGTTCTCCTGCTGGCAGAGGAGTTCAAGGTACTGCATCAACGGCTCGGGCGGGACCAAGCGGAACGGGTAGTGGTGCGTGCGGGAGCGGATGGTTCCGATCACCTTGTCCGGCTCCGTGGTGGCGAAGATGAACTTGATGTGTTCCGGCGGCTCTTCGACGATCTTCAGAAGCGCGTTGAAGCCAGCCGACGTGACCATGTGGGCCTCGTCAATGATGAAGATTTTGTAGCGGTCCCGGACCGGAGCGAAGGTTGCGCGCTCGCGGAGATCGCGGGCGTCGTCAACACCACCATGGCTGGCGGCGTCGATCTCGATGACATCCAGCGAGCCGGACCCGCCGCGCGCCAGTTCGATGCAGCTGGGGCACTTGCCGCAGGGGGTGTCCGTGGGGCCCTCGGCGCAGTTCAGGCAGCGTGCAAGGATGCGCGCCGATGTGGTCTTGCCACAACCGCGGGGACCGGAGAAGAGGTAGGCGTGGTTCACGCGGTTCTTGCGGAGCGCCGTCATCAGCGGCTCCGTGACGTGTTCCTGCCCGATAACGTCCGCGAAAGAGTCCGGGCGGTACCTTCGATACAGGGCAGTTGTAACAGTCACAAGTGAAACCTACCTATAGGGACTGACAGTTAAAGTAAGTGACCCCTCATGCACCCGCCAGAGCCCATCTACCCTTGCTACCTTCCGGTCCTGGGGGAGTTCAACAGGATGACGCCACATGAGGGGCCGTCGACAAGCTTACCCGAACTTGGGTTGGGGTTCGAATCGGCTCGAAGGGCTGTGGATAAGGCTCGACGGCGGCTGGTCGAGTGGGGATTCACCACCACCCATTCACGGCCCACGTCATCAAAGCCGGCTCCTCGTAAGGGTGCGCTGCCCGCAGAGCCTGCACAACGCCGTCGAGCAGGTCCTCCTCAACCACGCATTCCACCCGGGTTTCGGGCACCTGCTCCTCAATCCCCACCTCGCCTACGAAGGGGCGCGCTCCGGGCAGCGGCGTGAAGCGACCGGTGCCTGGTGAAGTAAAAGCGCAGTGGGAGTAGTCGCCGATCCTCCCGGCTCCTGCGTCGCCCATGGCCAGGAGGACCTCTTCGATGTGTGTCTCCGGAACGTAAACCACCAAGGCATGCAGCTGTGTCATGCGGACATCCTGTCAATAAAGTTCGGCTACAAACAGGTCTCAACCATTGCAAAACACCCCACCTCAGCGGACCATGGGTATGTACACCGATTGGGGCAATCTCAAGATTGTGAGCTGCGGGGCCTGGGAGCGAGGGGTCGGACCCGGCAGCTCAACGTTGTACTGCAAGAATGGGCGCGTTGGGGGCGTCCATTTTTCCGTTAAAGCGTGATTCATGAGGGTGTTCCGGACCGGCGAATCACCCCGATTACACGATGCTGAAATTCTCAGGTACAGTAGTATCTGCTTTCGAATCGGAAGCAAGGAGAATTCGCCTAGCGGCCTATGGCGCACGCCTGGAACGCGTGTTGGGTTAACGCCCTCGGGGGTTCAAATCCCCCATTCTCCGCCGGGAAGGCTTCTGGATCCTATGGGTCCAGGAGCCTTTTTCTTTGCCCTGTAGAGGGACCTGGCGTTACGAGCGGTGGCCCATGAGTCTGCTGGGCGGGTGAGTTAGTCCTCCGAGCCAAGCCCGCTCTGACGATGAGCGGCCGCCACCCTCTCCAGGACTTCACGGCATGCCGCAGTTGCGGGGTGGATGCGGCCGGCTGTGCGTGTGGAGGTGAAGACGGTTCGCTTCGGCAGGCTTGGGAGGTCCAGCAGCTGGACCGTGCGGCTGCGGCCGGTCCAGACAAGGTCAGGCATGAGGGCCACTGCGTTGCCGGATTCAATGAGCCGGATCTGTGCTTGCAGGTCCGCGGTTTCGTAGCGCACATCCGGCTCGAAGCCCGCCGAACGGCACGCCTGCTCAGCCCAATGTCTTGAGGCAGCCCCGCGCGGTTCCATAACCCAGGGCATGGCGGCAGTGTCAGCGAGTGAGGAAACAGTTTCCCCGCCGAGTCCCACTGGGGGAGTGGCCAGCCGGATGGCATCGCTGGTGAGGGTGACGCGGTCCAGTCCGCTGTGGTGCGGAGCCGCGTGGCCGGGGTATTGCTCGGCCACCACAAGATCGAAGTCCCGCGCCCATGTCTCATACAGGGCAGTCTCCGGCTCGCGCTGGGTCATCTCCACCCGGACCTCCGGGTACTCCTGGCGCATGATGCTGAGGAAGTCCGGGAGCAGGGCAAGTGCGGCGGATTGGAACACTGCGAGCCGGACGGTTCCGGTAACCATGGACAGAGAAGCCGCGAGCTCGGTCTCGGCGCGCTCCAGAGTCTCCAGGAGGGCCGCGGTGTGGGCTACCAGGATCTCCGCCTGCGGAGTCAGCTGTACCCGCCGCCCGGCCTTGCGGAGCAATTCCACGCCCGCTTCCTTTTCCAGCAACGTCAGCTGCTGGGAGACCGAGGAAGGGCTGTATTGCATGGCATCGGCCACCTCGGCGAGGGTTCCGCGGATCTTCAATTCGTGCAGCAAACGCAGCCTGCGAACGTCCAACAAGGCGGCCTCCAAAGGTTCGGGATGGGTAATGCATATTCGTCAGAAAACATCGCTTTTCCTAACGTGATTGTAGATCCATACTGATGGAAACAAACAAACTTCTCCGTCCCAGAAGGAGCCCCCATGACCAGCACACTCCCGGATGCCACCGCCCCCCGCATCCAGGATTCCGGGCAGTTCGATGCTTTGGCCCAAGAAGCCATCGCCTTGGTCCGCCACTGGCTCACCGAAGCAAGCAAGATCCCCGTGGACGTGTCCGCCCAGCGCCTTGCCGGCGTCCTGAAGGACCCGAACGGGCTGGACTTCACCGTAGGATTCGTCGACGGCGTCATCCGCCCCGAGGACCTGTCGGTCGCCGGCCGCAAGCTCGCAGAGCTCGCTCCCAAGGTGCCCAAGTTCCTCCCGTGGTACATGCGCAGCGCTGTCCGCGTGGGCGGCGTCATGGCCCCGATCGTCCCGCAGGTAGTGATCCCTATTGCCCGTCGCGTGCTTCGCGAAATGGTGGGCCACCTGATCGTGGACGCCACCGACGCCAAGCTCGGCCCGGCCATTGCCAAGATCCGCCAGGACGGCGTGCACCTGAACGTGAACCTCCTGGGCGAAGCTGTCCTGGGCGAGCACGAGGCACAGCGCCGGCTGGAAGGCACCCTGAAGCTCCTTGCCCGCGATGACGTTGACTATGTCTCCATCAAGGAATCCTCCACAGTGGCGCCGCACTCCCCGTGGGCCTTCGACGAAGCCGTCGACCACGTGGTGGAGAAGCTCACCCCGCTGTACCGCCTCGCCGCGTCCTTTCCCAAGCCCAAGTTCATCAACCTGGACATGGAGGAATACAAGGACCTCAGCATGACCATTGCGGTGTTCAAGCGCATCCTGGACATGCCCGAGTTCAAGAACCTCGAGGCCGGCATCGTCCTCCAGGCTTACCTCCCGGACGCCCTTGGCGCCATGCAGGAACTCCAGGAGTGGGCTGCAGCCCGTCGCGCCCAGGGCGGCGCACCCATCAAGGTCCGCGTGGTCAAGGGCGCCAACCTCCCCATGGAGCAGGTTGAAGCATCCCTGCACGACTGGCCGCTGGCTACCTGGGGTACCAAGCAGGACTCGGACACCAGCTACAAGAACGTCATCAACTACGCCCTCACCCCGGAGCGCATTGATGCTGTTCGCATCGGCGTGGCAGGCCACAACCTGTTCGACGTCGCCTTTGCGTGGTTGCTCGCCAAGGAACGTGGCGTGACCAAGGGCATTGAATTCGAAATGCTCCTGGGCATGGCAACCGGCCAGGCCACGGCCGTCCGCAAGGATGTTGGCAGCCTCCTGCTCTACACACCGGTAGTCCACCCGGGTGAGTTCGACGTCGCCATCGCCTACCTGATCCGCCGCCTCGAAGAAGGTGCCAGCCAGGAAAACTTCATGTCCGCAGTGTTCGAGCTCAGTGAAAACGAAGCCCTGTTCAAGCGGGAGCAGAAGCGCTTCCTGGACTCTTTGGCCAACATGACGGACGAGGTTCCCGGCCCCAACCGCCAGCAGGACCGCCGTCTCCCCGCTGAGCCGGCGCCGCTGGAGGGGTTCCGCAACACCCCGGACACGGACCCGGCACTCCCGGCCAACCGTGCCTGGGGCCGCGAGATCCTCAAGCGCATCCCCGGCTCCACCGCGGGCAACAAGATCGTCGAATCCACCAAGGTCTCCGACGCCGCCCAACTGGACCGCATCATCGCCACCGCCGTGGACCACGGCAAGGCCTGGGGCGCCCGTCCCGCCGCCGAGCGCGCAGCCATCCTGCACCGCGCCGGTGAGGTCCTCGAAGCCCGTCGCGCCGAACTGCTGGAGGTCATGGCCTCCGAAACCGGCAAGACCATCGATCAAGGCGACCCCGAGGTCAGCGAAGCAATCGACTTCGCGCACTACTACGCCGAGCGCGCCAAGGACCTGGAAACGGTCGACGGCGCCACGTTCGTCCCAGCCAACCTCACCGTGGTGACACCCCCGTGGAACTTCCCGGTGGCGATCCCCGCAGGCTCCACGCTCGCAGCGCTCGCCTCAGGCTCCGCCGTCGTGATCAAGCCTGCAAAGCAGGCCCGCCGCTCCGGTTCGGTGATGGTGGATGCGCTCTGGGAAGCCGGCGTGCCGCGTGAAGTGCTTGCACTGGTGCAGCTTGAGGAGCGTGACCTTGGCACCCAGCTGGTTTCGCACCCGAGCGTTGACCGCGTCATCCTCACCGGTGGCTACGAAACCGCTGAACTGTTCCGCTCCTTCCGCAAGGACCTGCCGCTGCTCGCGGAGACGTCCGGCAAGAACGCCATCATTGTCACCCCCAGTGCCGACCTGGACCTTGCCGCCAAGGACGTCGTTTACTCGGCCTTCGGCCACGCCGGCCAGAAGTGCTCGGCTGCCTCGCTGGTGATCCTGGTGGGTTCGGTTGCCAAGAGCGCCCGTTTCCACAACCAGCTGATCGACGCCGCCCGGTCCCTGACCGTGGGCTACCCGGAGGATGCCACCACGCAGATGGGCCCGATCATCGAGCCCGCCAACGGCAAGCTCCTCAACGCCCTCACCACCCTGGGCGACGGTGAAGCCTGGGCCATCAAACCCGAGCGCCTCGACGAGACCGGCCGCCTGTGGTCCCCGGGCATCCGCTCGGGAGTCAAGCGCAGTTCCTACTTCCACCTCACGGAGTTCTTCGGCCCGGTCCTGGGCGTCATGACCGCCGAAACCCTCGAAGAAGCAATCGCCATCCAGAACGAGATCGAGTACGGCCTCACCGCCGGCCTGCACTCGTTGGACTCCGCCGAAATGGGCGTCTGGCTGGACAAGATCCAGGCCGGAAACCTGTACGTCAACCGTGGCATCACCGGTGCGATCGTCCAGCGCCAGCCCTTCGGTGGATGGAAGAAGTCGGCAGTGGGCGCGGGTACCAAGGCCGGTGGACCGAACTACCTGATGGGCCTGGGCAGCTGGCTCCCTGCTGAAGCCAAGGCCAAGCGCGGAACTATGCTTCAGGGCGCGCCTGCGCAGATCCTCGCTGCTGCAAAGTCGGTGGACGTGTCCGCTGAAGAACTCCAGAGCCTTCAGCAGTCACTCTTCAGCGATGCCGCTGCCTGGGAATCCGAGTTCGGCACCACCAAGGATGTCTCCGCCCTGTCCGCAGAGCGCAACGTCTTCCGCTACCGCTCCCTCCCCGTCACCATCCGCCTGTCCGAAGGTGAGCGACTCGCCGATCTTCTCCGTGTTGCAGCAGCCGGGGCAGCGGCGGGCTCGAAGCTGACGGTGAGCTCCGCCGTCGTGCTTCCTGACGCCGTGGTGAGCGTGTTCGCGAACCTGGGCGTCAGCGTCCGGATCGAGGACGACGCCGCGTGGCTGGCCCGTGCAGCAAAGTTCGACGCCGGCCGGATCCGCCTGATCGGTGGCGACTTCGCTGCGCTGAGCGCAGCCATGGGTGGCCGTCCGGACGTAGCGGTCTACCACGGTGTTGTGACCCAGGCCGGCAGGGTGGAGATGCTGCCGTTCCTCCGCGAACAGGCCGTATCCATCACTGCCCACCGCTTCGGCACCCCGAACCACCTCTCTGATCACCTGATCTAGCCCTTCCCGCCGAGGGGTGAGCTCGCGGCTGAAAGGGTTGAGAGCTCACCCCCTCGGCGAAGGGTGGGGGAAGGGGCGGGTGGGGAATTCATGAGAGCTAACCTCTCGGAGACCACTCGAGCCTTTGCAACCGCTGCCGGGCGGCTTGTTCGCTTGGGCCGTGGGCGCCCAGGGCAAACCGGACCATGCCCAGCACGGCCCGTGCGGCGGTGACGACGGGCAGGGGAACCGGACCGAGCCGGGGGCGGCGGATACCGAGCATCTCGCGGTACTTGGGTTCAAGGCTTGCGACGGCGGCCGCAAACAGGATGGTGTAGCCGGGCTTGAGGAGCGGGCTCAGGGGCGGGTAGCGGATGAACGACACCGTCTCGGCCAGCCGCTCATCTGCCCGGAGTACTCCGGAGGCGTACCACTGCTCCAGTTCTTCACGGACCTGGGCTTCGGTGACTGGCGGTTCTACAACTCCCATGAGTCGTCCGGCCGCCGCCCACTCGCGAACGTAGGCATCCGCCCCGCCGGGGATGGGCCGGCCCCAAATGCGGTTGGCGGTGATGAAGGAATCCGCGTAGGTGACGTGAACCCAGCGGAGTAGCTCGGGATCATTGGCCGCGTACTCCCGCAGGACCCCGTTGCCGTCCACATACGTACCCCGGACACGCTCGTGGATCTTCCGGACCACGGCAGTAGCGGATGCGGCGGCCTCGGTGGAACCGTAGGTCACGGTGAAAATCCATCGCACCGTGTTGGCCAAACGGCCCAGCGGATCTTTCTGGAATCCCGAGTGCTCATAAACCCCGGCCAAAGCGCCAGGATGCAAAGCCTGCATCAGCAGAACCCTGATCCCGGCCACGATGGTTGCCACATGGCCATGCACCGCCCAGACTGCCGAGCCCGGAAGGTGATATCCGGCGTCGTTCCCTTCAGCCAGGCGCGGCACCCACTCCGGAGGCGTGCCCGACGTCCCCGTGAACGTGCGCTGAAGTTCGTGCCTGTACTCCGTGAGGTAATTCCTCATAGATCCCATGAGACCTCTATATTGCGGCCCTGTACAGGGGAGTTTATGTACAGATAATGCCCTTATGACCGACGAATAAGGGCATTATCTGTACAAAAACGCGGAGGTTAGGTGCGGACGCGGCGGCGTTTCGGTGCGGCGGCCACCAGCAGCGCGGCGATGGCGACGGCGGCACTCAGGATCAGGCCCGGACGGTACTGTTCCAGCATGGCTTGGGCGCTGACGGTTCCGGCGGCCTGACCGTGTCCGCTGACCAAGGCCGTGGTGACCGCCAGGACCAGGGCTGCTCCCACCTGGGTGCTGGTCTGGATCAAACCTGCAGCCAGACCCTGTTCGGAATCCTTGATCCCGGCAGTGGCCTGGACGTTGATGGACGGGAACGCCAGCGCGAAGCCGATGCCCAGCAGGACCACGGACGGCAGGATGTCCAACACGTAATTGGGCGTGGTGCCCACCCGGAGGAACAGGACGTACCCCAGGCCAAGCGCCGTGAGCCCGGTCAGGATCAGCTGCGTGGCGCCGAACTTCTCAATGAGCCGATCCGCGAACGGGGCGCTGGTAGCCACCAACAGACCTGCCGGCAGCAGGGCCAAGGCCATTCCCAGCGGCGTCCAGCCCAGCACCGATTGCAGGTACATGGTGACGATGAACTGGAAGCTGAGGTAGGAGCCGAACAGCCCCACCGCGCTGAGGTTTGCTCTTGCCACCCACCCTTCCTTGAGGATGCTGAAGCGGATCAAGGGATGCTTGACCTTGTTCTCGATCACCGCGAAGGCAGCCAGCACGGCGATGGATACTGCGAATCCGGCGATTGTTGCCACAGATCCCCAGCCCTGCTCAGGTGCTGAAACCAAGGTGTACACGAGGCCAAGCATGCCCAGCGCGAGCGTCACGGCTCCCCAAAGATCGTGCCCGCTGTTCTCCGCCGACGGCTTGTCCTTGGGAATGAATTTCATGCCCAGGAAGCCACGACGACGGCGATCGGCACCGAGACGAGGAACGTCCAACGCCAGCTCAGGCTGGTCATCAGCCCGCCCACCACCAGGCCCAGCGAGAAGCCGCTGGCACCGAACGTGGTGAAGATGAACAGTGCCTTGTTGCGTTCGCGCCCCTCAGCGAAGTTGGTGGTGATGATGGAGAAGCCGGTGGGGGCGGTGAACGCCGCGGCCAAGCCCTTGATGAAGCGGGTGGCGATCAGGATGGCGGGGTCGTCCACCAACCCGCCCAGCAATGAAGCCGCGGCGAAGACGGTCAAAGCGATAAGGAAGATTCGACGCCGGCCCAACAGGTCCGCGAGCCGGCCTCCGAGGAGCAGCAGGCTTCCGTAGCCAAGGACGTAGGCGGAGACGATCCACTGCAAGGAGTCGGTTCCCAGGTTGAGTTCCTGCCCGATGGAAGGCAGTGCGACGCCAACCATGGAAACGTCCAAACCATCCAAGGCAAGGACGGTGCACACAACCATGAGCAGCAACCACTGGGCGCGGGTCCAGTGAACTGCTGAAACCAAAGGCGGCTCAGTTGAGGTTTTGAGGGTGGTGGGTGATGTCATGATTTTGAATGTACATGACGCGTCATTCAATGACAAGGAATATGATGCGTCATCTTATGACATGGATTCCAACGGCGTCATGAACTAGAATCAGGGCATGGCAACGACGCGTGACCGTCAACTGCAGGACCGCCAATTGGTGGAACAGTGGCGCAGCATCCAGAACTCCTACTTCCGCACCGCCGGAGCGATCGACCGCGCCCTTGAAGCCAAGTTCGACATCGGCCTCAACGAGTTCGAGATCCTTGACCTCGTGGCCGAGAGTGAAGAATCTGCGTGCCGGATGAAGGCGCTGGGGGAGCGCACCCCCATGACGCAGAGTGCAGTATCCAAGGTGGTGGACCGGCTGGAAAAGGCAGGCCTGGTGTCCCGGGAAACGTGCGTTGATGATCGCCGTTCCCTTTTCCTGGAACTCACCGAGGCAGGCCGCACACTCCACGCCAATGCCGCCGTCGAACACCGTGCGTTGCTGAAGGAAAACCTGGGCTGACCCAAGTGCCCGAATGGGCAGCGGGGCAGCCACCGTTGTCAGAGCTGCCATATATGATGCGGACAAAGCCTAGAGAATCGGTGGAAGCATCATGGCGTCGTTGCGCATTTGCGATGAGAAATTGCCCGGAACCGGGGGGACGGAGCAGCCAGAGCTGTCCGGACTGCCGGACGTCATCACTGTGGAAGAACTGATTCGCTGGCGTGTGCGTGAAGAAGTGGCACGATACAACGCGAACGCCAATGGAAAATTCAACGGACTGATAGAGCCTCTCACCAAGGAGCGTGAGCTCAATGCTGATGGTGGCCAGAAGTCCCTACGCCAGCCCATCAAGTGGGAGGAGCAGGCTGAGACGGCAGTGCGGGGTTTCGAACGAAATGCATTCTTTGTGATGGTTGACGGCCAACAGGCCTGCAATCTCTCTGATTACATTGATGTGCTCAAGGCTACGGAAGCAACCTTTATCAAGCTCGTTCCACTGGTGGGGGGCTGAACAGGGTGGCCGAATCAACGGGACAAACGGACATGCCCGAAAGCTTGCGCCTGCTGGCAAAAGGGCAGCAGGGGCAGTTACGGGACTTCTTCGATACTCCGTACTCAGAGTGGAATGCGGCGAGAGAACTGCGGGAAGGATACCGCGAACGGTTTGCCCTTTACTTGGAGGAACTCACCCCGGAGGGGCAAAAGGGAGCATTCGCGCTTGCTTTCGAACTGGTACGCAGGCACGCGTATGGCCTGGCCGACCGGTACTACGAACCCTTGGGTATCCCTGATGGATATGCCCACATGCCGCCACCCGTCCAGGAGTCGCTCACAGTCCTCTCGGGGCTCGCCCCGCTGGAATGGAACGCCGAAGAGCTGGACTGGATGCTGTCCAACCGGCCCTACTCCCGCTACATCTACCCATCTTGGCGCCAAGCGTTTCATGGTCCCTTGGTGTCTCTGGAGCCAACTGAGCGCCGGAAAATACCAGCGGCGACCCGTCAGATGGAAGCCATACTGCTCGCTGAACTGCGGGACGGGCCGGGGTTGCCCCTGGAAGTACGGGAGCTTGACGAAGTACTCCTTGCTGACGACTTCGAATCGGGTCGCATTCCACTGCAGTACGTTTCCGATGCAGACGACTTCGGCCCGTCGGTACGTGATGCGGTAAGCGCGGTCATGCCCGAATACCAGGCCGCGCGGCTGCTGCTCTTCATGAACGAGCTGACAGCTCTGAAGCCGACGGCAAAGTGGAAACGTGCTGCTGCCTCGCGTCTGACGGAGCAGCCGGAGGCCGTGCAGGTAGCACAGGTCCTTCTGGGGCTGGCTGCGGAACGGAGACCCACTGCGGACCTGGGCGAGATTTCCTGTGTCACCCAGCACCTGGGATCGGTCCTGCGCGCCTCGTTCTGGTTGCTTGCGCTCCAGAACGATGCACCGGCCCATATCGCCCTCATTCGTGATGCCGCCGCCTATCTGGGGGCCGGACACAACGGCAGGAACGGGGTTTGTCGTTCCACAACCGGCGCCAACGCCGGAGTGGAAGTGCTGTTGGAGATTGCCGGAAGTCACCCGGACTCCATCACTGAGGTGGTTGGTGCCCTGACCAGGATCCGGGATGTGGTCAAGAACAAAAACCTGCATAAACGCCTCGTTAACGTCGTCGACCAACTTTCCGCCGAACAAGGTATCGCTCCCTCGGAACTCTTGGAAACGGCCATCCCAAACCTTGGGTTTACTGAGGAAGGCACTAAGACATTCCTCAGCGACGGGTACACGGCAACACTTTCCCTGACGTATGGATCAAGTGGACCCGGTGTAGAGCTCGCCTGGTTTGATGCCAATGGAGAACCACTCATTACACCTGCGCAGCGCAGGAAAGCCCCGAAGGCGGCAGCCGTGAAACTGGCTGTGAGTGAAGCAAAAAAGGCTGTGGCGAGCCAGCGCCGCAGGATCGAACGACTGATGGCTTCGGAGAGAGCGTGGACAGGGGCCGAGTTCCGTACCCGGTACCTCGAACACCCGGTAGTTGGAACCACCGCCCGCAACCTGCTGTGGACCATCACCGGGAAAGAAGTGGTGTTTTCCGGGTATCCGCGGCCTTCTGGGAATGCCGCCGGGTGGGAACTGGTGGGACTTGAAGGGGAATCACGCGCAATCCCCGCCGAGGCCGGCGTGATTCTCTGGAAGCCCTGGGAACGGGATGTCGAGGAAGTAAGGGCTTGGCGCTCACACCAGCGGGCCCACCAACTGATGCAACCGTTCAGGCAGGTTTACCGCGAACTGTATCTGTTGACTCCAGCGGAGAAGGAGACCGGGCACTATTCCAACAGGTTCGCCGGTCATGTCCTTGACTACCCTCGCGCGATGGCGTTGATGAAAGACCGGGATTGGCATGGCGCGCAGCTCGGTTCCTGGGACGGTGGCCAGGACACACAGCTGTATGTTGACTTTCCCGATGATCGGCTGAGGGCGGGCTTCAGCATTGAACTTCTGGAATCCGGAGAGGAGCGCGCAACCCTATGCTCAACCAACAGGGTGTGGTTCGAGAGGCAAGTTGCCCGCGACACCTGGGAGTCCATGGATCTGGAGGAAGTACCGCGTGCAGTTTTCAGCGAAGCCATGCGCGACGTCGACCTCTTTACCGCAGTGGCAGCAATCGGGCCTGATCCGGGTTGGGCAGATCATCCCAACGGTAACGTCAGGGACTATTGGGGGGCTTCGCATAAGGCGGCACTCTCCGAATCCGCACAGACCCGACGCGAATATCTGAGCGAAATCCTTCCCCGTACAATCCTGTCCCAATGCAGCCGGTTATCAGACCGCCACCTCATCGTGCAGGGAAAACACCGCTCCTACAAGATCCACCTCGGGTCGGGAAACATCCTGATGGATCCGGACGATTCTTACCTCTGCATAGTGCAGGCACCCGGATCACCAGGCCAACGAATCTTCCTGCCTTTTGAGGAAAAGGCTGGAAGGCTCGCGACGATCCTGTCCAAGGCATTCATGCTGATGAACGACCACAAAATCACGGACCCGTCCATTCTTAGCCAGATTCACAGAACCCGCTAAGGAGAAGCAACGCGGCGTTCAAGCGGACAGCAGCTTTGCTCAAGATTCTTGAGCCAAAACTGAGCCAACCTTTCGGCAGAAGGCACCCGGGAAGCCTTTATTTCTCCCGGCATACCCGCAACAATGGTGCTTGCACGCCAGGCTGGGGTTTGGTGCCGCTGGCTTTGGGGAGTGTTTTGTGGGCAAGCATCATGAATCAGACCGGGCAGTAGAACTGATCCGTACCGTAGGCTTCCATCGCGTTCTGATCGCCGGAAGCCTCGCCGTCCTGGCGTTCTTCGCTTTTGGCTTCCAGCCCTTCAACGCTGTCCCCAGCAGTTCTGTGTCCGGATCAGTGGCACAGGGTGTTGTGGAGCCGAGGGCCTTGGGCACCTTGGTCCCCCCGGAAACTGAAACCCTGGTGATAGACCCCACCATGGAGCCACCCCAGCAGGTTGCCGGCACGCCCATGGTGTACTTTGACCGGGCGTTGGTCCGCACCGTCAGCAAGGACGGCTCCACAGGACTCACTGTTGCTTCCGCCGGCCTCTCCCGGCCCCCTGCAGGGAGCCTCTACTCACCGCTTGAGGTCCTGAACAAGAGCTCCTCCTACGGCTACCGCTACAGTCCTTTGACGGGCCTGGCCGGAGAATTCCACTGGGGCCAGGACTACGCCGCCGCCTGCGGCACGCGCGTGTACGCGGCCGACGCCGGTGTGGTGCGGGCCGTCGGGTGGCATGTGTGGGGCGGTGGCAACCGGGTTGAGATCGAGCACGGCAACGGACTGGTCACCACGTACAACCACCTCCAGGCAATCGGTGTCACCCAGGGCCAATCGGTGCGCGTGGGTGAGGTCATTGCCGAGGTTGGGACAACCGGGTGGTCCACGGGCTGCCACCTTCACTTTGAGACGATCGTCAACGGTCTTCATACGGACCCGGCCAATTGGACGCTGCTGCCCATCCGCCAGCTTGACGCCCTCCAGAGCATTGCCATGGTGAACTACCAACCCGGCGTCGGCAACGGCTCTTCGGGAACACCGCAGTGGGCTGTCCCGGTATCGGACGGCACCACCCGGGCTGTAATTGGTGGAGAGCACGAACACGAGGAACCGCTGCCCGTTCCACCGGCAGCACCATCGGGCACCACGCAAACCGGCGCCAACCCGCCGGGCAGCTCCGGCGGTACCACCGCGCCTGCCACCACGCCGGGTCAAACTACGACGCCGGGTCAAACCACGACGCCGCCCACCTCACCTTCGGCGACGGCTACTCCGACTCCCACGCCGACCGTAACCCCGACCCCCACGGTTACAGCTACGCCGACTCCCACGGAGACAGTCACGCCGACTCCCACGGAGACCACCACGCCACCGCCGTCCACCAGCGTCCCGGAAACCAGCATCCCGGAAACCAGCATCGCTCCTCCGGCGTTGACTACGGCGCCTTTGGCTCCCTCACTCCAATCGGCCGTGGTCCCGCCGGCAGCCGTGGAACCGGCCCCGGTGGCACCCGCAGTGGTGGAGCCAGCCCCGGTGGCACCGGCCGTCGTCGAGCCGGCACCGGTTGTGGTGGCGCCGGCCCCGGTGGTTACCCAAGCAGTTGTGCCGGCTCCGGCCCCTCCGGTGGCTCCGGCACCCGCGCCGGCAGCGGTCCTCCCATCTGCGTTGCCGGCCGTGATCCTTCCGCCCGGATACATCCTGATCGCCCCGGACCTGGTCCAGCGGCCGGACGGCGTTATTGTGCCGTTGTCCTCGCTCGTCCTTCCCACGCCCTAGGTTTCGCGGCCCGCGCCAGCTCCCGTAAGCTCGACTCCGGCAATCCCGCCAGGACGACGTCGTCAGGAAGCGAATCCCATGACCAGCCTTTACAGCATTCCCCTTACTTTCAACGATGGCACCGAAGCAGATTTCGGCCGGTTTGAGGGCAAAGCGGTCCTGGTGGTGAACGTGGCTTCGAAGTGCGGTTTCACGCGCCAGTATGCAGGCCTTGAGGAGCTGTACGGCAAGTACCGCGGCCAGGGCCTGGAAATCCTGGGAGTGCCCTGCAACCAGTTCGGCGGGCAGGAGCCCGGCGCGGACCACGAAATCGCAGAATTCTGTGAGCGGAACTTCGGTGTTTCCTTCCCGTTGACCAGCAAAGCCAACGTCCTGGGCAAGGAGCAGCACCCACTCTTCGCGGAGCTGACCCAGGACGCTGATGGGCAGCCCGTCAAAGTGAAGTGGAACTTCGAGAAGTTCGTCATAAACCGTGAGGGAGAACTTGTTGCCCGGTTCCCATCCGCAGTGGAGCCTGACTCCGAAGACCTGATAGAAGCATTGGAAGAAGCGCTGGCGTAAAGCCACTGGACCGGAAAGGTAAAAAGTAATTTTCCAACATTCCGCCGGATGTTGGCCTGTTGTTGGCTTGTTGTCTGGTTGGATTGGCACTACTGGAATGACACGGGAGAAGCCGTCTCCCACCAAACGCTAAGGCGAAGCTATGGAGCTCATCGAGGCCGAATACCCCAAACCAGGTCATGTGCTTTTGCACCTGAGCGATCTTCACCTGGTGGGTGGTCCCGGCACGCTCCACGGCTCGGTTGACAGCGCAGCCAGGCTCAATGAGATCTGCGAACAAATCATCGCCTCAAGGATCAGGCCCGAGGCCATCATTTTCACGGGAGACCTGGCGGACAAAGGCGAGCTGGAAGCTTACGAGCGTCTCCGCGAGATGATTGAGCCGTTGTGCGCTTCCCTCGGGGCGAAGGCCATTTGGGCCATGGGCAACCATGACAACCGGGCGAACTTCCGCTCAGCTTTTGCTGATGCCTCTGCGGCCAGCAAGCCACAGGACCCCGTGGACCGCAGCTACTTTGTCAACGGACTCCGGATCATCACCCTGGATACCACGGTACCCGGACACCACTACGGTGAACTGTCAGAGTCACAACTGGAATGGCTGGCCGATGAACTGGCCACCCCGGCCCCGGACGGCACTATCCTGGCCCTCCACCACCCGCCGGTGCCGTGCGTGCAGGACCTCGCCGTGTTGGTGGAGCTACGCGGCCAAGCCGCACTGGCCGCCGTCGTGCGTAATACTGACGTCCGCACCATCCTGGGTGGCCACCTGCATTACTCCACGACGGCGAGCTTCGCCGGCATCCCGGTATCGGTCGCCTCAGCTACGTGCTACACCCAGGACCTGGCGGTGCGCGCCGGCGGACAACGGGGGCGTGACGGAGCGCAGTCGTACAACATGATCCACGTCTACGAACACACCATTGTGCATTCTGTGGTGCCCATGTCCGGTGGCGTCACAGTGGGCGAGCCCTTGGACGCCGACGAAGTTCAGCGGCGGCTGGCGGCCGCGGGCATCCGCATTCCGCACGAATCCCGGGTGGGCGCCCATACCTCGCCGGGCACCCACACGTCTTCGCTGCCGCTTGTCTCGCCAGGCTCTTTTACTTCTCCCAAGGCGCCTTGACGGGGAAGTACTTCTCCAGGAAGTCAGTCACCAGGTCCGCGCGCTCATTGGCTTCAACCTCAGGGAAACTGCCGTCATTGAGGCAGAAGAAATCCATGTGACGCTTCGCCAGGAGCTTGGGCAGGTAGTGCAGCCCGGCCCACATGGTGGAGTCCACGTATCTGACCTTGGCGCTGGTCTGCGTCACGGCACGGCCGGTGAGCAGTGCGTAGTAGTGGTAGAACGAGTTGGTCACGGAGATGTTGTCCGCGGCCCGGAAACGGCTGCCGGCGGTCTTGGCGAACTCGGCCGGGAACTCCTTCTCCATCTGCGCCACCACGCTGCGGCGCAACGGCGCGGCAGTGTGCTCAAGGTGCCGGGTGGTGATCCGGCCGAAGCGCTCCCACAGCAGCTTGCGGTTCACGCGGGCTGCATTCTCAAAACCGCTGCGCTCAGCATCATTCTCGCCCAGCCCAATACGCGTATCTGCCTCAATGAACTTCGTGATGCCCCCGGGAGTGAAGAACATGTCCGGCCCAACGGGACGGCCAAAGAACATGTCGTCATTGGAGTACAGGAAGTGCTCCGAGAGGTCCTTGATGTGGTGCAGCTGGCACTCCACGGCCTGGGAGTTGTGGGTGGGAAGCACGGTGGGATCGGCGAAGAACTCTTCACTGCGGACGATCGTCACTGACGGGTGATCGGCCAGCCATTCCGGCGCGGGGGAGTCGGTGGCAATGAAGATACGCCGGATCCACGGGGCGAACATGTGCACCGAACGCAACGCGTACTTCAGCTCATTGATCTGGCGGAAGCGTGCCTCGTGGTCATCACCCTCACCGAGGACAGCCTCGGCCTGCTGTGCACGCCTCCTGGCAATGTACTCAGGATCGCTGCCATCAACCCAGGAGAAGACGATGTCAATGTCGAAGTCGATGTCGCTGGCGTGATCGGCGAACATGTTCTCAATGGTGGGCCAGGACAGGCCATGCCGCTGGACTGTGCCGCGCACGGCATCCTGACGCAGCATGGTCCGGCGCGTGAGGGAGTTCTCCACCGGCAGTTCCAAGTGATCGCCCTCGAACCTCCACAGTTCAAGCTGCACACCCAGCGCCGGCCCGTACCAAAGTCCGCCGCCAATCTCCACGCGGGGCCGGTAGAGGCGGAAGATCCGGGCTTTCCGGTTCGCCGAGAGATCGCCGTCAGCTACCAGCATGGAGGTCTTCTTCTTGGCGTCCACGGTCATGGAGTAGAAGGGCTCGTTCCGGAACGCGGTGACCAATGCCTTGCGGACGTCCTTGCGGGACTCCCAGTCAACGGCAATGACGGGGCGTTCATCGTTTCCGCGCACCAGAATGAAATCGATGCCCGCGGCGTCCAGGGCGGCCCGGACAGCCAGGAGATCGGACACCATGGCTTGCTGCGGGGTGAGGTCGCTGTTGACCAGGGCGTACCGCCCGCGGTGACGAACGACGTCGGACCTGTGCTTAAGATGCGCGACGACGGCAGGGGTGATTGCCTCGGCAATCGTGTCCTCTTCGACGGACGGGCTGCCGTGGTAAATCGGATCGACCTGTGCTTGTGTGATGGCTGTATCTCCGAAGATCGTGGGGTACGGGTTGCTCTAAAACTGTAAAACGTGCGTGCCTGGAAACTTAGATCGAAAGCGCCTCGCGCCAGCTGCGGAGGAATGCGCCGCCGGCGTCGTCATGGATCACGTCATCGGCCAGGTCAAGGTCGGCTGCCGTCAGGATGGTGTAGGGCTTCACGGGTACGCCATCTGCCGGCCGGACGTCCACGTGTTTCACATCGTGATCGTTGTGGTGAAGCCAGTCTGCCATGGCATAGTCCGTACGGGAATCACCCACCGTCCGCCACGCGAGCGGGGTAATGCCTTGGGCTGCGAGGAGTTCAACGGCGCGGCTGGCTCCGAGGTCCTTGCCCAGGCACACGGACTCGATGTCCGTGGAAATGATGGTGGGGTCCAGGCGGTAGTCCGCGGTGTCATCGGATCCCGGTGCGTGGTGATCCAAAATGGCGGCGTTGAGGCCGTGGCGTCCCATGATCTCCAGGGCATCGGCGTCGAAGAGTTTCTGTTCGGCAAGGTAATCCTCGCTGGCAACGTCCACGTGCTGCTCCACCGAAACCATGGCGCGCTTGGTCTCATCGAAGAACATGTGTGCCGAGTAGTCTTCGGCAACAAGCCGGCGGATATCGTCACCATAGGCCTTGGGCACGGCGAGTTGGTGGTCCACGTGGATGGGGCCGGGGCCTTCGGCCGTGTAGCTGAACCAGACGGCGCCCTTCTCGCAAATGGCGTGGATGACGGTGTCCGCCGGCATTCCCGCGGCGATCATGGGCTCCATGACCTGCTCGCTGATGAACGCATCCGAGCGCCCCGTGTTGAAGATGACCGGGATGCCCGCCGAGGCCAAAGCCACCAAATCCGCGATGATGTCCGGTTTGACGTCGCGCGTTACAGGGCTGGCGATAGGACCGTCGACGTCCAGCAGCAACGCCAATTCGGGCGTCGCGCGGGCAGCGGTCCGGTCAGTACCTTGGAGCGATTGAGTCATGCCCCTATTCTGTCAGTCCGCGCCGTGGACCTCACAGCTGTGACGTCTGTGACGCCCCACGAAGGATATAGACGGCAACCGTGGAAAGGACGCACCAGTACGGACGGACTTTGCTGGTCACTGCTTCCTACTGGAATTTGCCTTCGGGATCCGGCGCGCATCGGGTGTTACCGCCGAGCGTGGTGCCGAAGCTGCTGGTTCCAAGCTGCATGGAGAATTTGCCATCGCCAAAGCCAGTGGTGGTCTGGTCTCGGTTGGCCCCCGAGGGCTGGGTTTGAACAACTCTTAGCCCTGTGCTTTCAAAGACCTCCTTTACCGACTTATGTATCGCTTCAGCCTGATCTTCTGAGATCGCGCCGTGCATGCTGTCGAAGCTGAATTGAGTCCCTTCCATGCCCAGAGGCAGATGGCAGACGTCCCCCGGAGCCTCTGGAATGACTTTTGTCCCGAAGTACTCTGTGCGGGCTTGTTCCGGGTCCATGGTCTGCTCCGCAGTGCTGGTAGGTGGTTGGTGCCAGGCGTTGTCCCGCACCCTGCAAGGGTGAGAAGAATGATCGCCGCGGCGGGAAGGTCGCGCCTGGACCTAAACGGCATCAGCAGTCGATTCAACGTTTCTTGATTCCCTCTTTGGCCGCTGTAACCATTACCGTGCCCGTGGAGAGGCTATTTTGCTACCTCCGGGTCCGGGACACAGCGGCTGCTGCCATCGATTATTGTGCCGAGGTCGCCCGTGTATAGGGCGACGGATAACCCATCGGGTCCGAATGCAGTAGTGATGAGCAAATTATTCGTGGTGGTTGATTTATCGAGGGTCTGAACTTTGTACCCGCGTGATTCATAAAATGCTGAGACTTTCTGCCTGAGTGTCTCGCGCTCGGCGGAGCTGAAGGGTCCCGTGGTCCGGCCGCCGGCGAACTGCTTGCCGCTTCCGGTGTCCTGGAAGTTGCAGTATCCACCTGCCGGAACGTCCTCGTTCACCCATTCACCTGGTGCCAGGGCTTGGATCTCGTCGAGGAGTCCGAAGAACTCCTTACTGGCATCTTCCGGTGTCATAGTTGCCCCTTTCCCGTCGTCGGGAAGTTTGTTCGTTGACGTGGCTTGAGAAGACACAGCCGGTGTCGTGTTGCCCCCGCCCTGCGGGGCGGAGGCACATCCGGATATCAGCAGCATCAGGACGGTGCCCGCGGAAAAGGCTGCTGCAGTCAGTCGTCGTCGATTCAACAATCTGATTTCCTTCATTCGTGATGTTCCACGGGCTCTCCTGAATTGGTCAGCTTATCCGTGAGCCCCAGAGAGACATATGCTTGGTTGAAGCTTGACTCAGTATTGAGAGATGCATACCCAAGCTTCTCACCGTCCTCGAGCCAGCCATGATTCTCTGTTGACAGTGGCGTTAGACTTCCCGCATCAGTACCCACGCCGTCGGCCCCGATCTGTATTGCTCCGTACGCCGGGACGGGAACCGTGAACGAAGGTCCACCTTGGGGAGCCTGATTGGTCTGATAGTGGAATCCCTGAATGCGTTCTCTGCTCACATTTCCAATGTCGGATACGTTGTCGACGGTGAATTTGGTTTGGTACACATCAGCGCCCGGGTTCAGATGGAAGTCCTGGACACCTGCTACACCCTTCAGCACGCCAATGTCGGCATTAAGATTGATGCTGTCTACGGCCATGCCCTCCACTGCCGCAGCCTGGGCCGTCAACGTGCCATAGGACAAGCCTGAAATGTTGTTGCTGGCGGTGTTTCCCAAACTGTTCTGAACGGCGGCAAGGGTGTTGATGTCCTTGCTCAGGAACGACCCGCCTGTCCGGGCATTGGCGTCATCGAAGACCCCAGCCGCCGGGGCCGGTTCGAAAGCTACCCATCCCACCACAGCCAGTCGAGGTGGGGTACCCGCGTGGGTGTCGTTCAGCTGTGCAACACGAAGTTGCTGATGATATTGCGTGTCAGCGGCCAAGGCGAGGTCCGGCATGCTTTTGGTCACGGTCGTGTCGACGCCAGGGACCTGGTAGGTGGTGACTTTGGCTGCATCGAGGTCTCCCACGCTGATAGCAGCGCCGGGCTGATCGAGATTGAGGCTGATCAGTTGCTTCGCAGCGCCATGCTGCCCGGTTTCCAGGGCGGTTTTGATGCTCCGAAGTCGATCCAAATATCCCGGAGTATTGATCCACGGTGGTGCAGTGGGATGCCGCCCCACCGCAGTTTCATGCACGAAGACGTCGAATTCTTTCAGCATCTGCGTCAGTACCAGTTGGTTGGCCTGATTCCTTGCAGTGTAGGAAACCCCTTGCAGATTTCCGATGATCGACGGGAACGTACTGATGAGGAGTTGCTGGGTCTCGCCGAGGGTAACTTTGCCGGTGCCGTCATCTACTGTGTGGCCGAGGCTGCTCCACCATGCTGCGGTCACGGCAGGCTTGTACTCCTGGTTCTGCAGGAGTTCCTGGAGCCGGGCTTTGTTCGAAGGTACGGCAAGCCAGGTTGTCAGTTGCGCGGCGTTCAGGCCAGCGATGTCGTTCAAGCCGACTTGGTTTGGTGCTGCGTACTGGATGAAGAGCCCATTGAGCATGCTGTCTGCGACGGCGCCACTGCCTGCTGTTTCGAATGCGGTGGCGACCTGCTCTATCCAATCGGCATCTGCTGCGTTGGCGGCGAGCAGCTGCTCAAAACCAGCAACAAAAGATTCAGTCTCGATGGTCACCCAGGAACACGATGCTGTGAAGCTGCCCCAGGCATTCCGGACTGCGGCAAAGTGTGAGTTCAGGGTGTTCGTGGCCGTCCGGGACACTGAGGCGAAGCCGCGGAGCTCGCTCGGGTCAGCCGAGGTGGTTCCGGTTCCTGGTCCGCCGGCGAACCGGGGCCGTTCCCGCGGAGAAAACACAGCTGAAACAGCCGGTGCTGGGACCGGCGTTCTCTCGGGCATCGGGTCCAGGACCATGGTGGCGACTGTCGCCGATGCTTCGGCGATGTTCCCGGAGAGCAGGCGCTGTTTGCGGATGTTGTCGCGTTGCTGCCAGGCGTCCATGTTCTTTTGCCGGTTTTTCTCTTGCTGGGCCCTGTGCTTGGCCTCGCCGACGTCCTGGGCCAGAACCGCGAGGACACCTGAAAGCTTGCCGCGATCATCGGACCTGATGCCGCAGGCGTCCTTGAAGAGACGCCCGTAGCTGCCGTTGAAGTCCTGCACTGCCCGCTCCACGGCCCCGCACAGGAAGCCTCCCTCGGCCCGCAGAACCTCGTCGGCAGAGTTCGCGGCAGTGATCAGCGCGTCGGCCGCGCCGTCATCAAAAGCAATTCCCATGCCAGGCCCCCCAAACCCAGAACAATAAATCCAACGACTAGCATAACCGGTGTTTGCGCGGTTGGGAGTTCATTGCGCCGGCCGACTCTAGGATGGGTGTATGCCAGAGGATGCAAGAAGCACCGTTGCTCAAGCCAGTGATCTGCGGACGTCCAGGTCCGGGGCCGTAGGAGCAGAAGTCGGAAGTCACCTTTTGGCTACAACCTGCCTGTGCCGCGGGTCACAAGTTCCGTTAGCGCGGCATCTTCCATAGGCTTGCAGGGTGATCTTCAAAGCTGTGGGCGAGGGACGCCCGTACCCTGACCATGGATACTCTGCGCCGCGGGACTGGGCTGCCCTGCCCCCACGCCCTGTCCGCCTCGATGAACTCGTTACCACCAAACGGACCCTGGATTTGGAGGCATTGTTGGCTGAGGACTCAACCTTCTTCGGTGATTTGTTCCCTCACGTGGTCCAGTATCAAGGGGTTATGTACCTCGAGGACGGACTTCACAGGGCAGTCCGCACGGCACTCCACCAGAGGACAGCCATTCACGCACGTGTATTGGTGATCGATGGCTAGCAAGCGCAGGCGTCCCAAAGATGTGACGCAACTCCATGGCCACCACGTGGTCACAGGCCCTGAGCTGAGGGCCACCTTCGCCGAGGATGAGCTGGTGAACAAAACCCGCTTCCGGCGGAGGCTGCTCCACGGAATCGTCCTGGTCCTGCTGGTAGGCCTCATAGCCGCGGGGGCCGTGGGTGCATGGGCCATTATGAACGGCGTGGTCAAAGTCCCCACTGCAATAGCCAGCAAAGCTCCAACCAGCCTGTGCCCTGCCACCACGTTCGATTACGTGCCGAACGAGACCGTGACTCTCAACGTTTTCAACGCCACCTCCCGTGCCGGGCTGGCCGGAACAGTGGCGGACCAGTTCAAGGCCCGTGGCTTCAAAGTGGCCTCAGTGGACAACAGCGATACCGCTTATTCGGGCGTGGGCGTGGTGGTTTCAGGGGTCAAAGGCCAAGCCGCAGCGTTCAACATCCAACGCAACATCGCCGGAACTGACTACTTTGAGGACAACCGCGAGGACGAGTCGGTGGACGTGATCCTGACCCCGGATTTCGAGGGCCTGGTGGAACCACAGCTGGTGGATCAGACTCCGGGGATGCTGGAGTGCCCGCGGGAGGATCTGCGGATTGCAGACAACGCCAAATGGCCCATCATTCCCACGCGTCCCCCGGGGCAGTGACTAACCGGCCAGGGCTCCGCGGGCCGGCTCAGCGAGTTTAGTGGGCTTGCCGGCGTCGTCGAACCGGGCGCCGGCACCCAACTGAATGAAGCGCACCGTCTGTGCGATGTGCCGTTCTAGAGCTGCATGACGCTCGACGTCGGAGGCTGACGACGGCGGGGGAGTCTCGCCGTCGGGCGTTCGGTTGCGGCGGGCGGCGCTGGCTGAGAGCGTTCCGTGAATGAGCCGCGCCAACTGCGCCACGTCAACATCGGGCAGGAAACCCTGCTGGACGCCATCGTGGAGGATGTCCTGCAACAGGACGTTGAGGTCCCCCACATGGTCGGCGAGCTTGGCGAAGGAACCGGGGGACAGGACGGCGGCCATGGCCGGGCCCGGGGGCAGGTGGCGCCGGCTGAGGTCTTCCACCTGGGCGCGGACGTAAAGTGCTAGTCGGTCCACGGGGTTATCCAGCGCAGCCAGGGAATCGCGCAGGTCCACAATGAAGCGCTCAGTCTCGTCCAAGGCGTACGCAATGAGCAATTGCTCCATGTCCGCGTAGTAGTTGTACACGGCGGTGCGTCCCACTCCGGCATGGCGTGCCACGTCCGTCATGGTCAGTCCCGGGAGGCCATGGGTGAAGAGGAGCTCTCCGAACGCGGTCAGAATCCGACGTTGGGTCTCGGCGCGTTGGGCAGCATTCGAGGCGGCCGTGATCCTTGGCATACAGACACTTTACAGCGATCTGTCACCAAGTAGCGCGGGTTTTTGTACAGCTGACGCCCTTATACGGGTCTCATGAGGGCATTATGTGGACAAAAACTCGCGTAGCATCAAGGAAAACCAGCACTAATTTTAGGGGGACTGTTGCGGGCAACGGTCAAGGACGTAGCGCGCCGTGCAGGGGTCTCTCCTAAAACGGTATCGAACGTCATGAACGGGATTGTCCCCGTCAGCGAAGCCACAAAGCTCAGGGTTGAGCAGGCCATGGCGGAGCTGGACTACGTGCCCAACCTCTCGGCACGCGGACTGCGGAACGGCCGATCCGGTGTGATCGGACTGGCCTTGCCTGATCTGGCCACTCCCTTCTCGGCAGAGCTTGCCCAAAGCATTGTAGAAGTGGCCCACGCGCAGGGTTTCAGCGTGCAGATTGAAGAAACCGGCTCTGACCCGCACCGTGAGCACGAGCTGATGACGCGTGCGCGGGCCAACCTGATTGACGGACTGATTCTCAATCCTGTGGTGCTCAAGGAGAGCGCCGTTCAGGTGGGTGTCGCTCTGCCCCCGGTGGTTCTCCTGGGCGAAGTCACGCAGCAGCTGGCGGACCGCGTCTTTGTGGACAGCTTCGCTGCAGCGCGGGACATGACGCTTGCTTTGGCCAGGCCCGGGCGCCGGCGAATCGCTGTTTTAGGCGTCAACCGGGGAAGGCAATCTGCCACAGCCATCCAGCGGGCAGGCGGTTATGAGGCTGCCCTCCAGGAGCTGGGAATCGCCAAGGACGAGTCGTTGCTGATTTCCTGCGACAGTTGGACGCCCGCTTCGGCGGCGGCGTCACTGGCGGAGTATTTGGATGCGAACCCTTTGCCCGAGGCACTGTTTTGTTTTACCGACTCCATGGCCCTGGGCGCCCTGAATGCGCTGTGGAAGAGGGGTGTGCGGGTCCCGGATGACATCGCGGTAGCTGGCTTTGACGACGTCATTGACGGACGTTTTGCGGTACCTTCCCTCACCACGGTGTCCTTCGACAAACGGGCCATTGCCACCGAAGCCCTTCGACTCCTGACCGAACGCATGTCAGATCGCTCGCATGGGCAGCGGCTGGTGGAAATCCCCTATTCCATTGTGGAGCGGGACAGCAGCAGAGCCTGAAACGAGAGCCGGCCACTAAATTGTGCGCGCTAACAATTTTCTCTTGCCCTACCCATTACATCGATGTAATGTGAGACCTGCGTCACCCCCGGGCCAACCTTTACCCGAGAGCGGGAACGCACCGGAGCCGGAATTCTTGCAGTGCAGCAGTGACCTTTCAGCGGACCCATCCAAAGGAGTGACGGGTGAAGCAGTTTGAATCTTTGACCGGGAAACAGTTGTCCCGGAGACAGTTAATGACAGGATCAGCCCTCCTTGGCGGAGGACTTCTGGCCGCCGGCCTCACAGGATGCGGAGGCGCCGCCCAGGCAGCAGCGGTCCAGGACATTGGGTTCTGGCACCTTCTCTCAGGCGGCGACGGCATCAAGATGCAGGCCATGATCGAGGCAGCCAACCAAGCCAACCCCGGCTTCAAGGTCCACCCCACAGTGCTTGCCTGGGGTCCGCCGTACTACACCAAACTGGCTATGGCATCGGCAGGAGGACGCCCGCCCGAGGTGGCCATCATGCACGCCAGCCGGGTCCCCGGATATGCGCCGGGTGGACTCATTGAGCCATGGGATTTGGACCTGCTCGCCGAGAATGGCGTGACGGCCGCAGACTTCGCTCCCAGAATCTGGGAGAAAAGCCAGCACAATGGCCAGGTCTTCTCCATAGCGCTGGACTCGCACCCGTTCGTGATGTTCTACAACACGGACATCGCCGGAAAAGCGGGCCTGCTGGCAGGCAACGGTCAGCTGCAGGAGGTCAGTTCACCGGACGGGTTCAAAGCCATGGCACTGGAGATGCAGAAGGTCACCAAGGCCCACGGACTCTCCTTCGGCTACCTCGGCAGTGGTTCGCAAATGTGGCGCCTGTTCTACACCCTCTACAAGCAGCACGGCGCTGACATGGAACTGACGCCGGGCCAGCCCATGAAGGTGGACCGGGACGCGGCCATTGAATCACTGGAGTTCATGGCCTCACTCTTTGATGACACCATCGCAGCCCAGGCCGGAGACATCAGCACGGGCATCGCGGAATTTGCCCGCGGCGGATCCGGCATGCTCTTCAGCGGGGTGTGGGAACTGCCCACCATGAAGAAGGCCGGAATACCGGTTGATGCGGCCACCATTCCCACCCTTTACGGGACGCCGGCCTCCTACGCGGACTCGCACTCCTTTGTCCTCCCGCGCCAATTGAAGATCAATGAAGACAAGCGCAGGGACGTCTACAAGTTCGTCACCGATGTCCTCAAAGGATCCCTCTCCTGGGCCGAAGCCGGACACATTCCCGGGTACCAGCCCGTGGTCCAATCGCAGGCCTACCGCGACCTCACGCCCCAGATCCACTACGCCAACGCGGCAGACATCATCGCCTACGATCCCGAGTCCTGGTTCAGCGGTTCTGGCTCGGACTGGCAAACCTACTTCGCGGAGAACGTCCAGAACGTCCTTCTGGGAAGGGACAAGGCAGCCGTGGGATGGGATGCCTTTGAACAACGCACCAACACCCTTCTCTCCCGTCCCAATCCCGTCTAACCGGCCCACGTACCGAGCGACCCAAGGAGTTCTTGAATGAGTACCTCTACGCTGTCCCGGCCCAGGCCGGAGACTCTCCGCAAACCCACCAGCCGCACCCGGAGCAACCTGAGCGGCTGGGGATTCGCCGCACCGTTCCTCGTGTTCTTCCTTGTTTTCCTGGTGTGGCCCATTGTTTACGGCTTCTATATGAGCCTCACGGGCAAGTCCCTCACAGGCGCGAATGACAGCCTGATTGGCTTCGCGAACTACGCCGAAGCCCTGGCCGACGCCGATATGTGGCGTTCGCTGGGCAACACCCTCTACTTCACCGTGATCAGCACCGTGCCCTTGGTCCTGGTGGCGTTGGTCATGGCCGCGTTGCTTAACATCGGGCTCCCGGCCCAGTGGCTGTGGCGGCTGTCCTACTTTGCGCCGTACCTGCTGGCTTCCACTGTGGTGTCACTGTTCTTCACCTGGATGTACAACCCTCAGCTCGGCCTGATCAACGAGTTCCTCACAGGAATAGGCCTGCCCAGGGTTGCCTGGCTCAACGATCCCAACGTGGCCATGTGGGCGATCGTCATCGCCACTCTCTGGTGGACCGTGGGCTTCAACTTTCTGCTCTACCTGGCCGCCATGCAAAACATTCCGGCCCAGCACTATGAGGCTGCATCCCTGGACGGTGCCGGTGCCTGGCGTCAGTTCTTCTCCATCACCCTGCCGCAGCTCACCCCAACCACCGTGATGATCGTGCTGCTCCAAATTCTGGCATCACTGAAAATCTTCGATCAGGTGTACCAGATGACCGCTGGCGGCCCGGGTGGGTCCACCCGGCCGGTGGTCCAGTACATCTTTGAAACCGGGTTCACCGGATACCGGCTGGGCTATTCGGCAGCCATCTCCTACATCTTCTTCGGACTGATCGTGGTCATCTCGATCATGCAGTTCGTCATCACCCGCCGCAGGAGTGCATAGCCATGGCAATCCCCACATTGACCCGTCCCGCTCCCAGTACCACTACCGCCAACAGCCTCAAGATCCGCCAGCCACGGAAGAAGCTGACCATCGGCAGGATCGCGGCAATCGTCGTCGCTGCCTTCATCGCTGTGCTGTGGCTGATTCCCTTCGCCTGGGCCACCGCCACCGCCTTCAAAACCGAGACGGATGCCGCCGCTCCGGACGTCACCTGGCTGCCGCCGTCGGGCTTCACCCCCGAAGCGTTCGTCAAGGTATTCCAGGACGGCAACATCCCGCTCTGGACGTGGAACTCGCTCTACACCTCGGCAGCCATCACGGCCATCACGCTGGTAATTTCGGCGCTGGTTGCGTACGCGCTCAGCCGGATCGACTTCAAGGGCAAGAAAGTGCTGATGACGGTGATCATCGCGTCCATCATCATCCCGCCGCCCGTGCTGATCATCCCGCTGTTCTACCAAATGCTGGCCCTGAACCTGATCGATACCTCCTGGGCCATCATCCTGCCGCAGGTCATCCACCCGGCCATGGTGTTCGTGCTGAAGAAGTTCTTCGACCAGATCCCGCGTGAACTCGAGGAAGCTGCCGTGATGGACGGTGCCAGCCGCTTGCGGATCTTTACCCAAATCATCCTGCCGTTGTCCCGGCCCATCCTGGCCGCCGTCGCGATCTTCGTGTTCATTGGCGCGTGGAACAACTTCCTGTGGCCGTTCATTGCCACCAACGACGGCAACCTGCTGACCCTCCCGGTCGGTTTGCAGACCATCAAGAGCGCCTACGGCATCCAGTACGCGCAGAACATGGCATCCGCCCTGCTCGCCGCGCTGCCGCTGATTGTGGTGTTCCTCTTCTTCCAGCGCCAAATCATCAAAGGCGTCGCGACGACGGGACTCGCCGGAACCTGACCGGCCGCTTTTTTGCCAACCAAAGTTTCAGAAAACAACCAAGGAGATACATGTCCCGCGCACGCATCACCCTCGACCGCGACTTCACCATTGGCGAGGTACCCCGACGACTCTTCGGCTCCTTCGTGGAGCACATGGGCCGCTGTGTTTACACCGGCATCTACGAACCCGGGCACCCGGAGGCCGACGAGAACGGTTTCCGCCAGGACGTCATGAAGCTCGTGAAGGAACTCGGCGCCACCGTCATCCGGTACCCCGGCGGCAACTTCGTCTCCGGCTACAACTGGGAAGACGGCATTGGCCCCGTGGAAAACCGGCCGCGCCGCCTGGACGGGGCCTGGCACACCGTAGAAACCAACGCCTTTGGCCTGCATGAGTTTGTGGACTGGTCCAAGCAGGCAGGCACCGAAATCATGGAAGCCATCAACCTGGGCACCAGGGGAGTGGACGCGGCCCGCGAGATCGTGGAGTACGCCAACCACCCCGGCGGAACCTACCTCTCAGACCTCCGCGCCAAGAATGGCCACAAGGACCCGTTCAACATCAAACTCTGGTGCCTGGGCAACGAGCTGGACGGGCCGTGGCAGATCGGCCACAAGACTGCTGACGAATACGGCCGGCTGGCACAGGAAGCCGCCAAGGCCATGCGCTTTGTGGACCCCTCGCTTGAGCTGGTGGCCTGCGGCAGTTCCAGCTCTTCAATGCCAACGTTCGGGGCCTGGGAGCAGACTGTCCTGACGCACACCTATGACGAAGTGGATTACGTTTCCCTCCACGCCTACTACCAGGAGCACGACGGCGACGTGGGCAGCTTCCTGGCCTCCGCCGTCGACACCGACTACTTCATTGAGTCAGTGATCGCCACCGCGGACGCCGTCCGGGCCAAGGGCAAGCACAAGAAGCACATCAACTTGTCCTTCGATGAGTGGAACGTCTGGTACCAGCGCGGCCTGGACACCGAGGATCAGCCGCACAACGTGGCCAAGGCCGGCTGGCGTGAGCACCCCCGCGTGATCGAGGACAAGTACAACGTCACCGATGCCGTGGTGGTGGGAACGCTGCTCAACTCGCTGCTGCGCCACGGTGACCGAGTGAAAATCGCCAACCAGGCGCAGCTGGTCAACGTTATTGCGCCCATCCTGTCCGAGGAGAACGGCCCGGCCTGGAAGCAGACCATTTTCCACCCGTTCGCGCGCATGGCCGAGCTCGCCAAGGGCCAGATCCTGCGGCTCTCGGTGGACTCGGACAAGTACTCGAACAACCGTTTCGGGGACACTGACCTGGTGGACGTCAGCGCTACCTGGAACGAGGAAACCGGCCGGGTGGCACTGTTCTTCGCCAACCGCGGCCTGGAAGAAGCTGCCGACGTCGAGGTTGCCTTGCGTGGCTTCGATGCCCGCCAGGTGCTCCGCGCCGAGGTCCTGGAAATCCCCGAAGGCGGCGATCGTTTGACCATCAACAGCCAGGACCAGCCGGGCCGCGTTGGCCTGACTGCTCTGGAAGGTGTGAAGGCCACTGGCTCCGAACTGCGCCTGACGCTGCCCGCATTGTCCTGGGCCGTCGTCGAGCTTGACGTGGTGAAGGGCTAACCCCGTACGCCAAAGGCGGGCAGCTGGGGAAGCTGCCCGCCTTTGGCGTGTTTTGAGCCTGCAATCGGGAAGGCCCGACGGCGGGGGCTACTTAGACCGCGCAGCCGTCAGGGCCGCAGGCCTCAGCGTCGGAGGCGCCCACCGGGATCAGCGGGTTCGCTTCCTGCCACGCCTGATTCAGTGCCTGGCTGAAAAGGTCAGCGGGCTGGGCGCCGGAGATGCCGTACTTGCGGTCGATCACGAAGAACGGCACACCGGTGACGCCGATGGCGCGGGCCTCGTTGATGTCTTGATTGACCTCTTCGGTGTATCTGTCAGTGGTGAAGAGCTCGGCAACCTCGGCGGCGGGCAGCTCCAGCGCGGCAGCGAGTTCTGTGAGGTACTCCCTGTTGCCGATGTCCTTGCCGTGCTCAAAGTGATCGCTGAGCAAACGCTCCTTGGCGGCATCCTGGCGGCCATGGGCAGCGGCAAGGTGGATGAGGCGGTGGGCGGTGAAGCTGTTAGCCACCACCACTTTGTCGAAGTGGTAGTCCAGGCCTTCGCCCTTTGCCGTCTCCGTGACGTGCGCGAACATCTGCTTGACCTGCTCCGGAGCCATGCCCTTGCGGTTGCTCAGGTAGTCCAGCTCCGTGCCGTCATAGTGCTCCGGGACGGAAGGGTCCAGCTGGTAGCTCTTCCACTCGATCTCCACCGAATCGCGGTGCGGGAACTGTGCCAGGGCGGTCTCAAAACGGCGCTTGCCGATGTAGCACCACGGACACGCGACGTCTGACCAGATCTCAATCTTCATGCTGTTGGCAACCCTGTGGGCCGGCAGGGCATTCCTCACAGGGGTGTTATTTTCCTCACCCGTTGTTGTTCCAAGCGAAGCCCAATACTCTTGAAACGGGTTATGCAGACAGCCTTTGGCTTGGGGGTTCACGCGGGGACAAACCTCATGCGCATCGGACTCATAGTTGGACCTTGGTTTACGGTACCGCCAGAGAAATACGGCGGAACAGAGCGTGTAGTGGATGCGTTGGCGCGGGCGTTGTCCGACGCCGGCCACGACGTCCTGCTCGCAACGGCAGCGGACAGCACTTGCCCTGTGCCTCAAGTGCCAGGTTTCGGCCCGGCATCCCCGGAAGACCTGGGCCAGAGTTTCAGCGAGCTGGGTCACGTGATCAAGGCCTACACGGAGATGCAGGACGTGGACATCATCCACGATCACACCCTGGCAGGCCCGCTCTACGCTCACAGACCACGCGGCATTCCCGTCGTCACCACCATTCACGGCCCCTTGTCCTCCAGCTACGCGCCGCTGTACCGGGACATGGCGAACGACACCGCCATCATCGCTATTTCCCACGATCAGATCAGCAGGACTCCGGACCTGAAAGTATCCGCAGTCATCCATCACGGGATAGACCTCTCCGCAGTGAGTGTTGGCCGGGGAGCCGGGGGATACGTCTGCTTTGTGGGACGAATGTGCCCGGACAAGGGACTCATGGAAGCAGTGGCCATCGCCCGGGAAGCCGGGGTGCCCTTGCGGATCGCCGCCAAGATGCACGCGCCGGACGAATACGGTTATTTCAAGGATGTGGTGCAGCCGGCCTTGGCATCTACCGAGGAGTTCCTGGGGGAATTGTCCGATCCCGAAAAGTACGAGCTGATGGGCGATGCCATAGCGCTGCTCAACCCCATCCAATGGGCAGAACCATTCGGGCTGGTGATGATCGAAGCACTTGCCACAGGAACCCCGGTCCTTGCCACGCCCATGGGTGCTGCACCGGAAATCGTCCGGCACGGAATCACCGGCTTCGTGGGCTCAGCCCAGGAGTTGGCCGAGTATGCGGCCCTGGCCCCGGAGCTGAGCCGGGAGGCCTGCAGGCGCTCCGTGGAAGAGTCCTTCAGTGCTCGGCGCATGGCGGCCGATCATGTTCAGCTCTACACCAAAGTGATTGAACAATTCCGGGCAAAATCCCTTCCCGACGACGGCCTGTTGCAAGAGAATCAGAGTCGAACCCTTTAGAGTTCCCACCCTCAAGCAAGACCCGAGGAGGCCTGCCGGCCATGACTGCTTGGAACGAAGACACTGAGGCCGGGGCGTCGGAACTGGGCGCCGTGACGGTCGTCGAAGGTTCGTCTTTCTGCATCTCCGCCCACTCCGGTGACATCCACGGCGGCGGTTCTCAAGGTTCCTACTATCAGGACACACGGATCGTCTCGCGTTGGATCCTGCGGATCAATGGCGCGCTCCGGGAACCACTGGTGGCACGGAACCCCACTGCTTTCCAGGCTGAATATGTGGGGCGTGCATGCTCGGCGGACGGCCGCTTTGACAGTCCTTTGGTAGTCCAGCACCAGCGGAACGTGGGCGCTGGCCTGCGGGATGACATCACTATCAGGAACTACTCAGGCCAGGACGCCCCTTGCGAGATTGAACTGCTGCTCGACGCCGATCTGGCGGACCTTTTTGACGTCAAAGGCGGCAGAACCAGCAAAGCCGGGGTGCCATCCCGGAAAACGCATAAGAAGGAACTTCACCTCGAATCCCTGCATTCCACAGGTCAGCGCAGGGGAGTGTCCTTCCGGGCCTCCGGGGCCAAAGTCTCCGAGGACGGTTTGCGGTTCCACATCACCATCCCCGCACGCAGCCAATGGTCCACCAGCATCATCGCGCTCCCGCTGGTGAATGGAGCGGGCCCCAAGGATCCCTTCACGGAAACCACACCGCTGCATCACACACCCGGCGTACGCCGTCACGTTGCCTGGGAAGAACACGTCCCGCGGATCTCGGTGACGGACAGCAACGTGGAAGAAGTCCTGGAAAGGAGCCAACGGGACCTGGGCTCGCTGCGCATCTTTGACCCCGAACATCCGGACCGTGTGGCAGTAGCGGCCGGAGCGCCCTGGTTCATGGCACTGTTTGGACGGGACTCCCTCCTTTCTTCCTACATGTCCCTCATGGTGGACCCGAGGCTGGCGGCCGGAACCCTGCAGACGCTGGCCGCACTGCAGGGCAGCAAAGTGGATGTTGATTCCGAGGAAGAACCCGGCCGCATTCCCCACGAGGTCAGGCTCGGAGTCACCGCCGGACTCTCCCTGGGCGGAACCGCCTACTACGGGACCGCAGATGCCACGCCACTCTTTGTTTCAACGCTTGGCGAGCTCAGCCGGTGGGGTCTTGGTTCTGACATCATCGAGTCCCTGCTTCCGCACGCTGACCGCGCCATCGAATGGATGGAGCAGTACGGGGACCGCGACGGCGACGGCTTCCTCGAATACCAGCGCCCCAATGAACACGGGCTTCTCAACCAGGGCTGGAAGGACTCCTGGGATGGCGTCAACTTCGCCGATGGTCGGATGGCGGAGGCACCCATTGCCCTCTGCGAGGTGCAGGCCTACGCATACGCGGCCTACGTGGGCCGCTCGCTGCTGGCCCGCGCGGCCGGGGACACCGCCGTCGAACGCCGTTGCGCTGACCGTGCCGAAGCGCTGAAGGCCGCCTTCAACGAGGCCTTTTGGCTCCCGGACCGCGGTTATTTTGCGCTGGCCCTGGACAAGGACAAGAAGCCCGTGGACTCGTGCACCTCCAACATGGGGCACTGCCTGTGGGTGGGCATTGTGGACGAGGACAAGGCACCCCTGGTTGCCGAACGGCTGATGTCCCCGGAAATGTTCACCGGTTGGGGCATCCGCACCCTGGGCTCGGACATGGGCGCGTACAACCCGGTCAGCTACCACAACGGCTCCGTGTGGCCACACGACACCGCCCTGGTTGCCACCGGCCTCATGCGGTACGGATTCGTGAAGGAAGCCAGCCGGGTTGCGAGCGGACTGTTCGACGCCGCCGAACACTTCGGCGGCAGGCTCCCGGAGCTTTTCTGCGGCTTTGATCGGGCCGACTTCGCGGAGCCGGTTCCGTACCCGACGGCGTGTTCGCCCCAAGCATGGGCGGCTGCAGCTCCGGTTCAACTCGCCAGGATCCTGCTGCGGTTCGATCCCGATTTCACCCGGAACGTCCTGCACCTGGCGCCAATTCTGCCCGATGCTTATGGGTCCTTCCGCGCCGACAACGTGCTGTTGGGGCGCTCGCGGATTACGGTGCATGCCTCCGGTTCATCCGGTTCGGTGACCGGGGTACCTGCCGGGCTGGAGCTGCGGAGTGACCCCCGGCCGCCGCTGACGGGAGACCTGTTCGGCTAGCTGTTTTTCAAAGCCGGCGCTCCATTACGTAGTCGTGCTCCACGGTGTTGCCGAGCTTGAAGGACTTTGTGCCTACCCGTTGGAAGCCGCTCTTGTCATAGAAGCGAATGGCCTTGGCGTTCTCGCTGTTGACGCCAAGCCACACACCGGCCGCGCCCTTGTCCGCGGCGTTGGCCAAGGACGCCTGGATGAGCCTTGATGCGGCACCCTTGCCGTGGTGCTCCGGGTGGACGTAGCACTTGCTCAACTCGGTGGAGGGGAGCGCGGACAAGACCGAGGCGACGTCAGGGTCGCTGGCCGGTTTGGCAATCAGCATGGTGTACCCGTTGAGCTGCCCGTCCTGGTCCAGCACCAGGATGGCGATGTTGGCATCGGCGAGGTAGTCCTTGAAGTTCTCTTCGCTCAGCGTTTTCTCCAGATGCGCCTGGATGTCCTCCGGGGAAGAACCGGGCGGGCACGCCAGCGGAAAGGTGATGGCGGCAAGCTCTGCCAGCTTCCCGGCGTCGTGCGTTGTTGCGGTGCGGATGGTTTCAGTCACGTGGCCCCCTTGCGAGTTTTTGTACAGCTAATGCCCCTAAGAACGAATCTTAGGGGCATTAGCTGTACAAAAACTCCCAGGTTCGGGGGGTCCAGGCTCAGGACAAGGCTGTGACCGTCAGTTTCCGCACTGTGGCTGTGCCGCCCTCCGCGCTCAGTTGGGTGCCCACGCTCCCGTTGCTGGGGAACACGAGATCGGTCAACGCAACCTTGCCGCCTTGGGCGAAGACTTCCACGGAGCCATGGTCCACGATCACTTGAAGCTTCAGCACGCCGTCCTCCAGAACCACGGGTGCCGATTCTGCGGAGGCGAACTTTTCGTGGAAAGAGGTGTCACCGGAGTTTCGGCGATCCAGGGTGAGCCGGTGAGCGGCGGCGTCGAAACTCAGGTGAGTGGCCCCGAAAAGTGTCAACGAGACAGCCCGGGCCGTACCCGGCAGGATCTCGGCATTGATCACTTGGGCTGTGTCAAAGTCCGGTAGTGCGAGAGGGGAAGAACCAACCTCCACGTCCTGCACAGTGTGGATGTTCCTCCCGAAACCCGGGGACAGAACAGGGCGCTGGACCAAACGGGGTAGTCCGTCAATCGTGGCCAGTTCCACCTCCCGCGCCAGTGACATGCTTGACCGCCACGGCGATGTTGGGAGGGAGTTGGCGTAATCCCAGTTGTTCATCCATCCGATCATGATCCGGCGGTTGTTGGGAGCGTTGCTGAAAGAGACGGCAGCGTAGTAGTCGCGGCCCCAATCCAGCCAAAGACAATCCGGGAGGTTCACGGTTCCGTCCGCACTGGCTTGCACTAAAGAATCGGGATCAGGGATGAATCGGACGCCATCGAAGTGGCCCACAAAGTACTGCCCTCCCGATCCGCCGGCCACGGCACCGGGATTGATATTGACCACCAGCACCCACTTGAGCTGATGGGGATCCCCATCCACGGGAAGGGCGAACAGATCAGGACATTCCCACTCGCCGCCAGTGGCATTGGCAGGGCCGAAGGTGCTCAGGTACTCCCATTCCTTGAGGTCGGCGGAACGATACAAAACCACTTGCTGATGCTGGGCCTCCACCGCAACCATCACCCAGAAAGCACCGTCGGATCCCTCATGGCGAAATACCTTGGGATCCCTGAAATGGGCTGAGCCCCGGTTCAGTACCGGATTGCCCGAGTATTTATGCCACGTCATACCCGCGTCCGTGGAGAAGGCAAGCGACTGTGCCTGGGTCCCCTGCAGCCCTGAGCCTTCCTTGAAAGCACTGGTGTAGATGGCAATCAGCGGAGGGTTCTCCAGTGTGCCCAAACCGGACGTGTTTTCTTCATCCACCACCACGCTGCCGGAGAACACGTCCTCCTGCTCGTCGCAGGCGATGGCCACCGGGTGTTCGGTCCAGTGCAGTAGATCCTCCGAGGTGGCGTGACCCCAAGACATGTTGCCCCAGACGTTATCGAACGGGTTGCTCTGGTAGAAGAGGTGGTAAACACCCTGGTAGTACACCAGCCCATTGGGATCGTTCAGCCAGGTGCTGTTGGCCGTGTAATGAAGCGCCGGCCGGGTCACAAGGTGGGCAGCACCGGCAGGGTGAGTGGTTGTATCAGTCATTGGAGTTCTTTCGGGAAGTGTGTGCCAGTTCCAGCGATCCGCTCAACTCGGTCCGCGTTGGCGGGTTGGCTCCGTGCCGTCCCACGGTGATGGCCGCAGCGAGGGAAGCGGCCGTTCCCAGCCTGGTGAGTTCGGCGTCGTGGAAAACGGCCTGCGGGTTCTCCACCAGTCCTGCGATCAGGGCGGACATATAGGAATCGCCCGCGCCGACAGTATCTTTAACCACCACAGCTGGCGCCGGCACATGGACCTCGGCGGTCCTGGACCATAGATACGACCCCGACCCGCCATCGGTGATGATGGCCGCTGCCGGCCCCAGGCCAAGAAGGTGGCGCCCGACGGCGGCAGGAGACCACCGTGGGTAGAGCCAGAGGGCATCTTCCGAACTGAGCTTCACAACAGTAGCCAGTGCCGCCGTGCGCTCAAAGGTTTGCAGGGCTGCAGCATGGTCCGGGATGAGCGTGGGGCGGATATTGGGATCGTAGGTGATGGTGCAGCGTCCGGAGAACAGTTCCAGCACGGACCGGACCTGAGTTGCCCCGGGCTCCATGAACGCGGCCAAAGACCCTGTGTGCAGTACCTTCGGGAGGAACGTCGGACTGATATCGGGGAGATCCCACTGGAAGTCGAACTCGTACTCCGCGGAGCCGTCGCTGTCCAGGATCGCCCTGGCAGTTGACGTCCTGGGGAGGTGTTCGGCTCCCGGCATCATGGACACGCCAGCGCTCGCCAAGTGCTCTTGAATCCGCGCGCTGCGGTGGTCCTTGCCCAATGCTGTGAGAAACGAAGTGCTGATACCCAGGAGACCGAGCCCGAAGGCAACGTTGAGCCCGGAACCGCCCGGGAACTCGACGGCCCCTGCCGCTGTGTCAATGACGTCGATGAGGGCTTCGCCAACTACTACGACCTCCGTTTCAGGGCAGGAGGGGACAGGGCGGCTGTGCATTGATGATCCTTCGTGGTGGGCGCGTCCGAGGCCGGACGCGGTGGAAGTCAGGTGGTGGTGCGCGCAATCTGTTCTGCGCTGCCTTCGCGAGGCCCGGGCTGCGGGGGCGCGACGGAATTGCGCAGGACCAACGGGCAGGGAAGAACAGTGGGGTGGGCCGTCAACAGTTGCAGGTCCGTTTTTCCCTCGATCGCGTCAATCAGGTTTTTGGTTGCCCACGCGCCCATTTCATAGTGCGGAAGGGCCACAGTGGTCAGTGATGGGTAAAGATTTTCCGCGATGAGCTGCTGGTTATCGAATCCCACAATGGAGAGGTCCTCCGGTATTCGCAGCCCAAGCTCCCCGGCTGCCCTGTAAGCACCCATGGCCATACGGTCGTTGTAGCAAAAGATGGCCGTGGGGCGGTTGGGCGATTGCAGAACCCGCAGTGCCGCTTCATGGCCGCCTGGTACCTCGGACAATTCCGAGTGGACCAGCTCTTCATGGAACGTCAGCCCGGCGTCGGCCAGCGTGTCTTGGAAAGCCTTGAGCCTGGAGTGCGTGGCCGGCACGTCATCGGTGTTGTTAATCATCCCGATCCGCGTGTGACCGGCGTCGATCAGGGTTTGAACCGCGAGGCGTGCACCGCCGGCTTCGTCGGGGATGACTGCTGAAACGGAGCGGTTGATGTCCTCGGAGTCCACGAGGACCGCCGGAACACCGGTGAGATTCTTGGGAAGGGACAGCTTCCGGTGGTACATGGTGGCGTACAGGATGCCATCAACTTGCCGGTCCAACAGATCAGCGACGTCGCTTTCGCGAGAGTCCTGCGAACCGGTGCTGGTGGAGTTGATGATCATGATGTTGTACCCACGTGCCCGTGCCGTTTCCTCGGCCCCGAGGATGATCCGGCCTGCGTGCGGAGTGGTGGCGATCTCTTCGCTGATGAAACCGATCATCCCCGAACGTTGGGTGCGAAGGGCCTGGGCCAGTCGGTTGGGCCCATAACCCAGCTGTTGAGCCGCTTGGTGGACCCGTTCCCTCGTTTCGGTACCTACGCGGGCGTAGGCAACGTCATTGAGGACGTGGGAGACGGTGGTGACAGAGACACCGGCTGCGGCGGCCACGTCTTTGATACCGACAGATCTTTTGGTCATTGCTTTCCCACGTCCTCAAGGTGTTGATGATTGTTGCTGATCCTACGTCCGCTTACTGGTCTCAGTAGGCTATCGAGGAATACCCGCGCCCTGGCTGCTTTGGGTGGACTCTGCTGCCGCAAAGCCCACGGTGGGCGTGGCCCTCACAGCATTGGCACCCCTGTCCGCGATGACCTGGGCGTCGTTCCCGGAGTCAAGGATGGTATTCCGTGCCGAGGTGGAGTCGACCAGCACCGCCGTTACGGCGAGTCCGTCCGAAGCTCCGGTGGTCAACAAGGCGTCCACTTGGGCCGCGAAGCAGGAGTCACTGGACGCAGAGCGAACGTCCATGGCCACCACGTGGTTGTTGGAGACAAAGTTTCCTGTCCCTTCCGCCAACCGAATGATCACCGGCGTGGCCCCTGACGGCCAGATGCTTTGCGCGTCCACAACCTCGGAGAAGTGGTTGCCGATCACTGAGTTATTGCTTCCACTGATGCGGAGAATCCCGTAAAGGTCATCGCGCCCGTTGTCGACGCCCAGGAACGGCGTCCACGGCTCGTGGTCACGAAGGAAATGGTTGGTGGACACCAAATTCTCCGAGCTGCCCTCCGCAAGAACCACCATTCCGGGGTAAAACGAGTGCAGGCGGTTGTTGGAGACGCTTGATCGAGTGACACCTTCGAAGTGGATGCTGCTGGCACCGCGGGGGAAGATGTTGTTCGCGGTGATCAGGAGACCGCCATGGTTCTGGGCGTAGATCGAGTGACCTTTGAAGCCGGCCCCTATCAAGTTGTCCGTGATCTTGGAGGCTTGACCCCAGCCGCGGAGTTCTATGCAGCTTCCGCATTCAGCAATGAAGTTGTCGTGGACGGACAGGGCGTCTGCCTTGCAGATGGTGAGCGCGTTCTCAAGGTAGACGAAACCCATTCCATTGACCCGGAAAGAGTCATTGGCGCTCGCCACATAAATGCCGGTCTTGCCGTTGACGTAACTGTTCTCCGCAGGCAGCCCGGACCCGTCCGGGGTGAAGTGCAAGCCGTCTATGCAGAAGTTGGAGAACTCAACGGAACTGATCCTTGGGCTTCCGCTTCGTTCAACGTAGAAGGCGGCACCCTTGGATTCCTGGTCCGGCAGTAAGTCACTGGGCCGCTCGTCATCAATGATCGGCAGATCCACCATGACGCGGCTCCCGCCAGGCCACAACTCATGAAGATCGGGCCATTCGGCCTCGGGAGCATTGAAACGGATGCTCGAGGACGTGAAGCCATGACCTGAGCCTTCAATCCTGAGGAAGCTGACGTCGATGACTACCTGTGTCCGGAGGCGATAATCGCCGGGCGGAAGATAAATCACCGCTCCCGGCTTGCCGCCGTCGTTCTCATCCGTGGCCGTTTGCCGGTCCTTGATGTCCGCGATGATGCTGTTGATGACTTCACCAACGTCCGTGAACGGATCCCCGATGGGCCAGGTGGTGACGTTGTAATAGTTGCTGTTGGACATGGTTCCTTCCTTAGCCCTTAACCGCACCGAGCGTCATGCCGGCAACGATCTTGCGCTGCAGCAGCAGTGTCAGGAGGATGACGGGAATGGAGTAGACGGCCGCGAGTGCGGTCATGGAGCCCCAGTCCAGTCCGAACTGGGTTTGGAAGTTGGCGATAACCACGGGCGTTGTTTGCGAGCGGATTGCGGTCATGAGGAGCGCGAACAGGAATTCGTTCCACGACGCCAGGAAGGCGAAGATCGCGGTGACGGCGATGCCGCCGGAGACCACCGGGATGACTACCCGCCAGAGCGCACCCAATCTGCTGCAACCATCCACCGTTGCCGCTTCCTCCAAGTCGCGGGGGACCGCCTCGAAGAAGCTGGACATCAGCCAGATGGACAACGGCAGGGAGATGGTGGTGTGGGCGATGGACAGGGCTATGGGTGTGTCCGCCAGTCCTACGGAGGACATCATGGATGCCAGCGGAATGCCGATTGCTACTGGCGGGACCATCCGTGTTACCAGTGCCGCCATGATGAACACGCGGCCGCTGGGAGTCTTATAGCGGGTGATGCCGTAGGCGGCCGGGACGGCCAGGACCAATGACAACAGGGTGCTGATGACGGCGGTCTGAATACTGTTGATAAACGAGGCCAAAACTCCGCTCCGGCCCAACGCGCTGGCGTAGTTCTCCAGCGTCCATTCCGTGGGAAGGATGGTGGGCGGGACGGCAATGGTATCGATCGGCGTCTTGAAGGACGTGAACAGCAGGTACAGGAACGGGAAGCCATACAGCACCATGGCCACGGCCAGCAGGATCCACAGAATGATCCGGGTGCTTCGGCGCCCTGCTTCCAGGCCCTCGCGGTTGACTCCGCGGCGCTTGCGCGGGCCGTTCAACGCGGCGGCGTTCGACGTCGGCTGTTCGCTTTGGCTTGTCACGTCGCCCTCTGTTGTGGCTTGGTTCCGTTTGATCGCGGTCCGGGAGGTCATCAGTTGTCCTTTCCTGGCCGCCAGATGGTGGCCACCGCGAAGAATGCGACGGCGAGCATCGCCAGCAGGTAGATGGTGCCCATGGCGCTGGCCAGGCCGGGATCGCCGAAGCGGATCATGGTGCGGTAGATCAGCAGGCTCATGGTTTCGGATGCGGACTGTGGGCCGCCGTTGGTTTGGATCAGGATGGTGTCGAAGGCGCGTGCGGCGTCGATCCCGCGAACTACCAACGCCACTGCGATCACCGGGCGGAGGAGCGGAAGAATGATCTGGAACAGGAGGGCGGGGGCCCTGGCACCGTCCAGGCGGGCAGCTTCAATCAGATCACCGGGGATGTTCTGCAGCCCGGCGAACAAGACGAGGCACATGAAGGAGGTAGTGAGCCAGATGTCCGGAATGGCCACTGAGAAAAGCACGATGTTCGGATCTGACAACCAGCCGATCTGGTTCGGATTGGAAAGAATACCCGCCTGATGCAGGAGGGTTCCTATGAGGCCGAAGTTATCGATCATGAGGAACTTCCACAGCAAACCTGCAACGATCGGCGCGATCATCAGCGGGTACAGGAAGACGGTTCGCCAGATTTGGGATTTGCGTCCCAGGGCGGTGAACAGGAGCGCCATTCCCAAACCGAGAGCGAACTCGAGGGTTACCACCACCACGGTGTAAGCCAGGGTCCGCCATCCTGCGCCCATGAAGGCTTCGGAGGCGAAGGCCGTGACGTAGTTCTGGAAACCGACGAAGTCCCGGGGGCCGCCGGCAATGGGGGAGATTTTGTAGAAGCTGTCGGCGATAAGGCGGAACAGCGGGTAAGCCACGAAGACGCCCAGGAACAAAGCCGCCGGTGTCATCAGGTATAGGGCGAAGCGGCGATCGGAGATGCGCACGATTTTCTCTTCTGCTGGTTGGGGCCGCGGCCGGCACGGGGTTTATGGTTCCGGGTGCCGGCCGCGGAGTCTTTACTTGAGGAGGTCCTGGATCTGCTTCTTGGCGTCGGCCAGGAGGGTTGCGGAGTCACCGCCGGCCACTGCCTTCTGCAGGAGCGGCACCAGGACGGTGTCAACGATTTGCTGCCACTTGGCCGTTGCCGGGCGGGTGGCTGTGGCTTTGCCGTTGAGGGTTTCGATCAGCGGCTTGAAGCTCTCGTATCCGGGCTGGTCCTGGTATTTCTCGAACGCGGAGATTCGGGAGGCCAGGCCGAGGCTGGATTCGATGCCCAAAGAGTTGTGGTCATAGGCGCACTTGATGAACTTCTTGGCAGAGTCTGCGTTCTTGGTGGCCTTCGGTACAGACAGGTACCAAGGCCCGGGGACGCCTGCGACGCCGGCGCTGCCGCCAATCATTGCTGCCGTTCCCACTTTTCCTGCCACTGGTGAATCCTTGGGGATCTGGCGGTAAGCGTGGGCCCAGAAGCGGGTCATGGCGGTCTTGCCCTGGTTGAACAGGTTCTGGGCTGCAGCCCAGTCAACCTGTGCTGCACCTGGAGGCGCAGACTTTGTGAGGCTGACGTAGAAGTCGAGAGCTTCCTTGTGGGCTGCGTTGTCGATCACCACGTTGTCGCCATCAAGGACCATGGGGGAACCCGCTTGCAGGACGTGGGCCAGCCATTCGGTTTCCACGGCTCCCTTGACGTCGGTGCCGTACATGCCGTCTCTGGTGAAGAACTCCGAGATGTCCTGGTACTGCTTCCACGTGGTGGGTGCCGCGAGTTCATAGCCGTACTTTGCCTGGAAGTCGGCCTTGTTTTTGGCGTCTTCGAAGAGGTCCTTGCGGTAGAGGATGATCTCGGCGTTGGTCCACGCAGGCAGGCCGATGAAGTGACCATCCACGTTGGCTTCCTTGACCAGGGCGGGGAAGATGTCCTTCTTGGCCTCATCGGTGAAGATTTCGTCGATTGGTTGGACCGCGTCCTTGAAGCTGGGGAGCCACACGGAGTCCAGGGCGGCGACGTCGAAGGAAACGTTGCCGGAGGAAAATTCGCTGGAGAGCCGGTTGAACATGCCGTCGTACGGCAGCTCGACGAAGTTGACGTCGATTCCGGTGTCCTTCTTGCATTGTTCGGCCACGCCGGTGAGTTCGGCGTGACCGCCGGCTTCCACCAGGACGTTGACGGTGCCTGCCGCGCTGCCCGACGTCGGTGCCGGGCCCCCTGCGCCGCATCCGGTAGCTGCGAGTGCGACGGCGGTGCAGATGCCGCCAAGGGTGACGAGCCTGGAGATGGTTTTTCGAGTGGACATCGCTGTCGACTCACTTTCTCTTGAACGGGTGAAAGGAGTGATTGGTTTGAAGAATCGTTTTGCCAAAACGTCTTGGCAACACTGTAGGGCTGAAAGTTTGGACGTGTCAAGAGTCACTTGGAGGGGTGGCCGGTGCCAAAATTGCTGCCCGGATTTTGTCGTTGACAGTGCTCTTCAGCGCAGCTTAGTGTTTCTCTCAGCTTCGGATAAAACGATTTGGCACACTTTTGGCATCAACACCGTGGCATCAACACCGTGGCATAGACGCCAATGCCGGGGCGCCGCCGCATGGACGCCGGAGCGATGCCCCGGACAAACCAATGGACCAAGGATTGGCAGGAGAACCCTATGGGAATTGATACGACGCTTGATATGAACAACACCAGCAGGCGGAAGCTGGTGGGCGCGGGAGCCGTGGGCACGCTGGCAGCTGCCCTGAGCCTGGGGATGTCCCCAAAGGCAGAAGCTGCCGAAGGCGCGAAGGCCAGCCCGTTGAACTCGCCGAATGTCTATGACGTCACGGCCTGGCGAATCAAGGGCCAGCCCAAGGTCACGGCAGAGTCGGATATAGGCGCCGTCATCAACGACATCATCGCGGACATCAAGAAACGCCAATCCACACCGGAAACCAGACCGGGAGCCGTGGTGATCATCCCGCCGGGGGACTACGACCTCCACACTCAAGTGGTGGTGGACGTGGATTACCTCACCATCGCCGGTTTTGGCCATGGTTTCTTCTCCCGCAGCATCAAAGACAACGTGGACACCACGGGCTGGCTGAACCTTCAGCCGGGTGGCAGCCACATCCGCGTCCTCACGCCCCCAACCTCGCCCCAGGCATTCCTTGTGCGGCGGGACGGGAGTCCGCGCCTGTCCGGGATTGTGTTCAAGGACTTCTGCCTTGACGGAGTCAGCTTCGTCCCGGACGGAAACAGCTACAAGAACGGTAAGACCGGTATTGACGTCGCCTCCGACAATGACTCCATCCACATCACCGGAATGGGGTTCGTCTATCTTGAACACGCTCTGATAGTTCGAGGTGCGGACGCCCTCCGGGTCCACGACAACATGGTTGCCGAGTGCGGGAACTGCGTTGAACTGACCGGTGCCGGACAAGCAACAATTGTCAGCGACAACCTGATGGGTGCCGGCCCCGAAGGTGTGACGCTTCTCGCCGAAAACCACGAGGGCCTCCTGGTCACAGGAAACAACTTCTTTCCTCGAGGACGCAGTCTCCTTGAGTTCACCGGCTGCAACCGCTGCAGCGTGACATCAAACAGGTTCCAGGGCTTCTACCCCGGCATGATGCGGCTGCTGAATGGCTGCAAGGAAAACCTCATCACGTCCAACCATTTCCGTCGGGGCACGGAAGGGTTCCCTCCGTTCATTGACCGCACTAACGGCCTGGATGACCTCTACGGTGTCATCCACGCGATGGGGGACAACAACCTGATCTCGAACAACCTGTTTGCCTACGACGTCCCGCCGGGCAAGATTGCCCCCGCCGGAGCCCAGCCCACCATCATGTTGATCGCAGGCGGGGACGGCAACGTCATAGCCACCAATCACGTCATCAGCAACGTGGACACCCAACACGTGGTTCTTGATGGATCGGCAACCCGGTCAAAGGTTTTGGACAGCGGCGCCGCCTCCACCATCACGTCCTACAGCCCGGACACAGCCATCCGGCCTACGCCCTGACGGCCGGTCCTGAGGAGACAGCAGGAAAGCGAAAACAGCAGGAAAGCGCGACGACGGCTGGTCACCCAGGTGACCAGCCGTCGTCGTGCGCTGTTTGCTTTTCAGCCGCGTTAGTCCGCTTTGACCGCCAGCACCGGGCAATCAGCCTCCAGCAGGATTCGCTGGGAGACGCTGCCCATGATGAGTTTGCCCACCGGGCTGCGGCGGCGAAGGCCGATGACAATCAGGCTCGCATCGTTGTCGTCGGCGGCGTCCAGCACCTCGGCGGCAGCATCGTGGCCACGGACCGGTTGCTTGATGATGTGCTGGATACCGTGCTCCGCCAGGCGCTCCTCGATGCTCTGGATATCCGGCTCCTGGGCGTACCGGTTATCAACCAGGGCGTCGCCCTTGGACGAGTTGATGACCAGCAGGGTGTCGTTGCTTTTCTTGGCCTCGGCGATGGCTTGCGTCAGTGCCGCTTCGCCTTCAGGTGTGGGGACGTATCCCACCACGATGGTCATGGTTTCTCCTGTTTGTGCTGGAAGTGGATGGTTCAGTCGCTGTAGTCTGCAGCGCCCGAGTTGGCGGGGAGCAGGGGTTTCTTCGCCGGACGGTTGCGGCGGATGAGCTTGTAGATGAACGGCCATGCCAGGATGATCGCCACGATGATGTAGACCACTATCGCGATGGGTTCGCTGAAGAGGCCGGCGGGATCGCCCGCGCTCAACTGCAGCGTCTTGCGGAGCTGGCCTTCGATGCGCGGCCCCAGGATCACGCCGAGGATCAGCGGCAGGACCGGAAGCCCGAACCGGCGCATCATGAAGCCGAGGGCGCCGAGCACCAGCAGGATCACCAGGTCGAAAGCCTGCAGGTTCACCGAGTAGGCACCCAGGGTGGCAAAGAACAGGATGCCTGCGTAGAGGTAAGGGCGGGGGAGTTGCAGCAGTTTGGCCCAGACCGGCGCCAGGGGCAGGTTGATGAGCAGGAGCAGGAAGTTGCCGATGAACAGGCTGGCGATGAGTGCCCAGACCAGCGGACCTTGGCTCGAGAACAGTTGAGGACCGGGCTGGATGCCGTAGGACGTAAAGGCAGCGAGCATCACGGCGGCCGTTGCGTTGGTGGGCAGGCCCAGGGCAAGCATGGGGGTCAGTGTTCCGGCAGCGGCGGCGTTGTTGGCCGCTTCCGGTCCGGCGACACCTTCAATAGCGCCCTTGCCGAACTCCTCCGGGTGCTTGCTGAGCCGTTTCTCCGTCACGTAGGAGAGGAACGTGGGGATTTCCGCGCCACCGGCGGGCAGTGCACCAAACGGGAATCCGAAGGCAGTTCCGCGAAGCCACGGCTTCCACGAGCGGGACCAGTCCTTCTTGCCCATCCAGGGACGGCCAACGGGAATGACGTGCAGCGGGGTGCGGCGCAGGTGGGCGGCAACCCAGAGTGCTTCACCCACGGCGAAGATGGCCACAGCAACCACCACAATGTCCAGGCCGTCCACCAGCAGGGGCTGGCCGAAGGTCAGGCGGCGCTGGCCGGTCACTGAATCAATGCCCACCAATCCGATGGCCAAACCAAGGGCGAGTGAGGCGAAGCCGCGGAGCCTGGACGAGCCCAGGACGGCGGTCACCGCCAGCAGCGCGAGGACCATGATGGCGAAGTAGCTGGGCGCTCCAAGGCTGACGGCGAACTGCACCACGATGGGGGCGAACACAGCCAGGAGCGCGGTGCCGATGGTACCGGCGATGAACGAGCCGATGGCCGCTGTGGCGAGGGCTTGAGCGGCCCTGCCCGCTTTGGCCATTTTGTTGCCTTCAATGGCCGTCACCACCGACGACGATTCACCCGGAGTATTAAGCAGGATGGACGTGGTGGAGCCGCCGAACATGCCGCCGTAGTAGATGCCGGCAAACATGATGAAGGCGCTGGTGGGCTCCAAAGCGGCGGTCACCGGGAGCAGCAGGGCTACAGTCATGGCCGGACCCAGGCCCGGAAGGACGCCGACGGCGGTGCCCAGGAGGACGCCGATCACGGCGAACAAGAGGTTCATGGGGGTCAGGGCGGTGGCAAAACCGTCCATCAAGGAGGACCAGACGTCCATTAGAGGATTCCTTCCAGGAGCCCGGCAGGCAGTGCGATGCCCAGGCCGAGGTAGAAGCCGTAGAAGGTCAGCAGTGACAATGCGACGGAAATGAGGCCGTCCCGGATGTAGCGGCGGCTGCCGAGTGCCAGCACACTGCCCCAGAAGAGGACCGTTCCGGAGATGACCCAGCCGGCCCAGTCGATGAGCAGGATGTTCAGGATGAAAGCTCCGGCCAGGGGAAGGACGGTCTTCCAATCGGCGGGGTGTGCCAGGTCAACGTCTTCGCCGCCTTCGGCTTCACCTTTGCCGCCACGGAGGACGTTGATGGCAAGGAGGACGGCGCAGATGATCAGCAGCCCGGAAACAATGAACGGAACAGTCTTCGGACCCACGGGGTCTGACTGCGAATATGGGGTCACCAGGCCGTTCGCATCCAGGAAGACCAGGACGCCAACCACGCCGAGCAGGAGGGCTACCCCCAGCTCGGCGCGGCCTTTAAGGCCTGTGGTTGTGGAGCTCACGCCAACCCGAGCTTGGTGAGGACATCCGCAACGCGCTTGTCCTGGTCCGTCAGGAAGGTCTGGAACTCGTCACCGGTGACAAAAGCGTCCGTCCAGCTGTGGGTCTTGAGGGCTTCCTTCCAGCCTTCCGAGGCGTGCATCTTCTCCAAGGCGGCGATCAGGGATTTCTTGTCGTCCTCGCTGATACCAGGAGGGGCCACAACGCCGCGCCAGTTGGTGAAGACCAGGTCAATGTTGGACTCCTTCAGCGTGGGAGCGTCAACACCTTCCAGGCGGTTCTCGCCACTGGTAGCCAGAACCCGGATCTCGCCGGACTTGATCTGCTGAAGGTACTCGCCGGCGCCGGAGGCGGCGAAGCCCAGCTTGTTACCGAGGATGGCGGGCAGAAGGTCGCCACCGCCGTCGTAAGAGACAAAGTTGACCTTGGTGGCGTCAATGCCAACAGCGCCGGCCAACTGCATGGGCAGGAGGTGGTCCGGGCCGCCGGGCGAGGAGCCGCCGCCCACTGCGATGGAAGCGGGGTTGGCCTTCCATGCGGTCACCAGATCATCGATGGTTTTGTACGGGGAGTCCTTGCTGACCATGATGGCGCCGGGTTCCTCGATCAGCTTTGCCAGCGGGGTGGTCTCCGTCAGCTTCGACTCGGACTTGTTGGTGTAGCTGGCCCCAACAACGCCCAGACCCATGAGCATGGTGAGGTCACCGTTGCCCTTTTCGTTGACGATGCGGGCCAAGCCCACGGTGCCGCCGGCGCCGGCAAGGTTGAACACCTCGGTGTTGGTGGAGATCTTCTCATCGTCCAGAACCTTGGCCGCTGCCCGGGCGGTGGTGTCGTAACCGCCACCTGGAGTGTTGGGGACCATGATCTGGAGACCGGTGATGGGCCCCGCGGCTGCGCCGGAGCTTTCAGAACCGGTGGACTTACCTGTGGCACCGCAGCCGGTGGCCATCAGGGCGATGCCGGCTGCGACGGCGGCGACTCGCAATGCGCGGATCTGGCGCATGGTGTTCCTCTTCTCATCATTGAAAATTCGGGTGCAGGGCAATGCCCGTTGATTTGATGCTAGGCGCGTATGTGAGAGGGATCACTCTTGTGTTCGCAGTGATCTTTAAGTTCATTGCGTTCACGGGTTTTGCCCCGTTTTAAGCCGCTTGCAACGGTCTCAGCTGGGCTTCTGCACCTCTGCGGTATAGTTCCGGTACGCCACGGGACGGCTCCTGCCGCCCCCGCCCCACCGGTTCTCCAATGCTCCCCGGCACCACCAAAGGAACCCAGTAAGTGACTCGCCTGACTCGAATGCCTCGAAGAAGAGGAATGTCCTTGGCAGGGCAGTACCTTGTGCTGCAGTTACTCATAGTCCTGGCAGTTCTTGTTGCTGTTGTGGCCATTTCCCTGGCGCAATCCGCGGCTACCTTTGAGCGGACTGAGGGGCGCCGGGCGCTCCTGGCCGCTGAGGCATTGGGCAGCAACCCCACCGTTCGCGCCCTGCTGCCGGAGGCCGAACCACGCGTAGGATCAGCGCTCCCGGCCGTGGCGGAATCCGTCCGCACCGTGTCCGGGTCATCCCAGGTGGCATTGGCCAAACTCGATACCACCGTGGTGGCGTCATCCGATCCCAGCCTTTTGGGCCAGCCCCTGCCGCTGGGTGAAAGCCAAGTGTTGGAAGGTCGCGCCTGGACGGGGGTCCTGCCGGGCAGCAGCGGCGCCGTATTGTCCGCGCACGTCCCGGTCCTGAATGATTCCGGAAAAGTCATCGGCGTTGCATCCGTCAGCAGGAACTACCCCTCCACCATCGAGCGGCTGGGAGACGCCGTTCCCAACCTGCTCACCTACCTCGGTGTTGCCAGCGTCCTGGGCGTGGCGGGATCCTTGCTGCTGTCCCGGCGCGTCAAGCGGCAAACCCTCGGCATGGAACCGCGGGAAATTACAGGCCTCGTGGAAAACCGCGAAGCGATGCTGCAAGGCCTGAAAGAGGGCGTAGTAGCGTTGGATCCGCACGAACGCATCACCGTGGCCAATGAAAGCGCCCGGCGACTCCTTGGCCTGCCCCCGGACTGCGTGGGCAAAAAACTACGCTCCCTCCACGTGGACCCCGCCCTGAAAACAGTCCTCACCCGTGAGCAATCCGACCCCGATCAACTGGTGCTCGTGGGCGAGCGGCTGGTGGTCATGAACCGTGTAGCCCTGCGCTCCCACGGACGGGACATCGGCTCAGTGACAACGCTGAGGGACCGGACGGAATTGTCCTCCCTTGAAAGCGAACTCGGCGCCACCAAGACTGTCACTGACACCTTGAGGGCCCAAGCGCACGAGTTCGCCAACCAGCTCCACGTCATCTCTGGCCTCATCCAGATCGGCGAATACGACTCCGTGGTGCAGTTCGTCAACGGCGCAACCGTGGACCGCACCCGGCTCAACGACGACGTCACCAGCCGCATCCAGGACCCCGCGCTCGCCGCACTCCTCATCGCCAAGGCCAGTTTGGCAACAGAGCGAGGCGTGGAACTGAAGCTGGATCCGAAGTCCGCACTGCCGCGCGTGAACGAGGAACTGTCCCGCGATCTCACCACTGTGGTGGGCAACCTGGTGGATAACGCGTTCGACGCCGTCACGGGACTTCCCGGAGCATCGGTCCAAGTGCTGGTGGTCCACTCCGATGACGAAGTCACAGTCACTGTCCGGGACAACGGCCCTGGGGTGCCGAGCGGCTCCGCAGAGGATATTTTCCGGCAGGGTTTCTCCACCAAAGAGCCCGGAACAGGAGACGCGCGGGGGTTCGGTCTGGCCTTGTCCCGTGTGATCTGCCGGCGTTCCGGCGGTGACCTCGGCTTTTCGAACGATCATGGTGCGGTGTTCACTGCAACGTTCAGTAAAAACGACTCAGACATCAGCAAAGGGGCACACCACCTGTGATCAAGGTACTGATTGTGGACGACGACTTCATGGTGGCCAAAGTCCATGCCGGGTTTATCCAACGGACACCCGGGTTCGCCGTGGTGGGCGTAGCACACACCGGTGGGCAGGCCCTGGTGGAAACCGAACGGTTGCAGCCGGACCTGGTGCTGCTGGATATCCATCTTCCGGACATCAACGGCTTGGAGCTTATGCACCAGCTTCGCGACGTAGCCCCGGACCTTGACGTCCTGGTGATCAGCGCAGCCAGGGAAGTGGAAACCGTTCGGAAGGCCCTGCGCGGCGGGATTGTGCACTATCTCATCAAACCGTTCTCCCAAACCGATCTGCACGAGCGACTGGAGCACTACCTCAGCGCCTACCAAGGCCTGGACGCCTCCAAAGTGGAGGCCGAGCAGTCCGATGTGAACCGTGTCTTCGGGTTGAGTGTTTCTGAGCGGACCCTGCCAAAAGGCTGCAGTGTGGAGACGCTCGAGCTGGTTGAATCAGCCCTGAAAACAGCACCGGGAGACCTCTCCGCAGCGGAGCTGGCCGAGCAGCTCGGCACGTCCCGGGTCAGCGCACGCCGTTACCTGGAGTACCTCCACGACGAGGGGGCGCTGGAGGTCAGACTCAAGTACGGCGTCGGACGTCCTGAAAGGCGCTACGTGCTGAAAGGGCGGTGAACAGTACGTCACCGCCTGAAGCAGGGTGGGTTCCTCACACAGGAACCCACCCTGCTTTATGAGTGGCTCCTAATCTGACGCGTTCGTGCCGGCGCGACGACGTGCCACCACTACGGTTGCAGCGCCTGCCGCGAGCACGCCGGCACCAGCCAGGCCCCACGTAACCATGCCGGAATCGGCCGGAATGGCTGCAGCATCAGCCGCCGTCCCTGCATCGGTAACACTGGAGGCGGCAACGAAATCGGACCCACCCTTGCCCTTGCCGTTATTTCCGCCCCCATGATTGCCGTTGTTTACAGCGACGCGTGCGGAGCGGATATTGCCGGATGTGGCACCGACGGCGGAAATTATGTAGCTGCCCGCGTTTTCGAAGGTGATGTCAGCGGAGATGGTGCCATTGCCGTCGGCGACGACGCTGATGGGGGCCGGAGGGGTTCCCTGCGGGCCACCTCTCTTCTCAAAAGTGATATTCACGGTCTCGCCGGGGATGTATCCGCCGCCGGAAAAGGTGATCGTTTCGCCGCGATTGATGGTGCCGTCCGTAACGGTTCCCTGCTCATCGCCTGGTGCTGGATAGGTGCTGGCCATGGCCGACGAGGCGCTAGCGAACATGACAGTTCCTGCGAGCATAATTGTTGCAATGGTTTTTCTCATTTGTTCCCCTGGGCTAAGTGATGAATTCAAATTTTGATAGCCGCTAAAAGCGTTATACAAATGCTTTGCCGAAGCCCCCATATGCCTAGCCAGCAAGACGCTATCACCCAGGATCCACCCGTACAAGATTCAGGTACGTCAGTTACAAAGAGTTAGCATTCTATTTACCTGACACAGTTGTCTCATTTTGTGACTATTCTACGAGTTTTATGACAGTCTCAACTCACTACGTGACAAGGCCAGTTAGGGGCAATTGTAACCAGAGAGTCAGGGCTCCGAATTGGATCAACCTGCGCTTAGGTGGTTGTGCGTACAGGTTCCAGTGCTCAGGCGGCTGGCGTCCAGCCCAATGCCGGGCCCAACTTTTGCGCGATGTCCGTGAGGATCTGCACGTAGTCCTCGTGTTCGAAGCTGAAGGGCAGCGCGAATGCCACCTCGTCCACTTCCTGGAATCCTTGGTGGGCGTACAGTTGCCCGGCAATTTCATCGCTGGTGCCTATGAGGTCCCGTGCAAACATCATGCCCTTCGGTCCCTGCGGGGACTGTGTGCGGGGAGTGCGTTCGTCCACGTACCGCTGGTACTTCGCCCGTTGGGCGCTGGAAGCAGAATCTGTGGGGATCACTACCAGGCCCTGCGACACCCGGGCACGCGTGCCGGCTGCAGTGTGCCCGGCTGCAGCGGCAGCCTCGCGGTACGCCCTGATCTGGGATTGCTGGACTTTGGCGAAGTCCGGTTCCTGGTCCTTGTCCGGGAAGATCACGCTGCTGGACAACAAATTGAAGTCGTTCGTTCCGGCCCATACGGCAGACTTCATGCTTCCTGCCCCGTACCAAAGACGGCTGCGCAGGCCGGGCGAGTGTGGCTCTACACGGTTGGAGAACTCCTCCACAACGCCTTGCTTACCGGAGAAGTCGCGTACTTTTTCGCCTGCAACCAGACGGGCGAACCGGTCCACGCGGGCATAGGAGAAGTCCTCCGTTTCCGAAGAATCCGGGTACAGATCATGCTTCACGGTGTCGTAGTGCATTGGTTCGCCCACGCTAATCCCGGGATTAATGCGACCCCCGGAGAGCAGATCCACCGTGGCCAGATCCTCCGCCAACCGCAATGGGTTCTCCCATCCAAGCGGAGTGACCGCGGTACCGAGCTCAATCCTTGACGTGCGCTGGCTGGCGGCGGCCATCACCGCCACGGGGGAGGAGATGCCGAACTGCAGGTGCCGGTGCCTCAACCAGGCGCTGTCAAACCCCAGTTGCTCACCGAGCTCAATGATCTCCAGCGTGGACCGGTGGCCGGCAGCCGGATCATCGGGGTGGAACAGGCCGATGGTGAGGAATCCAAGTTTGCGGAGGGGATGTTCGGGAGTGGGCATGGTCTTCCTTCGCGTAGTACCGGCGGCTACTAAACCCCTACCGTCTTCAAGTAATTCCGGATCCCGTCCACCACCATCTGGTGGTCCTCGTCAGAGCTCAGCCCGGAAACAGTGACAGCGCCGATCACGCCGGCGCCTCTCACCCGGATGGGGAAGGAACCGCCCGCCAGGGTGTAGTCCTCCGGAGCCAGCCACCCGCCGCCGAGCGGGTTGCGCGCGGAAAATTGTTCTCCCAGCAAGGCCGTGCTGTGCTCGAACCGCAGCACCGAAGCGGACTTGCGGCGGATCCATTCCTCCTGGTCTGAGGTGGCTCCGGGCAGGACGCAGCGGAACAGCACAACGTTGTGGCGGCGGATATCAATGGCAACGCCAAGCTCCGAGGCGATGGCGTGGTTGGCGATCAATGAACCCAGCCGCCAGGCGTCGTGATGATCGAAGGAAGCGAAGACCAGTTCCTCTTCCTGTTGACGGAGTTCGGCAAGACGCGGTGATTCGGTCATGACTGGTTTCCTTCCACAACGGCATCTGAGTCATAGCGAAGCCCGATCTGCTCACGGATCTCGTCCATGGCAGCCATGATGGCCACGGTCTCAGCGGGAGGCAGCATGGTCCCGGCAGTCTCGCCCGAGCGGATCAGGCGTTCCATCTCAGCGGCCTGGTACTGCATACCCCGGCTGCTGACAGCTTGTTCGTATCGCTCAACAACAGCGCCATCAACGGCAAAAACCGTGAAGGGCACCGGGTTGTACCAAGTGTGCTCGATCTCGATCCAACCTTCGGTCCCTATCACCATGGCACGGTTGGCACTGGCGGCGTCCAGCTCGCAATCAACAATGGCCTGGGCGCCGCCGGCGTATTCGAAGATCGCTGCCGTCTGGCGATCCACGCCCGTTGCGGACATGGAGGCGCTGGCCACGATTGATGCAGGCGTGCCTAGGATGTCAAAGGCAAAGGAGATCGGATAAATACCGAGGTCCAGCAACGCTCCGCCGCCCAAGGCAGGATCATTCAACCGGTGCGCTGGGTCCTTGGGAAGGCTCTGGTTGTGGGTGGCCACTACCTTGCGAACCTCTCCAATGGTGCCGGCAGCGATGAGCTCCCGGATTCGGATCATGTGCGGCAGGAACCGGGTCCACATGGCTTCCAGGGCCACAAGCCCCTTGGCCGCCGCCAGGTCAATAATCTCCTGAGCCTGGCGTGCATTCATGGTGAATGCCTTCTCCACCAGCACGTGCTTGCCGGCGTTCAATGCCAGGAGAGCATTTGCGTGATGGAAAGGGTGTGGCGTGGCGATGTAGACGACGTCCACCAAGGGGTCGGCAACAAGGTCCTCGTAGCTGCCGTGCGCTGTGGCCACGCCGTACTCCTCAGCGAACACCTCACTGGACTCCGCAGAGCGCGAACCCACGGCCTGAACCGTGAACCCGTTCTCCTTCAAGTCCTTGGTCTGGAGTCCGGCAATGAATCCTGTGCCGAGGATGCCCCAGCGGATTGTGCCATCGGAGGTGCCGTTGCTGAGGGTCACGTGATCAGTCCTTGCTGCTGAAAGCGGCGTCGAAGGAAGTTTGCGACGCCGGGAAGTCGAACTTTTTCAGCGCGGCCAAAGCTTCGGGTGCCCCGTGGAGGCGGTCCATGCCGGCGTCCTCCCATTCCACGGAAATGGGTCCGTCGTATCCGATGGCCGTGAGGGCGCGGAAGGAGGATTCCCACGGCACGTCACCGCGTCCGGCGGAGACGAAGTCCCAGCCTCGGCGGGGATCGCCCCAGGGCAGGTGTGAGCCCATGACGGTGTTCCGTCCGGTGGGGCGGAGCTTGGTGTCCTTGCAGTCCACGTGGTAGATCCGGTCCTTGAAGTCCCAGATGAAGGACACAGGATCGATGCCCTGCCACATGAAGTGGGACGGGTCCCAGTTCAGGCCGAAGGCAGGCCGGTGGCCGATCGCTTCGAGGGTCCGGACGGTGGTCCAGTAGTCGTAGGCGATTTCGGAAGGGTGGACTTCGTGGGCGAAGCGGACCCCGCATTCATCAAAAACGTCAAGGATCGGGTTCCAGCGATCAGCGAAGTCCTGGTAGCCGGCCTCGATGACCTTTTCCGGGACCGGCGGGAACATGGCCACGTACTGCCAGATGGAGGAACCGGTAAATCCGACGACCGTGTCCACGCCCAGGGCGCGGGCAAGGCGGGCGGTGTGCTTCATTTCCTCCGCAGCGCGCTGGCGGACACCTTCGGGTTCGCCGTCGCCCCACACCCGCGAGCCAACAATGGCTTCGTGGCGGAAGTCGATGGGGTCATCGCACACAGCCTGGCCCTTGAGGTGGTTGGAGATGGCCCAAACCTTCAGGTTGTACTTCTCCAGGACAGCGAGCTTGGACTCGACGTAGCCGGGCTCGTCCCAGCGCCAGGCGTCCAGGTGGTCTCCGGAGACGGCGATTTCCAGGCCGTCGTAGCCCCAGCCGGAAGCGAGCCGTGCAACTTCCTCGAAGGGAAGATCGGCCCACTGGCCGGTGAACAGGGTGTACGGGCGGGGCATGTCAGGCTCCTTCAATAACAGTGCTGGTTGCCCTTGCAGGCAGCTGGATCAATGAACTCTTGGCGGCAGCGGACTCTTCCACGGCGGCCAGGATGTACTGGACGTTCAGGCCCTCTTCAAACGACGGCGACGGCGACTCTCCGGCCGCGATCGCGGTGAGGAAATCACGGATCTGGTGCGTGAAGGTGTGCTCCCAGCCGATGATGTGACCCTGCGGCCACCAAGCCCCCAAGTAAGGGTGTTCGGGTTCGTTGACCAGGATCCTTCGGAAGCCCTGCTCGCGGACAGGCACTGTGGCGTCCATGAAATAGAGTTCGTTCAGGTTCTCAAGATCGAACGTCAGCGAACCAAGGGAACCGTAGATTTCGATCCTCAGGGAGTTCTTCTGGCCGGTGGCTACCCGGGACGCTTCCACCGAGGCGATTGCTCCTGAGGCGAGCGAGAGGTTAACCCAGGCGGCGTCGTCGACCGTTACATCTTCCAGCGCGCCTGCCGTAGGACCGGGGCGCTGATCCACGAACGTCTGGAGGCGGCCGGAGACCTCGGTGACGGAATCGTCCAGGAGGTACAGGATCTGGTCGATGGCGTGGGAGGCGATGTCTCCCAGCGCGCCGGATCCGGCGGTCTCCTTGCGGAGGCGCCACGTCATGGGGGACTCGGCATCGGTCAGCCAGTCCTGCAGGTACGCGGCGCGAACATGGCGAACGGTGCCAAGGCGCCCCTCGGCAATCAGTTCACGCGCCAGCGCCAGGGCAGGGACGCGGCGGTAGTTGAAGCCGATCATCGACTGCACGCCGCGCGCCCGGGCTTTCGCGGCGGCCGCCGTCATCAGTTCTGCCTCGCCGAGGGTGTTGGCCAAGGGCTTTTCCACCAGGACGTGCTTGCCGGCTTCCAATGCGGCGGTGGCAATCTCAGCGTGCATCCAGCCCGGCGCGCAGATGTCGACAATGTGGATGTCGTCCCGCTCAATGACGGAACGCCAATCGGTGGCGGACTCGGCCCAGCCATACTTTGCAGCTGCTTCGGAGACGGCGTCCGCGTCCCTGCCTACCAGCACTTTCTGCTCGAAGGCCGGAACGTCAAAGAAACTGGCCACGTTCCGCCACGCATTCGAGTGGGCCTTGCCCATGAATGCGTAACCGATTGCGGCAACACCCAACGGCGTGTTTGAAGAGGTAGTCATAGTGTTCCTCGCCGGTTCTAGAGCGTCGCTGTTTCGGGCGCCCAGTCCTCAGGGAGGGCCTCGGAAGCGGGGGCGTTGGAGGTGACGTCCACAAAAGTGCCGGATTCCACCGATTCGGTGATGGAGACCATGGTGTCCAGCACGTGGTAGGCCAGTTCACCGGTAGCGCGGTGCGAACCACCGGAGCGGATGGCGCGGGCCATGTCCAGGGCGCCCATCCCGCGGCCGTTCGCGGGTCCGGTGGCGGGGATGATCTCGGGTTCTTCCTTACCCGGACGCCAGAGCTTGAGGTCGCCGTCAAAGTAGTTGGGGTCCGGGAGGGACAGGGTGGCTTCGGAGCCGGTGATCTCAACAAAGCCCATGCGCTGGCGCGGGGATTCGAAGGAGAAGACGCTGTGTGAGGACTGGCCGCCCTCGAACTGCGCCATCGCGGAGACATGCGTGGGGACCTCGACGGCGAATTCCTCGCCGGCCTTCGGACCGGAACCAATGATGCGCGTTGCCTTTGCCGAGGAGCCGACGGCGGCCACCTTACGGACCGAGCCGAACGTCTGGACCAGTGCGGTGAGGTAGTACGGGCCCATGTCGAACAGGGGGCCGGCACCGTGCTGGAACAGGAAGGCGGGGTTGGGGTGCCATGACTCCGGGCCAGGGGTCTGGAAGGTGGTCATGCCGGTCAGCGGTGTGCCAATATCGCCGCGTTCAATGATGCGGCGTGCGGTCTGAAGGCCGGCGCCAAGGAAGGTATCAGGAGCGGTGCCCAGGCGGATTCCGGCGGCGTCCGCTGCTTTGAGCAGTTCCAGCCCGGATTCGCGGTCCAGGGAGAAGGGCTTCTCGGTCCACACGTGCTTGCCGGCGTTCACCGCTGCGGTGGCAACTTCCACGTGCGCTGCCGGGATGGTGAGGTTGATGATGAGCTCGACGTCGGGATGGTTCAGCGCCAGCTCCGGCGTACCGAACTCGGCGATCCCGTACTCCTTGGCGCGGGCCTCGGCTGTTTCGACGAAGAGGTCCGCGACCACCAGGACTTTCAGGTCAGGGAAGACCGTGAGGTTGTCCAGGTACTGCTTGCTGATGTTTCCCGCGCCAATGACGGCAACGCCCACGGGGCCTTTACGGGTTGAGGGGGAGAAGCTCACGCCTGTACTCCTTCTGCGGTCTGGTTGCCGGCTGCGTCTGCGCTGGCTGCGGCGGTGAGGTACGCCAGGCTCTCGGTGATGCCTTCGAAAATGTCGCCGGAGTAGTCGTCGAATTCCACCACGCCAACTTCAAGGGACTTTGCTGCGGCGATCACGTCCAGGACCGGAACGGTGCCCTGGCCTGCCGGTTGCTGGGCTTTGGTGTCAGTAGTGGCCGGGCCGTCCTTGATGTGGATGAGTTTCACCCGGTCGCCCAAACGGGCCAGCAGCTCCACCGGGTCCTGGCCGCCGACGGCTACCCAGTAGGTGTCCACTTCCAGCACCAGTTCCGGGTCAAGCAAACCTTCGAGGTACTCCAGGGCGGTCTTGCCTTCGATGATGGACTCCAGCTCCCAGGCGTGGTTGTGGTAGCCCACGCGGATGCCGTACTCAGCACCCTTCTTCGCGGCTGCGTTGAGTTTGGCAGCGGTGGCCTGGATGTCCTCGGCGGACTGCCAGTGCTCGGCCGGGAGGAACGGATCAATGACCGTGGTGATGCCCAGTTCCTTGGCTGCGGCGAAAATCTGGTCCTGGTCCTGAGAGAGCAGTGGAGCGTGCCCGGATGGCGCCGTCAGGCCGTTCTCCTTCAAAGCCCGGCCAAGCTCAGAAGCTGTGGCCACAAAGTTGTACGGTTCCACCTGCGTGAAACCGATCTCGGCAACCCTCTTGATTGTTCCCGGCAGGTCCTCTCCGATGGCATCGCGGAGGGTGTACAGCTGGAGTGAGTAAGACATTGGGTTCCTTTTCGGGAGAAGTTTTCCGCAAAATCAGGGCCTTGGCGCCAGTCTAGTGAGCGCCCCTGAGGGGAGCCACAGATTCCACCCATCAATGGGTGAGTCACCAGCTCTTTTCAGCCTAGAGGGACTTTTGCCGAGCGTCCAGCAAAAGTTGAAGAAAAACGCTTAAACTTCCGCTGAGTGACACGCATAAGCAATCGTGCTTCACTGAATGCATGACATCTGAGGCCGGAATCGACGCCGGAATAAGCCCCGCGCCAGAGGCCGGCAATCTTTCACGGGCCGGGAATCTCTTCCAGCTCCTTCGCGACGGCAAAGCCCGTACCCGCGCTGAAATCGCAGAAACCACAGGCCTCGCCCGCTCCACGGTCGCCTCACGCATTGACGCCCTGATCAGTTCCGGGCTGGTTGGCCCCGCAGGTGAGGCCACCTCCACAGGCGGCAGGCCGCCGTCGCGCATTGCCTTCAACCCCGCCGCACGCGTGGTTTTGGCCGTCGACGTCGGAGCTACCCACGTGATTGTTGCCGTCACCGACCTCGGCGGCAACGTTCTGGCCGAGCAACGCCTGCGGCAGGAAGTGGCTGAAGGGCCGGACGTGGTTCTGGGCCGGGTTGTAGCAGCAGGCCGTGAACTTCTGACTGAAGCAGGACGCGAACCGGAAGACCTCGCCGGAATAGGCATCGGCCTGCCCGGTCCCGTGGAGCACGCCAGCGGCAGGCCGGTAAAACCGCCCATCATGCCGGGCTGGGACGGATTCGACGTCGTTTCCCACGTTCAGCGCTCCCTGCCGGTCCCGGTCCTGGTGGATAACGACGTCAACATCATGGCCCTCGGTGAACGCACCGCGTACTGGCCGGATCACCAGAACTTCCTCTTCATCAAGGTGGCCACCGGCATTGGCGCGGGCATCATCAGCAGCGGCCAACTCCAGCGTGGGGCCAACGGCACCGCCGGGGACCTCGGCCACGTCCGCGTGCCACGCGGCGACGACGTCCTGTGCCGCTGCGGCAACCACGGCTGCCTTGAAGCGCTTGCCTCAGGTCCCGCCGTCGCACGTCAGCTGAAGGCGCAGGGGCTGGAAGCTGCCAGCGGTGCGGACGTCCTGAGGCTCGTTGGCGAGGGGAATCTGCAAGCCATCCAGGCGCTGCGGCAGGCCGGGCGGGATGTGGGCGATGTCCTGGCCACCGTGGTCAACCTTCTCAATCCATCCATGATCATCATCGGCGGCAGCGTGGGAGAAGCCGGCGAGCACCTGGTGGCAGGGATCCGCGAAGTGGTCTACCGTAGGTCCCTGCCCCTGGCCACCACGCACCTGCGCATCGGCATCTCCATGGCCGGCCAGCGCGCGGCCATTCTGGGTGCCAGCCATCTGGTGACCCAACACGTTCTCTCGCCTGCAGTGATTGAGGCCACGCTCCACGCAGCGGGATGAGCTCTGCCGGATGCCGGTTGCCGGGTAGCGCCGTGATAGCAATGAAAGTGATGAAAACGCTTCCTGCCTCTCCGTATGCCCCATGAGCCAATTCCTTGCCAGGATTCCCCGCGGTTGGTTGATCCTCGCGTGCATCGGCCTCATTGCGCTGAACATGCGCGGTCCTTTTGTGGCAGTTGCTCCCGTGGTGGATTCATTGCAACAGGACCTTGGGTTCTCGCCCGTTGAGCTGGGACTTCTGACCGGCATTCCCGTGCTGTGCTTCTCGCTCGCCTCGCCCTTGGCTTCTTTGGCGGGCCGCAGGCTGGGTGCCGAATTCGCGGTGATGCTGACGCTTCTGGGTGTCCTGGCCGGGGTAGTGATCCGGTCCAGCGGCGGTGGTGCGCTGGTGATGGCCGGCACGGTGATCATTGGTGTTGCCATAACCATCGGCAACATTGCGGTGCCGCTGATCATCCGGCGCGACTTTGCACCGAGGCGCCAAGCCACCGCCATGGGCGTTTACACTGCGGCGCTGAACGTGGGCTCGTTCCTCACCTCCGTGGCCACCGCGCCACTGGCTGAGTTGGTGGGATGGCGGCTCGCCCTGGCTGCGAGCGCCCTGCTGGCGTTGGCGGCAATCCTGTTCTGGGTGCCTACTGTTGGTGCGCGCCGGGCTTTTGTGCCTGCAGCCGTTCCTTCATCTGCTGCTTCCGGTGCCGGGCGGGTTGCGGGTGTGGGGTGGCTGACTGTTGGCCTGACGCTTGGCTTCGCGGGGCAGGCGTTCTCCTATTACGGGGTCACTGCCTGGCTTCCCAGCTTCCTCTCGGATGAACTCGCCATGGGCACTGCCGAAGCAGGGGCCGGCTCTTCACTGTTCCAGATCTTCGCCATTGTGGGCGGCCTGGGCGTGCCGCTCCTGGCCCGCTTCGCCAGTACGACGGCGGTGGCGGTCACCTTGAGCGCGCTGTGGCTGACGGTTCCCCTTGGCTTGTTGCTGGCACCCTCGTGGTGGTGGATGTGGTCCTCGATGGGCGGTGTGGCTCAGGGCGGTGGAATCACGGTGATCTTCATTGCCATCATCAAATTCGCGCAATCCCAGGCGGCCGCGGGCAAGATGTCCGCCGTGGTACAGGGTGTGGGGTACTGCTTTGCTGCGTTGGCTCCCACGGCCATTGGGTTTGTGCACAGTGTGACTGACGGCTGGACCGTTCCGTTGTTGGTGATTCTTGGCTCGGTGCTTACGTTCTTTGTGAGCACCACGTTGTCTGTGCGCTGGGTGGCCAGGCAGGCTTAACGCCAGAAGCCCCGCTGCTGGGCTGCCTCCCCGACCATCGGGGTCACTTGTTGCGAAGAGTGCAGGCAGCCCGGCGTCGGGGCTTGTGGTGGTCGCTACCTCAGGTCATGAGGCCTAGGCGGCGACGAGTTCCTCCTCCGTGGCCTCTTCACGGGCTTCGGTGAGAAAACGGGCGTACGCGGGGATGGTGAGGAAGGTGGGGAATTCCTCGGCCAGGGTCACTTCTTCGAAGATGGCGCGGGCATCAGCAAAACGGTCTCCGTCGAAGCGTTCCAGGCGGGCGTATTCCTCATCCAGCATGTCCTCCACCCATTCGCGGGTGATGATGTCGCCGTGGTCGGTGATGGCGTGGGAGTGGATCCACTGCCAGAGCTGGGAGCGGGAGATCTCCGCGGTGGCGGCGTCTTCCATGAGGTTGTGGATGGCCACAGCGCCGTTGCCCCGCAGCCAAGACTCGATGTACCGAATGCCCACCTCGATGTTGATCCTGATACCGCCCTCGGTGATGGTTCCTTCCGTGCTGGCGATGTCGATCAGCGCACGGTCATCAGGGGTGACGTCCTCGCGGGAGCGGTCCAGCTGGTTGGGGCGGTCTCCGAGAACTGAGTCAAAAACTTCGCGGCATACCGGCACCAGGTCAGGGTGGGCCACCCACGAGCCGTCAAAACCGTCATTGGCCTCACGGGTCTTGTCCGCACGGACTTTCTCGAACGAAGCGGTGTTGGCTGCCTCGTCCTTGCGGTTGGGAACAGCTGCAGCCATGCCACCAATAGCCATGGCACCGCGGCGGTGGCAAGCCCGGACCAGCTGCTCGGTGTAGGCGCGCATGAACGGCTGGGTCATGGTCACCTGGCCGCGGTCCGGGAGGACAAAACGGGGTCCGCGGGTACGGAAGTTCTTGATCAGGGAGAAGATGTAATCCCAGCGGCCTGCGTTCAAACCTGCGGCGTGGTCCCGCAGTTCGTACAGGATCTCCTCCATCTCGAACGCGGCCGTGATGGTTTCGATCAGCACCGTGGCGCGGATGGTTCCCTGCGGGATGCCCAGCAGGTCCTGAGCCAGGACAAAGATGTCGTTCCACAGGCGGGCTTCGAGGTGGTTCTCGATCTTCGGCAGGTAGAAGTACGGGCCCTTGCCCTGGGCCAGCAGGCGGCGGGCGTTGTGGAAGAAGAACAAACCGAAGTCCACAATGCCGCCGGCAATAGGCTTGCCGTCAATGAGCATGTGCTTCTCCGGCAGGTGCCAACCCCGGGGACGGACCACAATGGTGGGCAGGTCTCCTGCAGGCTTGAGCTTGTATTCCTTGCCCTCAGGGGTGGTGAAATCGATCCGGCGTTCCAGAGCATCGGTCAGGTTCAGCTGGCCCTGGATCACGTTGCGCCACGTCGGAGTGGAGGAGTCTTCCATGTCCGCCAGCCACACCTTCGCCCCCGAGTTCAGGGCATTGATGGTCATCTTCTTATCCACGGGACCGGTGATCTCCACGCGGCGGTCCTCCAAACCCGGGGCCGGGGGAGCCACACGCCAGGACGGGTCATTGCGGATGCCTTCAGTTTCCGGGCGGAAACGCGGATCCTGACCTGCAGCGATCTGCCCACGGCGGGTGTGCCGTGCCTGCATCAGCTCCTGACGACGATCCGCCGTAGCCCTGTGCAACTTGCCAATGAACTCAAGGGCGTCCGGCGTGAGGACCTCGTTCTGCCGGCAAATGGGCTGCGCGGTGATAGTGATGCCATTGATAGTGAAGTTGTCAGTGAAGCTGTTCATGTCAATCTCTCCTATGAGAAGCAAATGTTCGACGGCGGTGCTTGGGCAGCTCGTTTGGTGCCGGGTTGGGTAATCCTCCGCGTGCTATTCCCCATCCCGCCCGCTTGGCCTCGCAGAGCTCGGCCGGCGGCCGGGACAGGGCCCCTTTTACGCACGCTTCCGGATTCCCCCTCCCGGCCGCAGCGGCGAGTGCCGCCGTCGTGCCTTCCGGTGAGCGAAGCGAACAGCTCACCTTGGGCGGAATGGGCCCACGGCCGCCGGGTTCCCTCGCGAGCTTGCGAGCGGAGGGGGCGGCTGGGGATTAGTGGAACTGGCCTTCTTCGGTGGATCCCACCAGGGCCAAAGTGGATGCGTTCGGGTTGAGCGCGGTTGCGATGTCGTCGAAGTAGCCGGTGCCGACTTCGCGCTGGTGCTTGGTGGCGGTGTAGCCGCGGGACTCGGAGGCGAATTCCTTCTCCTGGAGTTCCACGTAGGCGCTCATGCCTTCACGGGCGTAACCGTGGGCGAGATCGAACATGGAGTAGTTCAGGGCGTGGAATCCGGCCAGGGTGATGAACTGGAACGTGAAGCCCATGGCACCGAGTTCGCGCTGGAACTTGGCGATGGTGGCGTCGTCCAGGTGCTTGCGCCAGTTGAAGGACGGGGAGCAGTTGTAGGAGAGCATCTGGTCCGGGAACTCGGCCTTGACCGATTCGGCGAACTTGCGGGCCAGTTCCAGGTCCGGGGTGCCCGTCTCCATCCAGATGAGGTCGGAGTACGGGGCGTAGGCCTTGGCCCGGGCAATGCAGGGTTCGATTCCATTGCGGACCTTGTAGAAGCCCTCGGCGGTGCGAACCGGCTGCCCGCCTTCGCGGAGGATGAATTCCTGGTCGCGCTCGTCAACGTCTGAGGTGATCAGCGTTGCTGCTTCGGCGTCGGTGCGGGCGATGACCACCGTGGGGGTGCCTGCGACGTCGGCTGCCAGGCGGGCTGCGTTCAGGGTCCGGATGTGCTGCTGGGTGGGGATGAGGACCTTGCCGCCCAAGTGGCCGCACTTCTTTTCGGATGCGAGCTGGTCTTCCCAGTGAACACCGGAGGCACCGGCGGTGATCATGGATTTCATGAGCTCGTAGGCGTTCAGCGGGCCACCGAAGCCGGCTTCGGCGTCGGCGACGATCGGAACCAGCCAGTCCTCAACAGTCTTGACGCCCTCGGCATACTCGATCTGGTCCGCACGGAGCAGGGCGTTGTTGATGCGGCGGACAACCTGGGGCACAGAGTTGGCCGGGTACAAGGACTGGTCCGGGTAGGTCTGACCGGAGAGGTTGGCGTCAGCGGCCACCTGCCAGCCGGAAAGGTAGATGGCGCGGAGGCCGGCCTTGACCTGCTGAACGGCCTGGTTGCCGGTCAGGGCACCGAGAGCGTTGGTGTAGCCACCGGTGGGAGCTTCCTCGGTGAGCTGCTTCCAGAGCTTTTCCGAACCACGGCGGGCCAGGGTGTGCTCTTCGGAGACGCGGCCGCGGAGACGGACGACGTCGGTGGCCGAGTAATCACGGGTGACGCCTTCCCAGCGCGGGTTGGCGGACCATTCAAGTTCCAGCGCTGCGGCCTGCTGCTCTGCACTCTGCTCTGCTGGTTCAAATGATGCGGTCATCTTGATCTCCTATGTGGTGCCCGGGCCGGCCTCCGCTGCGCCTTTGCTGCATCGGCCGGCTTGTCCGGGATCTGTATTTCTTTTTCGTAAGACCTACTTTTCTGCACTTCCAAGTGGGTTACTAGAGGAAAAGTATGGAAAGAAATGCACTTCTTCGCGTATTCTCAAGAAATGTCGCCTGTGAGCTGGAATCGCGAAGTAGCATCGCCGTCGTCGACCGCTGCGTCCCCTGAACTGGACGTCATCAGCCTTGGCCGCCGCGTGCGCCATCTGCGCAAGCAGGCCGGGCTGACGCTGGACGACTTGAGTGCCGCCGTCGGGACCGCGCCCAGCCAGCTGAGCCTGATCGAAAACGGCAAGCGCGAACCAAAATTGGGGCTGCTTCAGCAGCTCGCCGCGGCCCTCAACGTCACCATCGATCAACTGCTGGGGGCCGAGCCGCCCAGCCGGCGGGCGGCACTGGAAATCGAACTGGAACGGTACCAGCGCGGGCCGCTCTACGAGTCGCTCAACCTGCCCAAAATCCGCATCAGCTCGCGGCTTCCGCTCGATGTCCTGGAGTCGCAGGTGGGGCTGCTTCAGGAGCTCGAACGCAAACTCAATGAGCAGGTGGCGACGCCGGAGGAAGCCCGCCGCGCGAACGGTGAGTTGCGTGCCATGATGCGTGAGCGCGGTAACTATTTCCCCGAGTATGAGGCTGAGGCGCAGAAGGTCCTCAAAGGGGTGGGTTACACCACCGGGCCGCTGAGCCAGCACGTCATCGCGGACATCGCCGAGAACCTTGGTTTCACGCTGCACCACGTGGGCGATTTGCCGCATTCCACGCGGTCCGTGACCGATCTGAAGAACCGCAGAATTTATCTGACGCAGAACCAGCGGCAGGATCACGATCCTCGGTCTGTTTTGCTCCAGGCTCTGGGCCACTACGTCCTGGGGCACGAAACTCCGCGGAACTACGGGGATTTCCTGGCGCAGCGTGTGGCCACCAACTACTTTGCCGCCGCGCTGCTGCTGCCGGAGCAGGCCACGGTTGAGTTCCTGCAAAAAGCCAAAGCGGCCAAGGAAATCGCCGTGGAGGACATCCGCGATGCCTTCGCTGTGTCCTACGAGACCGCAGCGCACCGCTTCACCAACCTGGCCACCAAACACCTGGGCATCACCACGCACTTCCAGAAAACCCACCAGTCCGGCATCATCTACAAGGCCTACGAGAACGACGGCGTGACGTTCCCCCAGGACCACACCGGAGCCATTGAGGGGCAGCCATCGTGCAAGGCGTGGACCTCGCGTGCCGTGTTCGATGTCCCGGACAAATTCAGCGCCTACAGCCAGTACACGGACACGCCGTCAGGCACGTACTGGTGCACTGCCCGCACCGAGCGCTCGGCAGCGGGGGAGTTTTCCTTGAGCATCGGGGTGCCTTACCAGCACGTCAAATGGTTCCGGGGCCGGGAAACCACGGCCCGCGCAACGTCCAACTGCCCGGACCCCAACTGCTGCAAGCGGCCGCCGGCATCTTTGGCCAATGAGTGGGCAGGTAACGCCTGGCCCTCCGCCCGCGCGCACTCGCACCTGCTGGCCGCCATGCCTCCCGGTGCCTTCCCCGGCGTTGACGAGACCGAGGTGTACAGCTTCCTGGCGGCCCACTCCGAACGGTAACCCCCAGCCCTCTCTCACATCCCGCGTGGTTGGGCCGTTCGCTCTCTCACATTCCGGCAACATTTCGCCAGCCCTCTCGCATATCGCGTGAGTTCGCACCGCACACGGAGCACCATATGAGGACAACACCAACGGGGGATGCGCCATGAATCGAGTCCGTAAAGCGACAACGCTGATCGCGGCAGCCGCACTGGTGACCGGCTCCGCGACAATGAGTGCCTGCGCGCCCCAACCCGCCGACGTCGGGCTCCTCACCGCCGACGGCGTGGCCCGCGTTTCGGTCGAAAGGGCGGACTACTCCGCCGAACTTGAAACCTTCAACGCCTCAGCGCGCAAACTTGGCGTCACTTTGCTGGCCGATGGCGGCGACTCGAGCAACGGCAACGTCGTCTCGTCACCGGCCAGCTTGCTGATTGCGTTGAGCATGCTGAGGGCGGGAGCTTCCGGTGCTACGGCGGCAGAGATGGATACAGCCCTGGGGCTTCCCACCGAAGGGCGCGACCAAGCCATGAACGCGCTGCTCGCCTCCCTTGAAAAGTTCGACGGCGACCCCGGCTCTGTGGACGAAGCCAACCCGCCGCAGAAGCCGGTGATGCATGCTGCCAATGGGCTGTTCGTGGACAAGGGCGTGCCCACTGGCGAGGCTTTTCTGACCACGCTCGGCAAGCATTTTGGCACGGGCGTTTATCCGGTTAGTTTTCGGGACGAGGCCGTGACCAAACCTGCAATCGACCAGTGGGTCAGCAAGAATACCGGCGGCCGGATCAAGGAGGCCCCCGCACAATACAGCCCGGACAACACGTTCAGTCTCCTCAACGCCCTGTACTTCGCCGCCGCCTGGCAGACGCCCTTCGACGCGAACGACACAGAGGATGCGCCATTTACCCTGGCTGGCGGCGAGGCAATCAATGTGCCCACCATGCATTCATCGCTCCGCATGGCCTACGCGGAAGCTCCAGGGTGGAAGGCCGTGGATCTGCCGTACGCCGAAGGCTTCGTGATGCGCCTCGTACTGCCCGACGGCGGGGCGTCGGGGTCCGGCGGGACGGCTGCGGTTTCTTCGGAGGTGCTGACGGACGCGGCGAAGCGGTTGGGAGCGGCCTCCCCGGACATGGTCCAGATCAGCCTGCCCAAGTGGGACCACAAGACCACGTTCGAACTCAGGAAGGTGTTTGAGACGCTGGGCCTGACGGAAATGCTGGCCACGGACAAGGATTTCGACGCGATCCAGCAAGGCATGAAGCTGACCCAGGCCGCCCAGGCAGCCAACATCACCGTGGCGGAGAAGGGGACCATCGCCTCCGCGGTGACCCAGATCAATGCGGAGGCATCAAGTGCACTCACCCCGGAACGGGAGATCATCCTTGACCACCCATTCCACTATCAGATCATTCACGGAGAGACTGGAATGCAGCTGTTCACTGGGTGGGTGGCGGACCCGCGGTAGGCCGGAGGTGCGAGAGGGTTAGGAAGGCTTAGCGGACCACCCGCTCCACCAGGATCGCGGCGGCTTGAACAACCTCGTCGGCCTCGCGTTTGGATGCGGCGAGGGCCACTTCCTGACCTGACACCGTGATGATGTCCGTGATCACCGCGACTGTAAGCCTGCCCAAAGTGTCGTCGCTGGCGCCCAAGAGCACGGAGTTCTGCCTTACCCATTCGCGGCCGCGCTCACGGCGAAGGACTTCGAAGCCCGGAGGAGTATCGCCTTCAATGAACACCAGTTCCAGGTCTCGGTTCTTCCAGGTGTAGTCGAAGTAACTGCGGCTGCCTACGTTGAACAGCGCCAGGGGATCGCTTTCGCCTGCCTTGCGCGCCTTGGCCACAGCCGATGCCACGAGTCGTTCGTGTTCATTTTGATAGTCGTCCCACAAGGCAAGGAAAAGCTCAGTCTTCCCGCCGAAGTGGTGATAGAGGCTGCCGACGCTGGAGCCGGCACGGGCAACGATGTCCGAGATGCTTGCGTCGGTGAAACCGTGTTCCACAAACACCTGGGCGGCCGCGTCCAGCAGATTTCGCCGGGTTACCGCGGTACGCGTCCATTGCCAGGAGCCTGCGGTGGTGGCTGCCTCGGATGTCTTACGGACCACGGTGTGGGCTCCTCTCGCAGGCAGGACGTAGACCGGAGTGTTGACCGGCCATTTTCTGGAATCCTACCCGCGGAATTATCCACATAGCCAGCAGGAAGCCTTGACCAAGCCCTCCAGTGCGGGAAATAATTCCGGAAGTTCGTTCTAGAAACGCATATTGCGGCATATATCCGAATGCTGCGATTTTTGACGCAGGACGCCCCGAAACCCGGGTGCCGTTTTCACCGTCGGGCTGCAACTGGTTGAATCGCTATATAGCGCCAACTGGTCGCAGCCAAACAAGCCAGAGAGGAACGCGGCCTGATGTCCGTTTCAAGCAAGTCGTCCGGGATCACGTCGAACAGGTGGTTCAAGCCCGTCGTCGTCACCGCAGGAGCTTTGGTGGTGGCACTGATCCTGGTGCTCATTGCGCTATGGCTCCGCACCCTGCAGCCCGTGCAGCAGTTCCTCACCGATTACCCCGGGCACTCGGCAATTCCGGAGGGCACTCCCACCGGATTTCCGGCATGGCTTGGTTGGCAGCACTTCCTCAACATGTTCTTCATCGTCCTGATCATCCGCTCCGGTTGGCAGGTGCGCACCACCACCCGCCCGGCGGCCAACTGGACCCGGAACAACAAGGGACTCATCAAAACCAAGAACCCGCCCACCAAGATCAGCCTGGACCTCTGGTTCCACCTGACCCTGGACGCGCTCTGGGTTCTGAACGGCATCATCTTCATTGTGCTGCTCTTTGCCACAGGCCAGTGGCTAAGGATCGTCCCCACCAGCTGGGATGTCTTCCCCAACGCCGTCTCGGCCGGGCTGCAGTACGCCTCGCTGAACTGGCCGGTTGAAAACGGCTGGAACAACTACAACAGCCTCCAGCTCCTGACGTACTTCGTCACGGTCTTCATCGCCGCGCCGTTGGCCATCATCACCGGAATCCGGATGTCCGGGGCATGGCCCAAGAAGGCTGCCATCAACAAGTTCTACCCGATCGAGCTCGCCCGCAAGATCCACTTCCCGGTGATGATCTACTTCGTGGCCTTCGTGATCGTCCACGTCACCCTGGTGCTGGCCACTGGTGCGCTGCGGAACCTCAACCACATGTACGCCGCCAACGACGACAACAACAGCTGGTGGGGTTTCGGGATCTTCGCAGCATCCATCGTCTTCACGGCGGCGGCCTGGTTCCTGGCCCGCCCGTTGTTCCTGCGGCCCATAGCTTCACTCATGGGCAAGGTCTCGCGCTAGGACAAAGCCCCACCCTGCCACAGGGCGTCAAAGGGGGCGCCGGAGGACACTCGGTTCTTGATTCCGGCAGTCACGAAAGCCTTCGCAGTTCGCGCGGCTTCCAGAGGAGTGGCGCCCTTGGCCAGTTCGGCAGTCACAGCAGCGGCCAGCGAGCAACCCGCACCGGACACAGCCACTTCGCCAACTTTCGGCGCGCGCAGGACTTCCAGGGTCTCACCGTCGTAGTAAACGTCGACGGCGTCCGGCCCTTCCAGCCGCACCCCGCCCTTGGCGAGGACTGCTGCGCCGCTGATCTGGTGGATGCGGATGGCGGCGGATTTAAGCGACTCTTCGTCGGTGATGGTCAGCCCGGAAAGGGACTCGGCTTCGAAGTGGTTCGGAGTGACAAAAGTAGCCAGCGGCAGGATCTGCGCCTTCAAAGCCTGATCGGTATCCAGGGCGTGGCCGGGCTCCTGGCCCTTGCAGATCAACACCGGGTCAAGGACCACATGCTTGAAGGAACCATCGGCCAGCGCCTTCTCCACGGTGCTGATGGTTGCAGGGCTTCCCAGCATGCCGATCTTCACGGTGTCCAAAACAGAAGGTGCGCCGGAAGCGGCACCGTAGGCCGCCGTCGTCGCTTCCAGCTGGTCCGCAATGACCTGCTGGTCCACCGGGACGAAACGGTGGTTCCAGTTGTCCTTCGGGTTGAAGGAAACAATGCACGTGAGGTTCGCGATGCCGAACACTCCGAGTTCCTGGAAGGTTTTGAGGTCGGCCTGCGCACCGGCGCCACCGGTCGCTTCGGAGCCGGCAATGGTCAGGGCAATGGCAGGAGCAGCGGCTGAAGTCATGACTCCATTTTGGCAGTTGCTCCGGTTCGACTCCTAAACGAGGCTAGCCGTGCAACGTCTGGTAGGCGGCCTCGGCGGCCGGATGCAGCGGGATGCCCGCGGTGTTGATGAGGGTTTCCGGGCTGAGGAACTGGACGCCGGTGCTCGACGTCGGAACCAGATCCTGAGCCTGCTCCACCAACAACTCCACTGTCCGCCGAACAACATGATCGGCCAGATCCCTGCGGCACAGGAGAAGGTTGGCCACGCCCACGGTCCAGACGGCGGGGGCGTTACCGTAGCTGTTGGCCGGGATCAGCACGCGGTCGTAGAAGAACCCCGACTCTGCGCGCGTTGCCGGGATGTGCTCGGAAATGTCCAGGAGCCGAAGGCCAATGTGCTTCGCTGCGGCCGCGATGGGAGCGGTGGGCACCCCTCCCGATTGGATCATCACGTCAATCGAACCGTCCTGCAGTGAGGCCAGTGCCTGGTTCAAGCCGAGATTCACTTGCTTCAAGGTGCGGGGTGGTTCGGAGAGTCCCGCAGCTGTGATGATCCGTCCAGCGGTCAGGGTGGTTCCCGAGCCCACCTCACCCACGCCCGCGATCTTCCCGGCGAGGTCTGCGAGGGTCCGTATCCCGCTGTCCTCCCGCACGATGCAGTGGACGTAGTTCTGGTACACCTTTCCCAGTGCTACCAGGTCTTCGGGTTTCGCTGGCGTCCTGGCGGGCGCTGCGGCCTGCGCTGCTGCATCGGCCAGCGCGACGGCGAAGGTCACCTCGCCGGACACAACCCGCTGGATGTTCTCCAGACTTCCGCCGGTGACCAGCGCGGCGGTGTTTGCGGCCACACCTTCCCGCTGCAGCAAGTCTGCCAGGAGGGTGGCGAACTCCAGGTAAAAGCCACCGGATTCACCACCGGCAACAGTGAGCTCCTTCGGCTGTTCTTCCGGCGTGCAGGCTGTGGTCGACGCGAGCAGGGCGCCGCCGATGCCCAGTGCCAAGCCTGCTCTGATGGCGTTTCGCCGGGAGATCGTGGGTGCCTTAGACATGAGAGCCATCCCCAGGCCCCGCAAATTCGAGTCGGGCTACCAACCCGTGTGCCTCACGCGTTTGTAGGATCAGTCGCCCACCGTTCGCCTGTGCCAGGCGCTCCACGATGGTCATGCCCAAGCCGTTGCCGGGAATCTTGTTGTGCTGCGGCGCCCGCCAGAACCTGGTGGTGGACTCAGCGAGCTGTTCGGCTGGAAGGCCGGGACCGTCGTCGGAAATTACGACGGCGGTGCCTCCGCTCGTCTGCTGGGTAGCCACCGTGATGCGGGAGCCGGGTGCGTACTTGATGGCGTTGGTGAGGAGTTCGCCCACCATGTGCGCGAGTTCGTCGGGGTCGCACACGATGTGGCTTTCGGACGCAGGGCCCTTCAACGTCAGCTCTGATCCGGCACGGTGAGCGGCCGGCGTCGCCCTTTCCACTTCGCCTTGCAGGACTGGGTAGGGATCGATGACGGCCAGACGCTTGTGCTCGGTGTGCTCCACACGGGATGACCCTTCGAAGGCGCGATGTTCAGCGGTAGCCAGCTTCAGCACGCCGTCGAGCATTTCTTCCACCCGCTCAAGTTCCGCGACGACGCCCGCTGCCGCCTCCTTCTCCGGGGCTGAGCGCAACGCCAGCTGCAGCAGATCGATGCGCAAGCGCAGCGCACCAACAGGGTTTCGGAGCTGGTGCGAGGTGTCGGCGATGAGCCGGCGCTGGGACTCCATGCTCTCCGTCACCGTGCCGGCCATGGCCGTGAAGGAGCGGCTGAGTTCGCGCAGTTCCGGTGGGCCCGCCTCCGGGAGTTGGCTGGTTTTGCCCGTGGTTTCCAACTCGTGGACAGCCTTGCTCAGTCTGTGGACGGGGCGCAGGACCCAGCCGGTGATGCGGGATGCCGCCAGCAGGAGCAGCGCACCCAACGCCACAGCGGCAAGCACGACCACGAGCCACCGCTCCCGTAACTTCTGCCGGGCAGCGTCGAGGTCCACTTCAAGGACCACCTCGCCGAGTACCTGGCTAGCGGTGCCGAAGGACCGGGAGATGATGTCTGTGCCAGATCCGAAGGCGCGGATGGGGTTCAAAGTGGTGTCGCTGAGGTTCAGGCTGGCCCGGTTGAGTGCGTCCCGGGCCTCGGGTTGGTCCTCGCTGAGCCCGCCGGAGTTGATTGTCACTTCTTGGAGCCGGATCAGGATTCCTTCACCATAAAGCTCGGAGTACCGGTCCATTTCCCGTTGCAGTTGGCTGGTGTTGTTGTCCTGCGCTGCGTCGCTGGCCAGCTGGGCGAAGCGATTGAGGGCTGCGACGCGGTTGATCTGCAGTTCCTGGGTGAGCTCCCGGCTGGCTGAAGTGAGGATCACGCTGGACACGGTCACCACGATGATCACCACCAGCAGGCTCAGGATGCCGAGGACGCGGACTTTCACGGTTGCTCGACGCGATAGCCGACGCCGCGGACGTTGATGATGAACCCGGGGAGCTGGAGTTTTGACCTCAGACCTGTGAGGTGAACATCCAAAGATCGGGAGTGCGCAAGAAACGCGTCGCCCCAGAGTGCGTCCAGGATCTGTTCCCTGGTCACCACGGAGCCGGCGTTTCTGACCAGCAGACTGAGGAGGTCGAACTCTGTTGCTGTGAGGGCGAGTTGCCGTTCCCCGACGGTGGCCACGCGGCGATCGAGGTCCACTTCCAGTTCCCCGAGGACGATGTTGTGCGGGGCTTGATGGCCGGAACGGTTGGTTCGCCGGGTCACGGCTTCAATTCTTGCGAGCAATTCCACGAGCTTCACAGGCTTGACCAGATAGTCATCGGCCCCCGAACGAAGGCCCAGAACCACGCTTCGCTCGTCGTCGCGGGCCGTCAGGATCAGGATGGGAATTTGGGTGACCTGGCGGAGTTTTCGCAGGACATCCAAGCCGTCCAAGTCAGGCAGGCCCAGATCCAGGAGGATCACCTCGTGCTGCCTGTGCGCCAGCAACGCATCCTCGCCGCGCGATACCCGGGTGTGCTTATGGCCGGCAGAGGCGACGGCAGCGCTCAAGGCCGACGCCATGGCGTCGTCATCCTCGACGATGAGCACGTGCACAGGCTTTGATTCCTTCGGCTTGGGGCTGGTTCGCTACTAGAGCTTAACGTTGTGAGGCCCGCTCTGCGCCCTTCGGAGTATCCAAAGCGCGCAGAGCGGGCCCAACAAGGCAGGCAGGTCAGGCGTTGACGCGATCCTTCGTGCCGTCGTCGTCGGTTTCCTTCACAGCGCCCTTGGCCACGAAGGCGTTGCCCTGCTCCGCATCCAAGTGCGTGGGCTTCTTGTTCTTCAGCGCGAAGATGTACACCAGCAGCGAGATGAAGATCGCGGCAGTGACGTAGGTGAAGAACATGTCCACCTGACCCGACTTCTGCAGGGCCGCACCGATCAGGGGAACCGTGCCGCCGAACAGTGAGTTGGCAATCGCGTAGCCCAGGCCCACGCCAAGCGCGCGGATGGATGCCGGGAACAGTTCAGCCTTCACCAGTGCGTTGATGGACGTGTAGCCACCCACCATCAACAGGCCGCCGAACATCAGCAGGAACGCCACGAACGGATCCTTGGTTCCAGCAAGCGTGGACAGCAGCGGCCAGGTGAAGAGCACACCCGTTACACCAAACCAGATCAGCAGCGGCTTCCGGCCGATCTTGTCAGAGAGCATGCCGTACACAGGCTGCAGAAGCATGAAGATAAAGAGCGCCCAGAAGTTGATCACGGAGGTATCAGTCTTTGCGATGCCGGAAGTATCGTTCATGAACTTCAGGATGAAGTTGGTGTACGTGTAGAACGCCACCGTGCCGCCAAGCGTGATGCCAATGCAGATGAGCAGCGGCTTCCAGTGCTTGGTGAACAGCAGTTTCATGGTGCCAGGCTGGGCCTCGCCCTCAACCTTGACGTGCGCGGCGCGGAGCTGATCCGCGGAAAGAGTTTCCTCCATGGAACGGCGAAGCCAAAGGACCACCAGCGCAGCGGCGCCACCCAGAGCGAACGGAATCCGCCAGCCCCATGCGGTGAGGTCTTCCTTGCTCATGGTGTTCTGCAGGATCACCAGCACCAGGAGGGCCAGCATCTGCCCGCCGATCAGCGTGACGTACTGGAAGCTCGAGAAGAAGCCGCGGCGCTTGGCCGTGGCGGCCTCGGACATGTACGTAGCGCTGGTACCGTACTCGCCACCCACTGAGAAGCCCTGGATCATGCGGATAAACACCAGCAGAATCAGCGCCCACAGGCCAATGACGTCCTGCGTTGGCAGGATCGCGATGGCAAAAGATCCGGCCGACATCATGGTCACACTGAGTGTCAGCGCAGCTTTGCGGCCCTTGCGGTCCGCATAACGGCCGAAGAACCAGCTGCCGATTGGACGCATAAGGAACGACGTCGAGAACACGGCCATCGCTTCAAGGCCTGCTTGGAGATCGTCCGACGAATTAAAGAAATGCGACTGGAAATACGCCGCGAAAACCGTATAGACGTAGAGGTCGAACCACTCCACGAGGTTGCCCGCGGAGCCCTTGAGGATGTTGCTCACGGCTTTACGTGTCTGGGCGGCTTCGCTCAGAGGTGCAGCTTGTTGGGTGCTCATCAATGAACCTTCCTGGACGGCAGCATGTTGCAGCGGCCGTGTCTTGCATGAGTTCGTTCTGTCCATGAAGCTCGTGCTCATGGCGTCCTTGCGCATGGCTCTTCGTCGACTAAGAAAGGCCCTCCTGGTGAAGAGGACATGTTCCAAACTATGGGTGATGCACGGCACAGCCCTAGCTCGCGGGGGATTTCCTAACACTTCCTTAGGTTTCGGCTTGAGCCGGGCGCGGCCCCGAACCCGTGAACGCCAAGGCTCGGCGGCGGCGGCTCGCTACCCGGCACGAAGCTCTCTCAGGTCCCTCGGGTTTGGCTGCGTCCCTCTCTCAGGTCCCTCGGGTTTGGCTGCGTCCCTCTCTCAGATCCCTCTGGTTTGGCTGGAGCTTTTGCTGTAGCTTTCCGGGACGGCCGGAGCTATCTTCGTGGCATGGGTGCAGTTCGTCTCACAGCTCGCGTAGCGCTGCAGGAGGCAGGGAGGATCCCGCTGCCGCCAGGACAGGTTGTTGGCCTGGTGCTTGATGTAGTCCTCGATCATCTGCGCCCCGTTCGCGTTACCGAGCCCAATGCCCGGCTCAAAGCAGCCGGTGTTGGCCTGGCGTTGGTTGGAACGGGGATCACCGCGTGGGCAGTCGCGGAGCGCCGGCGCAAAACAACCGGAAACTTTTCGCTGGGGCATCCGGAGGACCTGGTCACCAGCGGCCCCTATGCTCTGAGTCGCCACCCGATGTATCTGGGGTGGTGGCTCATCCATGCGGGGGTGGCCTTGGGTAGAGGTTCTGCCTGGGCTTCGGCGACTCTCCCGGCTGGGATCCTCGTGGAGCACCTGGGCGCGCTGTGGGAAGAAAACGTGCTCCGGGAGAGGTTTGGCCAGTCCTACGCCGACTACGAAAAAGTGGTTCCTCGCTACTTAGGTTCGCCGGCGTGGTTGATGCGGACGAGTTTCCACACGGCGAGGCGGCCAACGCCTGCTGCGACGGCTATTGATAAAGGGAAGGCCCACGCGGAGGGGCTCCAAAATCCTCCGAAGGGGACGCAGATGATCGCCCCGGCCGCGAAGAACGCAGCAACGTGAAGCCACTGATTCCGGACGCTTCGTAACGCCACCCCCAAAGGCCATCCGACAGCTGTCCCCACCACGCCGATCGGGATGAGCCCTATGACCATCGCCGTCGCCGTCATGGCAAGGGTGTAGCTGGCATGGTTTGGGTTGAGGCTCCACGACGGAATGGCCCAAAAGAGGAAGAACACCGCATCAGCCACGACGATTCCTACAACTAAACCCTTGCCGCTGAGCACCACCCGGTCCTTGGGCCCGTACCGCCAGCCGCCGGATGGGCGTTTTGTTGCCAGCGCGGACTCATCTTCGTCGGTCCATGGTTCCTGGCTCACGATTACCTCCTGAGGAATGTGAGAGATCGTCCGCCGAAACTCTCGGGGATGTGAGAGATGGTTCGGCGGAAGGGGCGGTTATGTGAGAGAGCGTGTGGGGTTCGCGATGTGGTTGAGGGCACCGGTAAGGCAGGGGTACTCGAATGCGAACCCGGCATCGAGCAGTTTCCGGGGCTCTACCCATCTGCTTTTGAGCACCAGCTCGGTCTGTGTCCGGATCAGCACGGCCCCGGCCTCGAGCAACCATGACGGCGTCGGGATGCCGAACGGGACACGCATGCTTTGCCTGACCAGTGACATCAGCTCGCGGTTGTCCACCGGGTACGGCGACGCCGCGTTCAGGGGCCCAGTCAGCTCACCATGAGCGTGCGCGAACAGCACCACACGGAACAAGTCCTCCACATGAATCCAGCTGAACTTCTGCGTGCCCGGGCCCATATACCCGCCCAAGCCAAGCCGGGCGAGGTTCCGGAACGGACCCATCACGCCACCACCAGGTCCCAGCACAATCGCAATGCGGAGCGGCACCTTGCGGGTAGCAGGCACAACGGCAGCGTCCAGCTCATCCTCCCAAGCACGGGCCACATCCACGGAAAACCCGCTACCCAGCTCACCTGAGTCCTCCGACTGCGGGCGATCTTCCGCATGACGGTAAATGGTGCCCGTACTTGAATTGATCCACGTCCGGGGTGGGTCCTCACACGCAGAAACCGCCCGTCCCAGCTCCCGTGTGGTCAATACCCGGGAGTCCATGATTTCGCGCCGGTTCCGGACGTTGTAACGGCAATTCACGGACCGTCCGGCGAGGTTGACCAGCAGTTCGGCGCCGTCCAGGGCTGTGGTGATGGCGCCGTCGTCGTTCCATTGAGCGTCAGCTGAAGCGCCCCGCCCAACGGTCCGGACCTGCCACCCCTCCTCAACAAACCGCTCCCTGAAGTATCTGCCGATGAACCCGGATGCGCCCGCGAGAACCACTGTCCGCGGCTTCACGCGTCTTCCTTTACGCTGCGCACCAAGCCCAGGACGTCGTCGAACACTTTGCTCACGCCCGGAATTTTTGCCAGCGAGAGGCCGCGGGCCACGAGTGGGGCCGCGCCGTCGATCAGTTTCCGTGTGCGTCGCTGGCCTTCGGAATGGTCGTACACCCAAAACAGCGCCACCCCCATGTACGCCAGCCACAGCAGCTCGGGCAGATCGCCGCGTAACTTTTTGGCGACCGAAGGGGAGGAACCTTCGACGGCGGACCGGAAGATCGCGAGAGAAGCCTCACGGGCGGTGGTGGACGCCTCGCCAAACGGGTTGACGGGCGACGACGGCCGGATCGCCGTGGCAATGAAGTCGGAACCGAACTGGTGGTAAGGAGCCATGACGTCGATCCCGGTATGCAGCACTGCCTTCAGCCGCCCTGCCAGATCCTGGACTCCTTCGAGAGCCTCCGCTGCGACGACTGCGTGCTCGTCCTGCACCTGGATGTAGAGCTCTTGGACCAGCTCGTCCTTGGAGGCGAAGTAGTAGTACGCGTTGCCCACCGAGACGCCGGCTTCCTGTGCGATGGCGCGCATAGTGGTCTTCTCAAAGCCCACTTCGCGGAACATCTTCAGTGCGACGTCGGCAACGAGTTGCCGGGTCTGCTCGCTTTTTGCTGCCATCCGCTGCTCCTGACTCCGATTTGAACGTGTTCAAGAACGAGTATGGCACGATTTCTGAACGTGTTCAAAAAGAGGGATGTGAGAGAGGGTCGGCCGGAAGCGCCCGGGATGTGAGAGAGGGACGGCCGGAAGCGCCCGGGATGTGAGAGAAGGGCGGGGCAGGAGTGGGAGAATGGAACCGGTGCCGGGCCGGATGCCCCACCAACCACAGTGCTAATACAGCGGGGCCCTTGGAGAAGGAGCCTGCGCGAACCACTACGAAATGGATGACCCATGCCCTCGCCCTCAGGCTCCAGTACTTTGAGCAAGCCCGCGCCGCGCTTCGCTTCGATCGGCTCTCCCTACTTCGGCATCATGCTGGCCATCATGGCCGTGGTGCTGATCCTGTCCAACATCGGCGCCTCCAAGGGCGTTGTGCTGGGCCCGATCATCACGGACGGCGGATTTTTCCTCTTCCCCATCGCCTACATTCTTGGCGACGTGATGAGCGAGGTGTACGGCTTCAAAGTTGCACGCAAAGCGATCATCACCTCGTTCGCGCTCTCAGTGTTCGCGTCCCTCTGCTACTGGATCATCATTGTGCTGCCCGGCTTCACTGACGACTACGGCACCAGCAAACAGGCGGCTATCGAAGGCGCACTCGGCCCCGTGCCGTTGATCGTCCTTGGTTCGCTGCTGGCCTTCCTTGCCGGGCAAACCATCAATTCCTGGATCCTGGTCAAGATGAAGGCCCGCACCGGTGAGAAATCCCTGTGGGCACGGCTCATGGGCTCGTCCGTGGTGGGCGAATTGGTGGACACCTTGATCTTCTGCAGCATCGCGGCGTCGGTCATTGGCATCACGGACTTCGGCTCGTTCCTGAACTACGCCTTGGCAGGCTTCGTCTACAAGACCGCCGTGGAGTTCCTGTTCGTCCCGGTCACCGTGCTGGTAGTTGGTTGGATCAAGAAGCGCGAGCCAAGCTACGGCACAGTCGCAGCTTAGGCCTCCGTCCAGCGGAGCGGCAACAAGCTAGGAGTAGTACCGGCCCAGCGTCTCGGCCTTGAACTCGAAGAAGTCCCCGGATTCGATGGCCAGGCGGGCGTCGTCCACCATCTTCACCACGAAGCGCTCGTTGTGGATGGAGATGAGCGTTGCCGAGAGCATTTCCTTGGCCTTGAACAGGTGGTGGATGTACGCCCGGGAGTAATTCACGCAGGTGTAGCAGTCGCAGCCGTCCTGCAACGGGCCGAAGTCGGTCTTGTAGCGGGCCCCGGACAAGTTGAAGCGTCCAAACGGGGTGTAGAACGCCGAGTTCCGGGCAACGCGGGTAGGGGAGACACAGTCGAAGGTATCGGCTCCGTTCTCGATCGCCGTGAAGATGTCGTCCGGCTCTGAGATACCCAACAGGTGGCGGGGCTTGTTCTCAGGCAGCTCTTCATTGCACCAGCGCACAATGGTGCCAAGGTTTTCCTTCTCCAGCGCACCGCCAATCCCGTACCCGTCAAAGGGCATGGCGCCCAGGTCCTGGCAGGCTTTGCGGCGCAGGTCCTCGTACTGGGCGCCTTGAATGACCCCGAACAGTGCTTGGTATGGCTTAGCCGCGCGCGAGGACGTCAGGGACGCGTGCTCCTCCAAGCACCTCAGCGCCCAAAGCCGGGTCCGCTCCAGCGACTCCTCCTGGTAGGCCCGGGAGTTCTGCAGCGTGGTGAGCTCATCGAACGCGAACATGATGTCCGCGCCGATCTGGTGCTGTACCTGCATGGAAATTTCGGGGGAGAAGCGGTGCCGGTCCCCGTTCAGGTGCGATTTGAACCAGACGCCGTCGTCATCGATGTGGGCGAGCCGCTCCTTGCCCGGCGCCACGGCGTCGTCCGGCCCGGAATTGTCCACATTCTTCATATCGATCACTTTTTTGAACCCCGAGCCCAGGCTCATCACCTGGAATCCGCCCGAGTCCGTAAAAGTGGGTCCGGACCAGTTCATGAACGCTCCCAGCCCGCCCGCTGCGTCGAGGATTTCTGGCCCCGGCTGCAGATACAGGTGGTAGGCGTTGGCCAGGACCGCTTGAGCTCCGAGCTGGGCTATGGACTCCGGCAGTACTGCCTTCACGGTTGCTTTGGTTCCGACGGCGATGAACGCGGGCGTCTGGATGGTCCCGTGCGGTGTGGTGATGGTGCCGGTCCGGCCCAGAAAAGCGCCGCCGTTGGCGTCCACTTGCGCGTCCGACGGCGAGCACGTTTCAGTCAGGCGGGTGCCCACCGAAAAGGAGAACTCGGATTGCCGGTGGGACAAACCGGGCAGCGCGGGGGAGGATGCTGACGCGGGGGAGGATGCTGGGGCAGAGGAGGAAGCTGGCACGCTATCAAGTGTGCCAGCTTTACCGCGGGTAACCCGCCGAAAAACCTCCGCTACCCGTAGTTCTCAGCCTTCCAGTTGTCCCACGAGGACCGGATGTCTGCCAAGGTGTGGGCCCCCAAATCGTAGGTGGAGGCAATCACCATTGACCCGCCGTCGGGCCTTTTCTCCGGGATGGGCAGCTGCTCAGCCACAATCAGCAGCCCTTCGCCGTGCTCGGCGTAGCTGTGGACGGTGAGGCCAACCTGGTGCCGGCTCTTGAACCAGACTTTGCCCGAGATCTTCTCGCCGGTGGCAAGCGTGAGCGAGTACTCCTCCCCAACGGGCGGCAGATCCCCGAGCCCCAGTTTTTCAATGGCCGGACCGCCTTTGCCGGAGACGGAGACGAAGTGCGTCCGCCGGTGCCCGTGCGGGTGCCGCTCCAGGGCAAAGCGCAGTTGATGAAGGAAAGTGAGCCAACCCTGGGTGATGTCCTCGTCCCAGTCGGCCCACTCGGAGTCGTGATCCAGGGCAACCCTGGTGACTCTCACTTCGGTGCCGCCGGAGACGGGGTGGAGCTCAAAGACATCGCCGCCGTTGACGGTCAGGCTCGTATGATCGGGCCCTTCCACGACGTCCGTATTGAAGTAGATCTGTTTGATTTCGTCGGTGAGGTCGTCAGCTTCCCAGCCGTGCCATTGAGCGACCAGGGACGGTTCACGCAGCATTGTCCAAACCTGCTGCGCGTCGGCATTAATCACAACGCTCAGATTGTTCGTCATGGCCCCGAATCTACCGCCGTTCGCGCCCATAAAACAGGCCTTGAATTCCGGGAATCCGCGGGACAGGAAACCTAGGCGCGCACCGATTCCAGTTCATTGCCGATCCGGCGCGCCAACTCTTCTTCGCCGATGGTCTTCGAACCGCCGTGGGCACGCAGGAACATCAGCGCCTCGAGGCGCAGGAAACGCCATTCGCGTTCGGCTTCGTGGTTGCCGTTGTCGATCGCGCGGAAGATTTCCTTGTCGTACAAGTTGGGTTCGTTGAGTGAGCGCTGGCGTACCCGGGCATTGATCCGGGCCTTGAACGGATCCTCTTCCTGGGACTCGGGGGCGCGCAGCAGTTTCTCGTAGACCGCTGCACGTTCACTTTGTCCGGCCTCGCGGCAGATGAAACTGGACAGCGCCAGCGCCCGTTCAATGGACGCCCACCGGTCCAGGTTTCCGTCAAAGGGCAGAACGTTCAGGAGGTCAGCAACAGCCAACGCGTGATCCGGATCCCGCAGCACAATGCACAGATCGAACGCGAGGTCGCTGAGGTCGCGGAGGCAGCTTCCGGACTTGGTGTTGATGCCCTTCGCCAGCCGTTCGGACAGTACCTGCACGCCGTTCTTGCCCTTGTGGTCGGCAGCCGCGGCGCGCACCACGGCTTCCGGGGTGCCGTCCGGCTCCGGGATGAGGGCCAGTTCTTCGGCACTGGGGCCGATATGCGCCGGGGGTGTCTCCGGGCGGGGAGGCACGACGACGGCGGGACCGGCTTGCGCTTCGGCGTCGGGTTCCGCGGGCGTGCTGGAGTCAGGGTTGCCGGGGTCAGAAGCATCACCAGAGCCGGCCGCAACGCCGTCGCCCACAGGAACACTGGACCCGACAGCGATCCGCACCGTGCCGCCGTCGACCATGGTCACCAGCAGTAACGCCGCCACGCCGAAGTCGTCGTTCTGCACTTCGATGGTGCTGATTTCCTCGGCCGGCCCGTCACCGGGCGGGAACACAAAATCTCCGGGCTGCAGGTCCCCAGCCTGCTTTTCCATGTACTGCTGTGTGGCTGGGCTGTGAGTCATCGGAAGTCCTTTGGTTCTCGTGGGGTCCGCCGTCCAGTCTACAAAGACCAGCCGACGCAAGGGCCGGGACCCGCTAGAGAACGATGCCCGAGAAAGCCAGCGCTTGCCGGACGAGGTTCCCGCGGCCGCCGTCGAATTCCTGCTGCACGTTCTCGCTCAGCACCTCTTGGGGCGTCATCCACGTAAGTTCCAGGGCGTCCTGGCGGGGTTCGCATTCGCCGGTCACAGGAATGATGTACGCCAGCGACACCGCGTGTTGACGGTCATCGGTGAAACCTGTTTGCGATGGAGCGGGGAAGTATTCGGCCACCGTGAAAGGGACGGGGCTGATGGGCAGCTGCGGGAACGCCAGGGGACCGAGGTCCTTTTCCATGTGCCGCAGGAGGGCAGCGCGGATGGTCTCGCGGTAGAGAACGCGGCCGGAGACGAGGTAGCGGACCATGTTCCCGTCAGCGTCGCCCTGCAGGAGGGTGCCTACCTCGTTGACATAGCCGAGCGGGTCCAGCCTGACCGGAACGGCCTCCACGTAAACCATGGGGAGTCGGCCGCGGGCTTCGAAGAGGTCCTCATCTGAAAGCCAGCCTGGATACGGGTCGGGTGTACGTACGCTCATGGTTAAGTTCTACCGCATCACCTGCCGAACTTCCTTGGAGGCGTTCCGATGGCTGCGTGGTTACGCTCTCGGCGGCATTAGAGGGCCAGAATGGACTCGAGCGGCTCCCCGGATGTTATGCGGGCAAGGATCGCGGGCTCCGCCGCGTCGGATCCGAGCGCTTTTTCCAGCACGTTGCCTGCCGCTTCGGGGGAGAGGATGATCAGCCCGTTATCGTCGCCCAGGACCAGGTGTCCGGGGTTGACCTGCACGCCTCCGCAGTGCACCGGGACATTGACGGCGGAGCCGGTTCCGTACAGGCGCTTGGTGGTCAGGCACGATGTTCCGCGGGCGAACACGGGCAGGCCGGTCTCGCGGAGTTCCAGGACGTCGGTGGCCACGCCATCAACCACCACGCCGGCTGCTCCTTGGGCGAGCGCTGCGGCCGCCGTGACGGCCCCCACGGGCGCATGCTGGTGGTCGCCGCCCATGTCCACCACCAGCACATCGCCGGGACGGAGTGCCAAGAGTGCGTGGTTCATGGCAATGGCGTCGTGGTCTGCGATGCGGACTGTGACGGCGGGGCCGGCAATTTTCACGTTTGCCAGCAACGACTGGATGGCGGGGGAGACGAAGCCATCCTCAAGGAAGTGCCCGATGGTGGGGTAGCTGACATCGCTCAGGTCCTGCAGGAGTGTTGGGCTCACGGGGTTACCTCCGGTTTCTGTGCGGGGACCTTCTGGGCAAGGACAGCTATGCATTCGATTTCCAGGGACACGCCCCAAAGGCTCACGCATACGGTAGTCCGAGCCGGTTTGGCGGTGCCGAAGTACTCCACATACACGCGGTTGTACTCCTCGAGCTGGTCCTGGCTAGTCAGGTAGGTGTTGACCTTGACCACGTGTTCAAGGCTGGAACCTGCGGCTTCCAACACTCCCGCGAGGTTCTGGATGGTTTGCCGGACTTGCCCTTCAAAGGTGTCCGGCTGATGGTCCAGTCCGGTGATCGCGGGGATCTGGCCGGAGGTGAAGACAAAACCGTTGGCAATGACCGCCGGGGAAAAGGGCCCGACGGCGGGCGCCTGGCCGGGGATGCCGGCCAGGCGCTCGATGGTGCGTGGGTTCACTTGGCTGCCGCGGTTTCCGTTGCTGCTTCTGCGGGTGCCTCATCGACGGCGTCAATGTTGCCGTACCGGGTTTCGGTCAGCAGGAAGAGAGCCACCAAGGACAGGCCGGCTGCGGCCATGATGTACCAGGCGATCGAGGAACTCTGGCCCGTCATTCCCAGAAGCCATGTGGTGACGAACGGGGTGGCGGCGCTGCCCAGGAGGCCCGACAGCATGTAAGCCACGGACAGGCCGGAGTAGCGGACCTTGGATCCGAAGAGCTCGGCAAGGAACGTGGCGATGGGTCCGTAGTTGGCGCAGAACGCGGTCATCATGGCCAGGTAGGCGACGAACAGCAGTGCCACCGATTTAGTGTCCATGAGCCAGAACATGGGGAACGCGAGTAGCGCCTCGGCTGCTACGCCGGCGAAGATGATGGGCTTGCGGCCAAACTTGTCGGAGAGCTTGCCGAAGAACGGGATGAGGAACAGTCCCAGGATGCAGGACGCCAAGACCACCCAGAGCATCAGGCTTTCGGAGTGGCCGAGTTCCTTCTTGCCGTAGGAGACGCCGGAGGCCACCAGCAGGGTGAACGTGCTGCCAGTGGACAGGGTAGCTACGCCGCCCAGGACAACCTGCTTCCAGTACTTGGCCATCAATGCTGCGAACGGCATCTTGGCCTTGGCCCCGGCGGTCTTGACTGCCTGGAATGACGGGGTTTCTTCAATGTTCAGGCGAATGTAGATGCCCACCGTGACCAAGAGGACTGAGGCGAGGAACGGGATACGCCAGCCCCACGAATACAGAGCTTCGGTGCTGACTGTGGAGGCCACAATCAGGAAGGCCACATTGGCTATCAGTGTGCCTGCGGGAACGCCAACCTGCACCAGTGAACCATAGAAGCCGCGACGCGATGGAGGGGCGTGTTCGACGGTCATGAGCACGGCGCCGCCCCATTCGCCGCCGAGGGCCAGGCCTTGGATGACGCGGAGGAAGAGCAACAGAAGTGGCGCCATGATGCCGATGCTGTTGTAGTCCGGCAGCAGGCCAATGGCGAAGGTTGCCGCTCCCATGGTCAGGAGGGAGACCAGCAGCATGGATTTGCGCCCCAGCCGGTCACCGAAGTGGCCGAAGATGATTGCGCCCAACATGCGGGCAATGTAGGCGGAAGCGAACGTGCCGAAGGCCAGCATGGTGCCGACGATTGGATCAAAGCTGGGGAAGAAGATCTTGTTGAAGACGAGGGCCGACGCTGTTCCGAACACGAAAAGGTCGTACCACTCGACGGTGGTGCCAATAACGCTGGCAAGGGCAATCTTGCGCATCTTGGTCAGGTCCAACCTGGCTGTGGATGCGGAGGAAGTATCTACCGTGGGGGCCATCTGATTCTCCGGATGGGGTGCGGGGACGAATGTCCGGTGCAAGGTAGCTACAACTATGGTGTGTGCCGGATCACACCATCAATGGCATAATCTCCAGCAAACCGCGGCCAGGAATGTGAGAACACACACCGGTGTGCAGCTTCGCCTGCTGAAGCCTAGGCCCACGCCACCACCAGCCGTGCCGTTTTTGCTGGGACGGCGAGGTCGATTCCCGTCAGCTCCTGGAAGCGGTTGAGCCGGTTGAGGATGGTGTTGCGGTGGCAAAACAACTGCTCGGACGTGACGGTGACATTGCCGGTGACCAGGTAGTTCCGGACCGTTTCCAGCAGGCGTTCGCGCTCGCCGCCACGGCACTCGGCCAGGGCCTCTTCGAGTTCCGCGGCGAGGTCCAGGCCTGCGTCTTGCAGGTTTTGCTGGGCCAGCCGCGCCCAGGCTGAATCAGCTGACAAGGGTCCAGAGTCGCGTGGCCGCAGCAGAGCGGCGAGGCTCTCGGCGGTGCGGGCGGCCCCTGGAAGGGCCCGCAGTCCAAGGACCTCGGGCACGTAGCCACACGGGACATCGACGACGCCGGGCGGCAACTGCCGGCCTTCGGCTTCAGGGCTGCGCGTCTCGCCAAGGGGCTCAGCACCCCGCGTCCGAACAGCTGGCAGCGCCCAGAAAACGTACGTGTTGCCGCCGGACTCGTGCAGGAACAAGCGTTGCCGGGTGTGCTGCCCCGATCCGAACTGGGACGTAGCTGCTCGCAGCCGTGCCCCCGGTTCGCCGCTGGCCGCTACCAAGGCGAAGCGTTGCTCGGGGTTGATGCCCAGTGCCGCAGCTACCTGGGAGGAGGTTTCCAAGGATGGGCTGCTCTGGTTGAACAGGCGTGCGATGAACTCCCGTTGGATACTGGATTCTTCCTGCGCCATCTTGACACGCTCGGTCAGGTAACTGGTGTGCGTCCGGGTGGCGAACTCGTCCACGACGCTCCACACCTGGTCCACCCGGGTGGCCAGCAGCGCGGCATCCTCGGTGTGGGCGATCTCCAGCAATTCGGCCCAGAGGATGCTGAAGTCCAGGCGAACAGCAGAGGTGAGGGATTCCGGAGGGATGCCGGCCCGGGCGCGCTTGGAGCCGAGGTCTGAGGCGAAGTCGAGCAGGCCATCGCGGCTGTCCGTCTTGCCGTTCCGGAGGCCGCTGATCAGTCGCCTGAAGGTCTCCCGTGCGGTCTCCTGAATTTCCAGGACCGTCACTTGGCTTTCGCCGTATTCGGGGATTTCCCGGACCCTGGTGGTGAAGGCCTGGGCCAGGGTGTCCAGCCTGCCTTCAAGCTCGTCCACCAACTCGGCCCAGCGAACGGAATGCCCGGATGTTTCGGAATTGTGCATTTACACATTCTAACGCCCTGATTCCGTGGTGGATTGCTAGTCTTTTTGGGAAAAACTACTGGCACTATGGATTGAGTCACACAAATATGCCCGGGCAAACCCCAACGTCCGGTCCCGTTCGCACTCATGGAGCAACTATGGCAAGCACCGTCAGCGGAGCCACGGACGCCAGTCCCACGGCAGCACGCGTCGTCGATGAAAGCGTCACCAAGAAGGTGGCCCTGGCCGCCCTCGTAGGGACGGCGCTGGAATGGTACGACTTCTTCCTTTTCACCACAGCCGCTGCGCTGGTGTTCAACGCACAGTTCTTCGTGTCCCAGGACCCCTTCGTGGCGGCCATGGGATCCTTCGCCACTCTCGCGGTGGGCTTCGTTGCCCGCCCGATCGGTGGCTTCATCTTCGGTGCCCTTGGAGACAAGGTTGGCCGCAAGAAGATCCTCATGGTCACCATCGTGGGCATCGGTATTGTCACCGGCCTCATCGGTCTCCTGCCGAACTACATGACCATCGGCCTGGCAGCTCCCATCCTGCTGGTTGCCTTGCGCATCGTCCAAGGCCTCGCCGTGGGTGGTGAGTGGAGCGGCGCGGTGATTATCGCCGTCGAGAATGCTCCGGTGGAGAAGCGCGCACGTTACGCCGCCCTGCCGCAGATCGGTTCCCCGATCGGCACCATCCTGTCCTCCGGTGGCTTCTTCGGCATGCTGTTCCTGGTGGGCCAGAGCAACTTTGACGCCTGGGGCTGGCGCATCCCCTTCATCGCAGCCATCCCGCTGCTTGCCATCTCCCTGTGGATCCGCAGCCGGCTCAGCGAATCACCCGAATTCGAAGCCCTCATGGAGTCCGGCGAGACCGAACACGCTCCCATCCGCGGCGTCCTGAAGAACAGCTGGCGCCAGATCCTGGTGGGCATGTGCTCGGCGTTGCTAGGCATCGGTGGCTTCTACCTCATCACCAGCTTTGTGGTCTTCTACGGCACCAAGGTCCTCAAGCTGCCCTCTGAACTCTTGCTCCTGGGCACCTTGCTTGCTGCAGCGCTGGAGATCGGCGCCCTCATCTGGGCCGGACGCCTGGGCGAGAAGTTCGGCGCCAGCAAGGTCATCCTGTGGGGCGGCGTGGCCTCGGCCATCATCGCGGTCCCGGTCTTCCTGGCCATCGACAGCCGCAACCCCGTGCTGGTTGTCCTGGGCATGATGATTGGCGTCGCAGTTCTCTCCATCCCGTACGCCGTGTCCGGCACCGCGCTGACTGCCCTGTTCGCTACGAAAGTCCGGTACACCGGCGTCGCCATCACCTCCAACACCGCAGGCGTCATCTCCGGCTTCGTGCCGCTGATCGCCACCGCGCTGGTGGCCGCCAACAACTCCTTCTGGCCGGGCGCCATCATCCTGCTGGTTGTGTCCGTACTGACCGCACTGTCCGGTCTGTTCCTCCCCGCCCTTTCCATCAAAGAAGAAGGAATGAAGCATTGAGCACCACTACCGCAGGTCACTTGATTGTTGGCCAACTCGAACGGGCAGGCATCAATCGTGTGTACACCGTTCCCGGCGAGAGCTTCCTCGACGTCCTTGACGGCCTGCACGGCTCGCCCATCCAGAACGTGGTGGCCCGCCAGGAAGGCGGTGCCGGGTTCATGGCACTCGCCGAAGGCCGTCTGACTGAGCTCCCGGGCGTTGCCATGGTGACCCGGGGTCCGGGTGCAGCCAACGCCTTCATCGCCATCCACACCGCCTACCAGGACGCCACTCCGCTCATCCTGTTCGTCGGCCTGATTCCGGTGGCCGACCGGGGCCGCGAGTCCTTCCAGGAATTCGATATCAACGCCTGGTTCGGCAGCACCGCCAAGAAGGTAGTGACCCTCGACGACGCCGCTTCCGCCGCCCGCGTGGTGGACGACGCCATCTTCACCGCCCTGAGCGGACGCCCCGGCCCCGTGGTGATCGGCCTCCCGGAAGACGTGTTGGTGCACGTCGTGGAGAACGCCACGGTGGAACCCCGCAAGGTTGCCCGTCCGGAGCCTGCCGCGGCGGACCTGTCAGGCCTCACCCAAAAACTGGAGAAGGCACGCAAGCCGCTCATCGTCGTCGGCGGTGAAGGCTGGACGCAGGACTCCGGCGAGCAGCTGTCCGCCTGGGCCAGCCGTAACAGCATCCCGGTGGTGGCCGACTTCCGCGCCTACGACGCCGTCCCGCACCGCAGCGACGCCTACGCCGGCTTCCTTGGCTACGGCCGCAGCGACGCCAACGCCCAGCGCCTGGACGACGCCGATCTGATCGTCTTTGTTGGATGCGTCCGCGGCGACGTCCTCTCCGACGGCTACAAGCGCGGACTCGACGCAGAAACCGTAGTGGTCAACGCGGACGCCAATCTCCTGGGCCACTTCGGCCGCGTGGACCAGCACATCATCGCGGACGTCACCGCATTCGCTGCGGCCCTCCCCGCCACGGCTGTGGAGGCCAACCGCGAGGAAGGCTGGTTCGCCAGCGCCCGCGCCGATCAGCTCGCCTTCTCCACGCCAGCGCCCGACGGCGGCATTGGCGTCGACTTGGGGGTCGCCATGGAGGTCCTCAAGAAGGAAATGGCTGACAACGCCGTCCTCACCTTTGGTGCCGGGAACCACGCCCTGTGGCCCGCCCGGTACTTGGACCACAACTCGGCCAACTCCCTGGCCGCTCCGCGCAACGGCGCCATGGGCATGGGTATCCCGGCAGCCGTGGCAGCCTCGCTCGCCTACCCGGGCCGCCAGGTCATCTCCGTGGCAGGCGACGGTTGCTTCATGATGAACGGCCAGGAGATCGCCACGGCCATGGGCTACGGCGCCACGTTCATTGTCCTGGTGGTGGACAACGGCATCTTTGCCACCATCCGCGAGCACCAGGAAGCGCACTACCCGGACCGCCCGTCCGGCACCCACATGACCAACCCGGACTTCGCCGCACTCGCCCGCTCCTACGGCGGTTACGGCGAGCGTGTGGACCGCACGGAAGACTTCGCGGCCGCGTTCCGCCGCGCCGTCGACTCCGGCCTCCCGGCCCTGTTGCACCTGCCGCAGGACCCCACCACGCGTTCCCCCAAGACTTCAACACACTGACCGGAGCCCTCACCGTGATCCAGCTTCAGAACATCATCAACGGCGAGTCCGTGTGCGCCACGGCCAGCCTGCCGTTCTTCGACCCCGCCACGGGCCAGCAGATCGGCACCGCGCCGGACAGTGACGCGGCCGCCGTCGGCGCCGCTTTCCAGGCCGCTGCCGCAGCTTTCAAGAGCTACAAGCGCACGACGCCGGGAACGCGCCAGTCGCTGCTGTTGCAGCTGGCCGACCTCATCGAGGCGAACGTTGACCGTCTGCTCGAGGCTGAGGTTGCCTGCACGGGCAAGCCTTCCGCCCTCACCAAAGAGCTCGAAATCCTGCGCGGCGCGGACCAACTGCGCTTCTTCGCCGGGGCGTGCCGGGTGGTTTCCGGTACGGCGCAGACCGAGTATGTGGAGGGTTTCTCGTCCACCATCCGGCGTGAACCCATCGGTGTGGTGGCCCAGATTACCCCGTGGAACTACCCGTTCATGATGGCCATCTGGAAGATTGGTCCGGCCCTCGCAGCGGGCAACACCTTGGTCCTCAAGCCTGCCGATACCACCCCTTGGTCCACGCTGGTCCTGGGTGAACTGGCGCAGCAGGTCTACCCGGCCGGCGTAGTGAACATCGTGTGCGGCGGGCGCGAAGCCGGTGCTGCGATGGTGGACCATGACATCCCGGAGATGGTGTCCATTACTGGCTCCACCCGGGCCGGTGCGCAGGTCATGTCCGCGGCGTCCAAGACGCTCAAGGACGTGCACTTGGAGCTTGGCGGCAAGGCGCCCGCTGTGGTGTTTGCCGACGTCGATATCCAGCGGACTGCCAGCGAAATCGCCCTGGCTGCCTTCTTCAACGCCGGGCAGGACTGCACTGCGGTGACCCGCGTACTGGTGCACCAGGACATTCATACGGAGTTCGCAGCAGCCCTGGCTGACGCCGCCTCTGCCTTGAAGGTGGGCGGTTCCGATGCGGATCTTGGCCCGCTCAACAGTGCCGCGCAGTTGGAGCGGGTAGAGGGCTTCATGTCCCGCCTGCCCGCCAATGCCCGCGTCCTCTCCGGCGGCAAGCGCACCGGAACCGGCTTCCACTTCGAGCCAACGGTGATCGACGGCGTCTTCCAGAGCGACGAGGTGGTGTGCGACGAAATCTTCGGCCCCGTGCTGACCGTCCAGCCGTTCGCCACCGAGGAAGAAGCGATCGAACTCGCCAACGGCACCAAGTACGCGCTGGCCTCCAGCGTGTGGTCCGAGAACCATGGCGTGGTGACCCGCGTATCCAACGAGCTCGACTTCGGGGCCGTCTGGATCAACTGCCACCAGGTGATCCCGGCCGAAGCACCCCACGGCGGATTCAAACATTCAGGCACGGGCAAGGACCTCTCCGTCTACGGACTTGAGGACTACACGCGCATCAAATCCGTCACCACCTCCCACCGCTAGAACCGGACATGAAACTCGACCTCCTCCTGCGGAACGCAGAGATCATCACCATGGATCCGGACCGCCCGGTGGCCGGTTCGCTGGGCATCTGGCAGGGCCGCATCGTGGGCTTGGACGAGGATCTGGATGGCTTGGATGCTGTTCAGGTGCTCGATCTTGGCGGTGCCATCGTCACCCCAGGCTTCATCGATGCCCACTGCCACACCACGTGGTTCGGGCTTGGCCTGGCGGAACTGGACGTCTCCGGTGCCCGCGGTTTGGAGGAGCTCTATGAGTTGCTTCGGGGCGTTGTTGCCAACCCCGGGACCGACGTCGAGGGCTGGCTCTTCGCCACCGGCTTCAGCCAGACCCAGCACGGCGGGGTCTTCCCGGACATCGTCGAGTTGGACCGCATCACGGGGGAGCGGCCGCTGTTCATGCGGCACAACTCCGGGCACATGGCCGTGGTCAACACAGCCGCGTTGCGGCTGGCAGGTGCGGAGTCGCCGTCGTTCCCGGATCCCGACGGCGGAGCGATCGTCCGCGACGCAGCGGGACATCCCACGGGACTGGTTCAGGAGACGGCCCAGGAACTGATCCAGCAGCTGATCCTGCCGTATTCGCTGGAGGACATCGAGGCCGCCCTTGAGAGGGCCACGTTGTATTACGCTTCCGAGGGCATCACGAGTTTCACCGAGGCCGGGGTGGGCGGCGGCTGGATCGGGCACAGCCCCGCCGAACTTGCTGCCTACCAGAGCGCCTCCGCCAACGGCCGGTTGCATGCCCGGGCACAGGTCATGCCCGTGCTCGATGTGCTGCATGGCCTGGGCGGTCATGCTTCTGACAGTGCTGGTGCCGCACCGGCCGGGCTGGACCTTGGCATCACCAGCGGCTTCGGGAACGAGTACCTGTCCCTGGGCCCCGCGAAGGTGTTCCTGGATGGCTCGCTCCTGGGAGAAACCGCGGCCGTGAGCCACGAGTTCTGCAGCCACGGGCACAAGGACAACAGGGGCAACGTCGGCTACTTCCAAGCGGACCCGGCCCAGTTGCGGGAACGCATCGAGGCCGCCTACGCCGCCGGGTGGTCCATCGCGGCCCACGCCATCGGGGACCGGGCCGTTGACCTGGCCGTGGATATCATCACCGACTGCCAGGCCGTGTATGGGCAGCGCCGTTTGCCCAATAGGATCGAACACGCCTCCATGACCCGCCCCGAGCAGCTGGCGAGGCTCGCGGACGCAGGAATCGCCGTGACACCTCAGGCAAGTTTCTTCCGCGACGGTGGGGACGGCATGACCGCGTCCCTCGGGCCGGACCGTTTGCCGTGGGCCTACCGCGCAGCCAGTTTCCTGGACGCAGGAGTGATGCTCGCGGGCAGCTCGGACCGGCCTGTTGCCGATGGGAACGTGCTCCGCGGCATGCAGGCGTTCGTGGACCGCAGGACCGGGTCCGGGGCTGTCTTCGGTAACCCGGCCGAACGCCTCACCCCACACCAGGCACTGGCCACGTACACCTCCGGGGCCGCCGCAGCCACGGGGACCCTGGCCGAGAAAGGCACGCTGACACCGGGCAAGCTTGCCGACTTCGCCGTCCTGTCCGCTTCACCGTTGAAGGCACCTTCCATCAGCGAACTGCAGGTCCTGGCCACTGCCGTCGGAGGCCGTTTTACCTACCAATCGACCCACTTCCACGAGGCACTTTCCCCGGAAAGTCCGTTTGCGGCCCGTGTTTCAGCGAACCGCGTATCAGCAACCCAAAGCTCATAGGGGAGACCATGACCATCACCACCAGTTTCACCACCCAGGACACCGCCTTCGTGCAGGACTTCCGCGCCATGAGTGCCTTCGGTGCCACGGAGAACGGCGGCGTGGACCGCCAAGCCGCAACCATTCCCGACGGCGAGCAGCGCCGCTGGCTCGCCGGACTCCTGGAGGAGCACGGCTTCACGGTGAAGTTCGATCACGCCGGCAACCAGTGGGGCCTCTACGAAGCCGTGCCCGGTGCGCCCTACGTGGTGGTCGGCTCACACATGGATTCACAGCCGACGGCGGGACGTTACGACGGCGCGTATGGCGTCCTCGCTGCTGCCCACGCCGCATTCCGCTTGGCCGCCCGCTGGGAAGCCGGCGCAACGGCACCCACGTTCAACCTCGCCGTCGTCAACTGGTTCAACGAGGAAGGCAGCCGTTTCAAGCCGTCCATGATGGGCTCGTCCGTCTACACCGGCAAGCTGGAACTCGAGGACGCCCTCAACACCAAGGACGCCGCCGGGGTCTCCGTGCGCGATGCCTTGGACGCGATCGGCTGCCGCGGAACGTACGAGGGGCCGGAGGCAGCGTACTGCGCCGAGATCCACATCGAGCAGGGCCGCAGCATGGAGCGCGACGGCGTCACCATCGGGCTGGTCAGCTCCAACTGGGCCGCCAACAAGTACGAGTTCGTGGTTCACGGAGAGCAGGCACACACCGGTTCCACGGTGATCGCGGACCGCAAGGATGCCCTCCTGGGCGCCTCGATGCTGGTGGTTGCGGCACGCGAACTCGCCGACCGCTTCCCGGGTGTCCTGCACACCTCAGTGGGTCAGCTCAACGTGTACCCCAACTCGCCCGTGGTGGTGCCGTCCCGCGTGAACCTCCTGCTGGACCTGCGCAGCGCCGACGAAGCCGTCCTGGCCGAGGCCGACGCCCTGCTGCACGCCCGCATCACGGAGATCGAACAGCTGGCCAACGTCACCGTAGAGAAAAACCACTCACACTCCTGGGCCGTCACCCCGTACCAGCCCGAAGGCGTGGAGCTCGCAGCCAAGGTTGCCGCGGACCTGGGGCTGTCCAACAAGGAAGTGATGACCCTCGCCGGGCACGACTCCACGAACATGAAGGACATCGTTCCCACCGTGATGCTGTTCGTGCCCAGCGTTGATGGCATCTCCCACAACGAGCACGAATACACCACCGACCAGGACATCGTGGCCGGGCTTACCATGCTCACCGAGGTTGTTGCCCGTCTATGTGACGGTGCGCTGGAGAACAGCTGAACTAGCTGTTCTAGCTCGCTTGCGGTGCCGGCTTTCGGTCAACCGGTGGGCTTTCCACCACGATCGACGCCGGCGCCGCGCCACCTGAGGCGTCAGGATTGGCGATGTACAGGACATCCTCGCTGATCCTGGCCTCAATGTCCGCAGCCTTGAGCCGCGCCAGCAGCGGTTCCAGATCGCCGTCGTACTCAAAGGCCAAGTCCCCGTTGGTGGCGTCCGCGCCGTGAATGACCTGGAGGATGCCACCATTCTTGGTGGTGAAAGTGGCTGATTCGTCGTCCTCGGTGCGCGGTCGGGCGCCGATGTTCCTCAGATCGTTGGCCGCAAGGCCCACAAGAGGGCTGACCCACGTGGCTACCACCGTCAGCGCCGGCTCAGCCTCCTTGGATGTGGCCCAGGTGCCATCCGCTGCCCGTTGTGCGGGGAAAGCGAAGAAGTCAAAGCCGTCGTCGGTGGAGATCTGTACCGTGGTTCCGGACTCTGCCTCGTGGAGTTCGGCCTGGGTCCCTGCTTCCTCAGTGCGCCGGGCAAACTCCTGCACATCACCCACCTCCACACCGAAAACCGTGGAGCCATCCAGTGGGTGGCCGTGAACCACTGAGGCCACCGCAAGGCGACCCGAACCGGCGTCGAACTCCTGCCAGTCATCCTCGTCCACGGTCTTCACCAGTCCGAGTGCGGTCAGCAGCGTGGCCCACTGCCGGGGGTGTGAGGTGTAGTGGGTGGGTCGGGCTCGCAACATTGGTCCTCCTGGGTGGGTCCTCATCAAAGCCTATGCTGAACCCATGGCCACTGAACTTGAAGAACTTCTTGTCCAAGACGGCGCCCAATGGCGTGCTTGGCTTGCAGCGCACGGAGCGGAGAGCCCCGGCGTGTGGCTGATCCTGCACAAGAAGGGCGGCACGGTCACAGAGTTGGACTACGACGCCGCGCTGGACGAAGCCCTGTGCTTCGGCTGGATCGACGGCCAGGCAAAGAGCCGCGACGCCGAAAGTTACTTCCAGCGCATGACACCCCGGGGCCGCAGGAGTATCTGGTCGGCGCGGAACGTGGGGCACATTGCGCGTCTGGAATCCGAGGGCAGAATGACCGACGCCGGACGTGCCGCCGTGGAAGCTGCAAAAGCTGATGGCCGCTGGGAAGCCGCCTATGCCGGGCCGGCGGATTCGGTGGTTCCGGACGATCTCGCAGCCGCCATTGCCGCAGTCCCGGAGGCCCAGGCCATGTTCGAGTGCCTGACGTCCCAAAACCGCTTCGCGCTCATTCACCGCACCAACGGGGTCAAACGGGCTGAGACCCGGGCACGCAAGATCGAAGGTTTTGTGGAAATGCTTGCCCGCCACGAAACTCCGTACCCACAGCGGAAACGTCCCGGCTCCAGCGGCAATTAGAGCGTGGCCGCGGCTTCCAGCGCCATCCAGGCTTGCAGCTGGGTGGAAAGCTCGACGGCGGCCCCCGCCGGATAGGTTTCGGCTGCCGGCCGCTGGGGGTCGAATGAGAACACGATCGCGGGTGTGCCCCGGCTGGGATTGCCCGTGTTGACACGGCGGCCTGCCCAGAACGCTTCAGCAGTGCTGTGAACCAGGGACTTGGCGGTGTCCCGTGTTGGGGCCGGAAGCCTGCCATCGCGGGCAGCCAGGGCGAGGTAGCGGAGCAGGATGCCGGTAAAAAGACCGCCATCGCCCGTGCCCTCGCCGCGGATGACCTCCATCCCGGGAAGCGTGAGTTCCCGTTTCACGGCGTCCACCAAAAGGTCTGCCCTGCGCAGATTGTCTTCTCCACCCAACTCCAGCAACGCGCCCAGGACCGGGCCTTGGTTGTAGGTGTAGATGGCCGTATCAACCGCCAACCCGCCCTCTTTGATCCGAACCCCGTCCTGATAAATACCGCGTTCGGGGTGAAGGAGTTTGCTGTTGAGCCAGTTCACCAACTGCTGTGCACGCTCTGTGTGGCCGGTCCGGGCGTAGTACAGGGCAACCGGGGCTGTGGCCGGCGTGTTCTTGAAGTCACGTTTGGTGCTCCAAAACGTGCCACCGCCAAAGTCGTCAGTAGATGCCGAATCGAATTGCAGCGTCAGGCTCTTTTGGACGTACGCGTTCCTCCGGCGGCCGGGTTTCCGGGTCTCTTCGGCCAGCTTCTCCAAACGCAGCGTCGCCAGGGCCAGCCACGCCATGTCGTCGTAATAGTCGTTGACGAACCGCAACAGATTCCGCAACCGGATGGTGGTGACCAGCCGGGAAGCGAGCCTGCCGGCGCTCGGCCGGGAGCCGCCGTCGAACTTTGTCTTCCCCGCGAGCTCGCGGCGGCCGGCATCCACCAGGCAGTCCACGTAGTGCGCTTGCCACCAATAGTGCCAGGGGCCGGAGAGGCTCTTAAGGGAACTGCTGGGCAGGCTTACTGCGCCAATGTGGGTGCCGGGCAGGAAGAGGAAGCGCCTGCCGAAGCTGCGGGTTACTGATCGGGCCGCCTGGTTGGCGCGCGCTGCCCACTCGGCGGCGTCTTTGGTGGGGGCCGGTGTTCCGTTTGGCTGGATCTGGCTGGACATGTCTTTAGCCTAGCGGGGCTGGAAATGTGCGCTGGACCACAATTCCAGTTAACATGCATTAACGGATCTGGGTCTGCATCAAGGAGGATGAATGGACATCAAGGGCACTGTAGCGCTGGTAACCGGTGGGGCATCAGGACTGGGGGCCGCCACCGCCAGGCGCTTGTACGACGCCGGAGCATCGGTGGTGCTGGTTGACCTGCCGCAATCAGCAGGTCAGTCCTACGCCGCCGAGCTGAATGCCCTGGATGCGGGCGAGGCGCAGCGTGCGGTCTTCGCCCCGGCGGATGTGACCAATGAATCCCAAATCCAGGCCGCCGTCGATGCCGCAAACTCCATGGGGCCGCTCCGGATCGTGGTCAACTGCGCAGGCATTGCGACACCCGGAAAAGTCCTTGGCCGTGATGGCGTGCTGCCGCTGGAAACCTTCAATAAGGTCATCCAGATCAACCTTGTAGGCACCTTCAACGTGATTCGCTTGGCCGCCGCGGCCATGGCGGAAACCGAGCCTGTCACTACGGAACTGGGCGGGCCCGAACGTGGCGTCATCATCAACACCGCATCCGTTGCCGCCTTCGAAGGCCAGATCGGCCAACCCGCGTACGCCGCTTCCAAGGGCGCGGTTGCAGCCATGACGCTGCCCCTGGCACGAGAGTTCGCCCGTTCCCTGATCCGGGTGGCCACCATTGCGCCCGGCATCTTTGAAACGCCCATGATGGCCGGACTTCCCCAGGCGGCCCAGGACTCTCTTGGACAGCAGGTTCCACACCCCGCACGCCTCGGCCGTGCCGCGGAATACGCAAACCTGGCTGCCCACATCGTGGAGAACGCCATGCTCAACGGGGAAACCATCCGGCTCGATGGCGCCATCCGCATGGGACTCAAATGATGGGGGATGCCAGCTGCGCGGACCTTCCTTCTGCCGACTTCTTTGACTTCGAGTCGCTGCTCAGCGTCCAGGAACAGCGGAAGCTCAACGAACTCCGGGCATTCCTTGCCTCCGAGATCGCCCCCTACGCCGGGCAATGGTGGGAGAAGGCGGAGTTCCCGGAACACATCCTTCCCAAACTCGCGGCCCTCCGGCTCAGCGCGCCAGCCCAGCGCGGGTACACGCACCTGTTCGCTGGACTGGTGATCGCGGAAATGACACGCGTGGACACCTCGATCGCCACGTTCTTCATGGTCCACCACGATCTCTTCGTGGAATCCCTGTACGACTTCGGCAGCGATCAGCAACAGGACCGCTACCTCGACGACGCCTCCAACCTTCGCACCACCGGAGCCTTCGCCCTCACAGAACCGAACCACGGGTCCGACGTCGCCGGCGGGATGGAGACCACCGCACGCCGGGTTGAGCGGCCAGAATCCGACGGCGGCGATTACTGGGTGATCAACGGCGCCAAACGCTGGATTGGCAACGGGACGTTCTGCGACTACATGCTGGTGTGGGCCAAGGACGAATCAGACGGCTCCGTACGTGCCTTCATTGTTGATGCTTCCCTGCCGGGCATCACACGCAGCCGGATCGAGAACAAAATTGCCCTACGCACGGTGCAGAACGCCGACATCGTCTTTGAGGACGTTGAGGTAGCTGAAGCGGACCGCTTCGCCGGCATCAGCAGCTTCGTGGACACCAACCATCTCCTCCGCGGATCCCGCATCATGGTTGCCTGGCAAGCAGTAGGCCAACAACTGGCTGCATTCGACGTCGCCCGGCAATACGCCGTCGAGCGCATGCAGTTCGGCAAGCCACTGGCCAAGTTCCAGCTGGTCCAACAACACCTGGTGGACATGCTCGGCAACGCGGTGGCCAGCATGGGGATGATGGTCCGCATAGCGCAGTTGCAGGAGGACATCTTCACAGACGCCCAAGGGGAGCGCCACGGTGGCGCCGAAATGGCGCAGGTGGCGCTCGCCAAGGCCTACTGCAGCGCCAGGATGCGGGAAACCGTGGCATTGGGCCGGTCCATCCTGGGCGGAAACGGGATTGTCACCGATTACCGCATTGCCAAGATCTTTGCCGATGCCGAGGCAATCTTCACCTACGAAGGCTCCTACGAAATCAACTCATTGATTGTTGGCCGGGCAGTGACAGGGGTTTCAGCCATTACCTAGGCCCTGCCCTCACTCCTGCGGAAGCTTCTCTCCCGCTTCCACCCGCACGTCCAGTGAGTTTCCACGGACGGGCATAGGGCAGGTGCCATATGGAGTGAAGGCGCTGGGGTAGTTGATTGCGCGGTTGAAATCGATGATCACCGAACCGTCCGGACGGGGACGCGGAATGAAAACCTTGCGCCATTCATCCGTGGTTTCGCCGTTGCTTTCATCATGGAAAGTCACGTTCAGGGCGCCCAGCTTCTCCGCTTCCGCGTGAAGCCGGACTTCGTGGGCAACACCCGGGACACGGAACACCACCTCACCCACTGACCGGTGGACGCCATCCACCAAGGGATTCGCCGTGCCGATCGGTACGTCCACGGGTTCGGCGTAAGCCTCAAACCGGCCTTGAATCACCCAATCCGGGCTGTACTCATACGTGGGGACACCAGTGAACCCAGTCAACACAGGCGAGCCGTTGTCCCGGGTGCGGAGGGCATACTTGTCCGCACGCATGGCAAGTTCCACCACAACCTGCTTGCCGTCGTCGCCACCGTACTGCACCCACATGAGCGACTCTTCGTCCTGCAATGTGGCTTTGATGGTTCCCTCCACCACCTGACCTGTTTCAACCACAGTCAATCCGTCCGCTGCGCTCGCCGTGAGGAAAGCCGTAGTGCCATCGGTAGACCAAAGGCCAGGGACCAGTTCCATCCGGGACGGCTGGGACTCAAGCCACTGGAAAGAGGTGAGCGTCAACCATCCGTGTTCCGTGGCAAGGGCTGAATGTCGGCCTGCACGGAACCGCTCCCAACGGGCATGCTGGGCATCGGTTGCGGTAGTGGGCGAGCTCATGGTTCTCCTCGGCTGGTGTTCGCTTCAGTTGCACTTGCCTCAACTATGCGCCGGGCATACGCATTCCCTGAATTCTTCCGGGCCGAGAGAGAACTCCGCTACCTTGGATCGGCTCGCGCTGGCCCTGAAACCATGCCAGCGCGAGCCGGGTCTGATGGACGGCGACTGTTGGACCCTCACCACCTGCCAGGCCCTTGCCGCCGTACTGCCTCGAAAGGCGTTTTCCTCCCTAGTGCGAACCGCGCCTGTATCTGCGGGCTCCCATCAAGGCGAGCGCAGATCCCACGGCCAACAACGCCCCGGCCAGGAAGAGGAATGCCTGGCCATTCGCACCCGTCTCAGCCAGCTGTCCTGGAGTGCCAACCGGAGATGGAGTGGTTGCCTGGACCGGTTCGTTTGGTTGAATCGGTACGTTCACCTGGGCTGGTGGAGTGGTTTCTGTGGGTGGAACAACAACTACGGGGCTGCTGGTGGTTGGTTCCGGCGTGGGGGTTGCTGAGGCACTGCTCGGGGACGGCGTGGGGGTTGCCGTAGTGCTCGGGGTAGGCGTTGCCGTAGGCGTCGGGATGGCAGTTCCTTGCCCCGTTCCGCTGGCACTGCTCCGGCGCGTTTGGGCCCCTACAGGGATTTCCTCGCCCGAGATGGTCACTGTTCCGCTATTTTCGTAGGCGTCCCGAGAATCATCGGAGACTGTGGTCATCACGAAGAGCTCAACGTTTTCGCCCTTGGGGAGGCCGGTCCAGCTGACGGTGAGTGACTGGGGAGTGCAATCGATGGTGGCTGGATATTGCTCGTCGTCGAAGGGTTCAACAATGTTGCCGGCAACTCCCCGCACCATCCCCACACGGGGTGTTACACGGCTGCAGTCGATCACCATGCCGGGTGCGGGGACATCAGTGACTACAACATCGTTGCTTTCGGACGGCATAGGCGGCATGTAAATGATCGATTGAAGTTCTGTTTGGGCAGGATCTGCCCACCACATCGACTTTCCGGCAGATGTGGGTACCTCCGGAAGGCAGTTTTCCGTGCACGGCTCAATGTTCACGGGAATGCGGAGCACGGTCTCGCCGAACACGAAGCTGAGGTCCTGTGTTCCTCCCGTGTCCGGATCCACGGAGTATTGGGTGGCGAACGAACAGGTTCCGCCCACGTTCAGCGGATGCGAGGCTACAAAGTCCGTAAGCGTAAAGACCACTAGGCCGGCATCGGTTGCTGCAGCCGATGCTACGGTCTGGCCGTCGGGGTTCTTCAGGTCAAAGGTAGAAGCGCCGAACCACCGAAGTTCAGCAGGAAGCTGCAAAGTGAACGTGTCCCCGGGTTGCGAGTTGTCCGGGACGGACCATGTACAGCTCAGGTCCACTTGGTCCCATTGTTTAGTAACCACGGAGCTGGTGTTGAGCGTAATCTCCGCATCCTGGATCTCCTCAGCACTGGCTGGCAGGGCCGAGAGCCCCAGCCCCAGGACAGCCATGACAGCGGCCAGCAAAGCCGTCACCATTGACATGGTTCTTAGATGGATCTGGTTGTTCATGATGGGAAAGTCCTTAGAATCCTTGGGATGTGTCCGTCACAAGGTGAGTGTCCGCAGTGCGCGGTTCGTTACGCTGCGGAACTGATTTCGGTCAAACCAGCTAGAAGGACGCATCCCGCGCGGCCGTAATGACAGCCGTTTCAGGGCCCCCGGAAAGCGGATAGAACTTCATTCCCGAAGGGCAAAGGCTGCCATCGCCCAAGGCTTCGAGGGCAGTCTTGCATTCCACCAGTCGCGTCAGGTTGCTTTCGCTGACGGAAAAAAGGATGTGGACGGCGGAGTGTTGATACATTGCGGTGGCGCCGGTTCCTTGCAGCTCCACCTTGACGAGGTCTCCGAGGCGGGCCAGCAGTGTCCAGCAATGGCTGCGGCTCCCGCGGGGCCGGGGAAGGGAGATGATTGCCAACGCATAACTGCCTGGCCACTCCGCAGCGGATACTTCATGGATCCGTCGTTGAAAGTGGGCTTGGGTTGCCAACCCCGTGTAGACGTCAGTGCAGGAAAGCGCGGGTGCGGTTTCTGCCACTTCGGCCCAGCCTTCGGCTATGGAGAGGAGCGCCTCCACATCGAGCGCCTGCTCGGCTGCGGTGAACAGGGCTCTGAAGTCGTTGAGGGTTTCCCTGATGCTGACGCCGTTTTTGGCGCGTGCAGCTCCCAGTGACTTAGCGGCAGGGGCGGGAACCACTGCGTCACTGGCGAGGGAAATGACCACTGTCCGGACTTCCGGCAGGAACCAATCCGCCCGGTACCGCCAACCCTTTTGGTAACTGGTGGTCCGCCACCTGTGCAGCAGATGGTGCTGCGAAAAGGTGCGTTCGACAGTTGATTTTGTCCGGAACGATGTCATAACCCAACAGTGCACAAAAGTACCGATTCGTGACGGAGTCCGGCTCCCGGAATCGTTGTAAAAGACTGTGTACAAACAGGCGTCACGACTCGGGTGGAACGCACACTCCATATGTATGGGCAGAGTTTTCTACGGTTTGGGGGTGCCATCCATGGCACGGGTGTCACATGCGAGCAACAAAATCAGCTTCGACGACGGTCAGCTCATTGAATTGGTCCGCAGCGGAGATATGTCTGCATTTGACGGACTCTACGAACGCCACGTCCAGGTCGCGTCCAAGGTTGCCAGACGCAACGTGGACAACCAGAGCGATGCTGAGGATGTGGTGGCTGAGGCTTTCCAGTCCGTTCTGCAAAGCCTCGTGTCCGGAAAAGGGCCGGATACGTTTTTCAGGGCGTACCTCTTGTCAACAGTTTCCCGGTTATCCCACCAACGGAATCGAAAAGCCGGCAGGGTACTTCCCAGCGGTGATGATTCCGTCCTGGATCAGACGCTGGCAGATGTGGATCCGGCAATCGGCGCTTTCGAGTCACACACGGTAGCCAAGGCGTTCCGCGCCTTGCCTGAACGGTGGCAGGCCGTGCTCTGGTATTTGGACGTCGAACGCATGAAACCTGCAGCCGTGGCACCCATCCTTGGTTTGTCCGCAAACGCAGTATCGGCGCTCGCCCTTCGTGCCCGTGAAGGCCTGAGGAGGCAGTACCTGCAATTCCACGTTGCGGACCAGGCTGACAGCAAGTGTTCTGAGTACTCTTCGAAGCTCGGTAACTACATCCGCGGTGGAGTGTCCAGTGCCACTGAGCGCAGGATCCGCGAGCACCTTGACGGTTGTGCTGCCTGCACGGCGGCTCTTGCGGAATTGAGGGATGTTCAGGGGACCATGCGGGCAGTCCTCCTACCGCTGGTTACCGGGATCCCCGCGGCGCTGTGGGCGGGAAAAGGGGCCGGACTTGGAATGATGGGCAGTATGGTGCCCGCAAAGATGGCCGGGGCTGTCCCGGCCCTGGCGCAACCTGCGCTGATGGCGCTCGTTGCAACAACCGCCCTGGGACTCGTGCTGGGGGCCTTAGGCGTCGTTGACCACTTGACCCCGGATTCATACACCCAGCAGCGTGCTGTGGAATCCGCAGTTTCTCCCAGAGACACAACGCCCGTCACTCCCGTGCCGTCACCAACAAGCACGCCGGCTCCTGCCGCCCCCCAAACAGTTGTGTCTCCGGTCGTGCCGCAACCAGTGGACGTGCAACTCGTTGACGTGCCGCCCGAGCCACAGGAGCCGGCAGGGGCGAACCCCGTGCCGACGACTCCCGCGGAACCACCGGCTGCGGCGTCCCCTGCCCCTCCAACCGTCGCCACCCCATCTGCAGTGCCAGTGGTAGTTCCATCAACAGTCCCGCCGGTTGTTGTTGATGCCTCAGTGCGCCGTGCCGGGGACAGGGAACGTCACTTCACAGTTATGGAAATTGACTTCAAAGTATCCGGATCCCGCACTTTGCGTACCGTCAAGGCGGTGTTCTCGGTGGAGAAGAGCTCTTGGATAGTAGAAGATTCCGTGAAGGCTCCGGAGGGGTGGAACTGCTCATTCGAGGGCAGGAGCGTGGTCAGTTGCTCCTCCGACTCCGTTCAGCCCGCCGATCTTCACTTTCAGATCGGAACAGTCTCCAAACGGAACCACGGCCACGGGGACAAGGATGAAGGGGTTCTCACCTATTCGTTGAGCGGACAAGGTGTGGCCTCGAAAAGGTTTTCTGCCGTGTACTGACGCGAATAGTCCTGCGCATTGCGTCATGAATTTCACCACCGGTGCACTCATCCCTTGGCAAGACCCGATCCCGGGTGGCGTGCACTATCCCTAAAGGTGAGAAATGAAAGCAAAGACGGACTACCGCGTGGAGGAACCTTCGAGTCCGTTAGCTGCAGCAGGGGCACTCTGATGTCGCGTGTGCTGGTGACGGGCATCGCCAACCCGGCCGGTTCGTCCCTTGCCCGGCAGCTGAAGGCAAAGGGGCACTGGGTGCTGGGGGTGGACGTGCTGCCTACCCATCGCGGCGTTGCGGACGTTGTCTCCATCGTTTCGCCCCCGGACGCTCCGGGCTACCTGTGGGAGTTGCGGGGCCTGGTGGCTAAGTACGGGACTGAAATCCTCATCCCCACCATGAGCGCGGAGCTGGTGGTGGTTTCCGAGGCCCGGGACGATTTCGCCCCTGGAGTTCGTGTGGTCATAGCCGATCCTGCGCCGGTAAAAGCAGCTCAGGATAAATACTTCACCATGACCTGCCTCGCTGCGGCGGGGGTGAGCGTTCCTAAGTTTGGTCTGCCGAGTGCTCTGGGATCTGTGCATGATGCCATGGATTCGTTGGGTGGTCCGCTGGTGGTCAAGCCCCGCATTTCACGTGACGGCCGAGGCATCAGGTTGCTGGACCGCACTTCCGACGCCGGTGTCCGGGCCGCGCATTTCTGGGCCAGCCTGGACGATTCGTGGATGGTCCAAAAGTTTGCGCCCGGCACTGAGTACGCTTCAGCAGGTTTTCGCCACGGACAACACACGGATCCGGATGATGTTCTGGTGGTCCTCGAGAAAGCCGTTGGTGAAGCCACCAGGAGTGGTTCCAGGACGGTCCAGGCCCGGAAAGTCCAGGATCCTGCAGGCTCTGATGTTGCCGCTTTGGCGGTTTCTGCTGCTGCCGCCCTTGGACTGACCGGACCATTCAGCGTAGACATCAGGCGCTTGCAGAACGGCAGACCGGCAGTGTTGGAAGTAGAAGCGCGCTTTGGAATGTTCAGTGCCCATGCTCCGGGGCTCCTGGACACCGTTCTCCACCGCTCCTTGAAGAGGCATTCGATTGGCCTGTCTGCATAAGGCATGGTCTTTCAAGCACTGTGTTCCCGCAGCCCGTAAAGAAGCCAGCCGGTGACGCCAAACTCTGAGACGCATTCTTTTTGTTGAGTTCGGTGCGGGTAAGATCCCGTAGGAAACAAGTAATCCGGCTCACAGTATCCAGCGCAGTGTACGGGCCCCACCAGATCCCGAAGGTATGTATCTATGGTTCACGCTGCCCACCAAGACACCGATCTCGCCGCCGAACTGCGTGCCGACGTACGCCGGGTTTCCACCCTCTTGGGCGAATCCCTGGTAAGACAACACGGCCCGGAGTTGCTCCAGCTGGTGGAGCAGGTGCGCTTGCTGACCAAGGAGTCCAAGGAAGCCGCCCGGGGTGGCGCGGACGCCACAGGCCCGTGGAGCGCGCACGACGTCGTTGCCCAGGTCCGTGAACTGCTCGCCTCCCTGCCGCTGGACCAGGCGACTGACTTGGTCCGCGCCTTTGCGTTCTACTTCCACCTCAGCAACGCCGCAGAGCAAGTCCACCGCGTCCGGGGACTGCGTACCCGGCAGGAAAAAGACGGTTGGCTGGCAAAAGCGGTCTCGGAGATCGCCGGGCAGGCCGGTCCGCAGGTCCTGCAGGATGTCATCAACGAACTCGATGTCCGGCCCATTTTCACGGCGCACCCCACCGAGGCCTCACGCCGTTCGGTCCTGGACAAGGTCCGTAAACTTTCGGACGTCCTTGCCGAGCCCACCGCGGAGGGGACCTCAGCCCGTCGTCGTCAGGACCGTCAACTTGCTGAAATCATCGATCAGATGTGGCAGACCGATGAGCTCCGCCAAGTGCGTCCCACTCCTGTGGATGAGGCCCGGAATGCCATCTACTACCTGAACAGCATCCTGACCGACGCCATGCCGGAAATGCTGACGGATCTTTCGGAGCTCCTGGCCGAGCATGGCGTCGCGCTTCCGGCTGCCGCAGCACCCCTGAAGTTCGGCTCGTGGATCGGCGGTGACCGCGACGGCAACCCGAACGTTACCGCCGCTGTCACCCGGGAGATCCTGCAGTTGCAGAACCAGAACGCCGTCCGCATCAGCATCGCCCTGATCGATGAACTCATTTCGGTGCTCTCCAACTCCACCGCGCTCTTTGGGGCCGATCAGGAGCTGCTGGATTCCATTGCCACGGACCTCAAGAACCTCCCCGGACTGGACAAGCGAATCCTTGAACTGAATGCGCAGGAGCCGTACAGGCTCAAACTGACCTGCATCAAGGCCAAGCTCATCAACACCGGCCGCCGGATTTCAGCATCCACTTATCACGAGCCGGGCCGGGACTATGCAACCACCCCCGAGTTGCTGGCGGAGTTCGGATTGCTTGAGGCCTCGCTGCGGAATCACTCGGCGGGGCTGGTGGCGGACGGTGCCCTGGCCCGCGTGCGCCGGGCGATAGCTGCCTTCGGCCTGCATCTGGCAACCTTGGACATCCGCGAACACGCCGATTACCACCACGATGCTGTGGGCCAGCTGGTGGACAGGCTCGGCACCGAGAAGCCCTACGGCGAGTTGACGCGTCAGGAGCGTTTCACTTTCCTGGGGGCAGAGCTGGCTTCCCGCCGGCCTCTCTCCGGCCACCCGATCAAGCTCGAGGGCACTGCGGATGGAACGTATGACGTTTTCCGGAGCATCCGCCAGGCCTTGCATACCTACGGGCCGGACGTTGTGGAAACGTACATCATTTCCATGACCCGCGGGGCCGATGATGTTCTTGCTGCAGCAGTACTTGCCCGCGAGGCCGGGTTGATAGATCTCTTCAGCGGCAAACCCCACGCCAAGATCGGGTTCGCTCCACTGTTGGAAACGGTGGAAGAATTGCGGGCTTCGGCCGAGATTGTGGATCAGCTGCTGTCTGATCCCTCTTACCGTGAGCTGGTCCGCCTTCGCGGGGACATCCAGGAAGTGATGCTGGGTTACTCCGATTCCAACAAGGAATCCGGCGTGATGACCAGTCAGTGGGAAATCCACAAAACCCAGCGCAAACTGCGTGACGTGGCTGCCAAGCATGGTGTGCGGGTTCGTCTCTTCCACGGCCGCGGAGGATCCGTGGGCCGCGGTGGCGGACCTACCTACGATGCCATCATGGCCCAGCCAAACGGCGTGCTTGAAGGAGAAATCAAGTTCACCGAGCAGGGCGAGGTCATCTCGGACAAGTACTCCCTGCCTGAACTTGCCCGCGAGAACCTTGAGCTTTCCCTGGCCGCAGTGATGCAGGGCTCGGCACTGCACCGCACTCCGCGCACCTCGGAGGACGAGCGCGAGCGCTACGCCAACGTCATGGAAACCATCTCGGACGCAGCGTTCGCCCGCTACCGCACCCTCATTGATGATCCCCAGCTTCCGGCTTACTTCCTGGCCTCCACGCCGGTAGAGCAGCTGGGTTCGCTGAATATTGGTTCACGCCCCTCCAAGCGCCCGGACTCAGGGGCTGGACTGGGTGGCCTGCGGGCCATTCCTTGGGTTTTCGGTTGGACACAGTCCCGCCAGATCGTTCCGGGCTGGTTTGGTGTGGGTTCAGGTTTGAAGGCCGCCCGCGAGGCCGGAGATGCTGAACAGCTCCTGGAAATGATGGACCGTTGGCACTTCTTCCGTTCGGTCATCTCCAATGTGGAGATGACCCTGGCGAAGACTGACATGGAGATTGCGGGCCACTACGTTTCCTCCTTGGTCCCGACGGAACTGCACCGGCTGTTCCATATGATCCGGGACGAGTACGAGCTCACGGTGGCCGAAATTGAGCGGCTCACCGGCGAGACTGAACTGCTCGATGCCCAGCCCACGCTCAAGCGTTCACTGGAAATCCGTGACCAGTATCTGGACCCGATCAGCTACCTGCAGGTGGAGCTTCTCCGGCGGGTCCGTGAGGAGCAGGTGTCCGGGGGCGAGATTGATGAGCGGCTCCAGCGGGCCATGCTCATCACCGTCAATGGTGTAGCTGCCGGCCTCCGCAACACCGGCTAGCACCCTCTCTCACATCCCGAGGGGTATCGACGGATCCCTCTCTCATCTGGTGAGAGAGGGATCCGCTGGAGGGCGCGGGATGTGAGAGACCGTTAGGGTAGTGGAATGCCGTCGTTTCAGACCAAGTTGAAGATCACTGGCCTCAAACCGGGCAACCCACCGGAATCGGTGATGGCCGCAGCAGTGGAAGCGCTGGAAACCCGGCACCACGTTGAATCCAATCAGCTGGACATCGTTGGGGGAGTACCCCAGCTCAGCCTCCGCTTCACAGTAGATGACCGCGATTACTCAGGTGAGAACCAGGAAGCCCGGACGTCGGCAGCCATGATGCGTGACGCCGTCGAGCGTGTTGCTTTGACCGGCAGCCTGTACGTGCTGCGTCGCAGCCGCGGACGCTGGTCACCGGTTTAGAAACCCCGCTATAGGACCCGGCCCTACTCGGGCTGGGGCACGTCGCCGGGCTCGTCGGCGTCGAACGGTTCGTCCACGGGAGATCGGTTGCCGCGCCGCCGGGTGACGATCAGTCCCACCACCACCCCGATCACCAAACCCAGACCCACTCCAATGAGTGAACTGGCCCAAAAAGGCAGCTTGGTGGTGGAACCGGTGAAGTACCCCAAACCCACCTGCCACACCGCCCACAGCACCGCGCCCAGTCCGGCGCACAGGCTGAAACCTCGCACGGAGACGTTGGCGATGCCGGCCGCGGATGAGGTGGCGAGCCTTCCACCGGGGATGAAGCGCGCGCCAATGATGGCGCCGTAAGTTGAGGATCGTCCCGCTTTGGCTATTGCCTCGTGGATACCGCGGTGGACCCTGCGGCCCCACGACCACCGGTCCAGGACGTGGCTGATACGCCGTTTGAACAGCAGAAATACGGCCATATCGCCCAGCCAGGAAGCGAAAGCTGCCAGGAAAAGGACCAGCCAGAAGTTCGCGTGGCCATCGGCTGCCAGCGCCCCGCCGGTGATCACCACCATCTCAGAGGGGATGGGCGGGAAGATGGCGTCGCCCAGCACAATGGGGACGATCCACAGGTAGATTGCGGATCCCCATGTTTCCGGGGCGATGATGTCCATGGGCACAAGGTACCGTACTTGCCGTGTCTGCCGCTTCGGAGTGAGACTGGCGCCATGCGAATCGAGATTCTGCACGGTGACATCACTGCGCGCAAGGTGGACGCAATCGTCAACGCTGCCAACTCGTCACTGCTCGGTGGAGGGGGAGTGGACGGCGCCATCCACAGGGCCGCGGGCGGGGAACTGCTTGAGGCGTGCCGCGAGCTGAGGCGAACCCAACTGCAGGACGGCCTGCCGGTAGGTTCGGCAGTGGCGACTCCGGCTTTTCGGTTGCCTGCGCGCTGGGTGATCCATACTGTGGGGCCCAACCGGCACGCGGGGCAGACAGATCCGGCGCTGCTTGCTTCCTGCTTTCAGGAAAGTTTGACCGTGGCGGCGGGGCTTGGTGCCCAATCAGTGGCGTTCCCTGCGATCAGCGCCGGAATTTATGGCTGGGACGCCCGCCAGGTAGCGCAGGTTGCGTTCGACGCCGTGGGCTCCTTCTCCTCTTCGGGACGTGCCGGGGACAGCCCGCTTGAGGTGGTTGAGTTCGTGCTGTTTTCAGAGGATACGACGGCGGTCTTCCGCACAGTGCTTGAATCCTCACCGGGGCTTGGAGGCTGACCTCGCAAAGGTCAGGCCGGTTCCGGAGCGGCACCCCTTGGCGTCTCAACGGCCCGCTTGTGGCCAAGGAATTTGCCTGCCTTGAAGTACCAATAGGGCCACGCCGCCCACGATGATGCCCCGGCCACGAAACCCGCTCCCATGACCGCGTATCGGAGCCACTCCGGGCCGGGGATAAGAAAGCCCAGGCCGGCAAGAGGTAGTCCGATCAACAGTGATCCGCCAATGAACCGGCCCAGCTTCGCGAATCCCTTCGGGTAGTCATCAACGTGGAGAAGTTTGTTGTTTGCCACGAAGAACCAGAGCCCTTGGATCACGATGGCGGCCACGGAAACTGCCGTGGATGGCCCGAAATCCATGACCTTGAGTACCAGCAACGCGGAGCTTGTGGCCCCGGCCGCGCAGGCAGCAGCGGTTACCCATTTCAGTGGCTCGGTCCATGGTGCTTGTGGAAGTCGCTTGTGGACTTGGAGGATCACCGGGATGACCAGCACGTTGAACACAGCTCCTGTGGCGTCGTTGATGGCCCCGAACACAAAAGGGCCGCCTTTGGGGACTTCCACGGCGTACATTGCCCCGAGTGTCAGGACGCCGGCTACGCCCACGCCAGCTGCAGAGTAGGCGAGGATCGAAGCGGTCCTGTCGCCCGGCACTTCAGTGAATTGCTCCATGGGAACTCCCGGATTCTGCCCAGCAAACCCATGGTAGTCCGGGTGGCCAGCGGAGGAAATGGGCCGCCCAAAAGGGGTCAGCCGTGGGCTTCGCTGAGCTCCAATTGGCTGCGGTATTCCACGCGCTGCTTGCTGATGGGGTCCACGAAGGTGATGCCACGGGCCAGTAGCTGCAGGGGTTTGGTGTAGTCGTCCGGGGCTTTGTCCAGCAGGTCCGGGTAGAAGGCGTCGTTGACGATTCCCAGCCCGAGCGAGGCCATATGCACGCGGAGTTGGTGCGTTTTTCCGGTGTGCGGCTCCAGCCGGTACAGCGCCCGCTGGTGAGTTCCGGCGTCGAACGTTCTTGTCTGTTCAATGCGCGTTTCGGCGTTCGGCTCACCGGGAATGACTTCGGCGAGCAGGTAGCTGCGGGACTTGGTCATGCGGTTGCGGACCACTGTTGGGAACTCGACGGCGGGATAGCCCACCGCGGGCGTGGCGGCGGACACGCACTCGTATTCTTTCTGGACTTGGCGCTTCTCGAAGAGCACCTGGTACTTGCCGCGCGTTTCCGGGTTGGTGGAGAGCAGCAGCAGGCCAGCGGTCATGCGGTCCAGCCGGTGCATGGGGATGAGGTCCGGGAGGTCCAGCAGGTTCCGGAGCCGGACCAGCGCGGATTCCTGGATGTAGGTGCCTCCGGGCGTGGTGGGAAGGAAGTGTGGTTTGTCCACCACGAGGATGTGCTCGTCCTGGTGGAGGATGGTGATTTCCACGGGCAGCCGTGTCTCGGGTGGGAGGGTGCGGTAGTACCAAATGAAGGTATGGTCCTCCAGTTTGGTGCTGCGGTCCAGGGGTACGCCGCCCTCGCCCACGATTTCGCCGGCGTCGAACCGGTCCTCGATGCCTTGGGGATCTATGTGTCCCCACCGGTGCATCATGTAGTCCATGGCGGTGGTCCACGGGCCCTCGTCCGGCAGGCGCAGGCGGGTAGCGTTCACGCCGTCGCGCACGGGGAGGGGGGATTGCATCACGTGCCAATTCTACCGGCGTTGAGGGGCCCGCTCTGCGCCCCTCATCACACGGGAAGCACGCAGAGCGGGCCTCACAACGGAAGAGCTAACCGAACATAAAAAAGTTCTTGACAATAAAAGTTGTCGGTACCCATACTTGGAGCATGTTGGACATCGAAGTGATCGAGGACCCGGCCGCGGCGGAAGCCTCGCTGGACCCCATCCGCACCCGCATCCTGCAGGAGCTTGTGGAACCGGCATCCGCCACGCAGTTGGCGGTGAAGGTGGGGCTGCCCAGGCAGAAGGTGAACTACCACCTCAAAGCCTTGGAGCGCCATGGGCTGGTGGAGCTGGTGGAGGAGCGCCGCAAAGGCAACGTCACCGAGCGCGTATTGCGCGCCACGGCGGCCTCCTACCTGATTTCGCCCGTTGCGTTGGCCTCCGTGGCTCCAGATCCGCGCCGTTTCTCGGACCGGTTCTCGGCTTTCTGGTTGCTGTCCCTGGCCTCCCGCACGGTGCAGGAAATGGGCAAACTCATTGCCGGCGCTGCAGTGGCCAAGAAGAAGCTGGCCAGTTTCGCGATCGACGGCGAGATCACCTTCCGCTCTGCTGCCGAACGCGCGGCATTCGCGGAAGAACTCGGCGTTGCGGTGACCCGACTCGTAGATAAGTACCACGACGGCGGTGCTGCCGCCCAGGCGGGCGGCGCACGCAAGCACCGCCTCGTCGTCGTACTTCACCCCGCTCTCAAAACAACCCAAGCCTCCCCGGAGCAACCAGCAGAAAAGGATCAAAGCAATGACTGACAACCGGAAATTCGAGATCGAAGCGGACGTCGAACTGCCCGGCACTCCCGAGCGCGTGTGGCAGGCTGTCACCAAGGACACTCCGGCTTGGATGTTCCCCACGGATCAATGGCCGGACGTCAAAACCACCGAGGAATACCCCAGCCACCTGGTGTCCCGGATGGATGGACCTGATGGCTGGTTCAACCAGTTGGAGCACGTCCTTGAGCCCCTTGAGGGTGGCCGCGCCAAGCTGCACTATGTTCACAGTGGCATCTTTGCCGACAACTGGGACGAACAGTACGACGGCGCCAGCAAACACACCGAGTTCTACCTGCACACCCTGGGCCAGTACCTGCGGTACTTCGATGGCAAGCCGGTGGTCTTCACTGACATCCAGGCGCCCGCGTCATCGCAGACGCCCGACGGTTTCGTGCAGCTGAAAAGGGCCTTGGGTGTGGATGGTGCCGCCGCCGGTTCGCCGTTCGAAGCGGACCTCGACGGCGTGGGCCGGCTGAGCGGGGAAGTGGACTTCTCGAACAAGAACTTCCTGGGCATCCGAACTGGGGACACCATGTACCGCTTCTTCGGCCGGAACGCGTTCGGCGCTCCGGTTGGCATGACGGTGCACGAGTTCAGCGGCTCCGGCGATTCAGAGCTCACGGCCAAGGCCTGGGGTGCATTCCTGGAGAAGGTGTACGCCTAGGAACCCGGTGAGGCCACCCAGGCGCGGGCAACGGAGTCCAGTGCGGCCTCGTATATTGCGGCCCAATCGGTGGCCGGGTCATTCATTTGTGCCAGCTCCAGGCTGACCAGCCCATGGACTTGGCCCCAGATGGCCATGGCCACCAGGGTGGGATCGTCCATGCGCAGTGCACCGGCCCGCTGGGCTGTTACCACTGCTTCCACCAAGGGGAGCATCGACTCGGAGGCGACTTCCGGCGTCGGGCTGCAATCAACATAGGCGGACAACGCGCCGCCGAACATCAGGCGGTAAAGGGCTGTATGTTCCAGTGCCCAGGCGCGGTAGGCGCGGCCCAATCCCAGCAGCCCTTCTTTGGCCGCCTCCCGTTGGGAGTCGCCGAAGGAACGGAAACCGTGGTCGACGGCGGCCGTCAGCAGTTGCGCTTTCCCGCCGAAGAGCGAGTAGATCGCGGTGGTGGACGTTCCGGCGGCTGCGGCGACGTCGCGCAGGGTGACACGGGCCGGGCCCTCGCGGTCCACCAACTCGGCGGTGACCGCAAGAAGTCTGCTCTGGACATGCTGATCATGAATGACGGGTCTTGCCATACCCCCAAGTGTTTCATAACATTGTTTCATAACAGTGTTATGAAACTCTGGAACCAGCAACCGATCGGTTCCCCTACTGAAGGATTCCCATGGCACAGGACGTTTTCCCCGGCCGCTTCACCGCGGACACAGGGCGCGAATCAGTGACCGTCTTCCTCATTGGGATGCGGGCCAACCGGTGGTGGAAGCTGGGCCGGGTGGCCAAGGTGGCCTCAGCGATGCCCATCATGATGCAGCACCTGGCCAAAAACCCTGATGCCGGTCTCCTCGGCAGCGAACAATGGTTTGGGCGAACCACCATGCTGCTCAGCTACTGGGAAAGCCCGGAGCACCTGAGGCGTTTTGCCGCGGACAAGGACTCGCCGCACCTGGGCCCCTGGCGGAAGTTCATGAAAGAGGTCTCAGGAAGCGGCGACATTGGTGTGTGGCACGAGACGTACCAAGTGCCGGCGTCGGGTATTGAAGTGGTGTACAACGGCATGCCGCTCTTCGGCCTGGCCAAGGCCACCACGCATGTCCCCGTGGGACCCGGCAGCAACACAGCTAAGCAGCGCATGGGCGGGGCGGCTCGATCCGCAGGCCCGGCTGCCTAGGCAACCGCGACGGCGGCTGGCCGCTCTGCCTTGAGGGTCCTGCGGAGGTGCGGCGAAGCGTCGAGCTTGTCCTGGGCGGCCCGAAGCGCGCCAACAGCGAACTCCAATTGCGCGGCGGGCAAGGTAAACGGAACGCGAACATAGTGCTCGAACGCCCCACCCACCCCAAAGCGGGGACCGGCTGCCAAGCGAACGCCGAAATCGGGGGCGAGCACAGTCAGGGCGGTGCTGCACGGCGTGGGAAGCCGGCACCACACAGTGAGTCCGCCCCGGGGCCGCTCCACCTCCCATTCCGGCAGGCGCTCCGCAAGCAACCCCAGCAGGGATTCCCGCTGATGCCGAAGCTCCGCGAGCCTGGCATCAAGGGGTTCGGCGAAAGCCCGCACCAGGCGTGCCGCCGCCAGTTGTTCCACCACCGGCCCGCCAAGATCCATGACGGTCCTGGTGGCAACAAAGCGGGCAATAAGGGACTCCTCTGCCCGGATCCACCCGGTCCGCAGCCCTGCCCAATGCGACTTGCTGAGCGAACCAATGGACACCACAGCGGGACTGAAGGATGACATCGGCGCGGTGCGGACGGCGTCGAGATTCAACCCGCGCAGCGTTTCATCCACCACCAACACGGTCCCGGAAGCGGTGGCTGCACGGGCAAGCCGCCGCCGTTGCAGGTCCGACATGATGCGCCCGGTGGGGTTGTGGAAGTCGGGCACCAAGTAGGCCATGGCGGGGCGCTGCTGGTTCATGGTGGCCACCATCGCATCAATATCCCAGGCCGGCGAGGTACTCGACTGTAGTGCAGGCAACGCGACTGGAAGCGGCTTGCAGCCCGCGGCGCGGATGGCGTCCAGGGCGTTGGGATACGTGGGGTGTTCCACCAGGACCCGGTCCTGCTTTCCGGCCAGCGCGCGCAGCACAATGTTGAGCGCATGCTGGGCGCCGGAGGTAACAAGGATCTGGCCAGGGGTGGTGGGGACCCCCTCGGCCGTGTACTTCCCGGCGATGGCTTCGCGGAGGGCCGGAACACCCACGGCGTCGTACCCGAATCCTGGCAGGAGAGCGGGCAACTCGGTGAGCGCGTCAGCGAAGGCCCGGTGGACTACTTCCCCGGCCGCCGGAAGCGAGGCATAAGCCAGGTCCAGAAGTCCCTCCGGAACCGCGAGCCCGGGTGCGCTCACCGGAGTGGTGCGGTGGGGGATGGATGTCCGCCCGCGGCTGCCCTGACCGGCGGTGAGGAAGCCCTGTTCGCGCAGGTTCGCGTACGCGGCCGTGACCGTGGTGCGGCTGAGGCCAAGGGTCTGGGCGAGCGCCCTCTCGCTGGGCAGGGCGACGTCCAGCGGGATTCGGCCGTCCATCACCAGCAAACGCACGACGTCGGACAGCTCGCGGTAGGCGGGCAGGGCGCCGGAGTTCCAGGCGCCGAGGAGACGAACCAGTGCGGTGGGATTCAATGAGCCGGACATCAGACCAGTATTTCAAACTGGCTATGGAATGCAAGGCCAGTTTCATCGGAGGATGGAACCCATGATGACCCGAAGAATCACTCAACTCCTGATCGGCCTGGCAATGTACGGCATCTCCTTGGCCATGTTCATCCGTGCCGGGCTCGGTTTGGACCCGTGGGACGTGTTCCACCAAGGCGTCTCCGAAAAGACCGGCCTCAGCATTGGAGTTGTGGTCATCGCGGTCAGCTTCCTGGTACTTCTCCTGTGGATCCCGCTCCGGCAGATGCCGGGGATCGGAACCATAGCCAACGCAGTGCTGGTGGGTCTCTTCGCTGACCTGGGCCTGTTTCTCATCCCGGAGTTCTCACATCTGGGCGGACAGATCGCCATGCTTGCCGGTGCCGTGATCCTCAACGGCATCGCCTCCGCTTGCTACATCGGCGCCCGTCTTGGACCCGGCGCCCGCGATGGGCTGATGACCGGACTTGTCCGCCGCACCGGCTGGTCCGTGCGCCTGGTTCGCACAGGCATCGAAGTTGTGGTCCTCGCTGTGGGCTTCCTGCTGGGCGGCTCAGTGGGTGTTGGAACGGTGGTCTACGCGTTGGCCATCGGCCCAATTGTGCAGGTCCTGCTCCCCAGGTTCATGGTTCCGGAGAAGGCAAAGGCAACGGCCCCCACGGAAGTTGTGGAAGCCGCTGCCTAGTTCTTGCCCGGGATGGTTCTTACTCAGGATCCCCAGCTAACGGCAGGCCTCAAGATCTTCGCCGTACCGCAACCAGTCCGGCAGGTCCTGACTGAAGGCATCGCGGATGGCAGGCGATCCAGCGCTCCGCCAGTCGACGTCGTCGTTAATTTCGATCTCGTATTTCTTCCACTCGAACCAGTTGATCATTTTCAGCTGTGGATATTTTTGGTGGGTTTCGTCGGAGAAGACCTGACGCCACCAGGCCTGTTTAACGTCCAGCTCGGACGCCCCGGCGCGGGCGGGGGTGAAGATGGCCGCCGTCTCCGGGATGGCTACTGGCTTGCCGTGGTCAACGCCGTATACCTGGTAAAAATCCGGGACGGGGCTGTCGTCGCCGGCGGTGCCGCTGTACGTGCCGGTCAGCATGGCGAGGAACTTGCCGGGCTCGGAGATGTCGTTGTTGCCCCATGGCCGCTGATTGCCCCAGTGATAGAGGGAAACGCCCACCCAATCCACGGCATCGTCCCCTGGATAGTAGGGTGCGTAAGTGTCGTCTGCCATGGTGAGGGTGCCGTCATGGTCTGTATCGAGCGCAGCGAAGTCCGCGGTCCCCGGACGAGCCGCGAACTGGCCCCCGGTAAACGGGTAGCCACCGCCATAGTTGGGCGCCCACATCATGGACGTACCCGGCGCCCCCGCATGGATTGCGGCGGCTACTTTGCGGAACACCTCCACGTAACGCAGCGGCTGCTGGCCCCAGGAATACCAGGACCCGTTCATCTCGTGCGCAAAACGTACGACGACGGTGGTCCCCTGATCATTGATGGCCCGTAAGTCTGTGGCCAATTTGGCGATCACTTCCTCGCTCATGGTCTCCAAGCCGCCGTGCGGTTCGAGTGTCAGCAGGAGCACGCCGCCCGTTGCGCGGACCTGGGTGACGGCGTTGGTGGTGTGCGCCCACGTTTGATCGTCATAAGGGATGTCAGAGAACTGCACCACCACTGCGGGATCATGGCCAAGATTCCCACGGTGCTCTGACAAGGTCTCCGAGTCCCAATCCAGGTTCACGCCCAAAAGCACACCGTCCTTGGGAATCACGGTGGAAGCATCACCTGCCCTGCAGAGTGACAATGCCTGAACTACGGGGACCACCTCCTTGGACGCAAAACCCAGGCCCGTGGCCGTCAACGCCGTCACCAGCAAAGGGATGAGCAGGCTGGCCCGGCGACGTTTCCTGTTCGGGTGGCCGGCGAAAGTGGGAGTCTGTGCCACGGTCAGCCCCATCCGAGGGAACGATGCCGGCGCCCGAACAGCTTCGGCCATCTGGAGCCGGGCGAAAGCCGGCGCGGCCGCCCGGGAGCAGCGCCGCCGTCGACGGCTTCCTCCCGGGTTGGGTAGATGCGGGCGACGTGACCCAGATGGGCTTGGAGCCGGGTGTCCTGCAGCTCATTGGAAGTGCCGAAGAGGCGAAGATCGCCGCCGCGGGACCGGAGCAGGTGGAGCACCTCGAACAGCCCCACAACCCCTGACGCTGCTACGGATCTCACCGCCGTGACATTGAGCAGGACCAGGATGGGGCCGTCCTCAGCGGCCTTGGCGGAGGCTTCACGGACGGCACGAACGGTAGTGGCATCCAGGGTTCCGGCGATCTTCAGATCCAAACCGGTCAGCTGTGCAGATGGAGAGGAAAGGGTGCTCGGGGCATGGGAGAGGGACATGGGGGCGCTCCTTGCTGGGGGATGGAACGGCTTTTACTGAAGGGTGTTTGGTTACGGTGCGGGCGGAGCGTTCACTGCGCTGGTGAATTCCTTGGGAGCAGGCATTGGCTCCACGAGGTCCTCTCCGGGGCCCCGGTACCTGGCGGCTCCGATCACCACGCTCAGCAGGGCAAGGTCCAACGCAACCCAGGCCAGGGTGATGAGGGTGGGATACAGCGGCGCTTCACCGGTGGACACCCGCGCGATGCCCATCAACGAGGACACAACAAGCAACGCCATGGCAGCCACCTGCAACCTGACGTGGCGGAAGCCGCGTCCTGTGGCTTGCTTGCTCTTGGCTGTGACAGAGAACGTGAGGTGTTTGCCGAGAAAAACCGCGGCCGCACCTGAACAGGTTGCCGCGATCCAGGTGGGAAACAACGCAAAGGACCATTGCTGGCCGCGCCACAAGCCCTTGGAGCCGTTGCCCGCTGCTTGGAAGAGCAACTGGCAGGAGAAGAAGAAAGGCAGGAAGAGGCAGAAGAACACCACGGGACTGGCAGTGAGCGGGTACGTACCTGCCACCAGAAACACCACCGGCGCTGCGATATAGCTCAGGGCAGCGAAACCGTTGAGGTAACTGGTCATGGTTCCCAAATACATGAGGCGCTGGGCCACCGTGAGCCCCCGGAGCAACAACGGATTGTCACTGAAGAACACCTGCATGGTCCCTGCCGCCCATCTGTGCCGCTGGGAGAGCATGGTGGAGACGTCCTCCGGGGCCAGCCCGTGAACCAGGACCTCGTGGTGGTAGACGCTGCCCCAACCCATCGCGTGGAGATGCATGGCCGTGGCCATATCCTCGGTGATGGTGGTGGTGTCCATGGGGTGGATGGCCAGCGCTTGGTCCGTGTGGGCCACATCTACCGATTCCAGGACCGCGTCCAATTCCGGCACCACGTCCTCCATGGCTTCGGGGACCGCCAAGGCAGCTGTATGGAAAGCTACGCGGAGTTCAAACGTGATCTCGGCAAGGACATCACCACGGCGCACCTGCCGTTCCGCACGCGCCACCGCCTCCAGGGCCTGCTCCACCACGGGCATCGCGGCGGGATGACGCCTGCCCAGTTCGCCGTGAAGGTCCTGCAAACGCGATCTGCCCCGGCGCAAGGCCCGCCACGTCTGCTCGGTGGCGGTCCGCGTGTAGCGGGTCAAGCCAAGGGCCATGAGGGCTTCCCTGCGAAGGACGGCATTGGAACCGCAGAAGAACGCTGCGTCCCAGCCATCCTTGCCCTGTTGGATGGGACCGTAGAAGAGTTCCGCCTGGCTTCCCAGCGGATCCCGCTCCGGAACATTCCAAAAGTGCTGCGGGGTTTGTACGAAGGCCACTTCCTCAGCATCGAAATAGCCCAGCACGCGGTCCAGGAAGCGCGGTTCAGGAACTTGGTCTGCGTCGAAAATAGCCACGAACTCACCTGTTGTCACGGACAGGGCGTTGTTGACGTTTCCTGCCTTGGCAAAGCGCTGGCGGCCATCCCACTCAGGACCACGGGTGATATACCCGACGCCGATCTCCCGTGCTGCTTCAGCAAATTCGGCCCGATCTCCGTCGTCAAGAATCCACGTTTGGTGGGGGTACTCCATGTCCCGGGCCGCGACGGCCGTTTTCAGCACCAGGTCCAAGGGCTCGTTATAGGTGGCAATGAACACGTCCACCGATCTGCCCGGCAGGGCAGGCGGGGGAGGGGGACGTCGTCGTGCATTCCACATGGTCACGGCGTAAAGCGCCGATTCGCCAAGGCTGTAGGTTTCCGCGGCCACAAGGGGCAGCGAGATCCACCAAGCATCCCAGGCAACGGTGCTGGACCACCGCCAACTGATATAGATCAGCCCAAAGGAAACCACCAGAACTGCAAGGATCCTTACCAGTATTTGTCTGTAAATGCCCATCATTAGCCTCCGGTAACTGCTGGGGAAAAGGCCAAGGCGCGCCGGAATGTCCACACGCTCCTCAGAGCGAGGTTGGGAGGACACGGCTGACGCGCCTGGAGCTGCATCATCGATGCTCAAGGGAAGGAATTCGGCTGCGAACGGAATGTCCTCATGCCAACTGCCTTGACCGAAGCGGTTTCGAGCCAGTTGGTTCCTGATTCCACTGTCCCGCGCCTGTATTTCATCCTCGTTACGGACTGGAAAAGTAAACTCGCGTTGATTATTTCCTTGCCGTGACGTTTTGCGTGTTGGCTTCAAAAGGCTTGCGCGTTACGGGCAGAGACCCTCAAAGTGGCAACCATGAAGCGAAGACTCATGCCCCTGACGATGCTCGTCGTCGGCCTGACCATCGCAGCTACCGTCATAGCTCCGGAGCCGTCCGCACTGGCAGCAGCAGGCATGCCCGCCCCCGGCGCGCTGGTGTGGAGCGACGAATTCAACGGCCCCGCCGGCACAGCACCCGACCCCGAAAAATGGACACAGGACACAGGAGGATCCGGATGGGGCAACGGTGAACTGCAGTACTACACCGGGCGCACCAGCAACGCCGCCGCAGATGGACAGGGCAACATGGCCATCACTGCGCGCAGGGAAAATCCTGCCGGGTACCAGTGCCACTACGGGACGTGCCAGTACACCTCAGCCCGGCTGTTGACGGCGGGCAAATTCAGCAGGATGCACGGCAGGTTTGAAGCACGTCTCAAGCTGCCTCAAGGGCAAGGAATGTGGCCCGCATTCTGGATGCTGGGCGACAACGTTTTCACGGATGGTTGGCCAGCGAGCGGCGAACTGGACGTCATGGAAAACGTTGGCAAGGAACCCGGCACGGTCTGGGGAAGCATCCACGGCCCCGGCTACTCCGGATCCAGCGCTGCCAACGCCAGCTACACGCTGCCCAACGGCAAAGCATTGAGCGATGCTTTCCACACGTTCACCGTGGACTGGGCTCCGGAATCCATCACCTGGTACATCGACGGCATTCCCTACTCACAAAAGAGCAAAGCCGGAACCACAGGCCCCTGGGTGTTCGACCACAACTTCTTCCTCCTCCTGAACCTTGCCGTGGGCGGCCACTGGCCGGGCGCACCCGATTCAGGCACAGAGTTTCCGCAATCGCTGCTGGTTGATTACGTCCGCGTGTACGAACTCGCAGCGGCTCCGGCCGCACCTGCCGCTGCTGCCGCTACCCGCATACAGGGCTACGCCGGGAAGTGCATCGACATAGCCGGCCGCCAGGCCGTTGACGGTGCCCCGCTTCAGCTGTGGGACTGCGATACCTCCGCGTCGGAGCAATGGACCTTTGCCACCAACGGCACCGTCCGCTCACTGGGCAAATGCATGGATGTTGCCTGGGGTTCAACCGCTAACGGCGCCAGAATCCAGCTCACAGGCTGCAACGGCAGTGCGGCGCAAAAGTTCGTCCTGAACCACTCCGGTGATCTGGTGAACCCGCAGGCCAACAAATGCGTAGATGTTACCGACTGGAATTCGTCCAACGGGGCCTACTTACAGTTATGGGATTGCGCCGGCTCCACCAACCAAAAGTGGTGGCGGATGGCGTAGAAAACGTCCGACGGCGGCGCGCAGCTTGCGGTGTCCGGCGGCTATTGCTGGGGCGGCTGGGGAGCTTCCTGGAGTAGCGGGCCGGACAGGCAGATGCGCGCAGCCGTCGCGGCGGCAGGTGGCCGGGCCTGGCCGGCTTTAATGTGGCCAGGTCCGGCTGGTTGTTGGTGTGCCTGGACAGGGTGCCGGCTCGGGGCTTTTGCGGCGCAGGTTGCAGGGTTTCACGGCGCCGGCTGGCAGCGCGGACAGAAGTAGATGTCCCGTTCCTCCGTGCCGTCCGGTCCTGCCAAGAGCCCGCGGCGAACGGTGGCGCCGCAGCGCCTGCACGGTTGGCGTTCCCGCCCGTACACCCAGTATCCGGGGCGCAATGCGCGCGGGCCCAGGGTGGTTCGCCGGCCCGGGCCCAGGTTCTCGCCGAGGAGGCGTTTGGCATCGTTGATGGTCTTGGCGAGGTCCGGCACTTCGCCCACGGGCAGGGCAGGGTGGATACCGGAGAGGTAGCACGCCTCGCAGCGGTAGATGTTGCCAATGCCCGCGAGCTTCCGCTGATCCAGCAGGGCAAATCCCACGGTAACGTCGGGTTCGGCGCGAAGCCTGCGCAGGGCCTCCTCTTCATCCCAATCCGGGCCGAGCAGATCCGGGCCCAGGTGCCCCACAATCTTCTCTTCCTCAGCAGTAGGCACCACTTCCAGGATTCCGAGTGAAAACCCGACGGCGTCCGCCGAGTCCGTGCGGAGCACACACCGCGCAGTGTGGCCGGGTTTGGTCCAACGGCCACCCGGCGGATAAATCATCCAGCTCCCTTCCATTTTGAGGTGGGAGTGGATGGTTAGTGCGCGGGGTTTCCTGCTGGCCCCGGGTTCCTCATCAACCGGTCCCGCCAAGCGCATGAGCAGGTGCTTTCCGCGGGGGACAACCTCGGTCATGGTCCAGCCCGCAAGGTTCAAGGTGGCGAACCGAGGCACGCGGAAGTCTGAGGCGTTGATGATCTTTCCGGCCAATGCCTCGTTCAGGCGTGAGGCAGCCCGCCAAATGGAATCGCCTTCAGGCACGGATCCGCAGTCCCTTCGGTGTGGAGTAGGCGCCCGCGGCCGCGAGGGCAACGGCGATGGGAGTTTCCAGGAGATCGTGACCGTTGACCTTCTCCATGAAGAGCTTGTCCACGGCGCCGCGGCGGACCACATCCACCAATGCCTGCGCCGCTACGGTCAGCACGGCGTCGTCCTGGCTGAAGGTGAGCAGCGTCTTGCCTCCGCGTTCAACGTAAAGGATCAACGCGCCGTCCACCATCACCACCAACGCTCCGGCTTTACGTCCCGGGCGGTGACCTGAACCGGCATCGACGGACAATGCCGGCCAGGGGAGGGCCGCCCCGTACGGGTTGGCGGGATCGGTGGCTGCCAGGGCCAGTGCGGACGGCTCGGCTTTGGAGATCCGGGCATCCTCGGTGAAGGACCTGAGCCGATCCACCGTGGCCGGCACGGCGAACTGGGCTGCCCCAAGATGCTCAATGAAGTAGCCCCGCCGGCACCGCCCGGCCTCTTCCAGGCGTGCCAGCACTTTATACATGAGCCCGAAGCCGCCAATGATGTTCTCTGCCATCACCGAGCCACGGGTAACCACGCCGTAGCGGTCCAACAAAAGCTCAGCGGTGCCGCGGGCATGAATGGTGGGGTCCAGTTCCGGCGCGGGCAGCGCTGACCAGCGGCCCACTGCCGACGGCGGCGCGGCGGCAATGCCACCCGATACGGAGCCGTAGCGACCACCCGTGAGCCCGGGAGAGCCCAGCAATCCCGTCCCGTGGGAACGGCCAAGCCTGCTCATCCGCGGAGCCCGGGCCCTGGGCGCCTTGGCTACTTGCCGGTGGGCGGTCTTCCCGCCTGCGATCATGGCCCTGACCGGGGCGAAAGTATCGCCCGTCACCCGGCCTGCCCACACGAGGTCCCAAAGCGCGGAGACCACGGCGTCGTCACTCAACACCGCATCCATTCCACCGGCCACATCCGTGAGTTGCCGGAAGAAATAGCCACCACCGGCACTGAAATGCTCCAGGAGCCGCTGCTGCGCATCGCCGGGTTCGAACTCGGGGTCCGGGTTGAGCGTCAGCTCAGCGGAATCGGCCACATGGAGGCTGATCCAGCCGTCGTTCCCGGGTAGGGACCCCGCCCCGGACCACAGGAGTTCACCGGCTGCCATGAGTTCATCCAACATGGCCGGTTTATAGTCGGCCACCCTGCTGGCCAGGACCAATGGTTCCCACGCTGATGCAGGGATAGGTACGCCGGACAGTTGATCCACTGCCGTGATGATCCCGTCCAGCCCCCTCAACGCCTGGCTTCGGGACTTACCCGGCGCGGTCACGTTCTGCCAGGCAGGCAGGAAACGCCCATAGGCTGCAGTGTCTACAGGCTCCACCTCAGCCCGCAGGGCCGCGAGCGAACGGCGCCGCAGTTTCCGCAGGACCTCGGCGTCACACCATTCACTGGAGGGTGGGGCGTCTACGCTCATGAGCTCTGAATCGGCTCGTTCTGCGGGCTGCTCAGCCACGGCGTGAGGCCGGAATTCGCCTTCCACCACACGGCCGTCATCGGCGAGGCGCCTCAAAGCCGTGTTGACCACTGCGACACCAAGGCCCAGCCTGGACGCAGCTTCGGACGCCGTGAAAGGTCCGTGGGTTCGCGCGTAACGGGAAACGAGATCGCCCAAAGGATCGTGGACCGGCTCAATGAAAGCCAGCGGCACACCCATGGGAAGCGGAACTCCGATTGCGTCGCGGAGTCGAGCAGCATCCTCAATGGCAGCAAAACGCTCGACGCCGCCGATTGTTACCTTCAGCGCGCGGTTGGCTTTCTGCAAGGCCGCGAGGTGGGCCCCGGCGTCCGCCACGCTGCCGGATGGGGTGGTGACGGAAGCTTCCTCTGCGAGCTGGGCGTCATCGAGCTGCGGGTCAACCAGCTGTGCGTCAGCGAGCTGTGCGTCAGCTGGGGACGGCGCTCGTGTTTCCGGCTGCGGGCTGGATTCGGGTTGTTGGGTACCCTCCAGTCGCTCTGCCACTTCTGCAGTACTGAGTGGGCCGAGCAGGCGCAGAAGATCGGCTACGCCTTCCATGCCACGGACCCTGCGGTCCGGGGCCAAACGCTGAAGCTCCAACTCCGTGGAGTCGATGACCTGGGCGTCCAGGAGTTCGCGCAGTTCCACACGGCCCAGGAGCTCGTTGAGGAGGGTGGAGTCCAGGGCGAGGGCAGCTGCCCTGCGTTCGGCCAAGGGAGAGTCGCCCTCGTAAAGGAACTGGGCAACGTAGCCGAACAACAGAGACTTTGCGAAAGGGGAGGGTTGCTGCGTGGTGGTTTCCACGATCCTCAATTCCCTGCGCTCTACTGATGCGGCAATGTCCTTCAACGCTGGGAGATCGTAAACATCCTGCAAGCATTCCCGGACGGCTTCGAGAACTATCGGGAAGGAAGGGTACTTCTTGGCGACATCCAGCAATTGTGCTGAGCGTTGGCGTTGCTGCCATAAGGGCTGGCGCTTGGCCGGATTCTGGCGGGGCAGGAGCAAGGCGCGGGCTGCACATTCACGGAAGCGGGATGCGAACAGTGCACTGCCGCCCACCTCAGCCGTGACAATTTGTTCGAGTTCCTCGGGGTCGAAGAGGAAGAGCTCAGCACCCGGTGGCTCATCCTCCATCATGGGCACCCGCAGGACAATGCCGTCGTCCGCTGCCATGGCCGAGCCGTCCAAACCATAGCGCTGCTGCAGCCGTTGGCCCACGGCAAGTGCCCAAGGGGCGTGAACGGGCATGCCAAACGGGCTGTGCAGGACTACCCGCCAATCGCCCAGTTCGTCGTGGAACCGTTCCACCACCAAGGTGCGGTCGTTGGGGACGATCTCCGTGGCTTCCTTCTGCTCCCTGAGGTATTGAATCAGGTTGCTCGCGGCGAAGGCATCCAAACCACTGGCCTGGCAACGTTCCATGGCAGGGGCTTCATCTGCAGCCGATAGTTCCCTGATGAAGGCACCCAACGCGCGGCCCAAGTCCACAGGCCTGCCCAAGGAGTCGCCCTTCCAGAAAGGAAGTTTGCCGGGCTGACCAAACGCGGGGGAGACCAGCACGCGATCATGGGTGATGTCCTCGATCTTCCAACTGGTGGCACCCAGCGCAAAGACGTCCCCTACACGGGACTCGTACACCATTTCCTCGTCGAGCTCACCAACCCTGCGTCCACCCTTGGCAGCGCGGGCGTTTGCTGTGGGTTCGGAGCCGTCGGCACTGCCGGGAGAAGCCGAGCCCTCCACTTCCGTGCCGATGATGTAAACGCCAAAGAGGCCACGGTCCGGGATGGTGCCGCCGGAAGTCACTGCCAAGCGCTGGGCACCGGGCCGGCCTTCAATGGTCCCGGCGTGCCGGTCCCAGATGATGCGTGGCCTCAGTTCCGCGAATTCGTCCGATGGGTACCTGCCAGCCAAGAGGTCCAATGTGGCCTCGAATGCCGAGCGCGGCAGGCTGGCAAAGGGCGCGGAGCGACGCACGGTGCTGAACCACTCCTCAACATCAATGCTGCCCAAAGCGGTAGCGGCCACTGTTTGCTGGGCAAGGATGTCCAACGGATTGGCCGGGATGCTCAGGCGCTCAATCTGCCCGGCGAGCATACGCTCAACGGTGACACTCGTATGGAGGAGATCGGCCCGGTGCTTGGGGAAGAGGACGCCCTCTGAGATTTCGCCAACTTGGTGCCCGGCACGGCCGACGCGTTGCAGGCCACTGGCAACAGAAGGTGGCGATTCCACTTGGACCACCAGATCTACGGCACCCATATCGATGCCGAGCTCCAGTGATGACGTTGCAACCACGCAGCGCAGCCGTCCGGACTTAAGATCGTCCTCGATCATGGCGCGCTGGTCCTTGGACACCGAGCCGTGGTGGGCGCGGGCCAGCACAGGATCGGCCCCGTTGGTACTGCCTGCCTGAGCCATCATGTGCGCGGGGGTAGCCGTGGAGGCGGGAACTCCCGGTCCGGTTTCAGGGTTGCCTTCCGGAGCCGCCCACTCGCTGCCGCCCACCGCCATTAGCTGGCGTTCGGCATAGATCTCGTTGAGCCTGGCTGTGAGGCGTTCCGAGAGCCGGCGGGAATTGGCGAAGACAATGGTGGATTGCTTGGACAGGACCAGATCCACAATCTGTTCCTCAACATGCGGCCAGATGGACGCCTGCGGCTGCAACCCCGACGCCGGCCCGGAGTCGAACGCACCCGCAGCGCCTTGGAGATCGGACATGTCCTCCACAGGAACCGTGACCGTGAGGTTCCAGTTCTTCTTGGACGGCGGCGCCACGATTTCCACCGGAGCTTGGCCGGCCAGGAATTGGGCCACCAGTTCCCTCGGCTGCACAGTAGCGGAAAGTCCGATTCGTTGAGCGGGCTTGGGAAGCAGGGCGTCGAGCCGTTCGAGGGACACAGCCAAATGAGCGCCGCGCTTGGTCCCGGCCACGGCGTGCACTTCATCGATGATGATGGTGTCCACTTCGCTGAGGGTCTCCCGGGCACGGGAGGTCAGCATGAGGAACAGGGATTCCGGTGTAGTGATGAGGATATCCGGCGGGCTGGTCAACAGCGTGCGGCGATCCGCCGCCGTCGTATCTCCCGAGCGGACGCCCACCGTCACCAGCGGTGCGGGAAGCCCTAAGCGTTTGGCAGTTTGGGTGATGCCGATCAAGGGCGCACGGAGGTTTCGCTCAACATCCACACCCAGCGCTTTCAGCGGCGATATGTAGAGGACGCGCGTCTTGGTTTTGGGCCGCTTCGCCCTGCCCTTGCCATTGGCCGGAACATTTTCGAGACCCGGCAGAGCATCGCTGGGCTTGGAATGCAGGCGATCGAGCGCCCACAGGAAAGCAGCGAGGGTTTTACCGGACCCCGTAGGAGCCACTACCAGGGCATGGGAGCCTGAGGAGATCGCGTTCCACGCGCCGTCCTGCGCGGGTGTGGGCTCGGAAAAAGCGCCGAGGAACCATTCCCTGGTTGCCTGGCTGAAACGGCTGATGGCGCCATCCGACGCCTGCGGCTCCTGCATCCCTCCATCATGCCCCACGGCTCCGACAGAATAAGCCGAAGCCGTGGGAATACGGTCAGACCGCCTGGAAAGCGGTGATGGTCAGGAGCTTGATGCCGGCATTGCTGCACGCATCGTGGGGCTCGGGGATGAACAGTGACGCGGTGTCGTTGGGCGGATAGATCCGGTATCCGGCCGCGGGGGTCTTGGTGCAGTCGCCGTAATTGCCGGCCTGCGTGTAACGGATTTCTGCCCAGGCGGACTTACCCGGGGCCAGTTCGATTTTGGTCACAGGGGTTGTGGTTTCCCGGGTTGCCGGTTCGCCGATCGGTTCACCGTTGGCGTCGGCAGTGAGGGAAACTCCCGCAAAACCTTCCAGGATGCAGGGGGCGCTGCCGGAGTTGGTCAGGATCAACTTTTCATAGATGCTGCCCGCAGCACCGCCGCCGGTTGCGTCAGTTGCTGCGGCGAGGGACGCCGCTTTGCACAAGCCCGCTGCTGCGGGTGCTTCGGACGTTGCTGTTGCCGAGGGGGATGGCGGCGTGGTGGCGGTTGGGGATGGCGGGTTCGACGTCGCTGACGCTGACGGCGCTGATGCCGACGGCGTGGAAGAGGTTGGCGGGGCAGTGCTGGTTCCTGACGGGCTGGGGCTTGGCCCACAGGCAGCAAGAAGGAGCAGCGCAGCGGCTGCCGTCGTCGTCACAAGACCGGTTTTGATGCGCTGAGTCCACATGGGCACCAGCTTTGCCACGGCCGCGGTACGAGTCAATTCAGCCACGGCCGTGAAAACGGATTGGCGCCCGGATCGTGATCTTCCGGGCGCCAATCCGGCGTCAACTACTTGGTGGTGGCCTTCGCCGCTGCCGGCTTTGCTGAACGGCTACGGAAGAACGCGGCGCCGCCCAGGCCCAAGCCGGCGATTCCCGCGATCAGGCCGGCCCAGCTACGTGCCTGCGAGCCGTCGTCGGTTACAGCCGAGGCCTGCTCTGTGGAGACGGCTTCCGCGGCGTGGTGGTCGCCGGCAGCGTCGGCCGGAGTGATGGTGACCGACGGCGCCGGAGCCTTGAGGTCATGCGGATCCTGGCCCTCCTTGGCGATTTCAGACCAGTCAGTTTGACCCTGCTCGCAGGTCTGCAGAGTGGGGAAGTAAATGGTTTTGCCCGCTGCGTCCGGCAGCTTGACCGACAAGACCAGGGCGTCACGCAGGTGCGGGTCCAGGGGCGTCTTGGCCGTGTACACGATCTGGCTTGTCCGCTTGGTGATGGTGGTGCCGTCATCCAGTTTCTTGGGCTCAGCGAGCGTCTCGGTAACCTTCTCCACGGTCCAGTTGGGGTTGACCGTGGGCTGGGCGTCGTTCAGTTCCTCGGGCAGTGAAATGGCCACTTTGGTGGTGCCGAAGGTATCGCAGCCGTGGGGGATTCCAAAGGTCACCAGCGCGTAGGAGTTGGCGGCGGTCTTGTTGGGGTCGGCGCCAACGTGAGCGGATGCTCCGGCCAGTCCGGCCATCATCAGGGCAGCGGTTCCACCGGCGACGGCGGTGGCGGAGAGGGTGCGGCGAATCGAGGATTTCATGGGAAGTGCCTTTCGGGGGCGCCGAATGAAGCGGCGCGGGGTACGGGTTTGAGGCCCGTCACCATGCAAAGGCTGTGCTGTTGCAGCGCGTGATTTTTGTGCGCAGAAGGTGCCGGGCGGAACTAAGGAAGTACGACGACGGCGGGCGGGCCGCGGCGGCTGTCTTGCCTGAGGTTCCGCCAGGGGCGGGGGATGAAGACGTCGGGTGCGCCGACTGACACAGGCGAGGCCGCGGCGTCGGGCCTGAACAACAACGCCGGCAGGGTGACCAACGGACGCAACCACGCGGCGAGCTGCCAGAGCGCGGTTTCGCCTTTGGCCAGGACCAGGGCAGAAGCAACAGTGGCGACGACGTGGCCCACGAACATGATGGTGCCGAATGCTGTGCCGAGCTCATGGGTATGTGTAGCTGCGATGTCCAGCCCGGCGCTCAAAGGTTCAGCGCCGAGGTGGTGCTTTGTTTCCTGCACGTTTGCCGATATTGGGCCCAAGGCGGTGAAAGCCTCGTGAAGCGCCAACTGGCCTGCGCCCAAGATTCCGGCCATGGTGACCAGATTCAGCTTGAACCGGGTGGCCAGCGTGGCAGCCAGGGCCGTCAGCGCAACGAGCGCCAGGAGGACCGGTGCTGTGGGAAGTTCCCCGCCGCCCGCCACGTGGGCCGCTGCGGCGAGAATGACAATAACCAACGAGACGGCGCCGGAACGCAACGCATGGAAGGGCACCCGGGCCTGCGATGTGCGCACGGGACCTCCCTCATCTATGGCTGTTGTTGATCGAGCGTTTTGATTCTATCGGGAGTTCGGTGCGGGTCTGGTCTCGGATGGGTGCGTATGTGGATACTTGCGCCGAGGAGTGAGCTTCCGGCGCTTTGGCAGGCTGAAAGTACCGAGAGCTAACCCCTCAAGGACCTGACGAAGGTTGGTTTCGGCGGCTCGGGAACACTTGATGAGCCCGCGGGTGAACGCCGACGGCGAAGCTCAAGTTTCAGGCTCTCCTCACCGCGAGCCATGGCCCAGTGATGATTGGCAGAGAACGCCGGTTTGAACAACCAGCTCAGCCGACGAAGCAAAGGTTTGGATGCACTGACCCGCCAGTCGTAAGTGATCACAACTTCGGGGCCGTCAGTCTCGAAGGTCCAACGGCCTGTGCCGTTGAGATCCCCTGTGGCGGTGAGCGCGAAGCCGTCCAAGGTGACGGGTTCTGTGACTGTGAGCTGCCACTTGAGCGTGTAGGGGAGCCAGCCGGTATCGGCCTGACCGCAGGTGGCGGGATCGACATCGCCGGACTCGAATGGCTCGGCAAACGCGCCTACGACCCGGCCACCCGGGGGTTCCTCTCCACCGACCCCCTCGCCCCCGTCCTCGGCGCGGGCTGGGACGGCAACCCGTACTCGTACGCCGGAAACAACCCCCTCAACACCACGGACCCCACCGGCCTGCGGCCCCTGAGCGACGCTGACCTGAAAGCCTACGACGGCTCCTCCCGCGGCGCGTTCGCCGCAGCAGGAGACTGGTGGCACAAGAACAAGGAATATGTTGCCGGTGTTGCGATGGTGGCTGTCGGTGGTGCCCTCATGGCCAGCGGTGTTGGTGGGCCTGTTGGTTTGGCGTTGATCGGTGCGGGTGCTGACACGATTATCCAGAAAGCTACGACGGGCTCTGTGAACTGGGGTCAGGTGGCGTTGACGGGTGCTGTTGGTGTGGTGGCGGGGCCGTTGGCCGGGAAGGTCAGCAGTGCTGTGACGGCGGGGCTGGGTCGGGCGGGGACGGCGGTGAGTACGCAGTTGTTGCCGGCCATGGGCCGTGCGGGTTCTCTTGTCGCGTCGGGCGCGGCCCGGGCAGGGTCTGCGGTGTCGGCTGTGGGTTCGCGTGTTGGGACTGCGGTCACTGCGGGGGTGTCTCGTGTCAGTGCCGGTGCGGGAAGTTACTTGTCGCAGTTGTCGGCCCAGCAGATGGGCCGGGCCGCGCTGACCAATGGAATATCGGGGGGGCTGGGGAACACCGGGATGTACTTCGTTACGACTCCCCGGGATGAGAAAGACGGTTGGACTCTTCAGGGTATCGGCGGGGCTTTTGCCGAGGGCGCGCTCGGCGGTGCGATAAGTTCCCAGGGCGGCTACTTGGCAGATCCAATAAGAGGCCGTCTTTCAGCGGCAATTCCGTACGTCCTCGGGGCAGGAGGGGCTATGGCTGGAGGGGCCGCCGACCAAATGATTAACGGGGAAGAATACGACGGCTACGAAATGATCTTTGACGGCGCGGGTGGGGCGGCTCTTTCCCGCTTCCCTGGGGCCTCCGGCTTGGAGCCGAACCCTGGATGGATGACGCATTCCCTCGCCGCGTATGGTGGAGCCCACGCCGGGGCTATCGTTGAAAGCGTGAAATTCGTAGCTGAAGAGACCGGAGTGGTGCGATGGTGAAGGATGGCAAAGATTCCGGAGCAGGGGAAGATCCTTTGGGTGAGCTCACCGAGCAGGATCTGCTGTTGGGGAAGAAGGCCTCTAAATTCATTGACCTTATTTGCATTGCGGCACTCGTCGCCTGTATTGCGATCGCTCTCTTTATTTTCATGAATGTTCCGTGGGACACACGGATGCCGTATGACGGTAAGTACAACAGAAGCGGTAGTGGTATACCGATGCAGATCGCAATGCTTCCCTGCCCGGTAGTTCTCATTGGATTTTGGCGATCAGGGAAAAAAACTGATGCGCATCACATGGGCAAGGGATCGCGTATCGGCTTGTATATCCTCGGAACGGCGATCGTTGTTGCATGTGTCGTCGGCCAGTGGGTGATGGCGAGCGGGATCCTGACTGCAGGCGGCTACTTTGGGAGTTAGTATTCCTTTCCGTTCTCCGTGGGCGTGAGACTTTTAATCTTGGGTGTAACCGGAACTTCGGCTGTGATCGCTTTTCGGGTTTGCCGTTCGACACGTTGCTGAGTCTGCCTCGTGCGGTGGTCCGGTGAAAGCGGCAGGTTTCTGCCCCCGTCGCACCTCCGTCACCAGCCCGCACCAACGCGATCCGTAAGGGATCACCCTGACTGCCGGTGGCGGGATCGACAGTGCCGGGCTTGAATGGCTTGGTGCCAGGCCGTATGACCCGGCCACCCGGGGGTTCCTCTCCACCGACCCTCTCGTCCCCGTCCTCGGCGCGGGCTGGGACGGCAACCCGTACTCGTACGCCGGAAACAACCCCCTCAACACCACGGACCCCACCGGCCTGCGGCCCCTGAGCGACGCTGACCTGAAAGCCTACGACGGCTCCTCCCGCGGCGCGTTCGCCGCAGCAGGAGACTGGTGGCACAAGAACAAGGAATATGTTGCCGGTGTTGCGATGGTGGCTGTCGGTGGTGCCCTCATGGCCAGCGGTGTTGGTGGGCCTGTTGGTTTGGCGTTGATCGGTGCGGGTGGGTTCATGTGGAACGGCATTTCGCGATGAGTTCGAACGGCACGCCTCTCAAGGCCTACGCGACGAACTCAATAGCATGATCAATCGTGGAGAATTCAACATCCCTACGTGAACGCCGTGGAGACGATGGACGACGGCGGCTCGGACTGGCAGCGCGGCGGCGTCGGGCAGAGCCTTTGGTCGATCATGGTGGTCGATCCGGATCTGTGCCAAAAGCTACCCGGCGCTGTACGGATCTGCATGGAGGCAGGGCAGCTGCAGGCGGCACTCCGTCTGGTGATCTGCTACCAGTACCTGGCCGATGATCCGGTAGCCATCGTGGACGCGATGATGAAGGAGCACCCGACACTGGCGGAAGATGAGATGGCCGGATACCTCGTAGAACATGTGCATGAGTGGGGACGGCTCGACGTCTACTGAATGCCCAAACAGGCCTGCCTCTTGATGCCTCTCGGCCTGGCCGCGATAACCAAGGTGCGTGCCACATGTCTGGCGCACGCTGACGCCGACAGCGTGCCCGTCCCCGCCATGGCGTCGCCACCGTGAGAGTTTGGCCGTTCGTCAATTCTTGTCAGATCCTTGTCAGATCGCCTCTCCGACAAAGCAAAAAGGCCCCGCCTCCCTTATAAACAAAGGGAAGCAGGGCCTTTCTCATTGGCGGTGACGGTGGGATTTGAACCCACGTTGGCTTTTACACCAAACAACATTTCGAGTGTTGCACCTTCGGCCGCTCGGACACGTCACCAACTGAAATAGGCTACCCGAGATTGGCCCGGTTCCCCAAAACGAGCCCCTCTGCACCAACCCAAAAAGCAGGCGGCGGACCCATCAATCTACGCCAACTTCCGTCCACAGGTCCGCACCGATAGATTCGTAAGCATCATGACGATTTCGCAGGAACACGAACAAGAACACGAAGCCCGCGCCTACTGGGTCACCGAGAAGGGCGACGGTGAGCTGCGCTCCGAGACCATCGCCAAACCCCAAGAAGGCGAAGCCCTCGTCAGGACCCTGTACTCAGGTGTCAGCCGGGGCACGGAGCGCGTGGTCCACGAAGGCCGCGTCCCGGAACGCGTGGCTGACCTCATGCAGGCCCCGCACCAGGAAGGCGACTTCCCGGGCCCGGTGAAGTACGGCTACCTGAGCGTCGGGGTAGTGGAAGAAGGACCAGATGAATGGCGGGGAAAGACTGTGTTCAGCCTCCATCCGCACCAGGACTTCTTTATCCTCCCCACCAGCCAGCTCACGGCAATCCCCGAGGACGTCCCGGCCAAACGCGCCGTTCTCACGGGCATCGTCGAAGTTGCCATCAACGCCCTCTGGGAAGCCGGACCGAGGCTGGGAGACCGTGTCGCCGTCGTCGGTGGTGGTTTGGTGGGTGGCGTCCTGGCGACGCTCCTGCGGAAGTATCCGCTGGGCCGACTGCAGCTGGTGGATGCGGATCCGGAGAAGCGGACGCTGGCAGAAACCATCAACGTCGACTTCGCCGAACCAGAGAATGCAAAAAGCGACAACGACATCGTCTTCCACTGTTCCGCCTCCAACGAGGGCCTCAAGCTGAGCCTGCAATTGGCGGGTGACGATTCGGACGTCATCGAGCTTTCGTGGTTCGCCGACAAGGAAGTCACCCTGCCACTCGGCGAGGACTTCCACGCCCGCAGGCTGAACATCCGTTCCAGCCAGGTGGGTGCGGTCGCCCTGCCCAGAAGGCATCGCCGGAGTAACGCCGAGCGCCTTGAACAGGCGGCACACGAGCTCAAGGACCCGCTGTTCGACACCTTCCTGACCAGCGAATGCCAGTTCCAGAACTTGCCCACCACCCTCGTTAAATTGTTCGAACAGCCCGGCGGCTTCTGCCACGTGGTCGCCTACCCCACCCTGGAGGATTAGTACATGTTCAGCTTGACCGTCCGACGCCACTTCATGATTGCCCACAGCCTTCCCCGCGAAGCCTTCGGCCCGGCCCAAGGCCTGCACGGCGCCACGTTCGTGGCCGAGGTCACCTTCCGCCGCCCCAACGTCAACGACGACGCAATCGTCCTGGATATCGGTGCCGCCGGCGGCATCCTCGAGGAAGTACTCGCGGACCTGAACTACAAGAACCTGGACGAACACCCCGCTTTCAAGGGCAAGCTCTCCACCACAGAGGCGCTGGCCAAGCACATCGCTGACGCCATGGCTGCCCAAATCCAGGACACAGCCGATGGCCCGGCCCTCACCGGCATTGACGTGGTCCTCCGCGAAAACCCCGACGCTTGGGCAGGCTACTCGCTGGAACTCCCGGTCAAGTAAACCCGGTCAAGAAAGTGCGCATCCGCTTCCTGGTCCCGGGGAACGTCCGGCACGGCTCCGGCGGCAACAAGTACAACGCCAAGCTCGCCGAGCACCTGACCGCCTTGGGCGTCACCGTTGAGACAGTAACGGTCGACGGCGACTGGCCGGTCGGCAGCCGCGCGGACAGGATCCGTTTTGGTGAAGCGCTCGACGGCGGCACAACAGTAATTGCCGACGGACTGGTAGCCAGTGGGGCGCCGGAAGAGGTCGCCGGCGCCGCCGGTAAAGGAACCCAAGTGTGGATACTGTCCCACATGGCCTTGGCGGACCATCCCGGGCTTGAGGCCAAGGCGTTGGCTGGCGCCACGGGAATCATCTGCCCGAGTGCCCATGCCGCCGCTGGGTTGGAGGCACGCTACGGAAGCCTCAACGCGGTCATCGCCATTCCGGGCGCGGACAGTGCGGACATCGCTGCCGGCTCGGAGCCTCCGCACATTGTGGCTGTCGCGGCGTTGCTGCCCAACAAGTCCCAACTCGAACTAGTGGAAACCTTCGCAGGGATGCAGGACCTGGAATGGTCCGCAGCCCTCATCGGCTCGGAGAACGCTGACACGAGCTATGCCGCGGAGGTGAGGGCCGCCGTCGAGCGTTACGGGCTTGAGAACCGCATCAGCGTCACAGGCGAGCTGACCGGTAAACCGCTGGAGGACCAGTGGCACAAGGCCGACCTCAGCGTTCTTCTCTCCCGATCAGAATCCTTCGGAATGGTGGTCACGGAGTCGTTGGCCCACGGCGTTCCTGCGATTGTCCGGCAGGGGACCGGGGCAGTTGAAGCGCTCGGTACCAAAGAAGCAGGTGCAGCGCTGGACCTCGCCACCGGAGAGGAACCAGCCAAAACCCTCCGCCGCTGGCTTACCGATCAAGGGCTGCAACAAAGCTGGCGCAACAACGCCCTCCAAGCCCGCCAAGACCTCCAAGGTTGGGACACCACGGCCGCCACCGTCCTGAAGGCCCTCCAAAGCCCGCCAAATCAGGGCAGCCGAACTAGCCCAGCCGGTGAGTGGCGAAGAAATCCCTGAGCAAGGCTGCGCACTCGTCCTCCCGCACGCCCGCGTAAACCTCCACCCAGTGGTTGAGCCGGCGCTCGCGGAGGATATCGAACACGGAGCCCACGGCACCTGCCTTCTCATCCCACGCCCCAAACACAACTCGCGGAATCCTGGCCAGGACTATGGCTCCGGCACACATGGCGCACGGCTCCAGGGTGACCACCAAGGTGCAGTCCTCAAGGCGCCAACCGTCACCCGGGCCGCCCGCAGCCTGAGCGCGCTCCCGCAGAGAAGCGGCCGCCTGACGTATGGCCACCACCTCGGCATGGGCGGTGGGGTCCCCGTGCGCTTCGCGTTCGTTGCGCCCGGAACCCAGCACGCCGCCGTCGGGCCCCAAGACTACCGCGCCAATGGGGACGTCGTCAGTTTTCAACGCCAACCGGGCCTCGTCCAGGGCAAGGACCATCCAGGCCAGGTGATCTGCGTGGTACGGCTCGGTGGCGCTCATGTCTCAATGATAGTTTTGGGGGATGCGCACACTCGTCGTGGACCACCCGCTGGTCGCTCACAAGCTCACCGTTCTGCGGGATAAGAACACCCCTTCACCGGTCTTCCGGCAGCTCACTGAAGAACTCGTCACCCTCCTGGCCTATGAAGCCACCCGCGAGGTTAAGACGCAGCCAGTGGAAATCGAGACCCCCGTCACCACCACAATCGGCACGGCTTTCACCAAGCCCACCCCGTTGGTGGTCCCCATCCTGCGCGCGGGCCTTGGCATGCTTGAAGGCATGACCAAGCTGGTTCCCACCGCGGAGGTTGGCTTCCTGGGCATGGCCCGCGACGAAGAAACCCTGGACATCATCACCTACGCCGAGCGCCTCCCCGAGGACCTCACCGGCCGCCAGATCTTCGTCCTGGACCCCATGCTCGCCACCGGCGGCACCCTGCGCGAGGCCATCAAGTTCCTCTTCAAGCGTGGTGCCTCGGACGTAACGTGCATCTGCCTGCTGGCCGCCCCGGAGGGATTGTCCAAGCTGGAGGAAGAACTCTCGGACGCCAACGTGAAGATCGTCCTGGCCTCCATTGACGAGAAACTCAACGAAAAGTCCTACATCGTGCCAGGCCTGGGCGACGCCGGTGACCGCCTCTACGGCGTAGCGGGTTAAGAAAGCCCCCTACCGGTTTCTGATCCGTCCCGTTAGCCTGTGGCGCATGGACTGGAAACTTGAACTGGTATTTGTCCCTGTCTCCGATGTGGACCGCGCGAAGGATTTCTACGTCAACAAGGTTGGTTTCAACGCCGATTTTGATGAACGTCCCACTGACGGCATCCGCTTTGTGCAACTGACACCTCCGGGTTCTGCGTGTTCCATCGCTATCGGCGAGGGCCTCACGGACGCTCCTCCAGGTTCGGCGCCCAACCTGCAAGTGGTGGTGTCGGACATCAACAAGGCCCACGAGCACCTCAAGGCCAATGGTGTGGACGTCAGCGACGTTGACGTCCAGGACTGGGGCCACTTTGTCTACTTCGCCGATCCTGATGGCAACCAATGGGCGGTCCAGTACCTTCCGCAACGGCCCAACGGCTAAGTCACACTCAGCACCACCGGCTTCAGGGTGCGGCAGGATGGAACCATGAGCCATCCTGCCGAACCAGCCGCCCACACCGAATCTGCCTCCCAACCATCAGTGCTGACCGTCCGTGCCGTCCTCTTTGACATGGACGGCACGCTGGTGGATTCAACGGCGATTGTTGAACAGGTGTGGCTCGAGTTCGCCGAGCGCTACGGCCTGGATTTCAGCGAAATTCTGCGCACTTCACACGGTGTCCAAGCCGGCGACACTGTCCGCCGGTACGCGCCGGCCGGCTCTGACATTGAAGCTCTCACCGCCGAGCTCGGTGAAATGGAACGATCCCGTACGGATGGCGTGATCGCCCTTCCCGGCGCCGAAGCCCTGTTGGCGGGTCTACCTGACGACGCCATTGCGTTGGTCACCTCCGCGGACCGGATTCTTGCGGAGATCCGTATGCAGGCGGCGGGGCTCACCATGCCCTCCACCGCGGTTACCGCTGAGTCCGTCACCCGCGGCAAGCCGCATCCGGAGGGTTACCTCAAGGCAGCCGCGCTGCTGGGAGCCGATCCGGCCGACGTCGTTGTTTTCGAAGACGCACCCGCAGGCATTGCTGCCGCCCGCGCGGCAGGGATGCGGACTGTGGTGGTGGGCGAGGCCGCTGCAGGGCACAACGCGGAGCTGGAGCAGGGCATGTGGCGGATCCCGGACTACTCGGCAGTGACGGTCACCGTTGTGAAGGATCACGACGGCGGGCACCTCCTCACGCTGAACCTACCGTGACGCTGAGCCAGCCGTAGCCGAACTACTTTTCCCAGCGATGAACCCGGCGTAGGCTGTGCGCATGTCTGCGATGCCGGAGGCGTACGGTGCTGCATTGGAGCGGGCCATGGTCCACGCCGGTGACTGGCTGTCGTCTGTGCCCACACGTTCTGTCCGCCCGTCTTCTGACGCCGATCAGGTAGCCAAGAGCATCCTGCAGCGCCTCCCGGATGAAGCCACTGATGCCGCCGAAGTAGTGGATGAGCTTGCGGCGCTGGCCGAGCCGGGCTTGATGGCGATTCAGTCCGGACGCTTCTTTGGATGGGTCATGGGCGGAACCCTGCCCGCCGCCATGGCTGCCGATTGGCTTGTCTCCGCGTGGGACCAGAACAACGGGCTCCGATTCGCCACACCTTCCGCTGCTGCCATTGAAGAATCTGCCGCCGCATGGCTGTTGGACCTTTTGCATCTGCCGGCCACGGCCGACGTTGGATTCACCACCGGCGCTACTACCGCCAACTTCGTGGGTCTGGCAGCGGGGCGGCAGTATTTGATGGACGAGGCCGGCTGGGATCTTGAAGCGTTGGGCCTCAGCGGAGCACCGCGGATCACGGTCTTCGCAGGCCGTGAAAGGCACGCCTCAGTGGATCTCGCCCTGCGGTACCTCGGCCTGGGTGCGTGTGTTCCGGTAGACGCCGATCACGAAGGCAGGATTCTTCCCGACGCCCTGGCCGAGGCCATGGATCAGCAAACCGGCCCATCCTTGGTAAGTCTGCAAGCGGGCAACCTCCATTCCGGGGCCTTTGATCCCATGAGGGAAGCCATAGCCGTGGCCCATGATCGGGGCGCTTGGGTGCACGTGGACGGCGCTTTTGGTTTGTGGGCCGCTGTCAGCCCAACGCTGCGGGGGCGACTGGCCGGCCTGGAGGACGCTGATTCGTGGGCAACGGATGCGCATAAAACCCTGAACGTCCCTTACGACTGTGGCCTGGCCATTGTGGCCCGCCCCGAAGCCTTGCGGCGGGCTTTCAGCGTGCACACCAGTTACCTGATTGCCACTGATGCCGGGCCGGGGGACCCCTTTGAGAAGGTTCCCGAGATGTCCCGCCGTGCCCGCGGAATACCGGTGTGGGCCGCACTCAGGCAATTGGGCCGTGACGGAGTGATTGCCATGGTGGACCGCTTGGCTGCAAACGCACGCGCCCTGGCTGAAGGGCTGGCTGCGATTCCCGGCGTGGAAGTCCTCAATGATGTGGTGTTTACGCAGGTCTCGGTGAGCTTCGGCAGTGATGACCGCACGCACCGGGTAACCCAGCGGCTCATGGCCGAAGGGGCTGTGTGGATGTCCGGTTCGTCATGGCGCGGCCGGGAAATCCTCCGTATCTCCGTGAGCAACTGGACCACGGATGCCGGCGATGTTGCTGCGTCCATCGCCGCAGTGCGTGGCGCGCTGGAGGCCGAACCGGAGGCGTAGCTGTGAAACGGCAAAAGCCGCGCCCGTTTCCGCTTTCCGCATCAGTGGGTACTGGGGCGGGCAGCGGCAACGGGCGCGGCTTTCAAACAGTCTGGTTTAGTACCAGTTGTTGGCCAAGTGGAAACCAAGGGCAGCTGACGGGGATCCGTAGCGTTCCTTGATGTAGTTCAGGCCCCACTTGATCTGGGTCTGGTAGTTGGTTTGCCAGTCAGCACCAGCTGAGGCCATCTTGCCGGCCGGCAGGGACTGGACGATTCCGTAGGCGCCGCTGGAAGCGTTCGTGGCAGTGGTCCTCCAGTTGGATTCCTTCTCCCACAGGGTGTTCAAAGCGGTCATCTCGGCAGCGCTCCAGCCGTAGTTGCCCAGGATGCTCGCGGCATAGGCCTTGGCAGCAGCGGGGTCGTCAACAGCCTTGGGGGCGGCAGCAGCAGCTGCGGCTTCCGCGGCGGCAGCGGCAGCAGCGGCGTCGGCGGCTTGCTTGGCAGCAGCGTCAGCAGCCGCCTTTTCAGCGGCAGCCTGGTCAGCTGCAGCCTTCTCCGCTGCGGCCTGTGCGGCAGCGGCCTGGTCAGCGGCCGCCTTCTCTGCGGCTGCCTTTTCTGCAGCTGCCTTCGCGGCAGCGTCGGCAGTTGCCCTGTCAGCTGCGCCCTTTTCAGCGGCAGCATTCAGGGAAGCGGAGATCTCGGCCGACTTGTTGGGGCTGACCTGCGCGGCGGCCTGCGTTCCGGCTACCCGGCTCGCCTCGGGGAGGGTCAGGGCAGCGTTTGCGGCCGTGCCCAGCGATGCAACGCCCAGTGCAGCGGCTACAACACCGGCAACAACGGACATGCGGTGGCCGGACTTGCCCTGGCGGGCTGCGTTCTTGAGGACGTTCTGCGACTTGCCGTGCGGTGCGTTGATATCGTCGCGGTGACGCGCGGAAGGGCGCGTCTGATCGTTAAGTTCAGACATGTGTGATTACCTCTCAGCGCCTGCGGAGTTAGCTGTCGGGTTCGGATGAGGTCATCCGGCCGCGCATCACGCTGCGGCTTCACCCCAAGGACCGGCCAAAAGGCCTGGCCCGGAGACTCTGGGTCCCCCGTCTCTGCCTCGGAGAAAGAACGGACTCCGGGAAGTGGCAGAGCTCGGCGCATCCCGGATGTGGGCCTGCTTGGGGCGACCCACCCTTTCGACGGTACAGGAGGTTTTCGCAGAAGTCACATTTAGGTAACAGAGATCACGACGCCGGTGAGTCGCCTTGCCGGTTCTGCCCCAAGTCTCCGGTGGATGCGGGTGGGAGCCGAAGCGCGAACTCAGTGAGCCCCGGCCGTGAGGTCACCTCCACGCTACCGCCATGCGCCAACACGATCGATTCCACAATGGACAAGCCCAGTCCGGACGTGCCCTCAGTGCCTGAGCGGGCTGCGTCGGCGCGGGCAAAACGGGAGAAGATCCGGCCCTGGAATTCGTCCGGGATTCCGGGCCCGTTATCCGTCACCGTGACCACGGCGCTGCCATCGGCGGACAGCGTGACGCCCGTGCTCACCGTGGTGCCGGGGTCCGTGTGCTTGCGGGCGTTGGACAGCAAATTGGCCAGCACCTGGTGAAGTTGAGTGGCATCTCCGCGCACCGTAACGGGCTCGTCGGGGAGTTGCAGCCGCCACACGTGCTCCGGTGCCATGACTTTCTCGTCACTGACAGTCTCGATCACCAACTGGGTGAGATCCACGTCCTCCACCTTCAGGGGCTGGCCCTCGTCCAACCGGGCCAGCAGGAGAAGATCTTCCACCAGGGTGGTCATGCGCTCTGATTGGCTTTGCATGCGCGCCAAGGACTTCCGGCCATCCTCGGTGAAATCCTCCGTCATCCGCAGCAGCTCGGTGTAACCCCTGATGGCCGTCAGGGGAGTCCGCAGCTCATGGGACGCGTCCGCCACGAACTGGCGCACTCTGGTTTCGCTTTTCTGGCGGGCTTCCAGGGCGCTCGCAACGTTGTTCAGCATTTGGTTCAGTGCATAGCCAACGCTGCCCACTTCAGTTCCGGGATGAGAGGCCGACGGCGGTACGCGCACCGCGAGTGCCACTTCACCGGCGTCGAGGGGTAGCCGCGAAACCTTGGTGGCCACTTCGGAGAGCTGCTCCAGGGGCCGCATGGTCCGCCGGATGATGACCGTCCCCACGAGGCCGATGATGACCAGCCCGCCCAGCGATACCAGAACCATGGTCCACACCAGGGAAGCTTGGGCACTCTGCTTGTCCGCCAGCGGCAGCCCCGTCACGATCACATCGCCATACGAGGTTTCCACTGCCACCAAACGGTAATCACCGTTGGACAGGGACCGGTCCACAGGCGGGCGGTCCGTGGGGAGCGAGAGAAGAACCTGTTCGTCCCCGGCTGAGAGGGAGACGCGGTTGCCTTGGGCGTCAATCAGGCCCGAGCTGCGCACTGCAGTGCCGTCGATCCTCGCATTGAGCGTTCCCGCGGCCTGGCCGCGCGCTTCCAGCGGATCCGGTCTTCCGGACGGCGCATTGGGAAAGTTCGACGGCGGCCTGCCGAAGTCTTCGGCCCGGGTGGACGCCTGCTCCAGCTGCCTGTCCAGCTGCCTGTTGAACACCATCTCCATGGATGCGTAGCTGACCACTCCCACGGCAGCGCAGATGGCCACAAGCAGGGCCATGGCTACCAGGACCAGCCGGGTTCGCAAGTGCCACGTGGACGGGTTGAGCCAACTGCGGCCGGATGTCCGGGTCACCCGTGAAAGTGTGCTCAAGGCCTAGTCCGCTGGCTTGATGACGTATCCCGCGCCACGGATGGTGTGGATCATGGGCGGATGGTGGGCTTCGATTTTCTTGCGCAAGTAGGAAATGTACAGCTCCACGATGTTGGCTTGGCCGCCGAAATCGTAGTCCCACACGCGGTCAAGGATCTGTGCTTTGCTGATCACCCGTTTGGGGTTCTCCATGAGGTAGCGCAAAAGCTCAAACTGTGTGGCGGTGAGCGGGATGTCCTCGCCGGCCCGGGTGACTTCGCGGGTATCCACGTTCAGTGTCAGATCGCCCACAACAAGCTCAGCTGTGTCCATGGCGGCAACACCGGAGCGCTGGACCAGGCGGTGGAGCCGCAGGAGGACTTCTTCCATGCTGAAAGGTTTGGTCACGTAGTCATCACCACCGGCAGCGAGCCCAACGATCCGGTCCTGCACGGCATCCTTGGCCGTGAGGAACAACGCGGGAACTTCCGGAGCGAAGCTGCGGATGCGGTTGAGGACCTCCACGCCATCGAAGCCCGGGAGCATGACGTCCAGCACCAGGACGTCAGGGCGGAAATCCTTGGCCAGCTTCACAGCTGCCGGTCCGTCGGCGGCTACGGCCACGGACCATCCCGCCATGCGCAGGCCCATGCTCATGAGCTCGGCGAGGCTGGGTTCATCGTCCACCACCAGGGCGCGGATGGGGGAACCGTCCGGGTGGGACAGCTGGGGGAGATTGTTGGTCATGGAATGCGGGGAGGCCATGGGTCAACTCTCTGTTCTGCCGGTATGCCGGCGCTTTGCCGGTCCTGTGAGGATGCTGTGAAGTCAACATTAGCGAGACAGGGGTGGCGGGACACGCGAGCTGTTTCTACCGCTTGTAGCAGAATTTTCCGAAAAATTTGTTCAGCGAGGCCGCTCTCGATTGGACAACAAATGTTTCAGATCGTGAGATTCCGCGGTGGGGCTGTTCGTGTGGATGAAGGCGCACATCATGCCCGAATGGTCGAAGAAAATTCAGAAAAAGGCGAATATTTCTCGTCCAACCCGAATGAAATGCCATTCATTTACGGGCACGACGGAATTGTGATTTGCAGCACAATAGACCCCTGTGTCTCAAAATGTGGACGGTTCGGCGCTTTGTTACTTGCGTGTTGCCTTTGTTACGTTGCACACTTCCAATGTGAACAAGAACTCAACAGCACCTGCAGCCGCAGCAACCTGGTCCAGCACACCCGCTGGCCATGATGACCGCTGTTGTCGAATGCAAGCCTAACTTTCCACCCCAAGAAGTTTCAGGCATTCGCCCCCTAGCCCAGCGTTGGGCGCCCCTCCCCAAACTCATTGCGGGGACAACCAGCATTCGAAGCCGCGATGACGGCTATTCACCATTGAGGTAAGCACTCCATGTCAGTTGCATCTGGATACGTCCACATCTCCGTCCGTAACGCCAACAAGGCCGCGTCAAACGCAGGGCTTCGCCCCGGCTTCGGCAACCGCCCGGGCTACTCTCCGGCTCCTCAAGGGGCCGGGCAGCAGGCTCCCGGTTACGTGCCGCAGGGCTACAACCCCAACTCCTATGGCCAGTTGCGGGCAGTCCCCGCAGCAGAGCCGGCCCCCATGACGGCACCCACTCCTGTGATTGCCCAGTCGGACAAGCTCCGCCCGGTTGCCAACGACAACGTGGCCCGCGGATTCGTCCTCTACATGGGTATTGACGAAGAAACTGCAGCCGCTGCAGGAACGTCCATTGCCAAGCTTGCCCAGGAGATCCGGGCCTACGCCCAGTCCCTGGTGACCGGCGCGGAAAGCTACGCGGCCGTGGCAGTTGCCCCCGCCGGGGCACCCGGGTCCGCACTCGACGTCGTGCGTTCCACCTTCGGCGACCCCACGGTCGCCGCACGCCAGCGCACCGAAGCTGCCCGCCCCACGCCCCAGCAGGAATCCCGCCCCTCCGGCGTGCTGATCGACCTCGCCCGGCGCGAAGTGCACCTGGACGGCGAATCGCTGAACCTGACGTTCAAGGAATTCGAACTCCTCAACTACCTCGTCGAAAACGGCACCCGCACCGTGGGTCGCGATGAACTGCTTGAGGGCCTGTGGCGCAACGCTGAAGAGGTGCCCAACGAGCGCACCATCGACGTTCACATCCGGCGCCTCCGCTCCAAGCTGGGCCGCCTTGCCAACACCGTCCGCACGGTCCGTGGCCAGGGCTACCGTTTCTACGAGCACCCCGAGGTCATCGTCTGGGCCGCTCCGGAATACTCGATCTAGCTCTTAGTAGCTGCCATAGCGCCCGTCTCCGTGAGGAGGCGGGCGCTTTTCGCTTTCGCGGAACCATCCCTTGGCGCCTGCGCTCATTCTTCGCGCGACAACGGCGCTTGCTGGATGTTCCGCTGCGCTTCAGCGCCACCACAACGGAGGAGTTGCTCGCGGCACCAGTGAGCATGTGCCTCCGCGGCTATAGGGTTGGGTTATGAGTGACCATCACATTAAGCGCCTGGTGATCATGCGGCACGCCAAGGCTGATTGGCCTACCGGTGTGCCCGATCATGAGCGTCCCCTGGAGGAGCGCGGGCATCGGGAGGCTCCGCTGGCCGGTAAATGGTTGGTCCAGCAAGGTGTGGTGCCGGATTTCATCCTGTGCTCGTCAGCGTTGAGGACCCGGCAGACCTGCACCTGGGTATGCGACGAACTGGGTGACAAAGCTCCGACGCCCAAACTTGAGGACGGCCTGTACTCCGCCTCTGCCAACCGTATGCTGACGGTCATCAACCATGTCCCGGACACGGTGACCACGCTAATGGTCATCTCGCACATGCCCGGCGTCCAGGATCTCGCCATGCATTTGGCCTCCCGCGACTCTGACCATGATGCCTACATGGACGCTGCCACCAGATACCCAACGAGTGCGTTGACGGTGTTGGAGACGGAAAAGCCGTGGGCTGAGCTGGATGGGCAGGACGCCCGGCTGACGCATTTCACAGTGCCCCGCCACTAGCCCAACTAACTGGCGTTAGTGGTTGTTTCGGGGCCCTGAACAACCACTATTGCGAGCTGCTTGGATCCCCGTATGCCAGTTGCGGCATGCACATGCAGCGGATCTCAAATACGGGCAGACCTGCAGCTTCTTCGCCGTGCCCTGTTGCCACGAGGTATTCGCCGTCGAACATGTACACGGGCAACTGGGGTGCCATGTGTTGGTTGTAGCGGCTGGGATAAACCCATTGTCCGCGGATGTCGAACGCCGGAAGTGCGTAGGGATCGCGCCGATTGTGGGCGCTGGGATACAGTCCGTCGTCGATCATGATGTAACTCACCAGGCCATACGTGTGGTGGTGGTTCATGTCCGTGGGAAAGAGGATTGCTTCCACGTGCGGGCCCCTTCGAGGAGTTGACGGCCGCACTCCGGAATTGTGCGGCAGCTGGGTAAGGTTAGCCTAAGCTAACAGGCATCCCGGCGTCGAATGTTCCTCAGCGTGACATTGATCGCTCCCGTTCAGCCGGAGGGCAGCGCCAGCCCGCCGGATATCTCCCGAAGCATCCCTACGGCCATCCGGATGTTGGGGCTCGCGGTCATCGTCTTCCGGTAGACCACGCCCACGGATCGTTGCTGCACGGGGTTGATCACCGGGATGGCCACCACATTGCCTGGCAGCGGGGGCCTGCCGAGCCTCGGAACCAGTGCTACAGCCACCCCCTGCTCCACCATGGCTATGTGGGTGGAGAAATCGGGATCATAGATGCGGATGTCAGGGACCTTGCCCAGTCCCGCGAAAATTTGCAGCAGGGCTTCATTGCAGATGGCGCCGGCAGGGGTGCTGATCCAGGTCTCCTCGAGCAAGTCTTCACGCTCGACGCTGGCGCGACCGGACAGTGGGTGGGTGCTGTTGAGGAGCACATCGGCTTGGTCGATGCAAAGATCCTCCAGCACCAGGTTCTCCGGGATCACCAGAGGCACAGAGTTCCAGTTGTGGACCACTGCCAATTCAGCTTCGCCGGTGGCAACCCGCTGCACCGCCTCACGCGGATCCTCGGCCAGAACAGTGACGTTCAAGGCCGGGTGTTCGCTGGACATGCGCCCGAGCATGGGCCCCACCAGGCCGCGGCACGCCGTAGAAAAGGCAACCAACCTCAGCAGGCCGGACGGTTTGCTGGGATCGGCCAGCAGGGTAGCCTGCAGTTCTTCAAGCTCGCCCATGATCCGCCGGCCATAGCCGGCCAAAGCCAGGCCTCGCTCCGTGAGAAGCACCCCACGGCCGTTGCGTTCGAGGACTATGACGCCGGTTTGTTTCTCGAGTTTCTTGATCTGCTGTGACACCGCCGACGGGCTGAAGCCCATGACATCCGATGCTGCAACAACAGAACCGTGGAGCTCAACAGCCACCAATGCCCGCAGTGCCGAGATATCAATCATGAAGCAAATCTACGCTGTTCCATGTTGAATTCAACGCTGGTGCTTCAACCAGTTAAGGATCAGAGTGTACTTGTGAACCTTCGCCACTCTGCCCTAGCCGTTGTAGTTGCTGTCCTCTGGGGCATCAATTTCGTTGCCATTGACCTTGGCCTGCACACTAACGGCAGGGAAGTCCCCCCGCTCCTTTTCGTCGCCATGCGCTTCATGCTGGTCGTGTTTCCTTTCATCCTGTTCATCCGCAAACCGGAGGTGGGCTGGAAGGCGATCATCGGCGTCGGGCTCTTCATGAGTGCCGGCCAGTTCGGTCTCTTGTATTTGGGCATGGCACTTGGCATGCCGGCGGGATTGGCATCGCTGGTCCTGCAGGCGCAGGTTCTGTTCACCATTGTGATTGCAGCGAGAGTCCTCGGTGAACGGCCTAGCCGCCGCCAAATGGCTGGGGTGGTGCTTGGCGTTGCCGGCCTGGGAGTGGTGGCATGGGGCCGTAGTGCCGTGGCACCCGTCCTTCCGCTCATGATCGTCCTGGCCGCGGCGTTGTCCTGGGCCGTGGGTAACGTTGTGGCCCGGCACTCCAAAGCTGCCTCCGGCCTGGGCCTGGTGGTGTGGTCCGGCGCGGTGGTTCCGGTTCCGCTGGCTGGGTTGTCGCTGGTGGTGGACGGGCCGGGCGCTGTGTGGGCCACCCTCACCGACCTGCAGCCCGCCACCATCCTGAGCGCCATCTACACGGCCGTGTTCGCGTCTTTGATTGGCTACGGCATCTGGAACCGGCTGTTGTCGCTGTACCCGAGTTCCGACGTCGTGCCCTTCACGCTTTTGGTCCCCGTGGTGGGGATGACGGCGGCCTGGCTGGTCCTCAACGAGATTCCCACGCTGACCGAAATTCTCGGAGGACTGATTCTTCTCCTGGGAGTTGCCACCGCAGTACTCGGTGCCGGACGCAAAATCCGTCCCCAAACTCCCGTTGTGAGGCCCGCTCTGCGGCTCTAAATCCCCCGCAAGCGCGCAGAGCGGGCCCCACAACGCAGGGAAATCAGCGCAAGGTGAAGATGGTCCGGTGCCAGTCCTTCCGGGCCACGCCCTCCAGCTCGATCATCACATGCTTCACCTGCGTGTACTCCTCAAAGGAGTAGGCGGACATGTCCTTGCCGAAGCCGGACTGCTTGAAGCCACCGTGGGGCATCTCGGAAATGATCGGGATATGGTCGTTGACCCAAACGCAGCCTGCTTTGATGTCGCGGGTGGCGCGCATTGCCCGCTGGAGGTTGTTCGTCCACGCCGAGGCAGCCAGCCCGTAAACGGTGTCGTTGGCCAGGTGGATCGCTTCGTCGTCGGTATCGAAGGGGAGAACCACGAGGACCGGGCCAAACACCTCGTCCTTGACGATTTCCGAGTCAGGCGCCGCGTCCACCACTAGCGTGGGCCGGTAGAAGGCACCGTTTTCCAACCCACCATCGGTTGGAGCGTAACCGCCCGCCAACACCTTGCTGTAGCTCCGGGCTCGCTCCACCATTGCCGCCACGTGATCCCGCTGCTTGAAGGAGACCAGGGGGCCGAGGTCCGCATCGGTATCTCCGGGCGCGCCCAGGACGATCCCGTCAAAGCGGGCTGCCACCTTCGCAACGAATTCCTCATACACGCTCCGGTGCACAATGGCCCGTGTTGCAGCGGTGCAGTCCTGGCCCGTGTTGATCAGTGAGCCGGCCACGGCGCCGTGCACCGCGGCATCCAGATCGGCGTCGTCGAACACTATGAAGGGGGCCTTGCCGCCCAACTCGAGGTGCACGCGCTTGGCGTTCACGGCAGCAGCTTCCAGCACGGTGCGTCCAACGGCGGTAGAGCCCGTGAAGGACACCATGTCCACATCCGGATGCCGCATCAACGCTGCCCCAACAGTGGCGCCGTCGCCCACCACCACGTTCACCACGCCGTCGGGCAGTCCCGCATCACTGAGCGCTTGGGCGAACATCAGGGACGTGAGCGGGGTGATCTCCGCGGGCTTGAGGACAATGGTGTTACCGGCCGCGATGGCCGGGAGGATCTTCCACGCCGCCATTTGCAGTGGGTAGTTCCACGGGGCAATGGATCCCACCACGCCAATGGATTCGCGGCGTATGGAAGAGGTGTGCTGCGGCGAGTACTCGGCTGTTGCTTTGCCTTCAAGGTGCCGTGCAGCTCCGGCGAAGAAGTCTATGTTGTCAATGGTCCCGGGGACGTCGAACTCCCTGGTCAGGCGCCAAGGTTTGCCCGTCTGTAAACTCTCAACCCGGGCGAATTCCTCCGCGCGGGCCTCCATGATCCGGGCGAACTTTTGCAGGATCCCGGCGCGTTCTCCCGGGGCTGTCCGGGACCAACCCGGGAACGCTGAACGGGCAGCTGCCACGGCGGAGTCCAGATCATCCAGCGAGGCCAGTCCCACCGTTTCCACCACCTCCGAGGTGGCCGGGTTGATGACGTCCAGGCTGTTTCCCGAGGTGCCGGACTGCAGTTTTCCGTTGATGAACTGGTGCATGAGGGTACCGTGCTTTCCCTGCCGGGCGTCGCTGCCGGGGCAGTGCTGAAGGAACGACGCCGGATGGTGGCGTCGTGTGGGGGAGTGCGGGTTGGTTGCCGGCCGGGCCGCCGCTCAGGCGGGCTTGCTGCTTTCCCGCTCGGCGCTGTCCAGGATGGCGGCCAGGCCAGCCTGGAATGCTTTGAGGGAGTCCAGGTTCTGCAGTGCTGCGTGGTGTTTCTCAAGGAGCGGGTGGCCGGTGATGCGCGTGAAAACCCGGGGGCTGATCCAGGGATCGTGGCCCTCGGAGTCCGGTAGCCGCTGGATTTCCACTGCGATTCCGGCACCGAGTGCAAGGGTGTAGCTCTCCAGGGCAGCGTAGTAATGCACCACCCGGTCCTCTGCCAGCCCCGCATCGGTGAGGCATTGCAGAACAAACTCGATCGCTTTCAACTCGCCGGGGCCGTAGGTGTCCGTGGCGAATGATTCGCTCCCCACGGACGGGTGCTGCATAAAGGCCTTGAGGAGTTCATTGAGGTAGGCCTCAAGCCGGGCCCGCCAGTGGTGGTCCCGTGCGGTTTTCAGCGTGCGCTCAACGGACATCATGAACAACTGGTCCAGTGCTGCCCTGACAATTGCGTCGCGGTTGCGGAAGTGGCGGTAAACGGCGGTGGCATCCACCTCGAGTTCCTGTCCCAACCGGCGGACAGTGAGCCGTTCCCCGAGCTCCTGGCTCGAGATCCGCAGGACGGCATCAATGATGGTGGCGGGGTCCAGGCGTGTACGGCGGTCTGTTGACTGTGCTGGCTGCACCATCAGTTGTCCACCTTCCCTGCGTCCCCGGTTGAATATCAACCTACATGATTCATGGCCGCCTCCTTTCACGTTCACGTCAACTTTCCAGGTCCAGTCAAAGACTTTGTCAGCACTGATGTCAACACTGTTGACTTAATTGTGATCCGGCTCATAGTCTGTCTGCGAGAGTTGAATTTCCCACGAAAGGACTCCACTGTGCACGCAGAGATTTTGTTTGAGAACGGATGGGTGTACACCGGCAACGACGCCGGACCCCTCCGAGCAAACCTTGCAATAGCCAAAGGCCGGATCATCGCCGTAGGCCAACCCGAAGACGTGAACCGAACCGTCACCCCGGAGACAACCAGGGTGGACCTGGACGGCCAACTGGTGATCCCCGGATTCCAGGACGCCCATATTCACCCCATCTTTGCCGGGATCGAACTGCTCCAATGCGATCTCACCCAGGCCCGGAGCGCCGAAGAAGCCGTGGCAGCCGTGGCCCGCTACGCCGCAGATAACCCTGACGAGCCATGGATTTCAGGTGCCGGGTGGTCCATGGATTTCTTCCCGGGCGGCACTCCCACACGGCAATTGCTGGACGCCGTGGTGCCGGACCGGCCCGTCTACCTCATCAACCGGGACCATCACGGTGCTTGGGCCAACACGGCAGCTTTCGCGGCTGCGGGAATCAGCGCAGACACCCCTGATCCCGAGGGCGGCCGGCTGGAACGCGAAGAGGACGGGACCCCGGCCGGCACGGTTCATGAAGGCGCCATGGACCTGTTCAACGCAGCCAAACCGCCGGTGCCCTACGAGTTGGCGTACCGGGGCCTCCTGGCATCCCAACAACTGCTCCTGGCGCAAGGAATTACCGCCTGGCAGGACGCCTGGGTTCCCATTCCGGAAGGCGGGCATGCCGATCATTTGAACGTTTACACGGATGCAGTGAAGGCCGGGGATCTCAAAGTCCGCGTCACCGCATGCCAATGGTGGGACCGTACAGCTGGCATGGGCCAACTGCAGGAAATCGTGGAACGCCGGGATAGGGTGGCCGGCACTTTCGATCACCAGACACTCAACGCCAACACCGTCAAAGTCATGGTGGATGGAGTGGCAGAGAATTACACCGCCGCCATGCACCACGTCTACCTGGACCACCACGGCCACCCAACAGAGAACCGTGGCATCGAATTCTTCGCACCCGATGAGCTGAAAGAATTCGTTACCGCGATCGACGCCTCGGGCATGCAGGTTCACTTCCACGCACTGGGCGACCGCGCCGTGACCGACGCCTTGGACGCGCTGGAGGCAGCACGGGATACCAACGGAGTTAATGACAACAGGCACCACCTGGCCCACCTCCAACTAGTCAGAAGCGAGGATGTTCCCCGTTTTGCCGCACTGAATGCAGCGGCCAACGTTCAAGCTCTCTGGGCATGCCACGAAGAGCAAATGGACACCCTGACCCTCCCATTCCTTGAGCCCGGTGCCGAAGACAGGCATTACCCCTTCGGTGAACTGGCCTCGGCGGGCGCCCGTTTGGTGGCGGGCAGCGACTGGCCGGTCTCAACGGCGGACCCCATCGCAGCCATGCACGTGGCAGTCAACCGCGCAGCACCGGAGGAGGACCTGCCCCCGCTCGGTCCCGAATCGCAGAAACTCAGCGTCAAGCAGATCCTGGACGCCTACACGCACGGCTCCGCCTGGATCAACCACCTGGACGCTGAGACGGGAACGTTGGAACCGGGAAAACTCGCAGACCTCGCCGTCCTGAACCTGAACATCTTTGACCTCCCTGCACAGGAACTGCACCGCGCGGAGGTGACGCAGACGTGGATTGGGGGCGAATGCGTCTATGACCGCTCCCACACCGGAAACACTGAAACCCTGCCCGTTCCGGTGATGCCATGAGACCCCCAACAACGCCACCTGCGTACGGTACCGTGCGCTCCAAACAGCGGACGACGCCGTCGCGCATCACCGCGGTTGCTGCGGCCGCCGTCGTGGCCGGCTTGGTCCTGGGCGGCTGCGGTGTTCGGCCCGCCGGCGTGACGGACTCCGCAGGCGGTGCCAAGTTCACCATGTCCGACTCCACGCCGGCCCCAACCAAGGAGATCGATAACTTCAACTGGGCCATGTACGCCGAGCCGTTCTCCCTGGACTATGCGTATGCCTTCGACTACCCGGACAACACTGTCCTGTCCAACGTGTGCGAGTCACTGTTCCGCTGGAACGCGGACCTCTCCACCTCGCCGGGACTGGCCACCCGCGTGGAGAACCCGGATCCGCTGACCTGGATTTACACCATCCGGGAGGGCGTGAAGTTTCACGACGGCAGCGAGATGACAGCTGACGATGTTGTGGCATCCCTGAGCCGCCATCTGGACCCTGAGGTGGGCTCCTTCTGGGCCTCCGCCTACCAAAACGTGGAGACGATCCAGAAGACCGGCGACTTTGAGGTCACCGTGACCATGACCCGGCCGGACTACGTGTTCAACAGTTCCCTGGTGGGTGCCACAGGTGTGGTGGAGTCCGCCAAAACGCTGGAAGCCGCGGGCAAGGACTACGGCAACTCCAGCACCGGCGTGAACTGCACAGGGCCTTTCCGCTTTGACCAGTGGGAAGCCGGGGAAAGCATCACGCTCAAACGGTTCGAGGACTACTGGGACCCGGAACTCAAAGCCAAATCCGGGCAAGTGACCTTCAAGATGCTGCCCGATGCCACCTCGCGGATCAACGCCTTCCAGACCGGCGAAATAGACGGAGGTTTCGCCATCCCGTCCAACGCCATGGACATCCTGAAAGCCAGCAAGGACGCCGGTTCACTGTACTTCGGTGCCGATACGTCGGTGCAAAGCCTGGTCTTCAGCAACCTGGCCGGCACCTTCAAGGACGTACGGGTCCGCAAGGCGCTGATGATGGCCATCAACCGTGAAGCCCTGATCAAGGCCGCCGAACAGGGCTATGCGAAGAAGACGGACGCGTTGACCACCAAGAGTGTGTGGACGGACGTGCCGCCGCAGACCACTGACGAGGCTTTCGCCACCCTGCCCTCCACGCCCTATGACTTGGAGGAAGCCAGGAAGCTCATCAAGGAAGCCGGGGCCGAGGGCAGCAAGTTCGTCTTCGCCACCGCCTCACTGAACGCAGCTTTCGACATCACGGCACGCGCCATTGCGTCCGCTGCGAAGGAAATTGGCCTGGAGCCCGAAATCCAGACCATGTCCAACGACAAATACACCACTCTCTTCTCCGACCCCGAGGCCCGCAAGAACGTAGACCTGCTGGTGACCTCCTGGTACCTCTCCAGCACCGAACCCCTGGAAATGTACAGCGTGCTCCGCACCGGCGATTTCAGCAACTACGGCGGCTGGAGCAATGCGGAATTCGATGACCTGGTCAACACCGCGTACACCGTGCAGGACCCCGAGGCCCGCGGCAAGCTCACGGGCAAGGCCGCCGCACTGGCAGCCGAGGACGTGGTGTGGGGGCCGCTCTATGAAACCGTCACGTCAATGTGGCTGGGCAAGCGCATCACCGGAGCGGACCCCTCCATCAATTACATGTACTTCCCGTGGGCAGCCCAGATAGGAGGCCGCTGACATGACCGCTACCCAACAGGCCCAAAGTACAGCGCCGGCTGCCCCCACCCGCAAGCGGGAAAAAGGCCGGGTTCGCCCTGTGGTCTTCATTGCAAAGAAGCTGCTGACCCTGCTGGCCACCCTCTTTGTTGCCTCACTGGCCGTGTTCTTTTCACGCTTCCTGGTCCCGGGAGATCCTGCCAGGTTCCTGCTGAGGGGTCGCAGCCCCAAACCCGAGGCACTGGAAGAGATCACCCGGCAGTTCGGCCTGGACAAACCGGCCTGGGAGCAGTACTTCAACTGGCTCGGCGGCATACTCCAAGGAGACTGGGGCCGCTCCTTGACCTACCGCCAGGACGTCTCGGACGTCTTGCTCGGACGGTTGCCCACCACCCTTCAACTGGTAGCACTCGCTGCGCTTTTCATCACCGTCCTGGGATTGTTCGCCGGCATAGTGGCCAGCCTCAACAAGGGCTTTGGCGATCGCTTCATCCTCATCACCCTCACCGCCGCCGGAGCCGTGCCGCCCTTCGTGGCAGCCACCGCCTTGGTAGCCCTCTTCTCCGTGGGCCTGGGCTGGTTCCCTTCCTTTGGAAGCGGCGACGGCGGATGGGACCGGATCTGGCACCTCACCCTCCCGGCACTGGCCTTGGGCATCACCTACATCGCCATGGTGGCCCGGGTGACCCGTTCATCCATGAACGAGCAATTGCTCCGCGAACACGTAGAAGTGGCCACAAGCCGGGGGCTTACCCGCGGATCCGTGGTGGCACGGCACGTCCTGCGCAACGCCCTGGGCCCCATTCTGACAGTGAGCGGCGTCCTGGTGGCCGGACTCCTGGTCTCCAGCGCCATCATCGAGCGTACCTTCGGGCTCTCCGGCATCGGGCAGCTCCTGGTGCAATCCATCGACAGGCTCGACTTCGGTGTTGTCCAGGCGATCGTCATGGTGGTGGTTGCAGCTTTCGTCCTGGTCAACACCGTGGTGGACCTCCTTCAACCCCTCATTGATCCGCGGATCGCGGCCGGAACGGAGTCCCGATGACGCTAGCCATCCAGCTTCCCCAAGCGGGACTTCGCCGCTACGGCAGTCTCCTCTCACCCATGGCGTGGGGCGCGCTCGCCGTTGCCGCCGTCGTCGTACTTCTCTCACTGTTCGCCCCGGTCCTGGCGCCTTACGATCCGGACTATGTGGACCTGAACAACGTTCTGGCCGGACCCGGCGGGCAGCACCTGCTGGGGACCGACGCCCTGGGCCGTGATCTCCTCAGCCGGCTCATGCACGGTGGCCGGACCTCGCTGCTGGGGCCCACCATTGTGGTGATCGGATCCACCGTACTTGGCCTCCTCCTTGGTTTGGTGGCCGGCTGGTCCGAGGGCTGGCTGGGCAAGGTCCTGGGCCGTCTGTTCGATCTCCTCTTCGCTTTTCCCGCACTGCTCATGGCCATGCTGGCCATCGCATTGTTCGGTAAAGGTCTCTTTGCTCCCATCCTGGCCATGACTATTGCCTACGTTCCGTATGTTGCCAGGTTGACGCAGTCCTTGGTGGTGGCCGAGCGCAGCAGGCCGTATGTGCAGGCCTACCGGGTGCTGGGATTCCGGACACCGTGGGTGGTGCTGGGACGGGTTCTCCCCAACCTGATCCCCACTGTTGGCGCGCAGTCAACACTGAACTTCGGCTATGTGCTGGCCGACCTCGCGGCGCTCTCCTTCATAGGCCTCGGGGTCCAGCCACCCACCAGTGACTGGGGCGCCATGATCGAGGAATCCCGGGGCGCCCTCCTGGGCGGCTACATCCTCCCCGCCTTCTGGCCCGCGTTGGTAGTGGTCCTGGTGGTGGTGGCTGTGAACGTCATCGGCGAAGAACTCTCAGATCGCATCGGAGGAAAACTTTCATGAGCCAGCTTTTGCAGATCCGGAACTTTACGCTCGGCTTTCCAGGCAGGCCGCCGCTGCTGGATAACATCTCACTGACCGTGGACGACGGCGAGGCTGTCGCCTTGGTGGGGGAGTCCGGCTCAGGTAAGTCGCTGACCACCCGTGCCGCGCTGGGGTTGTTGCCCGGCGGCTCCCAGTCCTCCGGCGTCGTATCCGTCAAAGGACTGGATACCTTGACGGCCAGCAAACAACGCCTCATGGAGCTCCGCCGCGGCCACGCATCCATGATCTTCCAGGACCCCAGAGCCGGGATCAATCCCGTCCGGACCGTGGGGGATTTCCTCACCGAAACCCTGCTTCGCTGTGACGGGTTGTCCCGGGCCGAGGCCAACGAACGCGCCGTGAAGCAACTGGAGCAGGTGGGTCTTCGGCGGGCGGGTGGGCTAATGGATCAGCACCCGCACCAGCTCTCCGGCGGGATGCTCCAGCGCGTCATGATCGCCGCGGCACTCCTGAACTCACCGGAACTGTTGTTGTGTGACGAGCCCACCACCGCCCTGGACGTCACTACACAGGCGGGGATCGTGAAGCTCCTGCGTGAGGAACAACAGTCGCGGGGGATGGGCATGCTCTTCATCACCCACGATCTCAACCTTGCCGCCAGTCTGTGTGAACGCGTCTACGTGCTTCGCCGAGGCGAAGTGGTGGAGCACGGACCAACCCGGACTGTCTTCCTGACCCCTGAGCAGGACTACACGCGGCAGTTGGTGGAGGCGACACCCGTCATTGAGACCGGCGCTGGCTCTTCTGTGGCGGCGGTTCCCGGGCTGGACCCAGCCCCTCTGCTGAAGGTCTCAGGGCTATCCAAGACGTACCAGCTTCCCCGCGGCGGGACTGTCACCGCCCTGGATGGGGCCGAATTCAGCCTGCCGGAGGGCGGATCCCTGGGCATCGTGGGTGAATCAGGTTCCGGAAAGTCCACCCTCGCCCGGCTGGTGGTGGCCTTGGAAACCCCCTCTTCCGGTGAACTTACCCTGCGGGACATCCCGCGTCCGCACCGTCCACTGAAAGCCTCCGAACGGAAAGCCTTGGCCAAGGACGTCCAGATAGTGTTCCAGGATCCCTACCTGTCCTTGGACCCGCGCATCCCGGTAGGTAACGCCGTGGCCGATGTCTTCCGCCTGCATCAGAAACAGGGGCGCAAGGAAGCCAGGGACAGTGCCCGCAACCTGCTGGGCCGGGTGGGAATCGGGCCTGAACGCTTCGATGCCCTGCCCCGAGCACTCTCGGGTGGACAGCGGCAACGTGTTGCGTTGGCAAAAGCGCTCGCTGCCCGCCCACGACTCCTGGTTCTGGACGAAGCCACCAGTGCCTTGGACGTCTCCGTTCAGGCGCAGGTGCTGGAGCTTGTGGAAGAACTGCGGGACCAGCTGGGACTGACCATCCTGTTCGTCACCCATGACCTGGCTGTCGTCTCGCGCTTGTGCTCGGAGGTACTGGTGATGCATCAAGGACGGGTCGTGGAGCAAGGGCCCACTGCCCGAATCCTTGAGGACCCCGGAGACGACTACACGAGGAACCTCATCGCCTCGCGTCCCCGGCCCTTGTGGGACGCCGAACCGGTCACCGCCTAAGCAGTAACGGCCTTGGCCACCAACAACAGTCCCGGCGCCCCATCAGTGCGCCTAGAAGCAGGAGAATTCCCCGTGAATACCACCGTTTTCGAACGGAATGTCCCCCAAGCCACCGTCGTGGCCCGTGCCTTGGAAGGTGCGGCCCACCGGCCGTTCTGGATCGACCACCTCAAGGACTCAGCAACCCGCTACCCACAGCTCGACGGCGATGCTGCCGCCGATCTGGTGATCGTCGGCGGCGGCTACACCGGCTTGTGGACAGCGCTGCGCGCCAAGGAGCGCGAGCCTGGCCGGACCGTGATCCTGCTGGAAGGGGAGCGGGTGGCATGGGCAGCGTCGGGCCGTAACGGCGGCTTCTGCGAGGCGAGCCTCACCCACGGCCACGAGAACGGCAAGAACCGTTGGCCGGACGAGCTGGAAGTGTTGGACCGGCTGGGCATGGAAAACCTGGACCGCATGCAGGAAGCCGTGGAGAAGTACGGCATGGACTGCGAGTGGGAACGCACAGGTGAGCTCAACGTTGCAGTGGAACCGCACCAAGTGGCGTGGCTCCAGGAGGACGACACCCCCGGCAGCGTTTTCCTGGACCAGGAGGCCGTTCGGGCGGAGGTTGATTCCCCTACCTATCTGGCGGGCCGCTGGCACAAGGACTCTGTGGCCATGGTCCACCCGTACAAACTGGGCCTGGAACTGGCACGGGTGGCTCATGAGCTCGGCGTAGTGATTCATGAGGGCACCCGTGTGCGGGAGCTGAAGGACCACGAGCACGGCGTCACCGTAGTCACTGAGCGCGGCACCGTGGAAGCGGCGCACGTAGTCCTCGGTACCAACGTGTTCCCGTCACTTTTGAAGCGCAATCAGCTCATGACAGTGCCGGTGTATGACTATGCGCTCATGACCGAACCGCTGACTCCTGAACAACTGGCCTCCCTCGGATGGGCCAAACGGCAGGGGATCGGGGATGTAGCCAACCAGTTCCACTACTACCGGATCACCAAGGACCACAGAATCCTGTTTGGCGGGTACGACGCCCTCTACTTCTGGGGCCGGCGCGTGGACCAAAAACACGAGCATCAGCCTGCAACATGGGAGAAGATCGCCTCGCACTTCTTCACCACGTTCCCGCAGCTCGAGGGGCTGAAGTTCACCCACAAGTGGGCCGGACCCATCGATTCAAGCACGCAGTTCTGCGCGTTCTTTGGCACCGCGCGGAAGGGCCGGGTGGCGTACGCGGCCGGATTTACGGGGCTCGGTGTGGGCGCCACGGCCTTCGCCGCTGATGTCCTTCTGGACCTGTTGGCCGGGCTCGATACCGAGCGCACCCGGCTGGAGATGGTCCGGAAACGGCCGCTGCCCTTCCCGCCCGAGCCCTTGGCATCCTTGGGCATCAACCTGACCCGGTGGTCCATGGACAGGGCCGATCACAACCAGGGCAAACGGAACCTCATCCTCAAAGCCCTCGACGCCGTGGGCCTGGGCTTCGACTCCTAACCCTCCGTGGTGGGGCCCGCTCTGCGTGTTTGGATCCCGGGGAAGCGCGCAGAGCGGGCCTCGCATCGTGGGGGTGTTGTTGTTGTGGGGCCTGCTCTGCGTGTTTGGATCCCGGGGAAGCGCGCAGAGCGGGCCTCGCAACGCAAGGGGGTCTCGTTGTGGGGCCTGTTGTGCGTGTTTGGATCCCGGGGAAGGGCGCAGAGCGGGCCTCGCAACGCAGGGGTTTTAGCGTTTCGGGGCAGGCTTACGTTGGGCGGAAGCGCTCGACGTCGGACGCTTGGCTGCCGTCGTTGGCGTGCGCGGCGCGGGACGCTTCACAGCAGGGGTCTTCGCGGCGCCGGATGCTCTCGTAGCACCGGATGTCCGAGCTGCATTGGATGGACGAGGGGACGAAGCAGCCGGGCGTTTGGCAGGGGTAGCCGGACGGGCAGCTGACTTGCGCTGTTCCCGGGTTCGTTTGGCCGGGGTTCGTTTGGCCGGAGCCGCGGGACGCTGGAGGGGAGTTGCAGATCGTGAACCAAATGACGGCACCACCGCCCCAAGGAAGAGCACGCCCAGCGTTCCAACTCCAGCCGCGGCTGCCAGGTAAAAGTAGATGTCAGAATCCTGGGTGCTCACGGCACTGCCCAAGGCATTGGCATCCTGATTGAAAGCGATGCCCCACATCCGCAGGAAAGCGATGATGCAACCAATGAACAGGCTGGTTCCCGCTGCGCCCAGAAGTACCACGAGGTAACGCCGCCTGTTGAAGACCTGGACGAGGGAAGCTAAATAGCAGACCAGCACAGCGCCAAGGAACAAGTACAGAACCAGTTCCTCGAGGACCACAGCAGCCAGCACCAACAGCCCCAGCGATACGAAGGCGGCCACCACCGCAAGCTTCCCACTGTTCCCCATGTGACGCATGAGGTTAATCATCGCCGACCAACCGGCCACGCCACGCCGTCGTACATTGCAGTTGAATACCGTTGTGGGGCCCGGTTTGCGCCCCAATAGCCAAAAATGGCGCGCAGAGCGGGCCTCGCAACGTTCGTCCGTTTGTTTGTGGGGCCTGGTTTGCGCTCCAATAGCCCAAACGAAGGCGCAGAGCGGGCCCCGCAACGGGCAGGCTACTTGATGACGTACCCGTGCATGATGGTCATAACGGCTGCGACGCTTTGCTCCCGGGTGCGCTCAGGGTTGTACGTTTGCCGGTCCAGGCCCACCACGAAGATGGCCCCGAAAATCGCTGCCTCCAATGAGCCCCGGGCAATCGATTCGTCCACCTTGTATCCCGCGGCGACGCTCTCAACGGCCGAGCCGATCACCGCCAGTAGCTCAGCCCGCAGCTCGGCAAACACGGCGCTCCACTCGCCCGGAGTGCGCCAGTTTTCGCTGACCCATAGACGGGCGAAGGAGGGGTAATCGTCCATGAATTCCATGGCCTGTCCCACCATGTTGTTCATGGATTCCAGGGGGTCGTTGCTCTTGCCGCGAACGTCCTGCAGCCGTACCAGCATGATGTCCACGCCATGCCGAAGCAACTGTGCGATCAGATCGGACTTGCTGCCGAAGTTGTAGTACACAGTCCCCTTGGACACACCCGCAGCGGCCGCGATCTCATCAACGGTCACCCCCGCAGCGCCGCGCTCGCCGATCAACTCCATGGAAGCCTCGAACAGTCGCTGCTTGGTGGCGTTGGTTCGGCCGGGGCGGAGCTTTTTCTCCGCGGCGCCGGCGGAAGGGGCCGGCTCGGTGGTACTCATACGGCAATCTCCGGCTTCAGCGTCTTGAGGGTCCACATTTTGTGCTTGCGGACGGCGAGCGTTGACAGGGCCGCTCCCAGCAAAGTGTATCCAAGCAGACCCAGCACCGTAGGCCAGATCATGCTGAGTTCGCCGCCGTAGATCAGGTGACGCATGCCGGTGACCACGTATCCCATAGGCAGGACTTCGTGCACAACATGGAGCGGCATGGGCGTGGTCTGCCAGGGGAACGTTCCGCCCGAGGACACGAGTTGCAGGACCAGCAGGATCAGCACCACGAACTTCCCGGGTGTGCCCATGAGCGCCACGATGCCTTGGATGATGGCGCTGAAAGCCATGACGGCGGCCAGCATGAACAGCCACATTCCTATGGGGTGTGCGGGGTTCAATCCGAGGCCAAGATTCACTACCAAGGTGAGGATGGTGGCCTGCAGGACCGAGACCACGAAGAACGGCAGCCAGCCTCCGACGGCGATTTTCCAGGCGGGGGCGTTCGACGCCAAGGCCCGCTGGGTGATGGGCCGCATGGCCTGGACCAGCATGAACACGCCGATCCAGAGGGCCAGTGTCAGGAAGAACGGTGCCAGCCCGGCGCCATAGGAACCAGCCTTTGCCTGGGACACGTTGTCCACGGCCACCGGATCCGCGATCACCTTGGACACACTGTTTTTCTGCTCATCGTTCGGGTTGGGGATGTCTCCGGCGCCCTTGGCAAGCTCCGTGGCCAAGGTATGGGAACCGTCGGATGCCGTCACGGCACCGGAGGCGAGCTGGCCTGCGCCGTCGTTGAGTTGGTGGGCGCCGTCGTCGAGCTTGGCTGCGCCATCAAGAGCGCTCTGCTGGCCGGCGGCCAACGTTGCTGCGCCCGTGCTCAGTTGCCCGGCTCCATCGGCTGCTTGTGAGATCGCGTCGGTCAGCGCCGGCGTGGCGGCGGCCAGCTTGGATGCTCCGGCGCTCACAGCGGCTGAACCGTCGGAGAGTTGCTGGATTTTGGCAGCATCACCGGCAATTTTTGCCTTCGCATCGGTGACCGGGCTCGACGCTGCGGCAGCATCGAAGTCTGCCAGAACCTTGTCGGCCTGCTCCTGTGTCAGCACACCGGCCGTGACCAGTCGCGCGTTCGATTCGAGCACGCGGGTACGGAGGCCCTTGTCTGCCGCTTCGAGCTGTCCGACGACGTCTTGGACTTTCGTGTTCAGCTCGGCGTTCCCGGCGGCTACTTGAGCTGCCCCGTCGGCGAGTTTCTGCGAATCCGACGGAAGCGTTGCGGTCTTGTTCCTCAGCTCGTTCAGGCCCGAGCTCAGCTGGCCCGCGCCGGCGTTCAGCTGCACAGCACCATCGCGCAATTGGGTTTGCCCGGCCACGAGTTGGTCCGCGCCGGTGACCAGCTGGGTGGTGCCGGTGTGCAGCGTCGCGGCGCCATCACTGAGTTTCCCCACACCCGTGGCCAACTCCGAGGCACCATCGGCGGCTTTCACGATGGACGCATGAATGGTGCCAAAACCGGTGAGGAGCTGGTTGGCGGTTTCCTCGCCCACTTCCTTGGCGACAGTGGAGTGCACTGCCGTGGTGAGCTTGTCCACGATGGTGCTCAGGAGATAGTTGTTGGCGTCGTTGGTGGTGACGTGCAGCATGGCCTGGTTGGCGGCGTCGAAACTACCGGGGGAGACCAGGTTGGCCGAGAAATCCTTGGGGATGCGTAGCGCGAAAGCATATTCACCCGTGCGGACACCTGCGTCTGCGGCCTCGGCGCTGGAGACCTGCTTCCAGTTGAAGACGTGGCCCTCAACGAGGCTGTCTGCCACCTTTTTGCCGGCCTGAAGTTCCGTGCCGTCCTTTGACGTGGCGCCCGTGTCTTCAACCACCAAGGCGGCGTCGATCTGGTTCAGGTTGCCGTACGGATCCCAGTTCGCGTAAAGGTACACCGCGCCGTAGAGCAACGGAACCATGGTGAGGGCGAGGATGGTCAGCTTGGGCAGGAGCCCGCCGGTCATGCGCTTGAGTTCGGAGCGGGCCAGCCGCAGAACAGTCACTTTGCAGTCCTTTGAAGGTTTTCGGATTCAGCTTGGGCAGCTGCTGATGTCTCGGGAGCCGGTTGGGCGGCATGCTTGGCTTTGGGCTCGGTTGCGGGCTCGGTTGCGGGCTCGACGACGACCGCTGGCTTGGCTTGGGTCGGCGCGGCTTCCGTCTCCGGTTCAGGAGGATGCGTCACGGAGTTTCCGATCACCGCGGCGGCTCCGGTCCAGTTGTCCGGGAGGGCACTGACAACCGCGACGACGGCAAGCGGCCGCCCGGCGTCGGACGCCAATGCCTGAAGCCGGGGCAGCCATGCCGCCTGATCCGCGCTGTGGCGGTCCGGGGAGTCCACCACGAGGAGGTCCGTTGCCGGATCTGCCAGGGCGAGCGCGGTGAGGAGTTCCAAGCGGCGAGCGGCGGGAATTTGTTCTATCCAGAGGCCTGCTATGTCTTCAAAGCTGTTGACCTTCAGCCACGGCTTGCTGAGCAGCGCACCTCGGTAGCGGCGTGGGATGAGGGAGAGGTCCTCGGTGACGAGGTCGCGGACGCTGAGGTGTTGCTCGGGCTCGTTGACGCCGGGGGAGTCCACCAATGCACTGGCCAGGCGGATCTTCTTGGTTTTGGTGGTGGTGTCCCAGCTGAGGACGCCGTTGCTGGGCTTCATGCGGCCGCTCAAAGCCAACGCCAATGCGGTCCGCTGGTCCTGGCCCTCTCCGGCAACAAGCAGGAGTTCGCCGCGACGGACTTGAAGTGACGTTGCCGGAAGGAGATCGCCCCGGCGGCCGTTGATCTGAAGTTGCTGTACGGACAGCACAATGAAGCCTTTCGCAGAAATGGTGTCTGCTGAAAGTCTAACTAAACTGACCAGTCAGTTCAAATAGAAGTTTTAGAGTCCGTACTTTTCCATAAGCCGCAGCCACACTTCGCTGATGGTGGGGTACGACGGAACCGCATGCCACAGGCGCTCCAGCGGAACTTCGCCCACTATCGCGATCGTTGCGGAATGGAGGAGTTCTGCAACTCCAGGGCCCACAAAAGTGGCGCCCAGAATGACTTTCCGGTCCTCATCAACCACTACCTGCGCCCAGCCCTTGTAGTCGGGGGAGTGCAGTTGGGAGCCGGAGACGTTGATGGGGAGTTCCACGCCGGTGACGTTCTTGCCCTGCAGGAGCGCCTGCTCCAGGCTTGGGCCAACCGAGGCCACTTCGGGATCCGTGAACACCACGCTGGGGACGGCGTGGTCATTGGCCGTGTGCGCGTAGGGGCTCCACGGCTTCGGGGAGCCGGTGAGCTTGCCGTTGGCCCTTGCCACAATCGCGTCACCAGTGGCTCGGGCCTCGTATTTGCCCTGATGGGTCAGGAGTACCTTGCCGGCCGCATCCCCTGCGGCGTAGAGCCAGAATCCGCTGGTCCCGTCACTGGCAGGGCCTTCCACCAGGCCGCTGGCGTCAGCAGTGAGGCGCAAGGGTTTGCCGTCCTGCGCTTCCACGCCCACATTTTCCAGGCCTAGATTGGCCAGGGCGGGGTGCCGTCCCGAGGCGACCAGGAGTTTATCGGCTGTGAGCGTCTTGCCGTCGAACGTGACCGTCACGGATCCGTCGTCGTTCTTCTCTGTTTTCTCCACGTCGGTGTGGGCGTGGACGGTGACGCCGTCGGCGCGAAGCCCGGCCAAGACCAGATTCGCGGCTTCCTCCGGGTAGCTGCTCAGCAAACGGCCACGGGCGATCAGTGTGACGTCCGAGCCGAGGCGGGCGAACGCCTGCGCCATTTCCACACCCGCCACGCCGCCGCCCAGCACCGCAAAACGCTTGGGGATTTCCTTGGCTGCCGTGGCACCGCGGGTTGTCCAGAAGGGGACGTCGCTGAGGCCGTCAATGTCCGGGATGGTTGGTGTTGAACCCGTTGCAATCACCACCGCGTGGTGGGCTTTGAGCGAGTAACTGTTGCCGTCGAGTCCGTCCACCTGGACCTCGCGGGGACCAGTGACGCGGCCACGCCCGCGGATCAACTCGATACCGGCACTGTCCAGCCACTCCACCTGGCTGCCGTCCTGCCAATTATTGGTGAACCAATCCCGATGCTTCAGGGCAGCCTCGGCGTGGACCGTTCCAGTGATCGCTTCTTTTGCCCCGGGGATTACTTGCGCTGCGTGAAGCACGTTGCCCGGGCGGAGGAGCGCCTTTGATGGAATGCAGGCCCAGTAGGAGCACTCACCGCCTACCAGCTCGCTCTCGACGATCACCGCCGTCAGGCCGCCGCGGACCACCCGGTCCGCCACGTTCTCTCCAACGGCGCCCGCGCCGATCACAATAACATCGAATTCCCGGGAGCTCTCGGCAGTCATGAGGAAAGCCTACAACCGCTCTGTACCCGTTGTGAGGCCTGCTCTGCGCGCTTTGGGTGGGTTTTGGGGCGCAACGCGGGCCCCGCAACATGAGGCCGTGGTCCATATGTTGGGATGCGTATCTCAAAATATGGAAGTTCTCTTTAAGATCGATACATGGGAGATGAACTGAAGCCCTTTGTCGACTGGAAGTGGTGTGCCCGCAACCTCGGGAGGCTCGTCTTTGTGGATACGCGCTGGTACTTGGACGGCGCCTCCGGTAAAGACGCCTACGACGCCGGACATCTTCCGGATGCAGTGTTTGTCGATATGGATCGTTGGCTTTCCGGGCAGGCATGCCCTGAAAAGGGACGGAATCCGCTGCCCGATCCTGAAGTGTTCGCCCAAGGGATGCGGGAGGCGGGCATCGGCGACTCTGACATGGTGGTTGCCTATGACGATGCCGGGGGAGTCATCGCGGCCCGGCTGGTATGGATGCTCCGATCAACGGGACACCACGCGGCGATCCTGGACGGCGGTATGGGCGACTACCCTGGGGATCTCACCACGGAAACGCCGCTGCGCCGGACCGGGAGCTTCACTGCCAAAGCCTGGCCTGAAGACCTGTTGGCAGACATTTCGGAAGCCTCCTCTGACGCCTTCCTCACCATGGACGCGAGGAATCGCGACCGATTCGAAGGCCGCCAAGACCCCATCGATCCCCGCCCCGGACACATACCCGGTGCTGTGAACGTCCCCTGCCGTGAGAACCTCGACGCCGCGGGTCATCTGCTCCCGGAGCCCCAAATTCGCGCGAACTTCGATCACGCCGGAGTGCTGACCGCGCAGAACACCATTGCCTACTGCGGATCCGGGGTGACCGCGTGCCACAACCTCTTGGTGATGGAGCAGTTGGGAATGGGTACCGGCAGGCTGTTCGTTGGCGGATGGTCCCAGTACGGCCATGCACTGGACAGGCCCGTGGAGACGAAAATCTAGCTTGTGAGGCCTGCTCTGCGGGCTTGTAGAGGGTTTTGGGGCGCAGAGTAGGCCCCGCACCGCAGGCCTGTTCCTCCGCTTGACGGCGGAGAGCCAGTGGGCTGCGGGCAGTTACTTGGCCACAGTCAACTGGCTGGGAATGGTGCTGGCGATGGGTTGCTGGGGTAGACAGAAGTCGTACACGGCGGTTAGATCTTCCGGCAGCCAGTGCGTTCGTCGGCCGGGCAGTATTTCAGCGATTTCGTCCCGGTTTTGGGGCGTTTCCCCATAACTGTGGAAAAGGGAGCCGTCGATTTGCTGATGTCTGCCGCTCAGATGGGGCCGCACGAGCTCAACGTAGGGCGTTCCGAAATAGCTCCACCAGACCGGGTGAGCAGGAAGACCGCGCCATTTGCCTCGATCCACTTGGCTAGAAGCTTCCTCTGTCTGCTTGACGCTTTCTGGTGTCAGGCGACTTCTGGTGACTTCGGCGCTTGCGAAGAAGGAGTTTGAACGTTCTGCAAGTGCCAGGAAGAACCTGCGAAAACTGGCCAACGAGTCCGGATCGAGCAGGCGATGCGTGCGCATTGTCAGGCTGATGGATCCTATTTTGCTGGGCACGTCAGTTCCGGCACCCAGCCCCGAGAATCCGAGGTTCGTCACAATTCCCGATCCAGTCGCGCGGAGCCACGGCATCTTGTTTATCTGCAAGGCCTCCAAAAATGAGTTGTCATTCTCTTGATGCTCCCATGGCCGACCACCAAGGTAACTCCGGTAGTTCGTTGGTAACGCCGAAGGAAAGAGCTCTCGGCACACGTCCAGGTAGGTCTGTGCCAGCTTGCCCGGGACCTCACTCTGGAGGAAGTACCACTGCGTCTCGAGGGACTCTCCCCCGATCGATAAATCCTTGTAGTACTCCTCATAAGACGTCAGCGGGGGCGACTTTGGTTCCGGCCACGTCCCATCAGTCTGCGCGTCTAGAGCGACGCCACTGGCAGCCTTGGCCAATTTCTTCGCAAACGCCCAAGCATGTGGGATCTCAGCTGCTGAGCCCCCGCCCTCGACGCTGATGTCATACCGGTACCTGATCCCAAGCACCGCCGGGCTTGCTTGGCGGTCGTCCATATCCTCGCCGCTGTCCGGGAACGGACCCTCGACGGTGAAACTGTAACTTCGTCGAATGCCCCGGCGGACAAGAAAGCCCCAGGTGTGGTCCTCGGAGGGGCCGCTTTCAGCAGGGTCGAAGCTCAGCCCGCGAATGTTGGTGATGCGGGTAGCCACATCATCATGGCCGATGGCTTCAGAACCGTAAACAAAGAAATCGTAGGACACCGGCCCAGCCTAATGCCCGAATGTTGTGGGGCCTGCTCTGCGGGCTTCGCCGGGGATTTGGGGCGCAGAGTAGGCCCCACAACGCGCGGGCGGTGGCTTGTGAGGCCTGCTCTGCGGGCTTGTAGGGGGTTTTACGGCGCAGAGTAGGCCCCGCAACGCAGGTTTAGGGGTGCATCGCGCCCTTGAACCAGCCTGTAATCGACGCCGGATGGGTGATCGCGGTGCCTACAACAACGGCAAAGGCGCCGGCGTCCAGGGCCTGACGGGCGTGGGCGGGGGTGTGGATGCGGCCCTCTGCGATGAGTGGTTTGCCCAGGTCAGCGGATGCGATCTGCTCCAACAACTCCAGGTCCGGGCCGTCGGTCTTAGGGCGCTCGTCGGTGTAGCCGGACATCGTGGTGCCGATCAGGTCTGCCCCCGCCTCCACGGCAGAAACGGCATCCTCAAACGAGCCGCAATCTGCCATGACCAGTGCATGGGACTCCGAGTGGATACCGGCAACAGTGTCAGCAAGGGAAAGCCCATCGGGCCGTGAACGGCGTGTTCCATCAATCGCCACAACATGCGCGCCCGCATTCGCCACGGCCAGGGCGTGCCGGAGTGTGGGTGTGATGAAGACACCGTGGTGCCCGTCCTTCCAGAGGCCAATCACAGGAACCTCGACGGCGGTGCGCGTGAACTGCACGTCGGCCAACCCTTGGACACGGATCGCCGCAGCGCCGCCGATGACCGCGGACGCGGCCACTTGCCCCGTGGTCCGGGGATCGCGCATGGGCTCTCCGGGGTATGCCTGACAGGAGACGATCAGTTGGGAACGGAGGGCTTTGAGGCCTTCGGGGGTGAGGATCATGATGTCTCCCTATACTTGCGGACTACTTGCGGACTACTTAAGAACGAGTTTGGCCGCGCCAACAATGGCAGCGGTGTTGCCCAGGCGTGCCCTGACAACGGGCACGGAGGCCAAGGGAGCCAGCAGTTCCTGACGCAAGGCGAACTCCATGGGTTTCCACCAGAGCTCGCCGGCGTCGGCCAAACCACCGGAAATCACCACGGTTTCGGGGTCGAGAATGTTGATGAGTCCGCCCACGGCTTGCCCAGCGGCGGCTGCACCGACGTCTATTGCACACAATGCAGCGGCGCGGCCGTCCGCCGATCCTGCGGCAGGAGCGGCGTCGTGAGCAGCAGAAGCCAGCGCAAAGACGCCCCGCGTATCCACCGCATCCACGGCAGAACCACCAAAGCGCAGGAAAGCCTCATACAGGGCGGGCCCGGAAGCGATCGCCTCAACGTGCCCGGATCCACCGCACACACAGGGCAGTGCAACACCGTCCGTGTAGGCGAATGGAGAAGCGAAGTGCCCCACATGCCCGCCCACAAAGCGGTGACCCAAAACCGGTGTGCCGCCCAGGACGAAGCTCCCGCCAACACCGGTCCCAAACGCCACCATGAGTGAACTTGAGGAACCAGCGGCAGCACCCAGCCAGGCTTCGCCGAGGGCATGGGCGTGGACGTCGTTGACGGCGCGCACAGTCCGCACGGACGGCGCAGTCAAGGAAAGCCGCGACGAAAGCCCAGCCACCAGCGCGGTTCCGGCCCAGCCATGAATCGCGTCGGTCGCAGAGACCACAGAACCAACAACAGCGTCAATGACCCCGGCGGAGCCGATGCCGACGCCGGAAACTGAAATCCCGGCGTCGGCAGCGCGCTCCACCAAGCCCGTGATCAGCGCAGCGGTGGCGTCGAGGATGGCTTCGCCACCGGCCCGGTTCATCGTCGGAATGGTCTCCGACATGAGCACTTCACCAGAGGGGGCAACAACCCCGGCGGCGGTTTTGGTGCCGCCGAGGTCAACGCCGATCACGTGGTTCATGGAAGTGGTCATGAAAACCTAGACCAGCCCGTTCCGCTCCAAAATTTCGCGGATCAACGCCGTCTCTTCGGAGTTCAGGGACAGCATCGGAGAGCTCATGGTGTTGGACTCGATGACGCCCATCACCTGAAGCGCGGTCTTGAACGCACCCAGGCCCGCGGCACCGCCGGAAACCCGTCCGTTGGGGGTGTAGACGATCTCGAAGACGTCGGCCAGGCGGTCCTGCTCCCTTGCCGCAAGAGCCCAGTCGCCGGCCTGCGCGGCGTCGAACAGGCGGCGGTAGCCGGCCGGATCAACGTTGCCCAAGCCTGGCACAACGCCCTGCGCGCCGCCCAGGAGCGCGCCGTCCACCACAACTTCGTGACCGGTGAAGATGCTGAAGTTGGGGATGTCCTTGGCTGCGAGGAGCAGCTGGCGGAAGGAAACGTCGTCGCCGGAGGAGTCCTTGACGCCGGCAATGACACCGTCGCGGCCGAGGCGGACCAACAAATCTGTAGGCAGTTTGAAGTGCGTGCGGACCGGAACGTCGTAGGCGAAGATCGGCTTCTCGATTGCGGCGTGGATGCTGCGGAAGTGCGTCTCGGTTTCCGCGGCGTTGCCAATGGCGTAGTACATGGAGGTGACCACGATCGCGTCGGCTCCGAGGTCCACCACTTTGCGCGCTTCTTCGATGACGCGGGTGGTGGTCTGCTCGTTGGCGCCCACGATCAGCGGGACTGCTCCGGCGTTGGCATCGGCGATGGTGGAGACCACCACTTCACGCTCATCGTTGGTGAGGTAGGGGACTTCGCCGGAGGAGCCCAGGACGAAAAGGCCGGACACGCCGCCGTCGATCAGGTGCTTGGTGACGTTTTTCAGCGACGCGGTGTCGATGCTGCCGTCTGCGTGGCGGGGGGTGATGACCGGCGGGATGACGCCCTGGAACTGAGTGGACACAGAATTCTCCGTTGTTTGTAGCTTGTGAAGGGAAAAACTAGATGTGAAGCAGGCTGGGAGCGGCGCCCAGCAGCTTCTTGGTGTAGTCGTTGCTCGGGTTGTCGAAGACCTGTGCGGCGGTGCCTTGTTCGACGATCTTGCCGAAGTACATGACGCAGATGCGGTCCGAGACGTAGCGGACTGTTTGGATATCGTGCGAGATGAACACCATGCCCAGATTCAGCTGTTTCTTCAGGTCCGAGAGCAGGTTCAGGACCTGCGCGCGGACCGAAACGTCCAGGGCCGACGTCGGCTCGTCAGCCACGATGATGTCCGGGTCCAAAGCCAACGCGCGGGCGATCGCCACGCGCTGTCGCTGGCCGCCGGAAACCTGCGACGGCGTCACTTCGGCTGCCGATTGCGGCAAGCCAACCAGCGCCAACAGTTCTTTGACCTTGGCGGCGCGGGAAGCAGCGTTGCCGATCCCATGGATTTGCAGGGGATCCGTCAGGATGTCCTGGATGGTCATGCGCGGGTTCAAAGCGGTTGCCGGGTCCTGGAAGACCACGGAGACGGAGCGGCCAAACTGCTTGCGCATGGCCGCGTTCCGCTTGATGGCCGGCTTTCCGTGGAACAAAACCTTGCCCGACGTCGGCGGCTGAAGTCCCACGAGCACCGAAGCAAGCGTGGACTTGCCGCAGCCGGACTCACCCACGATGCCGACGGTTTCGCCGCGGCTGATGGTGAAGTCCACGCCGTCCACGGCTTTGACGATGTTCGGCCGGAACAGCCCACCGGTTCGTGCATGGTGGTAGACCTTGACGTCCTTGAGCTCGATGACCGGCTTAGACGCTTGTTGAATTGAGTCACTCATTTCGCATCCTCCTTCAAGTGGCTCGCCCAGTAGTGGTCGGCATCGCCGCCATTCGAAGCCGAAACGGTGGTGAGGACCAGTTTCTGGTGGGGATCGGCGTCGGGCCGCAGTGAGCGGGCCGCAAAGCGGTCGCCCGTGGCGAAGTCCCGCGGGGACGGAACAGTGCCGGGGATCTGGTGGAGGCGGACAGCGTCAGCCTCGATGGAGAGGACAGCGCCGAGGAGTCCACGGGTGTACTCGTGCTTGGGGTTCTGGAGGAGTTCCGAAGCCTGTGCGGATTCCACCACTTGGCCGGCGTACATCACCGTGATGCGGTGTGCCAGCGAGGCCACCAGGGCGAGGTCGTGGCTGACGAAAACCATGGCGAAGCCGAGTTGTTCGCGCAGTTCATTGAGGAGGTCCACCACCTGCTTCTGGACGGTGACGTCGAGAGCGGTGGTGGGCTCATCGGCAACAACGATCTTCGGAGAACGGGACAGGGCCATAGCGATCAGCACGCGTTGGCGCTGGCCGCCGGAGAGCTCGTGCGGGTAGCTGGCAAGGGTCCGAACGGGATCCAGTTTGACCATTTCCAGCAGCTCGGCCGGGGTCTTGCGGCCACCGCGCTTGGTGAGCTGCTCCATCTGGTCCTTGATCTTCATGGACGGGTTCAGGGAGCTCAACGCATCCTGGTAAACCATGGCAATCTGCTGGCCGCGCAGGCCCTCGTAGGCCTTGGGATTGCTGTGCTTGGTGTTCGGATCCAGGAGTTCCTTGCCATCGAACATGATGGATCCGGTGACCTGGGCGGTCTTGGGCAGCAGCCCCATCACAGCCAGTGAAGTGATGGACTTACCGCAACCGGATTCGCCCACCAAACCCATGGTTTCGCCTTCCCGGACGGTAAAGGAGACGTTGTCCACGATCGCAATCTCACCAAAACGGCCCGGGAAGCGGATGGAGAGATTCTTCACTTCAAGGACATTGCGGGCACCGGGGGAGACCTGCGGGAGGCGGTCGGTGCGTTTCGCTTCGATGGCAGCCAGCAGTTCCAGTTCGCGGTCCAGGAGGAGGTGCGGGTTCGTGGCGGCCAGCTTCACATCGGTGAGGACGGCTGAAGTGCCCGAATCGTCGGGAAAGCCGTCAGCGGAAGCCGCACGGACGCCGTCGAGCTCGTGTTCCTCAACGACGGAAGGCTGGGCAACGGAGGTGGCAACCTCGGTGTCCACGGCCACGGCGGCCGAAGCGCCGTCGTCGTCCTTTACTACAGGCGCGCGGCGCAGTTTCGGGTTCACCATGGCGTCGGTGAGGCCCTCGGCCAGGATGTTCAGGGACAGCACGGTCAGCAGGATGGTGAGGCCAGCGAACGTGGTGGCCCACCAACCGCCGGACAGCACAAGGTTGCGGCCGTAGGAAATGACGTTGCCCCAGGACGGTGCCGGGTCCTGCACGCCGGCGCCCAGGAAGGAGAGCGAGGCTTCGAGGATGATGGCGTCGGCCACCATGACCGTGGCGAACACCAGCACGGGGGCTGCGGTGTTGCGGACGATGTGCTTGACCAGGATGTAGAAGCGGCCTGCACCGATCACGCGCTCGGCACGGACGTAGTCTTCGCCGTACTGTGCCAGCACGTTGGCGCGGACCACGCGGGCCAGCTGCGGTGTGTAGATGATGGCGATCGCGATGATGATGGTGGGCACCGAGTTGCCGAATGCCGCCAACAGCACGGCTGCCAAAGCGATGCCGGGGAACGCCATGAGGATGTCCATGAGCCGCATGATGATCTCATTGACGGACTTGCTGGAGGTCGCGGCGAAGGAGCCCAGGAGCGCGCCGGCGAGGATGGCCAAGGCCACCGCGCCGAGGCCGATCATCAGCGACGACTGCGCGCCGAACAGGAGGCGGGAGAAGATGTCGCGGCCCAGGCGGTCCGTGCCGAAGAAGTGCTCGGCGCCGGGCGGGGTGGCCGGAATGAAGGTCTCCAGCGGATCATGCGGGGCCAGGACCGGCGCGAAGATGGCCGCCAGGACAATCATGATGAGGAAGAGCAGGGCGATGCGGGAGCCCCAGGGCAGGGCCTTGAAACGAATGCCCGGGGCACTTAGCCGTTCTGCGAGCTTGCTGCGCATGAGCTATACCGTCCTGATTCGGGGGTTGATGAGCAGGTAGAGAAGGTCCACCACGATGTTCACCAGAACAAAGGTGACCGAGATGGTGAGCACCACGCCCTGGACCAGGTTGACGTCCAGGTTGGTGATGCCGTTGAGGATCAGCTGGCCCATGCCGGGCAGCGCGAAAATCATTTCAATCACGACGGCGCCACCCAGCAGGTAGCCCACGCGGAGTCCCAGCACGGTCACCGGGGTGACGAGCGCGTTGCGAAGAACGTTCTTGGAGACCACCTCGCGGTAGGGGACGCCGTTGCCGATGGCGGTCCGGACGTAGTCGCGGTCCAGTTCTTCCACCATGGAGGTGCGGACCACGCGGATCAATGACGCGGATACGGGAATGCCGAGCGCGAGTGCCGGAAGGGCCATGGAGTTGAGCCAACCGCCAAAGCCGGACTCCGGCGTCGCAATTCCGCCCGAGGGGAACATGGGGTTGGCCCCGAGAGCGAACCACTGGATGAGCAGGATGCCGAGCCAGAACGACGGCGTGGCGATCGCGGCGATGGAGAAGACACGGACCAACTGGTCCTGCCACTTATCGCGATACAGGGCGCCGAGGATGCCGAACGCGAGGGAGAGGACGATCGCAATGAGGACGCCAAGGAAGGTGAGCTGGAGCGTCAGGGGGAACGCCGAGCCGATCATGGATGCCACCGACTTGGCCGGTGGGGTGGTGACGCCGAGGTCGAACTGCAGGAGCTTGCCGAGGAATCGGAAGTACTGCAGGACCAGGGGGTCGTTCAGGCCGTTGTCCTGGCGGTACTGTTGCTTGGCTTCTTCGCTGGCGCCGTCACCGAGGGCGGAGCTTGCCTGGTCGCCGGGAGCGGCCTGCAGGACGAGGAAGACGAGCAACGTAATGCCCAGGATCATCAATGGCAATGCTGCAAGTCTGCGGCCAAGCAAACGCAATATCGTGACCAATTTGTTCTCCGGTTGGTTGGGTGCTGCTGGTTGTGGGGCCCGCTCTGCGGGCTATTGGGGGAATTTAGGACGCAGAGCGGGCCCCACAACTCGAGGGGTGCTTAGGCGGTTCGTCCGACGTCGATGAACGACAGGCCGGTGGTAGGAAGGGGCTGGAAGCCGTTGAGCTTCTTCTCATCCCAGGCGCTGGGGAGTTGGCGGTGGAAGACGGGGTACAGGGGAACCTCATCGGAGACCATGTCCACGATTTCGCCCACGATCTTCTTGGCTTCGTCACCGGATGCCTGGGAGCCCTTGTTCATGAGCTCCTGGAGTTTGGTGCGCTCCGGGGTGGTCCAGAAGGCACGCTTGTCCATCCACGTTGCGCCGGAGTAGAACCAGCTCAGCAGCAGGTCAGCATCGTTGCCGAAGACGGACGGATCGCCCGGGGCTGCAACTACGGAGAAGTCGCCCTTGCCCACGCGGTCGCTGTACAAAGCGCCGGACTGGAGGCTCTTCACGGTGACCTTGACGCCGGGGATCTTGTTCCAGGATTCGAGGATCAGGGGTGCGACGTCCTTGACCCAGGCGGTGTCCGTGGTGAGGAGTTCGAACTCGAGGTTGGTGACGCCGGCCTGCTTCAGAAGTTCTTCTGCCTTGGAGGTATCAAAGCCGTAGACGTTCTTGGCCTTGACGTAGTCCGGGTGGCCTTCCTGGAAGTAGGACGTGGCGGCCTTGGCGTTGCCGAACAGGGCCTTCTTGATGATGGATTCTTTGTCCATGCCATAGTGCAGGGCTTGGCGGACCAGTTTGTTGTCGAACGGTGCCTTGGCGCAGTTGAACATGAGGAACAGCAGGCCGAAGGACTGGACGGATTCAACCTTGACCTTGGACTTCAGGCCGTCGACGTCCAGGTAAGGAACGTCTTCGATTGCCTGAACGCGGCCGGACTGGACCGCGGTGACGCGGGCAGCAGCGTCGGAGAGCAGCAGCCAGGTCATGCCCTTGGCCAGTGCCGGCTTGGGGCCGTTGTAATCGGCGAAGGCTTCGAAGACGATCTTGTCGTCCTTGACTGCCGAGATGAGCTTGTACGGACCGGATCCCACCGGTGATGCGTCGAAGGCCTTCAGGTCCGTAGCGAGTGCCTTGGGGACGATCTTGACCACCGAGATGCGGGGGCCGAAGCCGGGGAAGGCGTACTTGAGGGTGAACTCCACCGTCTTCGCGTCCAGCGGCTTGACGTCCTGGATGAAGGGGATGAACTGGGAGAACAGCGACTTGTTGGCCGGGTCCATGACCCGGGTGAAGGAGAAGGCGACGTCCTCAGTGGTGACGGGGGAGCCGTCGTGGAACTTCGCGCCGTCGCGGATGGTCACCTGGTAGGTGGTGTCGTTGACCTTCTTGGGATCCGTCGCTGCGAGGGCGTTGTAGGGCTGGCGCGTCGCCGGGTGGAGTTCAATGAGGCCTTCGAAGATGTGCAGGTTGGCTGCCATCGGTGTGGCTCCGGAGGAGCTCAGGGGATCGAAGCCGGTAGACAGCGCGTAGGAGATGCCTGCCTCGATGGTGAGGTCTTTGTTGACCGCGGCAGCGTTGGTGGTACCCGTGGTGGTGCTGGCAGCGCCGCCGCACGCGGAGAGAGATGCCGTGAAGGCGGCTGCTGCACCAACTGCGCCGCTTAGCTTCAGGAAGTTCCGGCGGCTGGCGTCGTTGACCAGCGGCAGGCTTTGGATCGTGTTGCTCATAGGGTGCCTCACCATTCACATTTTGTGGGTTATCGGATGTAGGACGTCCGATGCTCGTAGTGAAACTGTAAGGGCGGTCACAACGGAACGTCAAGTGTGAAAAGGGGCCGTGCGCTGGTCTGAGTTGCCGATCGCGGCTGGCGCAGGACGGAAATCCGGCTAATTCACGGCACATAGCTATGACGGAGGTGGGACATCCGATATTGTATGTTGCGAGTCACTGATCGTGGCCGGGCGCTAAGCTCGCCTCAATATTAACACCGCACATGCTTACCGGGCTGGCTTTCAGAGGAGCCGGGGCAGGTGCATCGGCAAGGAGAAAGCCATGACAACTTCCGGTGTGGTTCCGCAGGCGCGGTTCAGCGCACAGGCCCGGCTGCGCGCCTTGCAGTCGGACATTATGGAATTGATTCTTGAGCGCGAGCTTGAGGCAGGCGATCCGTTGCCCACCGAAAGTGAGCTTTCCGCCGCGCTTGGAGTGGGGCGCAATACGCTCCGTGAATCCCTCAAAGTCCTCCAAGCGCTGGGCGTTATTGAAATCCGCCACGGCTTCGGCATGTTCGTAGCTCCGAGTAACTTCGACGCCCTGGCGGACGGGCTGACGTTCCGCGGCCGTCTTTCCCTCCGGCACCAAGGCCTTGAAGCGTTGCAGCTGGTGGATGTCCGGCAGGCGCTCGAGTCCGGACTGATTGGCTCCTCCATGGATGTGATGACCAAGGAGCAGCTGGCGTCCATTGAAGAAGCCGTCAAGCAGATGGAGGAGTTGGCTGCTGCCGGTGAGAACTTCGTGGCCGCAGACGCCGAATTCCACCGCCGCCTCTTCGAACCCCTGAACAACGAGCTCCTGATCAACCTCATGGGTGTGTTCTGGAAGGTGTACCGGAAGATCCATGTGGAAATCGGTCCAGGAAACGAGGACCTGGCCAAAACTGCGGCCATGCACCGCAACATTTACGCCGCTGTTGCTGCCGGGGACAAAGTTTCGGCCTCCGAACTGCTGAACCGGCACTTCGACGGTATCCGCCGCCGCATCACTGAGGCCGTAGGGGACTAAGCTTCCGCGCCCAACGCAAGGGCCGCCGTCGTACTTCTGTGTGAGGTACGACGGCGGCCCTTTCCGTTCTGCGTACGGCTCACTTGGGCGTCGCCGGCATAACAAAAGACCCGCACCGGCGAACCGGTGCGGGTCTTCATTTGTGCGCCCAAAGGGATTCGAACCCCTGACCTTCTGTTCCGTAGACAGACGCTCTATCCAGCTGAGCTATGGGCGCATTTCGTGTGATTCTCGGCGGTCTGTTTCTCTGACCCCCTCGAACCTCAATAAACTTTACAGAAGTTCATGTGAAGTTCCAAATCGAAAAGCTGTAATCTGCACAACTAGACCGGTCTACGTGACCTTCGTCACTTAAATTTACCTTTTCAGAAGTTGAATCCCTTATTTCTAGCGGTTTTCCCCTTTCGCCCCCTTGGATGTCCGATGTCTGACAGCGGATTGGTCTGGTCCGCGGCCCCTATCGTTTAGGACACACCACTGAACCCGAGGAAGGGAACCGCAATGGGCGATCTGGCGCGACTGCCGCTGCTTGAGAAGGCACCTACTACGCATGCACGCCTTCTGGCCTGGGTTGAGGAAGTTGCCGAGCTGACTCAGCCGGACCGCATCCACTGGGTTGATGGCAGCGAAGCAGAAAACAAGAAGCTCACCGACGAACTGGTTGAGGCCGGCACTCTGAAGCGGCTGAACCCGGAAACGTTCCCGAATTCCTTCGCGGCGTTCTCTGACCCCGCCGACGTTGCCCGTGTGGAAGAGCAGACCTTCATCTGCTCCGAGAACGAGCGCGACGCAGGCTTCACCAACAACTGGATGGCCCCGGCCGAGATGAAGCAGAAGCTGCGCGGACTGTTCGCCGGCTCCATGCGCGGCCGCACCATGTACGTCATTCCTTTCGTCATGGGTCACCTTGACGCCGAGGACCCGAAGTTCGGCGTTGAGATCACCGACTCCGCCTACGTTGTAGCCTCCATGCGCATCATGGCCCGCATCGGTACGGACGTCCTGGATCGCATCACGCAGACCGACGCCTTCTTCGTCCCGGCCCTCCATTCACTGGGTGCCCCGCTGGAAGCCGGCCAGGCCGACGTCGCATGGCCCTGCAACCCGGACAAATGGATTGTTCACTTCCCCGAAGAGCGCTCCATCTGGTCCTTCGGCTCCGGCTACGGCGGCAACGCCCTCCTGGGCAAGAAGTGCTACGCACTGCGTATTGCCTCGGTGATGGCCCGCGACGAAGGCTGGCTGGCCGAGCACATGCTCATTCTCAAGCTGACCTCCCCGGAGCAGAAGACCTACTACATCTCTGCTGCTTTCCCGTCCGCTTGCGGCAAGACCAACCTCGCGTTGCTCGACCCCACCATCAAGGGCTGGAAAGTTGAAACCCTTGGCGACGACATCACCTGGATGCGGTTCGGCAAGGAAGGCGAGCTGCGCGCCGTCAACCCTGAGGCCGGACTGTTCGGCGTTGCACCGGGTACCGGTTGGGGCACAAACCCCAATGCAATGCGCGCAATCGCCAAGGGCAACAGCATCTTCACCAACGTGGCTCTGACCGACGACGGTGGCGTGTGGTGGGAAGGTATGACCGAAGAAACTCCGTCGCACCTGACCGACTGGCGCGGTGAGTCCTGGACTCCGGACTCCGACGCCCCGGCTGCCCACCCGAACTCCCGCTTCTGCACGCCGATCGACCAGATCGACATGCTGGCCGAGGAGTACTTCAGCCCGGACGGCGTGGAACTCTCCGCGATCCTGTTCGGTGGCCGCCGCAAGACTACCATCCCGCTGGTCACCGAGGCCCGCGACTGGTCCAATGGCATCTTCATGGGCTCAACGCTGTCTTCGGAAACCACGGCTGCTGCCGCTGGCGCCGTTGGCGTGGTCCGCCGCGATCCCATGGCAATGCTTCCGTTCATCGGCTACGACGCCGGCGATTACCTGAACCACTGGGTGAACCTGTCCGCCAAGGCCAACCCGGAACGGCTGCCCAAGATCTTCCTGGTCAACTGGTTCCGTCGCACCGCTGAAGGCGGCTTCGCCTGGCCTGGCTTCGGGGACAACGCCCGTGTGCTCAAGTGGGCCATAGAGCGCCTTGAGGGGAAGGCCGACGCCGTGGAAACCCCCATCGGCTACGTGCCAACCGGTGAATCCATCGACCTCGAGGGCCTGGACATGACCCCGGCCGAGGTTGAGCAGGCCGTTCGCGTTGACCCCGAAGAGTGGGCAACCGAGCTGGCGTCCATCGAGGAATGGTTTGCCAACTTCGGCGAGTCCCTCCCGGCGGCACTGCAGTCTGAACTGGACGGTCTCAAGACCCGTCTGGGCTAGACCTCTTAGGAACAACGGCGTTCTTAAGTGAACGACGACGGCCCGTCACCTTTCGTTTGAAAGGTGACGGGCCGCCGTCGTTAGCTGCCTAGCTGGGCCGTCGTTACCTGCCTAGTTGGCGAGCCACACATCCGGGCCGAAGACTTCATAGTGGATCCGGGTGGCCGGAATTCCGGCGTCGATGGCTTCGTCCCTGATCTTCTTCATGAAGGGGAGCGGGCCGCAAAGATACAGCGAAGCATCGGCAGGAACGTCCACTTCGCGCAGCGACATGAAGCCTTGGCTGGCCGAGGCGTGCGGCGTTTCGAGCCAGAGCTTCAGGTGGGCGTCGATTGCGGCCGCGTCTGCCCTCATCTGGCCGCTAAGTGCCCAATTTTCCACCGTCTTCTCGGCATGGAGGACCATGACCTGCCGGTCCGTGCCTGACTCTGCAAGCGACCGGAGGATGGACGCCGTGGGGGTGCAGCCGATACCCGCCGATGCCAGGATGAGCGGGCCAGAACCGTCCTTAAGCGTGATTTCGCCATAGGGGTTGGAGATCTCAAGGATGTCGCCGGGTTCGACGCCCGTGTGCAGAGCGGTGGACACCTCGCCTCCGTGGTTGAGCTTGGTGGTGAAGACCCGACCTGTGCCGGCTTGATCTGACAGGGAATACTGGCGGACTTGGCGCAATCCATCCGGCAGCTGAACCTTCACGCTGATGTACTGGCCCGGCGTGGCTTCAGTAATGGGGGTGCTGTCCGCTGGTTCCAGGGTGAAAGTCATGGAGTCCTCGCCCGCCGGCTCCTTGGCGACGACCCGCCAGGGCATCCACATTTTTGTGTTGGCCTGGGATGCGTAAAGGTCCTTCTCCAGCTTGATCAGGGCATCGGCCATGAGCCAGTAGACCTCAGTCCACGCCTCGGCGATCTGAGGAGTAATGACATCGGCCAAGTCTGCGGCGATGGCTGCGAAGAGGTGCTCGTAGACAACTCCGTACTGATCCTCGGTGATTCCGAGGGAGGCGTGCTTGTGGGCGATGCGGGAAAGAACGTGCTCCGGGAGTGTGCCCGGGTTGTTCACCAGATGGGTTGCGAAGGCTGCGATGCTCCCTGCCAGTGCCTTCTGCTGCTCTCCGGAACGCTGGTTGGAACGGCTGAAGAGACCATCAAGCAGTTCCGGGTGCGCTGTGAAAAGACGGTTGTAGAAGTCTGTGGTGATGGCGCCGATTCGTGAGCCCACCAGTGGCAAGGTGGCTTCGATGACGGGGCGGGATTTTTCCGAGAGCATGGTTCTCCTGGGAGGGTAGGGGCCGGGCTTTGTGCCCGGACACTGATACAAGCATTTGTAATGCTTGTATTTGTACCTCAACTTCTACTCCTTGTAGAAGAGTTCCGCAAATTGCGTCAGTTATGCCCTGGAGGTCAGCGTTGTGCTGCGGCAGGCCGGAACTCCGGGCGCAGTCCTATGGACTGAAACACCGGGATCATCTGGCGTGCATGGGGGAGGGAAGAGATCACCACGGTATCGAGTTCTGTGTAGAACGCTTCCCTGGCGCGGTTCATCGCATGGCGCAGGCCGCACTCGGTGATGAGCGGGCAGTTCTTTGTGGGGGACTGGCACTCGGCTGGATCCTGCCGGCTGTCCAGATGCCTAAGGACTTCCCCCACCGTGGCCCGCCGTCCGGATTCATTGAGCCTGGATCCTCCGAGGCGTCCCCGCTCAACATCGATGTAACCCAACGCTCGCAGGCGGACCATTGCCTTGCTCACGTGGTTGTACGGTGTTCCCACTGCATCAGCCACTGCCTGTGTGGTCAGCAGCGTGCCTTCAGGGGCCGCAGCCAACACCATGATGGCGCGAAGGCTGACATCTGCGAAGGCGTTGATTTTCATGGGATCAGCTCACGGATAAGGTCTAGTCCACCCAAATGGATGGCTCGTGGGTGTCGGGCTCCATCGCGCTGAACTCGAAGCCGTCCGCTGTGGGACTGTACGGAATAATCGCCGCACGGACTTCGCCGTCCCTGTGTTCGGCTGCACCATGAATGCCGTCAGATCCATGATCCGGCAGGTAGACGTCACTCACAACAGCTACTGCCTTAAATTCGGCGCGGCCTTGCAGCAGGAGTTCCTGAATGTCTGCAAGCATCCCGCCGGCATCTATATCACCGTGCTCGTCAGGTTCCCCCGGAGTGACCAGAACAATCCGGAGCTCGTCGTCGTCGGAGAGCGTGACGGCAAACGGAAGGAACCCGCCGTTCTGCTGGAGATGCTCTTGAGCGGTCCCCAAGGCCGTGCCCAGAGTCTCGCGGAGCTCGCGGTCCTGGACCGACTCACCCTCGCCAGGTGTGGTGGCTGACTGCTCGCTCATACGGACCACACCTGAGCAGGAGTTGGTATTACTGCTGTCTCTCCGAAAGCCACGGTCTGAGACTGTTCGTCAATTTCATAGGGTTTCAAAAGGAGCATGGAAAGACCCTCGGTGTGTTCAATGTGGAGCCTGAGTGCGTCAAGGGCAACGCCCTCACCGCTACTGGGGGTGAGGCGGACATCGCTGATGATGCACGTCCCGCGCAACGACTCCAGCTTCTGACGGAAGCCCTCGGTCATCATCTGGACGGACTCCGCCGAATCTACCTCGTCATCCTCGTTGGCATCCTGGTACGCCATGTGGTGGCCGATTTCCCCGGAGAGATCGCTGGTCAGACCGTAGGGCGCCAACGAGCCGTTCCTCCCCAACTGATCCTGGGCAAAAGGAACAGCCGCGCCAACAAGTTTGAAAACATCCTGGATGGCCTGTTCTGAGAGGCCCTCATGCCACCATTCTTCAGCAGGATCCGGGGTATCCCCGTTCCATACATAGGACTCCTGGGCGTCTACCTTGGGCTCGCTCAAAACGGGGTGTTTCAAAAACTTCTTGCGGGTGAAGTCCACACGGATGATTTGGCTGATGCCACTACGGTGTTCAGCCCAGAGGTGGAGCGTGTCCTCTTTCATGCTCGCCTGCGGATCCAGCACAGCAACCATTGCGAGGAGGTTTCCGGCATGGCCTGAGAAGAAATCAATGGTCAGCTTCACGGACAGCATTGGATCCGGGGGCATGCTCCCCTGGATTTCGTGTGGAACTTCGCCGCGGTGGATGGTGCCGTCTGCATCGAGCATAAAGACGAACGGGGCAAAGCTCTTCTTAACCACCAACTGAGCGTCGGCCAGTTTCAGCGCCTCCGCCACAACGGCAGCCAGTTCGGATTCGGGCGAGGTACGTGCCTCGGACGGAATCTGCGTCATGCCGGCCAGCCCCTAGGCCCGGACCAGCGCCAGGACGCGATCCCGGATCTTTTCCATGGTGGCCTGGTCCTTGGCTTCTGCATTCAGGCGCAGGAAAGGCTCTGTGTTGGACGGGCGCAGGTTGAACCACCAGCTGCCGTCCTTGGCCGTGAACGTGCTGCCGTCCATGTGATCGATCTCGATGTCTTCGGTTTCGAAGTCCACGCGGACGCGCTCCACCGCACCCGCTTTGTCCTCGATCTCGGAGTTGATCTCACCGGAGGAGACGTACGGCTCGTATTGGCGGCCCAGCTCGGACAGCGGACCGTCCTGCTCGCCCAAGGCGGCGAGAACGTGCATTGCGGCAAGCATGCCGGTGTCAGCGTTCCAGAAATCCCGGAAGTAGAAATGCGCCGAGTGCTCTCCGCCGAACACAGCGCCTTCCTCGGCCATGACGGCCTTGATGAACGAGTGACCAACACGGGTCCGTACGGCACGGCCGCCATCCTTGGCAACGAGCTCGGGCACGGCCTTGGACGTGAGGAGATTATGGATGATCACGGGGGTCTCTTCGCCTGCGGCCTGGGCGCGGGCAATCTCACGCCTGGCCACCATACCGGTGATCGCCGACGGGGAAACGGGCTCGCCCTTTTCATCAATGACGAAGCAACGGTCCGCGTCGCCGTCGAATGCCAGGCCGATGTCGGCGCCGTGCTTGACCACGGCGGCCTGGAGATCGCGCAGGTTCTCCGGTTCCAGAGGGTTGGCGGGGTGGTTCGGGAACGAGCCGTCCAATTCGAAATACAGGGGAACAATTTCAAAGGGCAGCGCCGGAAGGAGTTTGTCGCCCAGCACTGCAGGGGTGGTGAGGCCGGCCATGCCGTTTCCTGCATCCACCACAATCTTCAGGGGGCGGGACCCGGAAAGGTCCACGAGCTTCCGCAGGTATTCGGAGTAGTCCTTCAGGACGTCACGCACACCGATTTCGCCCCTTGTGGGTGCTGCGGGAATCACGCCCGTGTTCAGGTACTGCTCAGCCAGGGCCTGGATCTCCTTCAAGCCGCTCTCGGAGGAGATGGGCTGGGCGCCGGCCTTGGACATCTTGATCCCGTTGTACGCGGCGGGGTTGTGACTGGCGGTGAACGTAGCGCCAGCGGCGTTCAGGGCACCGCATGCGTAGTAAAGCTCATCGGTGGAGATGAGGTCCAGCAACTGGACGTTGGCGCCACGTGTAGCTGCGCCGTTGGCAAAGGCCTGGCTGAACTCCGGAGAAGAGGGGCGCATATCGCCGCCAACCAGTACCGTTTCACCCTCCAGCCCCAGGACGTCGATGAAGGCAGCGCCAACGGCCTCGACGATTTCAGCCGTGATGGTTTCACCCACGATGCCCCGGACGTCGTACGCCTTGAAGGAAGCCGAGAGGTCGAATGTCTTGTTCTGCTCGCTAGTCACGCGCTCAATCCTACTGTGGCAACGGAGTTGGGGTTGAACCTGAATGCAGGACCTGTGGATTGTGGTTGTCCACATAGCGGGGCCGCAGGGTTCTGGCTGTCAGAGTCGGCTGGAATACTGGGTTGATGGCCAACAACTCCCCAAACGCTGCCGTTTCCGTGCAATCACCTACCCATCAGCAGGCGCTGGCGTGCCTCCGTGAGCTGGTGGGCCACCCCGAAGCACAGTTCCATGACGGACAGTTTGAAGCCATCGAGGCCCTGGTGGATGCGGGCCGCCGGACCCTGGTGGTGCAGCGAACCGGTTGGGGTAAGTCTGCGGTTTACTTTGTGGCGTCATTGCTGCTGCGTCGGCGGGGCGCCGGACCAACCCTTATCGTCTCGCCTTTGCTTGCCCTCATGCGTGACCAGGTGGCCGCTGCTGCCAGGGCCGGGGTACGGGCCGTCGCCATCAACTCCGCAAACGCCCTCGAATGGGACACGGTTCTGGCACAGCTGGCCGCGGACGAGGTAGACGTCCTCCTGGTCTCTCCGGAACGGCTTACCAACCCTTCGTTCAGGGAGAACCAGCTCCCGGAGCTCATTCGTCGCACGGGGCTCCTGGTGATCGACGAAGCCCACTGTATTTCGGACTGGGGACACGATTTCCGCCCCGACTACCGTCGCATTGCAGATCTCATTGCTCAATTGCCGGACTCCGTCCCCGTCCTGGCCACCACTGCTACGGCCAATTCCAGGGTGGTTCACGACATCGAGGAACAGCTGGGCGCCGGAGTGCTGACCATCCGTGGTGCGCTGGGCCGGGAATCGTTGCGGCTGGGTGTCCTGACGCTGCCGGACTCCCGGGATCGCCTCGGATGGCTGCTGACGCACCTGGCTGACATGCCGGGCAGCGGCATCATCTATACGCTCACGGTCTCGGCGGCAGAGGACACGGCACGGCTCCTCGCGGAGGCCGGACACAACGTCCTTTCCTACACAGGCAGGACTGACCCCGCTGATCGGGAGCGCGCTGAACAACTCCTCAAAGAGAACCAGGTGAAAGCTCTGGTGGCCACTTCCGCACTGGGTATGGGCTTTGACAAACCGGACCTTGGTTTTGTGATCCACTTGGGTGCTCCGTCGTCGCCGGTTGCCTACTACCAGCAAGTTGGCCGTGCGGGTCGTGGGGCAGCCAACGCAGATGTGTTACTGCTGCCGGGCTCAGAAGACCGTGAAATCTGGCAGTACTTCGCCACAGCGTCCATGCCCTCGGCCGAGAAAGCCGACGCCGTGCTGAGCGTACTGGGGGAAGCCGGGTCAGCTCTTTCCACCGTGGCTCTTGAAGCACGCGTGGACCTTCGCCGCACACCGTTGGAACTGCTCCTGAAGGTCCTGGCAGTTGATGGAGCCGTGGAACGCGTCGGGGGCGGCTGGAAATCTACGGGCACGGCGTGGAATTACGATGCTGAGCGGTATGCACGCATTGCCGAGGCCCGCGTGGATGAGCAGGATTCCATGGTGATTTACCAAGACACAGCCGGCTGCCGCATGGAGTTCATCACTTCCGTCCTCGATGACGAAACGGCTGCTGCTTGCGGACGCTGCGACAACTGCGCAGGGCGATGGTTCCCCGTGGACGTGTCCGCGTCCGCTGCAGATGCCGCGGGCCAAACTCTCCGACGCGCCGGCATAGCTGTTGAGCCGCGCCTGCAGTGGCCCAGCGGCATGGACCGGCTGGGCGTAGCCGTCAAGGGAAAAATCAAGCCGGACGAGAGCCTTTCAGAGGGACGCATCCTTGCCAGACTCACCGATCTGGGTTGGGGCGGTGCCCTCAGGGAATTGTTCGCCGCTGGCGCTCCGGACCGCGCCGTGGATCCTGCCATGCTGCAGGCCTGCGTCCAAGTATTGCGCGAATGGTCAGGGGCCGAAGGCGGAACGCCGTGGAGCGGAGTCGGACGTCCGGCAGCGGTCGTCAGCATTCCGTCCCGGAGCAAGCCTCACTTGGTGGAGTCCTTAGCGCAGGGGATAGCCGGGATAGGGCGGATGCCATATCTGGGCCAGTTGCAGCCACAGCACGGAGGACCAACCGGAGCGCGTGGAGGCAACAGCGCTTACAGGTTGGCCGGCGTCTGGGACCGGCTCATTGTTGGTCCCGAGCTCGCTCAGGCCTTGGCAGGTACGGGAGGGCAACCCGTGTTGCTGGTGGATGACATCATTGACAGCCGCTGGACCATGACCGTGTCCGCCCGGGCCTTGCGCCATGCCGGAGTAGGAGCAGTCCTGCCATTGGCCTTGGCCCAAGCGGGATAGCTTCCCGGCCCGGCCAGCTTCTCGCACGGAAGGACTCACAAGCTGTCGGACTACGTCATGTTGTGATCGCTCCCACTCTGCCTCTATAGGATCGAGCAAACACCCCTGCTTGCCCGTTCGCGGGCCACCCGCCGACCTTGGACCGGAGCCATGAGCACACAACCCAGCGCCGACGTCGAAACTTCCGACCCAACCAGTTGGCGGCCGCGGCTGGCCCTGTTGGTGGCCGCGACGTTCTTCATGGAGTTCCTGGACGGCACCATCCTCACCACGGCCATCCCCAGCATCGCTTCGGACTTCAGCGTGGCTCCGGCGGACATCAACATCACCATGACCGCCTACTTGGTGACTGTGGCCATGGGAATTCCGTTGAGCAGTTGGCTTGCCGAGAGATTCGGTGCCCGCAGGATCTTCTGTCTGGCAATATCGGTGTTCACCATCGCATCGTTGCTCTGCGCCATCAGCACGGACCTGACCATGCTGACTCTGAGCCGAGTGGCCCAAGGGATGGGTGGAGCCATGATGGTTCCGGTAGGCACATTGGTGGTTTTGAGGGGCACCCCCAAATCGGAGCTCCTCCGTGCCACCGCCTATCTTGTGTGGCCTGGCTTGCTGGCACCGGTCCTGGCTCCGATGGTTGGGGGCGCCCTCACCACCTTCCTGTCATGGCACTGGATCTTCATCATCAACGTCCCGCTGGGCCTTGCCGCCTTCATTGCCGCACTGAGGTTGGTGCCGCGAACAACTTTTGACGCCAAGCGTCGTCTGGACTGGTTTGGGCTCCTTCTGACCACGGTGGGCGTGGGTGCCCTGGTGGTTGGCTTGGAAACCTTGGGTGGCCACGCGTCCAACGTCCTCGCGGTGCTGGTGGTTGTTGGCGGCCTACTGTCTTTGGCCGGTGCCGTGTGGTGGATGAAGAAGGCTCGCGTTCCGCTGTTCAATCTGAGCGTCTTTGGCACCAGAACGTTCAGGGCAACCTCCACAGGCGGTTTCATCTACCGGCTGACCATCAGTTCGGTTCCTTTCCTGCTGCCCTTGATGTTCCAGGACGGATTTGGCTGGGATCCCCTGAAAGCCGGGGTAATGGTTGCGGCCGTGTTCGTGGGAAACATCGGCATCAAGCCAGCCACTACGCCCCTCATCAGGCGCTTTGGATTCAAACCGGTGCTCGTCTTTGCATCGTTCGCCTCCGCGGTGACCTTTGCTTTGTGCGCCTTCCTGGATGCCCAAACACCCGAGCCGCTGATCTTTGCCCTGCTGCTGTTCAGCGGCGCATTCCGGTCCATAGGGTTCTCCGCTTACGCCTCGGTGCAGTATGCGGACATCGTCCCGTTGCAGTTGCCCTCAGCCAACGCCATTTCAGCAACCCTCGTTCAATTGGCAGCGGCGGCAGGCATCGCGGTGGGGGCCCTGTTCCTGCGTCTGTTCGAAACCACGCAGGTATTCGGGGCTGATGAGGGGTCCGCCTACAGGGGAGCGTTTATTGCCATGGCCGTCCTGATGCTGATCAGCACTGCGGATAGCCTGAGCCTCCACCGCAACGCCGGCGCCGAAGTGAGTGGCGGGGCCAAACGCAATTAAACGCAAAAGGTCCCGGTTCGAAAACCGGGACCTGTTCGCGGAGACGGGGGGATTTGAACCCCCGGTGGAGTTGTGCCCCACACTTCATTAGCAGTGAAGCCCATTCGGCCGCTCTGGCACGTCTCCCTTTGCTATTGCTAGCCCACCAAGGATACGCAGAACGTGCCGTCCAGCGCAAAACAGCTTTTGCCAAGCTGCCCATTTCGTGGGTTCCCTGCCAGCGGTGCCGTGCGCACGGCACTCCCGGCAGGGAACCATCGAAGCGGGCGGGGTGTCAGTGTCCCCCAGCCAGGGAACGCCACAGGAAGTGGTTGCTCCGGGCCTGAAGGGCCGCGGCCTGCCTGTTATCCGAGGCACCCGCATGCCCACCTTCCAAGGCCTCATGGAACCAAACGTTGGGGATTCCCATGGCCTGCATGCGCGCGGCCATCTTGCGTGCTTGGACTGGCCCCACACGGTCATCGGAGGTGGCAGTCCATATGAAAGTCTCCGGGTATTCCACGCCGTCGTGCAGCAAGTGGTAAGGCGAGAAAGTGCGGATGAACTCCCATTGAGCAGGGACGTCGGGGTCGCCGTATTCGGCAATCCAGGAGTAACCGGCGGAGAGCTTGGTGTATCTGCGCATGTCCAGGAGCGGCACCCCGCAGGACACGGCACCGAACAATTCCGGGTACTGGGTGAGCATGTTGCCTACCAGGAGGCCTCCGTTGGAACCGCCTACGCAACCCAGGCGACGCCTGCTGGTGACACCTCGCGAAATGAGGTCCTTCGCCACGGCGGCAAAGTCTTCATAAGCGCGGTGTCGGTTTTCCTGGAGTGCCGCGCGGTGCCATGAGGGCCCGTATTCGCCGCCTCCACGGATGTTGGCAACCACGTAGACGCCGCCCCGTGAGTGGGTGGCCGTACCGTCGTCGGACTCTGTGCCGGAGGTGCGGCGCTCAAGCCAGGCACGGCCGATGGTTCCGCTGTAGGCGGGCGTTCGGGAAATCTCAAAGCCGCCATAACCGGAGAGTTGCGTGGGGTTTTGGCCGTCCAGCACCAGGTCCTTTGACGCCACTTGGAAGTAGGGGACTTTGGTGCCGTCGGCGGACACGGCGAAGTGTTGCTGGACTTCGTAGCCGGATTCGTTGAAGAACGACGGCGACCGCTTCACTTCGGCGTGCTGGCTCACCACACCGGGACGGCCAGCGTCCGCGTCGGCATCGGCGTCGGCATCAGCGCCGGCGTCCGGGGAAGAAGCGAGGAGTGTCCCGCGGGTCAAGGTGGAGGGTGTTGTGAAGCCTGTGGCCACCAGCCAGAAGTCGTTTCCTTCAGCCCCGGCGTCCTCGTCGTCCACAGCGTAGGCATTGACGTCGTGGAGGGGTGGGCAGGCGTCCAGCACGGTGGATGCCCAGCCGCCGGTTGAATCGGTATGGGCGGGGTTGAGTACGCGGATCTCGGAGGAGACATCGCGCAGGAGGTTCAACAGGAGGTAGTCCTTGGTCCAGCTCCAGGACTGCAACGAGGTGTGGTCATCCGGTGTGAACAGGACCAGCAAGGAACGGGAACCGGCCAGGTAACCCTCGAAGTCGGCGGCCAACAAGGAACCGGCGGGGTAGAGGGCGCCGTCAACCTCCCAGTCCTTTTGAGGACGGAAGAGCAGCCAGTCCCGGTGGGCGCTGATGTTCACGTCCGTGGGAACGTCAATTGCCACCCAGGCGTCCTCGCGCAGCAGGAAGGTACTGCGGTTGTAGAAGTCGATGTAGTCCACGGCGAAGGTCCGCTGGTAGCCCGGGGTGGAGTCGTGAGCCACCATGGCCAGCATGTGGTCCTCGGGGATTTCGAAGAGTTGCTCCGCCTGGGCCAGGGTTTGGCCGCGGCGAAGCTTCACGCCGGTGCGGGCGTACGAAGACGTGGTGGCGGGCAGTCCGTCCGCGGTGCTTGAGACGAGCAGAGTGTCGGCATCGAGCCAGCTCACGTTGCCCTTGGCTGTGGGAAGGTCGAAGCCGCCCTCAACGAAGGTGCGGGATTCGACGTCGAACTCGCGGTGGCGGTCAGCGTCGCCGCCGTCGGGGGAGAGGGAGACCATGGCCAGACGGTACCCGGCGCCTTCGGCGGGGCGCAGGAAACCGGCGCCATGAAAGACCCATTCGATGCCTTCGGCCGCAGCCAGGGCGTCGATATCCAGCAGCACATCCCATTCGGGTTCATCGGTGAGGTAGCTCTCCCACGTGGTGCGGCGCCAAAGCCCTTTGGGGTGTTCCTGGTCTTTCCAGAAGTTGTAGTAGAAATCTCCGCGTTTGGAGACCATGGCAATGCGGTCGGTGGAGTCGAGGACCTCCAAAATTCCGGCCTCAACGGCCGCATATTCGGAGTCGTCCAGCAATTCCTCGGTGCGGGCATTCTGCTCGCGAACCCACGCCAGCTGCTCTTCGCCGTGGATGTCCTCAAGCCAAACGTTTTCATCCGTGGGCTCAGGCGCCACGTCCGCTGCATGCCGCGGGCCGCGGGGCTGCGCGCTCTCATTCTCGGGAAGTGGCGACTGATCAGCTTCTGTGGTGGTCATCGCCCCATCCAAGCAACACTCTTCAACGGTAAGCAAGTCATAGGACGTTAGGCTTGAGCGTGGCTAAATCGCAAACCAACCGTGTTGCCCTGATCGGGGCCGGCCCCCGGGGCACCAGTGTCCTTGAGCGGTTGCTCGCGAATTGGGCCGCGGACACCCCGCCTGGGGCCACTCTTGACGTCCATGTTGTGGACCCGTACCCGGCAGGTTCGGGGCACGTGTGGCAGCCGGAGCAGTCACGCCTGTACCTGATGAATACGCAGTCCTTCTATCCCACTCTTATTCCCGAGGATCCTGAACTCGCGCCTCCACTGACCGGCACCTCGTTCGATCAGTGGAGGGAGGCACGCCGTGGTGATGGCGAAGGGTTGAACGATGCCGATAAGGCGGAGTTGGCTACGCTTGAATCGCACGACTTCCCCAGCCGCGCGCTGTACGGACGCTACCTTCGCCAAACTTTGGCGGCTTTGCTGGAGCGCCTGCCCGACGGCGTCGAGGTCACCTTTCATCAGACGCTGGCAGTTGCGGCGAGGCCCGTCCAGGAGGGGTTCGACGTCGAACTCGCCGACGGCGGCACGCTCACGGTCGGTTCCGTGGTCCTCGCACTGGGCCACATCGAGTCCCGGCTGAATCCTGAGCAGCGGTCCTTCAAGAACGCGGCCGCGGAGCAGGGGCTGCTCTACTTTCCGCCGGCTCCGCCGGCCGACGTCGATTGGCTGGCCGTTCCGGACAATGAACCCGTGCTGGTCCGTGGCATGGGTTTGAACTTTTTCGATGTCATGGGGCAGTTGACGGAGGGCCGCGGAGGCAAGTTCGTTGAGGCCGGTTCACCGGGCGCTGGCCTTCTCGAGTACCGGGCATCGGGCCGGGAACCCAAAATCATTGCTGCTTCCCGGCGCGGAACCCCGTATCGCGCGAAGGCCGGATTGGCGGGCTACTATCCGAGCAGCATCACCATGCGTTACCTCACAGAAGATGCAGTGGACCGGTTCCGGGCGGCCGGTATCCAGCCCGGGTTCGATCATGACCTGTGGCCGTTGCTTCACCGCGATGCACTGTGGGCCTACTATTCCACTTTGGCCCGGTCCCAGCCCGCCGCCATCAAGGACCCCGCGCAGTTCCTCGCCGATCTTGAAGACGCGCTCCAGCCTCATGCGCACACCACGGCAAATTGGGAAATCGAGGTGGGAAACGTCGTTGAAAAATACGTTGTGGCTTCCCGCCGTTTGAATCTGCGAGGGCTCGCAGCGCCGTTGGCGGGCCGGACGTTTGCTTCCCGGAGCGAGCTGGATGCTGCCATCACCGCTTACCTTGATGACGATGCCCGCCGATCGGCCTTGGGCGAGGCTGACCCTGTCAAGATGGCCATTGGTGCGCTCCACACCGGGCGGGCCATCCTCAAATCTGTGGTGGCGGACGGCGGAATCACCGATGAGTCCTGGTTGGCGGGGTTGCGGGGCTGGTTCGAGTCCTTCGTTGAGGGGTTGGCCAGCGGCGCACCTGCCCTGCGTTCGGAGCAGCTGGCCGCTTTGGCGCGTGCCGGCGTCGTAAGTTTTGTTGGTCCGGACCCCAAGTTCAGCGTGGATCGGGGAGCGAAGGTCTTCCGGGCGGTTTCGCCGTGGGTTCACGACTCCCCGGTTGAAGCGCGGACCCTTGTTGAGGCGATGTCGCCGGCCAACAGGGTGGGCATCAACCTCTCACCGTTGCTGGAGCAGCTCATGAAGGATGGTCTGGTGCGCACCAAGATCATGATGAGTGTTGAGGGAACTCCCGTGCAGACCACCGGGCTGGATGTGGAACCGCACCCTTACCGGCCCTTGGCAGTCAACGGATCCATCACGGAGAACCTGTATGTTCTGGGCCTCCAACTCTCAGCGTCACAGTGGGGGACGGCCATTGCTGCCGAAGCCAGACCCCGCACCGGACCGGCTTATGCGAGCGGACAACGGACACTGCGCGATGCCGACGAGATTGCCCGGAGCATACTGGGCTGCTAACGACTCTGCTTGCCACGGACTGCATGGCAACCAGCAGGGCCCCTCACGAAGAAGATCGTGAGGGGCCCTGCTGTTGTTACTGGCCTATGAGCCATCAGGGGTGCGGGTTAGCCCCTCAAGCACCTCTGATACTCAAGCCAGGCGAAGGCGTACCGGAGCCATCCCACTACGTCGTACCACTTGGACGGCTTGGTGGGCGCGGTGCATTGCGGTGGGTTCGGACCGCTTTCAGCCACGTTTACCAATGCCTTCACCACGGTTCCGCTTTCGACGGCGGTGAGCACCAGGGTTCCGGTTCCGGCAGCTGCCGCTGCGGGCACCTTGAGGTCCACAGTTGCGGCGCCCGCAGTTACCGGGACTGGGCCGAGTGCGACTGCTGCGCCCTTGGAGTCAATGAACACGGCGTTCAGCGTCGTGTTGGCCGGGCTGCCGATGGAGGTGAGGTTGAGCTTGGAGACCGCCAAAGCAATGGGGTCTCCTGCTTTTACTTCAGCGGCCGTGGTGTTGGCCACGGCAACGGAGCGGCGTGCGAAGTCCGGTGATACTGGATTGTGCTCGCGCAGGTACTTGATCCAAGCGTCGCGGTCCACCAGGCCTGTGTCCTTGGTGTTGCTGCCTTCCTTGAAGATCCGGAAGTTGTCACCTCCGGTGGCGAGGAAGCTGAAGGTTCCAATCCTGTACTGCTTGGCAGGATCAATCACGGCTCCGTTCACCCAGATGCCGGTGATGCGGTCCCCGGCGGGGCGATTGGCGTCGTAGGTGTAGTTGACGTTTTTGGACACGCCCAGCTGCTGGTAGGGGCGGCTGGGGATGGTGCCGTCAGCGTTGGTCTGCCACTGCTGCTCCAGGAGCGTCTTGAACTGTGCCCCGGTAAGGGAGGTGGTCCAAAGGTTGTTCACGAACGGCAGGACCGCATTCGCTTCCGCGTAGGTGATAGTCCCGTCCGGTGCGTAGTACAGCTCGTTACGCAGCCCGCCGGGGTTCACGACGCCGATCTCCGCCGCACCCAGTTCCGGCGCCTTAAGCGTGTCCACCAGGGAGTCCGCCACTAGGTTTCCGAGCGTGGATTCGTTGGCGCGGTCGTCCCGCTTGGGGGCGCCGCCCGCCGGATCCGGGGTGAAGGCTGTGGTGATATCAGCAGTCACGGCTCCTACGGGCTGGTTGCCGATGACGGCAGCTTCTGCGAGGGCCTTGTCCACAATGCTCTTCACCGTGGCCACCCTCGGGTACGCAGCAACGAGGCTTTCAGCGGTATCGGTGGTTCGGTCCACCACTGCTGCCTTGTAAGCCGTGACTGTGTTGCTTGCGGTGTCTACCGTAAGGGTCACGCTGCCCACGTTCTCGCCGTAATTTCCGGTCTGAACAATGGGGCGGGTCTTGCCGGTGGGCTGGCCGTTGGCGTCCAATACCGGGGCGTCCCAGGCATATTCCTTGTGGGTGTGACCGGTGAAGATCGCGGCCACGTCAGGAGTGGTTTCGTTGACGAGCTTGGCAAACGGTCCGCCGGCTGCCACTTCCTGCTCCAACGTGGCGCCCTCAGGCGTTCCGGACGCAGCGCCGTCGTGATTTTCCACGATGATGAGGTCCGCCCGGTTTTCGGCCTTGATCTTCGCCGCTACCCGGTTGATGGCATCCACGGGATCGCCGAACTCCAGGTCCGCAATGCCGGCCGGTGTCACCAGGGAAGGAACTTCCTGTGTGACAGTGCCGATCACTGCAACCCTGGTTCCGTTCATGTCCAGGACTTTGTACTCCGGAAGGACAGGAGTGGTGGTGCCTTTCTGGTAAACGTTGGCGCCCAGGTAGGCGAACTTCGCGTTGGTACCTCCAGCGATCACGCGATCCCGCAGATCAGCCCAACCGCCGTCGAACTCGTGGTTGCCTACCGCCGAAGCCTGCAGGTCAAGGGCATTGAGGACATCGATGGTGGGCTGGTCCTTCGCCACCGAGGAAGCGAAGAGCGAAGCGCCGATGTTGTCGCCCGCAGAAATGAAGGCTGTGGCGCCGGGCGCAGCGGCTGCGCGGAGCTTCTCAAGTGTTCCCGCGAAGAGGACCGTGTTGGAATCGATCCGGCCATGGAAGTCATTGATGCCCAGGAATTGCAGATCAACGGTGGCCGGCTCGTCGGCAGTCAGGTTCAGGCCCACCACCACGGGGTCGTGGTCGCTGGCCCGGAACTCGTCACCGGCATAGTAGTTGGTCACATTGTTGTTATACCTGCTGTACTCCAGTGCCACCGACTCCACGGAGTTGATGTTCCAGATGTCCGTTCCTGTGACCACCTTTTGGGCGGCAGGGGAAGCCAGGATGTGGTCCAGGGAACCAACCATGCCACCGAACAGGTACGAATGCTTGCCTGTGCCTGCCTCCAGGTCGGTGTAGCCGGCCCCGGTGAGGACGTTGATGGGGTCTTCCTTGGCGTAGGCGTTGAAGTCACCGATCAGGAAGACCTTGTCCGTGCCTTTGGATTGCTGAAGCTCATTGGAAAAGGCGAGCAGGGATTCAGCCTGCTTGGTGCGGGCGATATTCGAGGCACCCTGGCCCTTGTCCGTGTCATCCGGCGTCGCAGCCGAGCCCTTGGACTTGAAGTGGTTCACGATCGCGATGAACTTTTTATCATCAGGAGCACCAACCGGTTTGAAGACCTGCGCCAGGGGCTTGCGTGCACTGGCGAACGCCACGGTGTCGTTGTGGATGATGGACTCACCCACGGGCTCGGCCACGGCCTTCTTGAAGATGAATGCGGTGCGGATCATGTCCTCGTCGCTCAGCGGAGGAGCGTTGGCGGGTGTCCGTACGTAGTCCCAGACCCCGGGGGTCTTGACGTTGAGGGCGTCCACCAGCTTGGACAAGGCGTCGTCACGGTTCTTGCCGAACTGGGCCGAGTTCTCAATCTCTTCCAGGGATACGACGTCGGCGCCGGACTTAGTGATGGCGGCGACGATCTTGGTCTGCTGGCGCTCGAAGTTCTCCGCGTTGGCAGCACCACGGGCGTTGCAGCCTTCTTTGACAGTGATGGGGTTGCCGTCGCGGTCGGTGTAGAAGACGCAGCCGGTCAGCTGGTCACCTGTGGTGGGGAAGTAGTTCAACACATTGAAAGAAGCCAGCTTGAGGTTGCCTCCAACATCTGCAGGACCCTCGGGCCTGGTGGCCGTGAAGCTGGCAGGCTGGACGGAGTCTGCGTTGGCCGCTGTCAGGGCAGCCAGCGGCTGGAACTTCCAGGAGTTGTTGCCGTAGCCCAAAATGACGTCGGTCCGGAACTGCGCCGGCGAGCCCACGCGGACGGGGTCCGATGTGGTCAGGTACGGCAGCTGCTGGGCCTTGGTGGTGGCGTCCTTGAGGAAGTTGGTGGACGCGCCGTCGTCGAGCTTGATGCCTCGCAGGGCATTGTCCGCCACAACTGCGGCGTACTCGGGCGAACCATAGGAGGCCACCGCGGTCGGCTGAACCAGAGGGGTTGTGCCGGCCGCAAGGCCGATCTCGCCGTACTGGTTCAGGGAGTAGTTGTCCGTGACCGTGTAGTCACCCTGAGGTGCCAGGAGCATGCCTTCCAGGCTCTCGCGGGCAGCTTCATTGGCGGGCAGCGTGAACGGTGTGGACTTAACCTCCGGTGCCGCCTCGGTGAGCTTCTTCAACCCTGCCGCTTCAACGGTGAGCTGGGTCTGGCTGGCGAATTCGCTGACAACACCGGTGAGTTGTACGTAGTCGCCCGGCTGGACCGTCGCCGCCGTCGTGGGTGAATAGACGAACAAAGCGTCCGACGCCGTCCTTGCCGCCCCCGCTCCTTCACCGCCGGTTCCGGGGGTCTGAATGTAGTAGCCGTTGAAACCGCCTGTTGCGTAGACGGCCGTGACTTTGCCGCTGGTGGTCACGGTACTGCCCACGAAGGGACTGGCCGGGCCGGTTCCCTGAATCTCTGCAATGGCCTTGACTCCAGGCTCCGGTTGGGGGTCAACCGGAGGAGTCCCGCCCCCGTTGGAGGCAGTGGGAGTGATGGTGGCACTGAGGCTGAAGTCGGCGGCGTTGGAGTCGGTGTCCACACCGTTGGTCCGGTTGAGGCTCTTGACGTCGGAGTTGCCCGTTGGTGCGGTGGCAACGGCAGCCTCAAAGGTGTTGGAGGTGCCGTAGCCCAGGAGGTCAGCGATCACGGCGTTACCCGTTACCGAGCCCACCGGAAGAGGAGAGACCGCGGTTGCCTGCTTGGCCAGGACCAAAGTTCCGGCTGTCCCGGCAGGGTTAAGCGTGCCGGTTGCCTGAACATCCGCGGCGGGTATCTCCGGTGCGGTTGACGTGCCGCTGTTGGTGGCGCCCTTGACCAAGAAGTGTCCCTTTGCCGGAATGCTGCCCGTCAGGGGAGTGATTCCCGTGGGCGCCGCAGAGGCGGTGGCAGACCGATACTGCAGCGACCAGCCCGCCAGGCTGACCGGGGCGTCCGAGGAGTTGTAAAGCTCCACAAACTTATTTTTGAAGGCCGCTCCGCTGCTTCCGCCGCTGAGATACGCCTCGTTGATCACCACCGGGGAGGTGCCTGCCGTAGCCGGATCATCCGCAGCTACGGCCGGTACGGCTGTCAGCGGGGCGGAAAGCAACCCGACTGACAGGACCGTTCCCGCCAAGGATTTCCAATGCATAAATTTCATCCGCTCGAACTTTCATCAGTGAGCCTTTTGGAGCTCCATGAATGGCGCCCACTGTCTTGTGAAGTGGGCGAATGCCGGAAGCTACTCCCGGGTAAAGCTGCCTCGGACCTAGCTGAACACGAACGGATGAATGGAGGGTTGACCCAAGGTCAACAATGAGGGACCGTGCCACGGTCCGGTGGTACGGCGACTAGTTGGTCTGACCCAAGTCCTGGATGACCTTGAAGACAGCCCCGGTGGGGTCCGCTAACGTAGCAAGCCGTCCGAAAGGAGTGTCTTCCGCGGGCTGCATGACGGTGGCACCCAGAGCCGTGGCTTGCTCAACGCTGGCGTCTGTGTCCTTCACGGCGAAGTACACACTCCACATCGAGGGGACCTGCTCGGGGAGGAAACGGGAGGCATCCATGATGCCTGCCTTGGCCTCATCGCCGGCGCCCAAGGTCACGTAACGGAACTCCGGGGTGTCACTCATGACTGACGTGTCCCAGCCGAAGACCTTCTGGTAGAAGGCCACCGCGGACTCGTAGTCCTTGCTCAGGAGTTCGTGCCAAGCGGGAGCACCGGCCTCCGCCGCGATCTCATAGCCCTTCATTTCCCCGAACTGCCAAGCACCGATAGCGGCACCGGAAGCATCCGCGTACATGGCCATGCTGCCTTGCTCAGGGACCTCCATGGGTTCCAGGAGCACCTGGCCCCCGTTGGCGGCTGCGGCCGCGGTAGTGGCTGCGATGTCGTCAGTGCGCAGGTACGTGGACCAGAGGTCCGGCATGGCACCCATATCCGCCTGCTTCTCCATGATGCCCGCAACCATCCGGCCGTCCTTGGAGGCCGTGATGTAGCCGCCGTACTTCTCCTGGTCTCCTGTTTCGTAGGTCCAACCGAAAAGTGCCGTGTAAAAGGCCTTCGCTTTTTCCGTATCGGACGTCATGAGGTCAATCCAGCAAGGGGAACCGGGAGTGATGTCGGGCTTGGGCATAGGTGAGGCTCCTGTTGTAATGCCGCAGCCAAAAGCTGCAGCTGATGTCCGTGGTGTGGAGACAGGAAGAACACTATGTGGGGCCTCTGACAGTTTCAATGATTTTCCGGTTGTCAGTTCTCAGTTCCGTCCTGGAACCCCACCGCACCTACGTCTGCAGACACAAAAATGCCCCGGGTCCTGGGACCCGGGGCATCTTCTTTGCGGAAGGTAAGGGATTTGAACCCTTGGTACGGGGTTACCGCACACTGGTTTTCAAGACCAGCTCCTTAGGCCGCTCGGACAACCTTCCTCGCCTAGTAGTGTTTCATAGGGAGTTGGCTGTTCCAAAACATCACGTCTTCCAAGCCCTGCCCCGGGGTCTGGAAGACAAGCAAGAAACCGGGAGTTCGTCATGAAAGCCGTCTACATCTCAGAGCCGGGCGGGCCCGAAGTCCTCGAAATCCGCGAGGTCCCTTCTCCAGCGCCCGGCGAGGGCGAGGTCCTGATCGACGTCGTGGCTGCGGGACTGAACCGTGCCGATGTCCAGCAGCGTAGAGGGTTCTACCCGCCGCCGCCGGGAGCCTCGGAAGTTCCAGGTTTGGAGGTTTCCGGTCGCATCGCAGCGTTTGGCCCCGGCGTCACCAAAGCATTCTCGGTGGGAGACAAAGTGGTGGCGCTGTTGTCCGGTGGTGGTTACGCCCAGCAGGTGGCAGTCCCGGCGGAGCAAGTACTGCGGGTTCCCGAAGGAGTGGACCTGATCACAGCGGCCTCCCTGCCTGAAGTTGCAGCCACCGTTTACTCGAACCTCATCATGACCGCACAACTGCAACCGGGCGAGACTGTACTTATCCACGGTGCAACCGGCGGGATTGGCACCATGGCTATCCAGCTGGCCAAAGCCTACGGCGCGAAGGTGGCAACCACGGCAGGTAATGACGAAAAAGTCGGCACGGCCAAAGCTTTCCTAGGTGCCGATATAGCCATCAACTACACCGAAGAAGACTTTGCCGAAAGTCTCAAGGCACACAACGGAGGCAAAGGCGCGGACGTGATCCTCGACGTCGTGGGTGCCAAATACCTCCAGCAGAACATCAATGCCCTCGCTGACTACGGGCGACTCATCGTCATCGGCCTGCAGGGTGGCACCAAGGCAGAGATCAACCTGGGGCAACTCCTCAGCAAAAGGGCTGCCGTGATCGGGACAGCACTGAGGCCCCGTCCCGTCGCTGAAAAGGGAATCATTATGTCCGCCGTCCGCGAGTTCGTCTGGCCCATGCTGAGCGATGGCCGTATCCGGCCGCTGGTGGCCAAATCCTTCCCGTTGGAGCAGGTCCGCGAAGCACACCAATACTTCGACTCCGGCGAGCACGTGGGGAAGGTCCTCTTGCTCCTCTGACCCCCGGTTGTCCGCCTCCGTCCGTCCCACTGCAGCGAAGGAGCCCCATGTCCATTCGGCACAGCCTGCTGGCCCTGCTCCAGGACCAGCCGCGGTACGGCTACGAGCTGCGTGTTGAATTCGAGGACCGTACCGGTGCTGCATGGCCGTTGAACATCGGACAGGTTTACACCACCTTGGACAGGCTTGAGCGCGACGGTTTGGTCAGCAAAGACGGCGACGACGGCGGCGGCCACGTCATTTACAGCATCACTGACGCCGGGGTTGAGGAAGTGGAGGCCTGGTTCTCCGGAGCAGTGGACAGGGGCAACCCTCCGCGGAACGAGATCGCCATCAAGCTGGCGCTCGCCGTCACGCTTCCGGGTGTGGATACATCCGCTGTGATTCAGTCCCAGCGTGAGGTCTCGGTAAAGGCCCTGCAGGAGCATACGCAGGCCAGGAAGACGGTCTCGGCCAACCAACGGTCCTCGGATACCGCTTGGCTTCTGGTACTGGATTCCTTGATTTTCCAAGCTGAGGCGGAGGTTCGCTGGTTGGATCTTTGCGAGGCCCGCATGGTGCAGGGTCAGGTCAACGGGGGATCGGGGCAAGCAACGTCCAAACGGCTGAGCTGACGTCCGGCGCAGGGGAATGACCGTTCACCGCGTACCTGGAGACGGTTGGCGTGTAGCGCCCTATCCTGTCCGTGTGGGTTGTTAAGGTGAACAGAAGTACCCACCGCAGCAGTTCTCAAGGAGGAGATATGGGCAAGCTTTCTGACCAGTCCGGACTTGCGGAAGGATTGGACCCCACCCTGCCTCCTCCGGCTGTGGAGGACTCCGTGAGGGAAGCGGAGGAACGCAGGTGGACCCCGGCCAAAATCGGTCTGTGGATTGCCATCTCGCTGCTGGGAGCGGTGGCCTGGTTCATGCTCGCGCTGGTGCGCGGTGAAACAGTCAACGCCATCTGGTTCGTTTTCGCGGCCGTGTGTACGTACCTGATCGGCTACCGCTTCTACTCCAAAGTCATTGAGCGGTACTTGCTTAAGCCCGATGACCGTCGGGCCACTCCTGCAGAGTACAAAGCTGACGGCAAGGACTACGTCCGAACTGACAGGAACGTGTTGTTCGGGCACCACTTCGCCGCGATCGCTGGCGCCGGGCCGCTGGTGGGCCCTGTTATCGCGGCCCAGATGGGCTACCTTCCCGGCACTCTCTGGATCATCATCGGCGTCGTTCTTGCCGGGGCCGTGCAGGACTATCTGGTCATGTTCTTCTCCATGCGCCGCGGTGGCCGTTCGCTGGGCCAGATGGCTCGTGAGGAACTCGGCGTCATAGGCGGCACGGCAGCCCTGGTGGCCACGCTGCTGATCATGATCATCATTGTGGCCATCCTTGCGCTGGTAGTGGTCAACGCCCTGGGTGAAAGCCCGTGGGGCGTGTTCTCGGTGGGTATGACCATCCCCATCGCGTTGTTCATGGGTGTCTACCTGCGGTTCATCCGGCCGGGCAAGGTCATGGAGGTGTCCATCATCGGCTTCGTGCTCCTGATGGCAGCCATCATTGGTGGCGGTGCCGTTGCCGGAACCGAGTGGGGCGCGGCCTTCTTCCACTTGGACAAGGTCACCATCGCCTGGGGCATCATCATTTACGGTTTCATCGCAGCGATCCTGCCCGTCTGGCTCCTTCTTGCACCGCGCGATTACCTTTCCACCTTCATGAAGATCGGCGTAATTGTGATGCTGGCCCTGGCCATCATTGTGGTGCGGCCGGAAATCACGGTCCCGGCGTTCAGCGAGTTCGCCAGCCGTGAAAACGGTCCGGTGTTCTCCGGTGCCCTGTTCCCCTTCCTGTTTGTCACCATCGCTTGTGGCGCCCTGTCCGGGTTCCATGCGCTCATTTCTTCTGGAACAACGCCCAAGCTGATTGAGAAGGAACGGCAAACCCGCTTCATCGGCTACGGCGGCATGCTCATGGAATCCTTCGTGGCCATCATGGCTTTGGTAGCCGCGATCTCGATCGACCGTGGCATCTACTTCGCCATGAACGCGCCGTTGGCCCTGACCGGCGGCACCGTGGAATCCGCAGCGCAGTGGGTCAACAGCCTCGGCTTGGCCAACGTGAACATCACACCGGATGCGCTGGCCCAGACCGCCAAGGACGTGGGAGAAGAAAGCATCATTTCCCGCTCCGGCGGTGCTCCCACGTTGGCTGTCGGGTTGGCCCACATCATGCAGCAGTTCATTGGTGGACCCGGAATGATGGCCTTCTGGTATCACTTCGCCATCATGTTCGAAGCACTCTTCATCCTCACCGCCGTGGACGCCGGAACCCGCGTGGCCCGGTTCATGCTCCAGGACTCCATTGGCAACTTCGTTCCCAAGTTCAAGGAGGCCTCATGGCGTCCGGGGGCGTGGCTGTGCACGGCAATCATGGTGGGTGCCTGGGGTGCGGTGCTTCTCATGGGCGTCACGGATCCGCTGGGCGGCATCAACACGCTCTTCCCGTTGTTCGGCATTGCCAACCAGTTGCTGGCGGCCATCGCCTTGGCTGTCTGCCTCGCGATCACGGCCAAACGCGGGGTGTTCAAATGGCTCTGGATCGTAGCTGTTCCGCTGACTTTTGCGGCCGTTGTGACCATTACCGCCAGCTTCCACAAGATTTTCTCGCCGGTCCCTGCTGTGGGCTACTTCGCCAACAACCAGGCATTCTCCAAAGCGCTGGCGGATGGAAAAACGGAGTTTGGCACAGCCAAGACCGTTGCCGCCATGGAAGCGGTGGTCCGCAACACCATGATCCAAGGGGTACTTTCGGTCATCTTCGTAACGCTGAGCATCATTGTGATCATCGCCGCCCTCCTGGCAACCATCAAGGCAATACGTGCCGGCGGAGGCCAGGACCATGAAGACCCGCCTGTTCCTTCCAAGGTATATGCGCCGGCAGGGCTGTTCCCCACGGCTGCAGAGAAGAAACTGCTCGCGGACTGGAACGCCCTGCCAGCGGAGAAACGGACCCAGAAGGCGGGCCATCACTGATGAAGGCCTCTATCAGTGAGGAAAGAAGATGATGAATACGGTCGTCAAGGGCCTCCGGGGCTTTGCCAGCTACATGGGATCACTCATGGGCGCCGATGCCTACCGGAAGTACCTTGAGCACCATGAAGCCAGCGGCCATTCCGGTCCCGCCATGACTGAACGCGAGTTCTGGCGGGACCGCATGGACCGGCAGGACAGCAACCCTCAGGGCAGGTGCTGCTGAAAGGCAGCCGCTGCTAAGTTTCGCTACGAACGAAGTCCAAAATCAGGGCTCGGACGGGGGTTCCTGTGAAGCACGTGAGAGTATGAACGGATGAGCGATCTGAACAACATTCAGCCCACGGATGAGGCTTCGGAGGACACCCCGGTGGAGGGAACCACACTGGATGAGGGCCCGGAGACGCCCGCCGGACAGCACCCATCGGCGGAAGAGGTGGTAAAGGACGCCAAGCCCAAGGGAGGCAATCTTCACGAGCTTGTGGATGAGCCGGCCAAGGTGATGAGGATCGGCACCATGGTCCGGCAGCTCTTAGAGGAAGTGAAGTCCGCGCCTTTGGATGACGCCGCCCGCGGTCGCCTTGCCGAGATTCACGAGCGGTCCATCAAGGAACTCGAGGATGGGCTGGCTCCGGAACTCATCGAGGAGCTGGAGCGAATCAGCTTGCCTTTCCCTGAGGAGAAGGCGCCCTCTGATGCGGAGCTTCGTATCGCCCAGGCACAGCTGGTTGGGTGGTTGGAGGGCTTGTTTCACGGCATTCAGGCTGCCATTGCCGCACAACAGGCGGCAAAGGAACATGCGGCCGCGCAGATGCAGCTCCGCCAGCTTCCGCCCGGAACTGTCATTGCTCCGGGAATCATCATTGGTGAGAACGGCCAACCGCAGAGGGCGGCAGCACCCGGTGCGCCTGGCGCTGCCCCGCAGGGCCGCAGGGAAGATCCCGATCACGGCCCGGGTCAGTACCTCTGAGTTCGCCGGTGGGTTTCTTTGGGGCCGTCCGGCAAGGGCGGAAGGACGATCTGGAACTTGGCAAGGGGCTATGGCGCCGTGCCCATGACCGTTTTCACAGGGGACTGGACCGGTACCACCAAGTCCTTGAAGGAGTTGACGATGAGCAGCTTTACAACGAGCTCGTGGAGATCGCCAACGAGCTCGCCGAGTTGTCCTCGAGGGTGAGGATTATCTGCGTCGAGGCGCAGAAGCGTTCTCCGAGTGACGGGTTGGATGTCCCGGGATCACTTGCAGGCGTACACCGCGCATTGTCCAAGGCCGGAAACTCCTTGGCCACCACAGCGGAGGCTGCAGCCATGTTGAGGTTGGCGGTGGGGCCCGTCCCCGTTGGAGCCTTGTCTGTGAGGCGGAGGGCGGAGTCAGTCTTCGAGCAGGTTGCTGACGCGGAGCGTCAACTCAGCGCCTGAAGAGCCGCATGCTTGAGGGGCGAAGAGTGAATGTGGGGCGTATGCAACTACCGGCGCGCGCCTTTATTCCTTGGATGCAAGAAGTTAAGCGCATAGCTGATCTGCGTCATATTCGGCCGCTCCATGGCCTTCGTGCTGGCAGGATGGCAGACATGACTTCGTCACCAACACTTACTTTCAACGACGGCAACACCATCCCCCAGCTCGGCTACGGGGTGTGGCAAGTTGAAGACGATGTAGCCGAAAAGGTGGTGCGCCAGGCTTTCGAGGCCGGGTTCCGCCACATCGATACCGCCAAAATCTACGGTAATGAGGCAGGCGTCGGCCGGGCCATCGCGTCCTCCGGCCTTTCCGCCGAGGAAATCTTCATCACCACCAAGCTGTGGAACGCCGATCAGGGCTACGAATCCACCCTCGCAGCCTTTGAGGAGTCCATGGACCGCCTCGGCTTGGAGACCTTGGACCTTTACCTGATTCACTGGCAGCAGCCCAAGCAGGAAAAGTACGTTGACACCTGGAAAGCCCTGATCGAGCTCAAGAAGCGCGGCCGGGTCAAGTCCATCGGCGTCTCCAACTTCACCAAGGAAGGCCTGCAGCACATCATCGATGAGACCGGAGTCGTTCCGGCCATCAACCAGGTGGAACTGCACCCGTTCTTCAACCAGGCTGAGCTTCGTGAATTCAACGCTTCCAAGGGCATCCTCACGCAGGCATGGTCCCCGCTGGGCCAGGGCGGCGAACTCCTCGAGAGCGCAACTGTTGCTGAGATTGCTGCGAAGCACGACGCAACCCCGGCTCAGGTGATCATCGCCTGGCACCTGGCTATCGGCAACGTGGTGATTCCCAAGTCCGTCACCGAGTCCCGCATTCAGGAGAACTTCGCGGCCCTCAACGTTACGTTGGACGCCACCGACGTCGAGGCCATCAACGCCCTGGACCGCGGTGCCGAAGGCCGTATCGGCCCGGACCCGGCAGTCTCTGACTTCGCCTAAGTCCCAAGCCTTAGCGCAATGCCCCGCCCCTTTCCTGGGGCGGGGCATTTGCAGTTAAGGCTCGACGACGGCACCCGCCTTAAGGATGCCACTGGCCTTGAGGGTCCGGCCCGCTGGGGCTACTACAGCCGTCGCCGTACTGATGTCCGGGCTGGGCTAGCATCAAACGGGTGAAAGCCCTCGACCTCGTCACCATCCCGCCCGGGGAAATCCAACTACGGGATGCCCGATCCCGCGGCACCCGCTTGGTTGTCCTGCAGTCCTTCTTGCTGGCTCCCATCTCTGTGACGGCCTCGCAATGGGCAGCGCTGGATGGGAGCGCGGAACGCCACGAGATGTCCGGGAACGCCCCGGTCCACGCAGTAACCTGGTTCGATGCCGTCCGTTGGTGCAACCGTGCCTCGGAGGCGGAGGGCTTGACGCCTGCCTATTCCCAGGAGAATCGAAACGTCGTTTGGCATCCCGGGGCCGACGGGTACCGGCTCCCCACCGAGGCCGAATGGGAGTGGGCCTGCCGGGCAGGTACAACCACGCCCCGGTATGGAGAGCTGGCAGAAATCGCCTGGACAGCCGCGGACGAGGTGGAAGGTCCCCAGGGCGTCGCGGGTAAAGCTCCCAACGGCTTTGGCCTGTTCGATACACTCGGCAACGTCTGGGAGTGGTGCTGGGACTTCGCGGACACTGCCCGGTACGGCGAATACCGCAGTCTGCGAGGCGGTGGTTGGGCCGATCCCGAGTGGAGTTGCCGTGCATCTGTCCGCCGGGGGAGCGCCCCGGACGCCGTCTTGGAAGACGTTGGTTTCCGGGTAGCCCGCGGGGCGGTTGAAACTTCAAGTGGGCAGTCGGCGCAAGGCTGGTCCGCCGTCGAGGACTGGCAGCGTGCGCAAGTCCGTGGGCCATTGCCCCTGGGGTGGACTCCGCACCGTGAGCTGAGAAGACCTTGAGAGTCCTAGGATGGCCTTATGGGGGAACTTGAAGGGCTCTTTGACGGGCCTGCAACTGGCTTGCCGGCGCTGATTTCGAACAAGGCCGTGCTAAGCCGGGGCACCGCTCAGTACAGGCTGGCGGCGGAGGAAGAGGCCCCGGTCAAGCACCTAGCCGGGTATGCGCCCTTCGTGATGTTCTGCGAAAGCAGGGGAGTTTCTGCTGGGCAGTTTGCCACCGACGTGAGCGCGCTGTTGGCATTCTTACGCACCACCATCGGCGACATCTCGGCTGAACCCGGGCTCAGCGAGTCCACCACCATCTTTGTGGGCAACGTCATTGCGGCCATGCGCCCGGACGCGCACTGGCGGGTTATGGCGGACGGGGCACGTGAAGTAGGAACCCGCGGAATGATGATCACGGTAGACCGCCTGATGGACGGGCTGCCGGAGGCCGACGACGGGATGGTGGCAGGTCTCCTCCGGCACCTTACTGAGTGGGCGGATGAGGAGTCCGATGGTCCGGCCCTGCCCCCGTTGCGGCCGGTTCCCACGGGGCAAGCCGCTGAGCTGTATGTGCGGCCGGAGTTGCCGTCCCGTCAGTATCGCCACGCTGAGGGCCAAGAGATCGAATACGGAAACCGGTGGGGTTCGGAGGGGCCGCCAGCGGACGCCTACAGTGTGGAGACCCACGGCGAACGCTTTGAGGGGCTCCATCTGGTGGCCCACGCACTGATCGAGTACCTGGGTGGCGCGTACTACGTCGATGTCAGCCGCGATCCGGCTCACGCAGCGGATGTTTCCGTGAATGCCCGTGAGGTGATTGATGTGGCGCGTCTGACACCACGGGACCCGCTCGCGGCTCCGCTGACGTTCGTGTTGACCAGTGCTCCGGGAGTGGTGGTCCGTGCAGGTGTACTGCACAACTTCCCGTTCCCTGTTTGCGGTTGCGATGCCTGTGACGAGACCGCAGAAAGTGAAGCTACCCGTCTGGAGGAACTGTCGCTGGCCGTTGCAGCAGGTGGCTACGGTGAACGCTACCCCGTGGGCAGAAAGAAATGGGCGGAGTACGCGCTCTTTGCTGCTGACGGATCCGGTAATCGCAGAGGTGCGGGTCCTCGGGGAGCCACCAGCGAACAACTGGCCGCCGCTGAGGAACGGCTCCGAGACGTCCCCGACGGGTGGAGGGCGTGGCCGCTCAGATGAAGCGGGCAGCCTCTTCGGGCACGCGCGGACGGCTCCGTCCCGGCCGTGGCAAGCGAAAAGCCCCGCCGGTTCAACGAGCCAGCGGGGCTTTTTCTCTGAGCTTCCTATCAGAATCGAACTGATGACCTTTTCATTACGAGTGAAACGCTCTACCGACTGAGCTAAGGAAGCACCGCGTTCATCACCGGTTTCCCGGGCGATCACGCAAGACATAACTGTAATAGAGGCACCGCACCCGGGTCAAAACGACGGCGGCGGCGGCCGTTGCGGGGATGTTCACCCGGGCGTCGGGCCGGGTTCAGGCGGTGGTTTCCCGGCGGCCGGAAGCTGGGGAATCACCTGTGGCGCGGTACGCCCGCCACCCCTACGAATCGAAGGAGCCGCTGTATGTTGGGGGACGCAATGAACGCAGGTCCAGTGATGGGACACGCGCTAACCAAGCAAAACCACGCACCGAACCGGCTGAGGCTCGCTGTGGTGGACATGGTGGGCACCACCATTACCGATGACGGGCGCACCGAGCGGGCAGTGTCCCGGGCGCTTGTAGAACACGGGATCGAACCGGGAAGTACCCGGTTTGAGGGCATGCTCGGCTATGCACGGGACACCATGGGCTTCTCAAAGTTGACGGTGTTCAGCCACCTGTTCGATGACCCTGCCGTGGCCTCCAGCGCCAACAAGGTTTTCGAGGACACCTATGACGAGCTGATTAAGGACGGTGGTGTCCGCGCCATCGCAGGAGCGGAGGATGCCATTTTGTGGATGCGTGAGTCCGGCATGCAGATCTGCCTGGCCACCGGATTCGGCCGCCATACCCAGAACATGGTGCTGGAATCGCTCGGATGGATGGGTCTTGCCGATCTCAGCCTTTGCCCGTCGGACGCCGGACGCGGACGGCCTTACCCGGACATGATCCTGACCGCCGTGCTCGCATTGGACCTCGACGACGTGCGGGAGGTGGCAGTGGTGGGCGATACCAGCTCGGACATGCTCTCCGGCGTTCGTTCGGGAGCATCCCTTGTGGCGGGTGTACTCACCGGCTCCCATTCCGAGGCGACCCTACGCGCGGCCGGGGCCACCGTCGTCGTAGATTCCATCAAGCAGCTCCCGCTGCTGATAGAGAAACGCGAAGCCAGGCACCTCTAGCACTTGAGGCCGTCCTGCGGCAGCTTGCCGTCAACAAAGTAGTCGTCGACGGCGGTGCTGACGCAGGTGTTCGCGCGGCCGTAGGCGGTGTGCCCCTCACCTTCCCATGTGACGAGGGAAGCATTTTCCAGCTGTTTGCGCAGCGACTGGGACCACTCGAGCGGAGTTGCGGGGTCTCCCGTGGTGCCGACTACCACGATGGGTGCAGAACCGTTGTACTCCACAGGTGCCGGAGTGCGCGTGCTTGGGTAAGGCCAGTCCTTGCAGGTAACGCCACCGTAGGCAAAGAAAGCGCCGAACGTGGGGGAGTCCTGCATGAGCCGTACTTCCTCGGCCCGCATGGCTGCGGTGTCGGTGACCATGGGGTAGTCCAGGCAGTTGATGGCCTGGAATGCAAAGGCGGAGTTGGAGCTGTAGGTTCCATTAGGTTCGCGGTCGGCGCCAAGATCGGCCAAGCGCATCATTTGCGTGACGTCCCCGGAGAAGGCGCTGTCCAGCGCCTGGGTCAGGGCGGGCCAGCTTTGGTCGTTGTAGAGGGGCAGGATGAGGCCGTTGACGAAGTCGTTGGCGGTCACCAGCCTGCCGTCCTTGGCGGTCTGGGGGTTCTGATCCACAGCAGCAATGAGCTCCCGGATTTCCTGAACACCGTTATCCGGCGATCCGCTCAAGGGGCACTGTTGCTGCTGCTGGCAGCTGGCAACGTAAGTTCTCAGGGCCTTTTCGAAGGCACGAGCCTGTCCGGCTGTCAGTTCCTCGTTACTGATGGCAGGGTCCACGGCACCGTCAAGGACCACCCGGCCCACGTTGTCCGGGAAGAGTGTGGCGTAGGTGGAGCCCAGGAACGTCCCGTAGGAAAAGCCCAGGTAGTTGAGCTTGGCATCGTTCGCCACTGCACGCAGGACGTCCAGGTCCTTCGCGGCGCTCACAGTGTCTATGTGCCCCAGGACGTCACCGGTTTGCTGGGCGCACTGCTCAGCGAAGGACTTGTTGAAGGCAAGCGCCGCGGCCAGTCCCTCGTCAGTGTTCTTCCGGAACACCTTTGCCCGGGCTGCGTCACGCTCGGCGTCAGTCATGCAGGTGACCGGGGCTGAGCGGCCCACACCGCGGGGATCAAAGCCGAGGACGTCGTAGTTGGCCCGCAATTTCTCCGTGAAGTGCGTGTTGCCGGCGTCCTTGACGAAGTCCACGCCTGAACCACCAGGTCCGCCGGGGTTCACCAGGATGGAACCTTGCCTGTTTCCGGTGCTGGGCAATTTGATGACAGAAAGCGTGATGTCCCCGGCGCCGGGATTGGCATAGTCCTTGGGTACCTGGACTTTGCCGCAATGGAAACCGTCTTCGCATGAGCTCCACTCCACGGACTGCGAGTAGTACTTCTCCAAGCCCTCGGGAGCTGAGGCGGCAATGGACGGATCCACGGTGCTGGTAGATGGCTGAGCTGTTGGAGCCGGCAGGAATGGAACGGTGCAGGCGCTCAGTACCAGCACGGAAGCAAGCGCGACGCAGAGCGCCGCAAAGCCGCGAAGGCGTCTACGCCCTGCAGCACTACCCCTCGCCGCGTCCCAGCCTGCCGAACCACCGCCCGCATCAAGCTGGGCAGACCGGTCCCTTGAAGGGGTACCGGCGGACCTGCGGGGTGCGGACTTCATGCATTCTCCTATTGCTGGATGAGGCTCGTGGCCATGGACTCGACCGCCAACAGCGGCGCCACGTTGGTGGTGGTAATTCGGACACGTGCTTTATTGATGGCGTCCATGCGGGCCAACGTGGTTTCCGGCGTTGAATGGCCCGCGTATTCTTCCAACTCGCTCTTGAGTTCAACGTTGACCAGTTCCACCGCGTTCCCCAGTTGAATGATCAGGACGTCCCGGTAAAAGGACAGCAGATCCGTCAGCGTGCGGTCCAACGAGTCCGTAATGGAGCGTTTGGCGCGGCGTTTTTGGTCGTCCTCAAGCTGCTTCACCTGGCTTCGCATGGACGGTGGGAGCGTGCCGGATTCGGGCGCGCCCAGGGAAGCCAACAGTGCGATTTTCTCGGCAGCGTCGCGTTCGTCGTTGGAGCTGTTGGCTTCCTCGGTAGCGATCTTGACCAGTTTCTCGGCCATCATCACCGCAGCGGTGACGCCGCGCAGCCCCAGGGGGATCCGAACCGTGTCCATCCGGCGCTGCCGCGCATCGGCGTCGCGGGCCAAGCGGCGCGCAATCCCTATGTGGCTTTGCGCCGCACGGGCCGCACGGTCCGCGAGTTGGCGTTCGACGCCGTCGCGCCTCACCAGGAGATCGGCGACGTCCGAGGCCGGGGGGAGCCGAAGGCTTACCGGACGGCATCGGGAACGGATGGTGACCAGGACGTCGGCAGGGGAGGGAGCACACAACATCCAGATTGTCCGGGGAGTGGGTTCCTCAATGGCCTTCAGCAGGACATTGGTGGTCCGCTCGGCCATACGGTCCGCGTCCTCCACCACAATGATCCGCCACCGTCCCGTGGCCGGGCGGTCACCGGCCTTGGAGACAAGTTCACGGGCTTCATCGATGGTGATGGTGACCTTTTCGGTGCGCACGAACGTCACGTCCGAGTGCGTCTCACCGAGGATGGTGTGGCAAGCCGCGCACTGGCCGCAGCCGCGCAGGGAAACGTCGTCCTGCTCGCAGTTCAAAGCTGCCGCGAAGGCCTTGGCTGCGTTTGAACGGCCCGAGCCCGGCGGCCCGGTGAAGAGCCACGCATGGGTGAGGCCCGTATCGCCCTGAGCCGCCTGCTTGAGCTGGGCAACAACGGGTGCCTGGCCCTGGAGGTCATCCCAAACGCTCACGGGTGCTCGCCCACAACGGTTTCGCTCTGGCCAGCCAAGGCATTCTCAGCCAGGAGCGACTCCACGCGCTCCAGGATCCGGGCGGCCAACGTCTCAATATCGGCGTTGGCGGGAAGCACCAGATAGCTGGCAGGCGCAGCTGCTGCAAGGTCAAGGAAAGCGTGCCGGATGGCGGAGTGGAAATCGTCAGGCTCGGACTCCAGCCTGTCCTCAGTGGCGTCCCCGGCAGTCCGGCGCTGCCGGCCATCGGAGGGGTCGACGTCGAGCAGTACCGTCAGGTCCGGATGGAGCCCCTCGGTGGCCCATTCGTTGAGCGACAAGACGCCTTCAGCGCCAAGGCCCCGCCCGGCGCCCTGATACGCCACGGACGAATCGATATAGCGGTCCGTAATCACAACTGTGCCATCGGCCAGGGCAGGACGGATCACCTGGGTGGCATGGGCAGCGCGGGCGGCCGCGAACATGAGCGCTTCCGTCCGGGGATCGATGGTGCCGTGCCCGTGGTCCAGGACCAAGGACCGCAGTTTCTCACCAATGGGGGTGCCCCCGGGTTCCCGTGTGCGCAGCACGGAGAGCCCCTGTGCTTCAAGGGCGTCGGAGAGCCGGGCGGCCTGGGTGGACTTGCCCGCTCCGTCCCCGCCTTCAAAGGCGATGAAAAGGCCTGGGCTCTTAATACTCACTGGACTAGCCTACCGATCACCGGCATGCGAGACGGCTTTTATCCACAGCATTGCCCGCGGCTACGCTGAATCCATGAGCCTTTCCGATCAGCACGCCGCCGATTTGTCTCCGGAAACCGTTGTAGTTGCAGCTGGTCGCCCCGACCGCGCCCATGACGAGCCCGTCAACCCGCCCATCGTCCTGTCCTCCACATACTTCGGGACAGGTTCATTGGGCGACGGAGACCGCGGCTACGGGCGCTACGCAAACCCCACCTGGGATCCTTTTGAGGACGCGCTGGCCAAGTTGGAGGGCGCCAGCCTGCCGGGCCTGCTCTACGCCTCCGGCCTTGCCGCGGTCAGCTCTGCACTCTCACTGGTCCCCGCCGGCGGTGTAGTGGTGATGCCCTCTCACAGTTACGCGGGCTCCCTGGTCATGGCCACTGAACTGGCAGAGAAGGGCTTCCTGGAACTGCGCACAGTGGACATCACGGACACCGAAGCCGTGAAAGCCCTCATCGATCCCGGTAACGGCAAGACCGCAGACCTGCTCTGGATCGAAAGCCCCACCAACCCCATGCTCGGCATCGCCGACGTTCAGGCCCTCACCGAAGCCGCTCACGCAGTGGGCGCAATCGTGGTCACGGACAATACTTTCTCCACGCCCCTGGTGCAGCAGCCCCTCAGCCTGGGGTCCGACGTCGTTCTTCACTCGGTGACCAAATACCTGGCCGGGCATTCGGATGTGGTCCTGGGAGCCCTCGTCACCTCCAATCCGGAACTGCGCGCCACGCTCCTGCACCATCGCATCATCCACGGTGGCATCGCCGGGCCGTTCGAAGCCTGGCTGGCTCTGCGCGGCCTCCGCACCCTGGCGCTGCGCATTGAGCGCTCGCAGGCAACAGCTGCAACCCTCGCCGAACGCCTCAGCACCCACCCGCGGGTTGAGGCGATCCGCTACCCCGGCCTGCCCACAGATCCGGGACATGAGCGCGCCAAGGTGCAGATGAAGGGCTTCGGTTCCATCCTCTGCATTCAGGTGGCCGGAGACGAACAGCGCAGCGGTGCTGACGCCGCGGACCAACTGGTCCGCGCTCTGCAGCTATGGCTGCCTGCAACATCCCTTGGCGGGGTGGAGTCACTGATTGAACGCCGACGCCGGCACACGGCTGAGCCGCTGAGCGTTCCGGAGAATCTGGTCCGGTTGAGCGTGGGGATCGAGAACGCGGAAGACCTCTGGTCCGACCTTGAGCAAGCGCTGAAGTCGCTGGACGGCTAGGCTAAAGGGCGTGGACGGAAAAATTTTGATCGCTTACGTTACCAGCGGGGTTTACTTCATCCTGGGCCTGGTAGCTCTTGCCTTGGAACTGTGGGCCTTTGCGGACTGCTTGCGCCATAGGCCGACGCTCTTCGTTGCTGCGTCCAAGCGCACCAAAACGTTCTGGCTGGCGCTCACTGGCGTGGCGCTGGCGATCGGCGCCCTGACTCTCCTGTCAGGCGGTAGCGGCCTGGGACTGTTCGGCATCGCCGCGGTTACCGCAGCATGCGTCTACCTTGCCGATGTCCGTCCCGCCCTGCGCGAAGCCGGCAGCGGCGGCAACCGCAATGTGGGTCCGTACGGCCCCTGGTAAGCAAGGCTTACAGCGGCCGGCTCACAGCGGCGCTACCGCGTCCCACGCCACCGTAACTTCACCCAGGCGCCACCTGGCGGGTCCATCCAAAAGCGGCCACCCGGCGTCGCGCAGTGAACGGCACATGCCCGTCCAGCGTTGCCGGTTACCGAACGATGCCATGGGAGCAGCTTCCAGCCATGCCTGGTCCATGGCCTGTAAGAAGGCATGGATAGGCTCGCCCGGCACGTTGCGGTGAATCAGGGCTTTCGGCAGCCGCTCCGCCACCTCGGATGGCAGCTCAAAACTGCCGAACCGCACGGAAAAACTGAGGCTCAAGGGCTTCGCAGCATCCATGGCCACCCATGTGACGCGCCTGCCGATTTCGTCGCAGGTGCCATCAATGAAGAGCCCGCCGGGCGCTAACCGCGACTGCACCAGCCGCCAGATCCCGGGGACGTCAGCTTCCTCATATTGGCGCAGCACGTTGAACGCCCTTACCAACACAGGATTACCCGGCACGGGAACTTCGAATCCGCCCACGTGAAAGCTCAGCCCGGGCCGTTCCAGCGCTTTGGCGGTCCGTACGCGCTCTGGTTCAATCTCGATCCCGCAGACCCGGACATCCGGCCGCACGGTCTGTAACCGTTCAAAAAGCTCCACGGCGGTGGTGGGCGAGGCACCATAGCCCAGGTCAACCACCAAGGGCTCGACGGCGGCGCGGAGCCGCCAAGCCTGCGGCCCGGCAAGCCAGCGGTCCAGGCGGCGCATCCGGTTGGGGTTGGTAGTCCCGCGGGTAATGTTGCCAACCGGCTTGCCGCCCCTGCTGCGGGGAGAGCCCACCCGTTCCGCTTTTTGCACCACGGCCCCTACTTTATCGCTGCGGGCGTGCACTACACCCCTATGCACTACGGCACCAGTGCTCTGGTGGTGCGCCGGGCGGGAACAGGTGCAGGAGTCCGTTGCCCTTCGTAACGCCGGGCAGGGCACGTGGCCGCTCAGCTAGGATGAAAACCATGACTTACAAGCTGATTCTGCTGCGCCATGGCCACAGCGAATGGAACGCCAAGAACCTGTTCACCGGCTGGGTGGACGTTGACCTGAACGATCAAGGCCGCAAAGAAGCAGTTCGCGGTGGAGAGCTCCTGGTTGAGAATGACATTCTCCCGGACGTCCTCTACACCTCGCTCCTGAAGCGTGCCATCAACACCGCCAACATGGCCTTGGACAAGGCTGACCGCGGCTGGATCCCGGTCAAGCGCGATTGGCGCCTCAACGAGCGCCACTACGGTGCGTTGCAGGGTAAGGACAAGGCCCAGACCCTGGCCGAGTTCGGCGAAGAGCAGTTCATGGAATGGCGCCGCAGCTACGACACCCCGCCGCCGCCCCTGTCCGATGACAGCGAGTTCTCCCAGGCGCACGATGTCCGCTACAAGGATCTCGGCGACGCCCTGCCCCGCACCGAGTGCCTCAAGGACGTCCTGGTCCGTTTGCTCCCTTACTGGGAATCGGACATCAAGGAAGACCTCAAAGCGGGCAAGACTGTCCTGGTCACGGCCCACGGCAACTCGCTGCGCGCGCTCGTGAAGCACCTGGACGGCATTAGCGACGACGCCATTGCCGGCCTGAACATCCCCACGGGCATCCCGCTGGTGTACGAACTGGACGAGGACTTCCAGCCGGTAAACCCCGGCGGAACGTATTTGGATCCCGACGCCGCAGCCCAGGCCATCCTCGCAGTGGCCAACCAAGGCAAGAAATGACGATTTAGTCGACGACGGCGGCCGGTCACCTTTCCATGAGAGGTGACCGGCCGCCGTCGTTTAACGCTGTGAAGCTAGAAGCCTTCCGGCTGCCATTCGCCCGTCACCAGGTAGGTGACCTTGCGGGCTACCGAGACGCCGTGATCGGCGAAGCGCTCGAAGTAGCGGCTTGCAAGGGCCACATCCACGGTGGTGGACGGGCTCTCGTTCCATTCGGGGGCGGCGATTGCCTTGAAGACGCTGAGGTGAAGGTCGTCCACGGCGATGTTGATCTTGAGGATGTCGCGGGCCACCTCAAGGTCCCGGGTCTCCAAAAGTTCAATGACCTTCGCGGTGATCTCGATGTCGTGCTGCGCCATGGCCTTGAAGGTCTGGGTCAGCGATGCGGGGATAACGGTGGCCGGGTAGCGCAGCCGCGCCAGCTGGGCAACGTGGCGGGCGAGATCGCCCATGCGCTCCAGCGACGCACTCATGCGCAGCGAACCCACAATCATGCGAAGATCGCTGGCCACAGGGCCCTGCAGAGCAAGGATGTCGATGGCGCGCTCGTCCAGGCTGTTCTGCAGGAAGTCGATTCGGGCATCTGCCGCGATGACGTCCTGGGCAAGATCCACGTCTGCGCCTTCGAAGGAAGTAGTAGCCTTCGTGATCGCTTCGTGAACCAGTTTGGAGATCTCGATGAGGTCGTCACCTACCTGGGTGAGCTCCTCCTGAAAAACCTTGCGCACTAAGGCGTCCTTTCCTTGGAAATCCTGCTCCCATGCCGGGCGGCGGATTTCAAAACCATTGACAGTCCAACCAGTAACTGTGTCAGGGGCCAGTGAACGGTTTGGCACCTTTAGATGAACGTTAGTTGAACCGTCAGCGTTTGGAGCCGGATCACTGCTTGGCCGTCTTTCCACAGCATAAGCTGGACACGTGGATCCATTGCTCATAGGTGTCGTCGCTGGCCTGGTAGGCCTGTCGTTGGGCGTCTTTGGCATGCTCGCGTTCAGAATCAGCGAGCGGCAGCGCAGCATCGTGGATCTGGATGTGAATGAACCCCTGCTCCCTGAAGGTGCCGCGGAGGTGCTGTCCGTGGTGGGGCGTGCTTTTGTGGTGGTGGATGCGATCGACGGCGTGGTTCGCGCCAGCCCTGCGGCTTATGCGTACGGACTGGTGCGAGGGCACACGGTAGTGCACAAGCAACTCCTGGACATGACCGCCAAGGTCCGCCGCGATGGCGTAATCCTGGAGGAACAATATGAGCTCCCGCGTGGCCCGTTGGGCAAGGGCACCATTGTGGTGCAGGTCAGGGCAGCCATGCTCGGATGGGAATACATCGTGCTCCTGGCCGATGACCGCACCGAGATCACCCGCACTGAGGAGATCCGGAATGACTTTGTTGCCAACGTCTCCCACGAACTAAAAACTCCGGTGGGTGCCATCTCGCTCCTGGCCGAAGCCCTCGAAGCTTCGCCCGATGATGAAGAAGCAGTCCGCCGGTTCGCCAAGCGCATGCATAAGGAATCCGGCCGGTTGGCGGCCCTTGTCCAGGACATCATTGAACTTTCCCGCTTGCAGGGCGCCAACGTGGCCCAGCAAGGTCATCCGGTGGATATCAATACCGTCATCTCCGAGGCCGTGGACCGCTCCCAGTTGCCGGCGGAGAGCAAGAACATTCAGATCGTGGTGGGTGGCCATTCGGATTCCTTGGTGTTCGGAGACCGGGACCTCCTGGTCACGGCCCTGCGCAACCTGATTGACAACGCCATCCGCTACTCCCCGGAAAACACCCGGGTGGGTGTAGGTGTCCGGACGCGGGAGGGCGTGGTCGCCATTTCCGTCACGGACCAAGGCGAAGGCCTCACCCCGGAGGACCAGGAGCGGGTGTTCGAACGCTTCTACCGCGTGGACGCCGCACGTTCCCGTCATACCGGCGGCACCGGCCTGGGCCTCAGCATCGTCAAGCACGTGGTGTCCAACCATGGCGGTGAAGTGACGGTGTGGTCACAGCCCGGCCAAGGATCTACGTTCACCGTCCGGCTGCCGGAGATGGAAGGCCAGGATGACGACGCCGGCCTGCCGCCTTCCGCTGCGACGGCGCCTTCCGAGCAAGAGCCGACAGCCGTCGTCGAGCCTCATCCCGTGAGCCAGCAACCGCATCGCGTGAGTCAGCACGTGAATGATCAAAAGGGCGCCAGCGGCGCCCAAGAGCAAGGAGCCAGCGCTTGAGCCGGATTTTGATAGTGGAGGACGAAGAGTCCTTCAGCGACCCCCTGTCCTATCTCCTGGGCAAAGAGGGTTTTGACGTAGAGGTAGTGGATAACGGCAGCGACGCCTTGGTGGAGTTTGACCGCAACGGAGCCGACCTCGTCCTTCTGGACCTGCAGTTGCCCGGTACTCCGGGGACCGAAGTGTGCCGCCAGCTCCGCCAGCGCTCCAGCGTCCCGGTGATCATGCTGACCGCCAAAGATTCGGAAATCGACAAGGTTGTGGGCCTGGAGCTCGGCGCCGATGACTACGTCACCAAGCCCTACTCCTCCCGCGAACTGGTAGCCCGTGTCCGTGCGGTTCTGCGCCGGCAAGGGGAGCCGGAGGAACTGATCACCTCAACGGTTCAGGCTGGTCCTGTGCGCATGGACATCGAACGCCACGTGGTGAGCGTCAACGGTGAGCAGGTTTCCCTGCCGCTCAAGGAGTTCGAGCTGCTGGAAATGCTGCTCCGCAACTCGGGCCGGGTTTTGACCCGTGGCCAGTTGATTGATCGTGTGTGGGGTTCGGATTATGTGGGGGACACCAAGACCCTCGATGTCCACGTGAAGCGGCTTCGCAGCAAGATCGAACCGGACCCCTCCGCGCCCCGTTACCTGGTGACTGTGCGCGGGCTGGGCTACAAGTTCGAGCCGTAAGCGCTGCGGCCTGTTCTCAGACAGACAAAGGAAGGGTCCCGCCACGGCGGGACCCTTCCTTTGTCTGTCTGATCTTGTGGCCTCTTAGTGGCCGGCGGCCGGAGCCTCTGAAGTAGTTGCCGTGGATGTAGGCGTTGCCGTGGGGCTCGGCGTAGTGGGCAAGTACTTGGCGTACTCGGGCAGTGTGCCGTCAAGTACGGGTACGTTGACCGTGGCGGAGTCGGAACCGCTGCGGATGGTGATCGGGACCAAACCACCGGGGATAACGCCGGCAGTGCTGAGGATCGCAGCATCGGCGGTGTCATTCAGGAAGGTTTCGCCGTTGGCCTTGACCGGGATCTCGGTCTGAGCCCCATTGGCACCGCTCATGGTGAGGGTTGCATCCGTCGCGGAGGTGTTGAAGACGGCGCCAATGACGCGGCCCGGCTCCTTCTCGCCCGAGGAAACAATCAGGATGTTACGCAACTGCAGGGGACCGAGATCAGCTTTGATCCCGTCCGATGCCGAGTACTGGTGGGTAGTCTGCTGGGCGTTGACGAATCCACAGCCGGTGACGGACAGAAGACCGACGCCGATTGCAGCCGCCGCAATTGCCAGCTTGCCGCGCTGGACAGGGTTCATCGCAGTATTGCGCACGACACCTACTCCTCAAGAGTCATTGGAACACTTTTCAGCCATAGCCTATCGGCAAACCGCCTGAAATATGGATTCGGGAAGGCTATGTGGCGCTGTGACCGGAAGAGATCTTGCTCGCACTTGGCCTCGTTGAAGCATCTTTCGCTGAATACGTCAAGACCTTGGACGAAGTCGTTTAAGGCCTTATTCCCTTTATTGGCGCGGCAGAAGGGGCTATCCGGTGCCAGTCGTATGCCTTAATCGTGATAGACTAATCTGCGGGAAAGGGGAAAGTCCACATGGTTTTTGAGGTCGGCGAGACAGTAGTTTACCCTCACCACGGTGCAGCAAAAATTGAGGAAATCAAGATGCGCACCATCAAGGGCGAAGAGAAGATGTATCTCAAGCTCAAGGTGGCTCAGGGTGATCTGACCATTGAAGTTCCAGCAGAGAACGTTGACCTTGTTGGGGTCCGGGACGTAGTGGGCAAAGAAGGCTTGGAGCACGTTTTTGACGTTCTCCGCGCCGAGTTCACTGAAGAGCCTACCAACTGGTCACGTCGTTACAAGGCGAACCTGGAGAAGCTTGCTTCAGGCGATGTCATCAAGGTGGCGGAGGTCGTTCGCGATCTTTGGCGTCGTGATCACGATCGCGGCCTTTCCGCAGGTGAGAAGCGGATGCTGGCCAAGGCGCGGCAGATTCTGATTTCAGAACTGGCCCTGGCTGAGAAGACAGATGAAGAGAAGGCTGCAAGCGTTCTCGACGAGGTCTTGGCTTCCTAAGAATTGAGCCCGGTGGTGCGAAAGCGCCGCCGGGTTTCTTTTTTTGCCTCAAGCCGGACACAAGCCGGCCGCGGCCTCGCGGAATCAGCCGGCATGCGGGTATTCCGCGCAGATTCCGCATAATCTTGGGCGCATGAGTATTCCTTCCAAGCGCGCCGTAACGGCTGTGATCGTGGTTGCTGCCGGTTCCGGCGAACGCCTCGGCTACGGCATGCCCAAAGCCCAGGTACCGCTGGGCGGCGAAACCATTCTGATGCACGCCCTGCGCGGCGTGGTTGCCTCGGATGTTGCCCGCCAGATCTGCATTGCCGTGCCCAAGGGGGACACCGCACTGCGTGAGTCCATCGCCGAGTTCACCATCGACCTCGTGGACGGTGGTCCTGAAATTTCAGTCGTCGACGGCGGTTCCTCCCGAGCGGATTCGGTTCGTGCCGCCATGGCCGCCTTGGAGGACGGCACGGAACTGGTCCTGGTTCACGACGCCGCACGGGCTTTGACCCCCGAGCGCGTGTTCCAACGTGTGTCCGACGCCTTATCCTCAGGAGCGAAGGCCGTCATCCCCACCATGCCGGTGGTAGACACCATCAAGACGGTGACTGAGACCAGTGGCACCGATGCCGCCATAGCTCCGGAACTCGTGACGGGCACCGCCCCCAGGGAACAACTCCGTGCCGTCCAAACCCCCCAAGGTTTTGAACTGGCAACCCTGCGCCGCGCCCACGAGGCTGCCGGACTCTTTGATGACAAGCAGTCTGCCGCTGTGACGGACGACGCCATGCTGGTGGAACTCCTGGGCGTCCCGGTCCACGCTGTCCGCGGAGCGAGTCAGTCCTTGAAGATCACCACGCCCCTGGACCTCATCATCGCCGAAGGCCTGCTCGAAGGGCCGCTGGGAATTCGTTGGGTGGAAGGCTAGTGGCGCCGGACATGGTCCTTCCTCGCACCGGAGTTGGCATTGATGTCCATGCATTCGCCCCTGAAGACGACCCGCAGCCGCTGTGGTTGGGCGGGCTTTTCTGGGAAGGCGAGCGAGGGCTTTCAGGGCATTCCGACGGCGATTGCGTAGCCCACGCTGCCGCCGACGCCCTCTTCTCCGCCTGCGGGATCGGGGACCTGGGTACCCACTTCGGCACCGACCGGCCCGAGTACTCTGGCGCGTCCGGGGTCAAGCTGCTCAGCGAGGCCGCCCGCATTGTGCGTGCTGCCGGATTTGAGATCGGCAACGTGGCGGTGCAGTTCGTAGCCAACCGTCCCAAGTTCGGGCCGCGCCGTGAAGAATCCCAGCGGGTCCTGAGCCAGGCCGCGGGTGCGCCGGTCAGCGTCACGGCAACCACCAGCGACGGATTGGGTTTCACTGGCCGCGGGGAAGGAATCTCTGCTGTTGCCACCGCCCTCGTGTATCCGGTATCCGCCCACGAGGACCACGCAACAGCGCCGGGACCCGCGAAAGGCGCGCCACATGCCTAAGCCAAGCGCCGGCGTCGTGCGTTCCGTTGTGGTGGCTGCAGCCCTGGCAGCCTCGCTCCTGCTCAGTGGGTGCGGCGGGAGTCAAACCATGGACGTGGCGGCCAGTTGCGCGTTCCTGAACGAGGACACTTTCAAGCCCGAGGGCAACCAGCAGCAGCAGTCCAAACAAATTGCCGAGCACTATCACCAGATCGCTGGGAAACTGGCGCCGGAGATCGGAAACCCCATCAAGGAGATGGCGGCAATCATGGATGAGGCGGCGGCATCCTCCCTTGGCGCAGCTACCCAGGACCAGCAGGAAAAGCTCAAGGTTCAGTTCAACAAGATCGGCGAATACTGCAAGTAGGCAGGTCACGCTTCGTCATCGGCTAATCTGGAGCGGTGACCCTGCGCTTCTATGACACCGCCTCCGCCGAAGTCCGTGACTTCGTTCCCATCGAAGACGGCAAGGCCAGCGTGTATTACTGCGGGGCCACTGTCCAGGGAATGCCGCACGTGGGCCACGTCAGGTCGGCTATCGCCTTTGACCAGCTGACGCGCTGGCTCGAGTTCCGGGGCCTCCGGGTCACGGTGGTACGCAACGTCACGGACATCGACGACAAGATCCTGGCTAAGTCCGCGCAGTCGTTCGGACCGGACTGGGACGCGGAGCCATCCGCGCGCCAGGCCGAAGAATGGTGGGCACTGGCATACCGCTACGAGCAGGAATTCGAGAACGCGTACGATTCCCTCGGCGTGCAGCGGCCCACCTATGAGCCCCGCGCCACTGGCCACATCCCGGAAATGCATGCGCTCATCCAGCGCCTCATCGACCGTGGCCACGCATACCCTGCATTGGACGATTCCGGCGATGTCTACTTCGACGTCCGATCCTGGAGCAAGTACGGCTCGCTGACCCGGCAGAATATTGATGACATGCAGGGAGCGCCCGACGCTGACCCCCGCGGCAAGCGCGATCCCCGCGACTTCGCGCTGTGGAAGGGTTTCAAAGACGGCGAGCCCGTCACCGCCAAGTGGGAGTCGCCTTGGGGCGCGGGTCGTCCCGGCTGGCATCTCGAATGCTCGGCGATGGTCACCAAGTATCTTGGTCCGCGGTTTGATATCCACGGTGGAGGATTGGACCTTCGCTTCCCGCACCACGAAAACGAGATGGCCCAATCCCAGGCTGCAGGCGACGATTTCGCCAACTTCTGGATGCACAACGGCATGGTCACCTACGAGGGTGAAAAAATGTCCAAGTCCATTGGCAACACCGTGAGTCCGGCCGAAATGCTTGAGCTCGCATCCCCGCGTGTGGTCCGCTATTACCTCGGCCAGGCCCACTACCGGTCCGTGCTGGACTACCGTCCCACCTCGCTGCAGGAGGCCGCGGCCGCCGTCGAGCGTATTGACGGTTTCATCCACAAGGCATCCGCCAAGGTGGGCACAGGTTCCTTGGAAGTGTCCCCCCAAGCCAACATGCCCGCCGCTTTCATAACGGCCATGGATGACGACCTCAATGTTCCGCAGGCGCTCGGCGTGCTGCACGAAACCGTGAGGGCAGGAAACACTGCCTTGGCTTCCGGTGATGTGGACGCTGCCAAGACCGCTCTCTGCAGCGTGCTGTCCATGACCGAAGTGCTTGGCCTGGATTCGGTGAAACGCCCGGAAGCTGTGCAGGGACGGGAGCATGCCGCTCTGGAAGTGCTGATCGAAGCCCAACTCGAAGCCCGGGCCGCCGCCAGAGCCGCAAAGGACTGGGCGGCATCCGACGCGATCCGCGACACCCTCGCTGCCGCCGGCGTCGTGGTCGAAGATGGTGCGGACGGCGCCACCTGGAGCCTCAAACGCGACTGACAAAACGGCGCGGCGGCCGAATTGCATCGGGTCAGTAGACTTGATTCCAGACTTACTCACAAAATCAAGGATGGAAACTCATGGCCAATAATGGTCGCCGGTCGGTCAAGCAGAAGAAGGGCCCCACCACCGGAACCGGTGGCCACGGCCGCAAGGCCCTGGAAGGCAAGGGTCCCACGCCCAAGGCGGAGGAACGCACCTACCACAAGGCATACAAGAACAAGCAGCTGGCTGAGCGCTCCGCCGCCAAGCGCGGCTCGGGCACCCGTCAGGGTGGCGCCGGCGCCCGCTCCGGTCCCAAGGGCCGTGCCACTGAAGAGCTGGTCACCGGCCGTAACTCGGTGGTCGAAGCCCTCCGCGCCGGTATCCCCGCCAAGGCCCTGCACGTGGCTATCCGCATTGAGATGGATGATCGCGTCAAGGAATCCCTGAAGCTCGCGGCCGAACGTGGGATCCCGCTGCTCGAAACCGGCAAGGTGGAGCTGGACCGCATGACTGAGGACGCTGTCCACCAGGGCCTCGTACTGCAGATCCCGCCGTACGAATACGAGGACGCCTACGACCTCGCCGAGACGACTCTCGCCAAGTGGAAGAAGGGGCACATCTCCAACGCCCCCATCTTCGTTGCACTGGACGGCATCACCGACCCCCGCAACCTCGGCGCGATCATCCGCTCCGTCTCCGCGTTCAGCGGCCACGGCGTCATCGTCCCCGAGCGTCGCTCCGTCGGCGTCACCGCGTCCGCCTGGAAGACCAGTGCCGGTGCCGCTGTCCGCGTACCTGTCGCCCGCGCGTCGAACCTCAACAACGCGCTCAAGCAGTTCAAGAACATGGGCATCTACGTCCTTGGCCTGGACGGCGACGGCGACGTCTCGCTGCCGGATCTTACCGTGGCAACCGAGCCTGTGTGCATCGTTGTGGGCTCCGAAGGCAAGGGCCTCAGCAGGCTCGTGCGCGAAAACTGCGATCAGATCGTCTCGATCCCCATCGACTCCGCCATGGAGTCACTCAACGCATCCATGGCCGTTGGTATCTCGCTGTACGAAGTGTCGAGGCAGCGCGCCGCTAAGTAATCCTCAAGAAGGCGCCGCAAGCGCCATCCTCTGCGTGCTGCTCCACCGTCGCTTTGACGCACGCTTCCGGATGGCCCTTGTGGCGCCTTTCGCATGCCCGACCGTCTCTCACATCCCATGGGCTTCCTGCGGACCCTCTTCCACATCCCTCGGGTTTGAGTCGGTCGCTCTCTCATGTCCCGCGTGCCTCAGCCTTCTCAGGATCTGTTCCGAACTTGACGAACGACGTCGACACACGCCTTAGAGGGCCGTCCGCCGCGGCGAGGATGTGAGAGAGGGATGGCCGGAAGGGCTCGGGAAGTGAGAGAGGGCTGGGGTTAGAAGTCGCGGCGGTTGGCCAGCACGGGGAGCTTGGTGCGGGCCTCTTCCACCACGGCGGGGTCGAGGTCGTAGAAGATCATGCCCGGCTCACCTTCGAGGGCTTCCAGTACCTGGCCGAACGGGGACACGACGGCGGAGTACCCCACGCCCGTGGGTGCGGCACCTTTGGCTTCGATGCCCCGGGTTGCGGGATCGCCTTGGCCGCAGGCGAGCACGAACGTGGTGGTGTCCACCGCGCGGGCACGGGCCAGGAGCTGCCACTGATCGGCTTTGCCCGGACCTGATCCCCACGAGGCAGAGACGATGTTCACCACAGCTCCGCGCTGGGCGTTGGCGGTGAACAGGGCCGGGAAACGGATGTCGTAGCAGGTAGCCACACCAAAGGTGAGGCCACCGGCGTCGAACGTTACTGGATCCGTGCCGGCCTCAACGGTGTCCGATTCGGCAAAGCCGAACGCATCAAAGAGGTGGACTTTGTCATAGCTCGTTTCCACACCCGGGCCTGTGACCAGGAGAGTGTTGCGTACCCGCGGGGACCCGGAGTCTGAGGGAGTTCCCGGGGTGAACATGCCGGCTACGATCACCAGCTGGAGTTCCCGGGCGAGGGACCTTACCCGGCTTGCCCACGGCCCATCCAAGGGTTGGGCGATGTCCAACAGCGAGTTTCCGAACGCGCGCATCATGGCTTCGGGGAAGACCACCAACTCCGCGCCGCCTTCCTTGGCCAAGCGGGCGTTCTCCTCAAGGAGCCGCAGGTTGCTGTCCGGATCCCGGCCGGTGATGACTTGGGCAAGTGCCACGCGCACGATAAAACCTCCAGTTGTCTTGGTCCCAGTATGCCAAGCGGGCTGGTCCCGGGAGGAGCATGCCGACACAATCGGCCTCGAGCTTTCGAATGCGCACCCGGTCAGGACAGCATTGCAGCAGGTGAGCGGCGCTTGAAATGCAGCAATCCTGGGGCAAGTAATGAAATCGAGACGCTGATCGTCGTCACATGGCCGCCCAGCGCGGTACATACTTTGCGTGGAACTAAACTTGCAAGCAATGGTTATGCCTATTTTTGACACAGCAGCTGCCCTGGATTCGTCAATGCCCAGGCCCCTCGGACTGAGCGCGCCCCAGCCCGGAGTTTTCGACGCCCAAAGCGCTCCGGACAATTCGGTGAACGTGGCCGTCTTCGCACCGGATCTGGATCGCGTGGAGGTGGTGTTCCAAGCCCCTGGCGAACCATGGCAGTCCCACATCCTGTCCAACACGGAGGACGGTGTGCACTTCGGCCTGGTCAACGGCATGCCGCCCGGCACCCGCTACGGCTTCCGCGCAGCCCCGGGCGAGGGCGGCCTTCCGCTGTCCATCCCCGCGGTGGATCTGGATGACGACGGCGGCCAGCCCCTGCTGCTTGATCCTTACGGCCGCGCCGTGGACCAGCGGGGAGAGTTTCTTACCAGCGTCCACGTCGATACTGGCTTTGATTGGGGCGAGGACCACCCGCCCCGCACACCCATGCGTACCTCGGTGATCTATGAGGCGCACGTCCGTGGGCAGACGATGCTCCACCCGGACATCCCTGAACACCTCCGTGGTACGTATGCGGGCATGGCGCACCCTGTGATGATCCAACATCTCACTGAACTTGGCATCACTGCCGTTCAGCTCCTGCCTATTCATTTCCACCTGGATGAGTCCCATCTCCAGGATCTGGGCATGACCAATTACTGGGGCTACAACACGGCGGCGTTCTTCGCCCCGCACGCCGCTTACGCCACGGAGGCGGCCCGCAACGCTGGTCCGCATGCGGTGCAGGATGAGCTCAAAGGCATGATCAAGCTGCTCCATGCGGCAGGGATCGAAGTCATTCTTGACGTGGTGTACAACCACACTGCCGAGGCGGGGCCTGACGGACCGGCCTTGAGCTTCCGCGGCTTGGCCGAGACGCGTTACTACCGCCATGATGCCCACGGCCGGTACTTGGACACCACCGGTTGCGGCAATACCTTGGATTTCAGTGATCCCGTAGTGGTGGACCTGGCGCTGGATTCCTTGCGGTACTGGGTGAACGACTTCCATGTGGACGGTTTCCGCTTCGACCTCGCCGTGACCCTGTGCCGCGATGCCAGCAACACCTTCGATCCTCAGCACCCGTTCCTGCAGGCGATTGCCGAGGACCCGGTACTTTCCGGGGTCAAGCTGATCGCCGAGCCTTGGGATGTTGGCTACGGTGGCTGGCAGACGGGACGTTTCCCTCAAGGATGGTCGGATTGGAATGACCACTTCCGCGACGGCGTCCGGAGCTTCTGGCTTTCGGACAGGGCTGCCATGGAAGCCGGTGGCCAAGGTGGCTCAGTTGCTTCATTGGCTGAGCTCATGGCGGGCTCCGCCAACCTCTTCGCATCCTCAGGACGCACCCGGCTGGCCAGCGTCAACTTTGTCACGGCCCATGACGGTTTTACCCTTAAGGACTTGGTCAGCTACGACCGCAAGCACAACGAGGCCAACGGTGAGCAGAACCGTGACGGCCACGGGGACAACCGCAGCTACAACCACGGTGTGGAGGGCAGGAGCGAGAACGAGGCCATTGTTGCCGCCCGTGCCCTTTCCGTCCGCAACCTCATGGCCACCTTGCTCCTGTCTTTCGGCGTTCCCATGATCACGGCGGGTGACGAGATCGGGCGCACGCAGCAGGGCAATAACAACGCTTACTGTCAGGACAATCCCACGGCCTGGCTCGATTGGAGCAGGACCCAGGAAGCCAACGCCATGTTCAGGACCACTCGTGAACTGGTGAGGTTGCGCCGCTGGTTCCTGCGGCATCAGCCGGAGAGCTTCCCGGGCAGCGCCAATGACTCGAGCCTTCAGTGGTTTGATGACAAGGGCAAGAAGATGACTCCGGCGCGCTGGAATGATCCCAACGTCCGCTCCGTCCAGCTCCTGATGGGTCACGAGGACAGTGAGATCCGCGGGTTGATCTCAGTGAACGGCAGCAACCAGGACGTGAAGATGGTGTTGCCGGAGATTTTGAGCGAATCGGGCATAGGAAAGCGCATGTTTGAGCTTCGTTTCACCACCTCGGTGCTGCATGAGCGCAGAAAGGGCGCGTTGGTGGCCTCCGGCGAGCGGGATATCCTGCAAGCCAACACCATCAACATCTACCGAACGTAGCCAGCCGAGCATCGAGGGGAGCCCGCCAGGGTGAATCGCAACCGCAACAAACTGGTGGCCTTCGCGGCGCTGGTGATCGCCGTCGTCGTGCTGGTGGTCGCCATGGTGGGCGGCGGCTCGCTGACGGCGCAAACCACGACGCCGGAAGCCGGGTCCACGTCTACGTCACCGGCGGCACGCAGCACCGCAGCGGCCAATACAGCAGCGGCCAGTTCAGCCATTGCCAATCCGTCCACACTGCCTGCCATCAACGCCTCGCAGCTGCCCAAGGAAGCACGCCAAACGCTGGCCCTGATTGCTCAGGGCGGCCCGTACCCGTACGAGCGCGACGGCGTGAACTTCGGCAATTTTGAGGGATTGCTGCCTAAGAAATCCGGTGGTTTCTACAAGGAGTACACGGTGCCAACACCCGGGGAGCCGGACCGCGGCGCACGCCGGATCATTGTGGGCAAGGACTCAGCCAAGTACTACACCCCGGACCACTACGAGTCGTTCACGTTCATCGAAGAAGACAAATAGCCAACAAGCAGGAGCCCATGAAGATCTATTCCGCCGACACCTGGACCCTTGAAGAACTGCAGGAGCAAATCTCCGACGCCGGCCGCCGCACCGTCCTTGTCCCGCCGGCGTCCACCAAGCAGGCAGTCCTTGAGGTTTTCGGCCAGGTCCTCGATTTCCCCGAGTACTACGGCGTGAACCTGGACGCCCTCAACGACTCCTTGCATGATTACGCGGATGCCCTTTCAGAGGACGACGGCGGCCCTGTCACCATGATCTGGCAGGTCCCGGCGGTCTACCGCACAGACCGTTCCTTCGGCGTCGTCTGCGAAATCCTCCAAGACGCAGAGAGCTACGCCGGCCGCGACCTCAAGGTCATCGCCGTCTTCGAGAATTAGTCGCGCCAACGGGTCCTATGGATCCCAACCGTAGCGGGCCTTGAGACGCAATTGGCGACCGCGACCCGGCAGCGTGCGTCAAAGCGACGAAGGAGCAGCACGCAGAGGGTTACGGTCGCCAATTGGGCGACGTGGTTCAGGCTTAGGCGTTCGCGATCAACCCCAGTTCAGCCTTGGATGCCAACGCCGAGTGCTTCGGGAACACCCGGACGGTGTAACCGAAGGAGCCGGAGCGGTTGATCACCAGGGAGCCGCTGAACAGGTGGCGTCCGCCGCCGAGGTCTTCAACGGAGTCCAGTTCAGCCACCACCACGTCCTCGAGTTCATCGGATTCCTCAGCGCGACCGAAGGCCACCTCCACTGAGACATCGTCCGGGGTGAGGTTGTTCAGGGCCACGTAGGCGTTGACTTGGAGGGTGTCGCCCACCTGGGGTTCCTCTGAGACGCCCACGGAGTCCACGTGTTCCACCACAACCTCGGGCCACGCATTGCGTACCTTGGTGGTCCAGGCGGCGAGTTCCTTGGCTTCCTTGAAGGACTCAGCAACAGCGCGTCGGCCGGACACTGCGGCCGGGCAGTAGAGGTTGTTGACGTAGTCGTGGAGCATGCGTTCGGCCGAAACTGCGGGGCCCAGGTTAGCCAGGGTGTGCTTGATCATGGACACCCAGTGGGTGGGCACGGTCTCGCGGCTGGATTCCGATGGCCCTGCGGCACCGGCGCCTTGGGCAACAGTGGTGCCGTAGAAACGCGGTGCTACCTGAGTTTCCAGGAGTTCGTAGAGCGCTGATGCTTCAATGTCGTCGCGTTCCTCGGAGGATGCGTTGTTGTTGGCGGTGGGGATTGCCCAGCCGTTTTCGCCGTCGTACATTTCGTCCCACCAGCCGTCCAGGACGGAGAGGTTGAGCGAGCCGTTGATGGCGGCCTTCATGCCGGAAGTGCCGCAGGCTTCGAGCGGCCGGAGCGGGTTGTTGAGCCAGACGTCGCAGCCGGGGAACAGCGTCCGTGCCATGGCGATGTCGTAGTTGGGCAGGAAGACGATCCTGTGCCGCACCTGGGGGTCGTCGGTGAACTTGACCAGGTCCTGGATCATTTTCTTGCCGGCGTCGTCCGCCGGGTGTGACTTCCCGGCGATGACCAACTGGATGGGGTGTTTGGGGTCCAGGAGCAGGGCCTTCAAGCGTGCCGGGTCGCGCAGCATGAGCGTGAGCCGCTTGTAGGTGGGCACGCGGCGTGCGAATCCGATGGTGAGGACGTCGGGGTCCAGCACGGAGTCTGTCCACCCGAGTTCGGCGTCGGCGGCGCCGCGCTTCTTCCAGGAGGCACGGAGCCGGCGTCGAACGTCGTCGATGAGTTGGGCACGGAGCTCCCGGCGGAGGGCCCAGACGTCTTCGTCGCTGACGTTGTAGGCCAGGTCCCAGCGGCCCATTGCCTCGGCTTCGGCCCCGAATTGGGTGCGTGCAAGGGCGGAGATCCGGGGATCCACCCAAGTGGGCACGTGGACGCCGTTGGTGACGGAGGTGATGGGGATTTCGGAGTGATCGAATCCTGGCCAGAGCCCGGCGAACATTTCGCGGGAGACCACGCCGTGCAGTTTGGCCACGCCGTTGGCGCGCTGGGCCAGGCGTAGGCCCATCACTGCCATGTTGAACACTGAGGGGTTGCCGCCGTCGAAGTTTTCGCGGCCGAGTTCCAGGATGCGTTCGGTGGGCACAGCGGGCGCCAGCCCGGCTTCGAAGAAGTGCTTGATCTGCACGGTCTCGAACCGGTCGATCCCGGCTGGGACGGGCGTGTGCGTGGTGAAGACCGTGGATGCGCGGCCGGCGGCGAGGGCTTCATCCCAACTGAGCGGGTGCTCGGGGTTGGACATGGCTTCCTGGATGCGTTCTATGCCGAGGAATCCTGCGTGGCCTTCGTTGGTGTGGAACACTTCGGGCGCGGGTGTGCCGGTGAGTTCCTGGTAGACCCGCAGGGCCTTGACGCCGCCCATGCCCAGGAGGAGTTCCTGCTGGAGCCGGTGATCGCCGCCACCGCCGTACAGGCGGTCTGTGATGCCGCGGGCGGCTTCGTCGTTGGAGGGGACGTTGGAGTCCAACAGCAGCAGCGGAACACGTCCGACGTCGGCACGCCACACGTGGGCGTGAAGCTCGCGTCCGTTGGGCAGCGGCAGCGAGATATGAACGGGCTTGCCTTGGGCGCCGTCCTTGGCCGGGTGGCGGAGAAGCGTCAGGGGGAGGCCGTCGGGGTCCAGCACGGGGTAGGTTTCCTGCTGCCAGGCGTCGCGGGAGAGGGACTGCTTGAAGTAGCCGGCCTGGTAGAGGAGCCCGACGCCGATCAGCGGCACGCCGAGGTCCGAGGCAGCTTTGAGGTGGTCACCGGCGAGGATGCCCAGGCCGCCGGAGTACTGCGGGAGCACTTCGGTGATGCCGAATTCGGGGGAGAAGTACGCGATGTAGGCCGGGGCGTCCTCGTTCAGTCCCTGGTACCAGCGCGGTTCGCTGAGGTAGCGGTCCAGATCGGCTGCGGCGTGTTGAACGCGTTCCACAACTTCACCGTCGTTGGCCAGGTCCTGCAACTGCTCGCGGCTGATCGAACCCAGAAGGGCTATGGGGTCATGCTGCGAGGCCTCCCAGAGAGCCGGACTAAGGCTCGCAAAAAGTTCCCGGGTTGGCCGGTGCCAGGACCAGCGCAAATTGGTCGCCAACCGGGCCAGGGGCCGGATGGGCTCGGGGAGGACGGTACGGACTGTAAACCTTCGAATTGCCTTCACGAGCGCCACACTAACGGACTCACATGGCAGCCGGAACCGGATTGGGTTTCTTTTAGGTAAAAGTCACCTTGCGTCGAGTAGATAGGTCGTGTGCTTAGCATTCTGTGATTTTTGTCGCTAACGTCGTGGTTGTGACGAAAACCGCGCGAACCATCACCGCCCTGAAATCCAAGACGACTACGGACATCACCGAGGGACTTCGCTTCGGCCGGTTCCCCATCACGGCCGTGCAGCCGGTGGTTGAGGGTGGCCGTTTCCCGGCGAAGGCTTTGCCGGGTGAAGACCTGGCTGTAGGCGCCACGGTCTTCCGTGAAGGCCACGACCAGCTTGGCGTCTCTGCCGTTCTGCTCGATCCCAGAGGCAAGGAGCGTCAGCGTGTCCGCCTGACCCCGGCCCAGGGCGAGCAGTGGAAGGGCCTGGACCGCTGGGAGGGCTTGATCACCCCCACCGGCACCGGTGCCTGGTCCTTTGTCATCGAGGCCTGGCATGACCGTTACGGCACCTGGCACCACAATGCCGAGGTCAAGGTAGGAGCCGGCATTGACGTTGAGTTGATGCTCGCCGAGGGCGCTGCCCTCCTGGCCGAAGCAGCCGACGACGCCGGTCGCAGCGCCGTGGAAAAGCGCACCTTGCGTGCCGCTTCGGTGGTGTTGGCCGATACCACCAAGACTGCCGAGGAGCGCCTTGGCGCCGGTTTCAGCACTGAGGTGCTGGCCGCCGTCGGACGCGTTCCCATCCGCGAACTGGTGACCGTTTCCGAGCGGTTCCCGCTGCAGGTGGAGCGCGACCTCGCAGGCCGCGGTTCCTGGTACGAGTTCTTCCCCCGCTCAGAGGGCGCCGTGCTGGATCACTCCACCGGTGTTTGGACTTCGGGCAACTTCCGTACGGCGGCCGGAAGGCTCGACGCCGTAGCGGACATGGGGTTCGACATCATCTACCTGCCGCCCATCCACCCGATTGGTTTCCAGCACCGCAAGGGGCGCAACAACACGTTGACGCCGGGCCCGCAGGATCCCGGTTCGCCGTGGGCCATCGGCTCGAAGGATGGCGGCCATGACGCCATCCACCCGGATCTGGGCACGTTTGAGGACTTTGATGCGTTCGTGGCCCGTGCCAACGAGTTGGGGCTCGAGGTTGCTTTGGACCTGGCCTTGCAGGCAGCTCCGGACCATCCTTGGGTGACGTCCAACCCGGAATGGTTCACCACCCGTGTGGACGGCTCCATCGCTTACGCGGAGAACCCTCCGAAGAAGTACCAGGACATCTACCCCCTGAACTTCGACAACGATCCCGCCGGGCTTTCCAAGGAGATCCTGCGGATCGTGCAGTTGTGGATCAGCCACGGCGTGAAGGTTTTCAGGGTGGACAATCCGCACACCAAGCCTGTCTGGTTCTGGGAATGGTTGATTGGCAAGATCAACAAGAAGAACCCGGAAGTTGTTTTCCTGGCCGAAGCCTTCACCCGTCCGCCGATGATGCACGCATTGGGTCGCGCCGGATTCCAGCAGTCCTATTCCTACTTCACGTGGCGGAACACCAAGACCGAACTGGAGCAGTACTTCCAGGAGGTCAGCCATGAGACCGCGGCATTCTTCCGTCCCAACTTCTTTGTGAACACCCCGGACATCCTCACCGAGTACCTCCAGTACGGTGGGCCCGCGGCATTCAAGATCCGCGCAGTCCTGGCCGCTACGGCCAGCCCGTTGTGGGGCGTCTACGCCGGGTACGAGTTGTACGAGCACGTGGCCCGTCCCGGCGCGGAGGAGTACATCGATAACGAGAAGTACGAGTACAAGGCCAGGGATTGGGAAGGCGCTGCGGAGTCCGGACGGACGTTGGCGCCGTACATCACCAGGCTCAACACCATCCGCAAGGACCACATGGCCCTGGGCGATCTGCAGAACCTGACGCTGCACAGCAGCACTGACGACGCCACGATTGTGTACTCCAAGCACAAGACGCTGCCGGACGGTACCAAGGACACCTTGATCATTGTGGTCAACGTGGATCCGCACAGCACCCGCGAAAGCACAGTGTCCCTGGACCTCGCGGCACTGCAACTGGACCCTTCGGACCTCAACGAGGACGGACAGTTCCGCGTTGATGACCTCATCAGCGGCCAGAGCTGGGCGTGGGGCGAGCACAACTACGTGCGGCTGGACGCGCATGTTGAACCGGCGCACATTCTGAGCATCCGGAGGCAGCCTTAGTGAGTTTTTCTCCGCAGAACCCCAGCCAGTACTTCACTCCGAAGAACACCTTCGAGTTGAACGCCCCAGGTCTCCAGCATGATCCGCACTGGTACCGCAAGGCAGTCTTCTATGAGGTACTGGTGCGGGCCTTTGCGGATGCCAACGGGGACGGTTCCGGCGACTTCCACGGCTTGATCGACAAACTGGATTATCTCCAGTGGCTGGGCGTTGACTGCCTGTGGCTGCCGCCGTTCTTCCAGTCCCCGTTGCGCGATGGCGGTTACGACATCGCGGACTATACGTCAGTACTGGACGAGTTCGGCACCATCAGTGATTTCAAACGGTTGGTGGCCGAGGCCCACGCACGCGGCGTCCGGGTGATCATTGACCTTCCGTTGAACCACACCTCGGACCAGCACCCGTGGTTCCAGGAATCACGGAAGGACCCCACGGGACCTTACGGCGATTTCTATGTGTGGAGCGATACTGATGAGAAGTACCAGGACGCGCGGATCATTTTTGTTGACACCGAGGAATCCAACTGGACGTTCGATCCCATTCGCCGGCAGTTCTTCTGGCACCGTTTCTTCAGTCACCAGCCTGACCTGAACTTTGAGAATCCGAAGGTCATTGAGGCTCTCTACGACGTTGTGAGGTTCTGGCTGGACCAGGGGATCGATGGCTTCCGTGCTGACGCCATTCCTTACTTGTTCGAAGAGGACGGCACCAACTGCGAGAATCTGCCGGCCACGCACACCTTCCTGCAGGACCTTCGCAGGATGGTGGACTCGAATTACCCCGGCCGGGTGATCATTGCCGAGGCCAACCAGCCACCGCATGAAGTGGTGGAGTACTTCGGCACTGAGGAAGCCCCCGAATGCCACATGGCCTTCCATTTCCCCATCATGCCCAGGCTGTACTACGCCTTGCGGGACCAGAAGGCCGCTCCCATTATTGAGACCCTGCGGAACACGCCGGAAATTCCCAAGGGGGCACAGTGGGGGACCTTCCTGCGCAACCATGACGAGCTGACGCTGGAGATGGTGCCGGCCGAAGAGCGTGCCGCCATGCTCGGCTGGTACGCCCCGGACCCGCGGATGCGGGCCAACATAGGTATTCGACGCCGGTTGGCGCCGCTGCTGGATAACTCCCGTTCCGAGATCGAGCTGATCAATGCGCTGCTGCTGTCCTTGCCGGGCAGTCCTTTCCTGTACTACGGGGATGAAATCGGCATGGGCGACAACATCTGGCTTGATGACCGCGATGCCGTTCGAACACCCATGCAGTGGAACCCGGACCGTAATGCAGGCTTCTCCAGCGCTGATCCGGGCCAGCTTTATCTTCCGGTCATCCAGTCTCTGGTTTACAACTACAGCATGGCCAATGTTGAGGCCGAGGCTGCGCACTCAGGTTCGCTGCTGCGCTGGACCCGGCAGATCCTGAGCGTTCGCAAGAACCATCCGGTGTTCGGTTTGGGCGGCTTCCGCCACATTGAAGCGGACCATGAGGTGGTGCTCGCGTACGTTCGGGAGTTGCCTGCCGGCAACCACGAAGGGGAAGACGCCGAGACCATCCTGTGCGTTTTCAACCTTTCCCAGCACCCCGTGGCGGCAAAACTGGACATTCCGGAGTTTGCGGGCCGGGGCCTGCGCGATATTTTCGGCGGCCAGCCTTTCCCGGCGGTCGGCGACAACGGTCACTTGACCGTGATGCTGGGCAGCCACAGCTTCTATTGGCTGCGGGTCCGCTCAGCATTTTCCAATCCCTCGTCGCCTTATACTCAGGCGATTCCCGTGGTGACCTCCAAAGGATGAGATGAACAAGGAAAACTTGAACCCCTCCATTGAAGGACTTCTCCGGACCTGGCTGCCGGGCAAGCGATGGTTCCCGGTGAAGAGGCCGGACTTTGCCTTGGAGCAGGTGGGCGGCTTCAGCCTGCCCCCTGCCGGCGGCGAAACGCAGCTGGAAGTTGTGCTGTTGGCGGTAACCCACAGAACGGCCGACGGCGGCTCGCGGACTGACGTTGTCCAGGTTCCGTTGAGCTTCCGGAGCCGGCCGCTGCCCGAGGCGCCCACGGCTTTATTGGGTGAGTTCACGGATCCTGATCTGGGCCTGCGGCTCGTCTATGACGCCGTCTATGATGCTGACTTCGTTACCGCCTGGCTGGAACTGATGCGCAGTGAAGGGAAGGTCGGCGGCGCCCAAGGACATCTGACGCGTGGCCGGGTGGCACTGCCCGAGCATCCCACGTCAGTGAAGGTCCTCTCCGGCGAGCAATCCAACACGTCCGTCATCATCGACGACGGTCATTCGGCAGCGATCATCAAAATCTTCCGTGTGCTCGCCGCCGGCAAGAACCCTGAAGTGGAACTCGGTGCCGCACTGACGGCAGCCGGGACTACCGAGGTTCCGGCCACGCTCGGTTGGATTACCGGCTCGTGGGACGGGCCGTCGTCGAACGGTTCCTCAACGGCCACGGGCGAGCTGACGGTCGCCCACGAGTTCCTCCTTGGGGGCTTGGATGCCTGGCGCCTGGCGGTTGAGGCCGCGGCAGCGGGCAAGGATTTCACGGCAGAAGCCCGCGGGCTCGGTGCCGCTACTGCCACGGTTCACGCCAGGCTGGCGGAGACGTTCGGTACCCTGGACGGGCAAGAGCAGGGTCCGGAGATCATCGCAACAGTAGACCGGCGTGTCCGGGGCTCATGGGCGGAAGCCTCTTCCGCCGTCGGGCCCCATGACCAGCAACTGAACGAGTTGCTGGCTGCTCTGGACCCCCGGGATGTGGGCCAGTTGCAGCGTGTCCACGGCGACCTCCACTTGGGCCAGATTCTTTTGGTACCCGGCGCTGAAGGGCAGCCGGGCAGATGGGCCATTCTGGACTTCGAGGGCGAGCCGCTCCGGACCATTGATGAACGCAATACCCCCGATCTTCCCTTGCGGGATGTCACCGGGATGCTGCGCTCCTTCGACTACGCAGCGGGTGCCGCCACGCGCGAGAACGCCGATGCCAAGGTGCCTGAAACCTGGGTGGATGACTGCGCTGCCGCGTTCCTTGAGGGTTATAGCGAGGTCACCCCGGGAACCATCGACCGCCGCTCGCCGCTCTTTGTGGCATTGTGGCTGGACAAGGCCTTATATGAGGTTGTTTACGAGTTGCGGAACCGGCCCGACTGGTTGTCGATCCCCGTGAATGCATCCCGACGAATCCTCGATAACACAAGCCGCGGCAAGCATGCGGCAGCTACAGCGGAAGGTAATGACATGACTGGCTCTGCACGCACCGAACGGCCGCGGGTTCCCCTGCACGTGGACTCCGAGACCTTGGAACGCGTGGCGGCAGGCGCCTACCATGCGCCCCACTCAGTTCTCGGCGCGCACCTGGACGACCACGGGCACGTCACCATCCGTACTGTGAAGCACCTGGCGAAGTCCGTGGTTGTGGTGACCGAAGCGGGCCGTACGGACATGGCCCACGAGGCACACGGTGTGTGGACTGCGGTCCTGGAACCGCTCCAGGCAGGCCACGTGCCTGACTACCGTTTGGAAGTGGTGTACGACGTCGAACCGGTCACCATTGATGACCCGTACCACTACCTGCCAACGGTGGGCGAGGTGGACCTGCACCTGATCGGTGAGGGCCGCCACGAACGTTTGTGGGACGTCCTCGGCGCACACGTTCAGCACTACCGCTCCGTGTTGAGCGAGGTGGACGGCGTCTCCTTCGCCGTCTGGGCACCCAACGCCCAAGCAGTCCGTGTGAAGGGCGACTTCAACGGGTGGGACGGCCGCTCGCACGGGATGCGTTCACTGGGCTCCTCGGGTGTGTGGGAAATCTTCATTCCCGGCGTTGTAGCAGGGGCGTGCTACAAATACGAGATCCTTACCAAGTCCGGACACTGGATTGAAAAGGCTGACCCCCTGGCCTTCGGCACCGAGGTCCCGCCACTGACTGCCTCCCGTGTTGTGGACGCCAGCTACCGGTTCAAGGATGCGGAATGGATGAATGCCCGCGCCGCCAAGGACCCGCACAACTCGCCCATGAGCGTCTATGAAGTCCATTTGGGATCCTGGCGCCTGGGCCTTGGCTACAAGGAACTTGCCAAGGAACTGGTGGACTACGTCAAGTGGCTGGGGTTCTCCCACGTTGAGTTCATGCCGGTGGCCGAGCACCCGTTCGGCGGTTCGTGGGGCTATCAGGTCACGTCCTACTTCGCTCCCACCTCGCGGTTCGGGCACCCGGATGAGTTCCGGTTCCTGGTTGATTCACTCCACCAGGCCGGGATCGGCGTCCTGCTGGACTGGGTACCTGCCCACTTCCCCAAGGACTCCTGGGCACTGGCGCAATTCGACGGCCAGCCGCTGTATGAGCATTCCGACCCCGCCCTGGGCGAACACCCTGACTGGGGAACCCTGATCTTCGACTTCGGTCGCAGCGAGGTACGGAACTTCCTGGTGGCCAACGCGCTGTACTGGCTGGAGGAATTCCACATCGATGGCCTCCGCGTGGACGCCGTTGCCTCCATGATTTACCTGGATTACTCCCGTGAAGAGGGGCAGTGGAGGCCCAACAAGTTTGGCGGCCGAGAGAACCTCGAAGCTATTTCCTTCATGCAGGAAGTCAACGCCACCGTCTACAAGTCCCACCCCGGCGCCATCATCATTGCGGAGGAATCCACCGCATTCCCTGGTGTCACGGCTCCCACCAACCACGGCGGGCTCGGCTTCGGCCTGAAGTGGAACATGGGCTGGATGCACGACTCCCTGAAGTACATCTCCGAGGACCCCATCAACCGCAAGTGGCACCACGGCACCATTACGTTCTCCTTGGTGTACGCCTTCACCGAGAACTTCCTGCTGCCCATCAGCCACGATGAAGTTGTTCACGGCAAGGGCTCCATGCTGCGCAAGATGCCCGGTGACCGCTGGCAGCAGCTGGCAAATCTGCGGGCCTTCTTCGCCTACCAGTGGGCGCACCCTGGCAAGCAACTGATCTTCATGGGCACTGAGTTCGGCCAGGAAGCGGAATGGTCCGAACAGTACGGGCTGGATTGGTTCCTCGCTGACATCCCCGCCCACAGGGGACTGCAACTCCTGGTCAAGGACCTCAACGAGCTCTACACGTCGACGCCGGCCCTTTACCAGCGCGACAACGAGGCCGGTGGTTTCCAATGGATTAACGGCGGCGACGCTGATCACAACGTCCTGACCTTCATCCGTTGGGACCATGAGGGCAAGCCTCTGGTCTGCGCGGTGAACTTCTCCGGCGGCCCGCACAAGGACTACATCCTGGGCGTGCCGGCGGCAGGGGAGTGGACTGAGGTCCTCAACACCGATGCTGAGACATATGGCGGCTCGGGCGTCGTGAATGCGGGATCGCTGAAGGCAACAACTCCTGGAACCGATGGCCAACCTGCAGCACTGTCTGTAACGCTGCCGCCGCTTGGTGCCTCGTGGTTCGCGCCGGCTGAGTAGTTCTTTGGATTCAGGGAGGGCCCGGAGCACGGCTTCGGGCCCTCTTTCCCTTTGTTTCCGGGGATTTTCCTCGGAGAACAGGGTGTGTCGTTGACGGGTTTTGCGATCCCGGGCAAGTAGGGGTATAGTTAGTACCCGCGCTGCTCCACGAGTAGAGATCGCAAGCTGACAAGAAACCGCAAGGAAAAATCAAGTCAAGCTTGCCGATTTGACTCGGAGGAAGCCAGCCGGTAACTTTGAAAAGTTGCTCCGGAGCGATCTTGGCCCCTTTGTGGGGGTTGAGTGGTGCCGGGTGTGTCTGTTGTTTGAGAACTCAATAGTGTGCCAAGTTTGTTGATGCCGATTGTTTTATTGATTGGTTGAAATTATGGCCGGATTGTCGCGCACCCCCGTGTGTGGTGGTCTGGTTTTCAGCTGGTTTCGAATTTTGTGCAGCCGTGTCTTGCCGTTATTTCCGGTGGGTGTGGTTGTGTCTGTTTGATTTGTTTTACTTCAACGGAGAGTTTGATCCTGGCTCAGGATGAACGCTGGCGGCGTGCTTAACACATGCAAGTCGAACGATGATCCCAGCTTGCTGGGGGATTAGTGGCGAACGGGTGAGTAACACGTGAGTAACCTGCCCTTGACTCTGGGATAAGCCTGGGAAACTGGGTCTAATACCGGATATGACCATCTGGCGCATGTCATGGTGGTGGAAAGCTTTTTGTGGTTTTGGATGGACTCGCGGCCTATCAGCTTGTTGGTGGGGTAATGGCCTACCAAGGCGACGACGGGTAGCCGGCCTGAGAGGGTGACCGGCCACACTGGGACTGAGACACGGCCCAGACTCCTACGGGAGGCAGCAGTGGGGAATATTGCACAATGGGCGCAAGCCTGATGCAGCGACGCCGCGTGAGGGATGACGGCCTTCGGGTTGTAAACCTCTTTCAGTAGGGAAGAAGCGAAAGTGACGGTACCTGCAGAAGAAGCGCCGGCTAACTACGTGCCAGCAGCCGCGGTAATACGTAGGGCGCAAGCGTTATCCGGAATTATTGGGCGTAAAGAGCTCGTAGGCGGTTTGTCGCGTCTGCTGTGAAAGACCGGGGCTCAACTCCGGTTCTGCAGTGGGTACGGGCAGACTAGAGTGCAGTAGGGGAGACTGGAATTCCTGGTGTAGCGGTGAAATGCGCAGATATCAGGAGGAACACCGATGGCGAAGGCAGGTCTCTGGGCTGTAACTGACGCTGAGGAGCGAAAGCATGGGGAGCGAACAGGATTAGATACCCTGGTAGTCCATGCCGTAAACGTTGGGCACTAGGTGTGGGGGACATTCCACGTTTTCCGCGCCGTAGCTAACGCATTAAGTGCCCCGCCTGGGGAGTACGGCCGCAAGGCTAAAACTCAAAGGAATTGACGGGGGCCCGCACAAGCGGCGGAGCATGCGGATTAATTCGATGCAACGCGAAGAACCTTACCAAGGCTTGACATGAACCGGAAAGACCTGGAAACAGGTGCCCCGCTTGCGGTCGGTTTACAGGTGGTGCATGGTTGTCGTCAGCTCGTGTCGTGAGATGTTGGGTTAAGTCCCGCAACGAGCGCAACCCTCGTTCTATGTTGCCAGCGCGTTATGGCGGGGACTCATAGGAGACTGCCGGGGTCAACTCGGAGGAAGGTGGGGACGACGTCAAATCATCATGCCCCTTATGTCTTGGGCTTCACGCATGCTACAATGGCCGGTACAAAGGGTTGCGATACTGTGAGGTGGAGCTAATCCCAAAAAGCCGGTCTCAGTTCGGATTGGGGTCTGCAACTCGACCCCATGAAGTCGGAGTCGCTAGTAATCGCAGATCAGCAACGCTGCGGTGAATACGTTCCCGGGCCTTGTACACACCGCCCGTCAAGTCACGAAAGTTGGTAACACCCGAAGCCGGTGGCCTAACCCTTGTGGGGGGAGCCGTCGAAGGTGGGACCGGCGATTGGGACTAAGTCGTAACAAGGTAGCCGTACCGGAAGGTGCGGCTGGATCACCTCCTTTCTAAGGAGCTGCTAACAACTGGTTGCTGTGCCTGTATGGGTGTGGTGGTGGTTGTCAGTGTTGCCCATTGCGCAGGCGTATGTTCTGCGGTGGGTGCTCATGGGTGGAATATCAACAAATCAAAGTTTCTTTGGCATGGCCTTTCCTGGTTGTGTCCTGGTGTTAGTACGGCTTCCTGTGTTCCTGCTTTGGTGGGGGTGTGGGTTGTGTGGAACGCTGCCGGGGCGTGGTTTGTGGGGGTTGTGTTTGGCGCACTGTTGGGTCCTGAGGCAACAGGACCTTTTTGCAGCAATGCATGGGGGCACTTCTGGTGTTTCTTTTGTTCCTGCGGCCGGTTCCTCTGGTCACCGTTGAGCGGCTACTCCTTTTGTTGGGGTGGTTGTGGTGGTTGGGGGTGTGGTTGACGGGGTTGTTGTTTGAGAACTACATAGTGGACGCGAGCATCTGAAACACACGCCTTTTTGGTGTGTGTTTCTACAGCAATTTCTTATGAATGAACCTGGCCCTTGTGGTCATGGTTCTCTCGAGTAAGTTTTTGATCTTGTGTGGTCAAGTTTTTAAGGGCACACGGTGGATGCCTTGGCATTAGGAGCCGAAGAAGGACGTAGGAATCTGCGATAAGCCTGGGGGAGTTGATAACCGAGCGTTGATCCCAGGATGTCCGAATGGGGAAACCCCGCACAACGCTGTCATGGTGATTGTGTGACCCGCATCTGAACACATAGGGTGCGTGGGGGGAACGCGGGGAAGTGAAACATCTCAGTACCCGCAGGAAGAGAAAACAATAGTGATTCCGTTAGTAGTGGCGAGCGAACGCGGATCAGGCTAAACCGTTTCCATGTGTGATAGCCGGCGGGCGTTGCATGGGCGGGGTTGTGGGACTTTCCGTTCTGGTTCTGCCGGACCAGTGAGGTGAGGTGCAGGCATAGGTGAACGGTCTTGAAAGGCCGGCCAGAGAGGGTGTGAGCCCCGTAACCGTAATGTTGTGCACGGCCTGGGGAGTATCCCAAGTAGCACGGGGCCCGAGAAATCCCGTGCGAATCTGTCAGGACCACCTGATAAGCCTAAATACTTCCTAATGACCGATAGCGGACCAGTACCGTGAGGGAAAGGTGAAAAGTACCCCGGGAGGGGAGTGAAACAGTACCTGAAACCGTGTGCTTACAATCCGTCGGAGCAGTCGTGAGTAATCACAAGTAACTGTGACGGCGTGCCTTTTGAAGAATGAGCCTGCGAGTTAGTGTTACGTCGCGAGGTTAACCCGTGTGGGGTAGCCGTAGCGAAAGCGAGTCTGAATAGGGCGAGTGTAGTGGCGTGATCTAGACCCGAAGCGGAGTGATCTACCCATGGCCAGGTTGAAGCGACGGTAAGACGTCGTGGAGGACCGAACCCACTTCAGTTGAAAATGGAGGGGATGAGCTGTGGGTAGGGGTGAAAGGCCAATCAAACTCCGTGATAGCTGGTTCTCCCCGAAATGCATTTAGGTGCAGCGTTGCGTGTTTCTTGCCGGAGGTAGAGCTACTGGATGGCCGATGGGCCCTACAAGGTTACTGACGTCAGCCAAACTCCGAATGCCGGTAAGTCAGAGCGCAGCAGTGAGACTGTGGGGGATAAGCTTCATAGTCGAGAGGGAAACAGCCCAGACCACCAACTAAGGCCCCTAAGCGTGTGCTAAGTGGGAAAGGATGTGGAGTTGCGAAGACAACCAGGAGGTTGGCTTAGAAGCAGCCATCCTTGAAAGAGTGCGTAATAGCTCACTGGTCAAGTGATTCCGCGCCGACAATGTAGCGGGGCTCAAGTACACCGCCGAAGTTGTGGATTTCACATAATGCCCTAGCCTTCGTGGTTCAGGGGTGTGGAGTGGTAGGGGAGCGTCGTGTGGGCAGTGAAGTCGCGGTGGAAACCAGCGGTGGAGCCTACACGAGTGAGAATGCAGGCATGAGTAGCGAAAGACGGGTGAGAAACCCGTCCGCCGAATGATCAAGGGTTCCAGGGTCAAGCTAATCTGCCCTGGGTAAGTCGGGACCTAAGGCGAGGCCGACAGGCGTAGTCGATGGACAACGGGTTGATATTCCCGTACCGGCGAAAAACCGCCCATGCCAAGCGGGGGATACTAACCGCCCGGAGCCTGCCCGCCCACCCTTGTGGTGTGTGGGTTTTGGCCGAGCGCGGGACCTGATCCCGGGAGGTAAGCGTATTAACAGGTGTGACGCAGGAAGGTAGCCGGGCCGGGCGATGGTTGCCCCGGTCTAAGGATGTAGGGTCAGGGATAGGCAAATCCGTTCCTGTGTGCTTCGAGCACGATCCTGAGATCTGATGGGACCCCCGTATGGGGGGATCCGGTGATCCTATGCTGCCAAGAAAAGCATCGACGCGAGGTTTTAGCCGCCCGTACCCCAAACCGACACAGGTGATCAGGTAGAGAATACCAAGGCGATCGAGAGAATTATGGTTAAGGAACTCGGCAAAATGCCCCCGTAACTTCGGGAGAAGGGGGGCCTGCCCCGTGATGGAGACTTGCTCTCCGTGAGCGGGTGTGGGCCGCAGAGACCAGGGGGAAGCGACTGTTTACTAAAAACACAGGTCCGTGCGAAGTCGCAAGACGATGTATACGGACTGACTCCTGCCCGGTGCTGGAAGGTTAAGAGGACCGGTTAGCCCTTACGGGCGAAGCTGAGAATTTAAGCCCCAGTAAACGGCGGTGGTAACTATAACCATCCTAAGGTAGCGAAATTCCTTGTCGGGTAAGTTCCGACCTGCACGAATGGAGTAACGACTTCCCCGCTGTCTCAACCATAAACTCGGCGAAATTGCAGTACGAGTAAAGATGCTCGTTACGCGCAGCAGGACGGAAAGACCCCGAGACCTTTACTATAGTTTGGTATTGGTGTTCGGAGTGGCTTGTGTAGGATAGGTGGGAGACGTTGAAACCCGGACGCCAGTTCGGGTGGAGTCATCGTTGAAATACCACTCTGGTCACTTTGGACATCTAACTTCGGCCCGTGATCCGGGTCAGGGACAGTGCCTGATGGGTAGTTTAACTGGGGCGGTTGCCTCCTAAAAAGTAACGGAGGCGCCCAAAGGTTCCCTCAGCCTGGTTGGCAATCAGGTGTCGAGTGTAAGTGCACAAGGGAGCTTGACTGTGAGAGAGACATCTCAAGCAGGGACGAAAGTCGGGACTAGTGATCCGGCGGTACATTGTGGAATGGCCGTCGCTCAACGGATAAAAGGTACCTCGGGGATAACAGGCTGATCTTGCCCAAGAGTCCATATCGACGGCATGGTTTGGCACCTCGATGTCGGCTCGTCGCATCCTGGGGCTGGAGTAGGTCCCAAGGGTTGGGCTGTTCGCCCATTAAAGCGGTACGCGAGCTGGGTTTAGAACGTCGTGAGACAGTTCGGTCCCTATCCGCTGCGCGCGCAGGAAATTTGAGAAGGGCTGTCCTTAGTACGAGAGGACCGGGACGGACGAACCTCTGGTGTGTCAGTTGTACTGCCAAGTGCATCGCTGATTAGCTACGTTCGGATGGGATAACCGCTGAAAGCATCTAAGCGGGAAGCTCGCTTCAAGATGAGATTTCCATACACATTTATGTGTGAGAGGCCCCCAGCCAGACCACTGGGTTGATAGGCCGGATGTGGAAGCGAGGACTAAAGACTCGTGAAGCTGACCGGTACTAATAGGCCAACAACTTACACCACACAACACACTGCACGCGTCCACTATGTGGTTCCCGAACAACAACCAATGTTCCAGGAACCAACACAACAAAATAACAACACCACAGTTGAAACAACACCACAGTTGAAACAACACCACAGTTGTAACCCAAAGATTTCCCACCCCACGGGGTCGGGTAACAGAGTTACGGCGGTCATAGCGTGGGGGAAACGCCCGGTCCCATTCCGAACCCGGAAGCTAAGACCCACAGCGCCGATGGTACTGCACCCGGGAGGGTGTGGGAGAGTAGGACACCGCCGGACATAAATTCAGGGAAGCCCCGACCATTAGGTCGGGGCTTCCCGCATTTAACGCTGGTTATCCCACCTGCACGCACCTGCTGCCACCGGTAGAGTTGGTGGTCATGGAAGATCTGTTTAGCCACCCAGAGTCCCAGCCCGAGGCGTCCAGGCAGGGCGAGGACGGTTTGGAACCCCTCATCATCACAGTGGTGGTGCCCACCAACGTTTCGCACGCCTTCCAGGGTTTCACCGATCATCCGCACCTCTGGTGGCCATTGGAATTTGAGAGTGTGTACGGCGAAGGATCCCACGTTGAGTTCGAAGAGAACCTGATCCTGGAGACTGCCGAGGATGGCCGCACATCCGTATGGGGAACAATCGACGACTGGCAGCCCCCGCTGTCCTTCCACGCCAGCTGGTACCCCGCCGGTACGCCGCTGTGGTCTACGGAGATCCGTGTGGTGTTCCGTGCTGTGGAGGAAGGCACGGAAGTACGCCTGATCCATGACGGTTGGGAAGGCGCGGAGGACCCCGCAGCTTCGCGGGCGTCCTACGCAGAAGGCTGGCCTAGGGTCCTTGACCGGTACGTGAGGTTCATGGGCGGAGCAGTTGCCTAGGATCCGCAGGCTCCGCGCGGGCGATTGGCAGTTGTTGAAGGCAGTACGGCTGGAGATGCTCACGGACACGCCCATGGCGTACGGGGAGAGCGTGGTTGCAGCGCGCCGGCAAACGGACACCCAATGGCAGGAGCGTGCAGCCGCAATGTCCGGGGATGACAGCATCACCCTGGTGGCAGATTTGGGCGTGGACGGCAGTAAACTGTGTGGCTTGATGCGTGTGGTGGTCAAGCATCCGCAAGCCCCGGAGAAGCCGTTGCAGGCCATGCTGATCAGTGTCTATGTAGCGCCTGCCCATAGAGGGCTGGGGCTGGCCGATCAACTGCTCAACGAATCATGTAAAGCTGCGGCGGAGGAGTTGGGTGCCGGAGGCATTGAGCTTGGCGTTCATGAGGAGAACGTCAGGGCGCTTGCGTTCTACCGGCGCCAGGGATTTGAGACTACGGGGGCCAGCCGTCCCTATCCGCAGGACGCCTCAAAGCTGGAGCTGGTGATGGAGCGGCACTTGCCCTAGGGAAGGCTTACGGGCAGGGAGGGCTCAGGAACCGGTAAGGCTCAGGAGCCGCTGGCCTTGGGTACGGCTGTGCTTGTCCGGACCACCAGTTTGGTGGGGTGCCGGGTATCGGCCGGTTCCAGGACCAGCCCGTTGTTGATCGCGCCGAGCAGTGTCCGGACAGCCAACGCCCCCTGTCCCTTGGCGTCCTGATCGATGGTGGTGAGGCCGAGGACTTTGCCGAGGTCGTGGCCGTCGATGCCCATCACCGAGAGGTCCTCAGGGATGCGCAGGCCAAAATCCCTGGCCGCAAGTATGGTGCCGATCGCCATTTCGTCTGACGCCGCGAAAACTGCGGTGGGCCTTTCGGGTGCGCTGGCCAGCAGCTGGCGGGCGGCAGCGTAAGCGCCTTCTATGGTGAAGTCCGCAGAAACGATCCATTCGGGCCTGACCGGGCAACCGGCGTCGTCCATTGCTTTTTCAAAACCGCTGCGGCGGGTTCCGGGCAGGCGGAAGTCCTGGTCATAGGCTTCGAGCCCAGTGATGTGGGCGATCTTGGTGTGTCCCAAACCGAGCAGGTGGTTGGTGGCTTTGAGCGCGATTCCGGAGTCGTCAATCCTGATGGTGGATGCTCCGGGCAAGGGGCCGCCGATCCCCACAATGGGCCGATGCACTGCGTGAAGCTGCTGGATCTCGTCCTCGCTGAGCTCGAGCGATACAGCAATGACCGCGTCCACCCGTTTGCGCAGCAGGAAATCGTTGAAGACGCTTTTTCGGTGCTCGGGGTTTTCTCCGATGTTGTACAGGGTGAGGTCGTAGCCGGCTTCAAGCAGCGCCGCGGAGGCTCCCTCGATCACCGCTGAGAAGAACCAGCGGTGGACCGAGGGAACCACCAATCCAACATTGTGCGTGCGCCCGGAGGCCAGGCTGGATGCATGGTAGGACAGGACGAATCCCAGCTCGGCGGCGGCGGAGCGGGCACGTTCCCGGCTGGCGGGGGAGACGTTTCCCTTGCCGCTCAGGGCCCGCGAGACCGTGGCAACGGACAGCCCAGCCCGCTCGGCGACGTCCTTGATGCCGGTCATGCTGCTCCTTGGTGGAAAGTTAGCTGGCAGTGAGCCAGATTGTCTCCCCTGAGCCTAGTAGATCAACGCCCGGAAAATCTGCGCTGTTCGCTCCTGTGCTCCGCAGGATGGTCTGTCCTGCCGGCAGCGGCATGGCCTCCTCCCCAACGTTCATGATCACCAGGGCGTTGCCGTTGAGGTAGGCCAGCGAGGTGTCGCTGCAGTAGTCCTCCACCCAGGCGAGGGAACCCTCGCCAAGGCGATGTGTAGCGCGGAGGGCGAGCATGTGGCGGTAGAGGTTAAGGTGCGACGCCGGATCTGCCTCCTGCTTGTCCCTCGCCAGCGCGGGCCAGGACTCCGGTTGGGGCAGCCAGGGATCCTGGCCGTTGCCGAATCCGGAGTGCGGCTCGGAGGAACGCCAAGGCAGCGGCACACGGCAGCCATCGCGGCCGATGCGCGCTCCGCCGGTCCTGGCGAACGTGGGGTCCTGGCGCATGTTTCCCGGGATGCTGAAGGAGTCGGGGAGGCCCAGTTCTTCGCCTTGGTAGATGTAGGCGCCGCCAGGCAGGCCCAGCATGAACATGGTGGCTGAGGCAGCCCGTCGTCGTCCGAGTTCCTCGTTGGGCTGGACGTCGTCAGGGCCGATTCCGTCGCCGTCCCGGGGTCCTGGTCCGTCGTAGCCGAAGCGGGAGACGTGCCGGACGACGTCGTGGTTGGACAGCACCCAGGTGCTCGGGGCACCCACGGCATCCAAGGAGACCAAGGAGTCAGTGATGATGTGGCGGAGGCGGTTTACGTCCAGTCCTGCGTGCAGGTAGGGGAAGTTGAAGGCCTGGTGCATTTCATCGGGCCGCACCCACTGTGCCAGGCGGGGAAGCGGGTCCACGTTGGCTTCTGCGCACAGGATGCGGTCTGGTCCGTACTCTTCCAGGATGGAACGCCAGCGGCGATAGATATCGTGCAGGGCAGGCTGGCCAAACATGGGTGCGTCGTGGCCCGGGAAGCCATCGGTGCTGTTGCCGTCTGCCCGGCCACCCCAGTTGGGCAGTCCTGTGGCTTTGACCAGGGCGTGGGCCACGTCCACGCGGAAACCGGAGATTCCGCGGTCCAGCCAGAAGCGGAGCACGCGTTCAAACTCGGCGTGGACGGCGGGGTTGTCCCAGTTGAAGTCCGGCTGCGAGGAGTCGAAGAGATGCAGGAACCACTGACCGGCTTGCCCGTTCGGCTCCGTGATGCGTGTCCAAGCAGGGCCGCCGAAGTGTGATTGCCAGTTGTTGGGAGGCTCATTGCCATCCGGACCTTGTCCGTCCCTGAAGATGAACATGTCCCGCTCCGCGCTGCCGGCCCCGGCAGCAAGGGCTGCCTGGAAAGCTACGTGCTGATCCGAGCAGTGGTTGGGGACAAGGTCAGCGATGACGCGCAGGTTGAGTCTGTTGGCCTCGGCAATGAGGGCATCGAAGTCGGTCAGGGTGCCGAAGAGGGGATCGACGTCGCAGTAATCACTGACGTCATATCCTGCATCGCGCTGGGGCGAGCGGTAGAAGGGCGACAACCATACGGCGTCCACGCCCAGCCCGGCCAGGTGGGTGAGCTCGGCAGTGATTCCCGCCAAGTCTCCTACACCGTCACCGTTGAGGTCGCGGAAAGAGCGCGGGTAGATCTGGTAGATCACAGCGGAACGCCACCAGCCGTGCGCCATGGAGGCGTCGTGGACCGGGGTCAGCTGCGTGAAAGCTGCAGTGGGCTCGTGGGTCGCAACCGAGAGCAAGGAATCAACGGACATGGAGACATCGTAGAAGAGTTTTCCTCCGATTGTAAACGTTTCCAGTCCTAAGGCTGCTGTCTTTGCCGTGCAATCGAAGCTTGGGCTTTCCAAATACTCATTCGGCACGGTAGTGTGTGGAAGCGCTTGCAGTTGTGAGCCATGTCACCGGCGATGCGAAGGTCCAGAGTCCTAGCCGTCGAAGCAGAAAAGAACGAAAGGGACACCAATGAAGGTGCACAATACCCTCGCGACTCAGACCACCCGGCGTGTTTTCGCCACTGGTGCGATTTCCGTAGCAGCAGCCTTGGCGCTGAGTGCCTGCGGTGGAAGCGCATCCACTGCCCCCGCTTCGGCAGAGGCAAAACCGGACCTCAAAGCTGCGGGAGCCGGTGTGATCACCATGTGGGTTGACGCTGAACGCTCCCCGGCGCTGAAGGACATCACCGAGAAATTCAAGTCAGATGCCGGCATTGAAGTGAAGCTGGTTGTCAAAGACTTCGCGGCTGTCCGTGACGACTTCATTACCCAAGTACCCACCGGTCAGGGCCCGGACTTGATTGTTGGACCTCACGACTGGATTGGAAAGTTTGTCCAGAACGGTGTGATCGCGCCGATCGAGCTGGGCGACAAAGCCGGACAGTTCCAGGACTCCTCCATCAAAGCCATGACCTACAACGGTGCTGTCTACGGTGTTCCGTACGCGATCGAAAACATTGCCCTGCTCCGCAACACCAGCATCGTGGAGAACAAAGCTGCCACGTTCGATGAAGTGGTGGCCAACGGAAAGAAGGCTGTTGCAGAGGGCAAAGCCACGTTCCCGTTCCTGGTAGGTATGGACCCGAAACAGGCCGATCCCTATCACCTCTACCCGCTGCAGGCCTCCATGGGTTCGCAGGTGTTCGGCAAGAACGCCGACGGCGGTTACGACGCCAAGCAGCTCCTGATCGGTGACGCGGCCGGCGTCGAATTCGCCAGGAAACTGGCCGCCTGGGGTGACGCCGGTGAGAAGATCATCAACTCCAACATCACCGGGGACATTGCCAAGGAGAAGTTCCTGGCCGGCGAATCTCCGTATTTCCTGACGGGTCCGTGGAACGTCCCGGACGTTCAGAAGAAGGGCATCAAGTTTGCCGTCGATGAGCTGCCCACCACCGGCAGCCAGCCCGCCCAGCCGTTCATCGGCGTCAACGGCTTCTTCATCAGCGCCAAGAGCGCCAATGCTTTGGCCACCAACGAGTTCGTCACCAACTACCTCACCTCAGAGTCGGCACAGGACTCCATGTACGCCGCAGGCGGACGTCCCCCGGCACTGAAGGCTTCGTTCACTAAAGCAGCCAGCGATCCCGTAGTGGAGGCGTTCGGCAAGATCGGTTCCACCGGCGTACCCATGCCTGCAGTTCCGGAGATGAGCGCGGTATGGGCTGACTGGGGAGCCACCGAGCTGGCCATCATCAAGGGTCAGGGTGATCCGGCTGAAGCCTGGACCAAGATGGCCGACAGCATCAAGTCCAAGATCGGCGGCTAGTACCGCAACCGGATAACTCCACCGGTCTGCCAGGGCCGGGCGGCACACCCACCGTCCGGCCCTGCGTGCCGTCAACCGCTCCACCCAAGGATCCACAATGCCAAAACCAGAACTCCGTGAACTGCCAACCACCCCAGCCCCCGCAGGCCCGGCCCGGCCGGACATCAACGGCAGCAGCGCGGGTCAATCCGTACGCCCAAAGAAACCCACCCGCCATCCGGATTCCCTCAAAGGCACCATTGCCAAAGTTGTCCTGCTGGGACTGGTGGACGCATTCGCGGTGTACGTCCTGATGATGCTGTTCCTCAGCCAGTCGTGGGCTGCGCTGGCAGTGTCCTCGCTGGTGGTTCTGGCGATTAACTGGATCTACCTCCGCAAAGGTGGGCTACCGGCCAAGTACCTGGCTCCCGGGGTGCTGTTCCTCCTGGTGTTCCAAGTCCTGGTGGTGGTGTTCAGCGGTTACATAGCCTTCACCAACTACGGCGACGGCCATAACAGCACCAAAGATGATGCCATTTCGGCCATCCAACTCACAGCCCAAAAGCGCGTACCGGACTCACCTGCCTACAAGGCTTCCGTCCTGACCAAAGGCAACGATTACTACCTGCTCTTTACCGATCCCTCAGGGAAAGCCCAAATAGGCAGCACGGAACAGCCGCTCACAGAAGCTCCGGACGCCGGCAAGGATTCAACAGGCAAAGCCACCACCCTGCCGGGCTACCAGACGCTGAAGTTCCAGGAGATTGTGGCCAGCCAGCAGGAGATCCTGAAAATCACGGTGCCGGTTTCGGACAATCCCGCCGATGGAACGTTGCGCACAGCGGACGGCAGTACCGCGTACCAGTTCAAGCCGGCACTGAACTACGACGCCGCCACGGACACCTTCACGGACACCGAAACGGGCCGGGAATACCGCGATAACGGAAAGGGCGCCTTCGCAGATGCAAACGGCGAAACCCTGGCCACCGGCTGGAAGATCGATGTTGGCATGGACAACTTCGTCCGGGCCTTCACAGATCCCAGCCTGCGCGGACCCCTCCTGGGCGTGATCCTCTGGACGTTCACCTTCTCCATTGCCTCCGTTGCCCTGACGTTTGTGATGGGTCTTTTCCTGGCCACAACGTTCAACCGCGAGGACCTCCGCGGTAAGAAGGTTTACAGGATTCTCATGATCCTGCCGTACTCATTCCCCGCGTTCCTGTCCGGCCTGGTGTGGTCCGGCATACTGAATCCCGAGTTCGGCTGGCTCAACCAAACATTGCTGGGCGGCGCGAACATCGGCTGGCTCACGGACCCGGTCCTGGCCAAGATCAGCGTGCTGGTGGTCAACGTTTGGTTGGGTTTCCCGTACATGTTCCTGGTGTGCACCGGTGCGCTGCAATCGTTGCCCTCAGAGATTGACGAGGCAGCCCGCATGGATGGAGCTTCTGCCTGGCGGGTGTTCCGCTCCATTAAGCTGCCACTTCTGTTGGTCTCCGTAGCGCCGTTGCTCATCTCATCCTTCGCCTTCAACTTCAACAACTTCAACGTGATCTACATGCTCACCGGCGGTGGCCCGCGCTTTGCGGACACTGACCGGGACATCGGATCCACGGACATCCTGATCACGCTGGTTTACAAGGTGGCGTTCGGCCAGGGAACGGGACGCGACTACGGCCTGGCCAGCGCTCTGGCCATCATCATCTTCATTATTGTGGCCACCATTTCGGCCATCAGCTTCAAGCAGACCAAAGCACTCGAGGACGTGAACTGATGAGCGTACGCACCATCGCCGCCACTAAGGAAACAACGCTCGACGCCGGCGCCCGGCCCCTGCAGGCAAAACGACGTCCTTTCGGGGCTTGGTTCAAGGACAAAGGCTGGCGGCACGTGGTTGGGGTTCTCACCACCATCTTTGCCGTGTTCCCGCTGCTCTACGTGTTGTCCGCCGCCCTGGATTCCAACGGCACCCTGGTGGGTTCCAACGGACTGTTCACCAGATTCGATACCGGCAACTTCGTGGCTCTGTTCAGCGACCCCACCCGTCCTTTTGCCCGCTGGTTCCTCAACACCCTGGTGGTGGGAACAGTGACATCGGCCGCCACCGTATTCCTGGGGGCCATGGCCGCTTACGCTTTCTCCCGCATGCGCTTCAAGGGGCGCCGCATGGGACTCTTGACCCTGCTCCTGCTGCAGATGTTCCCGCAACTGCTGGCCGTCGTCGCCATCTTCCTGCTCTTGAGCGGCATCTCCCAAGTGATCCCGGCCTTGGGGCTGGGCAGCCAGCTGGGCCTGATCATGGTCTACCTTGGCGGTGCGCTGGGTGTGAACACCTACCTGATGTACGGGTTCTTCAACACGGTCCCGCAGTCATTGGATGAAGCAGCCAAGATTGACGGCGCCAGTCATGTGCAGATCTTCTTTGGCATCATCCTGCGCCTGGTCACCCCCATCCTTGCCGTGGTGGGCCTGCTTGCCTTCATTGGCATCTCCAGCGAATTCGTGATCGCCAGCGTGGTGCTGACCGATCCGGACAGCCAGACGCTCGCCGTCGGCCTTTACTCCTATGTGGCGCAGCAGCGCTCCGAGAACTGGGGCGTTTTCGCCGCAGGTGCCGTGATCGCCGCGATCCCTGTCATGGCACTGTTCCTCTTCCTGCAGAAGTACATTGTCAGCGGCCTGACCGCGGGCTCAGTGAAAGGCTGACCATGACAACCGCCCTCCCTCACCATGACGGCTCCGGACTCCATGCTCCCCACACCGCCACCCTTGGCGACACCGTTCGCCTCAGGGTGCGTATCCCGCAGGGGTGGGGCCCGGCGTCTAAGGTGTGGGTCCGTTCAGTCCAGGACGGTGAGCCCCGCTATGACGCCGCGATTCGCCGCGGCTCCGCCGGCGGGTGGGAATGGTGGGAAGCAGCCATGCTCGTGGCGAATCCCGTGGCCAAGTACCGCTTCCTGCTGGAAGAACCACAAACGCACGACGACGGCGCTGCCGCCACCGTAGCAAGCGGAAGTACGGTTGGGCGACGCTACTGGAACCTCAACGCCCAAGGGCTGTTCAACAGGGACGTTTCAGACTCGGCTGACTTCAGGCTCACGGCGTTTGCTCCGGGACCGGAGTGGCTGCGCAAGGGCACCATGTACCAGGTGTTCCCGGACCGCTTCGCCCGATCCGCGCAGGCGGATGACCATCCCACACCAGATTGGGCCATCTCATGTTCCTGGGAAGAACCAGTAGCAGGAACGGGCCGGGAAGCCTCCACCCAGTTCTACGGTGGAGACCTGCCAGGGATCACGGACAAACTCCCTCACCTGGAGGAATTGGGCGTGACCATCCTCTACCTGACGCCGTTCTTCCCCGCCCGCTCCAACCACCGTTATGACGCTTCCACCTTCGATTCGGTGGACCCGCTCCTGGGCGGCGACCAAGCCCTGGTGGATCTTGTTGAAGCCGCACACGCGCGGGGGATCAAAGTGATGGGAGACCTCACCGCCAACCATTCCGGGGACGCGCACGAATGGTTCGTCAAAGCGCTCGCGGACCCGGGCTCGGAGGAAGCCGGTTACTACTATTTCAGCCCGGACCATTCCAGCTACGAATCGTGGTGGGGTGTACCGTCCCTGCCTAAGTTCAACTGGTCCTCGGCAGCCCTCCGCCGGCGCTTCATCACCGATGACGACTCCGTGGTGGCCCGCTGGCTGAAGCCGCCCTTCAACCTGGACGGGTGGAGGATCGACGTCGGCAACATGACCGGGCGCCTGGGCGCAGTGGACCTCAACCACGAGGTAGCGCGGCTCATCGCTGCCAGGGTGCGGGAAATCAACCCGAACGCGGCTTTGCTCGCCGAGTCCACGTCCGACGCCGCTCCCGACTTCACGGGCGAGCATTGGCACGGTGCCATGAGCTACTCCAACCTGACCCGCCCGTTGTGGTCCTGGCTTGCCAAAGATGCACCGAACGTGAACTTTTTCGGCTCACCACAAGCCGGGCCAAACAGAATCCCCGCTGAAGACTTCCTCGCCACCCATCAGGACCTTGCCGCCGGATTTAGCTGGGGTGTGCTGCAAAACAACATGAACGCCCTCAACACGCATGACACCGCGCGGGCGGCAACCGTCATGATCGACGGCGGCCCGGAAGTGGGCGCTGTGCTCACCTTCTGCCTGCCGGGCGTTCCTGTCATGTTCGCGGGCGACGAGTTCGGACTCGAAGGGTTCAACGGCGAGGACTCCAGGACACCCATGCCATGGTCCGGCTCCAGACGTGAGCACAAGGACCTGCGATCACTCTACGCACGGCTTGCACAGCTGCGCCGGGAATTGCCGGGCCTGACCAATGGCGGGGTTCGTTGGATTCATGCCGAAGGCCACTGCTTGGTCTTTGTCCGGGAAACCCCCGAATCATCGGTCCTGGTGTTCGTTGCCCGGGATACCGCCTCTGTAGTGCTGGACCGGTCCGTTCTCAGCAAAGCCCAGCTCGGGGCGCTGCTGGACTCGCCACTGCACCAATCCGGAACCGTGACGTCGGCACCCTCCGGGGCGGACGGCGTCGTTTCTCTGCGCTCTGAAGGAGTGTCCGCCGGAATCTGGGCGATTCCCGGAACCGCGATTCCCCCTCACCAAAGGAGTTCTGCCGCCGTGCCGGCCACCTGCGACGCTGACTAGACTGGCACTGAAAAGACTGCGAAGACTGCCGGTTTGGCGTGTCCGCAGAGCTCATGTGGAGGGAAAGTCTTGTCGGACGAAACGGCCGTTGCCGGAACATCAGAGGAAAGCATCAAGGCCCGGGCCGTGGACGCCGGGGAAACCGCGCAACCCACCGCAGCACAACATGCTTTTCTGCGGGATCTCCAGGCCGGACTGGGCACCGGGCAAACAGCGGTCGATCAAGAAAACCTCACCGTTTACTCCGCCGATCAAGGCCCCATCCTTGAGAGGAAACTGCCGCTCGCTGTTGTCTGGGCGGAATCTGTGGAAGACGTCCAACACGTTGTCCGGGTTTGTGCCGCGCACCAAGTGCCCATTGTTCCGCGGGGTGCCGGCACAGGTGTTTCCGGCGGCGCACACGCCACCCAAGGCTGCATCATCCTGAGCCTTGAACGGATGACCCGCATCCTGGACCTCAACCCGGACGACGAGACCGCCGTCGTCGAGCCCGGCGTCATCAACGCCGATCTGAACGCCGCCGCTGCAGAGCACGGCCTCATGTATGCGCCTGACCCCGCAAGCTACAAGATGTCCACAATCGGCGGTAACGTGGCCACCAACGCCGGGGGACTGCGGTGCGCCAAATACGGCGTGACCCGCGACTCCGTACTGGCACTGGACGTGGTGATGGCCGACGGATCACTGATGCACACGGGCCACCAAACCTTCAAAGGCGTGGCAGGCTACGACCTCACTGCGCTCCTGGTGGGCTCAGAAGGAACACTGGGGATAGTGGTGGGTGTAACAGTCCGGCTCAAGTACCTGCCCCGCGAGGTTCACACCATCGCCGCGTTCTACCAGGACTTCCGCAGCGCCGCCGCAGGAGTGCTCGCCGTGGGCAAGGCCCGGGTCCAGCCCGCCATCATGGAACTCCTGGACAACGGCACCCTGGTGCAACTCGACGAACTCCACGGCGGCGACCTCCAACAGCGCGGCAAGTCCCTGTTGCTCATCCAGACAGACGGTTTTGGAGCCGCTGCCGAGGCCGACGTCGTACGGCAGGTCCTCGCCGACGGCGGCGCCACCGTAACCACCGAAGCCAGCGCTGAAGCCGAGATGCTGGTGGAAATGCGACGCAACAGCCGCGGCGTGGAAGTTGACGACGAATTCCGTGTGGGCGAAGACATCGCCGTCCCGCGCTCGCGGTTGGTGGATTTCGTGGCCGAGCTCGAAGCCATGGCCAACAGATTCCAGGTGCGCCTCAAAGTGGTGGCCCACGCCGGTGACGGCAACCTGCACCCCACTTTCTGGATGGACCGCGTGGACCCCACCACCGACGCCCACGCCTTGCAGCGACTCAACGCTGCCTTGGACGAATCCATCCGGGTAGGCCTGGACATGGGCGGCACCATTACAGGCGAACACGGTGTTGGCCAGTACAAGCTGCGCTGGCTCGGCCTGGAACAGCCCCAACCCGTGCGGGAACTGCAGCGTCGGATCAAGGAGCTTTTCGATCCCCAGGGAATCCTGAACCCGGGCAAGGCCATCTAAGGCTGGCTCTTCGTGGGGCGGCCCACGGGGCCGCAACGCTCGGCCCGCTCGGTGGTACCTCCCTTAGACGCCACGCTCTATCACTTCCCGGGCGCTTTCTCCTGTCGCTCTCTCACGTCCCGGGTGCTTTCTCCTGTCGCTCTCTCACGTCCCATGTGCTCGGGCGCGACGCTCTCTCACTTCCCGGGGTGCTTGGGTGCGACGTTCTATCACTAGCGTCCTCTTGGTATTCCAAAGAGTTGTCACACCCAGACCTAGTCACATCTGTGTTGCTTATTCGGTGGCATTTACTTTCTACCACGCTCCTTCTAGCCTTACTTGGTATACCAAAATTGACGAGGGGGATTGACATGCGCGAGAAGCGGCAGACTGGTGTGGGACCGAGTCCGAGGCTGATGGCGGGGCTGGTGCTGCTTGCGCTCTTCATGGTTTCCATTAATCTTCGGCCTGCCATCACAACCATTGCCGGGGTAATGAGTCAGCTGCCGGGGCTATTTGGCCTTGATCCAGCTCTGCTCCCACTGCTGGGAACTCTGCCTGTGTTGGCCTTCGGCCTTTCGGGTCCGATCGGGCCTTGGCTGGCCCGGAGACTGGGCACTGGGCGGGCAGTGGCTGCTGCGTTGCTGGTTCTCGCTGCAGCCCTTATTGTCCGGGCTACTGTGCCCGCGCTTCTGTTGCCCGGAACGTTCTTGGCCGGTATGGCGATCATGACGGCAAGTGTCCTGGTGCCACAGATCGTCAAGGCAAACCGCGGCACGGGCTGGTGGACGGGGCTATGCACCATGGGCTTCGGGCTCGGAGCGGCGCTTGGGGCCGGGCTGGTCCAACCACTTGCTGCGGCTTTTGGCGGCAACCTTCAATCGGCACTTGCTGTGTGGGCGGTACCGGCGCTGCTGGGCGCCTTCCTGATTCACCGATCCAAAGGCAGCGCCCAGGGCGGCGTTCCTCAGGCACAAACGGGGGACGCGCCGTCGTCGGCTGTTGTACGGAAGCCTGCGCCTCTTCGGAAGCAGCGCACGGCGTGGGCGGTGACCGCATTCTTCGGGCTGCAAGCCATGCTGTACTTCGCAATCACGTCCTGGCTGGCGGTGTATCTGGTCTCCCGGGGACTGGAACCCGCCGATGCCGCTGCTCTGCTTGCGTGGTTCAGCCTGGCGGGCCTCCCGGCCAGTCTGCTGGCACCCGTACTGGCCAGCCGTCCCGCCATCCTGAGGATCATGGCTCCCGGGCTTGGCTTGTCCGTGGCGGCCGCACTGTTGGGAGTTTTGATGGCGCCGGTTGAATCACAGGTGTTCATGGTGGGCATTTTGGGAGTGGTGCAGAGCGCCGGATTTGGTCTGGCAATGGCGTTGGTGGTCATCCGATCCGACGGCCCGGAGTCCGCGGGCAGGCTCTCCGCCATGAGCCAAGGATTTGGCTTCGCTTTGGCGTCCCTCGGTCCGCTGGGCGCCGGAATGCTGCACGCTATGACAGGTGGCTGGGAGTTAACGTTTTGGGTGCTCGCCGCCGAAGCCGTAGTACTGGCCGGGGCAGGGTTCCTTGCCATTCGTGGCCCGCTCGTCAGCGTGGGCGCAGCAGGACAAACTGTACAGACTGAGCAAATAACCGCCCATGAGCCGAGAGCCACATTCGTCCCGTAGTGCTCCTCGTCCAACCCACCCTGTTGCTGCAACTGGGGAGGCTCAGCGGATGCTGGAGCCTCTGCTGCGCGGTTAGACTCATGTGACGCTTACGAAATGGGGAAACAGTGAGTGTGTCATCTACCAAAGCACCGCCGACCACTGGCCGGATCAACCTGCTGGCCATGGCTGCCATTGCCCTGGGCGCTCTTGCCTTTGCCGGTATCTGGTTCTTTGGCCTGGGAATTCTTGCCACCTTTGCAGTGGGTGCCGGACACGTCTCCCTGAATCAGATCAGACGAAGGAACGAGAGGGGCCGCACTGTGGCCATACTGGCCCTCATCCTCGGCTATGGACTTGCTACCTGGGCGCTGCTCAACGTTCTGACCTACATTCCTGTTGCACTGGAGCAGATGGCAAACCAGCCACCGATGTAGCGGCCCCGGGATGCTTACGCGCAGATAAGTTCAGAGGCGACTTGTTGCGACGTTCGTTGGCGGGCCTGTTCGGGCAGCAACTCCGCGCGTATCCTCTGCGATATGACCAATTCAGCAGCACCAGGAACCAATCAGCCGGAAACGCCAGCAACCGAAATCCTTGAGACCAACGAGTGTTGGGAACTTCTCCGCGGCGTGTCAGTGGGCAGGTTGGCCGTGGTGGTGGACGAACACCCGGACATCTTCCCGGTCAATTACAAAGTTGACCACGGGACCATGGTGTTCCGGACTGGCGAAGGCACCAAACTCCATGCCGCCCTCGGCGATGCTCCGGTGGCGATTGAAGCCGACGGCGTCAACGCCGAAACCGGGGTGGCGTGGAGCGTGGTGGTCAAAGGCCAAGCGACGGCCGTGAAGCTCACCGAGGACGTCCTGGATACCATAGGACTCCTCTTGTTCCCTTGGGAGGCGGGCCAGAAGGATCAGTTCATCCGCATTACCCCGAGCAAGGTGACTGGGCGCCGCTTCAAAGTGACGCCACCGGTCACATGGTGGTCGCCCCTGGATGATGCTCCGACGGCGCGGAACGAGTGAGGCTAAGGCCATTCCGGACACTGTGAATTTCTTGTATACCAAAGTAGTGTAGGGGTCGCCACTCATAGGACTGGCGCGTCTGCATGAAGGGAAGTTTTTCATTGGCTGAGGCAATGCCGGAAACCGGAAACGGCCGCGACGAAGAGGCTCGTGCGGAGAACGTCTACCAACTGGTGTTGGAGGGCATTGTCACCGGGACCTACGCGCAAGGAATGCGGTTGCGGGAACGCGAACTTTCGGAGCTTTACAACGTCTCCCGTATTCCTGTGCGCGAGGCCATTCAGCGCCTGGAGCAGGATGGCTTTGTGGCAACGTTCCCCCGGCGCGGGGCAGTGGTGCGTCAACTGACCCTCACGGATGTCAACGAGCTCTTTGACGTTCGCCTCTGCCTGGAAACCTTTGCTGCACGCATGGCGGCCACCCGTGTGGCCGAAGGCAGCGACGGTGGACGGCTGGAAGTTCTCCTGGAGGCCTCCAGGGCAGCCATCGACGACGAACGGGCCGACGACGTAGCCCTGATCAGCGCCGAGCTGCACGCCGAAATAGTGCGCCTCTCCGGGAACAGGCTGCTCGTTGAATCCGTGAAACCCCTGTTTGGGCGGATGCGGTGGATCTTCGGATTGGCACACAACCGCAGTAATGAACTCCAGCGTGATGAACACACCGAACTCTGCAACGCAATCCTGAAGGGTAAGCCGGACCTGGCCTACTCCCTGGCGTACTCGCACATCGAGCTGGGCCGGGAACCCGTTCTGGCCGGGCTGGCCGAGACACTGGAACCGTGAGTTTTTGTACAGCTAACGCCCTTTAGAAGCCCTCTTAGGGGCGTTAGCTGTACAAAAACTCGCTAGTCGTCCGCGTCCGGGTACTCGTCCTCGTCGTCGTACCGGCCGGATTCCTCTACCTCAACTTCAAGGATCTTGAGCAGCTCCGTGTCAGGGTTCAGCATGATGGCGGCCTCGTCGCGGCGGTGCTGCAGCACCGTGTCCAGGTAAGACTGGACTGTCTCCGCCAAGGGCACATACCTGTCCTGCTTCTGGCTCATGTACCAGCGGTGCTCCAAAACCTCGTGCACCACTTCGGCCGGCTCCAGCTTCCCGGCCAGGTGCCGCGGAATGGAACGGACAATGGGTTCGAAAATCTGGCTGACCCAGATGTGGGCGCTGATTTCCTCGTCAAGGTCCGGGTTGTTGTCCGCACGGAATTGATCCATGTCGTTCAGGAGCCTGCGGGCCTGGTTCTCCTGGGCGTCCAATCCGGTCAGGCGCAGCAAACGGCGCTGGTGGTGTCCGGCGTCCACCACTTTGGGTTGGAGCTGGATGGTGGATCCGTCCGCGGTGGTCTTGATGGCGTACTCTTCAACATCGAAGCCGAGCTCGTTGAGACGGCGGATGCGGGCAGCCACGCGCCACCGCTCGCCGAGTTCGAAGGACTCCTTCTCCGTCAGCTCAGTCCAGAGCCGGCGGTAGCTGTCCATGATCAGCTCGCTGGTGGCTACAGGATCCACCTTCTCCTCGATCAGCCCGCCGTCCAACAGGTCCATCAGTTCACCAGCGATGTTCACTCGAGCGATTTCGAGATCGTATTCACGCTGGCCCATGGACAGATCCGGGTACAGCTCACCGGTTTCGGCATCCACAAGGTAGGCGGCAAAGGCGCCGGCATCACGGCGGAACAGTGTGTTGGACAGCGAAACATCGCCCCAGTAGAAACCTACGAGGTGCAGGCGAACCAGCAGCAGCGCCTGGGCATCAATCAAACGGGTCAGCGTGTCCTTGCGGAGCATCTGGGAGAACAGCGCGCGGTACGGCATGGAGAATTTCAGGTGCCGGGTGACCAGCACAGGGTTCAGGGGTCTGCCGTCCACAGTGGTCCTGCCGGTAATGACAGCCACCGGCTCCACGCAGGGAACGTCCAGCCGGGCCAGCTTCCGCAGCATGTGGTACTCATGGCGGGCAACGTGCTCAGAGGTTTCCTTGATGGCGATGACCGAGCCGCCCAAATGCGCGAAACGGACAATATGCCGGGAAATACCGCGGGGGAGCGCCGCCAGGTTTTCGGCCGGCCAATCTTCCAAGGCAATATGCCACGGCAGATCCAGAAGTTCAGGATCTGCGGCAGCAGCGGTGATGTTCAGCGATCCGATGACACTCGCCGGCGGCGCGGTGTCCTGCGCACTGGCCGCTTCAGTTCTGGGGAGCTTGCCGATCTGCCCGTAATCGGTGGGTTCGTCGTGCCACTGGGCTTCGTTTTGCTCGCTCATGCCTCAATTGTTCCGTACTTGGGAGATGAAGACGGCGCCGCGACCACAAACGGCCATGTAGATGCAGCGGACCACTCGACGTCGGGTGCTTCCTGGAAGGCGACGCCCTGCTTGGCGAGCCGCTCGCCCAAGGCGCCCAGCCGACGTCGGAAGTCACCTGCGTTGCGGACCTCCGGACCGGACCAGGCTACTTCCGCCAAGGAAACCGCCCTCGGGTAGAGGAGCCATTGGGCCTGCTGATTGTTGCGGACAGTTTCAGACCACAAGGGCCCCTCCACGCCGAGGATGTGGTGGTCCTGCAGACCGCCTTGCGCGGGATCCCAGTTGTAGTACTCGGACCATGTGAAGGGTCCGCCTTCCACCCATTCCAAGCCAACAGGGCTGTCCGATGAGTATTTTTGATCCAAATAGCTGTTGGCCGCCGGAGACATGACTACTTTGGCCGCGTTCTGTTCCGCCTGCTGGAGGGTGGGGGCGAAGTCGCCGTGCCAGTACTGAATGACGGCACCCTGCGGGAGTTCGACGGCGGCGTACTCGTTCCAGCCCACCACGGTCTTGCCCGTGTGGGCGCCAATCCGTACGAACTCCTGAACCATGGCGATGTAGTGCTCACGGGTGGTGACGTGGGCTTCGTCGCCACCGATGTGCAAGTACGGTCCCACGGTAATGGCCGCGAGCTGGCTGAGGACTTCGCGGACAAACTCGTACGTGGTGGGAAGGTCCGCGTTCAGCGTTGACCAGCCTACCTCTGCCGTGGTGCTCATGGGCTTCGCCTGGCCGTCGGGATTGAGTTGCGGAATGGCAGCGAGGGCGGCGTTCACGTGGCCCGGGAGGTCAATTTCCGGAACCACCAAGACGTTCTTCGTGGCGGCGTACGCCTGAATTTCCCGGAAATCCTGCTGGGTGTAGAAACCGGAATTGCCCCGGACAGGCACTGCCGTTGGAACCTCCACGGCTCCCTTCCCACCCAGGGCAGTGAGGTTGGCGTAATCCAGCCCCGACGGGTTCTCTACGGGCTCCAGGATCTCGATGCGCCACGCCTGGTCATCGGTCAGATGGAGGTGCAGGGCGTTGAACTTGAACTGCGTCATCACGTCAATCTGCTCCTTCACCTCGTCCACGGTGAAGAAGTTGCGGGCAACGTCCAGCATCAGGCCCCGGTACGCGAAGCGTGGAGCGTCCGCAATCTCGACGGCGGGAATCACCCAGGAGCCGTTGCCAGGTTCTGTGTCCTCAATAGTTGCGGGGAAAAGCTGGCGCAATGTCTGGACGCCGTTGAAGAGTCCGGCGGCCGTGGAGGCAGACAACATGACACCGGACCCGGTGACTGTGAGGGCGTAAGCCTCTGGGCCGCCGTCGAACGTTTCTTCCAGCTCCAAGGTGATGTCACCTGGGTGAGTTTCCTGGACTATGGGCAACTCGAATCCGGTGGCGCGGCGCAGCAGTGCCGCGAGCTGCCCGGCGACTGGCACGCCTGGGTCCGCGGCGATCCGGGCGGTGGATGCGAGCGTGTAAGCCGGGCCGTCCAGGAGTGCGACGTGGGAGGGGCGGGGGATCAGGTGATCTGTGGTGTTCATGCCGTTCTTTCGCCGGAGTTAGGTTAACGCGAGAGCGGCCCGACCGGGAGGGGTCGGGCCGCTATCAAAATGCGGAACGTACAGACGCAGTAGCGCCGGGGTGGGGATTAGTCGCCCAGGCGGAGGCCGGTCTTGGTGTCGAACAGGTGCACGTGGCCGGACTGCGGACGAACGAAGATGGACTCACCCTTCATCGGAGGGCGGCGGCCATCAACGCGCGCTACGATGTCGTGGCTCTTGCCATCAAGGATGGTGTGGCCGTAGACGTAAGCGTCGGCACCGAGTTCTTCAACCACGTCAACCTCAACCTGGAGGCCTTCGCCGTTGCCCACAGTCTCGAGGTCTTCCGGACGGGAGCCGACGGTGACGGTCTGGCCGTGAGCCTCTTCGAGGACATCGCGCGGCACGGGGTAAACCGTTCCACCGAACTGGACGCCGCCGTCGACGACCGGCAGTTCAAGCAGGTTCATGGCCGGGGAGCCAATGAATCCTGCAACGAAGACGTTCTTGGGCTTGTCGTAGAGGTTGCGCGGGGTGTCAACCTGCTGCAGGAGACCGTCCTTCAGGACAGCAACGCGGTCGCCCATGGTCATGGCCTCAACCTGGTCGTGCGTCACGTAAACGGTGGTGACGCCGAGGCGGCGGGTCAGGGATGCGATCTGCGTACGGGTCTGGACGCGGAGCTTGGCGTCAAGGTTGGAGAGCGGCTCATCCATGAGGAAGACCTGCGGGTTACGGACGATTGCGCGGCCCATGGCAACACGCTGGCGCTGGCCACCGGAGAGAGCCTTCGGCTTGCGGTCCAGGTACTGCTCCAGGTCAAGGAGCTTGGCGGCTTCGCGGACACGCTCGGCGCGCTCTTCCTTGGAGACGCCGGCGATCTTCAGTGCGAAGCCCATGTTGTCCGCAACGGTCATGTGCGGGTACAGGGCGTAGTTCTGGAAGACCATTGCGATATCGCGGTCCTTCGGCGGAACGTCAGTGACGTCGCGGTCGCCGATCAGGATACGGCCTGCGTTGACGTCCTCAAGGCCTGCGAGCATGCGCAGCGAGGTTGACTTACCGCAACCGGAGGGTCCAACGAGGACGAGGAATTCGCCATCGGCGATGTCGATGTTGAGTTTATCGACGGCGGGCTTATCTGTGCCCGGGTACAGACGCGTAGCGTTATCAAAAGTAACTGTAGCCACAGTTATCAATCCCTTCACCGGCAGGTACGTGCCGGACGATCCGTTGTGAATGGTTCATTTTCTTCAGTTGAACTCCCCGGCCAATGGCCGGGGAGGATCGCATGATGCCGCACGGTACTGTGCGTCACATCACATCCAAGAGTATGTCAGACTTTTTGACTAACTACCTAAATGTTACGAACATCACATGTTGCGCTCGTCACGCATCAGGACCCCGAAGTGACCTGCCGCCGCTCGCGCAGCAAGGCTTCGAGCAACTCCGCCACATGCACCGGCGCTTCCACTCGATACTGCGCCTGGGTGAAGTCGAGGCCCACTTTGATGCCAACATCATCACCCATCAGCCGGCCGAGGGCGTCCTCATCAGTGACGTCGTCACCGGCAAACAAGATGGCAGTGGCACCGGTAGCCTGGCGCAGGAACTCCACAGCCTCGCCCTTTGACGCATGGACCACCGAGGTTTCCAGGACGCGCTTGCCCGTTTTCAGGTAAACCCCCGGATGCTCGCGGAGCACCCGCATGGCGGCCTCGACGGCGTCTTCCGCAACGTCGTCGTCGGCCATCCTCGTGTGAAGGACCACGCCCGCGGGTTTGTCCTCCAGCAACGTTCCCGGGGCGATGTTCACGATTTCTGCAAGGACCTCGCGGACCGCAGCCAGTTTGGTGCGCTGCTGTTCGTCCAGTTCCAGGCCCAAAGACCCCTCGCCAAGCCACACCTCCGCGCCATGGCTGCCGATGAGCAACGTGCCGGCAGGGGGCGAGGCAACCAGCCGCAGACTGTCCAATGCGCGGCCTGAGATGAGTGCCGTCGTCGTGCGCGGAAGCTGCGCCAAGGCCTCCAACGCTGCAGCGGACCGCGGCAGGGGCCTCGCGTCCTCGGCGTGATCCACCAGGGGAGAGAGGGTGCCGTCAAAATCGAGGGCGACCAGGAGGTGCTCTGTGCTGGAAATGCGACGGACGGCGTCCAGCAATTCCGGGGAGAGGGTGAGATTCTCAGCTGTCATCACGCACTACCTTTTCTTCGAGTGCGGCCAGGAACTCAGCTGACCAGTGATCGACGTCGTGGTCAAGGATCTGCTTGCGCATCAACTTCATGCGGCGCCGGGCTTCCTTGGGATCCAAGGTGATGGCCTTGAGCACTGTGGACTTGAGGCCATCGATGTCATGCGGATTGATCAGGAACGCTTGCTTGAGCTGATCAGCAGCGCCGGCGAACTCGCTGAGGACCAACGCGCCGTCGTCGTTTTGCCGCGCGGTGACATATTCCTTGGCAACAAGGTTCATGCCGTCGCGCAGCGCGGTGACCAGCATGACGTCCGCCGCGAGGTACAAGGCGACCATTTCTTCCACCGGGTAGCTGTGGTGAAGGTAGCGGACAGCCGTGTTTTGGATGGTGTCGTAGGTGCCGTTGATATGGCCCACGGTGCCTTCGATCTCCTCGCGGAGCAGCCTGTACTGTTCAACCCGCTCCCGGCTGGGGCTCGCCACCTGGATCAGGGTGGCGTCCTCCACCTTGATGTGGCCGTCCGCCAACAGTTCCTCGAACGCCTTGAGCCGGTGCCTGATGCCCTTGGTGTAGTCCAGGCGGTCCACGCCCAGGAGGATGGTCTTGGGATTGCCCAGATCCTTGCGGATCTGCTGGGCGCGTTCGATGATGTCCGGCCGGTCGGCGAGCTCACGGATCTGGGCAACATCGATGGAAATCGGGAAGGCCTGGGCCCGCGCGATGTGGGTGACCTGGCCGTTGGCGCCCTTGACGTGGACTTGCTGCTGCTTGACGCTGGCGCCCAGGAAGCGGCGTGCGGAACGCATGAAGTTGCCGGCGTCGCTGGGGCGCTGGAAGCCCAACAGGTCTGCGCCGAGCAAACCGTCAATGATTTCGCGGCGCCACGGGAGCTGCGCAAAGATCTCCGGCGGAGGGAACGGGATGTGGTTGAAGAAGCCAATCTTCAAGTCCGGGCGGGATTCGCGCAGAAGCCTTGGAACAAGCTGGAGCTGGTAGTCCTGTACCCAGACAGTGGCGCCGTCCGCTGCATGGCGGGCGACGGCGTCGGCGAACTTCCGGTTGACCTTGCGGTAGGAATCCCACCACGTACGGTGGAACTCCGGCGGCGCAATGACGTCGTGGTAAAGCGGCCAAATGGTCGCGTTGGAGAAGCCCTCGTAGAAGAGTTCAACGTCATCGCTGCTCAGCTGGACAGGGAGTAGATCCATGCCTTCGTGGCTGAACGGACGCACAGTCTCATCCGGGGCGCCATGCCAGCCCACCCACGCGCCGTCGGACTTGGTCATCATCGGCGCGAGCGCTGTGACCAGGCCGCCGGGCGAGCGACGCCAGCCACTTTCTTCGTTGTCATCGCTGATGCGATCCACCGGCAACCTGTTGGAGACCACCATAAAATCGAACGTGCTCGCCGTGGGCTTCTTGGTTGGAGAAGCCTTGGCGTTTTGTTCGGCGGTGAGTTTTTCGCTTGCCAAATCCTGCATTAATGCTCCCTGGGGTTGCTGTGACTCAACTCCCAGCCTACTAGCGGAATCATCCGCGGCACTTGATCGTTCAACAACAGGGTCACGAGGCATGGGCAAACCTTCAAGTTTGCTCCCGTAAACTGGCCCCGTTGCCCCAAGCTATGCACGTTGACGTCGAATACCCCGAGGAACTGATGAGCCCCGCAAACGAATCACGCCTGTCCAAGGCCGAAAGAACCGCCCAGGCGCGGGAGAAAGCGCGCGCAATCCGCGAAGCACAGCTGAAAAAGGAGAAGCGCAACAAGCTTCTTGTCGGCTGGGGCATCGTGGCGGCCGTGGTGGTCATCGGCGTCATCATTGCTCTCGTGTTCGTCAACGGTTCCCAGAACAACACAACCGTGGCCGATCAGGGTCCGACGCCGGCCAACGGCAACGTCCACGGCGGCATCACGCTGCTGGCCAACACCGAAGTGGTGAAAACGGAACCAGCCACCGTCAACGTCGCCGACGTCCCGGCTCCCCTTGAAACCAAGCCCGCCACAGTCACCGTTCCCGGCGGCGAGGCCGAAGCCGGCAAGCCCGTGAAGGTCATCGCCTACATCGACTTCATCTGCCCCGTCTGCAAGCAGTTCGAAACCGCCTACGGTGAGTCCCTCACGAACCTCCGCAACGAAGGCAAGATCTCCGTCGAGTACCGCGCCCTCGGCTTCCTGGACCGCCAGTCCACCACCAACTACTCATCCCGCGCAGCCAACGCTGCTGCCTGCGTAGTGAACTCCTCGCCTGAGAAGTACGCGGAATTCTTCAACCTGCTCTTCGAGCGCCAGCCGGCCGAAGGCGGAGCAGGCATCTCCGACAATGACCTCAAGAAAATGGCCACCGAAATCGGTGCAGCCAACATTGACTCATGCATTGACAGCAAGCAGTTCCGGCCCTGGGTAAAGGTTGCCACCCAGGAAGCAGCGGCAATCGGTGTTACGGGTACGCCCACCGTGTTCATCGACGGCAAGCAGTGGGACGGCAGGTCCGACCTGAACGCCGAGATCCAGACGGCCATCACCGCCAAGGGCTAACACCCTCAGAAGGCACGACGACGGCCGGTCACCTTTACGGGTGGCCGGCCGTTGCTGCTTGGCGGCGAATTTCGTCGACGGGGATGGTGTGGGCTAACCTTATCTAGCGCTGTTTCGCGCTTTGCTTCGGGTGACCGAAGCTTGCCTCCTTAGCTCAGTTGGCCAGAGCACCGCTCTTGTAAAGCGGGGGTCGTCGGTTCGAATCCGACAGGGGGCTCCACGAACCCCTCCATTCCGGCGATTTTGCCCGGAATGGAGGGGTTTTTAGTATTTGCCATGCAGGGCACTGCGCGAACCGGCCCGGAATAGCTCTCTCCGCTCAGCGGTGCCTGTTCCGGCGTCCTGCCCGGTCAGCGAAGGCATCCAGGGCTGCGATGATGTCTGGAGCCACCCAGACACGGGTGCCGCGGATTTTTCCGGCGGACGCCAGGACACCGGCTTCCTCCAGGCGCTCCACTGCGCGGTATGCGGTGGCCAGGGATGCTCCGGTGTGTTCTGCGACCATCTCAGCGGTCAGTGCCGGCTCGCGTGGTATCAGGTGCAGGACTTTGCGGACGGACGAGGGACCGCCGGCCAGGCGTTCCTGGTAGCTTGCCTCTACGGCCTCGATGTCGGTTGCGAGTTGTCGGCCATTGTCGACGGCCTGGACAGCGGATTCTGCAAAGCGCTCCACGATCGGCTTGATGTCCCCTTCCCGGTAGGCACCCAGTGCATCGAAGTACAGGCGGGTATCCGTCAGCAACCCCGAGGATACGGGCACGGTGACGTTCTCGGTTACGCCCTTGGCCCGCAGCAGGGCGCTGACGATGGCCCGCCCGGTGCGGCCGTTGCCGTCAGCGAACGGGTGGATGGTTTCGAATTGGGCGTGTGAGATCGCAGCCTGGGTCAGTGCCGGGATGTCGTCGCGCTGCATGAAGGCCACCAGGTCCTCGACTGCCGGCATCACCCGGTCGGGATGGGGCGGGACGAACTCGGCCGTGCGTGGGGAGCTGCCCCGGATCCAGGTCTGGGCGTCCCGGTACTCACCGGCGATGCTTTCGTCGGAGGCGTTCAGTAGGGCGTGGTGCATGACAGCAATGTTCTGCGCGGACAGATTCTCTGACAGGTCGATCGCTGCCTGCAGGGCCCTGACGTTGGAGGCGATCAGTGAAGCGTTTGAGCTGGAGGTGTCACCCAGCTGGGCCAGGGCGATTTTGCGGGCGCCGGCGGTCAGGTTCTCGATTTGGGAACTGGATGCGGACTCGCTTCGCAGCAGCAGTGCCGCGAATGGTGAGGTGTCCCGGCCAAGCTCGGCGTCGAAGCGCACCGTCTCCACCGTTGCCGCTTCTGCGAGTGCCTGGGTTCGGGAGTCAACGGCCGGGTCCAAGCCGGCGATCTTTGGGGCGACTGCTGCCTCGTAAGGTCCGCGGGCCAGCAGCCGCTGCCGTCGGGAGGCGCCACGGTCGGGGCCGGATTCCCAGGGATGCGCCTCGTAGCCGACGGTAGGCCAGCCTCCGGCGCCAGCGGACGGGGAGGTACCCGGTTCGGCGTGTGCGCTGGTGGCAAACTCTCCGCCCGCAGAGATGCCGGGGGGCTGTCGGTGACGGGAATCCATGGCTTCCTTTGAGAAGACTTAACCCTGATTTTCTCATAATCGATCTGGAATGAGAATATTAACGTCTCTTTTCATTTGTTCGTTGTGCGGCTAGGCCCTCAGTCATCAAGACCCCTTGACGGGAAATCGCGCCAAGGTCCGCGAAAGCCACAAACTTTCAACATTCACGCGTCGCTGCGTCATGGACATGCACACAGAACTAAAGCCGGGCGGCCATTGTTCGTCGACCAAGGACAGAACGCGTCAGGGCTCCCGAGCCTGCAGGGCCACATCACGTCCTGTCCTTAGCTGCGGTCCTATGCGGCAGTGGCTACCCAGGCCGAGCAACCGTAGATGCCAGCTGAACCATGCCGAAGTCAACCTTGAGGACCCGGCCAGCGTGGGTGAGTTTTACGAGCTCGTCTACGCAACCTGGCAGGCCTCCCCGGAGGGTACTCATGCGGAGCTTCAGGAGCCGTACTGCAACGCGGCTGGCGTTGCCTACGGCGAGCTGCTGGTACGCACGACTCCTCTGCTGTGGGTCATTGCCGAGGACTCCCTGGGCCGGGAAATGGCGCTGCACCCAGGAAGGCATTCGCTAATTGACACATATCCCTACAACTGTAGGGTTTAGTGTATGCAGTATAAGAATGGGATGACGGTCGGGGAGGTCGGGGAGAGGCTAGGTATTACGCGCGCCTCGGTGCATGACCTGCTCGACTCTGGCCAGTTGACGGCCAGTGGCCGCGCTGGCCGCATGTTGCTCATCGATCGTTCGTCGGTGGAGCGCCTGGCCCTGGCCGGCACACGTCGTGGCCGCGCCTGGACGGCCAAGACTGCTTGGGCTGCATTGGCGCTCCTCTCTGGCCAGAACCCCACCTGGATCAGCTCTTCGGAGAAGTCCCGGTTGAAGAGGCGACTGCGTGAGCTGGACGCCGACGCCATTCGTGTTCTTGCCCGGAACAAGGACAAGACCCACCGCTACAGGGCAACCCCGGACGGGCTCGCGGCACTTTATGACCACCTGATCCCAAGTGGCGCCTCGGCCATGCGCGAGGAATCCATTGCAGGGACCTTCGGGATGGCCGGCGGGAGCGGGACTGCCGAAGGCTATGTCATGGCCGGTGACGTATCAGCCCTGGCGGACGCGTTCGGCCTGGTTGAAGATCCCGACGGCAACACCATCATTCATGAAGTCGATTTGCACGAACCCTTCGTCGGCGGCCAGGCGCCGGTGGCAGCCATCGCCGTGGACCTCATGGACTCATTGGCAACCCGCGAACGCAGCGCCGGGCAACGCGTCATCAACGAACTGCTCCATGACTGAACCTGAACAGGACGCGGTCGCCGAAGGCTCCGATGACCGCGAGACCTGGGACGCGCCCGTACCTCCTGGAGGCTGGGGAACTCCATGGCCACAGTGCGTGGAACTGGCCCGGGCCCTGCCGTCCACCCAATGGACGTTGGTCGGAGGGCTCATGGTCCAGCTGCACGCTGCAGCTACCGGCCTCCCCGTCTCCCGGCCAACAGTGGATGTCGACATTGTGCTGCACATCGAGACCGGTGCGGCGACGACGGCTGCAGTCAGTGCTGTCCTGAACGGGCTCGGGTACACGCTGGAAGAGTCCATCTCTCATGACGCACCAGCCCACCGCTTCCTGCGCGGCAAGCAGCAGATCGACGTGATGGTGGCCGATCACCTGCCCCCGGCGAAGATACCGACCCTGGGTGGCCGCAAACCATTCCAAGTTTCCGGCGGCACGCAGGCGCTGCAGCGGACGGTGAACTGCCGAATGACCGTCGACAACGACCAACCGGTACTCATCAGCATCCCGAACGCCCTCGGGGCGTTGGTCTTGAAAGGCGCGGCCTACCGCGAAGACTCCCGGGACAGGGGCAGGCACCTCGATGATGCCGTCGTTCTCTGCGCGACCATCAGAACACCCCTGGTCACGGCGGCCCAGATGAAGGGCAGCGATAGGTCGCGGGTTCTTTCCCTACACAAAGAACTGGCCAACCCGGGGCACCGATCTTGGCAGCTGCTGGACCCGGCCGACCGAACACCGGCCACGGACGCGCTGCGCATACTTGCCGCCAATCACAGTCTGCCGCCAGCCAACCGCCTCAAATCAGGCTGACGACGCCGAGGAACGGCTGTCAAATGCCAATGGACAGAAAAATCAGGACATTGTTATTTGACCTGACGGCCAATCGCGGACTGCGCCTACGCATGGTCAATGGTGAAGGGGTTGATGCCCGAAATTTACGCCGTCGGGAAAAGTAAGCGGCCGGCGACCATCCGGCCCGTAGACCCTGCTGATCGGTCACTGCAGCGAAGCATTCCAGGAAGGTACTCATGATGACACCTTTGGGCCAGCAGCCCTGGCCTCCTCCAATTCGACATCAACTGAGGCGGCGCTGACCTCGGCTAGCCCAAAATCGCCCTCCAAGCGATAGACGTCGTCTTCGATTGTGAAGGAGTCGATTCCGCCGTAATCGATCTCGTCGTTGGCGCCGGTCGCCGCCTTAATGCGGCCCTGTCCGCTCCATGAAATGTCTTTGACGCCACTGAACACCAGGCGGCCTTTTCGATAGCAGCACTGTTCTCCCGGCAGGGGAGAGGCATACTGCAGGTGGCCTTCGCGGAGGACAAAGTCGAGCACGATGGAAAACCTGCCCGGGGTGGCCTGCAGGTCCAGCACGAAGCTGTCCTCCAGGTAGTACTCGCTGAGTGGCTCGAGGTCCCAGTACTGCATCAACAATTTCGCCCCGGCCTCATTTGGGTGGCCTGGCACCCGGAGTGGCACTTCGGTACTTGGTCCATCGGCTGGCCAGTGCTGATCGGGCGACCGAGCCTCATGAGTGGTTCTCGCTCTCAGCTGTCCTGACTGAGACCGCACTGAAGCCATACCCGTCCTGCTCAACGGCTTCCCACTCCAACTCCACTTCTTCCCCGGGGGTGAGTGAGCGGTAGCCGGCGACTTCAACGACGCTGAAATGGGCCCAGCAGCCGCCGGAAGTCAGTGGGGAGTCGATGACGCCCCACCCGTGTTCGTCGTTCCAGAAACGAACGACACCTTGAGATTCCATCGCACCAGTCTAGGTCCGCTCCCTATAGGAGCGATGGCATGAAATCCACGTGACTCTGCCATCGTCAAGCACAGGGCCATCTCGGGGAACGACGAGCCAACGCAGCGTCTCCACGGACGGTGGCAAACGCCGAAGGGGCGGCTCTAGTTTGTAACCGAACCGATCTTGGTTGCGACAGCATCAGCCTGAAGATATATGCGCATCAGAAGCACGACCAGGACTGCAGTGACGCCAAGGCCAGTGAAGAAGATCAACGGCCCGCTGGCGTCATCCTTGGGCAGGACGGCGAAGAGAACCCACAGGGCTGTCGTGCACACGAGCAAAAAACGACTGTCCCTCTCAGAATCCTCAAAGAAGCCTCATGCGTAGCTATCCAGGCCTCATCGGAGGCCATGGTTGCCTTGGACCGTATGCCGAAAGTGGGATTCGGTTTGGACTGCCCCGCCTCGATCTGTGAAGCCAACATCTTCAAGAGCCCGGCAACGACCAGGAAAGCGATGCTGAACATGGTCGTGCTGAAAGCTGCCCCCAAAAGCTACCCTTCCGTGGTGTCACTCATCCGATGGCCAACGCTAACCCAATCGGGATGCAGAGTGGTGGCGTCTCATGCACCCTGTGTCGCCAAGCGCTAGAAGACGGTCTCCCTCCATAAACGGCATCCCCCAGAAAAGCGTGCCACAACGGAACCGGGATTAGCGCCAGCGTACCGGGACGACTGGACGGTCTTCATTCAACCGTCCACACGGGCAACGTCAGCCTTTCGTCGTAGTTGCGACAGCCCGGCGACGGTCAGGCCGGCAGTGAGCGCGAGGGCCCCTACCCAGAGAGTCAGGCCCGCCAAGTCGTGGATGGCCATCTGGGGGAGTCGCCTGTCCGGCACGGCAACGACGCCGATGAATGCGCCGACGAGGCCGAAGTAGCTGCCGGTCATGAACCGCTGATGGGCGCGGATGTTGCCGCGGCGGACGGCTACCAAGCCTAAGGTCAGGGTGCAGAACGTCAGAACGGACAGGGCGTGGAGCCAGTTGAATCCGCCGTCGATGGTCCGGATCCCGAAGGAGGTGAGAACCACGATGTACATGGCTACCGCCCAGATGCGGCCCAGGATCTTGTGCGCTGCGCTGCCCTTGTTGAGGCGGAGCAGGTTCACGGCACCGAAGATCAGGGCGTAACCCGCTGCGATGGCATGCAGGGCGATCAGGAAAGTCCACGGCGAAGGCATGTGGCCAGCCTAGCGAGTCGGATGGGGCTCACCAGACCGTGGCGGCGGGGGCGGCTGAGGACTTTTCAGGGAACTGTAGAAGAGCTCAGGGTCGTCGTCATCCAATCACGCGGAGCAAGGTCGAGCAGTCCCGTCCCGGCGAGGTCCTAAATAAGCCCACCGGGCCGAGTGCCGCCGTCGTGAGTTCTTCGCCTTGGCGGACAGGGTAGAACTCCCCATGGCACTGCGGCGGGCCGACGCCTAGCATGGCAGGGGACCGCTCGGTCTGCTCAGTCACTTTTTTGGGGAAAAGGACCTTACCCATGCCGTTGCCTCGACCTGCCACTCACCATCCGCTTCGAAGGACACGGCAAGGGGTGTGGGCCGCCCTGGTGACCGCCGTCCTGGTGGCCGCTGGCCTCTTCGCCGGCGCCGCACCAGCTTCGGCTGCAACCTACACCTTCAAGGGAGTGGTCAAAGGAAAACTGACGGCCACTGCAACCGCCACTGCGCTGGGTGATGTGTGGGTGGGGGCTTACACCAATGACGACCGCGCCTCCCTGGTTGCCGGTGCGTGGTCTGCCCCCGACGGCTCGTACAGTTTCAGCGTGCCGGCTGCCGGCAGCTACAAATTGTGGACCACGTGCAGTAGCGGACCTTGCTCCGCCACGTACGCGGACGAGTGGAACGTCAATCAGTCCAGTTCATATGGTTCGACGCCGGTCGCCGTCACCGATGCTGCCCCCACCACCACGTACAACCCTCAGCTGGAAGCGTTCGGCAGCATGAGCGGCAGGGTCACCAATAAGGCCGGCCAGCCGGTGACGGCGGTGTCCGTCTCAGCTTCGCCCAACAATGGCGGACAAGTGAGCAGCACCACGCCCGATGCCAACGGCTATTTCACCCTCACCAGGATTCCGCCCAATCAGGCATACATCAGTGTCCGGGACGAGTCGGGCCAGCGTCTTTACCTGGAGCAGTATTGGAACGGCACCGGCACTGTGGACACCTACACCACAGCTACCGTCCCGCCCGGTGTGCAGTGGACCAACGTGAACTTTGTCCTCAAGGATGAAACCCTCATGGAGGCCACCGTAGTCGATCCCGCAGGCGCGCCGATTGCCGACGTCGGGTATGTCCCGTGGGTTTACAACGACGCGACTGCAGCCTGGGAAGGACCCCAGATGGGCCCGCTGACCTCGAATGCGCAGGGCAAGATTTACTGGCGTATGACGGTTGGCAAGAAGTACAAGCTGTGCGTTTCGGACACGGTTTACGAGGGCGCGCCCCGCGAAAAGCGGTACAAAGCCGAGTGTTACGACAACACGCCCACCAAGGACACTGCCACGGTTCTGACAGCAACCGCTGCCGGCCAGCGTGTAAAGCTGACCATGCAGCTGGACGTTGAGGGGTTGTCGCTGACACCTGGCAGGCCGTTCGTTTATGGTTCTGCCCAAGCCGGACAGAAACTGACCGTTGATCCCGGGGTCTGGGGACCGGCTCCGGTGACCCTTGCCTACCAGTGGCAGCGTTCCAAGGACGGCACAGCTGTCCAGGATATTGCGGGGGCCACAACCACCGCCTACGTTCCCACGGCAGCTGACGCCGGGTACGACATCTGGGCGAAAGTCTCAGGGACCAAGGCAGGATATGCGTCCTATTCCACCTCCGTGCATGGCGGTAAGTCGGGTGCCGAGGCCGTGACGGCTTCCAAGCCCTTCACGCTTCTGGGGACGCCCAGCGCGGGGAACACCCTCACCGTTGACCACGGCACCCTGAGCCCTGTCCCTGATTTTGGCCCCTACTACGACTGGTTCGTGGACGGTGTGCAGGACTACAGGACCAACGGGCCCTCGTTCCTTCTCCAGGCCGCCGACGCCGGTAAGAAAGTCACTGCCCGGCTGAGCGTCCACGACTGGCCCCTGCAGCCCTATTACGGCCAGGCCACAGTCACCGTCTCCGCGGGGACCATAACGGCTCCGGTCCCCACGGTTTCCGGGACGGTGAAGGTGGGCTCGGTGTTGACGGCTGTTCCGGGTGCGTGGGGTCCTGCTCCTGTGACGTTGGCTTATCAGTGGTTCCGCAGTGGTGTTGCTGTTACGGGTGCTACGGCAGCTACTTACTCGTTGACTGCCGCTGATTTGGGCAAGACCATGACCGTTCGGGTGACGGGAACCAAAGCTGGATTTACGACGGCGGCGAAGACGTCCGCCGCGACGGCTGCTGTGGCGGTGGGGACCTTGACGGCTCCGGTGCCCACGGTTTCCGGGACGGTAAAGGTGGGCTCGGTGTTGACGGCTGTTCCGGGTGCGTGGGGTCCTACTCCTGTGACGTTGGCTTATCAGTGGTTCCGCAGTGGTGTAGCGGTGACGGGTGCTACGGCAGCTACTTACTCGTTGACTGCCGCTGATCTGGGCAAGACCATGACCGTCAAGGTCACGGGTTCGAAGGCTGGATTTACGACGGCGGCGAAGGCTTCCGCTGCGACGGCTGCTGTCGCTGCCGGTACCCTAACCGCTCCGGTCCCCACGGTGTCCGGCACCAACACCGTGGGCAGCACGCTCACCGCGGCCCCCGGCACGTGGGGTCCTGCTCCTGTGACGCTGAGCTACCAATGGTTCCGAGGAAGCACTGCCATTTCCGGGGCCACTGCCCAAACGTACAAATTGGTGGCCGCGGACAAGGGCAGCGCCATCAAAGTTCGTGTGACAGGCACAAAGACTGCTTACTCCGCACTTGCCCGTTATTCGGCGGCCACGGCGTTGATCGGCTGATCTGCCAGCGCAGAAAGCTTGTGCGGTAGGCGGCCCAACCAGATTGGGCCGCCTACTGAGTCTTGAACGATGCCAGTTGGCTGATTCGACGCCGCACTACGGCAACGAGAGGACGTGCCGCACCAGCCCACGCCTTCAAAGAAACAAGAACCTTGTTGATGCTGCCGGAGAAGCGGCCCCTGGTGCGCCAGCTTTGCATCAGTTCCCACGTCATTCGGATGAAGTGAACAGCCAGCACAACGATGAAGAGGGAGATCACCAACCCGGCAACGGAGGCGGCTACGATCATCACACCCGTGATGTGCACCAGGAGGACGGCAGAGATCACAACTGTGTGGGCGTCAAGAAGTTCCATGTTCATTTCTCGTTTTGTGGGATGGTGGTTCGATCGGGCGTGGATGCCGGCGGCTAGGCGCTTGGGCGGCTTGTGCCCGCGCGCTAGCCAGCAGGCCGGGCTGGGGATGACTGTGAAAGTCTTAGGCTCCCGGATTCTTTCCGGGCAGCACTCTTACCGGGTTGTTCCCCCACAACACCAAGCCTTCCTGACCTGCAGTTTTGTCTAATCATAGCTACGGGCGCCAAAGCATTTGTTAGCCACGCGTCACGTACTTGTCAGAAGAGCCGGGGGAGGGTGCATGGCAAGCTTGGCGGCCGTCTGATGGCCCTTTCAGGCTGAAGTCCGGCATCCTATTTGCTCGGCAAACGCGAGCATTGCCGCACGGGCCATATCTACAGTAACGAGCCTGTTTCCTGCCACGATGTGCAGGCTGTAGGCGTCTTCGAGCGCAACCATGTTCATGGTGGCTTGTTCCAGGTCCGTGGAGATGGTGAAGGCGCCGGAGGCATTGCCTTCCTCAAAAATTGCGCGGTACGTGGCGGTCTGCCGCAAGTACATTTGCTGAACCAAGGTGTCGTGAAGTTCCGACTGGCCGGCCATGAAATCGAATTCGTAGAGCAAGCGCATGAGGGCGTCGTCCGGTCCGCTGGGCAGTCCCGCGTCGATGGCTGCCCGTAGCTTCTCAGCCGGCGATTCCAGTCCCGCCACAACGTTGTCCCGGTGATCGCAGAAGCGCTCTGTTCCGGCGCGGTGAGCCTCAACCAGAAGCGCGTCCAGGTCATCGAAGTAGTACAGCAGCGCGCCTCTGGTCAGTCCGGCTCTTTTGGCGACGTCGGTCAGGGACAGGGAGCGCAGGCCCTGTGTGGAGGCTTCCTTGAGTGCCGCTTCCACGAGCTCGGAGCGACGCCGTTCCTGCGTGTTGGGTCTTGCCATGCCCTTGACACTATCCGATGTGAACTGCCACACTCCAATAGTTATTTGACACTGACGTCAAAAAACTAAATTCGACCTGAATGGACTCCCATGGAACAGCCCATTACCTCCGTTCCCGCACAGCCTCCCAAGCCTGCAATCGGGGCAGCGAACTATGACGCCTCGCTCTCCCGGAGCTTGGGACTAGGCGGCAATATCCTTATTACTTTGTCCTCGATTTCGCCTGCTTCCAGCGTTTTCATCCTTGGCGGAGCAGCCTTGACTGCATTCGGCACCGGGGTGGTGTGGGGATTTCTGATTGCCGGTGTTGTCAGCATCCTCGTAGCTTTCTGTTACGCGGAACTAGCCTCGGCCTACCCCGTGGCCGGCGGCGACTATTCGCTGGTTTCCCGGGCGCTGGGGCCGGCGTTTGGCGTCGTCACTTTTTTCATCAGTTTGGTGTCCCTGCCCTTGATTGTGGCGGTCTTCGCACTGGGCGTTGCCGACTACCTCGGCGTGGCCATTGCAGGGCTGTCACCGCAGCAAACGGCATTGGTGGTGGTGGTTCTCACTACCGTCACCGCCTGCTTCAACATCCGGACGAATGCGTGGCTCACCGGCGTCTTCCTGTTCATTGAAATGGCCGCGCTGGTACTTCTGGCCGTTCTGGGCTTCGTCCACATGGAGCGCCCTGTGGAGTCTCTCTTCACTGCCCAGGCTTTGGACCCTGCCACGGGCACCTTGGCTCCGCTCGCCATCTCGGGGCTCATGATTGCCGTGACCCAGGGGATCTTTGCCTACAACGGCTACGGGGGAGCGGTCTACTTCGCAGAGGAGACCAAGAACCCCACCAAGACCTTGGCCCGAGCAGTGATTTGTAGTGCAGCGGTGACTATTGCCGCAGAGATAATCCCGTTGGCAGCGATCCTGCTGGGAGCCTCATCCCAGGAGGAACTGTTTGGCTCAGCACTACCAGTGGAAGCCTTCCTGAGTGAGCGTGCGGGGGAAGCCGTCACCATGTTGGTGCTATTGTCCGTGGCGTTTGCCATCATCAACGCCATTATTGCCATCACGCTGCAGGCCGGTCGTCTGCTCTACGCGGCCGCACGTGATCAGGCGTTGCCCGGGCGTCTTTCCCTCAGACTGCGCAAAGTGAGCAGCAAAGGCCAAGTGCCCGTCGTCGCCACAGCGGTCATGGGCGTCTTTGCCTTTGCGGCGTGCTTCGTTCCCATTGACGTTCTCCTGACCGCCACAGGATCCACGCTCACTTTCAGCTATCTCTTCATCGCGCTGGCCGCCATCAACCACCGCCGGACAAACCGGAATCGGGCAGGCTACCGGATGCCGTGGTGGCCTTTGCCTCCGGCCCTGTGTATTGCTGCCCTGGGCTTGGTATTCATTGTTGCCATCCTGGATCCGGCGCAGTGGCTGAGCCTGGGCATTTCCTTGGTATTCGTGGCCGCCGGTTTCACGTATTACTTCCTGTACCTCAGGCCGCGGAGTGGGACCCACCTGCTGTTGCTTGACGCTGTTATTGACGAGGAGAACCACAATGCTTGACCTGTTGCTTCACAACGGAGCTGTCCGCACGTTTGATGAGGCCGGGTGGGCCCAGGCAGTCGGCATTACCGGTGGCGTCATCACTTATGTGGGGACGGACAGTGACGCTCCAAAGGCCCGACGGCGGATCGACTTGAGCGGGCGGCTGCTGACACCGGGTGTCATCGACAGCCACAACCACTTGCTCCTCGGATTCGATCCTGACGCCGTCAGTCTGGAGGGTGCCCACTCCTTGGCCGAGGTCCGCCGCCGGATCGCTGATCACGCGAAGGAGCGTCCGGACCTGGACTGGGTGTGCGCCGAGAACGCCGTGTATTCGGTAGTGGAGGGTCGGCGGCCCAACGCCGGGGACCTTAGGGGCCTGACTGACCGCCCGGTGTTCATCACCACCTATGACCAGCACTCAGTGTGGCTCAACGACGTCGCCCTGCGGGTGCTGGGAATTGATGGGGGCACTTCCATCCCATGGGGTCGCCCGGAAGTCGGGGCCGATGGGCGGCCGACCGGCTGGGTCACGGACTTTTACACAAGTGCAATGACCACCGCAGGCTTGCGGGGACTCCAGCGCGACATTCCCATGTATTCTCCTGACCGCCGCTATCGTCGGATCACCTCAAGTTTGGCAATGGCGGCAGCCAGCGGCATCACCACGGTGGTGGAGCCTCAGGTGCCGCTCGCGGAGCTTGACCTGATGTACCGGGCGCGTCGGGAAGGGAAAATGCACTCCCGGGTGATAACCGCGCTATTCCACCCCGTTGGTTCCGATGCGGAGTTCCGCAGGGATCTGCGCGAGGCAGTTGACAGTGCACCCATGGACGACATGCTGCGGCTTGGGCCGGTCAAGCTCTACGCCGACGATGTGATCGAACCGCACACCGCGGCCATGCTTGCCGACTATGCCAACAGGCCGGGCCATCGGGGAGCCCCGAGCATGCCGCCCAGCGAGTTCACGGCGATGCTTGGCGAGTTGGACCGTATGGGTTTCCAGACGCACACTCACGCAACGGGAGACCTGGGTGTCCGGATGGCACTTGATGCGATCGAGCAGGCCCAGCACCATAACCGCACCACCGACCGCCGGCACGGGATCGTCCATGTGGAGTGTTTGGACGACGCCGACTTGCCCCGGTTCGCCCAGCTGGGGGTTGTTCCGGCCATGCAACCACGGCACTGCTCGCCCGATCTCGTGGCAGGTACCTGGATGGACAATGTTGGCGAGGAGCGCTGGAACCGTGCCTGGCGGTTCAAGTCCCTTGCCGGGTCCGGTGCCCGTTTGGCCTTCTCCAGCGATTGGCAAGTGGGTGAGATGGACCCGATCGTGGGCTTTTACTCGGCACTGACGAGGGCTGGACTCGACGGGGTCTCGGCCTGGACCCCCAGTGAGCGGCTTGATCTGGACACAACCATCCGCGCCTACACGCACGGCGGCGCTTGGGCTTGGCACGCAGAAGATGAACTGGGCGTCATCCGCGTAGGCGCGAGGGCCGACGTCGTGGTCTGGTCGGCGAACCTGTATGCGCTTGGAGCGGACGAACTCCTGGGTGAGCGAGCTGATCTAACGATCGTCAACGGCGCAGTGGTCCACGATGCCCGGAAAGAATACGGAGAGGAGCCACCCGTGCAGGCCACCGCGGCGTATGCGACCAACGGCGTCCCGTCCGCTGCGCATTCAACATGTTCGCATTGACGGTGAACCTCTCAGCCGCGTGCAAAAGCAAAAGTCGCTCAGCTACCGGGCGCTTTCCTTGCGCTTCTTGATTCTCCGGATGATGAGCCAGACGATGAACGCAGCGAGCCCCGCGTACACGGCGTAATTGAGGAATCGCGAGTACTGGTCAACCAGGTGGTATTGCTTGCCGAGCAATGCGCCCGCGCCGATGAGCAGGGCATTCCATACGCCGGTGCCGGCCACAGTAAAAATGCTGAACGTGGCCAGGTTCATTCGTTCGGCGCCGGCCGGGAGGGAGATGAGGCTGCGCACTCCGGGTAGCAGCCTGCCAAAGAAGATGGCTGACTTACCGTGGCGTTCGAACCATTTGGCGGCTTTCTCATAGTCTTCCCGGTCAACCAGCGGCAACTTTGACAGCAGCTTGATGGATCTTTCCAGTCCCACCTTGTATCCCAGCCAATACAGGAGCATTGCGCCCGCATAGGCGCCGAGAGTGCTGGTGAGAAACACCAGGATCAGGTTCATGCCGCCCTGCTGGGTGAGGAAACCGGCCAGGGGGAGGATCACTTCACTGGGTATGGGGGGAAACACGGTCTCCAACAGCGTGAGCAGGCCCACGCCCCATTCTCCAAGGGCCTCGATGACCTGTGCAGCGATTCCTACAATCCCGGTTAACTCATCGGCTGCAGCGGTCGCCTTGAGCAAGCTGATCAGGTCGATCTCCGTTCGTAAAGGATGGTGCCGTAAAAGTCTGAAGCGCAGCGAGCTGACGTTTCCAAAGGGAAGCCCAGTGATGGGGGACCACTGGGCTTCCACCTCAACGCTATGCCCATCCAGGCCCTCGGGCAACAAGCAATGTCAAGAGGTTTTCAGGCTGGCAGGTGCACTGCCACAGAGGCGCGCTCCACTGCAGGGCAGGCGATCTTCACAGCAGAATCGAGGGGCGCCGCATCCAGGCCCAACAGCATGCGAACACCGGCAGCGCCAAGTTCGTAGTGGGGTAGTGACACGGTTGAAAGTGGAGGACGCAGGTGGGCTGCGATGACTTCCTGGTTGTCGAAACCCACTACGGCAATGTCATCCGGAATGGAGAGGCCGTTCTCCCTCAGGCCATCGTAGAGTCCCATTGCCATCCGGTCGTTGTAGCAATAGACGGCGCTGACCTTGAGCTTAAGCAGGTCATCGGTGGCGCCGTAGCCACCTTCCTGATCCGGGTAGGCTTCGAGCACCAAATCGGGGTTGAAGGGAATTCCGGCGCCCTCGAGTGCGAACTTGTAGCCCTGGAGGCGACCGTCCTTGGCAGGTGCGGGGGTGGTGGTGTTGATGAAGGCAATCCGCCGGTGGCCTTCGCGAAGCAGGATTTCCGTGGCCGACTGTCCGCCCTGTGCCTCATCAGGTACCACGGCGCGGGCGGCACCGGCCTCGGGGGAGAAACAGTTGACCAGGACAAAATCCGCCTCGCGAAGGGTCTCCGGGACATCAGTGGGGCGGTGGAACCACGTGGAGTACAAGATGCCACGTACTTTGTACTCCAGCATCATGGCGATTGCGTCTTTTTCGAGGTCCTTGTTGCCTTCTGTGTTGGCGATCAGTAAGGCGTACCCATGCTTCCACGCTTCGTCCTGGGCCCCATGGATGATCTGGCCGGCGAAAGGCGTAGTGGCGACGCCGTCGGCTACCAAACCGATGAACTTTGAGGTTCCGCTGACCAGCGTTTTGGCCATGGCATTTGGGCGGTAGCCCAGCTTGGCTATGGCCTCGGTGACCCGTTGACGCGTCTCGTCCGCGATGCGCGCGTTCTTCTTTTTATTTATGACCAGCGAGACTGTGGCAGTGGAAACGCCAGCCAATTCAGCGACTTCACGGAGGGTCACCGGATGGGCGCGGTCTGCTCTGGCATGGACCGCCGGGCTGCCCGGGTTGCCTGAATTTTTCTCCTGCGAAATCATCTGTCCTCCGTCTGGAGTATATCCGTCTGCCGCGGTGGTCATCCCTTGGTCGCCCCGCTTTCCAGGCCTTGGATCATGGCCTTGTTCAGGACAAGGAAGACCAGGAGCAATGGAGTGATGGTCACGCACACTGCAGCAAACGTGGCAGTCCAATCCACCTTTCCCATGGCGCCGATGTAATTTTGCAGACCCAGTGGGATGGTCTTCAGGTCCTCGGACAGGACAAAGGTGTTGGCAAAGATGAAGTCGTTCCAAATGAAGATGCTGTTCACCAGCACAACAGTGACCACGGTGTTGAGTGAGAGCGGCAGGGTGATCAGACCAAAAATCCTGTAGGGTCCGGCGCCATCCAAGGATGCGGCTTCGTAGGTTTCACGCGGAATGTATTCGAAGAAGGAGGAGAACAGATAGATGGACATGGGCAGGGCGAAACCGGCCAAGGGGATAATCATGGACTGATAGGTGTCCAGCAGGTTCACGGCGGAGTAGTCGATGAACAGCGGGACCAACGCGATCTGAACCGGAACAATGATCCCGATCAGGAAAAGGGCACGGACGAAGCGGCTCAGCCGGAATCCCAGAACCTGTATGGCGTAGGCGGCCATCATGCCGAACAACACAATGAGGATGTTGGCGCCCATAGTCACAATGAAACTGTTCAGGATGTTCCGGCCCAAGTCGCCTGTTTCAAAGGCCCTCGCGTAGTTTTCCCACGTCAACGAACTGGGAAGTGCGAACGGATCGCCGGTTGCAAAGTCCTGTTCTGTCCGCAGGCTGGTGAGGAACAGCCAGGCGAGCGGGTAGACCTGAACGATCACGATAAGCAAGATCAGGACGCGCGATAGTGTCCGGTACAGGCTCGGCTTACGCCGGCGTCGTTGATGAACCGGCGAGGATGGAGCTGACGCGCGCGGGGTAGACGGGGCTGTCTGGGTGATCATGAATCTGCCTTCCGCTTGAGCATGAACAAGATGAGGCCGACGGCGACGAGGCACTCGATCACGATGAAGACGGAGATGGTACTTGCGTAGCCGAAGTCCGTGCTGGTGAAGGCTGTCTTGTACATGTAGGTGGTGAGAAGCTCGGAGGACTGCCCGGGGCCACCGTTGGTCATGAGGTAAGGGATGTCGAAACCGCGCAGGCCGTAGGTGGTGGCCATGATGGTGGTGGTGATCCACACGGGACGTATATAGGGGAAGCGGATCTTGGTGAAGAGTGTCCACTTCGAGGCACCGTCCAGCACTGCGGCTTCTTCCAATTCCTTGGGCACGGCGATCAAGGCCGCGTAAATGATGAGCATGTAAAGCCCCGTGAACCGCCAGCCTTCGGGGGCGGATACGGCGGCCAGTACCGTGTTCACATCGGAGAGCCAGGCCCGTTCAAGGGAACCCAAGCCAACCCAGTGCAGCAGCTGATTCAACAGGCCAACCGGGTCAATGGAGTAGATGCGGACAAAGAGGAAAGCAATCGCGACGGTGGAGATCACCGCTGGCAGCAAGTACAGGGTCTTGATGAGTTCCCGTCCCCGACGCAGTGATGTGAGCAGGCTGGCTACAACCAGTGCCCCGCCAAGCTGCAGCACCAGGCAGATGGCCAGGTAGAGGAGCGCATTGAAGAAGGACCGCCAAAAGATATCGTCTGCGGTGAGCATCCGGACGTAATTTTGGAGCCCAACGAACTCCATCTCGCTGATGCCGTTCCATGAGAAGAAGCTCAGGAACAGTGACTGAAGAATCGGGAAGAGTACGGCTGCGCAGTAGAGCAGCAGTGGTGGAAGCAGGAAGACCAGGACGGAGGTTCTTGACCTGTTGGGTAGCATGGTGGGCCTTTCGGGCGGGGGCTTCGGGAGCCCCCGCCGCTTCGGTTTACTTGAAGAACTTGGGAGCGTTCTGCTTGATGGCGTCGTCCATGGTTTTGGTGAACTGTTCGGGCGAGATGTTGCCTTGGACCAGTAGGACGAGCTCTTGTTGCAGCCGGCCGTTGGTGGTGGGGTCCAGCTGGGTATCCCACGGCATGGCTTGCTTGTCCCCAAGCGTGGTGGCCGTTTCCAGGGCCTTCTTGTACAGCGGAGTCGCGTTGGCCGGGATGGCCGTTTGCACGTTGGTGGTGGGGGAGAGGGCTCCGGTGGCGGCGTACTCAGCCGGGTACTTCGCCAAGGCGAACTTCAGGAAGTCGCTGACCAACGGATCATAGGTCTTGGAGTTCACGGCCATGCCAATGCCGGACGGCGAGACGAACTCGTTGGCAGCGGTCACCGAACCTTCAATGGTGGGCAAAGTGAAGAAATCGACGTCGTCCCGGACTTCAGGGTTGAGCTTGTCCGTGGCGAGGCTCGGAAGTTCCCAGGTGCCGATGTTGTACATGGCGGCTTGTCCCGAGGTGAACTGGTTCTGCGCATCCGAGTAGCCCTGGGCGGAGAAGCCCTCCTGGAAGCACTTGGCCTTGCCGAGGTCGGCCATCCAGTTCACGGTCTTCTGACCGGCCTCGTCCGTAAACGACGCCTCGCCCTTCTTCAACTTCTGGACGAAGTCCGGTCCGGCTTCACGGAATGGCTGGTAGGCAACGTAGCGCTCCAGCGGCCATTGGTCCTGCCCGTCGATGGCGATGGGCGTGATGCCTGAATTCCGCAGTGCAGTGCACATGGCGGGAATGTCATCAAGGGACTTCGGCACGGAAACGCCGGCCTTCTCGAACAGTGCCTTGTTGTACCAGATGAATTCGAGTTCGAACTGGAACGGAATCATGTACAGGGAGCCGTCGTCGAAGCGCTGGTAATCCAGTGCGCCGGGCCGGTAGTCGTCGTAGACGTCCAGTGATTTCAGGAGCTTGTCGGCGTCCACCATTTTTCCTTGCTTGGCAAGTTCCTGAGCGAAGGGGGTAGCATCCGTGTCAAACAATTCCGGCAGCTTGTTGGCTGCTGCCAGGGTTTCGAGTTTTTGAATGTAGGAGGGCCGGTCCGGGGTGGTGATGAGGTTCAGTGCGAAGCCCGGGTGGTCCTTAGCGTAATCGTCCGCGAGCTTTTTCATGATGTTGATGACAGCTCCATCCGCGGGCCTGGAGAGCAGCCATGATATTTCGCGGGGTTTGATCTCCCCAGTGGGGGTGACGTTGGAGGGGTCGGTGGCGGTCCCTCCACCGCCACAGGCGGTCAGTGCCAGGGCAGTAACAGCTGCCACGGCGGCGGCTCGGAGTAGTTTTTTCATTGAGGCAATCTCCCTTGATTGGAACAGAGGTTGGGGTGCGGTATTCAGTTGTCGGTACGCTGGCGTATCTCAAGTTCGGTAAGGGTCGCGGTTCCTTCTCCGGCGAAGACGCCTATCCGGCCGGCTGTGAAGTCGTAGATTCTGGCGCTGAGCGCCACCTGATGGTCGACGACGGCGACGCAAGTGTCGCCGTCGACGATGACCTCAAGGGTGTGCTCGCCAGGGGTGAGGTTGCAGGGCCGCTCAAGTTCGACGTCGAACGGGACGTCCCCGGAGACGTGCCACTGCGCGTCGCCGGTGATCGCTCGCGGCCAGCGGTCGAAGACGAGCCGGCCACGTTTGGGTTCCAGACGCAGGACGTAGGAATGGTCGCCGTCGTGGTTCGAGCGGAGCAGCAAGCCGCACTCTGTGGTGTTCGGGGCGATGTCCAGCACTGCCTTGGCGTAAAACTGCTGTGGCAACTCCTCGTCCGACACCAACGCCGTGTACCCGTCCGGCACCTCAAGCCGGGACGGCAGGGCACCGTTCAGAGAAACCGGGACGTCTTCCCAAAAGCTCTCCACCAGCTCCTCCGCGAAGGAGAATCCCAGCGTTCCGTCCGGATTTTGGCGGGCTTCCAGAACGGACATGGTTCCAGCCCACTGCCAGGGACCGTGATCGGTATTGCCTTCCTTGCTGGCAATCCATCCGAAGAAAAAGCGCCGCCCGTCGCGTTCTGCCGTCTTGGACGCGTAGAAGGCGCGGCCGTCAATGCTGTCCAAAGCAGGCACGCTCCATGGGCCCTCGGGGCTCTTGGCCATGCGGTAGCGGGTGGTGAACGATTCCGAGAACTCGGAGTACACCATGTACCACCAGCCGCCCCATTGGAAAACGTCCGGGCATTCATGCGTGATGTAGCGGCGCGGATCCCAGAACGGTTCGGTGTGCTGCCACGTTGTCAGGTCCGCGGACACGCACTGTGCAATCACGCCGCGTCGACGTTCGGGCCCGGTGGAGTGCCTTGCCGCGAGAAGCATCCTCCACTGGTTCTTGCTGTCATCCCGGAACACAAAGGGATCGCGCCAATCACCGGACTCATAGCCGGCCGGGGCGCCGAAAGTGTGTTCGGGGTGCTTGTGCCAGGTCCGCATGCCGTCAGTACTGGTGGCATGCATGACCAATTGCAGTGGCACCCCATCGGGTCCGAGGTTGCGGGGGTTCTGACCGGTGTAGAACAGGTGATGGACGCCGGAATCGTCCTTGACGATGCTGCCTGTGTAGGCGTTGAAGTCCAGCTCTGTTTCGCTGCCGTGGTGCAGCGAAACGCCGTGGTCCTCAAACTGGGTGAGGTCTTTGGTGGTGACCAGATTCCATGAGGTGCCCGGTTTCGGGTCGGAGCGGTCTTCGTGAAGGTAGAAGAGCCAGAACTCCCCGTCCTTCTCGAACGGGATGAGATCTCCAACCCAGCCGTCGGCTGGTTGGAAGAAGACTGGGCGTTTCATCTGCGCTGATGTCCATTCTGCTAAAGCGTTTGATCACTCGTAAGTTAGCGTGGATATCCAGCGTGTTCAAGCGTTTTAGCAAAATTTGTTTCGGGCATTTTTCCTCATGCTAAAACGCTTGACCATCGTCGCATCGAGCAACTAAGGTCGTGCGTAAGTGGGCGTGCGTGAGCGACGCCTGATGCGTTCGGTTGCCCGGCCGCCTTACCGGAAGTGGCTCATCGGGAGTTTGGTAGTCCTCTGTAGCCGACCCGGCCCGCGCTAGGCCCCGTGTGGCCGAATGCGGGCGTGGTGCCCGGATCTGACCTTCAATGAGGAAGGCCGAAACCGGTGGACGGCGCGAGGCTCGCCCCGTGGGTGGCGGGGGTGGCGTGCCCTGGGTTTGTGCTCCTCTTCGGCGCGCGAGGATGGGAGCAGGGCCAGCGGCAGGATGGTGGCTGCGAGCCAGACAACCACGCCGATAAGCACTAGAAGGATGGCTGAAGTGGGCTCCATGAGATCAGCATAGACACATTGGATGCCGTTGATAAGTAGCCTGATTACCCCATTCGTTGGGCGGTGTCCTTGACAACCCGGGTGTGGTCACCAGACTGATTTCATGTACAGGAACAGCCGCGTGTCAGCCCAGTTTTCCATGTCCCTCGACGGATTTATCGCCCGGGATGACGACGGAATCGGTCCGCTGTTTGACTGGTATGAGGCCGGCTCAGTGGAAACGTGGATGCCAGGTCACCCTGTGCCGTTCCATCTCAGCGAGGCCGATGCCGCTTATTGGCAATCACTTCCCCGGGAGGGTGCGTTTATTGCCGGCCGGCGCATCTTCGATATGACAAAGGGGTGGGGTGGCCACCCGCCCAACGAGTCACCAACGGTGGTCCTGACTCATCGTGAACCCCCGTCTGATTGGCCACCGGTGCGGCGGGATGGCCGGCCGGTCCCGTTCGAGTTCGTTGCGGACCTGGAGTCGGCGCTGGAACGTGCGGCCCATCTCGCTGACGGCAAAGAGATCGGTGTTGCCGGCGCGGACGTGGCACAGCAGTGTTTGCGCCTCGGCGTGGTGGACGAACTCCGGGTGGACTTGATCCCTGTTCTGCTGGGAAGCGGCATTCGCTGGTTCGGCGAACTTGGCGGGGACATCATGCTGGAGGATCCCGTGATCATCCCTGGGACCCGCGTGACGCACCTTAGCTACCAAGTACGTTCAGGGGACGTGCGCTAACGCCCAACAATTCGAGGTTATCCACACCCGGGCAAACTGCGTACGACGGCGGGGCCTCACCCGCGCTAGGCTGGTCACCTCGGCTGATGCAAGTGGCCGCAGGAACCACAACGCGGAGCCACATCTTCATGTCCGATGACCTTGCCCTGACCGCCCTGGCGGCCTCGTCCTTTTCCCTGCCTGAACTGCGCGACGGCCAGCTCGCTGGCATGACCGCCCTCGTCGAGGGGCGTGATGTCCTCGCTGTCATGCCCACTGGGTACGGAAAATCCGCTACCTATCAAGTGGCAGCACTGCACCTTCACAACGCAACCGGCAGACCCGCCGTCGTCGTTTCTCCGCTCATTGCCTTACAAGAAGACCAACTGGACGGGCTGAGTGAGGACTTGGGTGAGGGGGCCGCCGTCGTCGTCAATTCCTCACTGAGTGCTTCGGAGGTGGAGGCGGCTTGGCAGGCGGTGGAAGCCGGAGACGCGGTCTTCCTGTTCCTCGCTCCTGAACAGTTGGCCAAACCGGAAACCGTGGATCGTATCGCCAAGCTGGACATCACCATGTTCGTCGTTGACGAGGCACATTGCGTCTCCTCCTGGGGCCACGACTTCCGCCCTGACTACCTCGACCTTGGCAACGTCCGCGAGCGCCTGGGAAACCCGCCGGTCATTGCACTGACGGCAACAGCATCGCCACCGGTGCGTGAGGAGATCGTCCAGAGATTGGGTATGACGGATCCGCTGGTTCTGGTCCGTGGCTTCGACCGCCCCAACATCAGCCTCGACGTTGTCCGGCACCAAGAGGACAAAGGGAAGCGCAAAGCTGTTGTGGAGCAGGTTCTCGAGCTTGCCCGGACCGAGGGCCTGGGGCTGCTGTATGCCGCTACCCGCAAGGACACCGAGAAGTTCGCGGCCATGCTGGCAGATGGTGGTCTCCGCGCCGAGGCGTATCACGCAGGGCGTGCGGACTCGGACCGGGAAAGCATCCATGAGCGGTTCCTGGATGACCAACTCGATGTTGTGGTTGCCACTACCGCCTTTGGCATGGGGATCGACAAACCCAACGTCCGGTTCGTAGTGCACGCGAATATTCCGGAATCGCTGGACGCCTACTACCAGGAGATTGGCCGTGCGGGCCGCGACGGCCAACCGGCCTTGGCCATACTGCATTACCGTGCCGAGGACCTTGGGTTGCGTAAGTTCTTCGCTACCCATGCCCCGGATGCGGAGGAACTGATGGCTGTACTGAAGGTCATCAAGAACGCTGGCGCGCCTGCTCCTAAAACCGCCCTGGCAGAGCTCACCGGTTTCCCGGCCCGCCGTGTCACGGCACTGGTGAATCAGCTGGAGGAAGCGGGCGCCGTGAAAACCGGCAAGCGCGGTACCCGCCTGAGCTCCAAAGCCAAACTGACCGCGCTGGTGGAGCGCGCCGTCCATCTGGCCGAAGCCCGGCAACGTGTGGAACAGTCCCGGCTCACCATGATGCGAGGTTATGCGGAGACGGATGCGTGCCGTCGCCAGTTCCTGCTGGGCTACTTCGGGGAGGACCTGCCGGAGCCCTGCAGGAACTGTGATGCATGTGCAGAACATCCCGACGACGCCAGGTCAAGCGGCGTCGGAAATGGCACCTCGGCTGCGGAGAATCTGTTCCCCTTGCAGTCCACCGTGATCCACAAAGAGTGGGGACCGGGGTTGGTGATGCGCCACGAGGAAGACGTTATGACGGTTCTGTTCGAGCAGGAAGGCTACAAGACCCTGTCCCGAACCGCCGTCGTCGAGCATGAATTGCTCAGACCCGCTTAGCCGCGCGCGAATCAGGTATTGAGCTCCAGCATGAGGGCCGGCAGTTGGTCGGCGAGTTCCCGGGCAAGGAACCCCAAGGGCCCGAGCTTGCTGGCCAGGCGGTCCGCGGCGGCGGCATGAAGGTGGGTGCCCCAGCACGCAGCTTGGGCGTCGCTGGTGCCGCGCGCCCGGAGCCCGGCGATAGCGCCCGCCAAAACATCGCCGCTACCTGATGTGCCCAGCCCGCCGTAGCCGGTGGTGATCTTCCATAGCGCCGATTCCGTGGGGTCATCAGCAGAAGGACCGGAGATGTAGCCTTGGCAACTCACCACGGCATCAAAACGCCGGGCAATCTCAGCTACGTCGGCTCCCAGATCCTTCACATCCCTGCCAAGGAGGATTCCAGCCTCTGTGGGGTTCGGCGTGAGGATCAGCCTTCCGCGCCACGGACCTAAATCGTCTTGGATCTCCACCAAACCGCCCAAGGCGAAGGCATCCAGGACGATAGCGGGAGCGCCGCCGTCGTCCGTGGTGTCGAGTGACTTTTCGCGTTCCAGCAGCGCTCGCAGCAGCGATTCGGCGAGGTCCGGATGGTCCAGCCCTGGTCCGATCAACACTGCATCAGCACGATCCAGGTATGAGGAGATCCTGTTGAGTCCTTCTCCGGTGACGGACCCTTCCGGGGTTTCGGGCAGGCCCACGGAGCCACATTCCGGGAGTGCAACTCCCACCGGGACCGCTACTGATTCGGCCACCGCAAGAGTGATCTTTCCCGCGCCGGCGCGTAAAGCGGAGGTTCCCGCCAGCAACGCTGCACCGGGGGTTGCACGTGCGCCACCAATCACCAGCACTGCACCGCGCGAGTATTTGTCCTCTCCGGGGGCGGGCAACGGCCAGTCACGCAGAAGCGATGGGGTCACCAGCGTGGGGTCTTGGGAGTCACTGTGGGTGGACACTGGCATCTCCGGCGTGTTCTGTGACAGTGACGCCCTGCTCGGTGAGGTGATCCGCAACGTTGAAGCTTTCGAGTTCCCAGGGCCCCGCGCCAGTGGGCCTCACGTACCGTGTGATTGACGCATTGAGGACTGAGGTGGTGGCGGCAAGGTTGAGGATTTCCTTCTCCGTCATTCCTTCCAACACGTAGCGCACCAGCAGAATGACGGCGTCGTGGCAGACCAGCATCACCCGGTGGCCTGTACCCAGGGTGTTGAGCTCATCCAGAATTGAACGCAGGCGCAGTGCTACGTCAGCCCACGATTCTCCGCCGGGCGGCCGGTAATACAGCTTGCCCAGCCAAAGCCGCCGCTCAGCTTCGTCCGGATAGCGGCTCTCGACGCCCAGACGTGTCAGCCGGTCCAAAATTCCCAGTTCCCTGTCGCGGAGACGCTCATCCGTAAGTACTTTCATGGGCCAACCGGCGGTCTCAACGGCGATCTCCGCCGTTTGCAGTGCCCTTGCGTAGGGGGAGGAGACAATGGCATCAGGGCGAAGTTCATCGGCAATCCGGGCGAGTGCCGCCCCCAGGGCCTTCGCCTGGTCCTGCCCGGTGCTCGACAAATTTACATCAGCGTCCCTGGCCGGAACATCAATGACTTCGGCGCCCGCCAAACGTGCCTCGGTGGCGGCCACGTTGCCTTCGCTCTCGCCGTGCCGGATCAGGAGCAACTCCACGGCGCCTGCTTCCTGCACTGCGTCCGTCAGCCCGTCCTCGTTCACTAAGATCACCCTTCCGCGTGCGTTGCCGAATGCAGAACACTACCCACTGCGTACCCACAGGAGAAGAACATAAACGCTCGACGGCGGGTCACGGGCCTCTGTTGTCCGGACGTGGAGTGCAGTAAGTTGCTCGCATGGAGGACTCATACCCAGTCATTATTGTCGGTGGTGGATTCGCTGGTGTCGCAGCGGCGAAGGAGTTGGGGCGCAAGGGCGTCAGCGTCCTGTTGATCGACGCGAATAATTATCACCAATTTCAGCCGCTCCTTTATCAAGTGGCTACCTCACAAATTGGGGTTTCGGCCATTGCCCGGCCACTGCGTTCTGTTTTCCGGCGTTACAAGACAGTGAAGGTTCTGACGTCGAAAGTGGACTCCGTTGATGCCGCCGGGCGGGCGGTTACAACCGCTGACGGCCGCGTTTTCCACGCAGAAATCCTGGTCATCGCTGTGGGAGCGGTGCCGAACTTTTTCAACACGCCTGGAGCCGAGGAGAATGCTTTTCCTCTGTATTCGGTCACAGATGCCACCAAGCTGGGGACCGGCCTTACCCGGCTGCTGGACCAAGCTGACAGAAACCCTGATGGGTCTGTGGATGTAGTTGTGGTGGGAGGCGGGCCCACCGGGGTTGAAACAGCCGGAGCAATGGCCGAGAACGTCAAATACGTGGTGAGCAAGTACTTTTCGCCGGAACTCGCGGCACGCTGCAGAGTTCATTTGGTGGACATGGTGCCCAGCGTCCTGAACATGTTTTCCAAGAAATCCCAGAACTACGCCACCGATCATTTGAAAAAGGTGGGCGTCCAACTCCACATGGGAGTGGGCGTGACCGAGGTCCGGCCGGACGGAGTGACATTAGCCGACGGCAGCTCCGTCCCGGGGCAAATCGTCGTGTGGGCCGGTGGGCTGAAGGCGGGCGATCTCATTGCCGGCTCAGGCCTTGCCCAGGGGAGAGGCGGCCGAATTGATGTCCGAACGGACTTGACCGCCCCGGACGCGGACGGCGTTTATGTGATCGGGGATGCAGCCAACATCACGGACTCAACGGGGGCGAAGCTACCCCAGCTGGGCTCCGTTGCCCAACAAGCCGGAAAGTGGGCCGCGAAGAACATCCTTGCGGACCTTGGCGGCGGCAGTCGCGCCCCCTTCAGATATGTGGACAAAGGCTACATGGCGATGGTGGGTCGTGGCGCTGCGGTGGCAGAACTGGGCCGCAAGCGGCTCCAACTCCAGGGCATCCTTGCCTTTCTGTCATGGCTTTTGGTGCACCTTGCCCTGTTGTCCGGACTCCAGCAGAAAATCCGTGCTTTGTTCTCCTGGCTCAACGGGTACCTTCTCCACAGCCCAGCACAAGTTGTAGTCAGCGGGCCCACTGAAAAGGAGACAACTGAGCAGGATCCGCCTGGGCGGTTGCCTTCAAAGGAGTCTTGAGGAGGACTCGTTCCTGTACGCGCGGTGAGCGAACACACCGTGCCCGGCAAGGAACATGCCGACCAGCGCAATAAGAAACCCTTGCAGAGGGATGGCCAGCAGGAGCAACAGCACTCCGACGGCGATGGCCAGGACGTCGCGGACGCGTGGCTGAACCGGCCCGCTCACCGGAACCCCGGATTCCAATTGACGGGCCAGCTCCGGGTCCTGGATGAAGAGTTCGCGCTCAAGCTGCTGTAGAACTTTGCGCTCCCTTTCTGAAAGTGGCATGGGAGTCCCCTCCTAAGCGCTAAGGCTCCGTTGTGCGATTGGCGGGTCAGCTGGTTCCGTGGACAACCCCGATTTCCAGTGACTCGACAAGCTAAGCATGCTTACTATTCACATCGCAAGGAAAAATTTGGCCGCAACAATAAGATCGGCATTGCCGCCGGCCCGCCTCCCGTCCGGGAGCAGAAGGGTGTCTTCGAGGCCGATTCTGGTGCCCAATCCCCACCGGGCAGCAAGCTGCACCGCAGCCCATGCTGACCCCTCCTCACCGTGCAGCAGGACGGGTGCCTGGAATGCTTGCCGGCTACCGGAATGATTCGGTCCCTTCACCAGTTCCAGGAGGCGAACCGCCTCGCTTTCCACAGTTTCGGCTGGGACGTCCTGCACTTCGATCAACACCCTTAAACATTGGGTTTTGAGCGGAGATGAGGCCCACTTGCGTGCAGCGTCGGCCTGCCAGATGCCGGCCTCGACGGCGACGCCCCGGTGGTGGAGGAGTGCCGCCACCTCTTCCGCACCTTCCTCGTGCCAATTCACGGAAGCGAAATCCGGGAGCTCATACCAGGACCGGATCATCTCCAACCGGGCCGGAGCATCGGGGGAACTCCAAGCGCCCGTTGTCACGCCCAATGGCGTGCCCGGGCACGCTTTACGGAGGGCACTCAACCATGCGGCTACGTACTGGGGTTCCAGCGTGTCCTGGCCTTGTGAATTCTTCGGATGGACGTGCAGGGTTTGCGCGCCGGCAGCCACGGCAGCCGCAGCCTCTTGTGCAAGGGCTGCCGGATCCGTGGACAATCGAGGATGGTGAGATATGTCCCGGGCGCCGTTGAGACAAGCCTGTAGCATCACGCCATTCATGCTAAAGGTTGGCGGCTTGCGGCGGGAGACCGCCTTGAGCGCCCAAGCTGGGAAGATAGCAAGAGAACCCCCCAACAAGGAGCCACATCATGACACTCAAAGAACGCCTCAAAGCGGACGTCGTCGACCATATGAAGGCGGGCAACAAGGTTGCCTTGACCACTGTGCGCAACGTTCTTGGTGAAATTACTACCCGCGAGAAGTCAGGCAAGACGCCGGTGGAGCTCGACGACGCCCAGGTCACCTCGCTGCTTCAGAAGGAAGCCGCAAAGCGTCGGGATACGGCTCGGATCTACACCGAGGCGGGCGAGGCAGATCGGGCCGCAGCCGAGGTGGCGGAGGCCGAAATCATCGAGGCTTACCTGCCGAAAGCCCTCACTCGGGAAGAAGTGGAAGCAATCGTTGACGATGCCGTGGAGGCTCTGAAGGCTGATGGCCAGGAGCTGTCCATGCGTTCCATCGGAGCTGTCATGAAGCCCGTGACCGCCAAGGTTGCTGGCCGTTTTGATGGCAAGACTGTCAGCGAGATCGTCCGGGGTCGCCTGGCGTAGAGAGTCAACTGACCCCAAGCAGCCACCGCAGAGTGTCAGCGTTCCGCACGGCGTTACCACCGCCGTCGTTGTTGAAGTAGACGTATACGTCCTTGCCGTTGCCGTCCCACTCGCGAATCCGGTCCGCCCACCATCGCAGATCATCTTCGGAGTATGAGCCGCCGTAGAGGTGCTCATGGTCCGGGCCGTGCAGCCGAATGTACACGAATGGTGCGGTGGCCCGGAGGATGCACGGCAGATGGGCGCCGCTCATGATGCAGTAGGCGGCGCCTCGACGCTCCAGCAAGGCGTACACGTCCGGGTGGTCCCAACTGTCATGACGAAACTCGACGGCGATGCGGACCCACTGCGGAACGGTGGCCAGGAAGTAGTCGAGTCGGGCGTCGTCCCGTTGAAGATCAGGTGGTAGCTGGACCAGCAGGACAGCCCTTTTGTCGCCGAGTTCGTGCCAGCAGCGCACAATCCGTTCCACCCAAACTTCGGGACTATAGAGCTTCTTGCCGTGCGTCAGGCCTCGCGGCGCTTTTACCGACATGGCGAAACCGGCCGGGAGTCGCTCCCTCCAACTCGCGAAGGAAGTGTCGCGAGGCCATCGGTAGAAACTCGCATTCAGCTCGACTGTGTTAAATCGCGACATGTAGTGGGCCAGGCGCTTGGCCGCAGGAAGACCCGGGGGATACAGCACGTCCTCCCAATGGTCGTAGCTCCAGCCCGAGGTGCCAATGCGGATGCCCATGATGTGGATGGTAGCGGGATTTGGGCCGAAAGGGTGGTTGGCTTGGGCAGCATCATCCCTATGGGCCCCGGATTCCACCAGTGCCGTAGCTGCATCAACGGTTCGGGGTAGAACGTCGCCTCCAGCGGTGACTGGAGCGGCTCGGGGCGACAGAGATCCATTCCATAGACCCAGGATCCAGCCACTTCCAGGGCCGAAGCGCTTGCAAGGATGGTCGCAGCACTCTCATGCACCTTATCGGTTTTTGTACCCAATTGGAGCCTGAGACTCAGCGTACCCAAAGCTAGATCAAAGATCGTGTGGCCGTCTTCTTTCACAGTGTCGCCCTTCTTTGAACGGTCTCCCTGCCTTAAACATAGTTCTATCCGGTCCCGGCAGCTCTGCGGGGGATACCGTCGGTGACAGCGCTGAAAGCCTCGCCGTACGCGAGGATGGCATTCAGGGTCCACTCCTTGAGCACGGCCAGCACCCCATGAGGCAGCGGACGCAGATCAACGAGTTCGTCCATGGGTAGCATGTAGCCGCTGTCTGCCGCTGTCTGCCGCTGAGTACGTGAGTGCGCCGACTGGCGGGTACCAGATTTGTTCCCCGCGTCTTCGTCGGCTGATTTCGTAGCCGAAGATGCCGCCGTGTGTGGGTCTCCAGACCTCCACCAACGACGCAAAGGTGTTGACAATGGCGTCTCTGCCCTGCACCTGCGCTTTCTCAAAGGTCAATGAGAACGAATCGCTGGAAGGCACGTGGTGTGCTCCATTGCTAATGGCACCGCGACAGGTCCACGACGGCGGCTTGGGTTTTGCGATGGCGAAAAGTTCGAGTGCCTGAAGTCAAGAAAAGAACCTTGACGGGTCCCGTTCCTCTTAGGCTCCGAAGAGTTTCTTGCTGATTTTGGCGAAGACGCCTGGTTTAAGCGAGTTGGAACAGAGTGAGCTTTGAAGGCAGGCCGGGTTTGGGACTCGGGGTGGGAGTCATTTCCCAGTCCAAACTTACGGGTTTTCCTGCGGTCAGGTGCTGTTTCACTTCTCCGATTATCTCGGCTTCGACCTTCCCGACGATCTTTTCCCGATGCCCCTATTATGCCAAGCGTGCTGTGTGGAAATAAGCCTGCGCCTTCACCGATGAATCCCAGAGCAGACAGGGCTGCGTGGCCGACGTCGTAGCCGGGTCTGCCGAGCCAGCCTGCTTTGCGTTTGTTGCCATCCGTTGCGGTTCGCTTCCCCGACGGGGTAGCGACCGGTGTGGCTTTTGGCTGATTCGAGGTGCCCGTCGGCGTCCATTTTGAGGGTGAAAGTGTTTTGCAGCCCGCCGTCGACTTGGACGACCACGTTGTAGGTGACGTTGGGCATGGGCTTGTTCAGTTCCACGGACCAGGCGCCTCTTACCCCGGCGTAGGTGTCAACGATGACGACTTTGCCGTGTTCGTCGGTGTAGAACTTCTCAAGTGTATTGGCGTCGTGGCTTCCAGTGACGTCCCTCATTTTGGTGCGATGATCGACGATGTACTCGGCGTTCGGCTGCAGCCCGGTTTTGGCGGCGAAGTTGTCTCTACGGCTGACGGGGAAGAGCAAGTCTCCGTGTTTGACGATTATCGTGTTTTCGACTTTTGTCGGGAGGACGAAGTGGTCGGGCACGACGGCGGGTTCGGCCGGGTGGGACGGCAGCTCTGTGCTGTCAGCCTGGGGCGGCACGAATGCCGGTGGATTGTTTTGGCGGATACCGGCGGCGGTGCTGTCGAGCTTGTCGGGGAAGCCAGTGTCCATGCTGCTGCGGGTCATGACGCCGCTGGGATCTGGCGTGAGAACTGCGGGGATGCCGGATTCGACCGACCGGAAACCGTCGGCAAGGCGTTCGAGCCCGCCGGCCACAACCCGTTTGACGCCGCCGGCTGTCTCCACGGTGGTGGTTGTTGCAACTGTGATCGCGGGCCAGGTGGCCGCGCTGGCCTTGGTCATTGCATCCTGCACCTTGGCCGTGGTGTTTGGCATGAGGATGTCAGAGATCTTCAGGGTGAGGGAGCCGGGTTTGGCCAGGAACACTGCGGTCGTGTTGAGGCCATTCGCGGTTGTTCCGAGCATGGCCGAGAGATTCCCGAGGCCTGTTCTCTGCACGGTGGCAACGCTGAGACGTTCGGCCAGGGACCCGGCTTTGCTGGCCAACGCCCCGGATTTTAAGGCCGCACCGGCATCGTAGGAAGCGGCGATGCCGGCGATGTTAAACACTGTGGCGCCGGCGGCCCAGTTGGCGTTCGTGTCGGCCTCATCGGCATGGATGAACGCCGGCCCCATGGATCCGAACAGGTCCAAAGCCTTTTGGACGTCTGGGGCTTCGCGTTGCTTGCGTTCTTCGTCCCAGAGGGACAAGGGTGTCATGGCAAGTGGTTCCGAGCGCCCCTGGTGTGGCGTTGAGCCCCTGTACGAGTCCCCACGTTTCGTTCGGGCGATAGGGGACTGTTGCTTTGCCCAAGGGTGCTCCTCTTGAGGGTGTTCGCTTCCCAAGAAGGTCCCGGCGTTCCAAAGGACTTCGTCGGGGTTGGAAGTGGAAAACTCGACGACGGAAATCGGCTGGTTGCCCGACATTCTGGTAACGTCCGGCGACCAGTCAGGCGTTAAATTCGTGCTGCATGAACCTTTCGGGCATAAGCGATCGCATGCTCGATGTCTAAGTCATGAATGACTGCTATCGTTCCTTTTGCTGTTTTCCAAACGGTCGCTTCATCCAGAGCCGGCAATGGCGGTTGCAGGCTATCAGCCCAATAGGTCACGAGGCCAACACCTGGCTGGCCAATGGGGCGATTGACCCTGTCGGATATTTCGTCGGTGAGAGCCGCGCACCAATCGGCCTCCCAAATTTCGCCCACGAACTCCACCAGCGTGGTCAAGCCCGTAGAGGAGGGAATGCGGTGAGGATCGTCGGTTCGGAACGCGATCCTGAGGGAGTTTCCCAACCGGGTGCTGGCACCAATAGTGCCGGTGACGGAGACAAGCTCTCCCTCCGGCAACCCGTTAGTGCTTCCGTAAAGAGGCAGAGCCACTCCTCCCCTCGTCCACACCCGGTCGTCATCACCCAACGTCATGAATGGCCTGAGATCTACCGCAGCAGGCTCTCGGTGGGTGGGAAAGGGTCGCATAACGATGCGGTCTTCGTCACCGACATCGGCGGCCCAGCTTAGTTTTACGCCCACGACCGACTCGATCGTACCTAGGGTTCTGAGGAGTTTTTCCGCCAGCTCTTGTTCTTCCTCGGCTCTCATTGGCCATCGGCCGATGATGATGGGCCGACGGTGTGCGTTTGCTTCGATCATTCCGCCTGTAGTTTCTGTCACTTGTTGCGTGGGAGATATTTAACTTCAACAGGGTAGTCGAGCTCCCTGGCTGCACGCTGGAATCTTATGGCAAGATCCTCGTTACGAGTAAAAATCCATTCCAACCGTGCATCGGACGGTAGCGCTTCAAACTGCCTTTTAAGTTGATTGTCGACCCATTTACTGATCGTCTTGTCGGTGGCACCTATCTTCTGAAAGAAGCGTTTTTCCAAATAGGTGTAGTTTCCCTTGACCTCCTGAAAAACCTCAACTGGTGGATGTCCTCGCCACAGATGCCCGTCGAATTCAACCTTAATGTTGTCTTGGATTACGACATACTCAACCAACTTGCCTTTGGGGCCAACGCTATCAACCCCGGTCCCGAAGATCTGGTCAGGGACGCCATTCTTGCTTCGACCGCCGGTGGGTTCTTGCCAGATCCCGGGTCCTCCGTCGGTGTCGCCGATGGTGGGTTGGAGGTCGGGGTGGCGTCCTGGGAGGGACGGGTCTCCGAGTGTTTGGTCGGAGATGCTGGGGAAGGGTTCAGGGGCTGGCTTGGCCTTAGCGCCGGCTGCGCTGGTCTGGTCGACCTTGGCCAGCCACGGGGTTTCTGGGACTGGTGTGGGGAGTTGGTGCGGGATACGGGAGTAGGCGGGTGGTGGTCCGTTGAGGGTTTGGTTGAGCTTGGTGAGTCCGTTGTCGAGTTTGTCGAGGGCGGTGCCGATGCCGTTGTCCCAGATGGCGACCCGTGCTTGGGTGAGTTTGGCGGTGATGGCTGCTGTAGTTTCGCCGAGCAGATTGCGGGTTGTGCCGGTGATACTGGTGGTTGCTTTGGACAAAGTGGCGGCTTTGGTGAGGGCGGCGGCTTCGGTGCCTAGTTTGCCGCCGAGGGATCCTGCTTTGAGACCGGCGCCGGTGCCGCCGATGAACATCGAGCCGACGTCGAAGGTGGTTGCGCCGAGGGCGTAGGCGGGGTCGGTGCCCCATTCGTCGTAGTGGATGGTTTCTTTGGCCGCGTTGAGGGTGGTCAGGACGGCTTGGGTTTCTTCGGCGGTGACGTCTTTACCTCCGCGGGCAAACACGTTTCTGGTGGTGAGCGCCGCGCCGCCGAGGGCGAACATCCCTTGCCAGGCTTGGGCTTGTTTGATTTTGTCGGTGGTTCCGAGCAGGGTGTGCAGGCCTTGCCCTGCGCTGATCAGGGCGCTGATGAAACCTTGGCCGGCCGAGCCGGCCCCGCCGCCGAGCCGGACCGAGATGTTCGGTGGCCCCAAGGCAGCTCGGGGAGTTTTTCTTCGTTGCCCAGTGTGGACGCGGAGTAGGGCCATGCGGTGCGGTTGATGTCGCCTTCAGCAGATGAACCTCGACGACGGCGTAGGCAGCTCCGCTTCTTCGTGGAGCTTTGGTTGCGGCTGCTGGAGAAGTTGGGGCTGCCTAGCCGAAGAGCTTGCGGCCGACTTTTGCGAAGACCCCTGGTTCTTTGGACGGGTCGATGATCTGCGGTTGGGCGGAGAAGTCGGTGCCGGTTTCGGTGACGGGGAGGCGTTTGTTGTTCCACTCGACTGTTTGCAGTTGTGGGTTGTAGACAGGGGGTGTGATGCCTTCGGCGCGGAACACCGTCCACATCCACTGGGGTATGTTGTCCAGCGTGCGTGGGAAAGCTTTGAGGTCCTGGAACAATGTCAGTGCGTCCGCCGGACGATCAGGGATGGTTGTTTCATGGGCGGGTCTGAGGAGTTCCACGTCGAAGACCTCAAGTCTGCCGTCCGAATCCGGATAGAGGTAGACCTTGCAGCTTGTCCACGTCCCTTTACCCTGGACGTACGACTCGCGGCGGATTTCCTCTAGCCAATCAATCATGGACTCGCGGGAAAACTCCAAGGAGAAGCTACGCGGTCCCCAGACACCATCTCGCAAGATCTTCTCAGTTTGTTGGGACCAGGCCTGATGAATGACCGAGGTACTTATAACTTCTTGGGCACCGAAACCCAGAGCGCCTTCCCTGAAGGTTTCGCTCCTCAACCGGGTGAGGCCTACTAGCACGGAGGGCCTGGAAATGATTTCGCTGCTGCTCAAAGTGACTCCTTCTGCTCCACGGGCAAATTCGGAAAACGGCGAGTCGTTGATGTCTCCGCGTCGCACCGGAATGTAACGTCCACCCTGCTAGGCAGCCCGTTTCGGTGCAGGTGCGGCTTGTACCTTTAGACGTACGTCTAGGGGTTGTGCGGTGTCGACGCGGTGGAGGGCCTTGGTCATGAGGTCTCTTTCGAGTTGGTAGAAGGCCAAGGTGTTCGCCGATACATTGGGGGTTCCGTGGCCTCGGTTCTGGAACATGAGTTGGGCCATGAGGTTGGCGCCTTCTCCTGGTCCTGCGAAGAAGGATGCGATGAGGTGCCCGCCCTCCTAGCCGCGTCCGCCGACACGGATGCCGGCCAGTATTTGCTGCCATGCGCTGCGATTGATGTCGCCTTAAGCAGGTGAATCTCGACGACGGCGTAGGCAGCTCCGCTTCTTCGTGGAGCTTTGGTTGCGGCTGCTGGAGATGTTTGGGCTGCCTAGCCGAAGAGCTTGCGGCCGATTTTTGCGAAGACCCCTGGTTCTTTAGATGGGTCGATGATTTCCGGTTGGGCGGAGAAGTCGGTGCCGGTGTTGGTGACGGGGAGGCGTTTGTTGTTCCACTCGACTGTTTGCAGTTGTGGGTTGTAGACAGGGGGTGTGATGCCTTCGGCGCGGAACACCGTCCACATCCACTGGGGTATGTTGTCCAGCGTGCGTGGGAAAGCTTTGAGGTCCTGGAACAATGTCAGTGCGTCCGCCGGACGATCAGGAATTCCATCTTCGCTGTCCGGCCTAAAGAGTTCAAAATCGAAGGTTTCGAGTCTGCCGTCCGAATCTGGATAGAGGTAGACCTTGCAGCTGGTCCACGTACCAGCTCCGGTGCGATACGATTCGCGGCGTACTTCTTTTAACCACCAATCCATGGAGTCATGAGAAAAGTCCACTGCAAATTCGCGGTATCCCCAGATGCCGTTTCGCTTCACATCCTCCGTGCGCCTAGACCACGCCTGATGTATCACGGAGGTACTCACCACCTCCTGAGACCCGAAACCCAGGGACCCTTGGCGGAAAGTTTCATCTTTCAGGCGTCGTAATCCCATCGATACCGCAGGGCTAATTGCGGGCGAACCGTCAGTCACTGCATCTCCTGTTCACCGATGGGCATATTTGAGAATTGATTTGTCCTCGGGAGACCTCCGTCGAAGCTATGGGTTACCTTCAATGATTCAGGCAGTCCGGGTTTTGGTCCGGGGACGGCTTCTATCTTTAAATGCAAGTCTAGTGGTTGCCCAGTGTCGACACGGTGGAGGGCCTTCGTCATGACTTCTCGCTCGAGTTGGTAGAAGGCCAAGGTATTCGCCGATACGTTGGGGGTTCCGTGGCCTCGGTTCTGGAACATGAGTTGGGCCAGGAGGTTGGCACCTTCTCCTGGTCCTGCGAAGAGGGATGCGATGAGATGGCCGCCCTCGTAGCCGCGCCCGCCGACACGGATGCCGGCGAGTATTTGCTGCCATGCGCTGCGGTTGATGTCGCCTTTAAGCAACCCGGTGATGTGTGCTTCGACGCTCTTGGGCTTGGCGAAGTCATCGGTGATGATCGTGAAGTGATTTTCCAGGCCTCCGTCAGTTTTCGCGACGACGTTGTAGGTGACATTGGGCATCCGCTTGTTCAGTTCAACGGACCAGGCACCCCTAACGCCAGCGTACGTGTCTACGCGTTCGACTCGGCCCGTGGCATCTGTGTAGAACCGTTCAAGACTGTCGGCTGTGAGGCCGCCGGTGTTATCTGGCATTTTGGTGCGGTTGTCCACGATGTACAAGGTGTTGGGTTCCAGCCCGGTCTTGGCTGCGAAGTTGTCTTTGCGGCTGACCGGGAAAAGATCGTGACCATGCTGAAGGACGACGGTGTTGGTGATGTTGTTCTGTGGCGGGAAAGGGTCAGGGACCACGGGTGCGTGCGGCGCCCGTGAAGCGTCGTTAACGAGTGCACCGGAACCGCCCCGTGCGTGAGGGGCGTTTTCCCGGATGTCGGCAGCGCTCTTGTCCAGCCAGTTTGGTACTGCTGAGTTGTCCGCGGTCCGTGCCAACAGACCGCTGGGCTCGGGGTGAAAGGCGGTTGGAAAGTCCGTATCGACATTACGGAGGCCCTGGGCAAGGGAGTTCATCACGTCCGCGGTAACGTGTTTGCCTCCCGAGACGAGGTGCGTCACGCCACGTTTGGCGTTTTCTAGAGCCGCCCAAGTCGCCGCTTTTGACTGGGTGATTGTATCGAGCACCCTAGCCGTAGTGGATGGCATCACCAAGTCCGATAGTTTCAGGGCCAGCGAGCCGGGTTTATCCAGTAAAAGACCGGTTCGGTGGAGTCCGTTGGCGGCGTTACTGAGCGGCGAAGAAAGCACTCCCAGCCGTGGACTGCCCATGGTTGCGGTGCTGAGTCGCTGCGCAGCCAGGCCTAGCCTGCCGGCGGTCGAACCGGCTTTAATCCCCACCCCGGCACCACCGGCAAAGAGAGTCGCGACGTCGAAGGTGGTTGCGCCGAGGGCGTAGGCGGGGTCGGTGCCCCATTCGTCGTAGTGGATGGTTTCTTTGGCCGCGTTGAGGGTGGTCAGGACGGCTTGGGTTTCTTCGGCGGTGACGTCTTTACCTCCGCGGGCAAACACGTTTCTGGTGGTGAGCGCCGCGCCGCCGAGGGCGAACATCCCTTGCCAGGCTTGGGCTTGTTTGATTTTGTCGGTGGTTCCCAGCAGGGTGTGCAGGCCTTGCCCGGCGCCGATCAGGGCGCTGATGAAACCTTGGCCCGCTGAGCCGGCCCCGCCGAGCCGGGCCGAGATGTTCGGTGGGCCCCAGGGAAGGTCGGGGAGTTTCTCGTCGGTGCCCATGTAGTGCTGGACGTGGGTCAGGGCGTTGGAGAGCAGGTCGGTTGAGGAGTTGAGGTTCGCCCTGGGGATGGCCGGGGGATGGTAGCTTTGCCCGCCGGTCAGGGCGGCCAGTGCGGTGGCGCAGGTGGCGTCGGAGTCGAGGATGGCTTGGGCCAGGGCGCTGGCTTTGTCCATGGTTTCGCGGTGACGGTCCACGATTGTCAGGTTTGAGCGCCAGTCGTCGTTGCCGCCGATGACCTCGTCCAAGGCGTGGACCTCGGCCCGGAGGGTGTTGATGCGTTGTTTCAGTTCCCTGGCCCGGTCCGCGTACGCGGCCAGCACGGTTGCGGCGTTGCTGGTCAGGTTGGCCAGGCCCTGGGAGCGGGAGAACACCGGGGTGAAAGCGGTCAGGACCTGCCCGGCTTCGGGGGCCTCGTAAGCTCCGGAAAGACCGGCCCAGGACCTTGCGGCGTCGTTGACGCCGGAATGAACGGCGTTCCCGGACGCTGCGAGGGCCTGGCCCTGGCTGTCCAGGGCGTCCGGGTCCGGCAGCGGCGGGAGCCCGTCAACGCTGATCCCGGACGCGCCCGGACCTGCGACACACACCTGACTGAAGTCCATTCTTACCGCCCTAATGCCGAAACGGACAGGTGCACGGTTGAGGCACTGGAGGCCGCTGTTGATGCCATGGCCAGATCACCGTTGGCGTAATGGCCCACGGCTTCGGAGGTCCCGGTCAGGATGGTGGTGCTGCGCTCGAGCACGTCCGTGGTGGCCGGAACCACCCCGTTCTCGATCAACGCCCCCAACGCTTCTTGAACCTGGGCCGACGGCACGGCCGCGGCGATTCCTTCCACCGCGCCCTGTAACCTGGCCAACGGTTCCTCCAACGCCGAAACAGAGCCTGCGGTAGAGGAGATCACCGCACGCGCGGTGCCAACATCAATACTCCACACAGCCATATCAGTCACCTGCCTCTAAAGACCGGCGGGTTAGCCGATGCTCTGCACGGCGTTGCGGGCAGAGGTCGCGGCGGTGGTGGCGGTGTCGTCGTTGGTGCCCAGGGTGGTCCGGACCAGGGCGATGATGGCTTTGACTTCGTCCGCCGCTGAGCTCCAGCGGGTTTCGACTGCCTGGTATTCGGCGTCGACGCCGTCGGCGCGGAAGTCGGCCATGGCCTGGTTCACGTCGGCTTGGCGGGCGGCGATGAGGGTTTCCAGTTGCGCGGCGAGGGCTTGGATGTCGGACTGGACCTGGGCTGAGACGTTGGTGTCGTAGGCGATGCGGTTGGTGGTCATGATTATGCCCGTCCTTGGAAGCGTGCGGCGTCGAAGTTCGCGGCGCCTTCGGAGCGGCGTGCGTTATCGGAGGCGGTCAGGTCGCCTTGGGTGAAAGCGGTGTTCATCCCGGACTGGCCGGTCACGATGCCGGCCAGGGCGGTGTTCAGTTCGGACGCGACCAGGTCGGACCGGTTCTTGAACGAATCGAACGCGGCCTTGCCCGCGCCGCTGAATTTGCCTTCCAGCGGGGTGACGGCGTCCACGAAACGGCGGACCAAGGCGCCGAGGTCCTGATGGGACGCGTCGGTTTGCTTGCTCAGGTTCCCGAGTGTCTCGGCACCCATATCAAAGATAGCCATTGATTCCCCCAAAGGTAGATGGTTGTGCTGGAGCACTTTAACAGCATGGTGAACACAACATGTTAAGTCCAGTCGATGCAGTAACAAGAAGCAAGTGCCTTATGACGGCTTAGTCACAAACCGAAAAGGTTGCCGACGAAGCCCCACGGGGTTCACCCTGCCCCACCAGAGCGGACACCTAGGGCCGAAAAGCACCCTCTAGGTGCCGTTTCGGGTCTGTCTAGGTGCTGAAAACACCCAAAATGAGTGCTCCCCACCACCGACTAGGTACTCCGGTGCAATAAAGACAAGGACCTGGCCTTCGCGCCGCGGATGACGCAGCCCTTGCGCCAGAAGTCCTGGAGCAAACTTTGTCTCAGGCAGATGCTAGGGTCTGGACCGTTATTGAAACCGACCCATGGATTAGGGTTGATGGCACTATGACGCCGTACAGGAGCCTGATGGGGAGGGCCGCACATGGCTGAAGACTACGATTCCCGGCTGCTTGAGTCCGCCCGGGTCAGGAAGCATAGACTCGACGATTCTTTGTTGTTTGGGCAGAACCCACAGGAACGTAGCTATAAGACGGCCACCACGCGGCTCATGCAATCACTCCTGGTCGCAGCGCTCATCGCCGCAATCTGTGTTGGCTTCAGTTTCGTCCAACATCTGCTCAGTGAGCAGGCGGCCAAACAAGCAGTGACGTCAGCATCAGCAACTCTCATCAAAGGAACCCTATGAGTATGGCCCTGAGCCGGGTCACCATTATCGCGGCGCACCGGCATCTCGATGTAAGGCTCCCTTCCGATGAACCCATCGCATCGCTCATGCCGCAAATTTTGAGCTTGATGAACGAGCCCAGCAGCTCCCGGACTGCCACCGCAGCCAGCACCGCAATCCTTATGTCGTCCGTGCTGACCACCAGCGTGGGCATCACCCTGGAAAGTTCATTGACTCTGCGCCAAGCGGGCATCTCCGATGGCTCCATGCTTTACCTGCGCGACGAACGCGATGTCCCGGCAGCGCCTGATGTTTATGACGTTCCTTCCTTCGCGGCCGAATCAACAGAGCGGCTCCCGGCTGTGTGGGCCGGGCCGCTGCGGACTGTTGGCCTCGCGACTGTTGCCGGTTTGTTGATGGCTGCTGCCGGTTCGTCGTTCGTTGTGCTTCTGCGGGGAACCGGAAACAGGGATTCCGCCATGATCGGCATCGCGATTGGTGCCACCCTGATGTTGCTCGGTGCCATAGCCGGACGCGTACGCTCCGTCCCTGGCGGACTCGCGTTGGTTGCCGCTGGGCTGGCAACGGCCGGTTCCACGGCCTTTATGGTGTCGCCTTTCGCTACCGGGGCTCTTCTCCTGTCCGCCGCCTTGGTCCTGGCCGTGGTTGCCTCGGGCATGGCAACGGGTAAGTACATCCCTTTCCTTTCAAGTGCCGGGCTGCTCCTCCTTCTGGGTGGATTGTGGGCAGTGCTGGCCTTGAGCACTCGGGATCAGCCGCTCTCAGCCGGTATTTCGGGAATCGTGGCTATCTTCGCGTTGGGTGTCGCACCCAGGCTGGCCACCGTATTGACTGGCCTTAGCGGTTTGGATGACGATCAGCGCCAAGGTAAGCGGATCACCCGCAGCACAACGCTGGATGCCGTCCACGCAGCACACGCCACTTTGACCGGTTGGACGCTCACTGCAGCATTGGTGGCTGGAGTTGCGGTGGTGGTGGTTGCGACCGCGAAGAACCGGCCGGTGTGGGCGGTCCTGCTTGCGGTGGCGCTGTTGGGCGCCTTGACGTTCAGGGGCCTGGCGTTGCCGCTGCTAGCGCAGCGCGCCGGAGTCTATGTAGCAGCAGCTGGTGCCTGCTGGGGTGCCACGCAGGTCTTTGCCTTGGCAACCAAACAGCCTCTATGGCTTGCTGTTGCAGCAGCGTTGGCAGTTCTCGTGCTGGTGGCCTCTGTAATTAAGGTCAGGGAACAGACGGCCGCCAGGCTGCGAGTCATCGCCTCAAGGCTCGAGCTCCTCTGCGTCCTTGCCACCATTCCCTTGGTTCTGGGACTCTCAGGAGCCTATACACAGCTAGGACAGACTTTTGGGTGAACAACCGCGCTCCGGATTCCCGATTGACGAGACAAGCACGACGCCGGTGGGCGGCTTCCCGGGGATGGGCAGCACCGCGGCACCAGCGCCAGCCGTGACCGGGGCGGGTCTTGCCGCACCAGCAGCCGCCACCAAGGCGACAACGCCAGCCCCACCTAAGCTGCCGCCGTCGACCCCTCCTGCCCTTGAGCCGCGCTCCACACGGGTGGCCACATCACGCCGTAAAAGCGGCGATAGTTGGTGGGAACGCGTCCGCTTCGAGGTGACCGATGCAGTGACCTCCGGATCGTTGTCCGAGCGGCTCATCAGGGCAAGCTCAGCCGTTGAAGCCCCCATCACCACCGGGCGGCGAATAGTGGTTTTGGGCACGGCGGGTGGCGTGGCAACCACCACCGTTGCGGCGATGCTGGCAAAACTGCTCGGCAGCATCCGTCAGGAACCCGTCATCGCTATAGACGCCACTGATCACAGTGGAAATTTGATGCGATACCTCGGTGCATCGCAGGTGGCCCCGTTGGCCAAGCTGATGCATCAGTTCCGCACAGAACCCGTGCGGACGCTTCCGGATGCCGTCAAGAACGCAGCAGCCTGCGGCAGTCAGGTCTTCGCGGCGGGCAGGGCTGACGTTCCTGCCTTGGCGGACCAACCGCTCGGCTTACAGGAGTGGACAGATGTGTCATCTACGTTCTCGCGCTTTATGGCGGTAACAATCGTCGACGGCGGCGCCTCGCCTTTGTCCCGACACGCGGCGGCGCTTCTGGAGACTGCGCACGCCGTGGTGCTGGTTGCACCGCCGGGTAACCCGGAGGCCGCAAAACTCGCATCCATTCAAGAGTCCTTGAACAGCACTTTCCCGGACGTCCAACAGGTGACCGCGGTGGTCCGTTCCCGCCAGAGTCACGATGCCGCAGTGCGCGACGGCGTGCTGCCCTATGACCGGCACCTGGCCAGTGGCAGCAGCCTTCAACTCAGCCGTCTGGGCTCCCGAACCAGGATCGCCGCCACGGAACTGACCGGCAAGGCCCTGATGGCCGCGAACAGGGCATGAGCGCATGACCACACGGATCGTCCACCGCCCTGCCAGGACCACACTTCCTGAAAAGACGCCTGAAGCTGCACTGCTGGATGCCCCACCGCAGCTGGCCGGGGGAGCAGGCGGGATGAACCTCCTTGCCCTGGTGCCCATGTTGGGAGCCGCTACGTCGGTGACGGTGATGATGCTTTTCCGGGGCTCGTCTTTGGCCGGCATTGGCGCGATCATGATGGTGGCCACGGTCCTTGCTTCGGTTGTGCTCATGTTTTCCCAGCGCGGTAAGGCCACCCGTCAGAGGGCGGCCAAGCGGAGACTGTATATGGACTACCTCAGGCGCCGCCGCTCTGATTTTGAGTCAGAGGAACAGCGTGCACGGTCTGGGGCAAATGCGGCGCATCCGCCGGTGAGCCGCTTGGTGCAAAGCGTGGTCAACCATCCCCACCGGCTTTGGGAACGTCGCAGGACGAGTCCTGACTTCCTGGTCACCCGGTTCGGCACCGGCAGTGTTCCGCGCAGACCCATCACGATTCAGGACAGCGGCGATGCTGTTGAACGTCCGGATGCCTTCATGCTCTCTGAAGCCGAACAGCTTCGCCAACGCTTTGGCAGCAATCCGGATATGCCGCTGACGCTGCCGCTGGCTGCGGTGTCCGACGTATCAATCGTGGGGGACCGGGAAACGGCACTAATCGTCTGCCGCGGCCTGCTCTGCCAGCTTTCTGCCGCACAATCTCCCGAGGATGTGGAGTTGGCGATTGTTGTTGGTGATGACCAGCTGGAGGACTGGGAATGGACCAAATGGCTGCCCCACCTACAGGAGCGGGGAACCCTGCGAAGGGCGGGTTCACTGGCTGAGCTGGCCGGCCTGCTGGAAGGTTCCATGGGTGCGCGGCTCACGGCGGTGAACAGCGCCGCCCGCAACTTCCAGCAAGTTCCCGCGGATGCCCTTCCTAGGCTGATTATCATTACGGACCTTCCAGGGCAGAACGCCGGGGCGCTCCCTGGAGTGCCTGCTGACCTTCCCCTAACCAAGCTTGCGGTGACCCGGATCCATGTGTTGGCTGAGCAGCAACAAGAGCCGGAACGGGTTGACCTCCGTCTGATGGTCTCGCCCGACGCACTGAGTATGGAAGCTACTGCCACCGGCCAAACCATGCAGGGCGTTGCTGATGGCGTGTCTCCTGTGGTTGCCGAATCCGTAGCCAGGGCCTTGGCTCCGCTGCGTCTTTCGGAGTTGTCCCACGAATTCGGCGAGCACAAGTCCTCGCGGAGCTACGCCGAGGCCCTCGGTCTGAGCGACTACACGGCCGAGGCCATGCTCCAGTCGTGGAAGAGCCAACGAGGCTCGGATTTCCTGAGGGTTGCCATCGGAGAAGACGAGGACGGAACACCGGTCCACCTGGATCTAAAGGAACCGGCCCAGCAAGGCATGGGACCGCACGGGCTCTGCGTGGGAGCAACCGGTTCGGGCAAATCCGAACTCCTGCGCACAATAGTCCTGTCGTTGATCGCCACACATTCCCCCGAGGACCTGAGCATGGTCCTGGTGGACTACAAGGGCGGCGCAACGTTCGCCCCCTTCGAGGCCGCCCCTCATGTTTCAGGTTTGGTCACTAACCTGGTCAGCGATGCCAGCCTGGTGGACAGAATCTATTCCAGCCTCGCGGGAGAGGTTAAACGCCGGCAGGAGTTGCTGAAGAACGGTGGCGACTTTGCCCACATCAACGATTACCGGAGCGCCCGGAGCAGGACCCCGGACAACCCGGCCCTTGCTGAACCGCTGCCCTACTTGTTCGTGTGCATCGACGAGTTCGGGGAGTTGCTCACCGCACGTGCTGACTTCATCGATCTCTTGCTCTCCATCGGCAGGATTGGGCGTTCGATCGGCATCCACCTGCTCCTGGCTTCCCAGAAAGTGGAGCAAGGCATGCTCCGCGGCCTCGATACCTACCTGGCCTACCGGATAGCACTCCACACCAATTCGGAAAGCGAAAGCCGCACCATCATTGATGTCCCCGATGCCTATCACCTGCCCAGCACCCCGGGCCACGGCATCCTCAAAGTGGACACCACCGTGTTCAAGCGATTCCGTGCAGCCTACGTCTCCGGCGCCTTGCCCCTGGCGGAGGACGACGCCGTCGATTCAGTGACGGAGTCAGTCCCCGTGCAGACCTTCCACCTGGCAGAAGAAACCGTCAACGGGGTGCCCGATCCGGTCCTGATAAACAGCACCATGACGCGGGGCGTTCCCGTAGAGGGCAAGCGCCCCTCAAACCAGGCAGAAAGTGCAACCATCCTCTCCGCCGTCGTAGGTTTCGCCGCACAGCAACCGCGATCAACGCCACCGGTGTGGCTTCCGCCCCTGCCGGTTGCTGTGTCCCTGGCGGGAACCGGCGCCTCACTGGACCTCACGTCCACAGGCCCCAGGCTCGGCCAACCGCAATACCTCAGTCCCGCAATCGGGATCCTTGATGACCCGGCCCGGCAGTGGCAAGGACCGTGGCACCTTGATCTCACCGCCCGAGGCGGCAACCTCGCGATCATCGGTGCCCCGCAAAGCGGCAAGTCCACCGCGCTGCGCACCATCGCGGCGTCTCTGGCCTTGAGCCATGGGGTGGAGGACGTCAATATCTACGCGGTGGACCTCCTGGGCAATGCGCTCGCAGGGCTGGCGACGCTGCCGCATTGCAGTGGGGCGGCCGGCCGTGGCAACAGGGAGCTGCTTCGGAGGACCATTGAAGAGGTCCAAGGCCTGCTGAATGTCCGGCAATCCGTGTTCGATCACCACAAGCTGGATTCACTCCAAGGGATGCGTGCGCTCCGGTCCAGGGGTGGGCTTGGGGAGCTGGCATGCACCGATGCTTTCCTTCTCATCGACGGTTTTGGAAGCCTGACCTCCGAGTTCCCTGAACTGGAGGACTCGGTCCACGACATCATGACCCGCGGCAGCACTCTGGGCGTCCACGTCCTGGTCAGCCTACGGAGCTGGTCCGAGGTACGGATGTCCCGGCAATCACTCTTGGGAACAAGGATTGAGCTGCACCTTGCCGATCCCGCGGATTCACTGGACCGCCGCCTCGCAACAACACTTGGGGCAAACCGTCCCGGACGCGCACTGACCATGGATAAGACCATTGGTCACTTTGCCCTACCGTCGTTGTCCCCAACGCCGGATCGGGACAATGCCGGGCAGGAACTGGCCGAGCTCGGTGGGGTTTTGGGCCAGTACAGCCCGCTGACCGCGCCTCCCGTACGCGTCTTGCCTGCACTGACCCGGCTTTCGCCGGATCACAGTCCGGGCGGCGGCAGCATAGCGCTTGGCATTCGGGAGCACGACGCCGGCATCGAGAACCTTGATCTGTTGGGCACGGACAGGGGAGCCGTGGTGATTGGTGACCCCGAAACCGGCCGGACCAACCTGCTGAGGACTGCGGCCTCACAGCTGATGGCATCCCACGAACCGGGTCAACTGGCCTTTGCGGTGTTCGATCCTCGCCAACAGCTGCAGGACTTCATCCCTGACGAGTATCTGGGCGAGTATGCCTCCAACGGGCAAAAGGCAGCCCAGCTGGCCGAGTTCGTTGCGGGGCAGGCACGGGACAGGTTAGGGGACGGAAGCACGGCACCAGTGCGTTCGCCAAAGATCGTGCTCTTGGTGGACGACTACGACATTCTGGCGGCTACCGGAAACCAGCCCCTGCGTGCTTTGGCAAGCTACCTTCCCTCCGGTGCCGACATTGGACTTTTCGCCATGGTCACCAGCAGGACCACCGGCAGCGGCATGATGATGCACGACTCCTTCATTGCCAGTCTCCGGGCCGCCGGCGCCCCCGTCATCCTGTTCTCGGGCGACCGCTCAGAAGGAGTGGTCGCCAACGGTGAACGTCCTGTTCCGCTACCTGCGGGCAGGGCAAGGATTCTTCGCACCAGCCGCCCCCCTGTGACCGTCCAGACCTTCCACCACCATCATGAGGTTGTTCACCATGAGCTATGACTTTCACCTGATTTGCGATCAAGACCCTCGCGAAGGTCGCTTTGAGTATGCGTGCGGCGAGTTCGAAAACAAGTTCTTTGTCAACGCAGTGGAGGGCTCCGAGAACCTCGTGGTGAACCTCGCGGGGGAAGATCTGGGGCTCATCAGCGTTCCCCTGAACGTGCCGAATTCTGAAGTGCGCCGGGTCTTTGGTGAGGAGGTAGCCCACCAGCTTGCCGGTGACGCCTGGGTCTCTGAGGTCAACTGCCCTTATGACAAAGACACCGCCGAAGCCGTGCGCGCCTTCCTCATGATCACGGTGATCGGAACCAAAGGACTTCTCATTGATCCGCAGTCCAACGAGGTCATCAACGCGGAATGGGGAGCATGAGTTCAATACCGTGGGTGCCCGTTCCAACTCCAGCGGCCCGTCCCTGGCTTAGCAGGACGCTGCGCAGGGACCTGCAGCACGCTGCGGCTGCGTCGGCGGGAAACGGCATTGTCGCCCTTCAGACACGAGCCGATGCGGCCATCACTTACCCGCTGCTGGCATTTCTCAAAGCCGCGGGAATCCCATGGTTTGCGGAAGACCTCAACGGTGAGGTGCGCGACGCCCTGGCGGCGGCCGACGCCGCTCAGTTCAGCGACACCGCTGCGGCGAGCGGCCCGCCTGCGGTGAGTCCCGCCGTCGTGATCCGAGGCAGCGTGCTGCATGCTGCCTCAGGTGACCTGATACTGGGAACTTTTACGTCCAGGATGTTGGCAGCCGCCGGGTGCACTCCGGAATATCTGGGTCCCGCAGAGCCGCTTCAGCAGAGGTGGAATGAAGCGGCGCTTACTGCCTGGCTGCGCGAAACCATGCCTTTGGGGATTGCCGTTCTGTCCGGGCGGGGCTTTGCTGGAGTAGTGACGGCCTACCGCACGGATTCAGGAGTGGTGGAGGCGTTCGATGTATTGATGTCAGCCCCTTCCAGCAGTGCTCTTCCAGATCTTGTAACCCTTGAGGCTGCAGCCGTGGAAGCCAATGCACAGGAACTAACGGTGGAACTACACTTTGGCGCCTCCGGGCTAAGCATCCCCGTCGGCGGGGACGCCATGAGGGTTCCGCAGTTGCTGGTACTGGGGCCATCGCTGCACAGAGGTGTTCCCGAAGCGGCGGAACTGGATACTGCCGGGGCGGCCGCGGCGCTCCGTGGACACGTCCCCTTCCAGCATCTGGCCGTCCGATACCCGACGGCTTCCACCTGGGATGGTGGAAAAGCCCGCCGCGCCCAGGAGCTCATCCTCGGAGCGGCGCAGGGCAAAGCACAGGGTAACCCCCAGGGCCGGTAGCCGGCCTAGATGTAGCCGTCCACGATCGCGGCGGCTATCTCCTTGTAGGCCCTGCGGGTCCCGGCCGAAATCTTGTCCAACGAAATGCGGTCACCATCGGCGACGCCGCGATCGTGCGGGACTGTAATGAGTTGCCGGCAGAAGCCTGCGAGGTGCTCTTCAATGGCACGCTTATTGACCCGGCTGGAAACTTGGTCCTTGTCCGTGACCACCACAATGGCGTTTCTGGCCAGATTCTCATACCCATGGTCGGCAAGCCACTGGAGGGTATTGCGGGCACGCTTGGCACCGCTCACGGCATAGCCGGACGCGATAACCAAGTTGGTGGCTTCCGGGAGCACTCCGGCCATGGCCGGATGTGACACGCCCGTGCCGCAGTCAGTGAGAGTCACCGAGTAGTACTGGGACACCAAGTGTTTGATCTTCAGGTATTCAGCAGCCGTCAGGGCATCGGATAACGCGGGATCCTGCTCGCCTGCCACCAAATGCAGTCTGTTGGCGTGATGCATGTAGTCGGTGAGCATTGTCAGCGACGTGATCTTTTCGATGTCCCGGACAATATCCGTGATGGTGCGCGGCTTGACCTTCTGATAGAGCATTTCGCCGAGTGCGCGTTCGGCCAGGTCCCCGCTATCAGGGTTGGCGTCGATGGCGCACGGGTGGTCGCCGCGGTATTCGGCGAGAATCATGCCCACGCCCACGGTGGTGGAGGTCTTGCCGATTCCGCCCTTGAGGCTGAGGACCGCTGTGTTGAAGCTGCCGGAGAGCGGACGGGCGATCCGGCGTTCCAGCTCGGCCTCGTCCTGGTCCCTGGCGCTGGGGCCGAGGTTCACGAAACCACCCGTAGCCGAATACAGGGCGCCGCGGAAGCCCGTGGTGGGACGTGGCCTGTCCGGCCGGACGAACTGTGTCTCAAGGTGCGTCGAACCGTAGCTTGGGGTTGTCGGAGGAGCCACCACCGAGTCTGAAGGAGCCACCACCGAGTCTGCAGGGGCTTCTGCCGAGTCTGCCGGAGTGCTGTCTACGGCACCCGGGAATCCTGTCACCGCTTCGGCGCGACCGTCCGGATGCACGTGGAACCGGCCTTCCTGGCCCTTGACATGGTCTACCGCATCCGCCAGAACAGGCGCTCCGGACGACTTGGCATAGTCAGCAAGCACCGCTATTGCAGCCGAGTAAGGATCAGTTCCCTCGGGCGGAGAGATGGCCTCGCCACCTACTGTTACCCTGCCGTCGGCAAACACTTCGACGCGTGTGGACCCCAGTTCCATCGCTGTACCCTTCGATATTCCGCAGTGCATCTGGTGACGCTCCAACCAGTGATACTAGCCGGGGTGGGCATGGCGGGTCATGTCACGTGTCCCGCCCAAGTACATTCAGGACGAGGGCAAACCGGTCAACGAGGCATTCATGGTGGTCAGTCTGTTGTTCTCGTCGAACGCAATAGTGGCCTGGCCGTCGTCGAACGTCACCTCAAGGGTGCCCGGTGACGGTTCGGTGACCGGTGTTTGAAGCCGAAAGCGGGCGTAGCTTTCCACGGCTCGGCGGTGGTCCTCGATCATGCCGGCGGCCACCGCCTCCATGAAGCGCATCTGGAATGTGAGGGCTGATGGCGGCCCCAGCTCCAGGCTGCCGTGGTTATAGGCAACCACGGCCATGGAGCCCCTGCCGATGTCGGACGTGAAGTGATTCGCCCGGCCGGTGATCATTTTCACTGCAGTGGCAATCTTGAAGGCCACCAGAGTTGATCCGGCCTTTTCTGCGCTGAGCCTGAATTCCTCATCCGCGAATGCAGGGACGATGCTTTCGAAGGGAACCTCACCACTGGTCAGTTCCTCAATGCCGTAGTGCCGGCCGAATGCTACAACCTGGTCAAAGACTGCCTTCTGGGCAGGCGTCGCCGCAACATTGGGATTGGCCCATGCCCACAGGAAAGTCTTGGGACCAGGGCCGGACGTTCCCACAAAAGCAGTCTGCAAATGCTTTGAGCTTCTCCCGGGAAAGTGGAACTCCACACTGGCGAACTGATCGGCAGTGTGCCAACGCTCGTAGCCCCATTCCTCAAAACGATCATCCTGCATGTGATGGGTTTCGAGGAAAAGGATGGCACCGTCGTCGACGATGTTTTGGAAGGTCAGCTCAGTCATGGGACCCAGCCTAGACATGGGGCCGGACAGTGAAGCAAGTCAAGAAGGCCGGTTGTTGATAAGTGTCTCTTGACGCTGATGCTGAAAGTTACGTGTGGCTGTAAATCGTGCGCCAATGTCCGGGAAAGTTCTCTTCGACCGCCGCAAAAAGTTCTTCGTGGTCCCAGGCGTAAAGGGCAATTGCGAGGTTGCCGTGCGCCACTCGGGAATGCTCATCAGCGAAGTCCACCACCGGTTTCTCTTCCCCGCATGCGTCACAGGAGACGCTCGGCTGCGTCCCAAGTGTCCAGTCGGTGGCGGCCCAGTCGCTATAAGCGTCAAACAGGATGTCTTCATCCAGCGTCTCACCGCATGCCGGGCAGGAGGGAGGAGCGAAATTCTCTCCCATGGAGTAACCATCCCGGTCATGAATCAGGGTCAAATTGCTGGTTTCCTTTGCGAGCCCTCGCTCAAGGGCCCGCGGTCCGGGTGTCAGGCAAAGACCCTCCACCCAATCGGACTCCCGTTCGGCACCCACCCATCCGGTGGTGACCAGCCATTCTTGAAGCCGATGGACGGCACTGTCCGCCTCTGCTGAAGAAGCAGAAAGATCCACCAGGTACCAGATGTGTACGCTCACGATTCAGCCCCTCAAAAGTCGACTACTCGTTTGGATACTACCCAACCTGCGCAGCGACTTACGGGTATTGAGGGTCAGCTAGTGCCGTCCGCTGGTCCGCGCCATCAAAGCCTGGAGGTCTTCGGCAACCTTGGCTACCTCTCGCTGCCGGGAGGTGCGTGCAGGCTTGGATCCATGTGTGGCTGGGCGAGCCGGCCTGTTGTTTGTGCGGCTTTGGCGGTGGACTTGAGGATCGCGGGCGGGCGCGTCTACGGTGACGGCGCCCTGCAGGGGATCGTGGAAAAGAGGGAAGCTCATAGTTTCAGATCCTGACAGAACCGCCCGTCAGCCGGTATGGACAGGTGCATACGTGAGCCAGGTTCTGCTGTGCAGATGTCCATCGGGCTGCCTCAGCTAGCGCCGGGCAGCACTCAAGCTAGCCCCACAGGGCCTTCTTCAGCAACGCCCTTAGCTGCGCGTTCTCGTCTTCAGTCAGTGTGGCCAACTGCGTCCGCTCGCACTCTTCGAGTCCGGCCCTCGCTTTGTTGTGGATCCGGCGTCCTTCAGCGGTGGAGACGATGATCTTGGCGCGCCGGTCCTGCTTGCCTTGAGCTCGTTTGACCAGTCCGCGGTGTTCAAGATCGTCAACCAGGCTGACCACTTGGCTGGGGTCCAGGCTGAGGAAGTCCGCGAGCTCGCGTTGGGTGGGTTCCAAGCCGCTGCATGCGAGCGTCAGTACGGAGAAGGACCGCTCCCGGAGGCCGTAGTCCGCCAGTGCCTTGTTGTTCAGGAGCGAGCCCGTGGCGTGCAGTTTGGCCAGTAAGAGGCCTACATCGCTGCCGATTTTTGCTGCGGCCAGGCGCGGGGTTTCCACTTCGGTGCTTTGCGGGCCCATGACAACTCCAATAGTAATGAAAAACAATCGTTGACTTTTTCAATGATCCGTATTCTCATTGATCATGACAAGGATCTCACGATGCAGTGGGATCGGCCTCACCGGCTCAGGCCGGTTACTGCATGCGAAGGAGCACGCCATGAGCTTGAACGGCAAGGTTGCAATCGTCACCGGGAGTGGACAGGGTCTTGGACTCGCTTACGCGAGGGAGCTCGCCCGCCAGGGTGCCGCCGTCGTTATTAATGACGTGAACGCCCAGACCGCTGCGGACGCTGTTGCGCAGATCGAGGCCGACGGCGGACGCGCCACTTCCGTTGTGGTTCCGGTGGGCGGCACGGACGCCGCGAAGGCCCTGGTTGCGGGTGCCGTTGAAGCCTTCGGTCGGCTGGATATCCTGGTGACGAATGCCGGCATCCTGAGGGACAAGAGCATTCTCAAAATGACCGACGAGGACTTTGACCTGGTCATCAATGTGCACCTGAAAGGGACGTTCACTTGCGTCCGGGAGGCGTTCGCGTACTTCAAGGAGAACGGCATCGCCGGCCGGATCATCACCATCGGCTCGCCCACCGGTCAGCGCGGCAACTTCGGGCAGACCAATTACGCCGCTGCCAAGGCCGGGATCGTGGGCATGGTCCGCACCTGGGCTCTGGAGATGAAGAAGGCCGGGGTGACGGTTAACTCTGTGATTCCGGTGGCCGCCACCGCCATGACCAAGACGGTCCCGTACTTCCAGAAGGCCGTTGAAGCTGAAGAGCGTGGTGAGGCCATGCCGCCGTTCTTCCGTCACGATCTTGGTTTTGGAACGGCCGACGACGTCGCCGGGCTGATCGCGTTCCTCGCCTCTGATGCGGCTGCTGAAATTACCGGCCAGGCAATCGGCGCCGGCGGTGACCGGCTGCAGGTATGGACACATCCGACGGCGGCCACCACCGAGTACCGTGAAGGCGGGTGGAGTTACGAGGCCCTGCAGGAGAACGCTGGATCGCTTTTTGGTGCTGAGGCACTGCAGAGTTACGGCGAGGAATTCCTGCCGCTGCCCGCGGAGCTCCAGCCGGAACCCGTACAGGCCCGCTGATCATGGCTACCCGTTACGAATTGGGCATCGACGCCACTGCGTTGGATGCGATCGACATGCATGTCCACCTCGAAGTGGACAGTTGCGGCCACGGTTCCCTCCCGGAAGCGTTGACGGAGGCCTCGGCGAAGTACTTCAAGTCTGAGGACCGTACGCCATCGCTGGACAGGATCGCCGAGGTGTACCGCGAACTGAACATGGCCGCCGTCGTGTTCACTGTTGATGCCCGCACGCAGCTCAAGCACGAGCCCAACAGCATCCCGGAACTGATCGAGGGCGCTGCCCGGAACAATGATGTGCTGATTCCGTTCGGCAGTGTTGACCCGCGGACGGGGGAGGACGCGATCGCCGGGGCAAAGCATCAGGCTGTTGAGCTCGGTGCCCGCGGTTTCAAATTTCACCCATCGCTGCAAGGCTTTGATCCGTCCAACGAGACGTTCTACCCACTGTGGGAGACCCTGCAGGAGTTGGGGCTGCCTTGCATCTTTCACACTGGCCAGAACGGTATGGGCGCAGGACTCCCGGGCGGGTACGGGATTAAGCTCGCCTTCTCCAACCCGTTGTTGCTGGATGCTGTGGCGGCAGATTTCCCGGGCTTGCAGATCATCATGGCCCACCCCTCGGTGCCGTGGCAGGACGAGGCCAACTCGATCGCGACGCACAAATCCAACGTGTTCATCGATCTCTCCGGCTGGTCGCCAAAGTACTTCCCGGAGTCATTGGTGAAGGCCTCCAATTCAGTGCTGCAGGACAAGGTCCTGTTCGGCACCGACTTCCCGCTGATTACGCCGCAGAAGTGGTTGGGTGCGTTCGCGGACCTGCCGCTGAAGGATGAGGTGCGGCCGAAGATCCTCTTGGACAACGCCGTTCGGCTACTTGGTTTGGGTGGTTGAGATGACGGCGACTGCTACCACCAACACCAGTCAGGAACAGCGGCTGTATTCCGTGGCGGACTGGTACGACGCCGAAGCGCTGCTCAACACTGCCGAACGCCAGGTACTGGGCCGGCTGCGGGACTTCCTTGACGCTGAAGCCAAGCCTTTGTTGGCCGATTACTGGGAGAAGGGGGAGTTCCCCGAACAACTGGCACGGCCGTTGATCGACCTGGACCTGATGGAACCGGCCGACCTCACTGTTGAGGCCCCTGCGAGGGGGATTTACCACGGCTTCCGGATCTTCGAACTGGCCCGTACTGACGCTTCGCTGGCCACTTGGTACACCGCCCAGGCGGGGTTGTTCCGGACAGCAATCCGGGTGGGTGCGTCCGAAGAGCAGCAGAAGGAGTGGATGCCCAAAGTCATCGACTTCTCCCTCAAGGGCGTCTTCTCCTTGACCGAACCCGGGCACGGCTCGGACATCGCCGGCGGTTTGTCCACCACCGCCCGTTACGAAGAAGATCCCGACGGCGGCACGGGCTCCGGCTCCTGGGTTCTGGACGGTGCCAAACGGTGGATCGGGGGCGCTTCCACAGCCGACGTCCTGTGCGTATTCGCCCGCGATGTGACCGACGGGCAGGTCAAAGCGTTCCTCATAGACCGTACGGCTCCGGGGGTGTCCCTGGAGAAGATCCAGGGTAAAACTTCACTGCGGATGATGCAGAACGCCCATATCACCCTGAACAACGTCAGGGTTCCCGAAGCCATGCGCCTGCACAACGTGAACTCCTTCAAGGACGTGGCCGCTATGCTCCGTGCGATGCGCTCGGACGTTGCCTGGATCGCCGCCGGAATCCAGGCCGGCGCGTTCGAAGCTGCGTTGGCTTATGTGAAGGAGCGTCAGCAGTTCGGCCGGTCCTTGGGCTCCTTCCAGCTGGTCCAGGAGAAGCTGGCCCGCATGCTCGGCAACGTCACCGCTTCGCTTTCACTCGTTGTCCGGCTGACCGAGCAGCAGGGCTGGGGCATCTACCGGGATCAGGACTCAGCCCTGGCCAAGATGCAGACGTCCCTGATGATGCGCGAAACCGTCGCCCTGGCCCGCGAAGTGGTGGGCGGCAACGGCATCACCCTCGCCGCCGACGTCGCGCGTTTCCATGCCGACGCCGAAGCCGTCTACTCCTACGAAGGCACCCACGAGATCAACGCCTTGATCGTAGGCCGCGCCCTCACCGGCGCCAGTGCTTTCACCCACTAAATCTCTTCAAACAACAACACAGGAGGCAAAGATGCCCAATCTCGTGGTCGATTTCGACACCCTGCTCACCATGTCCGGCAAGGACCTCGGCACTACCGACTACCGCGAAATTACGCAGCAGCAGATCAACCTGTTCGCCGATGCCACTGATGACCAGCAGTGGATCCATGTTGATCCCGAACGCGCCAAAGACGGCCCTTTCGGTGCGCCGATCGCGCACGGCTTCCTCACGCTGTCCCTGATCATCCCGTTCTGGGGCGAATTGTTCGACGTCGACGGCGTCACTACCAAGGTCAACTACGGCCTGGACAAGGTCCGCTTCACCTCACCGGTCAAGGTGGGCTCCAAAGTCCGCATGAACGGCAGCATCGCCGAGGTCACCGAAGTCAAGGGCGGCGCCCAGATCAAGGTCAACGCCACCATCGAAATCGAAGGCCAGGAACGCCCCGCCGTCGTGGCCGAATTCCTCGCCCGCTTCTACAAGTAGGAACCGCTTCTACAAGTAAAGCGATCCGTAAACCCACTTCCCTTCCCTCCTCTCCCAAGGAACAGACATGTCAGGACACACTGCGCTCGCACAGTCGAGCACGGCCGCCAAGCGCAAAGAAGCGCGCACGGTCATCATGTCCAGCTATCTGGGCAGCACCATCGAGTTCTACGACTTCCTGCTGTACGCAACGGCCGCAGCGGTTGCCTTCCCCAAGGTGTTCTTCGCCGGTACTGATGAGTGGGTGGGCGTCGTAGCCGCGTACGCCACGTTCGCCGCCGGCTATGTTGCCCGGCCTTTGGGCGGCATCATCTTTGGGCACTTCGGTGACCGGATCGGCCGCAAGGGCATGCTGATTGTGTCCATGGCCATGATGGGTATTGCCTCCACGCTGATTGGGCTGATTCCCGGAGCCAACGTCATTGGCCCCTGGGGCGCTGTGATCCTTGTGGTCCTGCGTGTCTGCCAGGGAATCGCTGTGGGCGGTGAATGGGGCGGTGCCGCGCTGATGGCCTTGGAGCATTCGGATCCCAAAAAGCGGGGGTTCGCGGCGTCGTTCGTCAACGCCGGCGCCCCCACCGGCGCTGTCCTTGGCACCGTGGTGATGGGCATCTTCTCCGCCCTTCCACAGGATGCGTTCCTGGCGTGGGGTTGGCGCGTGCCGTTCCTGTTGTCCTTCGTCCTCCTGATTGTGGGCATGTTTGTGAGGTTGCGGGTTTCGGAAAGCCCGATCTTCGCCGAAGCTGTTGCCAAGGAAAGCGCCCAGGGCACCAAACGCAAGATCCCGTTGCTGGAAGTGCTGAAGCGTCCCAAGGCTCTGATCATGATCATGTTCGCCGGTGCTGCGGGATTCGGCCTCCAAGTTGTGCTTCCTACGTTCTCCGTCACCTACGCAGTATCCAAGGGCGCACCACAACAGGGCGTGCTCTATGCCTTCGCTGGCGCCTCAGCCATCTCCATCCTGTTCGTGCTCCTGGGCGGCAGGCTCTCGGATCGCTTTGGTCGCCGTCCGGTGATGGTCACGGGTTTGGCCTTGTTCATCCTGTACCTGTTCCCAATGTTCGGGATGCTCAGTTCCGGCAACATCGCCCTGGTTTTCCTGGCCTTCACGGTGGCGCTGGTTCTGCATTCATCCCTTTACGGTCCGCTTGCAGCGTTCGTTTCGGAGCAGTTCGGCACCACTAACCGCTACACCGGCGCGGCCGTCGGCTACCAGCTGGCAACACTGATCGGCGCTGGCTTCACGCCCGGCATTGTGGCGGGCCTTTATAAGGACGCCGGTCAGAGCATCGTCCCTGTGGTGGTCTTCCTTTCCATCATGTCGCTGGTATCGATTGTCTTCATCCTGCTGACGCGGGAGTCTAAGAACAACGACCTCTCTACGGTCAGTTAGGAGCACTGCACCATGGACAACAACGGAGTTGGATCCTGGCTGCACCGGCGCCGGATAAAGTCCGGAACCAAAACAGCTGTCATTTCCGGCGGGACGAGTCTTAGCTACGCCGAACTTGCAGACCGGACCGCCCACTTGGCCAACGCCCTCAAGGAAAGAGGCGTAGGCAAAGGGGACAGGGTGGCCTACCTCGGCGAGAATCACCCATCATTCGTGGAGACGTTCTTCGCATGCGGGCTGTTGGGCGCGATCTTCGTCCCGCTCAACACCCGCCTGGCGGCCCCGGAGCTGCAGTATCAACTGCAGGACTCAGGCTCACTGCTGCTCATCAGCGCCGCATCTTTGGAAACCGTTGCCGCCGCGTCCAGCAGGGAGACTGAGGTGACCCACCGTCTTGTGGTGGCGCCCGACGACGTCACTGACGGTTCCGCTCCCACGCTGCCATCCGGCGTCGAGCACTATGACGACGTGATGGCCAGCGCAAGCGCGGCACCGCCGGATGAAGCGGTGACGCTGGACGACGGCGCCATGATCCTCTACACCTCCGGAACCACCGGCAAACCCAAGGGTGCGCTGCTGACGCACGGCAACATCACCTGGAACTGCATGAACACGGTGGTGGATATGGACCTGAACCGCAACGATGTAGCGCTCATGATCTCGCCGCTGTTCCACGTTGCATCACTGGACATGGGCCTGCTTCCCATGCTGCTCAAAGGCGCAACCGTGGTGCTTGAAGCCAAATTCGACGCCGGCCGGGTACTGGAGTTGGTGGGTCAGTACAAAATCACCACACTCAACGGCGTCCCCACCACCTTTCAGATGCTCTGTGACCATCCCGGATGGTCGACGGCGGACCTCAGCTCCCTGGACAAGCTCACCTGCGGCGGTTCAGCGGTTCCACAGAGAGTGCTCGATGCCTACGAGCAGCGCGGCATAGGTTTCACCAGCTGCTATGGCATGACCGAAACCGCACCTGGGGCAACCATGCTGCCGGTATCCAGGTCCAAGGAAAAGGCCGGATCTGCCGGGCTGCCGCACTTCTTCACGGACGTGAGGATTGCCGATCCGCTCGGCGGAGTTGCTGTCCAGGGCGAGGTGGGGGAGATCCAAATCTCCGGCCCCAACGTGATCAAGGAGTACTGGAACCGGCCGGAAGCCACCGCGGAAAGCTACTCCGATTCCTCCTGGTTCCGTTCCGGGGACATGGGCTACCAGGATGCGGAAGGCTTCCTGTTCGTTTCGGACCGCATCAAGGACATGATCATTTCCGGGGGCGAGAACATCTACCCCGCCGAGGTTGAAGCTGCCATCGCGGAGCTCACGGCTGTGGGAAGTGTGGCCGTCATTGGTGTTGATGACCCCAAATGGGGAGAAGTACCCCGGGCGATAGTCACCCTGCGTGAAGGCGGATCCCTCACGGAGGAGCAACTGCGCTCGCATTTGGAAGGCCGGCTGGCGCGGTACAAAATCCCCAAGTCCGTGGTGTTCGTTGAGGAAATGCCACGAACCGCCAGTGGCAAAATCCGCAAAATGGACCTCCGGAAGCAGTACGCACAGTAACTAATGCCTGCGTGGAAAAGCTGCTCCGTGAGGAACCTCTCGGGGCGAAATATTCCGTTACCAAGCTAAATCCGGGTTAATTTCCTCCATCGAACTGCGTAATAGGCTGTTGGGGCATTACGATAAGCACGACTCACTCAGAGCATGATGCTTCATCACGACTCACACCTAACCCGGGGGATATACCAATGAGCACTTACCCGCAACAACCGCAACAAACCGAACAGTACGGCGTCCAGGCCGGCGAGCCGCCGCTGTGGGCTCCGTACTACGGCGCTCCGATTGGTGCAGCCGTCAAGCGTTTCTTCAAGAAGTACGCCACGTTCAGCGGCCGCGCGAGCCGCAGCGAATACTGGTGGTGGGCCTTGGTCAATGCAGTAGTTCTGATCGTTTTCCAAATTGTGATGACAACCGGTCTTTCAGTAGATGCCGAGGGACTGCCGGTCTTTGGCGCGACGTACTTTGTTGGAGTGGCCGTTGTGACCATTTGGGGTCTTGCAACTCTGGTCCCGTCAATTGCCTTGTTGGTCCGCCGTCTCCACGACGCCAACCTTAGCGGCTGGTTGGCGCTGCTCATCATCGTGCCCATCGTTGCACTCGTGCTCTCGCTCCTGCCGTCAAACCCGGCCGGCCAGCGTTTTGACCAGCCCACTGCATAGTCAGTCACGTAGCAAGTAACACGCAGTAAGCAATACGATCCAAGGAAAAGGGCGGCACCTTTTTATGCCGCCCTTTTTCGCGCCGTTTTCCGGCCAGTACCTGCCGCGCGGTCAATGCCCATGAAATGCTGAGGTGGACCCACCCCAACGACTGACCCACCCCAACGACGAGGAGTGTCATGCCCCACCCTCCACAGACGAGGACCATCAAGCGGTGCGCAGTTGTAGGTGGCGGCATCATCGGCATTGCGGTGGCCAGGGAACTGTCCAACAGACTCCACCACGCCCAGATCACCGTCTATGAAAAGGAAGACCGGCTCGCAGCACACCAGACCGGCCACAACTCGGGTGTGGTTCACGCGGGCCTGTACTACGAGCCCGGCGGGCTGAAGGCAAAGCTGTGCCGCAGGGGAGTGGAGCTGCTGCAGGAATTCTGCGCCACAAAAGACCTGCCCTATGAAGCCTGCGGCAAGCTGGTGATCGCCCAAACGCCGGAAGAGCAACACCGCCTGGACAACATTTTCGCCCGCGCCACAGCCAACGGCGTCCCCGGCGCTCGCATGCTTCGCGGTGACCAGATACGTGAGGTGGAGCCGAACGCCGTCGGGCTTTCCGCTTTGCACTCGCCGGAAACGGCGATCGTTGACTACACAGCCATCACCAACGCGCTCGCCGACGACGTCCGCAGTGCCGGCGGGACCATCCGGCTGGCACAGGAAGTCACCGCGCTGAATCAACAGGGCAGCGGGGTGCTGGTCACTACCAAGGACGGCAGCGAGCATTACGACCTTGTGGTGGTCTGTGCGGGTCTCCAGTCGGATCGCGTGGCAGAATCCACTGGCGAACCGGCCACCCCCAGGATCGTGCCGTTTTTTGGGCAGTATTTCCTCTTGGGGGCGGACGCCCGGGATCAAGTCCGCGGGCTGATTTACCCGGTGCCGGACCCCAAACACCCCTTCCTCGGTGTCCACCTCACAAAACGCATTGACGGTGAAATGATGCTGGGCCCCAATGCGTTTATCTCATTCGGCCGTGAGTCCTATGCGTGGAATGAGGTCAATGTTCGCGACGTCATGAATTACACGCTCTTCCCGGGTTTCTGGAATTTTGCCCGGCAGAACGTACCCTCAGCCTTCCGCGAATTCCAGACCGTTATGAGCAAGAAGAAATTCATCCGCGAGGCCGTCCGCTTTGTACCTTCATTGGAGGGCGCCACCATCCTCCCCGGCACTCGCGGCGTGCGCGCCCAGGCCATGAACGGCAACGGTTCGCTGGTTGACGACTTTGTGATTGCGCGACGCCGGGACACAGTTTTGGTGCGCAACGCGCCTTCTCCGGGGGCTACTTCGTCCATGGCCATAGCGGAGTACATCGTGGAAAAGGCTTTACAGGACTGAAGTTAACAAGCTCGTGATCCAACGGAAATCGCCTCAACATGCGCTATGCATAGCGTTGCCGCATGATCGGATCATTAGCCTCGTTTGCCACGAAAGTGGGCACCACCATTGCGGCCTGGATCGAGTCCGCCTACGTCCTGGACGCTCCTGGTCCGTCAGCGGAGGAGGACGGCAGCCGATTGGCGTGGTTGCCTGCCCTCAGTGGAGTCACCGTTGCCGGTGCACAGGCCATCCAATCGCATGCCGTGAGGGTACCAACAGAGCCCTAGGCCCAGCCCGGAATGCTGCAGAATGTCGCGTTGGGCACAGTATTCGTTTATCTCCTGAGGTATGCCCTAAACTGCTTCACTGAGGTGCCGGAAGAGGCACTATGCAGCAACGAAAGCGAACCTCAATGGCTACTGATTACGATGCCCCGCGCAAGACCGAAGAAGAGTCTCCCGCCGAATCGCTTGAGGCCCTTCAGGCATCCCGTGGAAACACTGCGCAGACCGCGGTGATCGACGTCGAGGAAAACGATACTGCCGAGGGAATTGACCTGCCCGGTGCAGATCTTTCCGGTGAAGAACTGACCGTCATTGTTGTCCCTGAGCAGTCCGACGAATTCACGTGTGGCTCCTGTTTCCTGGTCCGCCACAGGTCCCAGATTGCCTTGGAAAAGAACGGGCTTAAGTTCTGCAAGGACTGCGAAGGCTAAAGTAACGCCCGGGTCTCGTTATCGTTGATCACGAACATGGGCGCGACGCCGCTTCATGCGGCTGCCTTCACCCCAAAAACGGCCCTTGAATAACCCTCTTGTGACCGCAGCTTTGTGCACTTAACAGTTGTGCCCCGAAGCGGTCACAACCCACCCGCGCACCCCGTTGCACTCCTACTGTTGAAGTATCAACTTCGCCTGAAGGGGGCACAAAAAATGAGGAAAATTGGAGCGGGTTTGGCAGCCGTCCTGGCAGCTGTCGGGCTCGGTCTGGCGGCACCGGGACCGGCCTCGGCCGCATCATATTGCGGAATCGCATGGGGTTCCTTGGCCAAGGCCGATCCCGACATGAGTTCCGCCAACGTCACCAATGTCCGCACGGGCCAGCAGCCCTGCTATGACCGTTTAGTCATTGACATGACCGGAAAGGTTGCCGGTTATGCCGTTCAGTACGTACCGGTAATCACGCAGGACGCCACGGGATATCCCATCCCCGTGCTGGGCGATGCTGATCTGCAAGTGATGGTCACTGCGCCGTCCTACAACCAGTACAGCCAGCCAACCTATGAGCCGGCAGCCAAAGCCGAACTATCCAACGTCTCCGGATACCGGACCTTCCGGCAGGTGGTTTACGCGGGCAGTTTTGAGGGCACCACCAGTATTGGGCTGGGTGTCCGGGCACGGCTTCCATTCCGGGTGTTCACTTTGGACGGACCCGACGGCGGCTCGCGCCTGGTAGTGGATGTGGCCCACCGCTGGTAGCAGCTTCCCCCGGAACGCGGGAGTGCTGCCAAAGCATACGAAAGCTGCCAATTCGCCGGACCTATCCGGCGAACTGGCAGCTTTCCAGCGTTTTCGTGGCTTCCGGACCTACTCCGGAACCACCAGCGCCGGCGTATCCTTCCGAATGGTCTCGCCGCGGAAGAATCCGGGCCGGATTCGGGACATGATCAGCATGACCACGGCGCCCAGGACCAGGATGCCGATGCCCAGGACGAACACGAGCCCCACACCGAAGATCTCCGAGCCGCTGCCGAACTCCGGAGCCCAGCTGTCCACGGCGGTCTGGAGGAACACCACAAACAGTCCAACGCCGCCCACCAGCGGGCAAACGAGCCGCAGGAAGAAGTTCCTGGCGCTGGAGAAGACGCTGTTGCGGAAGTACCAAGCACAGGCGATTGCTGTGAGTCCGTAGTAGAAGCAGATCATCAGGCCCAGGGCCAGGATGGTGTCGTTCAGGACGTTTTCACTGATCACGTGCATCACGGCGTAGAAGCCCGCGGACAGGACACCGGCCGCAATGGTGGCGAAGCCCGGCGTCGAGAACTTCTTGCTCATGTGGCTGAAGCGCTCCGGAAGGGCGCCGTAGTGCGCCATGGCCAGCAGGCTGCGGGACGGCGAGGTGAAGGTGGACTGCAGGGATGCCGCGGAGCTGGAGAGCACGGCCAGTGACATGAGGATGGCGAACGGGCCCATCACCGGTGATGCCAGTGCGGTGAAGACGTTGGCGTGGTTTTCCTCGTTGTTCAGGCCAATCCCGGTATCGCCCACTCCGGCGAACATCATGGTGGCAATGGTGACCAAGAGGTAGATGCCCAGCACTATCACTGCCGTCAATGTGCCCGCCAGGCCTGCGGTCTTCTTACCGTTGGCGGTTTCCTCGTTGACCGTGAGGCAGACGTCCCAGCCCCAGTAGACGAAGATCGACAACGAGATACCGGCGGCAATCTGCCCGAAGGTCTCAATCTTGGTGACGTCGAACCAGTCCCAGCTGAACGGCACAGCGGTCTCGGAGGTGGACCAGTTGGCGAACGCCATGGTAACGAACAGGCCAAGGACCAGCAGCTGGAAACCTACCAAGCCGTACTGGACGATCTTGGTGGTGTGCAGGCCGCGGTAGCTGATCCACACGGCGAGCGCCACGAAGACGAAGCAGGTGGCAACGTTGAGCAGTTTGTTCGATGCCAGGTCTGCGAGTTCCGGTGAACCCGTGGCCTGTGCCAGGAACAGGTAGAAGAAGTCCACGGCCACGCCGGCCAGGTTGGACAGGACAATGATGTTGGCGGCCAGCAAGCCCCAGCCACCCATCCATCCAACCCATGGGCCGAACGCTTTGGTGACCCAGGTGAAGGTGGTGCCGCTGTCCGGGGAGTCAGCATTGAGCTCCCGGTAGGCCAGCGATACCAGGATCATGGGGATGAACCCGATCAGAAAAATGACGGGCAGTTGGAGCCCGACTTCGTTGACTGTTGGACCCAGCGCGCCGGTGAGCGTGTACGCGGGTGCGATGGTTGAAATGCCAAGAACGACGACGGCGAGGAGCCCCAACTGCCCCGTCTTCAGTCCCTTGCCGCTGATCTTGTGCGACTCTGCAGCGTCATTGCCGCTGCGGCGGATTGTCTGGCTCATGTGAGGCCCTTTCTAGATGGCCGAAGGCTGCTGCTGCGTAATGCAGTGGATACCGCCGCCCCGGGCGAAGAGTTCGCGCGCGTCAACACCGATCACGCGGCGTCCGGGGTAGGCGTCGGCGAGAAGGCGGAGTGCTTTCTCGTCCATGGGGTCATTGAAACTGCAGGCGATAACTCCGCCGTTGACCACGAGGTGATTGATGTAGCTGTAGTCCACAAACCCCTCGTCGTCGGTAAGTGTCTCCGGGGCGGGGACTTCGATGATGTTCCAGTCCCGGCCCGCTGCGTCATGGGTGGTGCGCAGGAAGTCGATGATCTCGCGGGAGACCGTGTAGTCCGGGTGTTCGGGGTTCTGCTGGGAGTGGACCAGAAGTGTGCCCGGGCTGGGGATCGCGGCCACAATGTCCACGTGTCCGCGGGTACCGAATTTTTCGGAGTCACGGGTGAGGCCCCGTGGAAGCCACACCACGTGCGTGGCGCCGATGGTACGGGCAAGTTCCTGCTCGATGTCCGCTTTGGTCAGGCCGGGGTTCCGGCCCTGATCAAGCTGGACAGTTTCTGTCACCAGAACGGTGCCTTCACCGTCAACCTGGATGCCGCCGCCCTCGTTGACTATCCCGGAGGGGATGTGCCGGGCGTTGGCGCGGCCACTGATGTCCTCGGCAATGTGCGAGTCCTTGTCCCAGGTTGCCCAGTCCTGGCCGCCCCAACCGTTGAAGATCCAGTCCACGGCACCCAGTTGCCTGTTCGAATCCAGCACGAACGTCGGCCCGATGTCCCTCATCCAGGCATCGTTGAGCTCAGCGGTAATCACCTCAACGCGTGGGTCCAAGTAGCGGGCGGCTGTTTGGACGTCGTCGGGCGTTACCACCATGGTGACGGGTTCAAACTCAAGGATGGCGTTGGCAACTGCCGCCCAGGTGGAACGTGCAGCGTGGGCTTCTTCCTCCGATTCACCCAAGGTGTAGCCGCCAGTGGGGAAGGCCATCCAGACGCGGTCCTGGGGAGCCGTTTCCGATGGCATGCGCCACACACTCACGCGGTGACTGCCTGAAGGTGTGGGGTTTTCGCTGAGCCGGGCGAGGTGTTGGGGTCCGTCGCTTGGGTTGCTTGCCGGCGTGTTGCCGGGCCGGCGGTCAGGAAAGCGGGGGCTTCCCAGTGTCTGATTTCAATCATGGGGGGTTTACTCCGTGAGACGACTGTCACTAAATGAATAGCGTTCATTTAGTATGACGGGAGTCACCCTCAAGCGCAAGACGCCGTGTGGGGCGTCTCATTGTGTGAACCGAAATGCCCGGATCCCGCACTCGTTCGCCCCGGATCCCGCGCTCGTTCGTCCCGCGCCCCGTTCAGCGTTGAGTCACCCGAACAAGCGGGGGAGTGCCCGGGAAATCATTGGCTCAGAGTGTCGGCAGGGTCAGGATCTCGGCTCCGTCCTCCGTGATGGCGATGGTGTGCTCGCTGTGGGCCGTGCGGCAACCGGTCACACTGCGCAGGGTCCAGCCGTCGGGGTCGGTAACGAGCTGGGCGGTGTCGGCCATGACCCACGGCTCCAGGGCAAGCAGCAGTCCGGGGCGCAGCTTGTATCCCCGGCCGGGGCGGCCCATGCTGGGTACATGCGGCTCCTGGTGCATGGTGGAGCCAATGCCGTGCCCGCCAAACTCGGTGTTGACGGGGTAGCCGGCCTCGCTGAGGACTGAACCTATTGCGTAGGAGAGGTCGCCGATGCGGGCCCCGGGGCGGGCCGCCTCTATGCCTGCGCGCAATGCACGTTCGGTTGCCTCGATCATTGCGAGGCTTTCGGTCGGCTTGGACTCGCCCACTATGAAGCTGATGGCAGAGTCAGCGGCGATTCCGTCCTTCAATACCGCCAGATCCAAGGTGAGGAGGTCGCCGTCGGCCAGTTTGTAGTCCGTGGGCAGGCCGTGAAGGACGGCGTCATTGACGCCGGTGCAGATGTAGTGGCCGAAAGGGCCGCGTCCAAAGGAGGGGGCGTAGTCCACGTAGCAGGAAATACCGCCGGCCTCGAGGATCATGCTCTTAGCCCATTGGTCGATGTCCAGGAGGTTGGTGCCCACGGTTGCCCTGCCCTTGAGGGTGTGCAAAATGTTGGCAACCAGCGCGCCGGCCTCCTTGGCGCGGCCTAGTTCTGTTCGGCTCAGAATCTCAATCATGCGGGACCTCTCGTATTCATCAACCAATAACTATCCCGGCCATATTATCCCGGTATTACAATTGGAGCCATGGTTAGATTGCCGCTTACACCCGCAGAGGCCGAGCGCGGACAACGCCTCGGGGCTCTACTGCGTCGTGCGCGGGGTGAGCGGTCCATGCTGGAGACGGCCCTGGATGCGCGCGTCTCACCCGAAACGCTTCGGAAAATCGAATCAGGCCGGGTAGCCACACCCGCGTTTCCCACTGTGGCCGCGATCGCCGAGGTGCTGGGGCTTTCCCTCGATGAGGTCTGGGCAGAGATCAATCAGCAGGAACGCGTGGTTGAGCCCGGCAGCCGGCGCCGAAGCGCACGTGAATGGTTGGCTTCCTAGCCTCAGGTGCAAATGCCTCAGCGTTTGGGCCGCGCCCGCACGTGAAGCCTTTCGCCCTGCTGGCCGAACAACGTGAGAAGCTCAACCGGTTCTTTACCGGCGCTGGCAAACCAATGCGGGGTGCGGGTATCAAATTCCGCCACCTCGCCCGGCTTCAGGACAAAGTCGTTCTCGCCCAGCACCAGCCGGAGCTTGCCGTTGAGGATGTACATCCAGTCATACCCCTCATGGGATTGGGGCCGCGGTATCTCCTTTCCCGTTCCGCTCTTCAGCACCATCTTGAAGGCCTGAATGCCGCCGGGGCGTCGAGTGAGAGGGACCGCTGTTCCCCATTCGTGAACGTGCGGTTTGAGGTGAATCCGGGGATCGCCAGTTTCTGGAGCGTCAATGAGTTCTTCCAGTGGAACCTGATGAAGCCGGGCGATGGGGAGAAGCAGCTCCAGGGTGGGTTTGCGTTGACCCGATTCCAGGCGCGAGAGGGTGCTCACTGAGATCCCTGTTGCTGCCGCGGCCTCCGCGAGGGTCACGTTGCGTTGGGTCCGCATGGCACGCAGGCGAGGGCCAACGGCGTCGAGCATGGTGTTGAAATCCGAAGTCATGCGCCCAGTTTGCCATATCAGCAAACTTCCTTGCTGTTTCTCACACCACTGCTCAACCATGGAAGAAGCGGCGCAGAGCCGCTGGAAACGTGGAGGCACTGGTGAGTACGGAAACTAAGAACAGCCCGATAGCAGGGGAGTACGACGTCGTTGTGGTGGGAGGTGGCGCTGCCGGGCTCAGTGCGGCCGTCACGTTGGGCAGGGCGTTGCGGTCCGTGCTGGTGATCGACGCCGGCGAGCCGCGCAACGCGCCCGCGGCCGGGGTACACGGGTTCCTCTCGCGAGACGGAATCAATCCCAAGGAACTGCTGGAGCTTGGGCGTGCCGAGGCGCTCCAATATGGCGCGGACGTGGTGTCCGGCGTCGCCGTCGGAGCACGCTCGACGGCGGAACTGGCGGACGGCGCGGATCCCGCCTTCGAGGTAAACCTGGCAGATGGCCGAACGGTCAAAGCGCGCCGGCTGCTGGTCACCACCGGACTGACGGACATCCTCCCTGCAATTGAGGGCATCCGCGAACGCTGGGGCCGTGACGTCCTGCACTGCCCTTACTGCCACGGCTGGGAAGTCAGGAACAAAGCGATCGGGATCCTGGGTTCAGTGCCAATGGCACTGCACCAGGCATTGCTGTTCCGCCAATGGAGCCCCAACATCACCTTGTTCCTCAATGACGTTGTGGAGCCCACTGAAGAGCAATGGGAGCAATTGGCGGCCCGCTCCATCACCGTGGTGGACGGAAAGGTCCGGGCACTGGAAGTCATTGACGACTCTTTGTCCGGTGTTGAACTGGAATCGGGCAAAGTCATCGCCGTAGAGGCAGTTGTCACAGGCCCACGATTGGAAGCGCGGTCCGGCGTCCTGGAATCCCTCGGCGTCCCGTTGGTGGAGCACCCCATGGGCGTCGGAACCCATGTTGAAGTAAATCCCCAAGGGGCAACGTCAGTGCCCGGTGTATGGGCTGCCGGAAACGTCACTGATCTGACGGGACAGGTGATGGCCTCCGCAGCCGCCGGTGTCATGGCAGGTGCCGCCATCAATGCGGATTTGATGATGGCAGAGACCCGGGCCGCTGTGGAGGACGCACGCCAAGCCGCTCTTTCCCGCTGATCACAACGCACAAAAGCATCGACCTGGGGACCCTGCGCGAGGACGATTAAGGGACAGCCGTAAAGGAGGTTGGGTATGTGCTACGCGTACTACGACGACTTTGAGCGGCGCACGAAGAAGGACTCCGCGCGCAAGCCTGAAGCACGCACATCAGAAACATCCAAGGATCAGGAACCAGCACACAGCCGTCCCCGGACGGAAGGAACGCTGTGGACCTTCCTGGCCCGCCGTCGCAGGGAATCCGAGGTTTCCGCACCGAGGATCGACCGCATCCGCGAGAAAGTCTAGGAACTCCTGGACCGGGTTGGAAAAAGGCCAAACCGCATCAACCAAAAGGCCAAACCGCATCAACCAAAAGGAAAGGCGCTGCGCTCGCAGCGCCTTTCCTTCGCTTAGCGCTTTCCTTGGCTTAGCGGTTCCCTTGGCTTAGTCGGCCGCAAGCTCCTGCGCCCTAGGACTGAGCAGCCAGGAACTCCCGGGCAGCCGTGACCAGAGCTTCCGTTCCACGGGTCAGTGTGGGCTGGATGACCGGGGCAAAGTACGGCGAGTGATTAGAGGGGATGTCCTCGGGGAGGCGACCAGTGGTGGCGAATTCCTTGAACAATGCAGGCTCGGCACCACCAAGGAACCAGAACACCAGGGGAGCGCCGGCGGCCTTCGCCAAAGCTCCCACATCCTCACTTCCGGACACGGGGCCGGGATCAATGATCTGTGTTTCCCCGAACTTTGCAGTGAAAGCGGCGGAGACCCTGCCGGTTGCAGCGTGATCGTTGACGGTGAGCGGGAAATGCTCCTCGAACTGGATTTCGGGGTCCTTGGGCGCGCCGGATGCTGTGGACTCTCCCTGGGCTATCCGCTCAATGGAACTAAGGATTTTGTCCCGGGTGTCGTCACTGAAGGTGCGGACGCTGAGGCCCAACGTTGCTGTTTCGGGAATGATGTTGTTCTTGGTCCCTGAGTGGATCTGACCAACCGTCACTACAGCGGAGTCACTGGCGGCGAGCTCGCGCGAGACAATGCCTTGCAATCGCACAGTGGTGGCAGCTGCCATCAGAACGGGGTCAACGGTGGTCTCCGGACGCGATCCGTGGCCACCCCGCCCATGCAAGGTGATGTTGAGGGAATCAGCGGACGCCATGGTAACGCCGGGCCGTATGCCGAACCATCCGGCGGGGAAGGGGGCCACATGTTGGCCCAGAACGATCCCGGGTTTCGGCACTTTGTCATACAGTCCGTCCGCAACCATGGTTTCGGCCCCGCCTCCCCATTCTTCGGCCGGTTGGAAGAGGGCGATCAGCGTGCCTTGCCATTCATCGCGTTGCGTCGCCAGGACCTCTGCTGCGCCAACAAGGCAGGTGACATGTACGTCGTGGCCGCACGCGTGCATCACCGGCATGTCCTTGCCCTCATGGTCAACGCCCATTGCGGTGCTTGCATAGTCCAAACCCGTTGCTTCCTTGACCGGCAACGCATCCATGTCCGCCCTGAGCATCACTACAGGCCCTGGCCCGTTTTCCAGGACACCAACAACGCCGGTCTTTCCGATGTTTCGGCGAACGGTGAAGCCAAGGTCTTCCAAATATCCCGCGGCGATTCCCGCAGTTCGAGTTTCCTGGAACGACAACTCGGGATGGGCGTGCAGGTCTTTGTAAAGCTCTTCGAGGTCAATGGTCATGAGTCTGCCCTTTTCGATCGACGCCTAGGTCTGGCCAGTGTATCCAGCCCGAAGCTGCAAACCCTGGGAAGCCCGGGCACACTGGAAGGCATGAATGATTCTGAATCAGTCACCACGCAGCTTTCCACTGTTGAGGAGTGGACCAAAGCGCTGGCGGAATCCAGCGGATCACCGGGAGGAGGCGCTGGAACAGGGGTGATGCTCTCCATCGCCGCTTCCCTGACGTCCATGGTTGCCGGTTACACCGAAGCGGAAAAATCTCACCAAGAGCACCTGGCCGGCATTCACTCCCGAGCCCATGAACTGCGCAAAACCGCGCTTCAGCTAGCCGACGACGACGCTTCGGCCTCCAACGCGTTCGGCGCTGCCTTCCGCCTGGACCCGGGACCCGAACGCGAGGATGCCATCCACCAGGCATCCGTCGATGCCGCGAAAGCCTCCGCTGTGCTTGGCGAGCGGGCCATTGACGCCATTGAAGATCTCGGCTGGCTCTCTTCCCACGGCAATCCCGCGCTGATCGCGGACGTCGTTGTGGGCTTTGGGGCCCTCCGGGCAGCCATCGCGGGAGCCCGAACCAACGTGAGCTTCGACCTCGCATCCTTAACCTCCGCGGGCGCCACACTGGAGGAAGTCAGGGAAGAACATCCGGAACTGTGGAACACCGTCAGCCGGCTCACCGATGCCCTCCACCAAATAGACCAACTGACCGCCGGCGTCGACAAGAAAGCGGCACCAACCGAAGACTTGTGAGGCCCGGTTTGCGTGGCAAATCCCCAAAAAACCACGCAAAGCAGGCCTCACAACGGCATCGCTGGGCTAATTACTGCGCCTTCGGCACACGCCGGAGTACGACGGCGGCGAGCACTGCCGCGCCGGCCATCAGTACCAGCCCGATCGCCGCAGTGATGTGGACGCCGGACTCGAAAGCTGTCCGGGCGGCGACTGTCAGCGCCTCCGACAACGGGGCCGGAAGGGCAGCGGCAGCATCAACTGCGCCGGCGAGCGTCTCGCCGGACTTGCCTGCCGCTTGCGTGGAAACACCGTCCGGAATGATGAGGTTGTGCTGGTAAGAAGCGGTGAGGATGGAACCAAGCACTGCCGTTCCCAAGAGTGATCCCAATTCGTAGCCGGTCTCGGAGATAGCCGAGGCGGCGCCGGACTTGTCGGCCGGCACCGAGGCCAAAATGAGGTCATTGGAGATGGTCTCCGCAGCACCCACGCCAACAGCCAAAACGGTCAGGGCGGACAAAAGGAACACCGGTCCGCTGCCGTGGTCGCCCACCACCACAATCAGGTAACCCACTGCGCTGAGCGTCAGACCAGCGGCCACAACGAATCCGGGCCGCACGCGCTTGACCAGCGGCACCACCAGCAGGCCTGCGATCACCGTTGCCAGGAGTGCCGGAATCATGGCGATACCAGCCTCCATGGGGGACTGCCCCTCAACAAGTTGCAGGTGCTGGGCGAAGAAGTAGATGAAACCCGTCATGGAGAACAGGGACAGGACGTTGGCGATGATTGCCGTGCTGAACACCTTGTTCTTGAACAAGGAAACGTCCAGCATGGGGTTGGCAATCCTCTGCTGGCGACGCACGAAGAGAATGCCCATCACCACGCCGAAGCCCATGAACGCAGCCGCGGAAGCGCCAAAGCCATGAACCGCGAATTCCTTGATGCCGTAAACGAATGGCGCCATGGTCACCACGGACAAGAGGATGCTGCGCACGTCCACGCGTCCGGGATTGGAGTCCTTGGACTCGGGAATCAGGACCCTGCCGAAAGCCAGCAGCGGCAGGAGCAGGAAAGCGGCAACCAGGAAAACAGCACCCCACCAGAAGTGTTCAACCAACCAGCCACCAAAAATGGGGCCAAGGGCGGCGCCACCGGAGAAGCCTGCAGCCCACACGGCAATGGCCAGCCGGCGGCGGTTGGGGTCGGTGAAGATGTTCCGGATCAGGGACAGGGTGGACGGCATCAGCATGGCGCCAAAGACACCAAGGCCGGCGCGGCCGGCAATCAGCCATTCAGCGGAGGGAGCGAATGCCGTAGCAGCCGAAACCGCCGCGAAGCCCGTGCTGCCGATCAGCAGCAGCCGCCGTCGTCCGATCCTGTCGCCCAAGTTGCCCATGGAGACGAGCAATGCGGCGAGGACCAGGGGATACGCGTCCACAATCCACAGCAGTTGGACGCCGCCTACGTCGAGGGACCGGGCGATTTCGGGGAGGGCAAAGGTGAGCGCGGTGTTGTCGACGGCCACCAGCAGCACCGGAAACATCAGGAGTGCCAGCGCCGTCCAGTCGAGCCACGGTGCAGCCTGGCCCTTGACGGGGTTGGCGGAACGGGATGCTTGGGTTGAGGACGGCGAGAACATGGCCCTTACTATACCGTCCAGACGGTACAGTTACAAATAGTACCCCGCTGAGCCTTTAGGGAATGATGGACACATGCCACGAAAACCAGTTGCCCGGGACGCCGTTCTGGACGCCTTTGAAGCCCTCCTCATTGAAGTAGGGGAGCGGGCCGCCACCCTCGATGCCGTCGCCAAGCGGGCAGGGGTGTCCAAGGGTGGGCTGCTCTACCACTTCCCCAACAAAGAAGCGCTGATCACAGCACTCCTGGAGCGACTGGACCTGCTGGCAGATGAAGACACCGAGCTGATGAAGGCTGCCCCTGATGGCTCCGCCGCCTACTTCATCCGTTCCTCACTCTGGGCGGATACACCCATGGACCGGGCGTTCGTCGCCGCCACCAGGCTGGCCGAGGTTGCCCACGAAGAAACCCGCCGCCGATTTGCCGCCATCCAACAGCGGTGGCTGGACGTGCTGGCAGAAGACGTGGGGCCGGAAGTTGCCAAGGCCGTCAGTTACATGGGAGACGGCCTCTACTTCAATGCAATCTTTGAAGGCGGCCAGGAAGGCGGCAACGCCGGGCGGGAGGCCGACGTCGAAATCCTCCTGGGAGTCCTGGAACGGCTGCGGAAGTAGAGGTTCTTCCATTTGCTGCAAAGCCCGGCGCGTAGGACAATTAAGTCTTGTGACGTGCCCAACGTGGTGCCCACACACAACTGAACATGCCTTTGATCTGCGGCGGGAGAGTCCTGCAAGCAAGTGATGCAGGCGCCGTAGGAGCAAACCCTCCCCAGGAATCTCTCAGGCCCACGCACCGCCGCGGCGAGGCAACTCTGGAAAGCAGCAGGCACTCAGCCCACCTCAGGGTGAATGAGCGCTGTGCTCACCGACGGTGCAAGCGATGGTTGTTCACGCAACGGCGCGGAAACTCTCAGGTCCAATACAGTGCGGGGAGGAACCCAGCCACTGCGGCGTACCCAAACGCCGCCCAAGTAATGGAGTTCCTTCGTGACGGTTAGTTCTGCCTCCACCACCTTCGTCGATCGGCACATCGGCGCACGCCGCCAGGCCGATATTGAGACCATGCTCAAGTCCGTTGGCTACGACACCGTCGATTCGCTGGTGGACACCGCCGTCCCGAACGATATCCGCCAGGACGTTGCCCTTACCCTGCAGAACGCACTGAGCGAAGTTGAAGTTCTGGCCGAGCTGCGCAAGCTCGCGTCCAAGAACAAGACCGCCGTCCAGATGATCGGCCAGGGGTACTACGACACCGTGACGCCCCCGGTGATCCGCCGCAACATCCTCGAATCCCCGGCCTGGTACACCGCGTACACCCCCTACCAGCCGGAAATCTCCCAGGGCCGCCTCGAGGCGCTTCTGAACTTCCAGACCATGGTGCAGGACCTGGTTGGCCTGCCGATCGCCAACGCCTCCCTGCTGGATGAAGCAACCGCCGTGGCCGAGGCCGTGCTCATGATGCGCCGCGCCAACAAGAACAAGGCCGCCCAGGATGGCAAGACGGTCCTCGACGCCGATTGCCTCCCGCAGACCATCGCAATCGTCAAAGGTCGTGCAGAGGCGCTCGGCTTTGAGGTTGAGGTAGCTGATCTGTCCTCGGGTCTTCCCGAAGGTGCCATCAACGGCGTCGTCCTGCAGCAGCCCGGCGTGTCCGGCCGCGTGTTCGATCACTCCGCCGTGATCGCAGAGGCCAAGGAACGCGGCGCACTGGTCACAGTCGCTGCCGATCTCCTCTCACTGACGCTCATCACCCCTCCGGGTGAGCAGGGCGCGGACATCGCTGTTGGTTCCGCGCAGCGCCTGGGCGTGCCGCTGTTCTTCGGCGGACCGCACGCTGCTTACATGGCCGTCCAGAAGGGCCTGGAGCGTTCCATGCCCGGCCGTCTGGTGGGCGTTTCCAAGGACGACGCCGGTGTCCCCGCCTACCGCTTGGCGCTGCAGACCCGCGAGCAGCACATCCGCCGCGAGAAGGCCACGTCCAACATCTGCACCGCGCAGGCACTGCTGGCCATCGTCGCCTCCATGTACGCCGTTTACCACGGACCCGAGGGCCTGAAGGCAATCGCTGAAACCGCCCACGGCCACGCCCGCACCCTGGCAGCGTCACTGAAGGCTGCCGGCGTCGAGGTCCTTCACGGTTCCTTCTTCGACACCATCACCGTTCGTGTCCCCGGCAAGGCCGGCGAGCTCGTGGCCGCTGCCGAGGCCCAGGGCATCAACCTGCGCGGCATCGACGCCGACACAGTTGGTATCTCGGTTGATGAAACCACTACTTCCGGGATTGTGGCCGACGTCGCAGCGGTGTTTGGCGCTTCAGTACTTGAGGCAGCTGAGGGCTTTGCAATTGAGGCTTCCGTTGAGCGCACCAGCGACTTCATGCAGCACCCGGTGTTCAACACCCACCGCTCCGAAACCCAGCTCCTGCGCTACATCCGCAAGCTCTCGGACCGCGACCTCGCGCTGGACCGCACCATGATCCCGCTGGGTTCGTGCACCATGAAGCTCAACGCCACGGCCGAGATGGAAGCCATCTCCTGGCCGGAGTTCGCCTCCATCCACCCGTTCGCCCCGGACTCCCAGACCGAGGGCTGGCGTGAACTCATCACCGACCTCGAGTCGCAGCTGACGGAGATCACCGGTTACGACCAAGTCTCCATCCAGCCCAACGCCGGTTCCCAGGGCGAGCTCGCGGGTCTGCTGGCCATCCGCGGCTACCACCTGTCCCGCGGAGACGAGCAGCGCAACGTCTGCCTTATCCCGGCTTCCGCGCACGGCACCAACGCAGCCTCCGCAGTGCTCGCCGGCATGAAGGTGGTAGTGGTGGCCACCGCACCCGATGGCACCATCGACCACGTTGACCTCAAGAACAAGATCGAGGCCCACCGGGACGCTCTCTCGGCCATCATGATCACCTACCCGTCCACGCATGGCGTGTACGACGCAGACGTCCGCGAAGTCTGCGACGCCATCCACGAGGCCGGTGGCCAGGTGTACATCGACGGCGCCAACCTCAACGCACTGGTTGGGCTTGCGCAGCCGGGCAAGTTCGGCGGGGACGTGTCCCACCTGAACCTGCACAAGACCTTCTGCATCCCGCACGGCGGCGGCGGACCCGGCGTTGGCCCGGTCGCAGCCAAGGCACACCTCGCGCCGTTCATGCCCGGCGATGCCGCTTCCTGGACCGAAGGCAATGACGTCCCCATTTCGGCTTCCCGTTTCGGCTCCGCCGGAGTGCTGCCGATCTCCTGGGCCTACGTGAAGCTCATGGGCGGCCAGGGCCTCACCGACGCCACCAAGTCCGCGCTGCTGGCTGCGAACTACATCGCTTCCCGCCTCAACGATCACTTCCCGGTCCTCTACACAGGCGAAGGCGGACTCGTGGCTCACGAGTGCATCCTGGACCTCCGCGAACTGACGGCCAAGACCGGCGTCACCGCTGAGGACGTTGCCAAGCGCCTCATCGACTTCGGCTTCCACGCACCCACCCTGGCCTTCCCGGTTGCAGGAACCCTGATGGTGGAACCCACCGAATCCGAAGACCTCGCGGAGATCGACCGCTTCATCGAAGCCATGATCACCATCCGCAAGGAAATCGACCAGGTAGCCCACGGCGATTTCTCCGTGCAGGATTCCCCGCTTCGCCGCGCGCCCCACACGGCAGCCGCCGTCGTAACTTCTGAATGGGATCGCGCCTACCCGCGCGAGCAAGCCGCCTTCCCGGTCCACCACCTGAAGCAGGACAAGTACTTCCCGCCCGTTGGTCGCATTGACGGCGCAGCCGGAGACCGTAACCTGGTGTGCTCCTGCCCGCCCATCGAAGACTTTGAAAACTAAGGACCCGGATATGTCTGAGAACTACACCGCGCTCTACGAGGAGCACAAGAAGCTCGGGGCCTCCTTTACCGACTTCGGTGGCTGGCAGATGCCCCTCAAGTACTCCTCGGAGCTGGCAGAGCACCACGCCGTCCGCAAGACCGCCGGCCTGTTCGACCTCTCCCACATGGGCGAAGTCTGGGTGTCCGGCCCCGAGGCTGCTGCCTTCCTCGACTACGCCCTGGTGGGCAAAATCTCCGCCATGGCAGTGGGCAAGGCCAAGTACTCGCTGATCTGCCAGGAAGACGGCGGCATCATCGACGACCTCATCGTCTACCGTCGCCCCTCTCCCGAAGAAGGCACCGAGAAGTTCCTGGTGGTGCCCAACGCAGGCAACGCTGCGGTTGTCGCCGCGGCATTGCTGGAGCGCGCCGCCGGTTTTGACGTCGTCGTTGAAGACGCCTCCGCTGAGACCTCGCTGATCGCTGTACAGGGTCCGCTCGCTGAATCGATCCTCCTCCGCCTGGTGCCGGCCGAACAGCACGCACTGGTCACTGACCTCAAGTACTACGCGGCGGTTGACGTCCCGTTCACGTTCGACGGCGGCACGCAGGAACTGCTGCTGGCCCGCACCGGGTACACCGGCGAAGACGGTTTCGAGATCTTTGTAGCCAACGAATCCGCAGCAGCTCTCTGGCAGGCAATCGCCGACGCCGCCGAAGAAGGTGAACTCACACCCGCAGGCCTGGCTTCACGCGACTCACTCCGCCTCGAAGCAGGCATGCCGCTCTACGGCAACGAGCTCTCCCGTGAAGGCAACCCCTTCGCAGCAGGGCTCGGTCCCGTGGTGGCACTGTCCAAGGAAGGCGACTTCGTGGGCAAAGAGGCACTGGCTGCCCTCAAAGCTGATGGTGCGGGCGCCACGAGCGGCCGCAAACTCGTTGGCCTCAAAGGCCTGGGACGACGCGCTGGACGCGGCCACTACCCGGTCCTCAAAGACGGCGCAGTGGTTGGCGAAGTCACGTCCGGTCAGCCCAGCCCCACGCTCGGCTACCCGGTAGCGTTGGCGTATGTCGACGTCGAGCATTCAGAGCTTGGTACCGCGCTGGACATTGACCTGCGCGGCAAGAGCGAGCCGTTCGAAGTCGTCGCACTGCCGTTCTACAAGCGGGTCCGCTGAGTCAGTCGCCTTCGGCCGGCGGGTCCGACCTCCTCTGCATGCTCGGTCGCATGTGCGCCCGCTGAGCGGACGCGATGCTCCCTTGGACGCATGCTGCCGGAGGCCGGACCCGCGTGGCCGTGCGGTGGGGGAGCGGATTCCGGAAGCGTGCGTCAAAGCGACGAAGGAGCAGCACGCGGAGGAATTCGGTGCCCCACCATCCCAGCCATAGTTTTGACCAACCATAGTAAGGAATCAGAATGCCCAAAGTAGCGCCCGAACTTCAGTACTCCGACGAGCACGAGTGGGTTTCACGCGGAGACGGGAACTCCGTGTCCGTTGGTATCTCCGAAGTTGCCACCGACGCACTGGGTGACATTGTGTACGTTGACCTGCCCGAGGTTGGTTCCTCTGTGACTGCAGGCGAGACCTGTGGCGAAGTAGAGTCCACCAAGTCGGTTTCGGACCTGTACTCGCCCGTCACCGGTGAGGTCACCGAGATCAACGACGCCGTTGTTTCCGACCCCGCCCTGATCAACAACGATCCCTACGGCGCTGGCTGGCTGTTCAAGGTTGCCGCCGAGTCTGAGGGCCCGCTGCTCTCGGCCGAGGAGTACGCCTCCAAGAATGGCGGAGACCTGGGTTAAGTCCTGGGCGCCGCCCGATGGGACCGACGTCCTCTGCGGCCTCGGTCGCGTAGACGCCCGCTGGGCGGACGTGACGCTCCCTTGGACGGCCGCTGCCGGACGTCTGCCCCAAACGGCCACCCACGTCTGAGCCCTGTGGCGTAGCGTGGGATTGTAGAACTGAATAAAATTGCGACGCCGGGTTGCCGCCTTTGGGGGCCATCCGGCGTCGTGCTTCGGTCGCCTGCTGCCATAAGCGGGGGTGGCCCTCCGGCAGGACCATCTGCCGGACCGTTTTCAAGCTTTGTTAAGGAATCCCGACCATGGCTGTTGGCGTTTTCGATCTGTTTACTGTGGGTATTGGCCCGTCGAGTTCTCATACTGTGGGGCCGATGCGTGCTGGGGCGGTGTTTGCCGGGGAGCTCAAGGACGCTGGTGTCCTGGGTTCGGTGGCGTCTTTGCGTGTTGATTTGTATGGGTCGTTGGCTGCGACGGGCAAAGGCCATGGGACCATGACGGCTACGTTGCTGGGTTTGGAGGGGTACCACCCCGAGCTGATCCTGCCTGAGGAGGTAGAGGAGCGGCTCGCGGCGATCGCGGAGACGGGTGTGTTGAATCTGGCGGGTGCTTCCGGTGGGGGTGTGGAGGTGCCGTATGCGGTGGAGGACATGATTCTGCATCCGTTGACGGTGTTGCCGCGGCATACGAACGGGATGAAGTTCGCTGTGTCCGATGCCCAGGGGAACGTGTTGCGGGAGGCGACGTTCTTCTCGGTCGGTGGTGGGTTCATTGTCCGGGAAGGTGAGGAAGACGCGGCCCGGGAGGAGCTTGAGGAGTCCAAGAAGGAGTTGCCGTTGCCGTTCAGGACGGCGGCGGAGTTGATGGGCCGGTGTGCGTCCAAGGGTTTGGGGATCAGCGACATCATGTTCATCAACGAGCGGGCGTCCCGGTCTGAGGAGGAGATCCGTGAGGGTCTGTTGCATATCTGGGCTGTGATGGAGGCCTGTGTTGAGACCTCGTTGAAGCGTGAAGGCGTGTTGCCGGGTGGGTTGCGGGTTCGTCGTCGTGCACCGGATTGGTTGGAGCGGCTCCTGAAGGAGGACAAGGACCGGAACGATCCGAAGTACTGGCAGGAGTGGGTGAACCTGATCGCGTTGGCGGTCAATGAGGAGAACGCCACTGGTGGCCGGGTGGTGACGGCGCCCACCAATGGTGCTGCGGGGATCATTCCGGCGGTGTTGTATTACGCGTTGAATTACGCGCCGGGGATGGACAAGGCGACGCAGCAGGACCGGGATGATGTGGTGGTGAAGTTCCTGCTCGCTGCTGGTGCTGTGGGTGTGTTGTATAAGGAGCAGGCGTCCATTTCGGGTGCTGAGGTGGGGTGCCAGGGTGAGGTGGGGTCGGCGTCGTCGATGGCTGCTGCTGGTCTGGCTGAGGTGATGGGCGGTACTCCGGGTCAGGTGGAGAACGCGGCGGAGATCGCGATGGAACACAACCTGGGGCTGACGTGTGATCCGATCGGGGGGTTGGTGCAGATTCCGTGTATTGAGCGGAACGCGATCGCTGCGGCGAAGGCCATTAACGCGGCGAAGATGGCGTTGTGGGGCGATGGAACACACCGGGTGTCCTTGGACGAGGTGATTGTGACCATGCGCGAAACGGGCAAGGACATGTCCCACAAGTACAAGGAAACAGCGATGGGCGGCCTCGCCGTCAACGTCGTCGAATGCTGAAACCCAAAACTGTCAGTCCCTGATGCAATGCTGTATCCATGAGTGGGGGATACAACAGAGACTTCTTGAGGACACGGCTTGAACTGCCCAGTCCGAGCGCTACTACGGTTCTTTTGGACTACACCCATTTCTCTGTGCGGTTCCGGGTTGCCCGGAAGCTCGCGGCGATCGTGGGGGTCAACATCAACGGCAAGGAACTCATGCCCTTGGCCCGTGAGGGTTCGTGGCATCTGGATGACAGAATCCCCAGCGAACAGCAAGCCGGCCCGGATCTGTACAAGAACAATGCCTTTGACCGCGGTCACCTGGTTCGCCGCTTGGATCCGGTATGGGGTGATGCAGCAACAGCCAAGAAGGCCAATCAGGACACTTTCAGCTACACCAATGCAGCACCGCAGATTGATGACTTCAATCAAGGCAAAGAGCTGTGGGTGGGGCTCGAAGACCACGTTCTGGGCCACGCCGGCGCCCATGAGGCGAAGCTAAGCGTGTTCACGGGGCCGGTGTTCGTCGATGACGATCCTGTATATAGGGGAGTGCAGATCCCCCGGAAGTTCTGGAAGATCGCGGCATGGACCAACGACGCCAAGCTGGCCGCCGTCGGCTTCGTGCTGGACCAATCGCCCATGCTGGGAAAAGTGGAGCTGAAAAAGGCGATCGGCCAGCGGCTCCTTGAAGGTGAGCCGCCGCCGCTGGGGCCGTTCCGGACTTTCCAGGTACCCATCGGGCAGATCGCCGACCTCACTGGGCTCAGCCTCAGCAGGCTTATCAATGCGGATCGACTGGTGAGCCACCAACGCGAAAGCGGAATTGAACAGAAGGCCATCAAGCTGGAGAGCGCAGACCAGATCAGGCTCTAATACCTTGGTAGATCAGCGGAATCGGGCGATATCCACATACCCCGATAGACTTGGGGCTGCATGTCCGCATGCGCACTACGCTTTTGAACACTGCACCAAAACCCTGAGATTGGACACGGCCACCTTGCGAGAATTTACCGCCCGCTTTGCCACCGCCGAGGAAATCGAAAACTGGGACAAGCACGTCACCGCGAATCCGCACGGCGGCAACATGCTGCAGTCGGACGCCTACGCGGCTGTCAAGGACGGAAACGGCTGGCTGGTCCGGCGGCTCGTCGTGGAGACTCAGGAGTACTCCAGCTACAACCTGCTCCTGGAGAAGAAGTTCCCTGTGATGGGTCGGCTCTGGTACCTGATCAAGGGGCCGGACGTCCCGGATGTCAGCGATATTCAGCCTGCACTGAAAGCAGTCGCCGCGCTGGCTCGAGAGAAGAAGATGAACGTCTTCAGCATCAAGATCGAGCCTGACATTGTTGAGTCGCCTGAGGCAGCAGCAGAACTCCAAGCTGCCGGCTTGGTCAAGGCTCCCAATATCCAGTCCAACGATTCCACGGCGCTGCTGGACATATCGGCGCCGGCCAATGAAGTCCTCCGCAGCATTTCTTCCCGTGCCCGTAACGCAGTGCGCAGAGCCGAGCGTGAGGGTTGCCAGGTAACGCAGGCAGAACCGGGCGAGGACAGCTACCGCAAGCTCTACGCCCTTATGCAGAACACTGTGAACGCCAAGGGGGCCATGCCACTGCGGAGCTATGAGTATTACTCCACATTCTGGGAAGAGTTCTGCACACGCGGACAGGGCCATTTCTTCTTCGTCTACGAGGATGGTGCACCCAGCGTTGGTGCTTTCGTCATCAACTACGGCTCCAAAGCAACGTACAAGGACGGTGGGTCCACCCAGAACCGTAAGCAGTACGGCGACTCGCATCTGGTCCAATGGGCGGCCATCCAGCGCATGCAGGAATTGGGGTGCGTGGAATACGACTTCTGTGGAACACCGCCCGCTGCAAGGATCAAGGACAAGACTCACCCGCTCTATGGCCTGGGTTCGTTCAAAACGAGCTTCAGCAAGACCGTGACGGACTTCGTGGGCTGTTACGACCATGTCTTGGGGCCCGTCCGCCACAAACTGTGGCTCAAGGGTGCGGAGCGCATCTTCCGTCGACTCGAAACCATGCGCACCGGCGGCCAGTTCTACTGAGGCCCCACCCGCAGCCAGCAAGCTAACTTCAGGCCCGCCCCGGCCACCAACGGGTGCAATCTACTTTTAGGTGAGGTAATTTCTTTGACTCCGATTGAGGCTGGAACCGACATGGAATTCGTGATTCTCAGTGACGCTGATTTCGAGACATTCGCCAAGGGACACCCGCAGGGCAGCTTTATCCAGTCCCTCGATCTCACACGCTTCCAGCGTGCCCGGGGACAGGAAGTCGAACTCTTTGGAGTGAGGCGAAACGGCAGCCTAATTGCTGCGGGAAAGCTCGTGTACACCTCCAACCGGATCGGGTACAAGACCGCCGACTGCGCCAAGGGACCACTGATGGACTACAGCGACCCCGCAGTGGTTCGGTTCGTCGTCGAGCAGTTGAAGAAGCATGCGGCTTCGAAGAAGGCCGCCGAACTGCGAATCTCGCCCAACATCCGGTACATCGCGCGGGACGAAGAAGGCGCTGAGCACCCCGAGGTTGAGGACAACCGCCCGTTGTTGAAGGAGCTTGAGGGCCTGGGCTTCAAGCACCAGGGCTTCGACATGAACTTCGCCAACATCAACTGGATGTTCATCAAGCAGCTGGATGGGATCGCCGATTCCGAAGAGCTCATCATGGGGATGAACTACCGCACCCGCAAGGCCATCCGTAAAGCGGAGAAGAACGGCGTTTACCTGGAACAGGCCACGCTGGAAACGCTGGATGACTTCTACAACGCCCTCAGCACTGCCGGCGATGAGAAGGGCTTTACGTACCGCGAACGCGAGTACTACGAGCAACTCCTGCGCAATACCTCCGATGAGTTCACCAAGCTCATGATGGCCAAGATCAACATTCCGGAATACCGGGCCTCCATCACGAAGCGGCTGGACGCCGAGTCCAAGACCCTGGCCGACCTCAAGCGCGAGGTGGAGGAAACCGGCAGCAAGAAGAAGGCCAACCGCATCAAGGTTGTCCAGGACCTGGTGGACAGCTACGAGCGCAGCCTCAAGGATATTGAGCGCTTCCCGGACTCTGTGGGTGTGGCCACCGTGGCAGCAATCCATTTTGCATGCTCAGGGGACGAACTGGTGTGCGTCATCGGCGGGACGGTTCAGGACTACATCTACTTCAACGGCGCCACCTCCCTTTACTGGGGCATGATGCTGCACGCCCTGAACAACGGATACTCGCGCTACAACTTCTACGGCACGTTCGGGATCCAGGGCCAGGACGAAACCGGCCACGGCGGCTACGAGTTCAAGAAGGGCTTCGGCGGCGAGGTAGTTCAGCTGGTGGGCGATTTTGTGGCCCCGGTAAACCCGCTCGTCTTCCACGGTTACCGCGCGGTCAGGAAGCTCGCAGGGGCCGCCCAGACAGTTCTGGGACGATTGCCCCTTGAGAAATTGCCGGTAGTAGGAAAATTTCGGAGGAATCGCTAATCACACAAGCCAAGGGAGGATCACCGCGTGACTGAACGCCCTGACGGGTCCGCCAACAGGCCCCCTACAGACGGGTTGCCCAAAACCCAGCCGTTGCGGCCATCCCAAGTGCGGCAGAACGTCAACGCCAAACGCATGCTGATGCGTCTGGTTCAAGGCGACAGCCCGCCCACCGCTCCTATGAATATTGTGGACAGGCTGGCCGGAAGTCCTTACGCCAACCCCACCATTCAAGTAGTAGGTGTGGACGCTTCGGCCCGCAAAACCATCGACTTCGCGCTTCATCTGGCAGAAGTCATGTTCCGTTACGGTGCCGGTGCCCTCGAAGTGGAGACCAGCATGATTGCGGTCACTGCAGCTCTTGGCCTGAAGAACGTTGAAGTGGACATCACCAACCAGTCGGTGGCTATCAACTATGCGCCCAAGGACCAGACTCCCATCACGCTGCTGCGTGTAGTCCGCTCCTGGACCAACAACTACGCCGGCCTCGCCCAGGTTCATCAACTTGTCACGGACATCGTGGCAGGGGGAGTGGGCCGCGACGAAGCCGTGCGCAGGTTGAACGAGATCATCCGTAGCGCGAAACCCTTCCCGCGGTGGATGGTCACCATCGCGTTCGGCATCTTCGCCGCAGTGTTCGTGGGCGTTCTGGGTGGGGGCCTGGGCGCATCCGCGGTTGCCTTCTGCTCCAATATCCTGATCAGCCTGCTTTCACGGCAGCTTGTCAGGTGGCGGACAGCGGACTTCTTCAACACCATGGCGTGTGCGTTCCTTGTCACGTTCATCGCCCTGATGCTGCGCTGGGCGGGGGTGGAAATTGCTCCATCCATTGTGGTGGCGGGAGGAATCCTGCTGCTGCTACCCACCGGCCGCCTCGTCTCGTCCGTGCAGGATGCCATTAACGGATTCCCCGTAACGGCTGCAGGCCGCTTCCTCTCCACGCTGCTCACCTTCGGTGCCATTGTTGCGGGAATCGGCGTGGCCGTCGTCGTCGGAACGCTGATGGGCAGCGCTGTTCTGGATGTCACACAAACCTTCCCCGACGCTTACCCTTTGTGGATCCAGGCGATCCTCATTGCTGTAGCTGTGGTGGCAATCGGCGTCACCGAACAGACTCAGATGCGGCTGCTGATCCCGACGGCGGCAGTCGGCTTGCTGGGCTTCTTCACCTTATGGGCGGTGGGCGAAGCCGGGCTCGGTGACCGTTTGTCGCCGGCAGTCGCTGCGGTGGTGATTGGCTTGTTGGGCCGTGTGGTGGCGCTCAAACTTGGTGCTCCGCAGCTGGTAGTTGCTGTTCCCGCAGCATTGATCCTGTTGCCGGGTCTGACTATTTTCCGCTCCATGTACGCTCTCACGGTTGAAGGCGGGAACATCCTGATCGGTGCAGGCGGCATGCTCAACGCCGGTGCGATCGTCCTGGGAGTCGCTGCGGGCATTGTGCTCGGCGACAACCTGGCCAGGCCGCTCACAAAGGGCCTGTCCAGCAACGAACGCCGCAGGGTACGCAGACGATAAACCACGAAAGCCGAACGGCGCCGCCATGGGGCGGCGCCGTTCGGCTTTAAAGACTGATGCCGGATCAGCCCTGACGCTAGATCTGGCCTACGGGGAGCTTCTTCTCAGCCTGGAAGACTTCCTCCACGCGGCCCTGGGCCCAGTACCCGGACAGCGAGACTTGCGACCTCTCCAGGCCGTGTTGGGCAAAGAAGATCTCCCGGAGCCCCTTCATGTAGCCCCGTTCACCATGGGCGAAGACGTCAACGCGTCCGGGCAGCCACTCGGTGTTCCTGAGCGCTTCCAACAGCAGGTTGCTGGAACCCGCTTGGACGCCTTGCCGGAGCAACCAGTGCAATTCCACGCCGGTGGGCGCGTTGATGGGAAGAATATCCGCCTCGTTGTCCACCTCAAGGAATACTGAGCCGCGGGCATCGGGAGTGAGGCTCTCAACACAGGCTGCGATAGCCGGGATCGCGGCGTCGTCGCCGGCGAAGAGATACCAGTCAGCCTCGGGTGCGGGGTTGTACGCGCCACCTGGGCCGGTGAAGGTCAGGGAGTCGCCGGGCTTTGCTGTGGCAGCCCAGGGACCAGCCAGTCCTTCATCGCCGTGGACCACAAAGTCGATGGCCAGTTCCCGGGCTTCCAGGTCCACCCAGCGGATGGTGTAGGTGCGGGTATGGGGCCACTGCTCGCGCGGCATGGTCTCGCGGATAGCCCACAAGTCCAACGGGAGCTCGTACTCGACGCCGGGTTGGGGGAAGACGATTTTGACGTAGCGGTCCACGTATTCGTTGTTCACATAATCGCTGAATCCGGGTCCGCCTGCCACGATCCTCACCATGTGCGGTGACAGGCGTTCGTTGCTCAAAACGGTCAGGTTGACCTGCGGGCGGGTTTTGCGTGAGGCGGACGAAGTGACGGGGAGTGCAGTCATGTAGGTAAGCCTAAGCTAATTCTCTGCATGCTGGCTGGGTATGAGTCGAAGGTTACAGCGCGGTATTGGTTACAGAACCGGCAGTTCCCAGTCAATGGGCTCAGCACCCATGCCCACCAGCAGTTCGTTGGTCCGGCTGAAGGGCTTTGAGCCGAAAAATCCTCGTGATGCGGAGAGCGGACTCGGATGGACCGAAGCGATCGACGGCGCCCCGTCCAGCAGCGGCGTGACGCTCTGGGCGTCCTTGCCCCACAGGATCGCCACCAGCGGCCTCTGCCGCCCCGCACCGTCCGTACGGTTGGCGACGGCGGTAACGGCCGCCGTCGTCACCGCTTCCCATCCCTTGCCACGATGAGAGCCGGCGTTCCCCGCTTCGACGCTCAGGACGCGGTTCAGGAGCAGGACGCCTTGTTCGGTCCAGGCGCTGAGGTCACCGTGCACCCGGGGTGGCAGGCCGAGGTCGTCGTGAAGCTCGCGGTAGATGTTTGCCAGGCTTCGTGGAATGGGCCGCGTTGGACGGGACACGGCGAATGAAAGCCCGATCGCATGGCCAGGAGTCGGGTAGGGATCCTGGCCGAGGATCAGGACTTTGACGTCGGCGAGCGGCTGCTTGAAGGCCCGCAGCAGGTTGGTGGGCCCGGGGAGAACGTGCGCGCCGTTGGAGGACCTGCCGGCCACGAAGCTCAGCGTCTCACGGAGTTGGCTTTCAACCGGACGCAACGCCTCTGCCCAGTCGGCAGAGATGAGCTCTTCGAGTGGCAGCTCACAGAGCGCCGCGAAGCCTGGCTCGGCCGCATTGGCAGGTTCAAGATCAAAGAGTGCATCCTCGCCATTCACCACGCCATTGTCCCCCGCGCGGCGTCGTCCCCACGAATGACAGCGTTGTTATTCGCCCGTAACATGGGGGTAGGACATTTTCCCCCAACAAGCGTCGAAGGAGTGTGCCGTGGCAGAACCAGCACCGGAGCCGATGGCGTCGCAAGCTACCGGTTTCGCGCTCGAGGACCTCGCAGCCGAGACCCGCAGCGACTCCCCATTGAGTGAACGGGACCAGCAGATGCTGGCGCTGGAGCGGCAGTGGTGGAAGTACGCAGGGGCCAAAGAACAGGCCATTCGCGAGCTGTTCGGTCTCTCCGCCACACACTATTATCAGATCCTGAACGCGCTGATCGATACCGAGGACGCGTTGGCCCACGATCCCATGCTCGTCAAGAGACTGCGTAGACTACGTACGTCCCGCCAGCGCGCGAGGACTGCACGTCGCTTGGGGTCCGACGCGTAAATCGCCAAGCTGATCAGTCAGCAGCAACCAGCAAGGACAACGCTTCACCATGACCAAATATGCCAAGGACGAATTCGATCAGGTCCCGCAGAACACGTCCCGCCAGGGCGTTCACCGCGATGCCCAAGAGACCGCCCGCCCCACTTTGTGGCCGGTCCTGACCGTAGGGGCCGTTGCCTTGGTACTCGGGCTGGTGGCTTTCCTGATCCTCCCCAACCTTGGGTTGGTAGCGCCGGGCGCTGCGTCAAACATCACGACGCCGGCACCCCAGCAGACGTCTACGGCACCCTCAGCTGCGCCCACTGAATCGGGCAGCGCCCCCACCCCTTCGGGCGAACCCACTGCGTCGGGCGAACCGGGCGGCGAAGCGACTGCTGAACCGACGCCGTCGGCATCTCCTTCTGCCACTGCGTCCTCAGCTCCTGTGGACAAGACCACTCCGGTGGCCGTGTACAACGGGGCTGGGACCGCTGGCTTGGCCGGACGGGTAGCAGGCCTGGTTCAGGGTGACGGTTGGGCACTGAGCACGGTAGGAAACTGGGGCGGACTGCCTCAGCAAACGTCCGTGATCTTCTACAACGCTCCCGAGCAGAAGGCCAACGCCGAAGCGCTGGGAACCTTGCTGGGTATTGAAACCATTGTGGAAACACCTGAGGTTCAACAGCCTCTGGTGGTTGTTGCCGGCCCCGGCTTCCAGTAGCCACCCGGCCGCCATGACGGAGCGTTCAAGCTCCAACTCGGTTAAGCCTCAATAACAAAAGCGCTGCCCTGCCCGTCCACGGCAGCGCAGTGATGGTGACTGTGGTTACAGTGGATTGATTCCGGTACGGAGATCCCGGCAACCGGTCTTGGCTACTGTGAAAGTGTGGGCATCATGGCTTTGGGAACCGTCAAATGGTTCAACGCCGAAAAAGGCTACGGATTCATCACTGTGGATGAATCCGGTGACGACGTCTTTGTGCACTGGTCCGCTATCCAGATGGATGGCTTCCGCGCCCTGGAAGAAGGCCAGCGGGTTGAGTTCGAGTTGGGGGAGGGCCAGAAAGGCCCGCAAGCCGAAGGCGTCCGCGTCGCTTAGCTCATCGCGGCCTCAACGCCCATCCCGTCAGCCCTCGGCTGAAACCCCTTTGTTTATGGAGCAAAGTGGCATCTCTGCTTGCACTCTCCCCGGTCGAGTGCTAATTATTGATTTAGCACTCCTATGGTTCGACTGCTAAGTCCGGCCCGGCTAACCCCGGTATTGGATGGGCGGCGGACCTGCGGAGGATCAAGAAACACCTTGGTGGGGTGAGGTTCGGAGCGCGGGGCATACAGAGGCCGCAAGCAAAGGACCGTCCGTCGCGGGCACCCCATCTGACAGGTACCTTCTTAACGACTGTCCCGAAAGGACTACCGCCGTTATGGCCAAGATCATTGCATTTGATGAAGAGGCACGCCGCGGCCTCGAGCGGGGCCTGAACATCCTCGCAGACGCCGTCAAGGTCACCCTCGGCCCGCGTGGACGCAACGTCGTCCTCGAAAAGAAGTGGGGCGCCCCCACGATCACCAACGATGGCGTTTCCATCGCCAAGGAGATCGAGCTGGACGATCCTTACGAGAAGATCGGTGCAGAACTGGTCAAGGAAGTTGCCAAGAAGACGGATGACGTCGCTGGCGACGGTACTACCACTGCAACTGTTCTTGCTCAGGCACTGGTGAAGGAAGGCCTGCGCAACGTTGCCGCCGGCGCCGACCCGCTGTCCCTCAAGCGCGGCATCGAGAAGGCTGTTGAGGCAGTCATCAGCGAACTGCTGGCCTCCGCCAAGGAAATCGAGACCAAGGAAGAGATTGCAGCTACGGCTTCCATCTCCGCCGGCGATCCTGAAATCGGCAGCCTGATCGCCGAAGCCCTGGACAAGGTGGGCAAGGAAGGCGTCATCACGGTCGAGGAATCCAACACCTTCGGCCTGGAGCTCGAACTCACCGAAGGCATGCGCTTCGACAAGGGTTACATTTCCGCTTACTTCGTCACCGACGCTGAGCGCCAGGAAACGGTCCTCGAAGACCCGTACATCCTGATCGTGAACTCCAAGATCTCCAACGTGAAGGAACTCGTCACGGTTCTGGAGAAGGTCATGCAGTCCAACAAGCCGCTGCTGATCATCGCCGAAGACATCGAGGGCGAGGCCCTGGCCACCCTGATCGTCAACAAGATCCGTGGCACCTTCAAGTCTGTTGCCGTCAAGGCTCCGGGCTTCGGTGACCGCCGCAAGGCTCAGCTGGCCGACATCGCCATCCTCACCGGTGGCCAGGTCATCTCCGAAGAAGTTGGCCTCAAGCTCGAAAACGCTGGCCTGGAACTCCTCGGCACCGCCCGCAAGGTTGTTGTCACCAAGGACGAGACCACCATTGTTGAAGGTGCCGGCGACGCCGAGCAGATCGCAGGCCGCGTAGCCCAGATCCGCGCCGAGATCGAGAACTCCGATTCCGACTACGACCGCGAGAAGCTGCAGGAACGCCTGGCCAAGCTGGCCGGCGGCGTTGCAGTCATCAAGGCCGGTGCCGCAACCGAAGTTGAGCTCAAGGAACGCAAGCACCGCATTGAGGACGCAGTCCGCAACGCAAAGGCTGCCGTTGAAGAAGGCATCGTTGCCGGTGGTGGCGTAGCCCTCATCCAGGCAGGCGCCAAGGCATTCGCCAACCTCACCCTCCAGGGTGACGAGGCAACCGGTGCCAACATCGTCAAGGTTGCAATCGATGCTCCGCTGAAGCAGATCGCCTTCAACGCCGGCCTCGAGCCGGGCGTTGTGGTGGACAAGGTTCGCGGCCTGCCTTCGGGCCACGGCCTGAACGCTGCCACGGGCGTCTACGAAGACCTTCTGGCTGCCGGCGTCAACGACCCCGTAAAGGTCACCCGCTCGGCTCTCCAGAACGCTGCTTCCATCGCTGGTCTCTTCCTGACCACCGAGGCTGTAGTTGCTGACAAGCCTGAGAAGAACGCTCCGGCTCCCGGCGGCGACGACATGGGCGGCATGGGCGGCTTCTAAGCCTTCCGCTGTAGCTTTACAGCACCAAGAATCACGACGGCGGTCCTCACCAGTTTTGGTGGGGGCCGCCGTTTTGCGTCGGCACCCTTGGCTTCCGCCTGCAAGGAGGTAGGAGTAAATGCCCTTCGGAACGCTCATAGAGACATCTACTGCTGCTCAGTTGGGTGCCGGCATGATTTTAGTGTCGGTGGGGTCTGGCAGGATTAACCCATGACGATTATTGCTGCCGCCGATGGGTCCGCCCTCGGTAATCCTGGGCCGGCCGGTTGGGCCTGGTACGTTGATGACTCCTGTTGGCGAGCAGGCGGTTGGCCGCACGGAACCAATAACCAAGGCGAATTGATGGCCGTCCTGGACTTGTTCCGGTCCACGGCTCATGTGCCCCAGGAAGAGCTGCTGATCCTGTGCGACAGCCAGTACGTCATCAACTGCATCACCAAGTGGATGCCGGGATGGAAGCGCAAGGGCTGGCGAAAGGCCGACGGCAAGCCCGTGCTTAACGTGGACCTGCTCAAAGACATCGACCAAGCGATTGTGGGCCGCAAATATACGTTCGAGTGGGTAAAAGGCCACGCTGGCCACGATCTCAACGAAGCTGCTGATGAGCGCGCACGAGCCGTTGCTACCGCCTACCAGCAGGGCGTAGCGCACCGGGCCGGGCCCGGCTACCCTGGCGCCCGGGAAGACGATAAGGAAGTACGTCTGGCCCATTCTTCGACGCCTGTCCCTGCCGGTGCTGGTGCCTCCTCTCTCACGGCTGGTTCTGCAACCCTCAAGGCTGATCGCAGTCCCCGCCCGCATTTTGAGCCCACACTCTTTGGCGAATCCGGCATCTTTGGCCAGGCTGATCTTTTCAGCGAGCTGGACGACGACGCCTCAGCTCAGCAGTTGTCAGCCGAGGACACAGTCCTGGCATTGGAGCGGGAACTGCTCCGGCCGGACGTCAGGGCGGACATTGGCAGGATCGGGGTGCTGCTCCACCCGGACTTCGCTGAGATTGGCAGTTCGGGCAGGTTTTGGACCCGGGACGCCATGATGGTGGCTTTGGAAGAGGACCCCGGCGAGCCCACTGAACTGGAATTGCTCAGCGCGGATCGTCTGAGTGAAAACACCATATTGCTGAACTACCGCAGCTTTGCACCCAAAGGCTCAGCGCTACGCAGTTCTATCTGGATGCTGGACCGTGGACAATGGCGGCTGCGTTTCCACCAGGGGACTGTTGAAGGCTAGACGCTGAGAGCCCAGCACAGAGGCCTGGGCACCCTGCTGTTTACTGATGACCAGCTGCACTGATGACCTGCTGCACTGGTGACCTGCGGGGCGGCTGCACAGGGGGAAGACAACCAGCCCCGCAGGAGATCAAGGGGAGCAGAAGAACAGAGGCAGCTAGTAGCTGAAGCGCTGGGTGTTGCCTTGCTCCACTTCCATATAGTTTGTGGCCGCTGAAGACAGGGCAAGGTTGATCGAAGCCAGGGAGGCCTCAACCTTGCTCTGCGTCAGGGACCACTCGAGGACAAGCGCTTGGAAGTTTGTGGCAGCTGTTCCCCGCCAGGTCATCTCAAGTTCTTCCAGTCCACGCCGCATGGTGTGGACATCGGAACTGATGCGATCAACAGTTCCTTTGACATTGGCTGACTTGAGCTGGAGCAGTTCAGTATCGACGGAGATGACGCTCATGGGTGATGCCTTTCGACGGGGTGTTCCGCGTTTGCGGGGGAGGCGTGGCTACACCATTGAGCCTAAGCAGCCGCCCCCGCCTGCAGAACAGACGTTCGTCGCTATGTGGACAACACCGGCTATGTGGAGAACACCCTTTACGTGGACAGCACCTTCTACTTGGACAGCACACCTTCTACTTGGACAGCACCTTCTACTTGGACAACAGTTCAGCAGGTTCCTCGTGGAACGGCAGGCTGACCACCAGCGTGGCACCGCCGCCGTCGGTCTCTGCAACCTGAACCGTACCGCCGTGCGAGCCGACGATCGCAGCAACAATGGCCAGGCCGAGGCCGCTGCCGCCGGTCTCCCGGGTGCGTGAAGTGTCCGCACGGTAGAAGCGTTCGAAGATCTTGTTGGTCTCGGATTCCGGAATGCCCTGCCCGTGATCGCGGATCTCGATCACTGAAACGGGGCCGGACGGCGTCTTTCGCACACCGACAGCGAGCTCAATAGGGCTGCCCTCGGGGGTGTACCTCAGCGCATTTCCCACCAGGTTCCCAATCACTTGCCGAAGTTTGGCTTCGTCACCTTGAACCGGCGCTGCAGTGGGGGAGGCGCCGTCCAAGCCCGTGAGCGTGATGGTCCGATCCCCGGAGGAGGCCTTGGTATCAACCACGGCGTCGTGCGCCAGGAGCTGCAGGTCCACAGGCTTGAGTTGAAGAGGACGCTGCTCATCAAGCCGGGCCAGCATCAACAGGTCTTCCACCATGGATCCCATGCGTTTGGCTTCGCTTTCGATCCTGCCCATGGCCATGGCTATATCTTCCTTGGTGGACAAGGCGCCGTGACGGTAAAGCTCAGAGAAGCCGCGGATGGTCACCAAGGGCGTCCGCAGCTCATGGGAGGCGTCTGCCGCGAAGCGGCGCATACGCCCTTCCGAAGCGGCGCGGGCAGCAAAAGAAGCCTCAATGTGGGCAAGCATGGCATTGAGGGATCCGCCCAAGCGGCCAACTTCGGTATTGGGATTATCCACTTCCACGCGGCGGGAAAGATCACCGGCCGCGATGGCGGCGGCCGTCTTTTCCACTTTGGCCAGTGGCCGGAAGGACCTGGCAACGGTCCAGGTGGCGATGAAGAACGCCAGGACCAGGGTCAACAGGCCGACGCCTACCACCACCAGGACGGCATGCTCCATGACTTTGTCCACCGGGGTGAGCGGCAGCCCGATGATCACTACGCCGTTTTGGCCGTTGGCGGTGACGCCGATTGCCACTACGCGCCAGTTGCTGCCAGTAGTGCCTTTGACCTGGAAGGGGGCGTTACCGCGGAGCTTTGCCTCAGCGGCGGTGATGTTGGCGATGGCCGGACGATCGCTCTGGCTGCCGCCAAAGGGATAGGGGTCGAGGCCAGGTACATATAGCGTCAGGGAGTAGTCGGTGGGAACGGCGGAATCGGTGGGAGTCTCCGGGTTCGGTTGCGTCGGCTGGTTGGGATCCGGGTTTCTTGGGGCCAACTTGTCAAAGGACTGCTGTTCCACGGCCAACGCGACGGCGGCCTTGAGTTTGTCGTCCACCTGGCCCTGAAGGTAACTCTTGACCAGCGTCAGTGTTCCCGCGCCCGTGGCAGCCAGTGCCAACAGGAGCAGGCCCATGATGATGGCGACCAGCTGGGACCTCAGGGACGCCGATTTCCAGCGTTGCAGCAAGGGTCAGCGCTTCTCTGCCGTTCGCAGGACATAACCCACGCCGCGCTTGGTTTGGATGAGGGCTGCAGCATCGGGATCAATGTCCACCTTGCGGCGCAGGTAGGAAATGTAGGACTCCACAATCGAGGCGTCGCCGTTGAAGTCGTACTCCCAAACGTGGTCCAGGATCTGGGCTTTGGACAGGACGCGGTTGGGGTTGAGCATGAGGTACCGCAGGAGCTTGAACTCGGTAGGGGACAGCTCAATGACGGTACCGCCGCGGCGTACCTCATGGGCGTCGTCGTCGAGTTCAAGATCGTCAACGCGGATCACGGCGTCGTCGTCTTCCAACGGCTGCGTGCGGCGAAGGACGGCGCGGATGCGCGCCACCACTTCGTCAAGGCTGAAAGGCTTGGTGACGTAGTCGTCGCCGCCCACGGTGAGGCCGGTGACTTTGTCCTCGGTGTCGTCCTTCGCCGTGAGGAACAGGACGGGGAAGTGCTTGCCGGCAGCGCGGAGGCGCCGGGTCACCGTGAACCCATCCATGTCCGGCAGCATGACATCCAGTACTGCCAGGTCCGGGGAGTGAAGATCGGCTGCGGCGAGGGCTTCGCGACCGTTGGCGGCCGCAACGACCTCGAAGCCTGCGAAACGCAGCGACGTGGAAAGCAGCTCGCGGATGTTGGGCTCGTCGTCTACAACGAGAAGCTTGGCTTCGGGACCGTTCTTTTTCATGACACCCATGATGCTCCCAGTAACTGGGAGTTTTCTGGATGCTGCATGGGAGCGGCCTGCGTGGCTTTGCCTGGCTCCCCGGCCCCGATCAAGCCCCCAGGACCAGCCCCACCCCCAACGCCACCATGGTCACAGCTATCCCGCCATCCAGGAATCGCCAGGAAAGCGGGCGCGCGAAGAAGCCCCGGAGGAAACGCGCTCCGAACCCCAGGGAACAGAACCACAGAATGCTCCCCAGCATGGCCCCGCCACCAAACCACCACTGCAGCTGGGTGCCTTGGGAACTGGCGATCGAACCCAGCAGCGCAATATCCAAGTACACATGGGGGTTCAGCCAGGTCAGCGCCAGGACGGTGGTGATGGCCGCCGCGAGGCCGCGCTTCGGCCCGCCGTCGTTGACTGTCCCTTCGCTGGGCGTCAGCACTTGGGGCCGGAGGGCGCGCCGGGCGGCCATCATGCCGTACGTCACCAGGAAGGCAGCGCCTATGTACCGGAGAACGACGACGGCGGCAGGGGCTGCCGTAATGAGCGCACCGGTGCCAAGAACTCCAGCCGCGATAAGGACGGCATCCGAGAGGGCACAGACCGCCACAATGGGCACAATATGCTCGCCCCGGATTCCCTGGCGGAGCACGAATGCATTCTGGGCTCCGATGGCGACGATGAGGGCAAGGCCGGTGGCCATGCCGAGGCCGGCGGATTGGAAGAAGTCAGTAAAGTTCACCTTTCGAAAGTACGTTTCGCACGCGTCATTAGACCAGCTAAAGAATTTTAGGCGGCATAAGATCTTCTTATGCCGCACTTTCCTTCCGAGCAGCTCCTTACCTTTGCCACAGTCCTTTCGGAGGGCACTTTGGATGCCGCCGCGCGCCTGCTTCACATCACGCCGTCGGCCGTCTCCCAACGGCTCAAGGCGCTCGAACAGTCGGCCGGACGGGTCCTGCTGCAGCGCAGCAACCCGGCCCAGGCCACCGAAGCAGGCGAAGTGGTACTGCGCCTGGCGAGGCAAATGGCACAGCTGGAAGCTGATGCGGGACGCGAATTGGGACTGGATGGCGATGGCGCGCCACTGGCCGTGCCGGTTGTGGTCAACGCGGATTCGCTGGCGGTGTGGTTCCTGCAAGCGCTCGCACAGGTGCCGGAAGGGCTCAATGTCACCTTCGACCTCCACCGTGATGACGAGCAACACTCCACGTCTTTGCTTCGCTCCGGCACGGTGATGGCAGCCGTGACGGCAACTCCCGAGCCTGTACAAGGGTGCCGGGTTGAGAGCCTTGGAGTGATGCGTTACCGCGCGGTGGCCGCGCCGCAGTTCGTGAAACGGTGGTTCCCGGGCATGGGGGAGGGCATGGGCGAACGCTCGGTCAAGCGTATGGACGGTGCCACACTCAATGCCGCTACCACCGTGGACTTTGACCGGAAAGATACTTATCAGTGGGCTTTTGTGCAGGCGGCGTTCAGGGCCGAGGGTAGGCCGGCCCCGGAACGGAAGGGCCCCAGGCATTACGTCCCGGCGTCCCAGGACTTCGGCGATGCAATCCGCCTGGGCCTCGGTTGGGGTCTGATCCCGGAAGTTCAATGCGGGCCGGACATCGCCGACGGGCGGCTGCTGGAACTTGCCCCGGACAATCCCTTCGATGTGCCGCTCTACTGGCAACGCTGGCGGACGGCATCAAGGGTGCTCGATGTGCTCAGCCATACCGTCCGGGAGGTCTCGGCGCAGTACTTGAGAAAGTCCTGAACCCGCAAAATCCCAACACGCCTGCGGATGCTTCCAATAATGTCAGTGCCCCGTTCCACACTTAAAACATGGCAAACACAGCAGCTCCCGCAAGCATCCACCAGAACCGCACCAGCGATCACGAGTTTCATGTGACCTATTTGGACACCGAATCAGGCCGTATCCGGCGTGAGGATTTTGACGACCTTGCTGCGGCAGAACGGTTCGCCAGCGCCCAACTCCGTGACGAGGACGGCTGGGCTGTGGTGGACCACGTCAAGATCGAGGTCACCAGCCGGATGGTCGCCTAAGCACCAGCCTACTCAGGCCTGTTGCCTGAGTGGCCCCCATGCACGAACGGTGATGACACACCCTGGTACTTCAGGAGCATCATCATCCCTTCTGCCGCATGGTCCAGGTTGTGGCAGTGGTCCATCCAGATTCCAGGGTTGTCGGCGTGCAGCAGCAGTTCCCACACTTCGCCCGGCAGTACGTCCACGGTGTCCAGGACGAGCGGTGAGCCGCTGGGGACTACGCCGTTCCTGCTCAGCACCTGCACATGGTGACCATGCGGGTGCATGGGATGCGGCTCGGAGGTACGGTTCACAACCGTCACTTTGACGGTGTCGCCCTCAGCTACCTCAATGGAGGGAACCAGGGGATACGCTGCCCCATTGACGGTGAAGGCGTAGCGGGGGATCCCATCAACAAAACGGAACTGCCGGTCCAGTACCATCACCTCTTCCCGGGTGATCGGTTCTTCCCCGGTTGCCGGACGGATCAGCTCTGAACCATCACCATTGTCAACCGCGTGTTTGCCTTCCTCCAGGGGCTTGCCATACTCCAGGAGGTCGAGCACGGGTGTGGTGGTGAAAACACCTGCGCCCGGTTTCTCAGGGGTGAGGTCCTCAGAATCGCCGGCGGTCACTCCGGACGGAGCTATGACAACAACAGCCCCGGCCGCGGCGTCCGAACGCACGGCCACCGGCGATTCGGGCATAGTGAAGGCGACGTCCACCCTGCCGCCGGCACCAAGGCGGAGCAGTTTGCCGTCCACATCCTGCGGTTGGTTCACGTCTGTCCCATCAACCGCGGCGGCCTTGAACGTGGTGCCTTGGATCAGGTACCGCTGCTGAACCGAATCGGTGTTGATGAGCCGGACCCGCACGCTCGAGCCCGGAGTGGCCGTGTGCTTGGTGGCACGGTCTGAGGAGCCCAGCAACCCCAGACCGCTGAGATCGTGCCCCGCCACCACAATGTCCGTATCAGCACGGGGCGCTGTGGGGTGGTGCACGACGAACGTGCCGTAGAGGCCCTTGCGGACTCCTTCGGCCGAGTCCTGGTGTGTGTGGTACCAATACGTTCCTGTCTGTGCCGCAGTGAACCTGTACGTCATGGACTCTCCGGGCATCACGGCATCCTGTGTAGCCCCGGCAACCCCGTCCATGGCGTTGGGGACGTCGTAGCCGTGCCAGTGGAGGGTAACGCCGGCCGCCACATCCCGGTTGTTGAGCACAACTTCCATGACATCGCCCAGTTCAGCCTCCAAGGCAGGGCCCGGCAGGCTGCCATACGTCCAGGCCTGGGTGGTTTGCCCGGATGGCAACGTCAGCTGTTCAACCCGGGCCGTAAGTTCGTAGTGCCGGACCACGGCACCGGCGGAGGCATCGCCCACAAGGCTGGTCACCGGCGTCGGATCCTGCACTTGGCTGCCGGCTCTGCCATGGTGACCGACGGCGGCAGCGATGGTGGCGCCGTCCGCCGAGCGGCTCCCAAGCCAGGCAAAGACTCCCGAGCCCAAAGCGGTACAGATCATCAGCCCGGCCACTGCGGCAGCCGCCGTCGGACGCCTCCGGCGTGTAAAGAGCGCAAGCCTGGCAATCAACACCGAGGCCGCCACCATGAACAGCACCACCACAAGGCTCCACAGTGACGGGAAAGGCCCCAGGACGAACGTCAATACCAGAGATGCCACCGCTGATGCGGAAGCTGCCACCAAGGCCAGGACCGCCCACTCGCGGGAACGTCTTGGATCCGCCTGCACAGATGTGGAGCCGGTGTTCCGCCTCCTCAGCAAGAACGGAACACCGGCCGTCGCGGCCCAAGCCGCGGGGATGGCGGTCAGAGGCACGTTGATGGTTATGCGTTCGCTGGCAAACCACCAACTGCCCGCCACCAAAGCGGGAAGCAAGGCGTACCGTCCCACTGTCACTGCAACGGCTGCACCCACTAAAAGCAATGCAAGGTCAATACGGCGGGACCTGTCCCTGACAGACGCCGTCATCCACGCGGCGCCGATCCAGGCTCCGGCTGACGCGAATGAGAACAGGAGGTCCAACGCCAGCAGCTGCGAAGTGTTCACAGCTGCAGGTGCTCAGGCTGTGCTGGGGGATGTGGAAGCATCCGAAGAGGCAGCCTTGGGCGGCAACGGTTGGGGGTTGAGGGCGGCCGCTTGGGCACGCTTGAACAACCAATAGGACATGAAAATCATCAGGGCGCCAACGATCGGATGGATGGCCACCACCCAGGAGCCCGCGGGCGTGATGAACTCCGGTGAGGAACCGGTCAACATACCGCCCACAATGAAGATGATCAGTTGAAGCCACGTCAGCAGGAAGATCCCTGCAGCAAGCCAGATGGTGCGGGAGCCCACCTTGGCAATGGCGGCTACGATCGCGGCCAGCAACGCTGAGTACCGCAGCACGTATTGGCCGTTGACGGCATGGTAGACACCGGCTTCACGCTGGGCTTCGATGGTGTTTTGGAAGTGGAAGTATCCGGCAAAAAACAACTGTGCGAGTGCTGACAGCAGGACAATCGCGGAAAGGACCAGGAGGGCTTTGCGCATGGGGAATCCTCTGGTAATCAATTCACAGATTCTTCAAGGCCTTCGAACCGTCGGCTCCCTGGCTGCGGGCTTCCCCCACCGCCGACGGCTGGCCGCCAGGCTGCCTGGACCAGGGGCAACCCTTAAGGGCGGAGAGCTTCACTAGGAATCGTAAAGTTGCTGGAGATCAATAGCAAGAGCCCTGGGAAACATTGTGGGGGCCGGGCGCCTACTGCTCCTGCCCTACGTCCTTGCCTACGTCTTTGGCGTCCATGATCCTGTACGCATAGCCCTGCTCGGCCAAAAACCTCTGGCGTTTCGCCGCGAAATCCTGGTCCAGAGTGTCCCTGGCCACCAAGGAGTAGAACCGGGCCGCCCGGCCGTCCTGTTTGGGCCGGAGAAGGCGTCCCAAACGTTGTGCCTCTTCCTGCCGTGAGCCGAAAGACCCTGAGACTTGAATGGCAACCGAGGCTTCGGGGAGGTCAATGGAGAAGTTGGCCACCTTGGACACCACCAGGGTGTGAATTTCACCCTTGCGGAAGGCATCGAAGAGTTTCTGCCGGACCTTGACGCTGGTTTCACCCTTGATCAGTGGAGCATCCAACCGCTCGGCAATCTCATCCAGCTGGTCTATGTACTGGCCGATCACCAACAGCTGCTCACCCTTGTGGACTGCCACGAGCTCTTCCACCAGGGCGGTTTTGGTCTCCGAGGTGGCACAGAGGCGGTATTTGTCCGCGTCATCTGCCATGGCGTAAGCCACCCGTTCATCCCGCGGGAGGTCCACACGGACTTCAACGCAGTCGGCAGGGGCAATGTAACCCTGTGCCTCGATGTCCTTCCACGGTGCGTCATACCGCTTGGGCCCGATCAGGCTGAACACCTCACCTTCACGTCCGTCTTCCCGCACCAGTGTTGCCGTAAGGCCCAGCCGACGCCGGGCCTGGAGGTCAGCGGTCATCCGGAAAATCGGGGCAGGCAGCAAATGGACTTCGTCGTAAATGATCAGGCCCCAGTCGTGCCCGTCAACCAGTTCCAGGTGCGGGTAGAGCCCCCCGCGCTTGGTGGTGAGCACCTGGTACGTGGCGATGGTGACGGGCCGGACCTCTTTGACGGCGCCGGAGTACTCGCCAATCTCGTCTTCGGTCAACGAAGTCCGCTTGAGCAGCTCATCTTTCCATTGCCGGGCAGAGACGGTGTTGGTCACCAGGATGAGCGTGGTGGTGGAGGACGTGGCCATGGCGGCGGCGCCCACCAGCGTCTTTCCCGCACCGCAGGGAAGCACGACGACGCCGCTGCCGCCGGCCCAGAAGTTCTCCGTGGCCAGCTTCTGGTACGGGCGCAGTTGCCAGCCGCTTTCGTCCAGCATGATGAGGTGAGGTTGACCGTCCACGTACCCGGCAAGGTCCTCCGCGGGCCACCCCAGTTTCAGAAGCAACTGCTTGAGCTGACCGCGCTGTGAGGAGTGCACCACCACGGTTTCGCCATCGATCCGCGGGCCCAGGAGCGGAGCGATCTTCTTGGCGCGGATGACTTCCTCCAGTACGGGGTAGTCATCGGTCCGCATCACCAGTCCGTGCTGCGCGTCCTTCTCAAGCCGCAGCCGGCCGTAGCGGGACATGGTCTCTTCGATGTCGATCAACAGGGCATGGGGGACCGGGAAGCGGGAGTACTTCAAGAGGGTGTCCAGCACCTGTTCGGCATCCAGCCCTGCAGCCCGGGCGTTCCAGAGGCCCAGCGGCGTCAGCCTGTAGCTGTGCATGTGCTCCGGGGCGCGCTCCAGCTCGGCGAAGGCGGCAATTGCGTGCCGGGCCTCGGTTGCCAGCTCGTGGTCCACTTCCAGGAGGATGGTCTTGTCACTTTGTACGATCAGCGGACCATCGGTCACTGTTGAGTCCTTTTCACGAGCGCAGTTCTCCTGCGGGTTCCACATCTATGATCCGGTGGATGGACAAGACGCGTTCGGTGTCCTTGGCGGGATCGAACACCCTGACACGCCCACCGGAGACGGATACAGGAACAACGGTTTCAGTGTTGGCATTCCCCAGGTTGTCCACCACGTTCATGGTGACCGCCTGTTTGAGCCTGATGGCCGTTTGCAAAGTTTCCAGACCGAGCTGGGTGGACGCCTCGCCAGTGGTCCCGGCCGGGACGGCGCGGTGCTGGCGCAGGACCGAAAGCTGTGCCTCGACGTCGTCCTCCGGCGGAGCCGTCCGGGGCGCCGTGTAAACCGGGCGCGCACTGCCGGCCACCGCCGTGGTCCGCTTGAAGCGCACGACGGCGGTCTCAGCCTCCTGCACTGCCGGTGAAAGTCCCAGCTCGCGAAGGACACGCGCAGTTTCGCGCGGACTGGCCGAAGACGTCAGGACAGTGGGTGCAATACGCACCAGGCTCAAGGCAGACGTGCGGGCCTCGCGGAGGAGATCGGTGATGGCAGTTTCGTCATCACTCTGGATGAAGCTGGCACTCGTGCCGATTCGAAGACGCCCATGCCGGGACGCAGTGTCCTGGACCAGGTACTCCAAGGGCTGCGGCACGTCCGTGGCCGAATGCTCACGGAGGAACGCCAACAGCGCTTCCGCATCCTGTCCGGCGTCGAGCGCCCTCCGGATGGAGGTGGCCGAGAACCGGTAGATCGACGCCGGACCCTGGCCCTCGGCGTCGGCCATCAACAACAGCGTCTCGCTCAGTTCCGGGGCGAGGTACCCGGGCGCCACAGCCGTGAGATCGGCCTGAAGGAGGATATGGTTCACGGCAGCAGGCAAGTGCTCACCCAGAATGTCCATGGCCTTCTCCGGCTGGCCGTCAGCCATGGCAGAACCCAACTGCGTCAACGCTCCGGATCCCATCAAACCCAGGAGCGTGGCTTCTTCAAGGATGCCGCGGACCAGGGAACTGAACCGGCGGGACATCCGCGGCTGAGCCCACTCGGCCCGTTGCAGTACGGCTCGGGCATCCAAAACGGGCGCTTTGCCATCCGGGGCGGCAGCCTCGGCCGTCAGCTCATTCAGGATTTCCAGGACCCGACGCCGGACCACGGGGGCGTCTGGCCGTTGCGCTTCAGCGGACAAAGCGTTGATGGTGGTCCCGGCCGCCCCCTGATGGGCTGCCGAGGACGACGGACCGGTGAGGGGCTGTCCCACCAAGGAAGGCGCACGCTCACTTGCCAACCAGGCATTGACAAGCCACAGCCACTGTTCCTGCCGGGGCAGGTTGAGCCACTCCAATGACGGCGGCTGAACCCAGGTGGAACTGTCCACGTCAAGGCGGAGCAGCCCGGCCATGGCGCACAACTCAAGGAGCACGGCTGTCTCGTGGACGCCCAAACGAATGGATTCGGCCAAACGCCGAAGCTCGCGGACCCCCACACCGCCACTCCGGAGCGTAGCCAAGGGCTGTTCCCGGACTGCGAACAGCAGCTCCGCGGCCAGCCGCAGGATCTCGGCAATAGCTCCCATGGCGGCGTTGCGACGCAAGGCAGCACTGGTATGGCCGAGCTCTGGAACAGGCGGGGTAAGGGTGAAATCATCCACGATCGCACCCCCGCGCAGGGCAAGGCCCACGCTGTGGGGCAGCTCCACATGGCCGGCGTCCAAGGGGACCAGCAAACCGCGGGCCAACAGCCAATCGATAGGCCCGACGTCATGACTTTCGTGGGTGACCGACGCCCGGCGTTGTGCTTGAGGTACTGCGCCCATGGCCCAGCTGCCGAACTTGTCCAATAAGCCCACGGTACGTTCCGGTGCGGCGGCAAGGATGGCGCGAAGATTCTCCGGTGTGGAGGTCCAGCGTTGGAGAGCCAGTGCAGCATCCATCGGTGTGCTCGCAGCATGGATATCGGCCCCGCTCTGACGAAGCTCAGCCACCAACTGCACCACCCGCTGGGCAAAGGCCGGTTGAAGCCGGACAAGCTCGGTATAGCTCCGGCCCAGGCCCGCCGGGTAGATCCCGATCACATCCTTGAGGCTGCCCACCGGAAGGTAAAAACGCTGACGGGAGGAGGTTGCCGGCGATCCCGCAGGCGGATCAGCCCTGTGAACCAGCGCCAGTTCCTGCAATTTGGCGAGGATGGGATCCAGCGCAGAAAGGGTGGATCCGGCAATGACCTTCTTCAGCCCGGCCGCGGAAACACTGTGGCCGGTATCTGCATTGGTGCACAAGTGCAGCGTTTCCAGAACCTGCATCTCCGGCTTGTTCAACCGTTCCAAGGCCCGTTGAACACTGACCCGGGCGCTCGCCCTGGCAGCCAGGGCCGGGAAGTCCGGTGCCATGGGGGAAATCAAGTCCGGCCGCGCGGCAAACAAGGCCCGCAGCGAATCATCGCTGCGCGCTTCGAGTTCCTTGCTGAGCGCGCGTATAAGGGACATCAATCCAACGTTACCGCCCCGCGCCCAATGGTGCCTGTCCGAGGGGCCGCAGCTTAGGCCGCAGCTTAGGCCGCAGGTTATTGCCGACGACGCTGGCGGACGGAATCAAGGACCAGGAAGATGGCGAGCATAAAAGCTACCGGCAGTCCGTAGAGGGCGGTCCACGTCACCCATACCGGGGGAACGTCACCGTTGAAAGCAACCGCCATGACCGTGCCAACGGCAGCCAGGGATACCACTGCAATGACGGCGGCGATGATCATGAGGGGGCGGCGGTAACCCGGGGAAGTCATGGGCACAACGCTAGCAGCAGCCCGCAGCGGGGACCCACGTCCGCAACATTGCTGCGCCTCCTGCGCACTTTGGCTGCTGCATGATCGCGGCAAAGCGGGAATAGGGGGTCCGGCAGGATAACCTTGAAGGAACAGACCAACACGGACAGGGCTGTCACCCTCGATCCCGCAGATCCCTGCGGATGCGGTGAGCGGCCCGACGTGTCTCCCAAAGCAAGAACGAAGAAGGTTGATTACGTGCCTACCGGCAAGGTCAAGTGGTATGACAAGGAAAAAGGCTTCGGATTCCTCGCAGCTGAGGACGGCCAGGAAGTATTCCTGCCCAAGACGTCCCTGCCTGCAGGCGTAACGGAGCTCAAAGCCGGAACCCGCGTTGAGTTCGGCGTGGCAGACGGCCGCCGTGGTGCGCAGGCGCTGGGACTGCGTGTCCTGGAAAAGACGCCCTCCATTGCCAAAGCCAAGCGCATGAACGCCAGGGACCTCGCACCCATGGTGCAGGACCTGGTGACAGTGCTGGACAACCTCTCCGGCTCCCTGTCTTCAGGAAAGTACCCTGACGGCAACAAGGCCAAGGCCATCAGCCTGGCACTGCGCAAGGTTGCCGACGAGCTGGAAGCTTAGGACCGGCCATGACCTCGGAATCCGCACAGGACACCAAGGCCGCCCCTGAAGCTGCCCAGGCTCCTGGAAACGGGGACGCCCCCGCGCGGAAGACCGGCGCGGCCAAACCCCGCACAGGTTTACCCGTGTGGCGCACCGGCAAGCCGGACGCGTTCCTGGCTGCCGCCGTCGATACCGCGCGTGCGGCAGTGGAAGGCATAGCCAATCCCGGTGAAGTGGGCGCGCATCTTGGCGCCAAGTCGGAGGGCGACCGCGTGGTCACGCACCTGTTCGAGTCCCGGCTCGCCGGTTACGGCGGCTGGCAGTGGTACGCCGTGGTGACCCGTAACTCGCGCTCCAAGATCGTGACGGTGAGCGAGCTTGGTTTGCTTCCCTCCGAGGACTCCATCCTGGCTCCGGAATGGGTGCCGTGGGCGAAGCGTGTTCGTCCCGAGGATGAGACTCCCTTGGTGGAAGAGAGCGTTGAGGACGTTTCAGAAGAGTCGGTGCAGGCTGCTGAAGACGAGGCCACTGACTCGGCCGTGGACGCCGGGGATGCTGAAGACCTGGACGAGACCGATGACTCCGAAGCCGACGAATCCGGGGCTGAATAAGCATTGCGGATACCCGGGGTGACCACAGTGGAGGCGGACGCTGATGTCCACCTTTAGGTCACTGGGAATCCTCAATTACCGCATCTGGTTCTTCGGTGCCCTGATCTCCAACATCGGCACCTGGATGCAGCGGACAGCGCAGGACTGGCTGGTTTTTGACCACCTGACCGCCCATGACGCCGGCGCCATGGGCATTACATTGGCCCTCCAACTCGGTCCGCAGCTGTTCCTTGCTCCATGGGCCGGGCTGCTGGCTGACCGTTACAGCCGGCGGAAGCTCCTGCTCCTCACTTTGGTAGCCATGGCCCTGCTGAGCACGGGGCTGGGCGTCCTGGTGCTGCTGGGCATTGCCGAACTCTGGCATGTTTACCTCTTTGCCTTGATGCTCGGAATCGTCACCGCCGTGGATGCTCCCGTCCGGCAGACCTTCGTCTCCGAGCTCGTCACCGACGACTACCTGCCCAACGCTGTAGCCCTCAACAGCGCCTCCTTCAATGTGGCCCGGATGATCGGCCCCGCCGTCTCCGGTGTTTTGACGGTGGTTGTAGGGCCCGGTTGGGTGTTCCTCATCAACACCCTGTCCTTCGTAGCCATGCTGTGGGCGTTGAAACTCATTCCGGCCTCCTCACTGCGCGTCCAACCCAGGGCAGCCGCCGGCAAGGGCCGCATCCGCGAAGGCGTGCGGTACGTCAGGAACAGGCCCGATATCCAGGTGGTCCTGGCAGCGATCTTCATAGTGGGGACGTTCGGGCTCAACTTCCCCTTGTTCATCGCCGCAATGGTGGGAACCCAATTCGGCATGGACGCCGGCGCGTTCGGCGCTTTGAACTCTGTCATGGCCATCGGCTCAGTTACTGGTGCGTTGTTGGCTGCCAGGCGGGGAAGGCCGCGGCTCAGGCTGATTTTCGGGGCCGCCGGGGGCTTCGGCATTGCCAGCGCGCTGGCCGCCATGGCACCCAACGCCGTGCTTTTCGGGCTGGCGCTCATCCCTTGCGGGCTCTTCGCCCTGACCCTGATCACCAGCGCCAACGGCTATGTCCAATCCACCACGGAGGCCGTCATGCGCGGGAGGGTCATGTCCCTCTACATGGCCATCTTCATGGGCGGCACCCCCATTGGTGCACCTTTGGTGGGCTGGGTGGCCAACGTTGGTGGCCCGCGCTGGGCCGTTGGCGTGGCGGCGATTGCCGGCGTCAGCACCGCCGTCGTGGGGTTGCTCTGGATTATCCGCGCGAAGCAGCTGCGGCTGCGTTTTGACCGCCGGGCCCGCGGGCTGAAGCATTTCCGGGTGGAATCGCTGCTTTCGCCTCCGGACACTGACGACGACGACGGCGCACGCCGGCAGGGAGCGTAACCCGCCTCAAGCGGCGGTGGCTTAAACAGCGGCGCCGTCCGGGATGTCCCCGAACGGCGCCGACGTCACTCTGCGGTGCTACTTCTTCAGTTGGCCCACCACGTAGTCGATGCTGGTGAGCAGCGCGGAAACGTCGTCCGGCTCAATGGCGACGAACGTGGCAATGCGGAGCTGGTTGCGGCCGAGCTTGCGGTACGGCTCGGTGTCCACCACGCCGTTGGCGCGCAGGACTTTGGCGATTGCTGCGGCGTCAATGGAGTCGTCGAAGTCGATGGTGGCAATGACGTTGGAGCGGTCTTCGGCCTTGGCGACGAAAGGCGTTGCGTACTCCGAGGCCTCGGCCCAGGAGTAAATGCGGTTGGCGGAATCCGCCGTGCGCTTGCTGGCGAAGTCCAGGCCGCCGTTGCTGTTGAGCCACTGCACCTGAGCGTCCAGGGTTACCAAGGTGGACAGCGAGGGCGTGTTGTAAGTCTGGTTCAGCTTGGAGTTATCAATGGCGGTCTGCAGGTCCAGGAAGTCCGGGATCCACCGCCCGCTGGCTTTGATGCGTGCGGCGCGCTCCAAGGCGGCGGGGGAGAAGAGGCCCAGCCACAGTCCACCGTCGGAGGCGAAGTTCTTTTGGGGGGCGAAGTAGTAGACGTCCGACTCGGAAACGTCAACGTCCAGCCCGCCCGCTGCCGAGGTGGCGTCAACCAGGACCAGGGAACCTTCGTCAGCACCCTGGACGCGCTTTACCGGAGCGGCCACGCCGGTTGACGTTTCGTTCTGCGGCCATGCATAGACGTCCACGCCGGCTTCGGCCTGAGCCACCGGCCGGGTGCCGGGCTCGGCCTTGATGATGGATGAAGCATCAAGGAAGGGAGCCTTGTTGGTGGCGGCGGCGAACTTGGAGCCGAACTCACCGAAGGACAGGTGCTGTGCCTTCTTCTCCACCAAGCCGAACGCAGCTACATCCCAAAACGCTGTTGAGCCGCCGACGCCCAGGACTACCTCGTAGCCGTCCGGAGCACGGAAGAACTGGCTGAGTCCTTCACGAACAGAACCCACGAGGTTCTTCACAGGAGCCTGGCGGTGGGAGGTGCCAAGGATGGTGGACGATGCTGCAGACAACGCCTCGATCTGTTCCGGGCGAACCTTGGACGGTCCAGCGCCGAAGCGTCCGTCCTTGGGCAGCAGGTCGGCAGGAATGGTGATGCTGTTGTCGCTCACGTGGCGCTCCAATGGGTGTCGGGCTAGAGATGGGAGGTGGCATGGGGCATCAACTGCCCCTTCGACACCCCCAATTCTGCCTGACACGGCCCAAGCGCAGGAACCTGCCGCCGTCATAGTCCGCCACGTGGAATGTGGTCCCACCGAATGCGACCGGAATTATCCAGAGTAATTCCAAATAAGCTAGGCTGGGGGTTGGCGTTCGCCAGGACGGCGGTGCACATCCGCCACCCTGGCCAAGGACGCGGTACGGTGGAAATTACGCAAGGAACTGCGTTCGAGGAGAGCTGAGCTGGATGACGGATCTGATCGATACCACTGAGATGTATCTTCGGACCATTTTGGAGCTTGAAGAAGAAAACATTGTGGCTCTCCGGGCCCGCATCGCCGAGCGGCTGCGGCACTCCGGACCCACTGTTTCCCAAACCATCGGACGCATGGAGCGCGATGGCCTGGTGATTGTGTCCAACGATCGCCACTTGGAACTGACGGAAACGGGCCGGAAGCGCGCCACCGAAGTCATGCGCAAGCACCGCCTTGCAGAGCGCTTGCTGGCCGACGTGATCGGGCTGGATTGGGCCTACGTGCACGATGAAGCCTGCCGCTGGGAACATGTGATGAGTGAGCGCGTGGAGCGCCGCCTCTATGAACTTTTGGAACATCCCACGGAGTCTCCGTACGGCAACCCCATCCCCGGGCTTGAGGCGCTGGGTGGCCTTGCCAGCCAGCCTTTCCCGCGGCTGGATGTGAACCTGCTGCAGGCCATGGACGGATATGCCACTGATTCCCGCGTGGTGGTCAGCCGACTCGCCGAACCCATCCAGGTGGAGCCGGAGCTCCTCACCCAGCTGGACGAAGGCGGGATCCGCCCTGGAGCCAGTGTTTCCCTGGAACGCGTTGGCGAGTACATCTCCGTCCGGGTTCCCGGCATTGAAGGCGCTTTGGAGCTTCCTCCGGAAGTTGCCGCGCACGTGTTTGTCTCTCTCAACTGACCAGAGCTGTACGCTGCCGTGTCAAACCTCACTTTTGGCTGTTTCCAGCGCGTGTGACCTGCGGTTTTCTGCAAATGATGATAAGGGCCTTCTGCGCTGAGCGCGTTCCTGTTGATAACGAATTTATTACCGAAGGCCTTAATCCCCTATAGTTATCTACTAGCGCTGATACCAAAGCGTTACCTGATCCGGAGCCGAGCTCTGCCAGCGGATCAGGTGTGTCATCCACCACTGGCAGAGGCGGGGGAACCACAAGCGGCTGTCTAAAGAAGCAGCCTTGGGGTGAAGTCCGCAGCAGAAGTGCCCACGTATTCAAGTCCCTCTTGGGATACCTGTGTGCCGTGAGCGCTTCGTGCGGACCGGGTCTTTGTACTCTCTGACCCGAATCCGACAGCTAACTTCGCAGGCTTTTGAGAGAGGAACAGAGTTTGACATCGCAGAACGTCAGGGGCCGTCGCCGCGCGTCGGGCCCCGCTGCTGAGCTGCGGCCAGCCACCGTCGTAACGGAGATCCGGCCACGCGACACCGAGCGTCAGGTGCGCCGCCGTAAGAGCCCGTTGCGCCAGGTTGCCGACTTCGCCGCTGCCAGCGGCGTAGGGCAGAAGGCCGGTGTTGCGCTTGCCGCCACCGGACTTGCCCTCACTGTCGGTCTGCCCGCCACCAGCCCCGTCATGGCCACTTCGGAATCGGGCCAAACCGAATCCGCCCTTGCTGTTGCCGCTCCTGCCGGTAGCCAGCCCGAGGTCTCCGCTGCAGCGTCGGCCAAGATCGACTTCAGCCGGGCCGCCGTCGCCACTGCCGCTGACCCCGATGGAAAGCTGAAGCAACTGCTCAGCGCCCAATCGGCCGAGAGCATCCAGCGCGCGTCATCCGTAGGCACCATGGCCAGCCCCCTTGATACGCTCGCCACGGCTTCCCCGTTCGGCTACCGCATCAGCCCCTTGACCGGCGGCGCCGGTGACTTCCACCGCGGCCAGGACTTCGTAGCCCAGTGTGGCACCGCGGTTCACGCAGCAGCCACCGGCAAGGTCACTTTCGCCGGATGGCACGAGTACGGCGGAGGCAACCGCGTGGTCATCGATCACGGAAACGGCCTGGAAACCACGTACAACCACCTCTCGTCCTTCACTGTCCAGGTAGGGCAGACCGTTAACCGTGGCGACACCGTCGCGCTGAGCGGCACCACGGGCGCTTCCACCGGCTGCCACCTCCACTTTGAGGTTCAGGTCAACGGCGAAGTTGTAGACCCCATGGGCTGGCTCTAAACGAAGTTGATGGTCGTCTCTCGCATGTGCAGGACGCCCCGTGACCTGAATGTGACATTCGCGGTGAACTGTTATAACGTACAGAGCGCATCGGCTTTTTAGGGGGCCGATGCACTTGAGTGGATTGCCTAGCTCTGCCACCGCTCAAGGTCCGTTCGCAAAAATCGTCTGGCAGGGGCGGGGGAACCACTTCCGGTCTTCGCAAGAAGGCCTTGGGGTTAAGTCGCAAAACTTTCTTTGAAAGCCGCGCGGCCGGATGACTCCCATCCGAATCCGACAGCTCACCTCGCAGGCATTGGGAGAGGCTACCTACGTGTCATCACGCACTACCCCTGCGCGCCATCGCGCCCAAACGGTTCGTACGAACCCGTTGAACACGCTTTCAAAAGCTGTTTCCTCCAACGCCGGAACCATGGGCCGTCAGGCCGTTGTTCTGGCCGCAGCTTCAGGCCTCGTCCTCACCGCCGGATTGCCCGCACAGGCAGTGGACGCCGAGCTTTCCAAGACCGAAGCCTCCAGCACCCAACAGCTGGTAGCTACTGCAGTGGTCACTGCAGAGCCAACAGCCACCGTCTCTTTCGAGAGCCCCACTGTTGCCACCCAGGAAGCCCCCAAGGTAGTACAGCGCGCAGTTCAGGTAACCGAACGCGCCGCGTCCACCACTGAGGAAGCTCCTGAAGCCGTTACGGCGAAGTCTTCCGAGGCCAAGGACCCGGCTGCCAGCGCAGCTGCTTCCGGCCTGGCGGCTATTGCCTACACCGGAATCGGCTCTCCCTACGTTTGGGGCGGAACAACGCCTAACGGTTGGGATTGCTCCGGCTTCACCCAGTGGGTTTACGCACAGGCAGGCATCAGCATTCCCCGCGTGAACGCCTGGACGGCCATGACGCCCACCAGCACTCCTTCTCCCGGCGACCTCGTCATGCAGAACGGCGGAGCCCACGTGGGCATCTACGTCGGCAACGGCATGATGATCAGCGCTTTGAACCCCGGTCAGGGAACGCTGCTGCACTCCGTAGCTTCCACCGGCACCTCCTCGTTCTACACCCTCCGCTAGAAATAACCCGGTTCGGGGTGGGGCGGCATGCCCACAATGCCGGCCAACCCACTACCCGCGTGCACCCCAACTGCACTCGGATACGAAAAGAGAAAAATCATGACCAGTGCAAACAAGCTTGCACGGCACCGCGCTGAGGCCCCTAAGACCAGCTCGCTCGCCGTCATTGCCAAGGCTGTCAGCTCCAACGCCGGTGGCGTTGGCCGCCAGGCAGCAGTGATCGCCGCAGCTTCGGGCCTGGTCCTGACCAGCGGCATCGCGGCAAACGCTGCGGACACCAATGTTGATCGTGAATCGACGTCCACGTCTGCCCTGGACGTTCAGTCTGTAGCCCAGGCCACCATTGCCGCAGACTCCACTGTGGCTATCTCTTACGAGCGCCCCGTGGTCACCACCGTTGAAGCCCCGCCTCCCGTTGTAGTGGAAGAAGCCCCTGCAAAGGTTGAAGCCAAGGAAGCAACCACGGTTGCCGCCAAGGCTGCCCCGGCAGCAAACGCCACGGTCGCCGTCAGCAACGCAACTCCCGCTCCGGCTCCAGCAGCTCCTGCAGCTTCCAGTGGGCTCGGAGCATCCATCGCTGCAGCTGCCTACGCCCAGCTTGGCGTCACCCAGGACTGCACCATGCTGGTTACCAACTCCCTGGCAGCAGTGGGCATCAACTTCCACGACTGGCCTGCAGGCTACCTGTCCCTGGGCCGCACCGTCAGTGCAGCAGAAGCCCAGCCCGGTGACCTCGCCTACTACGCAAACGGTGGTTTGGCCGGACAGGCCCACATCGCTGTTTACGTTGGCAACGGCCAGGCTGTCCACGGTGGATGGAACGGTTCCACCACGGCACTGTTCAGCGTCAACGTAGGCTCCGGCCCGGTTTTCATCCGCGTCAACGGCTGATCCATCTTCTTCAGAACACCCCGCAGGCTCCGGCCAGCGGGGTGTTCTGCTTTAACCGCGCATGAATTCTTGCCGACACTGTGAGCGAAACGACAGAAAAATTCGTTGATACGGCATATAAGTGCTTACCCTTATGTTGTCGATCCACAGCCCGTACATGCAGAGGGCAGCCGGCCCTCGTGCCCCTGACGGGTGCGGCCGTGAAGAGGTACGTGCATGCGCACACTCGTTCTGAATGCTGGATATGAACCGCTGGCGGTAATAACATTCCGCCGGGCGCTGGTCCTTGTGCTGACCGGGAAAGCTAGCGTAGTGGCTGAAGGCGACGAGCCTGTCGTCGGGCCACAGGAAGTTCTCGGACGTCCATCCGTGATCCTTCTCAACCGCTACATCCGCCCCCGGTACAACAGGATTACTGCCGTGAGTCGTCGTGGAGTTCTTCGCCGCGACGGACACCGCTGTGCCTACTGCGGGAAAACAGCCCACACCATAGACCACGTCCACCCCAAGTCCAGGGGCGGCGCGGATTCCTGGGAAAACCTGGTTGCGGCGTGCTTGAAATGCAACAACGCCAAGAGCGACCACACACTGGCTGAGATGGGCTGGAAGCTCCGTTTCAAACCCGGTGTGCCCCAGGGAACCATGTGGCAGATCAAAGAACTCGAGAAACCTGCGCCGGACTGGGACCCGTTCCTTTTGCCGGAATCCGCTGCCTGATCGATTTCTGTTGTGCTTCGGCCGCCCGGGTAGTCTGGGCGGATGGAGTTCAATGCCGTGATTTTGGCGGGTGGCAGGGCCACCCGCCTCGGTGGCGTGCCTAAGCCATCTTTGAAGTACGACGGCGACACCCTCCTTTCGCATGCCCTGCAGGCTGCCCGGGGTGCTTCGGCTGTTGTGGTGGTGGGACCTGATACGGGCCCGGAGGATGCTGAAGAGCTCATCAACAGTGGACAGGCAGATGGCGGCGGGCAAGTCCCGGGCAAAATCCTGCGGGCACGTGAGGAGCCGGTGTTCGCCGGACCTGCGGCAGCCATTGCAGCGGGCCTGGCTGAGCTGAAGAAGAGTGGACCCCGCGCTCCGTGGACGCTGGTTCTGGCCTGCGACATGCCCCATGCTTCCCGCGGTGTTGACCTGCTGTGGGCCGCACTTGAGTCCAGCCCAGGAGTGGAAGGAGCCATGGCTGTTTCATCCGATGGCCGGAAGCAGCCTCTTTTGGGGGCCTACAGCACAGCTGCCCTGGACAGGGAGGTGGCCGTAGCTTCGGCAGGTGCGGGATTAACGAACTCTTCAGTGTTCCGGCTGCTTGCTAGGCTGAACCTGCTGGACGTTGAAGTCCCCGCAGGCTCCACTGATGATGTGGATACATGGGAGGACGCTGCGGCCTTGGGCATTGATTACGAGTTGGAGGCGGACGTGAAGAGCCAGGAAGAGACACTCGAGGAATGGTGCCGGACACTGCTTCAGGCTTTTGAGCTTGAGGGCGTGGAAGTGGACATCAACGAGGTCCTCGCGGTCGCAGGAGTAGCGGCGCACTCCGTGGTGCGCCCCGCCGCGCCCCTGACAACCTTTATTGCCGGGTACGCGGCAGGCATGGCCCGCGGGATCGGCCAGGCCAGTGACGATGCTTCCATGAACGCAGCACTGGAACTGGCCCGCAGGATTGCCAAGGAGTATTCGGAGACCGGGACCGGCCCGGAATGACCGGGGCCCCCAACGAGGGCCATCACGCGGCACACACATGGCATGAGGCCCGGCAGCGCGCGTTTGATGTTGCTGCCCCCATCCCACCTGGCCCGGTGCCCCTTGGCCAAGCACTGGGGCGCACCTTGGCTTCGGATGCCTTGGCTGTACAGGACATGCCCCACTATGCCTCGTCCGCAATGGATGGGTGGGCCGTCAATGGCAGTGGCCCCTGGATCCTCAGTGAGCCGGGGCAGCGGCTGGCACCGCATCAGGCAAGTCCCATAGTTACTGGCGGGCTGATTCCGCCCGGGGCCAAGGCAGTACTTCGCAGTGAGAGCGGCGTGATAACCACGGACGAGGACGGCCTGCCGGTTCTCGCGCTGGGCGGCAGCGCCAAGCCGGGGGAGCCCCGCAATGGTCAGCACATCCGCAAAGCCGCCGAAGAGGCCGCTGAGGGTGATGTTCTGATCAAGGCTGGAACGTTGCTGAATCCGGCCCACATTGCCCTGGCGGCGCTTGCGGGTTTGGACCACGTGGAAGTTCTTGGAAAACCGTTGGTCCGTTTCCTGTTGTCCGGTTCCGAGGTGGTCTCCCAAGGCGTCCCCAGGCCCGGTCAGGTCAGGGATACCTTCGGCCCTCAATTGGGTGCGGTGGTGGAGCTTTTGGGAGGGATCCCGGGGGAGCAGCTCAGGGTAGGGGACAGTTACGAAGAGTGGATCGAGGCCCTCCGCGATACCGAGCCGACGCTGGACGAGCTGAGCCCCGGCGAAGGGTTGGTTGAAGCGGAACCGCCTGCCGACGTCGTTATTACCACCGGTGGGACAGGGCGCTCCGGAACGGACCACCTGCGTAAAGCGGTAGCTGAACTCGGTGGCAGTTTGCTCATTGACGGCATTGCCATGCGGCCCGGACATCCGGCGGTTTTGGCGGAATTGCCCGACGGCCGGTTCGTGTTGGGCCTGCCCGGAAATCCGCTGGCTGCCATGATGGCGTTGTTTACCGTGGGCGCACCCCTGCTGGCCGCTTTGGGCCATGGCCGCTTGGAAGAGGTGGGTGAAGTTCCTTGTGGCACCCAGATCGACGCTGAACCGGGACGAACCCGTTTGATGCCGTTCAGGCTGGTGTATGGCTTGGCGTCGCCGGCAAACCATGCGGGTCCTGGAATGATGCGCGGCCTTGCCGGCGCGGACGGAGTGATGGTGGTGCCGCCGCACGGAGTCCAGTTGGGCGAGCTGGTGCCCGCGTTCGCCCTGCCTTGGGGCCAGGCGCTGCCTGTGCCCAAAGCTCCGGAGGAGAAGAGCCGAAAACCAGCCCCGCGGCAACAAAGGAAGGCTCCTTCCGGCCCGGTGGACTGGAGTGCGCTGGACAACTGAGGCACGTCATGAAGGGCTTTGGGTCCGGTCACAAAGTGCAATGATGGACGTATGAACAGGCATGCTCCCGAACAGGACATCAACGAAGATGACCTGCAGATCCACCCGCCCAAACAAGCCGCGGCAGGCCTCAAGGCTGTCACCGTTGCCCTTGAACGCGGCTATGCCCAGGCCGGTGTAAGCCGGACCGTCCGTTCCATGCTCAGAGTCAACCAGCATGGCGGCTTCGACTGTCCGGGGTGCGCGTGGCCGGAATCCATCACGGGCAAACGCAGCCCCGCCGAGTTTTGCGAGAACGGCGCCAAGGCAATTGCCGAGGAGAGCACCACCCGCACAGTCGGTGCCGAGTTTTGGGCCAGGCATTCCCTGGCGGAACTTGAGGATAAAACCGAGTACTGGCTGGGGAGCCAAGGAAGACTGTCCGAGCCGGTGGTCATCAAGCCTGGCGACACCCATTACTCACCCATCAGCTGGTCCGATGCGTTCGCCCTGATCGGCGAACACATCAACGCCACAACCCCGGACAAGTGTGTTTTCTACACCTCGGGCCGGACAGCCAACGAGACCGCGTTCATGTACCAGCTGTTTGCGCGAAGCCTGGGCACCAACAACCTCCCCGACTGCTCCAACATGTGCCACGAGTCTTCAGGCAGTGCACTTAACCCCACCATCGGGATCGGCAAAGGCACAGTCTCGCTGGAGGACATCCACCACGCGGAGTTGGTCCTGGTAGTAGGCCAAAATCCCGGAACCAACCATCCGCGCATGCTCTCCGCCCTCCGGGACTGCAAGAACAACGGCGGCAAAATCATTGCGGTCAACCCGCTCCCTGAAGCCGGTCTTCTGAACTTCAAGGATCCCCAGTCCCTCAACGGCGTCATCGGCGGCGGCACCACCATTGCTGATGAGTTTCTGCAGATCAAAGTGGGCGGAGACCTTGCACTGTTCCAGGCGCTGGGCCACCTGCTCCTGGAGGAGGAGAAGCGCAACCCAGGGACCGTCGTCGACCATTCCTTCATTGATGACCAGACCGAAGGTTTCGCTGCCTACAACGAAGCCCGCTCGGTGCTGGACTGGGATGAAACGGAACGGGCAACCGGGCTGACCCGGGCAGAGATCACCAAAGCTGCCGGGATGATGGCTGCTTCGAAGGCAACCATCATCTGCTGGGCGCTCGGCCTGACGCAGCAGCCCCACTCGGTGGATACGCTCCGGGAAATCATCAACCTCCTTCTCCTGCAGGGAAACTTCGGCAAGCGCGGAGCCGGCGCTTGCCCTGTCCGGGGCCACTCGAACGTCCAGGGCGACCGCACCATGGGCATCTGGGAAAAACCCAAGGAATCGTTCCTCGCGGCCCTGGATGCGGAATTCGGCTTCCACATGCCCCGGGATCACGGCTACGACTCCGTGGAAACCCAGCACGCCCTGGAAAAGGGCGAGGTGGATGTGTTCGTTTCCATGGGCGGAAACTTCGCAGCTGCAGGTTCGGACACGGCGGCCCTTGAAGAAGGCTTGAAGAAAGCCGGGCTCACAGTCCATATCTCCACCAAACCCAACCGTGCCCACGTGGTGCATGGAAAAACGTCCCTGATCCTGCCTACGCTGGGCCGGACGGACACTGACGACAAGCACCCCAAGGGCAAGCAGTTCCTCTCGGTGGAGGACTCCATGTCCGTCATCCACAAAACACAGGGACGGCTGGAACCTGTTTCAGAGCACCTGCTGAGCGAACCGGTGATTGTGGCCCGGATGGCGCAGGCCACGCTGGGGGATCACCACAGCGTGGACTGGCGGGCCATGGCCGAGGACTACGACGTCATCCGGGATCACATCTCCCGCGTCATTCCCGGCTTTGAGGACTTCAATGCCCGTGTCCGCACCAAGAACGGCTTCGTCCTCCCCAATCCGCCCCGGGATACCCGCACCTTCGCCACGGACATCGGCAAGGGGCGTTTCTCCGTGCGGCCACTTGAGTACCTCGAAGCACCGCCCGGGCACCTGATTCTCCAGACGGTCCGCAGCCACGATCAGTACAACACCACGTTCTACGGTTTGGATGACCGGTACCGTGGCGTCTCCGAAGGGCGCCGTGTGATCCTGGTCCACCCGGAGGACCTGGCGGACCTGGGCTTCGAGGACCGTGACCTGGTGGATGTCATCTCCACCTTCGCCGGAACGGAACGGCGGGCCAACAGGTTCCGGCTCATCGGATACCCCACGGCGAAGGGATGTGCCGCGGCATACTTCCCCGAAGCCAACGCACTGGTGCACCGGGAACTGGTGGCACGTGAATCCAATACCCCCGGCTACAAAGCCATGACGGTACGCTTCGTCAAGCATGAGGAGAACGGATCCTGATATGGGACGCGTAACCCAGCGCCGCAAGGTGCACAAGTTTGTTTTGGACGGCTCACCCCAGGCCTTGGAGCATCCTGTCCGGTTCAAGGAAGACGTCCTGGCCGTGGAGGAGCCGCTGGAGATCCGTTTGGGGGAGATGTCCTTCTCCGTGACCATGCGGACCCCCGGGGATGACTTCGACCTCGTGGCTGGATTCCTGGTGTCCGAAGGGATCATTTGGGAGCCGGGCCAGCTGGTCTCGGAGCGTTTCTGCTCCGGGGAGGACGAAAACGGGGTGCAGACGTTCAATGTGGTGGATGCACAGCTCCGCCCTGACGTGGAGCGGCCCGATACCGGCCGCAACGTCTACACTTCCAGCTCCTGTGGAATCTGCGGCACGGACTCGATCGAAGCTGTCCGCAAGTCCTCCCATCACAGTCCACGCGAGGACAACCTCACGGTGCCGGTCCGGGCCTTGGCCGCCCTGCCGGACCGCCTGCGCGAGGCACAGGCGGTCTTTGACAAGACGGGCGGCGTACACGCTGCCGGACTTTTCAGGATTCACGACGACGGCACTACAGAGCTGCTGTGCCTCCGGGAAGACGTGGGCAGGCACAACGCCGTGGACAAGGTAGTGGGCTGGGCCTTGCGGGCGGGCATGCTCCCGCTGAGGGGTACGGTGCTTCAGGTATCCGGCAGGGCCTCGTTCGAGCTGGTCCAGAAAGCAGCCATGGCGGGCATTCCGGTGCTGACGGCTGTGAGCGCGCCATCCAGTCTGGCGGCGGACTTGGCGGAGGAAACAGGAATCACCTTGGCCGGTTTCAGCCGTGGACACAGCCTGAATGTGTATGCAGGACGGGACAGGGTTGTTGCCGAGGTCACCGACCCGGAGCCGCAGCCTGTGGGTGATAGCCAGCAGTCACTTGGCTATTAAGCTGGAACAACGTAGATTTTATCCATCGATTGGAAGCGCGGCGACCCCGAATCGCCGTCCGCACCCGGCACGCTCGGGTTACGGAAACGAGCCTTCCCACCAGCGAACGCCCAAAGGGGAACTCATTGCACGACGACCGCCGGATCACTGAACAACGTCTCGATCGCTTTGTTCGGGAACGTATTCTTCCGGCTATTTACGGTAGGGCGATCCCGCTTCAGCTGAGCAGTTGGGACGCCCCGGGCGAACCTGTGCCGGCCGCCGAAGCGCTTCGCCAGGTGTTTGCGCCCCAGGAGCCGGGCGCTGCGTGGGGCAAGGCGTGGAGCACCAAGTGGCTGCGCCTCCAAGGCGAGGTGCCGCAGGACTGGGGAATGACCGAGTCCACAACAGTGGAGATCATTGTTGACCTTGGCTTCAACAGCGATGTCCCCGGCTTCCAGTGCGAGGGCACGGCCTGGCGCTCCGATGGAAGCATCATCAAGGCAATTTCGCCCCGGAACTACCACGTCCCCCTGAAGCTTTTGGGCGGCGGCCATTCCGTGGACTTCTACGTTGAGGCCGCAGCAAATCCGGACGTGGCGCAGGGGTGGTCCTTCGCCCCTACGCCGCTGGGGGACAAGGCCACCTCAGGCGATGAACCCCGCTACAAATTTGGCCGCATTGCCATTGCTGAACTGAACGAGACCGTGTGGGAACTCAACCAGGACATCTGGACCCTCAGCGGTTTGATGCACGAGCTTCCCATGGAAATGCCCCGTCGCCACGAGATCCTCCGTGCCCTTGAACGCATGCTGGACGTCATGGACCCGGACGACGTGGCGGGAACGGCCGCCGCGGGCCGGGCGGAGTTGGTGGAGGTCCTGAGCCGTCCTGCCTATGCATCAGCCCATGAACTGCTGGCTACCGGCCACGCGCACATCGATTCCGCCTGGTTGTGGCCCGTCCGTGAAACCATCCGCAAATGCGCCCGCACCTTCTCCAACGTGGTGGCGTTGATGGATGAAGACCCGGACTTCGTGTTCTCCTGTTCTTCGGCCCAGCAGATGGCATGGATGAAAGAGTTCTTCCCCGAGCTGTTTGTTCGCATCAGGGAAAAGGTTAAGGCCGGCCAGTTTGTGCCTGTGGGTGGTATGTGGGTGGAATCGGACACCAACATGCCTGGCGGCGAGGCCATGGCCCGCCAGTTCGTGGAAGGGAAGAGTTTCTTCCTGAACGAGTTCGACATCGAGTGCCAGGAGGCGTGGCTGCCCGATTCATTCGGCTATTCCGGTGCCATCCCGCAGATCGTCAAGGAAGCCGGCTCGCGGTGGTTCCTTACCCAGAAGATTTCCTGGAACAAGGTCAACCGGATGCCTCACCACACCTTCGCCTGGGAAGGCATAGACGGCACCCGGCTGTTTACACATTTCCCGCCGGTGGACACATACAACGCGGAGCTGCACGGACGCGAGTTGGCCCATGCGGAGCGCAATTACCGTGATCACGGCCGCGGGACCATGTCCCTGGTGCCGTTCGGCTATGGCGACGGCGGCGGCGGACCTACGCGTGAAATGGTTGCCGCTGCGCATCGAACAGCTGATTTGGAAGGCTCACCGAAGGTCCGTATGGGCACCGCCAAGGACTTCTTCGTCAAGGCTGAAGCCGAGTACACCAAGCTGCCGGTCTGGGTGGGGGAGATGTACTTGGAGATGCACCGCGGTACGTACACCAGCCAGGCAAAGACCAAGCTGGGCAACCGCCGCAGCGAACACCTCCTGCGCGAAGCGGAGCTGTGGTGCGCCACTGCCGCCGTCCGCCTGGGCAGTGCCTACACCTACCCTGCGGACGAGCTCAAGCGGCTGTGGCAGCTGGTCCTCCTCCAGCAATTCCATGACATCCTGCCCGGCAGCTCCATTGCCTGGGTCCACCAGGACGCTGAGCGGAATTATGACGCCATAGCCCGGGATCTGGAGGGCATCATCAACCACGCCGCTCAGGCCTTGGTGGGCGAGGGCAATCACCACTTCCTGCTCAACGCCGCTCCCCATCCACGCAACGGCGTCCCCGCACTGGGGGCGGCCCCGGCCTCGACGCCCCAGTCCGGAGTCACGGTGGACGAGCTGGAGGACGGCTACGTTCTGGACAACGGCATTATTCGCGCCGTCCTGAACCAGGATGGCCTGCTGACATCGCTGGTGGACCATGCCAGTGGCCGCGACGCAATCGCCCCAGGGCACGCCGGAAACCTCCTGGAACTCTTCCGCGACACCCCCAACGAGTGGGACGCCTGGGACATCGAGGAGTTTTACCGGCGCAACGTCACTGCCTTGACCCAAGCGGACGCTGTGGACGTTGAACGCTCGGCGGTTGCCGCCGTCGTGGTGGTCAAACGCAAGGTGGGTGCGTCCACCATTACCCAACGCCTGACTCTGGACGCAGGTGCGGCGTCGCTGGGGATCAGCACCACGGTGGATTGGCAGGAGCGCGAGAAAATGCTCAAGATCGCCTTCCCGCTGGATGTCAGGGCGGACCGTTCAGCATCCGAGACCCAATTCGGCCACGTCTTCCGCCCCACGCACACCAACACGTCCTGGGAAGCTGCCAAGTTCGAAATCTGTGCCCACCGCTGGATCCACGTTGCCGAACCCGGCTACGGCGTGGCAGTGAGCAACTCCTCCAGCTATGGGCACGACGTCACCCGGGCGGTCCGTGCCGATGGCGGAACCACGACGACGGTCCGCACCTCGCTGCTGCGCTCGGCCCGGTTCCCGGATCCGGAAGCAGACCGGGGTGAGCACACGCTGGAGTTGTCCATCAGGCCCGGCGCTGCGATCGCAGACGCCGTGGAAGAGGGCTACCGCACCAACCTTAAGCCGAGGTTCATCACCGGCGGGCGGGCCGTTGAGCCGCTGCTTGCCGTGAGCAACCCTGCCATTGTGGTGGAGGCGGTGAAGCTGGCGGAGGATGGCTCGGGGGACGTCATTGTCCGGCTCTATGAATCGTTGGGGGAGCGTTCAACGGGAACCCTGAGCGCCAACTTTGAGTGCTCTTCTGCGATGGCCACAGACCTTCTGGAGCGCCCCACCGAGGCCCCGGGCGTGGTTGTTGAGGAGGGCCCCGTAGTCAAGATGGTGCTCAGGCCCTTCCAGCTGGTCACGCTGAGGTTGATTCGCTGATAGACGTGGTTCGCTGAGTTACTCCGCCAGGTCTGCGTCGATCGCGTCCTTGAGAACTTGGACCCGGATGGGGATGACGGCGTCGTGGTGTTTGATGTGGTCTGAGACGTTCTTTGAGAACACCTCTTCAACCAGGGTGGGCATGTCCCTCACGCCGTTGAGGTAGCGCTTGGCCGCAAAATCGAACTCTGACCTGTTGTTCTTTATCCGGGTATTGAGGGCCTTGAGTTCGTCCGCGAGCTTGAGGTATTCGGCGTCGGGGGCATTCCGCGCTGTAGCCTCATCAATCTTCTTGACATACTCATCCTTGAGCCGGACAAACTCGTTGTAGTTTTCCTCGGACTTCGCAGTTGTTTCTGCGTGTGATTCCAACTGTGCAATCTCGTTATCAAGAGTGCGGGCAAACTCAACGTATGCAACGTTCTTGGATTGTTTGAGTTGGTTAACGGCTTCGCGGCACGGGACAGCTGCCTGAGCCAGGAGCGTTTGGCGTTCCCGGAGGTTGGCTGCTTTGGAGCCCACAAAGAGTCCGCTGCACCCGGCGTCCTGCCTGAAGAGGCCTTCGAACAGGGGATAGGAATCCACCAGTCCTTCCATGGACTCGAGGTAGGCCTGGTAGGAATCGCTCAGCAGGGCAACCGCCTCAGGGACCGTATCCTCTTCTGAGCCCGCGGTGTTGCCGCCCTGCACCTCGGTCAAGGCCGCGCGGGCGGAGTTGATGGTCTGCTGGAACTCGTCCCGCTCCTTGGCGGAGCTCTTCTCAGCCTCCTCAAGGGATGCGGGGGCATTGCGGGCCTTTTTGTAAGCGGCCAGGTAGGTGTTCACTGCGGGCTGGATCTTACCTCTGGCCTCAACGAGTGCCGTCAGTCGCTCATCCTTGAGGCGGACCAGGCTTTCCTTGCGCTGCTGAGCGGCCGTTGTGGTCAAGGAAATCACTGTTACCGAGGCAATCAAAGCCAGCACAAGGGCAATGGTGAGGACAATCAGGACCGGACGGCGCTTACTGCGAACAGGCTCAATGGTCATTGCTATTTCCCCTCACCGGACGCTGCATCAAACTGTTCCAGGCTCGTCTTAAGGACGCCTTCGAATTCGGTGTTTGAGCTGTTGGCGCTTTCGATGATTTTTGTGTATTTGTCCTTGGTGGCAGTTTCATAATTTGTTTGGGCCTTGCCGAATGCCTCATTGATATCCAACAGTGCAACGGCGGCAAGGGTGCTCTTGCTGAGGCGCTCCAAAGGTTCCTTGCTGTTGAGCACTTCCTGTTGCTTGTCCCGCTGCCCCCGGATGACGGACTCTACCTCCGTGAGAAGGGTAGTGGTCTCGGCATCGGCACCGTCCTTGGCTGTGCCAAGGGCTGCCAGGCACTCATCTGCATTCTTGACGTAGTCCTGGGCGTAAGACTCGCTTGCTACGTTCAGCGATGAATGCAGGGATGCGCAGGGTCCGCCCACAGAACGGTAGATGTTGGCGGTGTTGACCAGCAGTTGATCGTTGTAGGCGATCACCGCACCGTACTGGTCCTTGAAACGGTTGAAGGATTCTGCGAGCTTTTGATCCTGCAGTGCCGGCGATTCCGCCATGTGTTCCAGCCGGGCACGGTTTGCCTGGGACTCACGTACTATGCGCTCACGGTCCAGGCTGAGGACTTTTTCCTCTTCAGGCTGTCCGGCCTTTTCGGAGATGGCGTTCGAGTACCGTCCGGTGAACTGCTTGACCAGGGGATCGTACAGATTCATCGAGTTGTCCACCATGACCCGGTGCTTGTCCAGGCGGACAACGTCAGTACGTCCTGTTCCAGCCGGGCGGGAAAGGGCAAACCAGGTGCCAATCCCAACGGCCACCAACGCCGCAACGAGGACAACAACAATGATTGCCGTGCGTTTGGAGCCACCCCTGCCGGGCGTGCTGGCCGTCTCTTCCAAGGATTCATCCCCCATATTTGCGAACTGCCTAAATCCTGCAAACCCTATTAAAGCCTGTCCGCAGCCTAGACGTCGTGCTGGAGCCGCTTCACAAAGAGCTTGGTCCGCTCCTGCCGCGGTGCCCGCAACACCTCGGCTGCAGGACCCCGCTCGACCACCACGCCGCCGTCCATGAAAATTACTTCGTCAGCCACATGCTGGGCAAAGGCCAACTCATGGGTAACGATCACCATGGTCCACCCCTCCTCCGCGAGTTCCTTGATGACGCCCAGGACGTCCCCCACGAGCTCCGGGTCCAGAGCCGATGTGGGCTCGTCAAAGAGGAGCAGTTGGGGCTTGAGCGCCAACGCCCGGACGATTCCCACCCGCTGCTGTTGGCCACCGGAGAGCTCAAAAGGGTAGGCGTCGCGTTTGTCCGCCAGGCCGACTCGCTCCAACAGGCGTTCGGCCTCGGCGATGGCCTCTGCACGCGGCCGTTTTTGGACCTGGACGGGCCCTTCGATGATGTTTTTCAGCACCGTCATGTGAGGAAACAGGTTGTAGTGCTGGAAGACCATGGCGCTGCGATCCCGGAGCGCAGCCACCTCTTTCTTTCCCACCTTGGCACCGAAGTCGATGGAAAGCCCGCTTGAGGAATCGCCGCTTCCAAAGGTGACCGTGCCGGCGTCGGGAATTTCCAGTCCGTTCAGGGAACGCAGAACCGTAGTCTTGCCGGAGCCTGATGGCCCGATCAGGGCAACCACCTGGCCGCGCAGGATATCAATGTCAATGTCCCGCAGGACCACGTTGCTTCCGAAAGCCTTGGCCAGGTTCCTGGCCTTCAGCACCGGGGCGACGCGTGGCTGCTCTGCGGATTCGTTAGTGGGCGACATAGCGGTCCAATCTCTTTTCCACGGCGGATTGGGCTGTGGAAAGGACCAGGCAAATCACCCAGTAAACAAGGGCTGCCTGCAGGTAGAGGGCCATGAACTCCTGGCTGAACGCCGCGATTTGCTGGGCGTTGCGGAACAGTTCGGTGACCAGGATGAGCGAGGCGAGGGAGGTGTCTTTCACCAACGAAATGAAGGTGTTGGACAACGGCGGAACGGACACCCGTGCTGCCTGCGGAAGGATGATGCGTACCAGCGCCTGCGGCCGGGACATGCCAATGGTGTGACCGGCTTCCCACTGGCCCTTGGGGACGGACAGGATGGCAGCACGAATGATCTCGGCAGCGTAACCGCCCACGTTCAGTGAGAAGGCGATGATGGCGCTGGGCCAGGGGTCAAGGCGAATGCCTATGCTGGGCAGGCCAAAGAAGATCACAAAGAGCTGCACCAAAAGGGGAGTGCCGCGGATCACCGAGACGTAGAAGCGGCCAATGCCTGAGAGCAGCCAGTTGGGGCTCAGCCGCATCAGGGCAACCAGCAACGCAAGCACCAGGCCGAAGGCGAAGGACGCAAGCGTCAGTGGGATGGTGCCCGTTACGGCACCGGTGATCAGAGGACCGAAGGAACTCCAGATGAGGTCCCAGTTCATCTATTTGGTGACGTCCGCGCCGAAGTACTTCTCCGAGATCTTAGCCAGCGTGCCGTCAGCCTGCAGATCGGCCAGGGCCTTGTCCACGGCGGCCGTGAGCTCCGTGGAACCCTTGCGGAACACCATGGCGCTCTGGGTCTTCTCCGGTGCCTCGGCAGCAACCTTCAGGCCGGAATCGGGAGTGTTCTTGGCGTAGTCCAAGTACGTGAGTTTGTCATTGACGGTGGCATCCACGCGTCCCTGCTGCACCAGCGTGGCGGACTGGGCCCAGCCCTCAACGGCCTGGACATTGGCACCGGCTTCAACGGCCATCTTGTAGAAGTTGCTGGTCAGAGACTGCGCGGTGGTTTTGCCCTTGAGATCCGCAAAGCTGTTGATGCTGTTGTTGTCCGACTTGGTAACCACCACCCCGGTGGAGATGGTGTACGGCGTGGAGAAATCGTACTTGGCCTTGCGTTCGTCATTGATGGAGATCTGGTTGGCGATGGTGTCAAAGCGCTTTGATTCCAGGCCAGCGAAGATGCCGTCAAACTGGGTCTCCTGGAAGGTTGCCTTCACGCCGATTTTCCCGGCAACGGCCTGGGCAATTTCCACGTCAAAACCGGTGAGCTCGCCGGCCCCGTCAGCGTGGAAGCTGAAGGGGCGGTAAGTACCTTCGGTGGCGATGATGAGTTCGCCCTTGGATTTGACGTCTGAAAGGGATGTATCTCCGCCGGACTGGGCAGGCGCGGACCCTCCGCCGCACGCGGAAAGTGCAAGGGCGGCCGCGGCCACGGTTGCTGCGAGGACAGAGCGGCGGGTACGAAGGCTGTTCATGGAGCCATCTTAGTCACCGGCTTGGCAAGGCTTGGTGGTGACGTGCAACGAGCCGTTAAAAAGGCTGAGTGGGGGCGGTCCCCAACAGCCCGCCACCACTCATCCCCCCAATTGTGATCACGTGGGCGCCACATCCACCGGAAACCCGTTCTCTGATTCCGGTGTCAGGCTGCAAGCCGCGTTCACACATTCATGATTGTGCCACGATCTAATGGTTTTGTGAAAGTCTTACGTCGAGATTCGTTGCTTTCTGCGCGCAAATGACTTGGAGACCCAGATTCCGGCCAGGCCGATCGCCGTGAAAGTGGCCGCTGAGTAGTTGATAAGGACCCGCAACCAGGCCTCTGAGAAGGGAATCAGGGGGAACAACTGTGACAGCAGGAGCAGTGACAAACCGAGCAGCAGCAACGCCGAAGCAATCCGCAACAGGATAGGCGCGGTGCTCACTACGGTCCGCCAGATGGCTGGGAGCAGGCACGCGGCTACGAATCCGGGGTAAAGGCGGCCCATGAACGCGTACGCTTCCAATGATGGCCCCCAGTGCAGGCCGCTCATGCCGGCGGAGGAACCCTGGGTGTCCGTGATGATGAAGAAGTAGATGGTCAAAGCACCCACAAGCACCGCGGCGGCAATGCCCAGAGGTCCTTTGATGGCGCGCACAGCAGAGTCTGAACCGAAGGCTGTGGCGATCTTGATGCCCATGAAGTAGAAAGTGCCGTAGAGCAGGAAGCGGAGAATCAGATTGCCGATGTTCATCCCGCCCAGCCACCCGTCAATCACCAGGTAGGGCGCTTCGATACTGATGAAGATACTCAGCGAGATCAGCGCGAAAATATAGAAAACCTCACGATTTTCACCGCGCAGTGCGCTGGGAATCCGGGCGAGGGTAATGGCAAGGCAAACCGCCAGCGTGACCCAGGGCAGGACAGCCGTCATCCGAGGTTCTCCCAAATTCGTTCAGTTCGTTCGTGGTCTTGTTCCTGGCGCTTCAACGTTTTGCCCAACGCCAGAAGCCGCTCGCCGGCAAGGGTGGCCAAGGCACTTTGGGACATCCTGTCCAGGGCTTCCTGCCGGGCATTGGGTGCCCAACCGGCTTCGGCCTCCGTAATGAGGCCTCCTGCCACCAACCCTCCGGCGGGTCCCACCCCTGCAGCGCGCGAGGTAGCAATGGCCAGTTCCGGCGGTAACCTGTTGGCCGTCAGGTGGGCGGAGAAATTCTGCGGTGCGATCCCGGTGGTGTGGCTGACCCGGTGGCGTAACTCGCCGTCGTCGATCGCGTCCACCCAGTTCCGCACCGACGTGGGGTGCGGTGGCTCCGAGAGGCGCGGCGCCGGAGTGGTTCCGGGTTCGCTGCGGTCCACCACTGCGCGCAGCAAGTCGATGGTGGCCACCTGGCTGACCAGTTCGCAGGACGTCGGCGGAACGGGGTCTCCCAGGAGATCGGAGTAGAGATCAAATGTGGCCAGGGCTTCTACGGGATTGATGTTGAAGCCGCGGCTGATACTCACCAAAGTGGACTCGGCAACCTTGCCTCGGACCAGTTGCTGGGCCAATGTTGTTCTCTTGATGCCCGCGATCCTGCAGACGTCAGCAGTGCTGGCATCGGGTGCAACACCATGAAGCCAGCGCTGAAACGCCTTGGACTGTAAGGGCATGTGGAACTTTCCTGGATGGGCGGCGGAGGCGGAGACCTAAGTGGGAGTACGAAACGATTTTACGCTGACGCCACATTGAATTATGCTTAATGACTGAACCCGCTGGTCCGTACACCCCCCAAGTCCGGACCGGCGGGTTTTTCCATGCCCGCGGGAATCGCGGCCTGAAATTCTGCGTTCCCTTGGTGGAGGATAGACAATGACTGCAACTTTGGTGGCCAAGGATCTTGCCGGTGGTCATGGCCACCGGACACTTTTTTCGGACCTTTCCCTGACCGTTGCGCCCGGCGATGTTGTGGGCGTGGTGGGAGCCAACGGCGCCGGTAAATCCACGCTGCTGCGCATCCTCGCCGGAGTGGACCAGCCACAAGCGGGGAACGTCAGCCTTGCTCCTTCGGATGCCTTTGTGGGCTGGTTGCCGCAGGAACACGAGCGCACCGCCGGCGAAACAATCGCGGCGTACATTGCCAGGCGAACCGGCTGCGCCCAGGCAACACATGAGATGGAATCCACGGCCGAAGCTCTCGGCTCGGGGGCTCCAGGAGCTGATGATGCGTACTCGCTGGCCTTCGACCGCTGGATGGCGTCGGGCGCAGCGGACCTGGAGGACCGGGTGCCTGCTGTGCTGGCAGACCTCGGCCTGGAGCTGGGCGCGGATGCCCTGATGACCGGCCTGTCCGGCGGACAAGCCGCCCGGGTGGCGCTGGCCGCACTGCTGCTCAGCCGCTTCGACGTAGTCCTCCTGGACGAACCCACCAATGATCTTGACCTTGATGGGCTGGCCCGGCTCGAAGCCTTCGTGCAAGGCCTGCGTGGAGGTGTGGTCCTGGTGTCCCACGACCGCGAATTCCTGGCCCGTTGCGTCACCACCGTGGTGGAACTGGACCTCGCCCAGAACTCCGTAGCCGTATACGACGGCGGATACGAGGCTTTCCTGGAAGAACGCGCCGTGGCCAAGCGCCACGCCAGGGAGCGCTATGAAGAGTTCGCCAACACCAAAGCGGATCTGGTCTCGCGGGCACGCACCCAGCGCGAGTGGAGCTCCCAGGGCGTCCGGAACGCCATGAAGAAGAACCCGGACAATGACAAGATCCGCCGCGCCGCGAGCAGCGAATCGTCCGAGAAGCAGGCCCAGAAAGTCCGCCAGATGGAGTCCAGGATCGCCCGGCTTACTGAGGTGGAGGAACCCCGCAAGGAGTGGCAGTTGCAGTTCAGCATCGGCCAGGCACCCCGCTCCAGTGCCGTCGTCGCCACCTTGCGCAACGTCGTCGCCCGTCAGGGTGACTTCACGCTGGGGCCGGTGAATCTCCAACTCAACGGCGGCGAGCGCATAGGCATCACAGGGCCGAACGGTGCCGGGAAGTCCACGCTTTTGCGCCTGTTGTTGGGGACCCAAAAACCTGACGACGGCGACGCCTCCATGGGTGCCTCCGTGGCCGTTGGCGAAATTGACCAGGCGCGTGGCCTGCTCGACGGCGGGCGGCCGCTCGGTGACGCCGTTGAAGCTGTGCTGGTGGACTGGAACAGCGCGGACGTCCGCACTCTGCTGGCCAAGTTCGGCCTGAAGGCCGATCACACCTCCCGCACCGTGGATTCCCTGTCACCGGGGGAGCGGACCCGTGCAGCGCTTGCCTTGCTTCAGGCCCGTGGCGTGAACCTGTTGGTCCTGGATGAGCCCACCAACCATTTGGATTTGCCGGCCATTGAGCAACTGGAGGAGGCGCTGGAAAGCTACGAGGGCGCACTCCTGTTGGTCACCCATGACCGGCGATTGTTGGAAAACGTCCGGCTCGATTCGCGTTGGCACTTGGAAAACGGCCAAGTGCAGGAACTTCATCACACCCCAAGCCAGGAGAAGTAACCATGAGCATGGACCGCGTGGCCTGGAGCTCGCTGTACAACATCACCACTGCCAAGAGCGGCTCCAAGCCGTTCTCCAAGGAAACCCTGAAAAGGGTCATGGCCTTTGCTGCGCCGCACAAGGGCAAGCTCATCGCTTTTGTGATTGCCTCCATCGCCGGGGCCTTCCTTGCCGTGGCCACTCCTGTGCTGGCTGGCCAGGTGGTGGATGCCATCATCGCCAACGCAGGCGTGGGAACAGTGATCTGGTTGGCGGTCCTGATTGCGATCGTCGCAGTGGGTGAAGCCGGTGTGGGGCTGGTGACCCGGTGGTTGTCCTCCATCATTGGCGAGGGCGTCATTGTTGACCTTCGCACCCGGGTGTTCGATCACGTGCAGCGCATGCCCATCGCGTTCTTCACCCGGACACGGACCGGTGCGTTGGTCAGCCGCCTGAACAATGACGTGATCGGGGCGCAGTCTGCTTTTGCGGGCACGCTGTCCGGGGTGGTCAGCAATGTGGTGGCCTTGGTCCTGACGCTTGCAGTGATGCTCAATACGTCCTGGCTGGTGACTGTGCTGGCCATGGTGCTGCTTCCCATCTTCCTCATCCCCGCCCGGCGTATGGGCTCCAAGCTGGCGGACCTCCGCCGCGAAGCCGCTGCGCACAACGCAGCCATGGGCACCCAAATGACGGAGCGCTTCTCCGCCCCGGGAGCCACGCTGGTGAAGTTGTTCGGCCGGCCGGATGAGGAATCGCGGGAGTTCGCCGAACGCGCCGGCAGGGTCCGCGACATCGGGATCCGCACCGCCATGCTGCAGTTCACGTTCGTCACGGCGCTGACTCTGGTGTCGGCGCTCGCTTTGGCCTTGGTGTATGGTCTGGGTGGTTGGCTGGCAATCGGTGGGCAGCTCGCCCCTGGAGACGTAGTGGTTCTGGCGCTCCTGCTGACACGGCTTTACGCCCCGTTGACGGCGCTTTCGAATGCGCGTGTGGAAATCATGAGTGCGTTGGTCAGCTTTGAGAGGGTCTTTGAAATCCTTGACCTTAAGCCGCTGATCACCCAGAAGCCGGATGCTGTGGAAGTTCCGGACGGCCCGGTTGCCGTGGAATTCGACGACGTCCGCTTCTCCTACCCTTCGGCTGAGAAAGTTTCGCTCGCCTCCCTTGAGGACGTTGCCACTTTGGACACCCGCGGCGGGGAGGAAGTGCTCCACGGGGTCAGCTTCAGGGTTGAACCCGGGCAGACGGTGGCCCTGGTGGGTTCATCCGGCGCCGGCAAGTCCACGGTGGCCCAGTTGCTGTCGCGCCTGTACGACGTCGACTCCGGCGCCGTGCGTCTGGGCGGGCAAAAGCCCGGAACAGGGGTGGACGTCCGTGATCTGAGTTTCGACTCCCTGCGCGAGACCATGGGCATGGTGACCCAGGATGGGCATCTCTTCCACGAAACCATCGCTTCCAACCTTCGCCTCGCCCGGCCCGATGCCACCGAGGAGGACATGTGGGAGGTGCTGCGACGCGCACGGTTGGAGCCCATGATCCGGTCCCTGCCTGATGGCCTGGAAACCGTGGTGGGGGAGCGTGGCTACAGGCTTTCCGGTGGTGAACGCCAACGGCTCACCATTGCCCGGCTCCTGATCAAGCAGCCCCGCGTTGTAATCCTCGACGAAGCCACTGCTGCTTTGGACTCCACCAACGAAGCCGCCGTCCAGGCCGCCTTGGGCGAGGCGCTCGAGGGGCGTACCGCCGTCGTGATTGCGCACCGCCTGTCCACCATCCGTGCCGCGGACGCCATTTTGGTGGTTGAAGACGGCAGGATTGTGGAGCGTGGCACGCACACCGAGCTGCTTGCTGCCGATGGTCGCTACGCGGAGCTCTATCAAACCCAGTTCGCTGAAGCTACGGCTGTGGCACAGGAAGCCGTCCCGGAGCTGTAACCCAGCTGCTGACTACTTGGGCCACCACCTACTTGGGCGGCGTCAGCAGCGGGATGACGTGGTCCGTCAGGAGCGGCGCCAGGTCTGCGGGAAGCGGGGCATCCAGATCCAGCCAGCGGATCTCCGCGATCTCTGCCGAAGGGTGCGCCTCCCACGTTCCGGGGGCGGTGAAGACGGTTGCTTCAATAGTGGTTGCTGCCTCGTTGGCTGCCACCGCCAGCCACACGCCGAACGGCTCAAGGCGGTCCGCGGCTACTTCAATGCCCACTTCCTCGAAAAGCTCCCGGGAAGCTGCCTCAGCAGCAGTTTCACCCGGTTCCGGCTTACCTCCCGGATGCATGAACTTGTCCGTGCCACGCTTGCGGACGGTCAGCAAATGGCCTTCCTGGTTGTAGACGCAGACGGCGCTCACGACGATCAGGTCAGTTCCGGTTCCAGTCATTGTTGCCTCCCGGCGTCAATCCGAACAAGGTGCGATTCCAGCAGCAGATTCTTCGCCGGCCCCCGGACATCCCACGTAAAGCTGAACGAATCCGGGCCGTGGCAGATGTAGTTGACGCGGTAATCGTCAGGATCGCACCAGTGCTTATCCTGGTTGCCCTCTTCGGAGAAGCTCATTACATGGAACGGCCTGCCATCGGGGAAAAACACGTCCATGGAATCCGGAGTGGAACCCGGTTTCAGAAGGTACTCGCGGAATGCCCGCCCCGTGTGGGTGGGCCAGTGCATGGTTCCGTCTTCGCGGTAGTCCAGGCCGCCGTCGGGGCTGGCGGTGTAACGCACGACGCCGGTGAAGGTTCCGTTGGTGCCGGACGTCCGGTCCGTCAGGGTCCGCTCCAGGCTCCAGCTGCCGGCCAGGTAGGCCTGCAAATCCTGGGTGGGCTGCTGGTGGTTCAAGTGCCCTCGATTGGAATCGAACCAACGACACCGGCTTTAGGAGAGCCGTGCTCTATCCACTGAGCTACGAGGGCCTGTGTGTCCATGGCTCTAAATCCCACTGCTGGAGCTCAAGGGCCCGGACACGACTACAAGCATACAAGCTGCCGGGGCGCTGCCCGAACACCGCTAGGCTGACGTTCATGAAAGGGCACGTGACTGAACCGGCAACAGCTGGATCCTTCCTTCCGGATACCCGCAGCATCAGGGCGAACATCGGCGGGTGGGCGCAACTGAGCGTGGTCCAATACTTCGTGGCCGAGGCCGCGGTAATTCAGGCCTGGGCAGGTCCGGAGCCCTACAGCAGGGCCACCGGATTCATCAGCGACCTCGGCGCGGTCTCGTGCGGCATCTACGAGGACAGGGCAGTCTGTTCGCCGTTGCATCTGCTGATGAATGCCTCGTTCGTGGTACAGGGCCTGGCCCTGGTTCTCGGTGCGCTGTTCCTGACGGCGGGGCTGTTGAGCGTTGCGGCGCGGCCCGGTGTGCAAGCCCGGCGTTTTCGGGCTGTGGCCGGAGGATCCGCTCAGACTCGCGTATTGACCGTGCCGTGGATACTGGCTGTCACCATCCGGATCCTCACCGGCGTTGCCGGGCTGGGAACGGTGATTGTGGGCCTGGTACCCGAAGACCTGGGCTCTCCCTGGCACTTTGCGGGCGCACTGATGTTCTTCATCGCCGGTGGCTTTGCCCTGCTCTTACTGGGAATCCTGTGGTGGCGGCAAACCCCTGTGAGCTGGTTCCTCGCCGCGTGCGGACTCACCTGCATCGGTGCCCTGGTGATCGGCGCCATCACGGGGATGGAGGTGCCACTACCGGGATTGCTGGAGCGGTTCATGGGATACCCGGTGACCATAGGCCTGGCAACGGCCGGCCTGGTGATTGCCCAACGTGTCCACACGGAGCGGCGGAGCCACCGGAGCGTGTGAGTTTCCCGCACCCGTAGCCGCCATCCGCGCCCGTAACCACTGGTGCGCCGGGCGCGTAGGGGTGCGGCGATGGGGAATGTGTGGACGGTCAGACAGGCGTGGGGTTCTTCTTGCCCAGGAACACTGCCAGCACGCCGCACAGGAGACTGACCAGGAAAAGTACCCAGGACGCAACGGTGACAACCGAAGCGACGGCAACCGAACCGGCGTCGGGCGCTTCAGCCGCCAGCACCGAATCAATGGCCACATTGGACCAAAGGTGCGCCACCACGAACAGCAGGGGAGCGGCCCACAATGCCCAACGCCACGACTTTCGCGCCACGTTGGTGCCGATCAGCAGCAGCCAGCTGAAGCCGAAAATCAGCGGAAACAGTGTGCCTGCAGTCTTGTGCACGTAATTGAGCTGACCCCGGGCCGATTCGTCCATGGCATCGCGCAGCTGGACGATGTAGTCCTGCGAGAAACCGCCGATCAGAGAATCGGGCATGGCCAAGCCGCCGGAGAGCTGCGTCATCTGGTTCAAGGTGAGCAGGTGCAGGTACCAGAACAGGAACAAGCTGGCCACCACGCCCGCGATCACAATGAGTTTGGAGTTGCTCTGCGCCTTTTGCGGGGTGCGCTGTGTGGTGGTGTTGATCACGGGAGGCAGTGAGTGATCGGGAACCACTGCCTTTGCTCCGTGCTTCTTGATGCGCTGGGCGGGTGTCTTGGCCATGTCATTCATTATCCCGCCACATAAGCTGGATCCATGACCACCGGCAGGCACACAGCAACTGAACTCGATCCAACACTCAATGACTACCAACTGGCCAGTGCACTGGTCCGTGAGGCAGGCCAGTTGGCGCTGCTCATGCGGATGGGCGGACTGCAGGGCGAACGTAAAACGTCAGTGTCCGACGTCGTTACTGCTGCCGATCACGCAGCCGAAGCTTACGTCCTTGAACAGCTGCGGCGCTGCCGGCCCGAGGATGGCATCCTCGGCGAGGAAGGAGCCTCCGTTGCCGGGACAAGCGGCCGCACGTGGGTGATCGACCCCGTTGACGGCACCTATAACTTCCTGCACGGCTCCACGTACTGGTGCTCGGCCATCGCCCTCAAACGCGATGATGCCGATCACGGCGGGAAGCCGATCGCTGATCCGGAGGTGCTGCTCGGGGCCATCTACCAGCCCGAACTGGACAAGCTCTGGCTGGGCGGCCAGGACCGCCCATCCACCCTGAACAACCAACCGATCTCCGGCTTCGGCGACCTCCCCGTCAACCAGATCTCGGCAGCTACCTATATCCATCCCACGTGGCTTGCGGACCCCCGCGCTGCCATGCCCTGGCACGCGGCTGCAGTGTCCGCGGCGTCCCTGCGCATGTTCGGCTCAGGCTCCTGCGACCTCGGCCGGGTGGCTGACGGTGAACTGGGCTGCTGGTTCCAGCACAGCTGCCCGGAATGGGACTGGCTTCCCGGCAAGGCGATCGTCCGCGCTGCCGGTGGGGACACCGCCGTCGTGCAGGTCAACGGGCTGAACTGGTTCGTAGCAGGAGGCCCGACGGCGGTACGCGAGTTGAGCGCCGCCCTCACCTCTGTTCCCCAATTTGCCTAGTTCTGTTCGGGCTGTTGAGGCCCTGAAACGGGGCGGTTAACCCCTTCGGGTACCTCCGCAAGGTTGGGCCCTTCCCTCTTGTTATTTTGCACCGGGGAGGCGATTGCCTCCACGGTCTCAGCTGCAGGCGAGCCCTGACTTGTCCTGCAGCGTTCGCAAGGGGGAAGTACTTGAACAGCAAGAGCAAGTTGTGGCCCGCCGCTGTCGGCGTCACCGCCGTCTCGGCTTTGGCCATTGGCCTGGTGGCCGCACCGGCTGCAAACGCAGCACCCACTGACGTGATTTCGATCGGCAGTGGCCAGATCATTGATGGCACAGTCCTGGCCATCCCGAACTTCGCCGGACTCGCTGCCAACGGCGCAGCAACCGCCCAGCAGATCGGCACCCCGCCGTCTGGACCGGTCGTCATCGAAAACACCACCCCGCTGGACCTCAGCGCCGTCTTCGGCGTGGTCAACGTGGGCGCCGGCAACATCCCGTTGCTGCAGAACAACGGCATCATCCAGGTTGGTGCAGTCAGCCAGTACGGCAAGGCAGTCAACGACGGCTCCTCTGAAGCCTTCTCCGGTACCGTGAGCGGCGCTCCCGGCTTGGTGACCCTGCCCGGCGGCCTTCCGAGCAACGGCGATCCCGCCATCCCGGCAGCCCGCGTGAACGTAGGCACTGCCTCCATTCTTGGCGGAGCCGACCTGGTGAACGTCAACCTCCAGATCACCACCCTCGCCGCTGCAGCCAAGAAGGACCAGGGTGCAGCGCCCCAGGGCGCCTACGCACTTGCAGGCGTTTCGGCTGAGGTGGGCGGCACCGTTGTTGGTGGCGTTGCAGGTACCATCAGCGCGGCCATCAACACCGCCAATGCCGTCCTCACCCCGCTGGGCGTCACGGTGGAAAACCCGGTGGCAGGCGGCACCATCGCCATCACCGAAGCTGACCTCCTGGCTGTTGCCGGTGTAGCGGACCTGAACTCCCTGCCTGCCGGCACGGACCTGATTTCCTTCCTGCCGCAGGCTGTTGCCAACAAGCTCACCTCCGTGGTCAGCACCACCCTGGCAAGTGCCACCGCAGCTGTGAACAACCTCGGCCCGATCGCCCAGATCGTAGCCGGACCTGCCTTGGCAGTGCTCACCACCGCGCTCAACGGCGTAACCAGTGCAGTAGCAACCACCGTTGTGGCTCCTCTGAGCACCGCACTGACCGCCCTGGTTTCGGCCAAGGTCAACGTTCAGGAAACCGCTCCTTCGGGCGCCTTCACCCAGCGTGCCCTGCAGGTGGCAATTGCCGGCGGCTCCATCGCCACCGTCAACCTGGCCAACGCAACTGTTGGTCCCAACCTTGATGCAGCGGCGATCCCGCTGGTCAACGCTGACACCATGGCCATCACCGGTGGCGTGGCCCTCCTGGCACTGCTCAGCTGGCTGTTCGTTCGCTCGCGCCGCCGCACTGCAGTAGCTGCTGTCTGATCGCCTTGCGCGAATCAAGCATCAGCGAAAGGAGAATCCCTCATGTACGGCAATAACTGGACTGCCGGCGGCACTGCTGCAGGTGGTACCACGCTGGCTGTCACCGGCGCCCCAACCCTTGGTTGGGTCATCCTGGTGGGTGTCGCCCTGCTGATCACCGGTTTTGTGGTCCTGCGCAACAGCAGGCTCAAAGCGGCAAAGCGGGGAGCAGACCCCAACCCGTAATACCATCGGCGGGGCGGATCCTTCGGGGTCCGTCCCGCCACACCAATTTTCCCCGTGGCCTTCATGGCCTTGCACAAGCATCGGAATTAAATGTCGGTACTCGAATCCGCACAGGCGCTGGCTTTTGTGCTCCTGGTGGTTTTTTTGTCGTACATCCTGGTGATTCTGGTGCCCTTCCTGCGGCGTAAACCCGATCCCGAGGGCGATCCTGACGCTTTCTCCTGGCATGTGTTCATCCCATGCCGTGATGAGGAAGTGGTGATCGGCAATACTTTGGAACTGCTCCGCGCCCGGTTCCCACAGGCACACGTCTGGGTTGTCGATGACGACAGCGATGACTCCACTGCGGGCATTGTGGAAGCCGCCTCCGATCACGACGCCATGATCCATCTGGTGCGCCGCCGCCGTCCGCTGGCCCGCACCGGCAAGGGCGACGCCCTCAACGCCGCATACCGGACGTTGGACGCCTGGCTGCCCACCGGCGTCGACCGTTCTTCAGTGATCGTCCTGGTAGTCGACGCCGACGGTCACCTCGCGGACAATGCCTTCCGTCAAGCAGCCGGTCCCCACGCTTTCGGCGACGCTGAGGTGGGTGCTGCCCAGACCGCCGTCTGGATGTCCAACCTGGATGACCCGAACCTTACGGGCGGGACGGGCATGGCCCGCCTCAGGAAGTCGTTCGGGCGCTACCTGGTGCTCATGCAGGACATGGAGTTCCGCACCACCATCGCGGCCATGCAGTCGCTGCGACGCCACACCCTGACGGTGGGCCTGGGCGGCAACGGCCAGTTCACCCGATTGTCCGCACTGGACGCAATTGCCAAGACGTCCGGGCAGCCATGGCACGGCGCCCTGCTGGAGGACTACGAACTCGCCATCCACATCATGCTGGGCGGCTACAAAACCGTGTACATGCATGACACCCACGTAGCGCAGGAGGCACTTCCGGACCTCCGCCGCCTCCTGACGCAGCGGACCCGCTGGTGCCACGGCGGCATGCAGTGCAGCGTCTACCTGAAGAGAATCTTCGAATCGCCCTACTTCAGCAATGTGGGTGCGATCGAGTCCAGTTACTTCCTGGTCCAGCCGTTCATTCAAATTGTTGGCCTGATTCTTTGGCCCACACTGTTCATCACCATGGTGGCCCAAGGTGCACTCACCATGGGCAGCTTTGGGGCCTGGATCAGCGCCGCCTGGTTCATCATTCCCTTGATCTTTGCCACAGGCGTGCTGCCCTTCGCCTTGTGGGGACTGGTGTACAGGCGCCAGGTCACGCCGGAAAAGAACTTCATGCTGGGCGTGGTGTGGGGCCTTGGCTACTGGCTCTACATGTACCAGAACTACATCACCGTCCTGAGGGCCACTTACCGCCTCATCACCGGCCGGCAAGGGTGGGCCAAGACGCGCCGGAACCAGGAAACAGACGTCAAACTCCTAGCGAAGGAAGCCTAGTGGCCATGAGTGCCGAGATCAGCGACGTCCAGGTCCCCAAAGGACCGAGGGCCATACCGGTAAGGAAAGCACGCGGCGGTGGGCTCATCGGGCTGGTCTTCCTCGCGGCAGCCGCTGCTGCAATGATGCAGCAGGAGCAGATCCGGGCAGCGGAAGCCTGGCTGATGGCAGCTGTGTTCGACGGCATCCTCGGTGGCGCGTCCTACAGTGTGGACGACATCATTTTTCACAACGTAGGCGGAGGTCAGCCCTTCGCCCTTCAGGTCACCGGGCTGTGCTCCAGCGCAGTGCTCCTGGCCCCCATCGCGGGCTTGGCAGGAGTCTTGTTCCTGATGGGGCGCATCCCGGTATCCCGGCTGATGCCTGCCGCCATCATCGCGCTGGTCATAGTGAGCGTCAGCAACGCCACCCGTTACTTCATGATCGCCGCGGCCCAGCAGAGCTGGGGCCAACAGGGCTTTGACCTCATGCACCACTTCCTCGGGTCCTTCGTGGTGATCTTCGGCTTTGTGGCCGCGATCATCGTCCTGGTGCGTGCCGCCGTCGTCCGCAAGGGCCGTTCCGGCTCCCGTCCCAAGGGCCGGCGTGCGTCCTGATCTGCCGCTTCCGCTTGTTCCTGGTGCCCGTGCCCGCGCCCGTGCCCGCGCCCGTGCCCGTGCCCGCGCCGGTGCCCGTGCCGGTGCCGCAGCTGCAGTGCTGGCGATCCTGCTTGGCCTGACCGGGTGTGGCATTGCCGGGCCAACTGCATCGGACGCCGCGAAAGTCTCCGCGGAAAGCCCTGTGGAAGTGGACAGCTGCCACGTCATCACAACGCCGGAGGAATTTGCGGCACCCAGCGACGGCCGGCCAGCGGTGGACTGCGCGGAGCCGCACACTACCCAAACGTTCCTCGTCACCACCTTCCCGCAGCCGTTGGCGGAGCAGAAAGAGCGGCCCCTGCAGGAGCAGCTTCGCAATGCCACCAGCCGTCTGTGCCCCGCTCATGAACTGCGCAAATACCTTGCCGGCGCTCCCCGGGACGCCACAACCGGGATGGTGATCGCCGGCTACTACCCCAGCCGGGCCGAATGGGCCGCTGGAAGCCGTACGGTCCGTTGCGACGTCCTCCTGACCGAGAAGAACGGGGCCCCGCAGGAAACCACCCTTAACCTCAAGGACGCGCTGGCAGGTCCGGACTCGGCACGGATCCGCCTCTGCTATTCGCAGGACATCAAGGACGGGATCCTCAGTGCCGAGGGCGCCGATACCCTCTGCTCCGAACCCCACACCGCAGAAGACGTCAGCGCTTGGATTGGCCAGGACGCCTCCCTGGTCAGCCTCGCCGCGCAGCAAGAGCGTTGCCTGCCGTTCGTGCTGGAGTTCCTCAAGGCCGAAGTCCTGCCGGAAGACAAAGAAGTCCGGCCAGTTCTCAGGGTAGACGGCGGCGCAAGGGCCATCCGCTGCGCCGTAGCACCCAAACAAGACGTTCCGGCCCCGTGGACCGGCACCTTGGCACCGGCACGTGCCGCCAGCGATGGAGCAGCAATTGGTTGAGACCAAGCCCGAAACACCGGCACCGGCGGAAGAATTCGAGCCCACGCCTGTAAGAACCGGCAAAAGTCCCAGCCCGGGTCCGCTGCGCAGAGCGGGCAGGTTCATTGCCCGGATATTCGGTCCCGGTGACCTCAGGACCGGTGGCCTCCTTCTGCCTGCCCTCATCACCGGTGTCCTCTCAGCCCTTGCCATGATTGTTCGGCTGTTCGTCCCCGGCCCCGCAGGCATGGCTGACCAAGGCGACGGACACGCGCTGCTCTGTTCGCTGGGAGTCAGCAACGTCCGCCCCTGGGATTACGGCGAGTTCACCCGCTTCATCTACCCCAACTGGGTGCCGCATGAATTCGCGGGTGAAGCATGCGGTGCTGCGGGCTCCGGTGAAGCTCTCTACTCGTCCCAGCTCGCCTTCCTGTGGCTGGGAAAGCTGATCACCCCGATCCTGGGTTGGGGACCCGGCCTGGACACCCGCGCCGTGGGCGTTGTGTGCTGCCTCGCCTTCGGTGCGCTGATGGCTGCACTGGTTGCCGTCCTCCCCGGCCGGGCCAGCTTCCGGATCCTGATTGCCGCATTGGTCACCGTGGTGATGGCGGACGGCGTCTTCGCCGGCTTCTTCGTCTCGCCCTACCCCGAAGCCGCCGCTTTCCTGGGAACCCTGGGCCTGATGGTGGCACTCCTGCACTACTGGAATGGCCGCGGGAACCGATGGCTTGCTGTTGCCTGGGTGGTGGTTGCCGGAATCTTCACCATTGCTGCCAAGCCCGAGATGGTGTCCTGGCTGCCCCTCGTGGCCCTGGCCCTCCTCTGGTTGCCGGAAGGCCCGTCACGGCGCTCCGGACGCCGCCTGCCGCAGAAGAACTGGTGGCGGAAGCGGATCCTGCCGCTTACTGCGGTGGTGGCCATCGCCGTCATGTCGGTAGGGATCCTTTCGCTGCAGCCCAAACGTACAACCGAGATCAACCTGTACAACGCTGTTTTTGCCGAGTTGCTGCCCCATAGTCCTGTTCCGGAGGAGGACCTCGCATGGCTGGGACTGGACCCTGGCTTCCTCGCTTCAAGCGGCACCACAGTGGCATCACCTAAGTCGGCGGCCTTGAACCCGAAGTTCCACGAGTTCCAGGAAAGGATTGGCCCGGCCAAACTGGCTGGCTTCTACGCCTCGCATCCTGAGCGCCTGATTGGCATGGGAGAGCGCGGCATCACAGCATTGTTGACTCCCGAACTGGGCTACGTTGGCTCCTTCATGGAAGGCCAGGGCCAGGAACCGTTCGCCAAGGACCGCAGGTTCCCGGTGGTGCTGGGGTTGTACACCGCAATGAAGGCCGTGCCCGTAGCGCTGGTTGCCCTGCAACTCCTGACCCTCATGCTGGGGCTGGCCGTTGCCTTCCGTAAGAAGGCCGGAGTAGGGCGCCTGGCTGTGGTGGTGGTCCTGGCAGGATGGCTGCAGTTCTGGGTGGTCATGATGGTGTCCGGACAACCCGAAATCTACCGGCAACTGATCGTCCCGGGGTTCCTCGGGGCTTTGTGTGTGCCCCTGCTGGTGGCGTTGATCAGTATTCTTGCGTCAAATCCGGCGCTGCCCAAGGTCCGCGATCATGCGTCCGGGTAGTCACGCGTCTGAGTGAACATGCGGGTGAGGGAGCCGGCAGCTACGTGATCCAGCCGTCCGTGCTGAGCTGCCGGCGCAGGCTGATCACATTACCCAGCTTGATTCCCGCTGCTCCGTACCGCTGGCGGATCCTGTGCAGGTGGGCTTTGACAGTCTGTTCGCTGATTCCCATGGCATCGGCCACACCGCGCACGGACATGGCCTGGCTTCCAAGGTAGAGCTCCGCAAGCCGTTGTTCGCGGAGGGACAACTTGATGCGGACCGGGGCGGTGTCCACCATAATCGCTGCGGCATCGGGGTGAAGGTATTCGCGTCCGGCCGCGGCTGCCCGTACCGCCGCCTCGGTGTGCCGTGGGCCGGCCGATTTCGGCACGTAACCCAGCGCGCCGGCCGCCCGGGCTGCTCCGGCTTCCCACCCGTCCAGGTGGGTGGCGAGCACTACTACGCGCAGTCCCTCGTTCACCAACTGGCCAACTGCCGGGATCAACTGCGTGTGAAAATCCAGGGTGCCCAGGATTGCCACAGTGATTCCTTGCTCTGCCCACGATGTCCCGGTTCCTGCTGACGCGGCCTCTTCCGGGTGCCGGTCATCCGGGTGCACGGCTTGCGGGTACCGGTGGTTGCCGGGGACTGCATTGAGTCCGGCAGCCACCACCAGGTCCGGGGCGCTGCACCGGAACCACGCAGCCAGGGTGTCAATCATCAGCTGGTGGTGATCCACAACAAGTAAACGCGTCACCATGGCCTGGGCGCCTTCACATGGACCATAATGCTGGCTCCTCCTGGATCAGTGTGTACACGGGGTGATCCGAGTAATTCGAGCTCGTTCCACAACGCGGGCGTGCAGCGCTGGGGGTTCAGGTTGGTCACCCGCCAGGTGATGAGCAGCATCTCGTCCACATGGGGTTCAACATAGACGTGGAGCCGCGTAGCCGCTTCCGTGGAAGGAGCTTCGGGGGTGGTGACGGGCGTGGCGGACAACAGCATGGTGCTGGCCAGGACAGCGGAACGGGATGCCTGCGGAAGGTGTTCCACCAGGTCCGGCTGCGCCACTACAACCACCTTGGAGTCCAGTCCGGCCAAGGCCAGGGACTCGGTGAGCCAGTTGGTGGACTGGGAGCCCATCAGCTGTGCCCTGAGCTGAGTGGCCAGTTCCTGCGCTTGCTCGGACAGCTCGGGCTGCAAGGGAAGGCTGTGGGTCTTTGAGACCCTGGCGAAGAGTTCCTGGATGTGCTGATGTGTTTCCGCCAGTTCCCCGGAGAGGGCCGATGCCCGGGAATCAGCGTGTGGCGCGAGCGTTTGCAAGGACTCGATGGTTTGCCGGGCTGATTGTGCTTCCACCAAGGTGCGGAGAATGAAGACGGTCAGTCCGCCCAGGAGCCCGGGGCACAGTGTGATGAAGAAAATGAGCAGACCGTCCCCGGAGCCGAAGCGGGGAGTGGTGGCGTAGTAGATGCCGCTGAGGACGGAGTTGGCGGCAATCAGAACCAGGAAGCCCAACAGGTCCCAGCGCATGGCCACCAGAAACACCAAGGACGTTGCCAGCAGGACGTTTAAGGCCAAGGCAGGGAAACCGGCCGTGGTGGTTACCGCCTGTGCGGTCATCACGCCCGAGGCAACCGAGGATGCGAGCCACACCAGCCGCAGGCAGGGGAGGTGGCCCCGCGGGGTTGTGGGATGCGAGGCGATGACGGCCACCACAAAGCCAAGGAGGTCAGCACCCAGGGCCCAGAACTTTAGCTGCCCGGCCTCACCTTCATGAGAAGACAGCGCAGCGGCAACCACCGAAACTACCCACAAGGTGAGGCTGGAGATCACGAGGATGCTGCGGGAAATGAAGAGCGGCCCGGCCGAAGCAGCCGGCTGCAGAGGAGGTCGGCTCATGGGGTCCCTGCATCAGGAACAGCGGCTTCCAGGACCACGGTGGTTCCGCGGCCGGGCGTGGACATCACCTTTGCCCTGCCACCCACCTCTGCCATGCGGTCCACTACGGACCGCCGGACGCCGAGGCGCTCCAGCGGAATCGACTCGGGATCGAACCCGCAGCCGGCATCGCTGATCAGGACGGACACCATGGAACCGGTACGGGAAACCAAAACGTCAACGGTGTCAGTTCCCGCGTGCCGTGCGGCATTGACCATGCATTCCTCGGCGGCATCGGCAAAGGCCGCCTGCGTCGCCTCCGGAAGAGTTCCGGCGTCGCCAAAAACACTGATGGATACCCCGCGGCGGCTATGGCGGACAGCCCGTGCCGCCAGCAGGTCCGAAAGCTCCGCTGCGGTGGCACGCTCGACGACGACCACCCCGCCGTGGGTGCGTCCGGGACCGCCCGCCTCTGCAGCCAAAGCGGAACCAGGCAGGGAAAGCCTGGAACCCGGCGCGCCGCCGTCGAAAGGCCTGAAGGCGAGCAGTTCCTGCAACGCATCAGGGTCCGCTCCTGTTCCGCCGCGGGCCACAACAGCCAGCGAGCGCAGGACGGTATCGTGCAGGAGCCGGGCGTCTGCCTGCTTTGCACTGATGGTGCTCCCGGCCACTGCGTGGGCAGCATTGGATACAGCTTTGACCTCTTGGTCGGTCCACAATGCATCCAGCGCTTTGGGCAGCGTGTGCCTGATGGCCAGGGTGATCAACCAGAAGCCCGCGACGATCAGGAGTGTGATGGGGCCAAGGTTATGGACCAGTGAGGAAGTAAGAGTGTGTCCAAGGACCAGGACAGCCAGCAACGCCGTGAAAGTGACGGACTTCCAGGTGCGGCGCAGGGACAACGCCACCACGGAACTGGCTCCCAGGGCCAGGCTGTGGGCCAGGAGCAGGGAATCGGACTCCTGACGGTAGGTGACACCGGCCATTAGCTCGGAGAACGTGATCAGGCCTGCCACCAGGACCAGCCGAAGAGGCCAAATATCTGTCCACACCATGGCAGCAAGGCAGAGAACCAGGAAAATGACCAACAACGAAGCTGCTGCCTGGTGCCATAGCGGACCGCCCATGATCGGCCTGACATACAGCCATGAACACGCGACGTAAACAAAGCCCGCCAAGGCTCCGCCTCGAACCACCAGATCTGAACGATCCAGGTTCAGTAAGCGGGCTCTCAGCCCGCCAATTACTGCCCCCACAAAATGTCTCCCCCGAAACCTGCCACCGAATATGATGACCACTTAGGCAGAATCATATGTTGGGGAGGCCGGAAATGCTGCGATACCCGGTGTCCCGGCCCACCGTTGAAGTAGACATTGTGGAAGACCATGCCGTGCTGCGTGAGGGACTTGCCGAATGGCTCCAGGCCAACGCCCCGGAAATCAGCGTGGTGGGACGGTACGGGTCCTGGGCTGAGGCGGCAGGAAACCTTGGTGCGTTGTCCGACGTCGTTATTCTTGACGTCCTGCTGGGCGACCAGATTCCCTTACGCGCCAAGATCCAGGCAATCCTGTCCTCCGGACCACAGGTGGTGGTCTGCAGTTCCGTTGTGGATCCAGCGGTCATCCGGCAAGCGATCACTGCAGGTGCCCTGGCCTATATCCCCAAGACTGCGGCAGCGGCTGTGGTGGAAGCCGCCGTCCGGAAGGCAGCACAGGGGCTGGCTTATATTACGGCGGAAGTCGCTTCAGCCATGGAAGCCGCAGAGTCCGGTCCGCAACTATCGGCCAGGGAACACCAGGTGGTGTCGGTATACCTGGGTGGTGTTGCCGGCACCATGGGGGAGACCGCGCATGTGCTGGGAATTTCGGTGGATGGTGTGAAAAAGCACTTGGCGTCCGTCCGGCGGAAGTTCCAGGACGGCCAGGAGCCGTTGACGAGGTTGGCGCTGCGGGAACGGCTCGTCTCCGGTGGCTGGCTGGTGGAAGACCAGAGCCGGCAAACCCCGGAAAGCTGACCCGAACACGGTTCGCCTTAGAGTGTCAGAGCCACCGCCTAGACTGGTAGGCACCATGGATATGTTGTTTGACCCCTACGCTGACGGACCCTTCAAAGCAGGCACCAAAGCCGCACTCAAGGCTGCCCCCGAGCTTTCCGCTTCCGGTGGAGGCGCCTCCGGGCCCCGCCTTCAGGAGGGAACGGGCGGGCCGGGAAACACCCACCAGGAACCTGCCCCGGGTGGATGGGGCAACCAGGGTTCCCACGGCTTGCCCACAGCTGATGCTCTTCTTGAGGGACTGAATCCACAGCAGGAAGAGGCGGTGAAGCACGCCGGAAGCCCACTGCTGATCGTCGCAGGCGCAGGCTCCGGCAAAACCCGCGTACTGAGCAACCGGATTGCCTACCTGATCGCCACCAAACGCGCGCATCACGGGGAAATCCTGGCCATCACGTTCACCAACAAAGCCGCGGCAGAAATGCGGGAACGCATCGAAGCGTTGGTAGGCCCCCGGGCCAAGGGAATGTGGATCTCCACCTTCCACTCATCCTGCGTGCGAATCCTCCGCCGGGAAGCGGCCAACGTGGGCTTGAACTCCAACTTCTCCATCTACGACTCCGCCGACTCCTTGCGCCTGATCACTTTGGTGTCCAAGAACCTGGACCTCGATCCCAAGAAGTTCGCGCCCAAGGCCATCCAGCACAAGATTTCCGCGCTCAAGAACGAGCTCATTGATGCCGACTCCTACCTCTCCTCGGCAAACCACAATGACCCCTTTGAGCAGGCCGTAGCCGAGGTGTTCAAGGGCTACACGCAGCGTCTGCGGCAAGCCAACGCCATGGACTTTGATGACCTGATTGCCGAGACCGTGTATATGTTCCGGGCTTTCCCGGCGCTTGCCGAATCCTACCGGCGCCGGTTCCGGCACGTGTTGGTTGATGAGTACCAGGACACCAACCACGCGCAGTACGCACTGGTCCGGGAAATCGTGGGCCTGGGGACAGGCACGGACGTAGCCCCGAGCGAGCTGACGGTAGTGGGCGATTCCGATCAGTCCATCTACGCTTTCCGCGGCGCGGACATCCGCAACATTGTGGAGTTCGAGGCAGACTACCCCAACGCGCGCACCATCAAATTGGAGCAGAACTACCGCTCCACGCAGAACATCCTCAGCGCCGCAAACTCGGTGATTTCGCGTAACCCGAACCGCCAGGAAAAGCGCCTGTGGACCGCGGAGGGCGATGGCGAGAAGATCGTGGGCTACGTGGGGGAGAACGAGCACGACGAAGCCCAGTTCATCGCCAAGGAAATCGACCGCCTGCAGGACGAGGAAGGCCAGCGCCCGGGCGACGTCGCCATCTTCTACCGCACCAACGCCCAGTCGCGGTCCATTGAAGATGTCCTGGTCCGGGTGGGACTGCCGTACAAGGTGGTGGGTGGTACGCGCTTCTATGAGCGCAAGGAAATCAAGGATGCCCTGGCGTACCTTCGTGTCCTGGTAAACCCTGATGACGACGTCAACCTCCGCCGGGTACTGAACGAACCCAAACGGGGGATCGGGGACCGCGCCGAGGGTGCTGTTGCTGCTTTGGCCGAGCGGGAACGCACATCCTTCATGGCCGCCGCCCGCCGTGCAGATCAGGCACCCGGCATGGCCACACGCTCGGTCAACGCCGTGCTGGGCTTTGTGAAGCTGCTTGATGACCTGGCCGAGGTAGCCTCCGGTTCCGGAGCCGCCGCTGCCTTGGAAGCAGTCCTTGAACAGACCGGCTACCTGGCCGGCCTGCGGGCCAGCAACGATCCCCAGGACGAATCCCGGGTGGAGAACCTCGCCGAACTGGTGGCCGTGGTCCGGGAGTACGAGCGCGACAACCCGGACGGTTCCCTGGGTGAATTCCTGGAACAGGTTTCCCTGGTTGCCGACGCCGACCAAATCCCGGATGCTCCGGGTGCGGACATTGATGCTGCCGTGGCTGAGGCCAAGAGGATGGGCGTAGTCACGCTCATGACCCTGCACACTGCCAAGGGCTTGGAGTTCCCCGTAGTCTTCCTCACCGGCATGGAGCACGGGATCTTCCCGCACCAGCGCTCGGCAACGGATCCCAAGGAACTCGCCGAGGAACGGCGCCTGGCCTATGTGGGTCTCACCCGGGCACGCAAGCGCCTCTACGTCACGCGCTCGGAAGTGCGCAGCATGTGGGGCCAGAGCCAGTACAACCCGGCCAGCCAATTCCTGGAAGAAATTCCCTCCGAACTGGTGGAGTGGAAGCGCGAAGGAATGAGCCGTCAGGCCGCTGGTGGCTGGGGGAGCGCCCCCATCGGGTCCAACCGCTACGGCGGTTCCTTCTGGGGTGCGGGCACCTCCCGCGGTGCTGCCGCCAGCCCCACCGCAGGGTTCGACGCCGACGTCCCGGCCGCCGTCGTACGCAACAGGGTCCAGCCGCAAAAGGAAGTTATTTCCGTTGCTGCGGGGGACAAAGTCAACCACACGAGCTTCGGCAACGGAGTGGTGCTGGGCGTCGAGGGCTCGGGGGACAAGACCGTGGCGAAGGTGAAGTTCGACGTCGGAGAGAAGCGCCTGCTGTTGCGGTATGCGCCATTGACCAAGTTGGACGCGTGAAACCGGGCGGCATAATGAGGGGCATGCGACGGACTGTTTGGGCGATCCTGGCCGCCATGACCATGGTGCTGATGGCGGGATGCTCCTTTGCCACCAAAGATCCCGACTATGTGCCGCCGGCGCCTTTGCCGCCGCTTGAACAGCTCCAGCAGGTGCCCCTCACCGAGCAGACCACCCTGTCCGCCGGCGAGGATGTTACTGCCTTTGTGACCGCTGATAAGAACATTGTGTGTGCCATGACCTCCTCGCGGGGCGGGCACCTCAACCTGCCATATGAGGCCAACTCCTACTCGGATGCCGCCAACAACAAGTTCGCCGTTGTTCCGGTGGTGCACTGTGAGCTGGCCAAGTATGCCGCCCCGGATCCCGCTGACATCTCTGATGACTGTGCAGGGATCGGGCTGGGATACCTTGGCGGGACAATCCTCCTGACTCCGGAGAAGGCGAGCTACGGCTCGTGTCGTTCCGGCGTAACACAAATGGAATCGGAGTTCGGGCCCAAGGGCAGCCGGGAGGGTCCCATCTCCAAGCTCCGTGAGTTGCCGGAGGGGCAGAACATTGAGCGCAACGGTCTGCGGTGTTCGGCCTATAACGGCGGTGTGGCTTGCGGGAATATCTCCGGTGGCGTGGCTTTCTTCGTCAGCCGCGAGGGCTACCAGTTGATTTCCGACGCCGGCAAAACAGTCACCGGGACCCTGAAACAAGGGTCCTGATCGCGCCCGGAAGACGGCGGAACAGTCCAAAATCCCCGTCATTCTGCGGTTTTTCTACAGCCGATAGAAGTGTAAGGTTACTCACTTAACAGGTAGTGTGTAGCTGGCGGGACTCCTCAAAGGGCTAAAGTTCCGAGAGGACCTTACGCAATGTGACCGGCTTCAATCCTGGTTGTTACCGCGTACTTTCCGCAGCTGGCTATCGCGGTCATCGCGGTTCCCGGCTGAACAGAAAACTACTTCGACGTAGAAGGACACTAAACCGTGGACCTGTTTGAATATCAGGCGCGCGATATGTTCGAGGCGCACGGTGTACCCGTGCTCGCCGGCATCGTGGCGCACACTCCTGAAGAAGCAAAGGCAGCTGCCGAGAAGATCGGCGGCGTAACTGTCGTCAAGGCACAGGTTAAGGTTGGTGGCCGCGGCAAGGCTGGCGGCGTCAAGGTTGCCAAGACTGCCGAAGAGGCACTTGAGCACTCCACCAACATCCTGGGCATGGACATCAAGGGCCACACCGTCAACAAGGTGATGATCGCCCAGGGTGCTGACATCGCCGAGGAATTCTACTTCTCGGTCCTTCTGGACCGCGCAAACCGCAACTACCTGGCCATGTGCTCGGTTGAGGGCGGCATGGAAATCGAACAGCTTGCCGTGGAGCGTCCCGAGGCCCTGGCCAAGATCGCAATCGACCCCGCCGTGGGAATCGACCAGGCAAAGGCTGACGAGATCGTCGCAGCTGCAGGTTTCGCTGAAGAACTGCGCGGCAAAGTGGCCGACGTCATTCTGAAGCTCTGGGACGTCTTCAAGAAGGAAGACGCCACCCTGGTTGAGGTCAACCCGTTGGTCCGCACCGGCGCCGGAGAGATCGTTGCCCTCGACGGCAAGGTTTCCCTGGATGAGAACGCTGACTTCCGTCACGTGCACCACGCACACCTGGAAGACAAGGACGCCGCTGACCCGCTCGAGGCCAAGGCCAAGGCGCAGGACCTCAACTACGTCAAGCTGGACGGCGAAGTTGGCATCATCGGCAACGGCGCCGGTCTTGTGATGTCCACTTTGGATGTTGTTGCCTACGCCGGCGAGAACCACGGAAACGTGAAGCCCGCCAACTTCCTGGACATCGGCGGTGGAGCTTCCGCCGAGGTCATGGCCAACGGTCTGGACGTCATCCTGGGCGACTCCCAGGTCAAGAGCGTGTTCGTGAACGTCTTCGGTGGCATCACCGCTTGTGACGCGGTTGCCAAGGGCATCGTCGGCGCACTGGCTGAGCTGGGTTCCTCCGCGAACAAGCCGCTGGTAGTTCGCCTCGACGGAAACAACGTTGAGGAAGGCCGCCGCATCCTGACCGAGGCCAACCACCCGCTGGTTACCCTGGCCGCCACCATGGACGAGGGCGCCGACAAGGCCGCCGAGCTCGCCAACGCAGCTAAGTAAAGGGACGCGACAATGTCTATCTACCTCAACAAGGACTCCAAAGTCATCGTTCAGGGCATCACCGGCGGCGAGGGCACCAAGCACACCGCACTGATGCTCAAGGCCGGCACCAACATTGTTGGTGGCGTCAACGCCCGCAAGGCCGGCACCACGGTCCTGCACGGGGACAAGGAAATCAACGTCTTTGGCACCGTCAAGGAAGCCATTGCCGAAACCGGCGCCGACGTCTCCATCGTCTTCGTACCCCCGGCATTCACCAAGGACGCCGTGGTTGAAGCAATCGAAGCCGGCATCGGCCTCGTTGTAGTCATCACCGAAGGCGTTCCGGTTCAGGACTCCGCCGAATTCTGGGCACTGGCCCAGTCCAAGGTGGACGCTGACGGCAAGCAGGTCACCCGCATCATCGGACCGAACTGCCCCGGCATCATCACCCCCGGCGAGGCCCTGGTTGGCATCACCCCGGCGAACATCACGGGCAAGGGCCCCATCGGCCTCGTGTCCAAGTCCGGTACGTTGACCTACCAGATGATGTACGAACTGCGTGACCTCGGCTTCTCCACCGCGATCGGCATTGGTGGCGACCCCGTCATCGGCACCACGCACATCGACGCCCTGGCTGCGTTCGAAGCTGACCCGGAGACCAAGGCAATCGTCATGATCGGTGAAATCGGTGGGGACGCTGAAGAGCGCGCTGCAGACTTCATCAAGGCCAACGTCACCAAACCCGTGGTGGGCTACGTTGCCGGCTTCACGGCTCCTGAGGGCAAGACCATGGGCCACGCAGGCGCCATCGTGTCCGGTTCTGCAGGCACCGCACAGGCCAAGAAGGAAGCTCTCGAAGCTGCCGGCGTGAAGGTCGGCAAGACGCCGTCCGAGACCGCCAAGCTGCTGCGCGAAGTCTACGCAACGCTCTAGTCAGGACAACTGACTCACGACGACGGCCCTGTCCCTTCCCAATGGAAGGTCCCTTCCCAATGGAAGGTCCCTTCCCAACGGGAGGTCCCTTCCTAACGGAAGGTACAGGGCCGTCGTCGTTCTTTAAGCAGCTGACGCGAGCCGAAGAGTCTGGGGGAAAACTCCGACCCGCGCCAGGTCTGGGGGGCTGGCTAGGCGATGATCTTCATGGCCTGCCACCCGGTGCCGAGGCTGATGGGCGGCACAGTGCTGAATGCTCCGCTTCCCGTCCCCGGGTACAGCCACAGGGTGTCTCCGATCCGGCCTATGACGTCGTTGCTGGAATCACCATTGAGGTCGCGGGGCCCGGCTATTGATGTTCGGTTGTCCCAACCCGTGGAGATCTGCTTCCACTGGAGCCATCCGCGGGTTCCGTTTCCGGGGTAGAGCCAGAGGGCGCCTGTATCAGAGCGCCGCGCCAGCACATCTCCGGTCCCATCTCCATTAAAGTCCCCTGTGCTCAGAATTGCATTCATAACATTCCAGCCGGATCCAATGGTGGTGGGAGTTCGCTGGCCACCGGTTCCGTTGCCTTCGTAGAGCCGCAACTCCCCGGAGCTCAGCCGGCCAATGAAGTCCGGAATGCCGTCGCCGCTGAAGTCACCCGGGGAGAACAGCTGGCTCATGGTGCTCCAGCCGGTGCTGACCTGGACCCGTGCTCCGAAACTTCCGGCACCGTTGCCCGGGTAGAACCACAGGACATCCCCGGCCCGGGCCAGCAGGTCCGGTTTGCCGTCCCTGTTGAAGTCACCGGGGGTGATGGTCTCATTGATGGTTGACCATGCCGGGGCGGCCAGCGCCACCTGCCGTGGAAGGAGGCCGCCTGCACCGTCGCCGGGGTACAAGTACAGGTTCCCGGCGGTATCGGAGGCCAGGACGTCGGCTTTTCCGTCGCCATTGAAGTCATGGGCCGACGGCGGTCCGGCTGCGGGAACGGTGTACGTCTGGGTGCCCACGGCCGAGGCGTTACCGGCGGTGTCCACCCCGATGTACTTCAGGTTCAGGGTTGTGGTGCCCATGGAAATCGGGGCCGAATACTTGATGTTGGTGGCCGATTCCGTTGCCGTGGGCGTGCTGCCATCGGTGGTGTAGTAGATGGCCGCACCCGGTTCATTGGCGGAGAGGGTAATGGTGGCCCCGCTGGCCAATGCCCGGCTGGTGGGATTGGCTGTGACCACCGGAGCCGTGGTGTCCGGGGGCACCGTGTACGTCTGAGTGGCGACGTCGGAGACGTTTCCGGCAGGATCGGTGGCTGAGTACTTCAGCGTCATGGGGCCCGGGCCTTCAAAAATGATCGGCGCGGAGTAGACCACACCAGCGGTCAGGGGATCGGAGCCATCCTTGGTGTACTTGATCACCGAGTTCGCCTCATTGACCGTGAGGGTGATGGCCGTGCCGGGAGCGTAGGCGCCACCGGCCGGGTTGGCAGTCACCACTGGCTTGGTGACGTCGGGGCCGGTGGTGTAGCTCTGCGTCACCACGGCGGACGGGTTGTTGGCAGTATCTACGGCAAAGTACTTCAACGTCAGCGGACCGTTCACGGTCAGGGGAGTGGCGTATTTGCTGCTGGCCGTAGTCGGTGTGGAACCGTCCACGGTGTAGTAGATGGTGGCAGGCTCGTTCACGGTCAGCGTTATCTTTTGACCGGCGTCGTACGTTCCGCCCGCCGGGGTGGCTGTGACCACGGGGGCAACAACATCGGCGGTGATGTGGGCCTCGAACTCTGCCAGACCCACGTTGGTGGTTGTACCGCTGACGGAGCCGATGTTGAAGCGCACCGAAGTTACGGTCCTGGCGGGAAAATTCACCGTCAGGCCGGAGCCGTTGTTGGGCAGGGCACCCACCGGGACGGTGCTGCCATCTGAGAACACAAGGTTGCCGCCGGTTACCTGATCACCGGGCAACGGCCGGTCAAAGAGTGTCACGGCATTGATGGTCCGGGCCGGGGTGAAGTTGTACTGGATCCAGCTGCCGGCTTTACCGCCGTTGCTGACCCATTCCCGGTTGGCGTCCATGGGAGTACCCCAGGCAAATCCGTCCCGTGCCTTCTCCGGACTTTGTGCCGAGGCCTTTTGAGAGGAAGCTGAGACGGTGGTTCCCGCCGATTTTGCTGCGTTGCCGGTCCATTCGATCGCAGTGATGTACTGCCGTTTGAGCCAGTCGCTGTACGGCGTGTCAGGGCAGATATCGCCGCACAGGTACTGATCGAATTCAGCGAAGCGCCGGAACACATTCACTTTGCTGGTCAGCTCCGCCCCCGTAACGTTCTGGGCGTATTCGTCAATCACGTAGGCGTCATAAGCGGAGGAAGTGTGAGGGCCTGTGTAGGCACGGGTAGCCAGTTGACCGAACTTGGCTGCCGCCCAATGGTCACTGTGGTCATAGGGTGTGGTGAAATTGCCGGTCCAGTCCTGGGTACGGAACGTGGTGGGTTTGAAGTTGGCCACCAGCCGGTTCAGTACACTCTGCAGCTGGGCTTTTGTGTACGTGGCAGATCCATCAACGGGGCGGATAGTGGAGATGCGGCCGTCCCACAGTTTCAGGATGCTCTGGCCGTTGTAGCGTGACGTGCCGTTTCCGTTGGGAAAGCCGTCCGGGAGCCGCAGGAACACCACCGAAACATTCGGAGCGGCATTAAGCGTATGAACGGTCAGCGCGCGCTCAGGAACACCGGCGTCCGAAGCCGTCCAGGCATTGGCCACCCCGGCCATCAAGGCATAGCTGGAACGGATGCCATCCTCCAGCCCGCCCCAATAGGACTGCCCTTCACCGGCTTCACCTGCTGTGACGTAAATGGTCTGGACGCAGCGTTTGGCCTGAATGTCCCGCATGAAATCCGGACTGACGAAGATCAGATCGTCATCGGTGTGCGCGACGATCATCTGTGCACCGCCGGTACCCGGACAAGGCGGTACTGCCGCGGATGCGGGCATGGCCAGTCCGAACACCAAGGAGGAAAGGGCAACAGAAAGGCCCAGCAGGAATCCCAGGATTCGCCGGGCAAATGTACGGGTGTTGATCAGTGGTAGTCGAGTATGACGACGGGCGTATTTTGGACGGTCCACAACCATGCTCCTTGAGCAGATGTTGGGCCCCCCAGCCGGCAAACTTACGACGCCCCCAGGACGCCATTTCGAATTGAGTTATTCACTGCCCCTGCCCCGACGGATGACCGGCGTGAAAGCGATGCAGTGAGCGCAACTGTACTCCGGCAGGCAGGCCGTGGGTAGGGTCCGGGCGAATTTTCGTGGCAGCATTACGCTGAAACCATGAACCGCTCCGGAGCTCTGAACCCGAGTCCTCGAACACTCGATGTTGAAAGCGTGGCCCACTTCAGCCATTTGGTCAGCACAGGGACGGGGTCCATGCACGGCTGGCACGCACAGTCGCTGGACCTCCGGGGCCACTCGCGGGAGCTCAAGGCTTTGGATCCCGAAGGCGCGATTTTCCTGGGATGCACCTTCGATGACGGCGTGGAAGAAAGCCTCCGACGGCGCGGTGCCCTGATTTTCCCCCAGCTCCATAACGTGCCGTTCAACCCCTACCGAAGCGGCCTCTACACAGCCCATGAACTGTACGGGGACATCCCCACCGCTGAGTACGAGTCCACCCTGGACGCCCGCGTTTACCAGTGGAGCATCCTGCCGGGGCGGCGAGGCAGCCTGGACGCCACCCTCGCCGCAGCCCTGCACGATCACGCAATTGGTGATGCCTTGGACGAATTGCTGGAGCACGGCGCGCTCTCCGGCACCAAAGTGGTGGGTGTGATGGGCGGGCACGCCGCACAGCGGGGCAGCAAAGAATTCGCCGACGCCGCGCACCTGGGACGGCTGCTTGCACAGGACGGCTTCACTGTAGCCACCGGTGGAGGTCCCGGCGCCATGGAAGCGGCCAACCTCGGTGCCTACTTAAGCGGACTGCCCGACGCCGACTCCACCGCCGCGCTTGAGGCGCTCGCCGTTGTACCGGGGTTCAGGCCCTCGGTGACGGATTGGGCGCGGCAAGCAGCCGCCGTCGTCGGGCGTTACCCTGACGGTACCCCGACGCTTGGCATTCCCACCTGGTTCTACGGCCACGAGCCGCCCAACCTGTTCGCCACCCACATTGCCAAGTACTTCGCCAACGCAGTCCGTGAGGCCATCCTTCTGGAGCTCTGCAACGGCGGGATTGTGTTCCTTCCCGGTGCGGCAGGAACAGTGCAGGAGATCTTCCAGGACGCCTGCGAGAACTACTACGGCGCCCCGGAGACCATCACACCCATGGTGCTGGTTGGACGCGAACATTGGGAACGAACCTTTCCCGCCTGGCCCATGCTGCAAAGCCTCGCGGCCGGGAAGCCGATGGCGGAGAAGATCTTCCTGGTGGACACGGTGGAGGAAGCCCTGGCGGTGGTTGCCGGCTAAGGGTGGTTCCCCGGTAGGCTCAGAAGTCCTTGCTGCAAGGTCCCCTGCCCAGCTGGGCCAAGCCCGTCAGATCACCGGCAGCGTAGCCGCGCACCCAGGAAGCCTGATCGAACATGAGCTGCCGCGGATCGTCCACGTGGTCCAGGCCCAACAAGTGTCCGAGCTCGTGCATGATCACCGCTGTGCCGATCTCTTCTCCGTTGGGAGCGTTCACGATCTCAGCAAACTGTGGGGCATCCAAGGACACCGTGCCCGTGACGTAGGCCTTGTAACCGTTGCTCAGGCCGATGGAGGAGCTTCCACCAAGGCCCACTGTCTGCCCGGTCAGGCGCGGGACCTGCTCCGGCGTACTCCAGGCAATCAGGACAGGTGCCCAGCGGTCCCCGTACCTTTCGGGCTGGTACCCGGACCGGTTGGGGGAGGGAACTTCGGAACTGGGGCCGTCGTAGATAAACCTCAGCCCCGTGGCTGCACCTGCCTTTTCAACGGCCTCTTCCACCAAGGGCTGCCAGGAAGCCGGTGCCAGGTCCGGGTTCACCACGTAATGGATGGGCCTGCACGGCGAGTAAGCCAACGGGGTTCCATCTTCCTTGACGGCCAGGAATTTGTAGGAGGAACTGGTGCGGTTCAAGGGTGCCGGCGTGCCAAGCGGGGCATCTGCTTCCTCAAGGCCCGGCAAGGGTTCCTGGCGCTGGCCGAACGGAACCAGCCCGGGCCGGGGAGCCTGGCTTTGCGCGGCTGATGGGCCATAGATGAGCTGGCGCAGTTCACCACTGAAGTAAGCCCCGGCGCACACCAGCGCAAGGACCCCAAAGAGGAAGAAGATGGCCACCACGCTGCTGTGCTTGATGGGCGGCCTGACCTGGGGAGGATCCGGCGGGCGCGTGGAATATGGGAGGTACTTCGGACGAGGGGGATCGGGGTCCGGCCACTTGGGCGACCCATAAGGTTCCATGGAACCCCCTGACGTGATGGCCGCGACGGAAGGTGGGGCGCCGCCGTCGGCCGTATTGGCCAGCATAAGTCCCCATCCGCCCGGAGTCCATGGCAGAACTGCCCGCTGCGAAAGCTCTCAGATGTCCTTGCGGCAGGGGGCCGAAGCAAGAAGATGCAAGCCGTTCAGGTCGCCCGCGGCGAGTCCGTCAGGGGCTCCGATTTCCGGGTACATCAGTTGGATGGGATCATCCACGTGATCCAAACCCATCACGTGTCCCAGTTCGTGTTGCATGACCGCCAGAACATAGTCCGCTCCGCCCGGGCTGGCGAGCAGCTCCGTTACCTGGGGGGTGTCCAGTTCCAGGCTCCCGCTGATGTAGCTTTTGGGACCCTTGTTCAGGGAGTACATGGTGCTGCCGCCGGTGCCGATCACGTTGCCGGCCAGCGCCGGTGCAGCCTCCGGTGTGGTCCAGGAGATGAGCAGGGGAGCCCACCTGTCCCCGTACTTGGCGGGCTGATACGGCTCACGCCGGTCCACGGGCAACTCATCAGTAGTGCCGTCGTTGATGAACTGGATGCCGGACGCCGCTGAAATGTTCGCCAGTGCGGTGCTCAGCAGGGCATCTGAACCAACGGGAGCGGAGGCATTGTTGACTACGTAATGAAGTGGCCGGCAGGGCGAATAACCTACTGGAGTGCCGTCGTCGTTGGTGGCCAAAAACTTGTAGGAATCGTTGGTGGTGCCTGGGGCGGAAGGGGAGGCCAGCGGAGCGTCCGCCTCCTCAAGCCCCGGCGGTGGAGCGTCAAGGGCCCTGGGCTGTTGGGTATCGATGGGCCCTTGCAGCGGAGCGCCTGGAACACTCACGCCCGGGAACAGTGCGGTGATGCGCGGATCGCCTTGAAGGTAGCCGCTCACCAGAACAGCAACGACGCCGGCAATTCCGGCCATGAGCACTCCGCGGAGAACCCGCACCACTGTTCCACTGCGCCGGTGTTTTGGCGCGCGCGTTGCTTCCCGCTCCGGGTCCACGGTTCTCCATTCATGATGCCCTGGTCACGCGGGGCAGCGCGGAGGACGAACCAACATTACGGTCTGCGGCCCGAGCCGTCCAAACTTAGATGATGGTTGCCCCGAACAACAGGCCCAGCCCGTACGTGGCTGCCGCCGCTCCCAGGCCAATAGCCAGCTGCCGCAGGCCGCGGCTCAACGGAGACGTTCCGGACAACAAACCCACCACGGCGCCTGTGGCCAGAAGGGCGATGCCCACCAGGACCCCGGCAACCATCAAGGCCGCAATGCCCGTCATGCCAAAAATGAAGGGAAGGATAGGCACTATTGCACCTGAGGCGAAGAAGCAGAAGCTGGACATGGCAGCGCCCCATGCGGAACCAACGGATTCGTGCTCATCGGCCGGTGGTTTTTCCGGTTGCAGGGACAGGCTCGGATCGCAGTCGCAGCTGAACAAGCCCATGCGCTCGGCGGCGCGGTGCTCCGCCGCCTCACGGGTCATGCCCCTGGCAAGGTAGACCAGGACAAGCTCGTTGTGTTCGATGTCCAGGGACGGTGCCGCAGTGAGAGTTGCCTGCGTGGGCAAGGTGGCATTGAGCAGTTCACGCTGGGAGCGGACCGAGACGTACTCGCCCGCGCCCATGGACAACGCACCGGCTAGAAGACCGGCCACGCCACTCATCAGGACCACCGGGCTGGGAACGCCGGTTGCCGCCATGCCCATCACCAGGGAAAGGTTGCTCACCAAGCCGTCGTTGGCGCCGAAAACAGCAGCGCGGAAGGTCCCGGAAAGCCTGTTGCGTCCGCGGGTGGCAAGGCCACGGACCACTTCTTCATGGATTTGTTCATCGGCCACCATGGCAGGAGTTGCTGCAGGTTCGGTGCCGTAAGGGGAACGGCCCTCGGCGCGCTGAGCCAACGCGAGCACAAAAACCGAGCCGAAGTTGCGGGCAAGGAAACCCAGGAACTGGCTACGGGTGGATGCTGCCTTGGGCATTCCGGCATGCTCGCCAAGGAGCTTGAGCCAATGGGCCTCATGCCGGCCTTCAGCTTCGGCCAGGGCCAGAAGGATCTGGCGCTCCTCGCCGTCACGCCGCTGGGCCAACTCACGGTAGACGGCAGCCTCGGCGCGCTCATCGGCCAGGTACTGGCGCCAGCGGCGGATGTCCGCGTTCGACGGTGCAGCTGCTGGGGTGCCGGCGTTCCCGGCTGCTGCCGAATCGGGGGTGGGGTCCGGAGCGGGGCTCGACGAACTGGTGGATTCCTGGTGCATCTGCACTTTATCTCCTGTGCTGGGTGGGGTAGTAGCGGCCCCATTGCATGCCCCACACTACCGCTTATTCCCGCGGATTTTTGGCCGGTATTCCTTAGTGGGAATGTTCGGCGCACCGTAATTTCCGGGGCTCCTTGACCCTCGGTTGAGCCGGTGCTCAGATGGAGGGACAGGGGAATGGGGGCCTCCCACCCTTGGATTCCTGCATTCGGGTCAACGGGCTGAACTGCCTGGGAGAACAGGCCCACGAGACGGAGGTTGCATCATGAACACCACCGAATCACACGGCAACTACCCGGAACGGACAACCATCGAGTCCGACCCGGCCTACGACTACGCCGAGGACCAGGAAGTGGACGAACCCTGGGTTGAGGAAGTAGACGCACCTGAGGACGACGAACGCGTAGTCCCCATTGACGAGACCGAAGAGTTCCGCGAAGAAGACGAGGAAATCTAGCGCTGCTGTGCGTGGTTCAGGGCGAAGTTCCTTTCCACGCCTGCGCGTTTGCCTGCGCCGGCAACCGCCACCGTGAGGGTCTTCGTGGCTACACACCAGCGCGTCGGCCGGACGGCCTGGGCCAGCGCCTGAGCTATCAGCTGCGGTTCGGAATATCTGAAGTGCTCCGTTCCTGCCTTGGTAGTAATTGTCACCGTGCCCAGGAAGAGGTCGACGGCGGGAATCACCATCACCGTCCCGGCGGCGGTTAGAGCTGGGGTGCTTACTGCTGCTGGGGTGCTTGCGGGGTGGGTGGTATCGCCTTGGTACGGCAAGGGATTGCTCCTTGGGGGAGTGCTCTTGCCCGCTCGGTTGTCTCTGGTCCGGGACGGGCCGCTTCCTCATCCGAACCACCCGTGAACATGGGGTTGGCGTGTGGCAAGTCGGAGCTTGGCGCCACATCTCTTGAAGCTGGGACCACCCTACCCCACACCCCTGCGTTGTGGGGCCTGGTTTGCGTGGTTTGTGGTTGTTTTGGGGCGCAGAGCGGGCCCCGCAACGTGGAGCCCCTGGTGTTGTGGGGCCTGGTTTGCGTGGTTTGTGGTTGTTTTGGGGCGCAGAGCGGGCCCCGCAACGTGGAGCCCCTGGTGTTGTGGGGCCTGGTGTGCGTGGTTTGTGGTTGTTTTGGGGCGCAGAGCGGGCCCCGCAACGCCACTCGAGTTCTGCGTCTCAGTACGCCAACGCAAAGCGGCGCCGCCCCGTAAAGGGGAGGCGCCGCCGTCGAGCGTTGCTTGTTTCTTTGCCCTTGCTTACGGGGCGGGCGTGGTGAGTTCTTCCTCTGCCACGCGGGTTCCGGCCACACGGTCCGTCCAAGCCTTCATGACGGCCGGATCGGTGGGCTTACTGGCCAGCGAAACCACTACGTACACCAGTGCCGAGGCGATCAGGCCGAAGTAGATGGGCTCGTTGGCATAGATGCCGTCCAGCGGAACTTCCGCATTGATCTCGAGGATGATCATGGTTCCCAGGGTTACCACTGAACCGGCAGCCATGGACCATGCTGCGGCAATGCCTGTTCCGCGCTTCCACACCAGGCCGCCGATGATGGCCACCAGCAGGCCACCCACCAGGATGTCGTAGGCGATTGTCAACGCTGCCACCACGTCCTTGGTGGAAATGGCGATGATGATCGCTACGATTCCCAGCCCGAGGACCCAGTAACGGTTGGCCTTGACGTCGTGCTCAGGGTTGTCGGAGTCGGAAGTGTCCACCGTCTTGCCGAACCAGCTGGCAACGAACGGCATGACGTCTGCGCGGGCCACGGTGGCCGCAGCAATGAGTGCACCGGAGGCGGTGGACATCATGGCGGCCACAGCAGCGGCGAGCACCAGGCCGCCAATGCCGATGGGCAGGAGGCGGGTGGCCACCTCGGCGTAAACGTCATCCTTGGCAGCGATTTCGACGCCGGCAAGGGCAACGTTGGCCGCCATGCCGATCAGGGCGCCAGCGAAACCGTAGAGGATGCAGTAGACGCCAGCGGTGGCGCCACCCCAGCGCGCCACGGTGGGGGTCTTGGCGGTGAAGACGCGCTGCCAGATGTCCTGGCCGATCAGGAGGCCCAGGGTGTAAACGACGAAGTAGGTGATGATGGTCTGGAGGCCGATGCCACCGATGTCAAAGAAGCTCTCATCGACGCGTGCACGGATGCCGTCGAGGCCCCCGGCAGCGTTCAGGGCGAACGGGAGCATGAGGAAGAAGATGCCCACGGTCTTGATGACGAACTGGACCTGGTCTGCAAGGGTGATGGACCACATTCCGCCGATGGTGGAGTAGACCAGGACGATCGCGCCGCCGATTGCGATGGCGAGCCAACGCTCCCAGCCGAAGAGGACCACAAAGATGGTGGCGTACGCGCCGGTAGAGGTAGCGCACAGCATCAACGTGTACGCCAGCATGACAATGCCCGAGGTCTGCGTTGCCGTGCTGCCGTAGCGGAGGGTCAGCATCTGGGAGACCGTGTAGATCTTGAGCTTCTGGATGGTGCCGGCGAACAGGAGGCTGAGCAGCAGCACGCCCGAACCGATTGCCACAACAAGCCACATGCCAGAGATGCCGAATTTGTAGCCCAGGCCGACGCCGCCCACGGTGGATGCGCCGCCCAGGACCACTGCAGCCATGGTGCCTGTGTAAAGGAAGGGTCCCAAGCGGCGGCCGGCCACCAGGAAGTCGCTGTTGTTCTTGGTGCGGGACTTGCCCCACCAGCCGAATGCCAGCATGGCGAGCAGGTACACCACCACGATTGCGATGTTTATAGCCGAAGATTCCATGAACGGTCCTTGGAGCTGATGCACAGAGGTTGGGGTTCTCGACGATACTCCTGCGAAGTGGAGAAGTCTCTGTGCTGGTGATTGGAGATTGGGGATGTTGTGTGCCTCACAGACAACACTTGTTGCCTATGAGGATATGTTGTGATGGGAGTAACAGTCAAGATCCTTTAGTCATGCTTCCGCGTATTCTGGCGCTCTTGGCCTGTGGCCCGGCTACTATTGCTCCAATGACAGGGCCACATGACAGGCCTGAAAGGTTCGTGAATGAAGGCTCTACCCGTTGAACCGAGCAACGTCCCAGTTGCCATCGGTTCCAGAATCCGCGCCGCCCGGCAAGCGCAGCGCCTCACCATTGAACAAGTGGCCGATGCCACCGGACTGACCAAGGGCTTCCTCAGCCGTGTGGAGCGGGACCTGACGTCGCCGTCGGTGGCTTCCCTGGTAACCCTGTGCCAGGTGCTGTCCGTCTCCGTGGGTGATTTGTTCGCCGCTCCGGAGACCCACCTGACAAAGCGCGACGACGGACCCCGCATCTCCCTGGGTGGCCAGGGCATTGTGGAGCGCTTGCTGACGGCCCGTTCCGAGCGGCGGCTCCAGATCCTGCAGGCGACCATAGAGCCCCATGGCCGTGGTGAAAACGAGCTCTACGCCGTGGACTGCGACGTCGACGTCCTGCACGTGGTGAAGGGGCGGATTAAGCTCATTTTGACCAACGAGGAGTACGACCTCGAAGAAGGGGACACCCTCTCTTTCCCGGGCCGTGAACCCCACACCTGGATCAACCCCACGGACGAGACCGTCGAGGTGTTGTGGGTGCTGGTACCGGCAGCCAGCCGCTAGTTTTCACGCCGCGTGCTGCGCTCCCTCCCAGTTAGCTCCGGTTCTGGAACCGGGGGAGTGTAGCGGGCCCTGAGGAACCGGGGCTGGGCCGGGCAAGGTCGCCTGGGAACTGGGCAGGAGCGTCACGACGCAGCTCCAAAACCGCGCGGATCTCCGCGATCACGCGCTCCGGTTCGAACCAGATGACTTCCGGTGCGTACCTCAGGACCAAATACCCGTTGATGGTGGAGGCGTTGTTGCGTGCCAAGTCGTTGCGGAGGGACTTTCTGTCGGAGTGAAACGCGAAACCGTCCACTTCAACGATGAGGAATTCTTCGAGAAGGAGGTCGACGCGCCCGATGCCAGGTATTGCCACTTGGGCGTCGAAGGCAATTCCGTGGGTGCGGAGCAGGTGCTGTGTATCGACCTCCACAATGGATTCTGCACGCAGGTCGAGATCCTTGAGCGCGTTGAGGACGGGCCGCGACCTGTCTCCACGCAGCTGTTCCTTCAGCAGGTCCAGCGGCACACCGTGCAGTCGAATTGCCGAGACGGCCATTGCCGTTGAAGCGGGCGCCTCCAGGCAAGCCATGGCGTGAAGGACCACATCCTCAACCGCGGCGATTGGGAGGCTGGGATGGGGATCGAATCTGATGGTTCTGTGCCTGACGAACCCGGTGCCGTGACCATGATTGCATGCCAGATGGTGGAGCTCAGGTGCTTTGCGTATCCACAATCCGTAGTGTTCGGCAGCGCTTGCGCAGGAGACATAGGAGTTGTAGCGGAGAGCAGTTGCAAACTCGGGTCGGTGCTCCGCGAGGATGAAGATTCCCCGCCGAGGTTGCTTCGCCCCCTGGCTTGGAAGGCGCGCGAGGTCCCTGCGGGAATAGCCCGCGGCCAGGAGCTGTCCGGTCCGAGCCACGCCGCCTACTTTTTCGAGGTACTGGAGGGCGTCCATCGGACCAGTCCACAGGCTTCCAAGGTTCCACGAAATGGCGCACTTGCCGTATGTGGGAAACTCCTCCCGACGCTCCATCCCGGTTGAGCTGCTGGTGGCAGCGCTCCTCCCCGGTTGCCGGAGCCCCTCATCCCACAGGCCAAGCGGAACGCGCGAAATCCGGAGAGGAGCGCAGCTTGCGAGGGGGCGAACCGGGAAGGAGCGCAGCTTGCGAGGGGGCGAACCGGGAAGGAGCGAGCGAATCAGGCGGTCAGCCCACGTGCACCCACGGCCGGCGGGTGATGTCCGGCTCGGCTTCCCTGAGCACTTCCCGGGTTACCGGCGCGATCTCTCCTTCGCCGAAGAACAGGAACTTGCTGAGGTTGGAAATGGGGTTGCCCTCGGTCCAGCGGAAGTAGATGTGGGGCATGAATCCCGTGACGTCCCGGATGTGGAGGAGTACTGCGGCCACTGTGTTGGGCACGTTGTTGCTGTGCACTTCCAGGATTTTGAACCCGTGCCGGCGCTTGCCCACCACTTGGAGCTCCTGCTCGAAGTCCGAGCTGTCGTCCACAATGACCTCAATGAAGACGGCGTCGCAGTCAACGGGGAGATGGCTGGCCTGTTGGGCGTGCTGAAGTTTCTCCCGGTATCGGCTCGCACTGAGGTGTTTGGGTTCGTGGGCGATGATGCGGACTGGGCCCTCGGCGGCGTTCGCGGTGAATTCAAGGGCTTTCTCGTCCATTTTGATGTGGGTGGCCCGGAGTTCGAAAGCACGGCGCATACGGGAGATGAAGCTGACCACCATGATGGCCAGGATGAAGAGGGCTGCAATCTTCAGGCCGTCCGGCCGTTCGATCGAGTTGACCACCGTGGTGTAAACGAACACGAGGGAGATCAGCCCGAAGCCGATGACCTGCGCCCGTTGTTTCTTTCTCCGTGCGGACAGGGTGACGGCTATGGAAGCTGAGGTGATGAGGACCAGCACGCCGGTGGCATACGCTCCACCCTGGGCGTTGACGTCGGCCTGGAATATGACGGTGACGATGAATGCGATCACGGTGAATACCAGTACCAGGGGTCGCAGGGCGCGGGCCCACGCCGGTGCCATACCGTAGCGGGGCAGGTAACGGGGGACGAGGTTAAGGAGCCCAGCCATGGCTGATGCGCCCGCAAACCAGAGGATGGCGATGGTGCTGACGTCGTAGACAGTTCCGAAGCCGTCGCCGAGGAATTTGTGCGCAAGGTAGGCCAGTGCCCGGCCTTCGGCTTTGCCTCCGTCCTGGAATTCGGCGGCGGGGATCAGCATGACGGTGGTGAAGCTGGAGGTAATGAGGAACGAGCTCATGATGATGGCGGCGGTGGTGAGGAGCTTGTGGGCCCCTTTGATCCGCCCTGCGGGGTTGGCATCGGTGTCTGTGGCGTGGCCCTTGATCTGGGGCATGACGGCCACACCTGTCTCGAAGCCGGAGAGTCCCAGTGCCAGGCGGGGGAACACCAGGAGTGCCAGGGCGATCATCATGATGGGGTCGCCATGGGAGGTGGTGAGTGCGGTCCACCAGTCAGTAATGACACCGGCTTCTGTGAAGAGGTGGGTCATGGAGACGACGATCACCACCAGGTTCAGCGCCAGGAACGCCGCAACCAGTACTACGGCCACGTTGATGGCTTCCTTGAAGCCGCGCAGGAAGACGACGCCCAGGCCTGCGATCAACGCCAGGGTGATGACCACTTGCTGGCCCTCGAGGAAGTGCGGGGCGAAGGGGTTCTCAATGAGGTGGGCCGTGGCGTCTGCAGCGGAAAGCGTAATGGTGATCATGAAGTCTGTGGCAGCGAAACCCAGAAGGGCCAGGACGAACAGCTTGCCTCCCCAGCGCGGGAGCAGGCGTTCGAGCATGGCGATGGATCCTTCGCCGCGGGGGCTTTCTTTCGCAACGCGGCGGTACACGGGGAGGGCTCCGGCCAGTGTTGCGAAGACGAGGAGCAGGGTGGCCAGCGGGGACAACAGTCCGGCGGCCAGTGCGGCGATTGCCGGCTGGTAGCCCAGTGTGGAGAAGTAGTCCAGGCCGGTGAGGCACATGACCTTCCACCAGGCTTGGGGTTTGTGTGAGTCCGAAGGGCGTCCGTGAGGTCCTTGCCGCTTCCCTGAGGTGTCCGGCATTCCTTCCAACAGCCAGGGTTTGAGCTTGAAGGAATTCTTGGGCTTGTCGGCCGGGTCGGCCGGAGGCCTCGTCAGGGTGGTCACGGTGTCCTTTCGCGCAGCAGGATGCTGCTTCCGCTTGAGCGTATGGCCGCGTTCGACGCCGGCACCCCGGTTTTTATGGAATCTTTACGCCCGCTGTGACCGGGATCTCATGACGCACGCCCACTAGGCACGCTTCTGGAATCGAACCACCTTGTAAACAGGTGATGCATATAAGGCAACTTCGAGTGTATGATGGGTGTCACAGTGAACGACTTAACCCCTAACTACTTAAGGAGTGGGCATATTTTGGAAGAGCTCCGCATTGAGGCCAACGGCAACCTGGGCCCCATCGATTCATCCCGCATCCCGCGTTACGCCGGTGCCGCCACCTATGCCCGCCTGCCCCGCTTGGACCAGGTCTCCAAAGCCGACGTTACTGTGGTGGGTGTTCCGTTCGACTCCGGTGTCTCCTACCGCCCCGGCGCTCGCTTCGGTGCCAACCATGTGCGTGAGGCCAGCCGCTTGCTGCGCCCGTACAACCCGGCCTGGGATGTAAGCCCGTTCGAGAACATTCAGGTTGCCGATGCTGGCGACATGGCCGTGAACCCGTTCAACATCAACGAGGCCATTGAGACCATCCAGCAGAACGCCTTGGACCTGACGGCCAACGGCAGCAAGCTGGTAACCCTTGGTGGCGACCACACCATTGCGCTTCCGCTCCTCCGCGCGGCAGCCGAACGAGCCGGCGAGCCCATTGCCATGCTCCACTTCGATGCCCACTTGGATACGTGGGACACCTACTTCGGTGCTGAGTACACGCACGGTACTCCCTTCCGCCGTGCGGTGGAAGAGGGCATCCTGGACACCGAAGCCATCAGCCACGTGGGTACCCGCGGCCCCCTGTACGGCAAGAAGGACCTCGACGACGACCACCGCTTCGGCTTCGGAATCGTCACCTCTGCAGACGTCTACTACCAGGGCGTCCTGGAGACGGTAGCCAAGATCCGTGACCGAATCGGCAACCGTCCCCTGTACATCTCCGTGGACATCGACGTCCTGGACCCCGCCCACGCACCCGGCACCGGCACTCCGGAAGCCGGCGGCATCACCAGCCGCGAACTCCTCGAATTCATCCGTGGCTTCCGCGGCATGAACCTCGTTGGCGCGGACATTGTTGAAGTTGCCCCGGCCTACGACCACGCAGAGATCACCGGCGTCGCAGGCAGCCACGTAGCCTACGAGCTCGTGACCCTGATGGCGGACAACGCCGTCGAAGGCGACCGCCAAGGTGCCCCGAACGGCTACGCACAGCAGGCGCTGGGCGCCCGCATCGCGGAGCTTGCGCAGGCAACCGGAACAGCCGGGGACCAGCGATGATCGACTTCGATCCGGGCACGGCCGCCCCCACCAAGGGCACTAACCAGCGCAACGGCGGGGACCTCGTGGTCGAGACCCTTGAAGCGCTGGGTGCCAAGACCGTTTTCGGTATTCCCGGTCAGCACGCGCTCGGGCTGTTCGACGCCATGGGCCGCGGAAACCTGCACTTCGTTTCCTCCCGTGTGGAGAACAACTCGGCATTCGCCGCTGACGGCTACTCGCGTGCCACCGGCGAGGTTGGCGTGCTGTTCCTGTCCACCGGTCCCGGCGCGCTGACGTCCCTGGCAGGTTTGCAGGAGGCGTATGCCACGGGTGTTCCCATGGTTGTTGTTGCCAGCCAGATCCCGCTGGACGGCCTGGGCGCCCGCCGCAAGGGCATGTTGCACCAGCTCGATGACCAGAAGGCATCCGCGGCCAACGTCACCAAGAGCCAGCGACTCATCCAGCACGCTTCGGGTATCCCGTCGGCCATTCAGGACGCGTGGACCGAGGCGATTTCCTCGCCGCAGGGCCCGGTGTGGATCGAAATTCCGCAGAACGTCCTGCTGGATCCAATCATGGTCCCGCCGGTGGAGGACGCTCTCGCCGAGGCATTCGATAACCCGCCGCGCGTGGAGCTGATTCGCGAGGCCGTGAAGTGGCTTTCGACGGCGGAACGTCCGGCGATCATCGCAGGTGGCGGTACGCGTCGTGGCCGGGCCGAGAAGTCGCTGCTCTCAATTGCCGAGCAGTTGCGTGCACCGGTGATTTGCACCCCCGGCGGCAATGGCGCGTTCCCGTGGACCCACGAGCTGTCCTTGCAGTCGTGGATCGAGGACCGGTACATGACCGATGTCCTGGAAGACGCCGACGTGTTGATCGTCATTGGCTCGTCGCTGGGTGAAGTGACCTCCAATTACTTCACGTTCGAACCCCGGGGCCGCATCATCCAGATCGACGCCGAACCTCGCGTCCTCGAATCCAACAGGCCAGGACTGGGCATCCGTGCCGACGCCGGCCAGGCACTCGCCGCGTTGGATGAAGCCCTCGCCGCGGCAGGGGCAGCGGACGCAACAAAACGGTCATGGCACGGCCGCAGCCCGGAAGACGTGGTCAAGGAATCCTTGGCCAAGGTCAAAGCCCGCCTGGAATCACAGGACCTGGCCAAGGAACTGAAGTTCATGGCCGATATCCGCGAGGCTGTTCCGGCGGACATGCAGACGTTCTGGGACATGACCATCTCCGCGTACTGGGGCTGGAGCTGCTGGGACGCCCGGCAGGGCCAGTTCCACTCCGCCCAAGGCGCCGGTGGGCTCGGCTACGGCTTCCCGGCGGCGATCGGCGGCGCCGTGGGACTCGAAACCATCGGCAAACCCGGACGTGTGCTTGCTGTATCCGGTGACGGTTCCTCCATGTACTCCATCTCCGAGCTCGCCACCGCCAAGCAGCACAACGTTCCGGTCACCTGGTTGATCGTGGATGACGGCGGATACGGCATCCTGCGCGAGTACATGGTGGGCGCCTTCGGCCAGGCCACGGCCACCGAGCTCGCCCGTCCTGACTTCGTGAAGCTTGCTGAGTCCTTCGGCGTCCCGGCCCGCCGGGTAGCCCCGAAGGAAGTGGGGGACGCGCTCAAGGCGTCCTTCGAAGCGGACGGCCCCAACGTCGTCGTGGTTGAAACGCTGTTGAAGATGTTCGGCCCCACTCACCTGGACAACTAAGCAAAGCAAGCAGCCCCCGCACGGTACTCCGTGCGGGGGCTTCCTGCGTTGTGAGGCCTGCTCTGCGCCCCACATCGAGTGAATGGGGCGCAGAGCTGGCCTCGCAACGGCCGGACGAACCCTCATCTTTAGTTTCCCAAAGCAATCAATCTGAGTTATAGTTGCTTTAGGCAAACAAAAAGAGGGGTGTTTCCCATGTCCGTCGGTTCTGCCACCGCAACCGATCTTGTGCATCAAATCTTCGATCTCCAACGCACGCTCCGCTGTGTGGTGACCGCCCACATGGCCCGCGTTCCCGACGTCGGAATGGCTGTTCAGGGAGTGATGCGCTTCATTGGCGAGGGGGAGACCCGCGCTACGCATTTGGCCACGCGGCTAGGTGTGAGCGCGCCGGTCCTCAGCCGCCACATCAGCGAACTCGAGGAACTGGGCTTCGTGGTCAGACGGCCGGACCCAGCGGACGGCAGGGCCCAACTCCTTGCGCTGACGGAGAAAGGCTCCGCGAAACTACGCGAATTTGAAGAACAACGCAGCGTGAGACTGCGGGATTACCTGGCGGATTGGAGCGAGGCGGACGCCCTCGAGGCCTCCCAGGTCATCAACAAACTCACGGAGTCCCTTAAAGACTCAATCCGGGCAACGGCGGCCGGCTCCATCACAACAAACCAGACAGCTTAGGAGCCCACGCATGGCTACACCAGTACAAAACTCCAAGGCGGTGGACGCCTCATTCACCGCGCACAAGGCCGCCGCACCCATGACGCACCGTCAGATCATGGAAGCCCTCACCGGCCTCCTCGCGGCGTTCTTCACAGCGATCCTCAGCAGCACGATTGTTGCCAACGCACTGCCCACCATCATGTCCGAGCTCAAGGGCACCCAAACCGACTTCGCCTGGGTCATCACGGCTGCGTTGCTGGCAAACGCCGCCACCACGCCCATCTGGGGCAAGCTCGCGGACCTCTTCGACAAGAAGCTCCTGGTCCAGCTGAGCATCATCATCTTCGTGGCCGGTTCGGTCATGGCCGGCCTGTCCGAAACCATTCCGCTGCTGTTGACCGCCCGCGTCATCCAGGGCGTGGCCATGGGTGGCCTCACCGCCCTGGCGCAAGCGATCATCGGCTCCATGATTCCGCCGCGTGACCGCGGTAAGTACTCCGGGTACATGGGTGCTGTCATGGCGGTGGGCACCGCAGGCGGCCCGTTGCTGGGCGGCTTCATTGTTGACAGCCCGCTGGGCTGGCGCTGGACGTTCTTCGTCTGCGTGCCGCTGGCCGTCGTCGCTCTCATCCTGCTCCAGGTGACGCTGAAGATCGAGCACATCAAGCGTCCGGCCAAGATCGACTGGCTCGGATCCATCCTTCTGACCTCCGGCGTGAGCCTGCTCCTCATTTGGGTTTCCTTCGCCGGCAACCCTGACTACTACGACTGGTTCTCCTGGCAGTCCGCCCTCATGGTGGGCGGCGGCGTGGCACTGCTTGCAGTGCTCGTATTCGTGGAAACCAAGGTGGCCCAGCCCATCATCCCGCTCAAGATCATCTCCGAGCGCACCACCGCCCTGGCCATTGTTGCCTCCGTTGCTGTGGGAATCGCCATGTTCGGTTCCTCCACCTTCCTGGGTCAGTACTTCCAGGTTGCCCGCGGTGCAACACCTACCGAGGCCGGCCTGCTGACGCTGCCCATGATTGCAGGCAACCTGATTGGATCGGTGGCATCGGGCATCCTGATCAGCCGTTTTGGCAAGTGGAAGAGGTTCCTGATTGCAGGTTCCGTTCTGCTCATTGGCGGCCTCGCGTTCGCTGGAACCATGGACCACACCACGGAACTGTGGATTGTGGCCATCTACACCGGTGTGTTCGGCCTGGGCCTTGGCATGCTGATGCAGAACCTGGTGCTGGCTGTGCAGAACACCGTTCAAGCCAAGGACATCGGTACGGCCAGTGCCTCGGTGGCGTTCTTCCGCTCGGTTGGTGGCGCGATCGGCGTGTCCGTCCTCGGCGCCATCATGTCCAACCACGTCAAGGACCTCGCAGTTGAAGGCATGGCTGCCGCGGGCATCCCGGCCCAGGGTGGCGCGTCCGGTGCCAGCATGGACCTGGCCGACATGCCGGCGCCCATCGCTGAGATCATGCGCGCTGCTTACGGTGACGCCACCGCCCAGATCTTCCTGATCTCCGCGATCATCAGCGTGGTTGCCCTCCTCGCGGTGCTGTTCATTAAGGAACGCCCGCTGCGCCGCACGGTTGACGCTGCTCCTGAGAAGGAACTCATGGCTGCGGCATCGGGAGACGCCGGAATGTCGCTGGACACGGCGTCCATGGACGCAGTCAAGGCGTCCGACGACGACGCCCGCCGCTTGGGTGCCAACTCCGCCATTTCGGTGGGGGAGCCTCAGGTTCCGCGCACTGACCGCCCGGCCTCCAGCCCGGACTCCGGATCTGACCTTGACCTTGAGTTTGCGCGGATCCTCACCCAGGAACGGTCCCACGGCGTCGCCGATGTGAAGGAAGTCCAGGAGCAGTTGTCGCGTACGCAGTATGTACTGGCGGAACAGCAGCTACAGCTGAGCCGGGCCAATGTGGAACTGCAGGCAAGGTTGCGGGAGCAGCAAACCCTTGCCGAGCAGCAGGCCCGCACCGCTGAAGAGCTCGCTGCTCTCCGGAAGGAACTCAAGCGCGAGCGCAGGCAGCAGGAACGTATGGCGTTGCTGCTTCTCGAAGGCGCGGAGGCACGTGCGGACCACGGGAAGCACGCAGGCTGACACCACCTACCGATCCCGCCCTTGTTCGATACTCCCGGCGGAGTGCGCGGAGTGTGACGAACAAGGATGGGGCTGAAAGCGCCGGCTGGGAAACCAGCCGGCGTTTTGCTTCCCCCTCAACGGTCTGCCTCAGCGGGAGCACCGGCCGACACGGCAAATACTCCGCTGGGATGATCTTTTCCGTAGGTTGTTTCGCCCGGGCAACGGATTTCGTAGAGTAGGGAGGCTAATACTGTCAGCCCCGGCTGCCACACTTCTCTTACCTCATTCACGCACTCTTTCTAAGGACCCGTGGGCATGCTTGTCACCCTTATACGGCGCTATTCCAAGCCGTATTTGCCGCAGATCGTGGCCGTGCTGTTATTCCAGCTGGCGTCCACCATAGCCACGCTCTACCTCCCCAGCCTCAATGCCAGAATCATTGACGAAGGGGTTTCCCGCGGAGACACCGATTTCATCTGGCAGACCGGTGCGCTCATGCTCGCTGTTGCCCTTGGACAAGTGATCACTGCCATTGTGGCCGTGTACTTCGGCTCCCGTGTTGCCATGGCCATTGGCCGGGACCTGCGCCGCAGCGTTTTCAGGCAGGTCAGCAGTTTCTCCGCTCAGGACGTCAACACATTCGGCGCTCCCACCCTGATCACCCGCGGCACCAATGACGTCCAGCAGGTACAAATGCTGGTGCTCATGGGCCTGAACTTCATGGTTTCCACTCCCATCATGTGTGTGGGCGGCATCATCATGGCACTCCGTGAGGACCTCAGCCTGTCATGGTTGGTATGGGTTTCCGTTCCGGTCCTGGTGGCCGTAGTTGGTTACCTCGTCGTCCGTCTGATGCCCTTGTTCCGGTCCATGCAGACCAAAATCGATGCCATCAACGGTGTGCTGCGCGAGCAAATCATCGGTATCCGCGTGGTCCGGGCCTTTGTGCGCGAGCCTCATGAGGCCCGGCGTTTCGGGAATGCCAATGATGACCTCACTGCGGTCTCGGTCAAGATCGGCAACCTCTTTGTCCTGATGTTCCCTGCCATCGGCATGATCCTTCACCTGTCCACAGCAGCTGTGCTGTGGTTCGGTGGTCAGCGGGTGGACTCCGGTGAGATGCAGGTGGGTGCGCTGACGGCCTTCCTGCAGTACCTGCTGCAGATCCTGATGGCTGTCATGATGGGCACCTTCATGGCAATGATGATTCCCCGTGCGTCCGTGTGTGCTGACCGCATTGGCGAGGTGCTGGACGTGGAGCCTTCCATCCACAACCCCACCTCACCGGTGGTGCCCGCAGAGAAGAAGGGACGCGTGGAGTTCCGCGACGTCACTTTCAAGTACCCAGGAGCCGAGGCTCCCGTGCTGAGCAACATCTCCTTTACTGCTGAGCCGGGCAAGACCCTGGCCATCATCGGCTCCACGGGTGCCGGCAAAACCACCCTGGTCTCGCTGCTTCCACGGCTTTATGACGTCGCCTCAGGTGACGTCCTGCTCGACGGCGTGCCCGTCACCAAGATGGACGCCTCGGAGATCACCAGCAGGGTATCGGCCGTGCCTCAGAAACCGTACTTGTTCTCCGGGACAATCGAGCACAACCTGCGCTTCGGCAAGCCTGACGCCACGGATGAAGAACTGTGGGACGCATTGGAGACCGCGCAGGCCAAGGGCTTCGTTGAAGAGAAGTCATCCGGCTTGAACAGGCGAATTGCCCAGGGCGGTACCAACGTATCTGGTGGTCAACGCCAGAGGCTGTCCATTGCCAGGGCTTTGGTTACCAAACCCAACGTGTACTTGTTTGACGATTCGTTCTCTGCTTTGGACGTCGCCACCGACGCCAGGCTGAGGAAGGCCTTGAAGGCCAAGACCCGGGACGCCACCGTCATCATCGTGGCCCAGCGCGTCTCAACCATCGCGGACGCGGACGAGATCCTTGTGCTGGATAACGGCAGGATTGTTGATCGCGGAACGCACGATGAACTGCTGGAGACCTCACCCACGTACCAGGAAATTGTTGAGTCCCAGCTGAGCGTGGAGGAAGTGGCATGACCGAGCAGAACCAGCAAAAGAAGCGTGGCTGGGCTGCCAAGGCTCAGGCGGCGAAGGATGCCAAAGCAACAGCCGAGGCTGAGATAGCAACCGAAGCGCTCGATGACGATGACTTCGTCGAAGAGGAGTACGTCCCGTCCGAAGCTGACGGCGGCATGTTCGGTGATGTCCCGGCAAAGAAAGCCAAGGAGTTCTGGCCGTCCGCCAAACGGCTCATGGGCCTGTTGAAGCCTGAGGCTGTCGGCGTATACATCGTGATCGGCCTGGTCATCGTCTCGGTGGTCCTGAATGTGATTGCCCCCAAGGTCCTGGGTAATGCCATGGACGTTATTTTTGGCGGCGTCGTGGGCCGGCAGGTTCCTGAGGGTGTTTCCAAGGAACAGTTCGTGGAGCTCATGCGCCAGCAGGGTGAGGGCAACTTCGCGGACATGGTGTCCAAGATGGAGCTCACCAACGGCATTGACTTCCCCAAGCTGACCTTCCTGATCTCCATCGTGTTGCTCATGTACTTTGTGGCCAACATCTTCCTGTGGGCCCAGGGTTGGCTGCTCAACAGGATCGTCATGCGGGTCATCAAGAAGCTCCGCAACGATGTTCAGGCCAAGCTCAACCGGCTGCCGTTGAACTACTTTGACACCCGCCAGCGTGGCGACATCCTGTCCCGCGTGACCAACGACGTCGATAACGTCCAGCAGGGCCTCCAGCAGGCGTTCTCGCAGCTGGTCAGCTCAGTGCTGACCGTCCTGGGCATCACGGTGATGATGTTCATCGTGTCCTGGGAGTTGGCGTTGATTGCCCTGATCGCCCTGCCTCTGTCCGGCATCGTGGCAGGCGTCATTGGTGCCCGCAGCCAAAAGCTGTTCGCGGCGCAGTGGAAGAACACCGGTGCGTTGAACGGCCAGATCGAGGAATCGTTCTCCGGACACGACCTCGTGAAGGTCTTCGGGCGCGATGCTGACATGCTGGACCGTTTCGACGAGAAGAACGAGGAACTGTACAAAGCCTCGTTCGGTGCACAGTTTGTATCCGGGGTGATCTTCCCGGCCATGAACTTCGTGTCCTACCTTTCCTATGTGGGCATTGCCGTGGTGGGCGGCCTCCGCGTTGCCTCGGGTTCCATGAGCCTGGGCGACGCCACCGCGTTCATCCAGTACTCGCGTGAATTCACCCAGCCGCTGGGTCAGATTGCAGGCATGGCCAACATGCTCCAGTCCGGCGTCGCTTCGGCAGAGCGTGTGTTCGAGTTCCTGGATGCCGATGAAGAAGTTGAAGAGACCGGGACCCGTAACCTGCCCTCCAAGACCGATGGCCACGTTGAGTTTGAGCATGTTTCCTTCAGTTATGTGGAGGACAAGCCGCTGATCGAGGACCTGTCCTTTGCGGCCGAGCCTGGTCACACGGTGGCGATTGTTGGGCCCACGGGAGCCGGTAAGACCACCCTGGTGAACCTCGTGATGCGTTTCTACGAGCTCAACGCCGGCCGGATTACCTTGGACGGCGTGGACATCAAGGACCTCAGCCGTGCAGAACTGCGGTCCAAGGTGGGCATGGTGCTGCAGGATGCCTGGCTGTTTGGCGGGACCATCTACGACAACATCAAGTACGGCAACCTGGACGCCACCGAGGAGCAGATCATGGAGGCGGCCAAGGCCACCTACGTGGACCGCTTCGTGCGGGCCCTTCCTGACGGCTACCAGACCATCATCGACGAAGAAGGCAACAACGTCAGTGCCGGTGAAAAGCAGCTGATCACTATTGCCCGTGCCTTCGTCTCCGATCCTTCGCTGCTGATCCTGGATGAGGCCACCAGCTCCGTGGACACCCGAACCGAACTGCTGCTGCAAAAGGCCATGGCTGCCCTCCGCACTGACCGGACCAGCTTTGTGATCGCCCACCGACTGTCCACCATCCGGGACGCCGATACCATCCTGGTGATGGAGAACGGCAAGATCGTGGAGCAGGGCAACCACAACCACCTGCTGGCACTCCAGGGCGCGTACTACCGCTTGTACATGTCCCAGTTCGCCGGTGAAGAAGAGACGGCCGTGGACGATTCGACGGCGGTGCACAGCTGAGCGGGGAAACACTAAGCGAGACACCGAAGGAGTCTGTGGTACCCCGGCGGATGGAGGTGCTTGTGCCCATGCGCTGGGGTGACATGGACGCCTACGGCCACATCAATAACGTCCAGATTGTTCGCATGCTGGAGGAAGCCCGCATTGCAGCCTTCGGGCCGCCGCGCGGGGCCGGTCTTCCGGGCGTAGAGCCACCTGCCGCCCTGTTCAATGACGTTGAAGAGGGCATCATGACCCTGGTTGTGGAGCACAAAGTCCGCTACGTTCGGACCCTGGATTACCGCAACATCCCGGCCGTAGTGGAGATTTGGGTGGGAGCCATCAAGGGTGCCAGCTTTGATCTCCACTACGTCATCAAGGATCCGGTGACGCGGGAAGACTGCGTCAAAGCCACCACTCATTTGGCCTTTGTAGCCGAAGCCACCGGACGGGTCCTGAGGCTCACACCGGAGCAGAAGGAAAAGCTGGGGCACTTCCAACCCTGACGAGTTTTTGTACAGATGATGCCCTTAAGAAGCCTTCTTAGGGGCATTACCTGTACAAAAACTCCGCGTAGAGTTTCACCATGAAACTCGAAATTGCCGTGGTCAGCGCTGCCGGGGCCGGGGTAGCGGCATCCGAGGGAGCTGACCGGATTGAACTGTGCAGCAGCCTCGAACTTGGTGGTGTGACGCCGAGCCAGGGGCTCATGGAAGCGAGCATGGAACACGTCGATGGGCGTTTGGAGATCCATCCGTTGATCCGTTCCAGGCCGGGTGATTTCCAGTACTCCGCGTCGGACGTGGACACCATGGTGCATGAAATCCGGCATCTGCTGGCCCAGGGAGCGCGCGGAGTTGTGGTGGGGGCGCTCACTGCTTCAGGTGACGTGGATGTTCCGGCACTGCGGCGCCTGGTGGCCTCCGCCAAGGATGCCAACCCGGACGCCGAGCTCACCTTCCACAGAGCCATTGACCAGTCACGAGACCCCTTCGCAACCTTGGATGAATTGCTGGATCTGGGCTTCACCAGGGTCCTCACATCGGGGCATCAGGCAACGGCGGGCGCTGGCTTGGAAACGTTGACGGCCATGGTGGAACGGGCCGGGAATTCCCTGCAGATCATGGCCGGCGGCGGACTGACCTTGGACGACATTCCGGTGATGCACAGGGCAGGATTGTCCGCCGTTCATCTCTCGGCCAAGAAGACGGTCTCCACGCTCGGAGAGGGCGCCATCTCCCTGGGTGCCCAGGACGGCAGCGATCCCACGGCGTACACCGTCACCGATCGCGAAGTAGTTCGGGCGGCCAAGGCGCTGGCGAACGCACTTAATCTCGCAATGCCCCATTAGCCCCTGCCGTCCAGCTTATGGACGGGCAAATTCCAGTGATCGCGGATCGTAATGACCCTTTACGATTCCGCGGAACGCCGGGATGATGTAAGGATTCACCAACTCGGTGAAAAGCCCCGGAAGCTACCTTCAGGAGTCCCAGCGATGCCGCTGCCCTCGCCGGTTTCACCGGCCGTCATTTCCCGTCTAACGACAATCGCAAACAGCACCCCAGCCAAGGGCCACCCGGAGCTGGAATGTGGCGTCGGAACATGGGACAAACTGCTCTACGGAAATCACCGGTTCGTCATTGACGTCCAGGCGGACGAAGCAAGAGGCTGGCCCGCGGGAACAACCCAAGCCCACAGGGTAGTCCTTCCCTGGCGCCGGCAGGACACGGAGCCGGCAACCGTGGATGTCATCGTAGTCTCCCGGAGCACCGGAACCAGGGTTCGGAACGTGATCGTTGAAGAGGCCACGAGGGCGTCCGGATCCCTTGTCTTCGAGGCCATCGACGGCCCCGGCACCTACTTCGTCTACTACCTGACGTACGCCATGTTGGGGAAACCCCACTATCCGCAAGCGCAGTACCTCCCGCATCGTCCTGCCGCAGACCCGGCCTGGGCCGCCGTCGTGGTGCGTTCTGCCTGGGCAAGCGGGGCGCAGGCCGAGCTGCCCACCGCAAGAGTCCTCCGTTATGAGGCCGCAAGTGAACGCGACTCCTTCGCTCCAATGAACTTCACTGCCCGCGCGGAGGAGCTGGAACACTTTCGTTCGCTCCACGCAGGCGAGGCGTTCCTGGTGTTCCCCGAGGACCGGCTGAACCCTGTCTCGATGCATTCGGAGCTGCCGGCGCACTGGGTGATCGACGGGCCCTCGAACAGCTTCCACGGGACTGCACTGGCCGGCGAGGACTATGTGGTCCAGCTGGGGCTTTACGCGCAGAAGGAGCTCGAGGGTGTCTCAGTCGATGTGGTCTCCCCTGCCGGTCGCCATTGCGTCAATACTGATGGCGTGGATCGCCTGGGCAAGCCGTGGCGCAGAGCACTGAACGTCCCGGCCGGCACGGTGCGGGCTTTGTTCGTGGTCCTTCCCATTCCCGCGGAAGCTGCCGGAACCGCACACTCTGCGACCATCACGATCTGTGCAGCGGGGGAGTCGCCGCGGAAGATCGAGGTCACCCTGGAGGTGGCGACGGAAACAGATCCGGCAATCCTTGCCGGCGGTTTCGGAGATCCACGATTCCTTCGGCGCCTTGCATGGCTGGATTCTGACGTAGCCCAGGACGCGGAGCTGGTGAAGCCCTACACCGCCGTCTCACTGGATGAATCGAGCGCTACGTTGGGGATCCTGGGCAGGTCACTGCGGCTCGCGGAGTCGGGGCTTCCGGCGCAGGTGACGTCCACCTTCACCGCCGCTGTAACCGCCACTGATGGCCCCGCCGTCGAGCTTCTGGACGTCCCGGTGCGCCTGGACATTGACGGCATCCACTGGCATTACTCGTCGATTGTGTTCACAGTTCAAGGCCCGGCACGCGTCCAGTGGCGTTGTCAGTGGACGGGCACGAAGGACGGGAAAGCGGCGCTGGCCCTGGACCTGGAAGGTGTCCTCGACGCCGATGGAGCAGTGAGCTACCGGCTTCGGCTGAGTCCGGAGCAAAACCTGGACGTGCCCGACGTCGGCCTTCACCTTGGGTTCCGTAAGGCTGCGGTCCCGTTCGCCATGGGTTTGGGGGTTCCGGGTGGGCGGCGGCCGGAAACCGTCGACTGGACCTGGGACGTTGCCACCAAGAACCAGGATGCACTCTGGCTGGGTGGGGTGAACGCCGGGATGCAGCTGTCCTTGCGGGATGAGCGGTACGAGAGGCCACTGAATACAAACTTTTACCGGGAGAAGCCGCTGGTGGAACCGGAATCGTGGGCCAACCGTCAGGAGGACGGCGGCCAGCCCACAGTCCGGGGCGGTGTTGCGCTGCGGACAACGGAGAATAGGGTGACGCTGCATGCCTTCAGCGGTGCCCGTTCCCTCACCGCGGGCCAGCCGCTCGACTTTAATGTCCGTCTCCTGCTGACGCCTTTCAAAGCGATCGAACCCGGCAAGCACCTGTCCAAGCGCTACTTCCATGAGCCGGCCGACCCGGAAAGCATCGCCGCCGCGGGAGCCACCGTGGTCAACGTCCATCACGCAACAGCTCCTGCGCCGTACATCAACGACCCCCTTCTCACGGAAGACTCGTTGAGGGAGTATGTGGCAGGGTGCCATCGAAGCGGACTCAAAGCCAAGATCTACAACACTGTCCGGGAGCTTACTTTTCACAGTCCGGAGCTGCTGCCGCTACTGCAACTGGACCACGAGATTTTCAGTGACGGTCCCGGGGCGGGCCACATATGGTTGCAGGAACATGCCGGGAGCGGCTACGTGTCCGCATGGTTTGCCCCGAACGTCGAGGACATCGCAGTGGTGACCACAGGCGAGTCGCGGTGGGAGAACTTCTACGTCCGGAGCCTCCAGGAGCTGGCCAGAGGTGAGGACGGGATCGATGGCATCTATCTGGATGACATCGCCTATGACCGGCATGCCATGGTGCGGGTCCGCAAGGTCCTTGAGCGGGCTTGCGCGGCTCGCGGAGTGGACGGCCCTGAGATCGACCTTCACTCGGCAAACCAGTTCACTGCCCACGACGGGTACGCGTCATCGGCCAATTTGTACATGGAGCAATTGCCCTATGTGGACAGGCTGTGGTTGGGGGAGTACTTCGACTACGACACCACCGATCCCGACTATTGGTTGGTGGAGTTGTCCGGCATCCCCTTCGGACTGATGGGCGAAATGCTGGAAGGGGGAGGCAACCCATGGCGCGGCATGGTGTTCGGCATGACCGGCAGGGCGCCCGCCGTGGACAACCGCCCGCTCTGGGAATGCTGGGCAGAAACCGGCTTGGAGCACGCGCCGATGCAGGGGTTCTGGGACCCGCAGGCGCCCGTGTGGACCAGCCACCCGGAGGTCCTGGCAACCACGTGGCTCACAGAGTACGGACTGGTTGTAGCGCTGGCGTCATGGGCCGAGCACACTGAGGAAGTGACGCTGATATTCGACGACGCTGCCGTCACCGGCACCCCCAAGGACGCCTCAATAACTGCCCCCGCTATCCGTGGCTTCCAATCAGCTGCGGGCTACGCGCCGGGCGAGGCAATACCCATCGAGCCGCAGCGCGGCCTCCTTCTTGTGATCGGAAACTGACGTGGCAGACACAGCAACCTCCAACCTCACCGTCACCACCATCTCCTTGACCATGGCGGAGCTCGGCTCCTTGAACCCGCTGCCGGTAGTCGCGGCCGAGCTCGACCAGCCCTACACGGTGGGCGAAGGTGTCCCGGAGGAACTCCAGGCATCGGCCCGGTACGGGGTGGTTCCCAATGTGTACCCGTATCTGATGCAGGACGGCTACAGCCGCGAGGCGGCACCCCGGGAATTTCCCGCCGTCGTGCTGGAAAACAACAAACTCAGGGTGACGGTCATCCCGTCGTTGGGTGGGCGACTCTGGGAACTGTTCGACAAAGCGACCGGCAAGCAACTGCTCCACACCCACGATGCCCCGCAACTGGCCAACATTGCCCTGCGCAAGGCGTGGTTCGCGGGCGGGCTGGAGTGGAACATCGGGACCCGCGGGCACTCACCCACCAGCTGCGACCCGCTGCACACGGCAATCGTGCACACGCCGGACGGCAAGCACATCCTGCGTATGTGGGAATTCGAGCGGCTGCGCGAGGTGGTGTTCCAAGTAGACGTGTGGCTTCCTGAGGACTCGCCCGTGGTGTTCGCGGCTGTGCGGATCCGCAACCCGAATGACCACGACGTCCCCATGTACTGGTGGAGCAACGCGGCCATCCCCGAGACTGAGCGGACGCGGGTGATCGCCCCGGCAGAGGAGGCCTTTGGCAGCGACTACACAACGGACATCACCCGTGTCCGGCCCACCAGCCACGAAGGCTATGACGGCACCTGGCCGGTCAACAGCCCGCACGCGGCCGACTTCTTCTTTGACATCGACCCCTCCGAACGGCGCTGGGTTGTGGCAGCGGACGACGACGGCGACGGGCTGGCGATGCTGTCCACGGGACTCCTGCGGGGAAAGAAACTCTTCGTGTGGGGCCAGGGCCAGGGCGGTAAACGTTGGCAGGAATGGCTGAGTCCCGGAGCTGGCCCGTACGCCGAGATCCAGGCAGGCCTCGCCCAAACACAGTTTGAACACCTGGTGATGCCTGCTGGCGCAGAATGGGCGTGGGTTGAGGCCTACGGCAACGGGCACCTGGACCCGGACGCCTCGCACGGGACCGACTGGGATGCTGCTGTAGCCCACGCCGGTGAGCGCCTGGAACAGCTCCTGCCGCACGATGAACTCGAGTCCATGCTGTCCGCAGCCATCACCGATGCCGACGTCCCGCCGTCGAAAATGTTGGTGGACGGCAGCGGCTGGGGCGTTCTTGAGCGTGCCCGGCGGCAGAAAAACGGGAAGGCCTGGGTGGACGAGAGCGGAACCCCGTTTGTGGACGAGAGCGTCACCGCGGAACAGGAACCATGGCTCGCGCTGCTGCAGGGAAAAGCGTTCGACGGCGCGTCCAGCTTCGTAGCGGGGGTGGACTGGGAGGACGTGCTGGCGGGGCAGGAAAGCCCGGAGGCGCACTTCCATCTGGCCACCATGAAGCACGCCCGGCAGGACCTGGAGGGCGCGAAGTCCGGATATCGGCACGTGGTGGCCGATCCGGAAGCCACGCCTGGCATCAAGGCTTTGGCACATCGCGGGCTGGGCCTTGCCTTGCTCGCGGCCGGGCGCGATGCCGATGGCCTCGCGGAACTCCGGAACGGAGTGGAGGCTGACCCGGCCAACGCAGCCTTGCTCATGGAGGCCATCACACTCAGCATCCGGCACGGGGACCCGGCCATGGCGCTGGAACTGAACGGCGCGGCACCCAAGGCGGGGACCGGCGTCGGACGCTTGACGTTCCTTAAGGCGTTGGCGCTCGCAAGGACCGGGAACCCCGCTGCAGCGGCGGCGATCCTGCGCGAGGGCGTGGAAATTCCGGACCTCCGCGAAGGGGAGGACGCGATATCAGCGCTGTGGCAGGAAGTGTGCCCGGATGAGCCGGTTCCCTTCGGTTACCAGTTCGGGATGCACTGAGTTCGGGTGCACTGAGTTGGGGTGCACTAAGTTGGGGGGGTGCACTGGCAGTTGCCCCGGTGTGGCCTCCCGCACATCCAAGCCTAAGTCTGAAAGCGTGTTCTGAAACGAACAGCTGCAACGAACGGAGCACGGAATGACCCCCGAAATACCGGGATTGCCGGCCTTGGAATGGACCTCCTCCGAAGGCCATGTCAGCCATGACCCAGCGGAAGGCACGTTGACGCTGACTGCAGCCCCTGGAGTGGATTGGACCAACGATTCCCTGGGCGGGGAGCCTCAGCACCGCGCCACGGCGTTGGGCTTCCGGGCACCTGCCGCCTTCTCGCTCTCAGCCCGGGTGTTGGTGGCCTCGCCACGGACAACGTTCGACGCCGGTGTGTTGACTCTCTGGGCGGACAGCGAGCACTGGGCCAAGCTCTGTTTCGAATATTCTCCGCAGGGGGAAGCCATGGTGGTCAGCGTGGTGACCAACAACTATTCCGACGATTCCAACGGGCCGGTGGTCACGGCACCGTGGGTCTATTTGCGGGTGAGCCGGGTAGGGCCGGCGTGGGCTTTCCACTGGTCACCGGACGGCCGGGACTGGTCCTTTGTGCGGCTGTTCAGGTTGGATACGGAGAAGCCCGTGCACGTCGGATTCATGTCACAAGCCCCAATGGGTGAGAGCTGCGAAGCCCGTTTTGATGCGATCAACCTGAAGGACGAACCTCCGGCCGATCTCCGCAACGGGAGTTAGCGCGGGCCAAGCACTGCCCAGCGGGGGTGCATCGCAAGCCTGTGGATATCCAGATGCTTGGATAAGCCAAACAAGGTAAGTTGGCATGGTGATTCCCTCCGTAAAAACAGCCATTGACCGCGCCCCCGGAGTCTCCAAGGAGATCGAGGATGCGGCCTGGTATGTGCTGGGTCCGGCGCTCCAAGGCAGACCTTCGGCGTTGGACGGCAGGACGCTGACGTGGACCGCGGAAGCGGCGGGAGAGCTCCTGGAAAGGCTCGAACGTGGGGTGGAGGACTCCAAGGCCCCCATGATGACCAACCTGCGGCAGAACCTCGACGGCGCATCCCGGGAAGCGAAGCTGCTGGCCGTGGAACTGTTGTTCCTCCAATCACTTCCGCTGGCCCATGAGGTCAAATCGCTTCGGGTTAAGCGCGCCCGCGTCGCAGAAGCAGCGTCATGGGTTGAGCCGCCGATCGAGCTGCCTGAAGAGCTGTATGAGGGCATGACGGACCACGGCGTTATCCGCGACCGCACGGCCGAGTTCAACTGGACCATTTGGGACCACCTGAAATGGCTGTGCCGCTTTGTGGCCCACGTGGACAGCCAAAGCACCGCAACCATCAATGAAGCGCTCGCGGATCCGTTGAAGTTCCATGAACTGGCCGCCGCTACGCCCGAGGACCAGCCCGCCCTTCGCCGCAGCATCGAGTACTTGGTGTGGCCGAGCTACTTTGAGCCTGTTGTGGCGGACGTTGAACGCCAGGAAATCCGGGATGCCTTCGCCTCACTGGTAGGAGGAGCCGGGGGCGACACGGACGAGGACATCACCGCGGACATCCACCGCATCCGTCTGCATCTGGACGAGCAGGCCGGACAGCGCATCGACTGGTACGCCCGCCAACTGGTCAGCCAGTGGCGCAAGGTGGGAGATCCGGGGCGCCGTTCCTGGCTCCTTCGTACCCATCATGACAACGCTGATCTCCTGGCGGCCTGGGTTGCCGAAGAGAAAGCAACCCTGGATGTGGAACATCTGCGCACCCTCACGGCAGGGGTCACGGCAGGGGTGGTCCAGCATGCCGTGGATGAGGATTACAAGCATCTGGGCTACGTGGAACGCGAAGATACCAAGACTGCTGTTTTCGCTTTCCTGACAGTCATGAAACCGGGCGATCTTACGCTGTACCAGCACGCTGGCCGGGTCCGCGTTGGTGTGGTCCTGGGCGAACCCGAACATCACGAGGACAACCGGCGGATCCGCCGTAAGGTCCGTTGGTTCGATGACAGTTATGCCATCCCAGAACTGCCGCGCCACGCCCAGAGGCAGCTGTCCACTCCGGGCATCATTGTGGATGTCACCCGGGTAATCCAGGCGCTGCAGGAACTGCTCCCGGTGGAAGCCGAAACCGATGGCGAGGACGAGGCCCCGCCCACCACGGTGGTCGAGGTTGTCCAGCAGGGTTTCCGGCCCCTCACCGAAGAGTTCGCGGCATCACTCCACATGGACCTTGAACCCCTCAAGGAGATCGCTGAACTGCTCGAGGAAAACCGCCAACTTGTTCTTTACGGCCCGCCGGGAACCGGCAAAACGTATTTGGCCAAGCACCTGGCCGCTGAACTGGCCGGAGACCACACAGACGAACGCGTGAAGCTGGTGCAGTTCCACCCCTCGTACGCCTATGAGGATTTCTTTGAGGGCTACCGGCCGGACAAAACCGACGACGGCCAGGTGTCCTTCAAGCTCGTCGCCGGACCGTTGCGCCGCCTGGCAGAGGAAGCTGCGAAGCCGGAGAACGCGCACAAACCGTATTTCCTGATCATCGATGAAATGAACCGCGCCAATCTGGCCAAGGTGTTCGGGGAGCTGTATTTCCTCCTGGAGTACCGTGATGACCGCATTTACCTCCAGTACAGCCCCAATGAGCCCTTCAGCTTGCCGGACAACCTTTACATCATTGGCACCATGAACACAGCGGACCGCTCCATCGCCATGATGGACGCCGCCATCCGCCGCCGGTTCGCCTTCATCGAGTTGCACCCCAAGGAGGAGCCCATCCGGGGCACGCTGCGCCGTTTCCTCGAAGCCCGTGGCCTGGACACGCTCAATGCGGACCTGCTGGATGCGCTCAATGACTCCATTGATGACTGGGACCGGGACCTGATGATCGGGCCGTCGTACTTCATGAAGAATGCAGCCCAGAACCCCACGGGACTGCGCCGTATTTGGAAGTACGAGCTCATGCCGTTGTTGGAGGAGCACTATCACGGGCAGTTGAACCGGGCGCAGCTGGAGGAACGCTTCGGTCTGGAACAGCTGTTGGGACGTCTTGCAGCCCGCTAACGCCATCCCGCCCAGGCCCCGCCGGGCCCCGGCCAGTGCAGGGAAGACGCCCGCCAGCACAGGCGTGCCGGCCAGTGCGGGCGTTCCAGCCAGTGCAGGGAAGACGCCCGCCACGCGGCAGAGCTCCGGCCCCCGCCACATTGTCATGGATGAGCTCTCCCGTGGCGTGGTGGAGAAACTTGACCCCGGTTCGGCTGCGTTCATCAACACCAGTGGCCTGGCCAAGGCATCTCCCATGGGCATGGGGCTGTACCGGATTGAACCCGTGGGCAAAGTGGGCTCGGTGCGGACGGCCACGGTGCAGTTGGAAGTCCGGCCCAAGGACCGCCTGGGGCTTAGCCGGCTCCTCTTCCTGCTCAGCTACGCCGGCGAGCAAGGGTTCCGTGAGCACTCAGTGGAGGCCGTGGAGCATCCGGATTTGTGGAGCGCACTGGCGGAATCCCTGGCCCAGTTGGCGGATAAAGCCCTGAGTCGCGGGGTTTTGCAGGGCTACCTCACAGTGGAAGAGTCCCTGCGGACGGTCAAGGGCCGTATCCGGATTTCGGACCAGATTTCCCGGCGCCCGGGAATGATGGTGCCGCTGGAGGTCTCGTACGACGAATTTACTGAGGACATTGCGGAGAACCGTATCCTCCGCGCGGCCTTGGAGCGGATGGGCAAAGTTCCGGGTGTTCGGGCTGATGTCCTGAGCCGTTTGCGTCAGCTCAAGGGAAAGCTCGACGCCGTTACCCGCCTTCAGTCCGGAGCGCCCCTGCCGCCGTGGCGGGCCAGCAGGATGAACCTCAGGTATCACCCTGTGCTCCGTTTGGCCGAAGTGATCCTCCGGAACGCTTCCGCCGAGGCCGGGGAGGGCAAGCAACAAACCGCGTCCTTTGTTGTGGACATGGGGCAGGTGTTCGAGGAATTTGTGGGCTCCGCCCTGCGCAGTGCCATGAGTGCCCATCCGGGGGAGATGCGTCTCCAGTACGGCGCGCTCCTGAACGAGGCAGTCCGGGATTCGGATCGCATCACCGTTCGACCGGACGCCGTTCATTTCCTGGGCGGGCGGCCCGTGGTGGTTTACGACTCCAAGTATCAGGCAGCGTCCGACGCCGGTGCGTCCCTGAGCGCAGACCATTACCAGCTGCTGGCCTACTGCACGGCGCTGAGGGTTCCAACAGCCTGGCTTGTCTATGCCGGTTCGGGGGAAATGAAGCTGCGCCGGATTCTCAACACGGACATTGACGTTGTGGAGTACCCGCTGGATCTGTCCTTGCCGCCGTCGGAAATTTTGGCGGCAGTGGGTGACCTTGCCGAGCAATCGTGGGGCGAAGTAGTACGCCAGGCTGTGGCGGGTCGTCCGGCGTCGGACTAGCCTGATAACTACATCTTCACCGAAGGAGACATCATGGCCCGCAAGAAATCCTGGCGCGACATGACCAAAGGTCAGCGCATCATGCTGATGGTCAGTGGAGCGGTCAACATGGCTTTATTGGGCGCTGCGCAGCGAAGCATCGGCAAGACCCCGGATGATCACATCAGGGGCAAAAAGGCGATCTGGCGGGCTGTTTCCTTCATCAATTTCTTCGGACCGATCAGCTACTTCCTGTTTGGTCGCCGTCGGGATGCAGCGACGGGCTCGGGGATCGGATCAGGGTCCGCCAAACGCTAAAGCTTATGCGGGCATTTTCACGGTGAACGTGGTGCCCCGGCCCGGTTCGCTTTCCAGCGTGATGGTTCCGCCGTGGGCTTCCACAATGGCTTTGCTGATGGGCAGCCCAAGGCCGACGCCGGGGATGGCGCTTTTGCGCACGCCGCCGGCCCGGAAGAACTTGGTGAAAGCCTCGGCCTGTTCTTCCTCGTTCATTCCCATGCCGGTATCGCTCACCCGGCAGAAGATGAAGTCCTCTTCCTCCCAGGCAGCAACTTCCACATCCCCGCCGTCCGGGGAGTATTTGATGGCGTTGGAGACGAGGTTGTCCAGTACCTGCGCTATCCGGGAAGAGTCCACGCGCGCTTCCAGGGCGTCGGGAAGATCCACGGAGAGCCGGATACCGGCCTTGGCTGCGCGTGGCTCTGCGGAGTTGACGCTGCCCCGCACCAACTCGGCCACGTCAGCTGTATGCGGTTGAATGACGATCTGGCCTGAGCGAACGGCCAGCAGGTCCGAGACCAGCGTCAGGAGCCTCTCGGCGTTGCGCCTGACGATGTCCAGCTGCTGACGAGCCCGGGGATCGAGGGCATCGGGCTCGTCAAGGATCAGCTCCACGTAGCCAAGGATGGATGTGAGCGGAGTGCGGAATTCGTGGGAGACGTTTGCCACGAAGTCGTCCTTTGCGGCAAGCGCGTTCACCAGATCCGTAACATCACTGAAGACCACCACGGAGCCGGCAAACTTCCCGGCGTCATCCACCATGGGCCGGGCGCTCGCGGTGAAGGCGCGTTGATCGCTTCCGGACCCCAACCACACCAGTTGGTCTGTGAACCTTTCGCCCAGGACTGCCCGGCGCACCGGGCGGCGGTCGGCAACCAACGGCGTGGTCCTGTCGACGTCGAAGATCAGCAGCTGTGATTCGTTGGGATCGTCATTGTCCGCCGGGGTTGCCAGGACATGTGTTTGGCGTTGGCGGCGGTTCATGAGGATGTCATGGCCATCGCCGTCAACGGCCACCACGCCCAGGGGAAGGGCTTCCATGACGGTGTTGAGGAGCCGTTCCTGCTTGGTGCTCACGCTCAGGGCTTCCTTGAGTGCCTCGTCCTTCTGCTCCAGGGCACGCTGCTGCCGCACCATGCTGAGGGTCAGTACGCTGACCGAAACTCCGATGCCCAGGATGAGGATAGGGAAGAGGAGGGGCCTGGTGAGGTCCTGTTCGCTAAGTGTTCCCCTGATGAACAGGGGCACCCAGACGATTCCCAAGGGGCCGAGGAAGGACATGGCGATGGCGAGTTTCGGGTACAACCCGGAAGCGCAGAGCCAGATGACCGGCAGCACCACCAGCACGCTGAGGCCGGTAATGGATTCCATCGCACCTTCTCGGGCGAAACCGATGGTGACCATGTCCAGGACGGGGATGATGAGGAATGTGGCGAAGGGCAGCCGGTGCCACGGCACAATGATGCACAGAGCCAGAAGGAGTGCTTGGCCCAGCAGGAAAATGAGGAACAAAGGATTTTCCAGCGTGGAGGGAAAATACAGCCAGACGAGGATGGCTGAAATACAAACGCACACGGACAACGGCAGTTGGCTGAGGACAACGCGCATACGCAGGGTATGTTCGTGGAAAGAGCGCTTGAAAACCAACAGTTTCTTCTTTTCGCCAATATCCCAGGTTGAAGGGTTGGTCATGGCGCATCCACCAGAGATGCGGAAGAAAGTCGGTTCATGAGATCAGCCTAACCATAATGGATATACTTCTGAGGTTATCGAAGGGGCTGAGGGGCAGCGATGAGTGAAGCACGTGTGGGGCTGGTCATTGAAGATGATCAGGATATCCGCGAATTGGTACGCGTAGTTCTATCCCAGGCGGGATTTGATGTTCATGTCGCGTCCACGGGATCCGCAGGTGTGACATCGGCCCGTGAGCTTAATCCGGACGTTATTACGTTGGATCTGGGTCTTCCGGACATTGATGGCTTTGAGGTAGCCCGCCAGATCCGGAAATCCTCGGATGCCTACATCATCATGTTGACTGCCCGCGCCGAAGAGCTGGATACCCTGATGGGTTTGGAAGCCGGCGGCGATGATTACCTCACCAAGCCGTTCCGTCCCCGGGAATTGCGTGCCCGTGTTGAGGCGATGATGCGTCGGCCGCGGGCGTCGTCGGAATCCAAGAGCGTTGCCGCCGAAGAGGTGGACCCGGAGGTGAGCCACAATGGGCTGGCCGTTTCTGCGGGGTCCCGCACCGCTGTGCTGAACGGCACCGAGCTCAAACTCACCCGGACCGAGTTTGACCTCCTGCTCGCCCTGTTGGAGACCGGACGGATTGTGCGGACCAAGGCTGACCTCGCGCGTCGCCTCCGCAATGAACCGTACGACGTCGGCAGTTACGTCAGCGACGCCGATGAGCGCGCCGTCGAGGTTCACATGGGGAATCTGCGCAAGAAGCTGGGCGACAGCATCCAAGCGCCGCGCTGGCTTGAGACCGTGCGCGGCGTGGGCTACCGGTTGGCGCCGGCAAACAACAACTGACCTACTGAACCGAGGTTTCCAGCTCCTGGATTGTGCCGGACATGAAATGGTCGATCTCTTGGACCTGCGCGGCCAGCTCGTGTAAATGGTCTCCGTTGGGCAGTAGCCGAATGCTGATCTCCAGCTCCGTTGCCAAGCGGTTCATGCACTTGGCGCCCACCATGTGGCTCGAGGTTTTCAGGCTCAGGACCGCGTCCATGGCGTCTTCGATGTCCAGCTTTTCCAGTGCACGGTGAAGCCTGTGCACCCGCCACGGCAGGAGCTCCACATAGTTTCGCACGAAGGTGGCGATGATCACGTGGTCGCCACCCAGTTCGGCTTGGAGTCCGGTGAGGACGGTGCGATCCACCAGGGCGTCGGTGCACTCGTCGTACTCAGACACCAGACTCCTCCCGCCTCCAAACAATAGATCCACGATTCAACAGTAGGACCCGTGGAAGTTCCGCAGCGCCAAATATTCAAAGATTGATCCAATCTTGAGCGGACTCAGAGGCACTCTTGATCTCAACCCCACAAAGTATTGAGAAGCAGATCTGGGCGGTTCCAGGCTGAACCAGGGAACGGGGAACAACATGGACAACGGTGCTCGCCCGTCACCGGGCCTCATGCTCCTCATTGTGGTCTGCATGACCGTCCTGCTGGGCATCGGCGGATCGGCTGCCTTCGCTCTGTGGCAGCAAAGCTCCCAGTCCACCGTTACGGATCGTTCGCTCAACTCCGCGCCAACAACCACTACCGCGCCGTAATCACGCTTCCAGGAAAGCCGTGAGCCGGTCCTCCAGCAGCGGGGTGTCTTTCAGCTGGCACTCCCACACAGTGAGCACCTGCCAACCTGCGGCCTGCAACTGTTCCCGCTGCAGCGCATCACGCTCGCGGGTTCGTGTTCGCTTGGCTTCCCAGAACTCCGCATTCGCCGCAGGGGCATGCTGGCCAACTTTGCAGTCATGGAAGTGCCAGAAACAACCATTGACGAAAATAACCTTCCGCCGGCCCGCGAACACCAGATCCGGCCGTCCCGGCAGCTTCGCGGCTCCGGACTGTCCGTGCAGCCGGTAGCGGTAGCCTTTGGCGTGCAGGAGACTGCGGACCAGTAGCTCAGGTTTGGTGTTCTTCCCGCGGATTTTTGACATATTGCGGCTGCGCTGCTCCCGCGTCAGTCGGTCCCGGCTCTCGCCCATACCTTCACCCTACCCAGGGAGTTTTTGTACAGATACCGCCCTTATGAGGCTGGTTTAGGGGCGGTATCTGTACAAAAACCCGTTAAGCCGTGGCGGGAACACTCCGCGGTCCATCCCAAGGGCGTGACCTGGACTTTCATGCGACGGCGGCACTGCGGGCAAAAGCGCGGCGGCTCCATCGCCAGCTGCTGTTGGCAGCGGTGGTGAGCGTCCGACGTCGGACCGTCACCACTTCCGGCACCGTCACCAAGGGCACTCCCGCCGCAGTGGCCGCAATACAGCTGCGGCGCCTCAGCGATCACAGCGACTTCTGGAATTCCTTGATGGGCATGTTCAGCTCCACCAGGAGGTTGAGGTCTGCGTTGGCCGGCCGGCCCAAGGTGGTGAGGTAGTTGCCAACAATGACGGCGTTGATGCCGCCAAGGAGTCCGTCGCGGGTGCCGAGATCGCCCAAGGTCAGTTCACGTCCGCCAGCGTAGCGGAGCACGGTGCGCGGCATCGCCAGCCGGAAGGCGGCGATGGCGCGGAGGGCGTCCTTGCCGTCCATGATGCCCTGATTTTCCAACGGCGTTCCGGGCCGGGGGTTGAGGAAGTTCAGCGGGACTTCGTGTGGTTCAAGCGCGGCGAGCTGGGCTGCGAGCTCGGCCCGTTGCGCCAGCGATTCGCCCATGCCGATCAGCGCACCGCAACACAATTCCATTCCGGCGGCTTTGACCATGGCACAGGTTTCCAGCCGTTCCTCGTAGCTGTGGGTGGTCACTACCTCGGGGAAGTAGCTGCGGGCTGTTTCCAGGTTGTGGTTGTAGCGGTGGACACCCCACCCGGCCAGTTGGTCCACTTGCCGTTGGGTGAGCATGCCCAGTGAGCAGGCAATATTGATGTCCACTTCCTCGTTGATGCGGTCAATGGCGAACTTGATCTGGTTCATGAGTTTGATGTCAGGGCCACGGACGGCGGCCACGATACAGAACTCCGTGGCACCGGTGGCCGCGGTTTCCTCGGCGGCTTTGACCAGCTCGGGGATGTCCAGCCACACGCCGCGAACGGGGGAGTCGAACAGGCCGGACTGGCTGCAGAAGTGGCAATCCTCCGGGCATCCGCCGGTTTTTATGGAGATGATGCCTTCCACTTCCACATCCTCACCGCAGTGCTTCAGGCGCACTTCATGGGCGAGTTGCAGGGCTGCGGGGATGGCGTCGTCCGGGAGCTCGAGGACCTCCTTCAGTTGCGCTTCGTTAAGGCCTTGGCCGCGTTCGAGCACCTGCTCTCTGGCGATGTTCAGGATGGCGTGGGGAGTTGTTTCCCCTGGTTTTTGGGCTGCTTGGACCGTCATGTCCTAGACGGTATCCGCGCAGGTGAAGCGCCATTTTGTGGGGTGCGTACAAACCGGGATGCCGGATTTTGGCTGTGGATGCGCGGGGCGGCTGATGCAGATGTTACAGCTGTGAAACATGGATGTGACTGAATTGACGCGCTGCGTGACTAGCGTCGGGGGCAAAGCACCCTCCCCGGACGAAAGCGAATCCCCGAATGAGTGACGAGAAGAGAAGTACAGCAACGCTGGAGCCGACGACGGCGCCAGGCGCCGGCGTCGTAAGCGCCACCACCAGCACCCCGCAGCAAGGCAACGCCGACGCGATGAGTGCTGCGAAGGAGAGCCTGGAGGATTACACGCTCCGGTTCGCCCCCCGCTCCTACCGCAAGTGGAGCGCCGGAGTAGTGGCCACCAGTGCTTTGGGCGGGATCGCCTACTTGGCCGACTTCTCGATCGGGGCCAACATTGGCATCGCCTACGGAACCGTGAATGCGATTTTCGGCATCATCGTTGCCGCAGTGATCATCTTCGCCACCGGCTTCCCCTTGGCGTATTACGCAGCTCGCTACAACATCGATTTGGACCTGATCACGCGTGGCTCGGGCTTTGGCTACTACGGCTCAGTGGTCACCAACATCATCTTCGCCACCTTCACGTTCATCTTTTTCGCCCTTGAGGGGTCCATCATGGCCCAAGGCCTGCAGTTGGGCCTGGGTATTCCGCAATGGATCGGCTATGCCGTGTCCACCATCATCATCATTCCGCTGGTGATTTACGGAATGAAGACGCTCGCTACTTTGCAGGTGTGGACCACACCCCTGTGGCTGCTGCTCATGGTGGTTCCGGTGGGTTACCTGCTCCTGTCCCACCCGGAGAGCATTGACGCCTTCTTCGCTTTCACCGGCGCGTCCGGCGAAGGCGGGCCAAACCTGGCCTCGGTGATGCTTGCCGCGGGTGTCTGCCTGTCCCTGATGGCGCAGATCGCCGAGCAAATCGACTACCTCCGCTTCATGCCGCCCAAGACCGCCGAGAACAAGGGTGCCTGGTGGCGCGCAGTGATCCTCGCCGGACCGGGCTGGGTCATCTTCGGGGCCATCAAGCAGATCATTGGTTTGTTCATCGCCATCTACCTCATCGCCAAGCTCGACCCCGCGGCGGCGGCTTCCGCGAATGAGCCTGTCCACCAGTTCCTTGGCGTCTACGAAGAAATGATGCCGGCCTGGCTCGCCATGACCCTGGCTGTGGTGCTGGTGGTTATTTCGCAGATCAAGATCAACGTCACCAACGCCTACTCCGGCTCTTTGGCCTGGACCAACTCCTTCACCCGCATCACCAAAACCTACCCGGGCCGCATGGTGTTCGTGGTGGTCAACCTGGTTATCGCGCTGGTTCTCATGGAGTCCAACATGTTCGAGTTCCTGAACACCATCCTGGGTTTCTACGCCAACTGCGCCATGGCCTGGGTTGTCACCGTGGCCTCGGACATCGCCATCAACAAGTACTTGCTGAAGATCTCGCCCAAGGTTCCGGAGTTCCGCCGCGGGATGCTCTACGCCGTGAACCCGGTGGGCTTCGTGTCCATGCTCGTCTCCGCGGGGGTCTCCATCGCGGTGTTCTTCGGCGCGTTCGGTGCAGCCGTCCAGCCGTTCTCACCCATCTTTGCCGTGGGCCTGGCCTTGGTCCTGCCGCCTGTGCTGGCGCTGGCCACCAAGGGCCGGTATTACCTGCGCCGCACCGATGACGGTATTGACCTGCCCATGTTCGACGCCGACGGCAACCCCAGCGACGCCAAGCTGCTCTGCCACGTCACGGGTATTGAGTTCGAGCGTCCGGACATGCTCCGCTCGGCCCAGGACGGGCCCGACGGCGAACCCCAGTACATCTCGTCCCTCGCCTTGTCCACGGATAAGTCGGGCGAGCTGGTGCTCCCGGCGCAAAAGTAGCCCAACACTTACCTGCTGGGGTTCACGCGAACGCCCCGGTTTCCTTTGGGGGGAACCGGGGCGTCGTGCTGTGTGTTTTTAGTTTTATGTTGCCGGGCCTACTTGTCGAAGGCGTCCTTGGCGGTGTCCTTGACGTTCTCGCCGGCCTGCTTGGTCTTGGCGGCTGCTTGGTCAGCTACGCCTTCGGCCTGCAGTTTCTCATTGTTCGTGGCGTCACCCAAGGCTTCCTTTGCCTTGCCGGTGACTTCCTGCGCCTTGTTGCTGATCTTGTCTCCGAGTCCCATGGGCCCTCCTGCGATGTAGTCCAACACTGACAATCGCTAGGCTAACGAGCAATTCTGGGTACTTCCTGAACGTGTCCCCATGAATGGTAAGCATGCTTAGACTTGTGGCATGGCTGAGGAAACCCGCAACGAAAACACGGAGCAAACCGACCTCGACGAGGACATTGCCATGGCACTGGTGAACCACGTTATTGACACCCCGGAGGACTCCGAGGGCGAAGCGGATCCGCGGACCAAGTACCCCTCGGAGGAGTTCGAGCCCCAATCCCAGGACTATCCCGGCTGGACCGAAGCCATGAACCCGCGGCCCGATCACGGCGAGCAAAGCTATGTGGGACACCACCGAATGATGGGCATGCGTGCCCTGATCACAGGCGGTGACAGCGGGATAGGCAGAGCAGTAGCCATTGCGTACGCCCGCGAAGGCGCAGATGTAGCCTTCACCTACCTGCCCGAAGAAGAGCAGGACGCCGAGCAAACAGTCCAGCTGATTGAAGACGCCGGGTGCAGGGCCTTGGCCTTGCCGGGGGACCTGCAGGATGAAGAGTTCTGCCAGGAAGTCATCGCCCAAACGGTTGCCGAGTTCGACGGCCTCAACGTGCTGGTCAACAACGCGGGCTTCCAGATGGCCACGGGCCAAGGCATCGAGGACCTCAGCAGTGAGCAATTCGACCGGACATTCAAAACCAATGTGTACGCACTCTTCTGGCTGACCAAGGCGGCGCTGCCACACCTGCAGCCCGGCGCCGCCATCATCAACACTTCATCCATCCAGGGCTACCACCCAAGTCCCTCGCTGATGGACTATGCAGCCACCAAGGCAGCGATCAACAGCATGACGTTCTCCTTGGCCGAGTCACTGGGTCCCCGTGGAATCAGGGTCAATGCAGTAGCGCCGGGTCCAGTGTGGACACCCCTGCAACCGCCCACGCAGCCTGCAGAAAAGATTCAGAAGTTCGGCCAGGATACCCCGCTTGGCAGGGCGGGGCAGCCAGCCGAACTCGCCGCCACCTACGTACTTCTGGCCACAGAGGAAGGCAGCTACATTTCAGGCTCCGTGATTGGCGTGACCGGCGGAAGGCATCTGGCCTAGTTCACTCAGCCGTGACCTGGTTCAGTCAGCCGTGATCCTGCACTCAGCCGTGATCAGGGTTTGAGCACCACCTTGATGCAGCCGTCCTGCTTTTTCTGGAATTTCTCGTAGAGCGCGGGTGCGTCCTCCAGCCCTCCCGTGTGGGTGACCAGATGCATGACTCCCAGCGGATCGGCGTCGTCCTCTACCAAGGGGAGCAGGTCCTCAGTCCAACTGCGCACATTGCACTGTCCCATGCGGAGCTGAATTTGCTTGTCGAACATGGTCATGAGCGGCATCGGATCGGCCTGGCCACCGTAAACGCCGCTCAGAGAGACAGTCCCTCCGCGGCGGACAAGGTCCACGGCGGTGTGAAGCGCAGCAAGCCTGTCAACGCTCATGGTCTCCATGGCTACCTGAGCAGGCTTGTCCGGGAGCAGGGAGACGGCCTTGTGGAGGAAGGAAGCAACCGGAGACCCGTGTGCCTCCATGCCAACGGCGTCCACCACGGAATCGGGGCCGCGGCCGAGAGTGTCCTCGCGAATCTGTGCGGCGACGGTTGAGCTGTAGTCCATGGTCTCTATGCCGTGAGCCTCCGCCATGGCGCGGCGTTCGGGTACGGGATCCACGCCAATCACCCGGAATGCCTTGTGGACGCCAATCCTTGCTGCGAATTGGCCAACGGGACCAAGTCCGAGCACGGCCAGTGTTCCACCCTGGGGCACATTGGCGTACTCCACTGCCTGCCATGCCGTGGGCAGGATGTCCGAGAGGAACAAATAGCGCTCGTCCGGGGCGTCCGAGTCGATTTTGACGGGACCGTAATCAGCGAACGGAACACGCAGATACTGTGCCTGCCCTCCCGGGACGGAGCCGTAAAGCTCGGAATAGCCAAAGAGGGCCGCTCCTGAGCCCTTTTCTGTTACCTGCGTGGTTTCGCACTGCGACTGAAGGCCCTGATTGCACATATAGCAATGGCCGCAGGAGATGTTGAACGGCACCACCACGCGGTCGCCCTTCTTGAGCCGGTGAACTCCGGAGCCCACTTCTTCCACGATTCCCATGGGCTCGTGGCCAATCACATCACCTTTATGCATGTAGGGGCCAAGCACCTCGTAAAGGTGGAGGTCCGAGCCGCAAATAGCTGTGGAGGTGATGCGGACAATCGCATCCGTCGGTTCCTGGATGGAGGGATCGGGGACGTCTTCGACGCTGACTGATCGCCGGCCTTGCCATGTCACTGCTTTCACGATTGGTACTCCCTGCGTTGCGGCTGGGTGGGTCCCTCGCTTCTGGAGACCTTTCCAGCGAAGCAGAGATGGCACGGACGCACAAGGCCGTTCAGCCTCGACACGTCCGTGGGGCGGGCCTACATTGAGCTATGAGTGAAGAACCGAATCACACTGAAGAGACGCCGTCCAAAGCTTCCGCGCCGGAGGTTCCTGCCGCCGTCGAGCATGACGACGGCGGTGCGGGCACGGGCGACTTCACCACCGAAGTGGACCCCACCTTTATCCCGGATGAAAGCGGGGAGACGCCGGACGGGAAACGGGCGAGGGAGCATCCCGAAGCCACGGGAAGCTGAAAGTAATAAGTATCCTGATTATTAGTGTTAAGATTATTCGAAGGAAGGTGGCCTCCGGGCCACCATCGTTTGGAAATATCCCAAGCAGGGTACATGCCTTATTACCCGAACACAGCGGGGCACCAGCGGCGCCCACACAAGCCGCTCACCAGGGAGGTAGCACACATGGATACAGGAACACTGGTACTGATCATCGTGCTGGCAGTGGTGGTCATCGCGGTCGTGATCGTGGCCGTTGTCATCGGGCGCCGCAAGAAGGCTGAAGTAAATCGCCACCGCGCAGAGGAACTGCGTGAGAAGGCGGCCGAAGAAGCCATCGGGGCACACCAGGCAAAAGCTGAGTCAGCGCAGGCCGAAGCCGCCGCGCTGCAAGCAGAAGTCGAAGCGAACCGGCTCCGCAGGGAAGCCGAACAGCACGCACACAAGGCCGGCGAGGCGCATGAGCGCGTGGAGGAACATCTGCGCCACGCGGACAAGCTGGATCCCAACGCCAACCCGGAGCGGACGCGGAACGCTGACCGGACGACGGATGCTGACCGGACGCCGGACGCGGGCCGGATGAGTGATGCCGATCGCGATCGGTCCAACCTGGCTGAGGGGGAGCGGCTCACGCGCGACCGGAGTGCACGTGACGGCTCAGTCCGTGATGGGTCCGGCCGTGACGGTGATAGGAACCTATAGTTTCAGCGGAGAAACGGAGGTAGGGAAGTGAGTATCGTGGTGAGGCGAACAGGTCAGGCGATGCGCTCCACGGGATCAAAGCCGAACCGGCATGCAGTGGATGTGGTTCTTGGGCACTTGGGCGAGATTGGCCCAGCCGTAGCAGCCCTCCGCCGGGAATCCTCAAGGCTTGCTGAATGGGGCGAAGAGTTGGCCCGCGTCAGGCTCAGGGGCGGCAGCGTGTTCGCCGCCGGCAGCGATGGATCATCCCACGAAGCGCAGAGGTTCACATCGGAACTGAACGCACATGACCCCGTGGATGGGTCCGGATTCAAAGCCATCTCCATCACCAAAGGCGCATCCGGAGCGGATGGCTCCACCGGAAGCATGGGGGCTCAAATATCCAACCAGGTTCGCCGGGGTGACATTGTGGTCCTGCTCGCGGCCAAGGGTATTACCGAGGAACTCCGTGACGCTGCTGCCGCCGCAAAGTCCAAAGGCGCGCGTGTTTGGGCGCTCACGGGCAAGGAATCCAAAGAGCTCGCCCAATCGGTCAACGAGGCCATCTGCATCGACACTGATCCTCCTCATGCTGAAGAGGCCCACCTTGTGGCCGTGTTGGCTCTCTGTGAGTGCTTCGAAGATGCCCTGAAGCACGTCCAGCCCGAGTAGCCGTCCACGCCGCCTGTTCAAGGGCGAAGTGGCGGAGCCCGCCGCGGAACTCCTGTGATGTCCGCCTCTTTCGGAATAGTTGCAGACGCCATGCAGTTGCCCATGGTGAACGTGATTCATTCTGAAAGGAACCGCGCATGCTGTTTTCCCCTCTGGCCCTCGGCGAGCTTGAACTGACCAACCGACTGGTGATGGCACCCTTGACGCGTCTTCGCGCAGGTCAGAACGGTGTGCCGGGCCCGCTGATTGCCGAGCATTACCGGCAAAGGTCCTCCCTTGGGCTGATTGTCAGCGAGGGAACGTACCCAACACCTGCAGGCAAGTCCTACCCCGGGCAGCCTGGGCTTGTCACCGAGGAGCAAATCGCGGGCTGGAAGCAGGTCACTGATGCTGTTCACGCTGAGGACGGCCGCATCTTCGCCCAGATCATGCACGGCGGCCGTGTCTCGCACGCGGACATCACCGGAGGGCACGAGATCGTGGGCCCCAGCGCAGTTGCGATCGAGGGCGAGGTTCGCACACCCAACGGCAAGCAGCCCTACCCGGTGCCGCGTGAACTCCGCACTGATGAACTTCCGGCAGTGATCCAGGAGATTGTTACCGCTTCCAAAAACGCCATTGAGGCAGGTTTCGACGGCGTGGAACTTCACTCCGCCAACGGTTACCTGCTGCACGAGTTCCTTGCACCCAACTCAAACGTGCGCACGGACAGCTACGGCGGCTCCCCGGAGAACCGGGCTCGATTCGTGATCGAAGCCGTCAATGCAGTAGTTGAGGCACTCGGCGCCAACCGGGTTGGCATCCGTATTTCCCCCGAACACAATGTCCAGGGAATTGCCGAGACCGACGCCGCTGACGTCCGCGCAAGTTATGAGGTGCTGGTGGAAACCATCGCTCCGCTGAACCTGGCCTACTTGAGCATCCTCCACCATGACCCCAAGAGCGCCCTGGTGCAGGACCTCCGTGTGCGTTTCAACGGCACGTTCCTGGTGAATACCGGCTTCAGCGAAATCACCACCCGTGACGAAGCTTTCGCGATCATCGAAGACGGACTGGCTGACGCCGTGGTGGTTGGCCGCCCCGCCATCGCCAACCCCGATCTCGCCCGCCGCTGGCGCGAGAGCTTGCCGCTCAACGAGCCGGACGCGTCCACCTTCTATGCCGACGGCGCCGAGGGATACACCGACTACCCGTTCTACGCCAACTAAGCACAGCCCACCGTTTTTCGTACAGATAACGCCCTGAAGAGGCGTCTTTGAGGGCCTTAGCTGTACAAAAACTTTCGACGTCGGCACTCACTTGAGTGCCGACGTCGTGCGTTCCTATAGGATTTGTGGCATGGCTGATCCTTCCCCGTCCGCTGCCCGCGCTGGCTTCCCCGTCAGCCGCCAAGTGCTGGCCGACCACGTCTACGAGGCGCTCCTTGAGTGGCTCATGGATGGTCGTCTGGAACCCGGGGCCGCTGTGAGCATCGACGGGATGGCGCGGGACCTTGATGTTTCGCCCACTCCGGTACGCGAAGCATTGGCGCGTTTGGAGCACACGGGAATGGTGCGGCGCGTGGCGCTGAAGGGGTACCGGGTTGCTCCGGTCTTTACCCGGGAAGACTTCGCCCAGCTCATGGAAGCCCGGCTCTCCATTGAGCCAGTCAACGCCCGGCTTGCTTGTTCACGGATGACCCCCGATGGTTTGGACGCCTTGAAGCAAGCCGTGGAAGACCTGAAGACTGCTCCCAGGGGTGGAACGTTTGCTGAATACCGCAGTTACCTTGAAGCAGATGAGCGCTTCCACCAACTTATAGCCGCCCAGGCCAATAATCAGTTCCTGCTCGCGGCCTACAACACCCTGGGCGGGCAGATCCAGCGATTCCGATTGTTCGGGGGAGTGGGCATCACCGACGCCGAGCAAGCAATCGCTGAGCACCAGGCCGTGCTGGACGCCATGACCAGCGGGGAGCCTGAGAAAGCCGCCGCCATGATGGTGGCTCACGTGGAGAACGTCCGCGGCCGGGCCATGGCCGACGCGCCGGAGGACTAGGCCGCGCGCCTGGACAAAGCTGCACCGCCACAAATATGACCCCCTTCACACCAATATGTATGACATATAGGATCTAGGAAGTTTCCCAAAAGGGTTGACAGCATGAGCCGATTCGTAAATCCTATAGGAAACAGGATTCCACGAAGGAGTGATCATCATGGCGTACACCGCCGAGAATTGGCCCATTACCGCGGCCCTCCTGCAGTTCCCGGGCACCGATGCCGCGGGTCACCACGTCAACGACGCCGATGCTTCCGTTTGGGCCTCTGTCCTCCAGGAAGTGATGGATGCAGGTTTCGCAAACGCAGACCTCACCGACAGCTGGGTCCGCCCGGGTGACCTCAGCAAAGAGCGCCTGGTCGAGTTCAAGCAGACGGCTGACGAAGTGGGCATTGGCGTTCCGGTCATCTCAGCAATTCGCCGCAGCGTCATCCACGCCACGGACTGGGCCGACAACCTGGCTTACAGCCACCGCACCATTGACGCCGCGGCCGAGCTTGGCTGTGAAGTAGTCTCCTTCGGGCTGCACCAGGCAATCACCCCGGAGCAGCAGAAACAGCTGTGGTTCTGGACCGTGGAGGGCTACAAGGATCCCGTGGGGGATAAGGAAGCATGGGGCAACGCGGTCTCGAGGATCCGTGAACTGGGAAAGCACGCAGCTGAAGCCGGCATCCTGATCTCCTTGGAAATGTACGAGGACACCTACCTCGGCACAGCTGATTCCTCGGTGCAACTGGTCCAGGACATCGGCCTGGACAACGTTGGCTTGAACCCGGACCTCGGAAATCTGATCCGGCTGCACCGGCCCATTGAGGACTGGCGCGAGATGGTGGCAAAGACCCTCCCGTACTCCAACTACTGGCACATGAAGAACTACATCCGGGACGAAGACGTGGCCCGCGATAGCTACATCACCATGCCGGCCCCAATGGAGAGCGGGCTCATCAACTACCGTGAGGCCTTCAAGTTCGCCTTGTCGGTAGGCTTCCAGGGCATCCTTTGCACCGAGCACTACGGCGGGGACGGCCTCAGCGTCACGGCGAGCAACCAGGACTACCTCCGCCGGCACGTCCTGCCGAAGACTGACGGCTACCAACTCGGCACGAGCCAGGTAGCCCAGGTACGCCAGGTACCGGCAACCCAGCTCGCAGGAGTCTAGGAAAATGACACAGATTTTCGACAACCCGGCAGACTTTGCCGACGACGCGTTGGACGGTTTCGTCGCCGCCAACCGCGGCTACGTTGCCCGCGTTGACGGTGGAGTGGTCCGCTCCACCGAAGTCCCTGCCGGACAAGTTGCCCTGGTGGTGGGCGGCGGCTCAGGACACTACCCGGCCTTCGCAGGGCTTGTTGGCCCAGGCCTGGCAACCGGCTCCGCCTGCGGCAACATGTTCGCTTCCCCGGCGGCGGGCCAGGTGTACCGCGTAGCGAAGGCAGCCAACGCCGGCGGGGGAGTCCTGCTCAGCTACGGCAACTACGCCGGCGACGTCCTCCACTTCGGCCAAGCACAGCTGCGGCTCAACGCCGAGGGCATCGAAACCCGCACGGTTACCGTCACAGATGACATCGCCAGTGCGCCGATCGAGCAACTCGAGAAGCGTCGGGGCATCGCGGGCGACCTGACAGTTTTCAAGATTGCCGGAGCCGCCGCAGAGGCGGGACTGAACCTTGACGACGTCGAGCGCCTGGCCATCAAGACCAACTACCGGACGCGCTCGCTGGGTGTGGCCTTTGACGGTTGCACGCTCCCTGGCGCCAAAGATCCGCTGTTCCATGTTCCGGCCGGGCAGATGTCGCTCGGGCTCGGGATCCACGGGGAGCCGGGCATCTCCGAGCACCCCATGCCCACCGCCTCCGAGCTTGCGGAGCTGTTGGTCACCAAGCTGCTCAACGACAAGCCGGAGGACGCCGGCAACCGCGCGGTGGTGATCGTCAACGGCCTTGGCACGGTGAAGTACGACGAACTGTTCCTGCTGTTCGGAAAGATCGAGAAGCTGCTCACCGCTGCCGGGATCACCGTTGTTGAGCCCGAATGCGGCGAGCTGGTGACCAGCCTGGACATGTCCGGACTTTCGCTGACGCTGCTGTGGCTGGATGACGAGCTCGAGCAGTATTGGGCTGCGCCGGCTGACACTCCGGCGTTCCGCAAGGGCAGTATGTCGCCCCGCGCGCCCCGCACCGAGGAAGCCGCGGACGACGCCGATACAGCCGACGTCCAAGAGCCCACCGCTGCAGCGGCTGAACTCGGGCGGCAGGCCGTGGCCATCCTCGCCCAGGTGCGTGACGTCGTCGTCGAGCATGAAGAGGAGCTCGGCAAGTTGGACGCGATCGCCGGCGACGGTGACCACGGCATCGGCATGCGGCGCGGTGTGGATGCTGCCGCTGCGGCAGGCGAAGCAGCTGCCGGTTCTTCTGTTGCACACATCCTGACTCAGGCCGGGGAAGCCTGGAGTGAGCGGGCCGGTGGAACGTCAGGAGCGCTGTGGGGATCCGCGGTGATCGCGGCCGGGTTGTCGCTGGGCAACCGCGACGCGTATACCTCGGACGATGCCGCGGAAGCTGTGAAGGCTTTTGTCCGCGCCATCACCGAACTCGGCAAAGCCGATCCCGGGGACAAAACCATGGTGGACGCGCTCCTGCCGTTCCGGGACACGTTCCTCACAGAGCTCGACGGCGGTGCTCCCGTTGACCGGGCCTTGGCAGTTGCCGCTGCGGCAGCAGAGTCCGCTGCCGCGAAGACAGCTGAACTCCGGCCGCTCAAGGGCCGGGCACGTCCCCTCGCGGAAAAGAGTATCGGCCACCCTGATCCCGGCGCCGTGTCCTTTGGCTTGATCGCCGCCAGGATTTCGCACTTTATTGATTCACAACTGGCCTCCGCTTCTTCAGCGGCACCGGCCGGAAACGGAGCCCGAGCATGAGCAACAACCCAGGCTGGCGCATTGTCGTCGGCAATGATGAAGCCGGAGTGGAGTACAAGAACGCGTTGAAAGAGTTGCTGCAGGCAGACCCCCGAGTGGCCTCAGTGACCGACGTCGGCGTTGGCTTCAACGATTCCACCGCCTACCCGCATGTTGCCGTGGACGCGGCCCGCAAAGTCGCTGAAGGTGAAGCAGACCGGGCCCTGTTGATCTGCGGCACTGGACTCGGAGTGGCCATCGCGGCCAACAAGGTCCCCGGAATCCGCGCCGTCACAGCCCACGACAGCTACTCCGTTGAACGGTCCGTCCTCAGCAACAACGCCCAGGTACTCACGCTGGGCCAGCGGGTGATTGGCTTGGAACTGGCCAAAAAGCTCGTAGGGGAGTGGCTCGACCACCGCTTCGATCAAAGCTCATCTTCCGCCGCCAAGGTGGACGCCATCTGCTCCTACGAGCCCGACTACACGAAGGCAGTCTGATCATGACCAATCCTGAAGTTACCCAAAGCGCCCAAGCCCGGAAGATCGCCGTCGTAGGCTCCGGCTACATGGGCGGCGGCATCGCCCAGGTGCTGGCGCTTGGCGGCGCACGTGTTGCCCTTGCCGATGTTTCCGCCGAAGTAGCGCAGAAGAACTTCGACCGTTTGCTGGTGGAATCGGATCAGTTCATCGCGGATGGGCTTTTCCCGGAGGGGTCCACCGAGATCCTCAAGCAAAACCTGTGGGCTGCCAAGGACATTGAGGAAGCTGTAGCGGACGCGGACTTTATTGAGGAATGTGTTCCGGAGGTCCTGGAAATCAAGCACCAGTCCTTGGCGCGGATCAGCGCTGCGGCCCGCACTGATGCTGTGATCGGCTCCAACACGTCCACCATTTCCATCGCCGCCCTCGCCGAAGCCGTCACCCATCCGGAACGCTTCCTGGGTGTGCACTTCTCCAACCCCTCGCCGTTCATTCCCGGTGTGGAGATCATCCCTCACGCCGAGACGTCCGCAGCAACCGTGGCAGCATCGCGCGAGCTGGTGCACGCAGCCGGCAAGCAGTCCGCCGTCGTCAAGGACGTCACCGGTTTCGTACTGAACCGCCTCCAGTACGCGCTGTTCCACGAGGCAGCGCAGCTGGTGGAGCAGGGCATCGCAACAGCGGACGACGTCGACACCCTGGTCCGTACGACGTTCGGCTTCCGCTTGCCGTTCTTCGGCCCCTTTGCCATCGCCGATATGGCCGGCCTGGACGTCTACAACTTCTGCTACAAGTCGCTGCAAACGGGGTTCCCGGAACGATTCGCGACGCCGAAGATCCTCTCGGACCTGGTGGAAGCCGGCAAGCTCGGCACCAAGACCGGCGCGGGCTTCCTTAACGTTCCCGCAGAGCGGACCCCGGAACTGATCGCCTACCGCAACAAGGCCTACGTTGCCATGCAGAAGCTCATTGAAGAGCTTGGCCCGGCCCCCATCAACTAAGACTTCATAGGAGACAATCACATGACTTTCCCCGCAGAACGCACAGCCATTGTGACCGGTGCTGTTTCCGAGCGCGGCATCGGCCGTGCAACCGTCAACTACCTGGCCGCGCAGGGCTGGAACATCGGCATCATTGACCTCGATGATGCTGCGTGCAAGATCGCGGCCAAGGAAATCGCCGCAGAATACGGTGTCCAGGCCCACGGTGTTGGCGCGAACGTTGCCAGCGAAGCCGAGGTTCGTGCAGCTATTGACGAACTTGAGGCCGAACTGCCGCAGATCGTGGCTTTGGCCAACGTTGCCGGCGTCAGCTCACCGGTTGGCTACCTGGAACTGGAACCCGCTGAGTGGGACCGGGTCCTGAACATCAACCTCAACGGTGTGCACTACGCCACCCGCCGTGTTGCCGAATCCATGGTCAAGAACAGGATTGGCCGCATTGTGAATATCTCCTCCGTCTCCGCCCAGCGCGGCGGTGGCACGTTCTCCAAGACCCCTTACTCCGTTGCCAAGGCCGGAGTCATTGGCCTGACGCGTGCTACTGCCCGTGAGCTGGGCGAGTACGACATCACTGTCAACGCCATCTCTCCTGGCCCCATCGACACCGACATCATGGGTGGGACATTGAGCCAGGAACGCAAGGATGAACTCACCAAGGACCTTGTGGTCAACCGTGTGGGCTCCACCCGGGACATTGCAGCTGCCATCGCCTTCCTCATCAGCGAGGACTCCGGATACATTTCCGGGCAAACGCTGAATGTGGATGGCGGACTGTACATGCACTAGGCGCTTGTTCATGAAGACCTGGACAAGAGAACGCAAGATCTACCTTGCCGTGGGCGTCCTTGCCTGCGCCGTGGGCATAGTGCTCATTTTCTTCCCGCGCTGATCGCGCCGCACTAGTCATTTCCTGTCACTCAAAGAGGAGTTTCAATGTCTGTTGCCACCAATTCCACCAAGGAGTTGCTGGATACGCCGGTTCTGAAATCGGCGATCGCCAAGGCGTCGCGCCGGCTCATGCCAATGCTCGTCATCCTGTACGTGGTGGCCTTCCTGGACCGCACCAACGTTGGCTTCGCCGAAGCTGCGCTGGAAGTGGACAGGGGCATCACCGCCGGTGCCTACGCGCTGGGTGCCGGTATCTTCTTCATCGGCTACGCACTGTTTGAAATCCCCAGCAACCTGCTGCTGACCAAATTCGGCGCCAAGGTCTGGCTGGCCCGCATCGCCATCACCTGGGGTATCGTCTCGGCGTGCTTCGCGTTCGTGCAGGGGGAAACTTCCTTCATCATCCTGCGGTTCCTGCTGGGCGTGACCGAGGCCGGCCTGTTCCCGGGCGTCATCATGTTCCTTGCAGCGTGGTTCCCCAACAAGGTCCGCGTGAAGATGTTCGCCATCTTCTACCTGGCCCAGCCGTTCTCCCAAATGATGGGTGCACCGCTTTCCGGCTGGCTCATCAACATCGGTGATCAGGTTCCGGGCGTGGCAGGGTGGCAGGTGATGTTCTTCGTTGAAGGCATGCTCGCCGTCCTGGCCGGTATTGCCGCCTACTTCTTCCTGATCAACAGCCCCCAGGATGCCAAGTTCCTCACCAAGGAAGAGAAGAAGGCGCTCTCTGATGTGATGGCACTCGAGGACACCGTCAAGGAAGAAACCGGACCCCGTGGCGTTTTGGCGTCCATGCGGAACGGCCGTGTCTGGTACTTCACGGTCATCTACTTCTGCCTGCAGGTGGCGGTGTACGGCGTGACGTTCTACTTGCCGCAGCAAGTGGCGCAGCTGACCGGCCAAAAGGTGGGCATCGCCGTCGGACTCCTGGCAGCCATCCCGTGGTTCTTCGGCATCTTCGCTTGCTACTTCATCGGCAAGGCCGCCAACACGGTGGCTCGTCGACGCCGCTGGGGTACGGCACTGTTCATCTCCACGGGCCTGTGCATCTTCGGCTCGGCCTGGGCAGGCGCCAACCAGATGCCGGCAATCGGCATCATCTTCATCACCCTCGCCGTGTGCAGCTTCCTTTCCACCGGACCCATTTGCTGGTCATATCCAACCGCGTTCCTCACCGGAACTGCCGCTGCGGCAGGCATCGGGTTGATCAACTCCCTCGGAAACCTTGGCGGGTTTGTTGCCCCGATCCTTCGCACCTCGGTCAACCAGATCACCGCTTCGGATACCGGCACCATGGGCGTCTACGCACTGGGGGTGTTGCCGTTCGTCGCGGCGCTGCTGATGTTCGGTACCAAGCGTTTCAGCAACAAGGCCGACGAACTGTTGGAGAAGTAAAACAATGCACCTGCCAGTTGCGCAGACACTCTTCATTGGCGTCAGCACCAAGATGTACATGGGGTACGCGCGCAGCCTGACATGGTTGGAAGAGCTGGTAGCTGAAGTGGACGCCCGTCCGGCCCTCGCGGCCGGGCGGGTGGTCCCGTTTGTGATTCCATCTTTTCCGGTTCTGCCCGAGGCAGCGCGTTTGATTGCGGGCACGCCCATGGTCCTGGGCGCCCAAAACTGTGGATGGTCCGACGGCCCGTGGACGGGGGAAGTTGCACCGTCCATGCTCTCTGAGTTGGGTGTGGGTTTGGTGGAGATCGGCCACGCCGAACGTCGGCGGCACTTCGCCGAAGATGAGGCGACGATCGCGCTGAAAGTCGGTGCCGCCGTCGACGTCGGGCTGACGCCACTTCTCTGCGTGGGGGAGTCAGAGCTTATGGCCCCGGACGTGGCAGCAGAGACTGTGTACGGGCAGATCAACGCGGCAGTGTCCGGGGACTGGTCCCTTGCCGGCCAGCTGGTGGTTGCCTACGAGCCTGTGTGGGCGATCGGTGCTCCCGAGCCTGCCTCGGCAGAATACGTATCCCGGGTGGCAGGTCACCTGCGGTCCGGGCTTGCCCGGCATGGCCTGGGAGGGATTCCGATCATTTACGGCGGCTCGGCGAAGCCTGGACTGTTGCCGCAGCTGGAAGCGGTGTCCGGGCTTTTCCTGGGGCGCTTTGCCCACGACGCCGCCAACTTCGGCAAGGTCCTGGACGAAGCCCTAAGTTTTTGTACAGCAGATGCCCTTAAAACGGCTTCTAAAGGGCATTAGCTGTACAAAAACTCCCGCTGGCAGAGGGCGACGAAGCCGCCCAGATTCTCCAGACCTTCAGGGTGGGTGGGCAGGTAGTTGGTCAGCTCGGGCGAACGCACGACGACGGCACGCCACTGACCGCGCGAGACCGCCACATTGATGCGGTTCCGGGACAAGAGGAACTCCATGCCCCGGGGGACTTCACCCGCTGCCGACGCGGCCATGGAAACAATGACCACGGGCGCTTCCTGGCCTTGGAACTTGTCCACCGTGCCTACCCGTACCTTGACCAATCCGGCACTTCGCAGGTGGTGTTTGATCAGCTGGACCTGGGCGTTGTACGCGGCCACCACCAGGATGTCCGTCTCCTCGAGGGGACGGGAACCAGCTGAGGGGGATTCGGCTGATCGCGATGGATCGAGCCACGCCAGGCCCAGGTGGGCACGGACCTGCCGTACCACTTCCTCGGCTTCCTCCGGCGAGGAGGTGGAGTTGGCCGTGTGAGCGACGTAAACGCAGGAGACTCCCGGTGCGGCACCTTCCAGATGGCGTTCCTTCGCTGCGCTCGCAGCCTCGAGCCGGTTATCGTAGGAAAGCTCTGAAACAGCGCTGCAGAGTTCGGGATGCATGCGCCACGATTGTGCAAGAAAATAGCCCAACTCAGGTGGCAAGGTGTTGTAGCCATCGGATAACCAGCCAAGGGCTGATTCATCTACCGGCTCAGGATGCTTGCCTTGGGTGACCTGGGGCAACTGTTGTGGATCGCCGAGCAGCAGAAGGCGTTTGGCTGCGCGGCTCACGGCCATGGTGTTGGCAAGGGAGAACTGCCCCGCTTCGTCAATGACCAGCAAGTCCAGTGATCCCTCCGGAACCGAGCTGCCCACCATGGTCCAGGCTGTGCCGCCAATGAGTGCCCCACCCGGCGTGGCCAACAGTTCTTCAACGTCGCCTTTGGCGCACTGGGTCCATGGAACGGGGTCCTCGTGCTTGACTTCTTTGGCCACCAGCCGAGGATGCACCCCTGCCTTCTCCACTGCAGCGCAGAGCATGTTCTCCACTACGGCGTGGGACTGGGCCACCACACCCACTTTCCACCCGGCAGCGACGAGCCGCGCCAAGACGTGGGCGCCCACATGGGTTTTACCGCTCCCCGGAGGGCCTTGGACAGCCAGATACGAATGGTCCAGGTCAGTGATCGCTGCTGTGATGGCGTCAATGTAGCCATCCCCGGCCGACTCGACGGGCGGGAGGGAATCCAGGGTGCGAAGCTTGGGTGGCCTCCTCCGTACCAAGTCCAGTGCAGGGTCCTGCGGCCACTCCGGCAGCGCATCCATGAGCTGTGTGGCCAGAGCAGCCAGCGCCGCGCGTTGGCCGTTGGTTGCAATGGGCGGATCCGGAGTCAAGGCCATAGGTGTTTGGCCGAACGGTGTGGAATCCTTCCGGAGGGTTTCGGTGATGGTGACTGTTTCGAAGTCCTCCTCTTCAGCCACCGCGGTGACCAAGGTACCGTTCCAGCCTGCTCGGCCCAGCACCATGGACTCCTTGTCCTGCAGCGATTCCGGCAGCGGAGAGCCATACATGCGGAAGTACTTCTTCCCAGGTTCCAGCCCGGCTCCATCCCCGGACCGGCCATAGAGCTTCACTACCCGCGCCGGGTTGCTCCGGGGTGTGGGTTTGGCCCAGTCCTGCAGCAGTTCAGCGTGATCAACAATGAACAGATCGCGCTCGTCAGGCCACTGGGAGGTTGGCTTTTCCAGGCGGTCGAAGTGACCCCACCAGTGTTGTTTGTCCTCGCGGCGGTGATATCCAACTCCTGCGGCCACAATGCCGGTGGCCCGTGCATCTGCGGTGGTTTCTTCCTCTTCGTACAGACTCGCAAGGTAGTTGAACAGTGCACGCTCTTCCGGTGCTGCCTCGTATTTCGGCGCGGCTTCCGCGGAGGTGCGGGGCGGCTCGTCTTCTTCACCACCAGGCAGGATGGAGCGTTCCGCAGCACGGGCCAGCAGCCAGTTGCGAAGTTCCAGCGTCGACAAGCAGTCGTACTCGTTGTAGTCACGGATGCCTTCGAGGATCGCGGCTGCTTCACCCGGATTCCCATTGTCCCGCGCCGTGCAGTAGTCAGCGTAAGCAACAACGGAGGCTCCGGCGTCGGTCACTTCACCTGAGCGCAGGTGCTGTCCCATGTAGAGCGGCTCGAGTTTCTTGATGCTGTAGGAGTTCTCTGAGATCCGGATGCTGTGCCGTACGGTGTCGTACAGGTCCACCAGGACACCCTGGCGCAGGAGGTCATCGACGGCGGTTTCACCCACCACATGCGTCAGCGACAGGTTCCTGAGGGCAGTCTTTTCATAGGCTGCGTAGTGGTAAATGTGCATGCCGGGGTACTGGGCGCGGCGCTGGGCCACGTACTCAAGGAAGTCCTCAAAGGCCTTGCCTTCTTCAGCACGTGAGTGAGCCCAGAATGGTTTGAAGACCGGCCGGGCACCGGGTTCCACCGGGTTCTCCACGACGCCGAACAAGTACTCCAGCCCCCACTTCTCCGTGATGGGATCCTGCCAAAGAGGATCGCCTTCGAAGTCGAAGAAGATATCGCCCGGATCAGGAGCCGGCAGCCTGCCCAAGGTGTTCTCCGGCAGGACGTTGTAGCTGATGGCTTTGGTTTCTCCGGTTTTGTCCGTGTACGTGACCGTGCCGTCCGGTGTGCCTGCGCCGGTCTGTAACCGGGCTTGCTCGCGCAGCCTCAGGAACGTCGGGTCGCCGTTGGCAGGGGACGCCGCCAGATCGTCAATGGTGGTCACCCCGGCCTCGATCAGCTTCTTGCGACGACTGATCCGCATGCCAGCCACCATCAGGAGGTCCCGGTGCAGTTGGACTTGCTCAGCGCAGTAATCACAGCGGCCACACGCGGAATACCGGGAGTCGCCCCACTCCACCGGTCCGGCTCCTGCGGCGTGCCCCTGGGTCATGCCGAGGAAGCGTTCACGGCGTTCCTTGAAGACGGGAAGGATCTGGGCGAGGGGGTGGTGGCTATGAACACGGTTGCCCAGAACCAAGGTGACTGTAGGGTCCGGCGTGATCCCTGCCTTAATGAGCTGATCTCCGTAGGCGGCCAGCTGCAGAAGCGCGGTGACTTTGGCATGCCGGGCAAGCTTGGTATCGAACACGGCGTACTGCCCGCCCGGGCGTTTCACCAGGAAATCGGAGCGTCCATGAAATTGGCCATCAAAGAACGCAGCCTGGAAGACGACATCCGCTCCGGAGCGCAGGGCTTCGATGGATTCGGCATGCTTGGCCGAAAGGGTGGAGCGGTCCATCGCTGAGGCGGGTTCGACGTCGTAAACGCCTTTCCCGGAAGCGGCATCCCACGGTCCGAACTCAGCCACGAAGTCGTTAAGGACACGGTGCTCGTGAACGTCTCCCAGAGCGGCGGTGCGCTCCAGCATGGCATCCGTTGCGAAGTCTGGCTTGAGCGAGCGACCCAGTTTTTCGTCGAGTTTGCGCAGCAGCTGATATTCGCAGGTGGCAGCAATAACGAGGTCGCTGGCGGAGAACACCAGGTCCTGTGGAGCACCCGCGATCTCAGGCTCGAGGAAGAACACCGCAGCCCACCTACCTTTCCAACCCGTCACTAAACCCTTGCAGCCAAGCTATCAGCGGGCCCTGACAAAAAAGAGTCGGCAAAATAGCTTTCGGCCAAACAGCATCCGGCCACTTTAGACTGCACCCATGACTAATACAGCCCCGGAGCCGGACCCTGCTTTCGAAGCCGCCTACCAAGCTGCACAAAAAAGCCTCAGCGAGGGCGGCATCCCCATAGGCGCCGCACTGGCACGCGGTGGGAACGTCATAGCCAGCGGGCACAACGAGCGGGTCCAGCACGGAGACCCCATTGCACACGGTGAAATGTCCGCGCTCAGGGCCGCCGGGCGCCAGAAGACATACCGGGACACCACGCTCTACACCACCTTGGCCCCCTGTGCCATGTGCACGGGAACCATCATCCAATTCAAGATCCCCCGGGTAGTAGTTGGCGAGGCAGAAACCTTCCCCGGCGAATTCGACCTCCTCCGTTCGCGGGGCGTGGAGGTAGTGGTCCTCAACGATCAACGGTGCGTGGACATGATGCGCGCTTTCCAGGAGGAACACCCTGAACTTTGGGCTGAAGACATCGCCGAATAGAAACCAAAAATGACTGCGCGAAGGGGCCAGAACCATCTGGCCACGGCCACCCTCCGAGCGTAGGCTGGCATCATCGGCGTCGGTGCCGAGAGGCCCGCGTCGATGATCCCAATCGATGAAGGAGGACCCATGAGTGCCGTACGTGAATTCATGACAACCAACGCCCAGTGCATCGAAGAGGACAAGACTCTTCAGGAAGCCGCCAGGCTGATGAGGGATATGGACTGCGGTTCACTTCCCATCTGCGGCCACGACGGCAAGCTCACCGGCTTCATCACTGACCGCGACATCGTGGTCAAATGCTTGGCAGAAGGCAAGGACGCCCGCGAAGTACGGGCCAGCGAACTCGCCACCGGAAAACCGTTCTGGGTAGATGCCGATGCCAGCGTTGACGACGCCGTTTCCATGATGGAGGAGCACCAGGTGCGTCGTTTGCCCGTCATCAGCGATCACAAGTTGGTTGGCATCATCAGCCAGGGCGACATTGCGCGCAACCACTACGCGGAACAGCGTCTGGGCGAAATGGTGGAACACATTTCCGCCAAGGAGCGCATGTCACACTAACTGTCCCAACAGCACCTCATCCAGCCGCCGCGAGGCATCCCTGAAGAGGAACGCCTCGCGGCCCGTTTCTGCAACCAGTGCCACTTCGTGCCCCAATACTGGTTCCTGCCTGGTCCAACTACAGCACTAACACAGCCCCCTCGGATAGGCCCTGGCACTACCTGTCTCGGAAACTGTCGGTCAGGTGAGGCAAACTGTCATGGTGACTTCAAATCTCCAACACCAGTCAGCTGACTCCGCCATCCACGCCAAAATCGCCGAAGAACTCGGCGTCAAGACCTGGCAGGTCAAAGCCGCTGTGGAACTGCTCGACGCCGGATCCACCGTTCCCTTCATCGCCCGCTACCGTAAGGAAGCCACCGGGACGCTCGATGACACCCAGCTCCGCGACCTCGAAGAACGCCTCAGATACCTGCGTGAGCTGGAAGAACGGCGCAAGGCAGTCCTGGAGGCCATTGCCGCCCAAGGCAAGCTGACCCCGGAACTTGAAGCCGCCGTCGTCGGGGCTGACACCAAAGCCCGATTGGAGGACATCTACCTCCCCTTCAAGTCCAAGCGCCGCACCAAGGCCCAGATTGCCCGCGAAGCCGGACTCGAGCCGCTGGCTGACGTCCTGCTGGCCAACCCGCAACTGGACCCCGTTACCGAAGCCGCCAAGTACCTGAACGCCGAGCACTCCATCGAGGACGCCGCCACGGCGCTCGCAGGTGCCCGTTCAATTTTGGTGGAGCGCGTGGGGCAGGACCCGGACCTTGCCGAGGACCTCCGCGAACGACTCTGGAAGCAGGGACGCATGGTGTCCCGGGTCAAGAAGGGCATGGAGGCCGAGGGCCAGAAGTTCAAGGACTACTTTGAGTTCACGCAGGTGCCCTCCGGCATGCCGTCGCACCGTGTGCTCGCCTTGCTGCGCGGGGAGAAGGACGGCGTCCTTGAGCTCGATCTCGCCGAGGCTGACCCGGCCGACGACGACGCCCTGGCCGCCGCCCGCGGCCGGTACGAGAACGCTGTGGCCAAGTGCCTTGGGGTCTCCAACCAAGGGCGGCCCGCCGATGCCTGGCTGACGCAAACCGCGCAGCTGGCCTGGCGCGGACGCATCCTGGACCGCCTGACCACGGACCTGCGTGGACGCATGTTCGCCGACGCTGAAGATGAAGCAGTGAGGGTCTTCGCGGCCAACCTGCGTGATGTTCTCCTTGCCGCACCTGCGGGCAACCGGGCCACCCTGGGGCTGGACCCCGGGCTCCGGACGGGCGTGAAGGTGGCTGTGGTGGACGGCACGGGCAAGGTTGTCACCACGGACACCATTTATCCGCACGCACCTGCGAAGAAGTGGGACGAGGCCTTGGCCACCCTGGGACGGCTCGCCAAGCAGTACAACGTGGAGTTGGTGGCGATTGGAAACGGTACCGCCTCCCGTGAGACGGACAAACTGGCCACCGAGCTCATCAAATCCCTCGAAGCCGCAGGGTCAAAGGGGATCCAAAAGCTGGTGGTCTCCGAAGCTGGAGCGTCCGTGTACTCAGCCTCCGCCCTTGCCGCGTCCGAACTTCCGGGCATGGACGTCTCCCTGCGCGGTGCTGTGTCCATTGCCCGCCGGCTTCAGGATCCCCTCGCCGAGTTGGTGAAGATCGAGCCCAAGTCCATCGGCGTTGGTCAGTACCAGCACGACGTCACTGCTGCGAAGCTTGATCGCTCGCTGGATGCCGTGGTGGAGGACTGCGTGAACGCTGTGGGCGTGGACGTGAACACGGCGTCTCCTGCGCTCCTGAGCCGGGTGGCCGGCGTCGGGCCATTGCTGAGCGAGAATATTGTGGCCTACAGGAACGAGAATGGTCCGTTTGCCAAGCGCAGCGACCTCAAGAAAGTTCCCCGGCTCGGCGCCAAGGCGTTCGAGCAATGCGCCGGCTTCCTCCGGATCACCGGGGGAGTGGAGCCACTGGATGCTTCCAGTGTGCACCCGGAAGCGTACTCGGTGGCCCGGAAGATTCTGGTCGCAGCCGGGGGAGGTCCCGCCACGGCGCTGGATCCGCAGGCCTTCGTGGATGGCACGTTCGGCCTGCCGACGGTCAAGGACATCATGTCCGAGCTTGAGAAACCCGGCCGCGACCCCCGTCCTGCGTTCAAGGCGGCATCGTTCTCGGAAGGGATCGAGAAGATCTCCGACCTCAAGCCCGGCATGATCCTGGAAGGCACTGTTACCAACGTTGCCGCTTTTGGCGCGTTCGTTGATGTGGGAGTGCACCAGGATGGCCTGGTTCACGTCTCGGCACTGTCCAACAAGTTCGTCTCGGATCCGCGAGAGATCGTGAAGTCCGGCCAGGTGGTACGGGTCAAAGTGCTGGAGGCCGATCCGGAACGCAAGCGCATCTCCCTGACCTTGAGGCTCGACGACGAACCTGGCACGGCTGGTGGGCGCACCTCGGGCGGGCGCACCTCGGGCGGGCGTGCTTCGGGCAGGCAGGGTGCCGGCGAACGTGCGGGTGGTCCGCAGGGGCAGCAAGGTCAACGGGGCGGTGGAAAGCCGGGTCAGCGTTCAGGCCAACCAGGGCAGGGTCCGCGGCAGGGCGGCACTCGGCAAGGCAAACCGCAGCAGGCTCCGGCCGCTCCAGCCAACACGGCCATGGCCGAAGCACTGCGTCGGGCCGGACTCGGGCAGTAGCGCTGGACTCGGAGGCAGGCCGCAGTCGGTCTGGGCCCATCGATTCAGCCCGTGACCGTACGCTAAGCAGAAACCTCAGCCGGCTGTGAGGAGAACTTTCGTATGAGAGCGGCGGAGACAATGGAGAAGAGGATCAGGGACGCGCCCATAGTGACTTGAGGTGTCAGGAAGCTCATGAGCAACGAAGCCAAGCCAAGTGAAAGAAGACCGGCTACGGCAGTGACTGTACCGCTCAAGGACCCAATGGTGGACATGACTTTAGATGGTATTGCTGATTGCAAAGTAGTGTGCAGGCTTCCCAAATAGATGAACAACGGCAAGGGAAGGATGAGCAACATGACGGCCAGCACAACTCCATCCTCAGCTGTTGTGCTGACGACACCAATGATGAGAAGCAATCCCAAGACCACAAAATTATGCCACTGATGACGATGGAAACGACTGAAAACATAATTTGCCAGGACGTTCACAAGCTGAAAAGCGACAAAGAACAGCCCAAAGGTACTGGCATCAAAGCGTGAATCGAGAAGAATCATTTGCCAAAGATGAAAAAATGGATTTACCGCAAACTCTGTAATAGCCAGAAGCAGTATTGCCAGTACGATGCGTGAATCCTTCATTGCGAATCGAAGCCCACTGACCAGTTCCAGCCGAAAATCACCGGGTTTGTCGCTTTGGTCTTCATCGTGGGAGGCAGGCGAAGTGTCCTTTGGAAGCAAGACGATGCCTACAGCGATACTTAAAGCGAAAAAGACCGCTGAGATGAGGTAGATTCTGTCGCCAAACTCGTCGTAGAGAAATGTGCTGCAGAGCGCGGCCAGAATGCTTGTGGCGAGCATGACGTTCTGGTCCGAAGAGTAGAACCGCTTTAATGCGCTCTCTTCTGATCGGAGTCGCTCAGCAAAATAGTAGTCAAGTGTTGAACTCTGTGCTGCAGATGAAGCGCCGTAGATAACCCATGCCAGACACATGACCCAAAACCCTGCACCGAAAAAGACCACCAGGTACGATGAAAGAGTCAAGGCAATGGAAAGAACATATACAAAAGTCTTCGATGTTCTGTCAGCAAGCACCCCGAAGGGGAACTCAAAGAGTAGAGTGGCGATCGTGAATGCGACTTGAACGAGAATAATCTCGGAAAAATCCAAGCCCTTCCCCACAAGTACAGGCGTCAAGATGGCCTGCGGCAGGACGCGCCCAAAGTTTTGGATAGCGTTGACAGCGAAGTAGCTTCGTATCTGTTTGGTCAGCATGTAAAGGTCCTTGGAATTGAACAGGGTGGAGCTGACCTGATAGTCAGCTCCACCCCGTCTGAGCTACTGCGAACTACTTGGCGAAGTTAGCAGTACGGCCACACCCAGAATGGCAATGTGCGCTTCTTCCAGGTTCTTTTGATAAGTGACTGCTTGCTGGTCATCAATCTCTGGAAGACTTGCAAAGTTTCTTATCTGTCGGTCCCATTTGGTATAAGAGTACTCATCGAGACTGACTTGTCCCCTGCGAAGGTCAGAATAGCCTGTGGTCTTAATAATGTTTTCATCCATGCAGAAGGTCAGGATCTCATGGATATCTGCAGGGTTCCTTCCATTCTGTGAGAGCTCAGAAATGATGCTTTGACAGCTTTTGGAACCATCTGCAAGTTCCAGGCATTCCAGGAAGTTCTGATAGTCACCGGAGAGAGTAATCATGTCCTTGCCGTTGACCGCTACCACCAAGCCTTCAGCGGTTACCGTCACATAAAGTGAATCGTTTGTGGTCACTTCAGAAGTGAAATCAAGGATGGACACGTTCAATTACCCCAATCGTTTTATCTATGAGCATGGATGCTAGCACAAGATTTATGTGCGGTCCTGTCACAGGGTGCGGAAAGCATCCCTAAGAACTAATGAGACTCTTTTTTTGCAACTATCAGCAACATGGAAATGGTGCAAGTCAAGTAGTCCATTTTTCCCATTAATAGAAAGTCCGGGGCACTGTACCAGTTGGGTTTATGTCGCTAGAACAAGAGCCGGACCGTGGGGCACGTGAGCTACAAACCGGCGGTCCTGGCTTCCCACAGCTCTGCGTTGGAGGGCTGCAACGCCATGGGAAGCCAGCGTCCGATGCGTTCGAAGGCTTCTCGCCTGACCGGTTCTGGTGAGAGGAAGATGTCGTGGAAGGCGTTAGGCAAGCGGCTCACGGTGACGGTGTCTGCGAGCGACAGGGAGCGGTGAGCCACGGCGTCCACATTGAGTGCGACGTCAGCCGTGAGCGCGTCGGCCGACCATTTTGGCTGCAAGTAGCTCTTGTCCGAGAGCAACACGAGCACCGGAACATCAATGCCCAAACCGGCCGCAACGGTGGCCTGGCCGCGGAACACTGCATCAAGGAATGCCGGGGTGATGGGGAATCCCCGGTCTGGCCGCCACTGGAGGTTGTAGTCCCATTCGCCGTCAAGGGTGGCTGATACGGCCCGGGTGTAGATGCCCGGGTCAACGGGCGGTAGCGGTGTCAAGGGGTGGAGCCGGGCGTGCAGCCCCACCAAGGGGGCGATCGCCCGCCTGCCGAGCTCGGTAGCTTGAAATTCCAGCCAAGGGCTATTGAGGATCAAGGCCGATGCGATTCCTGGGTGACGGGACGCCCACAGGCTGAGGGTGAGCCCACCGGTGGAGTGGCCCAACAGAATGAGCGGTCGGTCCTGGCCCGGATCCCCGGTACGCCCCATGGCGGACAGGGCTGCTGCGATGTCGGCGTCGTAGTCCGCCAGATGGGTGACGAAGCCGGGCACCATTCCGGGGCTCAGGCTGCGGCCGTAGTTATGCAGGTCCAAGGCGTAGAAGCGTGCACCGGCCCGGTGCCAAAACTTCGCGAGGTGCTTTTGGAAGAAGTAGTCGGACCAGCCATGGACATAAAGAACGTCGGCGTCGATCCCGGAAGCCTCGTCATCGCGGGCCTCCAGCCACTCCGGGGAAGCCCCCAGGTACCGGACCAGGGTGGCGACAGCACCGCCGTCGAGCTCCAGCGTTTGTTGCTCGAAGCCGTCGCCAAGAATGTCCGGGTTCCACGGCTGGGTCATGACTCTTTTTCCTTCTGCCACGGCCAGCGGCCCGTGATTTCCAGCTCGAGGGAGAAGCTGAGAAAGGTGCGGATCAGCACGATGATGGCCAGGACTCCGACGCTTTCAAACGTGGGGGTGACGGCGACGGTGCGGATGATATCGGCGGCTACCAGAAGTTCGAGCCCCAGCAGGATGGACCGGCCCAGCAGTTGCCGGTAGGAGCGGTACGGAGAGAGGGGCGTCAGGCCGCGGGCGCGTTTGGGTTGGAACCCACGCAAAGCCAGAGGAACCGAAACCAGTGCTCCGATCACCATGACTGCCACCCCCGCGAAGTCCATGTACCGGCCGACTTCTTCGATCACGTGCTGGAAATCCATGGCCCTCCCCGGTTAGGTGCGTGCCTCCACCGTCTCACAGAGCAGTAGCTGCGCACAGTAAACAGAGCAGTCGCCGCGCACAGTAAAGGGTGGCGGACCATCGGCCCGCCACCCTTTACGGCATGCCCGCCGCTCTCACCGGCATGTCATTAACCGGGCAGCCCCAGAGCTTCCCAGGCCTTGCTCTTCAGCTCGGCGCGTTCCTTGCGGGCCACAATTGCTTCGTCTTGGCTGACCGCAACGAACGTGGTGGCGGTGCCGGGTGCGGCACGGGCAACCAGGTCCATGTCCGCGCTGATGACAGTTGCCACCATGGCGTAGCCGCCGCCGGAGACCGCATCCCTGTGGAGGATGATGGGTTGGGTGCCGCCGGGAATCTGGATGGAGCCCACGGCGTAGCCTGCATCGACGATGTTGGAGGGGTCCGATCCCGCACCGAATGGCTGCTCGCGTTCCTTCCATCCCACGCCCGGGCCGTAATAGCGAAGGCCCATGCGGTCGGCCACGGGGGTGACTTTCCATTCACCGTTCAGGAGGTTTTCCTTCCCGGCGTCCGTCAGCCGGTGATCGTAAAGCCCCATGACAATCCTGACGGATTGGGCCTTGTCAAAGGAGGGGCGGAAGGATTCGGGTACTTCCAGAGCCGCGGGAAGTTCGCCATGCGCTGTGCCCACCGGCACCAGATCTCCGGCCTCAAGCTTCCGGCCCTTGTAACCGCCGATGCCGCCCAAAGTGTATGTTGACCGGCTGCCCAGGACCACGGGAACGTCAATCCCGCCTTGGACGGCGATGTAGTAGCGCGTACCTCCACGGATCACCCCGAAGCTCAATTCGTCGCCTGCGCTGAGCTGCAGCCGCGTCCACTGGGGCTGGGGTTCACCATTGACTTTGACCTCCACGGGAGCGCCCGTGATGGCCACTACGGCATCGGCGTCAGTCACCAGAACCGGCCCCAGGTAGGTGCATTCGAGGACGGCGTCCGTGGCTGCGTTGCCCACCAGCGCGTTGCCGAGTTCCGCTGAGTACTGGTCCATGGAGCCGCTCTGCGGGATGCCCACGTTGTAGTAGCCCGTGCGGCCCTGGTCCTGAACAGTGGTGGCAAGGCCAGGGTTCTTGATGTCAAATGCCATTGAGGGCCTCCATGAGTTCCTGGTTGTAGGCCTGCGGATCGCTCAGGGCCTTGGACGCGTCAAAGGTGACGGGGACTTGGCGGTAGCGGTAGGTTCCGTCTTCAACCTGCGCCTGGATTGCGTTGTACTCCTCTTCGGTGACGGGTTTGAACTTCACGATGTCACCGGGGCGGAAGAAGACCATGAAGTCCTTGAAGTCGGCCAGCGACTGTGCGGGATCGAAGATGGGCGCCGCTGCTACGCCGAACATCTGGTAACCGCCGGCACCGCGTACGGAGTAGATTGCCGCGAAGCATCCGCCATGGCCCACGGTCAGCTTGGGGGTGTCCGTGCGGGGACTGAGGTACTTGGGGACTTGAAGCTGCTGCTCGCGCTCCACGAGTTGAAACAGGAAGGGCAGCCCGGCAACAAAGCCCACCATGGAAACCAACCACGGCTGTTCATGATGCCGGCGGATGAACTCGGCAGCGTCCTTGAGGCCGTTGACTTTCGCTGCGTAGTCAAGGTCCGTGCCGTCCGGTTCCTGGTGGAACCCTTCACGGAATCGCTGGGCTACCTCTGCGGTGAAGGGGTCGTCGTACCAGACCGGCACTTCAATGATGCGGGTTTCGAGGGTCTGTTGGTTGTGGTTCTGAAGCTCGCGTTCGATTCCGCGAACCGTTGATTCAAGGCTCGACGGCGGCAGGACGTCGGGATCGAACCTCACCAGAAGTGAAGCATTGGCGGGGCAGATATCCACCACGCCGGGCAAACCGGCGTCGCTCAGTTTCCTGGCGATGGACATCACTTTGAAGTTGGCGGCGAGGCTCATGGACTCGTCAACTTCAACGAACAAGAACTCGTCAGCGCCCCACGTGTAGCGGGCTTCCTTCAGGTCCGGGCTTGAAACGGTCATTTCGCCTCCAACAGGTCAGGAGCGGTCTCAATGAATTTGGAGTGGTGGGTGACTGCTGCGAATTCGGGACGGGCCAGCAGCATTTTGTGAACGGGGACGGTGGTTTTGACGCCTTCGATGCGCACGTGGTCCAAGGCCTCCACTGTGGCGGCGATGGCGGAGTCGCGGTCGGCGGCGTGGACGATCAGCTTGGCCAGCATGGAGTCATAGAACGGGCTGACCACAGAGCCTGCGTCCACTCCGGTGTCCACCCGGATTCCGTCTCCTGTGGGCCACTCAATGACATCAAGGCGGCCGGGACTGGGGAAGAAGTTGTTGCCGGGGTCCTCGGCGTTGATCCGGCACTCGATGGCGTGACCGGTGAAAGTGATGTCTTCCTGCTTCAAGGACATGGAACCCGTGCCGGCAATGAGCAGTTGCTCGCGGACCAGGTCCACGCCGGTGATCTGTTCAGTGATGGGGTGCTCCACTTGGATGCGGGTGTTCATTTCGATGAACGCAGCCTCATGGTTTTGCGGATCGTAGAGGAACTCCACCGTGCCAGCTCCCTGGTAGCCGCACTGGCGGGCAAGTTCCACCGAGGACTGCCGGATGGTTTCCCGGACGGATTCGGGGAGGTCCGGGGCCGGTGCTTCTTCAAGGACTTTCTGTGAGCGGCGCTGCATGGAGCAGTCGCGGTCACCGAGGTGGATGAAGTTGGTGCCGTCGCCGAGGATCTGGACTTCAACGTGGCGTGCGTGTTCTACGAAGCGTTCCAGGTAGACGGTTGCGTCACCGAAGACAGAGGCTGCTTCGCCCCGGGCCATCTCGATGGTTTCCAGCAGTTCGTCCGGATTGCTGACGAACCGGATACCGCGGCCACCGCCGCCTGCGGAAGCTTTGACCACCAACGGATAACCGATCCCGGCTGCGATGGCCAGGGCATCCGCCTCCGGGTCCAGGGGGCCGTCGGAGCCGCGGAGGACGGGAACGCCGGCCTTCTCGGCTGAGGCGCGGGCCAGCGATTTGTTGCCCATCATCTCGATTGCGTCAGCATTGGGTCCCACCCAGATCAGTCCTGCGTCCGCTACTTTGCGGGCGAAGGAGGTGTTTTCTGAGAGGAAGCCATAGCCCGGGTGGACGGCGTCGCAGCCGGTGTCCATGGCTGCGGCAATGATGGCGCCCTGGTTCAGGTAACTGGCCGGAGCAGGTGCAGGCCCAACCACCACATATTCGTCAGCGGTGCGTGCAGCCAAGGAGGAAGCGTCCGGCTCGCTGACGACCGCAACGGTTCCGATTCCCATGTCCCGCGCGCTGCGGATGATCCGTACGGCGATTTCGCCGCGGTTGGCGATCAGCAGTTTCTTCATCATGGGTGCCTACGCTTCGCGGACGACGACGATTGGGTCGCCCGGGTTGACCATGTCGCCCTCGGCTACCTCGAAGGTTTCGAGGATGCCGGCAACATCGGACTGGATTTCGGTGAACTGCTTCATGATTTCCACGATTCCCAGGGTTTGGCCTACCTCGATTGTGTCGCCTTCATTGGCGAACGGCGGCTTGCCGGGCCCGGGTTTGCGGTAGAAGATGCCGGGGAGCGGGGAGACGATGGTGCCCATACGGGGGTTCTCGCTTTCAGGGGGTGGGTTTGAAGAAGGGAAAAGTGTCAGCGGGCGTTGAGCACGGAGCGGACCGCAGTGGCCACGTCAACCGAGTTCGGGGCATCCGAATGAACGCAGATGCTGCCAAAGGTGATGTCCAGTTCGGTGCCGTCCACCGCGAGGACGGGACCGCCGTCGAGGGCTTTCCTGACGCGGTCAGCCGCGGCATCCGGGTTGGTTGGTGCCGGCCGGCGCTGGATCAGCAGCTCACCGCCGGGACCATAGTTGAGGTCTACGTACAGTTCGGGGATGAAATCCACGCCCATGCTCTTGCACACGGTCTCGTGCGCAGTTCCGGCGAGGCCAAAGAACGGAACGCCGAACAGCTTGGCCGTGCCGGCTGCGGCCTCCATGAGGTCCTCGTCCCCGGCCAGCATCCCGTACAGCGCACCATGCGGTTTGATGTGGTTCAGTTCAAGGCCATGCTTGCTGAGGAAGGCCGTCAGCGCCCCTGTTTGGTAGAGGATGATGGATTCAACTTCTTCCGGCCGCAGCACCATGCGGCGGCGTCCGAAGCCAACGGGGTCCGGAAGGCCGGGGTGGGCGCCCACAGCTACGCCATGTTCTGCTGCGAGTTCCACGGTCCGGTTCATGACGTCGGGATCGCCGGCATGGTAGCCGCACGCTACGTTGGCGACGTCAATGATGCGCATGAGTTGTTCATCGTTGCCGAATTCGTGAAGGCCCACGCCTTCGCCCATATCTGAGTTCAAGAGCACCGTCTTAGGAGCGCTGGCCGCGGGAGAGCTTGGGACAGCAGCGCTCGGCGCGGGAGTGCCCGGGGTCACATTCGTTTGCATGGGGGCAACGCTATCCAAGCGAGGACCGCATAGTAATTGTGCAGCCTGCTGAATCTCCAAACGCAGTTTATGATGTTTGCACTATGAGGCGGTAAAACGCCCAGAGCTCATGGAGGCCCAATGCGTGTTTCGGACTTGGTGGATGACCCTGACCTGAAGATTTCACTCCGCGTGCCAGGCACTCCGGGCCGCTTGGCCAGGCCCATCACGTGGTGTGCTCCCACCGAACACATGGACCCCACACCGTTCCTGAGCGTCAATGCCCTGGTGCTGACCAACGGCATGGGCTTGAACGTCAAGGACTACAGGATCTGGGAGGCCTACGTTGAACGACTGATGGAGGTGCCTGTCTCGGGGCTGGTGTTCGGCCTGGGTGCAGCCCACCGGGAGCTTCCCTCCGGCTTGGTGGAGGCCTGCGAAGCGCACGGCCTGCCGCTGCTGGAGCTGCCGCCGGAGGTCCCCTTCGTCCTGGTCATGCGCCATGTGGAGCACGTGATTGCCACCGAGCGGTATGAGGAGTTGCGCTCCGGGTGGGAACTGGCGGATGAATGCACACGGCTCGCCGCGGATGGTCGATCACTGGCCACCGTTCTGGAACGGGTAGCCTCCTTCGTCCAAGCGCGGGTGACGGTAGTGGACGACGTCGGCTTTGAACTTATTGGGGCAGGAGACGCCGCCGGAGGTACTGCGCGAACCACCCTGAGGATCCCCAGTGGAGAGTCACAACGGTTCAGGCTCATGATCGAGGGCATCAAGAGCACTGTGGTGCTGCAGCCCATCCTGGGTCCCGTGGCGGCAGTGATCGCCATGCAGCTGAGCTACACGCTGGGCTCACGCTCACCGCTGCACTCGCGTGAGGCGGCACGTTTCATGGAGGCACTGTACGAGGAGCGGGCAATGACGCCGGCTCAACTCAAGCGTCTGGCCGTGGACACCGGGTTCGACCCCGACGAGACCTGGGGTTCTGTGCTGATCGGCGCCTCCAAGGAGATTCCCCGGCTGAAGCTCCGTGCCATCGCATGGCGTGCGAGGGTGGGCCTGGAAACCAACTACGGGATTGTCCGCTTCATGGAAGAGAAGGGCCTCACCACTTTGCTGGTGCAGCAAAAACGGGGGACCGGCGGGTTGCTGGAGATGGTCCGGGACTTCTTCAATGACGCACCCGAACTCGCCGTTGTGGTCACCGAGGCGAGCACCCTGAATGAACTTCCCCTGGCGCTGAGCCTGGCAAGGCGACACGTGGGAAAACCCGGCGTGCGGAGTGCTCCGCTTGCGGATCTCACCGGAATCGTTCAGGGACTGCCGAGCGCCGGGCTGGTGGCGATGTCCCAGCGGCTGCTGGCACCCCTGGCATCCGAAGGTGGCACAGCCTTGCGTGACACCCTCGCCTCGTACCTGCGGCACAGCGGCAGTTCCCGGGAAATCTGCGAGGAGCTGTTCATTCACAGGAACACGCTCACGTACCGGTTACGGAAAATCGAAGACGCCTTGGGCCTGGACCTCTCTGACGGCGAAGTGCGGGCTACTTGCCTGCTCGCCCTGAGTATCGTTGCGGCCCACGCCTGAGGTAAATGTGCAAAGTGCATAAACCGGCGGCCCTGTTTTGGGCGTGCACCCGATATCAGCATGTGCGTTACGTCACTAACCTCAGTTCACGGGCCATGTTGCCAGCCAAGTAGTGGGACCACTCCCCAAGAGTCCCCGTCACGGCTGCAGGAATCCGGGCCCACTTCCGTTCGCCTGAACCCTAGGGGTTACTTTGTCCTACGCAAATTACGTCATGCCCGAAGCACGCCGTGCTCCGCGCTGGTCCCTGACAATGGCCTGGTGGGCCCTGTTCTCGGCCATGTTCTGGATCTATGTTGCCGTGGCATCCGCCAACGCTGTTGGCACGGTCAACACCATCATCGGCATGGTCCTGACAATCGCCAGCTACGGTGCCATCAACCTTGTACTGTCCCGGTACGCAGCCAGGACAGGGCTCACCGTGGAGCTCCTGTCCCGGACCCTCTTCGGGATTGTGGGATCCGCGCTCGCCTCCCTGATCTTTGCTGCCACCGCCATTTACTACGCAGTCTTTGAAGGCTCCATCATCGCAGTGGCGTTCCAGAAGTTCTTCGGCGGCGAAATCACCATGTGGTACGCGATCGTGGTGATTTACGCTTTGCCGCTGGTGGCCGGTGGTGTGCAGAACTGGCTGGACCGGCTGAATGGTTGGCTACTGCCCCTGTACTTCGCAGGGCTGGTGGCTGTGGTGGTTGCTGCCACCGCCATCCGCGGAGTCCCGGTGTCCTTCCCCGTAGGTGTTGCAGATGGTCCCGTCCCGGGCTGGCTGACCTCTTACCTGATCTACATGGGTGTGTGGATCATGATGATGTACACGTTCGACTACGCCCGCATGGCCCGTAAAAAGGACGAGAAGTTCCACGGCCGGATCACCTTCGGCTGGGTTTTCTATGCTTTCACTTTCGGTGTCAATGGCCTGGTAGGCATCTACATCATGAGCGCGTGGGGGCTGGCCGGCACGGAGACCGGAGTGGTGGACGCCTTCATATCTTCCTTGGGCATCTTCGGTGTCCTGGTGATTTTTATCTCCCAAACCCGCATCAACACTGCCAACTACTACCTGGCCTCGTCCAACCTTGACGCCTTTGCCACCAGGGTATTCCGGTTGGCATTGCCCCGTTGGGTGTGGGTGATCGTTGCCGGCGCCATTGCCTATCTCCTGATGCTTACCAACGTGCTGTCCTACCTGCTCAAAGCACTCGCGTGGCAGGGTGTGTTCGTCACCGCGTGGGTGGCAATTGCCTTGGTGTACATCGCGTTGAACCGCAGGAACGTACACCAGGTCCCGGAGATCCGGCGCGAACGGCTCTCCGCATTCAGCGCAGGGACGGTTGCGTGGTTGCTGGCCTCGGGCACGGGCATCTTCCTCACCGAACAGACCATGGTTCCGGTCCTGGCCCAGCTTGCACCACTGATCACGGTGGCCCTTGCAGCAGGCGGCTACTTCGTGGCTTACCGGCTTCAGAAGCCGCCGGCCATGGACATCTCCGAGGACGTTCATGTGGACGAGGAGCAGCTCGTCTAGGCTGCCGCCGTCGAATCCTCGCCTTGTTCGCCTGCCGGACCGTTCAACGGTCTGTCAGGCGAACAAGGGCGGGTTTCAGCTCGTGAGGCGTACTACTGAGCCGGCGCGGGAACCGGGAAGAAGACCCGGGGATCCTGCAGCAACGCCGGGTAGTCAAAGTCGCTGCGCTTGATCACGTTGGTGACCTCAAAGTTGCGTGCGAAGCGGCCATCAACAGTGATGGGACGGCCGTGAATGAGGCCGACGGCGAAGCTCTGACCGTCGTCGAACGGGACAGCGAGTTCGGTCTTGCCCGGCAAGGTGTTGAACGCCTTTTCCTGAGCCTGCCGCTTACGCGTGGGCTTCTTTTCCTGTTGCTTGACCGGCCGTTTTTTGGGTCCGCCTACTTGGCGGCGGGACTTCTCCTCTGCGTACACAAACTGGTACTCCTCAGGATCCGCGGCAACGCCTGCCTTGGCTTTGCCGTGCGGGGGCATGGCAACCGTGGTGAGCTGTTCCGGGCGGAGATCCTCAACGTTGGAGCGCAGGATCCACAAGCTGTCTTCCTCCGGGTCTTCCGGGTGGAACTCGTGCTTGGGTTCGGGCCAGACGTACTCCAGCTTTTCCTCGGTGCCGGGGAAGAGCTGCGCGTAGTGCTTGGGGTCCTTGGCGATCAGCTTGGAACGGTGGCTGAGGTGCAGGTCCTCATGTCCAAGCCATGGCGGCATGATGATCCTGGACGCGTAGTCCGGGTGGGCCGCCTGCGGGGCGAACTCCGTGATGTTGGTGCGGGTGTTGTCCGGGTGTCCGCGCGCAATCCACTCATCGGCCATGGCCAGGCCGTACATGGTGAGCGCCGGCACGTGGCCCATCCACATGCGCACGGCGGGGTGGGACTGCCAACCGTACTCCGGGATCACCAACGCGCGGAGAACCTGGAGGGCTTCGACGCGCTGTTTGCCGAGCCTTGAAGTGTCCAGCGCCGCGGCGCTCTCACGGAAATCGGCGAAAGGGAGGAAAGTCTGCATCCTTTCAGTTTGAGGGTGCAGGGCTTGAGAACCAAGTTGAGTGCTCCGGGACACGTGCAGCCGTTGGGGCCTAGAGTTGCAGGGTGGAAACTTTTGGCGAGAAAACTACTGCCCCGGCGCCTCCGGTTGCCGAACTGCACCTGCACATTGAAGGGACTCTCCAGCCAGAGCTGATCTTTGCCCTGGCCGAACGAAACGGCATGGAACTGCCGTACCAAGACATTGACGAACTCCGGGAAAAGTACGAGTTCACTGATCTTCAGTCCTTCCTGGACCTGTACTACGCCAACATGGCCGTCCTGCAAACCGAGCAGGATTTCACCGATATGACCCGCGCCTACCTGAAGCGGGCAGCCGCCGGGGGAGTGCGTCACGCGGAAATCATGATGGATCCCCAGGCCCACATTTCCCGCGGCGTAGCTCTTGAAACCTGCGTCAATGGTGTGGCCAACGCCCTGGCTACCTCCGAAGAAGACTTCGGCATCTCCACTCTCCTCATTGCTGCCTTCCTGCGTGACATGTCCGAGGATTCGGCGATCGATGTCCTGGACCAGCTCCTGGCCATGCACGCTCCCATCGCCGGTATTGGCCTGGACTCGGCAGAGGTGGGAAATCCGCCGTCGAAATTTGAGCGCCTGTACCAGCGCGCCGGCGAGGCCGGTTTGCGGAGGATCGCCCACGCCGGTGAGGAAGGACCAGCGTCCTACATCACCGAGGCGCTGGACGTCCTTCATGTCGAAAGGATCGATCACGGCATCCGGTGCATGGAGGACACGGACGTTGTGCAGCGGCTCGTTGCCGAACAGGTTCCGCTGACAGTCTGCCCTCTGTCCAACGTCAGGCTCCGCGCCGTGGATAAGCTTGCGGACCACCCCTTGCCCGAAATGCTGGCGATCGGCCTGAACGTTTGCGTGAACTCGGATGACCCCGCCTACTTTGGCGGCTACGTGGACGAGAACTTCGAGCAGCTGGTGAAGATCCTGGAGTTCTCCGTGCCCGAACAAGCCACCTTGGCAGCAAACTCCATCCGTTCTTCCTTCGCCAGCGAGGCCCGCAAAGCGGAGCTGCTGGACGAGGTCACGGAATGGGTCAAGATCTCCATCACGCCGGCCTGAAACGCTGCAGCCGAGACCCGCACCTCACTTGCGGCGCCTCGAAAGTCACACTCAGTCACGACACACGGTGTTTACCTTCCGCAGTCGCGGGAATTAACAATTCATTGGCAAACTTTTATGGAGTATCCACCGTTGAAGGAGAAGCATGGGCGCGAATACCGCCGAGAACACCAACCTTCGTCTGAAGGCTGTACTGGACATCCTCGCTGAGAGCGTATGGTCCGGTGCAACGCTGAACGCCGGCGAGGTGCTGGCCGAAGCGATCGTCCGGGTACCTTTCAATGACCACGAGGCCGAACTTCTCAGTGGCGGCATTCCCCGCGGCCACAAGACCCTCACCTCGGCTTCGGCCAAGCTGGTCAAAGCCGGCTGGCTGGTCAAGGGCCGTTCGGGCTGGACCATCCCGGAGGACGGCCTGCGTGCCACGGTGGCCTTCGGGGATGCGGCGGCTTTTGGGGCAGCGCTCGACGCCGGAACCCCGGTTCCTGCCGACGTCGCCGTACCAACGGCCCCGCCGGTGAAGCCCCAAGCCAAGAAGACAGCGGCCACCAAGCGCGCCGCCGCCAAGAAAGCCACCGAGCCCAAAGTTGCAGCCGCTGAGGTATCTGAGCCCAAGGTTGCTGCCGCCAAGGTCTCCGCGCCCAAAGCCAGGGCCACAACGGCCAAGGCCGCAACAGCCAAAGCCGAACCCGCTCCGAAGAAGTCCACCCGCAAGGCGCCGGCGAAAGCAGCGGCGGCCTCCGGCGTCGAGACCCAGCCTCAGCCGGACGCTGTGGCGATCGCCGGTGACTTCAACAAGATCCTGGGGGCACCTGAGGATTGGGCTCCGCAGTACGACGAAGCCCAGATGGAATTCAATCCGCTGGTGCAGCTGTGGACGCTGACCGCTGAACTGCCTGCCGGTTTCTACACCTACAAGATCGCGCTTAACCGCTCGTGGGATGAGAACTATGGTGCCTTTGGCGTCCGTGACGGCGCCAACCATGAACTGAACCACGACGGCGGCCCCGTCACCATCACGTACAGCCACGCGACGCGGGACATCGTGATCGGCTAGGCTTGCCGGCTCAAAACCCGCCCCTGTTCGCTCTTCTCTCCGTTCACCGGGGAGTGGGACGGGCAGGGGCGGGTTTGGTTAAGGTGGACCCATGACTGACGAAGCCCTTCGCCTCACAGCCCGTGTCACCGGTGTGGTCCAGGGCGTGGGTTTTCGATATTGGACTGCCCGGAAAGCTGACGAGCTGCATTTGAAGGGGACGGTACGCAACAGCGCGGACGGTTCCGTGGAGTTGGTTGCCGAGGGATCGGCGGCTGACGTCGACAGCATCGTGAAGTGGCTTCACTCGTCGCATGCGCCGGGCCGGGTGGAGAACGTTGATTTCCAGGTTTCCGGGGCCACAGGGGAATTCCACGACTTCCGGATTATTGATTAGCGCCTAAGCCGTTTCAGGCCGGCCGTGTGGCTGTGCGCGTCGCTTCGATGTAGTGCTCCAGCGGCTTCAACGCAGGCTGGGAGGAAGAATCCCGCACCGCATCGGCGCCCACGGCGTTTGCTGCGGCCAAAGCGTGCGAATACTCCAGCCCTGTCCTGAGTCCAAGCACCAATGCCGCACAGAAAGCATCCCCGGCGCCGATGGTGTTGGCAATGTTCGTGACCCGGACGGCCGGTGCCTCCGCCACCCTCTCGCCGTCCACGAAGATTGCCGAGCCTTCGCCGCCATAGGTCACGGCCACCAGCGGGGCGTTCCGGAGTGCCGGGATCAGCTCGTATTCCGTCTCATTCACGATCACAAGGTCGCAGCGTTCCAAAAGCTCGGGGAGGAGCGGCGCGGCCGGGGCTGCGTTCAAAGCGAAGAATCCTTTGGCGCTGCGAGCGGCTTCCAGCACCACTTCCTGATCCACTTCCAGCTGGCAGAGCACGGCTTCCTCGGCCCCGAAGGCAACTCCGTCCACGCTCACTGAGCCGTTGGCTCCCGGGCACACCACAATCTGGTTCTCACCCTCGCCATCCACCAGCACCAAAGCGGTTCCGGTGGGCTCGTCCACGCGGGCTATGTCCGTAACGTCGACGCCGGCACTTGCCATCGCGGTGATGAGGTTGCGGCCGGCGTCGTCCTTGCCCACTGCCCCCACCATGCGCGAGCTTCCCGCCAGCCGGGCTGCAGCGACTGCCTGATTGGCGCCTTTGCCGCCTGGTTGCTGGCGGAGAACGCCTCCGCCCACGGTTTCACCCGGTGACGGGAGACGGCTGGCCGTGGCCGTGATGTCCAGGTTGATGCTTCCAACCACGGTGAGGGTGGGGTAGGAATTGGGCGCAGAAGACTGAGGGGTGGTGCTCATGGGAGGTCCTTTTCGGGTGTGCCTTGGGGAAGGTCAGGAGGATTGGATGACGGAGAGGTGCCCGGCCTTGGCAGCCACCAGGCACTTGGCCAGATAGAACGGGGCGCCATTTCGGCGCACGTATTGCGTGAGGACCAGTACGGGATCGGAGGGACGAAGCCCGAGCAATTTCGCACGACTGGGCCCGGCAGTGCTCAGGCTGATCTGGCATTCGCCCGGTCCCAGTGCCGCCCCGGGTAGCCCTCCCAAGACTTCCAGCAGTGTTGACGCGGGCAGCGTGGGAGCCTCGGCAGCTTCGGCCAAAGCTTCGGCCTCGGGGATTCCTTGGGCTACGTTCTCCTGGAGATGCGCCAGGGGCTCGCCGTTCCTGATGAGGACGCTTTCCCAGAACCACACGTCCTCGTCAGGCTGCACGCCAATTCCCGGCGCCACGAATTCGGAGGCCGGTTGCTTGATGGCGGCTACGCGCTTGACCTGGATGTCCTGCTCGGTGCCGCCCAAGAGTTGGTCGAACGGGCGGATGTGTTCAATGCCGATCCGGGGGAGCGAATCGGCAACAAAGCGGCCCACTCCACGTCGCGCCCGGGTGAGGCCGTCTTCTTCGAGCAACATCAGCGCTTCCCGGATCACGGTGCGGCTGACGTCCATCATGGTGCCGAGCTCGGTTTCGGTGGGGAGCAGCGAACCTGGCGGCAGGATCTTGGTCCGGATCGCTTCGGCGATGCGGGAGTAGGCCGCGACGCGCAGGGGCTGCCCTGGTTGGGTAGCGATGGGCCGGGACAGGAACTGGACGGCGTTGTCGGTCAAGGGTGCCTCACTTGAGATGGGTTACCGATACTGTACCGGATGACTGTGATAGGTTGCACAAGCTCGTAATACATGCTTGTATAACAACTCACATCTCGTGGCGTACCCAGCGCCCTCGGACAAAGGAGTTTGATGTGAATATCCCCACCGCCACAGGCGCGCAGGCCGTTGACCCGCAGACTGCAGCTGCAGCGGACCCCCAGGCAGCCACAGACGAAGGCCGCTTCCACGGCAAAGCCGCCGCACTGCTGATCACCACGTTGGTCCTGGCCGTGCTGGCCTTCCAGCTCAACGCCAGCATGATTACCCCTGCGCTCCCACACATCGGCTCCTTCTTCGGGGAAACGCCGGAAGCAGTAGCCCAGGTCCAGTCCATGTTCTTCCTGGCCGGCGCAATCTCCGGTCCCGTCATTGGGCGCTGGAGCGACTTCATTGGCCGGCGCAACGCACTCCTCCTGGTCCTGGCCATCATGGGTGCCGGTACCGTGCTGTGCATCTTCGCGCCCAGCCTGCCTTTGCTGGTGGCAGGCCGCTTCATGCAGGGTGTCTCGAGCGCCATCTTTGCGCTCTCCTACATAGTCCTCAATGAGTACCTGCCTGCCCGACTTTTCGGCACCTCCATCGGCATCATCGCTGCCATCAACGGCGGCGTGGGCGGCGTGGATGGCTACTTCGGTGGACTTATGGCCGAGACCTTGGGCTTCCAGTCGATCTTTGTCGCAGTCCTTGTACTGGCCGCGATCGCCGTCGTATGCGTCATCAAAGTGGTCCCGGGCGGTAAGTCCGCCGTCGCTCCCGGCCGGATGGATTGGTGGGGCGCAGGTTCGCTATCCGTGTTCCTGGTGTTCATCACCTACTTCGTGTCCACGGGTTCCTCTGCCGGCTGGACCTCGCCGGCCGCCTTGGGTCTGCTGGCAGGCAGCATCGCATCCTTCACAGCTTTCTGGCTCATCGAGAAGAAGCGCGAAACCCCGCTCGTCGCAGTGCATCACCTCCGTTCACGCCAAGTGTGGCCGGTCATCGCAACCACCGTGCTGACCCTGGCAGGCATCTTTGCCATCATCAACTTCACTGTGGTGCTGCTGAGCCAGGACAAGGAAAACGGCTTTGGACTGTCCGCTTCAGTGGCTGCTCTCCTGTTCCTCACCCCGGCAGCGCTCATCGGCGTCTTCGCTGCTCCGCTCGCGGGCTGGATCGCCGACCGCCGCGGCTGGATCAAAACCGTGCGCGTAGGTACGGCCACCAGCCTTGCCTGTGCCATCGCTGCTGCACTGTTTGCCCACAACCAGATCGCAGTCCTCATCGCTATCGCGGCACTGGGCATCTTCTACAACGGCTTCTTCCTCACGGCCATCAACGGACTGTCCGTGCTGCTCTCGCCCAAGGAAGCCCCTGCCGCTTTGCCCGGCATCAACGGTGCCTCCTTCGGCATCGGGGCGAGCCTCGGCGTCGTGGTTGTTGCGCCGTTCGCCGGACTGGGCACCGCAGGCGGGTATTCCACGGCCCTCTGGATTTCAGTGTCCATCACCGCCCTGGCCTTCATCGTGAGCCTGTTCATCGCCGCCCCCAAGGGTGAAAAGATCTAGCGCACGACGCCGGCACGTGGCTTGGCGTGCACCTCACCCTTCCTTTTACTTCCCGATACACCTGAAATGAGAGACCATCATGACCCAGCCCGCCCCCTTCTTCCTTGACTGCGATACCGGAATCGACGACGCCCTCGCCCTGGCTTACCTCCTGGCATCCCCACGGGCGGAACTTGTTGGCATCGGTACGGTCAGCGGCAATGTGAGCGCGGCAGGTGGCGCCCGGAACACCTTGGATCTTTTGAATCTGGCCGGCCACCCGGACATCCCCGTAGCTGTGGGGGCGCACGATCCCCAGGTTGGTACCTTCCATGGCGGTGCACCGCACGTCCACGGTGACAACGGGATCGGCGGAGTGGACCTGGTTCCGTCGCTCCGCGAGCCAGTGGAGGCCTCGGCCGCGGAACTACTGGTTCAGCTGGCGCACCAGTACGCGGGGGAGTTGCGCCTGGTGGCAATCGGCCCGTTGACCAACATCGCAGAAGCCCTGCGCCTGGAACCCAAGCTTCCGGAGCTGATTGCTGAAGTCACCATCATGGGCGGTGCCGCGCTCGCGCCGGGAAACATCACAGCTGTTGCCGAAGCCAACATTGCCAACGATCCCGAAGCCGCAGCTGAGGTCCTGGCCGCCGACTGGAGCGTGACCCTGGTGCCGTTGGACGTGACCATGACCAACGTCTTGGAGGAAAACCACCGCCAGGAGCTTCTGGCAACCGAGCACCCGGTCTCGCAGGCGCTGGGGGAGATGCTGGGTTATTACTTCGGGTTCTACGTGGACATCTTCGGACGGGCATGCTCGGCCATGCACGATCCCCTTGCCGCGGCAATTGCCGTCAGGGGCGTGGAGTTGTCGTTGGCACCCACGGTCCGCGTCCAGGTGGACACCACCGGCGGGCCCGGCCGCGGCCAGACGGTCTGCGATCTCCGCGGACAGTACGCCGGGTTCCCGGAACAGCGCGGTGCACGGTGCCGTGTGGTCCTGGAAATCGGTGAAGACTTCGCGCCGCACCTGCTCGGAACCCTGCAGGCAGCCTGGTTGACGGAAGCACAGGCAGCGGCGCCGGTCATCTGACTTACAGCAGCCAAGTGACTGCAGACTCAGGGATTGACGACGACGGCGGCAGCGGCCCGCCGTCGTCGTCTTCCTTGAATCGCGGTTACGCGTACATCAGTGAGCCCGGCGTGGTCAGTGTTTCGCCGGTTTCGAGCCAGGTCTTGAGGCCGGAGAGGATCATGGGCCAGCCACCGTAGAGCTGATCATTGGCGCCTTCGCGGAGCTGATCGTGGGTGACCGTGAGGTGGCAGGAATCTCCTACGGGCTCGATTTCCCAGGTGATCCGCGATGTCCCTTCAGCTTTGACGTCTTCACCCCACAGCGCCCGCATGGTCTGGACGAGCCTGCGCGGGGGATCCACTTCGATGTTCTCGCCCTCGCCGAGCGGAGCATCAGCCTTGACGTTGTGCATTTCAAAACGGCCGCCCGGTGTCCAGTCCGCGGTGAAGGTATTTCCGAACTGGTATTTGCTGCGGATTTCACTGTTGGTGATGGCTTCCCAGAGCCGCTCCGGAGTGGTCTTGATGTAAATCTCGAAGATCTTTTCCATGGGACTTTCCAATCTGGATTTGAGGTCGCTGAGGGCAGCGGCCCATGGTTCTGCGTATTTGCTCACCCAGCGATCATGGATGAGGCGGATAGGAACAGGGTTCAGGAAGTGCAACTTTTCACGACCCCGACGGCGGGTGACCACCAAGCCTGCATCTTCCAGCAGCTTGAGGTGCTTGGCGATGCCGAAACGGGTCATCTCGAACCGGGCTCCCAAGGCGGAGGCAGATTGGCCGTCCTCGCGGAACAGCTCGTCCAGCAGTTCCCTGCGTGTTGGATCTGCCAAGGCCTTGAACACTGCGTCCATGGCTTTAGAATAGGTGACCATTTAGTCACCTGTCAACGGATTTCTTAGCCTTTTACCAGTATCGTCAGTGGCAGCCGCGGCTAGAGGTTAGTGCGCACCACAGCACCCTGGGCGATCACCGTGCTGACCTTCTCCAGGGCCGAGCCGTCGGCCAAGGGATCCGCGTCCACCACCACAACGTCAGCCGCAGAACCCCGGACCAGGCGCCCCACGTTGTCGCCGCGTCCCAGCAACCGGGCGGCGTTCGTGGTTGCGGCCTGCAATGCTTCCAAGGGTGTGAGGCCGGCTTCGGCCAGCAGGCGTGCTTCCGTGCCAATGGGTGTTACATCCGTACCAAAAGAATCGGTGCCGGCAACAATGGTGACTCCGGCGTCCTTGGCCGCCCGCACTGCCGACTGGAGGATGGGTGTGTATTCTGCTCCGCGTGCAGCCAGGATCGGGTTGGAAGAGCGGGCCATGCTGGTGATGGCATCCATGGTGGGTGTGAAGAACGTGCCCCGACGAGCCATCTCCTGAATGGTCTTCTCTGTCATGAAGACGCCGTGCTCGATGCTGCGGACCCCGGCACGGACCGCGCCATCAATTCCCTCAGCGCTGTAGGCGTGGCAGAGGACACCGGCACCCTTGGCGGCCTTAACGATCGCCCCAATCTGGTCCACGTTGTACACCAACTCGCGGGGATCCTGTTCGGGGATGCCCGCCCGCGGGTTAGCGCGGGTCTTGATGACCTCGGCACCGCGCTTGAGGTTAACCCGCGTCAGATACGCGAGGTCCTGCGGCTCCTTGACGCCGCCGCTCAGTGTTGCCAGAGGCGCCAGATCCGGATCAGCCAAGAGCGAGTCTCCCTGATCAGGGGAGATGAACAGGCCGGCAGGGGTCATCCGGGGCGAGAGCCCGGGAGCCCATGACGGGAGGGCGGCCAGGGCAATGTCCTGATAGAAAGTACTCGAACCGCTACGGACGCTGGTGGCTCCACCTTGCAGCAGCGCGCGGGCGTCGGCCAGCGCGTTGGCGTGGACGTGCGCATCCACGAGCCCTGGAAGAACCCACCTGCCGGACGCGTTCAGGACACGCGCACGGCTTCCGACGGCAGCCACGGCCTTGCGCGTTTCGTCTCGCGTGCCCACGGCAGTGACCTTGCCGCCGTCGAGCACTACCACCCCGTCCGCCACGGCGTCGCCGGTTTTCGGGTCCACCACCGTTCCGCCCTCGATGATGAGTGCCTGGGGGGTGAGAGGGCGGCCCGGGTAGTTGGCACCGGACTGGCCATTGTCAGCCAGCGCGGCCGGCGCCGAGGCCAACTGTGCGGCAATGCCTGCGACGGAGATCCCGGCTAGGGCTGCGGCTCCGGCGAGGATTCCGCGACGGGGCAACTCGCCTTGGGGTTTAGGTGCAGAGGTGTGATCGTGAAGGCACATTATTGGACTCCTGGGGAACGAGCTGCTGAGCCGCTACAGGGCTGAAAGAACAGTTGGTATTCCAGAGTGCCTCAGAGTGTGGATGTGATGCAAGTAATATCGCCACATGGCGGTGAGTATGCCCAATCTGGTATGCCATATGGTTTTTCTGCCTGGTCACTACCTGTCGTGGGCCTTAAACTTGATCGCGCCCAAGTTCCCGTGCGCAGCGACGCCGCGATGGGGTCTCTATGTTTTCCGCGGTCTCTATGTTCCCTGCGTTCCCTATGTTCTCTGCGTTCCCTATGTTCTCTGGGGGTGTGTGGTGGTGGTTGCGTCGGGGTTTTTGGTTTGGGTCGATGTGGTGTGGGGGGATGAACCAGGGGACGCCGGTTTTCATGTGGATGCGCCATTGTTCTTTGTGGATGAGGTGGTGGTGGTGGCTGCAGAGGAGTGTGCCGTTGTCGGTGCCGGTGGTGCCGCCGTGGGACCAGTAGGTGGTGTGGTGGGCTTCGCACCAGGGTGCGGGCATGGTGCAGTCGGGGAAGGCGCAGCCACCGTCGCGGGCGGTGATGGCTTTGCGGATGTGGGGTGGGAAGATCCGGGTGGTGCGGCCGATGTCCAGGATTCGGGAGTCGCTGCCGAGCAGGACGGGGATGATGTCGGCGTCGCAGGCGATTTTCCGGATGGTGGTCGGGTGGATCGGGCCCAGAAAAGTCGCCGTCCCTGAGCTGAGGTGGCTACTGGCTGTGGCATTGCGGCCGGGTTGGTCTAGCTGGTGATGGGTGAGTTGTTCGAAGAGGTCGCGGTGGTCGATGGTGACCGTGAGTTGGGGACGGAGTCCGCCGTTGGAAGGCAGTTTCCCGGTGCTCATCGCCACACCGCACGCGCCGACGAGGCCGTCGAGGAGTTTCTGCGCCCGGGAGCGACGGTCCAAGACGGGTCCTGCTTCGGTGTCAGATTCGGTGTTGGTGTTGGTGGCGGCCTCGGATTGGGATGGGTTGGTGAGTCTGGGATTGGTGGCGGTGTTCATGACGGTGGCGAGGGTTTCGTATTGTTCGTCGGTGGCGAAGATCTCGAGGTGGTGGAGTCCGTGGCGACGTCGGCGACGCAGGAATGCGCCTTGGAGCTGGCGGAGTGCTTCTTCGGAGGGCTCGTGGCCGTCTTGATCGATCAGGTCGGTCCAGCGCCGGGCCATCTTGGTCACGAAGTCAGGGTCGGTCTCTATAGCGGTGTTGGTGAGGGCTTTTTCCATCCGGGTGCTGATCTCTTCATCGGCGAGGTGCCGGACTTTGTCCAGGGCGGTGCTGATGATCGTCGCGGACCGTGAGGGCACCAAAGCGGACTCAACAGCGTCGGCGAGGATTTCGCGTCGGGCCGGGACCTCTTGGCCGGTCATTCCCACCCGGGACAGCACCTCGGTTGCGAGAGCGAGCCGGCGCCGGGCCTCCCCGACGCCTATCCGCAACCGTGTCCGAAGGAACTCCGCCGCATTCCGGTACCCATCATCCTGGGCCTGCTGCGCTTCGTGTCGGGTACGTTCCACCGCCTGTGCCGCGACAACCTGCAAGTACTCCAATGACCGGGACATCTCCTCGATCCTGTCGGCAAAGTCGGCGGCCTCCTCGAACCCGAAGAGCGAGACCTCGTCGGCGATGGATTCGCGGAGCGAGTTCAGGGCGTCGGCTGTCTTCTTCATACGAAAACCATGATCCGGGGCCACTGGGTTCGCGTTTGCGGTCGAGCTGAATCCCGACGACCACATCAACGACTCCCGGCCGCGAGGCAGCTCCTTGGATGGGGGGGCGATCCGCGATGGTGACTGCCGCCGTCGTACTTTTGAACTCTGCCAGTCTCTCCGGCACGCCGAGAGAGCTAAGGGGGCCGCGGCGTGGAAGCGCAGGAGCGCGGGACAGCCCCATCCGCTGCGCGATGATCGTCCCGATAGCTCCCATAGAACAAATCTGCCACGGGGCTCTGACATTTTTAGCGGGAAGGGCGTACGCGGCTACGAAGTGATCTGCTCGCGCAGGATATCAGCGTGCCCGCAGTGCTGCGCGAGCTCCCTCAGCATGTGGAGGTAGACCCATCGGAGGGGGAGCGGCCCGCGGCGGTTCCCCAGCAGCAGATCGTCGAGGCCCAACTCAGCAACCGCCCGCCGGGACGCCTCGCTCGCTTCCTGGTGGGCTGCTTGAATGCTGGCGATGGTGTCGTGATCGTCCAGGATGAACGACTCGTCAGGTGACGCCGGGATGCCAATCTCAGCGCGGGGCTTTCGCGTGATGGCTTCGTCAAACCACACCTTCTCCACGAAAGTTGCGTGCTTCACCAAGCCCAGCAGCGTGGTCCGCGACGGGACCAGCCGCCGTCGTGCTTGCTCCTCCGTGAGCCCATCCAGGCTCGCGTTCAGTGCCCTGCGGTGCTCGTCCAGAAAGGTGTCGAACTGCATGCGGGCACTCTGGTTGATGACGTCGTCGGCAACAGGCGGAGGGAGTTCGCTCATCCGAAAACCACCGTGCCGTCGTCGTCGATCTTCCAGCCGGGGTTATGCGCAATCTCCCAGACGATCCCGTTCGGATCCTTAACGTGTCCGTGGAAGATGCCGCCGAACGCACCGGCCTGGGCGGGCTTCAGCACAGTGGCTCCGGCTGCGGCCAGCGCCTCGACGGTGCTGGCGACTTCCTCCGGACTGCCCACGTTATGGGAGAGTGTCACACCGCTGACCCCCGGCGTTGGCTCAGTGGCGCCGAGGTCCTGATCGAACTTTTCGGCGTCGAACAGGCCGAGCATCAGCCCCGGCGCAATCTGGAAGAAGAGAATCTCGCCGGGAACGTCCATGGCCGGATCCCAACCGAGACCGTCCTTATAGAAGGCGCGCGCGGCGTCGAGGTCCGGCGTGGCGAACGTGAGGAAATGTAGTCGCTGGTCCATGGGGGAAGCCTAGCGGGTCCTGTTGAGACCCGGTGGAAGCGTGGGAGGATGGAGCAGTGGAACCCCTCTTCGACTTCCTTGGCAGTTACTGGTGGCTCATTTTCCCTATCGGCGGGATGGCTGGCGGCTGGGCAAGTCAGTGGTCCAAGGCCAGCGCAGAGCGGCACCGGCGCAAGGTGGAGTTGTTGAAGTTGAAGAACCAGCTCGCGGTGCACGAGGAAGCCAACCAGGCCGAGGTAGTCTCGCTGATTGCTGCGCATGATTCCGTGAACCACAGGTGGCTTGAGTACGAGTTGGACGTAGGAAACCTCATCGACTTCCCGCTCATGACGGACGTCCGCGAACCGCTGACTGTCGCGTTCCTGCGGGCCAAGAAAGAAGCAGACGGCTTGCGTCCCGCCAGGCCTGAAGAAATCTCGACGCCGGCCAGGTTGGCTGAGTATCGGGCGGCTGTCCACAGTTACGAACTCGCTTTCGATGTGGCAGAACGCGAGGCCCGGCGCATTAAAGACGGCAATTTCACCGGACCGGAGCGGCAACGGCTGGCCACTGCAAGGAAACTCCTGCGCATTGCAGAGGACACGGCCGCCACTCCCGCTGAGCGCCAAACTGCCTATAAGCGCGCCCGTAAGGAACTCGATGGCCTGATCGTCCTGCCGGAAGCGACCGTCGCCGCACTCGAGAGCAAGATCATCAGCATGCTGGACACCCGCAAGGAACCCGACACAGACGTCCGATCCGCTTGAGGCAGTCGGGCCGTATTTGGAGGCATACCCTCAGCTCAACTCGACGCCCATCACCGTCCGGACCATCGAACCGCCGAGATCGTCCTCGAGGTGCCGCATGCCAAGGCGCTCGGCCACGCGGCGCGAAGCTGCGTTGTCCGGGTGGATGATGGCTACAAGCAAAGCAGCACCAACAACATCCCGGGCGTATTCCAAACACGCCAGGGCCGCTTCAGTTGCGTACCCCCGGCCCTGAAAGTCCCGGCGAACGTGATAGCCGACTTCAAGCTCGGGCCGGCCGTTCACTGACTGCCACGTCAACCCGCAGTCGCCCATGAACCCGCCGTCGAGCGTTTCCACAATCCACAATCCAAATCCGTCGCGTGCATAATTTGCCTGGTTCCAGGCGATCCACTGCTCGGATTCTTCCCGTGACTTCGGCGCGGGGTAGTACGTCATGACGTCGGGGTCACCCAGCATGGAACTCATGTTGTCCAAGTCCGCGAGCGTCATCTCACGGAATCGCAACCGGGCTGTGGGGCGGGGAAGCATTTCCGAAGCCTACCGGCTGCAAGCCAACCGGGGTGCTGTGCGCTCACCACCCACTTTGAGCGTGGCGAGCCACAAAAACAACCAAAAGAGGCTGTATTTGGGCCCGCCATCCATCAAAGAGGGTGGTGAAGACACACGAGCTGAACGAGCTAGCCGCGGCCCATGCTCGTGGAAGGGTCACCGCCGCCCTCGGAAGGGTCCGCGCGCAGGTCATCGGGATCGTCGGTAGGCAGGCCGGCCGGACCTGAGACGTCACCCGAGGTGGCCGAAGCGTCGGCGTCCGTTTGGCTGTCGCGGCGGGCGTCGCCGTCGTCGGTCTCCGTACCTGGGGTGTTGGTGCTGTTGTGATGCGCTGTCCCGCCAGCTGCGTGGCTTGGCCGGTTGTTGTGGGGCGAGAGGTCCTCGTCCATGGCGTTGGAGCCCTCGCTGATGGAGGAGTGAACTTGGATGTCGTCGTCCTTCCGGCCGGGCTCGGGGACGTGGCCGTCGTCAACAGGATCGGAAGTGCCGGCCAGATCTTCCATCGCGTTTTCGGTGGCCTTGCGGATGCTGTCTTCAACGCCCATGAGATGACTCCTTTGCACGAATCGTCCGTATCACGGATCTCGGATTGCATTAGTAAGCCTACTTACTTATGCGAACATACGAAACCCTTCACGGGGTTGACAAATGGCTCTCCGTTCCTCATGTATCCGCAGGTCAAGACCACTCGAGCCGCACTTTGTACCGTTGATCGTTGGGCGATAAGGTATTTGCAGACCGTTTTGCAGAGGGCGGCAATATTCGCTCCTTTGCTGTCTGCTGGGGACGCATTTCAGTCAGTAGGAACGTGCATGGTCAACCCCCGCCCTGAGCAGGAAGCTCTCCAGAATGGATACTTTTTGGATCTCGTCCTGGGCAGCGAAGACGTCGAAGCTTTTCTCGGCGATCTCGCGGCTTTCTCCGCCGAAAGCCTCTCTCACCACCAAACGCCCGTCTTCTGCGGGATCACCGTATTGCGTCGCAAGAAGGCAGCCAGCGCAGCCAGCAGCGACGATCGTGCAAAAGCAATGGACGAGCTCCAAAACGACTTTGATGGTCCTTGCCTCACAGCCATGGACAAGCTCACCCCAGTGATGGTGCCGGACCTCCTTCGCGAGCACCGTTGGCCCGGGTATGTGCAGGCCGCCTCAGACTCCGGCCTCCGATCCATTCTCAGCGTGCCGCTCTTGGTGGAAGGCGATACCCGTGCGGCGTTGAATCTCTACTCCGAGCGGCCGGACGCGTTCAACGATGACGACATCGAGCGGGCCGAAGTCTTCGCGTCCCACGCTTCAAAGTCCTTGCGGCTCGCCCTGAAAATTGCCCAACTTAGTGACGCCCGGAACGATCTTGCGGCAGCCATGCAGTCCCGCACTGTGATTGACCTCGCGGTGGGGGCCATCATGGCGCAGAACCATTGCAGCCAGGACGAGGCTTTCACCATCCTCCGCACGGCGTCCAGCAACCGCAACATCAAGCTGCGACACCTGGCCAAGTCCATCATCTCCGCCGTCTCCTCGGGAAAGATCACCACGCACTTCGAGGAGTAGCCGGATTTACCGCCGCAGCGCGCCCTCCCACACAAGGGTTACCGCGTTGCGCACGCGCTTGCGCGTGGCTTCGAGGTTATTGGCGTCGGTCCCAGGTGCCCGCACCACGAACTGGTAGTAATACAGTCCGTTGATGAGATCGATCATGGCCTCCACATCCACGTCCGGCGAAAGCTCGCCGGAGCTGATGCCGCACCTGATTTCCTCGGCGATGGGTTCGCGGCGCCGGGAAACGTGCCGCTCCCAGGACAGGGCGCGGAGGTGATCGTTCTCCAGGCCCATGGCGATGCGCTTCTTCACCAGCGCGCCCACAGTGCCATCCACATCGGTTGCCGCTTCCTCGTACGAGGCCAGGATGGTCTCAAGGGTGGTGCTCCCACGCTTGAGGCCAATGCTGGAACGGACACTGTCCAAGGCCGCGGCCAGGAGTTCCTCGCGGCTGCTCCAACGCCGGTACAGTGCGGCACGGCTAACGCCAGAACGTTCCGTGATGGCAGAAATTGTCACATCCCGCGTGTCCCGTTCCAGCAATAGCTCCACCGCGGCGGACAGGACCGTGGTTTCCAGTGCGGTGTCGCGTGGCCGGCCGGGCCGCCGCTCAGCAGCAGCAGGAGCCACCGGAGCGGGAGCCACAGAAGCCACGGCATCAGGCATCGTCAACCACCAGTCGTTCGCGAAGCATTGCAATGGTGGCCTCCGACAGACCCGCGTGCCGAATTGGTTCCAGCACACTTCCATGCCGCTCCACGAGGATCCTCTGCATGGCCTCCATCGATTCCGCGTGCGCCCCCATCATGGCGCCCATGCCCTTGATGGCTTCCTCATCCAGGACCCGGTCCGGCATGAGCCCGCCCATGATCGCCCGGAGCCGGGGGAACAACTGGGGCAGGCGGGTGGCCGTCACTGCGTAGTCTGCGGAGATGGTTGCCGGCGTGGCTCCCAAAGCTGAAAGCACGACGGCGGCGAACACTCCCGTACGGTCCTTACCTGCCGCGCAATGGAAGACGGTTGCACCCTCGCCCATGGCTACCAGGGTGACGCCGAGAGCCAATTGCCGGGCTTGGGTTTCCAGCAGGTTCGCGTACCACGCCCCAACGTGCTCAGGTGTGGTGGCTGCGGACATCATTTCGTGGCTGATGTCCTCGGGCGAGGATACCGAGGCGGTCAACGCGAGGTGGTGATAGTTCACCCCGGGTACCGTCAAGGGGCCACGGCCGGTCATAAGTGCTTCTTCAGCCGAGCGAAGGTCGATCACGGAGGTGACGCCGTCGTCGATCATTTGTTGGGCGAAAGCTGCGGGCATCACGGAGACGTCGTCGCTGCGGAGCAGCACGCCGGGGCGGACGGTGCCACCGGAAACGGGCAGGCCGCCGAGGTCGCGCAGGTTGACGGGAGCGAGATCGAGAGTTTCCAAGAGTGTGTTCCTAGCTGAGCTTCGCACGGTTGAACGCGCTGACCCGGTCGATGATGGTGACCAGCACCACGATGCTGATGATGATGGCGCAAAGGTGTCCGTAATCGTACATGCGCATTGCGGTAGTGAGCTCCAAGCCGATGCCGCCTGCGCCCACCAGGCCAAGGATGGTGGCGCCGCGGACGTTGCCTTCGAACAGGAGCAGTGTGTAGCTGACAAGGAGCGGTGCGGCCTGGGGGAGGACGGCGTAGCTGATGATCTGGCGTTTGTTGGCACCCACCGCGGTGAGCGCTTCTACGGGCCCGGGTTGCACGGATTCCATGGCCTCGGCGTAGACCTTGCCGATGGATCCGATGGAGCCAAGCACAATTGCGAGGATGCCGGCGAAGGGTCCCAGGCCCACTGCGGAGACGAACATCAGGGCGAAAATCAGCTCGGGAATGGAGCGTAGTACATTCAGCACGGCGCGGCAGGATGCGTACACCCATCGGGGTGCGATGTTGCTGGCCGCCCCGAAGCTCAGCAGCAGGGACGCCAGCGCGCCAAGGACCGTTCCCACCAAGGCCATCTGCAATGTTTCGACGAGCAGTTTGATGATGATGCCCCACTTGTCGAACGTGGGCGGGAAGAGGCGGCTGAGGAAGTTGCCCATGTTCGGGATGCCGCTGAGGAGCTTTTCGGGATTGAATCCGGCGCCCATTCCAGCCCAGATGAGCACAGCCGCAATGATGACCCAGAGTGCAGCGCCGCGCGGAGTGGGGAGGCCGAAGGGGCGGGAAAGGCGGAGCCGGTCAGCTTCGGGGAGGCTGGTGTGGATGGTCTTTTCAGTGGGTTTTTCCGGGGCAGTCTCAGTTTTCGAGGAGCTCAGTGTCTTTTCCATAAATCTGGTGCACCTCCTTTTCGGTGATGTTGGTGGCGGGACCGGCAAACACGAGCTCGCCGGAGTGAAGCCCCAGGACACGGTGGGCGTAGCGGCGGGCGAGGCCCACCACGTGAAGGCTGACGATGACGGGGATTTGTTCTTCCCGGGCGATGTCGCGCAGAAGGCCAAGGATGTTCCCGGCGAGGCGAGGGTCCAGGGAGGCAACGGGTTCGTCGGCCAGAATCAGGCGCGGTTGTTGCATCAGCGCGCGGGCAATGGCGACGCGTTGCTGCTCACCGCCACTGAGGCTCCGGCAAGGCTGTTTTGCTTTGTGCGCCAGGCCAACCCGGTCCAGCAAGTCAAGGGCCATGGTCCGTTGTGCCCTGCTGAAGGTTCCCAGCACGTTGAGGGGCCCGGCTGTGTGGAGTCCACCTGTGAGGACGTTGGTCAGGGCGGTCAGGCGCGGCACCAGGTTGAAGTGCTGGAAGACATACCCGACGTCGGACCGCAACTCCCGCAGGCCCGTTGCGTTCTGCTCGGCTACTGGACGTCCCGCGACTTCCAGAGTGTCGGCCGTGAAGGGTGCAATGCCCGTGAGGGTTTTCATGAGCGTCGACTTGCCGGAGCCGGAGTGGCCTAACAGGGCGACGACCTCTCCTGGGTACACGTCCAGATCAATCCCGGAGAGCGCAACTTGCTCACCGTACTGGACCCGAAGCTGACGCGCCCGAACGGTGGGCGTGGCGCCCAAGGCGGGTGCCGTCGTCGTGAGTTTAACAGGCATCAACATGCTCATCGGATGTCCTGGAGGTCCACGCCGATGGACTCGGCCACGTCCACCAGGGGAGCGTAGGTGCTGAACTCCGGATCGGCCGTGGGTTCGCCGGTGATGCCGAAGGTCTTGGAGATTTCCTTGTTGCCGGTCATGAGTGCGGGAAGCTTGGCCTTGAGGGCTTCGCGGGCCTCGTTGTCCAGGTCCTTGCGGACAACAATGGAGATGCCCACGGGGATGGGATCGGACTTGGCGATCACGGCGATCTGGTCCTCTTTGATGACACCTTTTTGGATGAACGTGGGGTAGAGCTGGCGGGCGGTGCAGGCAACATCGACGTTCCCGTTCGCCAGGGCCAGCACGGCGGAGTCATGCGAGCCGGCGAAGGTGCTCTTGTAATCGGTGCCATCCGTCAGGCCAGCCTTTGCAAGCAGCGACTTTGGCATGAAGTAACCGGTGGTGGAACCGGGATCGATGAAGGCCACCTGCTTGCCCTTCACATCCGCCGCGGACTGGATGCCGCTGTCCTTCCTGGCCAGGCAGAAGCTGGCGGGTTCGGTGCTGGCAGGCCATACCAGGAGGGGATCCACACTTTCTGTCTTGTACGCGAGGGCTGCGGAGAATTGGCTGAGGACCGCGACGTCCACGGATCCGTTGCGGACAGCTTCCACAACGCCGAGGTAGTCGGCCGGCTGGAGGTTATTCACCGTTCGGCCGGAAGCTTCACCCACCATGGTGGAAAGTTGGCCCATGATGGCTTGTTCGTCGGGATCGTCGGTTCCTGGCGGGGTGGCGAAGACGAGTTCTGTTTTTGTGTTGGAGCCGGCCGCGTTGGCGTCGCCGGAACAGCCGGCGAGGGCGCCGACGGCCAGGAGGCCGAGAATCGAAGTTGCAATGATGCCTGCACGAGCGTGCATGGTGATGCCTTCCGTCATGTGTTGGGGGTGACGGGAATTACGAAACCAGCAGTATCTGAATCGGAATTACGAGACTGCCGTACTTGAAATGGCGGGAAGGTTAACTGTTTGCGCTCGCCGGGCGGTAGCCCACGAAGTCCGCCCAGTGACCCCGTTTGGTAACCCGAGGCAACCATGGAGCAGACTTGGACGGGTGACCGCCAAGAAACCACGCCCCGGCCTCGCGATTGCCGCGCTGAGCCTCGGGACGGCGCTGAATCCGCTGAACTCGTCCATGATCGCCGTGGCCTTGGTGGTCCTGCGCGAACATTTCGAGCTCGACGTCGCCACCGTCACCTGGGTGATCACGTCCTTCTATCTGGCGTCCGCGGCTGGCCAACCGCTCATGGGCAGGCTCGCTGATCGATTCGGCCCACGCCGCCTGTTCATGTTTGGCATGGCCTTGGTGGCGGTGACCTGCGCCATCGCGCCGTTCCTCCCCAACTTCGCGTTGGTCTGCGTAGCCCGCGCGCTCATGGCTGTAGGGACCGCGACGGCGTACCCGTCCGCCGTCGTGATGGTCACCGAGCTGAGCAAGTTGGCCAACCTGCCCTCCACCAGGCCGCTGGGGCGGATCCAGATGGCCAATACGTCCGCCGCCGCCGTTGGGCCTGTGGTGGGTGGGCTCCTGGTGAGCCTTGTGGGCTGGCAGGCGCTGTTCGCGATCAATGTGCCCATCGCCTTGCTGGCTCTGTTGGTTGTGCGCCAGACCGCGCCCGCAGATTCCGGGCGCGAGACCGGCAAACTTGGCCAACTGATCCGCGATTCCGACATCCCCGGCATCCTTGCCTTCGTCACCTCGCTGATGCTGGCTATGATGGCGCTGCTCAACGTGCTGCCCGGCTACCGCTGGTACCTGCTGGGCGCAGCCACCGTGATCGGCGCGCTATTCGCCTGGCGCGAGCTGCGTTTCCAGCCGCCGTTCCTGGACCTCCGCCTGCTGGGCCGGAACCGCCCGTTGCTGCTGGTTTATCTGCTGTTTGTGGTGTTCAGCGGCGTCTACTACTTTGCGTTCTTCGGCCTTCCGCAGTTGCTGCAGGAGGCAGGGAATTACGACGCCGGAGTGGTGGGCCTGCTCATGCTGCCCCTTGCGGCGTTGTCGGTTGTGGTGACGCCGCTGACCGTGCGGTTCATTGAGCGGTTCGGCGTGCGTTCGGTGCTGATCACCGGGGTGCTGATTCTGACGGTTGCGGCGGGAACGCTCGGCTTCCTGACCATGACGTTGTGGGCACCGCTGGTGTTCGTGCTGACCGCCCTCATGGGTGTTCCGTATGGCGTGGTGAGCACGGCATCTAACCAAGGCCTGTACGTTTCCGCCCGCCCCGAGGAACGGGGAGTGGCTGCCGGGATTTTTCAGACCTGCCGCTACCTCGGGGCCATCACCGCTACTGTGCTGATCGGCGTGCTGTACGGTCCGGGCGTGAATCAGGCGAACTGGGGGATCATGGTGCTGGTGATGCTTGGCCTCAGCGCTGTGGTGCTGGTGCTGGCTGTGATGTGGCGGAAGCCCGCGGTTTAGGGGGTGTCGCTCCATTTAGATGGCTCGCTGCGCATTAGATGTTTCCTACCATCGAATGCGCAGCTGAGCATCGAAACGGGACCCCGGGGTGATCCCAAGGTCCCGATTCGTCTCAGATTCTCAGCGGTTGAGGAATGCCTCGTGCTGGCGGTGCGCTTCCTTCACCTGCTCGCGGATGGCGTCCACGTCCTTGGCCTTGTTGCGGTACTTCAGCGGCATCTGGACGATCTGTGCCTCCTCGGCCGTCAGCGCGCGGTAAATGCGCTCACGCTCGTTGGCATCGGCGGTGTAGTCCAGGTCCAGATAATCGACGGCGTGACGCCGGGCGTTGTTGATGGCCGTCTGTGCCTTGCCGGCCGGGCTGATCAGTGAGAGCACCACGGTGACAATCAGGACGCCGATGATGACACTGAGCGAAAGGCCAGTGGTGATTTCGATGACGTTGACGTGCTCGCCGTCGTTGATGAACGGCAGGTTGTTCTCGTGAAGCGCGTGCAGTATCAGCTTGACGCCGATGAACGCCAGGATGGCCGCCAAGCCGTAGGAGAGGTAGATGAGGCGATCCAGCAGGCCGTCTATCAGGAAGTACAGCTGGCGCAGGCCCATCAGTGAGAACGCGGTGGCCGTGAACACAATGAAGACGTTCTGGGTGAGGCCGAAGATTGCCGGGATGGAGTCAAGCGCGAACAGGATGTCTGTGCCGCCGATGGCCACCATCACCAGGAGCATGGGAGTCAGGGCACGCTTGCCGTTGACGGTAGTGAAGAGCTTGTCGCCGTCGTACTTATCCGTAGTGTGGAAGAGCTTCTTGGCGAGCCGGATCATGAAGTTGTTCGCTTGATTGTCCCCGTGGTCGCCGGGCTTGAGCAGATTGCCTGCCGTCAGCAGGAGGATGAGGCCGAAGATGTAGAACACCCACGCGAAAGAGTTGATCAGCGCGGCGCCCAGGAAAATGAATCCGGTGCGGGCGATCAGCGAGAACACGATGCCGAAGAGCAGGACCTTCTGCTGATCCTCACGCGGCACCCGGAAGCTCGCCATGATGATCAGGAACACGAACAAGTTATCTACCGAGAGAGCCTTCTCCGTGATGTAACCCGCGAAATACTCGGACCCCATCTGGCCGCCGCCAAATATCAGCACGAGGATGCCGAACAACACAGCCAATCCCACATAGATGGAAGACCAAATGGCGGCTTCCTTCAGCGACGGAACGTGCGCTTTGCGGATGTGGAAGAAGTAATCAAAGGCCAAGAGCGCCAGAATGACGACGATGGTGATGCCCCAGATGAGGGGAGAGACGGTCATGTGATCCTGCTTTCGTGAGGCGCGCGATTGGTGTTGCTCACCGAGGGTCAAACTCGTGGGTTTAAATTTACCGGGACTGGCGGTGCGGGCGCTAACTCGGCCTAACGGTTTCTTACGTCCCTCATCGCGTACTTCCCTCTGTACGCTGCGGGAGATCGCGGGAGGCCAGGTTACGTCGTCGTAGCACTGTTCGCGTTCGTGCGGCAGTTGGCCGGTCGTCGTACTCTAACTGAAGCACGACGGCGGAGGGCGGCTTTGGGGGCGGGATCAGCTGACGCTGACCAGAACTTGGGGAATGCGGTCGAGGAGGCCTGGCCAACCGCTGCCCATGCCGTCGAGGGCTTGCTGCCCCATGGGCCTATCTTTGGAGGCCACTCGAGCTAGTCTTCAGTCCAGTACTGGGCAGTGGGATTCATTTTCGCGGCTAGTTTCCAAAAAGCGTCGTCCTTCATGTCGAACCAGCCATCTCCATCTTTGTAGAAGATGCCCTGCGTGAAGGCGGCGGCAAGAGTTGCAAGCATGTCCCTGATGGAGTTGTGCTTTAGCTTGTTTTCAACGTTTTCGAAGTTAAAGTCGTATACCGGCTGATGGTCGATCGCCGAGCAGTCTACGAATACGTAGCCCCCAGCGTTGTCTTCGAGAAGTGGAAGCCACGAAGAATTCTCGTGGTACTCGTTGACGAATCGGTCGTAAATTTCCAACGCTTCAGCAAGACTAAGAAGGTAATAGCCGGGCATCAAATACATGTCGTTCAAAAGTACGTCCGGGTCTGAGTTCGTCCCATCGTGCCATCCGTAGAGGGCAATGAGATCTGCGCCGGGCCGAAGGCCACGTGCTGTGAGTTCTTCGGTAACGGTTTGGGCGGGAAGTCCAGGCCTCAGCAGTTTTGATGCACCAAGTTGCAGTTGCGCCAAGGACTCATCGATGGTCGTCATCAACGCGGTCATGTCACGTTTCATGGAGCAAATCTCGCATGGGGTCTTCATTGATTCCAAAGGCTACATATGACTCGGGAACATCGGCGGCGGAGGGTGCCCTTGTGCCAGGCGCTGGCCGACGTTTGGCAGTCGATCAGTGGTGGCCCAAATCCCACGATGCAAGGCCGCCGCCGGGGAAGAGACCAAATCAACATCTTCGGACCGTTGACGGTCCAGGATCCAGAGCCGCAGCTGTTCACTGCTTCGCCGGTCCTGCTCGTATCCACCTCTTGAGCTCCAGGCGGGCCCCATCGACGAAACGAACAATCACCTGCATGGCGTTGGGTTCTTCACCCCACCCATCGTCGTATGCGCCATAGGCGTCATCGAGGTTAACCAACTCCTGGGCAACAGGGTGACCTTGATGGCCGACGACCCTGTGCGCCCAAGATGTGAGATCCCGTATCCGCGGGTTGCCTTCGACGGCCCGGCAGGCGTAGAAGTGGGCCACTATGAGCTTCGCTTCGTCGTCGGTCATCTCAACTGTTGCCAAGCCAAGCTCATTGAGGGCATCGTCGATGAGAGTTCGAAGCTCGAAAACATTAATGTGTGGTGAAGCTCCGGCAAGCTCTCGGAGTCCCTGGCCGTCGTGCCCTTCGAGCAAAGCCTCAGTCGCAGCCGAGATTGCGGCCGTTGCAGCGTCCTGCCTGATAACCCACAAAGCTCTCGCCGAAATCAGGTCAATTGCAGCCGAACTGATTTTCTCCACACCACTGCCTCTCGACGATTTTGGAGTTCCTGGGTCAACTTAAGGTGCCATGACGCATGGGCTTTTCCAGTCAGCTATAGCTTTTGGATATGCGAGGGAGCTACTCGGGCCCACTGGGCCGAGTTTGTCATTGAGCCAGACTATGAATCCGACGGACGGTATTGCGAAGGACGGGGCACCCACAATGCCCTGCCGGTATGGTCGAGCCGAAGTACGGCGGCAGAGCGTACCAGCCGTTTAGCTAACTCTTCGGATGGTGACGAGGTACCTAGGTGCGATGTATGTATGCACTCAATTTTGGGCGTTTCGTCACCTATCTTGGCCGAAGTAGCACCTAGTTCCAGGGTGTTGACCACTTTGATGCGGGTTTGGGGCGCAGGCTGTGAAAGTCAAAGCAAAGTGGTTCTTCACTAGGAGCAATGATGGTCTTGAAGCAGATCAGCGAGACCTTACCTGGATGGCGGAAGGGAAGGTGAATAAGCTTCCTTCCCGCTTATACGTGGCTATGTTCTTCCTGCTGGCAGTCAATTTTGCTCTCTGGCAGCCTTTTGTTTGGTGGTGGGGCGCAGCCGCGGCGCTAATGCTGGGATTCGCGTTCTACGGCCTCTACGTGCTGCGACGAAGCAAGGAGGAAGCTGCGCGTAAGTCGGCACAAGGATCAGATGAAGTAGACGTGGACTGAGGAGTGGGTTGAAGTCCAGCACGGCCACGGGCTAGAAAGTGGGCAGCCCCCAGCTCACTAGCCCGCCGCCAGGTGAGGACACGAGCAGAAAATGCTCAGGTCCGTTCAGAGTTCAAGCCTCGTAGCGGTCGTTTGCAGGGACATCGATTTCGCTCCCGTTCGCGAACTCCACATGCAGCGCACCTGCGTCGTTCGCGAATCCAGCTGTGAGGGTGGTGCGTGCAATCGAAAGCGCAGGACCCAGGAATGCTGGCTCTTTGGCTGGGTCGAGTTCATGTCGTACGCCGTTGGAAGTCTTGAAGCTGAACTCAGATCCAATCCTGAGGAGGAAGCCCCCCGCCGTTTCGATGCTAAATCCATAATCGACCAAGCACCGCACGATGGTGTCGGGAGCGGTAGGCCATGTCCGGAGCGGGGGCCGATCACCTGTTGGTTTGTTCATCCTCGCCCATCCATCCTCGTGTCTGCCGTCCGCACGAGTTCCTCAACTCCGCGCCTACAGCGTTTTTTGTAGCCGGATGCCACCCGTGGTGTGCATTAGCCGGGGCTTTGCATAGAGCCAAGCCATCAGCCCGAGCAACGGCACAGCGAACAACGCCAGTACCCACATGAGCCTTGCAGTTTGGCTGAGACTTCGGTCCCGAAGAACGTCGAAGACTGCCCAGGCGATCGATCCCATGACGAAGACCGCGGATAGGCCCGCCAATGCAGCCAGGGCCCACTGCCAAGGTTCCAAGCCGTCCCCCCTCGGTCCGGTCGCTTCGGTTCAAACTAGCACCATTGACTAATTGGTGGTGTCCTTGCTGGTGTTCGATTGTGTGTCTGAGCTGGCATTGAATTCCATGGCGGGGCCGCCCTCGCCCACGGTCGAGAAAGGAGGGCGTGTCTCTTAGGCGACAGCGGAGATTCAAGAGGATTTTGATATACGAATCCCACGGCCGGAAAAATGCTCCCAGAAGGTCTGAAGATCAACAACTAAGTCCCGCCCCGTTGTCAGGTGATGACTCGAAGGGCGATGGACGTGCACGTTGCCCGAACTGCTTACCCCTATGACAACCGCGAGATGCCCTGAGGCACCGTCCGAGTCGAAGGAATGACCGATCGAGGCAATGAATATGCCATCCTCCTGCACCGACTGAACGAGCTGCTCCTGAGCGCCAAAAGTCTCCGTGCTGGCCGAAAGGCCGTTACGTCGTGCGTGCTCGGCGAGTCCCTTGTGATTCCAGCCGGAGGCTTCACTGTAAGACCCGTCGGCAAGAAGTTCTTCGGTGATCGTCGAAGGCAAAAATCGGCGGTGAGGCACGAGTGCCGCATAGACCATTTGGAGGCATGCCACGCCGCACGACCTACCGTTCCAGAATTTGGCAGCCCTTAGGCTGGGGTACCCAAGATTTTCCCAGTCGTGGCTGAACATGGAGCTGAAGAACGGGATCACAGGGTCCAATTGGCTTTCTTTCATCTCATTCGGACGAGTTGAGGCCGGCAAGTTCATTTCCCACCCGCATTTATAGATAATGCGGAACGGCACTTAAAAACAATAGCAAACACGGAAGTACCCAATCAACCGTAATGGACAGGCATTTGTAGTCCTACGTATAGGCAACTACAAGAAAGATATTAATGTCAAATGCCTGTTGGTCGTGAGGCGGTGATCCTCGATTATTGCTTTATTTCAAGAAATTATAGGTTCTTGGCGTCATGTTTTCATCAGGAGGACCACTTAGTTTTTGGACTCCCATGTCGATTCTGCACTCTGCCGCTGAGTGGTGTTCCTCGTCCCTCTGGCCGGAGTCGACGATGTGGCCGGTGCCGTCGTGGAGTTGTCCCGGCCGCAGGGAGTCGCGGCGCGGGATTGGCCGATCTGGCATTCCTGACGCGGGGTTCCGGAATCTTGCCCCGCAGTCAGACCTGAAGGGAGCGTAGAGCGCGTCCCACAGCTAGCCACGTCTCCGCCGGCCGTGACAGGGCCCCAACTGTCCCTGACGTCCTTCTTCTTCGCCCGTCACCTTTGCCAGGGAAGGAGTTCGTTACGGGACTGATCCATAATTGACCTGTCCAGCTCGCTGGACGGCTTCGCGCAGGTGCGAGGCGGACTGCGGGTGCCATTGGGACCTAAAGGTTAGGCTTCTTGGACAACATCGTAGGGGGCGATTCTGAAAATGATGCGCTCAAGATCCGCGTTCTGAATATCGCGGCAACGGCCCTGCTGCTGATCGTTTCGACTCTGCAGTTCACAAAAGTAGTCGACGGGTTTTGGACTATGACGCTGCTCCTGCTTATCGCGGCCCCGACGACAGTTGCTTGGGTGATTCTTGAGAGACGGCAGGGCGCGGAAAAGATGCGAGGCGGCGGTAGGCGTACAGAATCGCGATGTTGGTTACCTACCCGTGGTGTGTATTAGCCAGGGCTTGGCATACAGCCAACCCATCAGGCCGATCAGCGGCACAGCGAACAACACCAGTTCAACTAGCACTAGTGACTAGTTGGTGGTGTCCTTGCTGGTGTTGGGTTGTGTGTCTCGGTTCTCGTCGCGGCGCCTTCTCCCCGGGCCATCCCCGGCAAACCCGGCAACGAACCCGAAGTCGTACTTTCCGTTCTCCGGGCGGGGCTCGCGCTCCAGTCGCAGGATGGATGTCGGCGTAATGAGTGCTTTCGCGATCCCACTCTCCGTTTCGAACGTAAAGGACCCAAAAACGGTAGGGTCCGTGCGGTCTCTCAGCAGGAGGGTTGTGTCCGGGCCATGTACTTCGGAAGCGACCGGATGATAGCGGTCCATGTGCCGGCCCCAGATGGGAAGGGAAAGGGGGAAGCAGAGCTTGACGGCTTCAGGAAAGGAAAACGGGATGCGGTCAATTGAAAGGCTGAAATCATCGGCGCCATCCGTCTGCATGGTGAGCGTTGTGCGGTCGAAGGTTCGGGTGCTTCCGTCCGGCAGCTCTTTGGCAGACCACATGAAGGCCCTTGGGTGCACCGAGATGGCGAAGCGCACCAGGTAGTTTCCACTCTGGCAGTATGAGGTGCCGTCGTACGAAGTTCCCTCTCCGCCGCCCATGGCCTTTCCGATCGCGATCGCCAGGTTCTCAGGAGAAGTGTCCACGCCTCATCCTTGCACGAGCCCGCTTAGGAGGGTTCGCCGTCGTTGTTTGTCAGCAGGAACTTGCGCAAAAGGTTGGCGAGCTGTGTGCGCTCGGTCTGGGACAGTCCGTCGAGCATCCGTTGCTGATTTTCCACGTGGTGCTCCACCACCTCGTCCACCAAGGTGCGACCCTCGGGGGTGAGGCTGATCAGCAATTGCCGACGGTTCTCGAGGTTGGTCTCCCTGTGAACGAGCCCGCGGGTGACGAGCCTGTCCACGCGGTTGGTCATGGCCGCGGAACCGATCATGGTGAGGCTAGCCAACCGCCCGGGCGTGAGCGGAGCTTCGGCGGCCGATCTGCGGAGCGTTGCCAGGACATCGAACTCCCACGGTTCCAACCCGAACCGCTTCATGAACTTCTGTACATCCAGTGAGGCCAGGCGGCTGGCCCTGTTCAGCCTACCCAGAACGCCCATGGAGCTGACGTCCACATCGGGGCGTTCCTTGTTCCACTGTTCAAGAATCAGGTCTACTGCGTCGCGGTCCATTTCCCTCCCGTGCTTGACCTCAAACAGTACAGCACCTACATTGTCCTACATCAAATAGTTCGACATCGAAATGTATGGAAATGAACAATGACTAAAGCGTCCCCTCGCGACCTCTTCATCACCGCCCTGGCACCGATGGTGTGGGGCTCCACGTACCTGGTGACTACCGAGTTCCTCCCCGCCGACCGACCTCTCCTCGCCGCAACCGTTCGGGCCCTGCCGGCTGGGCTCGTGTTGATGCTGGCCACCCGGACGTGGCCGCGGGGGAGTTGGTGGTTCAAAGCCGCGGCGTTGGGCGCGCTGAACATTGGGCTGTTCTTCTTCCTGTTGTTCTTCACCGCGTACCAGCTACCCGGCGGGCTCGCCGCGTTGGTGATGTCCGTCCAGCCGCTGTTCGTACTCTTCCTGGGCGTGCTGCTTCTGGGGGAGCGGATCCGTCTGATGCACGTCGTTGCCTGCGCGGTGGGAGCAGCCGGTGTTGGCTTGCTCGTCCTGCGATCCGACGCGACGCTTACTTTTGTGGGTGTGCTGGCCGGGATGGCGGCGGCGCTCAGCATGGCGGCGGGCATTGTGCTCACCAAGCGGTGGGGAAAGCCCGACGGCGTGGGGCTGCTTGGGTTTACCGGCCTGCAGTTGGCGATGGGTGGAGTCATGCTCCTGCCGGTCACGTTGATGGTTGAGGGGTTGCCGGGCTCAGTAACTGTTCCTAACCTGGCGGGCTTCGCTTACTTGAGCGTGATCGGAGCTTTGGTCGCTTATGCCGTGTGGTTCCGGGGTATCCAGCGGCTGCCGACGATGGTGGTCTCGTTTCTGGGATTTCTGAGCCCGCTGGTCGCGACGGTGCTGGGGTTCGTATTCCTGGGGGAGTCGTTGTCCGCGTGGCAGGTTGTGGGGGCTGTGTTGGTGCTAGGGGCGGTGGGGTTGGTTCAGGGGGCGGGTAGTATACGGAAGCCCGAGGTAACGCCGGCCTACTCCGTGGTGGATGTCTCTGCCCCGGGAACTAGTGAGGCAAAATGCTCGCGGCCTCTTGGAGCACGTGAAAGTCCTGTGCGTAGGTCGACTGAAGATGAGCTGAACCGCCGAAGGCACTCGGATGTTTGATGAAGCAAACAAGCCTTGAGCGCCCGCCTACGTGCATTTCGAAAATGTTCTGTTTGGGATCGGGCAGACCGTCCGGACCCTGTTTACCGAACTGTGGCCTGTCCACGAAGGCCGACGGATTGGCAGACCGAAGCGCTGTAGCGGCCTTTCCACCAACGACGACGACCAGTCCTGCGGGTGACGCTTCTAATATTCGCCCCATGTGCTTGGCAGAACAAAGCTGCACCGCTTCCTGCACTCCTTGTTCGTTTGCCGATTTACAGTGCACTACCTCGGTCATGACTGAGCGTTCGTACCAGGGGATGTCATTTCCAAGTAGCGCGTTGGTTTGTTTCTCGATCCATCCCCAGTAGCGTTCCTTTGACCCCCACATCGGTCCCCCGGCAACATGCGCTTCGTCTACTTTCCGGTGTCGTCTCTCACTAACCCAAACATGCTCGGGACTGAAGCGATTGATCATGAAGTCCGCTATATCGGTGTCCGACCAATCTGTAGTCGGATACTTTTCCGCGAACCTTTTGGAAGGCAGCTTTGCATCCGGAATTCCAGCGCTGATCGCAGGGTTCGAGGACAAAAAAACAACTTGTGCTTTTCCGAGGTTCCCCGCCCAAGCCTCCGGAACTTGAAAGGCCCCCGCATGGTTGTCCTGGGAACGAACAATCTTGTGGCAAGGATGCTCACGACCCGTTTGCGGATGGTTGGCCGCAGACAGCTCACTGCATCTGGCTACGCTAAGAGCAAGTTCGTCAAGAAAGACGGGCACAATTCCTCCTGTATTCGGTCGGCGGTTTTAGTATTTGCTTCGCGGAGTCCATTTCAAGGCCCCACTTCTAGCAGCACCTTCATGAATACTAAGCGTGTTCCGTCAATCACTCGGTTGACGCACACCTCATGGAGGGCCGGAAGGGCCGGTAAATGGGGCGTGCCGCTTATAGGCTTCCCGATCGGGCTTAGAGACGACTACGTAAAAACGTGTACCGTTCGTCGCTGCGGCCGTTCCACAGCGAACGACACCGACCCGCTCGAGGCCAGTCTGAGAAGACCCACAGACATTGTCATGGGGCAATGCTAATTGAGGGCTTCGCACGCGAGTCTCCTGCCATTGTCACCCCAACCTAATACCCTGGCGCAGTGAACATATTTGATGGGGGACTCGGGGGCACGGCGCTGCCTGAGGGACTATATGAGCTACTGCACACATCGAGCATCGAATCCAGCTTGTCGTTATTGCCGGAACTTGATGCGGTCGTCAGTGATGTCGATCAGGCAGACAGCCCCGAAGTGCTTTCGCGTCATATAGCTGACGTGGTCAAGGGTGCACTTACGGCTGCCAAGCCAGAGGATCGTGTGACCCTGGCTAACCGACTCTTGTCACAGCTCCAGCCCGATAACCGAGTCACATCGGGTCCTCGTCAATTACTCTCTCTGCACAAGCCGGACGCCCTTCAACGACGCCAGCCGAGGCGCCCCACGACGAAGCTCAGCGAGTCAGCGCTGCTCACAAACGGTAAGGACGACCCGAACCTCGCCGCTGAGCTTCGAACCGAGATTGACTCTGCTAACACCGTTGATCTGCTCTGCGCCTTCGTCCGCTGGACGGGTTTGAGGCTCCTGGAGCCCGCCCTGGACCAATTGAACGAGCGAGGTGTGAAGTTTAGAGTCATCACCACCACGTACATGGGCGCCACTGAACGCCGGGCGATCGATGAGCTCGTCCGTCGATACGGCGCCGAAGTGAAGATCAGCTACGAAACCCAAGCCACCCGTCTCCACGCGAAGGCCTGGCTTTTCAGGCGCAACACTCGTTTTGACACGGCCTACGTGGGGAGCTCCAATTTGAGCCAAGCCGCCCTGCTGGACGGGCTGGAATGGAACGTTCGCCTGAGTTCAATCGCGACGCCGGAGCTGCTGAAGAAGTTTGAGGTCACGTTTGACAGCTACTGGGAGCAGAAGGCTTTCCAGCCGTACGATCCAAACCGTGACGGCGACAAGCTGGATGCGGCGCTTGAACGCAACGGCGGGAAGCGAACGTCCGTCCCAAGCGGAGTCACCGGACTCGAAGTTGTGCCGTTCTTGCACCAGGAAGAAATGCTCGAGGACCTCGAAGCTGAACGGTCCAAGGGATACAACAAGAATCTCCTTGTGGCAGCGACCGGAACCGGTAAGACCGTGATAGCTGCGCTCGACTACAAGCGCCTCTGTGGAGCAGCTGGGAGGCCGCTGTCTCTGCTCTTCGTGGCCCACAGGCAAGAGATCCTTAAGCAGTCCATGAGCACCTATCGCAATGTCCTGCAGAACGGTTCCTTCGCCGAACTCTACGTTGGTGAGCATAAGCCGCAGGCCTGGACGCATGTCTTCGCATCTGTGCAGTCGCTGGCTGCGCTCGGGGTCCGGAACTTCGAAGCCGACCAATTCGACGTAGTCGTCATAGACGAGTTCCATCACGCATTAGCTCCTAGTTACCGCCAACTGCTCGACTATCTGGAACCCCAGCAGCTCCTCGGGCTCACTGCAACGCCGGAACGTGGGGACGGCGGGAACGTTGCCAAGGAGTTCTTCGACGGGCGTACGGCCAGCGAGCTCCGACTCTGGGATGCGCTGGACGCTGACCTCCTAGTACCGTTCCACTACTTCGGTGTCTCTGATGATGTAGATCTCAGCCGATTGGAGTGGAAGCGCGGCAATTATGACACCGCCGAACTTGACCGCCTGTATACCGGCAACGATGCTCGTGCTGCCAAGGTGATTCGCGAGCTCCGGGACAAGGTCATCGGCACCGAACACATGCGCGCGATCGGCTTCTGCGTTTCGGTTCAGCACGCGCACTACATGGCCAGAGTTTTTAACGACGCTGGCATCGTCTCGGTTGCGGTGGACGGCGGCACCGAGGAGAGCGCGCGTGCTGCTGCTCTGAATCAGCTGCGGAACCGCGAAATCAACTGCATTTTCGCAGTGGACATCTTCAATGAGGGTCTAGACATCCCCGAAGTAGACACCATCCTCATGCTGAGGCCCACGCAGAGCGCGACGATCTTCCTGCAACAACTGGGTCGGGGTCTGCGCCGCGCCGATGACAAGGCTGTGCTTACGGTCCTGGATTTCATCGGCCAACAGCGTCGTGAATTCCGCTTCGATCTGCGCTACCGAGCACTTACAGGCTACGGACGCAAGCAACTCGAGAAGGCCGTGGAGGACGAATTCCCGTTTCTTCCGTCCGGGTCACAAATCATGCTGGACCGCGTGGCCCAGAAGGTTGTGCTGGACAACATCAAAGCCCAGCTGCGCTACAGCCGGAATCAACTGACCAGGGACATCGCTTCGTATGGAAAGACCGAGCTCGCCGAGTACTTGCAGGAATCGGGCAACGACGTAAAGACCATCTACCGCTCGACCAAAGACTCTTGGACCGGCTACCTTCGCCAAGCTCAACTGATTGATGGCTTCTCGGGCTTGGAATCGGTGCTAAAGAACCTGCATCACGATCATTCCGACGCCGAGGAGAAAAAGCTATTGGGGCGGATGGCTGCTCTGATTCACGTTGATGATCCGGAACGCGCTGACGCCTATTCCATGCTGGTTTCAGCTGACGCGCCCCGCTACGCCGAACTGGGTGCGCGAGAGCAGACCTTCGCAAGAATGCTCTTCTACACACTTTGGGACGACGGCGGTGGCTTCAAGACCTACGACGACGGACTGGACCACCTTCGCGCGTATGGGTTTGTATGCAGTGAGATCCGCCAAGTCGTGCAGCTAGGCGTTGCAGCCTCGAAGCACGCCGGCAACAGTCTCGGGGCTGGGCTCCAGCACATTCCCCTGTTGTCGCACGCGACGTACCGGCGTGAAGAAGTTCTCGCTGCCCTTCAATATGGCTCCCTGGAACTCGGAAAAAATGTAAAGCACCGGGAGGGGGTTGCTTGGTGCCCGGGGACGGCAACGGATGCCTTCTTTGTTACCTTGCACAAAGACGACCGAAAGCATTCGGCGACGACTATGTACAAGGACTATGCGATCAGTCTCGAGCTATTTCATTGGGAGTCGCAGAATGCCACCTCGCCGACGAGCCCAACCGGCAAGCGTTATCTGGATCGGCGCGCTCATGGTTCGCAGATCGTCCTATTTACACGTGACACGGCAGATGATGAGACCGGCCTTACGGTTCCTTATACTTGTCTCGGGCAAGTTGACATCGTCCAGCACTCAGGGACTAAGCCGATTGCGATCACGTGGAAGCTGCAGCGTCCGATGCCAGCAAATGTCTTCGCTACTGCACGGTCCGCGGCCCAATAGGTCTGGGGCAATGTGATGTGCATATTTCGCTCAATCGTGTGCCGTTGACTACGGAGTTCAGCCAGCCAAACATCGAGCTTAGGGTTCAATTGTTGACCCATGTGTTTGAGTACAGCGAAAACGCTGGTCAGTCGTAACTGGGTTGCCACGAACTCACGCCCCTTTGGGCTTTCGACGCGATGCATGAAGAAGTGCATATGGCATGACCGCCAGGCCCTATCGCCCGGATTCCGTGGAGGGACACCGCGTTCTCATGGCTTACTGACACAAGGCGTTAGGCTACTTGGACGACATCGTAGGGGGACGATTTTGAAAATGACTACTACACGTAAGATCCGCGTTTTGAATATCGCAGCAACGATCCTGCTGCTGACAATTTTGACTCTGCAATTCGCAAAAGTAATCGACGGGTTCTGGACCATGACGCTCCTAGTGCTTATCGGGGCCCCTACGATCGTTGCCTGGGTGATTCTTGAAAGACGGCAGGGCGCGGAAGAGACGCGAGGCAGCGCGTAGGCTGCTCAAGGGAACGCGAGTTGCGTCCTTTAGAGGCTTCGTCGTTCACCCACCGGAATCGCTTGGCCAGTTCCTACATACGAAGCTCGCCGTCGCTCAAGGCGCGATATTAGCCAAGGGCTGGGGATTCGGGCGCCCTTACGCCGATTGCAGTGGCTGCAGGCCGCGACGAAATTCTGTAGCGAAGTCGCTCCACCCTTGGACCAGGGATAGAAGTGATCTCCGTGTTCTGCAGCCCGGGAGCAACGCCGCCCGAAGCCCGACTCCAGCTCGCAACGCCCGGATGCTCGCATCATTCCCTCATGTCGTTGGTACCGCGTGAACCGTCGCTGCGGATCACGACGACGAACGTCTTTTGCCCGCAACACAACAGCCACAACTAACAACGTCACAATCGCTGCGGTGGGCGGGCTTATAGCAAGCCAGAGGCCGCCAAACACTTCCTGTGAAACGCTTGAGACTGAGTCAGTATCGGAAGCGCTGATGACTCGCTGCTTTGCAAAGAACAGGTAGATTGCCGCAAACATCCATAACGCAGACACAGCGACTAACAGGCGAAGGGATTGGCGCGTCCAATAGATACGCTGCAATTCATTCTGAAATGACCGGCCCATTGTCATGCCGTGAGGCTAGCAGCATTACATGGCTTTTATGGGCGAGTTCGTGAAATATCAGTCCCCAGCAACTCGTCCCGCCACGTACTCCGCATCAAGCCCCACACCGCCAACGATCGCCGAGTAGTGCCGGGTCAGCCAGGGCAGCCCAACCACGTACAGCCCAGCTTGCTCCATCACGCCGCCGGAATGCTTCGGGTAGCCCCACTCGTCCACCACCGGCAGGTCGATAAGGCTGAAGTCGAGCTTGTACCCGGTGGCCCACAGGACGGTTGTAATGCCGGCGTCGGCCAAGTTCAACTGAGCGGGCCCAGTTGGCAGCCAGTCATCCGCCTCCACGGGCGGCTGCGACGGCGCATCAATCCCAGCCGCCGCGATGTAAGCGTCAATGGCTCTGCCCGAACGCTGTCCAAACAAGGACTCAACTGCCGCGAGACGTTCGGGGAGGTCGTCGCTGAAGGTGATGTCGCCGTCGTCGATTGATTCAACGTGGCCGTGCACGTGCATACCGCGACGTCCCAGCTCGCGGAGGTGAATGCTGTGGCCGCCGTCGATGCCGGAGAGCAGCGGGTTGGGGGCGAAGCGCAGCGCGGGGGAGGGGAGCGCCTGGGTGGTGAGGCCGTTGACTCCGTAGTCGGGGCCGTGCTTGCCGGTCTCAAGCATCCAGTAGATAAGGTCCTGGCCCCTATACCTGCGCGGCGCTTCAGGAACCATGGAGACGGAAAGATGGACGTCGCGGCCGGTGGCGTGAAGCTCCTCGGCGATCTGCCCGCCCGACTGCCCCGCGCCCACAATCAGCACCGCACCTTCCGGCAACTGTTGCGGATTGCGGTAATCGTGGGTGTGCAGTTGAGTCACACCGGCTGGGAGCTAGGCAGCGATGGCAGGGATCTTGGGGACCTGATATGCGCCAGTTGCGAAGACCACCTTTCGAGCTCGCAGGCTGCCCAAAGTCGTTTCAAGCTCGAAGTCGCCGCCGGAGGCGATGGACGCCTTGGTCACGTCGACGCCGGTGTGAACGGGTGCCGCTATCAGTTCGGCATAGCGCCTGAAGAGGTTCATCGCAGCGGTCCGGGGGATGAACGCCTGGCGATCGTCGCCGTCGTACGGCATGCCGGGGAGGTCCAGCGCGAGGTTGGGCGTGTTCATGTAGAAGCTGTCCCAGCGGTCCTGAAAAGCGCCGCCCAATGATTCCCGCCGCTCGAGGAGTTGATGTTCCACGCCGAAGTGAGTCAGCCAGTAACTCGTGGCGAGTCCTGCCTGGCCTGCACCAATGATGACCGTATCCGGGGCGGCTCCCATGGGGTGGAGTTTACGCTCGGGAGGAACTCCAAGATATAGCTCCGCGTAACGGCAAAGCCAAGGATTAGACCTTCTTCTTGGGCGCCTTCGCTTTAGGCTCCTTCGCGGGGAGCGATGCCACGTGCGCGAAGGCCTTCGCCACCCACGGCTCGGCCTCGGCGGGATGGTCATTCCATCCTTCCGGGAGCCCGACGTAGCCGCCCATGGGACGTTCCTCCGGCCCGAAAGGTTGGGTTTGCTGAGACGACTCAAGATCGGCCTTGTCAGTCTCTGAAAGCTTGACGCCGATGGTTGGACCGAAGAGTCCGGCAAACATGTTCCCGTTAACGAATGCACCCAGATTGCCGAACATGGGTTTGACCACCACGTCCGGGTGGTCGGGTACCACTGAGCGGAAGCGTTCCTTGTCCGCCTCGGACGGCTTTGGCATCTGCATGATTTCCTCGGATTTTGGCGCGCGGTTGACTCTGACTGCAGCATACGACGGCGGTGCGGAGCCAGCTAGGTCCGCTGATGGCGGTAGCCGCTTGGGGCGGCTTTGGCGTACCTCAAATGGATAAATTTCAGAAGAAGTGGGCTTACCGCTTCCCATCTCCCCAAATCTCTGTAGACTAGACGGTGTTGTTGTGTTTGGCATTTGGTAGTTCAGGCAGTCCCCATGATCCTTCCGGATCGTGACCTTCTGAAGTAACGGTGGAGAACACCCCACACCCGGAGACCCGAAAGTCGGGACAACTCTCCACCTTCAGTAAGGACTGAAAAAATGGCTACAGGTACCGTGAAATGGTTCAACTCCGAAAAGGGCTTCGGCTTCATCTCTCCTGAAGATGGCAGCCAGGACGTTTTCGCTCACTACTCTGCGATCAACTCCTCGGGCTACCGCTCCCTCGAAGAGAACCAGAAGGTTTCCTTCGACGTCGAGCAGGGCCCCAAGGGTCCCCAGGCAGTAAACATCCAGGCTATCTAGTCTTCGGATAACTCGAAGAGCAGGGCCGGTCACTGACCGGCCCTGCTTTTTTGTCTGCCCTCTTATAGAAGATATCTTCTAGCCATTGAAATGCGTTTAGAATACATATCCACATAGTGAATTACACCCATGTAATTCGTTCCCGTCTCTACGTAGCGTTGGGGGTAAATCAACCCGCAGAGCTGAGGGAGCACCCGTGGATCATCCCGCTACCGAACATCCCCACCACCTAGACGAGTCTCCAGAGCACCTACTTTTGCCCGGATCACCACCTAGTAGGACCCAAAAACGCCTGTGCAAGGCCGATTTGCCACCTAGTCCCGTTTTCAAGATCTAGCCTGCGAAGTGAGCCGCATGTCGGGCATCCACAAAAACAGAAGGCTAGGTCGCGTGTTCGATTCAGAGGTTCAACGAATCCTGGACTTCGTCGCACGCGGCATCGGAGTGAGGGTTGTTGGAGCACCCGGTAGCGGTAAGACCACGGTGTTGCGCAGCGTCATGAGCAACTTGGAGAAAGCCGGAGTGTCTGTGCACTTCATTAGCGGTCTCCGCACGCACCGCTCCATCCCATATGCGGCCATCAAAGGACTCGGACTGGATGTTAGGCCGGGCCGCAGCGGAGTGCTGGACATCGCCGACGTGTTCTCCAGCCAGCTAGCCAAGGCGGGCAAGCACTTGCTGGTAGTTGACGATCTTCACCTGGTGGACAGCGAATCCCTTGCCGTACTGGAAGCTGTGAGGCGGAGATCGGACTGCCCTATGGTGGCCACGGCACCGGAAACTTGGGTCTTCTCCCGAGGTCAGTTGGCCGTTCTCAACAATGGCCGGGAGGCGCATCTGCAACTGGATCCCCTCCACTATGAGCAGGTCCACTTCCTTATTGCACAAGTGCTTGGGGCCCCGGCTGACGCAAACACAACCGCCCGCATCCTCACCAAATCGGCCGGCAACCCGCGCCTTATAGTGCGGATTGCAGAGACTGCCTCACTGAGCAATCTGTTGGTCTTGAAGGACCAGCAATGGACTATGTCCGCGGACAGCCTATGGAACGAGCACTTACGCGGCACGCTTGAGGCACTCCTGGCTGAACTAACTCCGGATGAGTTCACCGCGCTGCACATCATGGCGATTCTCGGTACGGCAAGGGTGGATGTACTCCACAAGGTCATTCACGCGGACGCTTTGGAAGGGTTGGAACGCAGAGGGTTCCTGTCCGTTCTGGCTGATAACCACAACGGTTCCATAGCTGCCATCAGCCCACCAGTGATAGCTGACTACTTCCGCGGGAGCAAGAAGCTACGTGACCGCAAACTGCTCCGAAGCAAAGTGGCAGGCCTTCTTGAAGCAGCTCCACACGGCGTCCCGGAACAATACCCGAGTTCGGACAGCCTCTCGCGCGTGCTTGCCTCACTCCGCCTCGAACGGGGTGATGACGACGCCATTACTTCCCGGCAAATCCAAGAGCACAACGCTGAGAGGGAACGTATCCGCTTTGAGCGCTGGCAGGACAACAAAACGGCGGCCAATGCAGCAGCATTCCTCCGCATCTATTGGGGCGCACCCGTGGATCTGGAACGTGCCAGCCGCGTCTGTGCTGAAACAACTGACGCCGACGCCGATCCCCGGGACCTGCTGTTTGTCACCATCACCGAGGCTATGCTCGCGATCCATACTGGGCGAGGCCCGAGGGCCGCCGTCGACATCCTCCAAAAGTTCGCAGTGAACAACCCGCACTTGCAGGCGGAGGCGGAAGACGCGATCCTGTTCCTCAGTTCGTCACACGGCAGGGTTCCGCTGGACGTAGCCAAGGTGGCAAGAACTGTTGAAAACCCGGAGGCGGGCATGGGCGGCTTAGTCCAAGGGCTGCTGGAGCTCTACCGCTTCAAGCCGGCAGCGGCCCTGCAAGCAGTGGACGGAGCGGGCGACGACGACGCGTTCTTGCATCTGCGCCCGTTCGTCCGCAGTTTCGCGCTTTTCGCTGCTGGTCGTGTAGAGGAGTCCTTGGTGCTGGCCTTGGACTGGCGAGCAGAAGCGCGAAGGAACTTGGACCTGTTCGGCGTAGTCACCAGCAGTTACGTGGCCGCGCACGGCCTGCTCTACCGTGGACACTTCGAGGAGGCTGAGTACCTCATGAGCAGCGTCTTCGCGATGGGACGCCCAGGCCTTGTGGTGGACTCGCTCTACGACGCCATGCTCAGGCTCGCAGGGCTCCGACACGTCACAACTGCCATAGTTCCGGCGCTCTCCATAGCCGCGCAGGCGCGAACGGAAGTGGCAGATGTGGGACCGCTTCCGGGCATCGGCAAGGGGGCATACGAGCTGGTAGCCAAATACAACACTCAACCTTCCTCGTTTGACCGGGCATCCGCGAAACTCATTCGACGGCAGCTGAAGAGCGGCTACGCTTTCGAAGCCATGATGACGGCGCTGCTTTGTACCTGCCTTTGCCCTGGCAAGCCCGCCCTGGACCTGCTGCAGAAGATCATGCGCAACAGTGGGCTTGCCATTCACGATCAGCTCATAGCCATCGCGTCCGCGGTGGTTGAAGGTGACCACAAGCTTCTGGGGCTTCTCCTCAAACACTATGAACCAGACGCAGATACTTACCAGATTGGGATGCTGCTGCGAGGGGCTCTAAAACGGCATGTGATCGAGGGGGACGCGAGGGCAGCTGACGCCATGGCACAAGCTTCCTCTATCTTCGCTGTCCGGTTCCCGTCAGCCAATGAGCAGCTCTCTTTCAACGCTTTCAGGAGCACACCGCTAACTGAAAGAGAGATCGAGGTAGCCATTCTGGCCGGACACCGTACCAACGTGGAGATCGCGGAACAACTGGGGATCAGCGCCAGGACAGTGGAGAACCACATCTCCAACGCACTGAGAAAGTCCGGGGCAACGTCCCGTAATAGCCTTTTCATGCTCGTGGGGAATTCACTTCCTCCACGTTGAGCCGGGATAGGCTGAGTTTCTGTGAATAACTCCCCGGTGTTGGCCCGCCGACTAGGCACCTTTGACGCTTCACTGATCGGTTTAGGGTCCATGATTGGTGCCGGCGTTTTCGCTGCCTTCACCCCAGCCGCCGCAGCCGCAGGATCAGGGCTGCTCATCGGGCTGGTGGTGGCCGCCTTCGTCGCCTTCTGCAACGCCACATCCTCGGCCCAACTGGCCGCAGCCTACCCAACATCCGGTGGCACCTATATCTACGGACGCGAACGGCTCGGCCCTTGGCCCGGGTTCCTGGCGGGATGGGGCTTCGTCATCGGCAAGACGGCGAGTGCTGCTGCCATGGCCATGACCTTTGCCGCCTATGCCGCACCGCAAGGTTGGGAACGCCCGGTGGCGATTGCCGCCGTCGTGGTTCTGACGGCGGTGAACTATCACGGGGTGACCCGGACAGCAGGCCTGACACGGGTGCTGGTGATTGCGGTGCTTGCCGCTCTGGCCATTGCCGTCGCGGCGGTGTGGGGCGGCACCGGCCCCGACTTTAGCGATTTTGTGGGGGAGGGGCTGCTTGCCCACGGCTGGTACGGCATCCTGCAATCGGCCGGGCTGTTGTTCTTCGCGTTTGCCGGGTACGCAAGGATCGCAACAATGGGTGAGGAAGTACGCGAGCCCAAACGCACCATACCCCGGGCCATCAGCATCGCTTTAGGGATCACCATCATCATCTACGCCGGTATTGCCGTGACGTTGCTGGCGGCTCTTGGCCCGGACGGCGTAGCCGCCACGCCGACTCCGTTGGCCGATGCGGTAAATGCTGGGGCCTTGGGATGGCTTGCGCCAGTGGTCCGTGTTGGTGCCGCGGTAGCCTCACTTGGCGCACTGTTGGCGCTCATTGCAGGGCTTGGGAGGACGAGCCTGGCGATGGCTCGGGAACACGACTTGCCGCACTGGCTCTCCGCAGTACATCCGCGGTACAAAGTCCCGCATCGTGCCGAGATCACGCTTGCCGTGGTGATCTGCCTGATCATCGCGGTAGCGGACCTTCGAGGGGCAATCGGCTTTTCATCATTCGGAGTTCTGCTCTACTACTTGGTAGCCAATATCGCCGCCTACACCCAGCCTTCCCAGGACCGCCGGTACCCGAAGTTCCTGCAGGTGGCCGGGGCGGTGGCTTGCGTGGTTCTCGTTGCAACCCTTCCGCCGGTGTCCGCCGGCCTGGGCGTTCTGATGTTCGCCATTGGTGCTGTGTACCGCTTAGTCCGGTTGCGATTAAGCCGCCCAACCCGATGACGCTTTACTAGGCTTTAGTAGGCACGGTCCCACCAGGGGGTGAAGGTGGAACCGTGCCGCAGTGCCCCCGACGTCAGGGCAGATGGGACTCCCGCCGGACACCGGGATAGCCGCCCCGGAGGCACAAGAAGAGACTATGGGCAGTTTTTGGGCTCTAGGTGTCCGGAACCGGCGACTAGGTGCCGATACAGCTCGAATTAGGGGTAGTGGGGAAGCAAATTAGGTGCTGGAGCGGAGCGCCTAGGTGGTGGCGCGCCGTCGAGCGTTTCGTCGTTCCACCGACTCCATGTACGTGACGATGCTGGCAATCGTCAGGGCTGCAGAGCAGATAGCAGCCACCGCCGTGAACGTCTCCTGAAGCGGCACCACAATGAGGGGACTGAGCATCAGGGCGTTACCGAAGCCCGCCGCCGTGAATAGTCCGATCTTGAGAAGCAGGTACTTGAGCGGCTCGGCGATCAAAGCCGCCACTGGAACCACAACTCCCAGAACCACCAGGAGAAACACGGCTCCCAGCTGCACATATGCGGGCTCAAGAACTGGAAATTCCTGCGGAGGCGGTGCCGTCCACAGCAGGGTGGCTGACACCGCTGAGCAAACTGCAATAACGCAGGTGATGATGCGAAGAGCTACTGGGTAGAAATGTGTGATCACTGGCAAGTCCTAGTCTTTGTCGGTCAACCCGTCCAAAGAGGTAGTAGCCGGAACCAGTGACATGTGACGCGGAACCTGCCTGGCGCTGGCAGAAGCGTGGGCCGCCGTTGTTACTTGGCGTCTACATGCGCCCGGACGGCCGCAGCCTTTCGAGCTGCGGCCGTCCCAGCCTTTAGTTACCTTTCGCAGCCGATTCCATCATTGTCGTTGCCGTCAAGCTGATAGATATCTGTACCAATCACCGTGACAGGTCCCCTGACATATGCTGGGCCGTTGCCGCTGCCACCCGCGCAGTCCACGTCCGAGGCGATTGGCACGCATCCGGAGTAGTTCGGGTCGCAAGCGTTTTGAGCGGGCGGAGCAGCCGGAACCACTTTCGCCTGTGCTTGTGCTGCGGCATCTGCCGCTGCTTTATCTGCGGCCGCCTTGGCCGCAGCTGCGGCATCCGCTGCCGCCTTGTCGGCCGCTGCCTGCGCTGCGGCTGCCTGGTCGGCTGCCGCTTTATCCGCTGCGGCCTTATCTGCTGCAGCCTTGTCGGCTGCCGCCTTTTCCGCGGCAGCCTTTGCCGCCGCCTCCGCGGACCGCTGGTCCAACAGTTTCTTGGCGCTGGCTGAGTCCAGCCACGTCATCTTGCCAGCCTGATCAATGACGCAAACAAATGTCTGACCGGCAGAAGTCTGAGTCGCCTTCTCCGTTGTACAGACCGTGCCGGCTACTTTGCTTGGCGTCGGAGATGGAGTTGCGGAAGGCGATGCCTTTGTACTGTTTACAGAGCTGGCACTAATTGATGCCCCCTGAGCGCACGCTGTGGCTGTAATGAGCAGCGAGGTGACGGCCACGAGCCCCAATGTTTTTCGGCTAGGCGTCCACGAAGACTTGCTTCCGAAATGCCTATTTTTGGCCGTGCGAATAGAACCCTTTTTCAATGTATTGCCCCCTTGTAGATGCGCCGATGCGATGGCGCGTGCAGTGACCATAACACCTTGCACAACAGCAGAGGGAGGAGAAGCCTTCTATTACTTAGCGCGCCGCGTGCTTCTTCTTGGTGCCGCTCTCCTCGACACCTTCCGCGTCAATAATGGAGGCACCCGTTCCCAACCCGCGCACCGTCCACCCGGCACAGCGCCAAGCCTCAGCGTCCAGTACGTTGCGAGCGTCCAGCACCATCCGGCGTCGTACGAGTGCCCCGGCAACAACCGGCGAGAGCTGGACGTATTCGTCCCATTCGGTGAGCAGCAGCACCAGCTCGGCGCCTTCGAGAGCGCGTTTAGTGGAGGCCTCGAAGCGGATCTGCGGGTAGCGGATCCAGGCGTTGTTGATGGCTTTGGGGTCGGTGACGGTCACGTGCGTGCCGGCGTCCGCGAGTTGCTGTGCGACGTCCAGTGCGGGGGAGTCGCGGATGTCGTCGGTGTCGGGTTTGAACGCCGCGCCAAGGATGGTCACGGTGCGGCCGGACAGGAAACCGCGGCACATTTCGCGGGCAACCTCCACGGCGCGGGAGCGCTGGTCCAGGTTCACCGAGTCAACCAGGGCCATCCATTCATCCACCGACGGCACCGAGAGCTCGCGTGCCTGAGCGCGGAAAGACCTGATGTCCTTCGGCAGACATCCGCCACCAAAGCCGAGACCCGCGTGCAGGTACCGGTTTCCGATCCGCGGATCCAGACCCATCGCCTCGCTCAGCTCGCTTACATCGGCGCCCGACGCGTCGCACAGCTCGGCCATCGCGTTGATGAAACTGACCTTCGTGGCGAGGAACGCGTTCGACGCCGACTTGATGAGCTCCGCGGTTGCGAAGTTACACACCAGCCGCGGGATGCCGGCACTGATGAGGGGCTCGTACACGGCATCCAGAACGGCGGTGATCGGCGCGCCCGCTGCAGCACCCTTGCCGCCCGGAACGCCGTAAACAAGACGGTCTGGGACCAGCGAATCCTTCACGGCCGTGCCCTGACGCAGGAACTCGGGGTTCCAGCCAAGCAGCACGTCCGAGCGTCGGGCCAGGACAGCGCGGAGCGTCTCCACCGTGCCTACCGGCACTGTTGATTTACCGACGACGGCGGCCCCCTTAGCCAGGTGGGGAAGGAGGCTCCTTGTGGCGCCCATCAGGTAGGAGAGGTCGGCGGTGTCAGAGGTTTTGGACTGCGGGGTGCCCACGCACAGGAAATGGACCTGCGCATCCGCAGCAGCAGCGAAGTCCGTGGTGAACACGAGCCGGCCGGTGGTCCGGCCGTCCCTAAGGAGCTCGTCCAGGCCCGGTTCATGGAACGGTGCCAACGCCTTGTTGAGCTGCTCAACTTTGGAGGAATCGACGTCGATACCCACCACGGCGTGGCCCATCGAAGCGAGCGTTGCGGCGTGGACTGCGCCGAGGTAGCCGCAACCGATCACGGAAATCTTCATGAGGAGGTTCCTTTGCTTGAGGTGAACTCGCTGGGCCCGGATGTTCCGATGGGCACACCGGCGATGACTTCGTTGTAATGGCGCACCAGGTCCGCGCTGAGCACGGGCCACGTGCGGCCCTGCACCGACGCGGTTGCTGCCGTGGCGAACGCGCGGCGCTTGGCGTCGTCGCCGATCAAGTCCTGTACGTAACCGCGCAGCTGAGCCAGATTTCCGGGCTCATAAAGCCAACCCGTGCGCGAGTTCTCGACGAGATCCAAGGGCCCGCCACGGCCGGTCGCCACCACGGGAACACCGGATGCCATGGCCTCCTGGATGGTTTGGCAGAAAGTCTCGAACTCGCCCGGATGGACGAAAAGATCAAATCCTGCGACGGCCTCCGCTAAAGCATCTCCGCCAAGGAAACCGGCAAAGTGGGCGTTCGGCAGTGCCGTCTGGAGGGCCTCACGCTGCGGACCATCGCCAACGATGACCAGCTTCGTGTTCGGCAAATCGGCTAGCACCGCGAGATCTTCAACCTGCTTCTCGACGGCGAGCCGGCCGACGTAGCCGATGATGCGGTGACCATCGCGCGCTACCGAGCTGCGCCACGCCGTCGAACGTTTCGCAGGGTTGAAGCGCGCGGTATCCACACCGCGGCGCCACATGTCCACGCGCAAGATGCCGCGTCCGCGCAACTGGTTCAGCGCGAACGTTGACGGCACAAGGGTTCGGGTGGCTAGGAGGTGGATGTTGTCCACGCGGTTCCAGGCCCAGTTCTCCAGGAACGGCACGCCGTATCGGGCGGCATAGCTGGGAACCTCGGTTTGGTAAATGGCCACAGTGGGGATGCCCAGCTGATGGGCGGCCTGCACGGCGCGCCAGCCGAGGACGAACGGGGAAGCGAGGTGAACCACGTCGGGGGAGAAATCGGCAAGGATTCGCTTGACCCGATTCACACCACCCAACGCAACCCGCACATTCGTGTAGCCGGCCAGCGGCACCGAAGGAAGCCGGTGCACATACGCACCCTTCTCGACGCTCGAAACATCAGTGTCCGAGGTCGACGGCGCGATCACCATCACCTCATCCCCGCGCTCCTGCAGATGCTCCAGCACCCGCAGTATGGAATGGGTTACCCCATTCATCAATGGCAGGAATGATTCGGCGACGATTGCGATCCTCACGCCTTCAACGGTGGTGGCGGCGGTTGGCTTGCTGGGTGCGCGGGGGTGGCTTGCGGGGGAAGAGTTGGTTAACAGGTGGGTTGGGTGGCTTCCTTGCTTCGTCGCTAGGGAATCGCCCAAAAAACGTCGTCGGACGGAGGTTCGGCTCTCATCTGTATGCGCTCTTGGTTCTGGCCTAGTCCAAGTAGAACGGACTGCATGTCGGCAATGACCCCCCTCGCCTTGGCGTAGTATCCGTGGCCAAAAGTCGAGAGGTCGAATGACCTAACCTGAACTGTATCGATGTCCGGCAAGACCGTGACGGGAGGTGAAAAACCAGCTCGATCAGAAGTTTGAAGAGCCTTGGCTAGGGCCAGGGCTCCATCCCACTTTGAAACGTACATGGTGGTTCTGTCGGATATTGCGGGATACGCCGTGGCGAGGCGCCTGAAAAGCGGAACATCCACATCTGGTGCAGCTAAAATGATGGCACCGAACCGGACTTTATCGTTAACGGTTGAGCGAGCCAGTTCCTGAATCGATCGGCCGAGAAGTCTATTGCCCATGGAATGTACTACGAGGTTTACCTTGGTGGCGCCAGTATCCTTACAAAGCAAGCGCAAGAAGTCTGCGAATGCCTCTTCGCTATCATCGGCACTATTCTGGTCACCAACATATGCTAGTGGTTTGGCAAAGGAGGGCCAGCTGTAAAGTGCAGTGATTCCTTCTACGTCCAGATCAAATCCGATTTGAGCCGCCCGTATTGCGGCTTGTTTGAAAGAAGTATTGTACCCATGGACGTACACTAAGGCCGTGCGCTCCTGGGTGGGGTAACTGTCAAGTTCAGCCGATAGCGCAGCAGCAAATTGTTCACCACATTCGAAGGTCTGTATGCCTAAGAGGGTCATGGGTCCGTCGTAGGAGCTTGGTTTGAGCAGTCGCCGCCAGCGGGAACCCCTCAAGGAACCTGGCCGATGTTCCCGCGGTATAGAGACGAGGGCTCGTCCGTAGTGGTTTTCTGAATTGTGTCCTCGACCATTTTGGAAAGTAATCGAGGAACCTTCGCCCTTTTCTCGAATGCGGTTTGTAGCGAACCAGACAGGATATTGACCAGAGGTTGCCGGGTCTATCCGGGAGGACTGCAGGTGGGAGGGGTCGAAATCTTCATCACTGAGGTTCCGCGCGTGCTGGCTTGGCCCCAAGATGACGCCTACAGGTTCCTTGGCGCTGCCCGCCATTTGGCTTCGGCGGGCTGTGCCTGAATCGTCAACGACGTCAAGGTCCTCGATAATCCTAGTGGTATTGAGGGATGAGGGAATGAGACCAAGGGTTGACGGCGGAAGCGGGCCGACAGAGGTAAGGTTTTCCAGAGCGATCCAGGGCTTGGTTGCTTGGCTGGCATCGCGCAACGCTGAAAACTCTGTGATTCGAAGGATGGTATTCGCCAAGCCCGAGAGTGATTCACCGCGTTTGCCGAGGTTCGAGTTCACGCGAACCAGCAGCCCTGAAACGTATGCCATGGAATACGTTCGCTGATTAGCCTCACTAGCGGTGCTGAATTCGCGTGTGAAGACGTCTAGGGATACCAGAGCTGGCTCTATACACGCGGCCAGGGTTGTGCTTTCGGACATGTCGCGCCAGAGAACGCGCATCGCATTACCGAATTTTATTCGACTGCTATTCTCTCCGGACCTCGCTGAGGCATTGATACCGTAGCCAGCAATAATGGTACCAGCTCGAAGCAGTTCAAATATTGCGACTGATAGACCTGGCTCGTCCTCGTTGTCTACAAATTGCAGGGTCTGCAGACACTCAAGGCGTGATGCTCTGTTGTAAAGTTTGGCCTCAAGGTGCCGCAAGGAGGTCACAGGTACTCCAGATCTTAGTTTTCGTATCCGTTATCGGACCTGCGTTATCCTAACCGGCCAACTCGCGGCTGAACGTCAGCTTCGGCTAGCAATGCCGCGGCAATTTCGGGCGCAGTGAACTGCCTCAGGCCCCACCCCGCGCCCGCTTCAAATCCTTCCGCAACCCACGGTTATCTTCCCGTAGCCCGCGGTTGTCGTCAGCCAGCCCCTTGTTGTCCTCCGTCAATCCCCGGTTTTCCGCCTCGAGTTCCAGCACCAGCTTCACGCCGGCCAGGTTCAGCCCCTCATCAAGGAGCGCCCCGATCCTGCGCAGCGTCGCGAGGTCGTTTTCGCTGTATCGGCGAGTGCCGCCGTCGGTCCTGCCAGGGGTGAGCAGGCCCTTGCGTTCGTATTGGCGGATGTTCTGCTGCCCGGTGCCAACGAGCTCGGCAGCCACCGAAATCGCGTAGACGCCGCGCGTGCCCGGCCCCGCACCAGAGGTGCCGTCCGCGCCGGAAGCCGCCAGTCCGCCGTCGTACTCCTCAGCAGGAGTTCCGCCGTCCGATGCCGCCATCAAGAACCTCCAAAAATCTTCCGGAAAACTACTTGCATCAACTCTCTCACCGGTGCTATAAAAAATCTATACCAGCCACCACAGATAAGGCTGGCACAACAGAGTCAGCATCAAGACCAAAGGAGTGAGAACCACATGCTGATGCGCACTGACCCGTTCCGCGAATTCGACAGGCTCGCACAACAGGTTTTTGGCACAACAGCACGCCCGGCCGGAATGCCGATGGATGCATGGCAGGAGGACGGACAATTCGTTGTTGCCTTCGATCTGCCAGGGGTGGATCCGCAAACGGTTGACCTGGACGTCGAGCGCAATGTCCTCACCGTAAAGGCAGAACGTAAGTCGCCCGCTGGCGAGAACACCGAGATGATCGCCGCCGAACGCCCCCAAGGCGTCTTCAGCCGCCAACTCATCCTCGGTGACACCTTGGATACCGATGGCGTCCAGGCAAGCTACGACGCCGGCGTGCTCACACTCCGCATCCCCGTTGCCGAGAAGGCCAAGCCGCGGCGCATCGAAATCCAGTCCAGCGGGCAGAGGCAGGAAATTAACGCCTAAGCCCGTCCGCCCTGCCGGAAGGCTCACCCGGGGGTGGCTGACCGGCGGGGCGCCGAGCGGGAACAACGGAGGCGGCCGCATCGGAATAGTTGGGCGCAGGCTTCGCGCCACGTCACAGCGTTTTTTAGCGCACATGAAAGCGACCCCCGCCCGTCGTCTCCCGAGTTGATGGCCCCCGGTCCACGCCGGGGGCCATCTCCCAGTCCGCAGCAGGAACCAGTCCGCAGCAGGAACCGGAGCAGCAGGTGAGCACCCAACCTGACCACTACGCCACTCTTCACGTGTCGCCGGACGCGACGGCCCGTGAAATCACCCGCGCCTACCGCTCGCTGCTACGGACGCATCACCCGGACACACGCCAGAGGGCCGACGACGGCGGCACCACCTCCGCGGCCGACCTCCAGGAACTGCACGCCATCATGCAGGCGTACGTCGTTTTGTCGGACCCAGGAAAGCGGGCGGCATACGATCGTGCGCGCAGAACACCCGGTAGTACTGGCGGGACGCCGGTGAAAGTGCGCTTCCACCGCTCCGGGTCCACGGCTCCCCAACGCGAGCAGTCCCCATTGTCGTTTGGACCGTCCCGTTGGGATCCTTCACCCCGCAATCTGAGATCACCGAGGAGTAATCCATGAGCGCTTGGCGTCCCTATGACGGCCACATCATTCCCGCGTTCTATGAGCGGTTCGAGAAACGTTGGGGGAGAGGGACGGCACCTTTCCTGGACCCCGAAGTCCACGAACAACCCATGCCCCGCGCTCAATGGATCAACCCGGACACCGGCGCTGCCGTGGCCGTGGTTCCCATCTGGACCGACGATCCCGAGCACCGCTCTTTCGGCGTTTTCTACCTCCCGCCGGCCGGGGATATCTGGATGCTTCGCCCAGGACCAACGACGTTCCTGGAGCCCAGCGGGGGAGCCAGCCGCGAGCAGGTCACTCTCCGCAACGATGCCTTCAAGAAGGCCGTCAACCACGCCAAGGAGTTCATTTACGGGCCGCAGCTTTAGGGGGCGTGCTTTCCTCAACCAGGGGTGAGCTCTCGGCTCTAAGTGGGCACCAAAGTGCCGAGAAGTCGCCCCTCGGCGAGGGGCGTGAAGCGCAAAAGAAGGCTGGTGCAGCCTGCGGAACGAATCCCAGGCGGCTGCACCAGCGGCTAGTACGACTTTCTGTTATTAGTTGTGACACCGATTCATTGGCCGCTCCTAGTTCCCGGCTTCGATTGTTTCCGGGTCTTGCAAAGTCTGCACAGGGCGGGGAAGAGCAGAAGTGGCGGTTGAGGGCTCCATCCCCGGGAGAACACCTCCCATTTTACGGCGGCCCTTGGGAAAAAGCGCTGGAATTCGCGGTATTTCAGGGGAGCCTCCCGGGCGGGCGGGGCGCCCCGTGGCACGATAGATCACGATGAAACTGCGCGCTGATCAGACCGGAAACCGTGGCCTCCCCATGCCCCTTTGGCTGCAGGGTGGTTTGGAAGCGGCTCAGGCAGCGTTCATTTCCGCCATTGTTGTGATCCTCCCGCTGGTGGGAGTGTGGGCAACGGACGGGTTCCAGGACCGGAACGTGGACTCCTTGGCACGGCTGGGCGGCCAGGCTTGGCTGCTGATCCACGGTGTCCCCCTGGAGCTGGCACAGGTCAACATCGGCACCGCGGCCCAACCAGGTTCCGGTTTGTTGTCCCTCTTTCCCCTTGGCCTGACGCTCATCCCGTTCCTGCTCTCATGGCGCGCAGGCCGCAGGCTCGCCCGGGCGTCCTACACGGACCAGCTGTGGCAGGCCTTCTTTGGTGCGTTTGTGGTGTACGCGGCGTTCGGGACTGCCACCGGATTCATTTGCCGGACACCGGAAGTCGGCATCAATCTTTGGTTTGCCATGACCATTCCGCTGATCTCCTTTGGCCTGGGCATGATTGTTGGTGCCCGGCGTGAGGCAGGCTCGTGGAGCCGGCTGATCGGCGTCGACGCCGTGGCGTGGCTTGCTAAGACCAGCCAGCATTCCCGCTGGGCCGGCTCCTACGTGGGCTCGGCTCTGAAGGCCGGCTTCGTGGCCACCATGGCTTCGGTCTGCCTGGCAGCATTGCTCCTGGCCGTCACCATCGTGTGGCACTGGACGGACATTATTGCCGTCTACGAGGGACTGAAAGCCGGCGCCATGGGCGGTGCCGTGCTCACCATCGCACAGCTCGGCTACCTGCCCAACCTCGTCATTTTCGCCCTGTCGTGGTCCACAGGGGCCGGCTTCTCGCTGGGTGTCGGCTCAACAGCGGGTCCGCTGGGCACCGCCGTCGGACCTCTTCCTGCCCTTCCCGTCCTTGGTGCCCTTCCCGCGGGACAGCTCGAATTCGGGGTCATGGCCCTTGCACTGCCGGTTGTCGCGGGGATCCTGGCGGGTTGGTGGTTCCTGCGCGAAGGCGAGAACCATTTTGACGAGTGGCTCTCCATCAAGATCAAAGCCCGTTGGTTCACGGCCGCCGTTTCCACCCTGTTCCTGGGCGCACTCATCGGCTCCGTTGCCGGGCTGCTCGGCGGTGCCCTTGCATGGATCGCCCGCGGTTCAGCGGGCGTTGGGCGGCTCACGGAAATCGGACCCCACCCGTTGTGGATGGCAGTATGGCTGGCCGCCGAAGTGGGCATCGGCGTCGTGATTGGCTACGCAGTGGGGCCGTGGCTGGAACGCAGCCAGAAGCAGCGCGAGGCGAACCTCGACGAAGCAGCGTACGACGACGAACACGCCTGAGTGGGTCCGCTCGGCTAACGCCGGGGCGAGCCTACCGCAACGGCCCCGGCATGGAGTTCTCCAGCTGCGTGAGGCACTGCGTCTTGGCAGATTCCGTGAGCGCGCTGCGTGAGCAGTCCTGGTACGTGCTGACCTGATTGAAGAAAAGCGTCGACGTCAGGATCAGCAGGCACATCACAGCCGTGACAACCAGGCCCGAAATTGTCCCGAACAGCATCAGCCTGGGGTGCTTGTGCTTCAGCGTCCGGACCAACACCACAATGCCCAGCACCAACGCGGCAAGCGTCAGGATGGCGCTCAACCACACGTAGTTCACATTCAGCGAGAAAACGAAGAACGCGCCCAAAGCCGCCAAAAGGAAGGCGCGGAAGAGGTTCTGGCTCACGCCAAGGGCAGACTTCTCTGCCTCGGAGCGGGGTTGTTGGTTCGGCTTGGAACCGACGTCGGGATTCATGTTTTCCAGCCTACGCGAGCCGCCCATAAGCTAGTGCAATGCGCATTGTTGTCCTCGTCTCCGGTACCGGTTCAAATCTTCAGGCAGTCATCGACGCCGTGAAGTCGGGTGAACTGGATGTCGAGATCGCCGCTGTGGGCGCCGACCGGCCCGATACCTACGGTGTTGAGCGCTCCGACGAAGCCGGGATTGAGACGTTCGTGGTCAACTTCAACTCGTTCGATACCCGTGCCGAGTGGGATACCGCCCTGCGCGACAAAGTCCTGTCCTACCAGCCGGACGTGGTGGTTTCCTCAGGCTTCATGAGGATCGTCAGTGCCGACTTCATCGACGCTTTCGGCGGCAAATACGTCAACACGCACCCAGCCCTGCTGCCGTCGTTCCCGGGCGCCCACGGAGTGCGCGACGCAATCGCCTACGGCGTGAAGGTCACTGGGTGCACCGTTCACTGGGCCGACGCCGGCGTGGACACGGGCCCCATCATCGCCCAGGAAGCGGTGACAGTTCTCCCTGAGGACTCGGAAGAATCCCTGCACGAGCGCATCAAGGTAGTGGAGCGCCGCCTCCTGGTTCAAACGCTCGCTGACCTGGCTGCCGGCCCCGCCTAGGGGCCGGATCAGGAGAGGACGCGCTGCTTCGTCTCCGGGGCGAAGAACGCCATCCACAGCACGGACAGCAGCACCAGCCCGCCAGCCATGGCGAACGACTGCGCCAAGCCGAACTCCGGCCAGAAGAACGAGGCGAACACCAAGGGGCCGAAGCCTGCGCCGATGCGGGAGAACGTAGAGGCCCAGCCGAAGCCGGAGCCACGAAGTTCCGTTGGGTACAGCTCGGACACATACGCATACAGAACCGGAATGGCCACCTGGACCACAAAGCCGAACACCAGCAGCCAGAACACGGCAGCCGACGGCACATCCACCACGAACGCCACAATCACCAGCGTCAGCGCGGACAACGGACCGGTGATGGCCAGGATCCACTTACGCCCAACACGCTCCACCAGCAGGGCGGCAACAACGACGCCCAAAAGTCCGACCGCGGCCATGCTCGCCGTGGTGACAAACGCCTTGTACTCCTCGAACCCGGCGCCGATGAGAATGCGGGGCATCCAAGTGAGCGACAAGTAATAGACCAGCAGGATGCTGAAGAACAACGCCCAGGCCGCTGTGGTGATCTTCCAGTTGAACTGCCAGATCCCACGCAACTGCGCCCAGGCACTGCCGGGGGAGAGACGCGGCGCGGCCTGGGGTTCAGGCAAGCTATACGCCCGCGCCTCGGCGCCGGTTGCCTTCACCAAACCATCAATCACGGCAGCCGCCTCAGTGCGACGACCCGCACGAATCAGGAACAGCGGAGACTCCGGAACGGAACGCCGCACCCAAAACACCAGCAACGCCGGCAGCACCATGATCAGCATGGTGAGCCGCCAATCGCCAAAGGCCGCCACAAGCCCGGCGGAGACAAAGCCGCAGAGCGCGGCACCAATGGGCCACCACCCATCCATGGCCGTGAGCACCTTGCCCCGTTGCTTCCGGGGCGTGAACTCACCCACCAGCGCGTAATCCACGGGGATGCAGCCGCCCAAGCCAAAGCCGGCCATGAAGCGGAAAAGGCAGAACCACACAATGTCCGGGGCGAAGGCACCCAGAACCGTGAAGATGCTGAAAATCAGGAGGGTGGCTGTGAATGCCTTTTTGCGGCCGATGGTGTCCGCAATGGTGCCCCACGCAAACGCGCCCACGGCCATGCCAATAAGGTTGGCCGTGCCGATCCATGCAGCGTCAGCCGGCTGCAAAGACCAGTGCTTGGACAGTAGCGGTATCAGGATGCCGTTGAGTGTCACATCCCAGGCGTCGAACATGAACCCGAGCCCGCCGATCAGGAAAATCCGCCCCTGGACCTTCCACCGCCATGGCAGTTCCTGCACCACTTGTTCGCCGCTGGGCACGGCTGTGTATGTATTCATTTGCCCTCCTGCATGCAACTTTATGCGCTGGGGCCCACGCTGCAGGACGCGTTACTTCCGGTTCTCGATTGCCCTTCGCAGGAAACCGCCGGCTTCTTCCAAAGCACCCTTGGCCTGACCTGCCTCGATGCCCGTCAGGAGTACCAAAATGGCCGCTTTCACCGAACCGCCAACAGAGTCCAGAGCCGCCGCAGCCTCCTGGGCCGAAACCCCGGTGGCGTGCTGAACCGTGCGCTGCGAGCGGGCCAGCAATTTCTCGTTGGTGGCACGCAGATCCACCATGAGGTTTCCGTACGTCTTGCCGAGCTTCACCATCACCAAAGTGCTGATCATGTTCAGGACAAGTTTCTGCGCCGTGCCCGAGTTCAGCCGGGTGGAGCCCGCAATGAACTCCGGACCCACAACAACCTCAATGGCGGCAACGGCCAGATGGCTCACGGCCGAACCCTTGTTGCACGCCAGCGACGCCGTAAAAGCTCCCCGCTTGCGGGCTTCCTCCAGGGCACCGATCACGTACGGCGTCCTGCCCGAGGCCGTAATGCCCACGACGGCGTCGGCTTCGGTCACGTTCACGTCGTGCAGGTCCCGCGCGCCGGCAGTTGCATTGTCCTCGGCATACTCCACCGGCTGCTGGATCGCTTTGGTGCCGCCCGCGATCAGCCCGACGACGAGTCCCGGCGGGGTACCGAACGTCGGCGGGCACTCGCTCGCATCCAGCACACCGAGCCGCCCGGCCGTTCCCGCTCCCACATACAAAAGGCGGCCACCGCGCTGGAGTCGCTCCGCAACGGCGTCGACCGTTTGAACAATCGCCGGACTGGCGGCCGCAACGGCGGCGTGTACTCCTGCACTGTGGGCGAGCATCGCTGCGACGAGTTCTTCAGTGCCAAGGATGTCCAGGTTTTCCAGGCCCTCGGCTGTGGCCTCGGTCTGCAGTCCGGCCAGTTCCGTGCGCAGGCCCGCTAGGTTGTCGGCGTTAGTCGGGCCAGTTTGTTCCGTCACGATGGATGTACCTTTCCTGGATGAGCCCGCGGCGCGTCGCAGCGAGGGCAGCACCATCCAAGCCATCGCCCAGCGGCGCCACCACCTCAATCCCAGCCGAAGCGAGGGACTTCCGCAAGAGCGACGCGAAGAAGTCCGAGCCCACCACACCGCCCAGAAGCGCCACGCGAGGGCTGCTGCCGTTGTCCCCGCCCGACGCGAGCTTCACCGTATGGGTCAGAATGCGGCACGCCTCGCTGACGATGTCATGTGCGACGGCGTCACCCGCCTCCGCGGCGTGCAGAACCAGCGGCGCGAACCGGGCCATTGCCCGGTAGGGGTTCTCGTTTGCCGCGAGCCAACCCGGAAGCATTTCGGGCGACTCAACCAGAGCGCCAGCAGCAGCGGAGAGGGACGTGGCCGGGCCGCCGTCGTGCGCTTCAAGAACTGCCTGAAGACCCTGCTGGCCAATCCACCGCCCGCTGCCGCGATCGCCCAAATAGGGACCCCAACCGTCGGCGCGGTGCAGATTGCCCGCTTCGTCAAAGCGGAACGCCACGGCGCCTGTGCCAACAATGAGGGCGGTTCCGGGGGCGCCCTGAAGTGCTCCAAGCTGGGCGGCCGTGGCATCAGAGAGGACGGCTGCGGGCACGCTGAATCTTTGGGACAACATGGTGGCCAGCTCCTGCGACTTTTCCGCGGACGCCTCAACCCCTGCCACAGCCGCGCCAACGCCGGTGATCCCGCTCATCGGAAGGCCGGGCGGAAGGAGGCTCACAGTTTCGAGGAGGAGTTCGAACGCGAGGGTGGGCCCGTTGTCCACGTGCACCCCGGGGAAACCGTGCTGGTCCGCGGCGCCCAGCAACTCCGTACCGCTGCGCAGCTCCACGCGGCAACGGCTCTTCCCAACATCGGCAACAAGAACAACCTCGGTGGCTTCCATGGATCAACCCTATGTTGCGGGGCCCGTTCTGCGTGGTTGGTTGGTGGTTTAGCGCGCAGAGCGGGCCCCGCAACGGATCCGGCAATGCGTTGTGGGGCCTGATGTGCGCCTTTTGAGCCAGGAATGGCGCGCAGAGCGGGCCCCGCAAGTCTTGTGGAGGAGTAGTCAGGTGGGCCTCCGGGGGCCGATTCTGTGGATAACCGAATGCGAGCCATCGTTTCCCGCAAGCATGGACCCATGCGGAAGATCACCCCTTTGCCAATGGACATCAACCCACAAGGCTTCCTTGTAACCGACGCGTACGCTTCCGGCGTTCCACGGTGGCGGCTCCAAACCAAAGAACTCGTGACGCCGAGTCGGGGCATTCGTATCGCCGCGACGAACGAACGCGACCTCGAACTGCTCGCGCGGCTGCACACGGCAGTCACTCCGCGCTGCGCAATCAGTCACGTCACGGCAGCACTGTTATGGTCCATGCCGCTGCCCATTTACCTCCAGGACGAGGGCAAGAGCGGGCCAATCCATGTAACCCGACGGCAAGAGATCGGCAGGGTGAAGCGTCGCGGAGTGATAGGACATCGGGCTCCGCTGCTTGCCCGGGACGTTCGCGTGGTGAACGGGGTTCGACTGACATCGCCGGAATGGACATGGGTGGATCTGGCCAGACACATGGGAAGGTCGTCCCTCGTGGCAGCTGGCGATTCTTTGCTGTCCAGGGAAAATCCCTTGTCCTCGATCGAAGCCATCCATGAAGTTATTGATCGGCGTCCCAAGGTCAAGGGAATCAGAATGGCCCGGGAAGTTCTGACGTTGCTGAGGACGGGCGTCGATTCCCCTCAAGAGTCAAGGCTGCGTCTGAAAATCGTCGACGCCGGACTGCCGGAGCCAGAAATTACCGCACCGATCTTCGACGAGCACGGGAGTTACATATCCACCCCTGATCTCCAGTACAAGGAGTACAAAATTGCCATGGAGTATGAGGGTGATCATCACCGCTCGGACCCGGTGCAATGGGGCAAGGACATCGAACGCGACGATCGGCTTCGCGCCTTGGGGTGGATCGTTCTGAAATTTTCCGATGTCCAGATGAAAGGCGGGTGGGCCAACGCGGAACGGAAGGTGCGCGATGCGTTGGTGTCGCGCAGGTGGCGAGGGCCGTCGTCGTAGTTTCTCGTCTGCCGAGTTGTGGGGCCTGGTGTGCGGCCTTCGTGCCGGGAGTGGGACGCAGAGTGGGCCTCGCAACGCAGGAGCCACCAACTTGTGGGGCCGGGTGTGCGGCCTTGGCGCCGGGGAAGGCACGCAGAGTGGGCCCCGCAACGGAGGGGGGCAACGTGTGGGGCCGGGTGTGCGGCCTTGGCGCCCGGAATGGCGCGCAGAGTGGGCCCCGCAACGGAGGAGCAGCCAAAAGACGCAAAACGGGGCCAACCACGAAACGCGATAAACTCTCCGTATCCCACCACCCGCGATACCACCCCGCGACATCTACGCGAACTAAGACGGAGACTTTTGTGAGCTTGACGCAGCTTGACCGTGTTCCCATCCGCCGTGCACTGATCTCGGTTTACGACAAGACGGGACTGGAGGAGCTCGCGAAGGGCCTGCACGCAGCCGGCGTCGCCATCGTTTCCACCGGCTCCACCGCCAAGAAGATCGCCGCCGCAGGCATCCCGGTGAAGGAAGTCGAAGAAGTCACTGGCTCCCCGGAAATGCTGGACGGCCGCGTCAAGACCCTGCACCCGCGCGTGCACGGCGGCATCCTGGCTGACCGTCGCGTCCCGGCGCACATGGACACGCTCGCCGGCATGGAGATTGAAACTTTCGATCTTGTTGTGGTGAACCTCTACCCGTTCGTGGAGACTGTAAAGTCCGGCGCAGCGCAGGATGACGTTGTTGAGCAGATCGACATCGGAGGCCCCGCCATGGTGCGTTCGGCCGCGAAGAACCACGCCGCCGTCGCCATCGTCACGGACCCCAACTTCTACGGCGCAGTAGTGGACGCCGCAGCACATGGCGGTTTCGACCTCAACACCCGCAGGCGCCTGGCTGCCAAGGCGTTCGCGCACACGGCCAGCTACGACAATGCTGTTGCTACTTGGACTGCCAGCCAGTTCCTGGACGAAGACGGCGACGGCATCATTGACTGGCCCGCCTACGCCGGCCTGTCCCTGGAACGCTCCGAGGTCCTCCGCTATGGCGAAAACCCGCACCAGCAGGCCGCGCTTTATGTGGACAAGGCTGCTCCGGCGGGAATCGCCCAGGCTGACCAGCTGCACGGCAAGGCCATGAGCTACAACAATTTCGTGGATGCCGATGCAGCCCTCCGCGCTGCGTTCGACTTTGCCGAGCCCGCCGTTGCGATCATCAAGCACGCTAACCCGTGTGGTGTCGCGGTCGGTTCCGCTGACGCTGCCGATCCGATCGCGGATGCCCACGCCAAGGCCCACGCCTGCGATCCCGTCTCCGCTTTCGGTGGCGTGATTGCTGCCAACCGCACTGTCACCGCCGGCATGGCCCGCACGGTTGCGGACATCTTCACCGAGGTTGTCATCGCCCCGGACTTCGAGCCTGAAGCGGTGGAGATCCTCTCCAAGAAGAAGAACATCCGCCTCCTCGCCCTGCCTGAGGGCTACGGCCGCTACCCCTCCGAGATGCGCCAGGTATCAGGCGGCGTCCTGGTTCAGATGAGCGACAAGGTGGACGCCGACGGCGACAACCCCGCCAACTGGACCCTCGCAGCCGGTGAAGCCGCTGACGAAGCAACCCTCGCGGACCTCGCCTTCGCCTGGACCGCCTGCCGTGCGGCCAAGTCCAACGCCATCCTGCTGGCCAACCATGGTGCAGCCGTGGGCATCGGCATGGGCCAGGTCAACCGCCTGGACTCCTGCCGCCTGGCCGTGGAGCGGGCCAACACGCTGGGCGTGACGGTGGAGTCCGACGTCGAAGGTGCTGGCGGCGCGTCCAACACCAGCGGTGGCGACGCACCTGAGCGAGCACGCGGTGCCGTTGCAGCCTCGGATGCGTTCTTCCCGTTTGCTGATGGTCTGGAGATCCTGATCAACGCCGGTGTCCGCGCCGTGGTCCAGCCTGGCGGTTCGGTCCGCGACGAGGAAGTCATCGCCGCAGCCAACGCTGCAGGCATCACGATGTACTTCACCGGCGCACGCCACTTCTTCCACTAGTCCCCACCGCCGCCCTAACCTCGCTGCGCTTCGGCCAGGGAACCCGGGCGGCGTGGGCCCACAACGAAAACGGCGGCCGCCCCCGCGAAGGGGACGGCCGCCGTCGTGCTTTATTAGTCGTGCTTTATTAACAGGGACGTGCCTACAAAAGAGTGTCCGCTACGAAGCCGCTGCAGCAGTGTTGTAGGTGGACTGGATGACGGTGCCCCAGTAAGGGCCGTACATGGTGGTGGAGTTGCTGCCGTATCCGTAGCTGTTCACGGAGTTCTGGTAGCCGGTGGAGCTGGTGCCGATGAACCACGGACCGCCCGAGGAACCACCGGTCATGTTGCAGGGGATGCCCTGGCTGTTGAACTGCGGGTTGTAGGGATCGTTGGTGGCTTTGCCGGAGCAGCTCTTGAGCGATTCACCGTTGAAGGGCGAGCCTGCCGAGTAACCGAAAGCCTTGTAGCTCAGGCCGCGGGCGGCGTTGAACTGGACGCCTGAGGAACCCACAACGTCGGCGAGGCGCTGGCCGTTGAGGGTGTTCATGACGGCGAAGGCGGTGTCGTACTGCATGTTGCCGTTGGAGGCCCACTGGGTGGGGGCGTACAGCGCCTTTGCCGTCCACTTCCCGTAAGGTGCTGCACCGTTGAGGTAGGCGGGAACGAAGACGAAGTTGGTGGCGTAAGCGCCCGGGCCTTCGTTGAGGCAGTGCCCGGCGGTGGACACGGTGCTCTTGTTGGCGGCGGTGACGGAGTTGCCTGAGCAGACGTAGTTGGAGCCGCCCAAGGTGAAGAAGATCTTGCCAATGTGCTTGACCGGCGTCTCGCTCTGGTTCACCTTGCGGTCGATCGTCTTGGCGTCGGTTGCTGCGGGCTGGCCGGCGATGCTGCTGATGGCGCCCGGGGCTTCGGTGACCGGGGCTTTGCCGAAGTTGAGGAGTTTGCCGCGTTCGAGTGCTTTTGCGGCGAGGATTTCGCCGGACTTGGCGTTCTTCATGCGTTCGGGGGTCCAGTAGTCTGCAGCGCCGGCGTCGGACACTACATGGCTGCTGACCGCAGCGCCGCTTGAGTCTGTGGTGTTGACCGGTGCCGCGTTGGCGCTGGTGGTTCCAACCAGCGCCAGGATTGCGGCAGCGGACAGACTCAGCAGGCTTGTGGCCAAGGTCTTGGTTTTTGTCACGTTGTTCCTACCTATCGAGGGAGTGAGGCGGCCAGTGATGGCGACCGCCGACTGACGGAATCGAAGGTATCGCGCGTATGACAACTTTGTAAAGAGATGTTTCATACTTTGTGATAATTTGCTGTCACTTGCTTGTTAACTGGCAGGGTCCCTCTCGGGTGCCGTCATTCTGCCCGGCGCGACGGCGGGTGGCGGCAGCGGCCGTCAGGCCGCCGTCGGGCGTTAATCGCCGGAGAGCGGTAACGAACACGTGATCCCGGACACGAAGAGCCGTCAAAACGGTCTACTCGGGTAAGTTAGGAGATGTTGAAATCTGCAGACTTTCAGGGAGAACCCCGCCAATGGCCAAGATTATCTATACCCACACAGACGAAGCGCCGATGCTGGCAACGTACTCATTCCTGCCGATTGTTGAAGCGTATGCCTCCACCGCAGGAGTAGAGGTGGAGACCCGCGATATTTCGCTGGCCGGCCGCATCATCGCCGTCTTCGGTGATTTCCTGACTGAAGAGCAGCGCACAGGCAACGCCCTTGCTGAACTTGGTGAACTGGCAAAGCAGCCGGAAGCCAACATCATCAAGCTGCCCAACATCAGCGCTTCCGTGCCGCAGCTCAAGGCTGCCATCGCCGAGCTCCAGGCCCAGGGCTACGCCCTCCCGGACTACCCGGACAACCCCTCCTCGGACACCGAGACGGACATCCGCTCGCGCTACGACAAAATCAAGGGCTCCGCTGTGAACCCGGTGCTGCGTGAAGGCAACTCGGACCGCCGCGCACCGTTGTCGGTGAAGAACTACGCCCGCCAGAACCCGCACTCCATGGGTGCCTGGTCCGCTGATTCGAAGACCAACGTTGCCACCATGGGCGAGAACGACTTCCGCTCCAACGAGAAGTCCGTTGTACTGGAATCCGCGGATTCCCTGACCATCCAGCTGGTTCGCGAAGACGGCAGCACCAAGGTCCTCAAGAAGGATTTCCCCGTCCTTGCCGGCGAAGTTGTGGACGCTACCGTGCTCCGCGCCAACGCCCTGGATGAGTTCCTCAAGGCACAGGTTGCCCGCGCCAAGGAAGAGGGCGTCCTCTTCTCCGCACACCTGAAGGCCACCATGATGAAGGTCTCGGACCCCATCATCTTCGGCCACGTGGTCAAGGCTTACTTCTCTGAGCTGTTCGAGACCTACGGCAAGCAGCTCGCAGCCGCAGGCATCAGCCCCAACAACGGCCTCGCAGCTATCCTCAGCGGCCTCGAAGACCTGCCCGAGGACGTCCGCGAAGGCGTCAAGGCAGCCATCTCCAAGGGCCTCGAAGACGGTCCGGCGCTGGCCATGGTTGATTCGGACAAGGGCATCACCAGCCTGCACGTTCCGTCGGACATCATTGTTGACGCCTCCATGCCTGCCATGATCCGTTCCTCCGGCCACATGTGGGGCCCGGACGGCAAGGAAGCAGACACCCTGGCCGTCATCCCGGACAGCTCCTACGCCGGCATCTACCAGGTTGTGTTGGACGACTGCCGTGCCAACGGTGCTTTCGATCCCACCACCATGGGCACCGTTCCCAACGTGGGCCTCATGGCACAGGCTGCCGAAGAATACGGCAGCCACGACAAAACCTTCGAGATCCCGGCAGCCGGCACCGTCCAGCTGGTGGACAGCAAGGGCAACGTCCTCAGCGAGCACCAGGTCTTCCCGGGTGACATCTGGCGCGCATGCCAGACCAAGGACATCCCGGTCCGCGACTGGGTCAAGCTGGCCGTCACCCGTGCCCGCGCATCCCAGACCCCGGCCGTGTTCTGGCTGGATGAGACCCGCGCGCACGACGCCAACCTGATCGCCAAGGTCAACGAGTACCTCAAGGAACACGACACCGAGGGCCTGGAAATCAAGATCCTTTCCCCGGTTGAGGCCACGGCCTTCACCCTGGAGCGCATCCGCAAGGGCGAGGACACCATCTCCGTCACAGGCAACGTCCTCCGCGACTACCTCACGGACCTGTTCCCCATCCTCGAGCTCGGCACCAGCGCCAAGATGCTCTCCATCGTTCCGCTGATCAACGGCGGCGGCCTGTTCGAGACCGGTGCCGGTGGCTCCGCTCCCAAGCACGTCCAGCAGCTGGTCAAGGAAAACCACCTCCGCTGGGACAGCCTGGGCGAGTTCCTTGCCCTGGCCGTCAGCTTCGAGCACCTGGCTACCACCGAGGGCAACGCCCGCGCACAGGTCCTTGCTGACACGCTGGATCGCGCCACGGGTACGTTCCTGTTGGAGAACAAGTCCCCGCGCCGCAGCGTTGGCGAGTTGGACAACCGTGGAAGCCACTACTACCTGGCCACGTACTGGGCGCAGGAACTGGCAAAGCAGACCGAAGACGCCGAGTTGGCCAAGGACTTCGCAGCAATCGCTGAAGCCCTGACCTCCAACGAAGAAGCGATCGTTGGCGAGCTTGCCGCAGTCCAGGGCACCGGCGTCGAACTTGGCGGTTACTACCGTCCGGACGCCGCCAAGGCCGCTGAGATCATGCGGCCGTCGGCCACGTTCAACAAGGTTCTCGCGGACCTGAAGAAGTAGCCCTCCGGAGTTTTCGTACAGATAATGCCCCTAAGACCGCGTCTTGGGGGCATTATCTGTACAAAAACTCCTAGCGCTCCGCGTGGAACCGCTCCGGTGCCATGCCGCCGTCCACGATGTCTTTGAGCACCCGGCCGATAGCGGGCGTGAACTTGAAACCGTGACCCGAGAAGCCTGCGCCCACCACCAGCGGGCCGAAGTGGTCCAGCACAAAGTCCTCGTTGGGCGTGGTGGTGTAGGTGCAGCTGATGGGAACCGCGGTGGAAGGGTCGACGCCGGGAAGCCACTCTTCTGCGTACCTCACCAACGCTTCCATCTGGTGGGGGATGGGCTCGAACGTGCGCTCGTCCGGGTCCATGACCGGGCCGACCCCATGCCAGCCGGCTTTGACGCCTTCGCCGGGGGTGAGCATGCCGTAAACGGGGCTGTACCAGTACTCGTAGGCTTCGTTGTTCGGGTCTGGGTCCGGGCTGTGGTTGAAGCTGGGCCACACCAGCGTGTTGTCCCTGGGCGTGAAGTGGGCCGGTTGTTCCTGGGTGACCACCAAGGCCGGGAGCTTGACGTGCTTGCTGACTAGCTTGTTGGTCCACGCACCTGCTGCGACCACCACGCGGCTGGCCGTGTACTCCACCTCCTCGGTCACCACCACCACCGATTCTGCGCCGTCGATGCGGATGTCCAGGACCGGCGTCGAGTAGTGGAAAACGGCCCCGTGGGCTTCGGCGGATTTCCGCAGCGCCACCAGGGCGTCTGCCGAGCGGATCCGGCCGGAGCCCGGCACAAAGAGGACGTCGGTGGCGAAGTTCATGCCCAGCCACCGGTTGGCTGCCTCGTCCGGGGAGATGAAGTAGCTCTCGATGCCCCGTGCCTCGTGCGCTTCCCGGACCTCCCGAAGGCGGGGGACGTTTCCGTGATTCACGAGGCCCACCATGTCCAGCAGCGGTGCGCCGTGCTCGGCAGCGAGCTCGTCCCACAGGATCTTGGACTCGGCCAGGAGGTCCAAGTAGTCGGCCTCGGCGTAGGCGGTGTTGAAGTTGCGGGTGGCGCCGTGCGAAGCGCCGATGTGGTGGCCGGCCTCAAATTGCTCCAACAGAACCACTGAGCGACCCGCTCGGGCCAGCTGCCAGGCGGCCGCCGATCCCATGGCTCCTCCGCCAACAACTACAACGTCAACCTGCATGCCTGCTCCATCCACAATGGCCCTCTTGAAACGCGACCCCGAAACAGGGCCACTCCCATTCTGCCCCCACTGACCCAAGTAAGGAGCAGATCAGGCCGTTCCCAGCGCTGAAAACGGCGTGATCTGCTGTTTGCTTGGGTGAGCCGGGGAGGTTACGCGGCCAGGCGCCTGCGGATCCACGCGGAGAACTGGTCCACCACAATGATCAGCACCAGCACAATCAGGATGTGCGTGAGCATGGAATCGAACTGGAACGACTTGATGGACTGATTGATCAGCAGCCCGATGCCTCCAGCACCCACCAGGCCAAGCACCAGCGAGGATCGCACATTGACGTCGAAGCGGTACAGCAGCAGGCCCACGAATTGCGGCACCACCATGGGCAGCGTTGCATTGGCTACCTGCTGGATCCGGTTGGCGCCGGCGGTGCGGAGGGCTTCCTGCGGGCCGGCATCGATCTCCTCCATGGATTCCGCCCAGAGCTTCCCCATCACACCGGTGTTATGGCAGATCAGCGCGAGGACGCCCGCGAACGGCCCAAGACCCACAGCGGTGACAAAGATCAGCGCGAACACGATGTCCGGCACTGCACGGAAGAAGGACAACACCGCTCGCGCAGCTTGGTACACCAAACGGTGCGGGCTGGTGTTCTCAGCAGCCAACGCCGCCAGCAACAGGGCGAACGGCACGGAGAGTGTGGTCCCGAGCAGACCAATCCAGAGGGTGACCAGTGTGGCTTCGAGCCCGGGCTTGAGGGTCTTCTCCCAGCTGAGGTCCGGCGGGAACGCGTCACCGACGAAAGCGGCCATGCCCTTCCAACCATCCACCAGCAGTTCCGGTTTGAAGTCCGTCCCCTCGATGGCCACGGCGTGAAGTCCGACGACGGCGGCCGCCACTGCCGCCGTCGTGACCCATCGCAGCGGTTTCTTGGGGCGGACCAGTGCCACGCGGGTTTTGCTTGAGGCGTCCCGGCGGGCGACAGTCGGGGTCAGGGTATGCGGTGTCATGCTGCGGACTTCCTGTCTGAAACGTCGCGGTCTGAAACATCCCGGTCCGGGGCGTACAAGGTCTCGAGGTGATCGGCCGTGATTTCTGTGGAGGGGAGGTCGAACGTCATGGATCCCTGCAACAGCCCGATGGATCTGTCCGCATACCGCAGAGCAAGATCGGGCTGGTGCAGCACCGCGGCCACGGCCAGCCCCTCCGAGTGAGCGAGTTCGCGCAGCAGTGCCATGACCTGCTCGGCGGCATGCGGGTCCAGGGCGGACACGGGCTCGTCGGCAAGTACGACGTCGGCCCGCTGGCACAGTGCGCGGGCTACGGCCACGCGCTGCTGCTGTCCGCCGGAGAGCCGGCCAACGCGGTCGAAAGCACGGTCCGCCAGGCCAACGCGGTCCAGACAGTCGAGGGCTTCCTGTTGGACGTCGGCCGGAAACAGCAGGGGACTGAGTGAGCGGACCGTGGGAATTCGTGAGAGGGCACCGGCGCAGACGTTGTCCAAAGCGGTACGCCGGGGAAAGAGGTGGATTTTCTGGAAGATCATGGCCATGCGCTGGCGGGCCTGCTGAAGTTCACGGCCCTGGAGGGTTTCCAGCGCAACCCCATCGATGCTGATACTGCCTGAATCCGGGGCGGTGATGCCCATGACGCAGCGCAGCGTGGTGGACTTACCGGAACCGTTGGCGCCAAGGAAGGCCACCAGTTCCCCGGCAGCAACGGAGAAGTCCACGCCCTGCAAAACGGTCCGGCCGTTGAACGACTTACGCAAGCCTTGGACGGAAAGGCGTGGGCCCGGCCCGGTGGGGAGCATTACAGGTCCTTCTCGGTGAGACCCATGGTCTGGGCGAGCTCGAACAACGGCGTGTAGTTCTCCTTGGTGACCTCAAGGAGCGGGCCCGGAGGGGTGACGTCCAGGAACTCGCCCACCTTGGCAACGTCAGCGGGTTCCAAGCTCAGGAACGCGTCCTTCACGGCGGCCTTGAATGCGGGGTCGGCGTCGCCGCGGACGGTGATGGGATCGTTGGGGATGGGGTTGGACGTCCATACCTGGCGGAAGTCCTCCGGAGTGAAGGTACCGGCGGCAACGGCTGTGGCGAGCGTCTGCGAGTTGATCTGGGCTGCGTCCACTTTGCCGTTGGTCAGGGCGAGCAGCGCTTCGGGATGACCACCGGTGTAGTCCATTTTGATGTCTGCGTCGGCGATTCCAGCCTCACGGAGACCGAAGCGCGGCAGGACATCGCCGGAGGTGGAGCCCACGCTGCCCAATGCCAGGGACTTGCCCTTGAGGTCGCCAATGGCTTGGATGGGGCTGTCCTTGGGAACCCAGATCCCTGCCGTGTACGTGCTGAGTTCCTTCTCCGCAGTGCCAAAGGACACCAGCGGTTCAGCCCCGGCTTTGGCGTCAGCGAACACATAGCCCAGCGGACCGAACTGTCCAAGGTCCAGTTTGCCGTTGCGCATGGCCAGGACCTCGGCGGCGTAGTCCTCCACTACCTGGACGCTCACAGGGCATTCGAGCTTCTTGGACAGGGCTGCTGCCAGGACGTCGTAGGCCGGCTTCAACTTGGCCGGGTCTTCATACGGCTCTATCCCGAACTTGATCTCACCGTTGGGGCAGGTAGCGCTCGTGGCTTCGGGGGCGGACTGGGCCGAGCCGCCACAGGCAGTGAGCGCAAGAACAGTGGCGAGGGTAAGCGCGGAGCCAGTGAAGAGGGTGGTTTTCATGGGTGATCCTTTGATGCGAAAAGGGTGGGAGGGGAGAACTAGAGCTGCGACACGTTGCGGTGCGCCAGGCCGAAGGACAGCGTCATGCCGACGCCGGAGGTCACCGACACCACGGTGACGCCGGGGTGGATCTCGCGGATCAGGATGGGCGCTACGTCGGAGGAAGCGTAGATGCCCTGCCAGCGCTGGATAATCTCCAGTGGCTGGCCCATCCGGCCGGTGATTTCGGTGTTGAGGGTCTCGGTCACCGATTCGTCCAGGAACGGATCGGCGGTGCTGTGGTAGTGGTGCGAGTCGCCCAGAATGATGGTGCCGTCCGGGCGTTGGGTGAACATGACGTTGGCGCCGATCTCCAGCAGTTCCGGCTGCTTCTCCAACACTTCGGAGTGGAGAGCGGCAGCAGCGGGCATGTCCGTGAAAGCCGGGTAGCGCAGCATGGACGTGGCGGTGAGGACTGCTGGCGCGAATTCCACACCCGACGGTTTGGCCGCTAACGACATCTGCAGTGCGCACCGCTGGATCCGGTGCTCCTCGGCGAGCTCCGGGAAGAGGTAGTCAACGTCATGCCCGACGCACACGAAGACCTGCTTGGCCCGAAGCTTGCCGCGCGAGGTCTGGACGGTCACACCATCAGAGTCCTGGTCGAAGCCAAGCGCCGCCGTGTTCCAGTGAAGTTCCACTCCGGGTTGCCGGCTTAGCCACTGGGCCAACAGTGCCACCGTGGTGCGGGGATCAACGCGGAGGTCGTCCCGGAGGAAGGCACCTCCCACCAGGCCGGGCCAGGCGCCGGGGTGAGTGTCGTCGTTGTGCGCTTCGTCTGCAGCCGAGACAGCGGCACCCAGGCGGGCCCGCGTTTGGGCGGGGGAGAGCAGTTCAACCTGCCCGGGTTCACGGACTGCGGAGAGTTCGCGAAGGACGTTCATCTCTGCCTCGGTGCGGGCAAGGACCACCGCGCCGGCTTCGGACGCCCAAAAGCCGGCGCGCTCGGAGAACTCGAGCCAGTACTTACGGGAGGTCTGCGCCAGTTCGTAGAGTTCGCCCGATTGCGCCGTGATGCAGCAGTGGCCAAAGTTTCGCACCGAAGCGCCTGCGGCGTGGTGGTCGCGCTCAATGATGGTGACGGTCAGGCCGTTGGCAACAGCGTGGGCCGCGTGGGCCAGACCCACAATTCCGGCGCCCACAATCACGACGTCGGTGGGCTGGCTGGGGGCGCTGTTGGCGGCTGGGGATGAGGTACTCGGGTTGTTCACACCTCTGACACTGGCTGCTTCGAAAAGCGGATGCAAGCCAGATCGGCACTTGTATATACAAGTTAATCTGAATTTAATATTCGTTCATGTGAATTCACGCCAAGTTCACCTGCAGGCGCTCAAAAGTAAGCAAATGAAGCGAACAGACTTGTATTATCAACTTGTGAGCACACAGCAGAACGCGCCCCTCCACGTCCGTCTCAGCGAGGAATTCATGCGCAGGATCACGGACGGAGACTGGCCGCCAGGGTTCCAGTTGCCCAGTGAAGCGGAGCTGTGCCGGGAGTTCGGAACCTCACGCGGTCCCATACGCCAAGCGCTCGCATTTCTTCGCTCCGAGGGCGCGGTGACCGGTGGGCGGGGCAGGCCACCCATGGTGCGCTCATCCGTGCCCTCGCAGTCGTTCTCAACGTTCAATTCGTTCACGGAATGGGCCAGTGGGATCGGTAAGAAACCCGGGCAACGAACCCTGGAAGTGGCGCGACGGGAAGCCAGCCCGGAAGCGGCGGAAGCTCTTGGCTTGATGCCCGGAACCACCGTGGTGGAGGTCCTTCGCGTTCGCTACCTGGATGAGGCGCCGGCCATGATCGAGCGCACCACGTTCATCCTGGACGTGGGCCGGAAACTGTTCGACTTCGACACCGACTCCGGGTCCATCTTCGCGTTCCTCAAGGAACAAGGCGTGGACCTGCACAGTGCCCGCCACACTATTGACGCCGTCGCAGCCAGCGACGAGGACGCCGAACTCCTGGAGCAACCCGAAGGCATTCCGCTCCTGCGTGAGCGCCGCATCACCCGATCCGCCGACGGGCAGCCCCTTGAATACTCCGAGGACCGTTACCTGCCGGCACTGACCAACTTCACGATCGACAACACAGTGGATCGCCGGGCCGCGCTGGTCCGCATCCACACAGATCCCCAATCCACACAAGGAGCCACCCCATGATCCAACTCGTAGCCTGCGATATGGCCGGAACCACCATTGACGAACACGGCGACGTTTACGTAGCCCTCGCCCGCTGTGTGGAAGAAACCGGGGTGACCACCACTGCGGAGGCTGTGCAGGAATGGATGGGTGCGGACAAAGTTGAAGCCATCACGGCTCTCATTGAAGCCGGGGGAGGCGCTGCTACTGCAGAAGTTGTCTCTGCTGCGTTTTCACGCTTCAAGGAATTGCTCGTTGAGTTCTACGACGCCAACCCGCCGGTGGCGCTTGAAGGCGTGGAAGAAGCGTTCCGCGAACTCCGCCGCCAAGGGATCAAGGTGGCCCTGACCACCGGCTTCTCACGCGACGTCGCCCAACCGCTCCTTGAGCGGCTGGGCTGGGGCGTGGACGGCGATATCCTGCTGGACGCCGTCGTATGCTCGGACGAAGTAGCCGCGGGACGGCCCGCGCCGCACATGATCCACCGGGCCATGGAGCTCACCGGCGTGCAGGACGTCCGCGCCGTGATCGCTGCCGGCGATACCGTGAACGACCTCGCCGCTGCGAACAATGCCGGCGTCACCGCCGTCGGCGTGCTGACGGGCAAGCTGGACCGGGACGCCTTGGCCGCGCACCCCCACCACCACATTCTGGATGGGGTCAAGGACATCCCGGCGCTGGTGTCCTAGCAGCCCGCGTTTGGTGGGGGACGTCCGGCATGGAAGATTGGAACCCGTGAAATTCCTGCACCCGTCTCCCACATCCTCTGCCCGCGGTGTCACCATCCTGCGGGTGGTGTTCGGTGCGCTGCTGATGGTGCATGGCTTCCAAAAGTTCATGGCCGGGCATGCTGCGTTCGCCGCATCCGTCGCCGCCATGGGTGTGCAGAAGCCGGAGATTGTGGCGTGGTTGGTGATCGCCGGTGAACTGGGTTTGGGCCTGCTCCTGGTCCTCGGCGCACTGACCCGCGTAGCTGGATTCCTCGCGGCCATCATGTTCGCGGGGATCTGGTTCGTCACCGAAGCAGGAAAACCCCTGCTCACGGACAAGTCCGGTGTGACCGCCGAACTCCTGATCATCTATGTGGCCATCTCCATAGCGTTCGTGTTCCTCGGACCCGGCGCACTTTCATTGGACCGCAAGCTGGCGAGGCAGTCGGCTCGCGCTGGCCGTTAACCCGATCGGGTTAAATCACGACGGCGGCACGCGCCGCCCGGGGCTGCGTCAGCGGGCGTCGTTGGGGTAGCGAATCCCCAGCTGCGACCGTACCCCGTCAAAGAGGCGCATGACGTTGACGGAGTCCTCCAACGGCATGACCGGGCTTTCGGTGAGGCCTTGCTGGATGCATCGGGTCACTTCGCGGAGCTCATAGGTGTACCCAATGCCCACAACATCGAAGTGCTCGCGCCGTGGCTCGTCCCATCCAACCCGGATCATCAGCTCGCGGGGGTTGTTCACCGAGCCAACGGTCTGCAGGAAACCGAGCCCGCCAGCCACAGTGGCCGTCCGGGGACCATGGGCCATCAGCGAGGACGTTAGTTGCGCCTGTGCACCGGTGTCATAACCGAGGGTCAGTGCGTTCTGGCTATCAACACCGTCGTCGTTGAGCGTGCCGATCGCTGTGACGGACTGCGGGAAGCCCAGTGTTCCCAAAGCCCAGAGCAGCGGGTAGACGGTGATGTCCAGGAGCGCTCCGCCGCCGTCGTTGAGGGCCCAGATTCGTGCGGCGGGATCGTATGGTGCGGGGAAGCCGAGATCCGCGCTCACCCACTGGATCTGTCCAAGCTCGCCGGATGCGGCAATCTCAAAGGCCCGCTGCATGCTCGGCAGGAAGCGGCTCCACACCGCCTCCATGAAGAACACGTTCTGCTCCCGGGCGAGCTTCACCAGTTCGGTGGCTTCCCGGGCGTTAATGGTGAGCGCTTTCTCGCACAGGACATGCTTGCCGGCACGCAGAGCTGCTGAGGCGATCTGGAAGTGCTGGGCATGGGGAGTTGCTACATAGACCACGTCCACGGCGGGATCCTCGAACAAACGCTGGTAGCCGGGTACACCGCCGTCGTCCCCGTAGCCCTTGGTGAAGCCAAGCGCATGGACGAACGCATCCGCGGCAGCCTGGGTGCGGGAGCTCACGGCATACAACTCCGCGTCTTCCAGCAGTGCCAGGTCCTGGGAAACACTGTTGGCGATGTTGCCCGTGGACACCACACCCCACCGCAGCGTACGCCCGGTTGCTGCCCGGGGATCCTGGTTGGTTTGGGTGGAAAGCCACGGCACGGCAATAGGAAGTGTCATGCCGTTCATCCTCTCATTACCCGGTTGCGAGGTTACCCGGTTGCGAGGACGTGGTGCGCACCCTTTTGCGCCAATCGCTGCCGTAACCTCTGGTGCGCCCGGCGGCAACGGGTGCGCAGCCGGCGAACATGGGGTGCGCCCGGCGGGATCGGGTGCGCGTCAAGGTCATCGACGCGATCCGGTTCTGACCTCCTCGGTGAGCCTGCCCTGCTGAAGCCGGAAGCAACGCTCGGTTTTCTGCGCCAGGCTGCGGTCATGCGTGACCACCAGGATGGTGGTGTTGTGATCGCGGCTCAGGGAGCTCAACAGCTCGATGATGTGCTCGCCGGTTTGCTCATCCAGGTTTCCGGTGGGCTCATCGGCGAGGATCAGCTTGGGTTGGTTGGCCAAAGCACGGGCAATCGCCACACGCTGCTGTTCGCCACCGGACAAGCGGTTGGTGCGGCGCGAGTGCTTCTCCGGATCCAGCTGTACTTGCTCCAAGAGCTCCTTGGCCTGCTGCAGCCTGGCCGCCTTGCGGACACCGGCGAACTCCATGGGCAGCATCACGTTGTCCACTGCGCTGAGGTTGGGGATCAGGTTGAACTGCTGGAACACGAACCCGATGTCCCGGCGGCGGTACTCCGTCAGTTTGCCGTCCGGCAGGCCGGCGAGGCTGACGCCATCCACGACGACGTCTCCGGAGGTAGGTTTGTCCAGCGCCCCTAGGAGGGACAACAGAGTGCTCTTGCCGCTGCCGCTCTTGCCCACGATGGACGCCAGCGTGCCCTTCTCCAGCTCGAAGCTGACGCCGTTGACCGGCTTGATGGTCCGGTCACCGGACTTGAACTGACGGACCAGGTCCTTGACTACAATCACGGCTATTCTCCTCGGAGTACTTCGATGGGACGGATACGGGCGGTCAGCAAAGCCGGGACAAGCGCGCCGATGATGGCTACTGCGAACACGGCCGCGATGCCTGCAGCGAGCACGCCGGGGGAGACACTGGCTGTGACCGAGGTGAGGAGCTGGGACGCGCCGCCGAACGGACCACCCTGGCCGCCTCCCATGCCGCCACCGGGCATCCCGCCACCAGGAACTGCGCCGTTAGGCATGGCCCCGGCAAGTCCTCCGCCGCGCTGGGTGGTGGTGGCCGCCGTCGTGGTGGTGTTCGAACTGATGAGGGCCGAGGCGATGCCGCCGCTGGCCAGTGAAGCAATCACGGCACCCACAACACTGCCAAGGGCAACCAGGACCAACGACTCAAGGACGAACTGCAGCCCGATGGTTCGGTTCCGGGCTCCGATGGCTTTCAGGACGCCGATTTCGCGGCGGCGCTCGCGGACCAACATGACCATGATGAGCAGGATGATGATTCCGGCAGTTGCCAGGGCTGCAATGAAGGCGATGAGTGAGATGTTCTTGACGCTGTCCAGTGAACTGACGGCTGTTTCCAGGTTGCGCTGGCCCTGGGTGACGTCGGCTTTGTCTGTACCGAGTGCGTCCTGAACGGCGGTCTTGGTGCCTTCCACGTTTTCCATGCTGTTGACCGTGACGATCATGCTGGAGAGTTCATCCGGTGTCCCGGCCAGCGTTTGGGCTTCGGGGAGGGTCACGTAAACGGCGTTGTTGCCAAAGGTGGTTCCGGCGTCGAAAACGCCTGCCACGGTGAAGGACTTGTCCTGGATGGTGAACGTGGAGCCCACCGTCAGGCTGTTCTTTTCGGCCAGCGACGTGCCTACAAGCGCTTTGGCATCAGCGGCACTGTAGTCGCCCAGGCCGGTGCCGCTGGTGATGTTCAACGCTTTGCCTGTGTTGTCCACCTCAGCGCCAATGCCGGTGGCGGTGATGGGCAGGGCGCGGGCCGGCTGCGGGGTGGTTGTACCTGTGGTTCCGCTCGCATTGTTGCGGTTGCCCAGAGTACCGGCGTCGACGGCGGCCGTCAGGTTGGTGCTGACGGTCGCCTGCTGCCCGCCCGGGCCAAAGCCGCCACCAGGGCCGGCCTGCTGGGTGGTGGTTGAGTCCGTGGTTGCCGTAGTTGTTGTCTGGAGGCGCAACGCCTTGGTACCAACTACAGAGGTCACATTGGCGACCGATGCCGCAGTCTCAGCTTCCGCCGTCGTGAGTGGTTCGCCGCCGCCTTCAAAGCCTTGACCACCCGCCGGATTCACCGTCAGGGTGGTCCCCACCGAAGCATTCAGCTCCTGGACCTTCGCACCCACGGCCTGGTTGGCCACGAGCATGGCCAACGCCAGTCCGATGGCTACGGCCAGGACGGCAACAACCGCCGCCGTTCTGATTTTGTTGCGGAAGGCATTGCCTACGCTTCGGGCAAGGACGCTCACGTTTCTCCTCTGGACCTGCAAGTCTGGTGAGCCCACTGGACGTGGGCTGCAGATCCAAGACTCGTCAGTGCTGCTGTGCGGGAAGCCTGCCGAAGCTATGCGTGGGCTGTGAAAGCGGCGGTTCCTTCGGATCAGAATGTGGGCAATGCGAAAGCCCCGGCCCGCTGGGAAGCGGACCGGGGCTTGCTTGTGGTGCTGCTAAACGGTGTTACTTGGTGATCGGGCCGAGTACCGGATCGTCAACGTAAGCGGTCTTGACGTTCTCTGCCGTAACGATCTGCGGCGGGAGGAGGTAAGCCGGAACGGTCTTGACGCCGTTGTTGTAGGAGTCCTTGTCGTTGATTTCCAGTTCCTTACCGGCCTGGAGGTCCTTCACCATGGTGATGGCGTGCTCAACGAGCTTGCGGGTGTCCTTGTTGATGGTGGAGTACTGCTCACCGGCGATGATCGACTTCACGGACTCAACTTCGGAGTCCTGGCCGGTCACGACGGGGAGCGGCTTGCCGGCGGCCTTGACGGACGTCAGCACTGCGCGGGCCAGGGTGTCGTTCGGGGAGAGAACGCCGTCCAAGGAAGCGGTACCGTAGCTGCCGGTCAGCAGGGTGTCAGCGCGACGCTGGGCGTTTTCTGCCTTCCAGCCCTGGGTAACAGCCTGCTCGAACGAGGTCTGGCCGGAGACAACCTTGAGGGTGCCGTCGTCGATCTTCGGCTTCAGGACGCTCATGGCGCCGTCGAAGAAGACCTTCGCGTTGGCATCATCGGGGGAACCGGCAAAGAGCTCAACGTTGTACGGTCCGGTGGCCTTCTTGGCCTTCATTCCGTCCAACAGTGCCTGGCCCTGGAGTTCGCCAACCTTGAAGTTGTCGTAGGCCACGTAGTAGTCCACGTTCTCGGTGTTCAGGAGCAGACGGTCATAAGCAATGACGGTTGCGCCGGAGTCCTTGGCCTGCTGGAGCTGCGTACCCAGCTGGGCGCCGTCGATAGCACCGACGATGATGACCTTGGCACCCTTGGTGACCATGGCGCTGATCTGGTTCTGCTGCTCGGACACGCCGCCGTTGGCGAACTGGACGTCCGGCTTGAAGCCGGCGCTGGTGAGGCCGTCGTTGAACAGCTTCTCCGCGAGGACCCAGTTTTCACTGGTCTTCTGCGGAAGTGCGACGCCGATCAGCGAGTCCTTGGGGAACGCTTCCCCGCCTGCCGTGCTGGTGCTTGAGCCGCTGTCAGTGCGGCCGCAGGCTGTCAGCGCCAGTGCCGCGATGGCAGCGACTGCTGCTGCCTTTCCTGCTTTACCAAACATTCGCATATCTTGGTTCACTTTCTGTGTGGGTGGGGTGGAGCGAGTCTGTTAGGAAGCGGATTACGCTTCCTTGGAGATGACCTCTTTGGTGGATGTGGTTTCGTCGGGCTTGATCTCGTTGTTCCGCTGGAAGTTCTTCATCAGCAGGCCAGTAATGGACCGCTTTCCCTGGGACTTGTTGTAAACATCGAAGGCCACTGCTGCCAGGAGCACCAGGCCCTTGATGATCTGGGTGAGGTCGGCGCCCACACCCAGGAGCTGGAGGCCGTTGTTCAGCACTGCCATCACCAGGCCACCAACGATCGAGCCGATCACGGTGCCAACACCGCCGGTTACGGCGGCGCCGCCGATGAAGACTGCGGCAATGGCGTCCAGTTCCCAACCGACGCCGTCAAAGGGACCGGAGGCGGTGGAGCGGCCAACGAAGATCATGCCGGCCAGGCCCGCCAGGACGGACATGTTCATCATGACCAGGAAGTTGACCTTCTTGGACTGCACGCCGGAAAGCTCTGCTGCGTGGCGGTTGCCACCCACTGCGTAGACGTGGCGGCCGAGGACGGTCTTGTCAGCAATGAAGCCGTAGATGAGGACCAGCACCGCGAGGATCAGGCCGGGGATGGGGAAGGACGTTCCGGGGCGGCCCGTGGCGAAGAGGTACGTGGCGTAGAGGATGGCACCGCAGATCAGGACCAGCTTGGTGACCTCAACCCAGAGCTCGGGAACATCTGCGCCGAGCGCCTTGCTGGTGGCACGGGCACGGAGGGACATGATGACCACAAAAGCGACGGCAATCAGGCCGAGCAGGAGCGTGAGGTTGTTGAAGCCGGTGTTGGGGCCAACTTCGGGGAGGTAGCCGGAGCCCAGGAACTGGAATTCCTTGGGTACGGGGATGGTGTTGGACTTACCGACAAACTGGTTGAAACCGCGGAACAGGAGCATGCCGGCCAAGGTCACGATGAAGGCCGGAATGCCCACATACGCCACCCAGAACCCTTGCCAGGCCCCGATCACCGCGCCAAGGACCAGGCCGAACAGCACGCCGGCCCACCAGGGGAAACCCCAGTCCCGCATTGCCAGGGCAACGAACACGCCCACGAATGCGGCCACGGAACCTACGGAAAGGTCGATGTGGCCGGCGATGATGACCAGCACCATACCGATGGCCAGGATCAGGATGTAGGAGTTGCCGTTGAACAGGTTGATCACGTTGCCGGGGGTCAGGGTGCGTCCCTCGGTGAAGATCTGGAAGAAGACGATAAGTGCCACCAGGGCGAAGATCATGCCGAACTGGCGGGTATTGCCACCAAAGAGCTTCTTGAGCGCGTTCATTGTTTAGGTCCTTGTGTCAGGAAGGGGTGAGGCTGTGCCATCGGTCAGGCTGTCTTGCGGGCGGAAGTCATGAGCTTCATGAGGCTTTCCTGGCTTGCTTCGTTTTTGTCCAGGACGCCGGTGATGGCGCCCTCGAAGATGGTGTAAATACGGTCGGACAGGCCCAGGAGCTCAGGAAGCTCCGAGGAAATGACAATCACTCCCTTGCCTTGGTTCGCCAGCTTCTGGATGATGCCGTAGATCTCATACTTGGCGCCGACGTCAATGCCACGCGTAGGTTCGTCCAGGATCAGCAGATCCGGATCAGTGAACATCCACTTGGCCAGGACCACCTTTTGCTGGTTGCCACCGGAAAGCTTGGCAACACCCTCTTCCACGGAAGGGGTCTTGGTGCGCAACGACTTCCGGTACTCCTCGGCAACGGAGAATTCCTTGCGGGTGTCCACTACGGAGTAGTTGCTGATCTTGTTCAACGCTGCAGAGACCGTGGTGGTCTTGATGTCATCCAGCAGGTTCAACCCCAGGGATTTGCGGTCCTCCGTGACGTAACCGAGTCCGGCGTCGATCGCTTGTTTGACCGAGCGGAGCTGGACCGGCTTGCCGTCCTTGTACACCTGACCCTTGATGAAGCGTCCGTAGGAGTGGCCGAACAAGGAACGGGCGAGTTCGGTCCGACCAGCGCCCATGAGGCCGGCGAAACCAACAATTTCACCGCGGCGTACAAAGAAGTTCGAACCCTTGCAGATCAGGCGGTCCTGAATCTGGGGGTGGCCCACTGTCCAGTCCTTGACCTCGAAAAAGACCTCACCGATCTTCGGTTCGTGGTCCGGGAAGCGGGACTCCAGGGTCCTGCCCACCATGCCCTTGATGATGCGGTCCTCATCGACGCCGTCGCGCTTGACGTTGAGCGTTTCGATCGACTTGCCGTCGCGGATGATGGTGATCTCGTCCGCGATCTGTTCGATCTCGTTGAGCTTGTGGGAAATGATGATCGAGGTGATGCCCCGGCCCTTCAACCCAAGGATCAGGTCCAGCAGGTGCTGGGAGTCTGATTCGTTCAGTGCCGCAGTGGGCTCGTCCAGGATCAGGAGCTTCACGGACTTGTTCAGCGCCTTGGCAATCTCCACCAGCTGCTGCTTGCCTACGCCGATTTCCTTGATGGGGGTGTCCGGGTCTTCGCGCAAGCCCACACGGGCCAGCAGTTCCAGGGAACGCTTCCGCGCCTCTGCCCAGTCGATCACACCCCACTTGGTGGGCTCGTTGCCCAGGAAGATGTTCTCCATGATGGACAGTTCCGGGATCAAGGCCAGTTCCTGGTGGATGATCACGATGCCTGCGGCTTCGCTTGCCCGGATGTCCTTGAACTGCTGCGTCTCGGCCTGGTACACGATGTCGCCCGTGTAACTGCCGTAGGGGTAGACGCCGGACAGGACCTTCATCAGGGTTGATTTCCCGGCCCCGTTTTCTCCGCAGATGGCATGGATTTCTCCGGCCATTACGCGCAGGCTCACATTCGACAAGGCCTTCACGCCTGGGAATTCCTTAGTGATCGAGCGCATCTCCAAGAGGATGGGATCACCTTGCGTGTTGAGGGATGTCATCAGCCCTTACGCCTCCAATGCATGACTTCGTTGTCGGCCCCGCAATGGCGAGGCTGTCTGATGAAAAAGTAAACTGGATCACTGGTCTTGTCGTCAAGACTTGAACGCATGATCCAGCTAACGATTTCGTTACCTACCGGTAATACCGGCGTGTTGGAACACCAAAGCGGCCGCTCCAAGCGCTTCTGCGCGCGCCCCGAGGGAGGACATCGCGAGGTGCGTCGTCTCGCCCACCACGGGTACTGCATGGCGCACAAGACCCCTGCGGATGGGATCCAGGAGGAGGTCGCCCAGGCCCGCCAAGGGCCCTCCCACCACAATCACTTCAGGGTTAATCAGGTTGGAAACGTTGCCCAGCGCGCGGCCCACCGCCAGCCCGGCGTCGTCCACTACGCGTTGGGTGGCGGAGTCTCCGGCGAGGCAATTACGGACGATGTCCTGCGGGGTCAGCAGCGTCTCCTGGCCGCGGCCCAGCAGCTCGATCATGGTGGTGGTGGACGCTATGGTCTCCAGGCAGCCCCTGTTTCCGCAGCGGCACACCAGGCCGTGTTCGTGGATGGTCGCGTGGCCGATTTCCCCGGTGATGCCAACGTTGCCGTAGTAGGGAAAACCATTGAGAATCAGGCCCGCGCCAATGCCCGAGCCGATCTTCAGGAACATCAGATTTGAGACTCCGCTCTGCGGTCCCCAGGTCACTTCGGACAGCGCGCCCAAGTTGGCATCGTTATCAACAAACACGGGGCAATTCAGCGCTTCCTCCAGCCTATGAAGGATGTCTATGCCTACCCATTCGGGCAAGATGGCGCCCTGGGCCACGGTGCCTGATCGCCGGTCGATGGGTCCAGGGATGCCCGCCCCGGCACCCACAACTGCCGTGCGGTCGATTCCGTTTTCCTGGAGTAGTTTTTCCAGCAGCAGGACGGCCGCGGCTATGCCTTCTTCCGCCTGGTGCCCCAGCGGCAATTCAATGTAGTCCTCGGCAATGACGTGGTAGCCCAGCGAGGCGAGGACTACCCGCAGATGGCGGCGTCCGAAGTCGATTCCTACCGCCACTGCGCCGTTGCTGTTCAGCCGTACGTTGGTTGCCCTGCGTCCGGAGCTGGTAGTGGGCTCCGTGGAAACAAGGCCGGCGTCCTGCATGATTTTGACGATGTTGGAAACAGTTGCCGTGGAAAGACCTGTTTGCCGCGATAGCTCTGCTTGCGTGGAAGGCCCGCTCAGGAGGCACTCGATGATGCGCTGCTGATTCAGGTGGCGCAGTGCGGACTGCGAGCCGGGTTTTCTTGGATGGCTCTTCGTTGAGCGCTGCGTTGCGGGCATGACAAGAAGATTGCCCCACAAGCGCGCTTGTAGTCAAGAAGTGAACGCATGGAGCCGGGCATTACCGACATACTCCAACGCAATAATCTCCCTCCAATACCCCATACGTACCCCTTGTGGGGCCTGCTATGCGTTCCAAGTTCAGGGTTTGGGGCGCAGAGCGGGCCCCACAACGCAAGGGGTGGGGGCAATGCGTCCCGATTGCATTCCTTGCGGGTCCAATTGCCCCGCACGATTCGTCCCACCCGCGCCTACGCTGGAAGAAGAAACCTCCCGGGCCCTCTCAAAAGCACCGGGAACAGGCGAAAGCAAGGTGGTAAAGATGCTGCTCTCAGTCCTGCAGGCGAACGCGTCCGTGATGGACGTCGAGGCGAACCTGCGCATAATCGACGACGCCGCGCAGCGAGCCGCCCACGCGGGTGCCGGGCTGCTCCTCACCCCTGAGTTGTTCCCTGTGGGCTATGCCCCGCTGCGTCTTCACGCCGAACTTGACCCCGCCACACTCCCCGGGATCCGTGAACGCCTGGCCGGTATCGCCCGCCGGCACAAGATCGGCCTGGTCTACAGCCTTCCGGCGCCAAGCCGGGACGCAGCGCACGACGACGACGCGCAGCCGGCTGCCGCTGGCAACGGCTGGAACATCACAGCTACTTTGCTTGACGCCACAGGTACTGAAGTTCTCAACTACGCCAAGGTGCACCTGTTCGGCCCCGAGGAGCACAAGGCGTTCGTGGCCGCCCAAGAACCTCCCGTCGTGGTGGATTTCAACGGAATCCGGACCTCCATGCTCATCTGCTACGACGTCGAGTTCCCCGAAGCCGTCCGCGCCGCAGCCACCAGGGGCGCCGAGCTCCTCCTGGTTCCAACAGCCCTTTCCGCAGGCTTCGAGAACGTGCCGCAGGTCCTGATCCGTGCCCGTGCCTTGGAAAGCCAGCTCAACGTGGCCTACGCCAACCACAGCGGACATGAAGACATCTACAACTTCCTGGGCGGCAGTGTGGTGGCCGGACCGGACGGTTCCTTGCTTGCTGCGGCGGGGGAGTCCCCAACGTTGCTGTTCGCCGAAGTGGGCACGGAAACAGTGAAAGCCGCCCGCGTTGAAGTGCCGTATCTGCGCGAACGCCGTCCGGAGCTCTATGAACAGTGGGACGCCTAGCCGACCGTCCCTCCTGCGGGGAGTCCAGCCACCAGTTCGTCCACGTACTGCAAGGCGAACCAGAGCTCGGCGCGCACCTGCGCCTGGTTCAGGTCCATGTCCAGCAGTTCGGCCAGTACGCCGATCTGCCGCCGCACACTGTTCCGGTGCAGTCCCAGCAGTTTGGCGGATCCGTCCCAGCTGCCGTTTTCGCTGAGCCAACCCCGCAGGACGGCCAGCAAAGGGTCGCGGCGATCCGGTTCCAAAGCGAGTACGGGGGATAGCAGCCGTTCGGCCAATAGGGTCCCGGCTTCGCGGCCCAAGAGTCCCGCCACGGACCACGTCACCTCATCCACCCGTGCGCTCTTGCCGGTTGCCACCACGCGGCCGCGCAGAGAGCTCACCCTTTGGTAGGCGGCCTGGAGGCCCAGAAGTTCCGTGGGTTCGCCAATGACCAGCCGCCAGCCAAGCTTCTCCACATCGGCGAGCAACGTCTCATCCACCTTGAAGCGTGTAATGGCCGCGAAACCGTAATCGGTGATCTCCACCAGCTTGGTGTCAAAAAGCCTGCGCCATTGCAGAAGCTCGCGGACCGGGCCATCATCCGCGCCATCCACCCTGACGCCCTGGACTACCCGCATCTGCCCAGATCTTGTGGAAGCCAGGCTTTGGGCCAGCAGGTCTTTGAGGCCGTTGACGTGCTTAGTGCCGCCCGAGGTCACCGATTCAGGATGCAGCAGCATCGCCGTGGCCAGCTGGCTTGGTGCCAAGGATCCGCTGGTCCGCTGCCGAACCAGCAATTCCAGCAAGCCCACAGCGGACTGCACCACATTGTTCTGCGCAGGCGTCAGGGGAGTATCCGAACCGAGAATCAGGGCACCCAGGTTGGCGTCCTTGGTGCTGCGCAGCGGATGCCCAAACACCAACGCTGAGCCGGGTTCTTCAAAACCATCCATCTCCACGCGCGGACCGCTGCCGGAAAGCAACCGCTCCAGCATGGGCGCAAGCAAGGAAAGCTCGACGCCGCTGCTGCCGCCGGCACCCTGCCCGCCTGCACCCTTCCCGGCTGCGGCCTGGCGCCCGGCGCCCTTCCCGGCGGTGCTGTGCCCGCGCGCCCGAACCCGCCCGTCGGCGCCCACCAGAACAGCCCACACGGGCACCCGTTGCACGAGGGCCGCCAGCAGTTCGTGCTCCGGCCTGGGGGAGAGGACCGCCCGCATGAGTTGCCGGTTGGTCTCGGCCAGCTGACGGAAAACCCGCGCATTGTCAGACTCCAGGAGCTGGGAAAACTCCAGCCCGATCGCTGCGAACGGCACGGACTCCGGTACCTCGAACAGGGTGAGGTTGTACTTCCGGCAGGCGTGGAGCAGAACATCAGGGACGGCGTCGAAATAGGGCCTGATGCCGAAGCCGAGCGCCGCCACCTTGGCCTCTACGAGCCGCTGAACATAGGCGTCCACCTTGGCCGCCGAGCCGCCCTCCCCGAGGAAAGGCAGCCCGGCGGTCAGGAGGAACTCGCCCTCCGGCAGGTACGGTGTGGGGTCTTCAAGCTCACTGGGTTCAACCCACCGCAGCAGCGAGGTGCCGCTGCCGCCGTCGTGAAGCATTTTCAACTCCGGCGGCAGCTGCTCCAGGAACTGGTCCAGCGTGACAAAACTCAGGCGGGCGGTGGCGGGCTCAGGCAACATGGCCCTGCCCTGCTGTGCCCGGCTCCTGGTAGTCGGGGCACTCGTAGGCGCTGTCCTGGTGGGCGCCGTTGGCGTAGGCGCGGGGGAGGCGGGGCGCGATCCTGTTGATGATCTCGTCCCCGTGGCTGCCGATTGCGGCACCCCAGTGGTCGGCGCTCGCCGCCCCGCACGCGGGGTCCCCGAACAGGACGGCAGTGTCCCCAACGGCAATCCCGGAAGCATCCGGCCCCAGGTCCACCATGAATTGATCCATGCAGACCTTGCCGATTACGGGCACGCTGCGGCCGGCAATGTTCACCACGGAACGGCCGCTGATGCCTTTGGGTATGCCGTCCGCGTAGCCGAGAGGAATGAGCCCGAGGTATCTGGGTTCGTAGGTGATGGCCTGGTGCTCGTAACTGACGCCGGTGCCTGCCGGGACCTTCTTGACCATCACCAAGGGGGCCGTGACACTGAGCGCGGGCCGCAGTCCGAAGTCCGCCGGATTCAGGTGATCGGCCGGGGCAAGTCCGTAAATGGCCAGGCCCGCGCGGACCATGTCGAAGTGGAATTCCGGCCTGTCCAGGATGTTCGCAGAGCTGGACACGTGCCGGAGCCCGGGGTTCAACCCGGCTTTCCGTGCCTCGGTGACGGCATCCTCGAACTCCGCCACGGCGGTGGCGTTGCCGGGGTGCGCCGGGACATCGGCCCAGGCCAGGTGGGTCCAGAGGCCTCGAACACGGAGAGTGCCATCGAGCTCGGCTTGCCGTGCTTGTGCCACGAGTTCCGCCCAATCCTCCTTGCGCGCGCCGCCGCGGCTGAGGCCGCTGTCCAGCTCCAAATGCACGACGGCGGGACGGCCAAGGCGTTTGGCGATCCCTGCCAGGACCTCCAGTTGGCTGACGCTTCCGAGGGAAACATCGATGTCATTTTCCAGTGCCTCAAGGATGGTGGCACTGGTCTGGGATGCCAGATACAGCCAGGAGAGGATGGGCACGGTGATGCCCGCCTGGCGAAGTGAGATTGCCTCGCTGAGCTGCGCAGTTCCCAGCCAGTCGGCCCCTGCTTCCACAGCTGTCCGGGCCACCTCCACCAGGCCGTGGCCGTAGGCGTTTCCCTTGACCACTGCCATGAAGAACGGCGCTTCGGTGCGCTTTTTCAGGGCTTTGACGTTCTCTGAAATGGCGGACAGATCCACGGTGACCTGACCGGAAAGGGCTGCCGGAGCTGCCTCTTGATAGTGTGCATTACGTCTCATGGTTGAACACTATAGGTCATTTTGCACCATTGTGAGAGGTGGCTCACATGCCAGTCTTGTGGAGGGGAAATCGAAACTACTTTGAAGGGACGTCAAGGGTGACTGTGCCTGTGAACACCAAAAACCCGGCAGTGGCCACTGCCGCCAGGCCGAGCCTGGGTGCGCAATTGCTGCGCCGCAAGCCCATCGGCCAGATGGTCAGCGAGGCCGGAAGCGGCGAGGGCGGCACTCCGCTGGTCCGAAGCTTCGGGGTCCTCCAACTGACCATGATCAGCGTTGGCGCCACGCTGGGAACCGGCATCCTGGTGATCTTGGGCGAGTCCGTGCCGCTGGCAGGGCCGGCCATTTGGATCTCGTTCGTTATTGCCGGCCTGGCCGCGCTGCTCTCCGCAGTCTCCTACGCCGAAATGGCCGGGCTCGTACCGGTGGCAGGCTCCAGCTACTCCTACTCCTACGCCACCATGGGCGAAGGAATGGCCTGGATCTGCGGCTGGTGCCTGGTACTGGAATACGCGGTCTCCGTTGCAGCCGTTGCTGTAGGCGCAGGCCAGTACGTCAACGAGACCCTCGCAGCCTTCGGCCAGGTTCTGCCTGACGCCATGAGCCAGCCTCCAGGAGACGGTGGGCTGGTGAACGTTCCGGCCATGGTGATCGTGGTCCTGGCCATGATTCTGCTGGTTCGGGGAGCGCGCGAGAGTGCATGGATCAACACTGCAATCGTCATCATCAAGGTGGGTATCCTGGTCTTCTTCTGCGCCGTGGCCTTCACCGCCTTCAACGCAGGGAACTTCGAGCCGTTGCTGCCCATGGGCGCGGCCGGCGTTTCAGCCGCAGCATCCAGCGTCTTCTTCTCCTACATCGGATTCGACGCCGCCTCCACAGCCGGTGAGGAAGCCAGGAACCCCAAGCGCGATCTTCCCCGGGCCATCATGCTTTCCATGGTGATCGTTACCACCATCTACGTTCTGGTTGCCGTAGCAGCAATCGGTGCCCGCCCCTGGAACTGGTTCGACGGTACCGAAGCTGCCTTGGTGCAGATCCTCCACGAGATCACCGGACAACCCTGGATTGCCTTGGTCTTCTCCATTGGTGCTGTCCTGGCCATCGCCAGCATCGTCCTCACCGTGCTCTACGGCCAAACCCGCATCATGCTCTCCATGTCCCGCGACGGCATGGTTCCCAAGGTCTTCGGCCGCGTATCCCGCCGTACCGGCACTCCGGTGGCAGGCACGCTGATCATCGGCACCGCCGTCGCCCTCACCGCAGGCTTGGTCCCGCTGGGTGCGTTGGCGGACGCCACCAGCATCGGCACGCTCTTTGCCTTCGCCCTGGTCAACGTCGCCGTCATCTACCTGCGGCGCAACCGCCCGGACCTTCAGCGGAGCTTCCGGGTCCCGCTGTACCCCATCACGCCGATCCTGGGCACCCTGATGTGTGCCTACCTGATGCTCAACCTGGGCGCCGATACCTGGATCACCTTTGGCATCTGGATGCTGGTAGGGATCGCCATCTACTTCGGCTACGGACGCCGGAACTCCAAGGTAGCCGCGCTCAGCGAGCAGGACTACCGTGAATTAACCACCAGGGCCGTGAGCCCGGAACCTGTGAAAGCAGAAAACTCATGACCATTGCCACAGAACTCCCCGTCGTCGGGAAACCCGGAGCGCCCGGGGCCGACGCCGGAGCCCCCATCACCATGCTGAACCCGGACTTCCCGTTCAGCTACGATCACTACCTGGCCCACCCGGACGGGCTCGGTTCTGTTCCCGAGGAGCTCTACGGCACGGAAGTGGCCATCATCGGCGCAGGGCTGTCCGGTCTGGTGACCGCCTACGAACTGATGAAGCTCGGCCTCAAACCAGTGATCTACGAGGCCGACCAGATCGGCGGCCGTCTTCGCACTGCCAGTTTCCCGTCCGCCCCGGGCATCGTGGCTGACCTTGGTGGAATGCGGTTCCCCGTCTCCGGCAAGGCGTTCTACCACTACGTGGACCTGCTGGGCCTGGATACCAACGAGTTTCCCAACCCCATGGCACCGGCCACGTCCTCCACGGTGATTGAACTCGCCGGCAAAAAGCACTACGCCACCACCGCGGACGAGCTCCCCGAATTCTTCCGCGAGGTGGCCGACGCCTGGAAAGCGGCAGTCAACGATGGTGCTGCCTTCGCTCAGATGCAGGAAGCCATCAAGGCCCGCGATACCAAGAGGATCAAGGAACTCTGGAACGCGCTCCTCCCGGAGTTGGACGAGCAAACCTTCTACGGTTTCATCGCCGCCAGCAAGTCCTTCAAAGAGGCAGGCTTCGCGCACCGCGAAGCGTTCGGCCAGGTGGGCTTCGGCACGGGCGGCTGGGACACCGACTTCCCCAACTCCATCCTCGAAATCCTCCGCGTTGTCTACACCGACGCCGACGACCAGCACCGCTCCATCGCCGGGGGAGCGCAAAGGCTCCCTGAGGCACTCTGGAACCACGCGCCGTCGGGCCTTAAATACTGGCCGGAAGGCACGTCGCTGGCGTCCCTGCACAGTGGCTCTCCCCGCGGAGCGGTGGATAACATCCGCCGCGCGCAGGACGGCGACCTCGTGGTCCGCGAAAACTGGGGACGGGAAGCCAGCTACCAGGCCGTGGTGACCACGTGCCAGTCCTGGCTGCTGTCCACCCGCATCCACACTCAGGAAGCGTTGTTCCCCGCTGAGATGTGGACCGCCATTGAACGTTCGCACTACATGCAGTCGTCCAAGACGTTCGTGATGGTGGACCGCCCGTTCTGGAAGGACATCGATCCTGAGACCGGACGCGAAGTCCTGTCCATGACGCTCACGGACCGCCTCAACCGAGCCACGTACCTACTGGACGACGGTCCGGACAAGCCCGCCGTGATGCTCCTGTCCTACACCTGGAATGACGACGCCCTGAAGTGGCTTGCCCTCAGCGCGGAGGAGCGCGTCAAGCTCATGCTGCACTCGCTGGAGCAGATCTACCCGGGCGTGGACATTGCCAGCCACATTGTGGGACAGCCCATCACCGTGTCCTGGGAAGCGGACCCCAACTTCATGGGTGCGTTCAAAGCCAACCTGCCCGGTCACTACCGCTACCAGCAGCGCCTCTTCACCCACTTCAAGCAGGACCAGCTGCCGGAGCACCAGCGGGGAATCTTCCTGGCCGGGGACGACGTATCCTTCACCGCCGGTTGGGCTGAGGGTGCCGTGACCACGGGCCTGAACGCGGTGTGGGGAGTGGTGAACCACTTGGGTGGCGCATCCGCTGCCGGCAACCCGGGTCCGGGCGACCTCTTGGACGAGCTCGGCCCGATCTCGCTGGACTAATCTCCCCTTATACGTTGCAAGGCCCGCTACGTTGCGAGGCCCGCTACGTTGCAAGGCCCGCTCTACGCCCCAAACCAATCGCGGGGGACGCAGAGCGGGCCTCGCATTCGTCCTTTAAGCGTGCATTTCCCTGTGCGCCGCGGCGAGTTCCTTGTAATGGGCTGCGTTGTGCTTCACGCCCTCAAACTCGTCGTCGGTAAGTTCACGCCGGACCTTCGCAGGCACACCGGCAACCAGGGAGCGCGGGGGAATGACGGTGCCTTCCAATACCACCGCGCCGGCCGCGATGAGTGAGCCCGTACCGATCACGGCGCCGTTAAGGATGGTGGCGCTCATACCGATCAGGCAGTCGTCCTCCACAGTGCATCCGTGGACCACTGCGCTGTGCCCCACGGAGACCCGTTCGCCCACAGTGCAAGGGAATCCGGGGTCGGCATGGAGGACCACGTTGTCCTGGAGGTTGGACCCCGCGCCCACGCTGATGGCGGCCGTATCTGCCCGGACGGAGACGCCGTAGAAAGCGCTCGAATCCTCGGCCAGGGTGGCCTTGCCAATGATCGAGGCCGTGGGTGCCACGAAGGCAGTTTCATGGATAACCGGGGTATCTCCGGCAAAAGTGTAAGAGGGAGCCATGGAGCCCAGCTTAGTTGGGTGCCGGGGTGCGGAGGACCAGGAACTGGTAGTGCTGGGACCAGTTTCCAGCACCCGGCCCGGACTCCACGCCCACACCCTCCGGCCATGTTTGGAAATGCTCCACAGAACCGTGCCCGCCAAAAATCCGCATCACGGTTTCGTCGCTTCGACGGCTGAAGAACCGCCGCGGCTCTTGGAGGTCTTCCGGGTTCAGGACCTCGCAGTCCTCACCTGACCAAAGTCCGACGGCGATCGGCGCACCAGGTGCGGTGACCCGCACAAGTTCGCGGACGACGTCGTGAATTCCGCTGTTGGGCACGTGCAGAAGGGTGCTCATGGTCCAGGCGGCATCAAACACTGAATCCGGAAACGGCAGGCTGCGCCCACTCGCCACCGTTGCGTCGAGTCCGGCAGCACGGGCCACGTGAATGCACTCCGGTGATAGGTCCACGCCGGTGTAGTGCAATCCGGCGCGGACAAACTCCAAGCCCTCAACGCCGGTGCCGCAACCCAGCTCGAACAACGAGTGGCGGTGTTCGGACTTGACCAAGCGGATGAACCATTCGCGGCAGTGGACCCGGTGCGGCGTCAGCGCGCGGGTGTTCCTGACCGGTGCCTGGCGGTCGTAGAAAACTGCCAGGTCAGCCTCATGGTGGGCCTCAGGGATGCCACGCATACCCTCAGCATAGGAGTGGTGTCAGTTGAAAACCACGGTGCGCGTGCCGTCCAAAAGAACACGGTGCTCGGCGTGCCATTGAACAGCCTGAGCCAGCGTCCGGCCTTCTACATCGCGGCCCATCTGGACGAACTGGGCAGCCGTGCGAGCGTGGTCCACGCGGATGACTTCCTGCTCGATGATGGGGCCCTCGTCCAGGTCCGCAGTCACGTAATGGGCTGTTGCGCCAATGATCTTCACACCGCGTGCATGCGCCTGGTGGTAGGGCTTGGCGCCCTTGAAGGAGGGCAGGAAGGAGTGGTGGATGTTGATGGCCTTGCCGTTCAACTCCGTGCACAGATCGTTGGAGAGCACCTGCATGTAGCGTGCCAGGACGGTAAGTTCAGCATCGTGCTCGGCAATCAGCTTCAGCAGCTGGGCCTCGGCCTGTGGCTTGGTTTCGGGGGTCACCGGAATGTGGTGGAACGGGATTCCGTAGAACTCTGCCAACGGCTCAAGATCGCGGTGATTGGACACGATGGCCGGAACGTCAATGGGCAAGGTGCCGGAGCGCTGCTGGAACAACAGATCGTTGAGGCAGTGGGCGTCCTTGGAACACAGGATGATGGTGCGGACCTTCTCGCCAACAGGGTTGATCTGCCAGGTCATGCCGAAGGATTCAGCTACCGGACGCAGGGTGGCTGCCAGTTCCTCCTGGGAGCTGGACGTCGTTGCCTCCACGCGCATGAAGAAGTTGCCTGTGCTGGGGCTTCCGTACTGCTGGGAGTCGGCGATGTTGCAGCCGGACTCGAGGAGGGCTCCGGCTACCGCGTGGACAATGCCGGGGCGGTCGGGGCAGGAGAGTGTTACAACGAAAGCGGTGGAGTCAGTCACACGATCAAGCCTACCTGTGCTGCCTTGTTGTACTGTTAACGGGTCGCAACTGGCGTTGGGTGGACTACCACCAGGGAGCGGCAATCATGAAGACCACGGATCGTACGCCTGGGCCGAGGGTCATGTCTTACCGTTGCACGCACGTGACCGATCTCCTCCTTCATCAAGAGGACGCAGGAATGCTGCTGCCGGTAGCCTGACCTGTAGCACCACCCGTTGCCTAGCCAGGAGATCTCCATGACTTCCACAACCACTTCAGCGTCTGTCAGCAACCAGTCGCTCGCCGATCTCGATCCCGAGATCGCAGCAGTCCTCAACCAGGAACTTGGCCGCCAGCGCGGCACCCTGGAAATGATTGCGTCCGAGAACTTCGCACCCCGCGCCGTGATGGAAGCCCAGGGCTCCGTCCTGACCAATAAGTACGCCGAGGGCTACCCGGGCCGCCGCTACTACGGCGGTTGTGAATACGTGGACGTCGCCGAGCAGCTTGCGATCGATCGCGTCAAGGAACTCTTCGGTGCGGAGTTCGCCAACGTCCAGCCGCACTCCGGTGCGCAGGCCAACGCTGCAGCCCTCTCCGCCATGATCACTCCGGGCGATAAGATCCTCGGCCTGTCCCTGGCACACGGTGGCCACCTGACCCACGGCATGAAGCTGAACTTCTCCGGCAAGCTCTACAACGTAGCTGCTTACCAGGTTGAAGAAGACAACTTCCGCATTGACATGGACAAGCTGCGCGAGCAGGCCATTGCTGAGAAGCCGCAGGTCATTATTGCCGGTTGGTCCGCCTACCCGCGTCACCTCGACTTTGCTGCCTTCCGCTCCATCGCGGACGAGGTTGGCGCACTCCTCTGGACGGACATGGCGCACTTCGCCGGCCTGGTTGCAGCTGGCCTGCACCCCAGCCCGGTGCCGTACTCCGACGTCGTCACCTCCACGGTTCACAAGACCCTCGCAGGTCCGCGTTCCGGTGTGATCCTGGGCAAGCAGGAGTGGGCCAAGAAGCTCAACTCCAGCGTCTTCCCGGGCCAGCAGGGCGGGCCGCTCATGCACGTCATCGCCGCCAAGGCCGTTGCCTTCAAGATCGCCGGCAGCGAAGAGTTCAAGGAGCGCCAGGAGCGCGTCCTCGAGGGCGCCAAGATCATCGCTGACCGCCTCAACCAGTCCGACGTCGCCGAAGCCGGCGTCTCGGTCCTCACCGGCGGCACCGACGTTCACCTGGTCCTGGTTGACCTCCGCAACTCGCAGCTGGACGGCCAGCAGGCCGAAGACCTCCTGCACTCCGTGGGCATCACCGTGAACCGCAACTCTGTTCCGTTCGACCCCCGCCCGCCGATGGTCACCTCCGGCCTCCGCATCGGTACCCCTGCATTGGCTACCCGCGGATTCGGTGCCAACGAGTTCACCGAGGTTGCCGAGATCATCGCCACCGCGCTCAAAGCCGGTTCCTCGGCAGACGTCGAGTCCCTGCAGGCCCGCGTGGATAAGCTCGCCGCTGACTTCCCGCTGTACCCGCAGCACGAGCAGTGGTAGTCCGCGCTTCCGCGGATAAGTAACGCATCACCCGGGCATTGAACCGGAGCCAACGGGATCCGCCGCCACACCTTCGGCGGCGGGTCCCGTTGGCATGAGCCAACAGGTCACCCACCAGAAAGAGCAGATGGAATGACACAGTCCACCGCACAGATCCTCGATGGCAAGGCCACCGCCGCCGCCATCAAGGCAGAACTGACCACTCGCGTTTCCGTCCTCGCCGCTAGGGGCATCGTCCCCGGCCTGGGCACCATCCTGGTGGGCTCGGACCCCGGCAGCACCTGGTATGTGGGCGGAAAGCACAAGGACTGCGCCGAGGTGGGCATCCAGTCCATCCGCCGCGACCTCCCCGAGGACATCAGCCAGGAAGACCTCCTGAAGGTTGTCCGCGAGCTGAACGAGAACCCGGAATGCACCGGCTACATCGTTCAGCTTCCGCTGCCCAAGCACATTGACCAGGACGTCATCCTCGAAGCCATGGATCCTGAAAAGGACGCCGATGGCCTCCACCCCATGAACCTTGGCCGCCTGGTGGCCAACGTCAACGGCGAGATGAAGTCCCCTCTGCCCTGCACGCCCAAGGGTTGTGTGGAGCTGCTCCGCCGCCACAACATCGAACTCAAGGGCAAGCGCGTCCTGGTGGTTGGCCGCGGCGTGACCATCGGCCGGCCCATTGGCCTGCTGCTGACCCGCAAGGAAGTCAACGCCACCGTCATCCTCGCCCACACCGGAACGGTGGACCTGCCGGCGGAACTCAAGCAGGCCGACGTCGTGATTGCCGCTGCCGGTGTGCCGCACATGATCAAGGCTGAAGACCTCAAGCCGGGCGCCATAGTGCTCGACGTCGGCGTCAGCCGTGTGGACGACGGCAACGGTAAGGCTGTTGTCACCGGAGATGTGGACCCGGCAGCTGCCGACGTCGCCGCGTGGCTGTCCCCGAACCCGGGCGGCGTGGGTCCGATGACCCGTGCCATGCTGCTGGCCAACGTTGTGGAGAGCGCTGAGCGCCAGGCGGGCATCGCCTAGGTTCCCCGAACCTCCCAGCGCCCCCATTTCGGGGGTTCCCTGCCAAAGATGCCGTGCCCACGGCACGTCCAGCAGGGAACCCCCGAAATGGGCAGGGCGTACTCCTCCGGGAGTAGGCGCCCTGCTCCAATAACCCGACGACACACCCGGGGACCACAGCTAGGCTCTGTGTATGCAGCCCCGTTCCCCTGAGCCCACGCGGTATCCGGGGCCACCGCACATCGGAGGCGCCCGGCGTTTTGCCGGCCCGCCCACCAGTTTCATCGTCATTACGGTGGCTCTGATCCAGATGGTGGGGACGCTGTTCTCGGCAAGCCACCAAAATGCGCCACGGCCCTTGGATGCGCTCGCCATCCTCCTGCTCCTGGCCGGGCCGGTGGGGCTGGCGTTCCGGAAGCGCTCACCGCAAATGATGCTGCCTGTGGCTCTCGCTGCCACCGGGAGCTACCTCGCTCTGGGCTACGCCTGGGGGCCGATCGTATTGTCCTTGGCGCTGGCCATCGTAATGACCGCCGCTGCGGGGCTGCGCTGGCAGGCGTGGGCGGGGGCGGGGCTGGCAGCGGCCGCCGTGATCACAGGTGCCGCGCTGACCTGGGATGAAGACTGGCCCCTGCGGGCGTCCGCCGGCGTCGCGTGGGCCGCGATCCTGGTGCTGATAGGGCAGGGATTCCGACGCCGGAGCGAACGTCTGGCAGAATACCGACGCCGCCGCGAGGAAGCACAGAAGGCGGAGCGAGACGAGTACAGGCTCACCCTTGCCCGCGACATCCACGATGTTGTGGCCCATTCCCTGTCCATGATCAACGTCCAGGCATCTGTTGCCCTGCACGTGGGAGCGGACGATCCGGAAAAGCTACGGCCAGCGCTGGAAGCGATCAAAGCCGCCAGCAAGGAGTCGCTCACCGAGGTCCGCCAGCTTCTGGGCGTGCTGCGTGAGGATGTCCCCCTGGCCCCGGCCGCGCGTCCTTCGCTGGCCAGAATTCCCGAGCTGGCGAAGAACACGGAGCTGAGCGGGCTGCGGGTGACACTTGAGGACTACTCGACACACCAGGCGGTGGGGCCGGCCCAGCAGGAGGCCGCCTACCGGATCATCCAGGAAGCGCTGACCAACGTCGGGAGGCACTCAGGTGCCCGGTCCGCCGTCGTGCGCGTTGTCCAAACCGCCGGGGCACTGACCGTGACCATAGACGACGACGGCGCGGGCATGGCTGGCGCGCTCCCCGGCAACGGGCTGACGGGGATGCGGGAGAGGGCGGTGGCCTTAGGCGGGACGCTCACCTTGCACGAACTGGAGCCGGGACTGCGCGTCGAAGCGACCCTGCCAATACAGCACGAAGGAACCCGCCCATGATCCGCATCCTGTTGGCCGACGACCAAACCCTCATCAGGGCAGGATTCCGTGCGCTCCTGGACACTGAACCGGACATGGAGGTGGTGGCAGAGGCCGGCACTGGTCGCGACGCCGTTCGCCTGGCAACAAGAGACAAGCCGGATGTCATCCTCATGGACATCCGTATGCCGGATGGCGACGGGCTCGCGGCCACCCGGGCAATCCTTAGTGACGCCAACCTGGCCGGAACCCGCATCATCATCCTCACCACCTTTGAACTCGACGAGTACATTGCCGAAGCCGTCCGCGCCGGAGCCGCAGGGTTCCTGGTCAAGGACACCGAGCCCGCCGAACTGATCCGGGCCGTCCGGGTGGTCCATGATGGCGATGCCTTGCTCTCACCGTCAGTGACCAGGCGCATCATGGCCCAGCTGGCGTCGCAGAGCCGGGCGGCAGCCAAGGCAGTGCCGCTGGAGCAGGTGACGGACAGGGAACGGGAAGTGCTGGCGCTGGTAGGCGAGGGCTTGAACAATGCCGAGATCGCAGAACGGCTCTTCATCACACCCCTCACAGCGAAGACCCACGTCTCGCGCATCATGACCAAATTGATGATCCGCGACCGTTCACAACTGGTGGTGTTGGCCTACGAATCCGGACTGGTGAAGCCCGGATGGAGCAGTTGAGCCACTCCTGAGGGAGTAGGCCGCCGCGGCAAGTTCACTCCCGATGGCGGATGCCTCGCCGGCAGCATCAGAGAAGACTCGAACCAGAGCCGAAAGACGGTTCACGCCGGGCATCGGCGCAGAGAGTTTGGATCACTGACATGTTCACCGCATTCACTTCAATTGTTGGGAAGACCACAACACTCGGGGGAGTCCTGGCGCAGGTGCCGGCCACCGTTGCCATGCATGGTCCGTGGGGAGACGGCGTCGCCTGGCCGTTCTTCCTGCTGTTCCCGTTGTTCTGGATCCTCGTGATCGGTTTGTTCATCTTCATTGCACGCAGGACGTGGCGCCGCAATCATCACTGGGCCGCAACACAAGGCGCAGAGGGCGTACTTCGTGAGCGCTATGCACGGGGAGAGATTGATGAGACCGAGTTCCGTCAGAGGCTGGAAGTACTGCGCTCGCAGCCCAGCAGCTGACAGATGTCCACACTGAAACGGGAGGGCTCTTGAAAGAATATCTGCAAGAGCCCTTTCACATGTCAGTGGGCGCTACTAGTCTGCTGAGGGTGCACAATGAAGCAATCCGCTCCGCAAACCCTTCAGAAGCGTCGCGATCCGGCGTTGACATGAACCGGCCCACCGTCATCAGCGCCCGTAACCTCACCAAGAGCTACGGCGATCTCACGGCCGTGGACAACATCTCCTTCGACGTCCCGGCGGGGGAGTCCTTCGGCCTGCTGGGACCCAACGGCGCGGGCAAATCCACCACCATGAAAATGATCGGTGGCGTCTCCCAGCGAACTTCGGGCACGCTCACCATCATGGGCTTGGACCCCGAATCCCACGGCCCTGAGGTCAGGGCGCATCTGGGGGTGGTTCCGCAGCAGGACAATCTGGATGAAGAGCTCAAAGTTCGCGAGAACTTGATCGTCTACGGCCGCTACTTCGGCCTGCCACTGAGCTATCTCCGCCCGAAGGCAGATGAGCTCCTGGAGTTCGCGCAGCTCACGGACAAAGCCAATTCCAAGGTTGACGCCCTCTCCGGCGGCATGAAGCGGCGGCTCACCATTGCGCGGTCGCTCATCAACGAGCCACGGATTCTTCTTCTGGACGAGCCCACCACCGGTCTTGACCCGCAGGCCCGCCACATCCTCTGGGACCGGCTGTTCCGGCTCAAGGAAAGCGGCGTCACCCTCATCCTCACCACGCATTACATGGACGAGGCGGAGCAACTCTGCGACCGGCTGGTTGTGGTGGACAAGGGCAAGATCATGGCTGAGGGCTCGCCGGCGAACCTCATCCGCGAGCACTCGTCGCGCGAAGTACTCGAGCTCAGGTTCGGGTCCGAGCGCAACGCAACCATCGGCGTCGAACTTCAAGGAATCGGCGAGCGGCTGGAGACGCTTCCTGACCGCGTGCTCATTTACGCCCACGATGGCGAAGCCGCACTTGAGCAGGTCCATGGCCGGGGCCTGCGCCCCATGACCTCGCTGGTGCGCCGCTCGTCGCTGGAGGACGTGTTCCTGCGGCTGACCGGCAGGAGCCTCGTTGATTAGGCGACCGTTGACTGACCCGGCCAACAAACCACTGACGACGGCGGCGCCACCGTTGCGGGCCCACTCACCTGAGGTTTCGGCTGCCCGCGCGCGCCGTTGGGGTGCCTTCTTCTACGCGGAGCAAGCGCTTCGTGTCATGCGGAACTACGGATGGTCCGTGATCCTGTACAGCGTGGGGCAGCCGGTGGCGTACCTCTTCGCAATGGGTGTGGGACTCGCCAGCCTGGTGGATGCCAACAGTGAGGCCGCGTTTGGGGGTGTCAGTTATCTGGAGTTCGTGGCACCGGCTTTGTTGGTCTCCGCTGCGGTGATGACGGCGTCCGGAGAATTCTCTTACCCCATCATGGATGGCTTCAAATGGCGCCGGGTGTTCTATGGGCCGCATGCCTCTCCATTGATTCCGCAGCAGATCGCCAGTGGCCACATCATGGCAAGTTCCCTGCGCTTCCTGCTGCAATCGGTGGTCTATTTTGCGGTGGTGGCAATGTTCGGCGCTTCACCGAATCCGTGGGGTTGGGTGTCGGCCGTGGTGGCCACTGTTGCCGCGCTGAGCTTTGGGCTGCCGCTCATGGCGTACGCGGCCAGCATCAAGCAGGACAAGGGGCAGTTTGCTTTGGTGCAGCGCTTCATTGTCATGCCACTGTTTCTCTTCTCCGGGACCTTCTTCCCACTGGATTCCCTGCCCATGGCAGTGCGCTGGATCGGCTGGATTTCACCGGTATGGCACGGAACCGAACTGGGCCGGGTGTTCACCTACGGCATGGACCAGAACCCGTTGCTGACCGTTACCCATGTGCTGTTCCTCCTGGTGACAGCCACTGGTGGTTGGATACTGGTCCGCCGTCAATTCGTGAAAAGGATGGGCTCATGAGTGTCCTCACAGGTGGCCACAGCGCCACGGATCTTGCCCGTGAGCGCAAGTTTGGCCCGCTGTACTCCCGTAATGCCAAAGCCGTGGTGGGCCGCGGACTCATGGCGGCCAAATCCAGCACCTGGCTGGTCATGGTGTCCGGTTTCTTCGAGCCCGTGCTGTTCCTGCTGGCCATGGGTGTGGGGATGGGCTCGATTGTGGGCACCGTCCAGGGCCCGGGCGGCGAAGAAATCAGCTATGCCGCCTACATCGCGCCTGCACTCCTGGCGGTCTCGGCAATGAACGGGGCCATTTACGACTCCACGTGGAACGTCTTCTTCAAGATGAACTTCGCCAAGCTATACCAAGGGATGCTCTACACCTCCCTGGGGCCGCTGGACGTGGCAATCGGCGAGATCTTCCTGGCACTGCTGCGGGGCTTGCTGTATGCCACCGGCTTCACCGCTGTCATGGGCGTGATGGGTCTGCTCACCAGTTGGTGGGCCATTCTGGTCATTCCCGCCTCGGTGCTGATCGCGTTCGGTTTCGCGAGCTTTGGCATGGGCATCACCAGCTTCATGAAGACGTTCCAGCAAATGGACTGGATCAACTTCTTCCTGCTGCCCATGTTCCTGTTCAGTGCCACGTTCTACCCGCTCAGCGTCTACCCGCAGGTCATCCAATGGTTCATCCAGGCCATGCCGCTGTGGCATGGTGTGGAGCTGCTGCGGCAGATCAGTGTGGGCTCCTTCAGCCCGGCAACTGCCATTCACGTGGGCTACTACGTGGTGATGATCGCGCTGGGGATCATGCTCACCACCGGAAGGCTTCGCCAACTATTCCTGAAGTAATGATCCTGTCCGGAACAACGGGGGCCTACTCGAAGGAAGCCCTACGGGAATCATTGATCCTTGTCCGCCACACATCCGGCGGATTGACCTTGAAGCGGCGCCCGGTCAGCGCACGCGGTGAGAGCCTGATGTAGTTTTCCTTCGGCCCCGGTTGCCAGGGCTCAAGGCCCAAAGCATCCACCTGTGCGGTTTCCTCCGGATCGGTGATCAGCTCGGTATCCCCACGGGCCACCACGCTCCAGGCCTCGCTGGAGCCGGGATCGTATCCGTCAATCTCCAACACTGCCGGGCGCGACGCCTGGGCGCCCCACAACTTCCTTCCCGGGCTGCTGCGGAACACCAGGGTGCGGTGAAACAGGACGTAATTCACGGGAAAAATCTCAGGATGGTCATCCACTATCAAACCGATCCGTCCAATGGTTTCGCCGGCCAGTAAATCCCAGCAAGCGTCGAAGGAGAGGGCCGGGACTTCCTGGTGAGCGGGTGAGCTGCTGATTTCCGGGTCATTCATGTTTACCTCTCGTTACCGACTCGCTTGTTAGGGAGTTTTTGTGGCACTCACGGCGCCACCCTGCGGGGCAGGGCTTACGGTGCCTCCAGTGGCTCCCTCGCCGGCCACCACCGCTTCGAATCACTGATCACAAACCGCCGTCCAGTGAGTTCAGTGGGCGTGATGCGAAACAGGAAATCCTTGGTCCCCGGTTCCCATGGCGAGAGACCATGAGCAGCGCTTTCCTGGCTGGGGTCATCAGCAGGGATGGCTTCCGGCAGGCCCTTTGCCACCACGCTCCAGGCAATGGTTCCGTAGGAATTGAAGCCGTCCGCTTCCAAAGCAACAGGCTCTTGGCCCATCAGCGCGTCCATTTTGGTTCCCGGGGCAGTCCTCAGGATCAAGGTTCCATCCTCCGGGAAATAGTTGACAGGAAAAATCTCCGGACCCGAGCCGCCGGACACCGCCAGCCGCCCCACGGAGTTCGAACGCAGCAGTCTCCAACACTCGTGAACTTTCAGGATCTGTACCTCTGATGGTTCTTCAACCGTGCTCATGTGCCGAGCATACATAGCCGAACAGCTGAGGCCTAGGGTACCCAGGCCCCACACCCGTCAACACTCCCATGCTTGCCCGTGAGGGTGTGTTCGCCGTCCGTGGAAGCGCGCAAGGCACCTTTGCTCATTTGAGAGAATAGGTTCATGCAATCTCTCGGTGACCCGCACCCGTCCACGTCCCCCGCCGGCAAAGGCATGTTCAAGGGCTTCCGCATCGGCGGCCTGGGGATGACCGTTGTCATCATTGCCTTCCTGGTAGCCGTCATTTTTGCGGCCAACCAAAACGATGTTGTTGGCTGGGTTGTTGCTGTGGTTGCTTTTGGGTGGCTCGCCCTTGCAACATTCGTGGTGCTGAGCATCCGCAAGGCCGCGCAGCGGGCCGGTGCCAAGCTGACCGAGGCGCAAAATGCGTTCAACGCCGCAGCCGGCCGCGCGCCGTCGTCGTCCGCTGCTGACAGCGGTGGCACGCGCGTGGTAGCGGAGCGGAGCAAAGCCGACGAGGTCCGGGACCTCAAACTGGACCATTCCTTCAAGATTGTCCAGGTGCAGGTCCGCGTGGTGGATGAGGAACGCGCCAAGGGGCCTACGGCAGACCAGGACACCATCAACCGTGCGCTGGAAACAATCGCCATTACGGCAACGAATGCCCGGGACATGATCAAGTCTTCAGGCGGCTCCGACGAGCCCGTGGCCGGCACCATCATCGACTAGAGTGGACCGGGTGAGTACGGCATTGAAGAAGGACTTCCTTCGCATCGCATCAGTTAACGTCAACGGCCTCCGGGCTGCCTACAAGAACGGCATGGCGGAATGGCTGGAACCGCGCGAGGTTGACATTCTCTGCCTGCAGGAAGTCCGCGCCCCTGACGAGATCGTCCGGAAGCTGATCGGTGAGGGCTGGCACATCCTCCACACCGAAGCAGAGGCCAAGGGGCGTGCCGGTGTGGCCATCGCTTCCCGCGAAGAACCCACTGCCACCCGCGTAGGTATTGGCGATGCCTACTTCGACACCTCCGGGCGCTGGGTGGAAGCTGACTACACTGTCAAGAACACAGCCGGCGAGCCCACCACCCTCACCGTTGTAAGTGCCTACGTGCACTCCGGTGAAGTAGGAACCCCCAAGCAGGACGACAAATTCCGTTTCCTGGACGCCATGACCGTCCGCCTTCCTGAGCTCTCAAAGCACAGCGACCACGCTTTGGTTGTTGGTGACCTGAACGTAGGACACACAGAACTGGACATCAAGAACTGGAAGGGCAACGTCAAGCGTGCCGGCTTCCTCCCGGAGGAGCGTGCCTACTTTGACCGTTTCCTCGGTGAAGAAATCGGATGGAGGGATGTCCACAGGGGCCTGGCAGGTAATGTCGCCGGCCCCTACACCTGGTGGTCCCAGCGCGGTAAGGCCTTTGATACTGACACGGGCTGGCGCATCGACTACCACCTGGCAACTCCGGACCTCGCAGCAGCCGCCATCTCGGCTGTGGTGGACCGGGCGCCATCGTGGGACACCCGCTTCTCTGACCACGCACCGCTGGTAGTCGACTACCGGCTCTAAGCTTCCTAAGGTATTTCCTCCATGACTAGTTCCACCACGACCCAAACCGGCGCATCGGCAGAGGCTGCTGCCCAGCCGCTGCCCGTCACGTCCACCAAGCTTGCTGTTGGCGCCAAGCACCGGGTCCTGTCCGGCATGCAGCCCTCAGCCGACTCGCTGCACCTTGGCAACTACCTGGGCGCCCTGGTCAACTGGGTCCGGATGCAGGAAGAGTACGACGCCGTCTACTTCATTCCTGACCTGCACGCCATCACTGTGCCGCAGGATCCCGCCGAACTTGCCCGGCGTACCAGGGTCACAGCGGCCCAGTACATTGCCGGCGGTGTGGACGTAGATAAGTGCACACTCTTCGTCCAGTCCCAGGTTCCCGAGCATGCGCAGCTGGCATGGGTCCTGAACTGCATCACCGGCATGGGCGAAGCCGCCCGTATGACGCAGTTCAAGGACAAGGCCCAGAAGCAGGGTTCGGACCACGCCAGCGTTGGCTTGTTCACCTACCCCATCCTGCAGGCCGCAGATATTCTCCTTTACCAGCCGCACGGTGTACCCGTTGGCGAGGACCAGCGCCAGCACGTGGAACTCAGCCGGGACCTTGCCAACCGCTTCAACAGCCGCTTCGGCGAGACGTTCCAAGTGCCTGAGGCCTTCATTCAGAAGGAATCGGCCAAGATTTACGATCTCCAGAACCCCAGTGCCAAGATGTCCAAGTCCGCGGAATCACCGGCTGGCCTGATCAACCTCCTGGATGATCCCAAAACTGTAGCCAAGCGCATCAAGTCCGCCGTCACGGATGCCGAAACGGAAATCCGCTATGACCGCGAGAACAAGCCGGGCGTGTCCAACCTGCTGACCATTTACTCGGCCATCAGCGGCTCACCTGTTGAGAAGATCGTGGCCGACTACCAGGGCAAGATGTACGGCCACCTGAAAGTAGACCTGGCTGAACTCGTCTCCGGGCATCTGGCGCCCATCCGGGAACGGGCCAACGAACTTCTGGCCGATCCCGCCGAACTTGACCGCCTCCTGGCCCTCGGTGCTGACAAGGCCCGCGAAATTGCCTCGGCAACCCTCGCGGACGTCTACTCCAAGGTTGGATTCCTGCCCTACCGCGGCGAGGCCTCCCACGGAATCCAGGGAGTCCGCTAACTTCATGTGCTCCGCTGGCCAGCTTAACGTCAAGACCGGCACCCGACAGGGTGCCGGTCCGGACGACTCCCGCCAGCCCGCTGTTTCCGGCACTGATTGCGGCGAAGGTGACACCATGTGCGTGGGTGTCATCCTCGGTTTCCCACCGGAGATCGCCCGCGAACTTCAGGAATGGAGGGCCTCTTTCGGTGATCCCATGGCTGAGGTCATTCCTGCCCACATCACCTTGATTACCACCACACCCACGCAAGACTGGGCTGCAACCCGGGAGCACGTCCGGGAAGTTGCACGGACCCAGGAACCCTTCCACATCACCATTTCCGGCACGGGTTCGTTCCGCCCTGTCTCGCCGGTGGTGTTCGTCAACGTGGAAGAGGGCTTTGAAGAGTGCGTGCAATTGCACGAGAAACTTCAAACCGGCCCACTGGAACGGATGCTGCCTTTTCCGTACCACCCGCACGTCACCGTGGCCCACGATGTCGCCTCGGAAAACCTCGACGAAGCCGAAACGGTCCTCAGGGATTACCGGGCAACGTTCCCTGTGGTTAGCATGGGACTTTACGAGCACGACACCAACGGAATTTGGCAGCTACGGGAAGAGCTCGACTTTGGCGGCGATACTGACGAAGCACAGCAAGCGGATCCAGGCCACAGAGGCGGACGCTCCTCCGCTGCCAACTGAGCTGGCTAAACTCAAACTGCAACTTCTTCGCAAGAGGCAAGAGTGGGGCCATGCCAAGCGTGCCGGTGGGGGCCTGCCCAAAAAAGCCGGCGCATTTTTTGCGCTCTTCCTCGCCCGGCTCAACACCAACCGTGCACTGCGCTCTTTCCAGCACTACACCCGGCAACACGGGCCGTTGCTGAGCGCGGGCATCGGCTTCAACATGTTCTTCTCCGTGACCGGTTTGCTCACCACCGGCTTCGCCATTGCGGGCATTGTGCTGGGTGGAAATCCAGCCCTTCAGAACGCCGTGATCGAGAGCGTGGCGGCGGCTGCCCCCGGGCTGCTGCAGGTCAATGGCGGCGAAGGCCTGGTGGATCCGCAATCCCTGCTCAACCCGTCCGGACTTGGGTGGACAGCCCTCATCGCGGCCGTGGTCACAGTCTTCGTTTCCCTGGGATGGATCGCCAGCATCCGGGAAGGTCTCCGGGGGGTCATGAACGCAGACCCCTTGGTCCGGAACCCGGTTGTCCAAAAACTCATCGACGCCGGCACCTTGCTGCTCTTGGGCATCATCCTGGTGGTCAGCGCAGGCGTCTCTCTGATCTTCAGCATCGCAACGGACTGGATCATCGATTGGCTCAAGCTGGACGAGGGCATTACCGAGCCCATAGCGGCCACCGTCAAGATTGTGGTCCCGCTCCTACTGAACTGCGCGACGGCGGCGGTACTGTTCCGCATTGCAAGTGGCCTGAAGTTGGGGCGCCGCGCCTTCCTGGAGGGTGTGGTTCTGGCTGGCGTTGGAACCACAGTGTTGCAGTTCTTCAGCACAGAACTGCTGGCACGTTCGGGCAATAATCCGGTCCTGGCCTCGTTTGCCATCATCATCGGCCTGCTGATCTGGTTCAACCTTGTGAGCCAGGTGTATCTGGTCTCGGCGTCGTGGTCAGCCATTCGTGAGGCTGACACCGAAGCGGGGGAGTCCCCGCGAAAGAAAGTCCTGGGCTCGCGTCGCGTAGCGCCCCGCACCTAAGAGTCACAACCTGGAGGCCGCCATGAACAACCAACTGTGGATTGCATGTCTGCTCGGGGCTGCGGCCGGACTCATTGTTGGCCAGTTGGTCTTCAATTCACCCTTTTTGGGCATCCTCCTCGGCGTGGGACTGGGGGCCCTGGTTGGCGCTGCCTTGGGCCCTCGTCGCGGTTAGCCCCTGCGTTGCTTGGCTAAGGTGCCTTGACCAGCCCCTCCCAAACAACCGTCCAGTTCTCAGGGAACCCAGGCGCGTGACGTTCTGGTCCGTTGTCCCAGCCGGCCGCCATGAGTGCAACGGCAGCGAGCAGTCCACCGTTTCCCGGTAGATAGAGCGGCAGGGAGTCGGTTTGGCGATTGTGGCCATTGGCAAGAAATGTGTTCTTACCGACGCCCACCAGGAGCGCATCGACTGCGGCCTCAGGGTCGTCAAGCCGCGCGGCGGTCATGGCCATTACGGGATAGTCCCAACCCCATGTGCTTTCCCACGCCCAGTCCGCCAGAACGCTGGAGAGGGTCTTTCGCATGATGGCCGGATCAATGAGATCGGTCTGCGGGAGGACTCCGAGGGCGCACAGCATGGAAGGGTGGTCGGTGCGCAGGGTGAAGGGCTCCACATCGATCGCAGCATAAACCCCGTCAATGACCCGGGGCGGAACCATCCCATCGGCCACGTCCAACCATTCCTGCACGGGTTCGAGCCCCAGCCGGTCGCGCCAGGTGGCAGCAGTCCGGAGGCCCCACTGCCAGTACGCCAGTTCAAACGTGGGATTGATGACCTTGGCCCGGATGGAGCCGTAGCTTTCCTGCGCCGGAATCAGGGGTGGGCCCAGCTCAAACCCGCGTGAGGTGGGATGCGCAAAGCTGGCCATGAAGGCAGCCGATTCGAACACGATCTCTGCGAACTCCTCCAATACTTCCCGGCTCGGATCTGCACGGTACACCAGCTCTGCCAAGTAGATGGGGTGGGGCTGCTGCCAAATCAAGAAGGTGCCGATAGGGCTGGGGCTTTCCCGCCCATCCGGACCAACCTGCTTGGGCCAGCGGACGCCGTCGAATCCCTGAGTCTTGGCCGTTTGCCGTGAAGTCTCCAGAACTGTGGAGTACCACCTGAGGGAGGGGAGCAGCAGTTCCGCACGATTCCACTGCGCAAAGTGGGCGGCATGCCACCAGTGCATTTCCAGGTGGAAGCGGCCACGCCAGGAATTGCAGACCAGCCCGGTCTCTTGGGGCGGCAACGAGCCTGAACAATTGATGGCCGTCAGGTACTGGGACAACACGATCCTGCGCTCCAGTTCCTTCGCCCGGGGATCATCTGTGGCATCAAGCTCGATTGCCCCGCCCGAGGACCAGAACTCCGGCCAGAAGGCTGCAGATGCGTTCTCCACGCGACGCGCGGGAGAAAGCCCGACGCCGTTGCCCGCCTCCGTGGAGCGGGTTGGCTGGTGTGCTCGGCTGGGGTGCCTGTTGTTGCCTCTGGGGATGCAGTCACCATCCCCGGCGGAGACGAAAGCAACGGTGAAGTCCAGGACGCCATCGGAATCGCTGGGGGAGACCCGTAGCCTGTGTTGTTCGGCCTGTTCCACCGCCAGGTCCTCACCGGTGATCAACACTTGGTAGCGGGAATCGTCCAGTTCGCGGTGGGCTGTCCACACTCCGATGGCGTGGTGGTCTTGCACGGGCAATGGTTCGCTCAGCGTTGTGGTGTGCGCGTCCGGGCTGTTCCAGTCCGCGGCATCATGCCAGGCTTCGGAACCGTACGGGAATCCCATGCCCACAACCAAGCCGGCACCAAGCGCCGGCGACTCCACGCGGAAGGCGAGCTCATCGCGGTCCGGGTGGCACGCCGTCGTGACCTTCACCGGGTGCCCAGCTACGGTGAACCGGCTTGTCACCACTCCTGTCCAGAGATCCAGCGTTTGTTCAGTGCCGGTGATGTCTGCTGGGATGAGCGGACGTTCGGTTCCGTCCTCCATCCAGCGGAAGCCAATGCGACCCAGATCCAGCCGATGGGAGTTAGCGCGGAGCCATGTTTCTGCCCGGGAGGTGTCCGTCTCGCGGTCGTTGACGATGTCGCCCACCATATCCACGTAAGGCACAGGGCCTCGCGGCGAATCGTAGAGGACGGTGGAACCAGCCAAGTGGTAGGCCTCCGGTGGCGGAACCGAGTGCCAACCCCACTGCGCTTGAGTGCCGAGCAATGTTCCCGGTGGCAGCTCGTCGCGCGCGCCCACGGGGTATTCGTCCGGGAATGACTGCAGCCCGGTGAGATCCATGGTGAACGCAAACTCGCCGTTGCCCACTGACACAGGGCTTCGAGGGTCGAGGCGTTCCTGGTGGACGTTGTGGTGCTGAACCAATGCCTTGCGATCAATGCTGGAACCCCCGGAAGGGACGCTCGACTCCAGGACCACCGTGTCCTCCAGTTCTCTGAGCGGGAAGAACGCCGCCCGCTCGTGCGGACTTTTGTTGGGCTGATGAAGAGTGAGGAACAGGCCGCCGTCCAACGTCCGGCCGATCATCCCGTGCCCGCCATCGCTGCCCCACAGCGGCTCTTCCTCTTGCTTCCACGGGCCCAGCACTGTTCCGGATTCGCTCCGGGCAATTCCCATGGCGTAGCCCTGATCGCCGAAGCTGGACCAGAGCATGATGAGCTTCCCGCTGGAAAGCCGAAAGAGGAACGGGCCGTCGGTGACGTAGACCGGGAGCTCCCTGTCACCGACCGCAGGTATATCCAGTGCTCGGGCCCATGGAGCCTCCGAAGCACTGAAGAGGAAGACCGGTTCACCCTCAGCGGTCCGCAGGTCAGGGCCAAGCCGCTGCGCCATCATGGTGCCGTCGTGGACCTGCTTCCACTCGTGGCAGAACACCAGCCACGGGTTCCCTTCATAGTCCACATGGAGCGTTCCGTCCAGGCACTCCCAGTCGCCGGGAGTGACCGGACCATCGCTCCATGGCTCATAGGGGCCCTCTGGCTTGTTCGCTGCAAGTACCTGCGTTCCCCGGACATGCCCAGGAGCGGTGAACGTTGCAAACATAAAATACCGCCCGTGGTACTCATGGACCTCGGGCGCCCAATACTGCTCGTGGCTCCAGAAATCGGGGGATGGGCGGAAGGCTTCGAAGGGCCCCTCCCACGTCTCCAGATCGGTGCTTCGGTAGCAGTCGAAGCCCGTGGCCGGTCCTGACCAAATGTTCTTGTCAGTGCTTCCGAAGAGTAGATATTCCCCGGATTCCTGCAAGGTAACTACGAAGGGGTCCCGGATCTGAATCTGTTCCAAGTGGTAGGTCAAAGCGTGCTCCTTTGCAGGCCTAAATAGTTCACGGTGGAAACTATTGACGAATATACACCGTCTTGATACGTTTCAGGAACCGTTTTCTCAAGATCGAAAGAAGCTTACTCAATGGCGCGTAAATCTCTCCGCAGCATCCGGAAATCCATGGCATTCATCACCGCAGTGAGCCTGCTTGGGCTCACCACAGCGTGTTCCGGCTCTTCGTCCAACCAGCCGGAAGACGGCCCGGTTGAGATTCGGTTTTCCTGGTGGGGCAATGCCACCCGTGCCGACCAACAAGGCCATCAAGGAATTCGAGGCAGCCAATCCCAACATTAAGGTCAAGCCGGAATACGGCGACATCGGAGGGTACTTCGACAAATTGGCCACCCAGGTGGCTGCAAACGATGCCCCGGATGTGATCACCATGGGTGGCGCCTACCCGGCGGAATACGCCAACCGTGGCGCGCTGCTGGACCTCGCCAAGGTTGAAGGGCCGTTGGACCTCTCCAAAATGGATCAGGGAGCCCTTGAAAACGGTCAGGTGCAAGGTAAGCAGTACGGTGTCTCCACAGGCGCCAATGCCCTGGCCATCGTGGTCAACCCAGCCGTCTTCCAAGCTGCCGGCGTAGCCATTCCGGATGACAGCAAATGGTCCTGGGATGACTTCGCCAAGACCGCTGCGGACATCACTGCCAAGAGCCCCAAAGGGACCTACGGCACGGCTACCGTCCTCACCCATGATTCACTTGATGCCTTCGCCCGCCAACGCGGCGAATCCCTGTACACGCAGGATGGCCAGCTGGGTCTGAGCAAGGAGACCGTTCAGGATTACTTCGATTTCTCCGTCAAGCTCAGTGAGTCCGGGGCAGCCCCCAGTGCTTCAGAAACTGTGGAGAAGCTCAACGTCAGCACAGAGCAGACACTCATGGGGATGGGGCAGGCCGGCATGATGCTCACCTGGACCAACTCCTTGACCGCCCTCAGCAAAGCCTCCGGCGCTGAACTCAAGCTGCTCAAACTGCCCGGCGAGACCCCAACCCCCGGCATCTGGCTTCAGTCATCGCAGTTCTACACCATCTCCGCCCGCAGCAAGCACACGGACGCTGCAGCCAAGCTGGTCAGCTTCCTCGTCAACAATGAGGCTGCTGCCAAGATCATCCAGAGCGACCGCGGCGTGCCCAGCAACTCCGGCATGCGCACGGCCATCCAAGACCTTCTGACACCTCAGGGCAAGGTGGAAGCAGCCTACATCGACCAGATCGGCAAGATGGAGTTCGCGCCAACATTCATCGGTCCCACCGGCTCAACGGCCGTCAGCGAGATCACGGCACGCATCAACACCGAGGTCCTGTTCAAGAGGCTGAACCCGGAGAAGGCCGCCGAGCAGTGGTTGAGCGAAAGCAAAGCGGCCATCGGCAAGTAGGCGCCCAGTTGGACAGGCGGTGCCTTAGCCGGCGTCTCGGACCTCAAGGTACGGATCTGCCCACGCACTAATAATCCGTGCCACACGGGCGGCTTGGCCTTTCCCGGTGAGGAGATGTTCGCTGCCTTCCAAGGAGATGAAACTCCGGGGGTGCCGGGCGGTGCGGAAAATCTCGCTGGCGTTGTCAATCCCCACGGTGTTGTCCGTGGGGGAGTGCATCACCATCAGCGGTTTGTGAAGGGTTCGGATGCAGTCCCGCAGATCCGCGCGTTCCACGTCCTCCACAAAGTGGCGCCGAACTTCCATGGGCCTGCCGCCCAGGTCCACCACGGCACTGCCATCGCGGAGGATGGAGTCGATCTCGGTGTCGAACATGTGCTCGACATGCTTGGGCTCGTAAGGTGCGGCAACGGTGACCACGGCGTTCAGGCCGGGAATATCGCGGGCTGCGGCCAGCACTGCGGCGCCGCCGAAGGAATGACCAACCAGCAGGGAGATTCCCCGGCCTTGTTCCTGCATGAAGTTCGCTGCCAGGATCGTGTCGGCTACCTTGACACTGAAGGAGCCCGCAGACCATTCACCGGCCGAGCCACCCAACCCCAGGTTGTCGAAGCGCAGCATGCCAACGCCCTGCTCCGCGAGCCCCTTGCAGATCCGGGATGCCGCGGGGCTGTCCTTGCCCAGTGTCAGGCCGTGGGAGTACAAGCCCCACCCGCGCACAGGACCCTCGGGCACGTCCACGACTCCGGCCAAGGTATCGCCGGTGCTTCCCGTGAAGCTGATCTTCTCAGAACGTGACACGTTGGTCTCCTTGAGTTGGGGGGATTTGCGGTGAAGGTTTGGGCAAGTGATTAACGACGACGACGCCACTCACCATCAGTGGTGAGCGGCGTCGTCGTCGTGCTTGTTCTTTGAAAGAAAGGTGAACTAGATCTTGCGGGCCAGAATGGCCTGCTTGACCTCGGCGATTGCCTGGGTCACCTGGATGCCACGGGGGCATGCTTCCGAGCAGTTGAAGGTGGTGCGGCAACGCCACACGCCTTCTTTGTCGTTCAGGATCTCCAAGCGCATGTCGCCGGCATCATCGCGGGAATCGAAGATGAAGCGGTGGGCGTTCACGATCGCTGCCGGACCAAAGTACTGGCCATCGGTCCAGAAGACCGGGCAGGACGAGGTGCAGGCTGCGCACAGGATGCACTTGGTGGTGTCATCAAAGCGCTCACGGTCTTCAACGGACTGCAGGCGTTCCTTGGTGGGCTCGTGGCCCTTGTTGATCAGGAACGGCATGACTTCGCGGAAGGACTGGAAGAAGGGTTCCATGTCCACAATCAGGTCCTTCTCCACGGGGAGGCCCTTGATTGGCTCGACGGTGATGGGCTTGGTGGTGTCCAGGTCCTTCAGCAGCGTCTTGCAGGCGAGGCGGTTACGGCCGTTGATGCGCATGGCGTCGGAGCCACAAACACCGTGTGCGCAGGAGCGGCGGAAGGAAACACTGCCGTCGATTTCCCACTTGACCTTGTGGAGGGCATCCAACACGCGGTCCGTGCCGTACATGGTCAGCTTGTAGTCATCCCAGCGTGCTTCGTCCGAGATTTCGGGATCGTAGCGGCGTACGCGCAGCGTGATGTGGAAGGTGGGAATTTCACCGTCGCCTGCAACGCTTGCCGGGAGCTCGATCTTGGAAGCGGGCTCTGCCATTTCGGTCGTCATTAGTACTTACGCTCCATCGGCTCGTAACGGGTGAAGATCACGGGCTTCGTCTCAAGACGGATGCCCGCAACGGATTCCGCCGAGGAGTCGACGGTGACGGAAGTGTCCAGGTAGGCCATGGAGTGCTTCATGAACTTTTCGTCATTGCGGTCCGGGAAGTCTTCGCGGTAGTGGCCACCACGGGACTCTTCACGGTGCAGCGCACCAACGGTCATGACCTTGGCCATGTCCAGGAGGAAGCCCAGTTCCACGGCTTCCAGGAGATCCAGGTTGAAGCGCTTGCCCTTGTCCTGAACCGTGACGTGCTTGTAACGCTCTTCGAAGGAAGCGATGTCGCGGAGGACCTGCTCCAGGGATTCCTTGGTGCGGAACACCTGCATGTTGGCATCCATGGTGTCCTGCAGTTCCTTGCGGATCTGCGCAACGCGCTCGGTGCCGTTGCCGCTGAGCAGGCCATCCAGGATGCCGCGGGTCATTGCCTCGGGATCCTCGGGCAGCTCAACGAAGTCAGCGGTCTTGGAGTACTCGGCCGCGGCGATGCCGGCGCGCTTACCAAAAACGTTGATGTCAAGGAGCGAGTTGGTGCCGAGGCGGTTTGAGCCGTGCACGGAAACGCAGGCAACTTCACCGGCTGCGTAGAGACCCGGGACAATGGTGTCGTTGTCCTGGAGCACTTCAGTGGTGATGTTGGTGGGGATGCCGCCCATGGCGTAGTGCGCCGTGGGGAACACGGGAACGGGATCCGTGAACGGTTCAACACCCAGGTAGGTGCGGGCGAACTCCGTGATGTCCGGAAGTTTGGCCTCGATGTGTGCAGGCTCAAGGTGGGTCAGGTCCAGGAGGACGTAGTCCTTGTTCGGACCGCAACCGCGGCCTTCACGCACTTCGTTTGCCATGGCGCGGGCCACGATGTCACGGGGTGCGAGGTCCTTGATGGTGGGGGCGTAGCGCTCCATGAAGCGTTCACCCTCGGAGTTACGCAGGATGGCACCTTCACCGCGTGCACCCTCGGTAAGGAGGATGCCCAGGCCGGCCAGGCCGGTCGGGTGGAACTGGAAGAACTCCATATCTTCCAGGGGGATACCACGGCGGAATGCGATGCCCATGCCGTCACCGGTGAGGGTGTGGGCGTTGGAGGTGGTCTTGAAGACCTTGCCGGCGCCGCCGGATGCGAACACCACGGACTTGGCCTGGAAGACGTGCAGTTCACCGGAAGCGAGGTCATAGGAGACCACGCCGGCAACACGCTTCTGCTTGTACGGGGTTCCGTCTTCGCGTACTGCGTCTTCTTCGACGATCAGCAGGTCAAGGACGTAGTACTCGTTGTAGAACTCAACGTTGTGCTTGACGCAGTTTTGGTACAGCGTCTGAAGGATCATGTGGCCGGTACGGTCTGCGGCGTAGCAGGCGCGGCGGACCGGAGCCTTGCCGTGGTCACGGGTGTGGCCGCCGAAGCGACGCTGGTCAATCCGGCCCTCGGGGGTGCGGTTGAACGGCAGACCCATCTTTTCCAGGTCCAGCACGGCGTCAATGGCTTCCTTCGCCATGACCTCGGCTGCGTCCTGGTCAACCAGGTAGTCGCCACCCTTGATGGTGTCAAAGGTGTGCCACTCCCAGTTGTCTTCTTCGACGTTGGCCAGTGCTGCGCACATTCCACCCTGGGCCGCACCGGTGTGCGATCGGGTGGGGTAGAGCTTGGTCAGTACCGCGGTGCGTGCTCGCTGACCGGATTCGATCGCGGCGCGCATGCCGGCGCCACCTGCACCGACAATGACGACGTCGTACTTATGGACCTGCATACCAGATGCTCTCTCTTTCAAAAATTCAGATGGTCGGCGGAGGCTGCTCCGCTACGTGAGGCGAACCGGGTTGCTCGGGGGAGCAGCCCGGAAGGCGCCGCTACGGGGCCGGGCAGAAACCGCCAGGCAACTGGACGCCGTCGACGACGGGGCACGGGTTGAAGGTGAAGATCACCAGCGTGCCGAGGATGATGATGACCAGGGTGGCCGCGTAGAGGACCATCTTGAGCCAGAAGCGCGTGGAGTCCTTCTCGGCGTAGTCGTTGATGATGGTGCGGACGCCGTTGGTGCCGTGCAGCATGGCAAGCCACAGCATGGCGAGGTCCCAGAACTGCCAGAACGGATCGGCCCACTTGCCGGCAACAAAACCGAAGTCGATTGCGTGGATGCCCTCGCCCACCAGCAGGTTCACGAACAGGTGGCCGAAGATCAGCACCACCAGGACGATGCCGGACAGGCGCATGAACAGCCAGGCGATCATCTCAAAGTTGCCACGGCTGGAGCCGGTGCGGTTGTACTTCGGCGCGATCTTCCCGCTGCGCGGAGATTCAATGGTTGTCATGGCTTAGTGGCCTCCCAGCGCGAGGGAAAGGTGGCGGATGGCGAAGCCTGCGAACGTGACAAGCCACAGTGCAAGCACAACCCACAGCAACTGGCGCTGGTACTTCGCGCCCTTCTTCCAGAAATCGATGGCGATCACACGCAGGCCGTTGAAGGCGTGGAAAATGATCGCGGCGACCAGGCCCGTTTCACCCAGGGCCATAAGGGGGTTCTTGTAGGCGCCAATGACGGCGGTGTAGGCCTCAGGGGACACGCGCACCAATGAGGTGTCCAGCACATGGACCAACAAGAAGAAAAAGATCACTACACCTGTAATGCGGTGTCCAACCCAGGACCACATGCCTTCACGGCCGCGGTACAAGGTGCCAGCTGGTTTTGTCGGCACTGATTAAACCTTCCTGCAACACAGCGGCGCTGGCATGGGATCCACGCGGGGGGAACGCCTGCTGCGAGAGCACTCGTAGCTCACGCCTAAATCTAGGCTTCGCTAACAGCATATTCAATTTAGGACGGGCTTCTTTGCTTGTTAATTCCATGTTTCCCGCCCATATTCAGGCGATTTTGCTCAATGCCTGAGACGAACGCCACACGTGTGTCCTGCTGCGGGGCTTCCCGTCGGCACAGGATAAAGTGTTGCGGTGAGTACAGAAGACGCGAAATACCCGGAATCGCCAATGAACCGCTTCCATGCGGTTATTCCGGCGGGCGGTGTGGGGACCCGGTTGTGGCCACTCTCGCGTGCCGCTGCGCCCAAGTTCCTCCACGATCTGACCGGTTCCGGCAGCACGTTGTTGAGGGCTACCTATGACCGCCTGGAACCTCTGGCCGGTGAACGGGTCCTTGTTGTTACCGGCGAGGCACACCGCGCCGCCGTGTGCCGCCAGCTCCCCGAGATCGGGGATGACGAGCTGGTACTCGAGAGCGAGCCCAAGGACTCCGGTGCCGCAATCGGCCTGGCCGCCGCCATTCTCTACCGCCGCGATCCGGACACCATCATGGGTTCCTTCGCTGCGGACCAGGTCATCAGCCCGGACAACCTCTTCCAAGAGACCGTGCGCGAGGCCATCTTTACTGCCGCCACCGGCAAGATCGTCACCATTGGTATCAAGCCGACCCACCCCTCCACCGGATTCGGATACATCCGCTCCGGCGCGGCACTGAATGTGGACGGCGCCCCGAATGCTCTTGCTGTTGCGGAGTTTGTGGAGAAGCCCAGCCAGGAAGTGGCCAACAAGTACGTGGAGGCCGGGGACTACGTCTGGAATGCCGGCATGTTCGTGGCTCCCGTGGCGCTCATGCTCAGGCACCTGGAGGCCAACCAGCCGGAACTGTTCAAGGGGCTAGAGGAAATCGCCGAGGCCTGGGATACTCCGCAGCGCGCCGAGGTCACTGCCCGCGTGTGGCCCACGTTGCCGAAAATTGCCATTGACTACGCCGTGGCCGAGCCCGCAGCGGAAGCCGGGGACGTCGCCGTCGTGCCTGGCACCTTCCGCTGGGACGATGTTGGCGACTTCGCCGCGATCGGCCGCCTCAACAACGCAGGTGACGTTGATGAAGTCACAGTGCTTGGCGAAGGCGCACGGGTGTTCGCTGAGAACGCCAGCGGCGTGGTGGTTTCCGATACCAAGCGCGTGATCGCGCTGATCGGCATCAAGGACGTGGTCATTGTGGACACGCCGGACGCCCTCCTGGTCACCACCAAGGAGCACGCCCAACTGGTCAAGGGCACCGTTGATGCCCTCAAGGCCAGCGGCGACACGGACGTGCTGTAGAACATTTGCCTTATACCGTGAGCCACCTCTTTGGTTGTCCTGCGTCTGAACGCGGCGTAACCAAGAGGTGGCTTTCGTTCTTAGCGAGCCGTGCATGGCTAGAGTTGTGACGTGCGCAATTACACCACTGAAACCGAGCCCGCTCCCGTTGTGAGTCCTTGGGTTGATGAACTGCTCCCAGGACTCATCGAATTCCGTCGTGACCTCCATGCGCACCCGGAGTTGTCCTTCAAGGAATTCCGCACCACTGACATGCTGGTGGAGCGTCTGGAAGCAGCCGGACTGAAGCCGCGGCGGTTGGAGGAGACCGGGCTGACCGTAGACGTGGGCGAGGGGCCCATTGCCACAGCCCTTCGCGGGGACATTGACGCCTTGCCCATCATTGAGGAAACGGGCCTGCCGTTCGCCTCGAAGAACCACGGCGTCACCCATGCTTGCGGGCACGATGTCCACACCACGGCCATGCTCGGCATTGCTTTGACGCTGCAGCGGATGCACAAGAATAATCCGTTGGGCGGCACGGTGCGGATTATTTTCCAGCCTGCTGAGGAAACGATGCCCGGCGGTGCGTTGTCCTGCATTGAGCAGGGGGTGCTTGAGGGTGTGCCGCGTATCCTGGCGCTGCACTGTGACCCCCGGATTAATGTGGGCCAGATCGGTACCCGCATCGGTGCCATCACCTCGGCCTCGGACACCATCAAGATTGAACTCTCCGGCCGTGGGGGACACACGTCCCGGCCGCACCTGACCGAGGACCTGGTGTTCGCGCTGGCTCAAATCGCGGTCAATGTTCCGGCTGTCCTGTCCCGGCGGGTGGATGTCCGCAGCGGCGTCTCGGTGGTCTGGGGCCAGATTTCCGCAGGTTCTGCACCGAACGCCATCCCGGGCACCGGCTACATGGCCGGCACCATGCGTTGCCTGGATCGCGATGCCTGGCACAGTGCGGGGGAGCTGCTGGACGATGTGGTGCGGCAGGTTGCCGCGCCGTACGGCGTGGACGTCCACCTGGAACACACCCGCGGCGTGCCGCCTGTAGTGAACTCCGAGCATGAGACGGCCCTGATCGAGGCCTCTGCCCGTGCGGAGTTGGGTGAGAATGCAGTGGTCCTCACCCCGCAGTCCATGGGTGGGGAGGATTTCGCCTGGTTCCTTGCCGATCTCCCCGGAGCCATGATGCGCTTGGGAACGCACACGCCGGGGGGCGAAGAGTACGACCTCCACCGCGGCGATTTCATTGTTGACGAGCGTGCCCTTGGCTACGCCATCCGCGTCCTGACCGCAGCTGCCCTGCGTACCATCCGCGACCTCGAGCAGTAACTGACTGAGTCGCATTCAGGGCTCCAGGGAGCGCCTGAATGCGGCTCAGTGCGCGCTTTCCCCGGTAATGAGTTGTGCACAATTGAATTGTGCACTATCGTTTTAGTCATGAGTGATGCACCCCGCCTCCGCCACCAGGTTTGCTTTGCGCTGTACTCGGCGTCCAAAGCAGCGACGGCGGTCTACCGCCCCGTTCTGGAGGACCTCGGACTGACGTACCCCCAGTACCTGGTGATGCTGGTGCTCTGGGAGCAGGAACCGCGCAGCGTCCGTGAACTCGGTGCCGAACTCGGCCTGGACTCCGGCACGCTGTCACCCCTGCTGAAGCGACTGGAAGCGATGGGGCTGGTGGAACGCCGCCGCTCGGCCGAGGACGAGCGCCGGGTGGACGTTGTCCTGACCGACGCCGGTACTGCCTTGAGCGACCGCGCCCAGGCTGTGCCACAGCGCCTCGCGGACGCCGCCGGGCTCACACCCGAGGAAATCGGGCAGCTACACGCCACCCTCGGCAAGCTCACCTCAGCCCTGAACAGCTCACTCTGATAGACCTCCCGGAAAATCCCGGGATATCCCTTCCCGAAGAGAACGGAAACACCATGAAGACTCTTTACACTGCCGAGGCCTTGGCATCCGGCGAAGGCCGCGACGGCAACGCCCGCACCAACGACGGCAAGCTGGATGTCGCACTCGCCAGCCCCAAAGAGTTGGGTGGCAACGGCGAAGGCACCAACCCGGAGCAGTTGTTCGCTGCCGGTTACGCCGCGTGCTTCCACTCTGCTTTGCGTCTGGTTGGCCGGAAGGAACGCGCTGACCTGACGGACTCGGCCGTCGCAGCCAGGATCCACATCGGCCCGCTGACAGACAGCGAAGGCTTCGGCCTCGCTGCTGAACTGGAAATCGCCCTGCCCGCGCTGGACCGTGAAACGGCCGAGCAGCTGATGCACAAAGCGCACCAGGTTTGCCCCTACTCCAACGCAACCCGCGGCAACATGGCCGTTGACTTGAAGCTCGTGGAGTTCGCAGCATGAGCGCCGTGGCAAGCGAGACCCGCGAAATCCAGTTGGCTTCACGCCCCGTTGGCCGCCCTGCTCCGGAGAACTTCCGACTGGCAACGGCGCAGCTTCCCGAGCTCGCCGAAGGCCAGCTCCTGGTGAAGAACCAGTTCATGTCCGTGGACCCCTACATGCGCGGCCGCATGAATGACGTCAAGTCCTACTCGGCGCCGTTCCGCCTGGATGCAGCGCTCGACGGCGGTGCGGTAGGTGAGGTGATTGCGTCCCGTTCGGACGCGCACAAGGTGGGTGACGTCGTCGTGCATCAACTGGGGTGGCGTGAGCACTCCGTAGTGGACGCAGCAGCAACCACGCCGGTTCCCTCAGGGCTGGCCCCCACCTCCGCGTTCCTTGGCGCGCTGGGCATGACCGGCCTGACCGCCTACGCCGGCCTGCTGAAAGTGGCTGAGTTCAAGGAAGGCGACGTGGTGTTCGTCTCCGGTGCCGCAGGTGCCGTGGGCTCCATGGTGGGCCAGATCGCCAAGGCCATGGGTGCCTCGAAGGTCATTGGCAGTGCGGGATCGCCGGAGAAGGTGGCCAGGCTTTTGGAACTCGGCTTTGACGCAGCTTTCAACTACAACGACGCCCCGGTGCTGGACCAGTTGCGGGAAGCGGCGGGGGAGCGCGGGATTGACGTGTACTTCGATAACGTCGGTGGCGAGCACCTCGAGGCAGCCCTGGCTACGCTGACCGTCGGTGGCCGCGTAGCCATGTGCGGTGCCATTGCCCAGTACAACTCCACCGAACCTGCAGTGGCGCCCCGGAACCTGGCCGTGGCAATCGGGAAGCAGCTGACCCTCCGCGGATTCCTGGTGGGCGGTCAGCGTCAGCACGCCGCTGAATTCGCGCAGAAGATGGCCGGTTGGCTGGCCGATGGCTCCGTCAGCTACGACGAAACAATCGTGGATGGCCTGGAGAACGCGCCGCAGGCTTTCATCGATCTGTTGGACGGCGCCAACACCGGAAAGATGCTGGTACGCCTCTAATCCACAGGTGACTCACGTGTGACTTGCACACCCGGCTACTGCTTGGTAACAAAAGGTCAACAATCTGACCCGGAGTGATCCTTTGTGGTAGCTGGGTGTGTTTTAGGCCACTAGTGTTGGTTTCATCAATGCGCTTCGGCGCAGCTGCGAGCATCAGTGAAAACAGAATTTCTGCCTCAGGTATAGGAAACGGACACTCATTGACCATCCGTCGTAGCGCCAATCACTTTCTTCCTGGAGGAAAATTGAAGAAACCACTGCGTGCCACCCTGAAGCGCGGTTCCATGGCCGGTGTTGCCACCCTCGGCGCAGCAGCGCTCCTGCTGAGCGGATGTGGCCAGGCCCCCCGACGCTGGTTCCGGCACCGCCACCAAGAGTGACTTCCTTGGCTGCATCGTTTCGGACTCCGGCGGATTCGATGACCAGTCCTTCAACCAGTCCTCCTTCGAGGGCCTGAAGAAGGCCGAAACGGATCTCGGTATCCAGGTCCGGTCGGCCGAATCGAAGGCAAACAGCGACTTCGAAACCAACCTCAACGGCATGATCTCCGCCGGCTGCAACCTGACGGTTACCGTCGGCTTCCTCCTGGGCGATGCCACCAAGGCTGCCGCTGAGAAGAACACGGACAAGCACTTCGCGATCGTCGACTACTCGTACGAGGCTCCGATCGCCAACGTCAAGCCGATCGTCTACGACACCGCGCAAGCCGCCTTCCTGGCTGGTTACACAGCTGCCGCTACGACCAAGACCGGCAAGGTGGGTACCTTCGGCGGCATCAAGATCCCCACGGTGACCATCTTCATGGACGGCTTCTACGACGGCGTCCAGGCGTACAACAAGGCCAAGGACAAGAACGTTCAGGTTGTTGGCTGGGACAAGAACACCAAGGATGGTTCTTTCACCGGCGACTTCGAGAAGCAGGACACCGGCAAGCAGGTCACCCTCAACCTCCTGGACCAGGGCGCGGACATCATCATGCCCGTAGCCGGACCGGTGGGCAAGGGTGCAGGCGCCGCGCTGAAGGAAGCCAAGGCAGCCGGTAAGGACGTCAAGCTCATCTGGGTTGACTCCGATGGCTACCTCACCGCTCCCGAGTACAAGGACCTCATGCTGACCTCCGTGGTCAAGCAGATGGGCGAGGCCGTTGAAGCCGTGGTGAAGGATGACAAGGAAGGCAAGTTCAACAACGAAGCCTACGTTGGCACCCTGGAGAACGACGGCGTTGCACTCGCCCCGTTCCATGACCTCGACTCCGCAGTCTCGGCCGAAACCAAGTCCGAGCTCGATGCCCTGAAGGCGGACATCGTGTCCGGCAAGCTGGTTGTTGAGTCTGAATCGAGCCCCAAGAAGTAAGCAATTCCCGGACGCGCCGCCAGTACCGAGCCCCGGTACTGGCGGCGCGTTTTTGCCCTGACTAGGCTGGGCTCCAAAGCCAGCGGCTTTGGAGCAGTGCAGCCGTCCCTCGGACACACAGAACGGTGGGAGTTGTGAAACTCGAATTGAAGGGGATCTCGAAAGCCTTCGGGACCTTCTACGCCAACCAAGACATCGACCTCGTGGTCGAATCCGGCCAGATCCATTGCCTCCTGGGCGAAAATGGTGCCGGCAAATCAACCCTCATGAACGTCCTCTACGGACTGTACGAGCCCACGGCCGGCCAGATCCTGGTAGATGGCCAGCCCGTTAATTTCCGTGGGCCAGGTGACGCCATGGCAGCGGGAATCGGTATGGTGCACCAGCACTTCATGCTCGTCCCCGTATTTACGGTGGCAGAAAACGTGGCTCTGGGTGCTGAGCCCACCACGTTCGGCGGCGTCCTCAGCATTGAAGAAACCCGGAAGAAGATCCGGGAAATCTCGAACCAATACGGCTTTGACGTGGATCCCGATGCCCTGGTTGAGGACCTTCCTGTGGGAGTTCAGCAGCGTGTGGAGATCATCAAGGCGCTGGTGCGCGAAGCCAGGGTCCTCATTTTGGACGAGCCCACAGCCGTACTGACGCCGCAGGAAACCGATGAACTCCTGGACATCATGCGTCAGCTCAAAGCCGGCGGCACGTCCATCGTGTTCATTTCGCACAAACTGCGTGAAGTCAAAGCTGTCTCGGACGTCATCACCGTCATACGCCGCGGCAAGGTGGTGGGGGATGCTCCACCCACGGCATCAGCCACTGAGCTGGCCTCCATGATGGTGGGCCGCCCCGTCAGCCTGAGCCTGAACAAGGCACCTGCGCAGCGGAAGGAAACCACTTTCGTGGTGGAGAACCTCACTGTGCGTGCGGCCAACGGCACCAACGTGGTGGACGGGATCAGCTTCGAGATCGCCCAAGGCGAGATCCTCGCCGTCGCCGGTGTCCAAGGCAACGGCCAAACGGAACTGACCGAGGCGATCCTGGGCATTCAGGACCACGTCACAGGCTCGGTGACGCTGGACGGCAAGCAATTGCTGGGCCTGCCCGTGAAGGATGTCCTGCGTTCGGGCGTCGGCTTTGTCCCGGAAGACCGGACAGTGGACGGCCTGGTGGGGCCGTTCTCGGTGGCGGAGAATCTGGTGCTGGATCTGTATGACCAAGCGCCGTTTGCCAGCGGTATCAGCATGAAACCGGCCAAGGTTGCCGAACATGCCAAGGCCAAGATTGAAGAATTTGATATCCGTACACCCTCCGCATCCTCGGCAGCCGGAACACTGTCCGGCGGTAACCAGCAGAAAGTGGTCATGGCCCGGGAGCTGTCCCGGCCGCTGCGGTTGTTCATCGCCAGCCAGCCCACCCGTGGCGTGGATGTTGGCTCCATTGAGTTCCTGCACAAACGCATTGTTGCCGAGCGCGACGTCGGAACGCCGGTCATGATCGTTTCCACTGAACTGGATGAGGTCATTGAACTCGCAGACAGGATTGCCGTGCTGTACAAAGGCAAGCTCGTGGGAATCGTCCCTGCCGGAACATCCCGCGACACCCTTGGCTTGATGATGGCCGGCGTCGGCCCTGAAGGAGGCTCCGATGACAACTAACGACGAGTCGAACAAGGACCGCACACCCGAGGAATCCACCTCCGAAGTCCGTGCCGCAGACGTCTCCCTCGATACCGCAGGCGGCATGCTGGAACCTTCCATCGTGCCCGTCTCTTCCCAGAGCGGGGACACGGGCCATCAGCAAGGCAGCGTCGTTCGCAGAATTGTGATGGGCAACGGATTCGTCTCCGTCCTTGCCGTTATTGTGGCGCTGTTCCTCGGTGGTCTTCTGATTGCCAGCACGGATGCACAGGTTGCCAAGACAGCAGGTTACCTGTTCGCGCGCCCCACGGATTTCCTGAGTGCGCTGTGGGCAGCCATGACCGAGAGTTACGTAGCCCTCTTCCAGGGTTCGGTTTTCAACCCCCGCCAGGGGCTGGCACCACTGCTGGAAACCATGACCGTGGCAACGCCCCTGATCTGCGCCGGCCTTGGCGTTGCCCTGGCATTCCGCGCCGGCCTGTTCAACATCGGTGCGCAGGGCCAGATCATCATCAGTGCCACGCTGGCAGCCTATGTTGGCTTCGCCTGGCACCTGCCGTTCGGCCTGCACCTGCTGGTGGTGATCATCATGGGTGTCCTGGGAGGCGCTGTGTGGGGCGGCATTGTTGGCGTCCTCAAAGCACGGACCGGTGCCCACGAGGTGATCGTGACCATCATGCTGAACTACGTGGCATTGTTCCTGCTGGACTTCCTGCTGAACACCGCAGCGTTCCGGCGCCCGGGGGACAGCAGCCCCATTTCACCACGCCTGGACGAATCGGCAACGTTCCCCGTCCTCATCCCCGGATCCCGTCTCCACATGGGCTTCCTGGTAGCCATAGCGCTGACTTTCGGTGTGTGGTGGCTGCTGAACAGGTCCACCATCGGCTTTGAGTTCCGCGCCGTAGGTGCAAACCCTGTGGCGGCACGGACCGCCGGCGTTAAGGTTTCCCGCGCCACCATCCTGGTGATGGCCATGGCCGGTGCCCTTGCTGCGTTTGGCGGTATTGCCCAGGTGGCCGGCACGGAAAAGGTGCTGACCGGCGGCGTCGCTGCCCAGATCGGCTTTGACGCCATCACTGTTGCCCTGCTGGGACGCAGTACTCCCTGGGGGACGTTCTTTGCCGGCCTGCTGTTCGGAGCCTTCCGTGCAGGGGCCGTGCAGATGCAGATTCAGACCGGAACGCCCATTGACATTGTGCTGGTAGTGCAGTCCCTGATCGTGTTGTTCATTGCCGCACCGCCGCTCATCAAGTCGATCTTCCGGCTTGAGCCCAAGAAGAAAAAGAAGACACCGAAAGCGGCTCCCAAGGCTGCCCTGGTCAACGCCTCCGGAGGTGCCAAATGAGCGCGACAACTACCGCTCCGAAGTCGGGTTCAACGGCACTGCCCGCGTTCCGGCCTTCCATGAAAGTCCCGCTCTCGCTCGGCATTCTTGCCCTGATTGCGTTGGTCTTCTTCGGTTTCCTGGGCCCGGACCAGACCGCCGAGATGAAGATCAGCGATGCTGGTGACGCCGTGGCGGTTCCTGCCCTCATGATCCCGGGGCAGGTGGGCGGGGTAGTCTTCGGCATCTTGCTCCTTGCCATGGCCGCCTACTCCATCTACCTCTGGACGCAGGGGGAGCGCTCACCAAAGTGGCTGCCGATCGCCTTCGCCGTGGTGTTTGTGTTCGCGCTGCTCGTGTGGATCGTGGCCGGAGCCCGCCAGCCGTCCATCTCGCTGGCCGGCTTGGTGGCAGGTTCTGTCACCCTGGCGGTGCCGTTGGTGTTCGGTTCGCTCTCCGGTGTGCTCTGTGAGCGTGTGGGTGTAGTGAACATTGCCATCGAGGGCCAACTCCTGGGCGGTGCCTTTACGGCCGCACTGGTAGCCACCATGACGGGCAGCCCGTACATCGGGCTTATTGCAGCCGCTGCTGCCGGTGCTGCCGTGTCCATGGTCCTGGCAGTCTTCAGCATCAAGTACCTGGTCAACCAGATCATTGTGGGCGTGGTGCTGAACGTGTTGGTCTCCGGCCTCACGGGCTTCCTCTACGGCACTTTGATGGTTCCCAACAAAGAGCAGTTCAACACCCCGGGCCGGCTGGATATCCTGCCCATCCCGCTGCTTTCGGATATCCCCATCATCGGCCCCATCCTGTTTGAGCAGTCCATCGCGGGCTACCTCATGTACATTGCCGTGGCCGTGGTGTGGTTCGGCCTGTTCAAGACCCGCTGGGGCCTGCGGGTCCGCGCCGTGGGTGAGCACCCGCAAGCTGCTGACACGCTGGGCATCAACGTCAACGCAACCCGTTTCTGGAACGTCACCTTGGGTGGCGCCATCGCAGGGATCGGCGGTGCCGTGTTCACCCTGGTAACCATCGACTCCTTTACCAAGGACATTTCCGGTGGCCGGGGCTTCATTGCCTTGGCGGCGTTGATCTTTGGCCGGTGGAACCCCATCGGTGCCTTCCTGGCTTCGCTGTTGTTCGGCTTTGCCTACAACCTGCAGTCCATCCTGGGCATCATCGGCACCCCGGTCCCGAGCCAGTTCATGGCCATGCTGCCGTACGTGGTGACCATCTTCGCCGTCGCCGGTCTGGTGGGTAAGTCGCGGCCACCGGCCGCAAGCGGCATACCGTACGTGAAGGGTTGACCATGCCGGCGAATGACGTCGATTGGCAGGCGCTGGAAGAAGCGGCAAAGCACGCCATGCGCAATGCTTATGCGCCGTACTCGAAGTTCCCGGTGGGGGCTGCGGCCCTCACCGAGGACGGCCGGATTGTGAGCGGCTGCAACGTGGAGAACGCCAGCTACGGGCTGACACTCTGCGCCGAATGCGCGTTGGTGGGCCAGCTCCACATGACAGGCGGCGGCAGGATCGCAGCATTCTATTGTGTGGACGGCCAAGGCAACATCCTCATGCCGTGCGGGCGCTGCCGTCAGTTGCTGTACGAATTCAGGGCGCCGGGAATGCAGCTCATGACAACGCAGGGAATCAAATCCATGGACCAGGTGCTGCCTGATGCCTTTGGTCCTGAACACCTGGAGGAAACTACGTGACCAGCACCGAAGCGTTCGACGCCGTCCAGATCATTTCCATCAAGCGGGACAAGGGCACCCTCACTCCCGAGCAGATCGACTGGACCATTGATGCCTACACCCGCGGGGTGATCGCCGAGGAACAGATGGCGGCACTGAACATGGCCATCCTGCTCAACGGCATGGATCGCGCGGAGATCTCCCGCTGGACCTCGGCCATGATCGCCTCGGGCGAGCGGATGGACTTTTCGTCCCTGACAACGCCCGACGGCGGCCGCAAGGCTACCAGCGACAAGCACTCCACCGGTGGGGTGGGGGATAAGATCACGCTGCCGCTGGCCCCGCTCGTGGCCGTGTTCGGCGTCGCCGTTCCGCAGCTCTCAGGCCGCGGGTTGGGCCACACGGGCGGCACCTTGGACAAGCTTGAAGCCATCCCGGGGTGGAGGGCCAACCTCAGCAACGACGAGATCATGGCCCAACTCCAGGACGTGGGAGCCGTCATCTGCGCAGCAGGCTCCGGTCTCGCTCCGGCGGACAAGAAGCTCTACGCCCTGCGTGATGTCACCGGCACTGTTGAAGCCATTCCGCTCATTGCCTCCTCGATCATGAGCAAGAAGATCGCTGAAGGAACGGGCTCGCTGGTGCTGGACGTCAAGGTAGGCTCCGGCGCTTTCATGAAGGATGTAGCACGGGCGCGGGAGCTTGCCGAGACCATGGTGGCTCTGGGCAAGGACGCCGGTGTGCACACCGTCGCCCTGATCACGGACATGTCCACGCCGTTGGGTCTGACGGCCGGTAACGCCATTGAAGTTGAGGAGTCGGTGGAGGTCCTTGCGGGCGGCGGTCCGGAAGACGTCGTCGAGTTGACCGTCCGCTTGGCCGAGGAGATGCTGGCCGGTGCCGGCATCCACGATGCCGACCCCGCAGCAGCCCTGAAGGACGGCCGTGCCATGGACGTCTGGAACCGGATGATCGAAGCACAGGGTGGAGATCCGCGGGCAGCCCTGCCGGTGGCCAGGGAATCGGAGACTGTTTACGCGCCGGCGGACGGCGTCCTGGTGGAACTGGATGCCTTGTCCGTGGGAGTTGCCGCCTGGCGCCTCGGAGCCGGCCGGGCCCGCAAGGAGGATCAGGTTCAAGCGGGAGCTGGCGTGCGCCTGCACGCCAAGCCCGGCGCATTGGTCCGTGCAGGGGAGCCGCTCATGACGCTCCTGACGGACACCCCGGAGAAATTTGATCGGGCAAAGGAAGCACTCCAGGATGCGGTGGTGATCGCGCCCGAAGGTTCACGCCCGGCGCATCAGCTCATCATCGACCGCATCGCCTAGGCTTAAGTGTTCCGGACTGTTCGCGAAGGACGGTCCGGAACACCAGTCATCCGGCGCCTGTGGGGGAGCCGGCAACCGTAAGGAAACCGTGCAGGGCATCAACGATTTCATCCTCGCCGCAGCCGAGCAGCCTTGGGTGTTGTTCCTGGTGCTGGCTTGCTGCGTGATAGATGGTTTCTTCCCGCCTATTCCCAGCGAATCCGTGGTGGTGGGCCTGAGCGCAGTTTCCGGAAGCAGCGGTTCACCCAATGTGTGGCTGCTGGGTGTGATGGCCGCTTTGGGGGCTTTCTCCGGGGACAACATCGCGTACATCATCGGCCGGCACATCGGCATCCAGCGCTGGCGATGGATGCGCACCCAGCGAATGCAGGGCGCCTTCCGCTGGGCCGGCAAGGAACTCCGCCGCCGCTCGGCCTCGCTGATCATGGTGGCCCGTTTTATCCCCATTGGCCGCGTGGCAGTGAACCTGACGGCCGGCGCCACACACTTCCATCACCGGCGCTTCGTGGCCCTGACGGCCATGTCCGCCATCCTGTGGGCCACCTACTCGGTGATCCTTGGCTACTTCTTTGGTGTCTGGTTTGAGGACAACCACCTGCTGGGCGCCGTGATCGCGATCGTGGTGGCAGTAATCCTGGGAATCATCATTGACCGGATCATCAGCAAAGTCCGTGGATCCGTTCCCCTGGACGGCAAGAACATCCCTGAGGAAGACGCCCCCACTCCACCCACGGTATGACGTTGCCGGGCCCGGAAGATCAGCCCGGCGGTTGACGACGGCACCTTATCAGCACCTATAGCGTTAAGCGTGTGATCCCTTGGCTGGGACGTAGCGAACGACGTCCCGGCCGTGGGACACTAGAGCGACTTCGGTCACATCGTCAAGTCACATTCGTCTAGGAGCTACCGTCGCGTGGAGTTTTTGAACCAAATGCTCGAGCATGCAGCCGGGCAGCCCTGGATATACCCGGTACTCCTGGTCTTCTTCTTCATTGACGGATTTGCCACCATCCTTCCCAGCGAAACAGCCATTGTTGGCCTCTCGGCGCTGTCTCTTCACAGTGGAGAGCCCAATCTCTGGATCCTGGGAGGCACCGCTCTTATAGGTGCCATGGCGGGGGACAACATGGCCTACATGCTGGGCCGCAAAATCGGTCTTACCCGCTGGAAATGGATGCGCAGGCCCAAGGTCCAAAAGATGTTCGCCTGGGCGCAGTATGAGCTGGACAAGCGCGGCGCGGTCCTCATTTTCACGGCCCGGTACATTCCTTGGGGCCGTGTAGCTGTGAACTACGTGGCCGGACAGACCGGCTTCCGCCACCGGACGTTCTTCTGGTTGGACGCTTTCGCCTGCATCACCTGGGTTGCCTACTCCATCGGCATCGGCTTGCTGGCAGGTCAATGGGTGCACCACAACCCGCTCCTGGGAGTCGGAATTGCCGTGGCCTTCGCAGTGGTCCTTGGCATTGTGGTGGACCACGCCCTTCGCTGGTGGCACAAGTACCTTGAGAAGCGGGACCTGGCCCGTGATGCGGCAGCAGGCAATACGGTCCCTGCAGAAGAGTCCCCGGATCTGTCGCAAAAGGCGGCCGCCGGCGTGGACCTCTCAAAACCCGCTGGCTAAGCTACAGCGGTCCCCCTACAGTTAGTACGTGACTGAGCCCATTCTTGATGCTGCCCCTGCCCTTGACTTCGATTTGAAGAGCCTGCCCAAGGTTTCCCTCCATGATCACCTGGACGGAGGACTCCGCCCGGCCACCATTATTGAGCTGGCTGAGGCCGCCGGCCACACGCTGCCCTCCACCGATCCCGTGGCGCTGGGCGAATGGTTCCGCGAATCCGCCGACTCCGGTTCGCTGGTCCGTTACCTCGAAACGTTCGATCACACTGTTGCCGTCATGCAGACCAAGGAAGGCCTGTTCCGGGTCGCCAAGGAATTCGTGGAAGACCTGGCTGAGGACGGTGTGGTGTATGGCGAAGTCCGCTGGGCTCCCGAACAGCACCTGCAGCAGGGCCTGACCCTGGATGAGGTTGTTGAAGCAGTTCAGACCGGCCTTGAAGCCGGCATGGAGTCCGCTGAAGAACGCGGCCAGCAGATTCAGGTTGGGCAGCTCATCACTGCCATGCGCCACGCTGACCGCGGCCAGGAGATCGCCGAACTCGCTGTCCGCCACCGGGCAAACGGAGCAGTGGGCTTTGACATCGCCGGGGCCGAGGACGGCTTCCTGCCCTCCCGTTTCAAGGACGCTTTCACCTATTTGGCGGAGAACAACTTCCCGGCAACGGTCCACGCAGGCGAAGCCGCCGGCCTTGAGAGCATCCAGTCCGCATTGGTGGACGGGCGCGCTTTGCGCCTGGGCCATGGCGTGCGGATCGCCGAGGACATCTCGGTGGAGTTTGAAGACAACTCCGACGACGACGGCGAGGACACCGTGGGCATGGTGACCATCGGCAGCGTGGCTGCCTGGGTCCGCGACCGCGGAATTGCCTTGGAAATCTGCCCTTCGTCCAACCTTCAGACCGGTGCCATTTCCGGCTTTGGCGACGGCATTGAAAGCCACCCGGTGGACATGCTTTTCCAGCTCGGCTTCAACGTCACCATCAACACGGACAACCGCCTGATGAGTGGGGTCACCCTCACCGATGAGTTCGAACTCCTGGTGGAGACCTTCGATTACGACCTCGATGATCTGCTGGAACTGACACTGAACGCCGCAGAGGCAGCCTTCCTGCCGCTGGATGAGCGCGAAGCCTTGGTTGAGTACATCAACGATGCCTACGCCAACCTCGGCTGATTCTCCGCTGGACCAGCTGCTGGGTGGGCCCACGGCAGCAGGGGTCCCTGACCGAGCTTGCGAGGTTGGGGAGCTGCTGGGGACCATTGCGGCACTGCGTGAGCACTGCCCATGGATGGGTGGGCTGACGCACGAGTCGCTGGTGGAGTACCTGATTGAGGAAGCCTATGAAGTGGTGGACTCGATCGAAGCCGGCGCAGTTGATGATGAGCTCCGTGGCGAGCTGGGCGATGTGCTGCTTCAAGTAGTGCTGCACGCCCGGCTCGCCGAGGAGCGCGGCAGCTTTGATTTCGCTGCGGTAGCCCGGGGTATCAACGACAAGATGATCCGACGCAACCGGCACGTGTTCAAGGCGGACGGTTCACTGCAGGACAGTTTTCCGTCCAGCGTCGAGGAAATCATCGTCAAGTGGGATGCTGCCAAGCGGGCCGAGAAGCCGGAGCGGAAGGATCCCTTTGAAGGTATTCCGCCGCACCTCCCGGCCTTGGCGGCAGCCCAGAAGTCGTTGGACAGGGCAGCCCGCGCAGGGCTGGACGTTGATGCGGGGTTGAGCGTTGACGCCCAAGGTGCGCTGGCCGGCGTCGGGCTCGCTGCTGTTCCTGCCTCGGAAGAGGCGCTCGGTGAGCTGCTGCTGGCGGTCGTCGCCGGTGCCCGGGAGCAAGGACTCGACGCCGAACGGGCCCTTCGTGCAGCGGTTCGATCGTTTCAGAACACCCAGGCACCGCCTTCATGACGTGAGCCGTTGGAAGCCGTGCCGTAACCTAAGCCACTCTGGACTACGCTAGTAGCGACGAGGACGTTGAGAATTTCCCTCCACATTCCTGTAATTCGCCCATAAGGAGCACATCCATGGCGCTTATCGATGCCATCCACGCACGCGAGATCCTTGATTCCCGCGGAAACCCGACCGTAGAAGTTGAGGTCCTGCTCTCCGACGGCCAGATCGGCCGCGCAGCAGTTCCCTCCGGTGCCTCCACCGGTGAGCACGAGGCTGTTGAGCTTCGCGACGGCGACAAGGGCCGTTACCTCGGCAAGGGTGTCCAGAAGGCCGTTGACGCGGTTATTGACGAGATCTCCCCGGCCCTGATTGGTTTCGACGCCACTGACCAGCGCAGCATCGACCAGGCCATGATTGACCTGGACGGCACGCCCAACAAGGGCAAGCTCGGCGCCAACGCCATCCTGGGTGTTTCCCTGGCCGTGGCCAACGCTGCAGCAGCTTCTGCTGACCTGCCGCTGTACAAGTACCTGGGCGGCCCGAACGCCCACGTCCTGCCCGTTCCGCTGATGAACATCCTCAACGGCGGCTCGCACGCTGATTCCGATGTTGACATCCAGGAATTCATGATCGCCCCGATCGGTGCCGAGACCTTCTCCGAAGGCCTGCGCTGGGGCGTTGAGGTTTACCACAACCTCAAGGCTGTCCTCCAGGAAAAGGGCCTCTCCACGGGCCTCGGCGATGAGGGTGGCTTCGCTCCCAACCTGCCGTCCAACCGCGCTGCACTGGACCTGATCCAGGAAGCCATCAAGAACGCCGGCTACACCCCGGGCACGGACATTGCCCTCGCCTTGGATGTTGCCTCCTCCGAGTTCTACAAGGACGGTGCTTACCAGTTCGAAGGCAAGGCACTCTCGGCTACCGAGATGAGCGCCTACTACGCCGAGCTCGTTGCCGACTACCCGCTGGTTTCCATCGAAGACCCGCTGGACGAGAACGACTGGGAAGGTTGGAAGACCCTCACTGACACCATCGGTGACAAGGTTCAGCTTGTTGGCGATGACCTGTTCGTCACTAACCCGGTCCGCCTGCAGCAGGGCATCGAGACGGCCACGGCCAACTCCCTGCTGGTCAAGGTCAACCAGATTGGTTCCCTGACCGAGACTCTGGACGCCGTTTCCCTGGCCCAGCGTTCCGGTTACACCACCATCACCTCGCACCGCTCCGGCGAAACCGAGGACACCACCATTGCTGACATCGCCGTTGCCACCAACGCGGGTCAGATCAAGACCGGTGCCCCGGCCCGCTCCGAGCGCGTTGCCAAGTACAACCAGCTGCTGCGCATCGAAGAGGAACTCGACGACGCCGCACGTTACGCCGGCCGCAGCGCGTTCCCGCGTTTCAAGGGCTAGCCTTCAGCGAAAACAGCTAACCGGTGGCTATGGTGGAAAGACCATGGCCGCCGGTTTTCGTTTAACTCCGGTTCTGCAGAACACAGGCCAGGTGAAAAACAGCAAGCGCAGCAAACCGCCAGGCAAGCACCGGGCATTACAGGAGTGTCATGGCCACCCGTCGTCCAAAGGTCCCCAGGGCCGACGCCCTTGGCAGCCCGTCCAGCGGTAGCCGCCCGTCCCCCGCCAGCCAGTCCTCCACAGGTGGCAAGCCGGCCGAAGGCGCTGAGGTCATCACGGCTGAGTTCGGCGGTGAGCGGTCAACGTCAAAGTCGTCGACGCCGGCTGGCGGCAAAGCGGCAACCACCAGTAAAGCGGCAACCGGCGGAAAGAGCCCCGCAGGGAGGAAGCCGTCGGGGATTTCCTACAAGGTGGCGGACACCAAATCTGCGGACAAGGGCCAAGGTTCCGGAAAACCAGGCACTTCCAAGGATGACCGCGACCTCGATCCCGTACCGGCAAAAGCGTTCTCCGGCCGGATGCTTGCACTGGCTGTGGTGATGATTGCCATCACTATCCTGCTGGCTCCCACCGTGAAGATCTTCCTGGAGAAACGTGCTGAAATCTCAGCGCTGGAAGCGGAAATCGCCGGCAGGAAAGCCGAACAAGCGGAGCTGAACAAACAGCTTTCCCGGTGGCAGGACCCCAACTACGTGAAACAGCAGGCCCGGGACCGCATTAACATGGTTATGCCGGGTGAAACAGGTTACTGGGTGTTTGGGGGAGAAGAAGCCGCCGGCACACCGGGTGGCCGCACCGGCTCCGGATCGTCGGCCAACCCGGAGAATCTGCCCTGGGTGGATGCTCTCTGGGAGTCAATCAGACGATCGGCAACTGACTAGAAGCGGTGCCCGCCGCCGTCGTGTCCGCATGGGACGCGAGAAAAGGGGCAGGAAGGTTGGCAGCGCAAGTGGAAGAGAACACGGCAGCCGTGCCGCAGGAATCCCGCCAGCCATCAGCTCACGATCTTGAGGTTCTGAGCCGCCAACTGGGCAGGCCGGTCCGGGACGTTGTGGAGATCCCGGCCAGGTGCGTCTGTGGCAACCCCTTGGTGGCCGCTACGGCTCCCAGGCTGAGCAACGGAACGCCTTTCCCCACTACGTTCTACCTGACGCACCCGGTGATCACGTCGGCAGTGTCGCGGCTTGAAGCGGGCGGGCTCATGAACGAGATGAATGAACGGCTCACCGCTGATGATGAGCTGGCCGGTGCCTACCGAGGGGCCCATGAGGCCTACCTGCAGGCCCGCAATGAAATCGCGCACCGCTCCGGGACAGGAGCGGTGCCGGAGATTGATGGCATTTCAGCCGGCGGCATGCCCACCCGGGTGAAGTGCCTTCACGTCCTGGTGGGTCATTCGTTGGCTGCCGGTCCGGGCGTTAATCCGCTGGGGGACCAGGCGCTGGACTCCATTACCGAGTGGTGGACCAAGGACCGTTGCTATTGCGACGGCGCGTGGGACACGGCCGGCGAGGCACCTTCCCGGGACTTGAGCCGCCATGGTCCGCAGGGACTGCCGGAGATCGTGGGGCGTCCCGCGCCGGTGCGGAAGTCCAAAACTGAGTCCGAGTCCGGGAAGGAAGGCACCGCATGAGCCGGGTGGCCGCCATTGACTGCGGAACCAACTCCATCCGCCTCCTCATCGCCGATGCCTCCACTAAAGGATTGGAGACGACCACTGCCGGACCGCTGACCGACGTCGTGCGGGAAATGCGGGTAGTGCGGCTCGGCCAAGGCGTTGACGCGACGGGCGAACTCGCCCCTGAAGCCCTGGAGCGCACCTTCGCTGCCGCGCGGGACTACGCGGCGCTGATCAAGGAACACGGCGCAGGACGGATCCGCTTCGCAGCTACCTCGGCCACGCGTGACGCCAGGAACCGCCAAGTGTTTGTGGACGGCATCCGGGAAGTGCTGGGAGTGCAGCCTGAGGTGATCACCGGTGACGAGGAAGCCGCGCTCTCTTTCGCCGGTGCCAGCAGTGTCCTGCCGGCCATGGGGGAGGACCCCATCCTGGTGGTGGACCTCGGCGGCGGAAGTACCGAATTCGTGCTGGGCAATTCCAGCGGCGTGATCGCGGCACGCTCTGTTGACGTTGGCTGCGTGCGACTCACTGAGCGTCACCTTCGCAACGATCCGCCCTCTGCCGCCCAGATCGCCGCAGCAGAGGCCGACGTCGACGCCGCGCTTGATCTTGCTGCGCAAACGGTCCCGCTGGACCGCGCCACAGCCGTGGTTGGGGTTGCAGGTTCCATCACCACCATCACCGCGCACGCTCTGGGCCTGGACGAATACCGGACCAACCGCATCCACGGTGCTTCGCTGGACCTGGAAACCATCACCGATGCATGCACCAGTTTGCTGGAAATGACGCGGGACGAGCGGGCTGCCCTTCCATACATGCACCCGGGACGGGTGGATGTGATCGGAGCCGGAGCGTTGGTATGGCGCCGCATCCTGGGCCGCTTGGCGGAGGTCAGCAACGGGAGAATCCGTGCCGCCGTTGCCAGCGAGCACGACATCCTGGACGGCATCGCCCTGAGTATCAGGGACGGTCAATGACAGTGGGCCACCGGCGCATCGTCTCCGCTGCGCTTGCCACTACCCTGGCAGGCGTGGCGCTGGCCGGCGCGCTGTTCTCGGCCCCGGCTGCCAACGCAGATGCCTGGCGGGACAAGGAGTACTGGCTTAAGGAATCGGGAGTCACCAACGCCTGGCAGGTGTCAAAGGGGGCTGGAGTCAAGGTCGCGGTCATCGACAGCGGTGTTGATGGAAGCCACCCTGACCTCAAGGGCGTAGTGGTGGGTGGAACGGATGTCTCCGGGGCCGGGGCCCCGAACGGACAAAAGAGCATCGGTGCCAAGACCGAGCACGGCACGCTGGTAGCCACCATGCTGGCCGGCCGTGGTCACCCGGCACCCCCTCCGCCGCCGTCAGCATCACCGTCCGCTTCGGCCTCACCTGCCCCTCCGCCTCCGCCACCCACCACTCCGCCTGCCGGAGGACCCGACGGAATTGTGGGCGTGGCACCCGAAGCGGAGATCCTGGCCATCTCAACGTGGCTCGGTTCACCGAACCCCGGTGGCAAGACTGACCAGGAACAGATACCGGAGGCCGTCCGCTGGGCGGTGGACAACGGTGCCAAGGTCATCAACATTTCCCTGGGCAGCACCTCTCCTGACTGGCCGCAGAGTTGGGACGCCGCGTTTCTCTATGCGGAGCAGAAGGATGTGGTGATTGTTGCCGCGGCGGGGAACCGTGTGGGCGGCAACGTACAGGTCGGGGCTCCCGCCACTATCCCCGGTGTTCTCACCGTTGCCGGATTGGACGGCGAAGGGCGTGCCAGCGTGGACTCATCGTCCCAGGGCATCAGCATTGGAGTAGCAGCCCCCGCGGAGAAGCTGGTGGGCGGAATCCCCGGTGGCTCCTACGCCGAATGGGCGGGCACTTCCGGTGCTGCTCCCATCGTTTCGGGAGTGGCAGCCCTCATTCGTTCCAAGTGGCCGGAAATGAGTGCCACGCAGGTCATCAACAGGATTGTCAGCACGGCCAAGGACGCCGGCGCTCCGGGCAAGGATCCAATCTATGGCTACGGCATCCTCAACGCTGAGGCGGCGTTGAAGAATGATGTTCCTGTAACCAGCACCAACCCGTTGGGTTCCATCGGGGACTGGATCCGCGTCCACCGCCGCGGTGTTTTCAGCGAGCCTGAGCCCGCGCCGGTGGCAAGTCCTACCAGTGCCGCTCCCACGCTCGCGGATCCGACTGTTCCCGTTGCCAAGACGCCGGCCACCATGGACGACGCCCTTCCTGCCGCCGTCGTCCTTGGTTTTGGAGCCCTGTTCGTGGCCTTGGTGGCGGGTGCTTCGATCCAGTTGCGCAGAGTGCTGAAGAACCCGCCGGCAGTGCCCGAGGAGGCGGAAACGGGAGCCCTGGTGAAGGTGGATCCGCCCTCCCGGACGTAGTTAGTGAAGATTTTCACAAAGTACTGTACTCTGGTGTCATGGCAACCACCCCAGAGCTCATTGACCGTCCCCGGGTTCTCGTCGTCGGCGGCGGCTACGTCGGCCTGTACGTAGCACTCAAATTGCAGAAGAAGATCGCGAACGCAGGCGGAATCGTCACCGTCGTTGATCCACTGCCGTACATGACCTACCAGCCCTTCCTCCCGGAAGTTGCCGGCGGCAACATCGAGGCACGCCACGCCGTGGTCTCGCACCGTCAGCACCTCAAGCAGACCGAGCTCATCCAGGGCCGCGTCACCAGCATTGACCACGCAAACCGCACCGCAGTGATCGCCCCCTCGGATGGCGGCGAGAACTTTGAGATCCCGTACTTTGACGTGGTCATCGCAGCCGGTGCCATCACCCGCACCTTCCCCATCAAGGGCCTCGCGGACAAGGGCATCGGCCTGAAGACCATCGAGGAAGCTGTTGCGCTGCGCAACAAGGTGCTGGAGCGGATCGAGTCCGCTTCCACCATGACTGACCCCGCAGAACGCGCCAAGGCACTGACCTTCGTTGTTGTAGGTGGCGGCTTTGCCGGCATCGAATGCCTCACCGAAATGGAAGACCTCGCCCGCGCCGCTGTGCGGAACAACCCCCGCGTCCGTCAGGAAGAAGTCCGCTTCATCCTGGTCGAAGCCATGGGCCGCATCATGCCCGAGGTCACCGCTTCGCAGGCCGAGTGGGTTGTGGAGCACCTCCGCAGCCGCGGCATCGAAGTACTCCTGAACACTTCCCTGGACAGCGCCGAGGGCAACCTTAAGCTGATCAACCTGCCGGACAAGACCCCCGCCGGTGAAGTTGAAGCAGACACCCTGGTGTGGGCTGCCGGTGTGCAGGCCAACCCCATGATCCGCTCCACCGACTTCCCGCTGGAACCGCGTGGCCGCGTTCGTGTCCTCCCGGATCTCCGCATCGCAGGGGACGAAGGCATTGTGGAGAACGCCTGGGCCGCCGGCGACATCGCCGCTGTTCCGGACCTCACGGGCAAGGGCCTGCCGGACGGCACCTGCGTCCCCAACGCCCAGCACGCACTGCGCCAGGCCAAGAAGCTCGCCAAGAACCTCTGGGCTTCCCGCTGGGACAAGCCGCTGCACGACTACAAGCACAAGAACCTTGGTGCTGTGGCCGGCTTCGGCGAGTGGAAGGGTGTTGCCAACATCAACCTGCTCGGCCGCATCGGCCTCAAGGGTGGACTCGCCTGGCTTGCCCACCGCGGCTACCACGGCATGGCCATGCCCACGGTGGAGCGTAAGTTCCGCGTGATCTTCGGCTGGATCCTGGCCTTCTTCGCCGGCCGCGACACCACCCAGTTGATGGACCTGGACAACCCGCGCGGTGCCTTCGTGGCCGCCGCAACTCCGGCTCCCAAGCCTGCTGCCGCTCCGGCACCGGTGGAAGCGAAGCCGGTTGCCGAGGAAGTCAAGACTCCGGTAACTGCTGACGCCAAGTAGTACACGCCCGACGGCGGCTGTCCCCTTGAGGGGGTGGCCGCCGTCGGCGTTTAACCGGCATGCCTCAAGGCTGCCCCCTAGACTGTCCTCATGTCCGGTGAAATCGATCTGAAGACCCTCCTGGAATCCCTTCATCCCGTGGCCCGCGACGGTGAGTACGTATACGCACTGTGGCCGCATGGAAGGCCCCTGGAAGGTGGAATCGAAGCGGCCGTGCGCGAGGCTGAGGGCCTCACCGTTGTCCTTCGCCGCGATGAGGCGGACGCGCTGGGCCTTAGCTATGATTTCGTGGCCACGTGGATCACGTTGCAGGTCCACTCGGCCCTGGAGGCCGTGGGGCTCACAGCGGCCGTCAGCGCAGCGTTGACGCATGCGGGGATCAGTTGCAACGTCCTGGCTGGTTTCCACCACGATCACCTCCTGGTGCCATCGGCGGAGGCGGGCAGGGCCTTGGAGGTGCTGCGGCTGCTGGCGCGCGGCGTGGTCCTGCGCTCCGAGCGGCCTGAGGACCGGGAAGAGATCCTGGAACTCACGGCCCGGGCTTTCTCCATCTCACCGGTGACCGGTGAGCCGGTTGAGGGCACGCCCGTTGAAGTGGGGCTGCTACGGGAGCTTTTCCAGTGCAGCGAGTACATTCCGGAGCTCAGCATTGTGGCGGAAATGGGCGGAGAAATCGTGGGGCACGCCATCAGCACGAGGGGCTGGGCGGGGGAATTTGAACTGCTGGGCCTGGGTCCCATTGGCGTGCTCCCGCCGTTCCAGCAGCGCGGAGTGGGTTCAGCCTTGATGCGCGAAACAGCGGCCCGTGCAACGGCTATGGGGGAGCGCGGCATCGCGTTGCTGGGCAGCCCGCTGTACTACAGGCGCTTCGGATACGTCCCGGCCATTTCCCTGGGCGTTGAACCGCCTGAGCCGGCCTGGGGAGAGCACTTCCAGCTACTGCCTTTGCCGGGATGGCCGGAGGACGTTTATGGGACCTTCCGCTACGCGGAGCCGTTCAACCGCCTCTAGCTGGGATACCATGGTCCGGGCGCCCCAGTAGCCCAATTGGCAGAGGCAGCGGACTTAAAATCCGCGTGTTGTGGGTTCGAGTCCCACCTGGGGCACAGGTGCAAGGTGAGAGCTCTTTCTCCCTTCCAGTGCATGGTTCCTCTCCTCAGCGACATTTCCCAGCTGGCTCCTAGATTCCCCACAGGCAACGAGTGTTATAGGGATGTGACCTGAATCACTTATGTTCGCGGGGCAATTGCACTAGTTTGAGTCTTAATCAGGAACACCTGAGTAATCGCATCAAAGGCAGTTCGCACCTTTCGATCGAGGAGACAACGAATGTTTGATCTTTCCCCAGCGGCGCCCCGAGCCGCCAAGCTAACAGCGCTTGGCATTGGGGTCGCTCTCTTGGCCACAGCTTGTGGTGGGTCTTCTACGCCTACCCAGACTGGGTCTCAATCCGCCGCTGCAGCAGGTATCGCCTGCCCGGCACCCAGCGGCGGGGCGGGAGCCGGCAACAGCCAGGCTGCCACCAACACGGGACCTGTACCTCCCTCGACCACCACTACGGCTACGCCGCTTAAACTTGGATCGCTCCTGCCGACAACGGGGTCGCTGGCGTTCCTCGGCCCGCCCGAAATCGCCGGTGTCAACCTCGGCGTCAAGGAAGTCAACGACGCCGGTGGCGTCCTGGGTGCCCCGGTGGAAGTAACGCACCGCGACTCCGGTGACACCAAGACCGACATCGCCACGCAGTCCACCACCGCCCTGCTGGGTCAAGGCGTGAGTGCCGTGATCGGCGCTGCCTCGTCCGGCGTTTCCAAGACGGTCATCAACCAGATCACCGGCGCCGGCGTCATCCACTTCTCTCCCGCGAACACCTCACCTGACTTCACCACATGGGATGACAAGGGCCTCTACTGGCGCACTGCGCCCTCGGATGTCCTGCAGGGCAAGGTCCTCGGCAACTACATGGCCACCTGTGGCGCCCAGACCGTTGGCATGATCGTTCTTAACGACGCCTACGGAACCGGCCTGCAGAAGAACGTCAAGGAAGCCTTCGAGGCAGCCGGTGGCAAGGTTGTTGCTGAAGAACTCTTCAACGAGGGCGATTCGCAGTTCAGCAGCCAGGTGGACAAGGTCCTCGCAGCCAAGCCGGACGCAATCGCACTGATCACCTTCGACCAGGCAAAGAGCATCGTCCCGCTGATGACCGGCAAGGGCGTCAAGCCTACTCAGCTGTTCATGGTTGACGGCAACACCTCGGACTACAGCAAGGACTTCCAGGCCGGCACCATGAAGGGCGCACAGGGCACCATCCCCGGTACGTTCGCCAAGGACGCCTTCAAGCAGAAGCTCCTCGCAATCGATCCCGCCCTGAAGGATTACAGCTACGCAGGCGAGTCCTACGACGCCGTGAACCTGATCTCGCTGGCCTCTGAGGCAGCCAAGAGCACCAAGGGCACGGACATTGCAGCCAAGCTCAAGGAAGTCTCTGAAGGCGGCGAGAAGTGCACCGACTTCCCGTCCTGCGTCACCCTGCTCCGCGAGGGCAAGGACATTGACTACGACGGCCAGTCCGGTCCGGTAACGTTCTCCGATGCCGGTGACCCCACCGAGGCATACATCGGTATCTACGAATACCAGGACGACAACACCTACAAGCCGGTCCGCGAAGAATTCGGCAAGCTCTAAGCCGAACGCAGGCTGAACCGCAGTCAGTACGGGTCCCCTTCCTCATCAGGAAGGGGACCCGTTCTGCGTCATCCCAAGCCTGAACAAAGCTTTCGCACAGGCGGTGGACCTACCATGGCCACATGAAGCTAACCCGGGAGGCCCGCTCCATCGCGGTGGTCATTAATGCCGGCTCACGCAAAGGATCCGCTGCCAGGGAGTTGGTGGTCCAAAGCCTGGGAAAGGCAGGACTCCCGGTTTCTGCCATGTACACAGTGGACGGAGGCGGGGACCTCAACCGGACCTTGGAACGGGCGCTTGCCGAAGGGCATGACCTCGTAGTGGTTGGGGGAGGCGACGGAACGGTTGCCTCCGCGGCAGGACTGGTAGCGGGCACGGACGTGGCGTTGGGTGTCCTTCCGCTGGGCACCGCCAATGATCTTGCCCGGACGCTGGACATCCCCAAGGACCTGGGCGAGGCATGCAAAGCCCTGGCCGAGGGAAAAATAGTGGATATTGACCTTGGCCGCGCCAACGGGCAGCCCTTCCTTAACGTTGCGTCAGCCGGCCTGTCCGTAGCTGTTACCCAGGCTCTCAGTCCGCGCCTCAAACGGCTCATTGGACCCTTGGCCTATGGAGTGGCCACAGTGCGCTCCTACGCCAAGCACAAGCCATTCCACGCCCGTTTGGAGTTCCCGGAGGGGGACCACCCGCCGGTGGAGCTGGAGAACCTGTTGCAGGTGGCTGTGGGGAACGGACGGTATTACGGCGGCGGCAATGCAGTCTCTCCCACCGCAGGGATTGATGACCACACCCTGGACATCTATGCCATTCTCATGGCGCCGCTGCGGGAGCAGGCAAAAATCGCCCGCTCGCTCAAGAACGGCAAGTTCGTGGAGAACGAGCGGGTGTACCACCTCACCAGCCGGAGCGTCAGGCTGGTCACCACCCCGCCGCTGCCGGTGAACCTCGACGGCGAAATCACCACCGGGACACCCACCGATTTCACTGTTGAACGCAATGCGGTGCACGTGGTGGTACCGGGTAACAGCAGCAGCGCCACGTTTGAGGGACGCGGCTGAAAACACCGAAGGCCCGGCTCCGGTGAAACACCGGAACCAGGCCTTCGGGACTGACGCTGTTAGACCTCGTCCGCCAGGGTACCAAGGTAAAGCTGGATGACCTTGGGGTCCTTCATGAGCTCGCGCCCCGTACCGGTGTACGCGTCCTTGCCCTGGTCCAGGACGTATCCGCGGTCGCAGATCTGCAGGCAGCGCCGCGCATTCTGCTCCACCATGATCACTGAGACCCCGGCACGGTTGATCTCGTGGACACGCAGGAAGGTCTCGTCCTGTTTGACGGGGGATAGGCCTGCCGACGGCTCGTCGAGCAGCAGCACGGCCGGGTCCATCATCAGTGCCCTGCCCATGGCCACCATCTGGCGTTCGCCACCGGACAATGACCCTGCACGCTGGGCACGCCGCTTTCCCAGCTCCGGGAAGAGGCTGGTGACAAAGTCGAACCTCTGGGAGAAGTCTTTGGGCCGCTGGAACATGCCCATTTGCAGATTCTCTTCAATGGTCAGCGTGGCAAAAACGTTGTTGGTTTGCGGCACGAAGCCAACGCCCTGGGTCACCAGCTTGTTGGCTTTCAACCCGGTGAGGTCCTGGCCACGGACCACCACCGTGCCGGAGTGGACCTTGACCAGGCCGAACATGGCTTTGAGGAGCGTGGACTTGCCGGCGCCGTTAGGCCCGATGATGCCAATGAGTTCGCCCTTGCGGGCCTCAATGCTGCAGCCGTTGAGGATATTGACGCCGGGAATGTAACCGGCCACCAAATTGGTGACCTTGACTACGGAATCACCGGCCGGGGCTGCCGCCGAGGCGGGCATTTCGCTGATGCTGCTGCTCATTTCCCGTCCTCCTTCTTGGTTTCTTCGATTTCGGACAGGATTCCTGCGTCTTCGGTTCCCACTACGGACTCTTCATCAGCTTCCAGTTCGGCCTCGAGCACCTTGATGCCTTCAGCGTCGCCGAGGTCCACATCATGGTGTGCGCCAAGGTAGGCATCGATCACCGCGGGGTTCTTCATGACTTCGCCCGGAGGTCCTTCGGCAACAACTTTGCCTTCGGCCATGACCACCACCCAGTCAGCGATGTGGCGGACCATGTTCATGTCATGCTCCACGAACAGGACGGTCATGCCCTCAGCCTTGAGGTTCTTGATGTGGTCCAGCAAAGACTGGGTCAGGGCGGGGTTCACACCGGCCATGGGTTCGTCCAGCATCACCAGCTTGGGTTTGACCATCAAGGACCGCGCCATCTCCAGGAGCTTGCGCTGACCGCCGGAAAGGGAGGCCGCGTAGTCGTCCTTCTTGGCGTCCAACTTGAACTTTTCCAGCAGCACGTTGGCCTGGGCCGTGATTTCCTTTTCCCGTCCACCCCAGATGCCCTTGAACAGAGCCTTGGAGAGTCTTTCGCCGGGCTGGTTCGCCGCGCCGAGCCGCATGTTCTCCATGACGGTCAGCTTGCCCATCACTTTGGTCAGCTGGAAGGTGCGGACCATGCCCATGCGGGCCACTTTGTAGGAGGAGACCCCTGCCAGGCTGTTGCCTTCAAACTGCCACTTGCCCGTATTGGGAGTGTCAAAGCCCGTGAGCAGGTTGAACAGGGTGGTCTTCCCTGCGCCGTTGGGACCGATCAATGCGGTGATCTTGTGGCGCGGGATCTCAAGGTATTCAACGTCCACGGCGTTGATGCCGCCAAAGGAACGGGTGACGTCCTCTGCCACCACAATGGGATCGCGCTTCTTGCACCCGGGGGTGTTCTCCCCGACCGCGATGGGCCGCGAATCGGTCATGTAGTCAATGTTGTCGGTGTTTGCACTGCTTGCAGTGTTGAATTCGTTGGTCTCACTCATGCGAAAGCAAGCTCCTTCTTATTGCCGAAGACGCCTTGCGGGCGGAAGATCATCAGCAGCATCAGCGCAACACCCACCAGGATGTAGCGCAACTGGCCGGCCTGGACGGTGGTCAGCCAGGTAATGATTCCTGATTCAATGAGGCCGTAGAGCAGGCTCTGGGTCAGCGAAAGCACCACCCAGAAGATCATGGCTCCAATGACCGGCCCCAGGACAGTGGCCATGCCGCCAAGCAGGAGGCAGGTCCACAGGAAGAACGTCAGTTCCGTACCGTAATTGGACGGTTGGACGGCGCCGCGGGGGAGTGTGAAGATCATGCCCGCCAAGGCACCCAGTACGCCACCAATGATCAGGGCTTGCATCTTGTAGGCGTAGACGTTCTTGCCCAGAGAGCGGACGGCGTTCTCGTCTTCGCGGATGCCCTTCAGGACCCGGCCCCAGGGGCTGCGCATGAGGAGCCACACCAGGAGGCAGCAAACGATCACCAGTCCCCAACCCACCACGCGGATGAAGAAGTCGCGGTTGTTCATGCCCATGTAGGAGCCCTCGGGGAAGGGGTTCATGGCATAGAAGGTGTTTTCAAACGCTGCCAGGCCGTTGGCGGAACCTGTGACGCTGGTGAGCTGGTTGGTGGTAACTACGTAGCGGACAATTTCTGCCGCTGCGATGGTGACAATTGCCAGGTAGTCCGCCCTGAGCCGCAGGGTGGGTATACCCAGGATGAATGCGAAGATGACCGAGCAGAGAACAGAAATGATCAGTGCCAGGAAGAACGGGGCGTCGAATGTGAGGGTGGAAATAGCAAAACCATAGGCGCCAACGGCCATGAAGCCGGCCTGGCCGAAGTTCAACAGCCCTGAGTAGCCAAAGTGCACCGCAAGGCCCAAAGCGGCAAGTGCGTAGGCCGCCGTCGTTGGGCTGAACAATTCGCCAAGGGCGCTGGAGAGAATAAATCCGAAGTCCATGGCCCGCTCCTAACCCACACGCTCACGCCGGCCGAGGATACCCTGCGGTCGGAACAGAAGAACAACAATCATGATGAACAGGGCACCGACGTACTTGAGGTCGGCGGGAAGGCCGAACACGGTAGTCAGTTCCACAAAGATGCCTACCACTATGGAGCCGATCAGGGCGCCGAACACGGTTCCCAAACCACCCAGGGTCACACCGGCGAAGATGAGCAGCAGGATCTGAGAGCCCATGTCGAAGGTGACACCTGGACGGTAGTAAGCCCACAGGATGCCACCGAGGGATGCCAGGACGCCGCCCACAATCCACACAATGCGGATCACGGAGTCGACGTCGATGCCGGAGGCGGCTGCCAGTGCGGGGTTGTCCGCTACTGCGCGGGTTGCCTTGCCGAGGCGGGTCTTGAGCAGGACGATGCCGATCAAGGCGATCACCACGGCGCTGATGATCAGTGACCACAGGTTGTTCGGGGAGATCGAAACCGGCCCGATCTGGATCTCTGCACTCTGCGCGCCGGGCAGCTGCTGTGTTGCACCGCCGAAGAAGAACTGGATGACGTAGCGGATGGCCAGTGCCAGGCCGATGCTGACGATCATCATGGGGACCAGGCCCGAGCCACGCTTCCTCAGGGGCCGCCAAAGCCCTGCGTCCTGGACGTAGCCAAAGAGACCACCGCCTACCAGTGCGAGCAGGATGGCCAGCCAGAAGGGGAATCCGAAGGCATTGAACATGAACACCAGTACCGCACCGAGTGTCACCATCTCACCGTGGGCGAAGTTGGTCAGGCCGGTGGTGCCGAAGATCAGGGAAAGGCCTACCGAGGCCAGTGCAAGGAGCAGGCCAAAGCTAAGACCCGCCACCAGGCGATTGAGGAGGTTTTGGCCAAAGTCCTGTTGCTGGACCACGATGCCCTCACCAAAGGCGAAGATCACCGACAGGTTTGATGTTTGGCTGAAGGTGACATCGCGGGGATTATCCTGGCCCTCGGCCAGTGCGATTCCCTCCGGCAAGGTGGAGGTGTCCAGCTCAATGGTGTAGGTGCCTTGGACAGGAACGCCGATTGTCCAGGCTCCGTTGGCTCCGGAGGTGGCTTCACCTTCAAATCCGTTGCCCGTGGCTTTGATCTTGACGCCGGGTATGGGGGCCCGGGCGTCGTCGCGGAGGAATCCGCTGATGTTGTTTTGGAACGACGTCGGTGACGGCGAAGGCGAGGGGGTGGTTGCCTGTGCCGAAGGGGCGGCGATCAACAGAGCGGTGATGAGGGCTGCGAACAGCGCCCCCACAACTCTCTGCAGTCCCTTGGACCGTCTCATGGACGGGTCGCGCAGTGTGCTTCTCAAAATGGAAACCTCCACAGTGGGGGTGGTCCCGGCTGCGCCATTGCAGCCGGTGCGAACGGTCATGGGGCTTGTGAACAGTTCTTGCCTAGCTGCCTCATTTGTGATCTAAGTCACCCATGTGTGGCCTATGTTACCGTCCGGTGGAGCTAATAAATGCCCAGTTCGGGGCTGGGAAGATCGCGATCAGATAACAACTGTGAAGCTATAGGCAACTACTGATGTAGCAATGCTTAAGTAAACCTTTGTTGTTTGGCGGTGCTTCTAAACGGTCCGCTGAAGCCGGGGTCCCGTTTTCTTGTCACAGTTGAGTTTCGTCTCCGTGAACAAGGGAACTTTCCCTGCCGCGCGCGCGTGGTAATTGGTACCGTGAATTATCACTAGCCCTTTTTCAGGAGGACACCCGCAATGGCACTTGGCGGAAACCCAGTCTTCAACGGAAAGAATTTCCGTGGAGCAAAGCAGGCCCCGCCTGTACCGCAGAACCCGTACGGCCAGCAGTTCAACCAGGCACCCGGCCGCGCGCCGGGCCAGGTCATGGACGGCCATGCGGCATGGTCTGCCCAGCAGCAGAACATGACCAATGAGCAACTGCAGCAGATGTACAACCAGCCCGCTGCAGGCCCGGCTGATACCGGACGCATGACCTATGACGACGTCATCATGAAGACCGTCGCCTGCCTCGTGGTTCTTATCATTGGCGCCGGCGTCACGCTCTTCGTGGCACCTGCGCTCTCCACCACGCTCATGATCGTTGGTGCCTTGGGCGGCTTCGTCCTGGCCCTGGTCAATACGTTCAAGAAGCAGCCCTCACCGGCCCTGATCCTTGCCTATGCAGGCCTTGAAGGCCTGTTCCTTGGTGGCCTCACGCGCATCCTGGACGGCATGTACCCCGGCGTCGGCCTCCAGGCTGTGATCGGTACGCTGGCAGTCTTCGGCGTCACCCTGGTGCTCTTCAAGAGCGGCAAGGTCCGCGCTACCCCCAAGCTGGTGCGCTTCTTCATGATCGCCACCATTGGTTACGCGGTCTTCGCGCTGATCAACATGGTGATGATGTGGACCGGCGCCGTGCAGTCGCCGTTCGGCCTCCGCACTGAACTGACCATCGCAGGCATCCCGCTGGGTGTCTTCATCGGCATCCTGGCCATCGGCCTGGCAGCGTTCTCGCTGATCATGGACTTCACCAGCATCGAAGAAGGCGTCCGCGCCGGCGCCCCGGAGCGTTACTCCTGGGTTGCAGCATTCGGCCTGACGGTCACCTTGGTTTGGCTCTACGTGGAAATCATCCGCCTGCTGGCAATCCTGCGAGGCGACGACTAGCAGCAACAGTTCCAAGGAAAATGCCCCGAAGAGAAATCTTCGGGGCATTTTTGCGTTCGTGAGAGGCGAGGTCCCGGTGGAACCGGCGGCCCCAAAGTGCCGGGTTCCACCCCCCCTCGCCGCCTGAAAACACGTCGGTCAGCTCAAACGCTCAAAGACCACTGCCATTCCCTGGCCTCCGCCAACGCACAGCGTGGCCAGGCCCAGGGTTCCATCGCGTTCTTTGAGGCCGTTGAGCAGCGTGCTGGTCATGCGGGCGCCGGTCATGCCAAAGGGGTGACCCAGGGCGATTGCACCACCATGGACGTTGAGCTTTGCGGGATCAATCCCCAATTCACGGGCGCTCGCCACTACCTGCACGGCGAAGGCTTCATTGAGCTCCACCAGATCAATGTCCTCCATGGTCAGCCCTGCCAGCGCCAGGGCTCGCCGCGTGGATTCCACAGGCCCCATGCCCATGAGCTCGGGGGAGAGGGCGCTAACGCCCGTTGAGACCACCCGGGCGAGGGGCTCCAGTCCCAGTTCCCGGGCGCGTGAGTCGCTCATTACCAGTACTGCCGCTGCGCCGTCGTTGAGCGGGCATGCGTTGCCTGCTGTCACCGTCCCCTCCGAACGGAAGACGGGCTGCAAAGCGGACACCGCTTCCAGGGTGACCCCTGGCCGGGGTGAATCATCTGTGTCCACCACAAAGCCGTCCCTGCGCGTATACGGCGTGATGTCCCGGGCATAGAACCCTGAAGCGATGGCGGCCTCTGCACGATTTTGGCTCAGGACAGCCCATTCGTCCTGCTCGGCCCGGCTGATGCCGTGGGTGGTGGACACATTTTCCGCTGTCTGGCCCATGGAGATGTAGATGTCCGGCAGCCGTCCACCAAGCCTGGGATCGGTCCAAGGGATGTTCGACGCCGCACGGGAGGCCGTGCGCTGGGCGGCTGCTTCGAAGAGCGGATTGTGGTTGGCGGAATCCGTTTCGCCTGCCCCGGCCCAGTTCTGATATCTGGACACACTCTCCACGCCTGCGGAGACTATGGCGTGCGCTTCCCCTGACTTGATGGCATGGAACGCCATCCGCAGGGTTTGCAGGCTCGAGGCGCAGAAGCGGTTGATGGTGGCGGCGGGTACACGGTCCAGCCCTGCCAGGACGGCCACCACCCGTGCCATGTTGGAGCCGGCCTCACCGCTGGGCTCAGCGCATCCCAGCAGGATGTCGTCCAAACCGTGTCCGTCCTCGGCAGCCGGATCGAAACCCGGCACTTTTGCGAGTGCGGCCTGCACCATGGCAGTAGCCAGGTCATCTGGACGTTCGTCCTTCAGGGAGCCCTTGAACGCCCTGCCAATAGGGCTTCTTGCAGTGGAAACAATGACAGCCTCAGTCATGGCCCCATGGTACGCCCGGCACCGCACGGGATGCCGGGCGCCTGCCGGAAAATCGCTACGGATCAGGCCAGTCGGAGGGCTCCAGCGGCCGGAGTGACGGTGAAGATGTCCGGGGCGGTGAAGCCGGCCTCCGCGAAGGAACGCACGACGGCGTCGCGCACCTGGTGTTCCTGTCCCACCGGAGTCAGTGCGATGGCCGAGCCGCCAAAGCCGCCGCCGGTCATGCGGGCACCGATTGCGCCGTTGGCGCGGGAGGTGTCCACTGCGAGGTCAAGTTCCGGGCAGGAGATCTCAAAATCGTCGCGCATGGAAACGTGGCTGGCATCGAGCAAAGCACCAATGGCGGCCGGGCCTGCGGAGGCCAGGACCTCCACCGTCTGAAGTACGCGATCGTTCTCCGTGACCACGTGACGGACCCTGCGGAGGGTGGTTTCGTCCAGCAGTCCTGAGGCTTCCTCCAGACGTTCCACGCCGACGTCGCGCAGTGCCTTGACGCCAAGGATTTCGGCACCCAACTCGCAGGACGCGCGGCGGGAGGCGTAACCGCCGTCGGCGTGCGAGTGCGACACCTTGGTGTCGATCACCAGCAGGACCAGCCCGGACGCTTCTGCATCGAACGGGACAAGCTCCACGTGCTGGTCGCGGCAGTCAAGGAACACGGCATGTCCCTTGGCCCCCCGCAAGGACGCCGACTGATCCATGATGCCCGTGGGTGCTCCCACAAACACGTTCTCCGCTCGCTGGGTGGCCAATACCAACTCTTCGGCCGACAGTCCGGCGCCGGTCAACTCGTTGAGGGCAGAAATGACGGCGCATTCAATGGCGTGGGACGAGGACAGGCCCGCGCCGGAGGGGACATCGGAATCCAGGAGGAGATCAAAGCCGGGCACCGTAATGCCGCGTTCCTTGAGCGCCCAGGCGACGCCGAGGGGGTAGCGGGACCAGCCCTCGCCGGATCCGGGTTCGGAGTCCGCGAGGTCAGCTTCCACTACGCCGTGCCCACCGAAAGTGGACAGCATGCGCACTTTTGAGTCGCTGCGGACCCGCAGGGCTACCTTGGCTGTCTTATCGATGGCGAAGGGCAGCACGAAGCCCTCGTTGTAGTCAGTGTGTTCCCCGATCAGGTTGACGCGGCCCGGCGCCTGCCAGACGCCGTCGGCAGCCGCCCCGAACGTTTCTTCGAAGCGGGCGGCCAGAACGCCGGTCTCGGTGGTGGTGCTCATGCTCGTGTGCCTTCCAGGGTCTTGTTCGAAGAATCAGGGGCGACGCTGCGCAGCCGTTCGGCCACGGCCTCGGGCGTGGTGTCGTTGATGAACGCCCCCATGGCAGCCTCAGAACCGGCCAGATACTTGAGTTTATCCGCGGCGCGACGAGGGGAGGTGAGCTGCAGGTGCAGCTGGCCCGCCGGGCGCAGGAGGGGATCCAGTGGGGCCTGATGCCAGGCGGAGATGTACGGCATGGGGGTGGGGTACAGGGCGTCAAGCCTGTTGAGCAGGTCCAGGTAGACGTGCGAAAGCTCATCGCGTTCTTCGCCCGTAAGCGCGGCAAGGTCCGGGACGCTGCGGTGGGGAACCAAGTGGATTTCCAAAGGCCAGCGCGCGGCGAAAGGTACATAGGCGCTGAAATGCCTGGCCTCCAGGACCATGCGGCTGCCGTCCTCACGTTCGGCCCTGAGGAGGGAAGCTCCGAGCGTTTCCTTCGCGTCGACGTCGTCGTAGTATTTCCGCGCCACCGCGCCGAGCTGCGCGGCGCGGGGCGTCACGTACGGGTACGCGTAAATCTGGCCGTGCGGGTGATGCAGGGTGACTCCGATGTCCGCGCCGCGGTTCTCGAACGGAAACACCTGCTTGATGCCGGGCAGGGCGCTTAGTGTTTCTGTCCTTTGGGCCCATGCTTCAATGACCGTTCGCGCACGCGTTTGGCCCAGTTCGGCAAAAGATCCGGTGTGCTGCGGAGTGAAGGCAACAACCTCGCAGCGTCCATATGCCGCCCCTTTAATGTTGTGGCCCGAATGTCCAGCGGAGGGAAGCGGCGGGATATCGCCAACTGCCGGGCCCAGCGACGGGAAGCGGTTCTCGAACACCACCACGTCATAGTCCGAGGCCGGAATTTCCGAGGGATTTGCCGCGGTGGTGGGGCAGATGGGGCATTGATCAGCCGGGGGAAGGTGCGTGCGCGTCTGGCGATGCGCGGCAACTGCCACCCAGTCGCCGGACAGGGCGTCATAGCGCACCTCTCCGGGCTCGCCCCGGGCCGGGAGCTCGCGGTGGTCCACTAAGGACTCCGGGGTTCGCTCCCTGGTTCCGGGGTCGTCAAAGTAGATCAGCTCTCGGCTGTCCGCGAGGCGGGTGCTGGTGATACGGCGCATAAGAGCATTATTTCACAAGTGACCAAAAGCGCATAGTTTCTAACAAAAACACACATCAACCCGTGGGTGATGAGAGCAGATGAAGTACGGTATTGCCATGTCTGCCTCTCCCTCGCCAGCCGATTCAGCCCATCAGTCCGAGTCCCGCCGCTTTGCCACGGGCCGTCAATTTGAGATCCGCAGGGACGATGCGCTCGCCGTCATCACCGAACTAGCGGCCGGCTTGAGGCTCTACTCCCGGGGCGGAGTCCAACTGACTGAAAGCTACAGCGACGACCAGATCCCGCCAGGGGCCACAGGGATCACCTTGGCACCGTGGGCCAACCGGGTAGAAGATGGCGTCTGGTACTTGGAGGGCAAGAAACAGCAGCTTGACATCACTGAGGCCTCACGCAACAACGCCAGCCATGGCCTGCTGCGCAACACCGGGTACGCGCTGGTGGACGAATCCGAATTCTCCGTGACGCTCGAAGCCACAGTCTTTCCACAGCATGGCTACCCTTTTCTGCTGCGCCACCACGTGCGTTATGAACTGGACCAAAACCTTGATCTTCGGGTCTCGCAGACGCTGATCAACGACTCCCACAGCCGGGCTCCCTTCGTTCTGGGCGCCCACCCGTACCTGCGGCTTGGCGATGTAGCCCCTGAAGACCTGATCCTGACTGTCCACGCCGGGACGCGGTTGGTGGCGGATGAGCGCCTCATCCCGCGCAGCACCGCTCCCGCGGACGGTCAGTTCGATTTCTCCGGCGGGTCAGCCGTGGGGGAGCTGCTGGTGGACGTTGCGTTGACGGACCTGACGTTCGACGGCGGCCTGGCTCGCCACACGCTTTCGGCACCGGATGGACGCACCGTGAGCCTGGAGCAGGACGAAAACTGCGGGTATGTGCACGTCTTTGTGACGGACACCTTCCCTGGACGTTCCAAGGCTGTTGCCCTTGAGCCCATGACCGGGCCGGCCAACGCCTTCAACAGCGGTGATGGCCTCCGCTGGTTGGAGCCAGGGGAGGCGTTCAGCATGACGTGGGGAATCACCGCATCCCTCTGAATCCCTCCTCCCGTCCTGCTTCCCGGACCCGCATAGCCCTTCTGTCTTGGAAGAGCCTGTGAATGTTCCGTCAGCGCTGGTCAATGACACGGAAGTGAGAGCCGGTTTCCCATACGGCTCGGCCTACGGAATTATGGGTTCATGACGCCAACACCGGACGCCAAAACACGTTCTGACCGCCAAATCGCCGAAGACATTCCCTATGGCGTGCGCATTGCTGCAGCCTGGTCCTGGCGGGCGGGCCTGATCCTGCTCATGATCGGTGCCCTGGTCTGGCTGCTGGGCAAGGTCAGCTTCCTCATTATTCCGGTGATGGTTGCTGCGCTGTTGGCTGGCCTCCTGCACCCGGTGGTGGCGTGGTTGCGCAATCGCAAGGTTCCCAACGGGGGAGCAGTCGCCATCACAGTGCTGGGCTTCATCGGCGTGATCGGCGGTGCCCTGGCGTTGGTAGGCAGGCAACTGGTCACCGGCTTTGGAGCGCTGTGGCAGGAAGCCCTGGCAGGCATCCAGCAGATTCAAACCTGGCTGGCTGATGGACCCTTGCACCTGACCGCAGACCAGATTGACCAGTACATTTCCGATGGCGCGGATGCGCTGCAGAACAACAGCAGCAGCATCCTCAGCGGAGCATTGTCCTTTGGCAGCACGGCCGGCCACTTTGCTGCCGGTCTTGTCCTGGCCCTGTTCATCCTCATCTTCTTCCTCCTGGAAGGGCCGCGGATCTGGGCGTTCATGGTCCGCCTCCTGCCCAAGAGTGCACGAAGGGCCACTGATGGGGCAGGGCGCCGGGGCTGGACGTCCATGGTCAGCTACGTACGGATTCAGATGTTCGTGGCGTTCGTGGACGCCGTGGGTATTGGCGTGGGCGCGGCCATCATCCAGGTACCTTTGGCCCTGCCTTTGGCTGTCCTGGTATTCATCGGCTCGTTCATCCCGGTGGTGGGTGCTTTGGTGACCGGTGCCATCGCCGTGCTGCTCGCCCTGGTGGCCAACGGCCCCATTAACGCGCTGATCATGCTGGCAATCGTCCTGGTAGTGCAGCAGCTTGAAAGCCACATCCTCCAGCCCTTGGTGATGGGTAAGGCCGTGGCTCTGCACCCGGTGGCCGTGATCCTCTCGGTTGCCGCAGGTTCCTACCTCGCCGGCATCCCAGGGGCTCTGTTCGCGGTCCCGCTGCTCGCCGTAGTAAACACGGCAGTTCGCTACATTGCGGGCAGGACGTGGGAACATGATGAAGGACTGGGCGGTGTGGAACTCCAACCGGCTGCCGCTTCGGCGGGGCCCAATGGCGATGCCAACTTCAAGGAGGTCCACCTCCCACGGCCCGAAACCCGCCTCGGTAAAGACGTTGCCGGCAAGACCAAGGCTTCGGGGAGCCCCTCTGTTGAGGAGCCTCAAGCCAACACCAATAAAGGAGAATAGTCAGTGAATACCCTCGAAACCCTGCCCGTCACGCTGGACGATGTCCTTAAGGCGCAGGAGCTGCTCGAGGGCATTATTACCAAGACTCCTGTGGAGTCCTCCCGTGCGCTCGGCAGCCTCGTGGGCGGCAACGTCTTTTTCAAATGCGAGAACCTCCAGCGTGCAGGCTCCTTCAAGGTTCGCGGCGCCTACGTGCGCATGGCCCGGCTGACAGAGGATGAAAAGAAGCGCGGTGTAGTTGCCGCCTCGGCAGGCAACCACGCCCAGGGCGTGGCAGTGGCCGCCAAGAGCCTGGGCATCAACGCCCGCATCTACATGCCGTTGGGCGTGGCCCTGCCCAAACTGGCTGCCACCAGGAGCCATGGCGCTGAAGTTGTCCTCCACGGCCACAACGTGGATGAGGCCCTCGCCGAGGCGCAGCGATACGCCAACGAGACAGGCGCGGTGTTCGTCCACCCCTTCGACAACGTCGATGTTGTTGCCGGCCAGGGCACCATCGGGCTGGAAATCCTGGACCAGATCCCCAACGTGGACACCATCCTCATGGGCGTTGGCGGCGGTGGGCTCCTGGCAGGGGTTGCGGTGGCCATCAAGGCCAGGGCAAAAGAACTCGGCCGCGAGATCAGGGTAATCGGCGTGCAGGCAGAAAATGCCGCAGCCTACCCGCCCTCCCTCGCTGCTGACGCCTTGGTCCCGCTGAAGAAGGTCACCACCATGGCCGACGGCATCGCCGTAGGACGGCCCGGCCAGTTGCCGTTCAGCATCATCCGCGAGCTTGTTGACGATGTTGTTACCGTGAGCGAGGACTCTCTTGCCCGCGCCCTGATCTTCCTGCTCGAGCGCGCCAAAATGGTGGTGGAGCCGGCAGGTGCGGTGGGAGTAGCCGCGCTCATGGACGGCAAGATCGAAAACCCGGGGAACACCGCCGTCGTGCTTTCCGGCGGCAACATCGATCCCATGCTCATGCTCAAAGTCATCCAGCGCGGTCTCTCGGCCGCAGGCCGCTTCATGACCGTCCGGATGATGCTCGATGACCGCCCGGGTTCCTTGGCCACAATCGCCCGCATCATCGCTGAAAACGACGCCAACGTTACCGGCCTGGATCACACGCGTTTGGGTGGCTCCATCAGCATGGGCGACGTCTCCATCACTATTAACCTGGAAACCAAAGGCCACGAACACGGCGAGCAGGTCCTCGGTGCACTGCGGGCCGAGGGCTTCCAGCCAATCGTGGTGCACTGACCGGAGGGAAGCTCGTGGTGCTTGGAATGCCTGAGGGGTCACAGGAAGCGGCCAAGGAATCGCTCGCCGGGCGGGCCAAAGGCGGACTGCTCTTCATGGGTGGATTCGTCATCCTGCTCTATGTCATAGAGATTCTCAACACCCTGATGCGCCACGGGCTCAACTCAACGTTCGGCCTGCGCCCCCGTTCCGTTGACGGGGTGCTGGACATCCTGACGTTTCCGCTGCTGCACGCCAACCTGAACCACCTTCTGTCCAATACCCTGCCGTTGATCATCTTCGGGTTCCTGGTTTTCATGTCCGGACTACGGGTGTTTATCACTGCGCTGGCGTTCAGCTGGCTCGGGTCAGGGCTGGCAGTCTGGCTGATTGGCGGGGGAGGAGTCACAGTAGGGGCGTCCGGGCTGGTGTTCGGCTTCTTCGCGTTCCTGCTGGTAAGGGGATTCTTCAACCGCAGTTGGTGGCAGATCCTTCTCTCCGTAGTCCTTTTCATGGCATACGGCAGCATCCTCTTTGGGGTGTTGCCTACGGTGCTGGGCTACATCTCCTGGCAGGCACACCTTGGCGGGGCCGTGGGCGGCGTCATAGCTGCAGTCCTGCTGCGTCCCAAAACCTCAGCCGCCATCTCCTGACCCAGGCAGGTCGCAGTTGGGGAAGGCACACGAAAAACGCCGGCCCACCCCGCAAAGGGGTGGGCCGGCGTCGTGTATTCGGGCCAGTGAGCCGCTGCCTAGGCGACGTAGGGCTTGGCGGAGACAATCTCCACCGGGATTTCCTTGCCATTGGGGGCGATGTAGCTCAGGCTGTCGCCTTCCTTGTGGCCGATGATGGCCGCACCCAGGGGAGACTTTTCGCTGAAGACGTCAAGATCGGAATCTCCGGCGATCTCGCGGGAGCCCAGCAGGAACTTCTCTTCGTCGCCGGCGATCTTTGCAACAACCAGCATGCCGGGCTCAACGATTCCGTCGTCAGCAGGAGCCTCGCCCACCTGGGCATCACGCAGGAGTGCGGTGAGCTGGCGGATGCGGGCCTCAATCTTGCCCTGCTCTTCCTTGGCGGCGTGGTAGCCGCCGTTCTCCTTGAGGTCGCCCTCTTGGCGGGCAGCTTCGATCTTCTGGACGATTTCCGCCCGGCCAGCGCCGGAAAGGTGGTCCAGCTCAGCCTGCAAGCGGTCGAAAGCTTCCTGGGTAAGCCAAGCCGCAGTGGCGCTATTGGTGGTAGACACGGATTTCTCCTCTAGATCTGGCAAATGCAAAAGACCCCGCCGAGTTGGCCACTCGTGAATCTCAGTAACCAACTTAACGGGGTGAAGGTTTCATCCATTGTAGTAAATCCTCTGGACGAACCCAAACCGCATGAGTTCTGGCTCACACGAGTGCTACTTGCCGCTGTCCACAATCCAGCAGTTGTCCACTACGCCGGAGACGGCCGGGGACTCGGTCCTCAGGACAGTTCGCTGCGCGGTGGTGCTGCCGCCGTCGGGATCGTTCTGGGGATCGTTCGGTCCGATCTCCACTACCTTCCAGCCCACCACCGCAAACTTGGAATCCAAGGCCTTAATGGCACATTTGGCTGTGGCGCCGGGGTACTTGGTGACCTGGTAGTCAACCTCTGCCTGGGTGTCGTCCACCGTGCTGTAGCCGATGTCCTTGAAGGTGACGGGGGCCTGGGCCGAGCCCGTTGCAACGTAGGCTGCGAAACCAATGCCGAGGACCAGCGCGCCAATGACAATGTTCCGCTTGGTCTTGCGTGTCAAGGCGCGCTTTTGACCGCCGTAACGATTGGCTAGGCTGGAGCTTGCCGGTACTTGGGTGGCCGATAGGTCCTCTGAAGTCACCCATCCAGTTTAGTGCCGATCCCGGCGCCCCATCACCGCCCCCAAAAAGCCCGATCCATGAAAGAGGAGCCGTCACGTGACAGCGTCCAGCAGTTCCGACCAGCAGCTGCGGCTGCTCGCCGTCCACGCCCATCCGGATGATGAGTCCAGCAAGGGGGCAGCAACCATGGCGATGTACGCCGCTGCCGGAGTGGACGTCATGGTTGCCACCTGCACCGACGGATCCCGGGGCGACATCCAGAACCCCGCCATGGAAGATGCCCCTCATCCCAAGCGGGACATGGCCGGTGCCCGGCGCTTGGAGATGGCCAATGCCGCTGCCGTCCTGGGGATCCAGCAGCGTTGGTTGGGTTTTGTGGACTCCGGCCTTCCCGAAGGCGACCCCCTCCCGCCGCTGCCCCCGGGTTGCTTCGCATTGCAGCCGTTGGAACGCGCCACGGCGCCCTTGGTCCGCCTGGTGCGTCACTTCAAGCCGCACGTCATCCTCAGCTACGACGAAAACGGCGGCTACCCGCACCCGGACCACATCATGGCGCACAAGGTTGCGGTGGAGGCCTTTGAGGCCGCAGGCGATCCCGAACGCTATGCCGGCCAGGGTGAACCGTGGACGCCCGGCAAGCTCTACTATGACCGCGCTTTCAGCCCGGAACGATTCCGTGCGCTGCACTTTGCGTTGGAAGAAGCTGGTCTGCAGTCACCGTACGCTGAGCGGCTTGCTGCCTGGCTGGAGGCCGACGCCGAAGGTCACACTGCACCTGAGGCAGGGCACCGCACCACCACCCAGATTGATTGCGGTGATTTCTTCGAAGCCCGGGATGACGCCCTGCGTGCACACCGGACCCAAATCGATCCCCTGGGTTTCTTCTTTGCAGTATCGCCGGATCTGCAACGGACCGCATGGCCGTGGGAGGACTACACCCTGATCAAGTCCAACGTTCCCTCAGAGCTGCCGGAAAAGGACCTCTTCGCGGGGATAAGATAGGAACGCCGGCAGTTTCTATCGCTCGTAGAAGTCACCGGGCAGCCAGCTGGCCCACCGGTCACGGCTGCCAGTCGGCCCGCATCAACTCCCATAGAAGGTTTGAAAGTGCATCACTTGATTCTTGCCCTGACCGTCACTCCGTCGCCCAATCCCACGGGCACGCTGCGGCCCGGCCTGTCCGAGGATCAGGTGACGCCCGGTACCTGGGGGTTCGTCCTCACGGCCTTCATTGTCATCCTGACTACATTCCTGATTGTGGACATGGTCCGCAGAATCCGACGCGTCCGCTACCGTGCGCAGGTAGAGGAAGCGCGCCTCGCCGCAGAATCCGGTGATGCCCCAGGAGAGGGCGATTCCGCCCAGGGCGGCCCGGGTTCGCTGGACGGGAAGCCGTAAGTCAGCTCAGCACTGCCATCATGATCGCCGCGAAGTGTGCTGCAAACGCCAGCACAGTGAAGGCGTGGAAGAGCTCGTGGAAGCCGAAGTGCTGGACACTGAAGTTCGGCTTCTTGAGGGCGTAGAACACCGCGCCTGCAATGTATAGCGCGCCGCCTGCGCAGATGAGTATTGCTGCCGGGGCATTTGCGGCGAAGAACTGCGGAAGGTAGAACAGCGCTCCGCAGCCCAGGGCAATGTACACAGGCACGTAGAGCCAGCGGGGTGCGTGTGTCCACAGAATCCGGAAAAGAACGCCCACTATGGCACCGGACCACACAAGCCATAGCAGGGTGACCGCTTGTGAACGTTCCAGCAAGGACCAGGCCAGTGGCGTGTAGCTGCCGGCGATCACCAGCATTATGTTGGTATGGTCCAGCCGCTTGAGCAGCATCCGCACCTTGGGCGACCAATTTCCGCGGTGGTAGACAGCGCTGACGCCAAACAGGAGAAAGCCTGTCAGGGCATAGATGGCCGAGGTGATTTTGCGGTCCGGGGTGGGGGCAACGCTCACCAGCACAATCCCGGCTGCGAGAGCAAAAGGGGCGGCGACGGCGTGGATCCAGCCACGCCAGAGGGGCTTGGTTTCGAGGAGCTCAGCCATGGGACAAGAATAACTTACGTTTCGGTAAGTTACCCTGCAGTAACAAATAGCAGTCCGAATTTGACCGGCGGCTGCACCGGCGCGCCAGCTGGGGACGGTAGCCTTGGATGTGCGCCGTCGTCGTACAAGTAAGGAAGTCAGGTGAGAGTCCGGTGGAGCTGCCCGGTTTCCTGTATGGCTTCTATGAGCGCAAACTGCTGCGCTCCCTCAAACAGGACAGAATCCCCGGCCACATAGGCGTCATGGTGGATGGCAACCGCCGGTGGGCCCGGCAGTTCAATGCCCCCACCAGCCAAGGACACCAGGCCGGAGCGGACAAAATCCACGAATTCCTCGGTTGGTGCCAGGAACTCGGCGTCAAAGTAGTGACCCTCTACATGCTCTCCACGGACAATATGAGCCGATCCGGTGAAGAACTGGACCTCCTCATGGGCATCATCGCCAACACCATGGACCGACTCGATGAGGACGAAGACGTCTCGGTACACGCCATGGGGGCACCGGAACTTTTGCCGGACTACCTCGCCGAGCGGCTCAACAAGCTGACGGCCCGCACGCCGGTCCATGAAAAGATCCACGTGAACGTGGCCGTGGGCTACGGCGGCCGCCGGGAAATCGTCGACGCCGTTCGGGAACTCCTGCACGACGCCGACGCAAAAGGGCGCAGCATGTCCGAAGTGGCAGATGAACTTTCAGTGGACGACATCTCCAGGTTCCTCTACACCCGCGGCCAACCCGATCCTGACCTCGTCATCCGCACCTCCGGCGAACAACGGCTCTCCGGCTTCCTCATGTGGCAAAGCGCATACAGCGAGTTCTACTTCTGCGAGGCACTCTGGCCGGCCTTCCGCAAGGTCGATTTCCTCCGCGCGCTCAGGGACTACGCAGGGCGCCAACGGCGCTTCGGCACGTAAGCACCCCCCGGTTTACGAGGAATTAATCTCCCGGCAATGCGACTTGCCGACTCACGTTGCGGAATTTTCCGTGAGTGGGATTACGTTAATCCCATCAGCAGGCAAAACCGCCCGCTGATCGGGGAGGCCAGTATATGGAGCGGACCATCGCACCAGTTACATGGGAGGCCGCGCCCGGCCTTCCGGCCGAGCCGCTTCACCATTAGGCCGGGCGAACTGCCCGGGGCTGGAGTCGATGTGGCTATTTCTGAGCAACTGCCCGCAATGGTTTCCGACGGGGAAAGTGCAGCTACCTCTCGCGCCAAGCGGGTCTCACAAAAAGCGCGGACCACACCATCCGCTACAGGCCGCAGCTACGTGATTGATACGTCCGTCCTGCTATCCGATCCCCACGCACTGTTGCGCTTCGCCGAACACGAGGTGATCGTGCCCATCGTGGTCATCAGCGAACTGGAAGGAAAACGCCACGACCCCGAGCTCGGCTATTTCGCCCGCAAAGCCCTGAGGCTCCTGGACGACCTCAGAATTGAACACGGCGGACTGGACCATTCCATCCCCATCGGCAAAGACGGCGGAATGCTCCGGGTGGAAATGAACCACATATCCCCGGAAGTGCTGCCCGCAGGATTCCGTGGGGGAGACAACGACAGCCGCATCCTGGCTGTTGCCAAGAACCTGGCCAACGAGGGCCACAACGTCACAGTGGTCTCCAAAGACCTCCCCATGCGCGTCAAAGCCTCCGCCATGGGACTCCAGGCTGACGAGTACCGCAACGAACTCGTCAAAGACTCCGGCTGGACCGGCATGGCCGAAGTGGACGCCACCGAAGAGGAAATCACCACCCTCTACGGACACGAACCCGCCTTCATCCCAGCGGCAGCCGAACTGCCCGTCAACACCGGACTCGTTCTTCTTTCCAACCGTGGCTCCGCCCTGGGGCGGGTAGGGGCGGACAAACAAGTCCGCCTCGTCAAGGGCGACCGCGACGTCTTCGGGCTCCACGGCCGTTCAGCCGAACAACGGCTGGCAATCGACCTCCTCATGGACCCCGCAGTAGGGATCGTGTCCATCGGCGGGCGGGCCGGTACGGGCAAGTCCGCGCTTGCCCTCTGTGCGGGCCTGGAAGCCGTCCTGGAACGCCAGGAACACCGCAAAGTAGTAGTGTTCCGCCCCCTCTACGCGGTGGGCGGCCAGGAACTCGGTTACCTGCCCGGCTCCGAGTCCGAAAAAATGAACCCGTGGGCTCAGGCCGTGTTCGACACCCTCGGAGCATTAGTCAGCCAGGAAGTCGTGGAAGAAGTCATGGACAGGGGCATGCTCGAGGTCCTGCCGCTGACCCACATCCGCGGCCGATCACTCCACGACGCCTTCGTGATCGTGGACGAGGCCCAGTCACTGGAGAAAAACGTCCTGCTCACCGTCATGAGCCGCATCGGACAAAACTCCAAAATCGTCCTCACCCACGACGTCGCGCAGCGTGACAACCTTCGTGTAGGACGGCACGACGGTGTGGCCGCAGTAGTGGAGACCCTCAAAGGCCACCCGCTGTTCGGGCACATCACGCTGACCCGCTCGGAGCGGTCGCCGATTGCGGCCCTGGTGACGGAGTTGCTCGAAGGGGCTGAAATCTAACCCCATCGACCAGTGGCCGCCTACGGCGAAGGCCAGACATCCTCTGCGTGCTAGCTCGTTCCTCGCTTTTGACGCACGCTGCCGGATGCCTGGCCTTCGCCTTTGAATCGCCCGCCGGAAGTTTTCAGATTCCGAGATAGGTGGAAAGGGCTTCGTGGCCTTGGACTTTTAGGGTCCAGTTGGGGCGGTTGTAGGTGGTGGGGGTGAGGCGGAGCCTTTGGACTTCCTCTACTTTTTCGCCCCAGCCCTCCCGGGAGATGCCGTTCGGTTCATAACCGAGGCCGGTGGATACGCCCAGTGATTGTTGGTTCCAGACCGCCGCCTCGGACTCGGCCACTTCCGCGTTCAGGTAGTCGAAGGCAAAGCTCACGACGGCGGCACGCATCTCCTTGCCGAAGCCCTGGGCCTTGCGCGGACTGCTTGAGCCAGGATCCTGTCCCTACGGTTTTCAGCGTCTTGAAGTTCTTGGCGCCGAGGTCCTGGACGCCCAGAAACTCGTCGTCGTGCCAGATGGCCAAGAGCAGGGTCCAGGACTCAGGCGTGAAATTAGCCCGGCAGCGCCAGTACCACTGGGCCATGTTCGGTGCGAGTTCCTCGTCCGGGAGTTCTGCCCACGGCATGCTGAACGGGCTCTTTCCTGGTGGGTGGACGCCGGAACGGGCTGCAGCTACAGCCTGTGGGATGTCCTCGTCCAATACGGGACGGATTGTCAGCCTCGGGGTGTTGAGGGTGAGCCCGAAGGGGGGCCAGAATTCTGCCAGCGATGTCATCGCCGTAGCTTAGCCCGCCCGTGGGGGCCGAGCGAGTCACACCGCAAAGGGCCGAGGGTATTCAGGCGGCAGGACCGATGTCCCAGGAGATGTGGCGGCGGACGTCCGTCAGATGCATCGACTCCGCCAGGAAAAGATCATCCAGCATGTACTCATCCACGGCCAGGATCTTGAGCCAGTGGCCTTTGCCGGAGGAATCGCCATCCAGGCTTTGGCTGGCCACGCAAACCCCTGTGCCGGTATCTATCCTGATCAACGTCCGGCCCGGGTGGATCAGCGGTTCCCGCGGATCTGAGGGTACGTACGTCCGGCTTGGCGTGACAATTGTTTCCAATGCCGGCCGGCCCTCATGGTCCACTTCGCGCGGTTGTTCAAGGAACACAGGATTGGTATCCGGGAACTCCAAGGGGACAGGGGCCTTGCCGGCAAGTTCCACGGGATCCAGGGCGGCGGCAAGGCGTCCGTTACCGAAGGACGGCTCCCCGTACGCGGCCTCCGGGCGGCGGCGCACCAGACCGGCGTCGTCATATACAGGGGTGACCAGATGGGCCGGGAGCAGCCACGAACGGCGTGTGGAACTGACGTACAGATCATCCCGGGAATCGTTGATTCCGGTGGTGCTGTGCAGCAGCTGGCCATCCGGGGTCTCCAGCCGGAGTGCCCCCGGCCGCCTGAGCCATGCCCTGACGATCGCGGCACCGGACGCTGGCCGTTCAAGGTATTCGAAGCGGAGGCTGGTCCATTTCCAGGGCGAGGAGCGGCAAAGATTGCGGAATGTGGAGGACAAGTCAAAGTCCGCTCCAGCTGCACCGTATCGCCCCATATCCACAGTTTACCCAAGCCTTCAAGCAGGTCCGAGGGACAAATCGGGATAGCATCCGATGGTGATCCGACGACTCTCCGACCTCTGGACCGGCAGCCCGCTGGGCTTTTGGCTGGTGCTGGCAGCCTGCCTATACTTCGTGGCCATGGCCGTGCGGCTGACAGTGATAGATGTCCGGAGCCACCTGCTGCCTAACCGCATCGTGTTTCCGTCGTATGCGGTGGCCGGGGTGCTTCTGCTGGCTACGGCGATTCTTCATTCATTCGCCGATTCAGCCGCGGACCAGGCCGCATCGGCGGAGCTCTTTGGCGTGCCGGGGCTGGCCGTCCCGGCCGGTGGTGCCGTGCTTTGGGTGTTCTACTTTGTGCTGCGGCTCATTCACCCGCCCGGCATGGGCTTTGGAGACGTAAAACTGGCCGGCGTGTTGGGCCTCTACCTGGGGTATTTGGGGTGGGGCCACGTCTTTGCCGGAACCTTCGCCGCGTTCCTGTTGGGAGGGCTGTGGAGTTTAGGCATCCTCATTGCCCGGCGTGGAACACTGCGCTCGGCCATCCCTTTTGGCCCTTTCATGCTCGCCGGAGCGGCCGCCGTGATGGTGCTCCTGCCCGCATAAGAGGTCCACTCGGTGCCAACTGCGGCCAAACTGCAACGCTCCCCGTATTCTCGGTGTTCACCGGGCTGCGTCATGCTTAGCCCACAAGTGTTCTGACGCGCCCGAAGGTGCCAGGAGAGGTTGCGATGCAGCGGATCGGGATGAGTGTAACTGTGGGAGTACTCGCAGCCTGTACCGTCCTGCTGAATGGATGCGCCCAAGAGGGCAGCGGCTCCTCTGTGCCGGCACCGTCAGAGATCACGTCGAACAACGCCCAAGCTAGGTCCTGCGAGGCTCCGCTGGGTTGTTCCGAGTTCACTTCCGTGCGGGGAAGTGACGCTGCAGGAGATGTGGCGTGGCTCGGCACGCATCCACTAATAGTGAGCTTGAGGCGTGCCAACGGGGAGCGGATCTTGTCCGTTAGGACACCCTGCAACTATGTACAGGTGGAAGTATCGGTAAACGACGATGTCCTGACACCGGGTTGGCGAACCGCCACCGACAGAGGCTGCAAAGAGCCTACGGGCAGCTACCAGGCCTGGACGGAGAAGCTCTTTGACCAGCCTGTTCAGTGGACGCTCGACGGCGATACGCTCACCTTGAAGAACTCACACGCAACCATCGAATTGAAGGAAAACTGACACCATGGGTGCACCCGACTTCGTGCTGAAACTGCGGGAAAAGATCGGCAACGATCCCCTCTGGCTGCCGGCCGTGCGGGGCGTGGTGTTCGATCACGAAGGCAGGGTCTTATTGGGCCAGCGTGCGGACAACGGTCACTGGACACTCATCACGGGAATGCTTGAGCCGGGGGAGCACCCGGCTCCGGGCCTGGTGCGGGAAATCTTTGAAGAAACGGCGGTGGTGGCCGAGACCGAGCGCATCATCGGCGTCGGCGTTGTGGGTCCGGTGACGTTTCCCAATGGCGACGTGTGCGACTTCCTGGACATCACCTTCCGGTGCCGGTACGTCTCGGGGGAGGCACGGGTCAATGATGACGAATCGCTGGACGTCGGATGGTTCGCGCTGGATGACCTTCCGGAAATGAGTGCCGGAAATCTGGAAGCGATCAGGCTCGCCACGGAGCCCGAAGGCCCCGTGGCGTACCAAGTGGAGGACTAGCGCTACTGACGCCCCGCGTCAGCTGTTGGGCGGTCCTTTTCAGTGTCATCCGAAGCTGCAAAATCCGCTTCGAGGCGCGCAGTTTCAAGACGCTCCGCCTCAAGCCTGTCCGCTTCCTCGCCACCTACAGCCTCGCCGCGTGCCACCATCCCGGCGGTATCGGAAAGCGGAATCTGCTTCAGGGTGATTGCGAGGATCAGTGCAATGGCGATGAACGGAACCAGGTACCAGAAGACCGGCGCCAGGGAGTTGGCGTACGCGTTGACGATCGCATCACGCAACTGTTCAGGCATTTGGGCCAGGGCTTGGGGATCCAACGTGCTGGTGGACTGTGAAGCCTGCTCGGAAGAAGCGCCTGCACCGGTGAAAGCCTCGGTGAGGGACTCGGCCAGGCGGTTGGTGAAGATTGCTCCGAAGACTGCCACACCAAGGGATGCGCCTACCTCGCGGAAGTAGTTGTTGGTGCTGGTGGCAGTACCAATCTGGTCAGCCGGAACGGAGTTCTGCACCACCAGGACAATGACCTGCATGATCAGGCCCAAGCCCGCACCGAAGATGAACAGCTGCACGCAGATGACCCAGATGGGCGTCGCAGCGGTGAGCGTGGTCAGCCACAGCATCGCAGCGATGGTGAGGGCTGCACCGAGGATGGGGTACATCTTGTACTTGCCGGTCTTGGATATACGGATGCCGGAGTAGATGGACGTGCCCATCAGGCCCACCATCATGGGCAGCATCAGCAGGCCCGACTCCGCAGCGGACGTTCCGGAGGACATCTGCAGGAACGTGGGAACAAATGCGATGGCAGCGAACATACCCAGGCCAAGTGTGAAGCCGATTGCCGTTGCGTTGATGAAGATGGGGTTCTTGAACAGGCTCAGCGGAATAATGGGATCCTCGGCCCGACGTTCCACCATCACGAACGCGACGGCGGCAAGGACCATGCCTGCGCCGAACGCCCATGTGAGGGGTGAGTCCCAACCCTCGTCCTTCTTTCCCCCGAAATCGGTGAAGAAGATCAGGCAGGTGGTGGCAGCGGAGAGGAACAGGACACCGAGGATGTCGATCTTCTTCTCTGCCTTCTTGTTGGGCAGCGTCAGGGTGAACCAGGCAGTGATGAACGCAGCGATGCCAATGGGGATGTTGATGTAGAAAGCCCATTCCCAAGTGAGGTGGTCCACGAAGAATCCACCCAGCAAGGGACCAGCCACAGCGGAAAGACCGAAGATGGCACCCAGGGGACCCATGTACTTACCGCGCTCCTTGGCAGGAACGATGTCCGCGATGATGGCCTGCGAGAGGATCATGAGGCCGCCGCCGCCCAGGCCCTGGATGGCGCGGAAGATCACGAAGCCCCAGAAATCGGTGGCGAACGCGCAGCCTACGGACGCGAGGGTGAACAGGGCAATGGCCACAAGGAACAGGTTGCGTCGGCCAAGGATGTCACCGAATTTGCCGTAAATGGGCATCACGATGGTTGTGGCCAGCAGGTATGCCGTGGTGATCCAGGCCTGGTGCTCCACACCGCCGAGCTTGCCCACAATGGTGGGCATGGCCGTAGAGACAATGGTTTGGTCGAGGCTGGACAGGAGCATGCCTGCGATCAGCGCCGAGAAGATGATCCAGATTCGTTTCTGGGTCAGCAGCAACGGTTCGGCTGCTTTGGAGACTGTACTCATGCGGGGTCCTTCGAGGTTTCAAGGGGGTTGGGGCCCAGTTGTTGGCTTGTGGCCAGGGGCTGGGCGAAAAGTTTCCGTGCGGCGTTGAGGTTCTGCTCGAGGATCCCGCGGTACGGGCGCGCGTTGTCCTCCGAAAAGAATTGCTGTGCTGTCTTTTTGGAGACTGCCCCGAACAATGCGGTTGCTGTCACGACTTCCGGGTGATCCGGTTCCAGCCCTTCGCGGGCAGCTACCAGCGCGGCGAATTGACGTTCACGCGCCTCGCCTTCAAGGGTGAGCCGGGCCAGAAGTTGTGGCTCGGCCGTGATGGCGGCAATGAATTGCTGGACCTCTGTGCGGCTAATGGATGAACGTTCCATGATGGTCACCGTGAGCACGTGCAGGGCCGCCAGGAGGGTGCCGGAGATGCTGTCCGGGATTCGCGTGGGATTTGCGTTGAAGGCCTCCAAAGCCTCTTCGGGCAGTTCGTCCGAGAACGAGCCGATCACGGCGTCTTCTTTGGAGTGGAAGTAGTTGAAGAAGGTGCGGCGCGAGATCCCGGTTTCCTCGCAAACTTCCTCAACCGTAAATCCGTTCAGGCCGCACTTGGCGGTCATGGAACGGGCGACGGCGGTGATCGCCGTTCGCGTGGCAGCCCGCTTGCGCTCGCGGAGGCCGCCGTCGATATTTGCACTATTACTCACAGAGTAAAGTTTTGCACTCTTGAATGAAAAGTGCAAAAAGCGTGGGAGTTTTTGCACAGCTGACGCCCTTAAGGGGAGGCTTAAGGGCATCAGCTGTACAAAAACTCTTGGGTACGACGACGGCCGGTACCTTTCGTGGGAAAGGTACCGGCCGTCGTCGTGCTCTAAGTTTTAGACCAGAGGTCAGGCCTTGTGGGCCGGCGCCGTCATGGTGGTGACGTCAAGGGCCTTGTCCAGCTGCGCCTCGGTGACCTTGCCTTCGCCTTCGCCAACAAAGCCGAGCTTCTCGGTAGCCTGGCGGATGGTCAGGCCTTCCTTGACGGCGATCTTTGCGATCTTCGCGGCGTTCTCATACCCGATGTACTTGTTCAGCGGGGTAACGATTGACGGGGAAGCCTCGGCAAGGAAGCGTGCACGCTCCACGTTGGCGGTGATGCCGTCGATCATCTTGTCGGCCATGACGCGGCTGGTGTTGGCCAGCAGGCGGATGGACTCAAGAAGGTTGGCGGCCATGACGGGGATGCCGACGTTCAGTTCGAAGGCGCCGTTGGTGCCGGACCACGCGATGGCGGTGTCGTTGCCGATCACCTGGGCGCAGACCATGATGGATGCTTCACAGATGACCGGGTTGACCTTGCCCGGCATGATGGAGGAGCCCGGCTGAAGGTCCGGAATGGCGATTTCGCCGAGGCCGGTGTTGGGGCCGGATCCCATCCAGCGGAGGTCGTTGTTGATCTTCATGAAGGAGATCGCGATGTTGCGGAGCTGGCTGGAACCCTCGATCAGGCCGTCGCGGTTGGCCTGAGCTTCGAAGTGATCGCGGGCCTCGGTCAGCGGCAGGCCGGTGTCAGCTGCCAGCAATTCGATGACGCGCTCCGGGAAGCCTGCCGGGGTGTTGATGCCGGTGCCCACAGCGGTGCCGCCCAGGGGAACCTCGGCAACGCGGGGGAGTGCGGCGTTGATGCGCTCAATGCCGTAGCGGACCTGGGCTGCGTAGCCGCCGAACTCCTGGCCGAGCATGACCGGCGTGGCGTCCATGAGGTGGGTACGGCCGGACTTGACGACGTCCTTGAACTCCACGGCCTTGCGGTCCAGCGAAGCTGCCAGGTACTCAAGCGCCGGGATCAGGTCATTTATCAGGGCGGAGGTCGCGGCAACGTGGACGGACGTGGGGAAAACGTCGTTGGAGGACTGCGAAGCATTCACATGGTCGTTCGGGTGGACAACTTTGTCACTCCCGGCCGCGGCGAGGGCGCGCGATGCGAGCTCGGCGATGACCTCGTTGGTGTTCATGTTCGAGGAAGTGCCCGAGCCGGTCTGGAAAACGTCAATCGGGAAGTCGCCGTCGTACTTGCCGGTGGCAACCTCATCGGCAGCGGCGGCGATAGCCTCGGCGAGCTCACCATCGAGCACCCCCAGTTCGGCGTTCGCCAGTGCGGCGGCCTTCTTTACACGGGCCAGGGCCTCAATGTGTGTGCGCTCAAGCGTCTTGCCGGAGATGGGGAAGTTCTCCACAGCACGCTGCGTCTGGGCGCGGTACAGGGCGTTCACGGGGACGCGAACTTCGCCCATCGTGTCATGTTCAATACGGAACTCAGTGGTGGAAGTCATGGGGCTAGCTTATGGCGATTGGACGCCTCACAGAAAACCCGGTGGGGAGTGCTACGTGCTCCGGCGCAGAGGCCGGAGCACGGCTCCCTAGAGCTTGCCGATCCCGGAAACGAGGGCCGCACGGCCTTCGTCGAGCTTGTAGGACAGACCAATCACGGCAACGCGGCCGTCGTCGATGGCGTCGGAAATCACACGTGAGCTGTCAGCAAGACGGGCTGCGGTCTGCTTGACGTGCTCCACCACCATCTCGTTGACGTCGTCCTGGTTGTTGCGCCTCGCCGTCAGGACCGACGGGGTGATGCGCTCCACGAGATCGCGGATGAAGCCCGGAGGCATTTCACCGGTTTCCACAGCGGCCTTGGTAGCCTTCACGGCGCCGCAGCTGTCGTGGCCGAGGATCACGATCAAGGGAACACGGAGTTCGCTGATGCTGTATTCGAGCGAACCCAAGACGGCATCGTCAATGACCTGGCCCGCGGTGCGCACCACGAAGGCGTCACCCAATCCCAGGTCAAAGATGATCTCTGCTGCGAGCCGGGAATCCGAGCAGCCAAAGATCACGGCAAAGGGATTCTGGTTCTCAATGAGTGAAGAGCGTCGCGAAGCATCCTGGTTGGGGTGCAGGGATTCGCCGGAAACAAAGCGTTCGTTGCCCTCGCGGAGACGGCGCCACGCCAGGGCTGGAGTCAGGTAAGTAGGCACGAGCCTTACTTTACGTCGCGGACACCGGAGACCGTGAAACTGTTGCGCGTTGTGGGGCCTACTTTGCGGGGTTCTGCGGGGTTTTAGGGCGAAGAGTGGGCCCTGCAACGTCATCCCCAACCCTTCGGCGAACCCCTGCGCGTTGCGGGGCCTAAGGCTGCGCGGAAGAAGTCGCGGTGGCCGGCGCACTTGCAGGCGGGGCCTGCTCCGCGGACTTCACGACGGCGGCTGCGAGGGTTGCGAACTCATCGAGCTTTGCCGTGCCGCTCAGGACGATAGTGGTGCCGCGGTACTCCAGGACCATGCTGCGCTTTTCCTTGCCGGAGTCCCTCAGCTCCCATTCCTGCCCACCGGCATTTCGGGTGCCGGTCACGGGAAGGTTCTCCGTCTGCTGCAAAACCCACGTGGGGTTGGCCTGGCTGGTCTGGGTGAGTCCGATGAAGTTTTCCTTGGGAGTCAGGAAGCCGATCTCCCAAGTAGGCACCCCGCTGCCGGTCCCGGACTCCCAGCGGGCGTAATTGGGCTTGAATGTGTCGCCGGTATCCGGGGTGACAGGTGTGAATCCCGCCACACCTGTGGCGTTGCGGGCGATGGCCGCCACGTCAACATCAGGCCGGAAACCCTCACCCTTGGGCGCCGGGTTCATCAAAACGATGGGGAGGAAAGCCAGGACGCACAACAGCAGCGCAATGACCATGCCAATGACCGAAGCGTTGGCCCGCTTGGCAGCTTTCGCCGCAATGACGGGTTTAAGGGGGCGTCCGGGGTTGCCGGAACATGGTTGGCGTTGGCCGTTACAGACTCGGAGGGGTTCTCTGCTGCGGGCTTGTCCTGCGTTTCACTCACCCCTTCATGATCCCTTATCCCGGCGGGGAACACACATCCGCCAACCTCACCACAGAGAATAGGGGCCGTGGTCATCCAACGACTCCTGGACCACGTGGCGACTATGATCGTTGATAGAGGAACCCCGGGTTGCCCCGCGCAACCATGTCCGGTCCCGTGAATCGTCACTCGAAGAAGAGGTTCAAGTGTCTCCTGCACCAATGACCCAGCAGTATTCCACGATTTCGCCGTCGCTCGCCGTCGGCATCGACGAACCCGACCGCAACCTTGCGCTTGAACTCGTCCGTGTCACCGAGGCCGCGGCAATTGCCGGTGGCCACTGGGTAGGTTTCGGTGACAAAAACAAGGCAGACGGCGCCGCCGTGGATGCCATGCGTTCGTTCCTTCACACCGTCCACTTCAACGGCGTTGTGGTCATCGGTGAAGGCGAAAAAGATGAAGCCCCCATGCTGTTCAACGGTGAGCAGGTAGGTGACGGCACCGGTCCCGAGTGCGACGTCGCCGTCGACCCCATCGACGGAACCCGCCTGACCGCCCTGGGCATCAACAACGCCCTGGCAGTTCTGGCCGTTGCCGAGCGCGGATCAATGTTTGATCCCTCCGCCGTGTTCTACATGGAGAAGCTCGTTACCGGCCCCGAAGCCGCCGACATGGTGGACCTTCGCCTGCCCGTCAAGCAGAACCTGCACCTTATTGCCAAGGCCAAGGGCGTCAAGGTCAACCAGCTCAACGTCATGATCCTGGACCGCGACCGCCACCGCCCCCTGGTGGAAGAGATCCGCGAAGCCGGCGCGCGCACCAAGTTCATCATGGACGGAGACGTCGCCGGCGCCATCGCAGCAGCCCGCACCGGCACCGGCGTCGACGCCCTCATGGGCATCGGCGGCACACCGGAAGGCATCGTTGCAGCCTGCGCCATCAAGTCGCTCGGCGGTGTCATCCAGGGCCGTCTGTGGCCCACCTCGGACGACGAGAAGCAGAAGGCGATCGACGCCGGACACGACCTCGACCGCGTCCTGTCCACCAATGACCTCGTCACTTCGGACAACTGCTACTTTGCAGCAACCGGCATCACCGACGGCGACCTCCTCCACGGTGTGCGCTACCAGAAGGACCGCGTCATGACGCAGTCGATCGTGATGCGTTCCAAGTCCGGAACCGTGCGCTTCGTAGAGGCTGAGCACCACGCGTCCAAGTGGGAGACCTACGCGCGCAAGCCGTAACCCCTAGGCAGCTAACAGAAGGACGGCGAGCATCGCTCGGCGGCTATCTCCTCGTACCTCGTCGATTTGATGCCGCTTTCGCGATACTCGCCGTCCTTCTCTGCGTCCTGCCGAGTTCCGGCTTCGCGCTGATAGGGGCTGGAAGGGGCTTAGCGGAGTTTGTCGCGGAGTTTTCTGGCCAATTGGTAGGCGCCGTAGCGGACCTTGTTGACTGGGAGGTCCCACGTGCCGGGGTAGGAGACTTCACGTCCGCCGAATGACTTCTTGAACGCCGTGAAGCCTGCCCATTTGTGGTCAGGTTGGTCCTCGGGGGCTACGCCCCAAAGGTCCACGTGGTTGAGTCCCTTCTCCTTGGCATCGGCCATCAGCGTTACCAGCAAGGGGATTCCCGCGCTGAGCTTGCGGTGGGTGTCATCCAAAGCAGCGTGGGCATAAACACGGGTGTCAGAGGAGTCGTACGCGAAAGCGGCGGCGATTGGTTCGCCCTCGAGTTCAGCAATGAACAGGGTGCCGGCGCCTTGGGGGAGCAGGGAAGCGGCAACTTGGCTGAGGTATTCGTCGCTTTGGGGCTTGAAGCCGTTCCGTGCGGCTGTCAGGTGGAGGAAGTGCAGGAGAATTTTGATGTCTGCAGGATCCTGGGAAGCGCGGAAGGTTACGCCCTTCTTGTGGATGTTCCGGTAGAGGTTCCTGTTGGTCGGCTTCATCCCGGCCAGGACGTCCTTGAAGTCTCCCTCAAGATCCACAATCCAGCTAAGCTCAGGCTGCTGGTTGACCGGCGCCGGCCGCAAGCCGCGGGCACGAAGGAGGGCACCGGCGTCGGACGCTCCAAAGCCTGCCGCGGCGGGCTCCAAGCGCACGAACACAGCGTGTTCCTTCTTCGCCAGAGCCACCAAAGCTGCTGTGGCGGCGTCGAAAGCTTCAACAGACTCGGCCACAGGGCCGTAGGGAGCGTAGATGACTTTACCGGCGGGGTTCTTCTCCTCAATGGCGAGGAAACTCCAACCAGGTCCGGACTGTTCGTGAACACGCCGTCCCAAGGAACGCTGGACATCCGCCCAGGCGGGCGTTTGCAGGAAAAACTCCATGGATCAGTTCCCCAGGCCGGTGGTCACTGCGAACGCGACACTGACGTCCGTTGCGCCCTGCACGGGGTGGACGTTGACGGGTGCTTCGATGTCCGGGATGAACGCCGAGGTGCCCCGGTCAAGCCGGAGGTCGCTCTTGGGGGAGTCGAGCAACACCGAGCCGGACACCACCACCACTACGGCCGGCCCTGTCTGTGCCAACGGCACCGGCTCGGCACCTGGGCCAAGTTCAATGCGCTGGAGCTGGAATTCCTTGAAGGGCGGCCGGTACAGCTCCTGCCCGAATTCCGTCCCGCTGACCTGGACGCGGGGAACGCCAAGAGCCTCGAATCGCACCGTGCGCAGCAGCTCAGGAACGTCCAGGTGTTTGGTGGTGAGGCCGCCGCGGAGCACGTTGTCCGAGGATGCCATGACTTCCACGCCCAGGCCGTGGAGGTAGGCGTGGATGTTCCCGGCAGGCAGGTAGACGGCCTCTCCGGGCTCCAGGGAAAGGTGGTTCAGGAGGAGGGAGATCAGGACGCCGGGGTCGCCGGGGAACGCCTCATTGATGTCCAACATTGCAGCCAGCACTTCACGGTGCGGTTCCAGGGGAGCGCCCGCGGAGAAGACAGCCACAACTTCGTTGATGGCATCCGATACCTGACTGCCGCCCTCAATGAGCCGGCTGAAGGCTGCTTTCAGGGCATCGGATTCATCCGGGGCGGCAAGGTCTGAAATAACGCTGGTGATCACCGGCGGGACAGCGACGGCAGCGGAATCAAGGATGCGCGCCAAATGCTCAAAAACAGCCTTTGACGCGGCAGGAGCCCGGAAGCCACACAGAGCCTTGAACGGAGTCAGGGCAAAGATCATTTCCGGCTTGTGGTTATCGTCGCGGTAGTTGCGTTCCGCAGCATCCGCCGGAATGCCTGCGGCGTTCTCGCGGGCGAACCCTTCCTTGGCCTGCTCCAGGCTCGGATGTACCTGCAGGGACAGCGGCTGAGCGGCAGCCAGGAGTTTGGTGAGGAAGGGCAGCCGGGGTCCGAATTCGGCGATGCTGTCCGCGCCCAGGCAGCGCAGCGGATCAGAGGCGATCAATGCGTCAAGCGGTTGAGTGACCCCGTTGGGGTGGACGGCTGTGGAGGGGGAGTCCGGGTGGGCCCCGATCCACATTTCCGCCTCAGGACCACCCGAGGCCGGCCGGCCCAGCAACCCGGCAATCGCCGTCGTCGAACCCCACGCATAGGGTCGCAAAACATTCTCAATCTGGTACACGAAAGAAGGTCCTTATCGTCGCGCTGAACGTGGGGGAGGAAGGCAGCTTACAGGGGTGCGCACTGTCCGTTGGTGGCCACCAGGTTTCGGATGCCTTGCTCATCGCCTTGGGCTTTGAGGCCGTTCAGCAACTCAATGGTGATGGGAGTGCCGTCAGGGGTGGTGGTCACCGGTGTGAAGTCGGCCGACGGCGACGGCAGCTGTCCCGCAGGTACGGACCCGGCCAACGGGCCGGCAGCCATGATGGCACCGGCAGCGGGTCCGTCATGGGATACGACGGCGTCACTTGCCTTGGGCGTGTTGGACGGGGCGAGGACTTCCTGGACCTTGGAGTGGATCAGGTCAAAGTCCGGCACAGTGGAGAAGGAAGCATCGAAATCAGGCGGGCCGATGGTGAGGCGCTTGACCGGCTGGTTCTTGGACTTCAAGGCGAGGTCCACAAAACTGCCCAGCTGGTTGGAAGAAATGTTGGAGTCAACCACCTTGGTCCCCGCGTTGGCGATGTCCTCGAACTTGGTAAGGAGAGTCGCCGGGTCCAACTGCTTGAGCATGGCCTGCTGTACGCACTGCTGGCGGGCAATGCGGGCGTAATCATCCACGAATTCGCGCGAACGTCCGTACCACAGCGCTTGGAAGCCATTGAGTTTCTGGTCTCCGGCGGGGATCCAGCCGTCGGGCATGCCGTGAATTCCGTTGGCCTCGTCCGTGACGGGACCACTGATGGGTACCCAGCCGCCGGCCTTGATGCGGATTCCGCCCATGGCATCGATGAGTTTGGCGAAGCCGTCCATATCAACCAGGACATACGCCTGGACCGTGATGCCCAACGTTCCGGACACAGCTTCCAGGGTGGCTTGGGCGCCGGGATCGGCAACTCCCGGATAGAGGTCCTGGTGGTTGTTGGTGACCTCGGTGTTCACAGCGTTGATGAGGCATTCATCACCGCAGTTGTAGCCATCCGGGTAGATCTGGCGCATGGGCGAGCCTTCACTGAACTGCGCATTCTGAAGGTTGCGGGGCACGGAGATGATGGCACTCTCGCCCGTCTTTGCATCAACGCTGATGACGGAGAGGCTGTCCGGACGGCGGCCGGTCCTGTCGTCGCCAGCGTCGCCGCCCATCATGAGGAAGTTATAGCGCCCGTCCACCGGGTCAATGGCCGGACCTGCGTTGAAGATGCTGCCGATCGCATTTCGGCTCACATTCAAAACGTAGGCAAGGTAACCCAGGGATCCACTGGCGATGACTGTTGTCACTGCCAGCACCACGGCGATGATGGGGCGCATTCCCGGGGCCAGGAGTGCCGGCCTGATGATCCGCAGGGTATTGAGGAAAAGGAATGCCCAGCCCAAGGCCAACGCCACCAGGATCACAATGATGAACAACGAGCCCACGGGGTGTGTGGCAAGGCTGAGCAGCATGGTCCGGTTCACCAAGGCAATGAACAGCGTAATCAAGGCCAGGGCCCACACCGTGATGGTGACGCGCAAAGCAATGCGGCCAAGTTTCCGGTCTCCGGCAACAATCTGTGCGCTGCCGGGAACAAAGAGCGTGAGGAGGACCAGCACAAAAGCGCGTTTGGTCCGCACCGGAGCGCTTGCGCCGGAGGGATAGCGGACGGGATCAGTCAGGGCGGAACCGGGCTGAGGCGGGGTCTTGTGCATGGTCATCAACCGCTGCCTTCCTAGCGGGGGCTCCGGGAGGAAGCGTTGGCGGGGGAGAAGACTTCTTCCACTTTGTGGCGCAGGTTCTCGCCCTTCTTGGTGGCCACGTCATTGAGCTCCTGCGCGAAGCTGAGGAGGTCTGCGCGAAGCTTCGAAGCGAGTTCGTCGGTTCCCGAAGCGAGCATGCGAACGGCAAGGAGTCCTGCGTTGCGGGCACCGGCGATGGACACGGTGGCTACCGGGACTCCGGCGGGCATCTGCACGATGGACAGCAGGGAGTCCATACCGTCAAGGGTCTTGAGGGGAACCGGGACGCCGATGACCGGAAGGGGAGTTACGGAAGCCAGCATGCCTGGCAGGTGTGCCGCACCTCCGGCGCCGGCGATGATGACCCGAAGGCCGCGTTCGTGGGCCGTTTGTCCATAACGGATCATCTCGGTAGGCATACGGTGCGCTGAGACCACGTCCGCTTCGAAGGGGATGCCGAACTCAGCAAGGGCGTCCGCGGCTGCCTCCATGACGGGCCAATCGGAGTCCGATCCCATCACGAGTCCAACAAGCGGGGCTGTTGTTTCCGAAGTCATGCAGTCTCCTCAGGGGTGGTCTGTTCCGGTTTGCGGCCGTCACGGATGATGTTGGCCACCGCTGTTGCGCGCTGGCGGACGGAGTCGACGTCCGAAGCCGAGGTGCCAACGAGGTTTACGTGGCCGATCTTCCTCCCCGGACGGACGGATTTGCCGTAGGAGTGCACCTTGGCTGCAGGCTCGAAGGCCAACGCCATGGGGAAGGCCTGGAAGAGGTCCTGGTTCTCGCCGCCGAGGAAGTTCTTCATGACAACTACCGGCGCCAAAGCATCGGTAGCGCCCAGCGGAAGGTCCAACACGGCCCGCAGGTGTTGCTCGAACTGGCTGGTGATGGAGCCGTCCTGGGTCCAGTGACCGGTGTTGTGGGGCCGCATGGCAAGCTCATTGATGAGGAAGCCCACGCCGACTCCAGGCGTTTCGAAGAGTTCTGCAGCCATCACTCCGGTGACGCCGAGTTCGTTGGCAATCCGGAGGGCAGCTTCTTCAGCAGCAGCAGCCACTTCAACGGAAATGTTCTGTGCGGGTGCAATCACTTCGTCGCAGACACCATCCACCTGGATGGTGTGGACAACGGGCCATGCACGGGATTCACCGCTGGGACGCCGTGCCACCAAGGCGGAGAGCTCGCGGCTGAAGTCCACTTTGGCTTCTGCCAGCAGGGGGCTCATGGTGTTAAACCAGTCGGCGGTTTCCATGGCCTCCGCAGGTGAGTCAACCATGCGGACACCCTTGCCGTCGTAGCCGCCGCGGGGGGTCTTCAAAACCACGGGCCAGCCAATCCTGTCGCCGAAGGCAACAAGCTCTTCAACGGTGTTTACCGCTGACCACTCCGGGTTGGGCAGTCCCAGGCGATCGATCGCTGCACGCATCACCAGTTTGTCCTGGGCGTTGACCAGGGCATCGGGGCCGGGCTGGACATTGACGCCGGCATCCAGAAGAGCCTGCAGGTGTTGGGTGGGGACGTGTTCGTGATCGAACGTCATGACGTCCAGGCCCTTGGAGAACTCAAGAAGAGCGTCCAGGTCCTTGTAGTCGCCAATGGGCGCCGTGGCCACTGCTGCCACGGCGGATACGTCCTCACCCTCGGCCAAAACACGGAGTTCGAAGCCCAGGGCGGTAGCGGGCGGAGCCATCATTCGTGCGAGTTGGCCGCCGCCAACAACGCCAATTACTGGAAAAGTCACAAGGTTCAGCCTACCGAACCGGTGGCAGGATCACTGATTCTGCCGCTCTCGGGCACGGTTTTCTGCCGTGGGGTGGGCCAGTATCGGGCTTCTCACAGCCCTCTCAAAGGCGGCTCAAGGAAATCGGCGCTAAAATGGGTACGGCCCATCGGCCCACTTTTCAACGGCCATGGAGGGTCATGATCACCACACTTGCAGATCGCATCCGCGGACTTGCCTCACTTTTTTGGCGTGAGGTAGCAAAGTTCGGCGCCGTCGGCGGTGTTGCTTTTGTCATCGACTCGGCGGTTTTCATCTGGCTGTTTTCCGGTCCGATGCACGGCAGCGAAGTGTGGGCCAAGGCAATTGCAACGATCGTTGCCAGCATTTTCTCCTGGGTGGCCAACCGGTTCTGGACGTTCCGGCACCGCAAGCAGGCAAACGTTGTTCGTGAGGCCGTGCTCTTTGCCATCATGAACCTTGTAGGTTTGCTGATCGCGTCCGGTTGCGTGTGGTTTGCCAAGTACATCCTGGATCTCAATGACAAGCCTTCGCTGTTCATTGCAGGTAGCGTTGTGGGCCTCATCCTGGGCACCATCTTCCGCTTCTTCGCCTACCGCTTCTGGGTTTTCAACGAAGAGCTGGATGCCGAGCCCGAGTTCTCGCACGACCACGAGATCATCGATCTTCACCACAAGTCCAAGAGCGGTTCCGAAACAGGCGCGAATCCTGCAACCGGCGAATTGCCCTCGGTCAAGAATCTTTAGCGCTGGGAACGGCTGACGCGCTCGTTCTCCAGCAGGTGTTCGGTCACCTCAAGATCCGGATGTACCAGGACTACGGAGCCGTCTTCTTTCCACGCCCCCAAAGACGCTGCAAGGCTCGACTCCAGGCCCTCAGCTGCGCGTACCAAAAGCCGGACGCCCGGTTCCTGGGCGGCAGCAAAGCCATCCATGAGTTTTTCATGGGACAGCCCTGTGGTTCCGCGTACGGCGGGCAGGCTTGCCTCGGGTTCGTTATGGGCCATGAACACGTCACCGTGGGATCGGACTTCAGCCGCATAATCCACGACGCCGGATGGCAGCTCACCCGGCCACCGCATCGCAAGTGCCGCCAGCGGAACGGCGACGATCGCCTCGAAGCCGGCCCCGGCGCCGTCGTCGGGCTTGTCCGTTGCCAGCAGGTCCGCCGAGCTATGGTCGAAGACCACCTCCATGCCCAGTTGCCAGGCGGCCAAGGCCCACACGAACGACTTCCAGTGCGCCGGGAGATCCAGCCGGATTGACATTCCTGGTTCGGCGTCAAGTTCGTCCTGGAGCAGGTTGCTGGTTTTGGCCACCCAGTTGTCCAGGACCCGGCCTGAAAGCTCAACCCGCTCGGAGTCGGGGCCGTACCACGTGAGGCGTGGTGAGGTTGAATGCCCGGATCTCAGGGCGGTCATCAGGTTCGCTGCCGGGATGCTCATGCGTCAATCTTGCCACGCTGATTCCGCGGCGTGCCGGGGCAAGGTGGCGCGATTGTGAAATGCGACACACAAGCGTTTGTCCAGTCGATGGCCTCTTGGATCCAGGGACTCGGATTTCCGCGGAAATTCAATGAAAGTTCACGTAAGCCGAGGGAGGGCTTCCATTTGGCGCTGCGACACGCGGCGGCGCGGTCAGAATGTTGGGCGTGGCGCATCCCACGTTTTTACAGATTCTTGATTATTATCCCGGCGCGGCTTGACTGACGGGTAGTTACACGCGTGTAATTAGTAATCAACGCCGCTGCACAGATACCCGGAACGTCACCGGGAATCGGAAACACATCCAAGCAGCAGCTGCAAAATCAGGAGGGACGCCATGGGGCAAGCGTTGCGTATCCAGGAAGATGCAGTCGTCGCAGAACATGCGTCGGTGAAATACCGTTCGCGGGAAGTACCGGGGGATTGGTACGTTGACCCGGCGGACCCGGAGGCGGCAGACCGGTACAACCAGAACGTGCAGCAGTCGCTGGAGGATCAGGCTACGGCCCTCCTCGCCGCACATGAGGCCTTGATTGGTGACCTGCCGGCCGGGCCGGACGAAGATTTGGACGACCCTCCCATGGAGTTGCGCCGTCCCCTTGAAACGCCGGGGCAACCTGTGTGGATTGGCCTTCCCCAGGGGGACTTCGATGACGAAGGCGAACTGGGCTGGCAGACTGACGCTTTGTGCGCGCAGACCGATCCTGAAGCCTTCTTCCCGGAGAAGGGCGGGTCAACCAGGGATGCCAAGAAGGTCTGCGGAGCGTGCAACGTCCGCTCGCAGTGCCTGGAATATGCTCTCGCCAATGATGAGCGGTTCGGAATTTGGGGTGGACTCTCCGAGCGGGAGCGTCGCCGGCTAAGGAAGCGAGCGGTCTAATTCTCAAGGAAGTGCATGTTACCGCCGTCGTGGTTTCCCACGACGGCGGCAACTATCTGCCCAGAACATTGGCGGCATTGTCGGACCAGACGCGTCCGGCAGATGCCGCCATTGGCGTTGATACAGGTTCGGCGGATAACTCGCTGGAGCTGCTCAGCGAGGCTCTTGGCCGGGACCATGTGACCTCGTTCCATCATGCGAAGTCAGGTTTCGGTGCAGCCATCCGTGCCGGTCTTCAGGTGCTCGCCCCCTCTGCTGGTGCGGCCGATGGGGGCAAGGACAGCGCTGCCGGGGAAAGTTCCGGCGCGCAGTCCGTCGAATGGATCTGGCTCCTGCACGACGACGCCGCACCAGCGCCGGATGCCTTGGCGGAGCTTCTTCACGCTGTTGAACGCGCACCCTCCGTAACCGTGGCAGGCTGCAAGCAGCTTGGCTGGGACAACAAACGGCACCTGGTGGATGTGGGACTCTCAACCAGCCGCTGGGCTGAACGCCTGACGCTGATTGACGCTGACGAAGTGGATCAAGGGCAATACGATGCCCGCACCGACACCTTCGCGGTGAACTCCGCGGGCATGCTGATCCGCCGCGATGTGTGGGAACTGTTGCAAGGATTTGACCCCGCCCTGCCCGGGAGCGGCGATGACGTGGACTTCTGCTGGCGAAACTGGCTCGCAGGAAACCGCGTAGTTGTAGTCCCTGCTGCCCGCATGTTCCATGTGGAGCACCGCCCGCATGGACTGGGCACCTCCTCCGCTGCACGAAAAGCCCAAATCCACATGCGGCTCAAGCACACGCCGTGGTGGAATGTACCGTTCCAGGCGGTGGGCGCCTTGTTCGGTGCCGTGATCCGGCTCGTGCTGAGCATCCTGGTCAAGGAACCGGGGTATGGCCTCTCTCAGTTCAGCGCCACAGTGGCTGCGCTCATCCGCCCCGTTGCCATTGCCAAGGGCCGCCGCGTCGCAGCCGGAACACGCCGGGTCCACCGATCCGTGGTGCGCGGGCTGCAGACACCCACGCGGGAGGTGCGAGCCAACAGGCGGTCCTTGCTGGAAGCCATCCGGCCAGCCGATGAAACGCCGGCCTACTCCGATCTCCTTGCTCCCGAGCCCAGCGGAGACGCTGCAGATGATTTCGCGGCGCTGGCCACCAACGAGCGCGGCTGGGTAGGCACAGGTGCCGTGGCTGCTGTTGTGCTGGCCCTCGCCGCAGCACTGGTAGGACTGTTGGGACTCCTCCGTTCAGGCATTGTGGCCGGCGGGGGCCTCCTGCCTCTCTCAACCGCACCGGCAGATATCTGGGCCAACGCTTCCACTTGGTGGATCTCCTTGGGCGCTGGACTGCCCGGCCACGGCGATCCTTTCGGCTATGTGCTGTGGCTGCTTGCACTTGTTGGAGGCGGTGACGGCAACGCCGCCATGGTGTGGTTTCTGATCCTTGCCATGCCGTTGTCCGCTCTGGGTGCCTGGTTCGCGGCAGGCGCACTGACCACCAAACGCCGTTTTCGGATGGCCGCAGCCCTGGCATGGGCCGGGGCTCCAGCTCTGCTGATTGCCATCAACGAGGGCCGTGCAGGGGCTGTGGTAGCCCACGTCATGATGCCACTGCTGCTCTTGGCGCTGATTCGCGCCTCCGGCTCCTCAATCGCCCAAGGTCCGGCGTTGGCAAGGACACAGTTCAGCCGTCGACCAGCCGCCATAACCGGAAAGCCGGGCATTAACGGAACCCCGTCCTGGACTGCCGCTGCCGCAGCAGGTCTTGCCATGGCCGTGGTCACCGCCTCGGCGCCGTCGTTGTTGGGTCCGGTGATTGTTGCTGTGGTTCTGGCCGCCGTGGTCCTGGGGCAACGGGGCAAAACACTGTGGTGGTCACTCCTGCCTACCCTCGCCTTGTTCCTGCCCTATGGCATATCCGTGTTGGACAGGCCACGCTCGTTGCTGGCCGATCCCGGACTGCCAATGACCTTTGAAGCCGCGCCGTTGTGGCAGCAGCTTCTTGGCCAACCGCTGGCGTTTGATGTGGACGGCGGATTGACCGGTTTGGCGGTTTTCGCACCGGGCGCTGTGCCGTGGGCCCTGTTGCTGGCTCTACTGGTCAGTGCACCAGTCCTGATCCTCGCGGTGGCCGCCCTGTTCCTGCCCGGTAAACGAGCTGCGTTGGCGCGGGTCTTCTGGTTGGTTGCCTTGGCTGTCCTTGCCAGCGGCTGGCTGGTGGGGCACGTAGCCACCGGGGTCAACAACAACGTCATTGTTGGCCCGTTCACAGGCCCGGCCGTTTCAGCAGCTGGTGTGCTGCTCCTTGGGGCTGCCATCCTCGGTGCTGAGAAGCTCTTCTCTGCTCCCCGCCAAGCACCTAAGACTTCAAGTCGTTCGCTGCCGCTCCGGCGCATTGCCTCCGCTGTTGCCATGACGCTCCTGGTTGCCGGGCCCCTTGCAGGCATGGCCGCCTGGGCTGCCCAGAATGTTCTTCAGCCCACACCGATTGCCGGATCCAATGCCGCAACCGGGAACGGCGCTCCGGCATCTTCCCTGGGGACACCCCGCCAGGTTTGGCCCGTGGATACGGGAACGCTGCCGGCCACCGCCGTGGATCGTGGACAGGGACCCGAGCGCACGCGAACATTGGTGATCACCAGCGGCGAGCAGGGGGCCTTCTCCTCATCACTGATGCGTGGAGCCGGCACCACCCTGGACAGCTTGTCCACCATTGCCTCGGCCCGGACCCTCATTGGTGCGCCCGGACGTGAGGAAATTGCGGAAGACGACGCCGCAACGACCTCCCTGCGCCGGGCCGTGGCTACCATAGTGGCTGGCACGGGCGTGGACCCACGGCCTGACCTTGAACAGCTTGGCGCCGGATTCATCGTCCTTAAAGCAGAGGACAACGCCGCCCAGCTCACCGCCAGCAGGATTGACGCAGTCCCGGGACTGGTGGCCGTTGGTCAAACCGACGCCGGGTGGTTGTGGCGTGTGACCCCCCGGAACCAGGAAGCCGCAACAGCGGCTGACACTGCACACCGGGTGCGGATAGTGGACTCCCAAGGCGCTCTGGTCAGTACTTTGCCGTCTGAGGAAGTCAACGTGGATGCCACGGTGCCGTCAGGGGGCGAGGGCCGTAAGATCATCCTCGCCGAACGTGCCGATCCCGGCTGGACCGCGTGGGTGGATGGTCGCCAACTGCAGGCCACAACCTCCGGATGGTCACAGGCGTTTGAGTTGCCTGCCAGCGGCGGGGACCTTGAAATCCGTTTCACCAACCCCTGGGCCCTGTGGTTCGGATTATTGCAGGCGGTGGTGATCGGATTGACGGTTCTGTTGGCTGTACCGATGCCCGCGCGCCGTAGCCGTACCGGCATGTCGAGGGACGAAGTATCCCTCCGTAAGGAGTACAGCAGTGTCTGAGGACCAAAAGAACCCGTCCGCCGGCAGCCATGGGGCCCCGGCGCCTGCCAAGTCCCGCAGCACCAAGGCCCCCAGCACCAAGTCCCACAGCGCCAAGTCCCGCTCCAGCAACGGGGGTTCCGGCAGCCGCAGCTCCAACAAGGGTGTCATCACCGGCGTTCTCTCCGCCGTGGTTATCCTGGCGGCGGGCGGAGGGGCGGTGGCCGCCACTTCCATGGTGCCCGAGCCTTCCGGCGGAACCACCATGGATATCCGCCAGGCAGACGTACCGGCCGGCCGGGCCCTGGGAGTTTGTCCGGAACCGGCGCGGCTGGTGAACGGAACAGTAGTGGGAACCGACGCAGAATTCAGCCCCGTCTCCACCACTGCTGCCAGCGCCCTGAACGCGGTGGTGCTGAGCAACCCAGCCGGGACGGTGCCCGGCAGCAGTGTGGCATCGCTCGGTGGTGGCATGGTGGCGAAAATCGCGGACGCGCCAACCAGCACTCCCACGCCAACTGTTGGACCGCCGGTTCTTGCAGCCGGCGTTGCGTCCATTAGCCCTGTGACCTCGCCGGCAGTAGTGGGCGCCGATGCCGTGGGAAACGAGCAGGCGTCGTTGGCTGCGAACCTCAGCTACTCAGCCACTGACGGCGATCTCCGGGGGCTGGCATCAACTCAATGCCAGCCGCCGGGAAACGACTCCTGGCTTTTGGGCGCGAACACGGCCGTGGGCCGGACCGCGGTTCTGAACGTAAGCAACGCCTCCGAGACCCCGGCCACTGTGAACCTTGAACTTTATGGAGATGCAGGGCAGATCCAGGCGCCCGGTGCGCGCGGCCTCCTGGTGGCTCCAGGAACCACCCGTTCGGTGAACCTGGCGGGCCTGGCTCCCGGCGAATCCCAACTTGCCGTGCACGTGCGAAGCACAGGCGGACCGGTTGCAGCCACCATCCAACAAAGCGTGCTGCGTGGCATCGCTCCGGGTGGCGTGGAATACCTCTCTCCTGGCGCGGGGCCGTCGAACCAACAGGTGATGTCCGGCGTCGATATTCAGGACCCGGCCGGAGTCAAAGCTCTGGGCGCTAAGTCAGGTTTCGCTGATGCCGTGCCAGCTCTTCAGCTTGCGGTACCTGGATCTACTGACGCCGTGGTCCAAGTCAGCCTTTATGGTGCCAACGGTGAACGCAAGATTCCCAACGGGGGAGTGGTGACGGTCAAAGGCGGGACTGTGGCAACCCTGAACCTTGACGGCGTTCCGGCAGGCAGCTACACGGTCAGGGCCAGTTCCGATGTCTCGTTCCTGGCGTCATCGAGGATAACCCGGGGCGTCAAGGCCGAGGACGCAACGGACTTTGCCTGGTCGCCTTCTTCGGCCCGCCTCGGTAGCCAGCATCTGGTGGCCATACCGCGGGAGGGCCAGAGGTTCTTGAGCCTGGGAGTTCCTGAGGGGCGGGGCACCGTCAGCTACGCTCCGGTGACTGCCGATGGCAAGGTGGGCAAGGCTGTTGACGTTGATATGTCCGGTGGGACCACTTCCATGATTGAGCTGCCTGAGAAGTCCGGGGGCTCGGTGGTGGCCGGATACGTGGTTTCCGCCTCCGGTGACCCGGTGTACGGCGCATTGGTCCTGGGAAAGCAAGGCCGCACCGATGTCTCGGTGGTGGCAATTCAGGATGCAGCCGCAGGACTGCAGAAGGTGCCAGTCTCTGTTGGCTACTAGTCCTGGTTGGCTACTAGGCGTGCGGGTGGTTACTCATGAACTATTGGTATCGACGCCGGTAGACAGGGTCCAGCGTCTCCGGCGGCACGCCGAGCATTTCGGCAGTGTACTCCACCACGACGTCGTGGACGAGGTCTTGGAGTTCCTCCCGGGTGGACGCGCCCTGCTCCACCACCCGGCGGTAAACCGTGATCATGGGAGCCTCGCCGCGCCCTCCGGGAGTGTACGAGCCCATTGGGGCAGTGTTTCCTGAGGCGACAAGCTGCTCAAGGTTGGGCGGAATTTCGTCCACAGCAAAGAGGACACCGTCCAGTTGTTTGCCCCACATGTCCTGAAGCCGCTCTGCGGAGTCCAGCACCATGTCATCAAAACGTTCTGCGCGGGTCCGGAACCCGGGAAGATTGGGGAGCATCAATTCTCCGCGCAGTCCCCGTCCGTGACGATTGCGCCGGCGTCGTCGGAAACCCCGTACTTCCGAACCGGCGTGTTCCTGGGCCTGATCGCCATCGGCGTCAGTCCACCGGATATTGAACCCGGGAACATGTGGCTGTGACTGCATATATCGACTTTAGTACCGAGGAACCTTCAACGCGACCTCATGGCGTCCACCGCGCCGCGACGCTTGTTACCGCGGGACGCTTTACAGCTGATGCCCCCGCGAGATAGCGGGGCACGGGCCATCAATACACAAAGTAGGCGCCCAATGGCGCTAATCTGGGATGTTGTGGGTGCCATTCGTCAGTGTTCGAGATCAGCCTGCCGCCAATCCGCGGTGGCCACTTTGACGTACGTGTACGCAGAGTCAACAGCAGTTCTGGGGCCTCTGGCCACGTTCGCGGAACCGCATGCCTATGATCTTTGCTCACAGCATGCGGAGTCCCTCACGGTTCCTCGCGGTTGGGAAGTCCTGCGCCTGGCCATGCCCACAACACCGCAGGAACCGGGCCCGGATGATTTGCTGGCTCTGGCCAACGCTGTCCGCGAGGCGGCGTCTGCCCCTGCGGAAACTCCTGCCCGGCAGGGTCACGCCCAGATGGAGCCGCCCGTCGGTACTGAAGGCACCCGTCGCGGGCACTTGCGTATCCTCCGCGAACCGTCTTAGCAGGTCGCATTCCGGAACCTGACCGGTGCCCGGAACGCAATTCGTCGCCGGTATCAAAACACGATCTCCCTGCGCGGTAGTCTGGAATCTGCAGATATATCCGCCAGCGGCGCCTTCCCGGCGCCACCCAGGGAGCATCATTCATGCCAAAGGTCAGTCCTGAACTGTTGTCCATCCTGCGTTGCCCTGTAACGGGTTCACCGTTGGTCCAAGAGGGCGATGAGTTGGTTTCCACCGACGCCGCCGCGGACGGCGAGAAGCTCCGCTACACCATTGAGGATGGCATCCCGTTGCTCCTGCCGCCGGAACTGCTGGCCGCCGCCAACACAGCTACCTCCGGCCAGCACGATTCCAAGGCCTGAGTCGCCCTCTCCCACCCCACCCGCACGGTACCCCTAAGGACTTCCATGACTTTTGACTTCAAAGTGGCTGACATCACTCTCGCGGAGGCCGGGCGCCACCAGATCCGCCTCGCCGAGCACGAAATGCCGGGCCTCATGTCGCTCCGCGCTGAATTCGGCGCCTCCCAGCCCCTCAAGGGTGCCAGGATCGCAGGGTCCTTGCACATGACGGTCCAAACCGCTGTGCTCATTGAAACCCTCACTGCCTTGGGCGCGGAGGTTCGCTGGGCCTCCTGCAACATTTTCTCCACCCAGGACGAAGCCGCTGCCGCCGTCGTCGTTGGCAAGGGCACCCCGGAGAACCCGCAGGGTGTCCCGGTGTTCGCTTGGAAGGGCGAAACCCTGGAGGAGTATTGGTGGACTGCGGAGCAGATCCTCACCTGGCCCGGAGCTGACGAGAACCCTGAGCTGGGCCCGAATATGATTCTCGACGACGGCGGCGACGCCACGCTGCTGCTGCACAAGGGCGTCGACTTCGAAGCCGCAGGGGCCGTGCCCACCGCCACCGAGGATGATCCGGAAGAGTACGTCCTCATCCTGGATCTCCTGCGCAGGACCCTTGCCGCTGATCCGCAGAAGTGGACCCGTCTGGCAGCCCGTATTGAGGGCGTTACTGAAGAGACCACCACCGGCGTGCACCGCCTTTACCAGCTCGCTGAGCAAGGCAAGCTGCTGTTCCCGGCCATCAACGTCAACGACTCCGTGACCAAGAGCAAGTTCGACAACAAGTACGGCATCCGCCACTCCCTCCCGGACGGCATCAACCGGGCCACAGATGTCCTCATGGGTGGCAAGGTTGCCGTTGTGTGCGGCTATGGCGACGTCGGCAAGGGTGCCGCTGAGGCGCTGCGCGGCCAGGGCTCACGCGTCATTGTCACTGAGATTGACCCCATTTGTGCGCTCCAGGCCGCGATGGACGGCTACCAGGTGGCCAAGCTGGAGACGGTGCTTGCCCAAGGTGACATCTTCATCACCACCACAGGCAACAAGGACGTCATCATGGCCGAGCACATGCTGGGCATGAAGAACAAGGCAATCGTTGGAAACATCGGCCACTTCGACAACGAGATCGACATCGCCGGGCTCGCGAAGATTCCAGGCGTCAAGAAGGTTGAGATCAAGCCGCAGGTTCACGAGTGGGTGTTCGAGGCCGGCACGGATTCGGAGCGATCCATCATTGTGCTGTCCGAGGGCCGGTTGCTGAACCTGGGCAACGCCACAGGCCATCCGTCGTTCGTGATGAGCAACTCCTTTGCCAATCAGACCATTGCCCAGATTGAGCTCTGGACCAAGAAGGACCAGCCGGCCGGTGAGCGCGAGTACCAGAACCAGGTGTACGTGCTGCCCAAGATCCTGGATGAAAAGGTTGCGCGCCTTCACCTTGACGCCTTGGGCGTGGAGCTCACGGAACTGAGCAAGGACCAGGCAGACTACCTGGATCTGGATGTTGCAGGCCCGTACAAGCCGGAGCACTACCGGTACTAGCCGAGGCGGTTCGCCCGGCGCTGCTAACCCAAATCGATGGCGAAAGGCCGGACACGCGATCTGCGTGGCCGGCCTTTCGGCTAGAATTGGGTGTTCAGTAATGCTTGCGGGGGACAGGATGACGGGAACCATGACGGAAGTCGCCAAACGGAAAAAGGGCAAGGTCCTTGCCATCATAGGAGTCTGCGCAGCCCTTGTGCTGGGCGGAATCGGCGTGGTCACGGTACCGGGACTTCTGGCTGGTTCTCCCCAGGGCGCGGCCGTCACTCCGTCGCCGGCTCCCACTGTGGAGGCCAAACCCGTGGAGTTGGGCATCACCCCGTTGGACGGCGCAATGGAGTGGAATCCTGTGGTGGGTCCGCAGATTAAAGCGGTCAACGGCAAACTCAAGGATGTCACCCTGACGCCCGTGGGTGGCGGGGTGCCCGTGCAGGGGCAGACCAGTCCCGATGGAAGCACCTGGACCACCCTCGAAGTCCTGAAGTTCAAAACGCAGTACAACTTTGCCTTTACGGTGGTGGATACAGCGGGCAAGGAGACCCGGAAGTCCCAAACCTTCTCCACGGTTTCGGCGGCCTACGAGGCAGACGCTTCCATCTACCCCCGCAACGGCACCACGGCAGGTTCGGGGCAGCCTATTGAAATCAACTTCAGTGAGCCGGTAGTGGACAAAGCGGCCATGGAGAAGCGGGTTGCCATCACTGTTTCGTCCGGCCAACCTGTGGCCTGGCACTGGTACTCGGACAAGAAGGTCAGGATCCGTCCTGAGGCGTTCTGGGCCTCCGGCACCACCGTTACGGTGGACATGAAACTTCTGGGCGTGGACTTCGGCAACAACATGATCGGCAACGGGGACGTCGTTTCCACGTTTACCACCGGTCCGCAGAGGATTGCCGTAGTGGATGACAAGACCAAAACCATGAATGTGTACTCGGACGGCCAGTTGGTACACACGGCACCCGTTTCGCTGGGTGGGGAAGATTGGCTTTCGCCCACCGGTTATGCGGTGATTATGGAGCAGGAACGCCACTCCAACTTCAACGCCGGCACCATTGGTCTGAAACCCGGGGACAAGGGCTACTACCCGCCCCTCGTGGTGGAGTATGCCAACCGGCTGACGTGGTCCGGTGTCTATGTGCACCAAGCCCTTGAAGCTGCCTGGAGCTCCATTGGAGTGGCTAATGTCTCCCACGGCTGCGTTGGCTTGCTGCCTGCCGATGCTGCATGGTTCTTCAACAACATGAAGACCGGAGACGTTGTGCAGATCCTTAACACCGGAGCGCCGGCAGTGGAGCCGTTGGAAGGCTTCGGGGACTGGAATATTCCCTGGGCGAGCTACGCCCAACGGTAGTCCTGCTGTTAAGATAGCGGCAGTGATTCTTTCCTGCGCGCTTTGACCCATTTCTTCAGCGCTGACAACACGTCAGTACTGCTCTTCGTGCTGCCCTCCAAGGTGATCACGGGTGTCCCACAGGGGAACCCGTTCATGGGTTCCCCGGCTCTTCCACCGGATACTTTCTCTTCACCTGGAGCATGCATGACCTTCTCACCAAACCTCAGCCCTGACTGTGGCAACTGCTTTGCCCTTTGCTGTACCGCATTGGGATTTTCCCGATCCGCTGACTTTGCGATCGACAAACCTGCCGCTTCGCCATGCCCGAACATGGCAGACGATTTCTCCTGCACCATCCACCAACGCTTACGACCCCGGGGTTTTAGCGGTTGCACGGTTTTTGACTGTTTCGGGGCCGGCCAAGTGGTGTCCCAACATACGTTCTCCGGAACCAGCTGGACACAGGATCCGTCCTCCAAGTCCTCCATGTTCGCCGTGTTCAAAGTGGTCAGGCAACTTCACGAGATGCTGTGGTACTTGGCAGAAGCCCGCGAAAGGACGTTCGATCCCGAGCTGGCTGCTGCGGCGGACCAGCTGTCCGGGGGCATTGCTGCCACTGCCCGAGGCGACGCATCCACGGTCCTCGCCGCCGACGTCGAAACACTTCATGGCGAGGTACGGGCGCTTCTGATGGAAGTCAGCGAAGAAACCCGCGCCTCCTACCGGGCCGAAGACCAAAACCTCGACGGCGGCTTCCAGCCGGGTGCCGACCTCATGGGAGCGAGGCTGGCGAACCGGCGTCTCTGCGGATCCGACCTCCGCGGTGCCTACCTGATCGGAGCAAACCTCAGCGGCAGCGACCTCATAGCCGTGGACCTCCTGGGAGCTGACCTACGCGGAGCACAGCTCCACGGAGCTGATCTCTCCAAGGCGCTCTACCTGACTCAACCCCAGATCAACGCCGCCGAAGGCGACCCCAAAACCCTCCTACCCCCAAGACTCACCAAACCGGATCACTGGTGAGTGCAACTGGTGCGGCGGTCGCCAGCTGTCCGGCAGCCTGCGTCCAAGCGAAGAATGAGCGAGCAGGCAGAGGATGTCGGCCATCGGCCGATCGTCAGGCCAAGTTTCAGGCTTCAGTGAACGGCAGCTTCCTGAGTCGCTCGCCTATGACCGCGTTCCGCTGTTCTGCTTGTCGCAGGCGGACAAGTTCGCGGTTGCGCCGTTCCCCGAGGACTGCGCCTATGTAGTCTTCGGGGATGGTGCCGGCCGGTGGGGGCGGGGCCACGTAGCGCGCAAGTTCGGATGCCAGCGACGCAGCCATGTTCACGCGTGAGGCCGGTGCCATGAGGTAGGCCTGTTGGACGAAGGTGCCGGCCCTGCGCGCGGTGGCGTCCGGGACCCGTCCGATGTCCGCCATAGCCACCCAGGATTGCAGGTGGTGGGGGGCTACGGGCATGATCCGGGGCTTTGAGGGTACGCGTTGCCGGAGGGAGTATGTGCCTGCAACGATGTCGCCGAGACGCTTGGATTTGTCGTTGAAGATGGCCACGCCGATCGCCAGGCCGCCGAAGGTCAGATAGATCTCCAGGAACCCCAGGAGTCCGCGGATGAGGGCGTGCCGGAAGCGGATGGACCCGCCGTCGTCGCGGACTATGCGTAGCCCTGCTGCAAGCTTCCCCAAGGACCGCCCGCGGGTCAGTGTCTCCACGGTGACGGGGACGATCACCACAGAAAACACGACGCTGCTGAGGATCAGTGCTTGGACAGCGGCATCGTCAAGATCCCGGGAGGCTGAGGAGATGAGGATGATCAGGAGTATTGCGAGGATCACCTGGGAGATGACGTCCAGGATGAGGCCCAACGCACGGGCGGCAAAGGACGCGGGGCGAAGCTCAAGGACTACTGCCTCGCCAGTGATGATTGAACTCATGCCGCCCCCAGGTTTTCCCATGCTGCGGGCGCTGTGAATGCCCGCACCAACGAGTCTAGCGGCGGGGCTGACCGTGCGGTGGATACAGGCGCTAGGGTGGTGGCGTGGACATTGATGCCTTCTCGGCCGTACATGGGGACAAATGGTCGCGGCTTCACTTCCTGGCGCATAAGCGCAGGCTTAACGGAGCCGAGGCGGACGAACTGCTGCGCCTGTACCAAACTGTGTCCGGGCACCTTTCCCTGATCCGTTCAGTGGCACCGGAAACGGGGTTGTCGGCATCCTTGTCCGCAGCGCTGGCCCAGGCACGGACGCGTTTTACCGGGGCCCGTTCCAATTTCATGGAGGATCTGGCACGATTCTTCGTCATTTCCCTCCCCGCCGCGTTCTACCGAATCCGGTGGTTGACCCTCTGGTGCGGACTCGCCTTTGTGTTGGTAGCGGGTGCCTACGCTCTGTGGATTGGAACCTCACCGGAGGCATTGAGGGCCGTTGCCTCCAGCGACCAAAGAGTCCAGCAGTACGTGGAGGAGGACTTCATTGACTACTACTCCGAGAATCCCGCGGCGTCCTTCGCCGGACAGGTGTGGACCAACAACGCCTGGATTTCCGCCCAAGCCGTAGCTTTCGGGGTTACCGGCTTTTGGGTGCCCTTCATCCTGTTCATGAATGCGCAGGGGTTGGGAATTGCTGCCGGACTTTTCCTTGCCACCGGCAAAATGGATATTTTCTTCAGCTACATCCTTCCGCACGGCCTTATGGAACTCACGGCCGTCTTTATAGCCTGTGCTGCGGGACTCAAGATTTTCTGGGCCATGGTGCGGCCGGGCCCGAGGACGAGGCTGCAGGCCGTGGCTGATGAGGGCCGTTCACTGATCACCATCGCCATGGGGTTGGTCCTTGTCCTGCTGGTCTCCGGCATTGTGGAAGGCTTTGTCACGCCCAGCCCGCTCCCGGTCTGGGCCAAGATCACCATAGGCGCGTTGGTTCTGGCCGGCTACTGGGTGTACACCCTGATTCTGGGCGGGAAGGCCGTCCGCGCCGGCGTGACGGGGGATATGGACGCCAACGACGCCGGCTACCGCAGCATCGCGGCGTAGAGCTTACAGTTACGTTTCAATCTGGTCGCAGGCGGGGTGGCACCGCGTGTCTCTGACATGCCGGGCGGTAGGCTCGAATGCAGACAAGAGAGCCGGCAGCAAGCAATCGCCGGTGGATGCCTACGGAAGTGAACCCCGCTGTGAGCGACAAGAGCCCAACACCACACGAACCGGACACGGACGTCCACGAGGACCCCAACGAACCGGCCTTCGACTGGATGAAGCCGAAGACGTCCGGTGGCTCTACCGAGGCCACTCCTGCAGCCAACACCGGGGCCACACCCGTGGCAGCAAAACCGGCAGCGACTTCCTCAACTGCGACGCCGGCCAACGGTCAGCCGGAGAGCCGAGCGGACCGCAAAGCTGCTGAGGCCGCTGATGCCGGTACTGAAACTCCCTTGTTCGCCGACACCCTTGCGGAGGCGTCCACCCCCAAGGCGTCGTCGCACTATTCGGAACCTTTGCCGACGTCGGCCCTTCAGATCCGTCCACCGGACGATGAAGTTGCGCGGCGAAATGCCGAGCGCGAGCAAGCAGCAAAGGTCAAACCCATTGGGCCACGAATTTTCCAGGTGCTGCTGGCTGTTTTCTACCCCGTCATTCTCCTGGTGCTCGCCGTTCGGGCAGTTACCAGTCCGCTGTTCCTGTGGGTGGAATACAACCGTCCGGGATTCCCCGGCGACGGATATGGCTTCAGCACTGATGACCGCATGACCTATGGTTCCTATGCCGTGGACTACCTCAGCAACTGGGCCGGCCCGCGCTACCTGGGAGGCTTGGTCAACCAGGACGGTGAGAAGCTCTTCACGGACAGCGAAGTCTCCCATATGGCCGACGTGAAGCTGGTCATCCTGTCCTCCTTTGGGGCAGGTCTCCTGCTCATCATCCTCAGCATCATCGCCATCCTGTATCTGCGCAAGCGAAGCAACGGCGGAATCCGGCGAGGTCTGTTTGCAGGCTCAATCGTCACGTTGGTCATCATCATTGGTCTCACAGTCCTGGCTGCCCTGAGCTGGCAGCAGTTCTTCACAGAGTTCCACCGGATCTTCTTCGCCAATGGAACGTGGACCTTCTCGCTGGAAGACACGCTCATCCGCCTCTTCCCGGGCCAGTTCTGGATTGATGCGGGCATCGTGATCGGCGCTCTGGTGTTCCTTGCAGCGACGCTGACGTTCATCTTCACGTGGCCCACCAAGCGGCGTCGTGGCCTTGCGGACAAGCAGGAGGCCGCGGACGAGAATGCAGAGCTTTCGGACGAAACGCCTGAGGATGCCAGCCTGTCCAAGGACACAACGGACGCCACACGCTAGTCGAGGTACCGTACTGCTGGATGGGCCGCAGTTGCGAATTACAGGAGCAGCAGGGGCGGTTTGTGGGACAACGTGTTCTGCTCTTCTAGCTGGTTGACCCGGTAAGAATGCTGATGAGGGTTTCGGGTTTGTTAGTGCTGGCGAGGACGGTCTTGCGGTTTTTCATTTCGATATTGATCTCGGGACCGCCGACGAGGTAAGCGACCATGCCGGGCCCCATATATCGAAATCCGTAGCCGCTGGGACCGGCCGCGTTGTCGGTGGTCACCGTTGCGATGTCATCCCTGGGCAATGTCCGTTTGAAGATGTCGCAGAAGGCGATCATGACGTTGTGCTGGTCGACCTTGACGGTGACTGTCATTAGCGCGACGAATGAACCAGCTGTGGTGGTGACCAGCGGTACGAAGAGCACCTCTGGCGTGTTCTTCAGGATGGCCAGAACGAACAGCACAGGGCCGAGCGCAACCATCGCATAACCCACAATCCGCGGTACCAAGGTAGCCCGGACACGTGAGTAGTAAAGCGCCGGTGTTGGTAGGCCTGATGGTGTTGCCATGAGTTCCCCCTTTAACGTGTGGTTCGTGAGGGCAACGCTACGGGCCGCACACGGACCCCTAGATAAGGGAACAGCGAATTAGGTGGCGATTTGGACCGAATTAGGTGCTGAATTGATAGGGCTAGGTGGTGCTTTAGGGCGGCCTAGGTGGAGCCGCTACTTCTGGTACAGCTTTTCCACTGCCGCTGAGAAGTCGCTGAGCACCGCGGCCCGCTTCAGTTTCAGTGACGGCGTCAGGTGCCCGGACTCGACGCTGAGCTCCGCCGTGATGAATGCGAACTTCTTGATGGACTCAGCAGCTGAGACGAGCTTGTTGGCCTCGTCCACTGCAGACTGAACGGCTGCCTTCACCCGGTCATCGGACGCGGCTTCCTCGGGGGAGAGGACCCCCAGCTTGTTCTCCGCGCACCAGTCGGCAAGGCCCTCAGGGTCCAAACCGATCAGGGCCGCCACGAACGGCCGGCCATCGCCAACCACCACTGCCTGTCCCACCAAAGGGTGTTCACGCAGCTTCTCCTCCAGGGGAGCCGGGGCCACGTTCTTGCCTCCAGCGGTGACCAGGAGGTCCTTCTTCCGGCCGGTGATGGTGAGGAAACCATCGGCGTCGAGCTCGCCCAGATCGCCGGTGCGGAAGAAGCCGTCAACAAAAGCAGCCCGGGTGGCCTCGTCATTGTTGTGATAGCCCTTGAAGACGCCAATGCCCTTGACCAGCACCTCCCCGTCCTGGGCCACCCTGATGGTGGTTCCCGGCAGGGGAATCCCCACCGTACCGATCCTGGACATGCTGGGCGTATTGACGGTGCAGGGCGCGGTGGTCTCCGTCAGCCCATAGCCCTCAAGAACAGGAACACCGGCGCCATGGAAAAAGTGGTTGTCCCGGAGGCTAAGGGGGCTGGCACCGGAAACGGTATAGCCGACGTCGCCGCCGAACAGTTCCCTCACCTTGGGGTAGAGGAGCTTGTTGAAGGTGGAATGCTTCAGGCCCAGGAGCCAGCCCGGACCCGGCCCCTCGCCACGGGCGGCGAGGTCCACCGCCGTCGAGTATTGCACCGCGGCAGCGGAGGCTGCCGTGAACAGGGCAGACTTGCCGCCCATGGCCGCCTTGTGGCTGGCACCGGCGTAGACCTTCTCGAAGATGCGGGGGACAGCCAGCAGGAAAGTGGGCTTGAAGGATCCAAGGTCAGCCATGAGGCCACTGGCCCCGGCACTGTGCCCCAAAGTGATACCGGCGGTGAGGCAGACAACCTGGACTGCCCGGGCGAGGACGTGCGCCAAGGGCAGGAACATCAGCGTCCGGGCGCCCTCCTGCATGAGGAGCTCGGGCAGGAACGGGATGACATTCCGCGCCACAAGGACAAAATTGCCGTGGGTAATTTCGCAGCCTTTGGGCTTGCCCGTGGTTCCGGAGGTGTACACGATTGAGGCTACGCTGGCCAGATTTGCTGCGCTGCGCTGACGCTCGAGTTCGCTGTCCATAATGCCCACCCCCACCGCGGAGACGCTGGTCAGGTTGGGTGCATCGCCGTCGTGCTCCATCCGGATGATGGTCACGGGATCCTCGCCAAGAACGGCGGATTGCTCCACCAAGGCGTGGACGAGTTCTGCTTTGGCGGTGTCCTCCACGAAGATGCGCCGGGCTCCGGAATCGGCGAGGATCCACTCGATCTGGCTCGCAGAGGACGTCTCATAAATGGGAACCGTGACGCCGCCGGCCATCCAGATGGCGAAGTCCACCAGCGTCCATTCAAAGCTTGAGCGGGACAAAACAGCCACAGGATCCCCGGGGTTGAGCCCGCCCGCAATCAAGCCCTTGGCCAAGGCAGTGACATCGGCGAGGAACCTCGCCGCGGACACGTTCAGCCAGCCGTTCGCCGTCTTGTGTGCGTACAGGTTACCGAAAGGATCCTTGTGGCAGCGTTCCAGGAGGAGGTCCGTCACGTTGCTGTCCGGGTCCGCTTCGACCAGAAGTTCCGTGCTTGCTTCCCTCACTGTTTGCCTCCTCCTAAATCCACGATGGCATCCACATTCTCATCCGCCATTCCTGGTAGCTGATGACTTCCGCTGTGAGCACAGGATAGAAGAACGCGGTGGCCAGCACGGCCAACACCAGGACCAAAGCCACAATGTACAGCCCGGACCTTCGACGCCAGACGGGGTCGCCGCTGCGTCCCAAAACCAGCCCCAGCACATACGTCAGGGCCAGAACCAGGAACGGTTCAAAGGACACAGCGTAGAAGATGAACATGGTCCGTTCCGGGTACATGAACCACGGAAGGTAGCCGGCGGCCACGCCGGCGAGGATGGCACCGGCACGCCAGTCGCGGCGGCCGGCCCACCAGAACAGCACAATGACCAGTGCGATGGTCCCGCCCCACCACACCACCGGATTTCCTACAGGCAGGATGGCCGAAGAACACGTCTCAACAACACAGCCGGGAGTGCCTTGCTTGGGCGTCTGGTAGAAGAATGAGGTGGGTCGGCCCATGATGAGCCAGGTCCACGGACTGGACTCATAAGGGTGGTCTGAGCTGAGACCCTGATGGAATTTGTACGCTTCAAGGTGGTAGTGGGCCAAGGATCGCACGGAGTTGGGCAGCCAATCCCAGCCCGGGGCAGGGTTGGTGGCGGCCCATTGCCGGTAATACGCGTCCTTGGAAAGGAACCAACCCGTCCACGTTGCCACATAAGTCACTGCGGCGACCGGAATAATGGTGACGAACGCGGGCAGGCCGTCCTTAATGACGCCGGCGCTGAACCAGCTCCGGATTCCGGCAATGCGCCGGGCGTTCATATCCCAGAGCACGGTCATGATGCCGAAGACAGCTACGAAGAACAGTGCCGACCATTTGGTCCCCACGGCAAGGCCGAGGCAGAGACCAGCAACCAGGCGCCACCACCGCATACCGAGCCAAGGACCTGCCACCAGTTGCGTGGGTGCCGGGCGGCCCCCGGGCGAAGCAGCCGCTTGCGCGGCGAGCCGGGATGCCAGACGACGGCGGCCGTCGTCGCGATCCATCAACAGGGCACCGAAAGCGGCAAGAATCCAAAGGGCCAGGAAAATATCCAGCAGCGACGTCCGGGAGAGCACCAGATGATGGCCGTCGATTGCCAACAATAGCCCGGCAACAGCACCGAGGGTGTGGGAGCGGAACAGCTTCAGCGCGATGAGTGAAACCAGGAACACCGTCAGTGTGCCCGCCAAAGCTGCACTGAACCGCCACCCAAAGGGGTTGTCTCCACCGAAGAGCCACATGCCGAAGGCAATCATCCACTTGCCCACGGGCGGGTGGACAACGTACTCAGGAGTGTTGAGGAGGACATTGGGGTTTCCGGCAATGAAGGAGTCATTGGCATTTGCCGGCCAACTGCGTTCGTAACCGCTCACCACATAGGAGTAGGCATCCTTGACGTAGTAGGTTTCATCAAAAACCAGGCTGCGCGGTGCATCCAGCCGGAAGAATCGCAGGATGCCGCCCAGAATGGCTGTGAGAGTGGGGATCAGCCAGAACCACAAGCGCAACGACGCCGGGTAGTCCCTCCAACTCCGGACTTCGCCCATCAAACGTTCCTTCAGGGCCTGGGCGGTGTAGGCCTCGGATGGCCGCGCAATCCAACGGTGCCCCTCCAGTCCTCGACCCGTCCGGAAGCGGCGGGACAAAGCGGTGCCGGCCCAAGCGCCACCTGCACGTTCAGCGCCGGAGGGCTGCTGGGATTCCGGTAGTCCGTGGCTCTCCTTCACCGTTGAGTCGCCTGGTTCCGGGGTGGCCGGGGTTGCAGGGGACCCTGCCGGGGATCCGGAAGCGGTGGCAGGAACGGGCGACTGGTTCACCCGCCCATGCTACCTTTCCATCCTTGCTGTATCCCTGAACCCGGCTGCTGCATCTTTGAACCCCGCTCGGCATTAGGCTTGGCAGGTGGACGAACAACGCGGCACCCCTGACGATGCTCCTTTTGACGACTCCCTGGAAGCAGCACCTTCTGCTTCAGGGGCAACCCCCGGCGTCGGCAGGATTGTCCTGGCGGCAACGCCTATTGGCAACGTTGGGGACGCTTCTGCGCGTCTGATTGAGCTCCTTGGAACCTCGGACATTGTGGCCGCGGAAGACACGCGGCGTTTGCACCGGCTGGTCACTTCCCTCGGCGTTGAAGTCACCGGACGCGTCATCAGCTATCACGAGCACAATGAAGTGGCCAAGACCGGTGAATTGCTGGACCACGTCCGCGCGGGCAAGACCATCCTGATGGTCAGCGACGCCGGCATGCCGGCAGTCTCGGACCCCGGATTCCGTCTGGTGGAGGGTGCGGTTGCTGCCGGGCTGACAGTCACTGCGGTTCCTGGTCCCTCCGCAGTACTGACGGCTCTGGCACTGTCCGGTTTGCCCACCGACCGTTTCTGCTTCGAAGGATTCCTGCCCCGGAAGTCAGGGGACCGGAACTCGCGTCTTGCAGACCTGGCAGACGAACGCCGCACCATGGTTTTCTTTGAGGCCCCGCACAGGCTCGAAGTAATGTTGCGGGCACTCCATGAGCGCTTCGGATCGGATCGCCGCGCAGCGGTTTGCCGTGAGCTGACCAAGACCTATGAGGAAGTCATCCGCGGCAGCCTGCGTGAACTGCTGGAGTGGGCGGAGAACAACGAGGTCCGCGGTGAGATCGCAGTGGTAGTGGGCGGTGCGCCCGAACAGGAGCCGGGCAAACCGGAGGACCACGTGGCAGCCGTTAACGAGCTCATTTCCCAGGGCATCCGGTTGAAGGAAGCCGTAGCAGCAGTGGCCGAGGACGCCCGTGTCAGCAAGCGCGAGCTCTACTCGGCGGTTCTCGCGGCACGCTGACTCAAGCTGTGCACCTGCACAAATCAGCGACCATGTGGCAGTGCGTGAAGGCGTAGACACTGCTTCTCGCGGGGCAGTACCGTGGCAGTAATTCAAGCCACTTCCGGCAACGAACCCCAGTGGTGCAATTCTCCAAAGCACCCTAGACGAAGGAGTCGCCATGACTGTCACGGTTGAACGCGAAAGCGAACTGCTGGCTTCCGTCCCTACCGGCCTGCTGATCAACGGTCAGTGGCGCCCGGCCGGTTCCGGAAAGACCTTTGATGTTGAGGACCCGGCAACGGGCAAAGTACTCCTCAGCATTTCCGACGCCGGTGCTGAAGACGGCGCTGCCGCCCTCGACGCCGCTGCTGCCGCCCAGGCCGATTGGGCCCGCACCGCACCGCGCGAACGCGGCGAGATCCTGCGCCGCGCCTTCGAGCTGGTCACCGAGCGTGCCGAAGACTTCGCACTGCTGATGACCCTCGAAATGGGCAAGCCCCTGGCCGAAGCCCGTGGTGAAGTCACCTACGGTGCGGAGTTCCTGCGCTGGTTCTCCGAGGAAGCCGTCCGCGTGTCCGGCCGTTACTCCGCAGCTCCGGATGGCAAGAACCGCCTCCTGGTGCAGAAGAAGCCGGTGGGTCCCTGCCTGCTGATCACCCCGTGGAACTTCCCGCTGGCCATGGCTACCCGTAAGATCGCCCCCGCTGTAGCTGCCGGCTGCACCATGGTGCTCAAGCCCGCCAACCTGACCCCGCTGACCAGCCTGCTGTTCGCACAGGTCATGCAGGAAGCCGGCCTGCCCGCTGGTGTCCTGAACGTCATCCAGACCTCCACCGCCGGCGCCGTCACGGGCCCGCTGATCAAGGATGACCGTCTCCGCAAGATCTCCTTCACCGGCTCCACCCCGGTGGGCCAGGCCTTGATCCGCGAAGCCGCGGACAAGGTCCTGCGCACCTCCATGGAGCTCGGTGGTAACGCCCCGTTCGTCGTCTTCGAGGACGCCGACCTGGACAAGGCCGTTGAAGGCGCCATCGCGGCCAAGATGCGCAACATGGGCGAGGCCTGCACCGCAGCGAACCGCTTCATTGTGCACGAGTCCATCGCCGATTCCTTCGCGGAGAAGTTCGCCGCCAAGATCGGTGCCCTGACCACCGCCCGCGGTACCGAGGCCGAATCCAAGGTGGGCCCGCTGATCGACGGCAAGGCCCGCGACGGCGTTCACGCCCTGGTGTCCGAAGCCGTAGCAGGAGGTGCCACTGCCGTCACCGGTGGTGCCGCCGTCGAGGGCCCCGGCTACTTCTACCAGCCCACCGTGCTGAAGAACGTTGCCGCCGATGCTCGCATCCTGCGCGAAGAAATCTTTGGACCGGTAGCGCCCATCATCACCTTCTCCACCGAAGACGACGCCGTCCGTCTGGCCAACAACACCGAATACGGCCTGGTTGCCTACGTCTTCACCAAGGACCTCAACCGCGGACTGCGCATCAGCGAGCGGATCGAGACCGGCATGCTCGGCCTCAACGCCGGCGTGATCTCCAACGCCGCAGCACCCTTCGGTGGCGTCAAGCAGTCCGGTCTGGGCCGCGAAGGCGGTTCCGAAGGCATCGAAGAGTACCTCTACACCCAGTACGTAGGTATCGCGGACCCGTACGCCGACTAGGCAGGACTGGATCCGGTTCGCCGCTCTCGCAACAAGAACGGCTGACAAACACAGGGGCCCGGCCCCGGAACCACAAGTTCCGGCGTCGGGCCCTTTGCTGTCTGTACCCCAATCAGCGGTCCGGAACCTAGCGACGCTGGGGGAGCAGCCCCTTGAGCCTGCGCCAAGCCAGTGTTGCGGTCCTTCCCGCAGCCCTCCCAAACCTTCCCATCGCACGGAACGGCGCACCAAGGGCGCCCACCCAGCGGCGCATCATGGATGGCGGCAGCCAGTCTGCGCGCAAGCGCACCAACCAGCGGGCATTGCTGCGCAGTGATTCGCGGACCACCCCAATACGGGTGGCTGCTGCCGGTGCGGAGGTAGCCGTACGGCCATAACGTTGGCGTTCGAAGTCCGCGGTGAGGGACGCGACTGCCTGGTGGGCGGCGTCGTCGAGGCCTCCCCGGACACCAAGAGCGGAACTGGAGCGCAGGCGGGCGGAGAAATTCCTCGGTGTCTCGCTGGGCGTTGAGGGCACACCGTAGTCGGTGGCGAGATCCTGCAACTCCGCCCACGCCAGTTCAGGGGCCGGATCAATAGGGTCCGGGAGGTCCGAATCCTCCGGTGGCCGTTGGTTGAGCCGGCGTCGCCGGAGAACGGTCCTGCTCAGCCTGGGCGAGCACAGGAACCCGGCAAGCACCAGGATCCCGGCTGCGGCCGCGCCGATTGCCGGCCACGGGTTCACGCCCGAGGAACCTGCCGTGGGCGTATCCAGGCCCGGGAGCGGAGCGGCCGGTGTTGGAGCGGGAGCCGGTGTGGTGAGGACCTCTTTCTCGTCCGCATTGGTGCTGAGGTTGCTGGGCACCGACGTTTCCGTGGCGTATTCGGGGACCACACCGCGTGATGGCGTCGGTTCAAAGGGGACCCACCCCAGGCCCTCGAAGTACAGCTCAGGCCACGCGTGGGCGTCCCGGGCGTCGACCTCGTATTCGGGGAAGGAACCCTGTCCCACCAAGGCCACCGACTCACCCGTGAGACGGCCGGGGGCGTAACCCACCGCAATCCTGCTGGGGATACCTTCTGCCCGGGCCATCACCGCCATGGCGGAAGAGAAATGGACGCAATAGCCGCTCTTCACAGCGAGGAAGTCAGCCAGGACCGAGAGACCATTGCCGTCATAACCGTTCTGAACGGGAGCCTGAAGGGAATAGGTGAACTCGCCTGAACGCAGGTACTTCTGGATGGCCAGAGCCTTCCCGTAATTGCTGCCTGCGGAGGCCGTGACAGAATCGGCCGTCTGCCGCACGATGTCCGGAAGGTTCCCCGGGATCCTCAGAAAGTCTTCAGAAATACCCTGCGGAACGGCCGTGGCTTGGGACAAGGACTGTGCCGTGATCTTGGGGGCTGCAGAGAAAACCACATACCGTTGCGCGCGCGTAGTGGTCTCCGTGCTCATGATGCTCAGGGTGGCTGGATCCCACGTCCACCGGCCGTTGAGGCCATTCACGGACGCCGGAGCAAAAGGAGCGGGAAGGTAGGGGCTGGTGAACAGGCCTGCGTTGACCGAGGTCACAGCATTGACCACCTCGCCCTGCACTGCGTACCCGGTCTCGATCCTGTCCGCACCTGGCCTGCGCTCTGCTGCACGGTCATTCGGGGCCCAGGTTTCGCCGTCGAAGTTATCTATGGTGACGGACCTGAGGTACAGGGGAGTGCTGGCACTGGTGGCGTAGGTGATGCGCCCTGAACCGGTGGGACTGCGGAGGCTGTTGCCCAGGGTGATCATGGGGTTGAGCCCGTTGGAGGTTCCCCACGGGCTAAGCCGTGAGCCCTGCGGAAAAGTACCTGTCTCAAAACCTGGAATCGCCAAAGGGACGGTCATGGTCAAAGCCAACGCCAGCCCTCCCGTAACCACCGAACGCCTCAACTGTCCGGTTCCCCGCCCCGAACCGGACTGCAGTCTGGCGTCCGGGGCGAACCAGTGGCTGCATCCCAGGATCAGCAAATACCCCACCGCCGCGCCGATGAATCCGGCCACTCCCACGCTCTGGGGTTTGATGGTGGCCGGGACCACCATGACAGCCAAAAGACCTATACCGCTGGCGGCCGGCATGGACAGTGGAACGGCCAGGGCGTCGATCAGGATGACCAACAGGCCCAGGCAGGCGCACATGACAAAGACGATCCCGGCGTTGGGTGCAACAGGCGCGCTCTCGGACACCACAGTCTCTGCTGCCCGCCTGATATGGCGCCCGACGGCGGTGAAGGTTTCGGTGGTGGGGATGAAGCCCGCGAGGCTTTCCTGGCGGCAGAAGATGAAGCTGAGAATGCCGGCCAGCGAAACGAACGAGGCCAACGTCACCAAGAGCGGCTGGGCACGGAGCGCCCGGAGCACAGCAAGCGTCAGCGAAACCACCACCACCGTGGTGATCAACGGCATGAACCACGCCCACCCCCTCAGGACACCGTTCAGGGACAGTGCAGCGCCAAGAACCGCCACGGCGATGGAACCTGCCATGGCCCAGGGATAAGGTCCCGCGCCCGGGGCCTGCGGCCGTGGCTTCCCGGTTGACGGTGTGCCGGCAGCGGCGTCCGCTTGGGACGGGGCAGCGGGGGAGCCCCGGTGCGATGTAGCGGTCATCGGGGCACCGCCGCTCCACGACGTACGTCCATGGCTGCGTCTGCGGCCGCAACGATTTCGCCGGCATCGAAGGCTGACCAGGCCGCAGTCAACTGGGTCTTTGACGTCACAGCAGCCGCCCTCCAACCGGCCAGGCGCAAAATCTCCAGAACTTCCTCGTTGTTCCGCGAAGCATCAGTGATCACCAAGGCGAAAGCATTGGCTCCGTACCCGGCCGCGGGAGCAAGAGCCCGGGCCTCAGTGGTCGTTAGATTGCCCACCAGAGCCAGCAAGGGGCCGCGCAGTCTGTGTGCTGAAAGTTTGTCCATCAGGCGGTCATTGAAAGGTGAATCCGGACTCTCCGTACCTGCCGTGGACGGGGAGTTCTCCCTGTTACCTGAAGCATTCCTTGAAGCGTTCCCTGAACCGTTCCCTGAACCGAAGGTTGATTCCGCGTGTTCGTTCCGGTGGTGCTCGGCCCTGGCGTGCCTGGGGCCGCTTAGCTCCACCGCCGCCAAGGCCTCAGCGATTGCCTGAAGACCGCCCGCCCCTGAGAACTCCTCCGCATCCGGGTCCGCAGCAGAGCGCGAACGGCGGAACGCCGGACCGCCGAACGAGTCAAGGAGCCGCAGTGCATAGCTCCGTTCCGCCAAGTGGGCGCAGATGGACATAGCTGCCGTAACAGCCCACTCAAAGTTGATGCTGGTCACCAGGTCCGAGTCTTCATCGCGGCCTCCAAAGATGGAGCTGTTGGCGGGGGCAAACGCTGAGAGCCTCTGGTCGATGATGAGGGTGGCTTCCGGCGTGGTCACCGATTCCTCCTGGCGCACCATCAGTTGACCGTGCCGGGCGGTAGCGGCCCAGTGGACGCGGCGCATGGGATCACCGTGCCTGTACTCGCGGGTCATGATGTCATCATCGCTGGGATTGGCCCTGATGCGGGTGGCCGTCACACCGTCGTTGCCGCGGGCGCCGGCGAGCCCGGTTACGGGAAGTTCGACGGCGGCAGGGGTCACGGTGAGGATGTCGCCGTCGTCAATTGCATGCCGCCGCAGAGATAAGCCGAACGGGTCACTGAACTCTGCCGTCACCGGTCCAATCCGGAACTGTCCCCGTTTGCCTGAGCGAAGGTGATACTCATAGCGGCTGGTCCCTCCCGACGCTGACCGGGCCGGAAAGCGGAAGGCAGGTGGCTCGCCGAAGCGAGGAGGCAGCTGCTCCTCCATGATGACCTGCCCCGTGCCGGATGAAGTACGGGCCACGGCCAGCCGGACCGTGGTGGTGCTGGATGTCTCTACCGTGGACGGATTGAACTCCCGGTACACCTGGAATTTGGGTTTGAGCACCCGGACGCCGGCAAGCGCCACGAGAGGGAGGAGGAACAGAAAAACAGCCAGCGAAAGCAGGTCCCGCCTACCCATGACGTAGGCGCACCCCAGTGCGAGGGCCCCGGCTGCCAGGAGCCCCCAGCCGCGGTTGGTAAACAAGTGCTTGGGCAGCCGATCCATGAGCGCCATTGGGCCACGTCTCCTAAACGCTGTGCCTGTCCCTGCGCCACGCGCCGGGCGGTTCCTGCGCGACGGGCAGGGAAGCAAAGATGCCCCTGAGGATGCTCTGCGGCGTATCACCGGAGCTTGCGGCCTTGCGGTCCAGGATAATCCGGTGGGCCAGCACGGACTCCGCCACATCCACAACGTCATCCGGGAGCACAAAATCGCGTCCATCCAAAGCCGCCGTAGCTTTGGCTGCCCGCAACAACTGCAGCAAGGAACGCGGACTCGCGCCGAGGCGAAGACGGGCACTTTCACGTGTTGCCCGTCCAATGGCCACTGTGTACTCCTTGATGGCCGTGGATACAAAGACCTGCTGGACGGTGGCGATCATCGCAGCGACATCGGCGGCCGTAACCACCGGGGTCACCTTGACCAAGGGCGAGGACGCCTGATGGGTTTCCAACATCTCAATCTCGGCATCCTTGTCCGGATACCCCATGGAAATTCGTGCCATGAAACGGTCGCGCTGGGCTTCGGGCAGCGGATACGTGCCCTCCATTTCGATGGGATTCTGCGTGGCCACCACCATGAAGGGCAAGCCCAGCTGGTACGAATGGCCGTCCACGGTGACCTGATGCTCTTCCATGCATTCCAGGAGCGCGGACTGGGTTTTTGCCGATGCGCGGTTGATTTCGTCGCCGATGACGATGTTCGCGAATACAGCGCCCGGGCGGAACTCGAACTGCCGGGAAGACTGGTTGTAGATGGACACACCGGTGACATCCGAAGGCAGCAAGTCAGGGGTGAACTGGATCCGGGACACCGTGCAGTCAACGCTGCGCGCCAGCGTCTTCGCCAGCAGGGTCTTACCCACGCCCGGAACGTCCTCCAAAAGAAGGTGTCCTTGGGCAAGAAGGACCGTCAAGGCAAGCTTTGCAGCATCGGCCTTTCCGTCAATGACCTTGTTGATGGAGCCGAGGATGCGCTGGCTGGCATCGTGAAACCGCTCCGCATCCATGACGTGCGGCCTATGACCGTTCAGTCCCGCGCCATCCCGCGGCAGGGGGCTGTACGCCTCGGCCTGGACAGGCGAAGGCTCAACGGTGACTTGTCGCTTGGACTCCATGGATCGCCCTTCAGCCGTGGCCGCTCCACCAGTGATTCTCTACTGAACCCTGGTGGTGTTGGCCGCTTGTCCGTTCCAGACTACCCAGTCATTGGCCGCCGCTGACATAGTGCTACCGAATTTATGTGCCAACCGAATTCATCGAGCACCGAATCGTCAGGGCCCAAGGAGGACCACAGTCCGATTAAGGTGGAACCATGTGCAATTCCCTCGCCCCCGCACCCTACAGGGCATCAGCTGACGCAGCAGAAGAAAAAGACTCCCGCCGCCAATACCCGCCCGCGCCTGAGCCCCTCCCCGTGGCGGTCATGGATAACCACACCCACCTGGACTTCCGTCACGGCCTGATTGAGGTCTCGGTCAAGGATGCGATGGACTCGGCCGAGGCTGTTGGAGTGCAAGGCGCCGTTCAGGTTGGTTGCGACCTCGAATCGTCGCGATTCACAGTACAGGCCGTGGACGCTGACTCACGGCTCCTCGGCGCCGTGGCCATCCACCCCAACGACGCGCCCGAATACGCCGCGCGTGGGGAGTTGGAATCGGCGCTCGCAGAGATCGAGGAATTGGCCCGCCACCCCCGGATCCGCGCGATCGGTGAAACAGGTTTGGATTTCTTCCGGACCCACGGGGACGGACTGGCTCATCAGCGCTATTCCTTCCGACGACACATTGACATTGCCAAACGGCTTGGCCTGACGCTGCAGATTCACGACCGCGACGCCCACGACGACGTCGTCCAGGTGCTGCGTGAGGAGGGTGCCCCGGAGCGGGTGGTGTTCCATTGCTTCTCCGGAGACGAAGAACTGGCAAGGATATGTAACCGGAACGGCTGGTACATGTCCTTCGCCGGGACCATGACGTTCAAGAACGCCGGGAATCTCCGCGCCGCTCTGGCCATAGCCGAGCCAAGCAGGATTCTGGTGGAAACGGATTCGCCGTTCCTTACCCCGCATCCGCACCGCGGGAAGCCAAATGCAAGCTATATGGTCCCCTACACGGTCCGGTCCATGGCGGACGTGACAGGAGATGACTTGTCTGAACTTTGTTCGCGGTTGGCCGAAAATACCCTGACTGCCTACGGATCCTGGGCCTGAAACGGATCTTTCCCGTCCTGATTGAGGTCACGGGCTGGATACCCGGTATGCACGTTTCTTGGTTCGTTTATAACGGATCGGTTACTGTGTTAAACAAGTAGCCGGGGTCGGGGAAGGCCATCGGATCACTGCTCCGCTTCACACCGGGGCAATAAGTTCAGTGTTTTTGGCGGCGCAGATGCCGGCAGCAAGAGTAGGACCAGGCGTAATGCCTGGCCCTTGCGTTTTTGCGGTCGGCATTATTTTTGCGCTTTTCCCCGTGCCCGGATGGTCTGAGAGTAATGGGCAATCGTGATCAAGTTCTTCACAACGGATGGCAAGTTCAGCTTCCTCAAAGTAGGCACCCAGTTGCTGGTAGTTGCAGCCCTGGTGGTTGGTGTTGTGGCCTTTGTGGGCAACAACAAGACCGTCACGCTCAACGTGGACGGCAAAGTGAGCTCCATCCAGACCTTCGGCGGCACTGTGGACCAAGTGGTCAAGGCAGCCAAGGTCGAGTTGAAGGACGCAGACCGCGTTTCCCCGGCTCTGGACGCAAAGATCGACAACGGCTCTGTGGTGAACGTCAATCTGGCCAAGGCAGTGTCCATCGAACTGGACGGGGCCCGGAAGACCGTAAACACCACATCCCCTGACGTCGCTGGCCTGGTCAGTGAGCTCGGGGTGGCGAGCTCCTCCGAAATCTCACAGCCCAAGGACGCGTCCCTGGAAGTGACCGGTTCATTCGTTTCCATTTCCACACCCAAGACCATCAGCGTGGTAGCTGACGGCAAGGACACCAGCACCACCACGACGGCGGCCGACGTCGCCACCGTGCTCAAGGACACCGGCATTGTTGTTGGTGCCAATGACCACATCTCCCAGCCCGGCAATGCCCCCATCGTCCAGGACATGGTGATCAAGGTCTCCCGCGTGGATACCAGCAAGACTGCCGAAGCTACCGAAGAGGTTCCCTTCGAAAGCGTCAAGAGCGACAGCGCAGAGCTCTTCAAGGGCGAAGAGAAAGTAACCCAGGAAGGCGTAGCAGGATCCTTGGTCAAAACCTTCAAGCTGGTCCTCGTGGACGGCCGTGAAGCCTCCCGCACCCTGGTATCCAGCAACGTGGCCACCCAGCCGGTAGCCGAGAAGATCAGCGTGGGCACCAAGCCACGCCCAGTAGCTACTCCCGCTCCGGCTACACAGGCAGCAGCGGCTGCACCCGCAGCCAGCGGTCCCACCGGTGCCCCGAACGAAGCCATGTGGGACAGGATTGCGCAGTGTGAATCAGGCGGAAACTGGTCCATCAACACCGGTAACGGGTACTACGGCGGCCTTCAGTTCTCCAGCCCCACCTGGTTGGCAAACGGTGGCGGAGCCTATGCTCCCAACGCCAGCTTGGCCACCAAGGCCCAGCAGATTGAGATCGCCAACCGCCTCTACGCAAAGAACGGCCTCAGCGACTGGGGCTGCGCCCACGCGGCCTGACCCCGTACAGGCGATACGATACCTAGGTGACTGAACCGAATTCCCAACCCGCCGCCGTCGCGCCTTTGATGGGTGCCACAGATATCCGACGGCTCGCCGAGGAAATCGGTGTACGCCCTACCAAAACCCTGGGGCAAAACTTTGTGATCGACGGCAACACCATCCGCAGGATCGTGTCCGCCGCCAACATCGCCGATGGCGAGACCGTGCTGGAAGTAGGCCCCGGCCTGGGCTCGCTCACGCTCGGCTTGCTGGACGCGGCCAAGGCGGTGGTCGCCGTCGAAATCGACCCCGTGCTGGCGGAAAAGCTGCCGGAGACCGTGCGCGCATGGCGTCCAGGGGCGGAAGAGAACTTCCATCTGGTGCTCTCCGACGCCATGAAGGTCACTGAACTGCCGTTGCCGCCCACCGCGTTGGTGGCCAACCTGCCCTACAACGTGGCCGTCCCGGTGGTGCTGCACCTGCTGCAGCATTTCCCCAGCCTTCAACATGGCCTGGTGATGGTCCAGGACGAGGTTGCGGACCGCCTGGCTGCTACGCCCGGTTCCAAGATCTACGGTGTCCCGTCGGTCAAGGCGGCCTGGTATGGGCACATGCGCAAAGCCGGCGTGATCGGGATGAACGTGTTCTGGCCTGCACCTAAAATCCACTCCGGCCTTGTGGCCTTCACCCGGCATGACCCCCCGGTAACGCATGCAACCCGGGAACAGGTGTTCGCCGTCATTGATGCTGCCTTTGCGCAACGGCGCAAAACCCTGCGTGCCGCACTGGCCGGATGGGCGGGGAGCGCAGCCGAAGCTGAGCGCTGCCTCGTAGCTGCCGGCGTGGACCCCACGGCCCGCGGCGAGGTCCTGGACATCAATGCCTACGTCAAGATCGCCGAAGCCCGCCACCCCGTGGACGCATGACCCCGGGCAACCGCAAACCAGGCAGCCTCCCTTATGTGGGGGAGCGTTTTCATGCCCGAACAGTCCGGGTTAAAGCACCGGGCAAGGTCAATGTCTCCCTGAGCGTAGGTCCGTTGCGCCCGGACGGCTACCACTCGGTTGCCAGCGTGTACCTGGCCGTTTCCTTGTACGAGGAAGTGGCCGCCACGAGTACAGAAGCTGAGGGGATCACCGTCAGCATCAGCCCGGACAGCACGCTGGACCTGGACGGTGTGGACATCCCGCTGGACGAGCGGAATCTCGCCTACAAGGCTGCGGCCATCATGGCTGAAATGTCCGAGAAACCAACCGGCGTGCATCTGGAGATCACCAAACGCGTTCCAGTGGCCGGCGGAATGGGTGGCGGTTCGGCAGACGCGGCGGCAACGCTGCTGGCATGCGACGCCCTCTGGAACAGCGGCCTGTCCCGCGAGGAACTGGCACACTTGGCCGCCGAGCTGGGCGCGGACGTTCCGTTCTCCCTTCTGGGTGGCACCGCCGTGGGGCTTGGTGTGGGAGATAAGCTCTCGCCGGCCCTGGCCAAGGCGCAAATGGACTGGGTGCTGGTTTTTGCGGACTACGGTCTCTCCACCCCGGATGTTTTCCGCACTCTTGACGGACTTCGGGACTCGGAAGGGGCTGAGATTCCTGAGCCCGTGGACGTTGACCCCACCATCCTCCAAGCCCTTCGCAACGGAGACCCGGAGACCCTCAGCCGGGTGCTCATCAACGATCTCCAGCGGGCCTCCATCACCCTGGCGCCGCAACTGAAGGACACCATAGGACTGGGCGAAGCACGCGGTGCACTTGCCGGCATGGTCTCAGGCTCCGGTCCCACCATCGCCCTGCTCGCCCGCGATTCTGTCTCTGCCGCGGTCCTTGCCGAAGAACTGGTTCACCGTGGACACAATGCACTGGCCGTTCATGGGCCAGTTCCCGGCGCTCGGATCATCTCCGATACCCTCCTTTAGTACCCCCCGCATTCCAGCAGTAGAAAGTAGTACCCATTGGCCCACCTGCTCGGCGGCGAAAACCTCACCGTTTCGTTCGCGACCCGCACTGTCCTCGACGGCGTCACCCTCGGCTTGGAGGACGGCGACCGCATAGGCATGGTGGGGCGCAACGGCGACGGAAAATCGACGCTCATGCGCCTCCTGGCCCTCCGTTCGACGCCTGACTCCGGCCGCGTCACCAAGCGCGGAGATGTCAACGTGGGCTACCTGGACCAGGGCGACGTCCTCGACGGCGACCTCACCGTGGGCGCAGCGATCGTCGGCGACCGCGCGGACCACGAATGGGCGGCCAACGCCAAGATCCGCGAAGTCATGGGTGGACTGGTGGGAGACGTCGACTGGCACGCCAACGTCCACGCCCTCTCCGGCGGGCAGAAACGCCGTGTTGCCTTGGCGAAGCTCCTCATAGAAGACCACGACGTCATCATGCTGGACGAACCCACCAACCACCTCGACGTCGAAGGCGTCGCCTGGCTGGCACGGCACCTGAAGACCCGCTGGCGCGCCAACCAGGGAGCCTTCCTGGTGGTCACCCACGATCGCTGGTTCCTGGACGAAGTATGCAACTACACCTGGGAAGTTCACGACGCCATGGTGGACATGTTCGACGGCGGGTACGCCGCCTACGTCCTGGCGCGCGCCGAGCGCGACCGCATGGCCGCCGTCGTCGAAGGTAAACGGCAGCAATTGGTCAAGAAGGAACTGGCCTGGCTCAGGCGCGGCGCTCCTGCCCGTACCGCCAAGCCCAAATTCCGGATTGAAGCTGCCAACGACCTCATTGCCGACGTTCCGGACCCCCGCGACTCCGTGGCCCTGAGCAAAATGGCAACCGCACGCCTGGGCAAAGACGTGCTGGACCTTGAGAACGTAACGCTGGACTTCCTTGACGGAGCCGAGGGACAGAAGCTGTTCGACAACATCACCCTGCGCCTCGCGCCCGGTGAAAGGCTCGGCCTGGTGGGCGTCAACGGAGCCGGGAAGTCCACGCTCCTGAAACTGCTGAACGGCGAAATCCAGCCGAGCTCGGGCAAAGTAAAACGCGGCAAAACCGTGGTCACCGCCGTGCTTACCCAGGACGTCAAAGAGCTCGACGAAGTCTCGGACCTGCGTGTTATTGAGGTGATCGAACGTGAAAAGCGGTCCTTCAGTGTGGGCGGCAAGGAATTCACCGCCGGTCAGCTCGTGGAACAGCTCGGGTTCACCAAGGAAAAACAGTGGACGCCTGTTTCGGACCTGTCCGGTGGTGAGCGGCGGCGACTCCAGCTCCTGCGCTTGCTGGTAGGTGAGCCCAACGTCCTCATGCTCGACGAACCCACCAACGACCTCGACACCGACACCCTTGCCGCCGTCGAAGACGTCCTGGACGGCTGGCCCGGCACCCTCGTAGTGGTCAGCCACGACCGTTACCTCTTGGAACGCGTCACAGACAACCAGATGGCCCTGCTCGGCGACGGCAAGCTCCGCGGCCTTCCCGGCGGCGTGGATCAGTACCTCCAACTGCGCGAAGCTGCACTGGCCTCAGGCGCCGTTGGTGGCGGTTCCGGTGCTCCCACTGCTGCCAGCGGGGGCTCTGCAGGATCCGCTGCCCCGTCCGGTGCCAGCGAAGCCGAGAAACGAGAAGCCCGAAAAGACCTCAACAGGATCGACCGCCAACTCGGCAAGATCTCCCAGCAGGAGGAAAAGCTCCACACCCAGATGGCTGCAAAGTCCGAGTCCGGCGATTTCGACGCCCTTGGGGAACTCAACACCAAACTGCGTGAACTGCTTGAGGAAAAAGAGGGTTTGGAAATGGAGTGGTTGGAGGCCGCCGAAATCCTCGGCGAATAGTACGCCGCCGGCCGTCCCGCCGCCGACTACCAACCGTCTCTCACATCCCGCGGGGTTTTTGGCGACGGTCTCTCACATCCCGTGGGGTTTTTGGCGACGGTCTCTCACATCCCGTGGGGTTTTTGGCGACGGTCTCTCACGTCGCGTGGGGTTTTTGGCGACGGTCTCTCACGTCGCGTGGGGTTTTTGGCGACGGTCTCTCACGTCCCGTGGTTTTTTGGACTGGTTCGTAGCCTATGAGCCAGCGCAGGCCGTGGCGGTCTACCACCTGGCCCTCCGATGCGCCCCAGCGTTTTGGCGCGAGCGGGGCCACGATCCTGTCCCCGTCGGCGAGCTTGTCGAACCACTCGTGGAGAACACCTGGTTCGGCCGCTCCCAGCAAAGACAGCATGACGCCTTCCACGGCCACCGATTTTTCGCCGTCCGCAGCGTCAGATCCCCCAGTGATACCCACCCACTCAGGACCCCGTGGGCGACCGCATCAAGCGGCCCGTCAGATCGGCTGAACTCAGCGTAGGTGTACAAGGAAAGTTCCCCGCCGAAAATCTCCGCGTAGAAGCCGAGCGCCTCACGCGCCGTCCCGGGGAAGCTGACATAGAGCTGCGGTGCAGTCATGACTACAGCCTACAAATCATCAAGCACGTGGAGGTGAGAGATGGTGGGGCCCAGAGGGGTGGGAGGTGAGAGATGGTGGGGCCGAAGGGCTTGGGATGTGAGAGATGGTGGGGCCCAGAGGGGTGGGATGTGAGAGATGGTTGCTTAGGAGTCGCTGCGGAGCTCGGGCTCTTTTTGCAACCCAGTCAGACCGTTCCAGGCCAGGTTCACCAGGTGTGCGGCCACGGCGCGCTTGTCCGGCGTACGGCTGTCCAGCCACCATTGGCCGGTCATGGCCACCATTCCCACGAGCATCTGGGCGTACATGGCACCGTCCGCCGCGCTGAATCCCCGGCGCGCGAATTCGTCGGAGAGCAGGTGCTCCACACGGGCGGTGACATGAGAGAGCAGCGTGGAGAAGGCGCCCTCGGGCTGCGAGGGCGGAGCGTCACGCATAAGGATCCGGAAGCCGTCGGTGCGGTCTTCGATGTAGCCGAGAAGGGCCAATGCAGCCCTTTCCACCAGCACCCGGGGCTTGGCTTCGGTGCTGAGCGCCTCGGTGATGGAGTCCAGCAGAATGCGGAATTCGGTGTCCACCACCTGCCGGTACAAGCCTTCCTTGGACCCGAAGTGCTCGTAGATCACGGGTTTGGAAACGCCGGCGGAGGCCGCTATTTCCTCAATGGTGGTGCCGTCCAGCCCGCGGGCGGCAAAGAGGGCGCGTCCAATGCCGATGAGCTGTGATTTGCGCTGCTGCCCGGTCATCCGTACGCGCGCTGCCGGAGCGTTGGTAACGTGCTCTGCGGGCTCGGATGCGGCCGACGGCCGGGGGAGTTCAGTGCGGTTGCTCACGTGACCATCATGCCCTAATCAGCCTCCGGAACGGCTGAGGAGCGGGTCCTCCGCAGGCGCGGGGGTGGGTCTCGGAGCGGTCAAGTCGCGAAGGACGCGGTGGTCATGGCAAACTAGATTCTTGTGTGTGCATCCCGGTGATCCGGGAAACCCTCCGGGCCGCAAGATTCGGGGGACGAAAGCATGCGCGGTCCGCTCTGGTGTAATGGCAGCACCCCGGCCTTTGGAGCCGTGGAGTATAGGTTCGAATCCTATGGGCGGAACGGTCGGAAAATGCGCTCCTTCTCTGTACCTGTAGCGGCTCTCATGGTGCCTGGGTCCATTGTTGGATGGCGGCATTCCGAAGCCGGGATACCCGGGACATACCGAGCAAGGAGAGCCAGTACGTGAGCCCCGAAACCATCGGTCCCGCAGCGGTGATCGTTTTGGCCGCAGGTGCCGGAACGCGCATGAAGTCGCGGACTCCCAAGATCCTCCACGAAATCGGCGGCCGCTCCATGGTTGGCCACGCTCTTCTTGCCGCACGTGCCATCAATCCGTTGAAGCTGGCCCTGGTTGTACGCCACGAGCGTGACCGCGTGGCCGAGCACGTCGCAGGGCTGGACCCCGAAGCGCTGATTGTTGACCAGGACGAGGTGCCCGGCACTGGCCGCGCAGTGGAAGTAGCGCTCAACGCCTTGGACGCTGACGCCGAGCTGTCCGGCACCGTGGTGGTCACCTACGGCGATGTCCCGCTGCTGACAGCTCAGCTTCTTGGTGAGCTGGTGGCTACGCACGAGGCTGAGCGCAACGCCGTCACGGTCTTGACTGCGGTTCTGGATGACGCAACCGGTTACGGCCGGATCCTGCGCGCTGAGGATGGCACGGTCACCGGGATCCGCGAGCACAAGGATGCCAGCGAAGCCGAACGCAGCATCCGCGAGGTCAACTCCGGTATTTACGCTTTCGACGCCGCCGTGTTGCGCACTGCGCTGGCCAAGGTCACCACGGATAACGCGCAGGGCGAGATGTACTTGACCGACGTCCTCGGCTTGGCCCGGGACGCAGGCGGCCGGGTGGCCGCCGTCGTTACCGAAGACCGCTGGCAGGTTGAAGGCGCCAACGATCGCATCCAGCTCTCTGCTCTGGGTGCCGAGCACAACCGCCGCATCATCGAGTCATGGATGCGTGCAGGGGTAACCGTGGTGGACCCCGCCACCACCTGGATTGACTCCACTGTGACCCTTGAAGAAGACGTCCGTCTGCTGCCCAACACCCAACTGCACGGCGCCACCACTGTGGCGCGCGACGCCGTCGTGGGCCCGGACACCACCCTGACCGACGTCAAGGTGGGCGAGGGCGCCAAGGTGATCCGCACGCACGGATCCGGCTCCACCATTGGGGCCAAGGCGAGCGTGGGGCCGTTCACGTACCTCCGCCCTGGCACGGTCCTGGGCGAAACCGGCAAGATCGGCGCGTTCTACGAAACCAAGAACGTCACTATCGGCCGTGGCTCCAAACTGTCCCACCTGGGTTATGCAGGCGACGCCGAGATCGGTGAGGACACCAACATCGGCTGCGGCAACATCACAGCCAATTACGACGGCGAGAAGAAGCACCGCACGGTGATCGGCTCGGGCGTCCGCACAGGTTCGAACACAGTCTTCGTAGCTCCTGTGACGGTTGGCGACGGTGCCTACAGCGGCGCCGGGGCCGTCATCCGCAAGGATGTTCCCGCGGGAGCCCTGGCCCTGAGCCTTGCGGCGCAGCGGAACGCTGAAGGTTGGGTCATCGCCAACCGTCCGGGCACCGACTCCGCAAAGCTGGCCGAGGCCGCGCAGGAGCTGGCACCCGCCTCCATATCCTCACAATCCCCGGCAACCACAGAAGAGGGCAAATAGGCATGAGCGAAATTACCGCACACGGCGAGAAGAAACTGATTCTCGCCGCCGGAAGGGCGCATCCGGAGCTGGCGCAGGAAATCGCGAAGGAGCTGGAGACCGAACTCCTGCCGATCGACGCCTACGACTTCGCCAACGGGGAAATCTACGTCCGTTCGGCTGAGAGCGTGCGAGGCACCGACGCCTTCGTCATCCAGGCCCACCCGGCTCCGTTGAACAACTGGCTCATGGAGCAGTTGATCATGATCGATTCCCTCAAGCGCGCCTCGGCCAAGAGGATCACGGTTGTTTCCCCGTTCTACCCTTACTCCCGTCAGGACAAGAAGGGCCGCGGCCGCGAGCCCATCTCCGCCCGCCTGGTTGCCGATCTTTACAAGACCGCCGGCGCGGACCGCATCATGTCCGTTGATCTGCACACCTCCCAGATCCAGGGCTTCTTTGACGGCCCTGTTGACCATCTGATGGCCATCCCGCTGCTGGCTGACTACATCCGCACCAAGGTTGAAGCGGACAACATCACCGTTGTTTCCCCTGATACCGGACGTGTCCGTGTTGCCGAGCAGTGGGCCGAGCGTTTGGGCGGTGCCCCGCTGGCGTTTGTTCACAAGAGCCGCGATCTCACCGTTCCCAACCAGGCTGTTTCCAAGACCGTTGTTGGCCAGGTTGAGGGCCGCACCTGTGTTCTGATCGATGACATGATCGACACCGGTGGAACCATTTCCGGTGCTGTCCAGGTTCTGAAGAACGCCGGCGCCAAGGACGTCATCATTGCCTGCACCCACGCTGTGTTCTCCGATCCTGCCGCCCAGCGTCTGGCCGATTCCGGTGCCCGTGAAGTTGTGGTCACCAACACTTTGCCCATCCCGGCAGAAAAGCGCTTCCCGTCGCTGACAGTGTTGTCGATCGCACCGTTGATCGCACGCGCTATTCGTGAAGTGTTCGACGACGGTTCGGTCACCAGCCTGTTCGACGGCAAAGCATAACGCCGGACTGCTGTTTGTGAGCGGGCCATCCGCCGCCTTGGGGCGTGCGGGTGGCCCGTTTTCCTTTGGCCGTTTTCAGAAAGAGCCCACACCGCTGCTAAACTCTTGGGGATACCTTGGCGAGGGAGAGCACATCCGGTCCACATTTCGTGGATCAGGGTTGCGGGTCTCCGTTATCGACTGGGTCTGCATCTCCTTCAACACAGGCGGAACGGCTGCTCGGCGGCCAATCTCAGCCGGGCGTAGAAGGTCTCCAGACCTCCGCCCTTGCTGATAGACCAGCCCGGATCTTCCGGGTGCCACAGTAATCAAGGAGTACACATGTCTGAGCAGAAGCTCACCGCAGAACTGCGCACCGAATTCGGCAAGGGTTTCGCCCGCCGTGCACGCATGGCCGGCCAGATCCCGGCTGTCATCTACGGTCACGGCGCAGAGCCGATCCACATCAACCTTCCGGGCCGCGCCACCACGCTGGCAGTGCGCGTTTCCAACGCCCTCCTGGCAATCGACGTCGACGGCGAGCAGCACCTCACGCTCGTCAAGGACATCCAGCGCGATCCCGTAAAGCAGATCATCGAGCACGTTGACCTCCAGACCGTGAAGGCCGGCGAGAAGGTTACCGTCGACATCGCCATCCACGTTTCCGGTGAAGTTGCTCCGGGTGCTGTTGCCAGCCTCGAAGCCACCACGGTTTCCCTCGAAGCTGAAGCAACCCACGTTCCCACCGCCGTCGAGGTTAACATCGATGGCCTCAAGGCCGGCGAGAGCATCCACGCTTCGGACCTCGTGCTGCCGAAGGGTTCTACCCTCCTCACCGAAGGTGACACCCTGGTGGTCCGCATCGCCGAGGCCGCTGGCTCTGAAGAAGAAGAGACCACGGACGCCGCTGCCGAGTAGTCTTTTGACTGCTTGAGGCTAACGCCGTTGAGTGGCCGGGCACCCTTGGGGTCCCGGCCACTTTCTTCTTTGCCGCCGCAATTTCTCCCGAACCTACGCACGCTCCCTAGGATGAGACCATGACTGACACCTGGCTGATTGTTGGCCTCGGCAACCCCGGCAGTGAGTACAGCAACAACCGGCACAACGTTGGTCAGATGGTGCTCGATGAACTGGCCTCCCGCATGGGTGGGAAGTTCAAGGTGCACAAGGCCCGTGCGCAGGTTGTTGAGGGGCGGCTGGGTATTGGTGGTCCCCGCGTGGTGCTCGCCAAGCCCATGACCTACATGAACGTTTCAGGGGGACCCGTTGCGGGGCTCTGCAACTTTTTCGACATCGCACCGGACCACGTGATTGCGGTCCACGATGAAATCGACATCCCTTTTAACACAGTCAAGCTAAAACTCGGCGGCGGCGAGGGCGGCCATAACGGATTGCGTGACATCTCCAAAGCGCTGGCCACCAAGGATTACCTGCGGGTCAGGGTAGGGGTTGGCCGCCCACCCGGGCGGATGGAAACAGCGGACTACGTTCTCCGTGATTTCGGCACTGCGGAGAAGAAGGAGCTGCCATTTCTTCTGGACGAGGCAGCCGACGCCGTGGAATTGCTCATGGACCAGGGCCTGCTCGCTGCCCAGCAGAAACACCACCCCGCCAAATCTTGAGCAGATCTTGAGTAAAGCCTGATGAAAGCCTGACGGTCCCAAGGAGCTTTAGGCCTACAAACTACGGGCGCCCGACGGTAGTGTGCATGGTACGCAGGTAAGCGGTGGGGGTCTACCGCGAATGTGTAGCTAAGGATGCGGATGTCGGCGGAGTTGCTAAACAGGAGCGGTGGAGGCGCAGCAAGGGCTGCGGCTCCCGATCTTTTGGGCGGACCAACGGATCGTCAAACATGGTCGCTGTTGGCCCGGAGCCACGATTTGTCCAAGGCGGGCAAATACCTGGAAGCACCTGAATCCTATGGGGTAGTGCTCACCGGGGAACGGGGCATAGGCAAGTCAGGCCTTGCAAGGGCCGTGGTCTCTTCCTTGGGTCCCAAAGTTCATAGCCTCCAACTGCGCAACACAGTGGCCAGCGGCCAAACCCCGTACGGATGCCTTGGTTTCCTGCTGGCCCGCCTGCCCTCAGGGGCTGTAGGGTCACCAACGGGCATCCTGCATGCTGTCACCAACTTGATCAGGACAGAGGCTGCGGGCCGGGACACCGTGTTCATTGTGGACAACGCCGGCGGCATGGACCCCATGAGCACCGGTGTGCTCCTGAACCTCATGGCCACCGGCACGGCAAAAGTCATTGCCACTGTCCAACGCGCCAGCGACCTCCCCGCCGATTTCCATCGGTTGGTCCTTGAAGGAGGGCTGGGTGAGGTTCATCTGAACACGCTCAGCGAGGAGCAGACCAAGCAAGTCCTCGGCTCGGTCCTTGGACATTATGTTTCCTCAACTTTGGTGGGTTCCCTGCATTCTGCCGTGGGTGGGAACCCCATGCTCCTGCATGCGCTTCTTGAGGAGCAGCGGCACACCGGAAACCTGGTCCTCAACGACTCCGTCTGGACACTCCGTGACCGGATCAGTCTGGAGGGCGCCACAGTAGTGGAGGACTTTGTCCGTTCCAGACTGGCGCGCGAACCGCAAGCCAGCAAGACGGTGGTGGAAATCCTGGCCTGTGCGCAGCGCGCAACATTGTTGGATCTGGCCGGGATCTTCGGCACGGAAGTCCTGGTGGACATGGAAGAGTCAGCGCTGCTGACGATTGAAAAGACCGGCGAGCATTGGGTCTCGCTCCGGGACCCGTATGTGGGAGAGGTTGTCCGAGGCTGGTTGAGTACCCGCCGCATGCGTGAGCTGCGCTTGATGCTGCACGGTCCCAAGGAGCCCGAACTGCAGATCCTGGCACCCCAGGATCTCCTGAGTTACGCGGCATGGATGCACGCTTCCGAGGATGAGCCCGCGCCGCCGCCCGAGCATGCACTCGCGGCTGGTCGGGCGGCGTTGGATAACTACGATCCCAACTTCGCCATCCAATGCACGCTGTCCTTGGACCCGAAGGACAGCGAATGGGTCCCCGGGCAGCGACTGAAGGCGGCGGCTTACCTCATGCTGGACCTGCCGTTGCATGCGGCTCAGGCTTTGGATGAGGTATCCGAGCCACAGCTGGCTGCATTGGAGCCGCTGGAGTTTGCTGAGGTAACCGCAGCAAAGTGCCAGGCCATGACGTGGATCGACGGACGGTCAGGGATGGTTCCCGGCGTGATCGCGGCGGGTCGGGAGACCCTGGAGGCCAAGGCCGGGCACTATCCCGCACAGGCCATGAACAAGGCCCGCAACCGACTGCAGCTATGCACCTATGAGTACAAGACCTTCACGGGTGAGTACGCCGCCATGATTGAGGATTTGGAAGCCGAATGGGCCAAGGATCCCCAGGAGGACCGCGAGCACTGGCTTAGGTCCTCCTTCTTCCTCATCGAAGCCCGCTGCATGCTGGGCAGGGAGTTGGAGGCCCAGCAGCTGGCCCGTACCGTTTCCCGGCACCTGGGGGACGTGGACCGGCCGGCGCAGTTGGAGGAATCCTTCGCCAGGCATGCGTTCCTGGTGCTGTTGTTGTCCGGGCAATGGCGGAAGTGCATCGAGCTGATGCGCCGCACGCCCTCGGGCTCCTCACGGCTCCAATACAGGGGTTCCCTCACCGAACTGGGCGTCGGGCTTGCGTTCGCCTATGCCGGCAAGCCGGCCAGTGCCATTGAACCCCTGCGCTCAGCCGTGGCCCAACTTGAGCTCCGGCCCAGCATGAACATGAACAAGGTTGCCTATGCGGCCACCGCCTTTGCCTATGCTCAATTGGGCAATTCCGTGGAAGCCGGCCGCTACCTTGACCTGTACAGGACATGCAGGGGCGTGGGGACGTTCTTTTCCGAGTCCGTGGCGGAGTTCTGCGCGGAAATGGCTGGGCGCTGGATGGGGGACCCGGATGTGAAGCAGCGGCTGCTGGCCCGGGTGCGCAACGATCTGGAACAGCAGCGGCTCACAACGGCCGGTATCAACCTCTTCGGCGCCACCGTTGAAGGCACGGATGAGGAATACCGGCTCCTTGAAGACATCGCAGGCCGCAGGCAGGGACCCTTGGCGAAGATCTCCGGTGACCTGGCCCGGGGTGCCCTGACCAAGAGTTCGGCTTCGCTGCTGTCAGCCGCAGACGCCGCAGCGGCCTTGGACCTGTTGGTGGTTGAAGCCCGGTGTGTGGCCATGGCACTTGACTACGCCCGGGATGCGGGTGAAACAACGGCGGCCAGAACGGCGCAGCTGCGGCTTGAACGGTTGGAGCACTCGGTCCCGGCCTTGCCGATTCAGCCACGCAGCGACGCGCCGGTACTGACCGAACGGGAACGTCAAATTGCTAAACTCGCGGGAAAGGGTGTCAGCAACCGCGAAATCGCGATGGATATTGGGGTGTCTGTGCGAACTGTAGAAGGTCATCTGTACCAGGTATTCACCAAGCTCGGCGTTTCGTCTCGGGGCGAGCTCAATGGGCTGCTCTGAATCCAGACGTGAAGCGTCCGTAGCCCTGACGTGGGTTGCCCATGCAGGCTGAGCACCTTGTAGGCCGGGACGCTGAACTGGAACTGGCCATGGAGATCCTGAGGCAGGAAGGCACCGGGGCCGTGCTTCTGGTTGCCGATCCAGGGATTGGCAAGACGGCCCTGGCAGCCGAAATTGCCTCCCGCCTGTCCGGCGAGATGGTGGTGTTGCGGGTTCACGGGAGCCCTGCCTTGTCCGCCGTTCCCTATGGTGTCCTTGCCCCCTATCTGCTGGATCTTCCCGTGGAGCAGGCAACCTCGCCGCTGGCAATTCTGCGCGAGTTCTGGTCACAGTTTGAGAAGCGGCGTGGTGGCGAAGGCGCCCGGCTGCTGCTGATTGTGGACGACGCCCATGAGCTCGATGAGGGCAGCACCCAGATCCTGGCCGAGCTGGTCACGGCCGGATGGGCACGGTTGGTGGCCACCAGCAGGCCCAGGCCCGGCTTGCCCGCGGCGTTGCTTCAGCTCTGGTACGACGGCTTGGCCGAGCGCCTGGAGCTTCACCCCCTGGACAAGGAAACTGTCACGGAGTTGGCGGAAAAGACCCTGGGAGGCGCGGTCATGTCCAGCGCGGCCGAGGTCCTGCACTCCATGTCCCAAGGCAACCCTTTGCTGCTCCACTGCCTCCTTGAGGATGCCAAGGCGGACGGAAACCTGGTCCGCAGGAACGGCATCTGGTTCCTCACACGTGCTATTTCCGGAAGCGGCGAAAGCCTTGCCGACGTTGTCCGCAACAGGGTCCTCAGGACCAGCGAAACCGAACGGGAAGCGATGTACGTCATTGCCCTGGCCGAGCCCGTTCCGGCCGCCGTGTTGGATGCGCAGGTAGGCAGGGACACTGTACGTGCGCTGATTGACAACCGGCTTGTGGTCTCCTCGAACGGACCCGGCGGACCGCTGAAGATGTGGCACCCGTTGTACAGCGAGGCGCTCCGGCAGATCGTTTCGCCCGCCCGCAGCCTCCAGATCCGCCAGCGCATGGTCCAGCAGTTGCCCGCAGAACCGTCCACGCCCGAGGCCCTGTTGCGGATGGTGGGCTGGGCGCTTGACTGTGGTGCCGACGTCGATGATGAACGGTTGCTGCAGGCAGCCTTCCTGGCCGCCAGGACGCTTCAGTACCCCCTGGCGCTGGCGGCGGCCGCGCGGGTCCGCTCTGAAGCACTGCTGCCCCGGGCGCGCGCCGTCATGGCCCTTATCAGCTACTACGACGGCGACTACCGCGGTGCCGTCCGGCTGCTGGAGGAAGGCTCCGGGTTCCTGGATGTTGACGGATCCGGCCCCGTGGGTGCCTCGCTGTTGTGGGCTGCTGCCCGCACCGCTGCGGGGGACGCGCCAGCTGAGATTGTCACTGATGCCTGGGCCGCTGCAAAAACCCTGATGCGCGAGCGGGAGTCCTCCGATCCTGTGCTCCGGGAGGTGGAAGGGCACGCCCGGGCCTTGGAACTGGCGGCACTGGCCAGTGAGGGCCACTACGAGGAACTCCGCGAGGGCTTGGACCGCTTTGCCGAAGAGCTCGCCACGGATGGTCCCGATGCTGCCATGAACCGGATTTTCCTGCGCGCCATGCAGTGTGAACTGCTGACGGTGGAAGGGCAGGCCGTGGAGGCCTTGGAAGCGGGCCGGGAAGCGCTGCTTTTGTTGGACGAGTACCCGCATGAGCTTTTGTACCTTGGCGACTTCGTCCTGCTCAGATACGCACTTGCGGCCTTGGAATCCGGGGACTGGGAGGCAGCCGAGGCTGCCCTTGACCGCTACGCCGCGGCGTCGGCCAGGGGACTGATCTACTTTGGCGGCGACGTTGAGACGCTCAAGGGCTTGTCCCTTCTGCGTCAGGGCCGCTTGGAGAAAGCAACGGAACTGCTGACCCCTGCCGTGGAGGCACTCCACGCAAGGGACCCGCTGCAGTTGCGAAGCCTGGGAGTCGCATTGGCATTCTATGCCGCAGCCAAAGCCGGCAATGCCCCGCTTGCCCGGCGGCTGGAAAACGAGCAGGCGGCGGTCGCCACCGGCGGTGCGTACGTGGAGGCCCTTGCCGAGCTTTTCAGGCTTGCCGGCAGGGAGCTTCTTGCCAAGGGCACGGGTCTGCAGAAACTCGCCGGGCTACCCACGTCAGATCCCCTGCACCAGTTGCCGGGGATTCAGCTGCAAAACCTGGTACTCCGGGCAGAGCTGGGGGACGTGCGGGCTCTGGAATCGATGGGCGGCACGGCGGGGTTGATGGCAGGAAACTGGGCTACCGGCTGGCAGTCGCTGGCGGAGGCACAGCTGCGCGGTGAAGGCCAAGGGCTGGTCAATGCCGGCAATCTTCTGGCTGCCTCCGGGATGCCCGGGCCGGCCGCGCTGGCGTTCGACAAAGCGGCTGTGACATTTGACGCCGAAGGCAAGCGCCCTGAAGCCCGGCAAGCGGCGGTACTGCGGGATGTCAGCGAGGCAAGTCTCGGCGACGCCGTAGTCCACGACGCCCAAACGGAGGCGGACCGGGCGGTGCCACTGACCCGACGTGAGCAGGACATTGTGGCGTTGGCCGTCTCGGGACTGACCGACCGTCAGATTGCCGAGAAACTCATGGTGTCCGTCCGGACCGTGGAAGGCCACTTGTACCGGAGCTACGCCAAACTGGGGATCCGTCGCCGCGAAGATTTGGGCGCTGCAGTCCGTCACTGACGCCCGGTTCCGGGTAGTCGCGCAAGATGCCTACTGAGTACCTGCAAAACTGCCCCCGAGTGCATGGGCCCCTGATATCCTACGGAATTTAACCAGTCAATGGAGTAATACGCGTGTATTTCGTGTCGCATCCAAGTAGTGCCCTGTCCGGGGACTGAGTACAACAGAGTACCGGGGCAGTGAAAGCGGCCCGTTTTTCGAGTACCAACTACTGATGTACGCGATGTTGAGCCCCGGCAGTATTGATCTTGGAAGAACGGTTCAGCCCCAAGCATCACCGGGATTCCGCACACCGCATCACCCGCATCGGTTGGTCTCTATTGCCGATGCTCCGGCCACCGACAGGTGGTCCGGCCCTGTACGAAGCCGGCGGCGACAGAGTCTTCTGAGACCGAGACTCTCCCCCCAGCCGCCGCCGGCTTCTAGGCCAGGGACCCCGCGCATCGCGGAACCAAACCCCCTCCCGCACCATGGGACGTTGCTGACGGAGTGTGCATGTTGCCGGACCCTTGGCTGGACGAAGATACCGTCGCAGCCGGTCTGAGGTCATCAAAACTCCCGGATAGAGCGCAACTTCTGGACCTGATCCTTTCGCTGGTACCGTCCCCGTCCACCAGCGGCATTGTGGTGGTGGGAGAGCGGGGCTCCGGAAAGAGCCACCTTTTGCTCTCCCTCAAAGAGGGACTCCCCAAAAGCCTGGATGTCCGTACCTTCAGCGGAAAAGCGGAACGCAGGGCACTGAACTTTGGAGCCTTGGGTGCCGTCCCGGCAGCTGAACCGGAAGAGGCCGTAGCCCCCGGTCTCCACATTCTCCGGGCCCTGAGCAGCACTTTGGGCCCGGCGGAGTATTTGTACACGCCGCCACGCGGACGACGCCGGAACAAACGGCATGCTCAGCCGCCACGGCCGCAGCTGGTGACATCCACTACATCGATCCGGCCTCCTTGGCGGTTCTGCTGCAACTCATTCCCGGCTTCGGAGCAACCCTGGTTGCCACTGCGGAGAGCCGGCACCCCCTTCCTCCGGATCTTTATCAGCTCTGGGAGGACGGCTTCCTGGAGCAGTTTTTCCTTCCACCCTTTAGCTTCATTGAGGCGCACGCCCTGTGCGAGACGATCCTTGGCGGGCACGTCCAACGGCGCGCCAGCAGCCTCCTCGCGGCCATGAGCGGCTTCAACGTAGGGTTGCTCTGCCTGGCCGTCAATGACGCCCGGGCCTCCGGTTTCCTGGTTCGGATTGACGGTTACTGGACCATCGACGTCCGGGCACATTGTGACTGGCCCGGTGTTGTTGAGCACGTGCGGGGGGAGAACATTTCACGGCCGCCCGAGGAGCGTCAAGCGCTCGAACTCATCGCTCTTTCGGAGCCCGTGGCCCTTGAGGTAGTGGAGCGCCACTTCGGCCAGAAAGCCCTGGAACATCTCCTGGCACAGCATGAGATCCGGCTGCTGCCCGGCCGGCCCCTGCTGCTCCGTACAAGTTCCTGGCTCAGGGGAGAAGGAACCCGGCTGTCCGTACCGCGGTCCAGGAGCATGGCGCTCCGGCTGGGCGTGGAGGAGCCTGTGCTGACTGCGGAGACCGCGCCCACCATGCTGCGTTGGATCACATGGACCCTGGACTGCGGACTGACGCTTTCAGACGAACTTCTCCTCGCTGCTGCCCCTGCGGCGGACAGGCCATCCACCGCCGAGCTTGCACTCAGGGCCGCCTCGGCCGTCTCCGGTGCCGGGCATCTGGACGAGGCCAAGCTGGTCAGGGCGCGGGCGCTGATCGCCGAGGGTCACCTCCGGGAAGCAGCTCCGGAGCTTCGGCAGCTGGCAACTGTGGGCGGGCCCCCTGAAGTGAAGGCGGACGCCGCCCATCGCCTTCTGGCATTGGGGCTGCTGGGCGTTGCACCGCTGGATGCCGCACCCCTGGGGGCTGCGCCGCTGGATGCCGCACCGCTGGGGGCACCAGACGCGAGCGATCCTGCCGGGCTGATAGTGGAGAGCGTGCGCGAGGCCGAGCGTCTGCTGCTGTCCGGGGCGGCGCCGGAAGCCGTGACCAGTACCTCGGCCGCCATGGACGCCATCACCTCCGATCCAACCCTGGACATGTTCCTCCCGGGTGTCCTGCTCCGGCACGTCGTTGGCCTGAGATACAACCTGGCGTGGGACCTGGTGGATCCGCTGCTGCTCCCGCCCGCCGACTACACCATGCCCGTGCACCTTTCAGCGTGCCTGGATGTGGCCCGGGGCTACGTCCACATCAGCCAGGGACTCCCACGGGCGGCCGGCGCTGCTTTGGAGCCCGTCCTGGCAGAACTGCACGACGCCGGCCTGCCGCCGGTCAGCGCCTTGGCTGCGGCACTGCTGGCCTACTCCGAGGCGCTGTGCGGAAACTCCCGGCAGGCCATGGTCAGGGCCCGGCAATCCATGGTGGCGCAGGAATCCGCCGCTGGGAGTTCGCAAAGGCAGCACGATCTCCTCAGGGATCTCAGCGCCGTATTTGTGGCCGCCGCCCAAGATCTGGCTGCCGGCACTTCGGGGCATCTGATGAATCTTGCAGAAGAGTTCCACTCCCAGGGCAGCACCTTGATGGAAGCCGAGGCTTTCTCGCTCCTGATACTGAACGCGGCCTCCTCCGGCGTTCACGATTCCGGGAGCCAGCGCCGCCTTGGCGAGCTGGCAGCGGCCGTCCATGGACCCGGGGGTGCGGCGATGGTGACCTTCGCAGCCGCCTTGGTGGACAACGACCCCAAAATGCTCGAGTCCGCTGGCCGGAGCCTGTCCGCCGACCGGCAGTTTGCCCACGCCGCGCTGTGCTACTCGCGGGCCGCTGAGGGCTATGCGGCCAGGACGCGCACCGCTGCCAGCCGCCGGGCCTCGGTGCTGCTGGAGAGACTCCGGGGCGCCTTCGACAGCGGAATCGTTCCACCGCTGGGTTGGGTGCCGGGCCGGGCCGGCGGCTGACGTGTTGCAGGGCACACCGCCGGCCGGGTGCCACCGTGGGATAATGAGGAGTCCCTGAAGGATTTCCAAGGAGCGTCCCTTGACTGCCGTATCAACTCCCGTCTCATTGCAGCAATCCATGCATGCCATGGACAACGCGGAGGTGTTGCGGATCCGGAATGACTTCCCTGTGCTGGACCAACTGGTCAACGGCAAACCGTTGATCTACCTCGATTCCGGTGCCACCTCCCAAAACCCGCTCAGCGTGATCGAAGCCGAGCAGGAGTACTACGAGCAACGCAACGCCGCCGTTCACCGCGGTGCCCACCACCTTGCCGTGGAAGCCACGGAGGTTTTTGAAGACGCGCGGCAAACCGTGGCGGACTTCATTGGCGCACAGTACGAGGAAACCGTGTGGACCTCCAACGCCACGGAGGGCCTGAACCTCATCAGCTATGCGCTGTCCAACGCGGCGTTGTGGGCTGCCCAGGGGCGCGGCGGTTCGGCCTTGAAAGAGCTCGCAATCGGTGCTGGTGACGAGATCGTGGTCACTGAGATGGAGCACCACGCCAACCTCATTCCGTGGCAGGAACTTGCGTTCCGGACCGGCGCCACCCTGAAGTACATCCCGGTCACGGACGAAGGAACCCTCCGGCTTGATGCTGCCGCCGGGATCGTGGGAGAGCGGACGAAACTCCTGGCCTTCACCCAGGCCTCCAACGTGCTGGGCACCATCAACCCTGTAGCTGAACTGGTTGCCATGGCCCGCCGCGCAGGTGCACTGGTTGTCCTGGACGCCTGCCAGTCGGTGCCGCACATGGCTGTGGACGTCAAAAACCTGGACGTCGATTTCGCGGTGTTTTCCGGCCACAAAATGTTGGCCCCCACCGGTGTGGGCGTTCTCTACGGGAAGCAGGAGCTGCTGGACGTCCTGCCGCCGTTCCTGACGGGCGGTTCCATGATCACCACGGTCACCATGGAACGCGCCGAGTACTTGCCGGCGCCGCAGCGGTTCGAGGCCGGAACCCAGCGCATCTCCCAGGCTGTTGCGCTCGCAGCCGCTGTAAATTACCTCACCGAGACAGGAATTGACCGCATCCATGCGTGGGAATCCCACCTCGGCCAGCGGCTGGTTAAGGGACTTGAATCCATTGATGGCATCCGGGTGGTTGGTCCTGCCTCCGGCAGCGAACGGATCGGGTTGGCGGCGTTCGACGTCGCCGGGGTTCATGCGCACGACGTCGGACAGTTCCTTGACGACCGCGGAATCGCCGTTCGCGTCGGTCACCACTGCGCCCAGCCGCTGCACCGCCGCCTGGGTTTGACGGCAACCACCCGCGCCAGCACCTACCTTTACAACACCACGGACGACGTCGACGCTTTCCTTGAGGCCGTGTCCGGCGTCCGGGCCTACTTCCAGGCCTGAAACAACACGGTACGGCCCCTGGCCGCTCAGCCGTCATCCCACGATTTCCCCAGAAAAGGCACCAAGCAACATGAGTCTTGACCAGTTGTACCAGCAGATCATCCTGGACCACTCCAAACAGCGGCACGGCAGCGGCCTTGCCCAAACGGACGCTCCGGAGGGCGCGTCCACCGGTCAATCGCACCAGCTGAACCCGGTGTGTGGAGACGAGGTGACGTTGCGGCTGGCGGTATCCGACGGAACGGTCCAGCAGATCAGCTGGGACGGTGCCGGTTGCTCCATCTCCATGGCCTCTGCCTCGGTGCTCAGCGAACTTGGCGAGGGCATGTCCGTGGAGGAGCTGCACTCAGTGATAGATAACTTCCGCGAAGTTCTCCGTTCCCGCGGGAAAGTACAGGCAGACCCTGAGATCCTGGGCGATGCCGCCGCATTCGAGGGAGTGGCCCGCTACGCGGCCCGGGTCAAGTGCGCCATGATCTCCTGGGTTGCTGCCGAGGACGCCCTCAACCAGGCCACCGCCTAGCCACTGCCCAAGCAGCTCCGCCTCAGGCGCGGGCAAAGACGTCCGGCACGCCGTCGCCGTCGTCGTCCCGTTCCTCATCTGCCTGCACTGCGCGGTAGCGCCGGTTGCGGGCCCTCAGCACGACGGCGGCCAGCAGCGCCGAGATCAGGGAACCTGCCAGGATAGCTACCTTGGCGTGGTCGTTATGGGCGGAGCCGGCGCCGAAGCTCAACTCGCCGATCAGCAGCGAGACGGTAAACCCGATGCCGGCCAGCAGCGCCAGCCCGAAGAGGTCAATCCACGCGATGCTCGAATCCAGGCTGGCGCGGGTTGTCTTGGTGACCAGGAAAGTGGTGCCGAAGACGCCCACGGCCTTGCCCACCACCAGCGCTGCCACAATGCCCAAAGCCACGGGGTCGCGCAGGGCAGCTCCCATGCCCTCCACACCGCCCAGGGCCACGCCGGCGGAGAAGAACGCAAAGACCGGTACGGCAAAGCCTGCCGAGAACGGGCGCAGCTTGTGCTCAAGGTGTTCGGCGAGGCCTTCGGCCGGTTCACCCTTTTTACCGCTGGCCAGGACGGGAACCGCGAAGCCCAACAGAACTCCGGCCACCGTGGCGTGGATCCCGGAGGCGTGAACAAAGCCCCAAGTGGCCACCGCGAGCGGCACCAGGAGATACCAACTGCGGATCCGTTTCTGGACCAGGAACGTGAAGAGCGCCAGGGGGACCAAAGCAGCCAGCAACATGAGGGGCTGAAGTCCTGTGGAGTAGAAGAACGCAATGATGCCGATTGCAATGAGGTCATCCACCACTGCAAGCGTCAGCAGGAACGTGCGGAGCGCAGCGGGCAAGTGTGTGTTGATCACGGCCAGCACGGCAAGGGCGAAAGCGATGTCCGTGGCCGTGGGGATGGCCCAGCCTTTGAGCGTTTCGCCGGCTGTCCCCAGGTTGAAAAGGACGTAGATCAGGGCCGGAACCACCACGCCGCCAACAGCGGCGGCTACGGGGACAACGGCTTTGGCGGGTTTACGGAGTTCCCCGGCCACGAATTCGCGTTTGAGTTCAAGCCCGGCAAGGAAGAAGAACACGGCAAGCAGGCCATCCGAAGCCCAGTGGCCAAGGCTCAGCTCAAGATGCCAGGGTTCATAACCGATCTTGAGGTCGCGGAGTGCAAAGTAACCGTCCGCGGCAGGGGAGTTGGCCCAGATAAGCGCAACCACGGTAGCGGCAAGAAGGAGGGCTCCGCCCACTGTTTCCGTGCGGAGGATTGCCAGGATCCTGCGATATTCCGGGTAGCTGGAGCGGGAGAAGACTTTGCTTGTCTGGGAAGAGTTGTTTGGAAGTCTGGGTTGGTCAGCCACGAAGGCTCCTTCAAGGGTGTGCGGACACGGAAAATCACTCCGCCGACCAGACTTCCCGGCACACCATTACCCATCTTACCCAACCGGGCAGCCGTTCAGGCTACCCGGTTGGGTGAAACTCAGGCGATCAGGCCCGCGATCCCTATGCCCGCCGTCGCGAGTCCGAGCACCATGGAGATGGTGACCAGCACAACGTGAACCGTGAGGAACCTGGTGGCCTTGCCTGCGGCGTCGCGGGCGCGGGGGTCCTTCATGACGCGCTTGAGGAACTGCGGCCACACCACCAAGGACCAGACGCCGGCAACGATCAGGACAACCGCAAGGATTGCGGGGATCTCCACGCTAGTGGCTTTCGAGCCAGGCCTGGGCCTGCTGGGACTGGATGCCCAGTGCCTTGCCCACCATGGGCTCTGCGGCGTCGGCAATCTTGCCACCGAGGAACGGAACCGAGGAGGTCACGTTGCCTTCGAGTTCAATCCGGGTGCTGGCGCCTTCGGCCACCAGGCGCTGGACAGCGGTAACATCCAGCGGAGCGCCGGAGATCTTCAGGGCAATGGTGCTGGACCGTGAACCGTCGGCAGCCGGGGCTTCCCACTTCTCGGTCTGGGTAACCTTCAGCGTTTCACCAACGAACTTCCGGGCGATGTCCGGCAGGCGCGTTGTGGGCAGCGTGCGGACCGTGGTGGTGGTGAAAGCGCCCGCGGTGTCGCCGTCAATGGTGAACGATTCCAAGGAGCCGCCCACGTATTCGCTGGTGTGACGCAGGAAATCTTCGTTGACGAAGACTGCGGCTACGCGGTCAACGCTGTGGGGCAGGGTGGTGGATGCACTCAGGGCCATGGGTCCTCCGTGGATGGTTGTGGTGAAGCTTTTTAGCTCCCAACATCCTACGGGGTTTGGGTGGACACCCCTGAACCGGACTCTTGGAGCGTCATGGCCGCAGCCGAGATGTTCCGGGCCATGGAGGGAAAAATGAACCCGTGGAAGGGGTACACACCAAGCCAGTACAGCCTTCCAGCCAAGCCACGCGGGAAGAAGATGGCCCTTTGCTTGTAGAGGCTGCCCTCACCATCAGGTTCCACCGCCAATTCAAGCCAGGCACCGCCCGGGGCTCGCATCTCGGCGCGGAGGCGGAGCAGGTGTCCGCGATCGATCGCCTCCACCCTCCACCAGTCCACAACCTCGCCTGTGTTCAGGGTTTTAGGGTGCCTGCGCCCCCTCAGAAGCCCCGCGCCGCCCTGCAGCTTGTCCAACCAGCCCCGGACCCGCCATGCCAAAGGTAGGGAGTACCAGCCGTTCTTGCCCCCGATGCCCTCAATGATGGTCCATACATGTTCAGGCTTTGCTTCGCTGTGGAAAGTCCGTTCGTCCAGGAACACTTTGTACCCGGCCCAGTCGGGGTCGCTCGGCAGGGGATCGGCATCAATGCCCGCATTCGCCCACGTTGTTTCAACCTGTCCGTCCCGTTCCTTACCCAACGCCAAGGCGACGGCGCGCCGGTAGGGTGTCAGGCCGCCGTCGGGCTGCGGAATGTAATGGTCGACGTCGTGCTCCCGCGACACCGCATCGTGCTGCAGCGACTGCACCAAAGGCAGGGACATGGACAACGGAATGGGCGTCACCAGTGCAACCCACAAACCGGCGAGCTTGGGCGCCGGTACCGGCAGGGCTATCACCAGCCGCCGGGGGAGTCCGCGCTCCACGGCGTAATCGTTCATCATGTCCTTGTACTTCAGGACATCCCGGGATCCGATGTCGAAGGAGCGGTTGAGCTTCTCCGGGATCGCGGCGGCAGCCACCAGGTAATGCAGAACGTCACGTACAGCGATGGCCTCCACCCTGTTGTTGACCCAGCTGGGCGCCGGCATGACAGGCAGGGTCTCGGCAAGGTGCCGGATCATCTCAAAGGACGCTGAACCGGAACCGATCACCACTCCGGCCTGGAACACGATGGAATCCACCGCAGACTCAAGGAACACCCGGCCCACGGTTTCCCGGGACCGCATATGGATGGAAAGTTCCTGGTTCTCCGGGTGCAGGCCACCGAGGTAAACGATCCTGTCCACACCTGCTTCCTCGGCCGCGACTGCAACGAGCCGGGCCATTGCTTCTTCCTTGGCCTCAAAGCCGCTCCCGGAGGCCATCGAGTGGACCAGGTAATAGAGCACGTCCACACCGTCCAGGGCGGTGGCCAGGCTTCCGGAATCGGACAGGCTGTCCTGGATGATCTCCACCTGGTCGTGCCAGGGAACGTCCGCGATTTTCTGCGGCGTGCGGACCAGAACCTTGACCCTGTGCCCGGCTTCCAGGAGCCGGGGGACCAGACGCCCGCCGATGTAACCGGTGGCGCCGGTGACCAGCACTGTCTTGGTTTCCTGCGGGGTGTTGGAATGTGTGGCTTCCGAAGGCTGCAAAGGAACTCCTGTGGCTGGGGGTAGAGGTAGGCTGGAATGACCCGGCATTCATCTGAATTTCCGGGCATTTGTGTTGCCTGCCCTTGGACCCACCCTAGGAGTTTCTGCCATGAGCCTCAACGGTCTGCGCCGCGCACTGGCGGAGGACAAGACTTTTGCGCGCGTCCGCACGGAGGCGCAGCGGTCCTTCAGCGATCGGAACGCCGACTACCAGATCAGCGCCCCGCAAGGGATGCGCGCGGTGTTGCTCGCCGAAATGGCCGACGCCCTGGCTTCCGGCAGTGGGGAAGATCACAGCAGCCCCGTGGTCCTTGCAGTCACCGCAACCGGACGTGAAGCCGAGGACCTCACCGCCGCGCTCGCCTCCTACCTTCCCGCGGATTCGGTGGCCACGTTCCCCAGCTGGGAGACCCTCCCGCACGAGCGGCTGTCGCCGCGCTCGGACACCGTTGGCCGCCGGCTCTCGGTCCTGCGCCGCCTGACCCACCCGGAAAGCTCGACGGCGGCCCCGTTGCGTGTGGTGGTAGCCCCGGTTCGCGCTGTTGTCCAGCCGATTGTGGCCGGCTTGGGTGACCTGGTTCCCGTCACCTTGCAGGTGGGGCAGGAACGTTCCTTCACAGAAGTTGTCCGCGCCCTGTCCGACGCCGCGTATGCCCGCGTTGACATGGTCACGCACCGTGGCGAGTTCGCAGTCCGCGGCGGCATCCTTGATGTCTTCCCGCCCACCGAGGACCATCCCATCCGCGTGGAATTCTTCGGTGACGAAGTGGACCAGATGCGCTGGTTCGCCGTGGCTGACCAGCGCTCGCTGTCAGCGCCCGGAATCCACCATCCCACGGAATTGCATGCCCCGCCGTGCCGGGAAATCCTGATCACGGCGTCGGTGATGTCCCGTGCGGCCAAGCTCAAGGCGGACATGCCAGCAGCGGCGGACATGCTGGAGAAGATTGCCGGCGGGATCGCCGTTGAAGGCATGGAATCCCTGGCCCCCGTGCTGGTGGATGCCATGGTCCCGTTCGTGGATCAGCTTCCGGCCGGCTCGCTTGCCGTGGTGATCGAGCCGGAAAAGGTGCGTACCCGCGCGCACGATCTCGCTGCCACCAACGAGGAATTCCTGGAAGCTGCCTGGTCAACTGCGTCCGACGGCGGTGCGGCGCCCCTTGACCTGTCTTCCCAGGCCTCCGCCGATCTTCATGCTGCCAGTTTCCGTTCGCTCACCGACACCCGCTCGGCAGCCTTGGAACACGGTGTGTCCTGGTGGTCCATCACGTCCCTTGCTTCCGATGAGGACCTCGTCCTGGACATCGACGTCCTGAACATGCGCGCACGCGAACCCCGCGGTTACCAGGGTGATGTGGCTGAGATGCTGGAGTTCATCGGCTCCAGGGTCCGCGAGCAGTGGCGGGTAGTGGTGGTCACCGATGGCCCCGGTCCTGCCCAGCGCCTGGCCGAGCTGTTCCATGACGCGGAGATTCCTTGTTCCCGCGTTGATTCCCTGGATGTGGAACCCCAGCCGGGCATCATCGAGGTGACCTGCGCCGCCGTCGGACGCGGTTTTGTCCTGGACGGCCTCAAACTGGGCCTGCTGACCGAAGCTGATCTGCTGGGCCGCGCCACGGCCAGCTCCACCAAGGACATGCGCCGCATGCCGTCCAAGCGGCGCAACGCCGTGGACCCGTTGCAGCTTCATGCGGGCGATTTTGTGGTTCACGAGCAACATGGAATCGGCCGGTTTGTGGAGCTGATCCAGCGCAAGGTGGCCGGTACGTCCTCCTCCGATGCCGGACTGCGCGAATACCTGGTGCTGGAGTACGCGCCGTCCAAGCGTGGCGCGCCGGGGGACCGGCTGTTCGTCCCCACCGATCAGCTGGACCAGGTGACCCGCTACGTGGGCGGTGATGCGCCCGCGTTGAGCAAGATGGGCGGCGCGGACTGGGCCAGCACCAAGTCCAAGGCGCGCAAGGCCGTCAAGGAGATCGCCGGGGAGCTGATCCGTTTGTACTCCGCCCGCATGGCCTCCCGGGGGCACGCCTTCGCGCCGGACACTCCTTGGCAGCGCGAGCTTGAAGAAGCGTTCCCGTACGTTGAAACACCGGACCAGTTGACCACTATCAATGAGGTCAAAGCGGACATGGAACGGGAGATCCCCATGGACCGGCTGGTCTCCGGTGACGTTGGCTACGGCAAAACCGAGATCGCTGTCCGGGCAGCCTTCAAAGCCGTCCAGGACGGCAAGCAGGTGGCTGTTCTGGTACCCACCACCCTTCTGGCGCAGCAGCACTATGAGACCTTTACCGAGCGCTTCTCCGGTTTCCCCCTGAGGGTCAAGCCGCTGTCCCGCTTCCAGAGCAGCAAAGAAGCCAAGGAAACAGCTGAGGGCGTCAAGAGCGGAGCTGTGGACGTAGTGATCGGCACCCACCGTCTCCTGTCCAAGGACTTCCAGTTTAAGGACCTGGGCCTGGTGATCGTTGACGAGGAGCAGCGCTTCGGTGTGGAACATAAGGAAGCGCTCAAGAAAATGCGCACCAACGTGGACGTGCTGGCCATGAGTGCAACGCCGATTCCGCGAACCTTGGAAATGTCGCTGACAGGCATCCGCGAAACCTCCACGTTGGCCACGCCGCCGGAGGAACGCCACCCCGTGCTCACCTACGTGGGCCCCTACACCAACAAGCAGACCTCCGCAGCGATCCGACGCGAACTCATGCGCGAAGGCCAGGTGTTCTTCGTCCACAACCGTGTCTCTTCCATTGAACGCATCGCCGCGCAAATCCGCGAGCTGGTTCCGGAAGCAAGGGTGGAAGTAGCGCACGGGCAGATGTCCGAGAGCCGCCTGGAAAAGATCATTGTGGACTTCTGGGAGAAGCGATTCGACGTCCTGGTCTGCACCACCATCATTGAAACCGGCCTGGATATCTCCAATGCCAACACCTTGATTGTGGATGGGGCCGACAAATATGGCCTCTCGCAGCTCCACCAGCTCCGCGGGCGTGTGGGCCGTGGCCGTGAACGTGCCTATGCCTACTTCCTGTACCCCTCTGAGAAACCGCTGGGCGAAGTGGCGTTGGAGCGGCTGAAGGCCGTGGCCGCGCACAACGAGCTCGGCGCCGGTATGCAGCTGGCCATGAAGGACCTTGAGATCCGCGGAGCCGGCAACCTGCTGGGCGGGGAACAGTCCGGCCACATCCAAGGTGTGGGCTTTGACCTCTACATCCGCTTGGTGGGCGAAGCTGTGGCCGAGTACCGCGGTGAGGCCGAAGAGAAGGCCGCCGAGATGAAAATCGAGCTGCCCGTTAACGCCCACCTGCCGCACGACTACGTACCCGGAGAAAGGTTGCGCCTGGAGGCGTACCGCAAACTGGCGTCCGCCATCACGTACGAGGCCATCGACGAAGTCCTGGCCGAACTCGTGGACCGCTACGGAGAGCCGCCGTTGCCGGCCCAAAACCTCATTGCCGTGGCCCGCTTCCGGGTAGGTGCCCGCGAGGCCGGCCTGTCCGACGTCGCACTCCAAGGAAACTTCATCCGTTTCTCCCCGGCGCAACTGCCCGAGTCCAAAACCATGCGCCTGAACCGCATGTACCCGGGCTCGCAGGTGAAGCCGGCCCTGGATGCGGTCCTGATTCCCAAACCCAAGACGGCCAAAATCGGTGGACGCGACCTTCAGGACGCCGAGATCCTGCAGTGGGCCAACAACGTTATAGAGGCGATCTTCGCTGAAGTACCTGTAAAGGCTGGCTAACTGCATGATGGGAGGACATCACGCCGCGTCAGGAGCCGCGGCGTGGATAGCTATTGCCTCAACCGGGCCATATGCGTTGGGCTGGTACCCCTTGGATTCCACCGGAATCCTCATTGGCGCCATGGCGACGGCGGGAACTGCTTTGGTGGTGGACTGGGACCACCGCCACAGCACCATCGCCAACTCGCTGCCTCCACTGTCCAACGTCATTGCGGTGGGGATAGAAAAAGCCAGCGGCGGGCACCGGCAGGGAACACACTCGTTATTGGGGGCCTCCGCCTTTGTGGTGCTCGCAGCCATGGCCGCGCAGTTCCAGATGGTCACCCCGGTAGGCAAGCTTTCCATCGGCGCCGGGTTACTGTGCATGTTCATGATCAACCTGGCTGCCAAGGCATTGAACCTGTTCCCCAAGTCAGGCTGGATCACCAACTGGCTGTTCGCGCTGGTCATGGCCGGCCTGGTGACGTGGTTCGCACCGGACCAGTGGGGCTGGTTGCCGCTGTCCATGCTCACCGGCGTGGTGGTCCACATTGTGGGGGACATGATCACTGTGGGCGGGGTGCCGCTGCTCTGGCCGATCGTTATCAAACCACCCAAATTCCTGCGTAAATCCGTGATCCGGGGCATCTGGCGGCCGAACGGCGCCTTCTCCATCCCGTTGCTGGGACGGGCTGGTTCACGCCGGGAATGGTTGGTCCTGATCCCCGTGAGCGGGTACGCCATGGTGGGCATGGGGGTTGCCGCGTGGACGTTGGCGCAACAGCACTGGCCGGGCGTCCTTGCTGCTCTGGGCGGGGTAGTACAAATGCCCTGAACAACCCGTGTCAGCAGGGCAACCCGTGTCAGCAGCGGGTGAAATTTCCTGCCACAACGTTGCCGGGGGCGTCCTCAAGCATCATGGTGCCGGCCTGGCAGGTGAGGTTGTTGGTCACCTCGATGTTTTCCAGGTCCCCACTGAAGTTCAGCCAAGGCCCTTGCAGGTTGAAGAACTCGTTGTTCCTGACCGTAACATCGCGAACCGCAGCATGGCCGCCGTCGTAGTATCCCGTGATGAGACCATCGGGCGAACCCCAAAAGCGGTTCCCGTCCACGGTGATGTTGTGAATTTCGTGCGTGCTGAGGGCTAACTGCAGGCCTGAACCGTGGGAGCCGCCGCGGACGTCATTGTTCCGGTAAATCACGTGATGAACGGGTGCGCCCAGGGCCTGGGCCACCAGTCCGTCGTCGCCGTCGGCTCCCTGACGCTGGTCAACGGTGTTTCCCTCCACCAGGCCGTCATGGGAATCGGTGATGTGAATGCCGTCCAATTGGTCGTAGTGGTCGCTGCTGGTCACGGTGGTCCGGCTCTCCCGTACGCAGAAATTGCTGCTGGCCACTACAGCTATGGAATACGTGTAGGGATTCCGGGTGGTGACCCCCTGCACCAGGGCATTGGTGGAATGGCGGACATCCACCAAATATTCGCGCAGGCGTCCGGGCAAGTTGCCCTCCAGCTCTTCCCCGTTCTGATCCGCGGTGAGCCAGGAGATGGTGACGTTCTGCGCGCCGTTTGTGGTGATCAGCGGGTGACCGCCAAACGGGCCCTCAAACTCGAGGAAATCCGGGCCGGCTTTCAGGACGGTGTCCGGTCCGGATCCCCTGAGAGATACGTTGCTCTTGATAACCAACGGGCGCTCCAGGGTGAAGACGCCCTCCGGCAGCTGAATGATGGCGCCGCCAATTTTGGCCGCTGAATCTATTGCCTGTTGCAAGGACCTGGAGGTGTCCTGGGCGTCCAGGTAGCCATTTGCTGTCCACTCTTTGACGTTGGTGGCTTGGCTTCCGTAGGCATCGCAGGCGCCCGGTTCGGCCCGCTGGAGAGCGTCAGGCTGGGCCAGCGCATCAGGATGTCCCAACGGGGTGGCCGAACCGCAGCCTGTTACCAACAGTGCTGTGGCCAGGGCCATTAACAACAAATGGCCCAGGCGGGAGCCCGGGCCATTCAAAGTCATCAGCGAAGTCTAGTTTTCGCCAGCAGAATCAGAGCGACCAAAAATGGTCTGCGGGATCCAGAATGCCAGAGCGAAGAGGCCCAGGCAGACGGCCATCGGCCACGGGTTGTCCAGCGTGAGGAAGGACAGGGAGTAGATGGCGGCCAGGAAGAGCACGATCATGACCACGAACAGCACAATGCTCTGGACGAGACTATTCTCTTTTTCAATGGGGGCGCTTGTGGCGTTCTTGGACATTCATTCCTCCTCGGCCCCGCAGGGCTCAAAATCTGTGACGGCAGCGGAAGCCTTAGTAGGCAGATGAACCCTGTTCACCTTTGACAATGGCAATTCCGGAGCTCGCTCCGATACGTGTTGCACCAGCAGCAATCATAGCCTGTGCATCGGCCAGGGATCGCACTCCACCGGAGGCCTTGACCCCCAGGTCAGGTCCAACGGTCCTGCGCATCAGCGCAACGTCCTCCACGGTTGCGCCGCCGCCGTTGAATCCGGTGGACGTCTTGACGAAGTCAGCCCCCGCTTCAACAGCGGCCTGGCAGGCGATGACCTTCTGGTCATCGCTGAGCATGGATGTTTCGATGATGACCTTCAGGATGGCTTCACCGGCGTGGACAACCTCGGACACGGCCCTGATGTCATCCACCAGCGCGCCCTTGTCATTCGCGCGCGCGGAAGCCATGTTGATCACCATGTCGATTTCATCGGCACCGTCCAACACGGCACCGCGGGCCTCAAAGGCCTTGACGTCGCTGGGGGTGGCGCCCAGTGGGAACCCGATCACCGAGCACGTGAGCACACCGGAACCCTTGAGGGCCTTGGTGACGGTCTTGACCCACACCGGGTTCACGCAGACTGACTTGAACTTGTACTCAACGGCCTCCGCGCACACCTTGAGGACGTCAGCCTCGCTGGCCTCCGGCTTCAACAGTGTGTGGTCAATGTAGGAGGCGATATTTGCAGGGGCGACGGCTTCGTTGCTCATGGAATCCTTCCGTGCAGGGCGTGGCCGGCCCGGTGGCCGCAGGGTTGTCACTGCCCGTCAAAGGACCATCTTGCCACAAACCCGTGCGCGCACCCGTGGGCCTTCGCCTGCGGCAGCGCCAGCCTCAGCCGGTAGCGATTCAGGCGGCCATGAGCGCCGGCTCGTCCTCTTTGCCGGCGCTCAGGAGCAGGCCCGAGGCACACAACATTGCGGAGGATTCGGCGGAGAGAAGCAGGCCCAGCCGAAGCCCGTCGCAGGAGGCGGCATCACCAATCGCCCAGATGCCCGGGACGGACGTGGCGAGGTCGCGCCCCACTGAAATACCGCCGTCGGGAGATGTTGTCAGTCCGGCGCTTTCGGCGAGGTCGTTGCGGGCGGTGCGCTCCTCGGCCAGGATCACCAGATCGCCTTTCATGCTGCTGCCATCTTCGAACACGATGCCCGTTGCCGGCAGCGCGGTACCTTGAACGGCGTTGTCGGTGCCGGTACCGGCACCGCTTTCAGTGGCGGAGAAGGGAACGACGGCGGTGGGGCGGAGGGTTGTGCGGACGGGCCGGACTCCGCGGGCCCGCAACACGGCCTCGGCCTGGCCCGCTGCGGGTCCGTTTCCAACGAGGATTCCCAGCGGACGGCGGCCCACCAGACGGGTGACGTCCTTGACTGCTTCGCCGATGCTTGCCGCGTCATCGATGGTGGAGTAGCTCAGGCCTGATTCGGCCCCTGGTACCGGCGGAAGGGCGGGGGCGGAACCGGTAGCGATCACAAGCTGGTCATAAGAGAACTCCATGCCATCCACGGTGGTCACCATCTTCGCATCAGCGTCAATGAAGCTCGCCGCCTGCCCGAACCGGACCGATACCTGCGGCAGTTCTGCCAGTTCCAGGAGGGCTTCCGGGCACTCGTCGCGGTTGCTGAGGACTGTGATGGTTCCGTGGAAAGCGCGCTGCCGGGAGTCTGACCCTCCAGCAATCCGCCGCACCAAAGCCTGGGCCGCTGGGCCTGCTCCGGCAATGACGATGTGGAGGGAAGGTGCGGACTGGATGGCGGACATGTTTGGCCCTTTCGCTCATGTGACCTGCTGTTGATCATCAGCGTAGGGGGCCGGTTTTTCGCGGGTGTTTCGCCGCTGTTGCCATTAATGGCCTATCCGTAGCGTGGTGTTTACCGGCCGGTAATAACGTGGATCACATCAGGCGTGGCTCAGGCCCAATAGAGTCGGAGCATGACGTCAAAGACGAAGGTGGCATTGGTAACCGGAGTAGGAAGGCGCCGTTCCATCGGGGCGGGCCTGGCTGTTGGCTTGGCGCGGGATGGCTGGGATCTGGCCCTTAACTACTGGACGCCATACGATCAGCGTCTGGGGATGGAGGGATCTGAGGAGGATCCCGAGTCAGTGGCCCAGGAGTGCCGGCGGCTCGGCGCCGCCGTCGAGCTCGTATCCGGTGACCTTGGCGATCCTGCGGTGCCAGCCGAACTCATCGCTGCCGCGGGGCGGCTTGGGACCGTGAACGGGCTGGTCCTCTCGCATTGTGAGTCCGTGAACAGTTCCATCCTGAGCACCTCGGTGGAAAGCTGGGACCGCCATTTCGCTGTGAACTCGAGAAGTACCTGGCTGCTCATCAAGGCTTTCGCCGAGCAGCTGCCGGTTGCTGTTCCCGGTGAGGTGGGTGGGCGCATAGTTGCCCTGACCAGCGATCATACGGCCCACAACCTGCCGTACGGCGCCAGTAAGGGAGCCTTGGACAGGATCGTGACGGCCGCCGCAGTGGAACTCGCGGATCGTGGAGTGCGGGCCAATGTAGTGAATCCCGGGCCGATTGATACCGGATGGATGGACGAGGCAATGCGCCAATGGGCGAGCTCCGCCACCCCCGCCGGCCGGTTGGGTACAGCGGAGGACACCGCAAACCTGGTGCGTTTCCTGTTCTCTGATGCCGGCTCCTGGATCAACGGTCAGTTGTTGCACAGCAGCGGTGGTTTCAACGCAGGTTGATGAACCCGCTGACCCTTGCGGGCGGTGGTGGCATGATGGGCCCATGAGCCAAGTCACGTGCGATCTGACTGTTTCACTGGACGGGTTTGTTGCCGGACCCAACCAGCGCCTGGAAGAACCGTTGGGCGATGGCGGAGAGCTCCTGCACAGATGGATGTTTGAAGACCCGGAGGCGAACGCCCCGGAGATCGACGGGATCCTCGCGGCAGGAGCTTTCATCATGGGACGCAACATGTTCGCAGGTCCCGGACCAGCGGCGTGGGACAAGGAATGGCGGGGCTGGTGGGGCGAGGAACCGCCGTATCACGCTCCGGTCTTCGTTCTGACGCACCACCGCCGTGAGCCGCTGGAGATGGAGGGCGGCACAACGTTCACCTTTGTGACCGAGGGCATCGAATCGGCGCTGGCACAGGCCCGGGAGGCGGCCGGGGACAAAGATGTGGCCATTGCCGGGGGAGCGCTGACCGCCCGCCAATACTTATCTGCCGGGCTCATGGACGAACTGCGGCTCCACATTTCACCCATGGTTCTTGGTGGCGGTGAGCGGCTGCTCGACGGCGTGGGGAAACTGACGCTGCAGCAAACCGAGGCGCGCGGGACCGGACTGGTCACGCACGTGCGGTACCGGGTAGTCCGCTAGAAAGCGGGACGCGACGGGATCGGCAGAACCGGGCGGCGATCGCCAGTCGGTCGCGAAGCCTGCACAGCAATCATCGCCGGCGCGTGACTCGACGGGTCTCGCGGAAATCCGCCGGCACCGTGATTTCGCCCTTCGGAGCGGCAACTGTCACACCCTTTTTCGTAACGCTGGTGACCTTGTATCCCAGTTGCTGTGCATGCTCCACAATGGGGCGCGAAGCATCCCTGTTGCGGATGATGCCGACGAGCACGCTGGCGAGCAATGCGAGGGTCAGCAGCCCTGGAATCAGGATGGCCAGGATCGGGCCGATGAGTCCGGTCAGGTACAGGGCCGGACCGATAAACCATAGGGCCACCGAGGAAAACATGAACGCGAGTACCAGTTTCTCGGAGCGCGCATGGGCGGCCTGTGCGCGGGCTAACTCATCCGGGTAGCGCTCCTTGAAAATGCGCGTGACGTCGGCGCTGAGCGCCCCGGATAGATCTTTGCTCCTGGCGGTCATGACTCTCCGATACGGGGTGCAGAGTCCGGCCACGGCAGCAATGTGCACCGGCGCCGGTGGTTCTGTGTTTGTCCCTGCTGTGTTTGTTCTTGCCCGGAAGTCCTCGCTTGGCCTTCCCCCACGGGGAGTCTACGCGATGTCTGCCATACGCTGTACACTGAATTATCGAACATATATTCGAAAAAAGGTGTGTTGTGGGCGTGATAGTCGGCCCCCGCGTGATAGATGCGGGCTTTTCCCTGATGTCGGTACTGCTGGCCCCCATCCCGGTGGCGGCGGGGTATCCCTCGCCCGCGCAGGATTATTTTGACGGCCGGATCGATCTCAATGAGCACCTGATCAAGGATGTCACCAGCACGTTCGTGGTGAGGGTGACCGGTCAATCCATGGAGGGTGCCGGGATCAGTGACGGGGATGAGTTGATCGTCAACCGGGCGCTGGAGCCCAAGGATGGGTCCGTCGTCGTTGCCGTCCTTGACGGTGAGTTGACCATCAAAAGGCTCCGCGTCACGCCGACGGGGGTGGTGCTGGAGGCGGACAACCCCAAGTATCCGGACATCAGGGTGCCCGCGCTGTCGGAGCTGACCATCTGGGGTGTGGCCACAACGTGCCTGCATCACATCTAGTGACTGGCGTCGCCACGGCGGATTTGGTGTTGATCGTTGCCCTGTTCCTGCCTCTTTCGCCTACAGCGCACACGCCGCACGGCGCTTCCTACGCCCCGTAGAATTAAGTGCACTATGGATGACCCTCCTTCACATATGCCCAGGCCCCTCAACCTTCTGACCGGATCGCCGGCCAACACGGGAGAGGGGCGCCCGAATGTATGAATGGATCATGCTCGGCATCGGCCTTGTCCTCACGGTCGGCACCGGATTCTTCGTCGCTTCCGAGTTCGCGCTGGTCAATCTCGACCGCAATGACCTCGAAGTCCGCCAGGCGCGCGGTGAGAAGCGCCTGGGGCCCACCATCAAGGCCCTCAAGATCACCTCAACGCACCTTTCCGGCGCGCAATTGGGCATCACGCTGACCACCCTGCTCACCGGATACACCTTCGAGCCGGCCATCAGCTCCATGCTCCGCGGCCCACTGCTGTCAATTGGACTGCCCGAAGCTGTAGTGCCCGGTATCGGCGCGGTGGCCGGTATCTTCCTGGCCACCATCTTCTCCATGGTCATCGGTGAGCTGGTCCCGAAAAACTTCGCCCTCGCCCTTCCGTTGGCCACGGCCAAAGTCGTCGTACCGTTCCAAACCCTGTTCACCACAGTGTTCAAGCCGGTGATCCTGCTGTTCAACAACACGGCAAACGGCATCATCCGCTCCTTTGGCATCGAACCCAAAGAAGAGCTCTCCGGTGCCCGCAGCGCTGAAGAACTCAGTTCCCTGGTCCGCCGCTCCGCTTTGGAAGGTTCCCTGGACCTTGACCACGCCGTCCTGCTGCACCGTACCCTGCGTTTCTCGGAGCACACCGCAGCTGACGTTATGACACCCCGGGTCCGGATGGCCGCAGTGAATGCCGATCACTCCGCGGAAGACATCCTGGCCTTGGCCACGGCCACCGGTTATTCCCGGTTCCCCGTGATCGGCGACGACCGCGATGACGTCCTGGGTGTGCTGCACGTAAAGCAAGCCTTCGCTGTTCCCCTCGATGATCGCGGGACCGTCACCGCGCAGGCTCTCATGATCGATCCGTTGCGGGTCCCCGAATCCATGGGCGTCGATACTTTGCTGGGCCTGCTCCGCAAACAAGGCCTGCAGGTCGCCATCGTCTCGGACGAACACGGAGGAACGGCCGGAATCGTCACGCTTGAGGATCTGGTGGAAGAAATCGTTGGCGAACTGGAAGACGAGCACGACCGGGCGCGCGTGGGCGTGGTCAGGACCGGCCGCTCCATCACCTTTGACGCCTCCCTGCGGCCCGATGAACTTCTCGACCGGACCGGAATCGTGGTCCCTGACGGTGAGGAATACGACACTATGGCCGGCTTCATCACCGACCAGTTGGACCGCCTCCCCGAACTTGGCGACGAGGTCATCATCAACGGCGGAAGTCTGCGTGTGGAACGCGTCGTGGGCACGCACGTGGAACGGCTCCGCTTCACCCCTGACGACAGCGGGGAAGCGCCCATGAGCGCCCACGACAGGATTGTTGAGAACCTCACGCAGGAGCTGACCCATGAGTGAATACCTTCCCGGCATCATCTGGCTCATCGTGCTGCTGGTTGTCAATGCGTTCTTCGTGGGCGCTGAATTCGCCGTCATTTCAGCCCGGCGTTCCCAGATTGAACCCAAGGCCGAGGCTGGGAGCAAAGCCGCGAAAACCACGCTCTGGGCGATGGAGCACGCCACCCTCATGCTCGCCACAAGCCAGTTGGGCATCACCGTCTGCTCGCTGGTGATCCTGAATGTCTCCGAACCGGCTATCCATCACCTGCTTGAAATCCCCCTGGGACTGACCTCGCTTTCCGGGGAAGCCATCGGCATCATCGCCTTTGTCGCGGCGCTGCTCCTGGTGACTTTCCTGCACGTGGTCATTGGTGAAATGGTCCCGAAGAACATCTCCTTCTCCGTTCCCACCCGCGCCGCGCTGATCCTTGCACCGCCCTTGGTGGTGGTCTCCAAGATCGTCAAGCCTGTCATCTGGACCCTGAACGGGATCGCGAACTCCATCCTGCGCCTGTTCAAAGTCCAGCCGAAGGACGAAGCTACCAGCGCCTACACCCTGGATGAAGTGGCCAACATCGTGGAGCAGTCCACCAGGGACGGGATGCTCAGCGACACCACCGGCGCCCTCACGGCGGCCTTCGAGTTCACCGCCAAGAAAGTGGCGGACGTCGAAGTTCCCATCGGCGATATGGTGCTGCTGCCCGCATCGGCCACCCCGGCCGACATCCAATCAGCCGTCGCCGAACACGGCTACTCCCGCTACATCCTCACCAATGACGACGGCGACCCATCCGGTTATCTGCACCTCAAGGACGTCATGGACCTGACTTCCGCGGAGAAATTCACCACCCAGGTGCCTGCGAAGCGCATCCGACGGCTCGCATCCGTCTTCAGCGGCAGCGACCTCGAAGATGCCCTGGCGACCATGCGCCGTACAGGTTCCCACGTTGCACGGGTCTTCGACGCCGAAGGCACCACCACCGGCGTGCTCTTCCTTGAGGACATCATCGAAGAACTCGTCGGCGAAGTCCAGGACGCCACCAGCGCCTGACCACGTGGCTGCATCCCGTCCGCCGGACTTTTTCCACATACGGCGGGCGGGATGCTTTCTTGTCGGACCTCGGCAGTACAGTAGAGGTATTCGAATATATGTTCGAATGCACGGCGTGTCCCGCACCGGAATGGGGGTTCGCGTGCTAATGCGAGCCAAGGAGCGGAATGTCCAAGCCAGCGCTCATGCATCGGATGCAGGAGATCGCCCACGTGGATATCAACTGCTTCTACGCCTCGGCGGAGCGTGCCTTCAACCCTGCGTTGGAGGGCAAGCCTTTGATAGTGCTGTCCAACAATGACGGTTGTGCCGTGACGCGGTCGCCCGAGGCCAAAAAGCTGGGGATCGGGCTTGGGGAGCCGTGGTTCAAGCTCGCTCCGCGTGCCAAAGAGTGGGGGCTCATTGCGCTCTCAAGCAACTACGAGCTCTACGGAGACATCAGCTCGCGTGTCATGGAGCTCCTGGCGCGGTATTCGGCATGGCAGGAGGTGTACTCCATTGATGAGGCATTCCTGGGAGTGAAGGGGCAACCCGGAGAGCTGCTGGAATTGGGCCGCACCATCAAGGACGCCTGCCAACGCCATGTGGGGGTTCCCGTGTGCGTAGGCATTGCGCGCACCAAGACTCTCGCCAAGCTGGCCAATAAGTGGGCCAAGCATAATCCGGCCTTCAACGGTGTGTGCCGCTGGGACTCCATCCCCGAGGGCCATCGCGAAGCGCTCATGGCGCGGCTCTCCGTGATCGAGATTTGGGGCGTAGCCAGCCGGCTCACCAAACGCCTGAATGCGATGGGGATCTTCTCGATCCTGGACCTGGTCCGCGCTGACCCCGTGGCGTTGAGGGACAAATTCTCCATCGTCATGATGCGCACGGTCCTGGAACTGCAAGGTACACCCTGCATCCCCATGGAGGAGGAACGAGTCGGGCGGGATCAATTGATCTTCTCCCGGTCTTTTTCCACACCGATCACCACGGCCGCCCAGCTACGGCAGGTGCTGAGCGTCTACGGCCAGATGGCAAGTGCAAGGCTGGCCAAGCATGACCTTCAGGCCAAACTGCTGACAGCCTTCGCCGCAACTTCGGTCTACAACCCCAACGACAAATCGTTCCCCACTGTCAACGTCAAGTTGCCCATGCCCACCTCGGACCCGGTGCTGCTGACCAAGGCCGCACACGCGCTGGTCCTCAGGATCCAGGAAGGCGTGAAGTATGCCAAAGCCGGGATCATGGTCACCGACCTCCGCCCCAGCGGAAACCAGAAACCCCTGCAAATCTTCGAAAACCGGCACGAGGAACGGGGCATAGGCCCCCTGCTGGAGCAAGTCAGCAAGCGATATGGCCGCGGCTCCATCGGCCTGGGCCACGCCGGCATCAAGGGCGGCCCGGACTGGTCCATGAAACGGGACATGCTTAGCCCCCGCTACACCACCAACTGGGACGAACTTCCCTTGGTGAAGGCGGCCTAGCGTGGCCGGAAACTACATACGGGAGAACTCAGGCCCGCAGCCGGTAACCCCTCTTCACCACGGTCTCCACGAGCTTGCCATCTGGAAGCGCAGACCGCAGTCGGCTCACCGTCATGTCCAGCGCGTGCACCGAACCGCGCAAGTCCAGCAGATCAGAGAGAGCTTCCCTGGACAGGACGGCCCCACCGGCACCCAGCAGCGCTCGCAGCAGCAACAGGGGAGCCGGCGCAAGATCCACCACTTCCCCGTTGATCCGCAAGCAGCGGCCGCGGAGCTCTATGGTGGCGCTCTTGGTTTCCAGGCGCCGCACGTGATTCAGCGAGAGATGCTCGGTCACCAGCCTGATGAGCGCACCCATACGGTAGCGATCCGGAATCAGAGGGCTCAATCCGGCGTCCACCAGCGGCTGAGCAGTGACCGGCCCCACCGCCGCAACGGTAACCGGACCCTTAAGGGCTTCGATGAGCTGGCGGTAAAGGCCCATTTCGTGGGCGGTGCTCCACATCGCGTCCACCGCCGGGGCACTGGTGAACGTCAGCACATCCACGTTTCCGCTTACCACGGCTTCGATCAGGCGCGGCAACTTGTCCTCGCCGTCCGGCTTCACCCAGCGGTACGGTGTCACGGTCAAAACAGTGGCCCCGGACATGCGGAGCCTCTCCAGCTGCCGGACATCCGTGTAGCCGTGCAGCTGTACCGCCACGGTCTTGCCGCGGACACCTTCTGCAAGGAGCATGTCCACCAAAGTGGCGGTGGTTTCATCACTGCTGATTCCGACGTCGGCAAGACCTGCCGCACGCACCGCACCGCGGGCTTTGGGTCCACGGACAAACATGCGGCAGGCGGACAGAGTCTCCAGCAGTTGCTCGCCGATTCCAAAGGAATCCGCAGCCTCACACCAGCGGCGCATGCCGTAGGCGGTGGTGGCGATGCAGATGTCCGGTTTGGCCGCGATGATGGTGCGGGTGTCCTCGATCAGGACCATGTCCTCCTGCACCGGAGCGATCTTCAAGGCAGGGGCGTGCAGCACGCTGGCACCGCGGCGTTCCAGGGCCTCAATGAGGTCCCGGGAGCGGCGGTGCGAGGTGACGCCAATGCGGAATCCATCCAGCGGCGCGTCCACCGCTTCGGAAACTTCCGGAGCGGCAGTGGCGTCCTGGACTTCGATGGCACGTGCAACAGTCATGTGTTCTTACCTTCAGGCTTCAAGGAGCGAAGCCGCGAGTCGGCTCAGTTCAGCGGATGCTTCGGCATGGTTCCGGTTGGCTTCAGCTACCCGAACCACTTCGCCGATCACCAGTACGGCTGGGTTGCTGCAGCCGGTGGCTGCTGTTTCGATGGTACCGAGGTCAGCGATCGTGGTGCGCTGTCCCGGGCGGTATCCGCGTTCCACCACGGCCACGGGCATCTCAGGATCCATGCCCGCGCGGCGCAACCCCGCCGCCAGCTGGGGCAAGGTTCCAATCCCCATCAGCACCACGATCGTACCGCCAAGGCCGGCGAGGTGGGTGTGTTCCTTCTCCGTCAAGGGAGCATGGCCGGACACCACGGTAAACATGTGACTCACCTCGCGGTGCGTCACGGGGATGCCGGCGGCGGCCGGGACGGAGATAGCGCTGGTGACACCGGAAATGACTCTTACAGGGACGCCGGCAGCAACACAGGCCGCCACTTCCTCGCCGCCACGGCCAAACACGTACGGATCTCCGCCCTTGAGGCGGACCACGTTCTTGCCCAGCAGTGCAGCTTCGACCATGAGCTTCTCAATGTCCCGCTGCGTTACTTTGTGGAGCCCGGGCTGCTTTCCCACGTCCACCAGGTCCGCAGAGGTCAGGTCAGCCAGTTCCTGGCAGGGAGCGAGCCGGTCATAGAACACCACGTCAGCATCCGGCAGCGCATCAACGGCGCCCACGGTGAGCAGGTCCAAGGCGCCCGGGCCTCCGCCCACCAAGGTCACGTGGCCCTCAGCTCCGGGTGCAGGCTCGAAAGCAACGGGAATACCGGCGTCGCGGCAACGCTCCACCAGCGGCAGCCAGCCGGTACCGCTGTCGTCAACTATGGCCACCAGGAAGGGTCGCTCGGGCAACTGGCCGTCACCAGGAAGGCCTTCAGGGGTGCTGAGCCGGTACACGTTGGCACCGGCACGCTGGTAGCGGCGGACTGCCTGTCGGGCGGATTTTTCAGATCCGGTGACAAGGACGTCCCGGCCGGTGAGATCAATGGTGAGCTGCATGGTGAACCCCTAGTTCTCTACGCCGACGGTTTCGCTGCGGACCGGGATGGTGGAAGCGATGAGCACGCCGCCCTTTTCCTCGTTGGTGGCCGGACGAATCTGGCCGCGCTCCGGAACGAAGGAAATGGACTCGTCCTTCTGGTTGGGAGCATTGACGAACGAACGGAACCGGCGGAGGCGCTCCGGGTCCTTCAAGGTCTCGGCCCACTCATCCTCGTAAGTGTCGATGTGCTTGGCCATGGCTGCTTCAAGCTCTTCGGCAATGCCCAGGGAATCGTTGACCACCACTTCCTCCACATGCTTGATGCCGCCGTCGAGCTCTTCCTGCCAGCGTGCGGTGCGCTGGAGGCGGTCAGCAGTGCGGATGTAGTACATGAGGTAACGGTCGATGTATTTCAGCAGGGTCTCGTCGTCCAGGTCCTTGGCCAACAGCTGGGCGTGGGCCGGGGTGGCTCCACCGTTGCCGCCAACGTACAGGTTCCAACCGTCGGCCGTGGCAATCACACCAACATCCTTACCGCGCGCTTCAGCACATTCACGGGCGCAACCGGAGACACCCATTTTCAGTTTGTGCGGGCTGCGGAGGCCGCGGTAGCGCAGCTCCAAGGCGATGGCCATGGCAACCGAGTCCTGCACGCCGAACCGGCACCAGGTGGAACCAACACAGGACTTCACCGTGCGCAGGCTCTTGCCGTAGGCCTGGCCGGATTCGAAGCCGGCATCCACCAGTTCCTTCCAAATGTCCGGCAACTGCTCCAAGCGGGCACCGAACATGTCTATCCGCTGTCCACCGGTGATCTTGGTGTACAGGTTGTACTTCTCAGCCACCGCCGCGATGACACCAAGGCCCTTTGGCGTGATCTCGCCACCGGCAATACGGGGAACCACCGAATAGGTGCCGTCCTTCTGCATGTTCGCCAGCGCGCGGTCGTTGGTGTCCTGCAGCGAACCCCGCCCGGCGTCCAACACATAGGCGGAGTGCTGGCTGGCCAGGATGGAGGCAATGGTCGGCTTGCAGATATCGCAGCCCGCGCCCGTACCGTACTTGGCCATGATCTCTTCAAAGGAAGTGAGCTCCAGGACGCGTATGGCATCAAAGAGTTCCTGGCGGGACAAGCTGATGTGCTCGCACAATGCCTTGGAAACCTCAATGCCGGACTTCTGCAGTTCGCCTTCCAGCAGCTTCTTGAGCATGGGGACGCAGGAACCACACTGGGTGCCTGCACGGGTGCAGCCCTTCAGTTCCCCAAGTTCCTGCACGGGGGAGTTGCCCTCGCAAGCGCCGCAACCATTGATGGCGTCGCGGATGGTGCCGGCAGCTACGTTGTTGCAGGAGCACAGGATGGCATCGTCCGGAAGCTCAGTCTCAGGAGCCTCCCCACCACCGGCAGCACTCAGGTAGGCGCCCGGTTCGGCGGACAGTTCGCGGCCAAGGAGCGGACGGAGGCTCATGTAAGGGGAAGCATCACCCACGAAGATGCCACCCAGAAGGGTCTTGGCATCATCGGTGGTGACAATCTTTTGGTACACGCCACGAGCGGGGTCGGCGTAGACGATCTCCAGGGAATGCTCCGTCCGGGCAAAGGCGTCACCAAAGCTGGCAACATCAACACCGGACAACTTGAGCTTGGTGGCAGTGTCAAAGCCCGGGAACGTGGCTTCTCCGCCGTGCAGGCGATCGGCAACGATCTCGGCCATGGTGTTGGCCGGAGCCACAAGGCCCAGGCACATGCCTTCAAAGTTAGCCACTTCGCCGATGGCCCAGATGCCATCCACTTCCGTGGCACAGAAATCATTGATGACCACGCCACCGCGCTGGCCCAGGCTGAAGAGCTGCTCCTCGCCTTCACCCGCCCGGAAGAGGTCGTCGCGGGGCTTGACGCCGATGGCAACGATCACGAGGTCGGCGTCGATGGTGCGGCCATCAGCCATGAGGACTCCGGTGACATTGCCGTCGTCGTCAGTAACAACCTCGGAGGGGAAGACGCCGCCGTGGACCTCGAAGCCCTTGGCCTCGATCAGCCGACCCAAGGCCTGCCCCGCGCCTTCGTCCAACTGGGTGTTCATGAGCCAGGGCGAGCCGTTGATCACGATCGGGGTAGCACCCAGCTGCTCGGTTCCGGCCGCGGACTCGAGGCCGAGAAGGCCACCACCGATGGTGACGGCGTTGACCTTGCGGCCCAGCTTCTCCGTCAGCCCGGCAATGGCCTTGTTGATGGCCCATACGTCTTCGAGCGTCCGGTAAACGTGGGTATGTTCCGCGCCGGGGATAGGGAGTCGGGCTGCATCCGAACCCGAGGCAACCACCAGGTGGTCGTATTCGTACTTGTTGCCGGCAGCCGTGAGGACGCTCTTGGCAGCGGAGTCGATTTTGACGGCGCGCTCGCCGGTCTTGAGGGTGAGCGCTTCGTGGTCCCACATGGACGCGTCGCCCAGGGTGAGGTCCACGCCGGTTTCCGTCAGCGCCTTGCTCAGGGCCACGCGGTCATAGGGGAGGTGCGCTTCTTCGGTCAGCACCGTAACCTGCCAACCTTCAAGTCCGCGGTTGACCATGGCATCGGCGAAGCGGTGGGCAGCAGGGCCGCCGCCGACGACGACAACGCGGCGCAGGTTCTCTGTACTTGAAGTGTGTCCGGTCACTGGTGGCCTTTCGCAGATGTTGCAGACGGATCTGTCGCAACTTGTGGTTCCAGCCTAGGGACGGGCAGTTTCGCTTCAGTTTCCCTTTTGTTTCGTGATCTTAACTTCTGCATCACGAACGCATTTCCCGGGGTGTGAGGTCTCTTTTACGCGTTTGACACAAACGTGCACCCCTGTTGAAACACCTCGGTCCTAGCGTGGAGGAGTGGCCGCAAGCGTGGCCCGGTCCGGGGGAGTGACGGTGAAACTGCCAGCACCCGGACACAGTGAGAGGGGCTGAAATGACCGTAATTCTGGACCGTGCCGAAAATCTGACCGCCACTGCCACCGCCACGTGGCACCGTGTTTGCCCGGTGGACGAGCTGGAACTGGCGTGGGGCGAGGCTGCACTGATCGCCGGACGTCAGGTTGCCCTGTTCCGCACTGCTGCCTCCGAGGTTTTCGCGGTTGCGCAGCAGGACCCGGCGACGCTCGCCAACGTCATGGCGCGCGGAATCATCGGATCCCGCGGGAGCCGGCCCACCATCGCCTCGCCGCTGCACAAAGAGGTCTACGACCTCGAAACCGGGGAATGCTTCACCAACCCCGAACTCAGGCTCGACGCCTTTGCCACCCGCTTGGTGGATGGCTTCATCGAAGTTGAGCTCTAAGAGTTTTACAAACCCAACGCTTCGCGGACGTCCCTGAGAACATCATCCAGGGACGTTCGCGCTGTTTGGCGCGCAGCGTCAAGCTCCGCCGCGGATTCCACGGCCTGGATGACTTCCAGATAGCACTTGAGCTTGGGCTCCGTGCCGCTGGGACGAATGATGACGCGGCTCTGGTCCCGCGTCAGGTACAGCAGACCGTCCGTGGGAGGCAGGGCTTCGCTTCCCTCGGCAAGATCAGTGAAAATCTCGACGGCGGAACCTCCGAACGCTTCCGGCGGGTTGACCCGGAGGCGGTTCATCATGGCGTCCAACAAGCCCAAATCGGCTACGCGGATACTGAGCTGGTCGCTCGCATGCAGTCCGTGGACCAAATAGAGGTCATCAAGGGTGTCAAAGATGGTCTTGCCGTCGGCCTTGGCTGTTGCTGCCAGTTCCGCGATCAGCACTGCCGCTGAAATTCCGTCCTTGTCCCGCACCAGATCCGGTGCAACGCAGTATCCCAAGGCTTCCTCATACCCGTAGGTGAGGCCGGGAACCCGTGAAATCCATTTGAACCCGGTGAGGGTCTCCTCGTGGGCGTATCCCGCTGCAGCGGCAATCCGGGACAGCAGGCGTGAGGAAACGATCGAGTTGGCGAAGACACCCGTTTGCGGCTCGTCCCCGGCGGCGGCAGCCATGCGTGCCACGACGTGCGCGCCCAGGAGTGCCCCTACTTCGTCGCCACGCAGCATCCGCCAGGCTCCCGTGGCGGGGTCCAAGGCAGCAACCGCAGCGCGATCGGCGTCGGGATCATTGGCCACAACTATGTCCGCGTCCGAGTCGGCGGCGGCCGCGAGGGCCAGGTCCAGCGCGCCGGGTTCTTCCGGATTGGGGAACGCGACGGTGGGGAAGTCCGGGTCCGGCTCGGCCTGTTCGGCCACCAGGGTGACATCCGTGAAACCTGCGGCGTTCAGGACCGAGACAGCCGTTTCGCCGCCGACACCGTGCATGGGTGTGAGGACGATCTTGAGGTCCCGGGCCGGGAAATGTTCCCTATCCACCAAGCCCGCCATGGCGCCTTCATAGTCGGCCGCGATGGAGGTGGGCAGTACGGTCCACCCGTCCTCTGCCAGCGTGATCGAATCCAAGGCACCTACAGCCTCGATTTTGGCCGCGATTTCCGCGTCGTACGGCGCCACGATCTGCGAACCACGTCCGCTTTCGGAAACTGCATGCCGTCCGAGGTAAACCTTGTACCCGTTGTCCTGCGGCGGGTTGTGGCTCGCTGTGACCATCACGCCGCCGTCGCAGTCCAGTGACCGGACCGCAAAGGCGAGCAACGGCGTCGGAAGTGCTGCCGGCATCAGGAAGGTGTCGATGCCCGCTGCCGTGAAGATGGCCGCGGTTTCCTGCGCAAAAATGTCCGAGTTGTAGCGGGCATCAAAGCCAACGACGGCGCGCGGCCGGGTTCCGGGCGCAGCTGCGGCTACGGTCCCGGTGAGGAAAGCGGCGAGCCCTGCCGCCGCCCGGCGGACGACGACGCGGTTCATCCGGTTGGGGCCCGGGCCCAGTGCTGCCCGGAGGCCCGCTGTGCCGAATTGCAGGGTGCCGTTGAAGCTGTCTCCCAGTTCCTGAGCCGCTCCCGCATCACCGTTTTCGGCGAGCTCGGCGAGCTCGGCCAGGGCAGCAGCCGTGGCCGGGTCCGGGTCTTGGGAAGCCCATTGGCGGGCTTCGGTGATCAGCTGTTCAAATGCGGCATCGCTGGATGTCATAGGGACAAAACTATCCTCAATGTCACCCCCGCGGGCAACGAGGGGTGGGATCCCGCCCCTAAAAGCGGTTGTAAAGGGTGAGATCCCGCCCCTGAACAGCCCTCAAAGAGTGCGGGAAGTAACAATGAAGTCCGTGTCGCCGTCCATGCTGAACGCGGAGGCTGCTGTGCTGTCCCAGTCAGGGAAGAACGTGTCCGAAACAACCGCAGTCCCGCCCGCAGCGAAGACTTCCACGGAAGATGAGTCCAGAAGGATGGTGAGGCTGACTCTGCTGCCGGAGGAGGGCAGCGCCACCTCATGGAAGGGGCTGAACTTCGGGGAGAAGTTACTGGTGCCGGCCTGTGAACGGTCCACCCGGACAGTGCCCGACTCCTTGTTGTAGGAGATGCGCAGACCTGACCCGGGGCCTGATGAATGGCGGAGGAGAACGCCTGCTTCGCGCGCCGAGGTGAGGTCCATGTCCAGTTCAATCAGCTGGCTGCGGCCCCGGAAGTCCTGTCCCAGGTCCGTCAGTGAGGAGCCGACGGTGAGGTTTTTGCTCTTCGCTTCACCGGAGCGTTCCAAGGTTTCCCGCGCCACCTGGGCTATGGCGGAACGCAATTCCAGCCGTTTCGCACCCTTGACCAAGGTCAGTTCGCGGGGTATTGCCATGGAGCCCCGCCACGGCGTGGTGGGCACATCCTGGGCATAGTCCCAGTTGCCCATCCATCCCAGGAGCACGGGTTTGTCTCCGGGCGCGCCGGAAATGGAATTGGCTGCGTAGTAGTCCGCGCCGTGATCCAGCCACTGCGATTCCTCGAGCGGCGCATCCGGGGCAGCTGCGTTTTCGGCCGTGAACCGGGTGCCGTCGAATTCGCCCACGAAGTACTGCATGCCCGAGCCGCCGGCAATGCCGCCGGGGTTGATGCTCAGCAGCATCACCCACTTTTTGGCGGTGGAGTCCTCCACATCCATGTGGATGAGCTCCGGCACTTCCCACAGGCCTCCCTGGGCGCCGGCCCCGGAGAAATCACTGAGGAAATCCCAGTGGAGCAGGTCCGTGGATTTGAACATTTTGACTACCTGGGCGTCGGCCACCACGGTGGTCATCACCCAGTAGCGTCCTGGCTCGTACCACGTAATTTTGGGGTCGCGGAAGTTGTTGTTGGTGGGAGCCAGGTTCAGCACCGGGTTGCCTTGGTACTTTTGCCATGAGGTCCCGTTATCAAGGCTGAACGCCACCGACTGCGCCTGGGCTCCTTCAGGCAGTGCGCCGTTCTTCCCGTAGGCACTGGTGTAGAGGGCCACCATGGGAGGATTTTCCGCAGAACCAAGACCTGATGCGTTGTTCTTGTCCACCACGATGCAGCCGGAGAATATTTCTTCCTCCGGGCTCGCTTCCATGGCCACTGGTTGCTGCTCCCAGTGGATCAAATCCTGGCTGGTGGAGTGCCCCCAGGACATGTTGCCCCAGGAGTTTCCGCGGGGGTTGTACTGGTAGAAGGCGTGGTATGTGCCGTCGTGATAGACGAGGCCGTTGGGATCATTGAGCCAGTTCTTCCCAGCAGTGAGGTGGGCTGCCGGACGCCAGGGATCGGACGGGGACGGGCGGTGGCCGCCCGGGGCGGGGACCGGCGTCGGGCTTTCAGGCTGGGTGCAGGACGCTGCCGAGAAGGCGACCACGACGGCGGCACTTGCGGCCAGCATCTGGCGGCGCGAAAGGTGGGGGCTGGGAAAAGTCATGGGAAAAATCCTGGGGGTTGGGGTGGCAGGGGCGGCCAGTCCTTATGGGACCGGCTACCCCTGCCGTGGCCTGACGGCCGAGGTGTTGCTGCTTACTTGTAGAGGCCTTCGCCGCCAACACGGACGTTGGTGGGAAGGTACCCGTACGGGCCGAGGCCGTTCTGGCCAAAGCTGCGGTCCACTTCCGTCACGCCGCCCTGGAAGTTCATCTTCACGGTGGGGGAGAGTGAGCCGCCGCGGACTCCGTCAACGTTGTCAATGAAGGACTGGACCAGCCCGCCTGGCTGTACATAGTGCGAGTAGGCCTGGAACTGACGGCCGTTCTGGCGCGGGTCCGGGCCCTCCGGAGCGTTGGCCGGCATGTTCAGGTCCGTGGGGGAGCCCAGAGCCAGGCCGCTGTTGTTGACCGGCTGGTAGTCCGAACGGACGCCGTCGCCCACAAAGCCGTACACGCCGTCCGGGCCGCGCATCCCATCTGCGTACGTGAACTGGTGGCTGATGGTGAACAGGTAGTACTTGTTCTTGCCGTTCTCGTTCTGGATGAAGATTTGCGGACGCTCAGTCTGGTCGTTCACACAGTTGGCGGAGAGGATGGGAGGCAGGAAGCTCCACTTGGTGAGGTCCTTGTTGTCCGCAACTGCGAGGCCCACGTTGGCTGTCTGGAACCAGGCGCCTGTGCTGTTGACTTGGGCTACGGTTTCAGCGTTGGGATCTCCCGCGGCGTAGCCGAGGTCTTCCTGCTTGCACTTGTAGGAGCCGCGGGCGCCGCCGGTGTTGCCTTCAAAGACCATAAAGGTTTTGCCCGGGTGGGCGGGGTCGGCAAAGGTGTACGGATCCCGGAACGCAAAACCGGGGTTCTGGGCCTTGTTTTGGTACAGCTTTCCGTCCGGTTCCAGGAGCTTGGTGTGCTGGAAACCGTCGAAGGTCACGCCGTCCTTGGTGGCGTGGATGTTGCCCAGGGCCTTGGCGATCGCGGCATCCGGAGCGATTCCGCCGCCGCCGGCATTCCTCTCGGCCACATCATGGAAGGTGGTGGCCGTGTAGAAGACGTTGATTTTGTTGCCCTGCATCAGGCGCGTGGAGCCGGACCATTCGGTGTTGCCAATGGACGTGTTGTCCAGGAACAGGTGTCCGCCGTAGTTCCATTTGTCCTTGGCGGGATCGGCGTTGGTCTTGCGGAAGAAGTAGCCGATCCTGGCATTCCAGTGGCGCTGGTCAAACCCATACCCGGCATGCCGGTCAGCAACCAGGGAGAAGACTACGTCCCAGCCTTTGTAGCTGATCTGGTTGGCGTTCTCGTCCGTGAGGGACCAGGTGTCCCACACCCAGACGTCCTCGTTCATGGCGGGGAAGTCCTTGGGGATCTCCGGCATGGTGACGTCCGGGCTCATGGAGTTCTCACCGGGAGCAACGTGCGGGTTGCTTTGGGCCATGATCTGCTTGGCGTCTGCACGCGTCCATTTGGACGTGAAGTTTGCCGCCGGATCGTAGGCCTGTTGCGTGTGCTTGGTGGGGAGCGGGAAGCCGGGCGTGGGTGCCGGCATGGTGCTCGACGGCGGGTCGGCCGGCAGGTTCGCTTGCGCGGCCGGCGTCACCAGCAGGATGCTGCCGGCAACGCTGGCCGCTACTGCGACGGCGGCAGCCTTACGTAGCCGGCGGCGCGGCCGATGAGGGGATAAGTGCGTGTTCATGCTTGCTCTTCTCGCGGAGTTGTACTTCGTGGAGTGGGGCGCATGCCCTGAACCCCGGGCTGGGGGTCCTCTACTCAGGCGTCCGATCGATCCGCTCGAGGCGTCATCGAGGGACGCCATCGTTTGTTTCAGGTGCGGGGAGCTTTTCAGCTATCCGCCGCGGTGGCTCCGATACGTCGACTTACCGGAGCACTCTCCACGCTAGACACGTGTTAGGTCCAAGATCAAAGGGCATTGCGGAAGCCCTTTCGGTTACTCCGGAGTAGATGTGCAAGCGCTTACATTGTCAACGTGCGCGCGTGGCATTTTCCCGGGTCCTCGGTCAAATGTTTCGCCATAAAGCAGATTTATCCTGAGAATCCGCTGTGTGTTTGATTCTCGGGCGAAAATGTTAGCGCATACCAAGGAACGGCACTGCTTAAACAGCTGCGGGTTCACCATTCAGTGGTGAACCCGCAGTCGTGCTTGGGGTGGTTGCTAGAGCTTGGCGATGATTTCTGCCAGAAGCTTGGAGATCCGCTTGCCCGCTGCATGCCCGGCTTCGAGAACCTCGGCGTGGCTCAGCGGAACGGGGCTGATGCCCGCTGCAAGGTTGGTGACCAGGGAAATGCCGAAAACCTCCATTCCGGCATGGCGGCCGGCAATTGCCTCAAGTGCAGTGGACATGCCCACCAGATCCGCCCCGATCCGCTTGGCATACTGAACCTCTGCCGGGGTCTCGTAATGCGGGCCTGTGAACTGTGCGTACACGCCTTCCTGGAGGGAAGGATCAACTTCACGGGCGAGGCCGCGGATGCGGGAGGAGTAGAGATCGGTGAGGTCAACGAACGTCGCGCCCTCTAGGGGTGAGGTGGCGGTGAGGTTGATGTGGTCGCTGATAAGTACCGGGGTTCCCGGGGTCCAGTCTTCATTGAGCCCGCCACAACCGTTGGTGAGTACCAGCGTTTTGCAACCGGCAGCTGCGGCGGTGCGGACGCCGTGGACTACAGAACGCACGCCGCGGCCTTCGTAGTAGTGCGTCCGGGCGCCAAGAACCAGGGCGCGCTTGCCTTCCTTGGTCAGGACGGAGCGGATGGTGCCAACGTGGCCCACCACCGCGGGCTTGTGGAAGCCGGGCACCTCAGAGGCGTTCAGCGTGGCCGTGGTTTCACCGATGAGATCGGCGGCCTCAGCCCAGCCGGATCCGAGCACCAGGGCTACATCGTGGGACTCGACGCCGGTCTCCGCGGCAATGAAGTCTGCGGCGGCCTGTGCGGCTTCGAAGGGGTCAGTGTTCATCAGCTCAGTGTTACTCACTGGTACAAGCTACCTTGCAGCTGCAGGAGTTCGGTAGGGACCCGGCCATGAGTGAGGGTGGGCTGGGTGGCAGCCAGCGTGGGAATGAGCGAGAATTGAGGATTGTGACCACCCAAGTTGACTTCAGTGCCCCCCGTATCGCGATCCTGGGAGGTGGTCCCGGCGGATATGAAGCTGCCATGGTGGCCGCTTCGCTCGGCGCGCACGTCACCATCGTCGAGCGGGCAGGCCTCGGCGGCTCAGCCGTGCTGACCGACGTCGTGCCTTCCAAAACCCTCATTGCCACCGCAGACCTCATGACCCGCGTCGGTGAGGCCGACGAGCTGGGTGTGAAGTTCGACGGCGACGGCACCGCGTCCAAGCCCCGCGCAGACCTTAAGCACATCAACGATCGCGTCCTGACCCTGGCGCATGGCCAGTCTGATGACATCCGTGCCGGCCTTGAGCGACTGGGCGTGGAAATCGTCATCGGCTCCGGCAAGCTGCTGGACAACAACACCATCGAAGTCCTCACTATCGACGGCACCCGCACCATTGACGCCGACGCCATCCTCCTGGCCGTTGGCGCGCATCCCCGTGAACTTCCCACGGCAAAGCCGGACGGCGAACGCATCCTCAACTGGGCCCAGATCTACAACCTGGACGAACTTCCCGAGGAACTGATTGTTGTGGGCTCCGGCGTTACCGGTGCCGAGTTCGCATCCGCCTACAACGGCTTGGGCTCCAAGGTCACCTTGATTTCCAGCCGTGACCAGGTCCTCCCGGGCGAAGACACAGATGCTGCCAAACTGCTGGAGGGCGTCTTTGAGCGCCGCGGCGTCAACGTGCTTTCCAAGTCCCGCGCCAACGCGGTGGAAAGGACCGACGACGGCGTGAAGGTCACCTTGGGTGACGGATCGATCGTGACAGGTACCCACTGCCTGGTATGTGTCGGCTCCATCCCCAACACTGCCGGAATCGGCCTTGAAGAAGCCGGCGTGACCCTCACGGAGTCCGGACACATCAAGGTGGACGGCGTTTCCCGCACCACTGCTCCCAACATTTACGCTGCCGGCGACTGCACTGGTGTGTTTGCCCTGGCATCGGTTGCAGCCATGCAGGGGCGCATCGCCATTGCCCACTTCATGGGCGATGGCGTCAAGCCGCTCAAGCTCAACCAGGTGGCTTCGAACATCTTTACGTCCCCTGAGATTGCCTCCGTGGGTGTTTCCGAGGCCGACCTCGCCTCGGGCAAGTACCAGGGCGATGTTGTGATGTTGTCCCTGCTCAGCAATGCCCGCGCCAAGATGCGCAACACCAAGGATGGGTTCGTCAAGATCATCGCCCGCAAGGGATCCGGCACTGTGATTGGTGGTGTGGTGGTAGGGCCGAACGCCTCCGAGCTCATCTTCCCGATCTCCGTGGCCGTGACCCAGAAGCTCCACGTGGACGATGTTGCCAGCGCGTTCACGGTGTACCCGTCGCTGACCGGCTCCATCTCGGAGGCCGCGCGGCGCCTGCACGTGCACATGTAGCTCTACCTTCAGCCAAGACGGACGCCCGTTTGGACGGTTAGCTGCCCGTTAGACGTTTCCTACCGTCTAACGGGCAGCAAGCCATCGAAACGGGCGTTTTCCGCTTTCTTCGGCGAACTGCGCTAAGCGGCCTCAGGCGGCAGCCGCTTGGAAGTGTTTTTCGATGATCCCCTTGATGTCCTCATGGCAACCTCCGCAGCCTGTGCCGGCACGGGTGGCCTTGGATACTTCACCCACCGTGCTGCAACCCTCCATTACGGAGCCCTCAATGCCGGCCGCGCTGACGCCGGCGCAGCGGCACACTGTGCGTTGGGGATCGTTGCTGGTGGCGCCGGCATCGAGTTGGTCCGGCCCATCCAGGCGGAGCAGCAAGGACCTGTCTGCGGGCAGCTCCGAGGCCCTTTCAAACAGGACCACCAGTTCAGCAGCAGTGCGTGGCATGCCCACGGCCACCAAGCCTTCCAGCACTCCGCCGCGGGTGGTCATCTTCACATAGCGGCCATGCTCGGGGTCGGCCCACTGGGAGATCTGCCGCCGGGGTCGCCCTGAAATGGCCCCGGCTTCGAGCATTTCCTCGTCCCAAGGATCGGCTTGGTTGTCCCCTGCCACTGCCAGGTTGATGCCGCGTGCTTTCAGGACCACCACGCCTGGCTTCTCAGATGGCAACGCCTCCAAGGCATCAGCGGCGTCCTGACCATCGCGGGCAAGGACCACAAGGTACTCGGCCAGCCACTCGGCCTGCCGCCATCCCGGACCGACCAGACCGGAGGGACCAGTGGCAGTCCGGCAAGCAACACAGGCAGAGTCCGGGCAACGCACTTCAGCGCAGTCGCCTATCGCGAACATGTGGGGCTCGTGGTAGGTCCTGAGATGGTGGTCCACCAGGATCCCGGTGGCGGTAGGCAGCCCGCAGCCCTCCGCCAACTCGGTGCGGGGACGGACGCCACAAGAGAGCACCAGGAGGTCGCCGTCGATCGCGGAACCGTCGTCCAGCAGCAAAGCCGAGAAACTTCCACCGGGCCCGGCCGTCTCCACTCCGGTGGAGCGCGCGTTTCCTGCCATGCGGACGCCACCGGCGCGCAGGCTGTTGGTGAGGACTGATCCACTGCCGCGGTCAATGCTGCGGCCCAGCGGGAAGGGACCGTTGTGGACCACGGTGGTCCGGGCACCTTCCTCGGCGGCAGCCAAGGCAGTTTCCAAGCCGAGCACGCCACCTCCCAACACCACCACATGCTTGCCTTCGGCCACGGCTGCGCGAAGCACGGCAGCATCCCGCAAGTCACGCAGAGTGGTAACCCCAGCCGGAAGTACCGGGCCGGAGGGATCCGGGTTGAGCCCGGTGAGATTGGGAATCACAGGACGGGAACCGGTGGCAAACACCAAACGGTCGTAGGGTGCGGCGGAGCCATCGGACAGGACTGCCACTTGACGGGCCCGGTCGATTCTTTTGACCTTCACGCCCAACCGCACGTCCACGCCGTCGGCTTCCAACCCGGCGGCGTCAGCCATGGCCAAAGCCTCCGCTGTGGTGCGGCCGACACCCAGCTCGGCAACCATCACGCGGTTATACGCTGCCTCGGATTCCTGGCCCACCACCAGCAACTGCACCAGCCCGGTGCGCACGGCGGGGAGCAGTTCGTCCACGAACCGTGCAGCCACTGGTCCGAATCCAACAACAACAATGCGCTCGCTCATGAGGCCTCCTTGACGTGAACTGGCAACTGGAGCCCGGCAGGAACCGCAAAGGTGGCCGGGACCGAGGTGGATACTGCCTTCCGGACCCACACCCGGCTGGTCTTGAACTCGGGCATTCCGGAAATGGGATCCGTAACGGCCTCCGTGAGCCGGTTGGCGTTTTCCTGGCCGGGGAAGTGGAACGGCAGGAAGACAGTGTCCGGGCGGACCGAGGTGCTGAGCTCGGCACGGCAGAGCACTTCTCCGCGCAGGTTCGTCACGGTGGCGTAGTCGCCATCGGCGATGCCGCGGGAAGCAGCGGTGCCCGGGTGGATGAGGAGACGGGCTTGCGGCTGGGATGCCAGGAGCTCGCTGACGCGCCGGGTCTGTGCTCCGGATTGGTAGTGCTCCAGGAGTCTGCCTGTGGCCAGTGCGAGGGAGTCGTCAGCAAAGGAACGTACGGCCCGCTTGGACGGAGTCACCGGAACCATTACGGCGCGGCCATCGGCATGGGCGAAGCCGTCAGTGAAGAGCCTCGGCGTCCCGGTGCTGCCCACAGGGTAGGGCCAGTAGGCAGCCTCGCCACGGTCCAGCAAGGCGTAATCAATGCCTGAGTAATCGGCCAAACCACCGGCTGATGCGAGGCGAAGTTCTTCGAAAACGGTCTCGGGATCATCGCTGAACGTGGAAGGAGCCTCGAGCATCTCTGCGAGCCGGGCCATGAGCCACAACTCGCTGCGCACGCCCGGGGGAGGCGTCAGCGCGCGTCGGCGGCGTATCACGCGTCCCTCAAGGTTGGTCAGCGTGCCCTCTTCCTCGGCCCACTGCGTGACCGGCAAAACCAGGTCCGCTTCCGCCGCTGTCTCTGACATGAAGAAGTCGCACACCACCAGGAAGTCCAGGCTTCGGAGGCCCTGGGTCACAGCGTTGGTGTCCGGAGCGGAGACCACCACATTGGCGCCGTGGACGAAAAGGCAACGGACGCCGTCGGGCTTTCCGAGGGACTTGAGAAGTTCTACGGCGGGCAGGCCGGGTCCCGGGATCAGCGACTCATCGATGCCCCACACACGCGCCATGTGGGCGCGGGCGGCGGGGTCCGTGATCTTGCGGTAGCCCGGGAGCTGATCGGCTTTCTGTCCGTGTTCGCGGCCGCCCTGACCGTTGCCTTGTCCTGTGAGCGTGCCGTAGCCGCTGCGCGCGGAGCCGGGCAGGCCCAGGAGGAGGCTGAGGTTGATGGCCGCGGTGGCAGTGTCTGTGCCGTCAACGTGCTGCTCCACGCCGCGGCCACTGAGGATGTAGCTGCCGCCGGCCCGGGCTCCTTGGGCCAGACGGCGGGCTGTTTCGCGGATGAGGTTGGCCGGCACACCAGTGATGGTCTGGACGCGCTCGGGCCAAAACGATGACAGGCTGCGCACCACCGCCGGGTATCCGGACGTGTTCTTCTCGATGTAGGAGGCGTCGGCCAAGCCTTCGTGCACCACCACATGGCTGATCCCCAAAAGAAGCGCCAAATCGGTACCGGGCGTCGGCTGGAAGTGGAGGCCGCCGCCGTCGGACGTGAACGCAGCAGTAGCCGAGCGGCGGGGGTCCACCACGATCAGCCCGCCGGCGTCGCGGGCAGCCTGCAGGTGCTGGACGAAGGGCGGCATGGTTTCGGCAACGTTGGAGCCGAGCATGAGGATCACGGACGCGGTGTCCAGGTCCGTCACGGGGAAGGGGAGCCCCCTGTCCACTCCGAACGCGCGGTTGCCTGCGGCTGCCGCCGAAGACATGCAGAACCGGCCGTTGTAATCGATCCGCGAGGTGCGCAGCGCGAGGCGGGCAAACTTCCCCAGCAAGTACGCCTTTTCGTTGGTGAGGCCGCCGCCGCCGAACACACCCACAGCATCGTTTCCGTACTGCTGTTGGGTGTCCTTCACCGCTGAGGTGATCAGCATGAGGGCCTGGTCCCAGGAGACGGGCCGGTGCACGCCGTCAGAGCCCTTGAGCAGGGGTTTGGTGACCCGGCCGCTGTGATGCAACAACGACGCCGATGTCCAGCCTTTGCGGCACAGCCCGCCCCGGTTGGTGGGGAAGTCGCGCCCGGAGACCTCCAGGGGCACGGCAGGCTGTGCCGGTTCTGCAGTGGGAGCCGGTGCTGCCGCTGTCCCTGAGTCTGCGGATGCAGCCGGGGTCAGCGTCATGGCGCACTGGAGCGCGCAGTAGGGGCAGTGGGTATCGGCGCCGTTGGGCATCTAGATGTGTCCGATCGTGTTGCGCTTCTGCGCGGGACGGATGTAGCAGACCCAGCAGACGGTGAGCATCAGGACATAAGCTCCAACGAATCCGTAGAACGCCGGGGTGTAGGAGCCGCTGGCCGAGTTTGAAGCGTTGAGTACCTGCGGGATGACGAAGCCGCCGTAGGCACCGATTGCGGAGATCAGGCCCAGCGAGGATGAAGCAAGCCGTGCAGTGGTGGCACTGGGGGCACCTGAGCGGGCTGCCCGGCTGGAGGTTGCGAAGATCACCGGGATCATGCGGTAGGTTGCGCCGTTTCCGAACCCGCTGGCCAGGAAGAGCAGCAGGAACAAGGTGAGGAAGAGCCAGAAGTTCTTCAGCGGCAGCGTCCAGATCATGGTCAGGGTGATGATGGCCATGGAAGCGAACGAGGCAATGGTCATGCGGGCCCCACCCATGCGATCGGCCATGCGTCCGCCGTAGGGGCGGGCCAGGGAACCCACCAGCGGGCCGAGGAAGGCCAGGGACAGTGCCACAGCGCCCACGTGGATGGAGGAGAAGTCCGGGAAGTAGTCCTTGATCAGCTTGGGGAAGACGCCCGCAAAGCCGATGAACGAGCCGAACGTTCCAATGTAAAGGAACGCCATGATCCACAGGTGCGGTTCCTTGAGGGCGGCCAGGGATCCGGCCACATCACCCTTGGCGCTGGTGAGGTTGTTCATGTACTTGTAGGCGCCGAAAGCGGCGATGATGATCAGCGGGATCCAAATGATCCCTGCCATGGGCAGGTTGACGGTCCCTGCAGCCAGGAGGGTGATGGCGATGGGGACAACAAGCTGCGCGACGGCGGCACCGAGGTTGCCGCCGGCAGCGTTCAGGCCCAGCGCCCAGCCTTTTTCGCGGGCGGGGTAGAAGAAGGTGATGTTGGCCATGGAGCTGGCGAAGTTGCCGCCACCGAAGCCGGCAAGTGCGGCCATAAGGAGCATGATTCCAAACGGCGTTTCCGGATTGGAGACGCAGATGGCAAGGCCCGTGGTGGGGATCAGCAGGAGCAGTGCGGAGACGATGGTCCAGTTCCTGCCACCGAACTTGGGGACCATGAAGGTGTAGGGGATGCGGAGTGTGGCGCCTACGAGGCTGGGGATGGAGATGAGCCAGAAGATTTGGTTGGTGTCGAACTTGAAGCCGGCTGCGGGGAGCTGGACCACCACGATGGACCAGAGCTGCCAGACGACAAAGCCGAGGAACTCGGCGAAAATGGACCAGTAGAGATTGCGCTTGGCGATGGACCGGCCTTCGGACTCCCATTGGCCCTTGTCTTCGGCATCCCAGTTGGCGATCCAGCGGCCGGGGCGGTGCTCAAGGGTGGAAGTGGCGGTGGCAGTGGACTGGACGGGAGCCAGTGCATCTGCGGTGCGGTCAACAGTCACGGAAGTGCCTCCTTGATGGGGGACGTTGTTCTTCCAAGGTAGGTTTGGCGCATTTCGTGGACGGTCGCCGTTTGTAAACGCCCTGTGACATTTCCCTATCGGCGGGGTCACCGGCGCGTGAGGCCGTGGTGAGGTAATGTGGCGCGGACCACAAGGTGAGATTTTCTTGTGTGTCCGCATGTTGGACTTAGTTGTCCAGTCAATGGACAGCGGGAACTATTATTGAACTCTCGAATAATCCTTCGCCGGGTAGGCTCTCGGGGCATCGGCCGGCGTGAAAGAAAGCTGCAAATACATGTCTTCCACCGCACCATCCAAGGAAGGCGAGTCCACTAAGCCAGTGAACTCGCGGGGCAAGGTGATCTTCGCGAGCCTGATCGGCACGACGATCGAGTTCTACGATTTCTACGCCTATGCCACCGCGTCGGTACTCGTCTTCCCGAAGCTCTTCTTCCCGGACGCCACTGACATCAATGCGCTGCTCAGTGCGTTTGCCATCTTCGGTGTTGCCTTCTTCGCGCGGCCCATCGGTGCCGTGGTCTTCGGCCACTTCGGTGACAAGATCGGCCGCAAGGGCACCCTGGTGGCATCGCTGCTGACCATGGGTATTGCAACCTTCCTCATCGGCCTCCTCCCCACAGCTTCCATGCCGGGCTGGGCCATCCTGGCCCCCATCATGCTGGTGATCCTGCGCTTCTTCCAGGGCCTGGCACTGGGTGGCGAATGGTCCGGTGCGGCACTGCTCGCCACCGAGAACGCACCCGAGGGCAAGCGCGCCATCTACGGAACCTTCCCGCAGCTGGGCGCACCCATCGGCTTCATCATCGCCAACGTCATCTTCATCTGGATGAACGTCTCCCTCAGCGCCGAAGAATTCCTTGCCTGGGGCTGGCGGGTTCCCTTCATCCTCAGCGCCGTCCTGGTAGTGGTGGGCCTCTACGTCCGCCTGAAGCTGGTAGAGAGCGCCTCCTTTACCAAGGTCATCGAGCAGGAAAAGGTCCAGAAGGTGCCCTTGGCGGCAACCCTCAAGAGCCACTGGCGCCCTGTGGTTGCGGGCACCTTCATCATGTTCGCCACCTACGTGCTCTTCTACATCATGACCACCTTCACCCTGTCCTACGGCACCAAGCCCACGCTGGCCGGAGCCCAGGCAGCAGCAGAGAAGGCCGGGACGCCCATGACGCCGGAGCAGGTTGCTGCGTTCGTCCCCGGCCTGGGAATTACCCGCTCCGACTTCCTGTGGATGCTGATCATCGGCGTCGTCTTCTTCGGCATCTTCACCGTGGTCTCCGGGCCGCTCGCCGAGAAGTGGGGCCGGCGGAAGTTCCTGCTGGGCGTCACCGCCGGTATCTTCGTGTTCGGTGCGCTCTGGTTCACCATGTTCGGACCCGGCCAGGCAGCAGCCATGGTGGGCCTCATTGTGGGCTTCACGCTCATGGGCCTCACGTTCGGACCCATGGCCGCCATCCTCCCCGAGCTGTTCCCGGCCAACGTCCGCTACACCGGGTCAGCGGTTGCTTACAACCTCTCCTCGATGATCGGTGCAGCACCTGCCTCGTTCGTGGCCATCGCGCTTTGGTCTGCAGCCAACGGCAGCACCTGGCTGGTGGGTGCCTACATGGCCGCCGCCGCTGTGGTGACGTTTATCGCCCTCTGGTTGACCCGCGAAACCAAGGACATGGACTACGAGAACAACGTGGCCTAAGTAGTTCGAGTACGAACGTCGGCCCCGCACCATATGGTGCGGGGCCGACGTCGTTAAGAGGTTCTTTTCGTTAGTCCTCGATGGTGGCGATGACCGCACCGGCGGCGACGGTCTCGCCTGCGGCGGCGGTAAGTCCGCGAACGGTACCGGCCTTGTGGGCAGTCAACGGCTGCTCCATCTTCATGGCTTCCAGGACCACAATCAGATCGCCCTCGGCCACAACATCACCCTCAGATGCGGCCACCTTGACGATGGTGCCCTGCATGGGGGAGGTCAGTGCATTGCCGCCGGCAGCCGCAGCTGTGGCGCCAGCCGAACGGGAGCGCTTCTTGGACTTACCGGACTTGGTTCCTGAACCGCTGGAAACAGCCGCCACGCCGCCACCCAGGCCGGACGGCAGAACCACCTCAAGGCGCTTGCCACCCACCTCGACTACGACGCGCTGGCGCTCACCGGCGTCGGGCGTTTCAGCGGAGCCTGCCGCCGACCACGCCGGAATGCTGTTGACGAATTCGGTCTCGATCCAGCGCGTGTGGACCGTGAATGGCCCTTCCGCCGGGGCGAAAGCGGGATCGGTGACCACTGCGAGGTCGAACGGGATGACCGTGGGGATACCCTCAACCACCATCTCCTCCAACGCCCGGCGTGAGCGCTGAAGTGCCTGTTCGCGGGTGGCGCCGGTGATGATCAGCTTGGAGAGCATGGAGTCGAAGTTGCCGCTGATGACATCGCCCTGCTCCACGCCGGAATCGATCCGGACGCCGGGGCCAGTGGGGTTCTTCAACGTGGTGATGGTGCCGGGGGCCGGCATGAAGTTCCGGCCCGGGTCCTCGCCGGTGATGCGGAATTCGAAGGAGTGGCCGCGGACCTCGGGGTCCTCATAACCCAGCGCTTCGCCGCGGGCAATGCGGAACTGCTCGCGGACGAGGTCGATGCCCGTGACTTCCTCGGACACGCAGTGCTCCACCTGGAGGCGGGTGTTGACCTCGAGGAAGGAAATGGTGCCGTCCTGGCCCACCAGGAACTCACAGGTGCCGGCGCCGAGGTAGTTGGCTTCCTTCAGGATGGCCTTGGAGGATTCGTAAAGGCGCTTGTTCTGCTCGTCACTGAGGTACGGAGCGGGGGCTTCCTCAACAAGCTTCTGGTTGCGGCGCTGCAGCGAGCAGTCGCGGGTGGAGACCACTACCACGTTGCCGAAAGCATCAGCCAAGCACTGTGTTTCCACGTGGCGGGGGGCATCGAGGAACCGCTCGATGAAGCACTCGCCGCGGCCGAAAGCTGCGACGGCTTCGCGCACTGCCGATTCGTACAGCTCAGGGATTTCGTCCATGGTGCGGGCAACTTTGATGCCGCGTCCGCCGCCGCCAAAAGCTGCCTTGATGGCAACGGGGAGGCCGAATTCTTCAGCGAACTTCAGGATCTCGTCTGCGTTCTGGACCGGGTCAGCCGTGCCGGGAACCAGGGGAGCGCCTACCTTTTCGGCGATGTGGCGGGCCTGGACCTTGTCACCCAAGGCGGAGATGGCTTCCGGTGAGGGGCCGATCCAGGTGATGCCGGCGTCAATGACCTTGGCGGCGAACTCGGCGTTTTCGGCAAGGAAGCCGTAGCCGGGGTGGATGGCATCCGCGCCGGACTGCTTGGCGACCTCAATGATCTTATCCATCACCAGGTACGACTCCGCGGCGGTGTTACCGCCCAGCGCGTAGGCTTCGTCGGCGAGCCGGACGTGGAGGGCGTCACGGTCGGGGTCGGCGTAAACGGCTACGGAGGCAATGCCTTCGTCCCGGGCGGCTCGGATGATGCGGACCGCGATTTCTCCGCGGTTGGCAATCAAGACCTTGGTAAGAGGGCTGGAAATGGGCTGCGCCGGGTTAGCTGACAAGTTGTTGACTCCTTCTGTCCTTGAGGAGCCTAGCGCGATTGTGAGGGTTCCGCCCATATTGATGGGGGATTCCGTGTGTGAGGCGATGTTCCTTTGTAGGGTTGCTACAAAACGCTTCTACTGCGGGTTCGCGGTCCACAGCTCCGTAATGCCCACGTTCGCGTGGACCAGAAGGTCCCGCAGCGTGGAGATGGAAAGCCCGACCACGGCGTGCGGGTCGCCGTCCACTTTGCGGATGAAGGCCCCGCCCAAGCCGTCAATGGTGAAGGAGCCGGCGCAGTGAAGGGGCTCCCCGGTGGCGATGTAGGCTTCGATGTCCTGCGGGCTCATCTGTGCGAAGTGGACCTCGGCACTCGAAACTGCGCCAACGGTGGCGCCCGTGCCCTCGGGGGTCTCATTGTCCTCTGCATCAGCGGCGGTATCGCGGCAGTCAACCAGCCAATGGCCCGTGTGGAGCACGCCCTGCGAGCCGCTCATGCGAAGCATCCGCTCCCGCGCTACCTCAGCGGTGTAGGGCTTGCCGTGGGACTCGCCGTCGAACTCAAAGACCGAGTCGCAGCCGATCACCAATGCGCCTTCAGCCTCGGGGAGGGCTGCAACGGCCTCGGCCTTCGCGCGGGCTAGGAGCAGGGCGGTGTCGTGGGCGTCGGTTACACCGTACTTGGCCTGCACGGCGTCCTCGTCCACGTCCGAGACCAGGACATCGTGCCCGATTCCGGCTTCGGTGAGCAGCTTGGTACGGGCAGGGGACTGGGAGGCAAGAATCAATCGGGTCACGTTCCCCAGCCTAATACCAACCATCTCTCACCTCCCGCCCGTTTAATCCCAACCATCTCTCACTTCCCGCGGGCCTAAACCGAACGCTCGCTCACTTGTCTCAAGCAAGTGAGCGAGCGGTCGGAAATATCAACGGTTACGTGAGAGAGCGTTAGTGGACGAGTTCCTCCGAACCGGCCTTTGAACGGTCGCTCCGCTCCAGCTTGGCGCCCTCAACATCCACATCCGGGAGGATGCGTTCCAGCCACTTCGGCAACCACCATGCCTTTTCGCCCAGCAGGTACATCACGGCGGGAACAATGGTCATGCGCACCACGAAGGCGTCAATCAGCACGCCGAACGCCATGGCGAAGCCGAGCGGACGGACCATGGTGAGGTGGCTGAAGATGAAGCCGGAGAACACACTGACCATGATGATGGCGGCCGCAGTAACCACGGCGGCGGCATGGCTGAATCCGGAGCGGACTGCGTGCTTGGCGGACTCACCGTGCATGAAGGATTCCCGCATACCCGAAGTGATGAACACCTGGTAGTCCATGGCGAGTCCGAACAGCACGCCAATGAGGATGATGGGCAGGAAGCTCAGCACTGCGCCAGGGTTGGCGACGTCGAAGATGCCTCCCAGCCAGCCCCACTGGTACACGGCAACCACGGCACCAAAGGCGGCGGCCAGTGAGAGCAGGAATCCGCCGGTGGCCAGCAGGGGAACCACAATGGAGCGGAAGACCAACAGCAACAGCAACAGTGAGAGTCCGACGACGATCGCCAAGTACGGCGGCAATGCGGCGCCGAGCTTGTTGGAAACGTCAATGTTGCCTGCGGTTTGTCCGGTCAAGCCGATCTGCACGTCCAGGTCCTGGCTGATCCCGGAGCCTTTGGCACGGAGATCGGACACCACCTGCACAGTGCCGGCACTGGCCGGGCCTTCCTTGGGGATGACCTGGAAGACTGCGGTGCGGCGGTCTTCACTCAGAGCAACAGGAACCGCAGCGATGACATTTTCTACGCTGCGGAGCTGGTCCGCGACGTCGAACTGCTTGTTCTTGGCATCATTCTCGCTGAGGCCCTCGGGGAACTCACCCACCACAATGATGGGTCCAGTCATGCCTTCGCCGAAGCTGGTACGGGTGAGGTCGTAGGCCTGGAATGCCTGGGAATCAACCGGCTCGGAGCCGCCGTCGGGGAGTGCCAGCCGCAACTGCGAGGCCGGGAGCGCCAGGGCGCCCAACAGCACCACGCTGGCTACCAGGGCAACCCACGGGTGGCGGGTGACCATTCCACCCCAGCCGCCGCTGCTGCGCTTTTCTTCGCGTTCACGGTCCGCAGCTTCGTGGCCGGGCTCGGCGTTGTGCTTGGCAGCCTTGGCCCAGGCGCGCTTGGAAATGAGTCGGCGCCCGATCAGCGCCAGGACTGCCGGCGTCAGGGTCAAGGCTACGACGACGGCCACTGCGACTGTCGCTGCGGCAGCAACACCCATGACGGCGAGGAAGGGGAGCCCCGGAACCACAAGGGCGGCGAGGGCGATGATGACGGTGAGGCCGGCGAACAGCACGGCGTTGCCGGAGGTGCCGGTGGCCAGTGCTGCGGATTCTTCGGCATCCATCCCGGCCAGGAGCTGTGTCCGGTGGCGGTTGACGATGAAGAGTGAGTAATCAATGCCCACTGCAAGGCCGAGCATCAGGGCAAGCATGGGCGAGATGGAGCTCATGTCAATCACGCTGGTCAGGGCGAACGTTCCGCCCACACCCACGGCAACACCGATCAGTGCCATCACCAGCGGCAGGCCGGCAGCGATCAACGTTCCGAGCATCAGGATCAGGACAAGAGCTGCAACAGCGACGCCCACGATTTCAGCAATACCGAAGATCTCCGAGACGTCCTCGGTAATTTCCTTGCTGGCATAGGCAGTGACGCCGGCGGAGGAGACCCCTTGGACGATTTCCTGGACTTCTTCACGGACGGCCGGGTCCACGGCGTTGATGGAGGTCTTGAACTGGACCTGGGCTATGGCTACTTTGTTGTCGCTGGAGACGAAGCGGAGTCCGTCAGATGATTCAACCTGGCGCTTGCCAAGAGCCAACGCGGCGGCGCCGTCGGCAGCTTCCTTGGCTCCGGCGTCGAGCCTTGCTTTGCCTGCCGCCAGTTCTGCGCGCTGCGGAGCCAGCTGGGCTTCAATCTGCGCCGGTGTGAGGCCGGATGCGGCCAGTTGCTGTTCCAGGCCGGCCAGTTGGGTCTCGCCCGCTTCGAGCTGTGCGCGGGATGCTTCGAGTTGGGCCTTGCCTTCAGCGGCTTTGGCTTCACCGGCGGCTATGTCCGCGGCGGCCTTCTCCACTTGCTCTTGCGTGGTGAACGGGTTGACCGTTCCCTGTACGTCAGGCATGGCTTCGAGTTTGGTGAGCGCGGCTGCAACCGCGTCCTTCCTGGCTTGGTCGAATCCGGCATCACCGGCGTCGAAAACTACGCTCGCTGAGCCGCCCGATGATTCAGGAAGGGCTTCCTTGAGCTTGTCCGCCATCTGCTGGGTTTCGGTGCCCGGGATGGTGAAGTTATTGGACATGGTGCCGTGGAATGCTGCGGCCGAGCCGCCCACTGCCACCATGACGGCAAGCCATATGGAGATGACGAGCCAGCGGCGGCGATATGAAAACTTGCCGAGACGGTAGAGGAACGAGGCCATGTCAGAACCGATCTTTGGTGGTTGGAACGGAAGGGGAGGCTGCGGTTTGCGGGTACGCGTCCGACGGCGGCGCGAAGCCGGCGCCGAGGAGGCCCATCGCATCGATGAGGTGCTGGCGGAGTGCAGCGAGTGATTCAGCTGAGAGATCCGGCCCGTACTCGGCGAACCAGACGGTCATCGCTGCCTTGCCGCATGAGATGACTGAGCCGGCGAGAGCGTGGAGGTAGAGCTCACTGACTTCGGTGCCGAGCCTGCCGCGGGCGGCGTCGATGATCTGCTCGGTGCAGTGTTCCCAGGCTTCAAGCTCGGAGCGGGCCAGTTGGCGGTTGTCCTGGGTCAGGCTGAACAACTCGGCCATGGGCGCTACGGACATGGGGTCGGCCAGCGCCATGAGGGCTGCCTGGGCGGACTCAAGAATGGACTCCTCCGCGGGGCGCAGGCGGAACTGCTCCAGGGCATGGTCCATGAAACCGTCCGCAACGGATGCGAGGGCGGCTTCGAGGCTGGGGAAATAGTTGAAGAAGGTTCGCCGTGAGACGCCCGCACTGGCTGCGATGTCCTCCACGGTGAAATTGCCGGGCCCTTGGCTGCGCAAGAGGTCCAAGGCTGCGGATGCGATGGAACTGCGGGTGGCCGCCTTGTTAAGCTCCCGCCGCGATGGCGTTGCTTGCTCAGAGGGCTCCGTGAGGGCTTCCTGGCTACTGGTTTGGGTCACATACTTACACTAAGTGCAAGTTTGCACTGTGCGCAATTTAAGATGTTTGCCGACATGCGAAAAGTCCCGCCCTGGTTCGCTGAACCCGCCGTTGAACGGGGAGGTGGGCGAACCAGAGCGGGACCTTTGGAGGTTCAGATCAGAACTGGGTGGGCGGTGCAGAGGGAGCGGGCGGAGTCGGCTGGGAGGTCTGCTGGGCAGCAGTTTTAGTCAGGTAGATGGACTGTCCCGTGGCTCCAGGTTCGCCCTCACCCAGCGGCAGGACGTATACGGCGGTGCCGTATGCACATACTTCGGTCCAGTTGGTGCCCATTTCCGAGGTATCGAACCGCATGGCCACAATGGCGTTCGCACCACGCTGCTGCGCTTCGTTGACCATGCGGGCCATGACTTCCTGGCGGCTTTCGTAGAGTGCCTTGGTCATTTCGGGCAGTTCGCCGCCACCGAGGGAGCGGAAACCGGCCAGCATCTGGGAGCCGATATCGCGTGAACGGACAGTGAGGCCCATGACTTCGCCGAAGACGGCATCGATCCTGTGGCCCGGGATTTCATTGGAAGTGACGATCAACATGGTCCGAGCCTATCCAGAGTTGTCCCCTTTTACAGGGAAATCCCCCGGGGAGAACTCCCCGGGGGATTTGCGCGGTTTCACAGCGGCTGAGGCTAGGCCTTGGAATCGGCCAGTTCGCGCTCGTTGCTTTCGGCTGCTGCCTTGTCGGCTGCGAACTCATCGGCAAAGGCGGCGCCATTGCGGGGTGCGTTGTACAGCGATTCGTCCAGGATGCCCTGCCGCTTGGCCACGATGGCCGGGACCAGTGCCTGTCCCGCGACGTTGACGGCTGTGCGGCCCATGTCCAGGATGGGGTCAATCGCCAGCAGCAGGCCGACGCCGGCAAGAGGCAGTCCCAGCGTGGACAGGGTCAGCGTGAGCATGACCACAGCACCGGTGGTACCGGCCGTGGCGGCGGAACCGAGGACGGAGACCAGCACGATCAGCAGGTACTGGCTGAAGTCGAGGTTGATGCCGAAGAACTGTGCCACGAAGATGGCCGCGATGGCCGGGTAGATGGCTGCGCAGCCGTCCATTTTGGTGGTGGCACCCAGCGGCACGGCGAAGGATGCGTAGCCGGAGGGGACGCCCAGGTTCCGCTCAGTGACGCGTTGCGTGAGCGGCAGCGTGCCAATGGAGGAACGTGAGACGAACGCCAACTGCACGGCCGGCCACACGCCGGAGAAGTACTGCTTGACGGACAGGCCGTGGACGCGGACCAGGATGGGGTAGAGCACGAAGAGCACCAGCGCCAGGCCGATGTAGATGGCGGCCGTGAACTTGCCAAGGGAGCCGATGGTGTCCCAGCCGTAGATGGCTACAGCGTTACCGATCAGGCCAATGGTGCCCAGCGGGGCAATGCGGATGATCCACCACAGCACCTTCTGAATGACGGCCAGTGCGGAAGCGTTGAAGGTCAGGAAAGCTTCGGCCTGCTTGCCCACCTTGAGGGCTGCAACGCCGATGGCGATGGCGATCACCAGAATCTGCAGCACGTTGAAGTTGACGGCAGTGCTCACGGTGGTGGCCGCGTTGGCGCTCTCGGTCACGGTGGAGCTGGCGCCGAGGCCCAGGAAGTTCTTGGGGAACAGGCCGATCAGGAACGCCCACCAATCGCCGGTCTTGCCGGCGTACTTGGCTTCCTCGGTGATGCCTGTGGCTGCGCCGGGCTGCAGGAGTACACCCAGGCCGATGCCGATGAGCACCGAAACGAGCGAAGTAATGGCGAACCAGAGCAGCGTGTTCCATGCCAGCCGCGCGGCGTTGGACACCTGGCGCAGGTTGGCGATGGAACTCACCACGGCGGTGAAAATCAAAGGAACGACGGCGGTCTGCAGCAAGGAGACGTAGCTGGAGCCGATCGTCTGGAGAGTAGCGCCGAGGCCGTTGGGGGCTGCTTTCGTGCTGCCCGTGTACTTGGCGATGAGGCCGAGAATGAGGCCCACAATGAGGGCTGCGATGATCTGGACGCCGAAGGAACCGGCCCACTTGGGGAGCCGGAAGCCGGTCTTACCAGCTGCGGGGGAGGTGTTGGTTGAGGTGCTCACCGGAACACGTTAGGTGTCTTGCAAATAACATAGCGAACGGACGTTGAGAAATGTTACGTGCGCAAGAGATATTCCCGAGCCCTAGTGACGTTGCTCTCACCCGGGAGGGGCGTTGGGGCTTTGCTGCTGGGGGAGCCCGACTCCCTCCGACGGCAGGGCGACTTCAGTACCCCTTTGGATATGCCCATCCGGTTGTCCACAGATGGTTTGTCTTTTTGTTGGATTTATTGGGTGGTGTTGGTAGTTTAGGCATCGTCTGGTCGCCCGGGTTTGTTTGGCTTGGGTGAGGGGCTGGGGCAGGCTACCTTGTCAGTGGGGGTCCTCACACGGTCACGGGACTTCTTGACGCTACTGCGCGTGGAACCATGATTGGAGCGGGCACCGGCGGAATTGCTCACGGAGCAACCTCCAAAGCGGATAGTCTCCTCGGGGGCCGTCATGGAGCAATGGGGCCCAACAACTACGCCGCCGACCCTGTAATGGGCCAGCTCGAGCCACAACCGACTGTGACTCTTTATCGGGGTGTGGATGGCGCTGAGTTCAGTTCAATTGCGAACGAGGGAATTTGGAATATACCAACGACAGCCTCGAGCGCAACGAACGGTAAGTATTTTACTAGCGAAGCGTCAGCAGCTGATCAATGGGGTGCTTTCATGAATAAAAATGATGGTTTAACGTTGCAATCCACAGCCCCGTCCTCAGTGCTGACTCACCCCGGTGTTGCCTACCTCGGTCCCCGACACGATGGTATCGGCCCTGCATACTTCTTCGACACGGAAGCAGTACGGAACCTTAATTCACAGATGGATGGAATTAGTCTTGTGGATTAGGTTGGTTTCCCAGTAACAGTTAGGTATATGGATGGTTAAGAAAGACGTTATGATCCGGTTTCTAGGACCTGACGACGGAGGGCGCCCGCATTTCCCGCTCCTGCGAGGTTACAGACCCCACTTTCGTGTGGGACAGGGCGATCTCATGGGCGTTGTACTGGCAGAATCGGACAGGGAGTTCGGTGATGGACAGTACCAACGCGTAACCGTGGATTTGGTATACGAAGGCCTTGTTGATTACTCGGCTCTAGACCCGGAAGTTCACTTCAACGTTCTTGAAGGCCTCAGGGTAGTTGGTGATGGATATGTCATCGGCAGCGCCAGGCAGGAAACGTAGTTTATGACCGGCGAGTATCAAGTCCAGTGCATCGGCAGGGCCGGTGCGATCTGACCGGGCTTGAGGTGCACTACTGAGTCTCCCATCAGCAGTACACCACCACCTGGACCTACGCGCTGCCGACGGGAAGCGACCTCCAGTTGGTGGGGGACATTCCCAGGATGAGAGTCTGTGGGATCCGCTTAGGGCATCGGATGGTTCATGTGATGCCCACATACGCTCGGTTGTTGCCTTGTTTCAGGCGGGCCGCAAAAAATTACTGATGATCATTTGGATAGCAATCCAAGGGCATCGGAGCGTCCACCATGAGCGCGCTAAGTTGCGAACATTTGGGCCCATAGATCCTGATATGTCACAGCAGGTGGTCAGCGTTCGTTCGTCTGTGCAGTTGGCTGTCCCTGCGACAGCCGGGGGTGCACGGCGGGCGTGCCACCCGCCCCTGGGACCAACACGACCCATGGGTCGTCCTCGGCACGCCCACCACCCCCAACCCCACCACAACAACCAACACACGTGCAGGCAAACGCGCCTACGACCCGGCCACCCGGGGGTTCCTTTCCACCGACCCCCTCGCCCCCATCCTGGGAACCGTCTGGGACGGGAACCCTAACTCCTACGCCAGGAACAACGGAGCCGCGGAGATGTTTTATGACGCGATGGGTGGGGCGCTGCTTGCACGCTTCCACGGGGCATCCGAACTGAGTTCCAGCCCTAGCTGGATGACTCACAGCATGGCTGCGTACGGCGGTGCTCATGCCGGCGCTATCGTTGAAAGCGTCAATTTGTAGGTAATGAGGTAATAGAGCACGGAACGGGAACGCCACTTTGGTAAACGATGGAGCAGGGCACTCAGAAGAGGGGCATCCTAAGGATGATCTAACCGACGAAGAATTGATTCTAGGAAGAAGAGCGGAAATTTGGCTGGCTGACTCAATACCAGCTGCCTCGGTAGGGATACTAATCGCCAATGAATAGGGTGTGCATTAGTTGGTTAGTGCGAGGAACGAATTGCTGCGTAGTGGATGAGGAACCTCTTGTGCCCACAACTCCGCTCCGCCACAGGAGAGTCTGAGGTCGCGAGTCAGGGCCTTCGGGCGACGTTCAAGTTACCTGCCGTTGTTCAGCGCGTTGCTGTGGAGGGTCTTCTGGTTGAAGTCTTGGTGGGACTCAAGCTCCGTGCGGATCTCCTCCCTAGGCGTCTGCTCAATTTGTAGATTGGCATGCCCGGGCCAGCCAAGTTGGCGGACAATTCCACTAGGGAGCAGTTTTCTTCCTATATTGAGAATAGATACTTAGCGGCAGGCCGCGTTACTTACGAAATCGCAAGAGTTTCGGTCCGCGCGACAATATAATCGTTATAAGAACCCCAAAGGCTGGCGATGGTGGGCACATTCTTCAGGCCAGATGAGGGAAACTAATATTCTATTTTGAGTTCTTAAGGTGGGTAATGCGCTGGATTCTTGAAGAGCCGGGATATGAGGTCGACGACCGCCGCGAGGAGGTGCTGCAGGAGTGCCCGCCGGGCCGTTTCCTCATCGGAACAACTCCGCAGCCTCTTGTTGCTCTCGCAAACTGCCTATATGAAGCATCGGCAACTGCCGTGGACCGGGCCAGGTTTGCTGACGCAAGGAATGCGCTTCGGCGCGTTCAGGAGCATGCGGGTCCGTTTTGGCTGGAGAACCCACACGGATCTTTCAGTTCCCAAAAACCACTGATGTGGCGGTCCGTGGAACTGCAGGAAAAAGAACTCATCGATCTCTTCGACTGCTATGAGGAAGGCTGGTTTCCGGTAACTGTCGACGACGGAGAAACTGATGTCTTTCGGGCGGCCATATCGGCAGTATTGCGGACAATTGATAATGAGGAACTTGTCTCACGCATCGACGCTACTGAAACTCAGTTGAGGGAACTCGTTCACCATATGAAATGACCCGTAGAGTCTGTTCGAGAAATTCAATTGTAATTGTCAGCCGCCTGGAGAGAAACCATTGACGCAGAACGTCGCATTGCCAGCGCTCTATGACCGCATGATCGAACGTGGAATTGTCGACCTGGAGCCATGGGAACTTCTCCGAGGAGCAGAGCAGGCGCATCGATTGAAGCACCTTGTCGAGACTTTCCCAGAATGGCCCCTCAATCCCTTTGCACACAGGTCCGATAACGATGATGTGGCTTGCTGGACGGGCGAAAACGTCGTAGTCGTCGATGACTACGACGTTGTAAGGGACGCAAACGAGGCGGCCGTACGGCACCAGCCAGCCGAATACCACTCGATGGATGAATGGCTGATTGTGGCAATACGGGACTTCATCGAGTTTGATTAAACCGCCATCGCGGCGCACCGAGTGCCTCCGGCCTCTTGCCGGAGGCACTCGAGCAGATCAGCCCAGCAACGCCCGGCGCAGGACGTCCAGGCCCACAGAGCCGATGTTCAAGGCCTTGCTGTGGAAGGACTTCAGGTCGAAGCCCTCCCGGGATTCAAGCTCGGCGCGGATCTGTTCCCACAAACGCTGGCCCACCTTGTAGGAGGGCGCTTGTCCCGGCCAGCCCAGGTATCGGGTGAATTCGAACTGGAGCTGGCCTTCGCTGATATCGAGGTTGGCTTTGAGGAAGTCGAAGCCCTTCTCCGGTGTCCAGGTGCCGGTGCCCCAGCGTTCGGGAACGGGCAGTTCAAGGTGGACGCCGATGTCGAACACCACGCGGGCTGCCCGCATGCGCTGGCCATCCAACATGCCCATGTGGTCGCCCGGATCCTTGAGGTAGCCCAGTTCCAGCATGAGCTGCTCGGCGTAGAGTGCCCAGCCTTCGCCGTGGCCGGACACCCAGCAGACGTTGCGTCGCCAGTTGTTGAGTAGTTCGCGCCGGTAGGTTGCCGTGGCGACCTGGAGGTGGTGGCCGGGGACGCCTTCGTGGAACACGGTGGTGGTTTCGGACCAGGTGGTGAAGGTGTCTTCACCCGCCGGCACGGACCACCACATGCGACCGGGCCGGGAGAAGTCGTCAGAGGGGCCGGTGTAGTAGATGCCACCCTCGTCGGTAGGGGCGATCATGCACTCGAGGGTCTTCATGACATCCGGGATGTCGAAGTGGACGTCGGCCAGCTCGGTCACTGCGCGGTCGGAGAGTTCCTGCATCCAGGCCTTGAGGGCGTCCGTGCCTTTGATCTGGCGTGCGGGATCGCTGTTGAGGATGCTCTTCGCTTCCTCGATCGAGGCTCCGGGTTTGATCTGGTTGGCGACCTTTTCCTGCTCGCTGATAAGCCGCTCAAGCTCCTGCACGCCCCAGGCGTAGGTCTCTTCCAGGTCGATTTCCGCGCCAACAAATGAACGGGAGGCCAGCGCGTACCGGTCCCGTCCCACTGCGTCTTTTTCGGGGGCTGCGGGAAGGAGCTCGTCCCGGAGGAAGTCGCCCAAGGCGCTGTACGCTGAGCGCGCGGCTGCGGTACCGGCGTCGAGCCTGTCCTGAACCTCGGCGGGCAGCGGCGAACCTCCAACGGCGGCCGCCGAAGCCATCTTGGCGAAGAAGCCGTCCTCTGCGGCGTAGCGGCCGGTCTGCTCGATCACAATCCGCACCTGCCGGGCTGCGGCCACTTTTTCTTCGGCAGCAGCCGAGCGAAGGGAGGCGATGTACCCCTCAACAGCCCCGGGAACGTTGGCGGCACGGCCGGCAATATGCTCCCACTGTTCCACCGTGTCCGTGGGCATGAGGTCAAAAATGGCGCGAATATCCTGGGCGGGCGAGGCAATGTTGTTCAGGTCCGCGGCATCCCAACCGGACTCGTGAATCTCCAGTTCCAAGCCGAGCCGCTCGCGCATGGCGTCGAGGGTGACAGCGTCCACATCATCGGACGGCTCAAGGCCAGCCAGGGCATCCAGGGCCAACTTTGTGGCCTCCGCATGAGCCTCGGCACCGGCAGGGGAGTAGTCCTGATATTCGGTTTCATGTCCCGGCAAGCCCAGCGTGGTGGCGAAACTGGGATTGAGCTCGATCAACTTTTCTGTGTACGCGTCAGCGACGGCATCGATGGCGGACTTCGGGCGTACAGGTGTGTTTGCAGTAGTCACCCACAGAGCCTAGCCGTGACGCCGCCTACGTGAAAGGGTTGTTGAACTCTTCTACGGCAGGGAAAAATTACCCGCGGCTGCGCTTCCACGCGCCGGGCCCCGGTGTGGGGTCCAGGCGGAGTTGCTGGCGGCGCACCCAATGCCGAACATTCGGCTTCGACGCGGCAGCCTCCGAAGGAGCGCCGAGGGAAACCACGACGGCGGCAATCGCCGCCAGCTCTTCGGCCGTCGGTTCGCCCTTGACCACCGAAAACAGCGGCGCAGCGGCTGCTTCAGCGGGAACCTGATCAGGCGCGGCGTCGGCGCGATGCTTTGGCGCGCTCACAGCGGGATGTTTCCGTGCTTCTTGGTGGGCAGGCTTGCACGCTTGTCGCGGAGTGCGCGGAGGCCACGGATGATCTGCAAGCGGGTGTCCGAGGGGGCAATGACTGCGTCGATGTAGCCCAGCTGTGCGGCCTGGTAGGGGTTGAGGAGTTCTTCCTCGTAGCCCTGAATGATCTCGGCGCGCTTGGCTTCGACGTCTCCGCCGGCTTCTGCTACGGCAGCCAGGTCCCGACGGTAGAGGATATTAACGGCACCTTGGGCACCCATGACGCCGATCTGGGCGGTGGGCCATGCAAGGTTCAGGTCAGCGCCCAGCTTCTTTGAGCCCATCACGATGTACGCGCCACCATAAGCCTTGCGGGTGATGACGGTGAGCTTGGGAACGGTTGCTTCAGCGTAGGCGTAGAGAAGCTTGGCGCCGCGGCGGATGATGCCCTGGAACTCCTGGTCTTTACCGGGCAGGAAGCCGGGGACGTCAACCAGCGTGATGATGGGAACATTGAAGGCATCGCAATGGCGGACAAACCGGGCTGCCTTCTCCGAGGCGGAGATGTCCAGTGTTCCCGCGAACTGCATGGGCTGGTTTGCTACGATCCCTACGGTGTGACCCTCAACGCGGCCGTAACCGATGATCACGTTGGGCGCGTACAAGGACTGCATTTCGAGGAAGTGGGCGTCGTCCACGATCTGCTCAATGACCTTGCGCATGTCGTACGGCTGGTTGGCGGAATCGGGGATCAGTCCGTCCAGCGCGTGGTCGTCGTCGTTGAGTTCCAGTTCCTGGTCATGCTCCACCACGGGCGCTTCGGAGAGGTTGTTGGAGGGCAGGAAGTCCAGGAGTTCACGGACGAACTCAATGGCGTCTGCTTCATCGGAAGCGAGGTAGGTGGAGGTGCCGGTGGTGGCGTTGTGCTGCCGCGCGCCACCCAGGGTTTCCATGTCCACGTCCTCACCGGTGACCGTCTTGATGACGTCAGGGCCGGTAATGAACATGTGGGACGTCTTGTCCACCATGACCACGTAATCGGTCAGGGCGGGTGAGTAGGCGGCGCCACCGGCGCATGGGCCCATGATGAGGGAGATCTGGGGGACTACACCGGATGCATGGACGTTGTTGCGGAAGATGTCCGCGAACATGGCCAGTGAGGCGACGCCTTCCTGGATGCGCGCCCCGCCGCCGTCGTTGATTCCTACTACGGGGCAACCGTTGCGGAGGGCGAACTCCTGGACTTTGACGATTTTTTCGCCGTTGACCTGGCTCAGCGAACCGCCATAGACGCTGAAGTCCTGGCTGTAGATGGCGATCAGGCGGCCGTCCACGGTGCCATAGCCGGAGACCACGCCGTCACCGAGCGGCTTCTTCTTTTCCATGCCGAAGGCTGTGGAGCGGTGCACTGCCAGGGCGTCGAACTCCACGAAGGATCCCGGGTCAACCAGGAGATCAATGCGTTCGCGGGCGGTGTTCTTTCCGCGTGCGTGCTGCTTCTCAATGGCTTCCGGGCCGGAAGGCTGCTCTGCACGTGCCTGGCGATCGCGGAAGTCGGCAATCTTTCCCGCTGTCGTTGTCAGATCGTGGCTCATCAAGTGTCTCCGGCTCTGTAGCTGATTTTCGTCGGCGCAGTTCGTTGCAGTTCGCAAAGCTTAAGTAGCTTCCGTACAAAGAAACGGCCCCGCAGGCCAGTCTAGTGACGCCTTTGCCGCGAACCGCTGTAGAAACCCTACAATTTTCAGCCCCCAAGCCAAAGCCATCACTATGTTACCCGTCAGTAACATAGGTGAGTTAGAGTGTCTCCATGACATCAAGCAACGGCGCTTCCTCCGCCTCCACAGAGGGTCAAACGCAACGCACCAGCCCTTATGTGGCCACCGCTTCGCTCAAGGGCAAAACCATCCTGATGTCCGGCGGCAGCCGGGGCATCGGCCTGGCCATCGCCACCCGGGCGGCCCGGGATGGCGCCAACATTGTGCTCATGGCCAAGACCGGGGATCCCCATCCCAAACTCGAAGGCACCGTTTTCACCGCCGCGGAACAACTGGTGGAAGCAGGCGGCCAGGCGCTGCCGCTTGTGGGGGACGTCCGCAATGATGACGACGTCGCCGCAGCAGTAGCCGCCGCCGTCGAGCGTTTCGGGGGGATTGACGTTGTGGTCAACAACGCCTCGGCGATCGACCTCTCCCGCACCGACGCCGTGGACATGAAACGCTACGACCTCATGCAGGACATCAACGTCCGTGGAACGTTCCTGCTCTCCAAGCTGGCCCTGCCTGCGCTGCGCGAATCAAGCCACGGCCACATCCTCACCCTGTCCCCGCCCCTGAACCTGGACCCCAAATGGGCCGGCATGCACCTGGCCTACACCATGGCCAAGTACGGGATGAGCCTGACCACCCTGGGACTCGCCGAAGAGCTGAAGAACGACGGCGTCTCGGTCAACTCGCTCTGGCCATGCACCTTGATTGACACCGCCGCAATCCGCAACATGCCCGGCGGGCAGCAGATGGTGCGGGCCGCCCGCGGACCGGAAATCATGGCTGACGCTGCCCATGCGGTGCTGACGGGATCGGGCTCCACGGGAAACTTCTACACGGACGAGGAAGTGCTGCGCTCTGCCGGCGTGTTGGACTTCACTCCCTACAGCCTCGGCGCACCCGAGGACCGCTTGGTGCCGGACATCTTCCTCTAAGCGGATCTTCCCGGCGGATTCCCAGCCGTTTTCGGGGCGGGCAACATCCGCCGGACGCTGCAACTGGATAGGATTCAGCTATGGATGCCGAACAGCCAGAGAGCAGTGAACCCCAGGCCTCGTCCGGAGGGGTCTCTTCCGGCGGTGACCCGTCCGCGCAGCCTCGTGAAGCTCTGGACCGTGATGCTCTGCTCCAGCCGGAGTTCCTGGCGGCCACGGGCATCTCTCATCTGGACATAGTTCAATCCACGGGCTCTACCAACCAGGACCTTGTACGGGCTGTGACAGTGGAGCCCAAAAAGTGGGCCGACCTTTCCGTGTTGACCGCTGAACACCAGACGGCGGCGCGTGGCAGGCTGGATCGCCACTGGGAATCACCCGAACGCTCGGCGGTTTCGGTTTCCATGGTGTTGCGCCCGGTCACGGCTGAGGGCATGCCGGTCCCCACCCAAAGCTATTCCTGGCTTTCGCTGCTTGCTGCTGTGGCGTTGCGGGAGGCCCTGCAGGAAACTGCGGGCGTCACCGCTGAGATCAAGTGGCCCAACGACGTCCTGGTCAACGGACGCAAGGTGGCAGGGATCCTGGCGCAAATGACTCCCCTGGGCGACGGCTCTGTTCCGGCAGTCATCCTGGGCGTTGGGCTCAACGTGTCCCTGGCCCAGGAAGAACTGCCGGTTCCCACGGCAACATCGCTTGCCCTGGAGGGGGCAACCACCACCGACCGCACCGCGTTGCTGAAGAGCTACCTGTCCCGCTTTGCACGGCTTTACCGCAGCTTCTGCAACTCCGAAGGGGACCCTGCGGCCGGTTTGGTGGGCGGCCCTTCGCTTCATAAGCGCGTTGAGTCGGCCATGGTCACGTTGGGCCGCGAAGTGCGGGCACACTTGCCCGGGGATCACGAACTCGTGGGGCATGCCTCGCGTTTGGACGAGCACGGCTCGTTGCTGGTGGTGGACCACGGTGGCAGGGAGCATGTTGTGACAGCCGGCGATGTGGTGCATTTGCGTGCCACAGAAAGCGGTTATGCGTAAAGAGTTACTCCCGGGGGAGCAGGTCATCACCATCACGCGCCAACAGGCCCGCTCACTCTTTTTTCCGGTGCTGGCCTTCATTGTGGTCCCTGCCGCTGCCGGCTTTGCCTGTGCTTGGATTGTCAGGGAAAACCCGCAACGCCTTGCGCCGTTCATCACAGCGGCGTGGACACCGTGGCTCATTGGAGCGGTGCTTGTCCTCGCCGGGTGGTTCCTTGCTGCGTTCAGCCTCAAGCGGGTGTTGCGCTGGCGTTCGGTCAAGTACATCCTGACGAGCAGGCGCGTACTTGCCAGAAACGGAATGTTCAGGCGGAATGATTGGCAGGTTTCGCTGATGGCCATCCACAACGTAGGTGTCCACCAGAGCATGCTCCAACGCTCATTGCACTCGGGGAATATATCCTTGGATACCGGGCACTCCGGAATAGCCGTCCTGACCGACGTTCCCGAAGTGGGGAAGTTCCGCGGTTTCATTCTTGACGCCATGGACGAACTTCCGCAGGGTGAGGTTTTTGAGGGTGAAGTACTGAGGGATTTCGAAGAATTGCCGTGGGAGTTTAAAGAAGGTGGAAGAGATGAGCGTTGAGGATCAGCAGTCCGGCGAGGACCTGGACCAGGAGTTCGACGCCGTACCGGAACCTTCCGTGGACGAGGATACTGAGGCCGGGCCTGCTCCGACGCCGGTGCCCACCGGGCCGCCCACTGGTGTGATGTCAGCTGAACGGCTGGCTATTAAAGCGCTCGAGGCGAAGCTCCTTGGCGGAGAACGCAAGCTTCGGCGTCGTGAAGTTGCTGCCGGTGCAGGCGTGTCCATCCTGTCCGCGCGGAAAATCTGGCGTGCGCTGGGATTCCCTAACTTTGGCGACGAGGATGTTGCGTTCACCGAACGCGACCAGGCTGCTCTGTCCAGCATCCTGGACCTGGTCCGTGCCGGCCTCCTGACTGAAGAAGCCGCTATCTCCGTGACCCGTTCCATCGGGCAAATGACGGACCGGATGGTGGTCTGGCAGATCGAAGCCTTGGTGGAGGATATGGTTTCCGAGCAGGGAATCCCTGATGCCGTGGCACGTAAGCAACTGGTGGGCCAATTGCCGGCGTTGGTGGATTCCCTTGAAGAAATCCTGGTGTATTCCTACCGGCGTCAGCTCAACGCGGGAGTTCAACGCCTTGCCGTTAGGGCTGAGGCCGGATTGCAGGCGAGCGAAGAGGGCCGGGAAGGCGACGAAGACGATTCACCGTTGCCGTTGGCCCGGGCAGTCGGATTCGCTGATCTTGTCTCCTACACCAGCCTCTCGAGGCGTATGAACGAAAAAACGCTGGCCCAATTGGTGCAGCGTTTTGAAAACAAGTGCGCCGAGATCATTTCCGTGGGTGGCGGACGACTGGTCAAGACCGTGGGCGACGAAGTCCTGTACATAGCGGAGACCCCCGCGGCGGGAGCCGAAATCTCCCTGGCCCTGGCCCAAGCGTTCACCGAGGACGAGATCCTCCCGCAGTGCCGGGTGTCCATGGTGTGGGGCCGGATTCTCTCCAGGCTTGGCGATATCTACGGGCCCACGGTCAACCTTGCTGCCCGGCTGACCACGCTGGCGCAGCCCGGGACGGTGCTCGTGGACGCCATGACCGCCGCAGCCCTTGGCCAGGACGATCGCTTTGTGCTGGTTCCCCAGAAGTCGGAGAACGTCCGCGGCTTCGGTGAGATCCATCCCGTGATGCTCGCCCGCGGCCGGGGCAAGGGTTTGGTGCTGGACTAGGCAACCAGCTGACAGCCCGTCTGGGCTGCACGCTCTCTCACGTCCCGCGGGCTTGAGCCGTTCGCTCTCTCACGTCCCGCGGGCTTGAGCCGTTCGCTCTCTCACTCTCTTCACCGAAGTGAGAGAGCGACCGGCGTTAACGGCTGTTATGTGAGAGAGCGTTGGAAATAGCTGAGGTTGCTGAGAACTGCGTCACGACTTAGCAAAACGTTGGATTAACCCGGTAGTCTTAGCGTTGTTTGTGTGTCGTGAATTGCCGTGGGGCGCGGCGATGGCTGCCTGGTGCTGCCTGGATTGTGGGGGAATGTGGATGGCTCTTCCTGACGGAACCGGAAACCGCCGTGCCAGGAATCGCCGGCGGAAGGTCATATCGGCAACCGCTTTTTCTGTCGCTGCTGCAGTCCTGGTGACCGGTGCCATCCTTTATCCGGGGTTCAAGACCGCTGAAGTGGACCTCAATGATGGCGGCGTCTGGGTAGTCAGCAAGTCCAAAAATGCCGCCGGGCGCCTCAATTACCCCTCCAAGTCCCTGGACGGCGCGGTGACCCCGGCCAGTAAGGATTTTGACGTACTCCAGCAGGCCGGTGACGTCTTTATTGACGACCCCGAAGGGGCCACCATCAACCCGGTCAGTGCAGCCAACATGCGTCTGGGCGGTGATCAGAAGCTCCCCGGCTCCGCTGACGTAAGTTTCGGCCACAAGGTGCTGGCTGTTACCGATCCCTCGAAAGGCAAGGTCTGGGCTCTCTCCGCTGGATCCGTGGGCGGGTTCAGCGATGAGTCTGAGCCGCTGTTCGAGCAGTCGCCCGGAATTGTCTCCGTTGTAGGCGTGGACGACACCATCCACACCGTTGACCCGGAGTCCGGCAGCGTCACCGCAACGAAGGTGGACGCCAACGGCAAATCAGTGGATTCCCAGGTCCGCACGGACGCCGCCCTCAAGGGCGCCGGTGACCTTCAGCTGACGGCCGTGGGGGACAAAGCAGTGGTCCTCAATGAGGCCTCGGGAAACATCGTTCTTCCGGGCGGTGCAACAGTGCACCTGGACGATGCCCGCGACGCCAAGCTGCAGCAGGCCGGACCAGCAGCGGATTTCGTGGCCATCGCCACCACCAAAGCCCTCCTGCTTCAGCCATTGGACGGTGGAACAGCCAAAACCGTGCGGCCTGACGGCGAAGGCATTCCAGCAGCGCCCGTGCAGTTGGGGACGTGCACTTATGGGGCGTGGTCCGGTGCCAACAAGTACATCCGCGAATGCAGCAACGAGGCTGACAACCGCCGCGCCGATGTCCCCAAGGCGAGTGCATCGCCGTCGTACGTTTTCCGGGTCAACCGCGAACTTGTGGTTCTGAATGACGTAAACTCCGGCAACGTCTGGATGGTCAACCAGAATATGCAGTTGGTGAACAACTGGGATGACGTCATCCCGCCCCAACAGACCTCGGACGACGCCGACAAGGACTCGGCGGATGAAGTCCAGCAGACGGTCCTCCCGGACCGCAGCAAACCGAACACGCCGCCAGTGGCCAAACCGGACGCCTTTGGCGTGCGTGCGGGCAAGACCACCCTGCTGCCAGTGCTGGATAATGACGCGGACACCGACGGTGATGTCCTGACAGTCTCTGCTGACCAAGCGGTGAAATCGGGCGCCTTGGCGCCGGTCTATGGCGGCACGGGTTTCCAGATCTCCGTCCCGGCGGACCAAGCAGGCTCTGAAACGTTCAAGTACTCCGTGGATGATGGCCGCGGTGGGACGGCCTCCGCCGACGTTGACCTCCGGATTGTTCCAGCCGGTGAGAATAACGCTCCCCGGCAAAAGCCCAACCGGAACAATGCCTTGGTGGTGCAATCGGGGAAGATCGCCAATCAGTACGTCCTCAATGACTGGCTTGATCCCGACGGCGATGACATCTTTGCTGTTGCTGCCGTCAGCAGTGATCCCGCCGATCAAGTTCGCATCAGGCCAGACGGGCTATTGACCTTCCAGGATTCCGGAGCCGGGCCGGGAAAGAAGACCATCGCCGTTTCGGTCTCCGACGGCACCCTCAGTGCTGAGGGGCGTATCAGTGTGGACGTTCGTGCTCCGGGTGCCCTGCCGCCTATCGCAAACGCGGATCACGTGGTTGCAGTGGCCGGCCAGGATACGGTGATTGCCCCGCTGAAGAATGACACTGATCCGCAGAGCGGCGCGCTCCGGCTTGCTCAGGCCCAACCGGATGAACAAGCCACGGCCGTCATCGGTCCGGACCAGCAAACGTTCACGTTCAACTCCACCACCGTGGGCGCGCATTACGTCACGTATATGGTGACCAACGGCCCGGCAAGCGCGCAGCAATTGGTGCGGGTGGATGTGGTGTCCGGCAACAACGACGGCGCGCCTGTTGCCGTCCGCGACATCGCACTTCTGCCCAGTGGCGGCAGCACCGTGGTAGACGTGCTCGGCAATGACTCGGATCCCGCGGGCGGGGTACTGGTGGTCCAATCGGTCACGGCGGAGGACGGACTCCCAGTGACCGTAGCGGTTCTGGATCATTCGGTGGTCAAAGTAACCGACGTCCATGCAACGGGTCAGTTGTCACTGAAATACACCATTTCCAATGGCAAGGCCTCGGCCACCGGAGACATCTCCGTCCAGGTGGTTCCTGCTCCCAGTAAGCTGCAGGCGCCGCAGGCTAAACCTGACGAGGTGTCTGTCCGCGTGGGCGATGTTGTTACCATCCCCGTCTTGGAGAACGATTCAGACCCCAACGGCGGCGAATTGACCCTGGACCCGGCACTGGCGCAGCAGCCGGACCCGGCGGATGGCCGGATGTTCATTGCCGGCAACACCCTGCGCTTCATTGCAGGCGAAGTCCCCAAGACTGTTTATGCCATCTACAAGGTCAGCAATGCGTCCGGCCAGACCGACTCCCAGCAAGTCACCATCCGCATCCGTGCCCGCGATGACGCCACCAACACCCGGCCCGAGCCGCGAAACCTGACCGCCCGGGTGGTAGCCGGCATGACCGTCAAGATCCCTGTGCCGTTGGATGGCATTGACGCCGACGGCGACTCCGTCCAACTCATCGGCGTGGACAAAGCACCCGCGCTCGGGACCGCCATAGTCCGGGACGGTTACATGGAGTTCACTGCTGCCGCTACGTCTGCGGGTACTGACACGTTCAGCTACCGCGTACGGGACCGGATCGGAGCGGAGAACACCGGCACCGTAATTGTGGGCATTGCGCCGGCAGAGGCGAACAACCAAAAGCCGATCGCCGTGGATGATGCCATTGATGTCCGGCCAGGGCGTCGCATTGCGGTGGATGCCCTCAAGAACGACTCAGACCCCGACGGCGATCCCATTGGCCTGGTGAGTTCCTTCGAGGCGAACCCGGAACTGCAGGTGGAAGCCGCTAATGGCAAGGTCCTCCTGACCGCCCCGGGCGTCACCGGGAATGAAAGCATCAGCTACCGGATCCAGGACGACAAAAAGGCCGAAGCCAGCGCCGTCATCAGGGTTCAAACAAGTCCGACGGCGGCCCTCCACGTTCCCATTGCGGTGGATGATCGCATCACGCTGGCGGAAACGCTCGGCAAGACCGCTGTGGACGTCCCGGTACTGAAAAATGACTCGGACCCGGACGGTGTGGCGGAGGATTTGACCATCACCTTGCCCGACGCGAATCCGAACGCACGGGTGGGTACCGCTGGAAACGTTGTGGTGACTCTCGCTCCCCAGGACCAGCTGATCCCGTACACCGTGACGGACATGGACGGGCAAACGGCCACTGCGGTGATGTGGATTCCCGGTCAGGGCCTGCAGTATCCAACCCTTTCCAAAACCGAACCCGTGGAAGTCATGTCCGGCAAGGAAGTCACTCTCTCGCTCCAGGAATACGTCCGGGTGCGGGAAGGCCGCCAACCCCGGCTTACTGTTGCGGATAAGGTCCGTGTTCAGGGAGCCGATCCCAACAACGTCATAGCCGGAGATGGAAATGCGCTGCGGTATGCAGCTCAGACCGACTACGTTGGTCCGGGATCCATCACTTTCGAGGTGACGGACGGATCCGGCCCGGACGATTCTCAAGGGCTGAAGTCCACCCTGACCATCATCACCAAGGTGATCCCGGATCCCAATGCGAACCATGCGCCTACTTTCAGCGGCGCGTCCATCGAAGCACCCAAGGGTGAAACCACCGAGCTTGAGTTGGCCAACCTTGCCAAGGACGTGGACCAGCGGGATCAGGGAAACCTGAAGTTTGAGCTGGACGGACAGCAACCTGCCGGCTTCCAAACCAAGGTGGAGGGAACGGTTCTCAAAGTCACCCCGGACCTCTCGGTGACTCCGGGCGCGGTAGGCACCTTCCCGTTGAAGGTCACGGACGGCCGCTCCGACGCTGTTCGGGCCACGGTGACCGCTACCGTGGTCTCGTCCAACAGGCCCAAGCCTGTAGCCAACGACGACTCCGTGGACAAAGCCAACGCCGGACGTTCCGAAACCATCAACGTACTGGCCAATGACTTCAACCCCTTCAATGACTCCTCGCTCACCATTGAAGGCGCCGCAGTGGAAACTGGTTCCGCCGCCGGGCAGCCCACCGTGTCAGGTGACTCCATCACGGTCACCCCGGCCGATGGCTTCAAGGGCGTCATGGTGGTTCGGTACACGGTGCTGGACAAGACCAAGGACCCCTCACGGCAGGCGGTGGGGCGCGTCAGGATCACGGTCCGGGACAAGCCCGACGCCCCGTCCGCACCTGTAGCTACCGACGTCCGCAGCCGCACCGCTGTGCTCAAGTGGGCGCCGCCGTCGGACAATGGCGCAGCCATCACCAAGTACACGGTTAAGGCGGCTGGCTTTGAGCAGGTGTGCCCCACAACCACCTGTACTCTGTCCGGGCTGACCAACAACGTGAAGTATGTCTTCACCGTGTCCGCCACCAACGAGGTGGGGGACTCGCCGGCGTCCATAGCGTCCAACGAGATACGGCCCGACGAGAAGCCTTCGCCGCCTGATGCTCCCACGGTAAAAGCCGGTGACAAGAACTTGGCCATCACGTGGACCCCGGCCAAGACCGAGGGCTCTCCGGTAAAGCACTACAACCTGGAGATTTCTCCGCCGCCAGCCAACGGCATTGCCGTGAAGAATGAGGTCACCGGGTTGAGCTACACCTGGCCTGGACTGACAAATGGCGTGAAGTACAAGGTCCGTGCCCAGGCCGTCAACGAGCTCGGCCCATCGGACTGGGGCATGTACTCCCTGGAGGACAACCCTGCTGGTCTTCCTGGAGCCCCGGCTGCCCCCACCACGGCCGTGGTGGAGTCCGTGGGAACCAATAACCAGATCCGCGCGGACTGGGCGGAGCCGGATATCAACGGCGACCCCATCAAGATGTACTACGTCACCATGAGCGGTGGTAACGGCGTTCCCCAGACGCAGACTGTCCCTGGAAACGTCCGATCAGCAACCTTCACTGCGCAGAACAACGAGACCGGCTACACCTTTACTGTCCAAGCGGAAAACAAGGCCGGGAAGGGCGGCGTCAGCGCACCTTCGGCGCCGCGTCGCGCCACGGGCAAGCTGGGCACCGTACAGAACGTCTCCGTAACGCCGGCCAACACCGGGGGAGCGGGACGGGCGGTCACCATCAACTTCGCAGTCCTCAGCCAGGAACAACGCAATGGTTCTACTGCTAACGAGGTCAGCTACCGCTACCTGGCCAGTACCGGTCAGTCCGGCCCCATCACGCCTGGACAGACGGTCAGCGGTTTTGCCAACGGGCAGGCTACGTCCATTACGGTGACCGCAGTGTCTTCAGTGGCGCCGAGTTCCAATGCCAGCGCTCCGGCAACCACCACTCCGTACGGTTCCCCCGGTACACCATCTGCTTCGGGCGCCAACGGCGGGCAAAACCAGACCACGCTGACGCTGAACTGGTCCTCGCCATCCACAGGCAGCAACGACGTCGCAGTGACCAAAATCAGGATCACCGGCGGTGGAACTGACACCGGGTGGATCAACGAATCCGCGTCCGGCAGCCGCGTGGTCAACACCGGTGGCTACAACCAGACGCGCACCATTGAGGTGCAGACGTTCAACTCCGTGGGAACGGGCGGCGGCGTTGCCTCTGCCAGCGCACAGAGCGGTCCGCAGAAGACCTCGTGGGACGCGACCCTGCCTCCCGGTAGCTACCGCACCTGCACGGATACCGCACCGTCGGGCCAGACGTCCTGGGATCCAAAACCAAATGAACACACGTGCGGTGGAAAGGTCTACGGCGCCCCGTGGCAGTACGAATCCAATGGTGCATTCACGGTTAATTGCTTCGTCTACCGCAGCACGCCGTACATCAACTACGCAGCGTGGTACCGCCTGACCAGCGGCCCCAACGCAGGCCGCTTCATCGCCCAGGGCAACACCACCTTGGGAGACCCCGGACCCCACCAGATTCCGCAATGCTGAGGCATGGGAAATCGGGGCGCCGGGCAGTTGTCCCCATCGCGCCCGCGGCCAGGGAGACAGTACGCTGTCAAAGCCAATGGATAGCCCGCTCCCGGGTTTCCTTGGTTGACCGCTGGGCGGGTGGGATAGTCTTAGGGACTGAAAATTCCGCCGCCGTACGGGGGAACTGCGGAATGTACGGCTGCCGGCATCTGCCGGTTGGCCTGGAAGCCACTGGGGAGCGGCTGGACACAAAGGGAATTTTGGGGCTGTGAGAACTTTCTTCGGCAAGCTGGGGCTGAAAAAGCGTCAACACAAGAAACTGGTAGCGGGAACTGCTGTCACCGCAGCGGGCGCTTTGCTGATCACCGGGGCCATCCTGTACCCGGGTTTCAAGACCACTGAGGTGGACTTGAACGACGGCGGCGTGTGGGTGGTGAGCAAAACCAAGAACGCCGTGGGTCGATTGAACTATCCGTCCCGCGTCCTTGATGGGGCCGTGACCCCCGCTACCACTACCTTTGATGTTCTGCAGCATGACGGCAACGTCTTTGTGGATGATGAGTCCGGCTCCACTATCAACCAGGTCTCTGCCGCGAATCTGAAGCTGGGCGGCGACAAGCAGCTGCCGTCGTCGTCGCAGGTCAGCTATGGCTCCACCGTGCTTTCGGTCACCGATCCTGCCCGCGGCAAAGTCTGGGCTTTGTCCCCTTCCACCGTTAACGGCTTCGACGAAGAAGGAACCGAGCCTGTTCTGACCGGCTCGCCGGGCATGGTGTCGGCGGTGGGTTCTGATAACAGGATCTACACGGCGGATCCCGGAAAGGGCGAAATTACCGTCACCACGGTGGACCCGAACGGCGAACGGACCGACTCGCAGATCACCAAAGTGGACGAGCTCAAAGGTGCCGGTGATCTTCAAATAACGGTGGTGGGCGATAAGCCCGTAGTCCTGGACGCCGCCTCAGGTAACCTTTTCCTGCCCGGTGGCCGCAAGCTGCAACTGGCCGATGCCCGCGAAGCCAAGCTCCAGCAGAGCAGCGAAGAGAGCAGCTTCGTGGCCATTGCCACGCAGAAGGCCCTCCTGAAGCAGCCCCTTGATGGCTCCACCGCAGCAACGGTTAATGCCGACGGCGAAGGCGTCCCCGCGGCGCCCGTCCAGGTCAGCAAGTGTGTCCACTCGGCCTGGTCCGGTGCCAACAAATATGTCCGCGACTGCGAAAACGACGCCGACGACAAGAAGAACGACGTCCCCAAGGCCAGTGCCTCCCCAAGCTACGTTTTCCGTGTGAACCGGGACCTGGTGGTCCTTAACGACGTCAACTCCGGCAGCGTGTGGCTGGTCAACCAGAACATGCAGCTGGTGAACAACTGGGACGATGTTGTTCCGCCCAAGAACCAGTCCGATGACCAGGACCAGGAGTCCGCGGACAACAACACCATCAACGTCCTCCCGGACCGCACCAAGCCCAACCGTCCGCCTGAGACCAAACCGGACGAGCACGGTGTCCGGCCCGGCCGGACCTCCATCCTGAGTGTCCTGGACAACGATTCGGACCCCGACGGCGATGTCCTCACCGCTTCAGTGGGTGCCAATGGCCCCAAGATGGGTGCGCTGGAAAATATCTATGGAGGCTCGGCCTTCCAAATCAAGGTTCCGGCTGATGCCAAGCCGGGAACTGAAGTCTTTGACTACAACGCCGCCGATGGCCGTGATTTGTCCGCGGGCGGCAAGGTCACCCTTCGCGTAGTAGCTCCCGAGGAGAACAAGCCGCCGCTCTTCAAGCGTGGTGAGCCCACCACCATGCTGGTGGAGCAGGGCAAGTCCGTCAGCCAGAACATTTTGACCGACTGGATGGATCCTGACGGCGATGACCTGGTCCTTCTGGACGCGAAGTCGGACAACGATCAGGACCAGGTGAAGGTTCGCCGCGATGGTCTGCTCACTTACCAGGATTCCGGTGCCGCACCGGGCAAGAAAAACGTCACCATCACCGTGTGGGACGGCCGCGCCACCACCACCGGACGCATCGTGGTCAATGTGCAACCGCCCGGTGCCCTCGCGCCCGTAGTCAACGCGGACCACGTTACTGCCGTGGTTGGCCAGGACCTGGTGATCGCACCGTTGAAGAATGATGTCGATCCCAACGGTGGTGCCCTTCGCGTGGCTCACGTTGAGGCGGCTGGCCCGGCGGAGCTGGGTCCAGTGACCGACGGCGGTACCTTCACCTTCCGGAGCGCCACTCCCGGCCCGATTTACCTCACTTACATCGCCAGCAACGGGCCCCAAAGCAGCCAGGGGCTGATCCGTGTGGACGTGGAATCGGGCAAGGATGCAGGGGCCCCGGTTGCCGTTCACGACGTTGCCCTGCTCCCTGTGGGCGGCAGCGTTCTGGTTGATCCGTTGGCCAATGACTCTGATCCCTCGGGTGGGGTGCTGGTCCTTCAATCCGTCACGGTGCAAGACGGCTCTTCGGCCTCGGTGAGCGTGATCGACCACAGTGTCCTTCGCGTCACGGACGTCCTTGGCGCCAAGGAACCTTTCGTCTTCAGCTACACCATGTCCAACGGCCGTGCCTCGGCCACCGGGACAGTGGGCGTCGTCCCGGTGCCGGCGCCCGCCGTCGTGGAGGCTCCCCAGCCCAAACCCGACGAAGTCAACGTGCGCGTGAACGACGTCGTGACCATTCCTGTCCTGGACAATGACACCCACCCGCAGGGTGAGGAACTGTCCGTTGACCCGGTGCTGGCACAGAGCATTCCGGAAGAGGACGGCAAGGCGTTCATTTCCGAGAAGACACTTCGCTTCATCGCAGGCCCCACGCCGAAAACCGTGCGGGCCATCTACAACGCGGTTGATCCGCAGGGCCAGAAGAGCGCCGCAGCGGTCACCATCCATATCCTCCCGCTCGAGGGCACCCAGAATTCGCGTCCGCAGCCGCAAAACCTGACGGCCCGGGTAGTGGCCGGTGGCAGCGTCAGGATTCCGGTCCCGTTGGACGGCATAGACCCCGACGGCGACTCCGTGCAGCTCACCGGAATCGACAGCACACCCACCATGGGTACCGCGACGGCGGGCAGCAGCTTCATCGATTTCGTTGCGGCCGGTGACGGCGCAGGTACGGACACGTTCCGGTACAAGGTGATTGACCGGCAGGGCGCGGTAAACACAGGAACGGTAACGGTAGGCGTAGCTCCACGTGGCGAGGATAACCAAAAGCCTGCTCCAGTGGATGACGAGGTGAAGGTCCGTCCGGGCCGTCAGATCGCAATTGATGCGACCGCGAACGACACCGACCCCGACGGCGACATCATCCGTATCCTCACAGACAGCATTGAAGCGGATGCCGGACTTGATGCCAAGGTCAGTCAGACCAGCGGGCGGATCCTGGTGACCGCTCCGGCAGCGGAGGGCACGGTGAATGTCCGTTACTCCGTGGCCGATGACCGCGATGCGGTGGGCCAAGCCAGTATCCGCGTGGTGGTCCAGAACGATCTGCCCTTGCAGGCGCCGATTGCCCGCGATGACCGCGTGACGTCGGCACAGACGCTGGGCAAGACGGCCGTGGACGTTCCTGTCCTGAAGAACGACGAGGATCCGGACGGCGTGGGGGAGAACCTCAAGGTCGCCACCGGTTTGGACACCGCACGTCCCGGACCTGAAGGCAACGTCATTGTTGACCTCACCGAGCAGCCTCAACTGGTGCCGTACACGGTGGAGGACGTGGATGGACAGAAGTCCACGGCCATCATCTGGGTGCCCGGAATTGGGCAGCAGCTTCCCACGCTCGCCAAGGACGAGGTGGTGGAACTCGTCTCAGGCCAGTCCGTGACGGTAAACCTCTCCGAATGGGTGAAGGTCCGCGAGGGACGCTCACCGCGGTTGACCCAGACTGACCGCATCAAGCTGATCGGAGCCGACGGCAGTGACCCCATAGCCAATGGTGGCACTGCGTTGAAGTACACCGCCGGCGCGGAATACGTTGGTCCGGGTTCCATCAGCTTCGAAGTTACAGACGGAACGGGTCCGGATGACCCCAATGGCCTGAAATCCACGCTGAGCATTCGCACCAAAGTGCTGCCCGATCCCAACAAGAACAACCCCCCGGTCCTCCTGGGCAGCGAGGTGGAAGTTCCCAAGGGTGACTCTGCAAGCCTGGACCTGGAAAAGCTGACGTCAGATCCGGACTCGGATGACGTACAGAACATGAGCTACGAGCTGGCAGGTGACGCCCAAGGCGGCTTCAAGGCGAACGTGGATGGCAAGACGCTCAAAGTCTCCGCGGACGATTCCGTGCAGATCGGGCAGTCGGGCACCGTCCAGGTGAAGGCCAAGGACCGGCGCGGACTTGAAGCCGTGGCAACCTACAAGCTGTCCTTGTCGGCCTCCAACAGGCCCAAACCTGTGGCCAACGACGATGCTGAGCCGGATGCCCAATCGGGGAAGCCAGTAACAGTCAACGTGCTGGCAAATGACTCCAATCCGTTCCCGGATACTGCGCTGAAGATCGTCTCGGCTGTGACCGAAACGGGCCAGGGAACGGCTGATGTTGGGGGAGACAGTGTTACCGTCACCCCTGCAGGCGGTTTCACCGGAACCATGGTGGTGGCCTACACCGTGCAGGACAAGACCGGCGAGATTTCCCGGTATGCCACTGCCCGCATCCGTTTGACCGTCAAGGACAAGCCGGCCGCACCCACCACGCCTCTGGCTCAAAGCGTGGGGGACCAGACTGCGTTGCTGACGTGGAACGCGCCGCCGGACCGCGGCTCACCGATCACCAAGTACACCGTGTACGGGGAGAACGGCTTCACCCAGGACTGCCCCGCCAACACGTGTACGTTGACCGGGTTGACCAACAACGTGAAGTACCACTTCGCCGTCACCGCAACCAACGCGATCGACGAGTCAGACCGCTCTCCGCTGTCCGCCGAGGTCCGTCCGGACGTCAAGCCGGACACTCCAGTGGCGCCGACGCTGAAGTTCGGTGACAAGCAGCTTTCCGTGGCGTGGGTTCCTCCTGCAAGCAAGGGCTCGCCCATTAAGTCCTACGATCTTGAGATCTCGCCTGCTCCGGCAGGCCAGAACCCGCAGATCCAGAACCTCACGGGCAACAGCCATGTGTGGACCGGACTGACCAACGGCGTGGCCTACAAGGTCCGTGTCCTGGCACGCAACGACGCTAAAGAACCGTCCGAGTGGAGCACTTACTCCGCCGCGGAGATTCCTGCAGGCGTGCCGGCTACTCCTGCGGCTCCTTCAGTTGCGGGTGCCGGATCCGTAGGTACGCAGAGCCAGCTGCAGGTCAGCTGGGCAGCGCCGAACAACAACGGTGACGCCGTCTCCGCCTACACGCTTACCACCTACATGGGCGGTGCCGTGGTGGCTACCCAGTCCGTGGCGGCTACCTCGCAAAATGTCACCGTGGCGAACTCCGAAGCGGATTACACGTTCACGGTCTCGGCTACCAACAAGGCCGGCGTCAGTGGTGTCAGCCAACAATCGGCTCCCATCCGGGCTGCGGGCAAGCCCGGGATGGTGGGTGCGCCCTCGGCTGCCCTGGTTGAGACCAACGCTGATGGCGGCAAAATCCAGGTGACGTTCAATCCCTTGACAGCTGCGGAGCGAAACGGAGCCAATGTCAACGAGATCAGCTACCGGTATGCTCTGACGTCCGGTGGCGGCAGCGGTGCGATTCCCTCCGGCGGAGCTGTTGTAGCGGCCGCGAACGGAACCGACACCGCCGTAGTGGTGTGGGCAGTCTCCTCACGAAACCCTACGCCTGGTGACAGAAGCCCCGCATCAAACACTGTCAAACCCTATGGACTGGCAGCTGCGCCGGTGGTGACCGGTAGCAAGAGCAGCGGCGTCGGCGACAAGACGGTGTCCTGGACCTGGACCGCCCCCAGCGGCAACGGGCGCCCTGTGACGGGGTACCAGTACAGCCTTGACGGCGGAGCATGGACAAACACGGATCAGAGGTCGCTCTCAAGAAGTGTGGGTTACAGCCAGACCGTTACGCTTCAGGTCCGTGCGATCAGTGGCGGCCAAGCTGGCCGGGTGGGCAGCGATACATCCCGCAGTGGAGCCGAACCGCCTCCGCCGCCACCGCCCAACCCGCCGGCGCCATCGCAGATCATTGCGCACAACAGCACGTGCCCCGGAAAGCCCGGTCAAACGGACTCGTACAACCCGAGCGGCCCCACGTGTGGAGTCGGCTGGGTAGAGCGGTCCTGGGGCTGGATTGATGTCACCTGCAGGCAGGACATCTACCGCAACGGGACGCCTTGGTACAAGCTCAGCGGCTCCCCGAAGGATGGCTGGTTCGTGAAGTCAACCACCGTGGACGTGCGCAACGGCGTGCCACCGCCCTGCTGACTCCTGGCCGGCCAACCAACCAGCTCAAGCAACAACTACAACCCAACACCTCCATACCCAAGGAACAGGATCTACCGATGACCATGACAAACGAGCAGGCCGCGTGGTTTGCAGAAACGTTCGAGAAGCTCGTTGCCAACGTGGGCAAGGCCGTGTTGGGCAAGGAACACGTCATCCGGCTGACCTTCACCGCCATGATGGCCGAAGGTCACGTCTTGTTTGAAGACGCACCGGGCACGGGCAAGACCTCCCTTGCCCGCGCCTTGGCCGCGACGGTCCAGGGTTCGCACAACCGTATCCAGTTCACGCCTGACCTTCTGCCTTCTGACGTGACGGGTGTGACCATTTACGATCAGAAGACGCAGAAGTTCGAGTTCCACAAGGGCCCGGTGTTCAACAACATCGTCCTTGCTGACGAAATCAACCGTGCTTCCCCCAAGACGCAGTCCGCGCTGCTGGAGGTCATGGAGGAATCCCGTGTGACCGTGGACGGCACCACGTACGAGGCAGGCCGCCCGTTCATGGTTCTGGCTACCCAGAACCCCATTGAACAGGCCGGCACCTACCGTCTACCCGAGGCCCAGCTGGACCGCTTCCTCATCAAGACCTCCATCGGCTACCCGGACCACGCTTCCACCGTCCGGCTGCTGGGCGGGGCCAACTTGAAGGACCGCTCAAAGGACCTCACGCCGTTGATCACCACCCAGGCTGTGGCTGACATGGCGGACCTGGCAGCCACAACCCACGTGGATACTGCAGTGCTGGAGTACATTTCGCGCCTCTGCGAAGAGACCCGCAATGCCGGAGAAACCCGTCTTGGTGTTTCTGTTCGTGGCGCTCTTGCCATGGTCCGCGCTGCGAAGGTGTGGGCAGCCAGCCAGGGCAGGAACTTCGTTTTGCCCGATGACATCAAGGAGCTCGCTCCCGTGGTGTGGACGCACCGTTTGGTGATGGACCCTGAAGCTGAATTCTCCGGGGCAACCCCTGAGGTGGTCCTTGGCCGTGTCCTGGCCGACGTCGCTGCCCCGCAGCAACGCGCCAGCGCCTAAGCACCCCCCAAGCACTCTCCGAACCCCAGCTCGAACAAAGGTCCCCATATGTCCTCCAGCACACCCCTGAACAGGGCTGCTGACTCGCTCAAGCGCGCGAAGTCCGCTCTTGGCGGCAAAATACGGTCCCTGCGTGGCTCCGCGAATGACCCGCGCGGTTCCGGGAACGATTCAGGGCGCCGTCCCGGCCAGGCACGCAAAGTGGGGAAGCCCGGCAAGCTCCACCCCGCCGCGGTATGGGCCGAAGCTGCAGGTACGGCGGGTGATTTCCTCTCCCCGGCGTGGACCAAGGTCCGGGACGTGTGGCTGAGGTATGTCTGGCCGGTCCTCGCTGTGGTGAGCCTGTTGGGCTGGGTTGTGTTGGCTGCGGCAATCGGGCTCTGGTGGGCAGGGCAGGCGTGGGGCTGGCAGGAAGCCAAGTCCGCTGCGATGGTGGCGTTCCTGCTGTTCCTCCTGGCCATCGGCTTCATTGTGGGACGCTCGGCGTATGGTGTGGTCCTGGACCTTGCCCGTACACGCGTGGCAGTAGGAGATGACGCAGTGGGCAGCATTGCTGTGTCCAACGTTTCCACGAGGCCTTTGTTGCCTGCTGCTTTGGAGCTCCCCGTGGGTTCCAATACTGCTGTGTTCCATTTGCCCCGTATGAAGCCGGCGCAGGTTCACGAGGACCTTTTCACCATTCCCACGGCCCGGCGTGCAGTGATTGTGGTGGGTCCGGTCCGCTCTGTGCGCGCCGACCCCCTCCACTTGCTGCGTCGTCGCGTCATGTGGACCGATCCGGTGGATCTGTTCGTACATCCCCGCACCGTTTCCTTGGGCAGCTCCGCGGCCGGCTTTATCCGTGACCTTGAGGGCATGCCCACCACGGAACTCTCCAGTGCGGATGTGTCCTTCCACGCCTTGCGCGATTACGTCCCCGGCGATGATCGGCGCCATATCCATTGGAAGACCACGGCCCGCACCAATAAGCTCATGGTCCGCCAGTTCGAGGAAACCCGACGCGCGCACCTTGCCATCTCCTTGTCCATCAACACTGATGAGTACGAGTCCGAGGCGGAGTTCGAAATGGCCATCTCGGTGGCTGCCTCCATTGGCCGTCAGGCCATCAGTGAACAGCGGGACCTGGACGTGCTGACCCAGAAGGGGCCGCTCCGCTGCGAAACGGGCCGAAACCTGCTGGACGATATGACCAGGGTTGTGGGGGCACCCATGCGGAAAACCGCCGTCGACCTCGCACGGAACCTGTCAGACGCCGTCCCGAATGCCTCCGTGGTGTTCTTCGTCGTAGGCAGCCACGTGACGGCAACCCAGCTGCGCACCTGCGCTGCCTCCGTTCCTCCCGGCGTGCGGAGCCTGGCAGTGCGGGTCCAACCCGGTGCGGCGCCGTCGAGAGCCAACATCGCGGACCTGACGGTCCTCACGGTGGGCGACCTTGACGATCTCGCCATTGTTCTTCGAAAGGCGGCAGCATGAGCACCGCGCCCAATCTCCGTCCCCGCGTGAAGGAAACCCGGGCAGCCAAGGGTACCCGCGCTGCCCAAGGCTCCAGGTCCGCTTTACGCGCCACGGGCGCATCCATTTTCAGCGAAGGCCGGCCGTTGTGGCATTTTGCTGTGGACTGCGGTGCGCTTCTGGTGCTGCTGTTCCTTGGCGTCCTCGGGTTCACTTTGAGCTTTGGGGGAGACCCCCATTACCTCATCGCAGGTATGGGCGGTGTGCTGCTGGGCTTGGGCATCGCTGTGGTGAATGCGCATTTCCGGCTCGGGTTGCTGATCACCACTGCGGTGGCCTTCGGTGCCTATATGGTCTTCGGATCGGCTTTGGCGGTGCCGGATTCGGCAGTTTTCGGTTTCCTTCCCAGCCTTGACTCCTTGCGCACGTTGCTGCTGGGCATTGTTTTCGCCTGGAAGGACATGCTGACTGTAGGCGTGCCGGTGGGGACCGCCAACGGCATGCTCATTGTGCCATTCCTGAGTTCCCTGGTCACCGCGCTGGCCGCCGGTCTGCTCACATGGCGTCTGAAGAGCCCTTATTGGCCGTTGTTTCCGGTGCTTGTTCTCTTTGTTACCGGCATTGCTTTCAGTACCAGTGCGGGCTTCCTTAACGTGGAGCGCGGCGTCTCCTTGACCATTGTCTCCATTGTGTGGGCTACGTTCCGCCGTGACGTTCTGCGCCGAAACAGCACCAAAGCGGTATCGGCCAACAGGCCGGATTCCGACGCCGCCACCGCCCGCCGCGGGCAGCTCCGCCGTCTGGGAACAGCCGCAGCCGTGATTGCTGTGGCGGTGGGCGTCACCGCAATCGCCTCACCCTTGGTCACGGCCAGCGATGACCGCAAGGTTCTGCGCAACACGATTGTTCCGCCTTTCGATCCGCGGGATTACATCACGCCGCTGGCGAGCTTCCGCAGCTTCGTCAAGGATGAGAAGGACACCACGCTGTTCACCGTTAAGGGGCTGCCCAAAGATGCCCGCGTCCGGCTGGCAGCGCTGGATGCCTTCAACGGCCTGAACTACACCATGGATCCCAACAGTTCCGGCAACTTCAGCAAGGTGGGCGACGCCCGTTCGCTGAACACGCTGGCGGACTCCGGGAGCCCGGTGCAGGGCACCAACTACACGCTGGACATCACCGTGGAGGACTACCAGGGCTACTTTGTCCCGGGAGGCCGGCACACCACGGGAATGAGCTTCGCCGATACTTCCGGTGCGGCTTCAGGGCTGTACTTCAACGCCGGCACGGATACCGCCGTCACCACCAAGGGCCTGGCGAAGGGCGAGAACTACACCGTGCAGGTCTCGGACCCAGGGACGCTGGAGCACGGACAGCTGACGCAATACGACTTCGCCAAGCTCACGCTGCCTGAGGCCCAGGAAGTGCCGCCGATTGTTGCCTCGCAGGCGAACCAGCTTTCGGAGGACGCACCCACCGCCATTGACCGTGTCCGCCAGATTGAGGCGCATTTCCAAAAGAGCGGTGCTTTCAGCAACGGACTGGTGGCCGAGGGCCAGCTCCCCAGCCTCCCCGGTCACAGCGCTGCCCGCGTCCGTAATATGCTCTCCGCCAAGCAGATGTTGGGTGATGACGAACAGTACGCGGTGTCCATGTCCCTCATGCTCCGCCACCTTGGCATCCCGTCCCGCGTGGTGATGGGTTTCTATCCGGACCCCAAGAGCCCCGAGAACGGAGCGGGCGACATCAAGATCACAGGCAAGGACGTCCACGCCTGGGTTGAAGTGGCGTTCGACCGCGTGGGATGGGTTGCCTTCGATCCCACCCCGCCCAAGGACAATGTGCCCATCCCGCCGGACCCGGAGAACAAGTCCAAGCCCAAGCCGCAGGTTCTTCAGCCGCCGCCTCCGCCACAGGAACCAGCGGACCTCCCGCCGGATTCCACACCGGATGCCCTGGACGCTGACGAGAAGAAGAACAACCCCTGGCTTTTCTGGGGTCCGTTGCTCGCGGCCATTGGCATGGCCCTGATTCCCTTGGGGATCCTTGCCTTGCCGCTGTTGCTGATTCTGCTGCTGAAATCACGACGCCGGAAGGCACGTTTCCGTGATGGCCACCCCGCCCAGCGGGTTGGCGCGGGTTGGAATGAGGTGTTGAGCCTGGTGACTGACATGGGTGCCTCGATCGACACCAAGTCCACCAGGCGCGAATCTGCCACGGTCATCGCTGATGCCTTCCCCACCACAGGAACCACCACCACCCTGCTTGCCCACCGGGCCGACGCCGCAGTGTTTGGTGCGGGCCAGCCCAGCGAGGACGAGGTCAAGGAGTACTGGGAGATTGTTGATACCTCGCTGACCGACATCACCGGAAGCGTGGGTTTCTGGAAGCGTCAGCAGGCACGGTTCTCACCGCGTTCGCTGCTGTCCGATGGCCGCGCGGCCCTGCGTCGCCGGCAGCAGGGCAGCACCGAGCCTGCCAAGCGCCTCTTCACGAAGCCGTTCAGGAAGGACACCAGCGATGAGCAGTGACACGGAACTTTGCCCGGCCTGCCGGCACGGGGTCCGCCCGGGCGCCACGTTCTGCACCCAATGCGGCTCACCCCTGAATAACCGTGGAGCCCGCAAAGAAGGCAACATCAACCATGCCCGGAAGGAGGCGTTGGAGTTCGCCAACCGGCATGGCTCCGCCGATCCCGGTAGTATCTCGGTAGTGTCGGCGCCGGCGTCGCCGATGCAGCACGGAACAAAGACCATGCCGGATCGTATGCCTGGGCCAGGGGGAGGGACCACCATGACCACCAAGCTCGAATTGGCGCCCGCTTCTGCGGGGAAGCGCCTGGGCGCAGCTGTGTTGGACTGGCTGGGGCCCTTTGCTGTGCTTGCCACTACTTTTGCCATTGGTATTGCCGGGATCACGCAAACGCGCAGGAACGGCTTCATTGTCTATGACACAGGCCTGCTGGTTCTTCTGGGAAGCATCGGCCTGGGCGTGACCGTGGTGTACACCTTTGTCCTTCTCGGTCTTGAGGCAAAGTCCGGAAACACCATAGGCAACCAGCTCATGGGCATTCGAAGCGCCGACTCTGATGGCTATGCGCCGGGTGCCGGCGTCGTTTTTGTCCGCGGGATCCTCACAGGGGGTCTGTTGCTGCTGGGATCCATTGTTGCCGTTATTTTCTCGGCGCTCGGACTGATCGGGCTACTCCTGTGGATTGCTCTTCCGCTGATGTTCCTCGGAGTTGTGTGGGCTGTGCTTGTGGTTGTCTCCAGCGCCTGGGACAAGAACGGCAAGCTGCGGGGCTGGCAGGATAAAGCGGCGAAGTCGTTGGTGTTTGATGTCAACGCAGGGCGCAACCCGGTGACAACCGGCGGCATCCAGGGTCCTTACAGTTTTGCTCCCATGGACCTGCCGCCCGTTCAACCCGTGGCTTCCCCGGTACCGTCGAGCCAAGCGCCCGGCGTCCCGCACGAGTCGAAGGTACAGGTTCCCGGACAGACCACCGCGGCGCATGCCTCGCCCGCGCCGGCCGTTCAGCCTTCCCATGATCCCAACCAATGGCGGCCGCCGTCGGCGCCTTTCGCACCGACCTCGGCACAGGCACCGTCCGGCTCACCTTCACCGGCACCGGCCCCGGCACCATCACCCGCACCGCCCAGCACGGTCATACCGCAGGCCCCGGTGGCGCACGCTCAAGCACCGGCAGCTTCTCCACAACCAGTGACCATCGCACCCCAGGACACTCTTGCGGCTACCGCCCATCCGGACGACGACGTGGAACGCACCCAGATGCGCCCCGGCGTTGCCCGTGCCCAGGCAGTCCTGCGCATCCGGATTGACGATGGCCAGGACGTCCAGTTGGGTGGCTCGGTACTTCTGGGACGTAACCCGGCGCCGCAGCCGGGGGAGTTCGTGGAGCAATTGCTTCCCGTAGCTGATCCCGGCCGGTCCATCTCCAAGACGCATTTGCATCTGCGCGTCGATGGCGATGGCGTGTGGGTCACAGACCGCAATTCCACCAACGGCAGCGCTGTCACCACCCCGGACGGCTTGCAGACCAGACTCAATCCGGGCGAAGCAAGCTTTGTCCGTCCCGGTTCCACCGTTCACTTCGGGGACCGCTCATTTCACCTAGGACAAGCATGAACTCACAGCCTGCCACGCCCGCCGACGCCGAAGCGGGACCCGCTGCGGGGGGATCGGCTTTTCGACTCAGCTACGGGTACGGGACGGACCGCGGGTTGCGGCGCGAACTGAACGAAGACTCGTTCATCGCCTCAGACCCGGTTTTCGCTGTTGCTGACGGCATGGGCGGGCACGAGGCAGGGGAGATCGCAAGCGGCATGTGCGTACGGGCCCTGGGTAGTGCCCCTGAACTGGCCACAGGCGTCCGCACGGCAACAGCGGCAGATCTTCAGTCGTGCCTGTTGAAGGCCGATGCCGCTATCCGCGATGCCACGGGCGCCCGCGCAGGGACCACGCTCTCCGGAGTTGTTGTGGTGGAACAAATGGGCTTGCCGTACTGGCTGGTCATGAATATCGGCGATTCCAGGACGTACCGTCTTAGCCAAGGCGAGTTCGCGCAGGTCAGCGTGGATCATTCCGAGGTGCAGGAACTGGTGGATTCCGGGGATATCACCGCCGAGCAGGCAACGGTCCACCCCCGCCGCCACGTGGTGACCCGTGCCCTGGGTACCGGAGATGAGACCGAGGCCGATTTCTGGCTGCTTCCCATCCAGGAAGGCGACCGGATCATGATCTGCTCGGATGGTCTCAACGGTGAACTGGGCGATGACCACATGTTCCGCATCCTGAGCACGGTTGCCCATCCGCAGGATGCCGTGGATGCACTGATTCAGGCTGCTTTGCGGAGCGGCGGCAGGGACAACGTCACGGTCATTGTGGTGGACGCCAAGAACGTATTGAACGACGCCGGCATCGCCATCACTGCGCCGCGACCCGAGGCTGCTTCCGAGGTTGAGGAAGACACCCTTCCCCGTGCCTGGGTGAACGGCACCGACGAGGTTTCCGGGGCTGATCGGGAGGAAGGCGCCGATGGCAAGCAGTAACCGCCTTTCGCTGACCCGCTACCAGCAGGGTGAGTGGTTCGGTGTTGTGCGGAACGGAACCGTGGTGCTTCTTGGCCCCGACACTCCGCACGCATTGATCGATACCGTTTGGGAGCTGTTGGCATCGGCACCTGAGGCGCACGAAGTTCTCCACGAGGTGACCGAGGCTTTTGGTGTTTCCCTCAGCCGTATTCCACCGTTTGGGATTATTGATTCCAAAGACGCTCTTCGAGTGTTCCTGCGCGGAGATCTTGAACTGGTGGTGCAGTTGGCCGGGGGGACGCATTCGGGCGGCGGCGAGGAACGCCTCACGGGCCGGGACGTGACCACATGGACCGAACGCCGGCTCGCGGATGCCACAGGCTACAGCGTAAGGATCGGACACGGTACGGCCGTTTCCGCGGCGATTCCGACGGCGGGTGGGAGCCTGCCGCTGAAGAGCTCACCGTTGAACGACTCGTTAAATAGTCTCCCCTTGGGAGAGGGCGTGGTCCTGCTTTCATCGATCGACGCTTCGGCCGGAACATCCGGCCGCTCTGAGATCGAGGCGGAGCCCCGGTCCGCCACCGTATCTGACGAGACCATGATCGGCTACACGGAGACGGACCTCGGTCTGACCATCGCGCCCGGCCACATGATCAGCTCCATAGGTTCTTCCACCACCGCGGACGATGCTGGTGCCCAAGGGCCCGGGACCCCCGAAGTACATGCCATGGCCCACCCAGATGCTCCTGAGGAAGCGGAGATGCTGGATGAAGCGAAGCTGCCGCCGGCGGCAGCTCCAGTGGATTCTGTAGCCGAAAAGGCTGCCGATGAAGGGGAACCGGCTGAAGGGGAACCGGTTGCTGACGAGAAACCGGCGGAGTCTGAATACCCCAAAGCATCCGACGAACCCGCAGCTTTCTCCGAATCAGCAGAGTCTGAAGAGCCGGCCGCGGAGCAGCAATCGGCCCCTGCGACGGAGCCGGACTCGTTGGGCGTTCCGGTCCACACGAGCACCACTGATCCTTTGCTTCCCTCGCTGGAAAACACCACCAATTACGATCATTTGTGGGACAAAACGGTGATGCGGAACATTGAGGATGCCGCTGTCCGCACTGATGACGGCTCTGACGACCACGACGCACCTGCTTCGGTGGCCCAGGAAGCCCAAACACCTCAAGCCCAAACACCTCAAGCCCAAACACCCCCGACACCCCCGACCCCACCGGCGCCGCCGGGCCATGAAGGAAACGTTCCCGCAGCAGCGCCTTCCACGGGGTTGATTGACGCTGTTCCCCTGATCGACTCTGTTCCGTGGATGCGCAGCGGTTCGTCCAGTCCCGGTTCGTCCACTTCAGGTTCGTCCACTTCCGGTTCAGGCCATGACCAGCAGCTTGCCCAGCCAGGTCCTGCTGGAGCGCCGGCACCCCAAGTACCGGCAGCCTGGAAACCGGCTCCAGTGAACACTCCCGTGGACGAGGACTCTGATCATGACGGCCAGACCATCATGAAGAGCAGTCTTCCCACGGCACAGGACCAAGGTGCCAAAGCGACTGCTTCCGGTGGTGTCGAAACCTCACCTGTTCAAGGACCGAGCGTTCTGGCGCGTATGTGCTCCCAAGGGCACGCCAACCCGCCCACTTATCCGCAGTGTTCAGTGTGCGGGGTACCCGTTACAGGTGACGCCGTCCATGTGGCTCGTCCACGCCTGGGCCGAATGCGGCTTTCCACAGGTGAGTTGATTGACCTGGACCAGTCGCTGATCATTGGCCGGCAGCCTTCGGTTTCCCGGGTCCAAGGCGGAACCATGCCGCGTTTGGTCCAGGTGGACAGCCCTGGCGGGGACATTTCCCGCTCCCATGTGGAAGTCCGGCTGGAGGGGTGGCACGTCATGCTGTGCGATCTGAAGGCCACCAACGGCACCGTGCTCATTCGGGAGGGCCAAGCACCACGCCGGCTTGCCCAAAACGAGATGGCTATCCTGCTGGACGGCGATATCGCCGAGCTGGGTGACAACATTTCATTGCGTTTCGAGGAGATTCTTTGAGTTCCAAGAGGCCCCCCGCGCCGCCTCCACCCATCCCTGGGTTCAAGTACATCAGCCTGCTCGGTTCCGGTGGTTTCTCGGATGTTTACCTTTATGAGCAGGACCGCCCGCGCCGAAAAGTAGCGGTCAAGGTGCTGTTGTCCGATCTGAAGACCGAAGGGGCTCGCCGCCGTTTCGAGTCCGAAGCGAACCTCATGGCCCAGTTGTCGTCGCATCCTTACATCGTGACGATCTTCGAAGCCGAGATCACCGAAAACGGCCACTCGTACCTGGCCATGGAGTACTGCTCCAGGCCAAGCTTGGACGTCCGTTACCGTCGCCAGCGGTTCAGCGTGGACGAGGTCCTGGCGGTCGGCATTCAGGTGGCTTCCGCCGTCGAAACCGCCCACCGGGCCGGTATTGTGCACCGGGACATCAAGCCCGCCAATATCCTGGTTACCGACTACAACCGGCCAGCCCTGACGGACTTCGGTATTTCCGGCACCATAGGCGCTGACACCGAGGATGATGCCGGAATGTCCATCCCGTGGTCTCCGCCGGAGCAGTTCCGCGGTGGCGCCGTGGACGGTGTTCCCGTGGATATCTGGGCCCTGGGCGCAACGCTGTACACGCTTCTGGCTGGTCGCTCACCGTTTGTCCTTCCGGGACAGGACAACTCGCAGCGGGAGCTGATCTCCCGCATCACCAACTCGCCGCTGCCCAGGCTTGGCCGTGCAGATGTTCCTGAGTCTTTGGAATTGGTCCTGGCCACGTCCATGGCGAAATCGCCGGAATCCCGCTATTCGTCGGCCCACGCCTTCGCGTTGGCGTTGCAGAGGATCCAGGCCGAACTGAACCTGTCCGTCACGCCCTTCGAGGTGCTCGAAGAACCCGGGCACGGTGACGATCAGCATCCGGACGACAACTTCGAGGAAACCCGGGTCCGGAGCATCGCCTCGATCGATCCCGACGCTTCTGGAACAGCCACTACGGGCTCGGCACCCACGTTCCCGGCGCGTACATTTCCTTCCACGGTCCCGGGCGGTACTCAACCTCCAGCCCAGCGGCCGTCACAGCAACCCACTGAGCTGCCAGCTCAGCCCGGTAAACCTCCGCAGCCGGTCCAGTCGCAGGCCGGGCCCGCCGCCCCGCCTCAGTTCCATGCCCCGGCAGGTCCTGCCTACACGGCTCCTGGAGCATACACGGCGTCTGGACCATACACGGTTCCTGGCGAGCCTGACACGGCGGAGTCAACGGTCCTTCGCGGCTGGCAGCCCTCGCAGCCACAGGACGATCTAGGGGCAACAGTCAGCCGATCTGCCACAGGCACCTCAGCCGTGGCTCAGGATGACGTTCCGCCGGCGGATCACAGCAAGCGAAATCTGTGGCTTTCAGTATCGGGCGCGGCCGTACTTGTTGTGGCAATCGTGATTGGTGTGGTGTTGGGCGCCCAAGCACAACCCAAGGTGGCGCCGACGGAGACTTCCAGCAAACCGCCAGCCGACGCTCTGAGCGACGGCAGCGTTCCGGAAGTGGAAGGCCTCTTCGCGGAGCGTCACCCAGGAGACCCCGATCTTGTTGATTTCCATTGGAAGAACCCGCAGCCGCAGCCGGGCGATACCTACAAGTACCGGTATAAGTCAGCGAAACTGGACGGCGAGTACAAAAACACCATTGACGGTGAAACGACCACTACCGTGTGGGGCTTGGAATTGCCCGTTTGCGTGCAGGTCATCATTGTGCGCGCCGACGGCTCCGCGTCGCCCGGCGGGCCGGATTCCATCGCCTGCTTGGAAAAATAGCCGGCACATGAGACATACTTACCGCCGACCTAGGAGGCACAGATCATGGGGGATCTAGCAATAGATTTCTGTGGTGAATGGTACGAACCATCCGACGAGGACATCTTCGATATTGGGCGCGAAGGTGACTTGGAAGTCGATGACAACCCGTACCTCCACCGCCGCTTCCTGCAAATAGCCCGTTACGACGGCATGTGGTGGCTCAGTAACGTGGGCAGCATGCTCTCCGCCACCGTCGCTGATGGTTCCGGCGGGATGCAGGCGTGGCTGGCGCCCGGGGCGAGGATCCCGTTGGTGTTCAGCCATACCAACGTGATTTTCACGGCCGGACCCACCACCTATGAGTTCGCTGTTCATTTGAAGACGCCCTCCTTCCGGCACGAGGCACGTGATGAGGACCAGGCGGGGGACACCACCATAGGCCCGGTGGTCTTCACGGATTCTCAAAAGGCGCTCATTGTGGCCTTGGCCGAGCCCATGCTGCGGCGTGACGGCACCGGCTTCAGCGCCATCCCGTCATCTGCCGAAGCAGCCAAGCGGCTGGGCTGGGCCTTGACCCGTTTCAACCGGAAACTGGATAACGTCTGCGACAAACTGGACCGCGTGGGTGTCGTGGGCCTCCGCGGCGGCGTGGGCAAACTTGCCACCAACCGCCGGGCTCGCCTGGTGGAACACGCCGTAACGTCGCATTTGGTGACCCCGGCGGACCTGCATCTTCTTGAAAAAATGAGTGGAGTCGACGAAGGATGAAGTTCCGCCTGACCTTGCGGCGTGACCCTGCCGAGGCAAAGGACCTCGCCGTAACGGTGGATGGTCGAGCCACCGTGGCTGACATTGCTACGGAGCTGTGGGCAGCTGACCCCGCACGAAAAGGGACCGAACCGCCGTCGAACCTGTCCATCAGCGTGGACGAAGCCTTCGTTGGGGGAGGTTTGTCCGGGCACGTCCTGCGGCCCACGGACAACCTGCTGGAATCCGGGCTCAGGCCAGGGTCCAAAGTCTCCCTCGCCCAAGTCAGCGAGCAGTTCGCGTCCAACGGCCACGCGGCCGGAACCAACAGGGGACCGGCAGCGGCGACCCTGCGCGTGATGTCAGGGCCCGACGTCGGACGCGAATTTTCGCTGCCGTTCGGCACCAGCTACATCGGCCGGGACCGGGACGCCGACATCCGGTTATCGGACCCGCTGACCTCCAAGCGCCACGCCCGCATCACGGTGGGCGAAACCGTGGAGATCGTGGATACGAACTCTGCCAACGGCCTGCTCATGGATGGTCTGCCGGTAACCCGGGCAACCCTTGAGTCCTCCGACACCGTGACATTGGGCGATACTTCCGTGGGCGTGGTGGCTTTGTCCCGAAACCACGGTGGCGGTCCGTCGTCACCGCTGGTGGACTTCAACCGTTCGCCGCGGGTGCTGCCCAGGTTTGAGTCGCCCAAGCGGGTACCCCCGGCCGGTCCCAAGCGCCCGGAACACCAGCCTTTCCCGTACATCATGCTGATTGCGCCGCTCCTGATGGGCGGCGTGCTCTTCGCGTTCACGCAGAACCTGCTGTCCGTGATTTTCATGGCCATGATGCCGTTGTTCATTGTGGGGCACTATGTGGACCACAAGATGCAGAGCAAACGGCAAGCCAAGGAAGGCCACAAGCAGTTCAAAGCCGCCATGCTGGCCTTCCGGGAAGACATTGATAAGCAGCAGAACATTGAGCGCGCTGTCAGGCTCCAGGAAGCGCCATCGGTGAGCGATACCGTTGACGCCATTTACAAACTTGGGCCACTGCTCTGGACCCACAGGCCGGAGCACCAGCACTTCCTGGGGGTTCGCTTTGGCCTCGGCTCGGCGCCGTCGCGCATCCAGTTCGAGGAACCCGGTGCCAACGAAACCGAACCGCAGTACATGCGTGAAATTCAGGAATGCCTCTCCCAGGTCCGCGTCATTGAAGGCGTGCCTGTAGTCTCGCAGCTGCGCACTTCCGGCTCATTCGGCGTGGCCGGTGACCGCAGCGTGGTGGACGATGTTGCCCGCGGCATGGTCCTGCAACTGGTGGGGCTTCATTCCCCGGCCGAAGTTGTCCTCACAGCACTGACATCTGCACGTTCGCGTGAGCGCTGGGACTGGCTGCAATGGCTCCCGCACGTCGGTTCAGGCCACAGCCCCATCTCAGGTGATCATTTGGCTGCCGGTCCCGGTGCCGGTGCCGCCTTGTTGTCCCGGCTCGAAAGCCTCGTGGAAGAGCGTGAATCCATGGCAAAGGAGCCCGGACCGCAGCCGCGGCCCGGACTCAAGAACGAACACGAGGAAATTCCCGGTCCCGTGGTTCCGGCCGTCCTGCTGATCGTTGAGGACGATGCCCCCGTGGACCGCGGGCGGCTGACGCGTTTGGTGGAACGTGGACCCGACTACGGGGTGCACATCATGTGGGTGGCCGCCAATGTGCAGTCCCTTCCGGCGGCGTGCCGTGACTTCCTCTCCGTTGATGGTGACCACGGAACCACCACGGGCCAGGTCCGTTTGGGCCGCCACACCTACCCCGTGAGCTGCGAAAGCCTCGATGCGGAGCTTGCCACCCAGTTGGCCCGGATGATGTCGCCGCTGGTGGACGTTGGAAACCCGCTCGACGACGATTCCGACCTCCCGCGCGCCGTTTCCTACGCCACGTTGATCGGCAAGGAACTGATGGACAACCCCCAGGCTGTGGCGGAACGCTGGCAGGAGAACAACTCCGTCCACGCCACAGCCGTGCCCAACCGGAAGGACAACGGCAGCCTCCGCGCGCTGGTTGGTTCCAAAGGCGTGGAGCCGTTTTACCTCGACCTCAAGAACGAAGGTCCGCACGCGTTGGTGGGCGGAACCACCGGTGCCGGCAAGTCCGAGTTCCTGCAATCCTGGGTGATGGGCATGGCCGCGGCGTACAGCCCGGACCGTGTGAGCTTCCTGTTCGTGGACTACAAGGGCGGTGCCGCCTTTGCCGACTGCCTGCACCTGCCGCACACCGTTGGACTGGTAACGGACTTGTCTCCGCACCTGGTGCGCCGGGCCCTGACCTCACTCCGCGCCGAGCTTCACTACCGTGAGCGTCTCCTGAACCGGAAGAAAGCCAAGGACCTGCTGGCGTTGCAGCGCGAAGCCGATCCTGAGGCGCCTCCCTACCTCATCATCATCGTTGACGAATTCGCGGCGCTCGCCACGGAAGTTCCCGAGTTCGTCGATGGTGTGGTGGATGTCGCTGCCCGTGGCCGGTCCTTGGGACTGCACTTGATTCTGGCCACGCAACGGCCCGCCGGTGTCATCAAGGACAACCTGCGCGCCAACACCAACCTTCGTGTCGCCTTGCGCATGGCCGACGAAGTGGATGCCACGGACATTTTGGGCGTTCCCACTGCGGCGTACTTTGATCCGTCCATTCCGGGCCGTGGTGCTGCGAAGACAGGCCCGGGCCGTATCCAGGGTTTCCAAACCGGCTATGCCGGAGGTTGGACCACCGAAAAGCCTCAGCGTCCCAGGATCGACATCGTAGAGATGGCCTTCGGATCCGGCCCCACGTGGGAACCGCCATTGGTCTCGCAGGTGGAAGAAGAACCCGCCGGTCCCAACGACATTGCAAGGATGACCGGAAACATCATTAGGGCAGCTGACATTCTGTCCATTGAACCTCCCCGGAAGCCTTGGCTGAACGAGCTCGCCACCACCTACGACTTCTCAAAGCTGCCCAATCCGCGGACCGATGAGCGGCTCCTGCTGGGCGTGGCGGACGATCCCGCGCACCAGGACCAGCCCACCGTGTTCTACGAGCCGGACAAGGACGGCAATATGGCCGTTTACGGCACGGGTGGATCCGGTAAGTCGGCGGCCCTGCGCGGCATTGCCATCGCAGCGGCCGTGACTCCGCGTGGCGGTCCCGTGCACGTCTACGGCGTCGACTGTGGTTCCTCAGGACTGAAAATGCTTGACGGCTTGCCTCACGTTGGTGAAATCATCAACGGGGACGACGTCGAGCGTGTTGGCCGGTTGCTTCGCTGGCTCAAGGAAGTGGCGGATGACCGCGCTGCACGGTTTGCCGAGGTCCGGGCCTCCACCATTGTGGAGTACCGCCAGCTCGCCAACAGGCCGGATGAAAAGCGCATCTTCATCCTGGTGGACGGTATGTCCTCCTTCCGTGAATCCTACGAGTACAGCAACTTGTCTGCGTTGTGGGACATCTTCCTGACACTTGCCACTGACGGGCGGCCCCTGGGCATCCATCTGGTTGTCAGCGGTGACCGAACCAACTCCGTTCCTGCCTCGCTCCTTGCGTCCATTCAAAAGCGGCTGGTCCTGCGTTTGAGTTCCGAAGACGACTACATGACCCTTGATGTTCCCAAGGATGTCCTCAACGCCGCATCGCCGCCGGGGCGTGGCCTGCTGGACGGGCTCGAAGTTCAACTCGCCGTACTGGGAGGAAACTCGAACCTTGCCCTCCAAGCCCGTGAAGTGGTCAAGCTCAGCCAGGCGATGCTGCGCCAAGGCCTCGAACAGGCACCCCAAATTCAGCGGCTGCCGGAGCTCGTGGACCTGGACATCCTGCCCACCGGTGCCCCGGACAACCCCGTCATTGGTGTCGACGACGAGACACTGGGTTCGGCGGCCATCGCGGCCAAGGGATCCCTCCTGCTGGCAGGTCCTCCGGGTGCCGGACGCACCGTGGCACTTGTCACCCTGGCCTACGCCTTGCGGCGCTCCAACCCGCGCACTGACCTGATCTACATTGGTTCCCGGCGATCGGCCGTGGCATCGCTGAACATCTGGAGCAGGTCATTGGTGGGACCTGACGAAGTCTCGGACGTGGTGGATGACCTGATCGACAAAGCCGCGGATAACCCCGGCACCATGGCGATCTTCATCGAGGGCCTGACAGAGTTCACGGATACCTTGGCGGAATCCGGGGTAGGACGTCTGGTGACGGCGGCCATCAAGGCTGACCAGTGGGTGGTTGGTGAGTCCGAGACCTCCACCTGGTCCCAGGCATGGTCACTTGCCCAGCCGTTCAAATCCGGACGCCGCGGACTCCTGCTCAACCCCGGGGACGTTGAAGGTGACACCCTCCTCAACACCTCCCTGGGCCGGATCAGCAAGGACTTCATCCCGGGCCGCGGGTACATTGTGGGACGTGGAAAGGTACGCAAGCTCCAAATCGCCATGCCGCCTGAAAACCGAAGCTAGGATGCTCTGAAAAACGTAGCTAGGAGGCTACATACATGCGTCAATCCCTCGTTCCAGCTGCGCTGCTCGCTGTTGGATTGCTGCTGGCACCCGTTACAGCCGCCCACGCCGGGCCTTGCGATGGTCGCTTCTCCTGCGCTCCCACTGAGGGAACCGAGGATCCGACGCCCACGCAGCCCGGGCTGGCTCCGGAGGAGGGCAATAAGCCCTTGCCCAATCCGGAGCCGGGCAGGGACCGGGAAACGCAGCAAGCGCCGGTACCTCCCATCCAAGCGCCTCCTGTGCAGGCACCTGCTCTGCCGGCTCCCGACGTTCAGCCCCAACAGCCGCCAGTCCAGGTTCCACAGCAACCCGCGGTGCCCCAGACGGTCACCGTGGCACCCCAGGTGCCCAATCCGGCGTCGAACTCTGCCAGCCCCACCGCAAGCGAGGGGGAAGCCTCGGCGTCGGCCACTGCGTCCCCAACGGCGTCGGCTTCACCCCCCGTAAGTCACAGCTCAAGTAGCGCAAGTCCTTCCTCCAATTGGAATGTGCCGGTGGACAAGGACAAGGAAACCCAAGCGGCCACCATGACCTCCAGCTCATTCACAGGTCCGAACATGCTGGGTCTTTTCGGGCTTCTGGGCGCTGTTCTGGTGGTGGGTCTGGGAGGGCTGGCCTTTGCGCTGTGGAGCAAGAACAGGCTCTCGTCGCACTAACGGCTCTTTAATGTCGGCGGGTTACGGCAAGATAGTCCTGTGAGCACACCAGAGAATCCGGATCCGGTAGAAACCACACGTCAGGACGCCGTCGGGGCGATTGTTGCTGAGGAGGGGACTCCGCCGTCGGAGACCCTGCGGGACGAGTACGAGCAATTGGCGGACCTTGTCCGTAAGTACCGTTACGCCTACTACCAGGAAGACTCGCCAACGGTCTCCGATGCTGAGTTCGATGAACTCTACCGGCGGCTGGAAGAACTGGAAGCGCTTCACCCGGAGCTTGTTTCCAATGATTCGCCCACCCAGGAAGTCGGCGGCGAAGTTTCGGCTGCTTTTGCTGCGGTGGAGCACCTGCAACGGATGTACAGCCTCGATGACGTCTTCTCCTTGGACGAGCTCGAGGCCTGGGTCCGCAAGGCAGAGGCATCAGTGGCCAAACTTGGTGATTCCGTTCCGCCCATTGCCTGGCTGACCGAACTGAAGATCGATGGCCTTGCCGTCAATCTGCTGTACAGGGACGGGAAACTGGTCCGTGCAGCAACCCGTGGCGACGGCACCACGGGGGAGGACATTACCCACAACGTCCTGACCATCAAGGAGATCCCACGCCAGCTCAGTGGATCGGGATACCCCTCGGAAGTGGAAATCCGTGGCGAGGTATTCATTCCTTCCAAGGCGTTTGTGGAGTTCAATGAATCGCTGGTGGCCGCCGGCAAGGCGCCGCTGGCGAACCCCCGTAACGCTGCCGCTGGTTCGCTCCGGCAAAAGGATCCAGCTGAAACCGCCAAGCGGCCCCTGAGCATGTTCGTCCACGGCATCGGTGCCCGGGAAGGTCTTCAGGCCAAGAGCCAGTCCGAAACGTACAAGCTCCTCGAAGAATGGGGCCTCCCTGTCAGCCCGTATCTGAAGGTGCTGGATACCTTTGACGAGGTCCTGAAATACATTGCCGATTACGGGGAGCGCCGTCATAAGCTCCTGCACGAGATCGATGGCATTGTGGTCAAGATAGACGACTTCGCTACCCAGCGGGCGCTCGGTTACACCTCCAGGGTCCCCAGGTGGGCTGCCGCCTACAAGTACCCGCCGGAAGAAGTTCACACCAAGCTCCTGGACATTGCAGTCAACGTTGGCCGCACGGGTCGCGTAACTCCTTTTGGCCTCATGGAGCCGGTCAAGGTTGCCGGATCCACCGTTGGAATGGCCACCCTGCACAACCAGGACGTGGTCAAGGCCAAGGGCGTCATGATCGGCGACATCGTGATTCTCCGCAAGGCCGGGGACGTCATTCCGGAGATCGTTGGGCCAGTGTTGGCGCTTCGCGAGAAGCAGGATCCGCCGGTGCGCGAGTTTGTGATGCCCACCGAATGCCCGTCCTGTGGGACGCCCCTGGCGCCGTCGAAGGAAGGCGACGTGGACATCCGTTGCCCCAACGCCAAATCCTGCCCCTCTCAGCTTCGGGAGCGGGTGTTCCACCTGGCCGGGCGCGGAGCGTTCGATATTGAAGCGCTTGGGTGGGAGGCGGCAATCGCCCTTACCCAGCCTGCAGAGCCTGAAACGCCGCCGCTCACCAGTGAAGCCGGTCTTTTCAGCCTCACCCGTGAGGACTTGGCGAATGTGCTGATCCGCAGGGAGAAGCGCTCCAAGGGCGTGGGCGCCGGCGAGTACGAGCTTGTGCCGTACTTCTACACCAAGGGAACAGCCAAGTCTCCGTCCAAGCCCACGGCCACCACAGAGAAACTCTTCGTGGAACTGGAGAAAGCCAAGAAGCAGCCACTCTGGCGCGTTCTGGTGGCTCTTTCCATCAGGCACGTGGGCCCAACGGCATCACGAGCCCTCGCTACCGCGTTCGGCAGCATGGACGCCATCCGCAACGCCACCGAAGAGCAGATGGCCCACGTCGACGGCGTTGGCTCCACCATTGCCGTGGCGCTTAAAGAATGGTTCGCTGTGGACTGGCACAACGAGATCGTGGACAGCTGGGCCGCTGCCGGGGTGCGGATGGAGGACGAACGGGACACGTCAATGCCGCGCACCCTCGAAGGGCTCACAGTGGTAGTCACTGGCACTCTGCCCAACTTCAGCCGGGATGAAGCGAAGGAAGCCATCATCATCCGTGGCGGCAAAGCATCAGGATCTGTCTCCAAGAACACCAGCTATCTGGTGGCCGGTGAGAGCGCCGGTACCAAGCTGGACAAGGCCGAACAGTTGGGTGTCCCGGTGCTGGACGAGGACGGCTTCCGCGAGCTCCTGGCCAACGGGCCGGCGCAAACCGGGACGGATGAAGCATCAGTGCAAGAGGCCTCGGAATGACCGACGCCAAGGAACTTCTTGAAGTAGCCAAACGTGCCGCCGCCGCAGGGGCAGCCGTACTCGCGCAGCGCTCTGCCACCGGCACCGGCGGCGACGGCCTGGAAACCAGCAACAAAGGCGAGGCCGGAGATTGGGTCACCGCCTATGACGTTGCGGCAGAGAACGCGGTCCGTGAAGCCATCACTGCCGAGCGGCCTCATGACACCATCACAGGGGAGGAACATGGAACCACACGTCCCGGGCAACCCTCGGGCTACCGCTGGTCCATAGATCCCCTGGACGGGACTACCAACTTCATCCGCAACATCGTTTACTACGCCACCTCCGTTGCGGTAGCCGATTCCGACGGCGTCTGGCAGGCCGGCGTTGTTCATGCACCGGCGTTGGGACGCATCTACTTCGCTTCCCGTGGGCTTGGTGCGTGGATGGAAGCCGGCGGAGAGACCACGCCCCTGACGGGACCGGTCTCAGGACGCACCGGGCTTATCCTGGCCACAGGCTTCAGCTACGACCCCGCCACCCGGGCAAGCCAATCTGAGGGCCTCGCCGGTCTCATGGATGGTTTCGCTGATGTCCGGCGCCTGGGATCGGCCGCGCTGGATCTTTGCCTCGTGGCGGACGGCACCTTTGACGCCTACGGGGAACGGGGCCTCAACGAGCACGACTTCGCTGCAGGGGCCCTGATCGCGGAAGAAGCCGGCTGCTGGGTGCGGCGTCCGCGCTTGGAGAGCCCGCTCGATGGCGGTCCAAGCATGGAGGATCGCTTGGCATCCTGGATGTGCGCCGGAGCCTTGGAATTGTCCGGCAAGTTCCCGCTGTGATCATCAGTCAGCCACTGACTCACAACCGGTGAGCATCCGGCAATGATCAAAGCACTCGCCATCGCCAACTACCGTTCCATCCGGGACCTCGCAATGGAACTGCATGGCTTGGACATCGTGACCGGGGCCAATGGCAGCGGGAAGTCCTCCCTCTACCGGGCACTGAGGCTGTTGGCCGAGTGTGCCGGGGGAGATTCCGGAAACGTGGTGGGCTCCTTGGCCCGGGATGGCGGGCTGGCGTCCACCTTGTGGGCCGGGCCGGAGTCCATCAGCGAGGCAATGCGCCGTGGCGAAGTGCCCGTCCAGGGAACAGTGCGCCGGGAGTCCGTGAACTTGAAACTGGGCTACTCCGGCGATGACTTCGGATACTTGGTGGACCTTGGCATGCCGGTATCCAGCGGTGCCGGTTTTGACCCCGAAACGGGCCGTTCCCGGCCCTCGGCGTTCAGCTTGGATCCGGAGATCAAACGGGAGCAGATCTTTTCCGGCCCGGTGGCACGCCCCGGTTCGTTGTTGGTGGACCGCAGGGGCAGCCTGGCCAAGCTGCGTGGACCGGATGGCGAATGGGCCGAGCTCTCCCGGCGTTTGGACACTTTTCAGAGCCTGCTAACAGAGGTCTCGGACCAGGACCGGGCTCCGGAAGTCCTGCGGGTCCGGGACTCGGTACGGTCATGGCGGTTTTACGATCACTTCCGCACAGATGCCGAGGCTCCCGCCCGGCAAGAACAGATCGGGACCCGCACGCCCGTGCTGCACCATACGGGCAGGGACTTGGCGGCGGCTCTGCAGACACTGCGTGAGGTGGGCTTTGAGCGGCAACTCGATGCCGCCGTCGATCACGCTTTTCCCGGAAGCCGGCTGGAAATTGCCATCAGCGACGGACGGTTCAGTGTGGAGCTGCGTCAACCCGGCATGCTGCGGCCCATGAAAGCTGCTGAGCTCTCGGACGGGACCTTGCGCTTTCTGCTGCTCACCGCTGCGTTGCTGACGCCGCGGCCCCCGGAGCTCATGGTGCTGAATGAACCCGAGACCAGCCTCCACGTTGATCTGATGCCGGCACTGGCCGGACTGATTGTCCAAGCCAGTGCCAACAGCCAGATGATTGTGGTGACCCACTCCGAAGCCCTGCTCAAAGCTCTCCGGGACAGTGGGTCCGCCCATGAGCATGAGCTGTATAAGGACCTCGGTGAGACCCGGATCAAGGGCCTGGGAGCGTTGGAAGGCCCGTCGTGGAGCTGGCCGAAACGCTAAGCAGCCGCTAACGCAGAGCCGCTACGTCAGAAACCACCGCGCACGTCAGAACGCAGAACCGATGGACGTGAGTTCCCTCGGGGCGTTCCCGGCGTAACGGTTCTCCGGGCGCGCCAAACCGTAGTGCCCCCGCAAGGTGGTTGCTGTGTATTCGGTGCGGAACAGTCCACGCTGCTGAAGGATGGGCACCACCTGGTCCACGAAGATTTCCAAACCTGAGGGGAGCACCGGAGGCATGATGTTGAAGCCATCGGCTGCTCCGGCATAAAACCATTCCTGGATGGCGTCGGCAACCTGTTCCGGCGTACCGGAGAAGGTCCGGTGGCCACGTCCGCCACCGAGGCGACCAATCAGCTGCCGGACGGTGAGCTGTTCACGCCTGGCCAGTTCCACAATGAGCGTATAGCGGCTCTTGGCCCCCTCGATTTCATCCTCAGAGGGCAGGTCCGCAGGCAGCTGGCGGTCCAGGGGAAGGTCCTCAGGAGCCAAACGAAGGGTCTTGGCCAGCTGTTCACGGGCGTACTCGGGCTTGATGAGGTGGTCCAGTTCGCGCTCCAGTTTGAGGGCCTCAGCTTCGGTTGAACCGATCACCGGGACGATTCCCGGCAGGATTTTGATGCCTTCCGGGTCCCGGCCCACGGCTGCGGTGCGTGCCTTCAGGTCTGCATAGAACGCCTGGGCATCTTTGAGGGTCTGGTGGGCGGTGAACACGGCTTCGGCATACTGTGCTGCCAGGTTCTTGCCGTTTTCCGATGACCCGGCCTGCACAATCAGCGGATGACCTTGGGGGGAGCGGGGGACGTTCAGTGGGCCGCGGACCCGGAAGTGCTTACCCTCGTGGTCCACCGTGCGGATCTTTGTGTCATCACCCCAGACTCCGTCGGCTTTGTCGGCCAGGATGGCGTCGTCGTCCCAGCTGTCCCAGAGCTTTTGGGCGACCTCAATGAATTCTGCTGCCCGTTCATACCGCACTGCGTGTGCCGGCTGGTCATCTACGCCGAAGTTCCGCGCGGCATCGGGCCCGGCGGTGGTCACAACGTTCCAACCGGCGCGGCCTCCGCTGACCCAGTCAACGGATGCGAAGCGGCGGGCGAGGTTGAAGGGGTCGTTATAGGTGGTGGACGCGGTGGCAATCAGGCCGATCTTCTGCGTTGCTGCGGCGATGGCCGTCAGCAGCACGGTGGGCTCCAGCTTCCCGGCCGGGCGGCGGCCCACTTCACCGAAAAGGACGGGGGAGTCCGCGAAGAAGATGGAGTCCAGTTTTCCCCGTTCGGCTGTGCGGGCCAAGTGCTGGTAGTGCTCCACCTTGGTGGATGCGAGGGGGTCACTCTCCGGTAGGCGCCATGATGCTTCGTGATGTCCGGTGCTCATCAGGAAGGCGTTGAGGTGAAGGTGGCGGGCTGGCGGGGTCATGGTTGCTCCTCTGGTCAGGACGTTTGGCGGCTGCTGTGTGGCAACTCAAGCACGGGCCCAAAGGCCTTTGCCAGCAGCCCGACATGTCTGCGCAACAGCAGGAAACCGGGGTTCACCGCACGCAACGGAACTCAATTCGACGCCACGCGAGGCAACACAAAAGCAGCCCATCGAACCTTGGGCGGCGCAGCGCGCGGCCACCAATCCGGCGTCGTGCGTTCCTTGATTGACTGATAGTTCCATCACGGAAAGGGGCATATAGCGCCTTTGGCGGGTGAAGCCCCACTACCATTGGTAGGTGCTTTCCACGATTACCGTCCGTCCCGCCCTGCCCGAAGACTACGACGCCGTTGCCCGCATTACGCAGGAGTCCTACGTCACCGCGGGGTACTACGGCGACGCCGATCACCCGTACCTGAAGAAGCTTCAGGACGTGGCCGGACGCGCGGAACACGCAAAGATCCTGGTGGCGGAGCGCAACGGCGAGGTCATCGGCTCGGTAACGGCGGCACCGGCAGGTGGCGGTTTTTCCGACATCGGCCTCGAGGACGAGCTGGAACTCCGCACGCTTGTGGTGGATCCGGCAGTCCAGCGTTCGGGGGCAGGCCGTGCGTTGGTGCAGGCCGTCGTCGAACAAGCCAAGTCCATGGATGGGATCAACGCTGTTTCCCTGACCACGGGCGCCACGTGGGAAAGCGCCAACGCCCTCTATGCGCGCACCGGCTTTGACCGTGCACCTCACCGTGACTGGTTTGTTCCCGGCACCGACATAAAGCTGTTCGTTTACCGGCTGGACCTGCCGCAGTCATAAAGTTTCCTTCGTAAACGCCGGTCAACGGACCGTGCGAACCGACAGGAAAGGCGCGGCATGCGCAAGACATTCGGCACGGGCTCGGTCTGGGAGCAGACCCTGGGTTACTCCCGCGCAGTCCAGGTGGATAACACTCTCTTCATTTCGGCCACGGCTGCTTCCGGGGCTGAGGGCATAGTTGGCGATGATTTCTACTCGCAAACCAAGTACATCCTGGAGAAGCTCGGCACTGTTTTGGAGGACGCCGGCTTCTCTTACGAGGATGTTGTCCAGTCCAAGCTGTACCTGACGGACATCAGCAAATGGGAAGAAGCCGGCCGGGCCCACGGTGAGGTGTTCGGCGAGATCCGCCCCACGCTGGCCCTGGTGCACGTGCTGCCGTTCCTCGATCCCGAAATGCTCGTGGAGATTGAACTCGTGGCGCAAAAGTCCGCCTAAACACCCAACCAAGTGTCAGTTCAGGTCGTTTGGCGTTCATAACGGCCTGAACTGCTGCTCAGTCGGGACAGTCGGGTCAGCCGGGGATGCCGTAGCGGTGTTCCGGACGGCCGGTGGTTCCGTAGCGCAGTTGAATCTCGACTGCGCCATCGTCCGCGAGCGAGGACAGGTACCTTTGCGCTGTGGCGCGGGAAACGCCAACCCTCTCAGCGACCTCGGCGGCTGAATACTGCTCGCCGGGAAGCAACGATTCCAGGACTGCAGCTTCCGTGGCTGAACGAGGTTTGGCTGACGGTGTGACGTCGCCTGGAATCAGGGAGCGTTTGGCGCGCTCAATGGTGACTTGGTCAACGGCTGTTTGTTGACCGAGGATGCGGCGATACCGCGCATAGGACCTCAGCTGTTGGGAGAGGGACTCGGCGGTGAAGGGCTTCAACATGTAGCCCAGGGCGCCGCGCCGCAAGGCAACTCTGATGGACTGGGCGTCCGAGGCGGCCGTCAGCATCACCGCGTCCACGTCCAACTGGCCCAGCAGGTCCAAGCCGGAGCCATCGGGCAAATAGACGTCCAACAGCACCAGATCCGGGCGAAGGCTGTGAATGGCCTGTAATGCCTGGGAGACGGAGCCCGCCGGCGCCAAGGCCATGAAACCGGCCACGGAATCCACATAAGCTGCGTGGAGCCTTGCCACGTGGAAGTCATCGTCCACAATCAAAACCCGCAAATCTTCAGCCATTGCTGTCCTCCCGCACCGTCGAGTCGGTTTCCATGCTTGCGTGCTCTGCGGAATCCATGACCCCAGGGATGGTGGCCATGAACACTGCGCCCGGACCGCCCTTGGCTCCGGGCTCCAGGACCCGGACGTCACCGCCGCGTCGCCGCGCAAGCTGCCGCACCAGCGCCAACCCCAAACCTTGGCCAGCCCCCGGGCGTACCGGTTGATCCGACGTCGTAAATCCTTCGGCGAAGACCTCTTCCGGTTCCAGGCTCCCCAAACCGTCCCCTGAATCTCCCACCACAATATGCAAGGTCCCGCCGGTTTGGGTGGCATCGTCCAGCAGTTCAACCTCCACCCAGCGCTCCTCTGAGGAGCCGGCGACGGCGGCGCTCACCGCGTTGTCGATCAGGTTGCCGAGCACTGTGGTCACGTCCTGGGGATCGGCCACGTGACCACGGACCAGTGTTTCGGGCCCGATGCGGAGGGCCACACCACGCTCTGATGCCTCCACGCCTTTGGCACCGATGAACGCCTGAAGGTAGGTGTCCTGGAGCAACTGAGCCTGTTCCAAAGGGAACTTCAAAGGCCCCGTGGCCGAGATCCTGGCCAGGTACTCTTTGGCGGCGTTGTGCTGGCCTATGCTCATGAACCCGGCGATGGTGTGGAGTTGGTTGGCGAACTCGTGGCGTTGGGCACGGAGGGCAGCGGACATGGTCCCCACGGCGTCGAGTTGGCGGGTAAGTTGCTGCAATTCCGTGCGGTCCCGCAACATGACCACCCAGCCCAGGTCCTCTTGCCGGTGCCAGGCTTTGCGCGCGCTGGCCACCAGAACACGGCCGCCGGCCACTATTTCAACGGCTTCGGCATCACGGGCGGCCGGCCGGGTGAGCTGTTTGAGCTGTTCGGGGACGGGCGCTGATGCCCAGTCCTGACCAGTGGCGTCCGGCATGTCCAGGAGTCGCGCGGCGGCGGCGTTGAATACCGAGATGCGCCCGTCCGCGGCGATGCCGATCACGCCATCATCCACTCCTTGGAGCACTGCAACCTGGTCGTGGACCAAGGTGCTGATTTCTTCCGGTTCCAAACCCAGGGTGAGCCGCTGCAGCCTGCGCCGGAGCAGGAAGGAGGCCAGGGCGCCTGCAAGGAGCGCGCCGCCAGCGGTGAGCGCAATGGGCACAATGTCCCGGGCCAGGCTGTTGCTTAGCGACTCAATGGAATAGCCAACGCTGACTTCGCCCACAATGCCTCCTGCGCCCTCCGGCGCGTACACCGGCACCTTTGCCCCCGCTGATGGGCCCAGCGTTCCTGTATTCCGGGTAGTAATTTCCTGCCCGCCCAAGGCAACGGAAGGGTCCGTGCTGACGCGTTCACCGAGTCGGGCGGTTTCCGGATGTGCCAGCCTCAGCCCGGTTTCGTCCGTGATGACCACGAACAAGGCACCGGTCCGGGCCCTGATAGCTTCGGCCGCAGCTTGGAGCTCACCGGCAGCCAGAACGTCCGGTGGAGGTGTTCCTTCTTCTTTGCTGATGGTTTGGACACCGGATCTGATATCAGGATCAGCGGCCACTGTCCTGGCAAGGGTGAGTGCCTGGTTCTCAGCCTCGGTACCGATCCGTTCGTACACCAGCCAGGCGTGGACTGTGCCACTGAGCAGGACCACCAGCAGAACCACCCCCAGCTGGAGGAGGAGGGTTTGGGTGGAGAAACGCATGATCCATTGAATCACTGAGCACAATGCGCAAAACGTTCGCAACGAGCAGTATTCCCAACAAATCCACGAAACCCCCGCCCGTGACGGGCGCCACCATATCGTCTGTAGTGCGCATCACACCGACGTGGCGCCATTCACAGTAGTAAGGAGCCGGCCGTGCTGGTTTTGCTTGGATTCGCAATGATTGCGGTATTCATGGTCCTGATCATGACCAAAAAATTGACGCCTGTCCTGGCGCTGATCATCGTTCCCACCGTCTTTGGCCTGTTTGCCGGGGCGGGCCTGGGCATTGGCGACATGGTGATGGACTCAATGAAGTTCATGACATCCACGGCCGCGCTCCTCATGTTCGCCATCATCTACTTCGGCCTGATGATCGACGTCGGACTCTTTGACCCCCTGGTGAAGTTCATCCTCCGCAAGCTCGGCAACGACCCCGCCAAGGTAGTCCTCGGCACGGCAATCCTTGCAGCGGCCGTTTCCCTGGATGGCGACGGCTCTACCACGTTCATCCTCACCACGGCCGCCATGCTCCCGGTCTACCTGCGCCTGAAAATGAGCCCCGTGGTCCTCACCTGCGTGGCAGGCCTGGCCAACGGCACCATGAACATCCTGCCGTGGGGCGGACCCACAGCCCGTGCAGCCACCGCGCTGAACCTCGATGTCAACGACGTCTTCGTGCCCATGGTTCCCTCGCTCATCGTCGGCCTGATCGTGGTCATGGTCTTCGCTTGGTTGCTCGGCCTGCAGGAACGCAACCGCCTCCGCACCACCGCACCGGAAATCTGGGGCGAGGTTGCGGACCCTTCAGAGGCGTTCGACGGCGGTACGGGCCGCGACGGTTCGGTTGCCGCCGGTTCGGATTCAGGTTCAGGCTTTGGCGCAGGCCGTTTCAGCTTCGGCCGCAACGGTTCAGGTTCAACTGCAGGCAAGCCGGTCACCGGGGGAGGATCCGGCGTCGCGGTTCTCGAAGACCCGGCCACGCTGGTTGACGATCATGACACCGCCATGGCGGACACCGCACTGGACCCCAACCGCTCCACACTGCGTCCCAAGCTGTTCTGGTTCAACCTCGGCCTGACAGTCGCTGTCATGGTTGTCCTGGTGGCCAACATCGTTCCGCTGCCGTTCGTCTTCATGGTGGGCTCCGCGATCGCCCTGCTGGTGAACTTCCCCAAGGTCAAGGACCAGGGCGCTCAGCTGATCGCCCACGCACCGTCCATCGTCGCCGTCGTCAGCATGGTCATGGCCGCCGCAGTCCTCACCGGCGTCCTCAACGGCACGGGCATGGTCAAAGCAATGTCAGAGTGGCTCGTCCAGATCATTCCGGCAGACATGGGCCCCTTCATGGCCATCATCACCGGTCTGCTGAGCATCCCCATGACCTTCTTCATGAGCAACGACGCCTTCTACTTCGGCGTGCTGCCGGTTCTCTCCGAAACCGCCGCGCACTATGGCGTGGATGCCGTGGATATGGCCCGCGCCTCCATCACCGGGCAGCCGTTCCACCTGCAAAGCCCCCTGGTCCCCGCCATCCTGCTGTTGGTCTCCCTGGCCAAGGTAGACCTGGGCGATCACCACAAGAAGGTCCTCTGGCGCACGGCAGTGATCTCGGTGGTCATGCTGGCAGTAGGTGTCCTGACCGGAGCCATCGGCATCGGCTAACCCGCGGGGCCGCGCCACAACCCGAGTGCCCGTGGGCGCGAATCGGGCCAGACATCCTCCGCTTGCTCGCTCGTTCCTCGCTTAGACGCAAGCTTCCGGATGCCTGGCCCGATTCGCGTCGAGGGCCCACCGGCCGCTTCGGGTCGGCACCCAGATAGACGCCGCAAGTCCTCCCAGCCCCTAACCCAACAAAACAAACGAGACAGCAAAGTGCGAATGGTCCGCTTTGCTGTCTCGCTGTTGTTAAGGGCCCGAAGTGGGGTGGGAGGCGACCAAAAGGATCGTCTGCGGGCAGCCGCCGAAGGCGAGCACTTTCCACATAGCTCACCCCGGCCGTCCGTGGGCACACCCAACCCAAGTAGACTGGTTCGGAAAACCATTTGAACTTTGCAGGGGAGATCCATGGCTGCGATCAACCGTGACGACGTCGCGCATCTTGCGCGTCTGGCTCACATTGAAATGAGTGCCGAAGAACTGGACAGGATGGCTGTTGAGCTTGCTGTCATTGTGGATTCGGTGAAGAGCGTGAGTGAAGCTGCGGGGGAGGACGTCCCGGCGACGTCACACCCGATTCCGTTGACCAACGTGTTCCGTGAGGACGTTGTGGGCCACACGTTCACAGCCGAGCAGGCGCTGTCCGGCGCCCCGGATGCTTTCGAGAACCGTTTCAAGGTCCCGGCAATTTTGGATGAGGACTAATTACTATGACTGAGCTGAAAAACGAACTCATCCGCCACTCCGCTGCCGATCTCGCTGCGAAGCTGGCTGCCCGCGAGGTGACCGCCGTCGAGGTGACGCAGGCGCACCTTGACCGGATCGCCCTTGTTGATGGCGGAGCCGATGGTATCCACGCATTTTTGCACGTCAACAGCGAAGAAGCCTTGGCTGTTGCAGCCGAGGTTGACGCTGCACGCGCCGCCGGCGGTTCCGCTGCTGAGGAACTGCATGCCCTCGCCGGTGTGCCCATCGCCGTCAAGGACCTTATTGTCACCATCGGCCAGCCCACCACCGCTGGTTCGAAGATCCTTGAGGGCTGGCACAGCCCGTACGACGCCACCGTGGTGAAGAAGCTGCGTGCGGCGAAGATGCCCATCCTGGGTAAGACCAACCTGGACGAATTCGCCATGGGTTCCTCCACCGAGCACTCGGCCTACGGACCTACCCGCAACCCGTGGGACCTGGACCGTATTCCCGGCGGTTCGGGCGGTGGCTCCGCTGCCGCCGTCGCCGCTTTCGAAGCACCGCTGGCACTGGGCACGGACACCGGTGGTTCCATCCGCCAGCCGGGTGCCGTCACCGGAACCGTTGGCGTGAAACCGACCTATGGTGCTGTTTCGCGCTACGGCGCCATTGCCATGGCGTCCTCGCTGGATCAGATCGGGCCGGTTTCCCGTACCGTGCTGGACTCGGCGCTGCTGCAGGAAGTCATCGGCGGGCACGATCCCTTTGACTCCACGTCACTGACGGATCCCTTCAATGATCTTGTTGCCGCCGCCCGCGTGGGCAATGTGGCCGGCATGAAGATCGGCATCGTGAAGGAACTTCACGGCGAGGGCTACCAGGCCGGCGTCGAGAACCGTTTCAACGAGTCATTGCAGCTGCTCAAGGATGCCGGCGCTGAAATCGTTGAGGTTTCCTGCCCCAACCTGAAGTACGCCCTGGGCGCCTACTACCTGATCATGCCGTCTGAGGTCTCCAGCAATTTGGCAAAGTTCGACGGCGTCCGCTTCGGTATGCGCGTGCTGCCCAAGGATGGCCCCATGACCATTGAGCGTGTCATGGGTGCTACCCGTGCCGCCGGGTTCGGCGACGAAGTGAAGCGACGCATCATCCTGGGCACGTACGCCTTGAGCGCTGGCTACTATGACGCCTACTACGGCTCGGCGCAGAAGGTCCGTACGCTGATCCAGCGTGACTTTGACGCCGCATTTGCCAAGGCTGACGTCCTTATTTCGCCCACCGCTCCCACCACGGCGTTCAAGCTGGGGGAGAAGCTGGACGATCCCCTGGCGATGTACCTGAACGACGTCGCCACCATCCCCGCCAACCTTGCCGGCATCCCGGGCCTGTCCCTGCCCGGCGGGCTGGCTGACGAGGACGGTCTGCCTGTTGGCATCCAGCTGCTGGCTCCGGCCCGCCAGGATGCCCGCCTCTACCGCGTTGGCGCAGTCCTCGAATCCATGCTTGAAGAGAAATGGGGCGGCCCGATTCTTGCGCAGGCGCCTGATCTGAAAAATGCTGTCCTTGGTGCAGTATCCAACACCGCCGGAGGTTCCAACTAATGTCCGTCGATGCAACCCTGAGCTTCGAAGAAGCCATGGAGAAGTACGATCCTGTTCTGGGTTTCGAGGTCCACGTGGAGCTCAATACCAAGACCAAGATGTTCTCCTCCGCGCCGAACGTTTTCGGCGACGAGCCCAACACCAACGTCAACGAGGTTGACCTTGGCATGCCCGGCGTCCTGCCCGTGGTGAACAAGACTGCGGTGGAGTCTTCCATCAAGATCGGCCTTGCCCTGAACTGCAAGATTGCCGAGTCCTGCCGGTTCGCCCGGAAGAACTACTTCTACCCGGATACCCCCAAGAACTTCCAGACCTCCCAGTACGACGAGCCGATCGCCTACGACGGTTACCTCGACATTGAATTGGAGGACGGCACGGTGTTCCGCGTGGAGATTGAGCGCGCCCACATGGAAGAGGACGCCGGCAAACTGACCCACATGGGTGGCGCCGCGGGCCGCATCCAGGGTGCCGACTACTCGTTGGTGGACTACAACCGTTCCGGCGTTCCGCTGGTGGAAATTGTCACCAAGCCCATTGAGGGTGCCGGTAGCCGCGCACCGGAACTGGCCAAGGCCTACGTTGCTGCAGTGCGCGAAATCGTGAAAAACCTTGGTGTTTCGGATGCCAAGATGGAGCGCGGTAACGTCCGGTGCGACGCCAACGTTTCCTTGCGCCCGCACGGCCGGGAAAGGTTCGGAATCCGTTCGGAGACCAAGAATGTGAACTCGCTTCGGGCAGTAGAGCACGCCGTCCGTTACGAAATCCAGCGCCATGCTGCTGTCCTTGAGTCCGGCGAGCCGGTCATCCAGGAGACGCGTCACTGGCATGAGGACACACGCTCGACGACGTCGGGCCGGCCCAAGTCCGACGCCGACGATTACCGCTACTTCCCGGAGCCGGACTTGGTTCCCGTCGTCGCCTCCCGTGAGTGGGTGGAGGAACTCCGCGCCACCCTTCCCGAACCGCCGGCCGAACGCCGCAAGCGCCTCAAGGAAGCTTGGGGATACTCGGATCTGGAATTCCGCGATGTAGTGAACGCTGGCGTCATGGACTCCATCGAGGAAACCATCGCAGCTGGTGCATCTGCAGATGTTGCCCGCAAGTGGTGGATGGGCGAGATCGTGGGCCGTGCCAAGGTTGCCGACGTCGATCCTTCCGAACTCGGCGTTACACCGCAGGTCATCGTCGAGCTGAACAAGCTGGTTGAAGACGGCAAGATCAACAACAAGATGGCAACCCAGGTCCTGGACGGCGTGCTCGCCGGCGAAGGTACTCCGGCTGAAATCGTTGAGAAGCGCGGCCTCGCGGTTGTTTCCGACGACGGTCCGCTCCTCGAAGCGATCGACGCCGCACTGGCAGCACAGCCGGATGTCGCGGAGAAGATCCGTGGCGGCAAGGTTCAGGCTATTGGCGCGATTGTTGGCGGCGTCATGAAGGCCACCCGTGGCCAGGCAGACGCAGGACGTGTCCGCGAGCTCATTCTGGAGAAGCTCGGAGTCCAGGGCTAAACGCCAATTTCTTTCCCCTCAAAGTAGGTCGCAGTTATTACTGCGGCCTACTTTGCTTTGGGCGCACAATGGATGCATGGCCACTCTCAAACCAAGCCTTCGCCAGGGCCTTCTGGCCGCTGCGATCGCCGTCGCACTGACCGGTGGCGGTGCCGCCGCTGTATGGGCGGGCACCCAACCCAGCCCTTCGCCGTCGAGCGCTTCCGCATCGCCCAGCCCGTCGGCGTCCGCCAAAGCAAAGTCCGCCGATGGCCGCGGGCAGGCGATTCACGGTGAGCACGTCGTGAAGCAGCAAGACGGGAGCTACCGGACTGTCCTTACGCAAACCGGAACCCTTGAGGCCGTCAGCGAAACCGAGATAACCGTGAAGAGCGAAGACGGCTTTACCCAGGGCTATGCGATCAATGCAGAGACCAGCATCGCGAAAGTCCCTGCCAACCTCTCGGAGCTCCGGAACGGCAAAGGCAAGCCGTCATTGCCGTCGGCCACGGCTGATGATCTCAAGGCGGGCGACACAGTGCGGGTCAGTGGCACCAAGAACGGCGACACCGTGACGGCCACGAAGGTTGTGTCCGGGGAACTGCCCGCCGGGGTCAAAGGGCATGGGCATAAGCGTGGGCCCGGCCCTCAGTAATACACCGGCCCTCAGTAATACACCGGCCCTCAGTAATACCTAGAGCGCCACTGTCCGGAAGCCCAGGTTGCCGCTGGCAGATTCGGGCGAGTTCGAGCTCCGTGCTGCCAGGCGGTAGCGGTTGCAGTAGGTATCGTGGCAAAGATATGAGCCGCCACGCATCACCCTGCCGCGTCCGATGGTGGGGCCTTGTGGGTCTTCCACGGTGCCTTGGGTCAGACATGTCTTGTAGTACTTGGGCAGGAACCAGTCGCTGCACCACTCCCAGACGTTCCCGCTGGTCTGATAAAGCCCGTAGCCGTTGGGGCGAAAGGACATGGCCGGTGCTGTGGTGAGGTAGCCGTCGTCCACCGTGTTGCGGGAAGGGAATTCGCCTTGCCAAATGTTGCAGTTGTGGGCGGCTGCGCCTGGCTGGTCGTTGTGCAGGTGGTTGCCCCAGGGGTAGCGCTGCCCGGACAACCCGCCGCGGGCGGCGTATTCCCATTCGGCTTCCGTGGGCAAACGGCGGCCAGCCCAAGCGCAGTATGCCAAAGCGTCGTTGTACGACACGTGGGTGACCGGGTGATCCGGTATGTCCGTCCAGTGGGAGAGGGGCCCGGCCGGGTGCGCCCAATCCGCTCCACGGACGTTTAGCCACCACGGGACGTTGTTGACCCGGTTGAGGATCTGGTTCTTTTCGGCCTTGACCGCCAAGTGGAACACCGCTGATGTTCCGTAAATTTCCGACTCGGTGCGGTGCCCGGTGGCATCAACGAACTCCGCAAACTGCTGATTCGTCACGGTGGTGGCGCTGATCCTGAAGCCGCTGACCCGCACCTCGTGCACTGGTGACTCGCCGTCGCCCTCGTAGCCCTCGTCGAAGGGATCACCCATGCCGAACGTTCCGGCGGGAATCGAGACGTCGCCGCGTTCGATGCCTGCTTCCTGCGTCGTCCCGGAAGACCCGGCCCTCGCGGACAAGTCGACGACGGTACTCGCCTGACTCTTTCCGCCCACCCCGCGTAAAGGGAGCGTCAGCCGCGGCTCCTCGTGCGCCCTGGCGTCGGCGCCCGGGCTACAGCAATCTGCCATGTCAACCTTCTGTCAAAGTTCCAACCGCTTGTACTTTATCGGCGGACCGTTGCCCGTCAAAGGCACCACTGTGCTTGCCCGGCGCATCACTTTCCGCCGTGCGCACCATTCGTACACCGGGGGCGCACCTCTTTCCGCGGTGCGCACCCGCTGTTACGGGTGCGAAGGGCGGCAACGGGTGCGGGGGCCTCGTAGCGAATCCCGCGACATCGGGCGCACCTCTTTCCGCCGTGCGCACCATTCGTACCCTGGCGGCGCACCTCTTTCCGCCGCACGCACCGCTCGTACCCCGGGGGCGCACCTCTTTCCGCCGTGCGCACCCGCTGTTACGGGTGCGAGGGGCGGCAACGGGTGCGGGCAGCAAGCAGGAAGCACCCAACGGACCTCAGCTATTCATGGTCAAGGACCGCAAGAGTGACGAAAAGTGATTTCTCAGATCAGTTTCGATCATCTTCTTGCAAAGTGAGACCCCGGTCACTTATGGTTTGTTAAACGGTTAATCATCGTGGCGTGAATCACATGGGTGACTCAGGCTCAGCACTTGAGGAGACAGCATGAACTCGACGACGGAACAGGCTCCGGCGTTGCCCGAAGCTCGCCGAGTCCCGGGCCCACCAGGAGGAAAGGTGCCCGGAGGCGGTCAAAAGAAGCGGAAGAGAAGCAAAGCACCTCAGCAGAGTTTCCGGTCCCGTTTGCGGCGTGACAAGCAGATGCTGCTCATGATGGTGCCGGGCGTGGCCTTCCTGCTGCTCTTCTTTTACATCCCCATTCTTGGCAACGTCATCGCATTCCAGGACTACCAGCCGTATCTGGGCATCGGCGACAGTCTCTGGGTGGGCTGGCAGAACTTCGTGGACCTGTTCGGCAACCCGGACTTTGTGCACGCTTTCTGGAACACGCTCTACCTGGCGGCGTGGCAACTGGTCTTCCTCTTCCCAGTGCCTCTGGTGCTGGCGCTGATCGTGGACTCACTGATCAGCACGCGGGTCCGCCGGATCTTTCAAAGCATTGCCTACCTGCCGCACTTCCTGTCCTGGGTGTTGGTGATCGCGTTCTTCCAGCAAATGTTGGGCGGCGCGGGCTTCGTCAACAACCTTCTGAGGGACTGGGGCATGGAGCCCATTCCCTTCATGACCAACCCGGAAACATTTCCGGTGATGGTAGTGGTGCAGATGATTTGGAAGGACGCCGGCTGGGCCATGATCATCTTCCTGGCCGCCCTTGCAAGCATTGACAACTCGCTCTACGAAGCCGCAGCGGCTGACGGCGCCGGACGCTGGCGCCGGATGTGGCACATTACGCTTCCCGGGCTGCGGCCCGTCATTGTCCTTCTCCTGATCCTACGTATCGGAGACATCCTCTCGGTGGGCTTTGAGCAGTTCATCCTTCAACGGGATGCAGTGGGAGCGGGTGCGGCCGAAGTGCTCGATACCTTCACCTACTACACCGGTGTAGTAGGAGGCGGGTGGAGCTCCGGCGCAGCAGCAGGCCTTGCCAAAGGCGTGGTCAGCGCCTTGCTGATCTACGGCGCCAACAAACTTGCCCACCGCTTCGGCGAAGACGGAATCTTCGCAAAACAAGTGCGCTGAAAGCCAAACCCGCGCCTGCCGCGCAAGGAGAACCTCATGGCAACAACTTTTTTCACCAGGAAACCCCGGGAGCTTAGCTACAACCCCAAGCGCCCGGTATGGAAGGAAAAGCCTTCCGCGCTGTATCAAACGGTCAAGGCAGTGGTCCTGATCGTGTTCAGCCTGTCCATCCTGACTCCTATCCTGTTGGTGGTTTCCACCTCCCTTGCTGATACGGAACAACTCGTGAAAGCCGGCGGTTTTGTGCTCTGGCCGGAACGCCCCACCCTGGAGGCCTACGCCACGATTTTCAAAGGCCCCATGGTGTTGCAATCGTTGGGGGTCAGCGTGCTTGTCACCGCAGTGGGAACCATCCTGGCGCTGTTCGTCACCATCACCATGGCCTATGCCACCAGCCGCACGGTGCTCTTTGGGCGGCCTGTGATCCTCGCGGTACTGTTCACGCTCCTGTTTGCGCCGGGCCTCATCCCGTCCTTCCTCATGATCCGCCAACTGGGTCTGCTGGACTCATTGTGGTCGCTGATCCTGCCGGGAATCTTCGGAGCCTTCAATTTTGTGGTCATGAGGTCCTTCTTCATGAATATCCCCGGCGAACTGATTGAGAGTGCCAGGATCGACGGCGCCAACGACTGGCAAATCCTGTGGCGCATTGTGATGCCGCTGTCCAAAGCCGTGATCGCCGTCGTCGGGCTGTTCTACGCGGTGGGTTTCTGGAACTCCTTCTTCAACGCCTTGCTTTACATCAACGATCACAGCAAATGGCCCATTCAGTTATTACTCCGGAACTTCGTTGTTCAGGGCAGCGGCGCAGCGGACCAGTTGGGAATCACCACCACCCCGCCGCCGCAGTCCATACAGATGGCAGTTGTTGTGGTGGCCCTCGTTCCCATCCTCATGGTCTACCCGTTCCTCCAAAAGCACTTTGCCAAGGGCGTCATCACCGGCGCCGTCAAGGGCTAGTCCCGCACAGAACACCCAAGAACTCACAAAAAGCAAGTAACCAGAAAGGGTTATGCCATGACGAGCACTACCTCTCAGGCTGCATTCAGCCGCCGCGGTTTCCTTGGACTCGCCGGCCTGGCAGTGACCGCTGCAGGTCTGTCCGCCTGCGGTGGCGGCGGATCCGCGAACAATGGTGGCGCCGCTGCCTCCGCTTCGGTCAAACTGCCCACGTACAAGGAATTCACCGGCGTCACCCCGGACATCGCGGTCAACGCCAAGGGCCTCCAGGCCGGCTACTTCAAACTGCCCGCCGCTGTGCAGTCCGTGAAGACGCCGCCGCTCAAGGGCAAAGTGACCGGCCTGACCGAAACCTTCGAAACCATGAGCCCGGGCATGAAGGACAACCCGTTCTGGCAGCGCCTCAACGCGAAACTCGGCGGAGACCTGGAACTGCAGATCGCCGAAGACATCGGAGACGGGTACCCGGCCAAGTTCGCAACTGTGCTGGCCAGTAACGACCTTCCGGACATGATGTGGGTTCCGCCCAACCAGGGCATTCCCAACGTCGGTCCCATGCTCGAAGCCAAGTTCCAGGACCTGACGCCGTACCTCTCCGGCGACGCCGTCCTTGAGTACCCCAACTTGGCTGCACTGAAGCCCGATTCCTGGAAGACCGCCGTCGTGAACGGCAAGATTTGGGGAGCCCCTATCCCCAGTACCCCGTTCGGGCAGGTATATCTTGGCAACCACGATATGTGGGCCAAGGTGGGCGGCTTCGAAGCAGCCAATGCCGAGGAATTTTTGGAGAAGGCAAAGGAACTGACCCGGCCCGGTGACCAGCAGTACGCGCTGGAACCTGCCTATATCAATGCCCTGCACATGGTCACGGAATGGTTCGGCGCCCCCAACAGCTGGGCCGTCAACAAGGACCGCAGCCTCACCCACCTCTACGAAACCGATGAGTACATGGCCGGTGTGGAGTTCACGGCCAAAATGTTCGCAGCAGGGGTCTTCTACCCGGATTCGAAGGCCACTGACATCCGTTCCCGCGTAGCCAACGGCAGTGTGGCAGCCCAGGTTGTCTCCGGGCCCCATGACATCCGGAGTTACCGCAGCCTCAATAAGGACGTCCAGTTCGACATCCTCATTCCGTTCAGCGCAGACGGCAAGGTCAAGCCCGTCTACGACATGGGCTACGGAACCGTGGGCTTCACGCCGTTCAAGAAGGCTGAAGAGGGCAAGATCCGCGAACTGCTCTCTCTCATCAATTACTTGTCGGCTCCGTTCGGCACGGTGGAGTACATGCAGAAGAACTTCGGCGAGCTCGGCCAGGACTACACCGTTGACGGCTCAGGCAATCCCGCACGCACCGAGACCGGCACAGTCAACGCCCCGGGCTTGGTCTCGGCGTTGAACATCATGTCCAGCCCGGAAAACGTGATCTTCAACCCCGGATTCGATGACGACACCCGTTATGTCAGCCAGCAGGAAGAGAAGCTCCTGGAGTTCGCGTGGCGCAACCCCACCAATGGTTCCTACTCGGACACCAACGCAAAGGTGGGCGCCAAGATCACCAAGCAACTGCGGGACAAAGTGGTGGACATCATTACCGGGCGCGCCAAGATCGACGAACTCAAGGACGCCGTCAAACGCTGGAAGAGCGAAGGCGGGGACAAGATGCGTGACGAATACCAGGCCGCGTTGGACCCCAACGTGCCAGTCTTCAGGAGCTAGCCTCAAACCAACAACGAACCACGCGAATACACGAAAACACAGCAGGGGGAACCATGGCCAAAACGAGCAGCACCGGAGTCAGACCAACCATCCGCATGGTGGCCGAACTGGCCGGCGTCTCCACTGCCACGGTTTCCTACGTCCTCTCAGGTCGCCGCGGCGATGGCGGACCTGGGGTGTCGGATCCGACGGCGGAGAAGGTCAAGGCCGCTGCGGAGCGGCTCGGCTACCGCCCCAACCAGGCGGCCCGGGCCATCCGGACAGGCCGGACCAACACCGTGATCCTGTCCTTGACCATGCTCTCCGATCCCTGGTCCTTGTCCGTCATTGAGGCGGTGCAAAAGGCGGCAGTTCCGCTGGGCATCACCCCCATGATTCTTGGTGACGCGGACTGGGTCAAAGTACTCGGCACGCACAATGCCGATGCTGTGTTTGTGGACGCCGTCCGCCCTGACCAGAGGGATGCCCTGCGCAAGCTCGCCGAGCACGGAACCACGCTGGTGGTTTTTGACGAAGAGGTACAGGCCGAGGGCTTTGACGTGATTCGTTCCATCGCCGGACCGGGTTGCCGCATGGCCGTGGAGCACCTGCTCCACGGCCACCGCCGGATTGCGTGCTTGACCCCGGCCACGGCGTCCGGCACGTCCGGCGGAACCAGGTACCGGGCCTATGCCGAGGCTTTGGAGCATGCCGGCATTGAAGAACGAGAGGATTTTGTGGGCTTGTTCGATGGCACCAGCGCGGGTGCGTACGCCGCGGCAACCCGGCTTCTCAGCATGCCGGACCGTCCAACAGCCATTTACGCCACCACGGATTACGCAGCAGTCAGTGCCGTCAACGCAGCCCAGCGCCTGGGCCTGGCTGTGGGTACGGATGTGGACGTCATCGGTGTGGGCAACACGGTGGAAGGCGAACGGATGTCCCCTTCTTTGAGCACCGTGGGTCCCGTTGACTTCTTCGACAAACTCGCCCAGTTGCTGCTGCGGAGGGCAACCGCACCGGCCGGGCCAAGCGCGGTTGAGGACCCTGGCGTCCTTGACTTCCCCTGGCATTTGTTCGTGCGCGAATCGGCACCGCACCGCAGCGCCGCAACCAGACTCTACTAAGAACAGCAGAAGGATATTGCACACCATGGAAAAGGATTTGAAGGTCGGGATCGTAGGTTTCGGCCTGCGGTCGGGGCTGTGGAAGCACGCCCACAAGCCGGGCCAAGGCTCGGAGGTCACCATTGTCTGTGACCTGAGTGAACGTGGACGGGCGGACGCCGCTGAACGCATCCCGTCCGCTCGCGTCACCGGGGACCTTGAGGAACTGTTGAGCAGCGGGATTGACGCAGTCCTGGTCCTGACCCCCGATAACCAGCACGCTGCCGTCGCCGTTCGAACGCTCAAGGCGGGGATCCCCACCTTCTGTGAGAAGCCCCTGGACATCACCATTGAGGCCGCGGACCGGATTCTGACGACGGCCTACGAAAGCGGAACACGCCTGTACGTTGGCCACAACATGCGGCACATGCCGGTTGTAGTACAGATGCGCCAACTCATCGAAGACGGCAGGATCGGCGAGGTCAAGGCAGTCTGGTGCCGACACTTTGTGGGCCACGGCGGCGACTACTACTTCAAGGATTGGCATGCCCAGCGTGCCAACGTTACCTCGCTCCTGCTCCAGAAAGGTGCCCACGACATCGACGTGATCCACTGGCTTGCCGGTGGCTACACCAAGCGGGTTGCCGCCGTCGGCGATCTCGCCGTCTACGGGAACGTTGCCAATCGGAGCAACAACGCGGGCAAGCGCATGGGGGACTGGTTCTCCATGGATAACTGGCCGCCCACGGAGCAAAAGGACCTGGCAGAGGTGATCGATGTGGAGGACATCTCCATGATGAATATGGTGCTGGATAACGGTGTGCTCGCCTCTTACCAGCAGTGTCACTTCACACCGGACTATTGGCGCAACTACACCGTCATCGGGACCAAGGGACGCATCGAGAACCTCGGCGATGGGCCCGGCGAAACCATCAACATCTGGACGAGCAGGAGCTCCGGCTATGCCGCACCGGATGAGGTCATCGCCATCAAGGACGGGGAAGGGGGCCACGGAGGTGCTGATCCGCGCCTGATCGAGGAGTTCCTGCATTTCGCCTCGTCTGGCGGGGCGACCCAGACCAGCCCGGTGGCGGCCCGTCAGGCAGTGGTGGCCGGCATCCTGGCTGCCGAATCCCTCCGTGGTGACGGTTCTGCCCGCGAGGTACCGGAGCTCCCTGCCGAACTGGTGGAGTATTTCGACGCCGGCCAACCCGCCGTGGTCCGTCACTGACGCGACCCCCTTGGCTTAGCCAGGACTGGATAGCTCCACGAGCTCGGTCATGACGGTTTGAAGTGACTCGCAAACCGTCATGACCGATTTCCGTTTGAGCGTCTCGGGCCGGGCCAGGATGTCGATCTTGCGCACTGAATTCACCCCGGACAGTGGACGCAGCACCACCCCGGCGTCCAACACCCGGCGCGCGGTGATGCGCGGGAGCAGCCCGATCGCGCCGCCTGCGGACACCAGCGCGGCGACGGTGGAGTAGTCATTGATACGGTGCAGGACTTCGGCCGGGCGCCCGCTCACGGCAACGACGGCGGCCAGGACGTCCGCGGGAGAGTAACCATCGCGGCTGGTCACCCAGGGTTCATCCACGACGTCGGATGGCTCAAGTTCGCGGTGGGATGCAAGCGGGTGATCCGCCGGGAGTGCAATGTCCAACGGTTCGTCGGCCAGCGGAATGACCGCCACTTTGTCCTCGGGCCACTGTGGGCTGTTGTCCATCCTGTGCGCCAAAACCAGGTCGTATCGGGCAGCCAACCCCGGGAAATCCTCCTGGGCCACATCCTCATCGGAGAGTCGCAGGCGCGGCGACTTGCCGCCGTCGGACGCTGTTCCGGATGCCAGATGCACCGCCAGCGGTGCGAACAATGCCTGGCCTGCACTGTGAAAAGCGCTCACGCTCACCGGTGCGTCGGGAGCATCGTGATAGGCGCCGATAGCGGCGCGCGCATCTGCCATGGCATTCACGACGGCGGCACCCGCCTCCGCGAGGACACGGCCCGCGTCGGTGAGCACCAGGGCCCGGCCTTCTTTGCGCGTCAACGGCACGTCCACGGACTTCTGGAGCAGAGCCAGCTGTTGTGAAACTGCGGAGGGAGTCACCATCAGCGTCTCGGCGACAGCCTTGACACTTCCCAGGTCCCCCAGCTCACGAAGCATCTGCAACTGATGAATTTCCATTAGCAAATCCTAAATCGTTGATTGAGAAGAATCTAGTTGTGCTAAATCGTTAGCGGCGCTCTAATGGACTCAGCAGCAGCGAAGCAGCCCCGGCAGTGAGGAATCCCATGAAGGCTCTCTACAAATCCGGACCCCACGCAGGGTTCGAACTCGTCGAACGTCCCGAGCCCGAAGCAGGCTCCGGCGACGTCAAGATCCGTGTGATGACCACCGGTATCTGCGGCACCGACCTCCACATTCAAAGCTGGGACGCCTGGGCGCAGGGCATCATCGAAACGCCCCTCATTGCCGGCCACGAGTTCTATGGCGAAGTAGTGGAAATCGGCGAGGACGTCCGGGATGTCAAGGTAGGGGACAGGGTCTCCGGCGAAGGCCACGTAGTGTGCGGAATCTGCCGCAACTGCCGTGCCGGTCGCCGCCAGATGTGCATCCACACGGTGTCCGTTGGCGTGCAGCGCGATGGTGCGTTCGCCGAATACGTGGTGATCCCCGAAACCAACGTCTGGGTCCACCAGGACGAATCCGTCACCCCTGAGCTCGGCGCCATCTTCGATCCCTTTGGCAACGCCGTCCACACTGCCCTCAGCTTCCCGCTGGTGGGCGAAGACGTGCTCATCACCGGTGCCGGACCCATTGGGCTGATGGCCATCGCCGTCGCCCGCCACGCAGGTGCCCGCAAGATTGCCATCACTGACGTCTCGGCCCCGCGACTGGAACTGGCCCGCCAGATGGGCGTGGACCTCGCCGTGGACGTCTCCAAAATGCGCGTCCGCGAAGCACAGCAGGAACTGGGTATGCGCGAAGGCTTCGACATCGGTCTGGAAATGTCGGGACACCCCACGGCCCTGCCTGAGATGATCGACAACATGAACCACGGCGGTCGCATCGCCATGCTCGGCCTTCCCAGCCAGTCCATCGACATCGACTGGGGCAAGGTGGTTACCCACATGCTCACGCTCAAAGGCATCTACGGCCGCGAAATGTTCGAGACCTGGTACGCCATGAGCGCCATGCTGTCCTCCAACCCCGTGCTGCACCGCAGCATTTCCGCAGTGGTCACGGACAAGCTATCCGCAAAGGACTGGGAAAAGGGCTTCGAGATCGCCCGCAACGGCACGGGCGGCAAAGTGGTCCTGGACTGGACCGAACTCTAGCCGGCCTGACCAAACCACACCGGACCCCACAAGACTTAGGAGCACCCATGTACTCAGCCATCAAAGACCAGCTGCAGGGCGAACTGGACGAGATCCGCACTGCTGGACTCTTCAAGACCGAACGCCACATCGATTCCCCACAGGCAAGCCACATCGCCGCCGGCCAGCTCGGCCAGCCGGCCAACAAGGTCCTGAACTTTTGCGCCAATAACTACCTCGGCCTTGCCGACCACCCGGACATCATCGCCGCAGCCAAGTCCGCCATGGACGAGCGCGGTTTCGGGATGGCGTCCGTGCGCTTCATCTGCGGCACCCAGGACCTCCACTTGGAGCTCGAGACCCGTGTCTCTGCGTTCCTGGGCACCGAGGACACCATCCTGTTCTCCAGCTGCTTCGACGCCAACGGTGGCGTGTTCGAGTCCCTGTTTGGCGCCGAAGACGCCATCATTTCTGATTCCTTGAACCACGCCTCCATCATTGATGGCATCCGCCTGAGCAAGGCCAAGCGCTTCCGGTACGCCAACCAGAACATGGCGGATCTCGAAGCCAAGCTTCTGGAGGCTGAAGGCTCCCGCCGCAAGATCATCGTCACGGACGGCGTGTTCTCCATGGATGGCTTCCTCGCGCCCCTCGAAGCGATCTGCGACCTCGCCGAAAAGCACGACGCCTTGGTCATGGTGGACGACTCCCATGCCGTCGGCTTCATGGGCCCCACCGGCGCCGGCACCCCCGAGCACGCCGGTGTGTCCGATCGCGTGGACATCTACACCGGCACCTTCGGCAAGGCACTCGGCGGCGCCTCGGGTGGTTATGTTTCCGGCCGCGGCGAGATCGTGGCAATGCTCCGCCAGAAGGCCCGCCCGTACCTTTTCTCCAACTCCCTCGCCCCGGCCATCGTTGCCGCCACCATCAAGGCGATTGAGCTGGTGCAGGAATCAGGCGAACTCCGCACACGCCTCTTCGAGAACGCGGCACTGTTCCGCCGCCGCATGAGCGAGGAAGGCTTCGAACTCCTCGACGGCGAACACGCCATCATCCCCGTGATGTTCGGTGATGCCGTCATGGCGGCAAAGGTGGCTGACGAGATGCTCAACAACGGCGTCTTCGTCACGGCTTTTAGCTTCCCCGTGGTGCCCAAGGGCGTGGCCCGGATTCGCGTCCAGCTTTCCGCAGCGCACCGCACGGACGACGTCGAAGCGTGCGTTCAGGCGTTCGTCAAGAGTCGCGCCGCGGTCGCCTAAAACGCTCTCTCACGTCCCGCGGGTTAGGGCCGGTCGCTCTCTCACGTCCCGCGTGTTTGGGCCGGTCGCTCTCTCACGTCCCGCGGGTTTGGGCCGCACGCTCTCTCACGTCCCGCGTGTTTGGGCCGTTCGCTCTCTCACTTCCCGCGTGTTTGGGCCGGTCGCTCGCTCACGTCCCGTGGGGTTCCGGTGGGCGCTCTATCACTTCCTTGTGGGAGGTGAGAGAGGGACCGGATTTAGGGGCTGTTATGTGAGCGGGCGTTGGTCTTAAGGGCTGGGGATGTGAGAGAGGATCGGGTCTGACAGGATGGTGCCATGGCTTCGAACTATGACGTGGTAATCGTTGGCGGCGGCATCGGGGGACTCTCCTTGGCTGCGGCACTGGCAGGCAAGTGCACTGTTGCCTTGGTTGAGGCAGAGCAGTCCTTGGCGTTCCACACTTCCTCACGCTCGGCCCGGCAACTGATCCCCAGCTATGGTCCGGCGGTGGTTCAGGACCTGACTGTTCGGACGCTGGAGATGCTGGCGGAAAGGGATGCCCAAGCAGCGGAGCCGATCCTCACTCCGAGGGGTTTCATGCTGGTGGGCGATGAAGCTGCGGTAGAGGCCGAGGCCAGTGGCAACATGCACTCCATCACTCACGACGAAGCGATGCGGCTCTGCCCTGCCCTCATCCCTGATTCCTTCACAGCCGCAGGGTTGGACAACGGGTCCTTCGGCTGCAACGCCCCTTTGTTGCTGGAGGAACACCGGAGGACTGCAGAAGCCGCAGGGGTGGACATCATCACCGGAGCCAAAGTGCACTCTGCCCAGCGGTTGGGGAGTGGCTGGCAGCTGGGCGCGGGCACGGAAGGTTTCCAGTCCGGCGTCGTGGTTAATGCGGCGGGTGCCTGGGCAGATGAGCTGGCCGTTATCAGTGGCGTGGAGAAGCTGGGGCTTCAGCCATACCGGCGGACCGCCGCGATCGTGAACGTGGAGAACCCGTTGACGCCTGAAACGCCTATGGTGTGCGCAGCCGACGACACCTTCTATTTCCGCGCCGAGGGTCATCAGGTGCTGATTTCGCCGTCGGAATCCGTGCCCAGCGGCGCCGAGGATGCCAAGCCCTACCCGGGGGACGTGAAGGCATTGATCAACAGACTCAACACCGTAACGTCCATGGGCATCCGCTCCGTGGACCGTGCGTGGACCGGCCTCCGGACCGAAGCCGCGGATGGGATCCCGGTGGTGGGTTTCGATGCCGAAGCACCCGGCTTCTTCTGGCTCGCCGGCCAAGGGGGTTACGGGTTCCAGACGTCCTCGGCGATCGCCGAACTGGCGGCAGCACTGATTCTTGGCCAGGTAAGCGGTGATAGTCCGGAATCCCGGACAGCTGAGCAGCTTTCAGCGGTCCGCTGGTCAATCAGGCGCTGAACAATAGGCTCATGAGCGGAATCACCACGGGGAACAACACAAGCACGGTTATCACCAACATCGGCGAGCTGATGACCCAAGACCTGGAGCACAGGGTCCTCAAGGATGCCGCCGTAGTGATCGAAGGCGAGCGCATCGCGTGGATGGGGTCCAGCGCTGACGCCCCGTCTGCTGATGAAAAGATCGACGCCGGGGGCCGCGCCGTCCTGCCGGGTTGGGTGGATTCACATTCCCATCTTGTTTTCGCCGGTGACCGCACGGCCGAGTTCGAGGCCCGCATGGCCGGGGAAAGCTACAGTGCCGGCGGGATCGCGGTGACCACCGGTGCTACGCGCAGCGTCAGCGATGAGGAGTTGACGCGCCTTGTCCGCGAACGTGTGGCTGAGGCGGTGTCCCAAGGGACTACCTATCTGGAGAGCAAGACTGGCTACGGCCTGGATGTGGAGAACGAGGCCAGGAGTGCACGGATCGCCGCGGCGGAAGTGGATGAGGTCACCTACCTTGGCGCGCACTTGGTCCCCGCCGGCGCGGACGCTGAGGAGTACACGGACTTGGTCTGTGGACCCATGCTGGACGCCGTCTTGCCGCACGTCCGTTGGGCCGATGTCTTCTGCGAGCGCGGTGCCTTCACGGAGGATCAGTCGCGCCGGGTCCTCACTGCGGCCCGCAACGCCGGCTTGGGCTTGAGGGTTCACGGCAACCAGCTGGGCGAAGGACCAGGGGTTGCGTTGGCGGTGGAGTTCGCGGCCGCGAGCGTGGACCACGTCAATTACCTTTCGGACAAGGACGTCGCAGCGCTCGCGGAAACGTGGGCTGGCTGGGATCCTGCAACGGGGGCCGGCACTAAAGGCACCGTGGCAACCTGCCTTCCGGCCTGCGACCTGTCCACCCGCCAGCCCCTGGCGCCTGGCCGTGAACTGATCGATGCCGGCGTGCAGATCGCGCTGGCCGCCAACTGCAACCCCGGTACTTCCTACACCAGCTCCATGGCGTTCTGCGTCACCACAGCTGTCCTCCAGATGCACTTGAGCGTCCATGAGGCCGTCCGCGCGGCGACGTACGGCGGCGCCTTGGCGTTGGGCAGGGAGTCGGGGAACGACGTCGACGGCGAACGGGCGGTGGGTTCGCTCGCGGTGGGGCATCGCGCGGACCTGCATATGTTGAAGGCGCCATCGGCCACGCACCTTGCCTACCGTCCCGGGATTCCGTTGACGCATTCGGTGTGGCGCGCGGGCGTGCGGGTCGTCTAACAACAAACTCGCCGACTAACAACAAACAGGGGCGGTGTTCCGGTAAGAACACCGCCCCTGTTGTTGGGGATGAAGGGGTTTAGGCGCAGTTGAACTTCGCGTCCGCCCAATCGCCCCAGTCATCGCCGGCGTCGTCACCGTTCTTGTCGGCGATCAGCTCGACGTTCTGGACACCGGTGATGTCCACGTTGAGGGGGAGTGCCGTGGAGTCGGCGCTGAGGACGGGAGTCCTCAACAGTTCGCGTCCATCACCCCTGACGATGAACACCACGGATCCGTGCAGACCCTTGTTCAGCTTGGCGTCGTCCACTCCCACCGTGGCGGTGAAGGCGTTGCATTTGGCCTCGGTGGCGATGCTGATCTTTGAGTCGGCGTGGACGCCGATCCCCTTCGGATACACGACGCCGTCGAGCCGCAATGCGGGTCCGTCACCGGCGTTCTGCTCACCGTTGGCGCGGTCCCGTTCTGCCGGTCCCCAACCGTTGGTGCTGCCGATCCAGGGGAGGTCGGAGGCGAACACTATTCCAGTCAGCACGGGTGCCGGCGGTTCCTGCGAGGTGGAGGAACAGGTGAACTTGGCGTCGGCCCAGTCTGCGTGGTCGTTGCCATTGGAGTCGCCGGAGTCGTTGGCTACCAACTCCACATACTGGGCGCCGGTGACGTCCACGGTCAGCGGCAGGGGAGCGCTGGTGGCGCCCAGGACCGGGGTGGTGACCTTGGTGGTGCCGTCCGCTACCACGGAGAATTTCACGCTTCCCCGCGTTGGCTGGGCGTCGTCGATGCCTACCGTTGCGGTGAAGGCAGTGCAGTAGCCGCCGAGGTAGTACCGGACGTTGCCGTTGGCGTGGGCTCCCAGGCCCTTGGCATAGACCGTGCCGTTCAGTGTGAGCGGCGTGCCATCGCCGGCCCCGGTTCCGCCGTTGGATTGGTCCTTCTCAACAGGACCCCAGCCGTTGGTGGCGCTGACCCAGGGGTGGTCGCTGGCGAACACGGTGGCCTGCGGCGGCTTGGGCAGAGTCCGCACAGTGGTGGTGGTGTTAATGGTGCGGCTACCCGCGGGATCGGCGCCTGAAGCAGCAACGGTGTAGCCGGCCTTGGCTGTGATGGGGTAGTCGCCGTCAGCTGACGCCGGCGCCGTGATCTTCCACGCGGTGGTGAGGGATCCTCCGGCCGGGAGGGTTGCAGCCGTGGCAGGCGTGGACGGGGTGGCTGTCCACCCCTCGGGCAGTGCAAGGGTGACGGCGAGGTCGCTGATGGCTGCCGGTTCGTCGGACACGAACGTGGTGACGAAGTCCTGCGCTTTGCCCTGCTGAACCACGTCGCCCTGGAGCGCAGCCGAGAGTTGCGCACAGGCCGGGACGGCTTCGGAGGCGCCGAGATCTTCCACCAGGAAGTTGTCCAAGGTGAAATCCGAACCGTTCGAGCTTCCCGTGCGCTGCAATCCCACGAAGTAGTCCCCGCAGAAGCCGGTATCGAGGATCTGCTCGAACCGCGTGGTGGACGTCTTGGCGTCGATGGGCTGGCTGGCCGTCACCGCGGGGCCTGCCTGCGAGTCATAACCGGACACCCAGGAGTACTGTCCGGCTTTGGAGTTCTGGTAGTCGAAGGACACCTTGTACTTGCGGCCTGCCTGGAATGGCACGGTTGCCTCCGTGGTGCGGTACACCATGCCGGGTCCGCCATTGGGGGCAAGGTTTTCGTCGTGCGCGATCAGTGACCAGGTGCCGTCCAGCACTTCGTCAATCACGTTGGTGTCCCAGCCCTTTTGGGTGAAGGGTTCGTGGCGTTCGGTGATGTGCGTCCGGGGGTCCGTTGAGCCACCGGCGTCGCCTTTCACGAACGGTCCCCAGCCTTGGTCCACGTTTTCGAAGTCCTCGCTGAGCACCCCGGTGGTGGCGACCCGGACGGTCTTCACCGCCCGGAAGTCATCCACGCGTACTGTGGCATCGCCGTCGGCCGCTGTGAGCGAAACGGTGGCTTTGGCATTGTTCCGCGGGACGTCCACCAGCACACGGATGCGCTGGAAGCCTGTGCCGTGCTTCTCGTCGCCAGCTACGAAGTTTTCGGCGTTGGACGAATCGATGGTGACGCTTTCGGTCTTGCCGTCCATGTCCACCGAGAACGTGGTGGGCCGGGCCTTTCCAGGTTCGATTTCAACCCAGGCGCTCACGGACTGGGTTCCGGCGTCCAGCTTCACTTCCTGGCTGATGGACGACGGCGTTGCCCCCAGTTCGGCGTAGCGGCGGCCTTTGTCGTCGCGGACGTGGTTGACGCTTCCGGCAGGGTTCCAAGAGGAGAGATCAAGGCCGTTGAAGCCGGGATCATTGAAGGCTGTGCCTTCGCCGAAGTCGGCCTTTTTGGGCAGCTCAGCCATGGTGTTTCTCGGAGCAAGAACGTAGGGCTGTTTGGCGTCGGCCGTGATGGTGACGTGACCGTTGACCACGGGAACGTCGGCGACCTTCACGCGGCCGTTGTCGGTCAGCTTGAAGAGTTCAAGTGAGCTGGACTTGGAGAACTCTTTGGTGAGGGTCCAGGTGCTGGCGCCACCGGCAGGGTTGTAGTGGTAGAGCTTGTCGGGCTTGCCGTTTTCCTTGGAGGACCATGGCAGCAGATACGTGCCGCCCTGCAACACGGAAGTCCCGGCCACCGTGATGTTGCGTTCTTCGGCGGTGTTTCCGGTGACGGCTACGCCGTCGGCGAGGTCGATGCGGTCAGCCGTCCACTTGGTGATCTGGTGGTGCTGAAGGAACTTGGCGGGCAGGTTGGCTGTCCACACGTTCTCGCTGAAGGCATTGAAGTCGTTCTGCCCGGTCCAGCCTTCGAACTCCACGATGTGGCTCACGCCGAGCTTGGGGTCCGGGTTCCAGACGTCCGACTGGGTGTTGTTGATGAAGCGCAGGATCTGGGAGTTGATGCCCTTGTTGGTGGATCCACCGTACTTTTCATCGTTCGCCCAGTGGGACCAGGTGTTGTTCCGGGAGAGGTGGTCTGCCCATTCGGAGCCCACACGGAAGCCGTTCTTGACCAGTTCCTGCTGCAGGCGTTCGGCCAGCCAGCCAAATTCGTAGTAAACATCTACGTAAACGAAGTCCAGGTTCTTGTCCGTGGCCTCACGGAGTTCCTTGATGCGCTGGGCGAGCTTCCCGGAATTGATGTCCTCACGCTGGTTCATGTAGTAGGACTGGTCCAACCAGTTCCAGCCCAGGCCCTTGTCAGCACGCAACAGGTCTTCGCTGAAGGACTTGGCTTCAGGATAGATCTCCGTGGCGTTGATGTGGACGCCGAAGCTGGCATTCCAGTCCTTACCTTCCTTGACCAGCTTGTTGAGGTCTTCCAAACCACCGGCGCGGCTGTTGAAGTTGTTGCCGTAGTCCGTGTTCGCCGAGTCGTGTCCCTCGCTGGTGTATCCCTTGAGCATCGCTACCTGTCCCAGGCCGTCCGTTGCCAGGGAGATCCGTTTGACGTCATCCAAGGTACGGAGGAACGGGTGGGTTGCCTGGGAGGCGAAGTTGAACGGGATGTGCGTAATCACGTTATCCGGGGTCTGCTCACCTTTGTTGGGGCTGACCTGGATGGATCTCATGGCGATTGCCGCGTCCTGCCAGTCCACGCCACCGTCGGAATTTGCGTCAGAGGTGATGGCCACGCGAGTCCAGGGCAGTTCCTCCGTGGTGGCCGAGCCCTCAGCGCGGTAGAGCCACTGACCACTGGCCAGTCCCATGGACACTCCGCCTGCCCCGTCACTGACGGCTTGGCGCCAGAAACGCCCCCGGTCTTTGGCGCCGGGTCCAGAGGAGGTGTCATACAGTGCGTTGGACTCGACGGCGGCCCCCAGGGCCGCGGTGTTGGCCAGGGCGTAGGCGGAACTCTTGGCCACTGCATCCAGGGGAGTGGACGGGGTGATCGGAGTGAACTCGTCTCCAGTGACGCTGCGGTCCACGGAAAGGTTGGCTGTGGACACTTGGGCTCCAGGCTGCGTGGAGTTCACCGTCACCATGTTCAGCCGGGGGAGCTGAAGTGTTTTCACCGGGTAGTCCGCTGAGTCCTTGATCCCGGTGATGTTGAATGAGACAACGTTTTTCTTCACGGACAACCGGGCAGTGATCTCAACGTTGCCGAAGTCCGGGACAGTGAGCACGTAGTCCCTGCCATCTTCTCCGGAACCGGCAGAGGTGCCGGTGACTCTGTATTCGGTGCCATTGAGCGTGATGGTGCCCACGGGTGACGTTGTGCCGTCAAGGCGGGCCTTGGTGGCGGCATGGGTGTAGCTGAGAACCTGGGGAAAGCTTGTGGCGACCTTCACTGTGAGCTGGTTTGAGGCAATGGTGGCGGTACCGGCCTCGCTTACGGCGTCTGTTGCTTGCTGTGCAGGCAAGGGTTGCGTCAACGGGGCCGCGCTGGCGGGCTGCAGGGAAAGCAGTCCCATAGAGGATGAAACGACGACGCAGGCCAGGCTCAGCGAGACCAGTCGTTTAGAGGGTGACAAGCCGGGCATGATGCTCCTTCTTGATTTTTACGTTCCAGTAATGATCATCTTGTTGCGTGCTCACCCAAGACTGCTTTACCAAACAGAAGATGACAAGAGTTAACAAGCAGTTAACTAAAAAGCACACGGCAGCACAGGGTTTCCCGGTTCGCTGCGCCGTGCAACAAGTGAGCGGTTATTGAGCGGTCTTGCTGAGCGGATGATCCTTGTGAGATCGAAAATGATCGTTTAGTGTTTCTATAGATCAGAAAACGTCATTAAGCTGAGCGGGAGCGGAACACACGATGAGCGAGAACACCCTGGGCGCCTTCATGGAAGAAGAGCTCGTTTCCCAGCCCGAGGTTTGGCAGCGCGCTGTGGAGCAGGCCCGTGCCGAACAATTGCTGCCTGCGGACGGCAAGCGCATTGCCGTGATCGGCTGCGGCACCTCCTGGTTCATGGCTCAAAGCTACGCAGCTGCCCGCGAATCCGCCGGCAAAGGCGTCACCGACGCGTTCGCAGCTTCTGAAGCTTTCCTGAACAGCAACAGTGCAGATCGCCAGTACGACGCCGTTGTGGCCATCACCCGGTCCGGTACCACCACTGAGGTGCTTGAGGTTTTGGCGCAGTTGAAGGGGATTGTTCCCACCATTGCGATCATTGGGGACACTTCCTCGCCGATTGTGGAGCTGGCCGACGTCGTAGTGGGCCTTCCATATGCCGATGAGCGTTCCGTAGTGCAGACCCGCTTCGCCACCACAGCGCTGGTGTACATGCTGACAACCCTTGGCGTCGATGTGCAGCAGGCAATCGAGGATGCCCGTGGCGCGGTGACAGCTCCCGTTTCCGGGGAACTCCTGGATGCCGAGCAGTTCACGTTCCTCGGCACCGGATGGACCATTGGACTGGCCCACGAGGCAGGGTTGAAGATGCGCGAAGCCGTGCAGGGGTGGACCGAGTCCTACCCGGCCAAGGAATACCGTCACGGCCCCATTTCCATCGCTGCTCCCGGCCGTGTCACCTGGCTGTTCGGCACCCAGCCTGAAGGCTTGGACACTGACATGGCCGTCACTGGTGCCCTCTACATCCACACGGAAAAGCACCCGTTGGCCGAGCTCGCCCGGGTCCACAAAGTCACGCTGGAGCGCGCACGCGTCCGTGGCTTGAATCCGGACCTGCCCCGCAACCTGACGCGCTCCGTTATTCTCGACGCCTCCGCCTAGGCTCCGGTCATGGTTCTTGGAGCCGCCCAATCCGCGGTCCTCTCCTTCGACGTCGGCGGGACAGACATCAAAGCCGGTGTGGTGGATGCCAGCGGTACCGTCCTGGGTATGCGCCGGGTCCCCACGCCTTTGGACCCGGCGCGGCCCGGCGAAGCGGTGCTGGACAGGCTCGCCGAACTCAAAGCCGAATTGGCCTCCGAGTTTCCCCAGGCCCCCGCACAGGCAGCGGGGATCATCGTCCCCGGGATTGTGGACTCCGCGGCCGGCGTGGGCGTCTATTCCGCCAACCTTGGATGGCGTAACTTTCCGTTCACCGCCGAGGCTGAAAAGCGGCTGGGCATCCCGGTGGCTTTCGATCACGATGTCCGCTCCGCCGCAGCTGTGGAGCACCACTTTGGCGCGTCCAAAGAGTTCAGTGACGTTGTGGTGATGGTGGTGGGCACCGGCATTGCCGCGGCTGTATTCTCCGGCGGCAAAGCAGTCACCGCCGGCGGCTTCGCCGGAGAACTGGGCCACGCCCAGGTTCCGGATCCCGACGCCGGCCCAGGCTCAACAGGCTCAACCATTTTGGAAGCAGTGGGCTCAGCCGGAGCCATTGCCAAGCGGTACCACCGTGCCTCAGGAGTGAGCGTGGACGGTGCACGCGGCGTACTCCTGCGGGCCGGTGAAGGCGATGCCATCGCATCCCGGATCTGGGCTGATGCCCTTGATGCTCTTGCGTTCACCATCTGCCAATGCGTGAACATCATCGGAACAGAAGCAGTGGTGTTGGGCGGAGGTCTCGCTGAAGCAGGAGATGATCTCCTCGAACCCTTACGTAAAAGGGTGGACAGGATCCTGGACTTCCAACGCAGGCCCCAACTCATCCGTGCCCAGCTGGGACAGGACGCCGGCCTGCTGGGCGCGGCCCTGAACGCCCGGGCACTCCTGGAAGGCACACCATGAAGCGAGCCAACGTGAACCGCATCATCACCGTCACTGCCAATCCGGCGATCGACATGACGTACACAGTCCATGGCATCACCGAGGGCTCAAGCCACCGCGTGCCCACGCCCCTGAGCCGTGCCGGCGGCAAGGGCATCAACGTAGCCCGCGTCACCCATCAACTGGGCTATCCCGTCCTGGCCATCGCGCCCACAGGCGGCGCGGCAGGGCAAACCCTCGCGGCCGAACTGTGGACCAGCGGCGTGCCGCACACCCTGGTGGGAGTGGCAGCCGAGACCAGGCGCAGCATCGCCCTGGTGGACACTGTTGCCGGTGAGACATCCATCTTCAACGAAGAAGGCCAGGCACTTTTGCCGGACGATTGGCGCTCCCTCCGGATCGCCATAGTTGAGGCCGTGAGCGGAAACCGGAACCTGCCCGCCTCCGTTCTGGTCGGTTCGGGCAGCCTTCCGCCCGGAGCGCCCGCAGACTTCTACCCCGAACTGGTGCGCCTGGCCCACGACGCCGGCATCCCGGCCATCATTGACACCTCCGGTCCCGGGATCATCGCCGCGGCGAAAGCCGGAGCCGACATCCTCAAACCGAACCATCACGAGCTTGCGGAGGCCACGGGGGAGTCCAGCCTTGAAGCTGCCGCCCTGGCTCTCATTGACATGGGTGCCCGGACAGTCCTCGTCAGCGCGGGCGCGGAGGGCATGCTTGCCTTCGACCACGCCGCTCCCGGCGGCTACTGGAGTGCACGCCTGCCCGAAGCCCTTAGCGGCAACCCCACCGGGGCGGGCGACGCCGGTGTGGCAGCTGCCGCCGTCGCCCTCGCCGAAGGCATCACTGAGCCGCGGGAAATTCTTCGCCGGGCCACCGCATGGTCCGCCGCGGCCGTGCTCATGCCCGCCGCAGGGGAAATTTCGCCCCGGTACCAGGAACTTCAGGACCACTTGATCCTGACATGGAAGGAGACCCGGTGACACTGGTCAACACACGCGAACTCATGGAGCGGGCCGCTGCCGCCGGCACGGGCCAGGGCGCATTCAACATCATCCACATAGAGACGGCTGAAGGCCTGGTGGCAGGGGCGGAAGCAGCCGGCGTTCCTCTGATCCTGCAAATTTCCGAGAACTGCGCCAAGTACCATGGCGGACTCGAGCCCATCGCAGCAGCAGCCCTGGGAATCGCCCGCTCCGCCGCTGTTCCCGTTGCCCTTCACCTGGACCACGCAGAATCCGAAGACCTCGCACTGGCTGCTGTGGACCTTGGCTTCGGATCGGTCATGTATGACGGCGCACATCTGCCATATGAGTCCAATGTGGAAGTCACTGAACGGGTTGCCAAATACGCCCATGAACGCGGCGTTTACGTGGAGGCCGAGCTCGGAAAAGTCGGAGGCAAGGACGGAGCCCACGCCCCGGGCGTCAGAACGGACCCCGCTGAGGCCAAGGCCTTCGTTGCGGCAACAGGCGTGGACGCGCTCGCCGTGGCGGTTGGCTCGTCCCATGCCATGACAGAACGCAGTGCGGCCCTGGACCTGCAGCTGATTACCGGGCTGAAGACCGCAGTGGGAAAACCATTGGTCCTTCACGGCTCCTCGGGTGTCTCAGATGACATGCTCATAGCCGCTATCCGGGCGGGTATGACTAAGATCAACGTATCCACACATTTGAACGGGTTCTTTACCCGCGCCGTCCGTGAGTACCTCGATGCCAACCCTGCAGTGGTGGATTCCCGGAAATACATCAAGGCCGGCCGGGATGCCCTTGTGCTGGAGTCCGCACGTATGCTGACGCTGTTCGCCAAAGCGAATTAGCGCCGAAACCCGCGAAAGGCTCGTCATGACCCGCACCGATCGGCTGACCGCCATACTCGACCTCCTGGCCGAGTCCGGCCATGTGGAAGTCGAGGACATCGTGACACGCCTGGGCGTTTCCCCTGCCACGGCCCGCAGGGATCTTGACAGCCTGGCCAAGCAGCGGTTGCTGAGCCGGACCCGCGGTGGTGCCACCACCGGGTCAGTAGCCTATGACCTTCCCGGCCGCTACAACCGTGACGATCACGCCGGGGCCAAGCAGGAGATTGCCTTGGCCGCCTCGGCACTGATCCGGCCCGGGGCAGTCATTGGCCTCAGCGGAGGGACAACCAACACCGCGCTCGCGCAGTTGCTGTCCACCCGCGAGGACCTTAATGCACCCTCAAACCGGCCCACCCTTACCGTGGTGACCAACGCGATCAACATCGCCTCGCAGCTGGCGGTCCGGCCAAACATCAAAATCATGGTCACCGGCGGGATCCTCAACCCGCGCTCGTACGAGCTTGTGGGTCCCTACACGGACGTCATCATGCAAAAAGTTGCCTTGGACATCGCCTTCATTGGGGTCAACGGTGTGGATCCTGATCTTGGCCCCACCATTACCGATGAAGGCGAAGCAATGGTTAACACCGTGATGGCGCGCCGGGCCACGGAATCATACGTTGTGGCTGACTCCTCCAAAGTGGGACGCCGCTCCTTCGCCGCAATGGCGGGCTACGATTTCAGGCACCTCATTACCGACTCCGGCATCAGTGCAGATCATAAAGCCGCCTTCGAAGCCAAGGGAACCGAAGTCATCGTCGCGCCTGCCAGCTGATAGGGCCCGGACAGGGAGAAGCTAGAAACGCATCCTTGGGGCGTGCAGCACGGAGTCGTCCACTTCCCTGGGTACCCACTGGCTGAACGGTATATCCAGGCTGTACTGGTCGTCGTCGTTCTTTATCAGTGTGCGAAGCTCTGCGTTTTCCGGGTTGTTCAGCGACTCGAAGTACTCCACCGTCCAGTGGAACCAACGCATGCAGAACAGGCGCATGGTCAGCCCGTGCGTCACCAGGAGTGTGTTTGGTACATAGCTGGGCTTTTGCCAATGCCGGTAGAGCGTTTCCATGAAGGATGACACCCGGTCATAGACATCCGAGCCGGACTCACCCTCACGGAAGCGATAGAAAAAGTGGCCGTAGAGGTTGCGCAGCTCCTTCTGGTCCTCGATCTCCCCGGCAATTTGGAAGTTTGCCCAGTCCTGTTCGCGAAGCCGGGGCTCCTCTATCACCCTCTCCACCAGGGATCCAAGGTTCATGGCCTCGAGGGTCTGGTAGGCCCGGAGATAGGGGGAGACGTACACGCACACTTGCTCGCCGTCGAGCCTGCGGCGCAGCTTCTCCCCGGCAAGCCTCGCTTCCTCCACACCGCGTTCGGTCAAGGGGATCCGGTAGTCCGGCACGCGGTTGTAGATGGTGGTGTCGGCATTCGCGGCAGACTGTCCATGCCGGATCATGAAGATTCTCTCAGGGGCGCCCATCCCACCAAGCATAGGGCGCTGCCGCTGCTGGTCCGGCAAGGTGTGCGGTTCACGGCAAAGTGGCAGGGAGTAAGGGCAAGATAGGTACATGTTCCTTGCTTCCCGCCGACGGCTGCGAGCCGAAGTACTTATTGTGCTGGGCCTGTCCCTGGGCCAGTCGGCCGTCTACTCCGTGGTGCAGTTGCTGGACAAGATGTCGCGGGCACCGTTGGCTGATGCCACATCAACGCTGAACAGGTCCCAAAGCACGCGCGAGTATTTTGATCTCACTTACCAGCTTCTGGACATTGTGTTCGCCCTGGTGCCCGTGGCGCTGGTGTTCTACTTCCTGTCCACCCATGTGCCCGCGTCCAAGGAGGGAAGCGGCGGCTCGGCATTCGCCCGGCTCGGTTTCAACTTTGCCCGGCCCGGCAAGGACCTTCTCCAAGGCCTCGGTCTGGCAGCGGCCATAGGCATCCCTTCGTTGGGACTGTACGCCGCCGGCCGCGCCTTGGGGATTACCACGGCCATTGTGCCCAGCGGCCTGGACGCCTACTGGTGGACGGTGCCGGTGCTGATCCTCTCGGCCATGCGCCACGCGATCGTCGAGGAAGTGATCGTGGTGGGCTACCTCATGGACCGGTTCGGAAAGTTCGGGTGGAGTGTCCCGGCAGCCATTGTGGTCAGCGCCCTCCTGCGGGGAAGCTACCACCTGTACCAAGGATTCGGCCCGTTCATAGGGAACGTGGTCATGGGTTTGGTGTTCGCATGGATCTACACAAAAACCAAACGCGTGATGCCCCTGGTGATTGCCCACGCACTATTGGACATTGTGGCGTTCGTAGGATTCAGCCTGTTCGGCAAGGCCATAGGCCTTGGATAGGGGCGCTTAAAAGTATTCGGCCGCCATCGGTGGGTGACGTCATTGGCACCCGCTGATGGCGGCCGAAGCTATGCCCGGAGCTCAGTCCGGAGGGAGGGAACTTCTCAGATGGTGACGGCTCCGGAAGCGGTTTCGAACGTTACAGACATGATGCCGGGCGTGCCGTGCGGCGCCATCCACTGGACTGCCACGTCCTCAAGCGGCTTCTCCACGGGCTCACCCAACCACTCGGTGACGCGCTCAGCCGAGCCTGCAATGGTGAGGCTGGACATCTTGACGTCGCTTTCGTAAATCCTGGACGGGTGCAGTGAGGGGTCGCCCTCCCACTTGAGCAGGTAGGGCACCTGGGGATCGGCGATCAGGCCGAGGATGCCAATCTGCTGCCACACCAATTCGCGGCCGTCGGGGAACTTGCGGTTGCCCGGGACAGCGGCGCGGCCGAGGCGGTCTTCGAAGGGGGCGAGGTCGTCAACGGCGACGCACCAGCCCATCCATCCACCGCCGGCAGCCGAGCGTGCACGGACTGCCTGGCCAAAGGGTGCTTTGTCAGAAGCGGGGTGGTCCAGGACTTCCACCACTTCCAGGTACTTGTTATCCGCAAGGGGAATGATCATGTTCCGGGTGCCAAAGCGCGGGTGCACTCCGCCCCGGACAGCGTCCACTCCCAGTGCCGCGGAAATTCGTTCGGTGGTGGCCAAAAGGCCATCTCGTTCACAGGCGTAAGAGACGTGATCCATGCGCATGGCTTCATCTTGGCACTTTGTGATCAGGGTCTCAGCTAAGTCAAGCCTAACCAACATAGGATGTGCGCAACCATCTCCGCTGGACGTCATGGAAGGACGCTGGGAGACCGAAAGATTCCACCGGCGTCATAAAGCTGTCCCGGCGTCCGGACTGTTCTTAGACTGGCCCCAGCTCAGCTGCTCCACAGCAATTCCAAGGTCACGCTCATTGCGTGCCAAACCCATGCGTCACGAACAGGAGAACTCCATGTCCCAAGGATGGTCTTTCGAAACCCGCCAGATCCACGCCGGTCAGGAGCCTGACTCAGCCACCGGGGCCCGCTCGCTCCCGATCTACCAGACCACGTCCTTCGTGTTCCCCAGCGCCGAGAGTGCAGCCAACCGCTTTGCCCTGGCCGAACTCGCTCCCATTTACACGCGGATCGGCAACCCCACCCAGGATGCCGTGGAGCAGCGGGTCGCCAGCCTTGAGGGCGGTCTGGGTGCTCTCCTGCTCAGCTCCGGACAGGCAGCTGAGACGTTCGCCATCCTGAACATCGCCGAAGCCGGTGATCACATCGTGGCCAGCCCCAGCCTCTACGGCGGAACCTACAACCTGCTGGCCCACACCCTGAAGAAGTTCGGCATCTCCGTCACCTTCGTTCAAGATCCGGACAATCTGGAGCAGTGGCGTGACGCCGTACAGCCGAACACTAAATTGTTCTTCGGCGAAGTTGTTTCCAATCCCCGCCAGGACGTGCTGGACATCGAGGGCATCGCCCGCACGGCCCACCAGGCCGGCGTGCCCCTGATCGTGGACAACACGCTTTCAACGCCGTACCTGATCCGCCCCATTGAATGGGGTGCTGACATTGTGGTCCACTCCGCAACCAAGTATCTGGGTGGTCACGGCTCGGCAATCGCAGGAGTGATTGTGGACTCCGGCAACTTCGATTTCGGCAAGGATCCGGAGCGTTTCCCCGGCTTCAACACCCCGGACCCCAGCTACAACGGGCTGGTGTATGCGCGCGACCTGGGCAAGGACGGTGCCCTGGGCGCCAACCTCTCCTATATCCTCAAGGCCCGCGTTCAGTTGCTCCGGGATCTCGGCTCTGCTGTCTCGCCCTTCAATGCCTTCCTCATTGCCCAAGGCCTGGAAACCCTGAGCCTGCGTGTGGAACGTCATGTTGCCAACGCCACCAAGGTGGCTGAATGGCTGGAAAGCCACGACGACGTCGAATCGGTCGCCTACGCCGGCCTGCCCTCGAGCCCCTGGTATGACCGTGGCCGGAAGTACGGACCCAAGGGCACAGGCGCAATCGTTGCCTTCAACATCAAGGGCGGCGTGGAAGCCGGTAAGCGTTTTGTGGACGGCCTCGAGCTGCACTCGCACGTTGCCAACATAGGCGACGTCCGCTCACTGGTGATCCACCCGGCCTCCACCACCCACAGCCAGTTGACGGTGGAACAGCAGCTGGCTGCAGGCGTCAACCCCGGCTTGGTGCGTTTGTCCGTGGGCATTGAGCACGTCGACGACATCATTGCCGACCTCGAAGCCGGATTCCGGGCCGCAAAGGGCGCCTGACGTCCAGAGCTCCCTGCACTGTCCAGGCTGCCGCCCGTGCCGACGATTATTCGCCGGGCGGCAGCCCTGAGAGCCCGTCCATGAATGATGAGGCCCAAAACCGTCACACTGTTGTCACATTCTTCGCCATAACCACCCTGCGTTTCCTAGACTCTTGGTATTAGGTCATGAGTGCCAGCAAAAAGCCCCGGCTTGCTGGCCGGCAACCCTCCTCCGCGGTGGGGTGCCCCGGGTGAAGACCTGGCCTGTTCGCACGCAAGGCGACGGGCAAGCGCGAGGTTAAGGTGTCAAAGGAATGACCATTACTGCTACAGCCCTCCCAAAATCCGGAGAAGAAGACGGAACCGTCAAGTACGTTGGCATAGGACCGCTGGAACTTGAAGCCGGTGGTTTCCTCCCGGACGTGGTGCTTGCTTACGAGACGTGGGGGAAGCTGAACGCTGATGCTTCCAACGCGGTGCTGATCCAGCACGCACTTACCGGCAGCACCCATGTAGCGCGCGGCGCGACGGACGAAGAAGGCTGGTGGGAGCAGCTGGTTGGGCCCGGTGCCACGATCGACACCAACAAGTACTTCGTGATCTCCATCAACATCGTGGGCGGCTGTTACGGCAGCACCGGCCCATCATCAGAAGCGCCGGACGGACGCCCGTGGGGCTCACGTTTCCCGCTGGTCACCCTGCGCGACAGCACTGAGGCTGAGTCGCGCCTCGCTGACGCACTGGGAATCGAGGCCTGGCACGCAGTCCTGGGAGGGTCCATGGGCGGCGCGCGCGCCCTTGAATGGGCTGTGACGTTCCCGGACAGGGTCAAACGCTGCGCAGTGATTTCGGTGGGCGCCTACAGCACGGCCGAACAAATCGCTTTCGCCCAGGCCCAAACCCTGGCCATCAGGCAGGACCCCAACTTCAACAACGGCGATTACTACGGTGGTACTGCGCCGGAGCACGGCTTGGCGTTGGCCCGGCGCATCGCCCACATCACCTACCGCTCGGCGTTGGAGCTGGACTTACGCTTCGGCAGGGAAGCCCAGCATCAGGAAAGCCCTTTGGCTGCTGCCGTTTTGGGGGAGCGGGGCCGATACCAAGTTGAAAGCTACCTGGACCATCAGGGAAACAAACTGGTCCGCCGTTTTGATGCCAACAGTTACATCGCCATCACCGAGGCCCTTATGTCCCACGACGTCGCCAGGAACCGCGGCTCGTTGGAGACAGCCCTGTCCCTCGCCACGGCGGAGTTCTTTGTGGCGGCAGTGGACACGGACAGGCTCTACTTCCCGGCGCAGTCACGGGAACTTGCTGCTGCGCTCCCCGGCGAAGTGCCGGTTCATGTCATTGAGGCGCCCATCGGCCATGACGGCTTCCTCACCGAAATCGGCCAGCTGTCAGCACAGCTTCGCGAAGCGTTTTTCGCCTGAACCGGCAACTCAGCCGTTCATGATCTCGCCGCGCTGCCGCATGTAGTCCTCCATGGCGATCTCGCCGTTGCTGAACTTCGCGTCCAGCTCGGCGAGCTTGCGCGCACGGAAGCCCTGCGGCTCCGAACCGTACGTTGCGGGAAACGTGCTGGGGGATGACGGGCTCGACGGCGGCCCGGACTGCGGTGCGTCATCCGCGGGGCGGATGGTGCTCGGCCCGGACGGATAGCCCGGGTAGTTCTGCGGCGGATACTGCTGTCCTGGGTGCTGCTGCGGCGGGTACTGCTGCTGCGGGTAGCCTGGGCCGGGCAGATTCTGCGGGGGATACCCTGGGGCGCGAAAGTCTCCGTGTTGGATCCGGCGCGCCCGGGAGCGGTTATACATGCGGATTCCGAGTGGAATCAGCCACGAGCAGACGATGATCCAGAAGATCAGATTGTTCACGGTGCAGGCCTCCTAGGTCTCACCCCAGCTTAGTCCTGTGCCCTTGGACCGTTCCCGCCACGTCGCACCAGTGTGGTGTTCATGCCCAGGAACCGGCCGTACCGGTCCACCTCGGCTTCCAAGGCTGCTTGCTCTGCCGCGGTGGCCGGACGGTTCATCCGGACGTCCAGCTGGCAGGCCCCGCCGGAGAATCCGTGACGCCACCATCCGGCCAACCTGCCATCCAGCAGGACCACGTGCATGGGGCCGTTGTCCTCGGGGAAGTACGGTGCTGTCCCACCGAGGAAGTGCCGTGATTGCGAGTAGCCCATCACGTATTCGTCGTAGCACTGGATGAGGTCGATTCGGGGTAGCGCAGCGTCCTCAGCCACTGAAGGGTCTTCGGTAGCGTCCCCGCTGGCCAGCGGTTCTACTTCTTCAGCTGCCAGGTAATAAGGAAGCCCATCAAGCTCAAGGGTGCCCAGGGCTCCGGGAGAGAGGTCCTGTGCCACCTGGATTCCACGCTTCACGTCCTTCATGGTCAGCCCGGACCACACCGCACAGTCCTTCACGGTTGCAGGGCCGCGGCTGCTGAAGTATCGCAGTGCCAGTTGCCCCAGTGCCTGTTCACGATCCTCTCCGGCCAACGGTGTGGGAAGGAAACCGGGAACGCGCTCCTCGAACAGGGCATAGGTCTGTTTCAGGGCGCCGCCGGAGGATCGGACGGGGGAGCCGCTCACCAGGACACGGCTGATTTCGGCATGCATGAGGTGGTAGATGAAGCCCAATCCCTTACTGGGGAAGCCCGCTTCTTCCAGAACCTGGGCCAGTTCCTCGCGTGTCTTGTGGGCCCCGTCCGCCACCGCCGCAGCCAGGATTTGGCCGCTCCTTGCAGCAGCGTCCTCATCAATTCCGGTTTGGCGATACATCCCTTTGTTGCCTTGGTGCAGGCGGTCTGCGGATAATCCCATCAGCCAGCCGAGGTCCTCCCGGTGCACAAAGTGCCAGGTGGGGCGCAGGATGTGTGTCCGCAGAATGGTTCCATCAGCTACGGCCTGCTCAACATCCGAGGCCGTGACCATGGAGGAAGGATGGGGGGAGCTTCTTTGCGAGAGCGTCCACCGCGCATAGGGGAATTCCTGTGATTGGACGGCCAGGAGGTTGCGGACCGCATCCGCGGGGTTGTCGGCGTAGGGGGCGCGCAATTGTTGGCGCCGGAGTCGTGTCCGCCGGATACTCTCCGCGCCTGCTGGGGGGATGGTCACGTCAGCGGCGTGGCAACACGCTGCCGGAGGAGCCAAAGACAGGTCCCGGCGTCGGGCGTTTCGGTGTGATGCCGTCACCGGAGGATTGGTGCCGAAGCCGGCGGATCACCCACGGGACAAAGTACTCACGTGCCCAGACCAGGTCCGAGGACCTCGCCTCACGCCAGGTGCGGGGCGGGAGGGCTTTGGGTACAAGGGGCTCAAGTGTGTGGCGAACGTTCAGCGCCTCCAGCACCATCATGGCGATGGTGTGGTGCCCCAGCGGCGAGAAATGCAGGCGGTCCACGTCCCACATCTGGTAGTCCGCCAGCTGCCGCAGGGACCACATGTCCGCGATGACGGCGTCGTGCCGTGCGGCCACTGTCCGGAGGTTCTCGTTGTAGATAGCCACCTTGCCGCGGATGCGTCCCAACACCGATGATGCCGTGTCAGGACCATTGAAAAGCACCACGGTGGCACCACCTGAGCTCAACTCCGCAACTGCGGCATCAAGCTTTTCGGCCAACAGATCAGGATCGCCGCCGGGGCGGATGAGGTCATTGCCGCCGGCTGAAATGGACACGAGGTCCGGTTGGAGATCCAGGCAGGGTCCCACCTGTTCATCGATGATCTGCTGCAGCAGCCTGCCCCGGATGGCGAGGTTTGCGTAGGCGAAGTCCTCCTGGCCCCGGCCCAGTTCTTCGGCAACGCGATCCGCCCAACCGCGGTTGCCGCCGGGGTTGCGGGGCTCGGGATCGCCGATGCCCTCGGTGAAGGAGTCACCCAAAGCCACATAGCGGGTCCATGGGTGCTTCTGGATGGACTCGAGGGGCTCCGGGGCGGGCTCGCCCGGATTCAGTAAAGGATTGTTCTCACTCACGCTCATATCCTGCACCGTGAGCTCCAACCTACGCCACCGTAGGTTGTTACTTGTGGGTAACTGCAAGAATGGAGCCATGACTGAAGCACCCGTATTTCCAGCCCCCGTTGTCCTGTGGTCCCACGACGAAGCTGAGCGCGCCGGCAAGCCCCTGTTGGTTCTGCTGCACGGCTACGGCTCCAACGAGGACGATCTTTTCAGCCTGGCCGGGTTGCTTCCCGACGCCTTTGTTGTAGCTGCCCTTCGCGCGCCGATGCCCATGGGGCCAGGCTTCACCTGGTTCCCGCTGACAGCGTCAATCGACTATTCGCTTGAAGCTGTAAAGCACGCAGCGGAGTACGCCTTGGAATGGCTGGATACGGTCAAAGCGAACCACTCGTCGGTGACCCTGTTGGGCTTCTCCATGGGCATGGCCATGGCTACCACCATGCTCCGCTACCGGCCCGCGGACTTTGCCGCCGTCGTCGGGCTTTCAGGCTTTGTGATCGACGCCGGTGCTGACGCCGCCTTCCGGGACAACGAGCTGGATGGTTCATTGCCCATGTTCTGGGGCCGGGACCAGCAGGACCCGGTAATCACCCAGGACAAGATCGAATACACCATGGGCTGGGTGCGCAAACATGTGGACCTCACGAAGGTGCTTTACACGGGCATGTGGCACGGTATCAACCAGCAGGAGATCGGCCACGTGGGCGAATTCCTCACCCACAAGGTCCTCACTGACTAGCGGGGGAGATTAGGCGGCGGTGATCCGGACCGTCTGGCCGTTGACGGTTACGGTATCGCCCACATGGAGTTGGCGTCCGCGGCGGTCATCAATTTCGTTGTTGACTTTGACCAGTCCGTTCTTGATGAGCTCCGTGGCTTCAACGCCGTCCTCCACCAGGTTGGCGAGCTTGAGCAGCTGGCCAAGGCGGATCATGTCATCGCGGATGGGGATCTCTTCAATTTCGGGATTGCTCATAGAGCAATGATGCCTGAAGTAGTGTGGGGACGGTGCCGCAGCCTTCTCCCCGCCCCACCCTTCCGCTGGTCATTGGCCTCCCTATTGCCGTAGCAACAGGCTTGGTCATCCCGCTTCAAGCGAGGATCAACGGGGCACTCGGCGCAAAATTGGACGACGGCATCGCCGCCTCGGTGGTGAGCTTCACCACAGGGCTGCTGCTCATCAGCGCTATATCGTTTGCCACGCCGCGGGGGAGGGCCGGCCTGCAGCGCATCATTCCCGCTATCCGGAACCGCAGTTTCCCCCGCTTCTACGTCATGGCAGGCGCAATCGGCGCTTTGTTCGTCTTTGCCCAGTCATTTACTGTGGCGCTTCTGGGTGTCGCGTTGTTCACCGTCGCGGCCGTCACCGGCCAAACGTTGAGTGGCTTGCTCGTGGACCGCATGGGAATCGGCCCGGGCGGCAAACGCGCCATCACCGGGGTGCGGGTCCTTGGCAGTATCCTCACCGTGGCCGCCGTGGCTTGGGCTGTTTCACCCAGGTTCACCGGCGACGCCGACGTGGCCTCCCTCATCCTGCCCGTGCTCCTGCCCCTGGCTGCGGGGTTCTGCATGAGTTTCCAGCAGGCCATGAACGGAACCGCCACCGTTCACTACGGAACGCCCATTGCCGCCACGTTGGTGAACTTCATTGCCGGTTCACTCATTTTGTGGATCGCGTGGATCATCAAGCTGGCCGTTGCCGGCCCGGGAAATCCGCTGCCGGGTGAGTGGTGGTACTACCTTGGTGGACCCATGGGCTGCCTCTTCATTGGACTGGCAGCCCTGCTGGTCCGCAGCCTGGGTGTCCTGATCACAGGTTTGGGCATGATTGCCGGGCAGTTGGTGGGATCCTTGGTGCTCGACGTCGTGATCCCCAGTCCCGGCGCGGTGGTCGCCTTGCCCACGGTGTTGGGTACGGTGCTGACGCTCGCCGCGATCATTGTGGCTACGCTGCCCTGGCCCAAGGGAGCTTTCGCACGAAGTTCAACGGCCAAAGGCCGGTAGGGTTGGTAGGGTGCAGTATTTGGCGTACTGCCCACAGCAGAACGCAGCACTAACAGCAACTTTCCCCAGCACCCCGCCGGACAACCTCGTCCGGATTCCGGGGCAAACCACCGCGGACCGCACCCAGCGGCCCTGTAGAACAAATGGAGTTACCCATGGCAGCAAAATCCGTCCTTGACCAGGTCATTTCCCTCTCCAAGCGGAGGGGCTTTGTCTTCCAGGCCGGTGAAATCTATGGTGGCTCCCGTTCTGCCTGGGACTACGGTCCCCTCGGCGCGGAACTGAAGGAAAACATCAAGCGCCAGTGGTGGCAGAGCATGGTCCGAGGCCGCGAGGACGTTGTAGGCCTGGATTCCTCGGTCATCCTTCCCCGCCAGGTATGGGAAGCATCCGGCCACGTGGAGGTCTTCTCCGATCCCCTGGTTGAGTGCCTCTCCTGCCACAAGCGCTACCGCGCGGACCACCTCGAAGAAGAGTACGAGGAAAAGAAAGGCCGCCCGGCAGAAAACGGCCTTGCGGACATCGTCTGCGCAAACTGCGGCACTCGTGGCCAGTGGACCGAACCCCAGGAATTCTCCGGCTTGCTCAAGACTTTCCTCGGCCCGGTGGCCAGCGAGGAAGGAATGCACTACCTGCGTCCGGAAACCGCCCAGGGCATTTTTGTGAACTTCAACAACGTGCTCACTACTTCCCGGAAGAAGCCACCGTTCGGCATCGGCCAGATCGGTAAGTCCTTCCGTAACGAAATCACGCCCGGCAACTTCATTTTCCGTACCCGCGAATTCGAGCAGATGGAAATGGAATTCTTCGTCGAGCCCGGCACCGATGAAGAGTGGCACCAGTACTGGATGAAGGAACGCATGTCCTGGTACACGGACCTGGGCATCCGCGAGGAGAACCTCCGGTTCTTCGAGCACCCGCTGGAGAAGCTCAGCCACTACTCCAAGGGCACCACGGACATTGAGTACCGCTTCGGTTTCCAGGGCTCCGAGTGGGGCGAGCTTGAGGGCATCGCCAACCGCACGGACTTCGATCTCTCCACGCACGCCAAGGCGTCCGGCACGGACCTGAGCTACTTCAACCAGGCCACCAACGAGCGCTACACCCCGTTCGTGATCGAGCCCGCCGCCGGTTTGACCCGCTCCTTCATGGCTTTCCTGATTGACGCGTACACCGAGGATGAGGCACCCAACGCCAAGGGCGGCGTCGATGTCCGCACCGTGCTGAAGCTGGATCCGCGCCTGGCCCCGGTCAAGGCCGCCGTCCTGCCGTTGAGCCGCAACGAGGACCTGTCCCCGAAGGCCAAGGCGCTGGGCGCCCAACTGCGCAAGAACTGGAACATTGACTTCGACGACGCCGGTGCAATCGGACGCCGCTACCGTCGCCAGGACGAAATCGGTACCCCGTTCTGCATCACCGTGGACTTTGACACCCTCGAAGACCAGGCCGTCACCATTCGTGAGCGCGACACCATGAGCCAGGAACGCGTATCCCTGGACAAGGTTGAGGGCTACCTGGCAGCACGCCTGATCGGCGCCTAGCCGTGGCATTGGATTACCGTGAATGGAAGGAAGGCGACGACCTCGCCCTCCTGGAAATCTGGGGTGGCCCCGAAACCCTGCCAGCGGAGCAGTTCCGTGCGGCGTTGGCACCCTCCAGCAACCAGCCGTGGCGTCGTTGCATCGTGGCTGAGGACGTGGTGGACGGGGTTCGGATTCCTGTTGCTGCCGGCGTCGTCCACGAGGCATCCCTGCATCCCGAACGCCTTTGGGCGTACGTCGAGGTTGCCAAGGACCATCGACGCGAAGGCGTGGGCGCCACCCTCCTGACCATGCTGCGCCGGGAAGCCGGGAACTCGCCGTCGGGCGTTTCCAAACTGCGCAGCAAGGTGGAGCCGGATACTGCGGGTGCGGCTTTCGCCGCGGCCGCTGGACTCGTCCCCATTCAGCGCTCGCAACTGGTGGTAGTGAAGCCGGAACCGTTGTCCTTGCCCCGCTTTGGCGATGGTTCCGAGGAAGCCGCTTCTGAGCGGGTGGAGGATCTGGCCACCGGCTCTGTGGAGCTGAGCGATGTGGTGGGCAAGTACTACTCACACGTCCACCACTGGGACAGCCCGGGGGAACTCAGCATTGCCACAGTGCAGCGGTTGTTCCTCCATGACCTCACCGGCGCCCATGGGGCAATAGTCCTGCGTGCGCCCAAAGCCAGTGCCTTCGGCCAGGGAGTCCCTGCCAGCCGGAAGGGCAAAATCCAGGCTTTCGCCATCAGCTACGCCCAAGGCGACTCCGAGGAACCAACGGAGGTCTTCCTTGGGCACGATCCCATGCTCTCCGCCGAGGAAGCTGCGGCTGCTGTCCGGGACTTGCTGGCACTCATTGCCTACCAGCACCCGGTCCTGCTGGAAGTTGATGAATCCATGACGGCGCTGCGCGCGGTGCTTGATCCGCTGCTGGAGTCCGGAAAGGCCCATGTTCGGGGTGCCGATACCCTGATTGTCAGCGACTGACCGCTCTGTCTGCACTTCAGGATCCCGCGCTGCCCCTCCCACCAGGGGCGGCGCGGGATTCTGCGTTAAGAAGCCTGGGACCCTGCGGGCAGAGGACTTTGTCCGCGGCGAGCACGGTCCCGCGTAGGGTTAAGGGCATGAGGTTTTGCTGCTGATGGGCCACGGTCACTCCCACGGTCATTCTGATAATTCCGAGCCAACCCCGCAGGCTCTCGCTTCGAGGAAGCGGGCCAATTGGATTCTTGCGGCCATTCTCGTCCCGGTGGGCGTCCTGACACTTGTGGCCATGATGGTCATGTGGCCCTCCGGCAGCCGGGAGGGAATCACGTTTTCCAGTCCTTACCAGGCTGCCCCAGGGGTAACGTTCGATACCGGGCGTATTCAGAGCGTGGTGGTGGAAAGCTGCACGCAGACCAACCAGAGCAACACGGGCCAACCCACAACCGGGCAAAACAACACAGGCCAGAGTAACCAGTCCGGCGGATCCCAGTGCACCTTCGCTTTTACGGAGCCGGATAAGGGCGGGGACGTAGTCAAGGTGGTCATCAACCCTGACGTGGCCATGTCCCACGGCGTGGATGTGGGGGACTCCATCAGGTACCTCAACCTCTCTGCCGTCCAGGGAGCCAACGCGGGAAGCGGAGCCCCGGCCTACGTTTTTGTGGATTTTGTCCGCAGCATTCCCATAGCCTTGCTGGCTGTCCTGTACGCAGCGGTGGTCATTGCGGTGGCCCGTTGGCGTGGCTTCCGGGCGCTTCTTGGCCTTGTTGGCGCCTATTTTGTTCTGGTCAGCTTCATTCTGCCGGGTTTGGTGGAGGGTAAGCCGCCGCTCCTGCTGGCGTTGGTGGGCTCAACGGTGATCATGATCGGGGTCCTGTATTTCGCGCATGGATTCTCCGCGCGGACATCCACGGCTTTGCTGGGTACCATCTTTGGGCTCAGCATCACCGCGCTGTTGGCGGCGTGGGCTACGGACGCCGCCAATCTGGCTGGGGTGGGAAATCACGACGCTTCGACGCTGGTGAACATGTCACCCCAGATCTCCATTTCCGGGATCATCCTTTGCGGCCTGATCATCTCGGGTTTGGGCGTACTCAACGACGTGACCATCACGCAGTCTTCCGCCGTCTGGGAACTTTACGAACTCGCGCCTGACACCACTGCCCGCAAGCTGTTCTCCTCGGCCATGCGGATCGGCCGGGACCACATCGCTTCCACCGTTTACACCATTGCTTTTGCCTACGCCGGCGCCGCGCTTCCCATCCTCATCATTGTGATGCTTTACGACCGCCCCCTCGCCGAAGCGCTGACAAGTGCCGAGTTGTCCGAGGAAGTGATCCGCACCCTGGTGGGCTCCATCGGCCTGGTCCTTGCCATCCCTGTCACAACCCTCATCGCTGTCTTGGTGGTGAAGGCCACCGGCATGAAGCGCCCGGCCGCAGCCGGTGCACCGACCGTAACTGCTGATGAGCTCAAGGACACCGGTTCGCTGGCGGCCGCTGCCGCCGTCGTAAGTTCCGGCCCGCAGGAAAATCACGACGCCGGTGCGCGCCTTGACGCTCCCGGCAGGCCTGCACGCCCGGGGAGCCGCCGGGCCCAGCGGGAAGCGGAGCGCCGCGGAGATACAGGCGATGGTGCCTCGTGAGCCAGGCACTGCTCTTGTTCGCCTCGCCCGCCGTTCTGCGCACGCGTGAGCGAACTAGGGAGGGATTTGGGGAGCCTTCCACCCGATTTGCCCGGATTTGCAACAATGGATAGGTGACTGTTGTAGCAACGCCCCCCGCACTAAAGCTTGAGCTGCCGCCCTTGAAGCTCGGCGGGATCACCGTGGACACCCCTGTGATCCTTGCCCCCATGGCCGGCATCACCAACTCGGCCTTCCGCAGGCTCTGCCGTGAATACGGCGGTGGCATGTATGTGGCAGAGATGGTCACTTCCCGTGCCCTGGTGGAGCGTACTCCGGAATCGTTGCGCATCATCTCCCACGATGAGGATGAAAAAGTCCGTTCCGTTCAGCTCTACGGCGTGGATCCGGTAACTGTGGGTGCCGCGGTGCGCATGCTCGTCGAAGAGGACCGGGCCGATCACATCGACCTCAACTTCGGTTGCCCCGTGCCCAAGGTCACCCGGCGCGGCGGCGGTTCAGCCCTCCCGTGGAAAATCGATCTTTTTACCTCAATCGTCAATACAGCGGTCAAGGAAGCCTCCAAGGGTGGCATCCCGCTGACCATCAAGATGCGTAAAGGCATTGACGAGGACCACCTGACGTACCTTGACGCCGGCCGGATCGCCCGCGATGCCGGCGTTGCCGCCGTCGCCCTTCATGGCCGGACTGCGGCGCAGTTCTACTCGGGACAGGCAGATTGGTCCGCCATTGCGCGCCTCCGTGAAGCCCTGCCCGATATCCCGGTGCTGGGCAATGGTGATATCTGGTCGGCTGAGGACGCCGTGCGCATGGTCCGGGAAACCGGTGTGGACGGCGTAGTAGTGGGCCGTGGTTGCCAAGGCCGGCCCTGGCTGTTCGGCGACCTTCAGGCAGCCTTTGAGGGCAGCGATCAGCGGCACCGTCCAGGACTCCGGGAGGTTGCTGAGGGCGTGTACCGCCACGCGGAGCTGATGGTGGAGACCTTCGGCAACGACGAATACAAGGCGCTCCGCGAGATCCGCAAGCACATGGCCTGGTATTTCAAGGGTTATGTGGTGGGCGGCGAACTCCGCGCCAAGCTGGCCACAGTACCCACGCTCGAAGTGCTGCGCGAATACCTTGATGAACTGGACATGGACTCGCCCTACCCGGGCGTGGATTCCGAGGGGCCCCGCGGCCGTGCGGGCTCGCCCAAGAAGCCTGCGCTGCCCAAGGACTGGCTGCAGAGCCGTCAGCTGAACGCTGAACAGAGCGCGGATATCTCAGCCGCGGAGCTGGACGTTTCGGGCGGCTAGCCTCACACGTGTAAGACTGACTCTAGAAGCTCCACACCCCGGCGCTTGAAGGAGGCAGATACCTATGGGAACCGAAGCGATACTTGGCCACGACGAGACGGCACACGATTTTGTGCTGGCCATTCCCGGTTACGCCGAGGCCGATTCCGCGCGGTGGGTTGAAGAGCCGCGCAAGAGCAACTACCGCTCAGACTTTGAACGGGACCGTGCCAGGGTCCTGCACTCTTCGGCGCTGCGCAGGCTCGGTGCCAAAACGCAGGTGGTTGCCCCGGATACGGACGACTTTGTCCGCACCAGGCTGACCCACAGCCTGGAAGTGGCACAGGTAGGCCGCGAGTTGGGCCGCTCCCTGGGGTGTGATCCTGACGTCGTGGATACTGCGTGCCTGAGCCACGATCTCGGTCATCCGCCTTTTGGCCACAACGGCGAGTCCGCGCTGAACGAAGTCGCGCACACCATTGGCGGCTTCGAAGGCAATGCCCAGACCCTGCGGCTGCTGACCAGGCTCGAGCCCAAAGTCCTGGCCGAGGACGGCAGGCCGGCGGGGCTTAACCTGACCCGCGCCAGCCTGGACGCCGCGTCCAAATACCCGTGGTCCGCCGTCGACGCCCCGGTGATTCATGGCCACCGCACCAGCAAATTCGGCGCCTACGAGGACGATCTTCCGGTTTTCGAATGGCTCCGCGAGGGCGCGCCGGGCAACCGCTCGTGCATCGAGGCCCAAGTGATGGACCTCGCCGACGATATTTCGTACTCGGTCCATGACGTCGAGGATGCGATCGTCGCAGGACACTTCCAGCTCAAATGGATGGAAAACCCGGACCACAGGGCACGCGTGGTGGGCTACACCAAACAGTGGTACTTGCCGCACAACGACCCCGCGGAAATTGATGCTGCCCTGGCACGGCTGGAGGCCACCAAGGTGTGGGTCCGCGAAGCTGACGGCAGCCGGAAGTCCATGGCTGCCCTGAAGGATATGACCAGCCAGTTGATTGGCCGGTTCTGCCAGAGCGCCATGGAAACAACCCGTGCCCACTTCGGACCGGCCAATCTGACCCGTTACGACGCCGAGCTCATGGTCCCCGAGGACACCGTCACCGAGATCGCCGTCCTCAAGGGCCTGGCCACCACTTTTGTGATCTCCACAGACCACCGCCAGCCGGTGTATGAGCGGCAACGCGAAGTGCTGCATGCTCTGGTGGGTGTTCTGAACGCCACCGGCGACCGCCACCTGGAGCCGATGTTCGCCGCTGACTGGCGTGACGCCGTCGACGACGGTGCGCGGCTGCGCGTGGTGATCGATCAGGTTGCCTCGCTGACGGACGTCTCCGCACTTGCCATGTACGAGCGACTGGTGGGCAGCCTTCCCTCGCTTTGGTAATGGTCAGGCCGGTGCCGTTAACGGCGGGGACTCCCGGCGCAAACGACTAGGATGGTGACGTGGCTGGCCTGATCAAACGTGAAGATATTGACGAAGTACGCCAGCGCACGGATATCAAGGAAGTTGTTGACGGTTACGTCACCTTGAAGGGCGCCGGGCTGGGCAGTTTCAAGGGCCTGTGCCCCTTCCACGACGAACGTTCGCCCTCCTTCACTGTTCGCCCGCAAGTGGGCAGGTACCACTGCTTCGGCTGCGGCGAGGACGGCGACGCCATTTCCTTCGTCCAGAAAATGGACCACAGCTCCTTTCACGAAGCCGTTGAAAAACTCGCTGCCAGAATCGGCTACGAACTGCGCTATGAGGACGGCGGCACCGGCCCCAGCCGCGAGGAAGTGGGCAAACGCCAACGCCTGCTGGACGCCCACAAGATCGCCGATGAGTTCTTCCGCGCCCAGCTGCTGACTCCCGGAGCGGCCGATGGACGCAACTTCCTCTTCGGCCGCGGATTTGATCGTGCCGCCGCGGAACACTTTGGCGTGGGATACGCGCCCCAGGGCTGGGACGCTCTGCTGAAACACCTGCGCGGCCGGGGGTTCACGGACGCTGAATTGAAACTCACCGGAATGTTCTCGGAAGGAAACCGCGGAATCTATGACCGCTTCCGTGGCAGGCTGATCTGGCCCATCCGGGACATCGCCGGGGACACCATCGGCTTCGGTGCCCGCAAGCTTTTCGAAGATGATCAGGGCCCCAAGTACCTGAACACCCCCGAGACCACGCTCTACAAGAAGTCCCAGGTCCTTTACGGCATTGACATCGCCAAGCGGAACATCGCCAAGGAGCGGCAACTGGTGGTGGTTGAGGGTTACACGGACGTCATGGCCTGCCACCTTGCAGGGGTTACGACGGCGGTGGCCACGTGCGGTACTGCCTTCGGTACCGAACACATCAAGGTTGCCCGCCGGCTGCTTTCGGACGACGGCAGCGGGGGAGAGGTCATCTTCACCTTCGACGGCGACGCCGCCGGTCAGAAGGCAGCCTTGCGCGCCTTCGAGGAAGACCAGCGCTTCACCGCCCAGACCTACGTTGCGGTGGAGCCGTCCGGGGCCGACCCCTGTGATCTTCGTCAACTCAAGGGCGATGCCGCAGTGCGCGAACTCATCAGCACCCGCAAGCCGCTCTTCGAGTTCGCCATCCGGGCAACTCTCCGGCGGCATAATCTGGACACCGTGGAAGGCCGCGTAGCTGCCCTGCGTGAAGCGGCCCCGGTGGTTGCCCAGATCCGGGACTCTGCCACAAGGCCCGGCTACACGCGGAACCTGGCCGGTTGGTTGGGCATGCCCATCGAGGAAGTCAGCGGCTACGTGGGAGCTGCCGCCAAGCGCGCTGCTGCCGGCGGTACGGCCAACACTGGCGGTGCGGCAAACGCTGGCGGCGCGGCCGGTCCAGGCGGTGCGGCCGGTCCAGGCGGTCCGGCGGCGGCAGCACCGGCGTCGGGCGGTCCGGTCTTCCAGCGCCCGGACCCCAGGGACCCCATCGCCGGCATGGAACGCCAGGCGCTTGAAGTTATCCTCCAGGAGCCTGGCGTGCTGGGCGGGGGAGCCTGGGAGCGCTTTGAGGCCTCGCACTTCACCACTCCGGCCTACGCGGCCGTCCACACTGCCGTGCGGGCTGCCGGACTGGCCCACTCCGAAGACCCTGTGGCTTGGGTGGAGCAGGTCCGCCAGGAAGTCCCCGAGCCGCTGAGGGCCCTGGTCTCGGAGTTGGCCGTGACGCCCCTGCCTGCGAGCACCGCCGAGGCAATGCAGCGGTACTGCCGTGACATCCTGGCCCGCCTTTTCGAGCTGCAGATCACCAGAATCAAGGCAGACAAGATGGGACAGTTGCAGCGCCTGGACGCAGGAGCGAATCCGGAGGAGTTCCAACGGCTGAACCGGGAGCTGATGCAGCTCGAAATGGAGCGCAGGGCATTGCGTTCCGACGGCTGAAAACCTCGATTTCGTTTTCCGGCGGGCCCCTGTTAAGCTAGTAACCGCTTCATTCCTCCGTAGCTCAATTGGCAGAGCATTCGACTGTTAATCGAAGGGTTACTGGTTCAAGTCCAGTCGGAGGAGCGCGCAATACCCCCGTTTCGATCACTCGGAACGGGGGTATTTTTATACCCCCGAGGGGTATGCGGCGCCGATTTCGCATTCCGGTAGAACCTTTGCTAAAGTCATAACCGCTTCATTCCTCCGTAGCTCAATTGGCAGAGCATTCGACTGTTAATCGAAGGGTTACTGGTTCAAGTCCAGTCGGAGGAGCATCAGGACCCCGTACCGGCTTTACAGCTGGTGCGGGGTCCGTCTTTTTCCTGGACTTTCCTAGACGAAATCCATTTCCACTTGCAGGAACCGGGCCGCTTCAGCCACGGCTGCCAGGAACGAGTCCTGCTCGGTGGGTGGTGTCCTGGGTTCCCGGGGATGCCATTCGTGCGGCGCGGAATAGACGCGGGTGAAGCCCCCTCCAGGCGGGGCGTAAAAGATGCCGAAGCGCTGGACCGGCCATTCGGGCGAAGTCTCTGGAGCCACCAGGAGGGCTGCGTCCGTTTCGGGGTTGTACCACTGCGCTATGGGCCGGCGACGATCATCGGTGAAAAGCCCTGCGGCGTAGAGGGCGGCCGATTGCGGGCTGGTCACCGAGCACAGACGGTCCCACCACAGCGGCAGGATGCGTTCATCCCTTCGCTGCCAGGGTGCCGGAAGCGGCTGCAGTTCTTGCCCATGTGGCACACCTCAACTTTATCGCCGGGATATGAACTGCAAAAGAGCAGGTGCTACCTGGAGAGACCGAGCCTGGGATAGAGCACTTCGAATCCTTTGCTCAGCCCGGCATTCAGTGCCAGGCCAACGTGGCCGCCGTTGGGAACCTCGTAGTACGTCACTGTCATCCCTGCATCCCGGGCGGCTGCTGAGACTGCCTTGGCGGCGGCCACGTAAGTGGCGTCGTCGGACCCCACCGTGAACACTGCCGTGGTGTTGGGGAACTGCTTGCCCTTCATGATGTTGATGGGCTTTTGGGCGTCGTAGGCACCCTGGTTTCCATTGAAGATCGTTGCAAGGTTGCCGGCGGGGTCTTCGGCCCCAGGAAATTCCTCGCCTGATATGTCCACCACGTTTCCCCACATCTCCGGGTACTTGACCGCAAACGAGATGGCACACTGCCCGCCGTTGGAGTATCCGGCGATGGTCCAGTGCTCACGGTCAGGGAGGATGTTCAAATTGGCTTTGGCCCAGTTAACAACGTCCACGTTGATGTACTTCTCCACGTTGCCGTATTTGGCGGTGTCCAGGCAGAGGGTGTCATCCTGGTCCGGACCGATCTGATCTGCCACGATCGCGATCGGGGCCAAACCATTGTTTTTCGCTGCAAACTCGTCCAAGGCAGCGGAAACGTATTGCGGATCAGGCAGGCCGGGCTGGCCCATCATGAGGACGAACAAGGGCAGTTTGGGCGGGTGCGCTGTCAACGCAGCAGGGGGCAGGTAGATCCCCGCAGGCCTGGCGTTGAACCCGGAGACGGTGGCTGGGATGACCTGTGTGCCCGCCTCGCCCTTTGCCGGCTGGTCCGCCGGGGGCTTCCAGCTCTGCCACAGCGGACCTGCCGGAGTGGAAGCGTCAGGGTCCGGCTTGGCCAGTTGGATGGCGTCCTCCGTGGAGATTCCCAACGCTGAGCCCAACGTCTTGTTCAGTCCGAACTCTGTATTGATGCCCAGGGCGGCCACCAGCACGAAGACGGGAATGGACGCCGCAGCCACCACCTTCCGCCACCGTGGGTTGTTGCGGAAGCTGACCACGGCCAGACCCAGGGCGGCGAAGCAGGCGATGGCCCAGAACCATACCCGCGGCGTCAGGCCCACATGGAAGACGTCCAGGACGTCCTCCACCAGCCAGACGGTGAGCCAACCTATCAGGCCCGCCACCACTATGGCCGTGGCTGCGGTGAGGGCCCAGCGAGCTGACGGCCTGAGGAACAGCAGCAGGAAGAACCCCACGCCGATCACTCCGGCGATGGCCATCACAACAGGGCCGCTGATTTCGAGCTTCAGGAGTTCGTTCATGGCAGGAGTGCCCGGTGCAGCGTCATGCTGCCGGTTCCTTGGCTACCATTTGCCGCAGCAGAGCGGCGCTCTGCGCCGGTGAGAGCCCCGGCAGGTAGGCCGAACCCACTGCAATGCCGATCGAGGGCAAAGCCAGCGGGTCCTGATAGTACATGTACAAGGTCCGGTGCTCGGGCTGGAACCTTGATTTGAAAGCGGCCAAGGACTTGAAACCGTACATGGGTTCCAAGGCATTGCCCAGGAGTGCCAGGACGCGGTCCAGCGTGCTGCGGTCACCTTCGCCGGCGCCGGCTCCGGCATTGGCCAGCGGCGAGCCGGACAAGGATATTTGGGGCACTTGTTCCTTGAAGTGAGTTACAGCAGAAGCGATGAGGAACTCCATCACGCCTTTGAAGCCTGTGGTGCGGCGTCGCATGAAGTCCAGGGTCCACCCTGAGATGGCCCCGTGATGGAAGACGGGGAGCCAGCTGGTAACCCCATGGACCAACCCCTCGTCATCCACAGCCACGCAGCACAGGACCTCGGGATCTTTGAGTTCATTCAGGCCACCGAGGGTGAAGCCCATTTCAGGCAGTGCTTTATCCGCCACCCATTCTTCGGAGATCTCAGCCAGCTGAGCCCTGATCCCCGGCGGCATCTCAGGGTAGGGGTACCAGAGATCTTTGATGGAGAGCTTGTCCGCACGGTTCAAAGCCGTGCGGACGTTCTGCCATTCCTTCCCCTTGAAGGTCATGGCCTGGACGCTCAGGAGAGTTTCTTCGGCAACTTCCAATTTCCTGAAGCCATAGGGGAGAAGCGGTACATCAAGTTCTGCCGTGGCTGAATAGAAGCACGGGATCAGCCCCAGGTTGGCACAGTGCCCCACGAAACCTGTGGCTGCCTCGGCCTGCTGTTCGCGGGCACCAAAGGGGCCCGCAACGGTGAGCGCCACACCGTTGTGGACCTGATAGGCAACACCGGCTTTACGGTCCGGGGTGAACCAGTACTGGTTGTTGTCCCACAGCGCCATCCAGGACAGCGTGCCGCCACCATCGTGCAACAACTCCCGGGCATGCCCCAGATCCGCCGCCGGATCCGTAGCCAGCATCCTGAACCGCCGGAAGTTGTTCAGGACAAGCACCAGGATGCAAAGCCAGATGATGTCCCCGCCCAGCCCGTAGAGAACGGTGCTGAGGAGGCCTTGGGGCAGAGCCACCACGAAAGGAACGGGAAAGGGAACCAGGATGTGCGTCAGTTGCCCGGCAAGGTCCAACAAGGTAGAGCGGCCGGGGTTGCCTTCAACGAACCAGAAGATCACATAGACGATCACGGCGGCCACGGCGAGTATGAGCGAGGTCCGGCCAAGGACCCGGTAGCCGGCATCGCTGGATTCCACCCGGAACTTATGCCGGTTTACCAGCAGGAGTGCGGAGATGATGATCGGGGCGAGGACCGCAGGGACCGCGTACAGCAGAAGATACGCGAAATCGTCATCGCCCAGCGCCACACCGGGATCCGTGACGTACTGGAGGATCGACAGGATGGTGACGGCGGCCAGGTACAACTGGATGACAAGCGTCAGCCGGTAGGCCAGCCGGCGGCCGCGTCGCAGTCCCTCGGCGCAGACCAGCAGCAGCAGCACCGGGATCAGGGTCAGGATGGCCGCGCCGAAGCTTTGGACGCCCACCATGCTCTGCAGGCTGACACAGTTGTTGTCGTTGTTGCACGCTTCCTGAACCTCATCGGCGTCCGGACTGGCTTGGAGCATGACCTCTGAGACCACCGAGAGGGGCCCGATTTCCCACGTTCCAGTCAGCTGGGTGAGCAGTGGACCCACGGCGAAGACGCCCACCACCGTACCCACCAGGAACCGTGTTTCGCGAAGACTTGAGGAATGCAGTGATCCCGCCCGGCGGCGAAGGGCCAACGACTGGATGGCCCATCCTGCAAGGATGCCGATCACGGCCCCGGCCAGAGCCTGCAGCGTCTGGGCAACGCCCACAAAAAGGGCAAACATCAGTGTGGCGGCCAGCAGCCACGTCCTCAGGCGCCGACGCCATAGTGCCTCAAGCGCCGCCGTCGAGCATCCCAACGCCGCGGCAGCGCCGCCGTAGGCACCCACCACGTATTCACCGCCCAGGAAACTGAGCCATTGGTCGCTGGCATCGGTACCAAAAGTCACCAGCACCACAAGAACCAGGGCGCTGAGGGCAGAACCTGCCATGAAGGCGGCCAGGGCAAGCCACGGGCCCATGACGCGTTCGGCGATGCCCACGCCCACCAGGATCGCCGCTGTGCAGGCAACATAGTCGAGCAAGGAAGAGGCGAAGAACGCCGAAGTGAAAATCGACCACCACGGTCCCGGCTCCACGGCCAGGCCGATGCCCACTTGGTCCAGAAGGTCTTGGCCGGGGCCGTTGATGAGGCTGCCGGAGATGGCGCCGAGCACCCACAAAAGCACCACCAGGGCAAGTGTCAGCGGCAACCTCCGCAGGATGGCCAGGCCGCGCGCACTGCCCCGAAATACAACAGCCGTGCTCATGTGATGTCCCCTTCACCGGTTCAAGCACCGGTTACCCCGGCTGGCCACCATTCTGCCCTGCGGCCAGCAGTTAGGGGAGGGTTTGATGATTCCCGACGTCGGCGGGTCGGCTGTGCGGGGCCGCTCAGTCGCGCTTCCAGGGGCCAGGATTTACGCGGTAGAGGATTGCGGCACCGATCACGGCACCCAGGATGGCACCAAACAGTGCGCTGCCCGCGGCGCGGCCAAGGAGGGCACCGGCGACAGCGCCAAGGAGTGCACCCAAAAAGAGGCCCCGGCCATTGCGGTGCGGTCTATTCGTCATGGTCACAGCCTACGGTGCCGGTGCCATTGAGGTGCCGTTGCTAATGAATGGACGGAACGGACCGGGGCCGCACCACCAGCCACAGCGCGGCAATGGCGCCCGTGATGCACGCGGCCATGACGGCGCCCATGGGCACTGCTGAACTGACGCCCAACCAACCCACCACCGGTGGGACAATGCCGGCCATCATGAACTGCGATGCACCCAGGAGCGATGCGGCGGTGCCCGCTTGTGCGCCGTGCTTGGCCAAGGAAAGGACCTGCACGCAAGGGAACATGAAGCCGGTGGCACAAATGTAGAACCACAAAGGAATGAGGATGCCCAGCAAGCCCACCCCGAGCACGTCAAGCAGCACGATCAGGAGGGCGGTGAACAGCATGAAGATTGTTGCCCCGGCCACGATCCATTGCGGGGCCACCCGCCGGATCAACCGCGAGCTGATCTGCACACCGGCCACGATGCCCAGGGAGTTGATGCCGAACAGGATGCCGTATTCCTGGGGAGAGAAGCCGTAAACGTTCTGGAATAGGAAAGTGGATGCTGAGAGGTAAGCGAACAGTCCACCGAAATTCAGGCTTCCCACAAGAACCATGCCCACAAAAATCCTGTCCGTCAGGACGGTCTTGTAGCGCTGACCCACGGTGACGGTGGTTTTGCCGCGCTGTTCAGCCGGAAGTGTTTCCCTGATGAAGAAGATCGAAGCCAGGATGACCAGCAGGCCGTATGCGGCGAGGAAGTAGAAAATACCGGGCCATGGGAAAGCCAGCAGCAGTTGGGATCCGATCACCGGTGCAAGGATGGGGGCAAGGCCGTTGACCAGGGACATCCTTGAGAACATCCGGACCATGGAATAGCCATGAAAGAGATCCCGGACCATTGCCATGGCCACAACGCCGCCTCCGGCAGCACCGATTCCCATGAGTACCCGGAACAAGGACAACATCCCGATGTCCGTCGCCAGAGCCGCACCCAGCGATGAGCCGATGTGCACTGCCGTGGCCAGAATCAATGGCAGCCGACGCCCCACCTTGTCACTGAAAGGTCCCACCAGCAGTTGGCCCAGCCCGAAGCCAACCGTTGTTCCAGTCAGGGTGAGCTGAATAGCCGCCGCTGAGACATCAAAACTCTCCTCCAACGCCGGGAAAGCGGGAAGATAGAGGTCGATCGTGAACGGACCGAGGGCGGTCAGGGCGCCCAACAGGAGAATGTAGACAAGCTTTTCGCGTCGGCTCAGAGAATCGCCCGGAGCAATGGGAGGGGTCACGATCATCTATCCTATGGCCCAGATCATATTTATTGGTGGTATGACGGGCGCGCCGGAGCCTCATCCCGAAAGTTCAGCAGGAACCTGAATGATAGCTTTGAGGACAGGTGCACGCGGGATCGTTTTTAGCCGCGTTCGCTTTACACGATGCCCAGAGGAAGCAGTTAGGCGGAACCCATGAGTGGACGTCACACCGGCCGGCCCAGTCAAGGACCAGCCATTCGTACTTTGCCGAAGACCCTCAAGCTCGTAGCAAGGCTGGCTCCAAGGCAGCTCAATGACGAGATCGCCCTGGCGAAGGTTGAGCTCAAGCGAAAAGCCACGCAGGTAGGTGTAGCGGGCGCATTCTTCGCAGTAGCGCTTGTTTTCCTGGCGCTCCTTGTCATTGCGCTGGTGGTTGCGGCAATCCTCGGTTTGGCAACCATCATGCCCGGCTGGCTGGCGGCCCTTATTGTTGCCGCGTTCTTCCTGGTGATTGTGGCAATTGCCTCCTTGATAGGAATAGCCAAATTCAAGAAGGCCATGCCGTTGGTCCCCGAGGACACCATCCGGGGCATCAAGCACGATCTTGGAATTGCCAAGGAAGGCTCGGACTTTGACGAGTCCATCCTGGATCCCAACTCGCCCGCGGCCAAGGCAGCAAAGGCTGAGAAGGAAGCGGCCGCTGAAAAGGCCAAGGCAGAGAAGGCTGCAAAGGAAGCCGCCAAGGAAGCTGATGCCGTCAAGGCGCCCACCGAAGCTGAGCTTCGCTCGCGACTGAAGCGCCGCCGTGAACATCTCACCGGCGTTCGTGACGAGCTCGGTGAGCAGCTGGACGTCAAGAAGCAGGGCCAGGCTTTGCTGCACAGCGCCAACGAAAAGTTCCAGGAGAGCAAGGAGTTCGCAGCAGCGAAACTTGCTGACCTCGGTGACTCCGTACCTCCGAGCCTCACCGAACGGCTCGCCGCCCGGTGGAAGGACCTCGCGGCCTTCGCCACCGCTGCAGTGGTCTTCGTTGTTGCGCTGCGGAAGTTGCTGAAAAAGTAGCATCCAGGGGGGGCCTTCAATACTGGAGGCGCCATCAACTCTGAAGACGAGGAAGGGGGACGCACATGAGATTAATCGGAGCCGGGTCGCACCCTGACAGGCCGCAGGTTGATCACGACCTCATTTTCACTGTCCCCAACATCCTCACAGTTCTTCGCTTCATGGGCGTGCCGCTGTTTGTCTGGCTGGTCCTGTCCGAACAGGAGTATGGGTTCGCGGTATTGGTGCTCGTCATCATGGGCAGCACCGACTGGGTGGATGGCTACATTGCCAGGCGCTTCGACCAGACCTCCAAGCTTGGCCGGATCCTGGATCCCATGGCAGACCGGGCTGCACTGCTGGCCGTCGCAGTCACCCTGGCGATTGCCGGCGTCGTGCAGTGGTGGTACCTGGCAGCGCTGCTGGTCCCGGACGCCGTCCTGGCCATTGCCTCGTTGATCTACTTCAGGAGCCACCCGGACCTTCCGGTTAGCGTCATTGGCAAGATCCGCACGGCGCTGCTGCTGGTAGGAACGCCACTGCTGGTCTTGTCCAAGCTGCCCATCGCGTTCACCGACGTCTATTTCGTGGCTGCCTGGACCTTCCTGGGCTTAGGCCTGGTGGGCCATTGGGTGGCGGCTTACAACTACTACTGGGCCATCTTGCGTAAAGGAAAAGAATTGAAAACCGACGACGGCGGACGAGGCTGATGGTCTGGCTGGCGGTTTTCCTTGCGGTACTTGGTGCCTTCTTCCTCGCTATTGGCGCTCAGCGGCAAGGCAGTGCAGTCAAAGCCGATACCGGTGGGCTGGCGCTAAGCTCCAATGGTTTCCTGCGGCTCCTGCGAAATCCCCGCTGGATGCTCGGATTGCTCTTCCTTGCCTTGGGGATGGTGATGAATGCCATAGCCCTTGTGTCTGCACCGCTGACGGTGGTGCAGCCCATCGGCGCCATTGCCCTGGTCATCACCACCGTGGTCAACGCCAAGGACCAGGGCTTGAGCATCAACCGTGCAACCGTGGTGGCAATCAGCGCTTGTGTTACCGGCTCGGCGCTATTCGTGCTGCTTGCGGTCAATGTCACCCAGGAGAACCATCACGTCAACAGCGACGACGAACTGACGATCGTTCTCCTCCTGGCTCTTGCCGTGGGCATTTTTGGAACCCTTGCGGTGATGTTCAAACACCGCATGAGCGCCTTCATCTACATACTGGGGGCCGGTGTCCTGTTCGGCTTTGTTGCCGTGTTGACCCGGATCATCGGCAAGCACCTGCTCGATCCCAACGGTTTGTTCCTGCTCAACGTCCAGTGGTACACACTCGTAGCAATTGTGGCGGCCGGGGGACTGGGCTCGTGGTTCGTCCAGAGTGCTTATTCCGGTGGCCCGCCGGACTTGGTTATTGCCGGATTGACCGTGATCGACCCCATGGTGGGCATCGCAATCGGCATTGTGATCCTTGGTGAGCTTCGTCCCGATGTCCACGCCGTGATGGCTATCGCCATGGCCGCGGCCGCTACGCTTGCTATCGTGGGGGTTATTGCCCTGAGCCGGCACCATCCGGAAGTCACCAAACGCAAGAAAGATGCGAAGGCGGCTGCCAGCCGGAAGGCCCAAGGCAAAGCTTGACCTTGCGCCACCGCTATTGCGGGCGGCAACCCGGCGACACCGCAGCATTGCCACAAGCAGTGCTGTCCGCACCGTGACCATCAGGAGTTCTCCACGTGACCATTCCCGACACCACCAAGCCCCTCACCATACTGATTGCGGCGGATACCTACCCGCCGCACGTCAACGGTGCCGCCCAGTTCGGCTACCGCCTGGCCAAGGGGATGACGGCACGCGGGCACAACGTGCACGTATTGGCCTGCCGTCCGGACACGGGCAAGAGCTACACCGAGTTCCGCGATGAAGCCACCGTTCACCGGCTGCGCTCCCATGGCGTCTTCACCCATGAGTACTTCCGCATCTGCTTCCCTTGGGAAATCAAGAAGGAAATCAGCCTTCTTTTCGACAAAGTGCAGCCGGACGTAGTGCACATCCAGAGCCACTACATGATTGGTGAGCACGTTCTTTACGAGGCCGTGAAGCGTGGCATCCGGATTGTGGCCACCAACCACTTCATGCCAGAGAACCTCAATCCGTTCCTTCCGTTCCCGCAGTGGTTCAAAGACATCGTTGGCCGGATTTCCTGGAAGGACATGGGCAAAGTCATGGGCCAGGCGGACGTGGTCACCACGCCCACGCCCCTCGCTGCCAAGGCCATGCATCAGCATGCTTTCCTGCGGAAGGTCCTGCCCCTTTCCAACGGCATCGATTCCTCCGCCTATGAGCTGCAGCCCGGTGAAGCCATAGAGCCGCACGCCAACCCCACGGTTCTGTTTGTGGGCAGGCTTGCCGAGGAAAAGCACATTGACGTGCTGATTGACGCGGTGGCCAAGACGCCCCGTGAACTGAACGTAAACCTGGAAATCGTGGGCGGCGGGGAAGTTCGTCCTGCCCTTGAAGCACAGGTTGCCAAGCTTGGGCTGGGGGACAGGGTGAGGTTCCTCGGACTCGCCAGTGATGAAGACCTGCGGGAGGCCTACATCAAGGCCGATATCTTCTGCATGCCCGGTACGGCCGAGCTTCAGTCGCTGGTGACCCTGGAGGCCATGTCCGCCTCCACGCCCGTGCTGTTGGCCAACGCCATGGCCCTGCCGCATCTGGTACGTGACGGCGAGAACGGCTACCTCTTCACCCCCAACGACAGCACTGAGCTTGCCGGCCGGATCACCCAACTGGTGAAGCTTCCCCAGGACGAACTTGAGGCCATGGGCAAGCTGAGCCGGGAGATGGTGGAACCGCACAGCATCAACACCACCCTCCAGACGTTCGAGGACCTCTACCGGGGCGCATCCTACGAGGACATGGTGGTGTGACACAAGCACTCCCCATTAGCTATTAGTATTGCTAGAGTGCTTTGCCCGGAACCGCTGCTTTGCGGTGGCTCTCCGGGCGTCACGGGGCTATAGCTCAGCTGGTTAGAGCGCGGGACTCATAATCCTAAGGTCCTCGGTTCAAGTCCGAGTAGCCCTACATTCACACGGGAGCCGTGGCCGACGAATCATGTTCGTCGGCCACGGCTCTTTTGCGTTCCCCCACAGGTGCGGTATGTTACTGATCAGTAACTTAGTCTTGGTCGCAGGTGACCACCCTGAAGGAGCGAACATGTCCAACGCTGCATTCGACGCCACAACCCTTCCGTATGCCGATGGCGACTTCTACGCCTTTGAGCAGATGCTGACCGGAAAAGAGCAGGACCGCCTCGCCGAAGTCCGCGAATTCCTGGCCCGTGAAGTCAAGCCCATTGCCGTGGACTGCTGGAACCGTGGCGAGTTCCCGATGGACCTCATCCCGAAGCTTGGCGAACTGGATCTGGTCAGCCCCGTCCGTCGCCAGGGTTACTCCAATCTGTTTGCCGGCATGCTCCACGCTGAAGTGACCCGCGCCGACGCCTCGATTGCCACCTTCATGGGTGTCCATGACGGCCTTTTCACCGGCTCCATCGAGGCGCTGGCGTCGCAGGAGCAGAAGGATGCTTGGCTGCCGGACATCTACTCCCTTAAGAAGATCGGCGCCTTCGGCCTGACCGAGCCCTTGGGCGGCTCGGATGTGGCCGGTGGAACGCGCACTACTGCCAAGCGTGACGGCGATAACTGGATCCTCAATGGCGCCAAGCGCTGGATCGGCAACGCGACCTTCTCCGACTGGGTGGTCATCTACGCCAAGGATGTGGCCGACAATCAGGTCAAGGCATTCCTGGTGGACACCACTGTGCCGGGCTACTCCGCCAGCAAGATCGAGAACAAGATCTCCCTGCGCACGGTGCAGAACGCGGACATCATCCTGGACAACGTTGTGGTGCCCGACTTCTTCAAGCTCGCCAACGGTAACAGCTTCCGTGACACCAACAAGGTTCTGAAAGTGACCCGCCTGGCTGTCGCCTGGCAGGCGGTGGGGCTACAGATGGCAGCCTTTGACGTCGCCCGCAGCTACGCCGTTGAGCGCCAGCAGTTCGGGCGTCCGCTGGCCGCTTTCCAGTTGGTGCAAAATCAGTTGGTCCAGATCCTCGGAAACACCGTAGCTTCCATGGGAATGATGGTTCGTCTGGCCCAACTCGAAGACGCGGGTGTGGCCAAGGATGAGCAGTCGGCTCTGGCGAAGGCCTTCACGACGGCACGCATGCGCGAAAGCGTTGCGCTGGGGCGCAGCATCCTGGGTGGCAACGGAATCGTCACGGACTACGGAATGGCCAAGATCTTCTCCGATGCCGAGGCCATCTACTCCTACGAGGGCACTCACGAGATCAACACCTTGGTGACCGGCCGGGCTATCACAGGCGTCTCGGCAATCGTCTAGAACGTTTGCTGGCCTGGCGGGACCCAAACACGTGGACCTGGCTAGAGGGGACTCGCAGGAGCGGCAGCAGGGGACTCACAGGAGCGGCAGCAGGATGGACGGCCGCATGTCCTCCACGAAGCCCAGTGGATTGACGTAATCCTCTCCATGCCGCACGCCCCAATGCAGGCAGGCGACGTGGCCGCAGTGGCCGGCGGACAGGCTTCCGATCGCCTGCCCTTTGCGGACGGCGTCACCGGCTTTCAGCTCGCTGGTCACTGGTTCGAAACTGCTCTTGAGGCCGTTGCCTTGATCGATAGTCAGTACCGGGCGGTCAACAACGGTGCCTGCAAACGTCACCACACCGTCGGACGGCGCGGTGACCGGTGCGGCGTCGGACGTTGGTCCTAAATCCACGCCCCGATGCCCGCTGAGCCACGGCTTGTCCGGAGGGTCGAACGTCCGCAGGACGGACGGCTTGGGGGAGAGTGGCCAGCTCCAGCGGGTCTCGGGCGGGGATGGCTCTGGCGTGGGCGCAGTGGTGATCGCCCCTCCCATGACAACGAGGGCCAGAATGGTGGAGGTAAAGAGCTTCAAATGGGCCATGGATCCAGCCTTCCGTGATGGCGAAGGAGAAGCGATCCCCGGGTTGGCTTATGTGGACAACTGAGGGTCGCGTGCGGTCAAAGCGGTGGGCCCGTTGTAGTACACTAAGTGGAGCAGTTTGCTGTGCCCTCAAGCTAGTTCAGGAGCATGTCTCATTCAGATATGTGAGGGTCCCAGGCTGACTACGCGTATCCAGCCCTCCACCAGCGAAGCCTCATGGTTTTGTGCTGCGGGGGATTGTGCCTCTTGCGGTCCGGCTGAGCTTAGGTTCCACGCCGGATGAGAAGTGCAATGGATGCCAGGAGCCACGCCCGTCCGGGCAAAGGCTAAACAACCGTCAACTATTGGCAGGGTAAGAGCAGCCCCATGGGCTCTCTCATGAATGACCTGCCGGAAGGAGCGTCGGCATGCCCGTCGTAACTATGCGCCAGCTGCTTGACAGCGGCGTCCACTTTGGACACCAGACCCGTCGTTGGAACCCGAAGATGAAGCGCTTCATCTTCACGGAACGCAACGGCATCTACATCATTGACCTTCAGCAGTCGCTGTCCTACATCGACCGCGCTTACGAGTTCGTCAAGGCTACTGTCGCCCACGGCGGCACCGTCCTGTTCGTTGGCACCAAGAAGCAGGCTCAGGAAGCAATTGCCGAGCAGGCTACCCGCGTTGGCCAGCCGTACGTCAACCAGCGTTGGCTGGGCGGTATGCTCACCAACTTCCAGACCGTTGCCAAGCGTATCCAGCGCATGAAGGAACTCGAAGAGATCAACTTCGACGACGTCGCCGGCTCCGCTTACACCAAGAAGGAGCTCCTGCTCCTCAAGCGTGAACTCACCAAGCTTGAGTCCAACCTCGGCGGTATCCGCAACCTGACCAAGGCTCCCTCGGTTCTCTGGGTTGTTGACACCAAGAAGGAACACCTTGCTGTTGACGAAGCCAAGAAGCTGAACATCCCCGTTGTTGCCATCCTGGACACCAACTGCGATCCCGACGAAGTTGACTTCCCGATCCCGGGTAACGACGACGCCATCCGCTCCGTCAACCTGCTCACCCGCGTTGTTGCCGACGCCGTAGCTGAGGGCCTCATCGCCCGTAACCAGCGCGCAACCGGCACCACCGAAGCTCCGGAAGAGCCCCTGGCTGAGTGGGAGCGCGAGCTCCTCGAAGGCAGCAAGGCCGAAGAAGCAGCGGCAACCGAGGCCCCGGCAGCAGAAGCTCCCGCAGCTGAGGCTCCCGAGGCAACTGAAGCTGCAGCCGGCGAAGCCGAAGCAGCCAAGTAAATCTGGACCTTCCCTGATGCCCTGAACGGCGTTGGGGGCAACTGACAGGATGGCGGCTCACAGGGTGGGCTGCCGTCCTGTCAGTTATGTAAACACACAAATTTCTAGACAGAGGGGTTCACATGGCGAACTACACTGCTGCTGACATCAAGGCCCTGCGCGAGCGCACCGGCGCCGGCATGATGGACGTCAAGAAGGCTCTTGACGAAGCCAACGGTGACGCCGAGAAGGCCATCGAGATTATCCGCATCAAGGGCCTCAAGGGTGCTACCAAGCGCGAAGGCCGTTCCACTGCTGAAGGCCTGGTTGCTGCCAAGGTCAACGGTGGCGTTGGCGTAATGATCGAGGTCAACTGCGAAACCGACTTCGTGGCCAAGGCTGACAAGTTCATCCAGCTGGCTGACAAGGTCCTCAACGTTGCAGTCGAGTCCGGCGCAGCCGACCTCGAGACCCTGCTGGCCACTGAGGTTGACGGCAAGCCGTTGTCCGAGGTTGTTGTTGAAGAGGGCGCAGTCCTCGGCGAAAAGGTTGTTGTCCGCCGCATCTCCCGCGTTGAGGGCACCACCGTTGACGCTTACCTGCACAAGACGTCCAAGGACCTTCCCGCCCAGGTGGGCGTACTGTTCGCTGTTGACGGTGAAGGCGAAGCCGCTGCCACCGCCGCTCACGACGTCGCTGTACACGTTGCTGCCATGGCTCCGAACTACCTGACCCGCGAAGACGTCCCGGCCGAACTGGTCGAGTCCGAGCGCCGCATCGCCGAAGAGACCGCAAAGGCTGAAGGCAAGCCCGAAGCTGCTCTCTCGAAGATCGTGGAAGGCCGCGTGACCGGCTTCTACAAGGGTGAAGTTCTGGTTGACCAGGCATTCGCCAAGGATTCCAAGAAGACTGTTGCACAGGTCCTCGAAGAAGCCGGCGTCAAGGCAACCGCAGTATCCCGTTTCCGCGTAGGAAACTAGTACTACATGAAAAGGGGTGGTCACTTCGGTGGCCGCCCCTTTTTCATGCACCCGTCCGGGTAGTACCTGCGCGGACCCACAGCACGATAATCTAGCCAGAGTCCACCAACGGGAAGGCACCATGGAAACCGTCAACACTGCTATCCAGCCCGAGAAGACCCGTCGACGTGTACTTCTGAAACTTTCCGGCGAGGTGATCGGCGGAGGCAAGCTCGGCGTCGATCCTGAGACAGTACGCGCCATCGCCAAGCAGATCGCGGCCGCTGTCACTGAAGTCGAAGTAGCGATCGTCGTAGGCGGTGGTAACTTCTTCCGCGGCGCTGAACTGTCGCAAAGCGGGATGGACCGCTCCCGCGCAGACTACATGGGCATGCTGGGCACCGTGATGAACTGCCTGGCGCTGCAGGACTTCCTGGAGCAGGCCGGGGTTGAAACCCGCGTCCAAAGCGCCATCACCATGGGCCAGGTTGCAGAGGCCTACATTCCGCGCCGGGCCATCCGCCACATGGAAAAGGGCCGGGTGGTCATTTTCGGCGCAGGCGCCGGTCTGCCGTACTTCTCCACGGATACTGTCGCAGCGCAGCGTGCCCTTGAAGTGCACGCCGACGTGGTCCTCATGGCCAAGAGCGGCGTGGACGGCGTGTACACCGCAGATCCCAAGAAAGACCCCACGGCCGAGAAATTGGATGTCCTCAGCTACGACGACGCCCTGCGCCGTGACATCCGGGTCATGGACCAGACCGCTATGACCATGTGCAAGGACAACAGCCTGTCCATGGTGGTCTTTGGCATGGAGGGCGAGGGCAACGTAACCCGTGCCATCCTCGGCGAAACGCTGGGAACCCTGGTTACTCCCTAGCAAGGGCTAGGATATTTCTAGGACCGTCCGCCCATAGTGGCGGATCTTTACTGTGCATTGCTTTACTGTGCATTGCCGCCTGAAGTTGGGCAGCAACTATTTCTGAGGAGAAACCCGTGATCGAAGAGACCTTGCTCGAAGCCGGCGAGAAGATGGACAAAGCGGTGGAGGTAGCCAAGGACGATTTCGCCTCGATCCGTACTGGCCGGGCCAACCCCGCCCTCTACAACAAGGTGATCGTGGAGTACTACGGCACTCCTACTCCGCTGCAGCAGCTGGCCTCCTTCGGTGTGCCGGATGCCCGGACCATCCTGATCACCCCCTATGACAAAACCGCATTGCGTGACATCGAGAAAGCCCTGAGCGACTCCGAGGTTGGCGCCAATCCTTCCAATGACGGCAACGTCATCCGCGTGACCATCCCGGAGCTCACCAAGGAGCGCCGCAAAGAGTACGTGAAGATCGTCAAGGGCAAGGGTGAGGACGCCAAGGTATCCATCCGCAGCATCCGTCGCAAAGCCAAGGATTCCCTGGACAAGCTCGTCAAGGATGGCGAAGCCGGTGAAGACGAGGGTGCACGCGCTGAAAAGGAACTCGACGCCCTGACCAAGCAGCACGTGGACAGCATCGACGAACTGCTCAAGCGCAAGGAAGCCGAGCTGCTCGAGGTCTGATGAACCAGGCTGAGCCGGCGCCCGCTGAGCGGGTCCCGACACGCGATACCCCCAAACGCGTCAGGCGCGTGCGGAAGAACCCAACACCAAAGGCGGGCCGGAACCTTCCAGCTGCGATCGGCGTCGGGCTTGCCATGCTTTTGGCCGTTTTGGGTGGATTGCTGTTCCTTCCGCTGGGATTTGTCCTGCTCACCACTGCTTTCGCGGTGTTGGGTGTGTGGGAGGTTTTCCGGGCGCTTGAGGCGCAGGGAACCAGGATGCCGATTGTTCCCGTAATGGTCGGCAGCCTGGTGATGCCGGTATCGGCCTACTTCGGCGGGCTTGAAGGTTTGCTTTTCACCATGACGGCGAGCTCCGTGGCCGTTCTGCTGTGGCGTTCCATTGAAAGTGCTGCCGGGGCGCCGCGGAGTGTGTTTGCCGGTGTGTTCACCCTGGCGTGGATTCCGTTCCTCATCAGCTTTGCATCGCTGTCCCTGCACACCGCCAGTGGACCAACTCCGGTGGGTTTTTGGCCGGACGGCATCCCTGAAGGAGCCTGGCAGATTGCGTCCATGCTGCTGCTGGTGGTCTCCAATGACACGTTCGGGTACATCGTGGGGGCATCATTCGGCAAGCACCCCATGGCGCCGAAGATCAGCCCCAAGAAGTCCTGGGAAGGGTTCGCGGGGTCCGTCGGCGGAGCCATGGTCATTGGCGTCCTGGCCTGTATCTTCCTGCTTGACCGGCCTTGGTGGGTTGGTCTTGTGCTGGCCGTGGGCATGGTGGCCGCAGCAACCGCCGGAGACCTCGCCGAGTCCATGGTCAAGCGCGAACTTGGCGTCAAGGATATGAGCAGCATCCTGCCCGGCCACGGCGGTGTCATGGACCGGCTGGACTCCATCGTGTTCGCAGCCCCTGTAGCCTATGTTCTGTTCGCGCTGCTGAGCGGCGTCTGACAACCCAATGAAGGAAAACTAGTGGCCTTGGATATTCGACGCCAGATTCCCGCAACGTTTGATCGCGTGGAGCGCAGCAAGTACGGCTATAACGCCAAGCAAGTGGACGAGTTCCTCCAGCGCGCCCGGACATCGTTTGAGAACCCGGTTGGCACTGCGGACCAGGTTGCCAGCGCAGACGTCAGGGCGGTGGCTTTTGACCCCGTCAAGGGCGGCTACGACGCCAACAGCGTAGATGCCGCACTGGACCGGCTGGAAGATGCGTTTGCCCGCCGCGAGAGGGATGACCTCATCAGCCAGCAGGGCGAGGAAGCCTGGTTGAGGCAGATCGGCAAGCTTTCCGGCATTCTGCGCGGCAGGCTTCACAGGCCCGACGGCGAGCGGTTCCGTCGCCCGTCCGGGAAAAGGACCCGTAGCTACAATGTGGAGGACGTCGACGCCCTGTGCGAGGAACTCATCGGTTACCTTGAGCACGATCAGGCATTGAGCGTGGACACAGTCCGCCGGGCTGTTTTCCGCGCTGCCAAGGGTGCTGAGGGTTACGAAGAAGCCCAGGTGGATGCCTTCCTGGCCCGTGTTGTTGAGCTCATGGCGGCTATTGACTAATCCGGGCTAGACGGGGGTCGGCGAGATCGGCGGATTGTTCTTGAATGCCTGATCAAAGGCCCGCTTGCCCACCAGCATGGAAACCATGGAGAACGCCAAGGCCACCACAACGGCAGCGGACACAAAGGCAACCATGGGTAGCCCCAGTGCCAAAAGTACAGATCCGGTCCATAACGCCAGGAGCGCAGAGTTGGCCGTGACCATGAAGATCATGCTGCTGCCCGCGAGTTGGATGAGGGAACTCCGGGGGCCCAGGAAGTAGTAGGTGCGGCTGACGCCCGCCATATCGTCGTAGTAGCTGGCCATGAAGTACTTGGCTATGCCCGGATCGAGGTCCACGTAAGCGGCACGCAGCCTGTTCATGGCCACCACATACATCAGGTCCTCCATGCCGACGTTGAGTACGCGGATCTGTGTCAACAGGCCAACCACAACGTCGATGCTGAAAATCGTCAGCGCGAAGGCCCTGAACGCATCCGAGAACTGGGTGGCGTTACCTACCAGCGCCACGCTGAGCAGGCTTGCCGAGGTAAACGTCAGGAACATGCTGATGCGGGTGAGGACTTCGCCTTGGGTGGTGCTCCTTGATGCCAGCAGGCTCCAGTGCTCCGTGGCCAGCAATTGCGCACGGATGCTGGGCGATAACTCCGGAGGGGGCGGTGGTTCCGTACTGGCCGCACCCGGTTCCTCGGACATGGCGCCATTGTCCACCCTGCGGGGGAAACGGACAACGGCTTTGCTGCCGCTATCTCTCCGTCACTACCGGCCGCTCCGGCACGTGCAGGCGCGACATCACCCGGTTCACCGTTTTCGGAACGCGGTTTTTGGTCATGATGGACACCGTGACGGTTACCGCGAACGCAGCCGGAACGCTCCACGCCGCAGGCTGTGCCAGCCACGCGGGGGCATTCCCGGGGCCCATGAGGGTACCGGCCACCATAGCTCCGCCGCAGAGCAGCGCCCCGGTCAGCATGCCTGCAATAGCGCCGGCATCGGTGAGTCCGCGCCACCAGATCCCCAGCAGCAGCAGCGGGCAAATGGTGGATGCCGTGAACGCAAATACCAAGCCCACGCTTCCGGCCAGGGCAAGAGTGTCGGTCATCAAGGCAAAACCCAAAGGCACGACGGCGGCAAGCACCGCGGCGAGGCGGAAGCCCTTGACGCTTCCTCCAAAAAGGTCCTGGCTGATGACGCCGGACAGTGACACCACCAGCCCGCATGTGGTGGACAGGAAGGCGGCGAAGGCACCGGCCACGACCAGGGCAGAGAGGAGGTCACCGGCCATGCCTCCCACAAGCCTTCCGGGCAGCAGCAGGACCAGGGCATCGGCCTGGCCGGACTGTGCCAGTTCCGGGGTGAACATTCTCCCGAGCGCCCCGGAGAGCGTAGGAAAGAGATAGAACACCGAGAGCAGCCCCAACACAATCAACGTTGTCCGCCGGGCTGATTGGCCGTCCGGGTTGGTGTAGAACCTCACCAGCACGTGGGGGAGGCCAAGGGTCCCGAAGAGCAGGGCTACCAGCAGCGAGATGTGCTGGTACGCTCCGGCAGCACCTTGGCCGGTGGGGTTCACTGGCAGGGGCGCCAGGGGCTGGGCATCGTTGCCGGCAAGCACCAGCAGAACGAAGATCACCGGTACTGCCAAAGCGGTCAGCTTCAGCCAGTACTGGAAGGCCTGAACAAAAGTGATCGAGCGCATGCCCCCTGCGGTCACGGTCAGGCACACAACCACTACTACCGCCGTCGAGCCTACCCACGATGGCAGGCCGGTGGTGATCCGGATGGCGAGCGCTGCGCCGTGCAGTTGCGGCACGATGTACAGCCAGCCTATGGCCACCACCATGAGGCTGGTCACCCGCCGGACCAGCTTGGAGTCCAGGCGTGCTTCGGTGAAATCCGGAATGGTGTAGGCGCCCGAGCGGCGCAGGGGAGCGGCCACGAAGAGCAGCAGCATGAGGTAGCCGGCGGTGTACCCCACGGGGAACCACAGGGCATCGGTTCCCGAGAGCAGAATCAGTCCGGCGACGCCCAGGAAGCTGGCGGCGGAGAGGTACTCGCCACCGATCGCCGATGCGTTCCACCAGGGCGGGACCGTCCGTGAGGCTACGTAGAAGTCGCCGGTGGTCCGTGAAATGCGCAGGCCGTAGAAGCCAATGACGGCAGTTGCCAGGGACACTGCCAGGAAAGCGAAGAGGCCAACGGCAGGGTTCACTTGTCCTCCACAAGGTCCCGGTAGCGGGCCTCATTGCGGGCTGCTGCCCGGTTGTAGAGCCAGGCACTCAGTCCGATCACGGGGTAGATGCCTGCGCCAAGCACCAGCCAGTCCAGGGGAATGCCGGCGATCCGGGTTTCGGCGACCCCGGGACCGTAGACCAGGAAGAGTGCCAGAACGGCGAGAATTATCAGGAACCCACAGGCCACCACCAGGGCCAAGCGCAATTGGGACCGGATCAGGGAGCGGACAAAGATCCGTCCGGCGTCTGAGTCCTCGGTAATTTCCCTTGGATATGCCGACTTTCCGGGGGCCGTTGTGGCCGATTGGCGTGGGGCCGTTACGCGGACGCGTGTCATCCTTGCGGCCGGATGCGGGTGGAGTGCAGTTTGTCCCTGACCGAGGGCAGGTGCCTGCGGCTGATGGGTAGTTCAGCCCCCGACACCGCAACGCTGGGCCCCGTAGCGGAAAGCTTGAGGTGCTGTACGTGGTTCAGTGCGATGAGGTAGGAACGATGGATCCGGATGAATCCGGCGTCCGCCCACTTTTGTTCCAGATCACTGAGCGGTACCCGGATGAGATAGCTGGCTTCGGCGGTGTGCAGCCTCGCATAATCGCCTTGGGCCTGCACATAGGTGACGTCGTCCCGGCGGATCATGCGGGTGGTGCTGCCCAGGTCCACCGTGATCATCTCCGGCGCGGGTGTGCCGTCCTTGATGAGCTCACTGATCCGGTCCACGGAACGCGCAAGCCGCTCGGCGCGGAGGGGCTTCAGAAGGTAATCCACGGCGGCGAGGTCAAAGGCTTCGAGTGCACAGTCTTCATCCGCGGTGACGAACACGACGGCGGGCGGACGGCTGCTGCGGGAAATGGCCCTTGCGATGTCCAGGCCTGAGAGGGCGGGCATGTGGATATCGAGGAAGACAGCGTCCACGGCCTCTGTTTCCAGGGTCCGCAGCGCTTGGGCACCGGAGGATGCACGGTGGATTGCGCCTATGCGCTCATCCCGGCCCAGGAGGAAGGCAAGTTCCTCTACGGCGGGCAGTTCGTCATCAGCGACGAGCACGTTGATCATGATTAATAGACTAGCCGCAGCCTCAAGCGTCGTGATCGGGCTGGGATTTGGGCACCCGCATGGTGATCATGGTGCCTTCACCCGGAGCCGTGTCAATGACCAGCCCGTGCTCATCCCCGTAAACCTGCCTGAGGCGGGCGTCCACATTCCGGAGCCCCACGTGGTCACCGTCCGTATGTCCGGCGAGCACTGAGCGCAGATGCTCCGGGTCCATTCCCACGCCGTCGTCTTCTATGGTCACTTCGGCGAACGCACCTGAATCATTTGCGCAAATGGTGATGTGTCCGGGGCCTTCTTTGGCTTCCAAACCGTGCCGGACGGCATTTTCCACCAACGGTTGGAGGCTGAGGAAAGGGATGACGGTGCTGAGGACTTCGGGGGCGATCCGCAGGCTGACTTGGACCCGCTCGCCAAATCTGGCCCGTTCCAGCAGGAGATAGCGATCTATGCAGCGAAGTTCTTCGGCCACCGTGGTGAAGTCCCCGTGCCGCCGGAACGAGTACCGGGTGAAATCGGCGAATTCCACCACGAGCTCCCTGGCCCGGGCTGGATCGGTGTTGATGAAGGAGGCTATGGCGTTCAGGGAGTTGTAGATGAAATGAGGGCTGATCTGCGCCCGGAGTGCCCTGACTTCGGCTTCCATGAGGAGGGTGCGGGAAGATTCCAGCTCTGCGAGCTCCAACTGCGCGGCAATCCAGTCAGCCACTTCGCTGGTTGCCCTGACCAGCCCGGCTCCTGCCGCAGGAGCCAGCGCAGCCACCGAACCCACCACCTTGGACCCTGCGCGGATCGGAGCGATCACAGCGCTGAAATCGTGGTGATGATCGGAGGTTGCCGGATGACCGGCACGGGGAACCACTACGGTGCGGCCGGTACTGAGAACTTCTGCCGCGAGCCGCATCAGCGTTGGCCGGAGGTCCTCTGCCGCACCGTCCCAGGCCAGCACGGAGTCGGTGTCCGTGATGGCCAGCGCATCGCATCGCAGCAGGATGCGCAGTTGCTTGCTGGCCTTGGCCGCGCCGGCGGGGTGGAGGCCCCCGCGGAGGTGCTGGCCGGCCTTGGACGCTGCGTGAAGGGTGGTGTACGTTGCGCGCTCAGCGTCTGTGCCCAGATCGCGGAACGAGCGGATCACTTTGAGGCCAACACCCACCACCACGGCCACTGCCAGCACAATCACGGCGATCGCGGCTGCGGTGAAGAGCGGGGAATCAGGCATGAGCCCAGCGTAGCCGGACGTTCTCCAGGAGTCCGCCTGCGGTTCAGCCGGGACTTCGCAGCGAACCGTTTGGCGCATCATCACAACCGCTGACCGACGGCAGTCCGCGATTCACTGGAACAGGTGCCGCAATGCATTCGATAGTGATTGCAGTCACATTGGCAAAGCATGTGGAGCTGATGTGGACACATCACAATCAGGAGGAACCATGGGTAATGACGCCCAGCCCCAGGACGCAACCGCGTCCGTGGACTTCCAGGAAGTCCAACAAACGGAAAGGTTCAAGACACTGCGCAAGCGGCATCGCAGCTTTGTCTTCCCCATGGCAGTGGTATTCCTGCTCTGGTATTTCGCCTACGTTCTTTTGGCCGACTACGCAGTGGGCTTCATGTCCATCAAAGTGTGGGGCAACATCAACGTCGGCCTGATACTGGGCCTGCTGCAGTTCGTCACCACCTTTGGCATTACGGCATGGTACGTGAGCTACTCCAACAGGAAGCTGGACCCGATCGCTGCTGAAATCCGCAACGAGATTGAGGGCCACGAATTCGATAAGGACGGCAATGTGAACAGCGGGGCAGCCAAATGAACACCATGGTCCCCACAGCGGTCAATGTTGAAGCCCTCAAAGACACAACCCTGCTCAACATGGGCATCTTCGCCCTCTTCGTAGCGGTCACCATGGTGATCGTGTTCCGTGCGAGCAGGAACAACAAAACGGCGGCTGATTACTATGCAGCAGGGCGGTCATTCACAGGTTCCCAGAACGGCACGGCCATTGCCGGAGACTACCTTTCGGCAGCGTCCTTCCTGGGCATTACCGGTGCCATTGCCATCAACGGCTACGACGGGTTCCTGTACTCCATAGGCTTCCTTGTTGCCTGGCTTGTGGCCCTGCTCCTGGTGGCTGAACTGCTCCGCAACACCGGCAAGTTCACCATGGCGGACGTTCTGTCCTTCCGCCTTCGCCAGCGGCCCGTCCGGATTGCGGCGGCGCTGTCCACCTTGGCGGTCTGCTTCTTCTACCTGCTGGCCCAAATGGCGGGTGCAGGCAGCCTGATTTCGCTCCTGTTGGGCATCAGCGACTGGGGCGGTCAGGCACTGGTGATCATCGTCGTCGGCGCCCTGATGATCATGTACGTCCTGATCGGCGGCATGAAGGGCACCACCTGGGTTCAGATCATCAAAGCCATTTTGCTGATCGCCGGCGCGGGAGTCATGACAGCCATGGTGCTGGCCATCTACGGCTTCAATCTCTCAAGCCTGCTGGGCTCGGCAGCCGAAGCGGCCAACAACCCGGCAATCCTCAACCCGGGCCTGCAATACGGCAAGACTGAAACATCCAAGCTCGACTTCATGTCCCTCGGCCTTGCTTTGGTCCTGGGAACCGCTGCGCTGCCTCACGTCCTCATGCGCTTCTACACTGTCCCCACAGCCAAGGAAGCCCGCAAGTCCGTTGTGTGGGCCATCTGGTTGATTGGCCTGTTCTACCTCTTCACCCTGGTGCTTGGCTACGGTGCAGCAGCACTGGTGGGCGCCGAAACCATCAAATCCGCGCCGGGCGGCGTCAACTCCGCTGCGCCTCTGCTGGCCTTCCACTTGGGAGGTCCGCTCCTCCTGGGCTTTATCTCGGCAGTCGCCTTTGCCACCATCCTGGCCGTGGTGGCCGGCCTGACCATCACTGCGGCAGCCTCCTTCGCCCACGACATCTATGCCAATGTCATCGCCAAGGGAAAAGCCGATGCAGTCACCGAAGTGAAGGTAGCTCGGCGTACGGTACTGGTGATCGGAGTCCTGGCCATCCTTGGCGGCATCTTCGCCAACGGCCAGAACGTAGCGTTCCTGGTGGCGCTGGCTTTCGCAGTAGCAGCATCAGCAAACCTGCCCACCATCGTCTACTCCTTGTTCTGGAAGAAGTTCACCACCCAGGGCGCAGTATGGAGCATGTACGGCGGCCTTGCTGCGGCCATCTTGCTCATCACGTTCTCACCGGTAGTTTCAGGGGCCAAGACTTCCATGATCCCGGGGGTGAACTTCGCCTTCTTCCCGCTGAGCAACCCGGGCATTGTATCCATCCCGCTGGCCTTCTTCCTCGGCTGGCTCGGAACAGTGCTGGACAAGCGGCGCGAAGACCCGGCCAAGCAAGCCGAAATGGAAGTGCGCTCGCTGACTGGAGTTGGTGCTGAGAAGGCAGTAGACCACTAACTGCGCTACCACCATGCCATCCACAATGGGCTCCTCCTGCGAATAGTCGCAGGAGGAGCCCTTTGTGGTGGACGCCCTGCCTTCACTTCTTCAGGCTCAACCATTCCTTTAGCTGTTCCAACGGCCAGGTGGTGACAATGCGCTCCTTGGGTACACCGAGGGCTTCGGCGCGCTCTGCACCGTACTGGAGGAAATCGAGTTGCCCGGGAGCGTGGGCGTCGCTGTCGATGCTGAACAGGCATCCGGCGTCGAGGGCCATCTTGATGAGGTTATCCGGCGGGTCCTGACGCTCGGGCCTGGAGTTTATTTCCACCGCGACACCCCACTCCGCGCACTCCTTGAATACTTTGGCGGCATCGAACTCGGACTCGGGCCGGGTACCACGGGAACCCTGCACCAGGCGCCCCGTGCAATGTCCCAGGACGTTGGTATGCGGGTCGCGGATGCCACCAAGCATCCGTGTGGTCATGGTTTTCTTGTCAGATCGAAGCTTTGAGTGAACGCTGGCCACCACAACGTCCAGGCGATCCAGCATGGCCGGTGTCTGGTCAAGGGTTCCGTCTTCGAGGATGTCCACTTCGATTCCCTTGAGCAAACGGAACCCGTCCTGTGCGGCATTGATACCGTCCACCACATCAAGTTGCTGCTCAAGCCGTTCGACGCTGAGGCCATTGGCGATGGTGAGGTTGGGAGAGTGGTCTGTCAGGGCAACATACTCCCGGCCGAGGGTGCGGGCGGCGGCAACCATGGCTTCAATGGGGGAGCCGCCGTCGGACCAATTGCTGTGGCTGTGCAGATCCCCGCGCAACGCTGCCCGCAGGGCGTCGCCTCCAGAGGCCAGTGATTTGGTGCCCCGCTCGCGAAGGTCAGCCAAATACTCGGGAACGCGGCCTTCCAAAGCCTGGGTGATGACCTCGGCACTGCGGTTGCCCACACCCTTGAGGCTGGTGATCCGACCTGAAGCCACCAGTTTCTTCAAGTCCTCAGCGGGAAGTTTCCGCGCGGCGTCGGCTGCTTTCCGGAACGCCTGGACTTTGAAAGTGGGGGATTGGCTTCTTTCGAGCCAAAAAGAAATTTCGTCGAGCGCCTCAAGAGGATCCATGGCTCCATGATCCACGAACAAGGCGCACCATCAACAGTGGGCATTGTTGATGGTGCGCCGGTCCGGACCCCGCCAGCTAGTGGTGGCGACCCGGGTCCAGGGCGGGATTGGAGCCCTGGCCGGTTTCTCCGTGCGGTGCCTGGCCGTGTTCACCGTGCGGGAGGGCATGCTGTCCTGCCATGGAGGCCGCCAGGCCGGGGGTTGCAACTGTTGCAACAACGACGGCGGCTCCGAACGCGGCTGCCAGAAGCCGCCCGGTCCTTGGCTGGCCGTGGGCGCCGCCGTCGTTGGTCTTGTAGTGCCGCCTTAGCCATCCGGCCCCGGCAACTGCCATGAGCGTCAGGCCAAGAGCGGCAAAGTGGCTCACATTCAAGGAGCGCTGGGTGCTGACCCCGGCCACCGTCACCGCAAGGTGTGCAGCGGCAGTCAGGGCCAGGACAGGAAGTGCGTATCTGGTGAAGACCAGGGTGTTGCGGTGCAGCCCCCACAGCGACCAGGCCAAGAACGCCAGGCCGCCTGCGAGGGTTGCCACGCCGGCCAACACCAGGAGGGGAGTCACCGCTGCAGTTCCAGTGAGATATCCGGCGGCAAGGGAAAGCTCCACCATCCCGGCGGCCATTGCCGCGAAGTACACGAACATAAGGGTCGCTGCGCTGAGTGTGGGGTGATTTTTGCTTTCCATGGCTCTTGCCGTCCTCTCGCTATGGGTCAGGTCAAGCGCTGATCAGGCGTGAGCGGAAGCGACGGTTGCTTTGTCCTGGGACAGTGCGACACCAAGAAGAACCACGGCGCTGGCAAGGTGCAGGACGTTATCCGCGCCGTTGAGCGCAATGATGTTCAGCGAGGAACCCACCAGGAAGAGACCAAGGATACCCACCAGGAGGTAGACGCCACCCACAGCAGTGTTCACGGACTTGGACAACCGGACGCTGTTCATGCCGGAGTAGAGCAGAGCGGCGCCGATGGCCAAGTGGATGATGTTGTGAAGCGGGTTCACGGCAAAGATGATCAGGTTGGCGCCCTCGGTGGCAAAGAAGCCAATACCCGAGGTGACAAAGAATCCGAGCACGCCTACCAAGAGGTATACGGCTCCGAAGATGGTGGCGATCAGGCGATTGGGCGATGTACGCATGGTCCGAACCTTCCGGTGATGGCCGGAAATCCGGCCGTCCTGCTGAGCCCCGGCTGGGGCTCTCAAGCAGTGATTCGGACCATTCGTGCAGGTGGATGGGTTTTGGATCGGATTATTTTCCGCGCTCCTACGGGCGGAGGCGGATACTGCTCATCTTGAGGTCGTCAGTTCCTTCAAAGATGTACTGGAGGTCAATGGTCTTGCCTTCGCATTGCAACGTGCCTGCGAGGCTGGCCTTGTTGTTTCCGTTGTCCGAGTTCACGTTCACTGAGTTGTAGTTGGGTTTGCAGGAGCTGTCCAGGTTCAGGCTGGCGATGCCCTCCAGAAACGACTCCTTGTCCAGCTCATCCTTTAGCGGCTGGCTCAAATAGTTGTCGTAGGCCTGCTCGGTTTGGCCGGAGACCACAAGGTTGGTGAATTCGTCCGCCAGGGACCGTGCTTTGGACGTCGCGTTCCCCACCAGGTTCACCAGCAGCAGCACGCCCACTACGGCCAGCACAATCACACCTGCCACTACGCCCAGGATGATCCACAGCAGTTTCCGGCTCTTCTTGCGTGGCTGCTGGCCGTACGGTCCGGATTGGTACTGCCCGGGCTGCTGGTAGGGGCCGGGCTGATTTTGGCCCTGCGCGTATGCATTAGATCCCTGGGGGTAGGGGTTTTGGGTGTAAGGCTCCGTGCCGGGTGCCGCATACTGCGGGCTGCCTTGGGAAGAAGCGGACGACGGCGGCTGTTGCCACTGCGGTGAGGCTCCGGTCTGCGGGGGGTACCCGGGCCCGGGTGGGATCGGCGGCGGGTTCTGGCCCGGGTGGTTCGACTGAGCCGGGTAGTTCGGATCGGGCTGGTTGGGTTGTTGCGGGTTGCTCACGGTAGTGCCCCTTTCGGTACCCTCATGCAGCTTCGGCAGCGCCACCACATGGCCGGGGATCCTCTGGCCGGCCCCCGATGCGTCCACTTGCATCAAATCCTATGCGGGTGCGCCGGGCAAGTACTGCAACCCCCCGTTCCTGCAGGTGAAGTGCCACTTTCACCGGCTGGAGGTCACTGGCTGAACGTCATTGGCTGGAGCGTCAGTCGCTGAACGTCACTGGCTCGAGCGTCTTCCCAGCAACGGTTGCACCCTGTACGGGATCATTTCCCGCATGGCCAGCGCCGTATCAGTGCGTTCCACTCCGTCGCAGCCGAGGATCTTTCCGTTGATGCGGTAAAGGTCCTCAGCGTCCAAGGCAACCACGCGCAGGAGCAGGTCGGCCGAGCCCGTGAGCCCGAACCCTTCAAGGATTTCCGGGATACCAGCGAGGTCCTCGGACAGGGAGGCCAGTTTTTGCTGCTGCACGTGGACTGTAATGAAGGCCGTTAACGGGTACCCCAACGCCACGGGATTGATGCGCCGTTCAAAGGAGAGAAATGCGTTTTTCTTCTCCAGTTGGGCCATTCGGGCTTGGACGGTATTTCTGGACAAGCCCAGTGTCTGGGCCAAGGCAACCACGGTCCCTCGCGGATCGTTGGCCATGGCAGACAAGAGCCGGGTATCGGTGCCATCCAAGGGTTGCATAATGCGCAAGATTAGCACGGTCCAACGTGCCGAAACAGGGCAAAATGATCAACGTGCCAACGGGTAGTTGTACCCCATGCCACTTGTGAGTAGGGTCACAGTTAAGTCCGGCGAAGGTGCCGGATGGCCGGTCTGCGGCAGGACCACAAGTTCAGCCAGCGCCGACGAAAACGAGCCGGAAGGTTGCGATCACCTGTGTTGACGGATCAGGCGGGCAAGGGAGTGCATAGAGACACTCCGGGCCCTGGACATAGTGCACAAATTCCCCTGAGGACTGGCGGTGATCTGCTCCAGTTGGTCTCGCCGGAAGGTGAGCGGATCAGCCATCCCGAGTTTGATATCTGGGTCAAAGACATCGGCGATGAGCACCTGTGCTCCTTGTATGAGGACATGACAGTCATTCGCCGTATAGATGCGGAAGCTACGGCTCTCCAGCGTCAGGGAGAGCTTGCATTGTGGCCCCCGCTGCTGGGTCAGGAGGCGGCGCAGATTGGCTCAAGTCGCTCACTCAGGGATGACGACTTCGTCTTTCCCAGCTACCGCGAAAGCGGCGTGGCCTATGTTCGCGGCGCGCACCTCTCCGAAATTGCCCGGGTATGGCGGGGTAATGCCTCCTACGGATGGGATCCCCTGCGCATCAACCTCGCAACACCACAGATCATCATTGGATCCCAAAGCCTGCACGCCACTGGCTACGCCATGGGTGTCCAGTTGGATGGAGCCAACACGGCGGTCCTCGCCTACTTTGGCGATGGCGCCACAAGTGAAGGTGACGTCAACGAGGCCATGGTCTTCGCGGCGAGCTACCAGGCTCCGGTGGTGTTCTTCTGCCAGAACAACCATTGGGCAATATCCGAGCCCGTCCGGGTACAGTCGCACGTCCAGCTCGCGGACCGGCCCACAGGCTTTGGCATCCCGAGCATGCGCGTGGATGGAAATGATGTCCTGGCCGTCATGGCTGCTACGCGTGTGGCCTTGGACCGGGCCCGCAAGGGCGGGGGACCAACCTTCATTGAGGCTGTCACCTACCGCATGGGTCCGCACACCACGGCCGATGACCCCACGCGCTACCGCGACCCCATTGAGCTGGAGGACTGGGCGGCCAAGGACCCCATTCTGAGACTGCGCAAATTGCTCCAAGCCAAGGGCCTGCTGACTGACGACGTGGAAGCCCGGGTGAAGTCCAAGGCAGATGCTGTGGCCGCCGAACTTCGCTCCAGCTGCATCGATATGCCGGACCCGCAGCCGCTTGATGTTTTCAACCATGTGTACAGCACGCCCAACTCCTGGATTGAGCGCCAGAAGGACCACTACTCGCGCTATTTGAACAGCTTCGGCCAGCCTGTAGAGGAAGGTGCACTCTGATGTCCAAGCTCACTTTTGCCAGGGCCATCAATGCCGGGCTCCGGAAGTCCCTCGAAAACGATCCCAAAGTGGTCCTCATGGGAGAAGACATCGGCTCGCTCGGTGGCGTCTTTCGCGTCACGGATGGGCTTCAGAAAGACTTCGGCAAGCACAGAGTGATCGATTCTCCGCTGGCTGAGTCCGGGATCATCGGCACCGCTGTGGGCTTGGCCTACCGCGGCTACCGGCCGGTTTGCGAGATCCAGTTCGATGGCTTCATCTACCCGGCGTTCGATCAGATCGTCAGCCAAGTGGCCAAGATGCACTACCGCACCCAGGGGCGGGTCAAAATGCCCATCACCATTCGTGTGCCTTTTGGCGGCGGGATCGGATCTCCGGAGCATCACTCCGAATCACCGGAGGCATATTTCACGCACACTTCCGGCCTCCGGGTGGTGGCCGTTTCCAATCCGCAGGACGCCTACACCATGATCCAGCAGGCCATCGCCTCGGACGATCCCGTCCTTTACTTTGAGCCCAAGCGTCGTTATCACGACAAGGGAGATGTGGACGAAACCTTCAGCCTGTCCGAGGCCCTTCCTTTGGATAAAGCTGCCGTAGTGAGCGCCGGATCTGATGTCACGTTGATTGCTTACGGTCCTCTGGTCAAAACGGCCAGGGATGCTGCGATGGCCGCGGCAGATGAAGGTATTTCAGTTGAAGTGATCGACCTTCGCTCGCTGGCACCTGTGGACTACCCCGTAGTGGAGGCCTCTGTCCGTAAAACCGGTCGCCTGGTGATCACTCACGAAGCCGCTCAGTCAGGCGGTCTTGGCGCTGAGATTGCCGCCAGCATCACCGAACGGTGCTTCCACTACCTGGAATCCGCCCCGGTCCGCATCACTGGTTTTGACGTTCCCTATCCGTACTCGAAGCTCGAAATGCACCACCTGCCGGACCTGGACAGGATCCTCGACGGTGTGGATCGCGCCTTGGGCCGCCCCAATTCGTTGAGTGGACTGGAAGGATGACCGCCACCATGATCAAGGAATTCCGGCTGCCGGACCTTGGCGAAGGCCTGACCGAATCGGAAATTCTGAGTTGGAAGGTAGCGGTGGGGGACACCGTCACGCTCAACCAGGTCATCGCCGAGGTGGAGACTGCTAAAGCTGTTGTGGAGCTACCCTCTCCGTTCGCCGGAGTTGTGGCCGAACTTCACGAGCAACCCGGAACGGTAGTGGAAGTCGGCAAGCCAATTGTCTCGTTCGAGGTTGACGACGCCGGATCCTCCAATGGGGGCGGCACGCCGAATGGAGGTGGTGGGTCCGCCGTGGCAGCTTCCGCTGGCGCAGTCACCGCTGGCGCCGCCACCGCTGGTGACCGGTCCGCCGTCGAAACATCCGCCACGGTTTCTCCTTCGACGGCCGGCGCTGAAGCAGTGGGAGCCCCGGCCAAACGTGAGCCGAATCTGGTGGGGTACGGCGCCGTCGTCGAACACTCCGGACGCCCAACCCGGCGTGCCCGCGGGCAGGTTCAGGACGTGAAGTCCACATCCCCGGCGGCTCCGGCGGCCAGTGAGGCCGTGGTGACCACTCAGGCAGCGGCTGAGGCGTCCGAGCGGCCACGTTCCACCCCGCCGGTGCGCAAACTCGCCCGCGATCTTGGCGTCAATCTTGAACTGGTTCCGGGCACGGGACCGGGCGGGCTCATCACCCGCGAGGATGTTCAGAACTTCTCCGCGGAACCCGAAGCTCCAACGGAAGCTGGGGCTACTGCGGCACACGGTGATCGGGAAACGCGGACTCCCATCAAAGGTGTTCGAAAGTTCACGGCCGCCGCCATGGTCCAGAGCGCGTTCACGGCGCCGCACGTGACCGAATTCCTCACGGTGGACGTCACCGCAACCATGGAATTGCTGGCCAGGCTCAAGGGCAACAAGGCGTTCGAAGGCTATAAGCTGACGCCGCTGACCATTGCGGCCAAAGCGGTCCTGGTGGCGCTCCGGAACAACCCGTCGCTGAATTCGCGGTGGGAGGAATCCAGCCAGGAGATTGTCCAGTTCAACTACGTGAACCTGGGAATCGCCGCCGCCACGCCCCGCGGCCTGACAGTCCCGAATATCAAGGACGCGGACCGGCTGACATTGCGTGAGCTGTCCACCGCCCTGACTGAGCTCACGGAAACCGCCCGCGCAGGCAAAACATCGCCGTCGGAATTGTCCGGTGGCACCATCTCCATCACCAACATCGGCGTGTTTGGCATCGACGCCGGGACTCCCATCCTGAATCCGGGCGAAGCCGCCATTGTGGCCTTGGGCGCTGTGCGGAAGGCACCGTGGGTGGTCAACGATGAGTTGTCAGTGCGGCAGGTCATGTCGCTCAGCCTGTCCTTCGACCACCGCTTGGTGGATGGGGAACAAGGGTCCCGATTCCTCGCCGACCTCGGCGCCATCCTGGCCGACCCTGCCATGGTGATGACCATGATTTAGCGGCAGCTCGAGCTGCGCCGGCCCATCCCTTTACGAGTGCTTGCAGGAAACTGCAGCTAAGGGGTGGGCCGTCGCGCGTCAGCCCGGGGGAGCGTCAGCCAGTCTTAGTCCTCGGTTGGAGTGGTGCGATTGGAATGGACGTTTCGCCAGCTGTGTTCCGGTTCAAAACCCAGCAGCCGACGCGCTTTGTCGATGGACAGCATTGTTTCGTGTTCGCCCAGTTCTTTAAGAACCTCGACGCCGGGAAAGACTTCCGCGGCCAACCCGGCACTGCTGCGGCTCATCACGGTATCGGCGGCAGCGATGATGAAGGCCTCGAAACCAGGCTCACCATGTTCCAAGGCCCGCACTACAGCGAGAGCACCATCGCGCGCATCAATGTAGCCCCACAGATTCCATTTTCGGAGTGTCGCGTCGGAGTCGAAGGCCGGGAAGGAATCGTAGTCCTCCGGGTCCATGACGTTGGAGAACCGAAGCGCCGTGATACTCAGGTCCGGATCCCATCGGGTGAGCTGGATGGCCATCTGCTCCTCAAGATGCTTGACCAGCGAGTATGTGCTTTCAGGACGGGCCGGGTACTCCTCATCTACTGGAATGTAGGGAGGGTCGATCTCAAAAGGCAGGCCCAGGACGGTCTCGCTGGAGGCATAAACAACCTTCTTGATGCCAGCCCTTCGTGCTGCCTGAAACACGTTGTAGGTGGACACCATGTTGTTCTCGAAGATCGCGGCGTCGGGGGCCAGGCCCGGAGCAGGAATGGCGGCCAGATGAACAATCGCGTCCAAGCCGTGGTGCTGGTCGTCCAAGCCCAGAATGACATCCAGTACCTGCCCGTAATTGCGGAGGTCAACGCTGACGTAGCCTTTCCCGCGGGTGCCTGCGCGGTCAATGTTGAGCACCTGGTGGCCATCCTGCGTGAGCCGACGGACCACGCTCCGACCCAATTTCCCGCTTCCGCCAGTAACGGCAATCCTCATACTGTGCTCCTCCATAGTGGCTGGTCCCTGACCGTGCTGCTGGAGTTTCAGCCTAGGCGCCACAGCGGAAGAAAACAGCCTCTCAAGCTGGCCCTATGAGTCCTAGGAAGACAGGAACGTCCCAAGGCCTGGCGTGCCGTTAAGGAACCTTTGGTGAGCCTTGCTGTGCGGAATCGGTACTGGATTCGTTGGACAACTCAGGCCCGTGGTTTTATGACAGGCATGGTGAAGCGCTGGAGCGGGAATGTATGGCTGGGCTGGGCTCTTCTCCTGCTGTGCCTGACCCTGGTGTCAACCTTCCTCGCAGTGGTATCCGGGTTCGTCCATGACCCCAATGACAACCCAGGCTCGTACTACCACGACAAAATCCCGGAGCGGCAATGGGCGATGGCCCTGTCGATGCTCCTTCCAACAATGTCTGCGGCAGCGGCCGGTGTCTCCATCTTTGCCCGGCCGCGGGCTCTGACCAGGATCGCGGCCGGGGTGACCGTGCTGCTGCTCGCCATTGCAGCCTCCTGGTTTTGCTGGGCTGTGGGAATTGACACCATTGAGCACTTCGAGAGACTCGCTCGCTATGAGTAGCGTGGCTCGGCTCAATGCAAAAAACTGTGGCCTCTCGAATCGTTGGCACGCTGGTTCTTCACCGCGACAGTAGGCCTTTGACCTGAGGCTCTACACTGCGGTGGTTTCACACTGCTGTGGTTTCACACTGCTGTGGTTATACACTGCGGGCGTTCAAGGTGCTGCGTGTACCCCGCCGTCTGCTCACACCTCTTTTCGGACAGGCCGGTGCCTGCTCAATCCTCTTTTCGGACAGGCCGGTGTCTGCTCACACCTGTGTTGGGTGTGGCCGGTTTGGGGGGTGTGTTTATGTTCTTTGGGGTGTGTGGTGGTGGTTGCGTCGGGGTTTTTGGTTTGGGTCGATGTGGGGTGGGGGGATGAACCAGGGGACGCCGGTTTTCATGTCGATGCGCCATTGTTCTTTGTGGATGAGGTGGTGGTGGTGGCTGCAGAGGAGTGTGCCGTTGTCGGTGCCGGTGGTGCCGCCGTGTGACCAGTAGGTGGTGTGGTGGGCTTCGCACCAGGGTGCGGGCATGGTGCAGTCGGGAAAGGCGCAGCCACCGTCGCGGGCGGTGATGGCTTTGCGGATGTGGGGTGGGAAGATCCGGGTGGTCCGGCCGATGTCCAGGATTCGGGAGTCGCTGCCGAGCAGGACGGGGATGATGTCGGCGTCGCAGGCGATTTTCCGGATGGTGGCCGGGTGGATCGGGCCGGTGAACGTCGCCGACCCAGACCTCGACCTTGTCCCCGCCCCTATCCGAGTCCGGGTCACTGTCCCGGTACCGGTAGCGGCGTTCCCGGCGCCGGCGCCGGGAACGCCGCCACTGCCGTTGCCGTGGTTCGGGCTTGTTCCGGTGCGACTGTGTTGGTTGTGCCGGGTGTTGTCGTTGAGTTGGTTGAGGAGTTCTTGGTAGCCGATGGTGACGGTGAGTTGGGGTCGGAGTCCGCCGTTGGCGGGGAGTTTCCCGGTGGTCATCGCGACACTGCAGGCCCCGAGGAGGCCGTTGAGGTGTTTCTGGGGCCGGGTGCGCAGGTCCAGGACGGGTCCGCCTCCGGTGTCGGCGTCGGACTCGGTGTCGGTGTTGGTGGTGAGTCTGGGGTTGGTGGCGGTGTTCATGACGGTGGTGAGGGTTTCGTATTGTTCGTCGGTGGCGAAGATTTCGATGTGGTGCAGTCCGTAGCGGCGTCGGCGGCGCAGGAATGCTCCTTGGTGCTGGCGGACGGTTTCTTCGGAGGGTTCGGGGCCGTCGTGGTCGATGTGGTCGACCCAGCGTTTGGTCATTTTGGTGAGGAAGTCGGGGTCGGTCTCCACCGCAGTGGTGGTCAGGGCGTGTTCCATCCGGGTGATGGTTTCCTCGTCGGTGAGGTGCCGGACTTTGTCCAGGGCGGTGCTGATGATCGTCGCGGACCGGGAAGGCACCAACGCGGACCCGACAGCGGCGGCGAGGATTTCGCGGCGGGCCGGGATCTGTTGGCCGGTCATTCCGGTTTGGGGGAGGACGTCGGGGGCGAGGGAGAGCCGGCGCCGGGCTTCACCGATGCTGATCCGCAACCGTGCCCGAAGGAACTCCGCAGCACTCCGGTACCCGTCATCCACCACACTGCCCCTGGAGTCGTCACCACCCCTTGACCCGGCACCACCTGCGGATTGTGCCGCGCCACTCACGGAAAGTGCTGCATCAGTGGCGGGCGCCTCCACTACTGAGCCCAGTGCGCTGTTGGTTCCCGGAACTGTTGCGCCCGCGGCTGGTTCGGTCCAGCCCGTCCGCCATTCCGGTGCTGCTGACGAGGACCCCGGACCGGCTAGCTGTGCCTCTCTACGGGTCCGTTCCACAGCCTGGGCCGCGACCACCTGCAAATACTCCACCGACCGGGACATCTCCTCGACCCTGCCCGCGAAATCAGCAGCCTCAACAAACCCCAACAACCGCACCTCATCGGGGACGGACAATCGTGCGGAGTCCAAAAGTGCAGCGGCGTCTTCAAGGAGTTCGCCCAGCTCTAATCCCGAAACCGCAACGGGTTCAGGACGCAGCCCGTGCGGGCGTTGAATCCGTTGAACAGTGGCCTTGGCGCCGGTGGCTTTGGCGCCGGTGGCTTTGGCGCCGGTGGACTCTGCAGCCCGGGCGCCCTTGGCCTGGCCAATGAGCTGCTTTGCACGGTTGAGCGCGCCAGTACTGTTGAGCCGGCCGGTGCCGTCGGGAAGGGTAGTTCCGCTGAGCCGACCAACACCGTCGAGTTGCCCAGCGTCCTTGTGGCGCCTGTCGCCGCCGAACCGGCCAGCACCGTTGACCGGGCCGGTTCCGCTGACCAGTCCGGTGCCGTGGAAATGTTCAATCACGGCGACGGGCGCCGTCGAATCGGTGCGCCCAGCTTTGATCAGGTGAGGCATGCTCGCAACGGGCTGGGAGCGGACCTTGGTCAGCGCAGCGACAGCGGGGGATGCTTCCGCCCCGGATGCCATCGACTGCGCCAGTTTCTCCATGAATAAATCATTTCATTGGGGTCTGACATTTTTAGCGTGCAGCTGGGCAGGGCGTCGGATGACGACGCGAACCACGCGAAACCAAAGCCGAACCCGCGGCCGTCCGACTATCAGGCAGACGTCAGTGCAGCCAGGGCCATCTGCTCCAAGATAGGGCGGGCTGACTTCACGGCGATCTTCCTGCCGTGATGGCGCACTGAGTGGGGAGTGGAGTTAATCAGACCAAAGGCTGCGTGTGCCCGGACGCGCAACCCGGGAACGTCCGCGTCGGCGTGAATCCGTGCCAGAACGTCTACCCACGTTTCCACGTAACTACGCTGCAGGGACCTGACCTCTGTTTGGTCGGCCTCGCTGAGGCTGCCGAAATCCCGGTCCTGGACACGGATGACGTCCGGATTACTGAGGGCGAAGTCAACCTGGAACCGGATCAGCCCTGTGAGTGCGGACAGCGGGTCCGCGGAGTCCGCCACCACCTGCAAACCGCCGTCCAGCAGGTCTCGGCTGACGCTGAGCAGAAGTTCACCTAGGACTGCCTGTTTGCCGGAGAAATGCCGGTAAACGGCCGGCCCGCTGACGCCTGCCGCTGCGCCGAGGTCTTCAAGGGACACCCGGGTGAAGCCGTTCTCGGCAAAGAGTCCGGCCGCGGCGGACAACAGCGCCAGTCTGCGGAGCTCCTTCGCCTGCCCGCGTTGCGTAGCGGCGGTTGCCTGCCCGCGTTGGGCGGCTGCTCGTGTGCCGTTGATGCTTGCTTCCTGACCTCCGGTCACGTCATCCTCCTTGCGCCAGGCCTGGCCCAGCGCTTGTGGTACCACTGTGCTGGACATCACAGTTAATAAAGACTAACCTAAATTTCAGTTACATGGCACTAACCGAAATGGCCTGCGGCCGGGAATGGAACAGGGGTCAATGGAGACAATTTCCAGTCTGACGGGAGCCGCAGCCGGCTCCTTTCAGGCCAACCAGGATGCGCAGCTGGCTTTGGTGGAGGAATTGAGGGAGCGGCTCGCGACGGCGGCCCTTGGCGGACCAGCCAAGTCCCGTGAGCGGCACATTGCCCGGGGCAAGCTTCTGCCGCGGGAACGGATCGAGTACTTGCTCGATGACGGCAGCCCGTTCCTCGAGATCGCGCCCTTGGCAGCCAATGGCATGTACAACGATGATTCGCCGGGGGCCGGAGTGATTGCGGGCATCGGCCTGGTCCATGGCCGCCATGTTCTGGTGATCTCCAACGACGCCACAGTCAAGGGCGGCACCTACTATCCCCTGACCGTGAAGAAGCATCTCCGTGCCCAAGAGATCGCCTTGGAGAACAAGCTTCCCTGCATTTACCTCGTCGATTCGGGCGGAGCATTCCTGCCCAAGCAGGACGAGGTCTTCCCGGACAAGGAACACTTCGGCCGGATCTTTTTCAACCAGGCCAAAATGTCGGCGGCCAAGATCCCGCAGATCGCCTCTGTCATGGGATCGTGCACAGCCGGCGGTGCGTACGTCCCGGCCATGAGCGATGAAACGGTCATCGTCCGGAACCAGGGCACCATCTTCCTGGGCGGCCCACCGTTGGTTAAGGCAGCCATCGGTGAGATCGTCACCGCTGAGGAGCTGGGTGGCGGCGACGTCCATTCAAGGATTTCCGGGGTCACGGATCACCTGGCCGAGAACGACCACCATGCGCTTGAGATTGTGCGGGACATCGTGGCCACCTTGCCGAAGCCGGCGCAGCCGGCATGGGACGTGTCCGACGTCGTCCTGCCGCCCGTCGTCGATCCTTCAGAGATCTACGGGATAGTTCCCACGGACGTCAACGCCCAGTACGACGTCCGCGAAGTCATTGCACGGCTTGTGGACGGTTCCGAATTCCATGAGTTCAAGAAGAACTACGGCACCACACTGGTGACCGGTTTCGCGCACCTGCACGGCCACCCGGTGGGAATCGTGGCCAACAACGGTGTTCTTTTCAGCGAATCGTCCCTCAAGGGGGCCCACTTCATTGAGCTCTGCGATCAGCGCGGGATCCCCCTGATCTTCCTCCAAAACCTGTCCGGCTTCATGGTGGGCAAGGACTACGAGCAGGGCGGCATCGCCAAGAACGGCGCCAAAATGGTCACGGCTGTGGCCACAGCCCGGGTGCCCAAACTGACGGTGGTGATCGGCGGTTCCTTCGGCGCCGGCAACTACTCCATGTGTGGCAGAGCCTATTCGCCGCGGTTCCTGTGGATGTGGCCCGCCGCCCGCATCTCGGTCATGGGCGGAAACCAGGCTTCCAGCGTCCTGGCCACCGTCAAAAGGGATCAGTACGAGGCTGCGGGCCAAGAATGGTCTGCCGAGGACGAGGAAGCTTTCAAAGCTCCCATCAAGCAACAGTATGAGGATCAGGGGAGCCCTTATTACTCCACCGCAAGGCTGTGGGATGACGGCATCATCGATCCCGCTGATACCCGCCGTGTCCTGGGCATGGCCCTGGACGTCGTCTCCCGCCCGCCACTGCCCGAGACCTCCTTTGGTCTCTTGAGGATGTGACCATGACCGCGCCCATCACCATCGCCGCCCAGCCGGAGCACAGGATTCAAGCCCGAACTTTCGGTGCCGTCCTCGTCGCCAACCGCGGGGAGATCGCTTGCCGCGTCATCCGCACGCTCAAGGACATGGGTATCCGCTCCGTGGCCGTCTACTCGGACGCGGATAAGGATGCCAAGCACGTAGCCCTCGCCGATACCGCTGTTGCCATCGGTGGCACAGCACCGGCTGAGAGCTACTTGAAAATCGATGCCATCATCGAAGCATGCCGTCGCAGCGGCGCGGATGCAGTCCACCCGGGCTACGGCTTCCTGTCCGAGAATGTGGAGTTCGCCAAGGCGCTGGAAGCAGCCGGCATCACCTTCATTGGCCCCGGAATTGGTGCCATTGAGGTCATGGGAGACAAGATCCGGTCCAAGAACCACGTGATGGCCTACGGCGTCCCCTGCGTTCCGGGCATTGCACAACCTGGTCTCAGTGATGGGGAACTGATCCAGGCAGCGCCGGACGTCGGCTTTCCTTTGCTGATCAAACCGTCCGCGGGTGGTGGTGGAAAAGGCATGCATGTGGTGGAAAGGCCGGAGGACATGGCTTCCACCCTCGCCACGGCCAGGCGCGTCGCAGCGTCTGCTTTCGGTGACGACACGCTCTTCCTCGAGCGGCTGATCCGCGCTCCGCGCCACATCGAGGTCCAGGTCCTTGCAGACAACCACGGCAACGTGATCCACCTCGGCGAGCGCGAGTGTTCGCTTCAGCGGCGCCATCAGAAAGTCATTGAGGAAGCTCCGTCCGCCCTTTTTGAATCATTGCCCAACGGCGTTGAGGAGCGGGCCCGAATTGGTGAAGCGGCCTGCAATGCCGCCCGTTCGGTGAACTACAGCGGTGCCGGCACGGTGGAGTTCCTCGTTTCCGACGAACATCCCGACGAGTTCTTCTTCATGGAGATGAACACCCGGCTGCAAGTAGAGCACCCCGTCACCGAAATGGTCACAGGCATCGACCTCGTTGAATGGCAGGTGAGGATCGCCGCAGGTGAGGTGCTCACCGTGGCCCAGTCCGACGTCGTACTTAAGGGTCATGCCGTGGAGGCGCGCGTTTACGCCGAAGTGCCTGAGCGGAACTTCATGCCCTCCATGGGTCGGGTTGTGGCACTGGCAGAACAGGGCGCCGCAGATGCAGGGGTTTCGGGGGAGCTGCCGGCAAACGCAAACGTGCGGATCGACTCCGCGATGCGGCAAAACGTTGAGATCACCGGGGATTACGATCCCATGTTGGCCAAGGTCATCGCCTGGGGCGATGACAGGGCGGCGGCGCTGGAAACCCTCGATGCCGCTTTGGGCCGTTATACGTTGCTGGGCGTTGATACCAACGTGGAGTATCTGCGGTTGTTGATCAATGCCCCCGAGGTCCGGGCCGGGCACCTCGATACTGGATTGATCGAGCGCAGGCTGCCGTCCATGGCGTTCCGTCATGTTGGTCCTGCTGAGTTGATCGCTGCTGCCCTGACGCTGTGGCTTGAGCGTACAGGTGCGGCGCTCGCGGGCCACGCGTGGGAGGTTCCGGACGCTTGGCGTGTGGGGGGACGCGGCGCGTGGACAGCCACGTTCGGCGTTCCGGGCGGTGGAACAGCCACGGTGTCACTGACCGAGGTGGCATCAGTCAAGGATCGGCTCGGTACTGTGACGGCAAGCGTCGACGGCGGGGATCCGGTGATCGTCCGGGTGGCGGATCGTGGTGATAACAGGATTGTGGTGGAGTTCGACGACGGTCCGATCACCTTCGCGGTGGGCAGGTCAGAGGACTCCGCGAACAATGGACCTACCAGTGTCCGCGAGCTCTTCCTCGGCAACAATGGTTGGTCCTGCAGGCTTGAGGTCCTGAACCGCGCTGAGCGCCTGCGACGGATGCTCGCCGGGATCCAGCGCGAGGACGGGGCAGCGGACCCGGAGGTTCGTTCGCCGATGCCCGGGACCGTGGTTTCAGTATCGGTGACGGACGGCGACACCGTGGAGGCAGGCCAGGCGCTCCTTGCGGTGGAGGCCATGAAGATGGAGCACCAACTGGTGGCCACCGTGGCCGGAACCGTGCACCTGACCAGCAAACCGGGCGACCTTGTCAAAGCAGACCAGGTACTCGCCACCATTCACGTAGACACAGACAGCACCAGCACAGACGAGGAAGTCCAGCCATGAGCACGTTTGAACTAAATGAGGAGTATCAGGACCTGAGCGACTCCGTCCGCGAGTTCGCCGACGAAGTGGTGGCACCGGTCTCCGCCAAGCACGACGAAGAGCATAGTTTTCCGTACGAGGTTGTGAAGCAGATGGGGGAGATGGGGCTGTTCGGCCTGCCGTTCCCCGAGGAGTTCGGCGGGATGGGCGGGGACTACTTTGCCCTGGCCTTGGCGTTGGAGCAGTTGGGCCGTGTTGATCAGTCGGTGGCCATCACGCTGGAAGCCGGGGTGTCGCTCGGTGCGATGCCTGTGTACCGCTTCGGCACTGAGGAACAGAAACAGGAGTGGCTGCCGCAGTTGGCGTCCGGACGGTCCTTGGCCGGTTTCGGCCTGACGGAGCGCGAGGCAGGTTCGGATGCGGGCGGGACCAAGACCAACGCCCATCTGGACAACGGCGAATGGGTCATCAACGGCAACAAGGAGTTCATCACCAACTCCGGTACGGACATCACTACCTTGGTGACGGTCACGGCGGTGACGGGGCAGAAGGAAAACGCGGACGGCAGCACCAAGAAAGAGATCTCCACCATCCTTGTGCCTACGGACACGCCCGGTTTCACCGCGGAAAAGCCGTACAACAAGGTGGGCTGGAACGCCTCCGACACGCACCCGCTGACCCTGGACAATGTCCGCATTCCCGAGGCGAACCTCCTGGGCGAGCGCGGCCGTGGCTATGCGAACTTCCTGTCCATCCTTGACGAGGGCCGGATCGCGATCGCTGCCCTGGCCACAGGCGCAGCCCAGGGTTGCGTGGACCTCTCGGTGAAGTATGCCAAGGAGCGCAGCGCGTTCGGGCAGAACATCGGCAAGTACCAAGCCATTCAGTTCAAGATCGCCCGGATGCAGGCAAGGGCCCATACCGCACGCCTTGCCTACTACGACGCTGCGTCGAGGATGCTGGCAGGTAAGCCGTTCAAGACCGAAGCGGCCATCGCTAAGATGGTCGCAGGCGAGGCAGCCATGGATAACGCGCGGGACGCCACCCAGGTGTTCGGCGGCTATGGCTTCATCAACGAATTCACGGTGGCACGGCATTATCGCGACTCCAAGATCCTTGAAATCGGGGAGGGCACCACGGAGGTGCAGTTGATGCTGATCGCCCGCGAGCTGGGTCTGTAACCGCAGGGGAAGGATCAAGGATGATTGACAAGGTTGTTGCCAGCGCCGCGGAAGCGGTGAAGGACATCCCGGACGGTGCCTCGTTGGCTGTGGGAGGTTTCGGTTTATGCGGCATCCCCGTTTCCCTGATCGACGCCTTGTACCAGCAGGGAACCACGGATCTTGAGACGGTCAGCAACAACTGCGGTGTGGACGACTGGGGCCTTGGCATTCTCCTGAAGGACGGCCGGATCCGACGGACCATCAGTTCCTACGTCGGCGAGAACAAGGAATTCGCCCGGCAGTACTTGTCGGGGGAGCTGGAGGTAGTCCTCACCCCACAGGGCACCTTGGCCGAGAAGCTCCGTGCTGGAGGTGCCGGCATCCCTGCCTTCTACACCAAAGCCGGTGTGGGTACACAGGTGTCCGAAGGCGGACTTCCGCAAAAGTACGACGCCGACGGAAACGTTGCGATCGCTTCTTCCCCTAAGGAAGTGCGCACTTTCAACGACGCGGACTACGTGCTGGAAGAGTCCCTGACACCTGATTTCGGCTTGGTCCATGCCTGGAAAGGTGACCGCCACGGGAACCTCGTTTTCCACGCGACTGCCATGAACTTCAACCCCCTCTGCGCCATGGCGGCAAGGACCACCATTGCCGAAGTGGAGGAGTTGGTGGAACCCGGCGAGCTGGACCCTGAGCATATCCACACGCCCGGGATCTTCGTTCAGAGGGTGGTGCTGGCAACCTCCAGCGAGAAACGGATAGAAAAGCGGACGGTGGCGCTCAGCTCCACTATGAAAACGGGTCCCACTACGGAAACGGGCTCCACTCTGGAAACGGGTCCCACTACGGCATCAGGCCAGGCAGGAGCGGGACGATGACCGATAACTCGTACCACGACATCCCTCCCCGCCCCGAAGCCGTGCGGCACGAGTACCGTCGCGCCGACGTCGAACATCACGAGGCCAAAGGCTGGACCCGCAACGAACTTGCCGCCCGTGTTGCCCGGGAGCTGGTCAACGGGCAATACGTGAACCTTGGTATCGGCATGCCCACCCTGATCCCCAACTACATACCCGCAGGCGTTGAGGTCATTCTGCATTCCGAGAACGGGATCCTCGGCGTTGGCCCCTACCCGGCGGAGGACAAGGTGGATCCGGACCTCATCAACGCGGGCAAGGAAACAGTCACCACCAACCCCGGGGCTGCGTTCTTTGATTCGGCGGCGTCCTTCGGCATGATCCGCGGTGGGCACGTGGACGTAGCAGTTTTGGGTGCCATGGAGGTGGCCGCCAACGGTGATCTGGCCAACTGGATGATCCCGGGCAAAATGGTCAAGGGCATGGGCGGTGCGATGGACCTGGTGTTCGGTGCCAAGAAAGTCATTGTCATGATGGAACATGTGGACCGCAATGGCCGTCCCAAGATCGTCCAGGACTGCACACTACCTTTGACCGGCAAGGGGTGTGTGGACCGGATCATCACCGACCTCGCAGTGATTGATGTGGTCAAGGATGAAGGTGACCCGCGGCTGGTCCTGCGTGAGCTGGCACCCAACGTCACGCTTGAGGACGTTTTGGCCGCCACCGGTGCCGAGTTGTTCGAGGAAGACCAGGAGCTCACTGTATGACGCGGGTGGTTGAGCAGCGTGGACTCTATTTCGACGAGCTCGAAGAGGACGTGATCTATGCGCACAAACCTGGCCGTACGGTGACCGAGGCGGACAATGTCCTCTTCACCACCATGACCATGAATACCCAAGCGCTGCATTTGGACGCCGCCTGGAGTTCGGGTCAACCGTTCGGGCAACGGCTCATGAACTCAATGTTCACCCTGTCCACCATGGTGGGGCAGTCCGTGACGCAGCTGACGCAGGGGACCATCATCGCGCAGCTGGGGCTGACGGACGTGGCTTTTCCGCACCCGTTGTATCACGGCGATACCCTGTACACGGAAACAGTGATCACAGGAAAACGGTTGTCCTCTTCCCGGCCCGGCCAAGGCGTGGTGACCATGCAGCATACCGGCCGCAACCAGGACGGGGCGGTGGTGGCCCTGGCTACACGGACTTGCCTGATGTGGACCAAGGAAGCGCACGCAGCGACGTCTTGATCCCGGCTAACATCGTCTCCAGTACTTTCAGCCCCCAGCAAGCAAGGATCTCCATGCTCTCCTCCGATGTGCAGCCTTTCACCATGGGTCCGGCACTCCTGTTCTGCCCTGCGGACCGTCCGGAACGTTTCGGAAAGGCGGCTGATCGTGCGGACGCCGTCATTCTTGATCTCGAAGATGCTGTGGCCCCGGCGGCCAAGGCGGCGGCCCGCGCAGCGATTCTGGAGCAATCGGGTACAGATGCATTGGATCCGGACCGGACCATTGTCCGCGTGAATCCTGTGGATACCTCTGATTTCGACTTGGACCTTGAAGCCCTTGCCAAGTCGCCGTATCGCACAGTGATGCTGGCCAAGGCGGAGGGTGCGGAGCAGCTCAAGGCCCTGGAGGGATACCGGGTGATCGCGCTGTGCGAGACGGCCGCGGGAATCGTCAACGCCCCGGCCATTGCTGCGCAGCCCAACGTCGTTGGGTTGATGTGGGGCGCGGAGGACCTGCTGGCTTCCCTTGGCGGCCTTTCCAGCAGGGACGACGACGGCGGGTACCGGGCTGTCGCTCTTCACTCACGCTCTGCTGTGCTGCTCGCCGCCAAAGCCGCGGGCAAAGAAGCTATCGACTCCGTGTATGTGAACATCCCGGATCTTGAGGGGTTGGCGGTTGAGTCGCGGGACGCGGTGTCCAGTGGCTTCGGAGCCAAAGCTTGTATCCATCCCCAGCAGGTGGCAGTGGTGCGGGAAGCCTACGCACCCACTCAGGAAGCGGTGGCCCATGCCACTGAACTCCTGGAAGCCGCAGCATCTGCAGGCACAGGCGTGTTCCAGTTCAACGGCAAGATGATTGACGGCCCCATCCTCAAACACGCCCAATCCACACTTCGCCGGGCAGGGCTCTAAGCAACAATCCGGCCCTCGTTCGCCCCACCCACCGCAGAACGGCGTGCAGAGCAAACGAGGGCCGGATTTGCTGGCTGGCAGAGCCCTAGGTGAGTACCGACGTCGTAATTTCCGTCAGTTCAACCACAGGAGGCCGTGCGGCCGTGCTCTTGATGGCCACGGACTGCCCGCTCCTGGCCGATTCCAGCACTGATTCCATGATGTCCAAGGCGTGGAAGGCCAACTGACCGCCGGCACGTGGTTCCTGTCCGGACGGGGTGTTGGCGAGGTCCGCTATTCCAAAACCGCGGCCCGAGTCCACGTATCCGGCAGAGACGGGGAGCGTTTCCCAATCCTCGGCGCCGAGTGCGAACAGTTGCACATCGCCGTCAAAGTGATTGGGGTCCGGGACCACCAGCGAACCGGTTTCTCCGTGGATCTCAATGTTGGGGCTCTTGGTCCTGACGGCGTCGAAGCTCATGAAGAGCGTCGAGAGCGCTCCCGATGCATGGACCAGGACTCCGGTGACGTGCGAGTCGATGTTCACCGGAACCACTTGCCCTTGACGCGCGCCTGAGCCGATGGTCCGTTCGTTGCGGGTGTGGCTGGCAGCGCCCACCACTGAGACCACAGGTCCCAGCAGGGTTACCAGCGCCGAGACGTAGTACGGGCCCATGTCCAGGAGTGGTCCGCCGCCAGGCTGGTAGTAGAAATCAGGGTTCGGGTGCCAGCGCTCGTGCCCGGGCGTGGCCATAGTGGCGGTGGCCGAAATGGGCGCCCCGATCAGTCCGTCGTCAATGGCCTTGCGGGCTGTCTGGATGCCGGTTCCCAGCACGGTGTCCGGTGCGCAGCCCACAGTGACTCCGGCCGCAGCCGCCGCATCCAGCACCTGCTGAGCCTCGGCCGTGGTGGCGGCCAGGGGTTTTTCGCCGTAGACGGATTTCCCGGCTGCAATGGCCTTCAGCGCAATGTCGGCGTGGGCGGCGGGGATGGTGAGGTTCAGTACGAGGTCCACATCATCGGCGGCCAGGAGCTCGTCCACGCTCAACGCGCGGACGCCGTCGTATGAGTCTGCAACAGCCTGGGCCCTCGCCGGATCAAGGTCCGCCACGGCAACAAGGTTGATCGAATCCAGCTTGCGGAAGTTCGTCAGGTACTGGGCGATGATGGCGCCGCAGCCGATCACTCCCACATTCAGCGGCTTGCCCACAGCATGCCCCTTTCAATGATGGTGCGGACGTTTGGGTCTTGAAGGATTTCCACGCGGTGACCCGGGGTGCAGACAAAGATTTTGCCCTTGCCCCATTGGCGGGTCCATATGGCCGGCGAGGTAACTTCGCGGTTCCATGGATCCCACTGACGCACCTTTTGGGTGGTTGTAGCCAAAACGTCGATGTAGTCATCGGAGAGCACCCAGTACTGTTCGGTGACGAGGTCGAAGTCGCCGATTCCTTCGGTGATGGGGTGTCCGGAGGCAGCGGGCAGCATATTGACGGTGTAAGGGACGTAGTTATCCGACTGCTCACCGGTGCGCTCGTCAGGATGCTTGCCGGGGTGGCAGGCGAACTGGCCGCCGATCAGGTGCAAATAGTCCGAGTTGTTACGGTAGGAATCGGCGATCCCGCCATGCCAACCAGCCAGTCCGGTGCCGTTTTCAACGGCAGCGCGCAGGCCTTCGAACTCGTCCTTCTCAATGGTGGTCATGGTCATGCACTGGACGATCAGGTCCACGGTTGCCATATATTCGGGGTCGGCATAGATCTTGGGGGATTCCTCCACCCGGACCTCGTAACCGTTGTCCTTGAGGTATGGGATGAACAGCTCGGTGGCTTCCACCGGCTGGTGTCCGTCCCAGCCTCCGCGAACCACCAGTGCTGTCTTGTTGTTGCTTGTCATGGTTTCCTTAGTTTCGGGGCGTCAACATGGTCAGTCACACGTGCTGCCAGCGGCTGGCATTCTCTGCGCTCGCCTCTACCGCGGCCAGTACTTTTTGCACCTGCAAAGCGTCAGAGAACGACGGCGTGGGCTGCTCGCCGGCGCCGATTGCAGTGACGAGGTCCACCACCTGGTGGGTGAAGCCGTGCTCATAGCCGAGGCCATGGCCGGTGGGCCACCAGTTACCGGTATAGGGGTGGGAGGGCTCGGTGACCATGATTTTGCGGAAGCCTGCATCAGGTTCCAGCGCAGAATCGTAGAACTGCAGGGAATTCATGTCCTCGAAGTCAAAGGCAAGGGATCCCTTGGTGCCGTTCAGTTCCAGGCGCATGGCGTTCTTGCGTCCCAGGGCGAAACGGGTTGCTTCGAAGATGCCGATCGGCCCGGCATCGGAGCCGCCGCGTGAGCCGGCGTCAGCACCGGCGTCGTGCCCGGATTCGAAACGGGCGGTAAACAGTGCAGCGTCGTCCACAGTGACTGGCCCCCGGGGCCCCTCGGCACCGCCGTGGCCGCCCAGGCCCACAAAATCCCCGCCCACCGGGCGCTCTTTCACAAAGGTCTCCAGCAGCGCAGAAACACCGGTGATGTTCAGTCCCGTGATCCACTGGGCGGCATCGATGCTGTGCGCGCCGATGTCACCGAGCGAACCGGAGCCGGACTTGGCTTTGTCCAGCCGCCACGTCAGCGGAGCGTCTACGTCGCTGAGCCAGTCCTGAAGATACTGGGCGCGGACATGCCGGATCCGGCCCAGGCGGCCGTCCTCCACCATCCGCTTGGCCAATGCCAAAGCGGGAGTGCGCCGGTAACTGAAGCCGCACATGGAGAACACTCCGCGTTCAGCCGCAGCCTGCGCCACCAGCGTCATCTTCTCCGCTTCCTCCACCGAGTTGGCCAGCGGCTTCTCGCACAGGACATGCTTGCCGGCCTCAAGCGCCGCAATGGCTATTTCGGCGTGGGTGTTTCCCGGAGTGCAAATATCAATGAGGTCAATGTCGTCGCGTTCAATAAGGCGGCGCCAATCGGTCTCAATGGACGCCCAACCGTATTTGGCCGCCGCTGCGCGGACACCTTCCTCGCTCCGGCCCGCCACGGCGGTCAGTTCCGGAGCAAGGGGAAGGCCGAAAAAGCGTGGCGCCGTGCGCCAGGCGTGGGAGTGGGCGGCGCCCATGAAGGCATAACCCACCATGCCCACACGCAGGGGTTTGGTCCCTGTCATCGTCAAGTCCTTTCTTGTTGGTAGTGCCGCTACTTGCTGAAACCTGCGGTGAGGCCGCTGAGCAACTGCCGGCGCGCCACGACGTAGATCACCAGCAACGGAAGCGTGGCCAGTACCACTGAGGCCAGCACCGCCGGGATGTTGACGCTGAACTCACCTTGGAAGGTCCACAGGGACAGTGGCAAAACCCTGGTGTCCGGGCTTTGGGTGAGGATCAGCGGGAACAGGAATCCGTTCCATACATGCAGTGCGTTGTAGATGCCTACCGTGATGACAGCAGGCTTGGTCATGGGCAATGCCAGGCGCCACATCATGGCCCAGTCAGAACAGCCGTCCAGTCGCATCGACTCAAAGAGTTCGTTGGGAACATCCCGCATGAAGTTCGAAAGGATGAGCACCGATACCGGGATTGCGAAGGCAATGGAGGGCAGGATCAGCGCCAGCAAGGTGTCGTACATGTGGGCTTTGGTGATCATCCAGTAGATGGGGATGATGGTGGCGTGCAGGGGAATGGCCAGCCCCAGGAGGAAGACGTTGTTGGTCCAGCTGAGGAACCTGCCCTTGCCGCGGACAATGGCGTAGGCAGCCATGAAAGCGACGAAGAGCGCCGGAACCACACTGCCCACGGTGACTATAAGGCTGTTGGTGAAGTACTTGGCGAAGTCGTTCTCCAGGACAAGCTTGTAGTTGTCCAAGGTTGGCTCTGCCGGTGGGAGCATCGGGTTTGAGGTGAAGAAGCCCGCCTGGTTCTTTAGGCTGGTGATCACCACGTAGTACACCGGCACAATGATGATCGCCAGCCAGAGCCAGCCACCCAGGCCGCCCAGGAAGTTTGGCCGCGCACGGCCAAGCTTGGGAGGCCGACGGCGGGTGGTCGCCGCTTGCGGCAGCACTGCCGGTGCTGGGGGGAGTTCAGTGGTGGAAGCCATTACGCACCTTCCAATTGGCTGGCGTTGCGGTTCTTGCCGCCGAGTCGTTGCAGGAACAATGCCAGGGCCAGGCCGATGACAACGAGGATGACGCCCAGGGCGCTCGCCGCTCCCATATCGTTGGCTTTGAAGCCGGTGAGGTACATGTGCAGCGGCAGGAGCCTGGTGGAGTAGCCGGGTCCGCCGGCTGTCAGCACAAAGACCAAGTCGAAGTACGCCAGTGAACCCACCACCATGAGGGTGGAGGAGGTGATCATGGTGTATTTGAGCTGCGGCAAGGTGATGTTGAAGAACTGCTGCACACGGCCGGCGCCGTCAATTTGGGCAGCCTCGTACAGCGAGGCGGGAATCTGCCGTACGCCGCCTTGGTAGATCAGGGTGTGGAAGGGCACAAATTGCCAGGCGATCACGAAGACCACCACAAAAAGCACCAGATCAGAGTTACCCAGCCAGTCCTGCGCCAGGAACGGCAGTCCCAGGCCGGGGCCGAGCCCGAAGTTCGGATCCAGCAGGGCCTTGAAAGCGATGGCCACCGCGGCAGATGAGAGGAGCAGGGGAACGAAGTAGAGGACGGCCAAGGCTGCGCGGTACTTCTGGCTGGCAGCAGTGAAAACGCCCAGCAGGAGGCTGATGGGTGCCTGGACAATGAAGGAGAAGAACATGATCTTTGCCGTCACCAACAAGGCGTTGCCCGTGACCGGATCAGCCAAGACGGTGTTCCAGCTGGACAGGCCGTCCAGTTTGATCTCCCCGAGGCCGTCCCACTTGGTGAAACTCAGGAACAGGACTCCCAGGAGCGGAAGGATGGCGAAGAGCATGAAGAACGCCAGGGCCGGGACGGCCAGCCACCCGGACGGACCCTTTTCCAGGGTCCGCCGGGTGCCCGGAACGCGTCCGGCGCCCAACTCCCTTTGTGGAGTGGTGGTAGTTGCGGACACCGTATTACTTCCCGATCGTCGCGTTCATAGTGGAAGCGAACTGCTCAGGGGTGATCTTCTTCAGGAAGATCTGATCGAGGTTGGCCAGCATGGCGTCTCCTTGGGCCGGGCTCAGGGCCTGGTCCCAGGAAAGTGTGAAGTCCGGGGCGTCCTTGGCCATGCCGTAAACGTAGGTGAGGAAGTCCTTGTCGGGGGAGGCTGCGAGTTTGTCTTCAATGCCGGTGACTACAGGGACTGCTCCGGAGTCGATCAGGCTCTTGACGTTCTCCTCGTTGAACATTCCGTCCTTGACGTAGTCCAGCGCAGTCTTCTTCTGTTCTTCGGTGGCCTTGGAGGATACGGACCAGAAGTTGGAGGGATTTCCTACAACGTTCGCCGGATCACCCTTGCCGCCTTCAACCGTGGGGAAGGGGATGTAGCCGAGCTTGCCGCTTGAAACGAAGTCGGCCGCGTCCTTCTTCATGCCCTGGTAGATCCAGCTGCCCTGCAGGATCATGGCGGCCTTCCCGGTGTACAGCAGGGCCTGGTCTGCGTTGCTGTCAGCGGCAATGGAGGAGAAGCCGTTGATGAAACCGCCGGCATCCACCAGTTCCTGGATTTTGGTCAGCGCCTCCAGCACTGCGGGGTCGGACCAGGCGCCCGGCTTGTTGGCTGCAATGTTTGCGAAGACTTCAGGACCGCCGATCCGGTCCACAAGGTATTCAAGCCACATCAGGTCCGGCCATTTGGACTGGCCGCCCAAGGAGAAAGGTGCCACGCCGGCGTCCTTGAACTTAGGCACCAATGCCATCAACTCGTCCCAGGTTTTGGGCGGCTCTGCACCGATCTTCTCGAACACTTCCTTGTTGTAGTAGAGCACTACGGGCTGCACCTTGTTATTGGGCAGTGCGTAGGTTTTGCCGTCAATCACGCCGCTTTCAAGGATGGAGGGAAGGTAGCGGCTTTGAACGTCAGGGTTTTCTTTGAGGAATCCGGTCAGATCATCCACCTGACCGGCATCAACATAGGACTTCAGCACGCCGCCGCCCCAGCCGTAGACGAGCGTGGGTCCCTGGCCGGCGCCGACGGCGGTGCGCACCTTGGTCTTGTAGGCGTCGTTGGCGAAGAAGTCCAGCTTGATGGCGGAGTCCGGGTGCGACTTGTTCCACGAGTCCACGGATGCTTGGAACACAGGCTGGTCACCGCCGGTCAGTCCCCACATGGTTGCCGAGTCCGCTGAGGCTCCTGTTCCGGCAGGACCCGAGGAACCGCAGGCTACGAGGGAGATCGACAATGCGGCTGCAGAAACGGCCATTCCGGCGGTGCGCAACTTGAGATTATTCATGTGCAGTTTCCATTCGTCCTTCGGGCTCGACGCTGATTGCCCGGTTGTGCGTGTAAAAAGCCGCACTCCGCGGTCTGAGGATCAACTTCGATTCCCAGCCAGCAACTTTTCGAAATATTTCGGAAGTCCTTTCGGAAGTGCCAACCAAACTTAGCGGTGACCTGCGTCACCGTCAAGACTTCTGACGCAAGATATTCGTTGCATTGGCTGCTCGATTGACGCAAGGGCGGATAGACGTGCAGACTGTCAGCAACCGAAACTTTTCGAAAGCGGTAATCGTGAGTCCAGAAGAACGACCCTCCAAAATGACCCTTTCCGCCGTCGCGCGTGAGGTGGGAGTGTCAGTGCCCACCGTCTCCAAAGTGGTCAACGGCCGGGGTGACGTTGCTCAAGGAACCCGCGCCCGTGTTCTGGCGGCCCTCCAGCGAACGGGCTACCAATCACCGCTCCAGCGCAAGGGCAAGCCTGTCCAGCGGACTGTGGAAGCAGTGTTTGACTCCCTGAACTCCGCCTACAACATGGAAGTCCTCAAAGGGATCATGGAGCAGGCCAACGTCACGGACATGGAAGTGATCCTCTCGGTCACCGGCCTGCAGGCGGCGCCGCCGCTCGGCCCGGAAGAACGTGCCCAACGGATGGTCGATGAAGCTCGAAGCGGCATGATCGTGGTCACCTCGGCGTTCGGAGCAGCGCAACTCGAAGCATTCCAGAGGCGACAGATCCCCATTGTGGTAATCGACCCCCTGAACCCGCCTCCCGCTGATCTGTACAGTGTGGGCTCCAGCAACTGGGCCGGCGGCAAGGCTGCGGCCACCCACCTGTTGGAGTTGGGGCATCGACGCATTGCCTACATCGGCGGGCCTGCCACCGCCGAATGCAGCCAGGCCCGGCTCCACGGCTACATGGCCGCCCTGATGGCAGAAGGGATCACCGTGGAACACGAATACGTTTCCGCGGGTCCTTTCCGGCCTGAGACAGGAGCAGCTGCCTTCAAATCCTTGGTTGCCTTGGAAGATCCACCCACCGCAGTGTTCGCCGGAAGTGACAGCATCGCCATGGGCGTCCTTGCCGAGGCCCGCAGGCAGGACATCCGGATCCCCGAGGAAATGAGCCTTGTGGGCTTCGACGGAACATACCAGGCCGAAGAATCCACGCCACCTTTGACATCAGTGAGCCAGCCGCTTCAGGAGATAGGGCGTTCAGCGCTGAACTTCATTCTTCGCCAAATGCAGGGTGAAGAGATCGACTCCCGACGCGTTGAACTTGCCACCCACCTGGTGGTCCGCGAATCCACGGCTCCGCCCCGCGAGCCCGCTTCACCCGGCAAACCAACTTCACCCGGCAAACCCGCTTCACCCGGTAAGGCGGCGTCCCGGCTTTAGCTGCACCGGCGGGACAGCGTCGTACAGCAGCACTCGCACCCAGCGCTCGCCTGTCCTGCGGAACTCATCACGGCTGGCAAAACGGTAAAGGTAGCTGCGCGCCCTCACCCAACGGGGGCGTTCGCCGTCGAACGGGTCCTTGCGAAGCAGCCGCAGCGTAGCTTGATCAGCCTTCAAAAGCTTGTCCAGGAACGCGTAGAACCAGTCCTCATGGACCGTCCGCAGCGGCAGGAACCACATAAGCCAATCCAGGCGCAGATGATACGGCGCCCACTGACGGGGGAGCCGGCGAACATCGCCGGGCTTGCCCTTGAAGCCGTATTCCAACCATCGCTCATCCGGAGCACGTGGATCCTCATCCATGGTGCCCTCAACCACAATCTCAATGCGCTGCTTGGTCACAGTCCCAAAAGCACCGTAGGCGTTCACCAGCCGCCAGCGGTTGAAGCTGGCGTTCATCAACTGCTGCCTGGAAAACAGATTCAGGAGCGGACGGTAGCTGGACACCAGCAACAGCACGGTCACCAGTACGACGACGGCGAGCCACCACACCGGCGTATCGGCACCCTCATGCCAGTTGAGCGGAATAAACGGAAAGACGGCGTGGACCACTGAGTCGCTCACGGCCGCGAAGGCAAGAACAATTGCCGCCCAGTTCAGCCACGCGAAGTTCCCGGTGCCCACCAACCAGAGCTGGGTCACAATGATGATCCCCGCAGCGATGCTGGCCAGAGGTTGAGGGGCGAACAGGAAGAACGGCACCACCAACTGGGCGCCATGATTGCCCACCACCTCCACCTTGTGCAGCGGACGCGGAAGGAGGTGCGCTTGCCTGCTGAGGGGGCCGGGCATCGGCTGGGTCTCATGGTGATAGAACATGGCCGTCAAATCCCGCCACTCATGGCCGCCGCGGATCTTGATCATTCCGGCGCCGAACTCCAGCCGGAACACCAGCCACACAATGAGGATCAGGATGGTGGTGGGCGGAGGAGTCTGGTCCGAACCCAGGAAAGCCACCGTGAATCCGGCCTCCAAGAGAAGGATCTCCCAACCAAAGCCGTAGAACGTCTGGCCCACATTCACGATCGACATATAGAGGAACCACAAGGCAAGGAACGCCAGCATGGGAAGCCAAGGCGGGCCCATCTGGGGAAGGCCAATGACCAACAGCACGGACACTCCGATGCCCGTCCAGCAGACTGCCCTGAGCAGTGAGTCGGAATAGCGCCAGCGGAACAAGGTGGGCCGGCCCATGCGGCGTGCCATCTCCAGGAATGCCGGTACCGGCAACAGCCCGCGCTCGCCGAGGAGCGCCGGGAACTGGTTCACGGTGGAAAGGAAGGCAACCAGGTACAGCGCAGCAGTGCCACGCTGCAGCACCTGCCGGGCAAACTCGTAGTCCCGAGCATCGAACCAGGACAACCACTCCACGATTCCACGGTACGCGGATTTCACGGTACGCGCGCCAAGATGGTGGTCAAGCTGTCCCGGGTTTCCACATACGCCCCGCCCCGTTCGCGGCCTCCGGCGGTGGCAGGGATACTTAAGTAATGCAGCCGCGCAAGATCGTCATCCTCGGGTCCACCGGTTCCATCGGCACACAAGCGATTGACGTGGTCGATGCCGCGCCACACCGTTTCGAAGTGGTTGCCTTGAGCGCAGGCGGAGGAAATCTGGAACTCCTTGCGCAGCAGGCAGTGCACACCAAGGTGCAAGCTGTCGGAATTGCCAAGGGAGATCCCCAGGTCCTCAGGCGCCTGATTGACGCAGCGGCTGCAGAGGCCGGTGTACGTCACTTTGCTCCGGAAATCTTTGCCGGATCCGACGCCTCCACCCGGATAGCGGGGATCGGGTGTGATGTAGTCCTCAACGGCATCACCGGCTCCATTGGGCTGGAACCCACCCTGGCTGCCCTTGGCACCGGAGCCACCCTGGCTCTGGCCAACAAGGAATCGCTGATTGTGGGCGGTGCCTTGGTCAAAGCCGCTGCCTCACCCGGACAGATCGTTCCCGTTGACTCAGAGCACTCTGCCATTGCCCAGTGCCTGCGTTCGGGCACTGATCAAGAGGTGGAAAAGTTGATCCTGACTGCCTCCGGCGGCCCCTTCCGTGGCCGCACGCGGGAGGAGCTTCACAACGTCACGCCCCAGGAGGCACTTGCCCACCCCACCTGGGACATGGGGCTGATGGTCACCACAAACTCAGCCAGTCTCGTCAACAAGGGCCTGGAAGTGATTGAGGCACACCTGTTGTTCGATGTTCCCCTGGACAGGATCGAGGTGGTGGTCCACCCGCAATCTGTGGTGCATTCCATGGTCCAGTTCGTGGATGGTTCCATCATTGCCCAGGCATCGCCGCCGGACATGCGCCTGCCGATCGCCCTCGGACTGGGCTGGCCGGATCGCGTGCCGCGTGCCGCCCAAGCCTGCGACTGGACCCAGGCCACCAGTTGGACGTTCGAGCCCCTGGATACGGTGGCCTTCCCGGCCGTGGACCTTGCCAAGGACGCAGCCAAGCAGGGCAGCACCTTCCCGGCGGTGTTCAACGCAGCCAACGAGGAAGCGGTGGAGGCCTTCCACGCCGGACGCATCCGTTTCACTGACATTGTGGATACTGTTGAATCCGTCCTCAGCGAACATTCAGGTTCCTCGGAGCTAACGGTGGAGTCCGTGCTGGATGCTGAGAGATGGGCACGCGCCCGAACCCTTGATCGTTTAGCCAGCAGCACTCTGTAGCTCACAACCTTTACGGAAGCAGTCCCACCGGCATGAGTCCCGTCCTACTTTTCATCCTCGGAGTCGTCTTCGTCGCAATCGGCGTAGCTGTCTCCATCGCGCTGCACGAGGTGGGCCACCTGGTCCCTGCCAAACTGTTCAAAGTGCGGGTCACCAAATACATGATCGGTTTTGGGCCCACCTTGTGGTCCAGGAAAAAGGGCGAAACAGAATACGGGTTCAAGGCGCTTCCGCTGGGTGGTTACGTCTCCATGATCGGCATGTACCCGCCCAACAAGGAAGACGGCGCCGTTCGTCCCTCCAGCACAGGGATGTTCCAGACGCTCGCCACGGAGGCGCGGTCCATGGCGCACGAGGAAGTGGGGCCCGGTGATGAGAACCGGGTCTTCTACAAGCTTCCCGTCTGGAAGAAGATCGTCGTCATGCTGGGCGGGCCCGCCATGAACATGTTGATCGGGTTGATACTGCTGGCCGTCCTGCTCATGGGCTTCGGCACAGCGCAGGCAACCACCACCATTGCCGACGTTTCCAAATGCCAGGTTGCCGCAGGGGAGACCGTGGACCCCGATTCTGCCGACTGCAAACTGACCCCGGCTGCTGCTGCAGGCCTCCAGCCCAATGACACCATCACTTCTTTCGACGGAAAAGCCGTCACCAGCTGGGACGAGCTCACCAGCTGGATCCGGGCATCCGCCGGAAAAGAAGTTCCCGTCACTGTGACCCGTAACGGATCCGCCATGGAAACCACCGTGACCCCTGTACTGTCTTCGCGGCCGGTGGTTGGCGCCGACGGCAGGCCTGAACAAGACGCCAACGGGGTGCTGAAATACCAGGAGGTCGGATTCCTGGGCATCGGCCCCCAAACTGCTTTGGTTCCCCAGCCGGCGTCGGCCGTCCTGCCCATGGCGGGGGAGAACATCAAGCAGATCTCGGGTGTGATCTTCAACCTGCCGGCCAGGGTTGTGGGCGTGGCGAAAGCAGCCTTCAGCGAAGAACCCCGTGACCCCAACGGGCCCATCAGCGTAGTTGGCGTCGGCCGGGTCGCAGGCGAAGTGGCAGCCATGGAACAGGTGCCCATGCAGGCCCGGATCGGCACCTTGATCGGGTTGCTCGCCGGGTTGAACTTCGCGCTGGCTATCTTCAACCTCATCCCGCTGTTGCCCCTGGATGGCGGCCACGTGGCCGGGGCGCTCTACGAAGGCGCCCGACGCCGGGTGGCCAAGTTGTTCGGCAAACCGGACCCTGGTGCGTTCGACATCGCCAAGCTGTTGCCGGCCACCTACGTCGTGGCGGCGCTGCTGATGGCCATGGGTGCACTCCTGATCTACGCGGACATTGTGAAGCCCGTGAACATTTTTGGCTGAGCGGGGAATAATTTTTGGCAAAGCCCGGGACCGTTCCCGGCAGAGCTGTGAACATTTTTGCGCCGGCAAGAGGGATAGGCTAGCTCCATGACTGTTTTCGCTGTTGAGTACGTATACGTTGCCGACTCCGGCGCCCTCCGTGACGAAGCCCGCCCTGCACACCGTGCGTGGCTCGGTGCGTTGGCCGAGGAAGGCAAACTACTTGCCAGCGGGCCCTACGGTGACGGCGCAGGCGCTCTGCTGATCTTCAAGTCCGCTGACGAGGCTGAACTCAATGACCTCCTCAAGCAGGATCCGTTCGCTGAAGCCGGCGTCATTGCCGGCATCCGCACCACAGAATGGGCCCCCATCATCGGCGTCCTGGCTGCCCACGCGTCCTAGTCCGGACATCCTCCACCACCACCGATCCACCCCAACCCAAGGAGTCCACGTGACCTCGGTCAGCCTGGGAATGCCAGCAGCCCCACCCCCCGTCCTTGCCCCGCGCCGTAAGACGCGTCAGATCAAGGTCGGATCCGTTGGCGTAGGTTCTGACTCGCCCATCAGCGTTCAGTCCATGACCACCACCCCCACCACGGATATCAACGCAACGCTCCAGCAGATTGCTGAGCTGACCGCTTCTGGCTGCGACATCGTTCGTGTTGCCTGCCCGTCTGCCGATGACGCCGAGGCGCTGCCCATCATTGCCCGCAAGTCCCAGATTCCGGTGATCGCGGATATCCACTTCCAGCCGAAGTATGTCTTCGCCGCAATTGAAGCCGGCTGCGCGGCAGTCCGGGTGAACCCGGGCAACATCCGCAAATTCGATGACCAGGTCAAGGAAATCGCTGCGGCTGCCCGGGACCACGGAACCTCCATCCGGATCGGCGTCAACGCCGGCTCCCTTGAGCCCGGCATCATGAAGAAATACGGCAAGGCAACTCCGGAAGCCCTGGTTGAGTCCGCCGTTTGGGAAGCCTCCCTCTTTGAGGAGCACGGATTCCACGACTTCAAGATTTCCGTCAAGCACAACGACCCCGTGATCATGGTGGCCGCTTATGAGATGCTCGCTGAGAAAGGCGACTGGCCCCTGCACCTTGGTGTGACCGAGGCCGGACCGGCATTCCAGGGCACCATCAAGTCGGCCACGGCTTTCGGTGCACTGCTGTCCCGCGGCATTGGCGACACCATCCGCGTTTCCCTTTCTGCTCCTCCCGTGGAGGAAATCAAGGTGGGCAACCAGATCCTGCAGTCCCTGAACCTTCGCCCGCGCAAGCTTGAGATTGTTTCCTGCCCGTCCTGTGGCCGCGCCCAAGTGGACGTGTACACGCTGGCCGAGCAGGTCACCGCGGGGTTGGAAGGCATGGAAATTCCGTTGCGTGTGGCCGTCATGGGTTGCGTCGTCAATGGTCCCGGTGAGGCCCGTGAAGCGGATCTGGGAGTGGCCTCCGGAAACGGTAAAGGCCAGATTTTCGTGAAGGGCGAAGTCATCAAGACTGTGCCTGAGAGCGAAATTGTTGAGACACTGATCGAAGAGGCCATGCGCATCGCCGAAGAGATGGGGGAGGCCGATGGCGAAGATGCTGTCAAGGGTAGCCCCGTGGTTAGCGTCTCGTAACGAGAACGGCTTGGGAGTCAGGGTGCTCGGCAGTGCCGACACCCTGGCTCTTCGCGCGCTTGCAAGCGAGGACGTGGTGGCTAACGTCTTCATCCTGGCCCACCTGGAGAGTACTGGTTCGGCGGCGCCCACCGGCGGCGGCGCCTGTATTTTCGGAGTTTTTGAGGGACAAACGCTCCTGGGCGGGTGCCAACCTGGTCCCGGTGCAGCTCGATCCCGGCCTGGCAGGCTATGTGGCCACAGCCGCCCACGAGACAGGACGCCGTTACGCGTCCATCTTCGGACCGGCCGAAACAGTCATGGCCCTCTATTCGCGCTTCGAACAGCTGGGCCACGCTGCCCATGAAGTCCGTTCCCAGCAACCCCTGCTCACTATTTCCGGTCCACCGGTCATCGGCGGCAATCCGTCCCTGACCTTCGGCACCATGGCCGATTTCGACCGCATCCTGCCAGCCTGCGCGGCCATGTTCGAAGAAGAGGTGGGCTACTCTCCCTTCCTCGGAGGGCAGGAGTTCTACAGCAGGCGCGTGGCAGGGCTCATCCGGGAGGGCCACTCGCTGGTCCACATCGACGCCGACGGCACAGTGGTGTTCAAGGCCGAACTGGGGGCAGTTACACGGGACGTCACCCAGGTCCAAGGCGTATGGATGAATCCCGTGTTGCGAGGCCGCGGCCAAAGCGGAGGCTACATGGCCGCCGTCGTCAATCTCTCCCGTACCTTCGCCCCGGTGACGAGCCTGTACGTCAATGACTACAACACCAAAGCCCGGGCCACCTACGAGCGGGTGGGCTTTGAACAAGTGGGAACCTTCGCCACGGTCCTGTTCTAGCCCCGCTGCCCGCTGCTTGTAGTCTTGTCTCGGTTGGCGCACGCCACCAATCACTCGAACTTCCCTGGGGAACAACAAATGAATAAAAATGCGATGCGTGGTCTTGCTGTGTCAGGACTGTTGGTCATGGGCCTCACCGCATGCGGGGGTGCCGGTACCTCCACGGAAGCTGCATCCGCTCCGGCAAGCGAGACGGCGACGCCCACGCCTACGCCGGCAGCCACGTCGGAAAAGCAGTACACCCTCGCGGAACTGACCACAGTCCTCGGGCAGATCAAGGACAAGCAGGGCACCAAGCTAAGCGTCATGTCCAGTGCGGACATGTCCGGCACAATGGAGCAGACCAAAGCCATCATGGCCCAAACTGAAGTGCAGCCAGCCGCCTGCAGAGACATCGCCATGGGCTCCCTTGCCCAGCCAACAACGGGCGTGGAGGCCACGTTCGGCGTGAGCCAGGACGTTGCCTCCGGAAGCATCAGCTCGATCTCATTGAGCACAGGCTTGGAGAAGGGGGCGTTGGAAAAAGCGCAACAGAGCCTGGACCAAGTGTCCGAGTGCAGCACCATGACTGTGTCGGCCCCTACAGGCTCCAGTACTGTCACCTTGACCGACCTGGCTGGAAAAAAGCCCGCGAACGCGCTGTTTGTTTACCGGGTGGATACGGAGTTGGCGTCCGGGGAGAAAGGGTCGGTTCTCATGTCGCAGGCAGTTAAGCACGACGTGCTTGTTTCAGTCATTGCAACCGGTGGGTCTTCCGAGGACGCTGCCATGGCCAACCTGACCAGCCTTTTGGATCAAGCCGTAGAGCTCATCAAGTAATCCGTTGTGAGTTGTGGCTCCTCCCTGTCTGGGGAAGAGCCACAACTGCCACCTATGTGGGAGTGTCCAGATCCCCCGTGAGGTAACGCTGGATGTTGGGCGCAACCCAACGGACCACGTCGTCCGGATCGGCCGACGCCAACGGCTCCAGCCGGATCACGTAGCGGACCAGCATCAGCCCCACCACCTGTGTTGCCACGAGATTGCCCCGCACACGTACTTCCTCGGACGAACCGGGCAGACCTGCCATGATTTTGGACAGGATGGTGCGGTTGACCATCTCCCTCATGAGCGCCGTCTTGGCCTTGGAGCCTATGGTTCCTCTGACGAAGGCCACCATTCCGTGCTGGGCAGGGCCCTCCCATAGCCGCAGGACGGCCCTGACAATCGCTTGGGCCCTCACGGCAGGGTCCAGGGTTTCGACGCCGGCAAGTACTTCGGCGGGGTCGGCGGGCAACTCCACGCTGGCGGCAAAGAGCTCATCCTTGCCCCGGAAAAAATGGTGCACCATTGCCGGATCCACTGATGACTCGCGAGCCACCTGCCGCAGGCTCGTCCCTTCGAATCCCTGCTCAGCGAAGAGTTTCCGTGCCGTTGCGAGGATGGCCTCGCGTGAATGATCTCCTGCGCTTCGGCGGCCTCGGCGGGTTTGGGGGAGGCTCATCGGGTTTGCCGGCGAAGTGTCAGTGATGCCAGGACCAGAACTCCCACCACGATTCCACCCATGATCAGCGCGTCCTGCCACATCACCGCCGTGGCGTCGGCGTTTCGCGCGATTTCCTGCAGCGCATCCACGGAGAAGGTGAGGGGCAGAACCCCGGAGATGGCGTCCAGGACCTCGTTCATGTCCTCCCGGGCAACGAAGAGGCCGCACAGCAGGATCTGCGGAACAACCACCACGGGCATAAATTGCACCGCCTGGAACTCTGTTCGGGCAAACGCAGAGCACAGAAGTCCCAAAGCGACGCCCAGGACGGCATTGATGACAGCGATCATCACCACGAAGCCGGGGCTTCCCTCAATGTCCAGATCGAAGATCCAGTAGGCCACAGCCGTCGCCACCAAGGACTGCAGGGCGGCCATCAGCGAGAAAGCGAGAGCATAACCGAAGAGCAGGTCAGCCTTGTGGATGGGTGTGGTCAGGAGGCGCTCAAGGGTGCCGGAGGTGCGTTCCCGCAGCATGGTGATGGACGTGACCAGAAACATCACGACGAAGGGAAAGATGGCCAGCATCATCAGCCCGACGCGGTCAAAGGTTCGCGGGAATCCCGGAGGGAGAGTCTCGTTCTCGAAGAGGAAATAGACCGCCGTCAACAGCAGCGCGGGGACCACCAGAATCAGCGCGACACTGCGGTGGTCGTGCCTGAGTTGTCCCAGGACGCGGGCGGTAGTGGCAAGGGTCATGCGCAGGTTCATGATCTCACCTGGCGTTCTTGCCTGCCCTGTCCAGCCCTGTTGATGCCGGGCCCAGGGCCATTGCTGTTGGAGTCAGCGGCTTTGATGATGGTCAGGAATGCCCGCTCCAGGTCCTCGCTCCGGCCGCGTTCGGCAAGTTCGGCAGGCGTGAGTTGTGCAAGCAACCCACCGTCGCGCAGCAGCAACAGCGAGGAACAATGCGATGCTTCCTCCATGACGTGGCTGGAGACCAGCAGGGTGGTTCCGGCCGCTGCCATTGCCGCAAACCGATCCCATAATTCGGCCCTGAGTACCGGGTCCAGCCCAACGGTGGGCTCGTCCAGGACCAGCAGTTTCGGGTGGGCAACCAAGGCGCAGGCCAGGGAGACCCGGCTGAATTGTCCGCCGGACAGGTCGGCTGCTTTTTGTCCGGCGAAGTCTTCAAGTCCGACGGCGGCGATTGCCTCGGTAGCGTCTGCCGCCGTCGCGCCGTGCATGGCACCGAAGTACCGCACGTTCGCCTGCACGCTGAGGTCCGCGTACACGCTGGCTCCCTGGGTGACGTATCCGACGTCGTGCCTGAGCTGTGCGCTGCCTGCGGGCTGGCCGAGGACGGTGAGGCTACCCCGGGTGATTCTTTGAACCCCGACGATTGCCCGCATGAGGGTGGTCTTGCCGCTGCCGGAGGGACCCAGGAGACCTGTGATCCGGTCGGCGTGAACTCTGAAGTCCAGGCCTTTGAGGATTTCGCGGCGGGAGCGGTCCACGCGGAGGCCTGCTGCCTCAATGGCTGTTGGGAAGGGTGTCATTCGGGCCTCCGGGGGGCTCCAGTAATTCACCAGTTGATGAATTAAAGGTAGGGCCGGTGGGCAGGATGGTCAAGGGTCGCCACCCGACGCCGCAGCAATCCTTGAAAATGTGTCTGCGATCACATAGGTTCTTTCCAAGCCGTGTCGTTGGGGTGCGGATGGTTAAGGGGGAATCGTGACAATGACCTTGAAGGGTGCCGTGAGCGCCCGCATCATCCGCGTGTTCGGCAATAAGCAATGCTTCCCAGCCGCAGCAGATCCCGTTCCGCTGGAGGGAACGGGACTCTAGTCCCCGGACAGAGTCTGCGGCCGGCCGGCCGTTGAGCCACGCCATCGCAGGATGACCAGCCGTCAGCGGCCAGGGGCTTCCACCGCGAGGGCGTGGCTCTTCTGTGTCCGGGCTCCGGCGGATGCCGTGCGGGCCAGTTCAAGAGGCTGCGCAGTCAGCCGGTAGATTAGTAGACAGTTGTTTTTGCCACATCTGCCATAGAAACGGATACGTACCCGTGGTCCTTCGCCTTTCCCAGCTGTTCCTGCGCACCCTGCGTGAAGATCCCGTCGACGCCGAGGTAGCCAGCCACAAGCTCCTGGTCCGCGCCGGTTACATTCGCCGCGCCGCGCCCGGCATTTACACGTGGCTGCCGCTGGGGTTGAGTGTCCTGCGGAAGGTGGAGGACATCATTCGCCAGGAGATGTCCGCCATTGGAGCCCAGGAAGTCCACTTCCCGGCGTTGCTTCCCCGCGAACCCTATGAAGCCACCAACCGCTGGACCGAATACGGTGAAGGCCTCTTCCGCCTTCAGGACCGTAAGGGCGCGGACTATCTGCTGGCCCCCACACATGAGGAAATGTTCACGCTCCTGGTCAAGGACCTGTACTCCTCGTACAAGGACCTGCCGCTGAGCCTGTACCAGATCCAGAACAAGTACCGCGATGAAGCCCGTCCGCGGGCAGGGCTCCTCCGTGGCCGCGAGTTCATCATGAAGGACTCCTACTCCTTCGACATCGATGACGCCGGCCTGGATGCAAGCTACGCCGCGCACCGTGCTGCCTACCTGAAGATCTTCGAGCGCCTGGGCCTGGACGTCATCCCCGTAGCAGCCACTGCCGGTGCCATGGGCGGGTCCAAGAGCGAGGAATTCCTGTTCCCCACAGAGATCGGCGAGGATACGTTCGTCCGCTCGGCTGGTGGCTACTATGCCAACGTCGAAGCGGTGACCACCGTGGTTCCGGATGAGATCGACTTCAGCAACGCTCCGGCCGCGCAGGTCCTGGACACCCCGAACACTCCCACCATTGAGACTTTGGTGGACGCCGCCAACCAGCTGGCTCCGCGCAGTGAGTCCGACGGCGGCGCTTGGACTGCCGCGGACACGCTCAAGAACGTTGTCCTTGCCGTGACGCTGCCCACGGGTGAGCGCCAGATCGTGGTGATCGGTGTACCCGGAGACCGCGGCGTGGACCTCAAGCGCGTGGAAGCCAACATCGGTTCCCACCTGCCCATCGCCGGTGAAATCGGCCTTGAAGCTGCCAACGAAGAGGACCTCAAGAAGCTGCCGTGGCTGGTCAAGGGCTACATTGGTCCCGGCTTGTCGCTGGATGAGCCGGTGCTGGGCCTTGAAGGGTCCTCCAAAGTTCTCTTCCTCGTGGATCCCCGTGTTGTCTCGGGTACCAGTTGGGTTACCGGTGCCAATGCTGAGGGCAAGCACGTCTTCGGTTTGGTGGCAGGCCGGGACTTCGGCTGGGATGGCGTCATCGAGAGCACTGACGTCCGTGCCGGAGATCCCGCTCCGGACGGCTCCGGGCCGCTGGAAACTGCACGGGGAATCGAAATGGGCCACATTTTCCAGCTTGGACGCAAGTACGCCGAGGCCTTGGACCTGAAAGTCCTGGACCAGAACGGCAAGCAGCAGGTTGTCACCATGGGCTCTTACGGTGTGGGTGTAACGCGTGCCGTCGCAGCCCTGGCTGAAGCAAACCATGACGACCGCGGCCTCGTGTGGCCGCGCTCCGTAGCCCCGGCAGATGTCCACGTCGTTGCCGTTGGTCGCGGGGATGAGATCTTCGAGGCCGCCGAGAGGCTTTCCACGGAGCTTGAAGCTGCGGGCCTTGCCGTCATTTTCGATGACCGTCCCAAGGTCTCTCCCGGCGTGAAGTTCGGCGACGCCGAACTCGTTGGCGTGCCCACCATCCTGGCTGTTGGCCGGGGCCTGGTGGACGGCGTCGTTGAGATCAAGGACCGCCGCAGCGGTGAAGCCGAGAACGTTTCGGTGGACAAGGCCGTGGATTACGTGGTCAACGCCGTACGAACCCGGTGATTTCCGGCTTCGAATCACTCCAGCTCACCACGATCATCCTGATTGTGGTTGCTGGGTTCGCAGCCGGTTGGGTTGACGCCGTAGTAGGAGGCGGGGGGCTGATCCAGCTCCCCGCCCTGCTGCTGGTCCCGGGCATCACCCCTGTGCAGGCCCTGGCTACGAACAAGATGGGGTCGGTCTTCGGGACAACCACCAGCGCCGTTACCTACTATCGCCGTGTTGGGCCGGACCTGAAGACCGCCATTCCCATGGCGGTCATAGCTTTGGCCGGAAGTTTTGGCGGCGCAATACTTGCCGCGTCACTTCCTGCCAGCGTTTTCAAGCCGATCATTGTGGTGGCACTGATTGCTGTGGCAGTGTTCACGGCCCTTCGCCCCAGCGCCGGTGAATTGACTGCGCTCCGCCACGATGGCCATAAGCATTACGTAGTGGCGTGCCTGATCGGCGCTGTCATTGGCTTCTACGATGGCCTGATTGGCCCCGGCACCGGGTCTTTCCTGGTGATCGCGCTCGTGTCGGCCATGGGCTATGCCTTCCTTGAGGCCAGTGCCAAGGCCAAGATCGTGAACATGGCCACCAACGCCGGAGCTTTGATCTTCTTCCTCCCGCACGGCTCACTGCTGTGGGGCGTGGGGCTGGTCCTTGGGCTGGCAAATATGGCCGGCGGCTACCTTGGGGCCAGAACAGCTGTGGCAAGGGGCAGCAAGTTTGTGCGAATCGTCTTCCTGGTGGTGGTGGCGGCACTGATCATCAAACTTGGCGCCGACGTCTGGAATGAGAACTTTGCAGGGTAGAGCCGCCGCGGAAGACTTCAGATAAAGCTTCCGCTGGCGTTGGCGAGAGTCTTCAAACCGCGGACGACGGCGTGGGGCACCAAGGCGCTGGATGCCGGGTTCCCAGGGGAAGCCTCGTTGCTCACACGGATGTCAAAGGTGCCCAGGGAGGTCTCGGCCCTCACGTGGTGGGACGTTTGCTTGGCTGCCGGATCCGCGATCAGCACCGCTTGCACAACGTCCCAGTTGCCGGCAGCCAGGGCTAATGCGGAGACCACGTTGGTGGATTTGGGAAAGGCTCTGATCAACTCGGACGGACCACCGCGCAGCAGTTCCACGGCATGGGTGGCGCTGAGAAGGTCGGCCCGCGTTTGACCATCCATCCATGGCTGAATCAAAGCAGCAGGAAGTTTTCGCGATTCCACGGTGATCCGGCTAATGGTCCCGCCTGCCCCGGCAGCGGTAATCGCATCCAGTCCGCCCAAAGCCCCCGTTGTGAGGAACGTCCGGCCGGGACCGTCCTCAAGCAATGCCTTGCGCAGGGAAGCATCGCACAGGGCTCCGATGGAGGTGACCAGCAGGTCCTTTCCGGCCGCAATAAGCCGGGGACCGAACTCCTCAACTGCTGCAACGCCGGCGCATTCAACCACCACGTCGGCCAGCTCCAGTGCTGCCTCGAAACTAAAGCCGGTCCTTGTGTCACCGCGGGGAACAACACCGGTAAGTTCTGCGCCTGGGGCGGCACCGGCGTCGAGCAGTTCTGCCACCCGTGATCCAATAGCCCCGGAACCGATCAGCGCAACCTTCAAGACCATGGCCTCAGGCCGCTTCGCCGGGATCGGGGAGATCGTGTGCCCGGGGCAGGGAATCGAGGGTGTTTCCGGCCAGGGTGCTGGCCACCCAGAGGGAACGGGCGAGGTCACCGGCATGCCCGGGCTTCGCTGCGTACCACAGGGCATTCTGAACCTCCCGGGCGATGCTCCACTGCCGGGCGACGTCCGGATCCAATCCGGCGGCACGGCTGAAGTCATGGCAGCGCTCCAGCAGCGCGGCCTCCGGATCCGTCCGCGAAAGATCGTGGATGCGGTTCCACAGGATGGGGGCCACCGCGAACTCAGCCTCGCCGATCTGTGGTTGTGGATCAATTGCCAGATAGTCGCTGCGGAGGGACGGTTTCTTGGCGTCGGGGGTGGCAAGAATGTTCATGAAGTGAAGATCCGTGTGCACCAGAACATCTGTGCCGGAGCGGCGCCCTACGGCCCCACGGGTCTGGCACACCTCCAGGGCCGCTTCCAGCAACCACCGGGGGAACGGGCGGTCCAGGCGGTCCCACTCGGCAGGCAGTTCATCACTCCACCGCTCGGCGGTTGCAGCAACATGGTCAAATAACCGCCACTCTCCCCGGAGGTCCGGCTGGATGGAGAGCTTGCGCATGATGTCCCCCCACGCGTCCCTGGCTTCCTCCAGAGGGGCGTCCTGAAGCCAGCGGGAGGCATCCAGGCGTTCAAGCAGCATGGAGCAACTTGCGTCATCCGAGGCGAGGAGGCGGACCGCGCCGTGACCGTTCCACAGGGCCAGTGCGTAGCGCTCAACCAGGGCTTCTTCGTGGGGGAACGCGATCTTCAGGGCCGCGGGCTTGCCCTGCTGGGAAACGGGCACCACCAAGGCCCCATGGCCGTTCCAGGGCTCTTCCCCCGGCACCAGGTCCACTGTGAGGTCCCAACGGTCCAACGCATCGGAAATGAGCCCCGGGAGGCTGGCCAGCCAATCCCTGCCCGCCGAGTTGCGGTTGTACCGGGCGTGGAGGTCGCCCGGGATGGGAATCATTGCGTGCAGGTTCACGCCATCAGCCTAACTCCGCGTCGCCGCGCGAACCCTAGAAAACGCCGCTGGCCCCCAACAGGGTTCCGATCGTGAATGTGGCCGCCAGTGCCAAAGCCCCGCCGAGCACCACCCTGACCGCGGCACGGATGCGGGAGGCACCGCCGATCCATGCACCCACGGCGCCGGTGATCGCCAGGGCCAGGAGGACAGCAATGAAGGTCAGGGGAACACGAATGCCCGGCGGAGGCAGCAGGATGGCCAGCATGGGAAGGGCGGCCCCCAGCGTAAAGGCGACGGCGGATGCCAGGGCTGCGTTCCACGGACTGACGATGTCATCTTCATCAATGTTCAGCTCGGCCGAGAGGTGGGCGGCCAGGGCATCATGGTCGGTCAGTTCCTCCGCCACAACCCGGGCTGTCTTGGCGCTGAGCCCCTTGGACTCGTAGATGGCGGCCAACTCTTCGAGTTCGTCCTCGGGTTGCTCGGCCAGCTCACGTTTTTCCTTCTCGATCAACGCTTTCTGGGAGTCGCTTTGGCTGCTGACGGATACATATTCGCCCAAAGCCATGGAGATGGCGCCACCTACAAGGCCGGCGGCGCCCGCCGAGAGAATCACTCCGGTGTTGGTGGTGGCACCTGCCACACCCACCACGATCGCAGCGACGGAAACGATGCCGTCATTGGCGCCCAGGACGCCTGCCCGCAACCAGTTCAGCCGGTGAGCCAGATCGTCCCGATGGGGTTCGTTCTCATGCGTAGTGGCAGTTTCTGCAGAAGCCATGCATCAAGCCAAGCACCGGCAAGCTGGTCCTGACCAGCATGGCTAGGCTGTCCTATCCGCCCAGTGGAAGCGTTGAAGCGGTGGCTTTCGAGGAGCCGGGAGTCGGCAGCGGGGGCAGCTGGCCCGCCTCGAGCACAAGTCCCGGCAGGGCCGGCAACGGTGCGTCCCAGGCGAGGGACCTGCGCGCAGCCGCCAGCAGGTTCTCGATCGCCCAACTACGTGTGCTCTCCGTGGACAATGCCACCAGATCGCCGAACCGTGGCAGGGAAGCCAGTTCAACGGTGCCAAGAAAGCCCGCAGGATCCTGGCTGAACTGTGGGGGCAGCCGGTAGCCGGGCACGCTGGCGGGTACATCCGCACAGTTGGCGCTGGTGAAGGATTCGGCCTGTCGGAGCAGTACCTCGTGTCCTTCCAGATGCTTGAAAGCGGCCGCGGACTTCGTCTCATCCAACCTTTTCAGCGCCACCTGGTAGACGTAGATAGCTTCCTGCTGTGTCCGGACCACTGCCGCCAGGGCGGTATCGGTGGTAGCAGAACCAGGCTCCGGGGTGGGGCTGGCTGAGGGGCATGAGGCGGTTGAAGGTGTTGCCGCGGGAGCTTTGGGCCCAACAGCAGTGGCCTTCTCCGGCAGCGGCAGCTGCCACAGGGCAGCGAGCCTTTCGGCCTCAAGTACCTGCGCGGATCCGACGGCGGCCAGAAGACGGGCGATCCCGCCGTCGGCCTCCCGTGCGTCCTCCAAACGCTTCCACCCGCTGCCGGCCAACCCGGCCAGGAAGGTGGCGCGGTTGCCGGGGGTAGCTGAAACAGTGTGCGCAGAACCCGCGGGAGCGGCGCTTGGTGATGAGGTGCCGTCGTTATGAGGGTCCAGCAACGCTTGGGCGTGGGTTGTCAGCAAAGTCACAGTGTTGCCTGGCCCGGCCGTTCCGGCGCCTGGAGCGGCGGACGCAACCAAGGTGGTGGCAGATTCCCGTAGCAGCAGTGCGTCTTCCAATGCCTCCAGACGCGCCGTTTCGGAGAACGAGAGCACCGGGGGAGTGCCGGAATCACGCGGAATCAGGACTATTCCGGTGCCTGCAACAAGCAGTGCCACCACAGCAACCAGCACAACACGGCCCCAAGGCAGTGGTCGTCGTTTTTCACTTGTCTCCCCATTCACAACAGACCATGGTGTCACGTGGAAGAGGAACTCCGTGCACCATGTTCGCGGGAAAATCGTTAGGCTAGTAGTCACAACAACATCTATCGGGAGGCGGCGGGCAACGTGAGTGACTCGGAAGCCACGACTTCAACAGACCGTTCTGAATCGAACTCAACGGCCACCATCCACAACCCGGAAGAGAGCAGGCTCAGGGCGCTGCTTGAACCGGCTGTCCTTGCCAACAGGCTCTACCTCGAGGATGTTTCCATCCACGTTGCCGGTTCACACCGGACGGTCCACGTCGTAGTGGACCTTCCCCAGGAAGAAACCGGAGGCGTCAGCCTTGACGCCATTGCCGAGGTCTCACGCGGACTCTCGGACATCCTGGACAATGATCCCCATGACGACGGCCGTCCCTACGATCTTGAGGTCTCTTCTCCCGGAGTGGGCCGCCCGCTGACTGAACCGCGTCACTGGCACCGTGCCCGCGGCCGAATGGTCAGGGTCAACGTCATCCAGGGCGATAACCTTCTGGGCCGCATTGCCTCCGTGGGGGACGACGCCGTAACGCTCATCCCCGAGCACGAGGTCAAGAAGGGCATGAAGCCCAAGCAAGGCGAACCCATCACTATTCCTTTCGACAGGATCCGCCAAGGAAAAGTCGAGATTGAATTCAGCCACCTCCACGAGGCTGCGCTGGAAGACGAGCACAACGGACCTTCCGAGGAGGCCTAATGGATATTGACATGAGCGCACTGAGACTCCTGGAGCGTGAGCGTGAAATCCCGCTGGATCTCCTGATTCCCACCATCGAGCAAGCATTGCTGGTGGCGTACCACAAGACGCCCGGAGCCTTCGAGAAGGCCCGTGCGGAGTTGGACCGCAAAAGCGGTCACGTAACTATTTGGGCGACGGAAATCGACGACGACGGCGAGCCCATCGGCGAATTCGAGGACACTCCGGCCGGTTTTGGCCGCATCGCTGCCAGCACAGCCCGCCAGATCATTCTCCAGCGCCTTCGCGATGTGGAAGATGACAACGTGTTGGGCGAGTTCAAGGGCCGTGAAGGCGAACTTGTGGCCGGCATGATCCAGCAGGGCAACAACCCGCACATGATCCAGGTCAATCTTGGATCAGTGGAAGCATTGCTGCCCCCGCCTGAGCAGGTTCCGGGCGAGAAGTACCTCCACGGAAGCCGCTTGCGTGCTTTTGTGGTGGATGTGCACCGTGGCGCCAAGGGTCCGTCCATCACCTTGTCCCGTTCGCACCCCGGCCTGGTCCGCAAGCTTTTTGAAATGGAAGTTCCGGAAATCGCGGATCACTCCGTTGAAATTGTGGCACTGGCCCGCGAAGCCGGTCACCGGACCAAGATCGCTGTCAAAGCCAACACTGCCGGCATTAACGCCAAGGGTGCCTGCATCGGCGAAATGGGTTCCCGTGTCCGTGCGGTCATGACCGAGCTCAACGACGAAAAAATCGACATCGTTGACTTCAGTGACGACCCCGCCACGTTCATCGCCAACTCGCTCTCTCCCTCCCGAGTGAATTCGGTCACTATCACGGACGAGGCAACCCGCTCGGCGCGTGTAGTAGTGCCCGACTACCAGCTTTCCCTGGCGATCGGCAAAGAGGGCCAGAATGCCCGGCTCGCAGCAAAGCTGACCGGCTGGCGCATCGATATCGTCTCGGATGCGGCTCCGGCCAAGACCGACTAGCGGTTGAACCGGCGGCCCGGGCCGCCGGTTCAGCGCCGCGCTGGCGGCGTCTTTGGTTTCGGGAGACCGGGGCCGGGGGGCTAGACTAGATGGAACCGGGTTTACCTCCGGTATTCGCGCGCCTTGGCGTGCCTCAGCTGCATGCGCAGGATCGGGGCCCGTCGGGTGCCTGTAGCGTAAGGCAGGTTGGACACGTCGTGGCTGAACTGCTTGAACCTGGCCATGGGCCTGTTCGCACGTGCATCGGATGCCGGAAGCAAGGCTCCCGGTCCGAGCTTGTCCGGCTGGTCGCCCAAGGCAGCGGTTCCTCCGCCGTCCTGGTCGATGTTCGACGCCGGATGGCTGGCAGGGGTGCTTGGCTGCATCCCAGCGAAAAGTGCTTGGCATTGGCAATCAAGCGGCGAGCATTCGGAAGAGCCCTGGCGGGTGCTTCCGATGCAGGCGCCGTGGAACGATATTTGATGCCCGGTACGCCACTTGTGGAGGCGAAGGCCGCCGCAGGAAAACCGTCCAAACCTGAAAGCGGGTCAGAAAACTGATGGAAACCCGATGAGTTCCCAGCGATGAGTGCGTAACGATGACAACTTTGTTGCGCTCTGCAATGGGCCTTTCAATCGCGCAAGCGGCGAAGGCCCGCAGTAAGAAGTAGACGGTTCGTGCCTGGCTCGGTGCGGACCGAGACAGGAGAAATGTGGCCAAGGTCCGCGTACATGAGCTCGCCAAAGAGCTCGGTATTACTTCCAAAGATGCAGTAACCAAACTGCAGGAATTGGGCGAATTCGTTCGCTCCGCCTCTTCAACAATTGAGGCCCCCGTCGTGAAGAAGCTTCGCGACGCCTATCCGGGTGCCGGCGCTGCCAAGGCCGCCGCTCCCGCAGCAGCTCCGGCGGCCAACCGCCCCGCAGCATCCCGTCCGGCCGCCCCGGCACCTGGACCTGCAGCTCCGAAGGCTCCGGCCCCGGCACCTGCAGCCCCCGCTCCGGCAGCACCGGCAGCTACCTTCCAGGCTCCACCGGCAGCACCGTCGGCACCTGCGCCGGCAGCTCCCGCTGCGCCCGCAGCTCCTGCGGCGTCCACCCCGGTTTCTGCCAAGCCCGGCGCCCGTCCTGCCCCCAAGGCAGAGACTCCGGCTCCGGCACGTCAAGGCGGCCAGGCTCCCCGTCCCGGCGGTCCCCGTCCGGGCAATAACCCGTTTGCAACATCCCAGGGCATGCCCCGGGGCCGTGGTGGCGATGGAGATCGTCCGCCGCGTCCGGGTAACAACCCGTTTGCACCGTCCCAGGGCATGCCCCGAGGCGAACGCCGCAACGATGGCGAACGCCCCGGTGGTCCCCGTCCCGCTGCAGGTGCAGGTGGACCTCGTCCTGCAGCTGGTACCGGTGGACCCCGTCCGGGCGCACCGCGTCCCGGCGCACCCCGTCCGGGCGCACCGCGTCCCGCCGGCGGCCCCGGTGCCGGAAACCGTCCTACCCCGGGCATGATGCCCAACCGCACTGAGCGTCCGGCCCCCGGTGGCGCAGGCCGTCCGGGTGGCGCAGGCCGTCCCGGTGGCGGACCCGGTCGTCCCGGTGGCGCACCCGGTGCAGGTACCGGTGGCGGAGCTCCCGCAGGCGGTGGCTTCGGCAAGGGTGGCCGCGGTCGCGGTGGTACCCAGGGTGCCTTCGGCAAGGGCGGCGCCGGTCGTGGCAAGCAGCGCAAGTCGAAGCGTGCAAAGCGCCAGGAACTGGAGCAGATGAGTGCTCCGTCGCTGGGCGGCGTATCGGTACCCCGCGGTGACGGCGAGACCATCATCCGCCTGCGTCGCGGCTCCTCCATCACGGACTTTGCCGAGAAGATCGATGCAAACCCCGCTTCGCTGGTGACCGTGCTGTTCCACCTCGGTGAAATGGCAACGGCTACGCAGTCCCTGGACGAAGACACCTTTGGCCTGCTTGGCGCCGAACTTGGCTACAAGCTCCAGGTTGTTTCCCCTGAGGATGAAGAGCGCGAGCTGCTGGATCAGTTCGACATCAACATCCAGGACGAACTCGACGCCGAAGGTGACGATGTCCTTGAGGCACGCGCACCGGTTGTTACCGTCATGGGTCACGTTGACCACGGTAAGACCCGCCTGTTGGACGCCATTCGCAACTCGAACGTTGTTGCAGGCGAGCACGGTGGCATCACCCAGCACATCGGTGCTTACCAGATCAGCCACGTCCACGAGGGCACGGCCCGCGACATCACCTTCATTGACACCCCCGGTCACGAGGCCTTCACGGCCATGCGTGCACGTGGTGCCAAGGTCACTGACATCGCGATCCTGGTTGTTGCAGCCGATGACGGCGTTATGCCGCAGACGGTGGAAGCACTCAACCACGCCCAGGCAGCCAACGTGCCGATCGTCGTCGCAGTGAACAAGATCGACAAGGAAGGCGCCAACCCTGACAAGGTCAAGGGTCAGCTGACCGAGTACGGACTGGTTCCGGAAGAATACGGTGGCGACACCATGTTCGTTGAGGTCTCTGCCCGCCAGAACCTCAACATCGACGAACTGATCGACGCTGTCCTGCTGACGGCCGATGCCGCGCTGGATCTGCGCGCCAACCCGGACAAGGACGCTCGAGGCATCGCCATCGAAGCGAACCTGGACAAGGGCCGCGGTGCAGTTGCCACCGTCCTGGTCCAGTCCGGAACGTTGGCAGTGGGCGACACGATCGTGGCCGGTACGGCTCACGGCCGCGTCCGCGCCATGTTCGACGAGAACGGTGAGGCACTCGATGTCGCACTGCCGTCCCGCCCGGTTCAGGTTCTCGGCCTGTCCAACGTGCCGCGTGCAGGTGACACCTTCCTGGTGACTCCTGACGAGCGTACGGCCCGCCAGATCGCTGAGAAGCGTGAAGCTGCCGATCGCAACGCCGCACTGGCCAAGCGTCGCAAGCGCATCAGCCTGGAAGACTTCGACCAAGCTGTTGCAGAAGGCAAGATCGACACCCTCAACCTCATCCTCAAGGGTGACGTGTCCGGTGCCGTGGAAGCCCTCGAAGACGCCTTGCTCAAGATCGACGTCGGAGACGACGACGTTCAGCTTCGTGTTATCCACCGCGGTGTGGGTGCCATCACGCAGAACGACGTCAACCTCGCCACGGTGGACAACGCCATCATCATTGGCTTCAACGTCAAGCCGGCAGAGCGTGTTGCCGAACTGGCTGACCGTGAAGGCGTGGACATGCGCTTCTACTCGGTCATCTACGCAGCAATCGATGACATCGAGATGGCTCTCAAGGGCATGCTCAAGCCGGAATACGAAGAAGTCCAGCTCGGTACCGCCGAGGTTCGCGAAGTCTTCCGTTCTTCCAAGTTCGGAAACATCGCCGGCTCGATCGTCCGCACGGGCATCATCCGCCGTAACAGCAAGGCACGTGTCAGCCGCGACGGCAAGGTCATCGGTGACAACCTCACCGTTGAGACGCTCAAGCGCTTCAAGGATGACGCCACCGAAGTCCGCACCGACTTCGAGTGTGGTATCGGTCTTGGTTCCTTCAATGACATCACTGAAGGCGACATCATCGAGACCTTCGAAATGCGCGAAAAGCCGCGCAGCTAGGTTCCGTATGGAACGGGTCCGTCGGGTAACCCCGGCGGACCCGTTCCGTTCCCTTTTCTACTTTCCAGGAGGAAGTCATGGCTGATCCCGCACGCGCTGCCAAGCTGGCACAGCGGATAAAGGTGGTTGTTGCTGAGGCCCTCGGACGTCGGGTCAAGGATCCGCGCGTCGAGTCCATTACGGTCACCGACGCCCGCGTCACCAACGACCTTCAGCACGCCACCATCTACTACACGGTCTTCGGTGACGAGGTGGCCCAGGCGGATGCTGCCAGGGCACTGGAGAAGGCCAAGGGTGTGCTGAGGCAGGAAGTGGGCCGCAACATCACTGTTCGCCTCGCTCCAACTCTCGAGTTCGTGGCTGACCAGATTCCGGTCAATGCCTCCAACCTTGAGGAGTTGCTCCGTGAAGCCAAGCGTCGTGACGCAGAGGTAGCCGCACTGGCTGCCAGTGCCAAGCATGCTGGTGAATCAGACCCCTACAAGGCTGATGCTCCCGAGGACATCGACGAGGACCACAACCGCTGATTCTGACGAGATTTTGTACAGTAAATGCCCCTACGGAGCCTTCTTAGGGGCATTTGCTGTACAAAAACTCGTTAGGATCGGAGCATGTCGCCGCACAGTGCCCAGCAACGTGATGAATACCTGAACCTGGCCATCAAGCTGGCCGTTCGGAACGTTTCCGACGGCGGCGGCCCTTTCGGCGCCGTGGTGGTCACCCCGGACGGTGCCGTGCATGAGGGAGTGAACCGGGTAACGCGTGACCACGATCCTACGGCGCACGCTGAAGTGGTGGCGATCCGCCGGGCCGCAGCAGCCACGCGGAGCTTCGACCTCACAGGTTCGGTTCTCTACGCAAGCTGCGAACCATGCCCGCTCTGTTTGTCTGCCACGCTCTGGGCCAGGATCGGGCGCGTCTACTTCGCGGCAGACCGCCACGGTGCTGCAAGAGCGGGCTTCGATGACGCCGTGTTCTATGAGTATTTTGCCGGCACCCGGCCAGAGCTGCTGCCCGTGGAGCATGCCTCGTTGGCCGCTTCAGATGAACCCTTCGAAGCGTGGCGCAGCCACACCCACCGGACGGCGTACTAGAGTCCCCGAAATCTAGAGCTTGGCTGGCAGGCGCTTGACGCCGTCGAGCAGGTCCTGTTCCGCTCCGCAGAGCGCGATCCTGATCCATCCCTCGCCAATCGACCCAAAGGCCGTACCGGGAGCGAAGGAAACGCCGGACTCCGCCAGGAACGCCCGCACCCACGCCCGGACATCACCACCGCTCACATGGGAAACATCCGCCCACAGGTAGAACGCTCCTTGAGCTCCCAGGAAGGGTATTCCCTTTTCTGTCAGGACCGCTGATGCTGCGTCACGGTTGCTCCGGTAATGATCGCGCGCCTGGGAGACGTAGTCCTGCGGGCCGGTCAGGGCAGCCAGGGCGGCGTACTGCGAAGGAGAGGCCACGCAGGACACTATCGACTCCATCACGTTGTTCATCTTCGGCTCAAGGCCTGGCGGGCAAATCAGTGCCCCGATCCGGAGGCCCGTCAGCCCGTAGGTCTTGGACAGGGTCAACGAGGTGAAAACCCGGGCTTCGCCGGGGACATCGCTGTCAAAACGGGCAGGACTGATGTGGGGGACATCAAAAGTAAAGGCCTCGTAGCACTCGTCCGAGATGATCCAGAGGTCGTGGCGGACGGCCAGCTCCACAAGCTTGCGGGTGGCCTCTTCGCTGATGACCGCGCCCAGGGGATTGGACGGGGAGTTCAGCACAAGCACCCGTGTCCTTGGCGTAATAAGGGCCTCGATGTCCTCAATGTGCGGCTGGAAGTCGTTGTGCGGGTAGAGCGGGTACTGCACGGGCACGGCATGCAGCAGCCGGCTGGTCATGGCAAAGGTGGGGTACCCGGGGTTGGGAATGAGTATCTCGTCGCCCGGGGCCAAAAGGAGGCTCATGGCGAAGTGCAGTCCCTGTTGGGCGCCGTCCACCACGTAAACACGCTCAGCGCCAATATCAACGCTTTGTTGTTCACGGAAGCGGGCGGCGAAGGCTTCGCGGAGGGCAGGAATCCCGGCGTTGGGTGTGTAGTTGGTCTCATCCCGGTCAAGGCAGTCGATGCCGGCATCCAGGACGTGCCGGGGGAGGGCAAAGCCCGGCTCTCCGATGCTGAGGACTATCGCTCCGGGGGTGGACCAGGCAGCTTCGGTGATCTCACGGATCTGGTTCACGGGGACGTCGCGGACGTGCGCAGCAAGCTCAGGCATGGGAGCCATCCTAGCCACCCATATACTGGTAAGCGTGCTTTCTGGACTGGTAATCGTTGACAAACCGCAGGGATGGACCAGCCATGATGTGGTTGGCCGGATGCGGCGGCTGGCCGGCACCCGGAAAGTGGGGCATGCGGGCACCCTTGATCCCATGGCCACGGGTGTCCTGGTATTGGGCATCAACAAGGCAACCCGCCTGCTGACGTACATCGTGGGTACCTCCAAGACCTACACCGCCACCATCCGGTTGGGTGAGACCACCATCACCGACGACGCCGAGGGTGAGGTTACCCAGGCCCGCAACGCAGCGGACGTGACCGAGGACGCCATAGCAGCCGGTGTCGCTGCCCTGACCGGACCCATTGAACAGGTTCCCAGCAGCGTCAGTGCCATCAAAGTCAACGGTGAACGCTCCTACGCCCGGGTCCGCTCCGGTGAAGAGGTCAAGCTCGCTGCCCGCCCGGTCACCATCCACCGCTTTGAGATCCACTCCGTCTCCAGAATCGACGACGGCAGGGTAGTTGACGTCGATGTCACCGTGGAATGTTCTTCCGGGACCTACATCAGGGCGTTGGCGCGTGACCTCGGCAACGCCTTGGAGGTGGGAGGCCACCTGACAGCCTTGCGCAGGACCCAGGTCGGCCCGTACTCCCTTGATCAGGCCCGCACCTTGGAGGAACTGGCAGAAGAACTGGAAGTTCTGGACATGTCCCTCGCCGCCCGCGCTCTGATGCCCAACCGGGAACTGAGCGAGGAAGAAACCACAGAGATCTCCTTCGGCCGCCGGATAGCTGCCGGACCGGGAGCAGGAACACCTGATGCAGCTACGGCAGAGAAGCCTGCCGCAGCGTTCGCGCCGTCGGGAGAGCTGGTGGCGCTGCTGGCAGACACCGGCAACTTTGCCAAACCAGTGCTGGTCTTTGCCCCTGGAAACGGGACCGGTGCTGGCGCTGGTGCCGAGGCAGGGCAGGCCAAGTAGCCATGGACGGATATTTTTACGCCATCCTGATCGTCGGATTGGTGTCCACCATCATGTGCATCGTGGCCGGCCTGATGAAGAAACCCCCTAACGATCCCACCATTTTCTCCGTCCTCGCCGTTGAGCTGGTACTGGTGGTGTATCTGGTGGGCTCCATCGTCCGTGTGGCCATGGGCGAGCAGATGGCCGGCGAAGCATGGGAGTTCTGGGGCTACCTTATTGTTGCCATGATGATTCCGTTGGGGGCCGTTTATTGGGCCATCCTTGAAAGAACCCGCTGGAGTAATTTCGTCCTGGCAGCAGTGGGCGTTACGGCGCTGGTGATGGCCGCCCGCATGAATCAGATCTGGTACTGACCTTGAAGGAAGAACACACCGTGACTGGAACCGAGACCAACCCGGCGAACCGGCAGCCTCAGAAGAAGGACACCCGGAACACGGGGCCCGGACGCTTGCTGATTGCGGTCTACGCCATTTTCGCGTTGTCCGCCACGGCACGTGCCGGTTACCAGATCGCCACCAAGTTTGCAGAAGCGCCCTTGGCGCACATCCTGTCGGCTTTCGCGGCCGTGGTCTACATTGTGGCCACCGTTTCCCTGGCGAAGCCCGGCCGGACCTGGTTCAAGGTTTCTGTGGCCGCTGTTCTCACCGAGCTTATTGGTGTGCTGGTGGTGGGAGCCATCAGCCTCTTTGATCCGGTTGCTTTCCCTCACGACACCGTGTGGTCCTTGTTCGGACGTGGCTACGGCTTCGTCCCCCTGGTCCTGCCGGTCCTGGGCCTTCTGTGGCTCAACAAGCGCCGGCCGTCCTGAGACAAACACCCCAGCGGGTAACCTTAGAATGTTTCCGGCGCCGGGAGGTTGCCGGACCGAACGAACATCTGCAGTAAAAAGGCGAGGTTGATGGTCCACATCTGGAACGATCCCACCGAGGTCCCCAAGGACTTCGGACCTACTGTCGTCACCATCGGCAACTTTGATGGTGTTCACCGGGGCCATCAGCACGTTCTGGCGCAACTGACCACCACGGCCAAGCGGCACAACATCCCCTCGGTCGCTGTGACATTTGATCCGCATCCCGCCCAGGTCCACCGTCCGGATTCTGCTCCGGAGCTGATCATGGGGCTCCAGGACAAACTGGACGCGCTGGGTCACACGGGGGTGGATGCCGTCCTGGTGATGAAGTACACCCTTGACCTCGCCGCGATGACACCGCTGGAGTTTGTCCGCGGCATCATCCTTGACGGACTCCATGCCGCCCACCTCGTTGTTGGACACGACCTCCGTTTTGGGGCCGGCAATTCAGGCGACGTCGTCACGATGCAGGAACTGGGCGATCAACTCGGCTTCGGGGTGACGGTGGTCAATGAATACGGCGCCGGGGGCTTCCCGGTCCACCACGACGGCGACTCGGACCGCCGCTGTTCTTCCACCTGGGTTCGGGAAGCTTTGAGCGAAGGCGACGTAGCTACCGCAGCTGCGGTTCTGGGCCGTCCCCACCGCATGCGTGGTGAAGTGGTCCATGGTGCTGCCCGTGGACGCGACCTGGGCTTCCCCACGGCAAATCTTTCCCATGATTCCACCGGCTATGTTCCGGCAGACGGCATCTACGCGGGGTGGCTGATCGATCAGGCCGGCACGCGCTGGCCCGCCGCGATTTCCGTTGGTTCCAATCCCACCTTTGATGGCGTCAGCCGGCAGGTGGAGGCTCACGTGATAGATCGTCCTGAAGAGAACGTTGAGGACTTCGACCTCTACGGGCAACACGTGGTGATCGAATTTACCCAGCGCCTGCGTGGCATGGTGGCCTACCGGGGGCCGGAAGCTTTGGTGGAACAAATGTGCTTGGACGTAGCTCAGGCCCACGAGTTGTTGACCCGGCGCCAGGGGCATTTCGACAACACTGCTGACGTGCCGGTAAACTGATAACTGGATCCGGCTGCAGTCCGTGGCGGCTGGACCTGTTTTTGTGTGCGGCAACGTACCAAAGGCAACCCGTCAGCGAGGCGCTGCACCGGGAGGCACGGCACAACTCTAGGAGTTCACGTGGCACTTGACGCCGCTGTAAAGCAGTCCATCATCAAGGAATACGCAACCTCTGAAGGCGACACCGGTTCGCCCGAGGTTCAGGTTGCAGTCCTGACCCAGCGGATCAAGGATCTGACTGAGCACATGAAGGAGCACAAGCACGACTTCCACACCCAGCGCGGTCTGCTGGCCATGGTTGGTCGTCGCAAGCGCATGCTTTCCTACCTGAAGAACACTGACATCGCCCGCTACCGTGCGCTCATCGAGCGTCTCGGCCTGCGCCGCTAGTCTGCCTTTAGGGGCGGCCCGCTCCTTGCCGGAACGGGCCGCCTTCTTCACCAACAACTAAAAACAGGAATCAACCGCATCGCGCATTCGCGGTCCTCGGTAGTGATTCCCGGGAGCGAAATCGGTGACGATTTGCCCGTGGATCTCGATCGATGACCGGGTGTAGTACAGGCCAGGAAAAAAGAAGAGGCCTGGGTTGATGCGGCGGACTTCCGCTAACAGAAACGGAGGTGACTCTCTATGGAGGGTCCCGAAATCCAGTTCTCCGAAGCCATTATTGATAACGGTCGTTTCGGCAAGCGAGTCATTCGCTTCGAAACCGGCCGCCTTGCCAAGCAGGCAGCCGGCGCTTCGATGGTTTACATCGACGAAGACACCGCCCTGCTCTCGGCAACCACCGCAGGCAAGCAGCCGCGCGAAGGTTTTGACTTCTTCCCGCTGACGGTTGACGTCGAAGAGCGTATGTACGCTGCGGGTCGCATCCCGGGTTCGTTCTTCCGCCGCGAAGGCCGTCCTTCCACGGAAGCCATTCTGGCTTGCCGCCTCATGGACCGCCCGCTGCGCCCTGCCTTCGTCAAGGGCCTGCGCAACGAGGTCCAGATCGTGGTTACCGTTCTGGCCATCAACCCGGACGAGCTTTACGACGTCGTGGCCATCAACGCGTCCTCCATGTCCACGCAGCTCTCCGGCCTGCCGTTCTCCGGTCCGATCGGTGGCGTCCGCGTTGCCCTCATCGCCGACGAACAGGGTTCGCAGTGGGTAGCATTCCCCAAGCACTCCCAGCTCGAGAACGCCGTGTTCAACATGGTTGTGGCCGGCCGCATCGCCGGTGACGACGTCGCCATCATGATGGTTGAAGCCGAAGCCACGGACAACTCCTGGAACCTCATCAAGGAACAGGGCGCAACCGCTCCTACCGAAGAGGTTGTTTCCGAAGGCCTCGAGGCTGCAAAGCCCTTCATCAAAGCCCTCTGTGAAGCACAGGCGGACCTCGCAGCCCGCGCAGCGAAGCCCACGGTTGAGTTCCCGGTGTTCCTGGACTACCAGGATGACGTTTACGCCGCTGTCGAAGCCGCTGCTGCTGAGAAGCTGGCCGCTGTTTTCCAGATCGCTGACAAGCAGGACCGCGACAACGCCTCTGACGAACTCAAGGACGAGGTCCTTGGTGCCCTTGCCGGTCAGTTCGAAGGCCGCGAGAAGGAACTGTCCGCAGCATTCCGCTCCGTCACCAAGCACGTTGTTCGCCAGCGCATCCTCAAGGACCAGGTCCGCATTGACGGCCGTGGCCTGACGGACATCCGCCAGCTGACCGCCGAGGTAGAGGTTCTGCCCCGCGTTCACGGTTCGGCAATCTTCGAGCGCGGCGAAACCCAGATCATGGGTGTCACCACGCTGAACATGCTCAAGATGGAGCAGCAGATCGACTCGTTGTCGCCGGTGACGCGCAAGCGCTACATGCACAACTACAACTTCCCGCCGTACTCCACCGGTGAGACCGGCCGCGTCGGTTCCCCGAAGCGCCGCGAAATCGGCCACGGTGCACTCGCTGAGCGCGCACTGGTTCCGGTTCTGCCCACCCGTGAAGAGTTCCCGTACGCCATCCGCCAGGTATCCGAGGCCCTCGGTTCCAACGGTTCGACGTCCATGGGCTCGGTGTGTGCTTCCACCCTGTCCATGCTCAACGCAGGTGTGCCGCTGAAGGCAGCTGTCGCCGGTATCGCCATGGGCTTGGTTTCCGACCAGGTTGACGGCCAGACCCGCTACGCAGCTTTGACCGACATCCTCGGTGCCGAAGATGCTTTCGGTGACATGGACTTCAAGGTTGCCGGTACGTCCGAGTTCGTCACGGCCATCCAGTTGGACACCAAGCTTGACGGTATCCCCGCCTCCGTGCTGGCAGCAGCGCTGAAGCAGGCCCGCGAAGCCCGCCTCCACATCCTCGAGGTCATCAACGCAGCGATCGACACCCCGGACGAGCTCTCCGAGTTCGCACCGCGTGTTATCGCCGTCAAGATCCCCGTGGACAAGATCGGCGAGGTCATTGGCCCCAAGGGCAAGATGATCAACCAGATCCAGGAAGACACCGGCGCGGACATCTCCATTGAAGATGACGGCACTGTGTACATTGGCGCCACCAACGGTCCGTCTGCCGATGCAGCACGTTCGGCCATCAACGCCATCGCCAACCCGCAGGTACCGGAAATCGGTGAGCGTTACCTGGGTACGGTCGTCAAGACCACCACCTTCGGTGCTTTCGTTTCCCTCACCCCGGGCAAGGACGGCCTGCTGCACATCTCCGAGCTCCGCAAGCTGGCCAACGGCAAGCGCGTGGACAACGTGGATGACGTCGTCTCCGTGGGCCAGAAGGTCCAGGTGGAAATCACCAAGATCGATGACCGCGGAAAGCTTTCCCTCTCCCCGGTTGTTGCCGAGGAAGAAGGAGCAGCCTCTGAGGACGCTCCGGCCGAGGCCGCTGAAGAGTCCGCAGAGTAGTCTGTAAGCAGTACACCCGGCAGGGCCGGTGGGCTTGAAAAAGCTCCACCGGCCCTTCCGGCCTTAACCCGAAAGGCCTTAATGACTGTTGTACCCTTGCCGCTGGAACAGACCCTTCCCGGTGGCGAATTGATCCATGGTGCTGAGGGCGGTTCTGTTGTTCGGCGCTCCGTCCTTCCCGGCGGCGTGCGCGTCCTGACCGAGGCGATGCCCGGCCAGCGTTCGGCCACCATAGGGTTCTGGGTGGCAGTGGGTTCGCGTGATGAAGCGGACGGCCAGCATGGTTCCACACACTTTCTTGAGCACCTGCTGTTCAAGGGCACCAAACGGCGCACGGCCCTGGAGATTGCCTCCGCCTTCGATGAAGTGGGTGGCGAATCAAATGCGGCCACAGCCAAGGAGAGCACCTGTTACTTTGCCCGTGTCCTGGACACGGATCTGCCCATGGCGATCGATGTCATCGCTGACATGATCACCGGCGCGGTCCTTGATCCAGCTGAATTGGAGCAGGAACGCGACGTTATCCTTGAGGAAATCGCCATGGACAGCGATGATCCCACTGATGTGGCCCACGAGAAATTCGTGGCTGCCGTCCTGGGCAACCACCCCTTGGCGCGCCCCATTGGGGGAACACCTGATGCCATCAAGGCTGTGGCCCGGGACTCGGTGTGGGCGCACTATCAGCGCTACTACCGTCCGGAGGAACTGGTCATCACCGCTGCTGGCGGTTTGGATCACGACGTCGTCTGCCAGCTTGTCCTGGATGCCTTGAAGGCCGCCGGGTGGCAGCTGGATGCGGACGCCGCACCAGTAGAACGTCGTGGCACCGATCGTGCCGTCATCACAGGTACATCAGGACTGCACGTGGTTAAGCGTCCCGTGGAGCAGGCCAACATCATCATGGGTTGCCCAACAATAGTGGCCACCGATGACCGCCGCTTTGTCATGAGCGTGCTCAATGCCGTGCTGGGTGGTGGCATGTCCTCGCGGCTGTTCCAGGAAATTCGCGAGAAGCGCGGCCTGGTGTACTCCACCTACTCGTTCACGGCAGCGTACGCCGATGCTGGGTACTTCGGCATGTACGCGGGCTGCACCCCGTCCAAGGTCCGTCAGGTGTTGGAACTCCTTGGCTTGGAGCTGGATAAGCTGGCCAAGGAAGGCATCACCGAGGAGGAGCTTCGGAAGGCTGTAGGCCAGCTGAGCGGCGGGATTGTCCTTGCCCTTGAAGACACAGGCTCGCGAATGTCTCGGCTTGGCCGGGCGGAATTGGTGTCCGGGGAGTTCCAGGACATCGACGAGACCCTGGCCCGCATCAAAGCCGTCACGGTGGAGGATGTTCAGGACCTCGCGCGTGAACTCGCCGCGGCGCCCCGCACCATCACCGTTGTTGGACCGTTCGAGGAAACCGAAACTTTCGGCCTCTAGGCCCGACTCCGCCATTCTCCGGACTCCCGCAGTGTAAGTCTCTGGACTCGCGCACTGTAAACAGGGCAGCATGATCACACGATCATGCTGCCCTGCCTACTTTGGAGAACTGATGGAATTGCCCTCCAGCGGCCATGCTGCGGAATTGTTGCGCGATTTCATCGGGCATTGGAAAGGCATCACGGAGATCGCTGCCTCTCCTTGGGGAACTGCCAGGACAGCTGAGGCGGAAGCGGCTTTTACCAGTGCGGCGGGTGGATATGCCGTGGTTCAGAGCTACAGGCATCGCGAAGCGGACGGTACGCACTTTGAAGGTCATGGGATGTTCACCCTGGACCGCGATCACGGAGACACTTTGTGGTACTACGTGGACAGTATGGGGCGTCCGCCGTCCATCCCGGTCCGTGGGACATGGCATGAGGGCACGTTGACCCTGGACCGGAGGACTCCGGAGGGGGTTGCCCGTCATACGTTCCGGGTTGAGGATGGTGTGCTGGTACACACAGCGGACCTGAAGCTTGAGGGATCCGCCGGGTACAGTCCGCTGTTGAAAAGCGTCTTTCGCAGGGCCTGAGTCTTAGCCCCCGGCGAAGGGCGGCAGGACATCAATCACGTCATCGTCTCCGAGGGGAACCGAGCGGTCCCGCACGGCCACTTCGTTGCGGAGGAAACTGCTGCGTGCCATGATCCTCGCGAGCGTCGGCGTGCCTTCGGGAGGCATGGGACGCTCGACGGCGAGGGCAGCTTCCAGCAGTCCCTCAAGGCTGGTGCCTCCCGGGAGGAGATGATGTTCTTCTTCGACTCCAGCGGCTGCGCGCGCGGCAGCGAAGTAACGGACGAGCAAGGGTTCAGCCTCCGATTGCGCTCATGCTGCGGTCCGGCTGGACGAAGTCCGCTGCGCCGAGACCGGTGTGATCCATGCCGTGGGCCTTGGGCTTGACCCACATGGCATCTTGCCATCTTGATGCCAGTTCCTCGTCAGTTGCTCCTTCGCGAAGGAGGCCCAGAAGATCAAACTCTTCACGCGAGAAAAGGCAACTCATGATCTTGCCCTCTGCCGTGATGCGTGTACGGCGACAATCTGAGCAGAACGGTTCGGTCACAGAGGCAATGATGCCCACTGTACCGAGGACCGGGCCAGTGGCAGCCCCGGTTGCCGGGTCCCGGCGTCGTACTTCAAACCGTTCGGCCGGTGCGCCGTCCCGCTCGCGGGGGTCAGCGCCCAGCACGAAGTCGCGGGAAAGGAGTTCCCGGATCTCGGCTGCGGTGATCATGTTCCGCCGGGTCCAACCGTGGTCCGCGTCCAGCGGCATTTGCTCAATGAAACGGAGCTCGTAGCCGCGGCCCAGGGCCCACGCCAGGAGATCCGGTGACTCTGCGTCATTGATGCCGCGCATCAGTACAGCGTTCAGTTTCACCGGGCCCAGTCCGGCAGCCCAGGCGGCATCCACACCGGCCAGGACGCGGTCCAGGAAGGGTCGCCGGGTGAGTTGGGTGAAGGTCTCCTCGTGGAGGGAGTCGAGCGAAACGTTGATCCGGGTGAGCCCCGCGGCTTTCAACGCCGCTGCCTTCTTGTCCAGTCCCACGCCGTTGGTGGTCATGGAGATGGGGAGATCCGGGTGGTCAGCGCGGATACCTGCAATGATGTCCACCAGATCGGCGCGGACCAATGGCTCGCCGCCGGTGAGCCGGAGCTCCCGTACGCCCAGGGCGGTAACGCCGATGCGGACGATCCGGACTATCTCGTCCTTGGTCATGACAGCCTGCTTGGAGAGCCACTCCAGTCCCTCAGCGGGCATGCAATAGGTGCAGCGCAGGTTGCATTTGTCCGTCAGTGACAGACGCATATCCGTTGCGCGCCTGCCATAGCGGTCCCACAGCCCCGAGGGCGTGCCGGCTGGACGAGGGGGCGGAACGGCCATACCGCTTTCCGTGCTGCCCGCGGCGTTGCCTGAAGGGGGCAGCGGCATGCCTAGCTGAACACTCATAAATTCAGGCTACGCCACCGCGGCAGGATCAGTGACACCCATTACAGTCATCAGTTCTTACGGATTCCATACACTTGTGCTGCGGAAGGCGGGATCGGGTGCTGAGCACCGCCTGCAAACCTATGCTGAAAGCGTGACCACAAATACGGCAGCACCAGCGGAACCAGGAAATCGCCGCATCCTCCTGGTGGAGGATGAGAAGACCATTGCCGGCGTCGTCCGTGACTACCTCCTCAAGGCCGGGTTCCAGGTGGACACGGCCGAAGATGGCTTCACCGCCCTTGAGCTGGCAGCTTCGCGGCAACCCGACCTCGTGATCCTGGACCGCATGCTGCCCGGGCTGGACGGTGTGGAAGTATGCCGCAGGCTGCGTCAAAGCATGAGTGTGCCGGTCATCATGGTCACGGCATTGGGAACCGAGGACGACCGGATTCTGGGTTTGGAAATGGGCGCGGACGATTACGTCACCAAGCCTTTCTCCCCACGGGAGCTGGTGCTCCGCGTGAAGTCCGTGCTGCGCAGGAGTATCAAGGAATTCACCCCGGAGCCACCTGTGGAAGTTGCCGGACTCGAACTTGATCCGGCCTCACGGACAGTGACCCACCGCGGGGTTCCTTTGGCGTTGACAGTGCGTGAATTCGATCTCCTGGCCTTCCTCATGCGAAGGCCCAACCAGGTCTTCAGCCGGGAAGAACTCATCAAAGCCGTGTGGGGCTGGGACTTCGGAGACTTGTCCACTGTTACGGTCCACGTCCGGCGCCTGCGGGAAAAGATCGAAGCCAACCCCACCAAACCCGAGCTGCTGAAGACCGTGTGGGGCGTTGGCTACCGCTTCGATACCAAGGAAGCTGCTTCGGCCTCAGCCGGCCCGGAAGCTGTATACGCGGAAACAGAGGGTGACCATGGAAGGCAGTGAGCTGTGGACCATCCTGGCGTGGGTTCTTTTCTGGGCCGTGCTTATAGGCGCTGCAACGTGGATGCTCCTGAGGCTGCTTCGCCGGGCCTCGGTACTGGCCCAGATCTGCCTGGTGGTGGTGGCCACAGTGGCGGTGCTGGTGGCGGGAATGGTCAGTGCCTTCAACGCCATGTTCATTTCCGCGAGGGACCTGGAAGTCATGTGGTACATCCTGGCCACCGCCTCGGCTGTTGCCGTTGCGCTGTCCCTCATGCTCGGCGCCGGGGTCTCCCGGAACGCCGCCCACCTGGTTGACGCTGCCCGACGACTTGGGCGCGGGGAAACCCTGGAGCACACCGTCGGAGAGGGCCGGGGGAGCGCCCCGGCCATGACGTCCGAACTTGCTGAACTGGCCCAGGAACTTGAGGCGAGCAGCCGCAGCCTTGCCGAGTCGCGGCGTCGGGAAGCAGCAATCGAAACTGCACGGCGGGAACTGGTGTCCTGGATTTCCCATGACCTCCGGACGCCCCTGGCCAGCATGCGTGCCATGACCGAAGCCCTGGAGGACGGCATGGCCTCGGATGTCCAGGGCTATTACCGCAAGATCATTGGCCAAACGGAGCAGATGACAGCTATGGTCAACGACCTTCTGGAGCTGTCCAAGATTCAGGCCGGCACGCTCCGCCTGCGGGCGGAACCGCTGGACCTCTACGATCTCGTCAGTGACGCCATCTCAGACCTCGCGCCGCTGGCGGCCCAACGGGGCATCAGGCTCGACGGCGGCGGGGACCGGGAGTGCATGGCCGTGGCAGACGGGCCCAGCCTCGCCCGCGCCGTGCGGAACATAGTGCTCAACGCCATTCTCTACAGCGCTCCGGACAGCGAGGTTCACATCAGTGTTGGACGGGGAATCGAAGGAAACGCCGTGATCGCTGTGGAGGATCACTGCGGCGGGTTACCGGAAGAAGACCTCCCCTACTTGTTTGAAACCGGATGGCAGAAAGATCCCGCCCGCCGCACCACCGAAGCACTGCACGGCAGCTACAGCGGCGCCGGCATCGGGCTGAGCATGGTGGCCGGCATCGTCAAAGCACATGGGGGATCAGTCACCGTGCACAACATCGACGGCGGGTGCCGCTTCGCGTTGTCACTCCCGGCCGGTGAGGCCCCGCCGGAGCAGCTGACGGCAGGAACGCCTTCAACGGCGCACGCTGAACAAACCCTTACCAGTGATCACCGCCTTGGAGGCACCTCATGAGTACGCTCGCACCCGCCAACACCCCGCAGCGGCGCGCCACCGGCAAGCCAGCGTTGTGGGCTGCAGCCGCAGGTGTTGCAGCCGGGGCTGCCGGGATCGCTGCAGGTGAACTGACTGCTGGCCTCCTGAGCCCCCTGGTCTCTCCCGTTACTGCCCTTGGCGGCGCGGTGATCGATGCCATACCCCCGGGAGTGAAGGATCTGGCAGTCCAGCTGTTCGGCACCTCTGACAAGATCGTGCTGGTGGCCTGCATCGTGGTGGTGGCAGGACTCCTGGCGGCGCTCGCCGGCTTCCTGGAACGTCGCCGCCCCGGATGGGGACTGGCACTGGCTGGACTGGCGGGCGCAGCAGGACTGACCGCCGTCGTGACCCGGGCGCAATCGAGCCCCCAAGCAGCACTTGCACCGATCATCGCCGCAGTTCTTACCATGATGCTGCTGCGGATGCTCGTGAGGCGGCTCGCAACCTGGGCGCCGTCTGAAGGGACCCCCGGGCGGGGTGAGGCGCCGCTGGCCCGGCGAAGCTTCCTGAACGCTTTGGCAGGGACTTCCCTTGCCGCCGTCGTGGCCGGAACGGTGACCACCGTCCTGACCAGGGCCACAGCAGTGGCCTCCGGGTTCCGCAGCTCCATGACGCTCCCGGAATCCGTCACACCCGCACAAAACATTCCACCGGGGGCATCCCTGCCGGTGGATGGCATCAGCCCCCTGGTCACCCCCAACGCGGACTTTTACAGGATAGACACCGCTTTGACGGTGCCGGCCATCGATCCTCCTGCGTGGAAACTGAAGGTCACCGGAATGGTGGAACGCGAGGTGGAAATCGATTTTGCCACCCTCCTGGCCAAACCCATGACCGAGCGCCACATCACCATCGCCTGCGTGTCCAATAACGTAGGTGGCGATCTCATTGGCAACGCCCTCTGGCTGGGCTGGCCGGTCCGGGAATTGCTGGCCATGGCAGGACCCAAAGCCGGTGCGGACATGGTCCTGTCCACCAGCAACGACGGCTGGACAGCCAGCACCCCCTTGGAAGCCCTGACCGATGACCGGGACGCTCTTCTGGCCGTGGGCATGAACAGTGAGCCGCTCCCGCTCGAACACGGATTCCCTGTGCGGATGATCGTGCCGGGACTCTACGGATTCGTCTCCGCCACCAAATGGCTGACGGAACTGAAAGTCACCCGCTTCGCCGATGACACCGCGTACTGGACGCCTCGTGGATGGAGCGATCACGGACCCATCAAGACCCAGTCAAGGATCGATGTGCCCCGCAGCGGCCGCAGCGTCCAGGCCGGCAAAGTGCAGTTCGGCGGGGTGGCCTGGGCCCAGCACAGGGGCATCACCGGCGTGGAACTTCGCCTCAATCGCGGACCATGGCAGCAGGCTACGCTGGCCAGTGCAATCTCCACCGATACCTGGTACCAGTGGCAGTTGGGCATCGATCTGAGCCCGGGCGACTACGAGGTGCAGGTCAGGGCCACCGATTCCACGGGCGTTCCACAAACCGAAGACAAGGCTCCTGTAGCCCCGGACGGCGCCACCGGGTATCACACCATCAACGTCAAAGTGGGCTGAGGCCCTACTCTGGGTACCACCGGCCAAATCACCGGAAGCCAGCGTGCCCACACAGGAGGATGTCCGTGCCCAGATCTGTTGCAGCCCACCATCAGGCGGTGGTGGAACTGCTGACCGGCGTCCCTGCGAACAAGGGCCACCTCACCCTGCCCCTGCTCGAAGCACTGGGTAAAGTGCTCGCCGTTGACCTCTACGCCCCGCTTTCCCTGCCCCCTTTCGCCAACTCCCAAATGGACGGTTTTGCGGTCCGCTCAGCAGACATCCCCGACGGCGGTGCGGAGCTCCGGGTAGCGGAGCCGGTTCCGGCAGGTGCCGCGGCGCCGGCACTGAAGCCCGGCTTTGCCGCCCCGATCATGACAGGGGCCATGATCCCGGAGGGGGCCGACGCCGTCGTGCCCATTGAAAAGGCGATTCCAAACACTTTCCCGGACCCTGCCGTAAAAGACGCCGTGGTGGAACTGCCGCCGGCGGCTCCCGGCACCTACATACGGGAGCGCGGCAGCGACATTGGGAAGGGGACCTTGGCGCTGGCCGCAGGTACCCTGATGGGGCCTGCTCAGTTGGGCTTGATGGCAGCCCTGGGACTGACAACCGTTGATATCCGGCAGCCGTGCCGTGTCCTCCTGGTTACCACCGGAGACGAAGTGGTGGAGCCGGGGCAGGACCTGACGTCCGGCAAGATTTTCGACTCCAACGGAACGTTGCTTGAAGCCTCCATGCGGCAAGCCGGCCTGGAGGTGGTCCGCGCCGGAATTTCAGATGACCGCCCTGCCGCGCTGCTGGCGGTCCTCCGGCGCCACACCGGGACTGGCGCGGACCGGGTAGATCTGATCGTCACCACCGGGGGAGTGAGCAAGGGTGCCTACGAAGTTGTCAAGCAAGCCATGGCGGACCAGCCGGTGGAGTTCCTGCCGGTGGCCATGCAGCCCGGTGGTCCCCAAGGTCTGGGCACCTTCGATGGCGTTCCTTTCCTCGGTTTTCCGGGAAATCCGGTCAGTTGCCTGATTTCCTTCGAGATGTTCCTCAGGCCTGCCCTGACGCAGGTTCTGGGAACCCCTGCGCCGAGGCCGGTCCTCAGGGCACGTCTGAGCGAACCGTTGACTTCCCCGGAGGGCAAGCACCAGGTCCGTCGGGGGACCGTGGAGTCCAATGGAACGGTTCGGATGGAAGGCGGTGCGGGTTCGCATCTGGTCCACGCTTTGGCCCGGGCAAACTCCCTGGTTCACGTTCCCGGCGACGTCACGGAACTCGCCGAAGGGGACGAAGTGGAAGTATGGATGCTGTGAATGAAACCTCAGGCACCACAGAACCCTCCACAGCGTTGACCCATCTCCGGCAGGACGGCACTGCGCAGATGGTGGACGTATCCCAAAAAGCCGTCACAACACGTCAGGCAACTGCCACGGCCACGGTCCGCAGCACGCCAGGAGTGCTGGCCCTTCTGGGCGCCGGTGAGCTGCCCAAGGGTGATGCCCTTGCCGTGGCGCGCGTTGCAGGAATCATGGCAGCAAAGAAGACACCTGATCTGATTCCGCTGTGCCATCCGTTGCCGATCTCCAAGGTCACCGTGGACTTTGAACTGGGCGAGGACTCGGTGGGCATCCTGGCCACGGTGAAGACCAAGGGAGTCACCGGGGTGGAGATGGAAGCCCTCACCGCTGCCTCAGTGGCGGCCCTGAGCGTCTACGACATGATCAAGGCCGTGGACAAACACGCAGTGCTGACCGACATCCGTGTGCTGGCCAAGAGCGGCGGGAAAAGCGGCGACTGGGACCTTGCCGGACCGTCAACTGCGGCGGAGGCCGGCGCATGAGTGCTTGCGAGCCGAACGTGACGCGCAGGGCAGGAGTGGTCATTGCCTCCACCCGGGCAGCTGCAGGAGTTTACGCCGATGAGACAGGCCCGATCATCCTCGATTGGCTCAACGAGCACGGCTTCGATACTTTTCCCACCATGGTGGTCCCTGACGGTGAGCCGGTTGGGGCTGCACTGAGGGCACTGCTCACTCAGGGGCCCGCCGTGGTGATCACCAGCGGGGGAACGGGCCTTAGCCCCGATGACCGCACACCGGAAATGACACTTCCGCTTCTTGAGCGCGAGATTCCGGGCATCATGGAGGGTATCCGCCGCGCCGGCGCGGCCAAGACGCCTATGGCCATGCTCAGCCGCGGCCACGCTGGAACAGCGGGAAAAACGTTCATCATCAATCTGCCCGGGTCCCCCAAAGGCGTCATGGACGGCTTGGCTGTCCTGGACCCTGTACTGGGGCATCTGTGCGAGCAATTGGAAGGAAATCATGGGCACTGAAACAAATTTTGAAGTGGTCAGCGCTGTTCTCAGTGCCGAGTCCATCTCCGTGGAACAGGCCATCAAAGCCGTGGAATCCGAATCTGCCGGGGCAGTTGTCAGCTTCAGCGGTGTAGTCCGGAATCACGATGGCGGCAAGGCCGTAGACCGACTGAGTTACAGCGCTCATCCCACGGCGCATCAGGTGATGAAAGAGGTAGTGGAGCAACTGGTGGCCGAGCATTCGGGAGAAGCTGCCCAGCCGGTCCGGATCTGGGCAGCCCACAGGATTGGCATGCTGGAGATCGGGGACCCCGCGCTGGTATGTGCGGTGGCTGCTGCCCACCGCGGCCAGGCGTTCGCTGTGTGCTCCGAGCTGGTGGACCGGGTCAAGGAGCAGGTTCCCATTTGGAAGGAACAGTTCTTCACTGACGGCACTGTGGAATGGGTGGGAGCAGGGGAGTAGGCCGGAGTAACGGTTCCTGCCCGGCACCGGCCCGGCGGTAGGGTTAATGGCATGACCGAACAACTTGCTGTTGCAGTGCTGGGCGCCCACGGGCGTATGGGGATGGAAGCCGTCAAGGCAGTAGAAGCAGCCGAAGACATGACGTTGGTGGCCGCTTTGGGCCGCGGCGATTCCTTGGAGAAGATGCTCGACGCCGGCGCACAGTACGTTGTTGACCTCACCGTTCCGGATACCACCGAAAGCAACGTCCGGTTCGCTGTTGAGCACGGCATCCACGCCGTTGTGGGTACCACCGGGTGGAATGCCCAGCGCCTTGACTCACTGCGCAGCCTGCTGGAACGCCAGCCGGCTACCGGCGTCCTTATTGCCCCGAACTTCGCCCTGGGGTCCGTGCTCGCCTCCGCTTTTGCTGCCAAAGCTTCGCAATACTTTGAATCGGTGGAAATCATCGAACTGCACCACCCGAACAAGGTTGACGCCCCCTCCGGTACCGCCGTGCGCACGGCCCAACTGGTTGCTCAGGCGCGTCAGGAAGCCGGCGTCCCGGCCAGCCCTGACGCCACCGAAACATCCTTGGACGGTGCCCGGGGCTGCGACGTGGACGGTATCCGTGTGCACAGTGTGCGCCTCCGCGGCCTGGTGGCCCACCAGGAAGTGCTCTTGGGCGGTCCCGGTGAGCAGCTGACGTTGCGGCACGATTCCTTCGACCGCGCGTCCTTCATGCCCGGTGTCCTGCTGGGACTGCGCAAGGTTGCGGCCAACCCCGGCCTGACCGTGGGCTTGGACGGCTACTTGGACCTGGGGCTTTAAGCCATGGGTAACTTTTGGAGTTCGTTGAAGAAGAACCGCACCAAAATCTGGGTGGGTGCCATCACCCTGCTGCTGGTGCTCTACCTGGTGGTCTCGGTACAGCGCTCGTTCCTTTTACTGGGGGACCCCAACCTGGTTGCCAAGGGAATCGGGGCCGCTTACCTGGTTCTGCCGGCGGTGGGCGCCTGGGCGCTGATCCGTGAGCTGCTTTTTGGTGCCCGGACAGAACAGATGGCCAAAGTGCTCGAAGCCGAGGGCGGCCTGCCGGTGGACGATCTTCCGCGTACTCCTGGCGGCCGCATTGTCCGCACCGCAGCTGACGCAGAGTTCGAGAAGTACCGCGCTGAGGCGGAGGCTGCTCCCGAGGACTGGCGGTCCTGGTTCCGTCTGAGCTGCGCCTACGATGCTTCGGGCGACCGTAAACGGGCCCGCGCATCCATGCGTGACGCCGTGAAACTCTTCCGTTCTCAGCCCACTGCAGCGGGCCGGTGACTGCCCACCGTTGATGCGGTGTGGCTTACCCATTCCAAAGGTCCGCGGCGACGAAGCACGGCGAAACAGGTGCCAACCGCTATGGCAGTAAGCGCTTGGGCCCAATACATGCCCTCGTCCGTCCACCCCTGGGGCAGGGGCTGATTGGTAAAGCCGGACAACACCCAGACGTGGGCAGAGTAGAGGCTGAGGGTCATGGCACCAGGCCCGCTGAGCAGAATCAGGAAGTTGACCTTGATCCGCTCCGCCGTGGTGCCCAGCAGCAGGAACAAACCCACCACGGCCGCAGCCACACCGCTGCTGTGCAGCAGGTCCAAAGTAGTTCCGGCATGCGGGGCTGCCGTTGCCAGCCACCACCAGGAACCCGTCTGTTCCAGGCCGGTGACGTTGACCTGAAGCATGCTTTCCAATGGATATCCCCTGGTGACAGGGAGGGCGGACAAAGCAGTCCGGCCACCCCACACCTCCATGGCCAGGACACCGAGGACCTTTGCCAGGCCGGCCACCGCGATCCCGCACGTCACCAGCAGCAACTGGATCCTCGCCGTCGTCAGTGCCAACCGGCCTATTACCAGCCCGATCAGCAAGTACGAGATCCACTGGAGTACGGGGTAGTAGCCCGTGAAGAAGACGTCGCCGAGTAAAGCCCCAGGCGTGCCGAAATCCTCCCAGTTGGGGTTGTGGCCCAGCTTGAGGGGAGGGTTTGCGTCCAGCAGCAGCGGCCGGACCAGATAAGCAAGCAGTGGAGAGAACAGGACCCAGCCGAGGGCCCATAGGCACAGTGCCTTGAGCCGTAGGCCCAGGAACGGCAGGATGCACAGGAACAGGACTGCGTAGTGAACCAGGATCACGGCGACGTTGACTTCAAGGCCACCAAGCATCAGCCCGACGACGGCAATCACCAAGGCCCGCATGGCCACTCCACGCCGGGCAGCCCAGAGGTCGGAGCCGCTGCGGGGTTCCTGCTTGCCGGTGCTCAGCGCCAGCCCGACACCGGCAAGCACGGCGAAGAGCGCAGCTGAACGGCCCGAAAATACCAGTCCCACAATCGTTGGGTCCCACTGCGGGGGAGGACCGAATGTTGGCATCACATGCGTGGCCATCATCCCCAGCAACGCCGCACCCCTGGCGGCATCTATTCCAGCCAGCCGCGAGGAAACCGTGCCGTTGCCAGGCGCTTTTCGCGGAGGTGCCGTCTCTTGCGAAGTCATGCAGCGATCGTCTCATAATCGCCGGTGGGCCGACGGTAGAGTTCCATGACATGGAATCCGTGAACGCCCAGTGGGCCGGAGCTTTTCAGATCATCCACGACGCCGATGGCTGGCAGCAGTTCAGGCGCCTCGATGCTGCCCTCTTTATGCCTCCTGCCACGGATGGGCTGGAGGAACGGGCCAGAATGTGCGCCGGAATCCATGCAACGTGGACAGCGGGCTCGGGGCGTGTGGTGATTGAAGCCGAAGGAGCGCAGGACGGATCAGCCTTCGATGTTCTGGTCAACGGAGTCCTCCGGCATCGCGTCACCGGGGCGGGCCGTGTCAGTCATGACCTTGAGCTTGGGGACATTCCGCCTCACTCCCGCGTCCAGGTGTGGTTGCCGCATTACGGTTTCCTGAGGGTGCTGGAGGTTTCCCTGAAAGGTGAAGACGTCACAGTGCCCGTACCAACCGGGAAGCGGTGGATCACCTACGGGAGTTCCATCACCCAGTGCCGGACAGCACATGGTCCGTCGGAGGCGTGGCCGGCCTTGGTAGCCAGGGAACTCGGTTGGCAGTTGCAATCGCTGGGCTTCGGGGGAGAGTGTCAACTCGATCCCGCAGCTGAGGACACCATCTCCCAGCTTCCGGCAGATGTCATTTCCCTGTGCCTGGGCATCAACACCTACAACGTCGCTGCTTTGTCCGGACGGGCCTTCGCCAGCCAGGTCCTTGGGTTCGTCCATAATGTTCGCCGGGCACACCCGGGTGTGCCCATCGCCGTCATTTCACCCATGTTGTCTCTTCCCCGCGAGGATGTGCCCAACTCTGCGGGCTGGACACTGGCTGATTACAGGAATGCCGTAGCAGATGTGGTTCGCACGGTCCGCGAACGCGGGGATACGCTCCTTCATCTCATTGATGGCGCCAGCGTGTTCACGCCGGAGGAGGCAAGCGCCCTGATGCCGGACACACTGCACCCGGACAACGAAGGGTATCGCCTGATGGCAGAAAGGCTGGGGCCGGCCCTGGCAGCTGTGGCCGCAGGGGGAGACTGAGCCGCCCCCAGGTGCCGTCACGCCCCCTTGTTTTCGAATATATGTTCGAATAGCATGGCTGCATGAACGATGTTCCCAAGCCGCCGGCTGGCCTGCAAGGTCCCATGAAAGCGATGAGCCCCGGCGTGGTCGATTTCCTTTTCAGGCAGCTCGTCTCCGGCGAGCCTCCGGAGGACACCCAATGGCGCAAAGAGGGCACTGCCCTCGGTGAGCAGGTGCCGGGGCCCGAGCTTGCCCGCCGGTTGTCCGAGACGGATGTGTCGTCCCTGACGCCCCTTGAGCTGTTCGAATACGTTCGCGCGTCCCAACACCTGGTGACCTGGGCGGAACAACTCAAGGAGCGGGCAGTGGCGCAGTACTGCGCTGACGAACCGGCCCGGGCGCCCAAACCGGCATGACTCGCCCGCGTAGGATGACGGGATGACCCATGCGCCCTCCGCGGCTGAACGCGGGCCTTCGTCTCTCCGTGGTGGCCGGGAACCTGAACCGTCCACTGCTTTGCGGGTGGCACTCGTGCAGTACCGGCCACATCGTGCTGAACGTCCTGGCGAAGCTGTAGTGGCGAATGTTCAAACCCATGCGCGGTTGGTGGAACGTGCCCACGCGGAAGGGGCACGCCTGGTGCTGTTCCCCGAGCTCTCGCTCACGGGATACGAGCTCGAGGGGTTCGGCCTTGATGAATCCCGGCCCGGATCGGACGAAGGGCCTGGCCCGTGGACGTCCGAAAATGATGAAAGGCTGCGGCCACTTCAGGAAAGCTGCTCCTCAACAGGAACCACGGCTGTTGTGGGTGCAGGGTGGAGGGACGTGGACTCCACGCCCCGGTTGGCCTCCCTGGTTGTAGGTCCGGACGGTTCACTGCGGGCAGTGTTCAAGACCCACCTGCACGGACTGGAACGTCAGCTGTTCGTCCCGGGAACAGGACCCGGAATTCTTACCGTGGATGGGTGGAGGATTGCGCTCGCAGTTTGTGCAGACGCCGCGCACCCTGCCCATGCTGCTGCGGCTGCTCAGGAAAAGGCGGACGTGTACGCAGTTTCGGCCCTGTATGTGCGCGGCGAAGAAATGCGCCTTGGACTGCATATGGGTGCCCGCTCCATGGACCACCGGATGTTTGGGCTGATGGCCAACCTCGGCGGAGAAACTGCGCTGGGGGCATCGTGCGGACTCACCGGCGTCTGGAATCCGAGCGGCGCAGTGGTGGCCCAGGCTGCGGGTTCGGGCCCGGCTGCTGTCATGGCAACCTTGGAGCGGTCTTCCTTGGATCAGTACAGATTGGAGGATCAGTACAGATTGGACACTGGAGAATGAGGACCATCACGCGGACCCATTCTTCCAACCAGCCTGTCACAGGGTAACGTTTTTCATATGTCTGACTTGCGCGCCCACGTTCCCGCCCTTGGTACCCTGCTGACCGCTATGGTCACCCCGTTCACTGAGGACGGCAAGGTTGACTATGACCAAGCCGCAACGCTGGCGGAAAAGCTCGTTGAGGATGGTTGCGACGGACTCGTGGTCACTGGCACCACTGGCGAAACCTCAACCCTCACAGACGACGAAAACCTTGGCATGTTCCGGGCGGTCAAAGAAGCCGTGGGTGGCAAGGCTGCCATCATTGCCGGTACCGGCACCAACGACACCGCCCACTCGGTGCACCTGTCCCAGCGTGCGGCAGAAATCGGTGTTGACGGTCTCCTGATCGTCACCCCCTACTACAACAAGCCCAGCCAGGCAGGCGTCCGGGCTCACTTTGAGACGATCGCCTCAGCCACGGATCTTCCCGTCATGCTTTATGACATTCCGGGCCGTTCGTCCATTGCGATCGCACCCGAGACCATGATTGCGCTGTCCAAGCACCAGAACATCGTGGCAGTCAAGGACGCCAAGGCGGACTTCGCAGCCGCAACGCGCGTCATGGCTGAGACGGATCTTTTCTTCTACTCCGGTGATGACGGACTGACTCTGCAGTGGATGGCGCTCGGCGCCGTCGGCTTGGTTGGCGTCACCACCCATGTAGCCACCCGCCGCTTCCGCGAGCTGATTGATGCCGTCAATGCCAGCGACCTCGCCAAGGCAAGGGCCATCAATTTTGAACTGGAACCCGTCATCCGCGCGACCATGACGCGGGTCCAAGGCGCAGTAGCCGCCAAGCAGATTCTCAAGTGGCAGGGAGTCCTGCCCAACTCGGTTGTCCGTTTGCCCCTCGTGGAGCCGGACGCGGCCGAGATCGACACCATCCGCGGGGATTTGGCGGAAGCCGGAATGGACTTCGACGTCCAGGACGGTTCTGCCGGAAAGTAGCAAAACATGACCCAAACCGCCCTTCCCGGACTGGTTACTCCGCCGAAACTGCCCAAGGGCACGCTGCGGATTGTTCCGCTCGGTGGACTGGGGGAGATTGGCCGCAACATGGCGGTCTTCGAAATCGACGGCAAATTGCTGGTGGTTGACTGCGGTGTGCTCTTCCCTGAAGAGACCCAGCCCGGCGTCGATTTGATCCTGCCTGATTTCTCGTACATCGAGGACCGGTTGCAGGACATCGTAGGCGTCGTGTTGACCCATGGCCACGAGGACCACATTGGTGCGGTTCCGTATCTTCTCCGCCTCAAGGCTGACATCCCCCTGATTGGATCCCAGCTGACCCTTGCCCTGGTGGAAGCCAAGCTGCAGGAACACCGGATCAAGCCTTACACGCTCACCGTCACTGAGGGGCAGGTGGAGCAGTTCGGTCCGTTCGAGTGCGAATTCGTGGCAGTTAACCACTCCATTCCCGATGCCTTGGCGGTTTTCATCCGCACAGAAGGCGGCAATGTCCTTCACACCGGCGACTTCAAGATGGATCAGTTGCCGCTGGATGGGCGAATCACGGATCTTCGGCATTTCGCCCGACTGGGTGAAGAGGGCGTGGACCTGTTCATGGCCGATTCCACCAATGCTGACGTGCCTGGCTTCACCACGGCCGAAAAAGAGATCGGCCCCACCCTGGACCGCTTGTTCGGCCAGGCCAGGAAGCGCATCATCGTGGCCTCGTTCTCCTCGCACGTCCACCGTGTCCAGCAGGTTCTCGATGCCGCGGCCAAGCACAACCGCAAGGTGGCCTTCGTCGGCCGTTCGATGGTTCGCAACATGGCCATCGCTGCCAAACTCGGGTACTTGGATGTCCCGGAGGGCATCTTGGTGGACATCAAGAACATCGACAACATGCCGGACGACCGCGTAGTCCTCATGTCCACCGGCTCCCAGGGTGAGCCTATGGCCGCCCTCTCCCGTATGGCCAACGGTGATCACCGCGTGATCGTTGGCAAGGGCGATACCGTGATTTTGGCGTCCAGCCTCATCCCCGGTAATGAGAATGCGGTCTTCCGCATCATCAACGGTCTCCTCAAACTCGGTGCCGATGTCATTCACAAGGGCACTGCAAAGGTTCACGTCTCAGGTCACGCAGCCGCCGGTGAGTTGCTTTACTGCTACAACATCCTTGAGCCCCTCAACGCGATGCCGGTCCACGGAGAAACCCGGCACCTGATTGCCAACGGCAACATCGCGTTGGAGTCCGGCGTTCCGTCCGAGGGAATCATCCTCAGCGACAACGGCACAGTGATCGACCTCAAGGACCACAAGGCAAATGTTGTGGGCCAGGTTGAAGTGGGCTTTGTCTACGTAGACGGTTCCAGCGTGGGCGAGATTACCGACGCCGACCTCAAGGATCGTCGCGTCCTGGGAGATGAGGGATTCATTTCCGTCATCACAGTCATCAGCCGCACCACCGGCAAGATCGTCTCCGGCCCCGAAATCCACGCCCGTGGCGTGGCCGAGGATGACTCAGTCTTTGACGAGATCATTCCCAAGATCAATGCCGCGCTTGAAGAAGCTGTGCTGAACCACACGGATCACACCAACCACCAGCTGCAACAAGTGGTCCGCAGGATCATCGGCACCTGGGTCAACCGTAAGCTTCGCCGCCGTCCCATGATCATCCCGGTGGTCCTGGAAGCGTAGCCGCACGGCAACATGAATGCCCAAGGGGGCCTGAGATCCGCGGATTTCAGGCCCCCTTGGGGTAGCGTGGCACTTATGGCGACCCGTACTACCTCCACGCCACGAGGCAGCTCAAGCAGCAAATCCGGCGGCACAGGCCGGAGCACAGCCGCATCCAAAACCAGCGCAGCTGCATCCAAAAGCAGCGCAGCCGCGAGCAAAAGCGGTCGTGGCAGCACTGCCCGCACCAAGCAAGCGGCCGCCGTCGAGCCCCAAGCGCCGCTTCCGCTGCGCATGCTGTCAGGTTTCTGGCAGGGGATCGGCCACGTCGTAGGCGCCGGGATCCGGAGAATCGGCTACGACGTCAGCGATCTTCACCCCGATGACCGCCGCGACGGTGCAGCCCTGTTCAATTTGGTGCTGGGCATCGTGATCGCCACCTTTGCTTGGTGGGGTCTGACGGGTTGGCTCCCGGACATGGTCTACAGCGTCGTCAACGGCACCTTCGGCTGGATGTCCCTGATCCTGCCGTTGATGCTGTTCGTCTGCGCCTTCCGGCTTTTCCGCAAGCCGCAGGACGGACGCGGCAACAACCGCGTGGGCATCGGCTTCATGATCATGACCTTGGCTGGCTCAGGCCTGGCACATGTCATCGGCGGACTGCCCACGGTAGCGGATGGTTTCGACGGCTTGCGCAAGGCCGGCGGAATGCTGGGCTTCCTCGCAGCAGCTCCCTTGGCAGCCATCCATGTTGCTGTTCCCGTAATTCTCTACGGAATGCTGGCGTTTGTGTCGCTGTTGATCGTCACGGCCACACCGTTCGGCGCCATTCCCTCCCGCATCCGGGGCGCCTATGAGCACCTCATGGGCGTAGACCTCATGGACGAGTCGGGCAAGGACGCCCATGACCGCAGCTACCTCTACGAGAATGACACTGCCGCCAAGCCCAGGACGAAAAAGCGCAGGCGCTTCTTCGGCAAGGACGAGGAGCCTGACACTGCTTTGGAAGGCTACGTCGGAGACGAGGCCTTCGAACACGCAATTGTGGACGACGACGAGGACCCGGACACGTCCGCGCCGCGGGTCCCGCCGGGCGTCCGCCGTCCAACACAGGCAGAGATCGCCGTCGGCAAGATCAAAGCCGCCCAAGGCCTGGGAGGCACACCGGGGATCGAGAACCCCACCGAGGCCATCCCGATTCTCACGCCGGAGATGACGGCCCCCGCGCCGCCCGTTGCGCAGGTCCCGGCCAAGCCAGCAGGAGCGCCCCTCCCGCAGACACCCATCCCGCAGCGCACAGAACAGCTGTCCCTGGCGGGCGATGTCACCTACACCCTGCCGGCCTCGGATTACCTGACGCCGGGCTCCATACCCAAGGAGCGCACGGAAGCCAATGACGCCGTCGTCGCCGCCTTGACCGATACCCTCACGCAGTTCAACGTTGAGGCCGCTGTAACGGGCTTCAGCCGTGGTCCCACAGTGACCCGCTATGAGATCGAGCTTTCTCCCGGTACCAAAGTGGAGCGTGTTACCGCTCTGTCCAAGAACATCTCCTATGCCGTGGCGTCGAGCGATGTCCGTATCTTGAGCCCTATCCCCGGTAAGTCAGCAATCGGCATTGAGATCCCCAATACGGACCGCGAAACCGTGTCCCTTGGCGATGTTCTCCGGAGCCAGAATGCCCGCCGCACGGACCACCCCATGGTCATGGGGGTGGGCAAGGACGTTGAAGGCGGTTACGTTGTAGCGAACCTGGCCAAGATGCCCCACCTGCTCGTAGCAGGTGCCACCGGTGCCGGTAAGTCCAGCTTCGTGAACTCCATGATCACCTCCATCCTGATGCGTGCCACGCCGGATGAAGTGCGGATGGTCATGGTGGACCCCAAGCGCGTGGAGCTCACGGCCTATGAGGGCGTTCCGCACCTCATCACGCCCATCATCACCAATCCCAAGAAGGCCGCAGAGGCCCTTCAATGGGTGGTTCGGGAAATGGACGCCCGCTACGACGACCTCGCCAATTACGGGTACAAACACATTGACGATTTCAACAAGGCGGTCAGGGCAGGCAAGGTTGTGCCGCCCGTGGACTCCAAACGCATCATCAAGCCGTACCCGTACCTGCTGGTGATCGTTGACGAGCTCGCCGACCTCATGATGGTTGCCCCGCGCGACGTTGAAGACTCCATTGTCCGCATCACCCAGCTGGCACGAGCCGCGGGTATCCACCTGGTGCTGGCAACGCAACGTCCATCAGTGGATGTTGTGACAGGCCTGATCAAGGCAAACGTTCCCTCGCGTATGGCTTTTGCTACATCCTCCGTCACGGACTCCCGTGTTGTGTTGGACCAGCCGGGCGCTGAAAAACTGATCGGCCAAGGCGACGCGCTCTTCCTTCCCATGGGCGCCTCCAAGGCAATGCGTGTCCAGGGTGCCTGGGTGACCGAATCTGAGATCCACAAGGTTGTGGAGCACGTCAAGGGCCAGCTGCAGGCCGTTTACCGCGACGACGTCGCGGCCGAGGCGCCCAAGAAGCAGATTGACGACGACATCGGAGACGACCTCGAGGTCCTGCTCCAGGCAACGGAGCTGGTGGTGACCACACAGTTCGGTTCAACGTCCATGCTTCAGCGGAAGCTCCGGGTGGGCTTCGCCAAGGCCGGACGTCTCATGGACCTGCTGGAATCGCGTGGGGTAGTGGGACCCTCCGAGGGTTCCAAGGCGCGTGACGTCCTGGTCAAGCCTGATGACCTCGCCGCCGTTCTTGCCGCGATGAAGGGTCAGGAATCACCTGCTGCGCCCGACGCCCACACGGCGGCACTGAGCGATAACGCGAACTCGAACATCGCCGTCGGCGGTTATGCCGAAGACCTCGTCCAGGCGGACCTGGACAACCGGACGCAAGCCATTGAATATTACGACGGCGCCGACTCCCCGAATGATGACGACGAGGGCGGAGAAGACGCTTGGTCGCTCACAGGAAGGTAGCCCAAAGAGGGTAGCCTTGTGGGGTGACTACAGCCGAGGGTGATAACGCGACGTCCAGCAGCTCCGATGTCTGGAACCTGCCCAATATCCTCACTATGCTCCGAATCGCCCTGGTCCCGTTTTTCGTATGGTTCCTCGTAGCCGACGACGGTCAGTACGGGATCTGGCGCTGGGCTGCCGTTGTGGCCTTCGCCGTGGCCATCTATACGGACAAGCTCGACGGCGACATCGCCCGGGCGCGGGGCCTGATCACCAATTTCGGCAAAATTGCAGATCCCATCGCAGACAAGCTGCTGATCGGTTCCGCCCTGGTCCTGCTGTCCATCCTGGGGGAGTTGCCCTGGTGGGTGACCATCCTCATTCTCGTCCGTGAGTGGGGGATTACGGCCCTGCGGTTCGTCGTCATCAAATACGGCGTCATGCCGGCCTCCCGCGGCGGCAAGTTGAAGACAGTCATTCAAACCGTGGCCATCTTCCTCTACGTCCTTCCGCTCAAAGCGATCGCTCCCTGGCTGGGAGACGTTGCCTTCTGGGTCATGATGCTGGCTCTTGCCATCACGCTGTGGACCGGCGTGGAGTATGTGGTGCAGGCCCTCAAACTGCGCGCGGCCGGGCGGCGTTCATGACGCCCCGTGAAGGTGCATCCGCTGCAGCGCAGGCAGCCACGGCTGCGGTCGCCATGGCAATCGGGAACAAACTCACCGTTGCTACTGCTGAGTCACTGACGGCCGGAATGGTTGCTGCGACGCTGGCCAACACTCCCGGCGCTTCCGGGATGCTGCAGGGCGGAGTGGTCGCCTACCAGAACCCGGTGAAGTCCGGCGTCCTGGGTGTTTCGCAGGAACTGCTGGCAGCGGTGGGCTCAGTTGACGGGCAAGTGGCAGAGGCAATGGCCGACGGCGCCCGGCGGGTCTGCGGGGCGGACCTTGGAATCTCCACCACAGGTGTTGCCGGACCCGAGCCGCACGATGGCAAGGACGTAGGCACGGTATTCATCGGCATCGCAGGTAAATCCGGGACAGAGTCGTTTGAATACAGCTTTTCGGGGGACAGGCATTCCATCAGGGAACAGGCTTGCGAAGCCGCCTTGGCGCGTCTGCTTGCTGCTCTGAGTGACGTTGGTTACCGTTCGTAAAGTAGTCGGGAACAAAAACTGATTGCCAATAGTTGTGTCATTGTGTCGCTTCGGAAGAGCCGGGGCGCCTAGGATGTAAAAACCAACCCGGTCCGCCAGCCAGCGAACCGGACGAATGAGGGAGCAAGGCGATACAGATGGTAAAGCAGCCCGTATCCGTAAACGGCGTTGTCCGCTGGAAGGATGTGGGCTTGGCTGATCAGACACAGAGCGAACAGAAGGAGCGCAAAATGGTTGTACTACGCCACGAGATCGGTGATGTACTGCGCGATGTCCGCCAGCGTCAGGGCCGTACCCTCCGCGAGGTTTCGCACAGCGCCCGCGTTTCACTCGGTTACTTGAGTGAAGTTGAACGCGGCCAAAAGGAGGCTTCTTCCGAGCTCCTGTCTTCTATCTGCACAGCCCTGGATGTTCCGCTGTCCCACATGCTTCGCGAAGTCAGCGATCGCGTGGCCGTCGCAGAAGGTGTTGCTGTTCCGGACACCGTTCCGCAGGAATTCTCACAGCGTTATGGTCGCGATCTGGATCTCACGGATGACTTCCCGCAGGGAATGCTCTCCGGAGCCCGGTAATCGTTCACCAGAGTCATGAAAAATGGTCCCCAGCTCAGCTGGGGACCATTTTTTGTTTGAACGGGGGCCGTCATTGACGGCTTGCTTGAGTGCAGCTCAGGCGGATTCGGATTTGTCTTCGACGTCGTTTTCCGGGTCCTTCACACTGAGGACGCCATCGCCGTAGATGGCGTTGAGGCGGCCCATGTAATCAGCGAGTGTTTGAACATCTTCCAAAGGCCATTCGCCGAGCCGTTCACGGAACACCTGTCGCCGGGCGTCCTGGACCTGGTGCATTTTCTCTTCGCCCTTGTCCGTCAATCGGATGGACTGGGCCCGGCCGTCCTGGGGGTCCGCTTCCTTGTAGACCAGTCCTATGCTCTCCAGAAAAGCGATCTGACGGCTCACGGACGGCTTGCCCACCCCAATGCAGGTGGCCAGGTCCGTCAGGCGGATGGGCCCTTCCCTGCGAATGACGGTAAGGAGCCCGTAGGCAGCAGGTTCCATGTCCGGATGCACTTGGCGTGAGAGCTGGTGGGAGATGGAACGGGCGCGGCGCCAGAGCAGGCTCAGCTGGTGTTCCACCTGCTGGAGGGCGTCGTCCACGGCGTCACCTGGTACCGCCGGTCCGGGCGTGCTCTGGAGAGAATTGCTCATGGCAACCATTCTAGAGTCCGGCGCCATGAGAGACTCTATCGGTGAGGGCAAGTGACTTTTGGCGATTAATGGACGACGAATTCGGGGCAGGCTACTCCCGGGTCCTGGCCGGCTCCCTGGTACTTGCCAGCGTGGGTGGACGGACCGCCGTGGAAGCATTGGCCGCCGGTTACCAGCCCCGCGAGGTGTGGTTGGCTGTCTGCGAAGTCCAGGATGTTCCGCCGGAGCGAAGGCTGGGCAGGGACATCAAGCCGGCCTCAAACTGAGTGCCTTTCGGGCAACGGCCCTTCAAGACACACCGGGCTGGTCATTCGAATATCTGTTCGGATGGGGATATGCTCCTGAAAGAGGAAAATTGATCCTGAACGACGCGTCCGGGGCATTCCGGCAGTCCTGTTTATCCACATAGCAGGGGTCGGCTTGTAAAAATGTCAGGGTGTCGTAATAGCGTCTGACATGACAGGAAAGCGGCCTTTCAGGCCACTCCACAGCGAGAAAGCATCAGAGGTGTGAACCATGGCGGCAGCCCCGGATCGTGAGAAGGCGCTCGAAGCAGCGCTTGCCCAGATCGACAAGCAGTTCGGTAAAGGCTCAATCATGCGTCTGGGTGATGACACCCGCGCACCGATTGAGGTCATTCCCACCGGCTCCATTGCATTGGATGTCGCCCTTGGCATAGGTGGCCTGCCCCGGGGCCGCGTTGTGGAAATCTACGGCCCGGAATCATCGGGTAAAACCACCGTGGCACTTCACGCCGTAGCCAACGCACAGCGCGCCGGAGGCATCGCGGCCTTCATTGACGCTGAACACGCCCTTGACCCTGACTACGCCGCCAAGCTGGGCGTGGACACTGATGCACTCCTCGTCTCGCAGCCGGACACCGGTGAGCAAGCCCTGGAGATCATGGACATGCTGGTGGGTTCCGGCTCTCTGGACATCGTGGTCATCGACTCCGTGGCCGCCCTGGTACCTCGTGCTGAAATCGAGGGCGAGATGGGCGACTCCCACGTGGGCCTCCAGGCCAGGCTCATGAGCCAGGCACTGCGTAAGATCACCGGCCGCTTGAGCCAGACCAAGACCACCGCCATCTTCATCAACCAGTTGCGCGAAAAGATCGGCGTGTTCTTCGGATCACCGGAAACCACCACAGGTGGTAAGGCCCTGAAGTTCTACGCTTCAGTTCGAATCGACGTCCGCCGTATCCAGACTCTGAAGGAAGGTGCGGACTCCGTCGGTAACCGCACCAAGGCCAAGATCGTCAAGAACAAGATGGCCCCGCCCTTCAAGATCGCCGAGTTCGACATCATCTATGGTCAGGGCATCAGCCGCGAGGGCGGCATCATTGACATGGGTGTGGAGCACGGCATCATCAAGAAGTCCGGCTCGTGGTTCACCTACGACGGCGATCAGCTGGGGCAAGGCATGGAGAACTCGCGTCGCTTCTTGCGGGATAACCCCGAGCTGGCCCAGGAGCTGGAGCGCTTGATCAAGGAAAAGCTCGGCGTGGGCGTGGTCAAGGCTGAAGAAGATTCTCCGAAGCTGAAGGCCGTTGACGGCTAGGAGAGGGCCGGATCCGGATACTTCCGTAGCGGCCGATCCTGAGCCTGATCCCGAATCCGTGGCGCGTGCCATCGTCTTGCGACAATTGACGATGGCGCCGCGGAGCCGGCTTCAGTTGTCCCGGAAGCTAGCAGAACGCAATGTCCCTGAACATGTGGCTGAGGCAGTGCTGGATCGCTTTGAAGAAGTTCAGCTGATTGATGACGCCGAGTTCGCCCGAATGTGGGTGCGTAGCCGCTCGCAAAGCAAAAAGCTCGCAAAAGGCGCCATCCGTCGCGAGCTGGCGGACAAAGGCATCGAGCTGGATGCCGCCGAAGAAGCCCTTTCGCAGCTCAGCGATCAGGACGAGGAATCGGCTGCTCGGGAGCTGGTTCAGCGCAAGCTCCGGCCCAGTATGAATCTGACCGATCGGGCAGAGCGGGACAAGTACACCCGCCGGTTGGCATCCATGCTGGCACGAAAAGGTTACGCCCCTTCCTTGGCGTTCAGGATCGTCGGTGAGGTGCTGGCAGAAGCCGGTACCCTTGAGTAGTGAGTTTGACCATTCCCTCCCCATCAGCTGCCGCCTCTCCTTCTGTTGAACCCGGAACCACTGCAGAGCCGCGGACTTATCAGGTCCGGACTTTCGGCTGCCAGATGAACGTCCATGATTCAGAGCGCATGGCGGGACTTCTTGAAGAAGCCGGTTACGTGCCCGCTGATGGCGAGGTAGCGGACGTCGTGGTCTTCAACACATGTGCTGTCCGTGAGAACGCGGATAACAAGCTTTACGGAAACCTTGGCCAGTTGCGCCAGGTCAAAGAGGCAAACCCCTCGATGCAGATTGCCGTGGGTGGATGCCTGGCCCAGAAGGACCGGGAAACCATCGTCAAGAAGGCGCCGTGGGTTGACGCCGTGTTCGGTACACATAACGTGGGGGCGTTGCCGGCACTGCTGAACCGTGCCCGGCACAACAACGAGGCTCAACTGGAGATCCTCGAATCCCTGGATGTCTTTCCTTCAACGCTCCCCACCAAGCGTGACTCCGTCTACGCGGGTTGGGTTTCGATCTCCGTGGGTTGCAACAACACCTGCACGTTCTGCATTGTGCCTTCGCTTCGCGGCAAGGAGAAGGACAGGCGACCCGGAGAAATTCTGGCGGAGATCCAGGCCCTCGTAGATGACGGAGCTGTTGAAGTGACGTTGCTGGGTCAGAATGTGAACTCCTACGGCGTGGAGTTCGGTGACCGCCAGGCCTTCTCGAAACTCCTGCGCGCCTGCGGGGAAATTGATGGTCTGGAACGCGTCCGCTTCACCAGCCCTCACCCGGCAGCTTTCACCGATGATGTGATCGATGCCATGGCTGAGACCCACAACGCCATGCCGCAGTTGCACATGCCCTTGCAGTCCGGCTCGGACAAGGTGTTGAAGGACATGCGCCGGTCCTACCGTTCGAGCAAGTTCCTGGGGATTCTGGACAAGGTGCGCGAACGGATCCCGAACGCCGCCATCACAACTGACATCATTGTTGGCTTTCCGGGCGAGACCGAAGAAGATTTCCAGGCCACCCTGGACGTAGTGGAGAAGTCCCGCTTTGCCTCGGCCTTCACTTTCCAGTACTCCAAGCGCCCTGGCACCCCTGCCGCTGATTTGCCGGAGCAACTCCCCAAGGCTGTGGTGCAGGAGCGCTACGAGCGCCTCACGGCGCTGCAGGACCGTATTGCTGCCGAAGAGAACGCCAAGCAGCTGGGACGTCAGGTGGAAGTTCTGGTCACTGCGCAGTCCGGACGGAAGGCCGGAGAAACGCATCGGTTGTCCGGTCGGTCCAAAGATCAAAGGCTCGTGCACTTTTCCGTGCCCGAAGGCTCCCAGGCTCCCAGGCCGGGTGACTTCGTCACTGTCACCATTACCGAGGCCGCTGCATTCCACCTCGTGGCTGATCCGGCAACTGGGCAGGACTACCTCCTGCGTAGATCCCGCGCAGGCGATGCGTGGGATCGTTCACAGGCTGATTCCTGTGGAGTCCCGGCAGCAGGGGCGGCACCAGGGAAGACGGGCGTGTCGTTGGGCATGCCGTCACTGCCTGTTCGCCGGGCATAGGCGCGGACCACAGGATCGCATGTCGCCTACCCATCAGGAACTTCCGCAGCCTGTCATCGCAGTTGTTGGTCCCACCGGTTCGGGGAAGTCGGATCTGGGGGTCAACCTGGCGTTGGCATTGAACGGTGAGGTGATCAACGCCGACGCCTTGCAGTTCTACCGTGGAATGGACATTGGCACCGCCAAGATCACCGTGGACGAACGCAGGGACGTTCCGCACCATTTACTGGACATCATGGACGTCACCCAGGAGGCCAGCGTTGCGGACTTCCAGGATCAATGCCGTGCAGCCATCGCAGACATCCACTCCCGGGGCAAGCGGGCCATCCTTGTGGGCGGTTCCGGCCTCTACGTGCGCGCCGCCCTGGATGTCCTGGAGTTTCCGGGCACTGATCCGGAGCTCCGTAAACGCTTGGAAGAGGAGAGCCAGAGGCGCGGGCTTGCGCCGCTGCGCGCGCGCCTTGAGGAAGTGGATCCCATTTCAGCTGCTCGCCTTGGCGACGCCCGGCGTGTGATCCGGGCACTGGAGGTTCACGGGCTGACCGGCCGTCCCTTCAGCTCATTCATGCCGCAGCGTCAGTATTTCCAGCCCGCGGTTCAGATCGGGTTGGAAGTGGATCGCGAGGAACTGAGGCAACGCCTGGCATTGAGGGTGCACCGTATGGTGGAGGAGGGCCTTGAAGAGGAAGTTGAACGGCTTGACGCCTTGGGTTTGCGGAGCGGCAAAACAGCCTCCCGTGCCTTGGGTTATGTCCAGTTCCTGAAGGTTCTGGACGGGGAGATGACAGTGGAAGCTGCCGCCGAGGACACCATTGTTGCAACCAGACAGTTTGCACGGCGCCAGTTGACGTGGTTCAGGGCGGATCCACGAATCACCTGGCTTGACTGGCAGGATCCGGAACTGTTGGTCAAAGCCGTAGATGCGGTGTTGACCGCCCCAGGGTAACCCGCACCTGACCGTTGGACGCCAGCCCGCGAAATTTCTGGCCGAACCTGCGTGGCGGGTAGCCTAGATCCATGGATGAAACCGCTGCAGTTCCCGCCCGGCAATCCGCAAACGCGGATGTTCCGGTGACACTTTCCAGCCTTGCCGGCCTGGCGTTCTCAAAGGGCCACGGAACGGGTAACGACTTCGTCCTGATTGCTGATCCCGGCGATGCCCATGAGATCACGGCCGAGCACGTGGCTCAGTTGTGTGACCGTCATGTGGGCATCGGTGGCGATGGTCTCATCCGGGCCGTCCCGTCCCGCTTTCTCCCGGAGGGCCGCGTTGCCTTGGAGCAGGATCCCCAAGCGGAGTGGTTTATGGACTACCGCAACGGTGACGGTTCGCTCTCGGAGATGTGCGGCAATGGGGTCCGCGTCTTTGTTCATTTCCTGATCGCCGAGGGGCTGGTGGACCTCGGACCCGGTCAGACACTTTCCATTGGAACCCGCGGTGGTGTGAAGAAAGTTGTCCGGACCGCCAACGGCTATGCCGTGGACATGGGCCCGTGGGAGTTTATCTTCCCGGACGAAGCCCGGAGCAAGGCCATGGATGCGCTGGTCAGCGCTGATGGCCTGGAGGTGGCAAGGCCCGGGCTCTCTGTGAGCATGGGTAATCCGCATACGGTAGTTGCCCTTGCCGAACTCAGCGAACTGGCCGCCACGCAGCTCTTCAAAGTCCCGGTGGTGGATCCCACACCGGTCAATGGGACCAACGTGGAGTTTGTGGTTCCGGCTGAGCCACTGGTGGAGGATGGCGTAGGAACCATCACCATGCGCGTTCATGAACGCGGCGTGGGTGAAACGCAGTCCTGCGGCACCGGGGCGTGCGCTGCCGCCGTCGCTATCCGTCACTGGGCCGGTGAGACGGCACCGAACGACTGGCACGTCAACGTACCGGGCGGCGTCGTTGCCGTGAAGTTTTTCCCCGGCGCGGGCGGCAGGGAGCACGTGGAACTGAGTGGTCCTGCCGTGATCGTGGCTACAGGGACGCTTTCCTGACCCTGATGATCCTGAACGTCTTGGATGTGCTTTCACGCGAGACCGTGTAAGAGCCGTCCAGCTCGTTGGCGAGCCACCGTTGGAGTGAGTCCGAGCCCAGGTTCTTCTGGACCACCAGCCAGGCGCTGCCCCCGGGTGCCAGCCGGGGCAGCCACGTCAGCAGCAGCGAGTGAAGTTCGTCCTTGCCAATTCGGATGGGCGGGTTGGACCAGATGGTGTCGAACTCGACGGCGGGATCCACTTCATGCGGGAGGCTGGCCGTGACGTTGGTGAGTCCCAGGGCCGCGGCGTTCTCGTTGGTCAGTGTGATGCAACGCTCATTGACGTCAACGGCATGAACTTGCGCATGTGGCGCCATGAGGCCCAAGGTGAGGGCAATTGGACCCCATCCGCAGCCAATGTCCAGCAGGTGCCCCTGAGGTGAGGGCGGCGGAACTTCGGCGAACAGGACCGCTGTGCCCTTGTCCACTCCGTCCGGGCTGAAAATACCCGATGAGGTCTGCAGCCGGCGCGTGGCTCCGGCGAGTTCTACTGTTAGTGGCTTGCGCGTGAATGGTCCGGCCGGTTGGGAAGTGAAATAGTGTGCAGACTCCATAATTTGCCAGATTAGTTGGCTATTGCCAGCTTGGGAAACCGCCTCCGTCCGTCGCGGGTTTGACACGTGCTGCTAAAGTTGTATGCATGTTCTTGATCTTTGAGTAGTCAGCCCGAAACGCCTGAGCTTTCAGGCGTTTACTGGTACTGCCCGCGAAGCAGGCCCGGTTTGGTTAATGCCGGCCCGGCCATTCCGCCCGGCAGGTTCCCCGAGGCTCAGTTTGTTGGCTTTCCCGGTTGGTTCCCAAGGCTCCTGAAGTCTTGAGGCCTGGACGGTGGAGCAGGACACTCAGTAGATCCAATCCGTTGATGCGCAGTGAACCGCCATGGTGTACATGGCTCCTGCAATGCCAGCGGTGAAGCATCCCACCTCGGCCCGGACCCTCCTGCGGATTCACACTAAGCCACTTCTACAGCAGCCACCTCAAAGATCAGGGGTGGCTGTTCAGGACACAGGAGGCCCTTTTGGCCAATGCCCGTCAGCCCAGCGCGAATAGCGCCCCATCGAGCAGCAAACAGCACTATTCTGGAATTGCCGAACAGTCTAAGGAGACCATGACCACCCAGAAGCACTCCGGATCCGATTCCGACGCCCAGGACATGAGTCCTGAACAAATCCAGGCCGTGATCGACCGGATTCTTTCCAAGGATGTACCTGCGCAGCCATCCGAGGACAACGATGCCAACGGTGTGTTCGGCAAGGCGCAGGCGATTTCCACGCTGGACCAGGAACACAGCATTTACGACGGCGACCAAGAGGACCTGGCTGAACGCCGCGCCCTTCGGCGTACCGCTGGATTGTCCACCGAACTTGAGGACGTCACAGAGGTCGAATACCGGCAGCTGCGCCTCGAACGTGTTGTGCTGGCAGGCCTGTGGACCGAGGGGACTCTTGCAGATGCGGAGAATTCACTCCGTGAGCTCGCCGCACTTGCCGAGACCGCTGGATCCGAGGTGCTGGACGGCCTGGTTCAGCGCCGGCAGAAGCCGGACCCGGGAACGTTCCTGGGATCCGGCAAAGCCCAGGAGCTCAAGGACATTGTGGCCGCCACCGGCGCGGACACCGTGGTGGTGGACACTGAACTGGCTCCATCGCAGCGTCGCGGCCTTGAGGACATTGTGAAGGTCAAGGTAGTTGACCGCACCACGCTGATTCTTGACATCTTTGCCCAGCACGCCAAGAGCCGCGAAGGCAAGGCGCAGGTTGAGCTCGCTCAGCTCGAGTACCTGCTCCCGCGGCTTCGTGGTTGGGGTGACTCCATGTCCCGCCAGGCTGGTGGCCAGGTAGGTGGAGCAGGCGCCGGTATGGGCTCCCGTGGTCCCGGTGAAACCAAGATCGAACTGGACCGTCGTCGAATCCGTACCCGTATGGCAAAGCTGCGTCGCGAAATCGCCGCAATGAAGCCGGCGCGAGAGACCAAGCGGGCCAACCGCCGTCGGAATGCTGTTCCCTCCGTGGCTATCGCCGGGTACACGAACGCAGGCAAGTCGTCTTTGCTCAACCGCCTCACCGACGCCGGTGTCCTGGTGGAGAACGCCCTGTTCGCCACCCTTGATCCCACGGTCCGCAAAGCACAAACGCCGGATGGAATTGGCTACACCTTGGCGGACACTGTTGGTTTTGTCCGCTCATTGCCTACCCAGCTGATTGAGGCCTTCCGGTCCACGCTGGAGGAAGTTGCGGATGCGGACCTGATCCTTCACGTAGTGGATGCATCGCACCCGGATCCTGAGGGCCAGATTGCAGCCGTCCGGTCCGTCTTCACCGAGGTGGACGCCCGCAAGGTTCCCGAGATCATCGTCCTGAACAAGGTCGATGTAGCGGACCCCTTCGTGGTGGAGCGGCTCAAGCAGAAGGAACCCCGCCACGCGGTGGTGTCCACCCGGACGGGCCAAGGCATCGCTGAATTGCTGGAAGACATCAGCCGGTCCATTCCACGGCCTGGTGTGCGCCTTGAACTGCTCATTCCCTACGACCGCGGGGAAATGATCAACAAGCTGCACAATTCCGACTCGGAAATCCTTAGCCTTGAGCATGAGGAGAACGGGACCCGCGTAGTCGTCATGGTGCGCGAAGGTCTGGCCGCCGAACTGGAGTCATTCGTTAGTAATGGTTGAGAAAGTGGCGGCGGACGCCGTCGAGTCGGTGGGGGAGAAAGTCACCCTCGAGCTGTTGGACCGGGCTGTTGCCGGCATGGGCGGACAAAGCCGTGCCGGCCAGCATGAAATGGCCAAGCATGTCACACGGGCCATCGAGACCGGGGAGCATCTGCTGGTCCAGGCGGGAACGGGAACGGGTAAGTCCTTGGCTTACCTGATTCCGTTGATCGCCCATTCCATGGACAGTGACAAACCGACGCTGGTGTCCACCGCCACCCTGGCACTCCAGACCCAGATCGTGGGGCGGGACCTCCCGCGCCTTCTGGAGACCATCAACCCTGCCCTTGATCGCCCCGTCAATGTGGCACTGGTCAAGGGCAGGGCCAACTATGTTTGTCTGCAGAAACTTGAAGGCGGGTTCCCCAGCGAAGAGCCCTCCGAGGGACAGTTGTTTTCCCTGGGGGAGGATACCAGCGTTCCCCATTTCGCTGCCTCCATGAGCGGGCCCCAGTCCCAGCTGGGCAAAGAAGTGGTCCGTCTCCGGGAGTGGGCGGAGAAGACCACCACCGGGGACCGAGACGAACTCATGCCTGGCGTGACGGACAGAGCCTGGCGGCAAGTATCCGTAACGTCCATGGAGTGCCTGGGTGCCCAGAAGTGCCCCGTGGCGGAAGAGTGCTTCAGCGAGCTGGCCCGCTCAAGGGCGGGCGAGGCCGACGTCGTGGTCACCAACCATGCCATGCTGGCCGTCAGCGCCTTCGAAGGCCTGGCCGTTCTGCCCGAGTACGACGTCGTTGTGGTTGATGAGGCCCACGAGCTTCAGGACAGGGTGACCGGAGCTGTGTCCGGGCAGTTGTCCGTTGCCATGGTCCACGCGGCAGCATCCAGTGCCCGCAAACACACAGCCATCACTGTGGATGCCCTCAACGCCGCTGCGGATAGCTTGGACATGGCAATCGCCGGAGTGCCCAACGGTTTGTTGCCCAACGGACTCAACGACGAACAGCTCGATTGTCTGGACCAATTGCGCGACGCCACACGCGCGGCGCTCTCGGATTCGAAGACCGATTCCTCCAACGCCGTTGACGGAGGACGCCAGCTCGCCCGTTCACGGCTCATGCTCATCCTGGAACTGTGCGAGCGGATGCTGGCCGCCAAGGAGAACCGCGAAGTGGTCTGGTTCTCGCGGAACAGCACCTTCGACCCCCAGCAGGGCTACTCGCCACCGGACGAGACCGCACCTGCTTTGATCAACATTGCACCTCTTAGCGTCGCAGGGCGGCTCCGTGAGGGACTCTTTGCCGGACACACCGTAGTGCTGACCTCCGCCACGCTGGCCATCGGCTCGGCCTTTGAGCCAGCCGCGGGTGGTCTGGGCCTGATTGGCGAAGGCGCACCGAGCTGGACCGGGATCGATGTCGGATCGCCCTTTGACTACCCCAAACAAGGGGTCTTATACGTCGCAAAACACCTGCCCAAGCCAGGCCGCGGTACCTCGCCTGAGGCGCTGGACGAATTGGAAGACCTCATCCGCGCTTCCGGGGGCGGAGCGCTCTGCCTGTTCTCTTCACGGCGTGCAGCCGAAGAAGCCGCCGATGCCATGCGGCTCCGGCTGGACGTGGATATCCTCTGCCAAGGCGAATCCACCATGGCGGCCCTGGTGAAGCAATTCGCGGACGAACCTGACACGTGCCTCTTCGGAACCATGTCACTATGGCAAGGCGTCGACGTACCGGGTGGCTCCTGCCGTCTGGTGGTCATTGACCGCATCCCCTTCCCACGTCCTGATGATCCCCTGATGACCGCCCGTTCCCGTGCAGTGGCCCAATCGGGCGGTAACGGGTTCATGGCCGTGTCAGCCACCCACGCTGCTATTCGATTGGCTCAAGGCGCAGGCCGGCTAATCCGCTCTACAGGAGACAAAGGGGTTGTAGCCGTACTGGATTCCCGGCTGTCAACAGAGCGCTATGGGGGCTTCCTGCGTGCCGCCCTGCCGCCGTTCTGGGCTACGACGGACCGGACAGTAGTGCGTGGCGTCTTGGAGCGTCTGGGATCGACCAAAGCCTCTTAGGGAGGCGCTGGGTCTGCGGGGAAGCCTTGAGTGTGCGTTTCCTCAAGGAAGCGTGCGTGCTTAGAGAGAGCGCAGCACGGAAACGACCTTGCCCATGATGGTGGCTTGATCTCCGAGGATGGGCTCGTACTGTGTGTTCTGCGGAAGCAGCCATGTGTGCCCGTCCCGCTGCCGGAACGTTTTGACGGTGGCTTCGTCATCCAGCAGGGCGGCAACGATGTCGCCGTTGATGGCATCGTTCTGGCGCCGGACCACTACCCAATCGCCGTCACAGATAGCGGCATCAATCATGGAATCGCCGGCTACCTTCAGCATGAACAGTTCGCCATGCCCCACAAGTTGGCGAGGGAGTGCAAGCACGTCTTCAACCGTCTGGTCAGCCAGAATCGGACCGCCGGCAGCAATGCGGCCCACCAGAGGGACCATGGCAGTATCGCTGGCGCTTGCCAATTCCGTCACGGCCAGGCCACCGGCACTGCGCAGCGTGGTGGGGGCTTCCACGCCGGGAATTGGTCCGCCGTCAAGGGTCAACGGCATCAGCACTTCCATGGCGCGGGGTCGCTTGGGATCTCTGCGGAGGTAGCCGAGCTTCTCGAGCTGTGACAACTGGTGCGTGACGCTGGACAAACTTGCCAGGCCTACGGTGTCGCCGATTTCACGCATGCTGGGCGGGTAGCCGTTGTCGTTGACCGAACGCTGGATGGTCTCCAGGATCTTCTTCTGCCGGACAGTCAGGCTTTTGGGACTCTTTTGAGGCTGTTGGCTCCGCAGGGGTGCCCCGCCGCCTGTGGCTTTCGCTGCCATGTTCGCCAATGCCTTTCATTCAGCCCGATGAGTGCCCGGGGTTGTTGGGTCCGCAAAAAATGTCGGACCCTCCTGTTCCACTGAAACAGTGCTGTTTCTTCACTCAAACGTAGGGCAGGCACAGGCGTTTATCAAACATTTGTTCTAGCGAGTCTCGACACCGTTCGTTGATAAGTGCTAAAAATGTCATAGCAAGGTTCGAATATGTGTTCTATAAACCTGATGCTGAAGCCCGATGTTCGAACAAAGCGTTCGAACATCGGGGGTCGGGGGAGGGGAACACCAAGAATTGGCAGCCAAGCACCGGTACTCCGGAGCCTGGCAATAGCTCAGAAGGGCTCAGCTCATGTCCGCAGTCATCACGTTCGCTGAATTCCGCACTACCCAGGCACCCGCTCGCTTGCGTCTGACCCGGCGTGGTCGGTTTGTCTTCTTCGGCATCCCCGCCATGCTGTTGGTGGCGGCGTTGCTGAGTCTCGCCGGTTTCATCAACTCCCCGGCCAAGGCTGCGGACTCACAGTCCCAGTTGCGTCCGCCTGTGGCCGTCACGGTCACTGTCCAGCCCGGGCAGTCCCTGTGGGGCATTGCTGGTGCTGCAGCTCCTGAGCGGGATCCTCGGGATGTCATCGCCGAGATCATCCAGTTGAATGACCTCCGCGGCGGCCGCATCCTGCCCGGCCAGCAACTCTTCGTCCCCGCAAACTAGGTAGTCCCAGGTCTGTTGCATCTGTGGCCGGGCGTCACAGTTAGTCGGCAGTCCCGACCGCCCCTTAAACTGGGTTGGTGAGTGACCAGCTTGAGCGACTTGACCGACTTCCCCTCCGGACCAACCTGCGTGGACTGAGCCCCTATGGCGCGCCGCAGCTTGATGTCCCCATCCTGCTCAATGTCAACGAGAACACTCATGGCGTCCCTGCTGATGTGCAGGCCGCCATTACCGAGGCTGTTGCTGCTGCCGCTACTGGACTGAACCGTTACCCGGATCGAGAGTTCACTGAACTCCGTCAAGCCCTTGCCGAGTACTTGGGCCACGGACTTTCTCCGGATAACATCTGGGCTGCCAACGGTTCCAATGAAGTCCTGCAGCAAATACTCCAGGCATTTGGCGGTCCGGGACGCAAGGCCCTGGGTTTCCCTCCCACGTACTCCATGTACCCCCTGCTCGCCAGCGGCACTGACACCGAGTATGTCCGGGGAGTCCGTGCTGAGGACTATGGGCTGGACGCAGCTTCGGCTGCTGCGCAGGTCCGGGAAACCGGGGCCAACATTGTTTTCCTCTGCTCGCCCAACAACCCCACGGGCACGGGACTGGGGCTGGACGTCGTCGAGGCAGTCTACGAAGCCGGGGAAGCCAGCCAAGCGATCGTGATCGTGGATGAGGCCTATCACGAGTTCGCACACGACAATACTCCCAGCGCCCTGACCTTGCTGCCCGGCCGCGAGCGATTGATCGTTTCGCGCACAATGAGCAAGGCTTTTGCCCTGGCCGGTGCCAGGCTCGGGTACATGGCTGCAGCTCCTGAAGTTACGGACGCGATCAGGTTGGTGCGTCTGCCCTACCACCTCTCTGCGGTTACCCAGGCAACAGCACTTGCGGCGCTGACGCACCGTGAAGCCCTTATGGCCGACGTCGAAGACATCAAGGTCCAACGGGACCGCATAGTCACTGAGCTGCTGCGCATGGGCCTCAAGCCTGCAGCTTCGGACTCCAACTACGTCTTCTTTGGAGGGCTCGAGGAACCTCACGCGATTTGGCAAGGCCTGCTCGATGCCGGCGTGCTGATCCGCGACGTCGGCATCCCCGGTCATTTGCGTGTTACCGCAGGCACGGAGCAGGAAACAACGGCCTTCCTTGAAGCGCTGGAATCCCTGTTGAACGGCACTGCGCCGCAGCACGCCTAAACTTGTTCTAGACCCAACCCACCCTCCGTGTATAAGGACGTCCCAATGAGCGAAACCGGCGCCACGCCGACCGCTGCCCGAACCGCGCGCATGGAGCGCACCACCAGTGAATCCTCGGTGCTGGTGGAGATCAACCTGGACGGAACAGGTGTATCGGATATCAGCACCTCGGTTCCGTTTTATGACCACATGCTGACGGCATTGTGCAAGCACTCCCTGATTGACATGACAGTCAAGGCCACCGGCGATACCCACATCGATGCCCACCACACCGTGGAAGATGTCGCTATCACCTTTGGTGAGGTTCTCCGCACCGCACTGGGAAACAAGGCCGGCATTCGTCGTTTTGGTGAAGCAACGGTTCCTTTGGACGAAGCTCTGGCGCACGCGGTGGTGGACGTATCCGGGCGTCCGTACCTTGTGCACGGGGGTGAACCGGCCGGACAGGAATACCACTTGATCGGTGGACACTTCACGGGATCGCTGACGCGGCACGTTTTTGAAGCCATCACCCTGCACGCCGGAATCTGCCTGCACATGAATGTCCTTGCCGGGCGGGACCCCCACCACATTGTGGAGGCACAGTTCAAGGCCTTTGCACGTGCGCTTCGCGCTGCGGTGGAGTCCGATCCCCGGGTGGAGGGCATTCCCTCCACCAAGGGGGCACTATGAGCGGGCAGTTCTTGAAGGATGGGGCAGTTGCGGACGCTGTTGCTTCAGTGAAACCGGAGTCGCCCGAGGGCAAGCCCACGGTCACGGTCCTGGACTATGGATCCGGTAATGTGCGGTCCGCGGTCCGCGCCCTGGAACGTGCCGGCGCCCATGTCATTCTCAGTTCCAAACCAGAGGATGTTCTCAACGCCGACGGTCTGGTGGTTCCCGGCGTCGGAGCTTTTGAGACGGTGATGCAGGAACTGAAGTCCGTTGACGCCATCCGCATGATTGGGCGTCGGGTTGCAGGCGGCCGTCCCGTGCTGGCCATCTGTGTTGGCTTGCAGGTCCTCTTTGAGGCAGGTGTCGAGCACGGCACCGAGTCCGAAGGTATGGCCGAATGGCCTGGCAAGGTTGAGCTCCTTCCTGCTCCCGTTGTTCCGCACATGGGGTGGAACACCGTGGACGTTCCGGAAGGCTCCAAACTCTTTGCCGGTGTTGAACAGGAACGGTTCTACTTTGTGCACTCTTATGGTGTGCAGGAGTGGAACTTTGACGTGGTTCAGCCGCGTATGGCTCCTCCCATGGTCACGTGGTCCGAGCACGGTGCGCGCTTCATTGCTGCGGTGGAGAACGGGCCTCTCTGCGCCACGCAGTTCCACCCGGAGAAGTCCGGCGATGCCGGAGCCCGGCTCTTGCGAAACTGGGTGGACACCCTCCGCAAGCCCGCACCGGAAGCATCTTCCGGAAGCGGAGCCGCCTAGATGTGGTGGTCCGTACTCCTGATGGGCCTCGCTGGTCTTCTGGTGGGTGGGGGAATTTCCTTCCATCAGCAGAAAAAGCCCAGGTGGGTCTCCATTTCCTTCTATGTGCTGGCCGGGATGTCCCTGCTGGCCGCCTATCTCCTGACGCTGGGTAACTGAACCACGCGCTCACCACGCCGCGTCACCTTTCGAAACTTCAAGGACACACATGACCTCCTCTGCCCAGTCCGTTCTGGAACTCCTGCCCGCCGTTGACATTGTTGACGGCCAGGCGGTCCGCCTCCTGCAGGGAGAAGCCGGCTCGGAAACCAGCTACGGAACGCCGCTCGAAGCTGCACTGAACTGGCAAAACGCCGGTGCCGAATGGGTGCATATGGTGGACCTTGATGCCGCCTTCGGCCGTGGGAACAACGCTGCGCTGATCAGTGAGGTTGTCTCACAGCTCAACGTCAAAGTGGAGCTCTCCGGCGGATTGCGGGACGACGAATCCCTGGAACGTGCACTTGAACTGGGCGTCGCGCGCGTAAATCTTGGAACGGCGGCGTTGGAGAACCCTGAGTGGACCCGGCGTGCGATCGAGCGCTTCGGTGACAAGATCGCCGTCGGCCTTGATGTCCGGGGGACGACTCTTGCCGGACGCGGCTGGACCAAAGAAGGTGGCGACCTTTGGGAGGTTCTGGCGCGTCTGGAGGACGCCGGCTGCGCCCGCTATGTGGTTACCGATGTCACCAAGGACGGAACCCTGCAGGGCCCCAACGTGGAACTTCTCCGCCAGATGGTGGAGAAGACCGGCAAGCCGGTAGTTGCCTCCGGTGGTATTTCCAGCTTGGAAGACCTCCGCGTCCTGCGTGAACTGGTGCCGCTGGGCGTTGAAGGTGCAATCGTCGGCAAGGCGCTCTACGCCGGTGCCTTCACCTTGCCCGAAGCGCTGGACGTTGCCGGGCGCCGCTGATGCCACATCACGACGGACACGCACCCGGGCACGAGGACCGGAGCCACGCCCGGCGTGAGCTTCCCGGCCATATCGCCGCCGCGTTGGCCGGTGCCGGGGGAGCCACTGACTCCGCTGGGCAACCGTGGGCCGGCAGGAGCCTGAGTGGTGACGACGCCAAAATTCACAACTTTGAAGACGACGACGGATCGGCGGACGCCGGTTATGTCGCCGCGATCGCAGCGCTGATCAAGGGGACGGGCAATGAGGCGGACGTTATAGCTTCACTGGCCACGGCGCGAGTTTTCGTTCCCGTTGTTGCGCAGCTGGCGGAGGAAGCGGAGGGTGTCGAGGGCCTGCATGCGGACAAGCAGGCTGATATGGCATTGGTCACACTCAAGGCTCCCGATGGTCGCACGGCCATGCCGGTGTTCACCTCCGCGGCTGCCCTTGAAGCGTGGCACTCCCAAGCCCGCCCGGTAGCTGTTTACGCCGCCCGCGCCGCACTTTCCGCAGTATCGGAGGGTGCGCAACTGTTGGTCATGGACCCTGGCTCAGACTTTGCATTCGTTGTGCGGCGTCCGGCAATGTGGGCCCTGGCTCAGCAGAAAAACTGGACGCCGTCCTACCTCGATGATCAACTGGAGGCAGCTCTCGCTTCGACGGTTTCGGCATTTCGCACGGTCCGCCGGCTGGAGACGCAGCCCGGTGCTGGAGTTGCGTCGTTGACAGCGGACGGCCGTCGGGTACCCGGGGGCGGTGCAGGGCCGGAACTGCGTGTGGTGCTCTTCCTCGAAGATGGACTTGACGCCGTGGCTGTGCAGACGCTCGTGGCCCAACTCAACGAGGCCTGGTCACGGATGGATTCCTTTGCCGAAGGCGTGGATTCCATGGAAGTAAAACTGCAGCGCGCAGCACAGGAGCCCGCGCAGCATTAATGGCGGTGCCGGTTCCCCGGGGCTGCCCTGGGGAACAAGAGGAATTAGCCAGTGAACTTTGCTCTCTACAAAGAGACGCTGTCCATCCGTCCTGTCCGGCGCCTGCTGGTAGTGGGCATGATTGCCCGCATTCCCCACTCGGCGGCGGGCGTACTCCTCACCTTGCACATAGTGCTCACCCTCGGTCACGGCTATGCGGCTGCCGGAGCGGCTGCCGCCGTCATGACCATTGGCATAGCGCTGGGCGCTCCTTGGCGTGGCCGTCGAGTAGACATGGTGGGACTCAGGAAAGCGCTGATCCCCTCGGTGATCTCGGAGACGGTCATATGGTCGATCGTCCCGCATGTTTCCTATGAGTGGCTGTTGCCTCTGGTATTTGTTGGCGGCCTCTTCACGCTGCCGATTTTCAGTGTTGTCCGCCAATCCCTCGGTGTGATGGTTGACGGCGAGCAGCGGCGTTCGGCGTTTGCCCTGGACTCCATCGCCACCGAGCTGGTGTTCATGATTGGACCGGCCGTCGGCGCGATCGTGGCCACCAGTGGTTTCTCAGCCGTGGGGCTCACTGCTGTGGGTATCTCAGTTTCCGTGGCGGGGCTGTTCCTCATCTGGTTCAATCCGCCCACCCGCAGCGAAGCGGTGTGTACGCCGCAGGAGTCGGCCGACAGGGCCGCGGCTGATCTCGCTGCGGCTGAGGCGGCCATGGTGGCATCCGCGCCTGCCCACGTCCAGGAGGCGGCCTCGGAAATGGCGTCGCCCACCTCCCGTACGGCAGCTTTGCGAAGCCGCGTGGCCAGGAACTTCACCTGGTTCACGGTTTCTGTTGCTGCGCTCTTCGCAGTGGCCGCCGGCTCGGGCATGGTGCTGAGCGGGTCCGATGTCAGCATCGTGGGCCTGTTGGAGCGTGGTGGGCACGAGAATGAAATTGGAATCGTGTTCTTCTTCTGGTGCGCGTCCTCGGTAGTGGGTGGCCTGATCTACGGTTCAATGAAGCGTTCCATCTCGCCCATGCTCCTGCTCCTGGGCATGGCCGCGCTCACCATCCCCATGGGATTCGCCCAGGACACCTGGACCCTGGCGTTCCTGTCACTCCTTCCGGGCCTGCTGTGCGCACCGGTCTTGTCAGCCTCCTCAGAAAAAGTGGCTGACCTCGTTGAGGAAGAGCGCCGGGGGGAGGCCATGGGCTGGTACGGCTCCGCCCTGACAGCGGGTGTCGCCCTTGGCGCACCGTTGGCCGGAGTCTTCATCGACACCGTGGGTCCTTCAGGCGGGTTCGCTGCGGTGGGCATCGCCGGTGTTGTCCTCTGCGCGGCGGGATTGTTGCTGACATCCATGCGTCGCCGGGCAGCGCGGGTCTGAAACAGCCGCAGTGCGGGTTTAAAGAATCCTGAACAGACGACGACGGCGGGCTGACCATATGTGGTCAGCCCGCCGTCGTCGATTCTTGCCTCAGTTACCGCTTAGTTCACAGGTCCGGTGAACTTCTCTCCCGGGCCCTTGCCCGGGGCGTCGGGGATGAGTGATGCCTCGCGGAATGCCAGCTGCAGGGAGCGCAGGCCGTCGCGCAAGGGGCCGGCGTGCTGCGAGCCGATCTCTGGGGCGGCGGCGGACACCAGGCCGGCAAGGGCTGTAATCAGCTTGCGGGCTTCGTCAAGATCCTTGAGGTCCTCGGCATTGGGGTCATCGGCAAGGCCGACTTTGACGGCTGCCGCACTCATGAGGTGAACGGCGCCGGTGGTAATGACTTCCACAGCCGGTACTTCGGCGATGTCGCGGATCTGCTGGGACACCCCGGCATCGGCGGCAGGGGCGGCGTTTTCGCTGTAGGAGTTGCGGGAATTGCTGTCTTCAGTGCTCATACTGGTAAGCTTGTCACAGACCGACTGGAAGTCGTTATTCAGGGTTAATATCCGCAGTCAACGTTCCCGCCTTCCGCAATGTGCGCTTGGCGGGATGTTTCTGTAGAATTGTCTTTCAGTTTGCAAGCGGAGTTCTCTCCCACCCGCGTCAGCCGTTCCCTCAGGGGGCAGGATCCCTTTTGGGACAAGAGGTTGCCGGGTACCTGGTCGGACACTTGTGGAAGCATGGCTTCCGGAAGTGCGTGCTTCCTTGATGGAAGTACAGCCGATCTTCGAGGCCTTCGATTGCACCAGCAATTGGAGGCCTTCTCTATTTGCCGGTGACATCACCACAACCACAGGAGCTTTAACATTAGCGAGCCAAGAATCAATGAGCGTATCCGCGTCCCCGAGGTGCGGTTGGTCGGTCCTGCCGGCGAACAGGTAGGAATTGTCCGCATCGAGGACGCCCTGCGTCTTGCTGCCGAGTCCGATCTCGATCTCGTTGAAGTTGCCCCGCAGGCTAAGCCTCCTGTTTGCAAGTTGATGGACTTCGGTAAGTACAAGTACGAAGCCGCAGTGAAGGCCCGCGAGGCCCGCAAGAACCAGACCAACACGGTTCTTAAGGAAATCCGCTTCCGCATTAAGATCGACAAGCACGACTACGAAACCAAGCGCGGACACGCACTTCGGTTCCTGGGTGCCGGCGACAAAGTCAAGGCCATGATCCAGTTCCGTGGCCGTGAGCAGCAGCGTCCCGAGATGGGCATCCGCTTGCTGCAGCGTTTCGCTGAAGACGTTGCCGAGGTTGGCATCATCGAGTCCAGCCCGCGCATCGATGGCCGCAACATGGTCATGGTGATCGGCCCGCTGAAGAACAAGGCTGAAGCCAAGGCCGAGGCCCGCCGCGCTACGCAGCGTGCTGAAGCCAAGGCACAGAACGAGGCCAAGGCATCCGGACGCGTTGACACCACGGGGGAGCAGGCTCCGTTGACTCAGAGCCTCGCCGACCTTCTGCCTGAGGGTTTCAAGGTCACCGAAGAGGAGACCACGAAGACATCTGCCGAGGCCACCGAGGCTCAGGCGCCGGTGGCTGAAGAAGCTCCCGTTGCCGAGGAAACTCCGGTTGAGGAAAAGGCGCCGGAGGCTGAGGAAGCTCCCGTAGCTGAAGAAGCTCCGGTTGTTGAGAAAGCACCTGTGGCTGAGGCTCCTGCAGTCAAGGCTGCGCCGGCTCCGGCCAAGGCAGCGCCTGCAGCGAAGGCTGCACCGGCTCCGGCAAAGGCAGCGCCTGCAGCAGCAGCTCCAAAGCCTGTAGTACCGGCAGCGGCCCCGAAGCCTGCAGTTCCTTCGGCTCCGAAGCCCGTCGCCAAGCCGGCAGCTCCCAAGCCGGCAGCTCGGCCTGCGGCCCCCAAGGCTGCACCGAAGCCTGCATCACGCAAGACCAACTAGTTCAACGCCGTGGAAGCCCCGCTTCCATCGGCAAGCAACCAGCACGCCGGCCCTTGTAGGCCGGCTGCGCGAAAGAATCGCGGACTCGTCCGTGGATACGTAAGGAGATCGGTTCCCATGCCGAAGATGAAGACCCACAGCGGTGCTAAGAAGCGCTTCAAGCTGACCGGCACCGGCAAGCTGAAGCGTCAGCAGGCCAACCGTCGTCACTACCTGGAGCACAAGTCCTCCAGGCTGACCCGTCGCCTCGCCGGCGACAAGCTCGTCTTCAAGGGCGATGCCAAGGTCATCAAGAAGATGCTCGGCGTCTAAGTTCCAAGTTCTTTGGTTTCTGCCATCCGGCAGGGACCGACTACACCAAAAGCCTTCTCAGGCCGGCCGGGTTTCCGGCAGTAGCAGCTTGGGATAAAGATTTCTGAAGGAGTACGCACGTGGCACGTGTGAAGCGGGCGGTAAACGCCCACAAGAAGCGCCGGGTTGTCCTTGAACGCGCAAAGGGTTACCGCGGACAGCGTTCGCGCCTGTACCGCAAGGCCAAAGAGCAGCTGCTGCACTCGTTTGTGTACAGCTACGGTGACCGCCGCAAGAAGAAGGGTGACTTCCGTCGCCTCTGGATCCAGCGCATCAACGCTGCATCCCGCGCCAACGGCCTCACCTACAACCGTCTGATCCAGGGCCTGAAGGCCGCTGAGGTTGAGGTTGACCGCCGCATGCTGGCCGAGCTGGCCGTCTCCGACGCCAACGCTTTCGCCGCTCTGGTGAACATTGCCAAGGCAGCACTTCCGGCTGACACCTCCGCTCCGGCTGCTGCTGCTCCCAAGGCTGCCAAGGCTGCCAAGGTTGCTCCGGCTGCTGCCACCGCAACGGCTGTCAAGGCTGCAGTTTCCGAGAAGCCGGCTATCGACGGCGCAGTTGCTGCCGATGGCGACGAAGCTCCGGAAGGCTACGCCATCAAGGGCAACGCCGAGTCCAAGAAGTACCACGTTCCGGGTTCCACCTGGTACAACACCACTGCTGCTGAGTACTGGTTCTCCACCGTTGAGGCTGCAAAGGCTGCCGGCTTCGAGCCTGCAGGTGGCGAAGCCCGCCAGCAGATCAAGAACTAGTCGCAACTGCCACTAAAGTTCTTTATATGAACGAAACCGGGCGCCCGCAAGACTTTCCGATGACCAACCCCCGAGCTGATCGGGTGAGGGACGTCGCCAAGCTTGCCGGGCGCCCGGCCCGTTTAAAGCGCGGGCGCTTTCTCGCAGAGGGTCCGCAAGCGGTGCGTGAGGCGTTGACCTTGCACCGTGAGCGCACAACGGCCGGAGGTTCCGCCGTCGTGCACGAAGTTTTTGCCAGCGAAACGTGCCTTGAGCGCCTCCCCGAGCTCGCAGACCTCGCTGAAGGGACCTTGCTCCGGTTAGCCACTGACGAGGTTCTTGCCGCTATGGCGGACACGGTGAATCCCCAGGGGATCGTGGCCGTGTGCAGTTTTGTTGACGTCAGCTTGGATTCGGTGCTCGACGCCGGTCCCCGCCTGATCGCGGTGATGTGCCAGGTTAGGGACCCCGGCAACGCCGGTACAGTCCTTCGCGCGGCAGATGCTGCCGGCGCCGATGCTGTTGTCCTTACCGGCTCAAGTGTGGACATTTACAACCCCAAAGCTGTGCGTTCCACAGCGGGCTCTTTGTTCCACCTTCCCGTTGTCCTCGGTGCCGATGTTGAGGAACTGGTGGCCCAATGCCGGGACCGCGGTATTGGTGTCCTGGCAGCGGACGGCTATGGGACCGTGAACCTGGATACCCTGCAGGATGAGAACGCAGCCCGAAGGCTGGGGAATGAGTCAGTGGTCTCGGACTATGCCCTTGAGTCTCCTACCGCCTGGCTGTTCGGCAACGAGGCCCAGGGCCTCTCTGACGCTGAGCTTGCACTGGCTGATCATCGGGTGGCCGTTCCCGTCTACGGGGCGGCTGAGAGCCTGAACCTGGGCACCGCGGCCACAGTGTGCCTTTATGCAAGTGCGCGATCCCAGCAGGGCGTCAAAGCAGGAAAAGCCTAAGCAGGATCGGCGATGCCGGGCAACGGATCCGCACGGCTGTACCGATCAAACAAGAAACGGGCTCCGCTTCGGCGGAGCCCGTTTCTTGTTTGATCGGCCTTGACCCCGTCACCGGAGGCCTTCAGCGACAGCGAGGTTCGGAAGTGATCAGCGAGGTTCGGAAGTGATCAGGCCAACGGCTTTTTTCGTTCCAGCAGGCCGCTCAGCAAAGCTACTCCGAGGCCCAGGATGGCAAGCACCGCACCCACCAGGGCGGGAGCAACATAGCCCCAACCCCACGCAATTACGGTGCCACCCAGGAAGGCGCCAAGCGCATTGGCAATGTTGAGGGCTGAGTGATTCAGCGAGGATGCCAGCGAAGCCGCTCCCGGTGCCGCGTCCAAGAGCCGCGTTTGCAGTGCGGGAGTGAGCATGGAGCCAACCCCGCCCACTACAAAGGCCATGATGAAAGCGGCCCATGCCCAGTGTGCTGCAATGGCGTACACCACCAAGGCAACAGCAATTCCGGGCATGACCCAATAGATGGTTCCCATCACTGATCTGTCAGCAAGGCGTCCACCCAAGATGTTGCCCGCCACCATGCCCAGCCCGTAAAGGGCCACAACGGCGGGAATGAGGTTTTCAGGTATGCCGGCCACGGAGGTCATGGTGTGGGCGATGTAGGTGTACACGGCGAAGAATCCGCCGAATCCAATGATGCCGATCAGCAGGGCAAGCCACACCTGGAGCCGTTTGAGGGCACCCAGTTCGCGCCGGATGCTCGCCTCCGGGTGGGCTGGCTCGAAGGGAACGAATTTCCACACCAGGGCAACGGTCAGGAGCCCGATGGCACCCACTATGACGAAGAGGAGGCGCCAGCCGAAGGTCTGGCCCGCCCACGTTGCTGCCGGAACGCCGATGACGTTGGACACCGTGAGCCCTGCCATCACCATGGAAATTGCCCAGCCCCTTTTGGTGGGGGCCACAAGTCCGGCAGCGATGACGGCCGCCACTCCGAAGAAGGCTCCGTGGGGCAGTCCTGACGCAAAGCGGGAGAGCAGCATGAAGCCGTAGTCGGGGGCGATGAAGGACGTCAGGTTCGCCAAGGACAGGAACAGCATGAGTCCCAAGGCAAGGTGTTTTCTTGGAAGTTTTGCTCCGAAAGCGGCGAAGAGCGGGGCACCGATGACGACGCCCAGTGCGTAAGCGGAGATGAGATTCCCGGCCTCGGGGGTGCTGATGCCCAGGCCCTCCTCGATCTCCTTGAGCAGTCCCATCATGGCGAACTCGGTGGTGCCGATTGCGAATCCACCCATGGCCAACGCCAGGATGGCCAGGCCAAGGTGGTTCTTTGCCGTTTTGGCGGCAGCGGACGGGGACGCGGTGATAGTCATAAGCCTGCTTCTTGGAGGTGCCTTAGTGGCCGGGAAATGCGGAGAAAATCCGATAATAAGTTTAGTCCCGTGGAGAGAACTAAGAACCGGTATGTGAGAAGTCCCATTGCCCGGGCCGCCATAGACTGTTGCGGTGACTTCATTGATCAACGTAGTGGGCGCCGCCGTCGTCGACTCCCTGGAAGCCCCCACCCGCCTGCTGGCCGCACGCCGCACAGCGCCTCCCCAGTTTGCCGGGATGTGGGAATTTCCCGGTGGCAAGGTTGAAGCAGCAGAAACTGCCGAAGCAGCATTGCACCGGGAACTTGCCGAAGAACTGGGAGTTCAAGTGCAGCTGGGGGCGGAGCTGGAGTCCGGCAACCCCGTTGGGTGGACGCTGAATGAGCGCGCGGCAATGCGCGTGTGGTTCGCCGAAGTAACCGTGGGGGAGCCGCAGCCCTTGGAAGACCACGATGAATTGCGTTGGGTGCCGTTGACCGATGACCATCAGGTTCTTGGCCTTCCGTGGATACCGGCAGACCTCCCCATTGTCCGGGCCTTGCTGGACCGGGTAGCTGCTCCCGCGTGAAACCGGGCCCGCAGCTTAGAGCGGACTTTTAGAAAAGCGGCTGTTGTCCGGGCAGGGGAGCTGCGGCTGCGGGGGCAACTGCGGACCCGGTGGCGGCCCGGGCATTGCGGTGGCTGAAACCGGACGTCCCTGTGAAGCCGTACTTGGCTTTGAAGAACGTGACTCTCCCGGTGAGCCAGGTGCGGTATTCCTTGGAGGCGTAAGCTCCTTTGCCATAGAGCCGCCTGTATTTGCCCACCAGTTCGGGGTGCTGAGCGGCCAGCCAGTCCATGAACCACTCCCGGGTTCCCGGTTTCAGGTACAGGGCGCCGGCGGTGACTCCTGTGGCGCCAGCCTTGGTCAGCTCGGCGAAGAGATCATCAAGGGCCTCATCGGAGTCTGTGAGCCACGGGAGAATGGGCATGGCCATCACTCCGCATCCCAGTCCGGCGTCACGGAGCCTGGCTATGAGTTTGAGCCGGGCCCTGGGTGAGGGCGTGCCGGGTTCAATGAGCTCTGCGAGGTCCTGGTTGGTCATGGCCAATGAAATGCCGAGGTCCACCGGTACCTGGGTAGCTGCGTGCTTGAGCAAGGGGATGTCCCGGGCCAACAACGTGCCTTTGGTCAGGATGGAGAACGGCGTGCCGGAATCGGCCAGGGCGCGGATAATTCCGGGCATGAGTGCGTAGCGGCCCTCCGCGCGCTGGTAGGGATCGGTATTGGTGCCGAGGGCAACTTGAGGCCTTTCCCAAGAGGGTTTGGCCAGTTCCTTGCGGAGCACCTCCGCGGCGTTGATCTTAACCACCACCTGCGAATCGAAGTCCCGCCCGGCGTCGAACTCCAAGTAAGTGTGACTCTTGCGGGCAAAGCAGTAGACGCATGCATGGCTGCATCCGCGATACGGATTGAACGTCCACTCAAAGGGCATGTTGGACCCGGAAGGCACCTTGTTGAGCACTGACTTTGCGGTGACCTCATGGAAGGTGACTCCGGAGAATTCGGGTGTGGAGATGGAACGCACAAGTCCGGCAAGCGGCAGCAGAGGCTCCATTGCCGGGGCAGGGCCTGGAGCCTCGATTCCGCTTGTAACTGACGCCGGTCCACGGGTAGGTGAAAGTGCTTGTGCGTCCCATCTCATGAACTCCATTCGAAGGTATGTTCGAACGAATGTCAAGGCCGCCCGCAGTGGGGGCGGAGCAGTGGCCGGGCGTTGCTATGGTTGGTCCATGATTCTGCTGACTGGCTTTGAACCTTTTGGCGAGGACACCGTAAATCCATCATGGCTGGCAGTGCAGCGGGCAGCGGAGTTGCTGGCCTCCGAAGGCATTGCCGTTGAAGCTGTGGAGCTGCCCTGCGTCTTCGGTGAATCAGCCACGGTTCTCATGGACGCCATCATGGGCCTGAAGCCGGAGATTATTGTTTGTACCGGCTTGGCCGGGGGTCGTGCGGGGATCTCCCTTGAACGCGTGGCCATCAACTGCGATGACGCACGGATACCGGACAACAAGGGCCAGCGACCCATCGACGTTGAGGTCATTGCCGGGGGACCTGCGGCGTACTTTTCAAGCCTGCCGATCAAGACCGCGCTCAGAAATCTACAGATCGCAGGAATCAGGAGTGAAGTCTCGCAGAGCGCAGGTACTTACGTTTGCAACCATCTTTTCTACGCATTGATGCACTCCCTGGCATCAAAGCCCGGTGTCCGCGGTGGATTCGTCCACCTTCCATACCTCCCGTCGCAACTTCGGGCAGGCAGCGAAACACCGTCCATGCCCCTGGAAGCCATGGCAGAAGGTATCGCCATCGTCGCCAGGACCGCCTTGGACACAACGGCCGATGTGAAATTCGCAGCTGGGGCAATCAGCTAAAGAAGCTCCCACTCCACCTTGATGCTCGCTGAAACAGAGGACTCCCCGGCTTCCACGGGCATGGCTTCTGCGGCGAAGGAAGCCCTCACCATTCCACCCAAAGGGACAGGCGCGCCGTGCAACGGTTCCTGGGCAATGGAGACCACCTTTCCAAGGCTGGCCGAAGCCAGAGACGCATATTGTTCCGCCCGCGCCACCGCATCCTGCCATGCAGCCTCCTGCGCCCGGGCAAGAACGGAGGAAGCATCCGCGAAGCCCTGCTCGAGCCCATTGATCCGAACGTCATCTCCGCCGGCAGCCACCGCGGCAGCAATAGCCACAGGAGCGTCCGCCTGGGAACGGATTCCCACCTGCAGATTGGTGGAGGCCACATAGGCGTTCACCTTCTGGCCTTGCCCCTCCACCCAGACCAGATCGGCGCGCAGGTTCAACCCGCTCGTCCGGAGGTCCACGGCTGATATGCCGGACTCCCGCAAACTGGCCGCCACAGCGTTAGCCGCTTTTCCGGCGTCGTCATATGCTTTTGCTGCGGTGTCCCGGCGCGTTTCCACGCCAAGGGTCAACGTCACCAGGTCCGGAACGGCCTTCGCGCTCGCGGTCCCGGTAACAGTGATGGTTCGGTTCATGCTGAGGCCTCGATTCGTGGGCCTGCAGGGCTGTCCTGCCGGCGGTGGTCAGTGTCAACGTAGCCGCCTGCGGCGAGGCCGGCTTGCCTTTCAAAGAAATTCTTCAACCCGGGGTTCCCGCTTCGAAGCATGGACCACGCCGCGGCAATGCCGTAGAGGGCCAGAAAGGGAAGCCCCAGGCAGTATGCGTACTGGCTGCTGTGCCGCTCTTCATGCCCCAGGAGAACGGGGTCACGTCCGGCGGCGCCATGCGGGGCCCGGTAAAGGATGACGTTACCCAAAGTGAAAGCGCCGGCATGGGGAAACTTCCAGTGGTAACCGGCCGCGATCAGCAGCCCGCGCGGCCCGTTGGAGACGGTGCACCTGGATGCGACCGCTACCAACAACCCCAGAGGTGTGGAGAAGTTGAGGACATTTGCGAGCTGCCGTAAGCGTTGCACGGGAGTCATGAAGCCATGCTAGCCCCGTTGACTGTGGCGCAGCATGGATGCCGGGGATACGCTGACTGGGCGCGCGTCTGTGCCGCACTCACATTGGGGGAAGAAGGAAAATGAACGCGAAACGCGCCTTGGGCGTCGTCGGTGTACTGCTCGCACTCATGCTGGCTTTGACAGGTTGCGTCAAGCTCAACATGTCCGTGAAAGTCAACAATGAAAAGAGCGTGGACTACGAGGTGGTCTACGCAATCCAAAAATCCGTGCTGGGAGAGAAGTCCTTCGACGAATTCATGGAGTCCAACGGTACCGGAAGCCAAGGGATGGACATCCCGGACGGTGCCACAGTGGTGGATTACGAGGACGAGAAGTACAAAGGCAAGCGGATCACCGCTGCCAACCTGGACCCAGCCAAACTTGCCGAGTCCTCCAGCTCCGAGAGCCCCTTCGACCTGAAAAGGGACGGGGACTTCTACGTCATCTCCATGGGCGGAGTGACCGGCGGTGAAAGCGGCGACGCCTCATCATCTGCCATGGCGAAGTCCATGTTCGACGAAGCCTCCGTTACGTTCACCTTCCCCGGCAAGGTAGTGGAAGCCAACGGCGCCACCGTGGACGGTAACAAAGCCACTTTCGACATGCTCTCCGTCAAGGACACGGTTGTCCAAGCCAAGGCCGAGGCCAACGCCGGAATTCCCCTGTGGATTATCTGGACCCTCGTGGCAGTTCTCGTCATTGCCGCCGCACTGGTCCTCCTGTTCGTCCTGTTGCGCAAGAGGTCAGCACGTCAAGAGCCGGCGCTCGCTGGGGCAACTCCCTATGATCCTCAGGGGTACGCAGTCCAGCCGGTTGTCCAACCCCAGCAGCCGCCCTATCAGCCACAGCAGGATTGGGCAGGGCAAGGCTATACGCCGGGAGCACCGTCTGCGCCGGTACAGCCGCCCAGTCAGCAGCCGCCGGCCCAGCAGCCGCCCGCCCAGCAGCCGGGTCAGACGCACGACGGCGGCCGCGTACCTCCTCCGCCGCAGGCACCGCCCGCTTCCGGCGCCTAAGCGCACACCGCAACCTCAGCCGCCGTCGTCGTTTCACATAGCGGGACGGGTTCGGGTGGGTTAAATCGCCCCCGTGAGGTTCAACTAGACTGAAGGGTAGTGCCTGCCGTCCGCGGCGAGCACTACCCTTTCGTTTTGCAGGCCAGCCTCGCCGGCCGCTCCCAACTCGTAGCTAAGAACAGTAGATGACTGACACTTTGCCAGGCGCTGCCATCCCGAATCCGCTGGATGAAGCCGCCATCAACGCCGCCGTCGAGGACGCCATTGCAGCCATTGCTGCCGCATCCTCCCTTGAAGAACTCAAGGCTGTCCGCCTCGCCCACACCGGAGAGAAGTCGCCCCTGAGCCTTGCCAACCGTGAAATCGGTGGGCTCGCCAAGGAACACAAAGCCGCGGCCGGTAAGCTCATGGGTTCCTCCCGGGGCCGCGTCAACCAGGCGCTCGCAGCACGCACAGCAGTTCTCGAGGCTGAGAACGACGCCCGCATCCTGGTTGAAGAGACCGTGGACGTCACGGCCGCACCGCGCCGGCGCCGGGCAGGCGCACGCCACCCGCTGTCCACGCTGCAGGACCGCGTCTCTGACATCTTTGTGGGCATGGGTTGGGAAATCGCCGAAGGCCCCGAGGTGGAGTCCGAGTGGTTCAACTTTGATGCCCTGAACTTCAAGCCGGACCACCCGGCCCGCGAAATGCAGGACACATTCTTCGTGGAGCCCCCCGAAGCGCATCTGCTCATGCGCACGCACACGTCCCCGGTGCAGGTCCGTTCCATGCTGGAACGTGAAGTGCCCATCTATGTACTGTGCCCCGGCAAGGTTTTCCGTACGGATGAACTGGACGCTACGCACACACCCGTCTTCCACCAGTTCGAAGGCCTTGCGATCGACAAGGACCTCAGCATGGCTGACCTGCGCGGCACGTTGGAGCACTTCGCCCGCCAGATGTTCGGCGACGAAGCTTCCATCCGCCTGCGCCCCAACTACTTCCCGTTCACGGAGCCTTCCGCTGAACTGGACATCTGGCACCCGGGCGCCAAGGGCGGTCCGCGCTGGATCGAGTGGGGCGGCTGCGGCATGGTCAACCCCAACGTCCTGCGGGCAGCGGGTATTGATCCGGACATCTATTCAGGTTTTGCCTTCGGTATGGGTATTGAGCGCACGCTCATGTTCCGCAACGAGGTCGGCGATATGCGCGACATGATCGAAGGCGACGTACGTTTCAGCGAGCACTTCGGGATGGAGATCTAACAGTGCGTATCCCACTTTCCTGGCTGCGTGAATTCGCGCAGGTTCCGGCCGATGCGACGGCCGAAGACGTCATGGCTGATCTGGTCAAGGTTGGTTTTGAAGAAGAAGAAGTTCACCGCCCCACGGACGAACTGACGGGTCCCGTTGTGGTGGGCCAGGTTCTGAGCCTGGTCAAGGAACCGCAGACCAATGGCAAGACCATCAACTGGTGCCAGGTCCGCGTGGTTCCTGAGGGCCAGGAGCAGACGCTTACCGGCGAGGGCATTGATCCTTCCGGCGTGCAGGGCATCATTTGCGGTGCCCACAACTTTGTTGAGGGCGACAAAGTGGTTGTCACCCTGCCGGGCGCTGTTCTGCCCGGAAACTTCCAGATCTCGGCGCGCAAGACTTACGGTCACCTGTCCGCGGGCATGATCGCTTCCGTCCGTGAGCTGGGTATCGGCGATGACCACGACGGCATCCTGGTGCTCTCGCGCATCGGACTGGACCCGGAAATCGGCTCAGACGCGATGGAACTGCTTGGTCTTTACGACCAAGCAGCCGAAATCAACGTCACCCCGGACCGCGGTTATGCCTTCTCCATCCGCGGTGTGGCCCGCGAGTACGCCCACGCTACCGGAACGTCGTTCACGGACCCCACGTCCAAGGTCAACGCACCGGCTTCCCTGCAGGGCGGCTACGGCGTCAAGCTCAACGATGACGCGCCTATCTACGGCAAGCCCGGATGCGACCGCTTCGTGGCCCGCACGGTCCGTGGCGTGGATGCTTCCCGTCCCACCCCGCCGTGGATGTCCTCCCGCCTTCGCCTCGCCGGCATCCGCTCCATCTCCTTGCCGGTTGATATCTCCAACTACGTCATGCTGGAGCTCGGCCAGCCGAACCACTGTTATGACCTGGATAAGCTCTCCGGCGACATCGTGGTGCGTCGTGCCGTGGCGGGGGAGAAGATCACCACCCTGGATGACAAAGAGCGCACGCTCGACGTCGAGGACCTGCTGATCACTGATGACTCCGGTGCTATTGGTATTGCCGGTGTCATGGGTGGTGCGCACACTGAAGTGTCCGATTCCACCACGAACATTCTGGTGGAAGCTGCGCACTTTGACGAGGTTTCGATCGCACGCTCCCGTCGCCGCCACAAGCTGCCGTCCGAAGCGTCCAAGCGCTTTGAGCGCGGCGTTGACTGGCACGTGGCCCACATTGCTGCCCAGCGCGTGGTGGACTTGCTCGTGGAACTGGCCGGTGGGGTCGCTGACGAGGCGGGAACCGACGTCGGAACCGCTCCTGATGCTGTGACCATTGAGTTGCCGGCAAAGTTCGCCTCCGCGCGTATCGGCATCGACTTCACCGAAGAGCAGATCACCACGTCTCTGGAAGACCTTGGTGCCGTGGTGGAAAAGACCACCTCCGGTTACACAGTGACGGCTCCGAGCTGGCGCAATGACCTCGAGACCAAGGAAGACCTCTCCGAGGAAATCGCGCGGCTGGTGGGCTACGACAACATCCCCTCGACACTTCCGGTGGCGCCCCCGGGCCGGGGCCTCAGCCGCACCCAGCAGCAGAAGCGCCGGGTTGTCCAGGCGTTGGCTGATGCGGGGCTTACCGAGGTGTTGTCCTACCCGTTCGTCTCCAAGGCAGCCAACGATACTTTCGGTGTTGCCGCTGAAGGTGCTGCCCGTCCCGCACTGAAGCTTGCCAATCCCATCAGCGAGGAACACGGTTATCTCCGTACGTCCATCCTGCCGGGATTGATCGAGGTTGCACGCCGCAATCACTCACGCGGTTTCCGCGATTTGGCTGTGTACGAGGCCGGTTCGGTCTTCCTCCCTGGCGAAACGCTGGGCACGGATTCCATCCCGCCGCTGGGCGTCAAGCCCGCCGATGAGGTTCTTGATGCACTGTACGACGGCGTCCCTCACCAGCCGCTGCACATCGCCGCAGTCCTGACCGGACATGATTCACCGGCCGCTGCGACGCACACGCCTCGGGCGTGGGATTGGGCAGACGCTCTTGACGTGGCACGCCTGATCGCCGATGTTCTGGGCGTGGAATTGGTTGTCAGCCAGGGAAGCCACCAGGCGTTCCACCCTGGCCGTGCAGCTCAGCTGGCGCTGCGCAACGGTGAAGTAGTGGGCTACGCCGGCGAGCTTCACCCGAAGTTGTTGGCTGCGCAGGACATGCCGGCCCGCTCCGTGGCGCTTGAGGTCAATGTGGAGGCGTTGTTCGAAGCTGCTGCTGACGTGATCGTGGCCAAGCACATCTCCGGATTCCCCGTTGCGACGCAGGACGTTGCCTTGGTTGTCCCGCAGGACGTGCCGGCGGACCAGGTTCTGGCTGCGCTGCGTGAAGGTGCGGGCGAGCTCCTCGAAGACGTCGCGCTGTTCGATGTCTACGCGGGTCCCGGAATCGACGAAGGTAAGAAGTCACTGGCTTTCGGCCTCCGCTTCCGTGCTGACGACCGCACACTGACCGCGGATGAGGCTTCTGAAGCCCGTGCCGCAGCTGTTGCTGTTGCAGCCGAGCGCTTCGGAGCTGTCCAGCGCTGATACTGCTCGCGATTGATCATCCCCGGAACCATCTGGTTCCGGGGATTTTCTTTTAATCGAGATTGAGCTCCCAGCATCTTGACAGACTATTCACATGTGTATGACAGTTCTGTCATGCGCATGTGAAGCATGTGTATCACATCCCTCGCACGGTTCCATAAGAGCCGTCCTTTGAAAGGTACCCATGAAGAAGCACAACGTTGCTTTGCTCGTCGGGGCAGCAGTCATGGCTTTGACATCCTCACTTGGCGGAGCTGCAGTGGCGTCAGAGTCGACGCCCCAACCAGCCGCAGCCGAGGTCCAGCCCGTATCGCACATAGTGGACAAGTCGCAGACGTCAGGCTCGGCCGCATCCCCTTTGGCTGACCGGTATGTCATTGCCGCGCCTTCCAAGACCGGCGGCGCGTCCACGGATTCGGTCATCGGCGCTGATGGTCGCGTGCGGATCACCAACACCACAGCAGCCCCCAACCGCTCCATTGTGCAGATCGAATTCAACGGCGGCTACATCTGCTCAGGAACCTTGATCTCAGATGACACCGTGCTCACGGCCGGACACTGTGTTCACGAGGGCGGCACGGGTTCAACGGCTGACTATTCCTGGGGCGTCAAAGTAGCTCCGGGCCGCAACGGTTCAACGGACCCCTACGGAACGTGCGGTGCCACTGAACTCCTCACGGACCAGCGCTGGATCGACTCCGCCAACACCAACGCGGATTGGGGTGTCATCAAGCTCGACTGCACCATCGGCAACACCACCGGCTGGCTCAACTACACCGGCACCACGGCGAGCCTCAATGGAATCAGCACCACAGTGCGCGGCTATCCGGGAGACAAGGCATTCGGCACCATGTGGTCCATGACCGGACCCATCGAGAGCACGCAGACGGAAAAGGTGTTCTACAAGATGGACACCTATGGGGGCCAGAGTGGCGCCCCTGTCTACAACAGCTCCAACACCATCGTTGCCATCCACACCAACGGTGGAAGCTCCAACTCCGGCACCCGCATCACTCCCACCCTGGCCAACTACCTGACGTCGGTGAAGTAGCCCGGCTGGGTTAATCCGGCCAGCAGTGTTCCCCGCGGCGTGTTCATGGCTGCGGGGAACACTTGCGTCCAAGGAGATACGTCAGACACAAGCTACAGTTTGCAGGCGCGAACGATGCGATTTGTGAGGTGGGTTGTGCCTGGGTGCGATGTCGGACTCTCTACACGTTGAAGCTGGTATGCGAATCACTCAATAGTCGGGTGGGCCGGAAAACTCGAAATGATCAACAAGACCTTCGCGCCCGATAGCCAAGGACTCCATGTGAGAAGCGACAGCCATAGCATTAATGTTGTCGACGGCATCTTGTTCTTGGTGTTGTCGAAGATTCCAATGTCGTCTTTATCAGCCACGTCCTGCATTCGCGCCCTGTAGTTCCGGTTCCATCGGTGAGCTGGAATATTCATTTCCTGACGGAACTGAAAAGCCAAGTGAATCTCACTCATCTGAGCCATGATGCGGGGCTTGATTCTCAGTCTTGAGTTGGCAGGTTCAAGCAACCAAAGCGCGCAAGCCGCTGAATCGAGGGCGTTGCGGATCAACGTGTAGGGTCCGTACGGCCCAAGCTGACGTGGACGTTTTCTTCATCCTCGTCCACCCTCATCTGCTGCAGGCTTTGTAGGCAACCGAAGGCCACGACGAGTTGAGCGTAAGCGAACTGGGACACCGGGAACGACTGCAAGGCTGCATCGTCGGTGCTGAGCGGGGAATTGGTCTGAACGGTGCTGTATTGTCTCAACGTTGCTTCCCATTCGCGGAAGCTGGCAAATGCACTCAGGCCTATGCCGACGGCGGCCTTTTCTGCTTCATCGGTCACAGCTTCGGCGTCGGTGAATGATGTGTCATACGGAGAATCTGGTGCAGATTGGGCCGGTCCTTGCGATGAGACCTCAAGGCCGCTGGTTGTTCAGGTCATCCCGCCGGCGGCTGATGAGTTCACCTGCTTCTCGTGTTTTCTGGTCCGCCACCGCTCCCAGATAGCCCGAAAGAAAGACGGCCACGCCCACTGCGTGGAGTGCGAAGGCTGAAGCCGGGCTATTCTTCACTTCGTACCGGCGGGCTTTGCTGGTCATTGCTTCCTACCGGAATTTGCCCTCGGGATCTGGTGCGCATCGGGTGTTGCCGCCGAGGGAGGTGCCGAAGCTGCTGGTTCCGAGCTGCATGGAGAACTTGCCATCGCCAAAGCCTGTGGTCGTCTGGTCTCGGTTAGACCCCGAGGGCTGCGTTTGAACAACTCTTAGCCCTTTGCTCTCAAAGATCTCCCTTACCGTCTTATGTATTGCTGCAGCCTGCTCTTCTGTGATCGTGCCCTGCGTACTGTCGTAATTGAACCGAGTGCCCTCGGTCCCGTCCGGGAGGGGGCACGCCATGCCGGGTTTATCGGGTGTAATTTTCGTCCAGTCGCCAGGGGCGAGAGCTTGAATTTGTGTGAAGATGTCGAGGTATTCCGTGCGGGCTTGTTCTGGTCCCCTAGTTTGCTCCTCGGTGCTGGTAGGTGGGTTGGTGCTCGGCGTTGTTCCGCACCCAGTGAGGACCAGAAGAAGGACCGCCGTGGCGGGAAGGGCACGCCAGTAATGGCGGCGTCTCGGGGTCATTGTTTCCTACCGGAATTTGCCTTCCGGATCGGAAAAACAACGGGTGTTCCCTCCGAGGGCGATGCCGTATTTGCCTGTGGTGAGTCCCATGACGAACTTTTCGGGGCCGAACACGTCGGTTCTTCTGACAAAGTTTTCGCCTCCGTCGGTGTGTTGCGTGACGGTGAACCCTGTGGTATGGAACTCAGCCTTGACCTTGTCGTGGAGAGCGTCCATTTCTTCCCGGCTCAGCGGGCTTCGGGTGGCATCGAAAGAGACTTGGGTGCCTTCAGTGCCGAGAGGGCCATCACAGACCCCTCCGGGTTTGTCTGGCGTGACCTTTGTCCAGTCGCCTGGGGCGTGGGCTTGAATCTTGGTGAAGAGATCGAGATATTCCTTGCGGGCTTGTTCTGATCCCATGGTCTGCTCCGCGGTGCTGGTAGGAGGATTGGTGGTCGTCGTCGTCCCGCATCCTGCAAGGGTGAGAAGAATGATGGCTGCCGCGGGAAGGACACGTCTGTAAACGGGGTGGAGTTTGGTGGTCATCGTTTCGCATTCGTGAGTTGATCGTGCAGACCGAGAGAGATCTTGGCTTGGTTAATGCTTGACTCGGTTCTCCTGTCGAAGTATCCGTAGATGCCGTTTTCGCCTCCAGTTTGTCCATCATGGGTCTTCGTGGGGTGCTCGATGGTGCCATCCGGTGCTGTCGCGCCGTCTGTGCCGAAGGTGACGGCCCCGAACCCCGGGTCGGTGGTGTATTTGCGGTACGAGCCAGCACCATGCCCGATCACTGCTGTGTAGTCCACGGTGTAAGTTCCCCGGTAAACGGTGCCGCCGGGGTTCAGGTGGAGATCTTTCACAGAGGTCACGTTATCAGGGGCTCCAACGTCACCGACGAGAACGACGTTATCGACAGGCAGCTCTTTTTTTGCTGCTTCCATTACCCCGAGGGATCCCATGGAGTGCCCGATAGCTGTTGTCATGGCAGTGTTGTCGAGGCTTTCATGAACAGCGTTGAACCCTGTCACGTCGTTGCGAAGGGCAGCTCCCACGACTTTTGCCTGGTCGTTGCTGAACACACCGAGGTCCTTGGCTGGTTCAGCGCCAATCCAGGCAACGACGGCAAGGCGGTCCGGGTCAATTCCATGAGGGACAGCATGTTCACGTTGATCGGCTCTTTGATCCTTGGCCTGCTTGGTTTTGGAGGACATGTCATGGCCAACGGTGGTATTCAGCCCGGGGACCTGGTAGGTGACGTGCTTGGCGGCATCGAGGTCTCCCACGGAAATAGATGCACCATATCCAGTCTCTGATCCTTGCCGCAGTCCAAAGGGAACGAAGCTTACGAGTTGAAAAGCCGATGACTCGTCATCGGCGTCGGCAACTTTGGGGTCGCCATTGGTGTCGTAGAGCGATTCCCAGACTTTGTTGACCATGCCTTCCTGGGAGCCTTCATCAACTTCTCCGCCGTGCTCTTGGCGGTATTTCTTCCAGTGGTCGTGCATTTGCAGCAACTTTTGGCGGTTGGCAAGGTCCCGGGCGGTCGCGGTGACACCGTTCAGGTTACCTATGACGTCCGGAAGAGCTTCGATCAGAAGGTGCTGTGCTTCACTGACGGTAACTTTCCCTGTGGCAGGCTCGACGGTGTGGCCGAGACCAGACCACCACGTGGCTGTCGCTACGGGGGTCCAGTCCTGGTTGGGTCAGGAGTTCCCGCAGCCGGGCGGTGCCACCCTTACCGAGCCAAACCTTCCGTTGCGCGGCACTCATGGTTCCGAGGTCGTTCAGGCCCACTTGGTTTGGTGCTGCGTACTGGATGAAGAGTCCGTTGAGCGTGCTGTCTGCGACGGCGCCACTGCCTGCTGTTTCGAATGCGGTGGCGACCTGCTCTATCCAATTGGCATCTGCTGCGTTGGCGGCGAGCAGTCGCTCAAAACCAGCAACAAAAGATTCAGTCTCGATGTTCACCCAGGAACATGATGCTGTGAAGCTGCTCCAGGCGTTCCGGGCTGCGGCAAAGTGTGTGTTCAGGGTGTTCGTGGCAGTCCGGGACACCGACGCGAAGCCGCGCAACTTGCCCGGATCAGCTGAGGTGGTTCCGGTTCCCGGCCCGCCGGCGAACCGGGGCCGTTCCCGCGCCGAAAACGCAGCTGCAACTGTAGGCGCAGCAATCGGCGTTCTCTCGGGCATTGGGTCCAGGACCATGGTGGCGACTGTTGCGGATGCTTCGGCGATGTTCCCGGAGAGCAGTTGCTGTTTGCGGAGATTGTCGCGTTGCTGCCAGGCGTCCATGTTCTTTTGCCGGGTTTTCTCTTGCTGGGCCCTGTGCTTGGCCTCACCGACGTCCTCGGCCAGAGCCGCGAGGACACCAGAGAGCTTGCCGCGATCATCGGACCTGACGCCGCAGGCGTCCTTGAAGAGACGCCCGTAGCTGCCGTTGAAGTCCTGCACTGCCTGCTCCACGGCCCCGTACAGGAAGCCTCCTTCGGCACGCAGAACCTCGTCGGCGGAGTTCGCGGCACTGATCAGCGCATCGGCTGCGCCGTCATCAAAAGCAATTCCCATGCCAGGCCCCCAGGCAGAACAATAAATCCAATGACTAGCATAACTGCTGTTGCGCAATTGAAAGGTTAGTGGTGTTGGACGAATTTAGGAGGGTGTAGGCCTGAGGATGCAAGAAGCACCGCTTCCTGGCCACGGAACAGGCTGCCGAGAAACTGAACATGTCAGTGAACCAGATCCGGGCGCTGCTCAAGTCTGGTGATCTGCGGGATATCCAGATCGATGGCCGGAACGTCTGGCGCATCGCTGCAACCGACGTCGAGAGCTACATCGCTGAGGCGTACAGGGTCACTGCAGAGCGGATCGCCGCCGGCGGACTGCCTGAGTGATGGCACGGCGAACAGACTTGAAGCGATGCTGCGCCTAGCGGCGGCTTCCTCGCGTCTTGTGCCAGTACTCGGCGCTCTGGCTCTCGGTGCCCACGATGTCGTCGGATTTCGGCGTAGCTGGCCACATCTCCAGTATGTAATGATCGATGACTTCTTCGGAGAATTCTCCATCATGGCCTTCGTCGCGTCCCTTCGCGCTGACCGGCAGCCGGTAGCTGCCGGACGGCACGTGGCCTAGCTCGCCGGTGGTCTCGTCCGCCCACGAGGAATCACTGTCCAGCTCTGCAGGCTCATCCAGGAGCATGATGCGCACGTCAGAGCCGCCCGATCGCCGGCCGAAGCGGACGTAGATGGCATCCGGATTGGACGCCGGGCCCAGGCCGTTGACCTGGCCATCGAAGAAGCGTTCAAAGATTCCGTCAAAGCCATAGCCGGACCACAGAAGGTTGAACTGGCCGTACTCGGTCATGATGACTTGATCGAGCAGTACTCTTTCCACGGACTCAGCATACGAGGGAGCGGCCGGGTTATTCAGCTGCACCGGTGAAGTACTGCGCGACGTCGTAACTGCCGATCAGCCGCGCCAGCCCCACGGGATTCTGTCCACTTCCGTTGACGCTGTGTGGATCAGCGCCGTGCGATCGGAGGAGCTTCCATATCTGAGCCGCAAGACAGCGCACGCCGGCAGGATTGCCTAGGGTCTTCTCAGGACTTGTTCCTGGTTCCGGGGATGTGAGTTGCTGAGGGCTCAGTTGCAGCAAGTTCACGCAGCTGGCGGGGGCGGAATGGTTTGATCAAGTATGCGGTGGCTCCGGCTGCGATGCCATGAAGTTCATCATCACGCTCAGCGAAAGCTGTGATTCTGTCATTGTAGAGGTTGCTTAAGTCGAAACTCATGTCGAGGTTTCCAGATAAAGTAAGGATCGCCAATCAACCGCAGAAATTCCACCCATTCCTGTTGCGACATTTCGCAGGAGCCAAAGCTGTGAAAGGGGTCGTGATGGACAGTCCGGTGCTTGACCTACGGCAGCTCCATGACCCCCGCATTCCTGACACCAGACTTGAGGTACTCGGGAAACCTGCCGAACGACGCGCCCTACGCTACGCCAACCCTGCACATCGAAACGAGTTCGTGGCCGGCCGGTTGGCCGTACTGCACTTTGCGGCGACGCTTGTGGGAGTGGAGTCCCGCCGCCTCGTTCCTGACTTTCACTGTCCGCGGTGCGGCCCCGGCCAGGACCATGGTCGCCCAGGGTTCATGCTCGACGGCGGCGCCGCGCCTCTGGCGCTCAGTGCATCCCGGGCGTCGGGCTGGGTACTACTGGCCGGCGTCGTGCATGCTCCCGAAGGACTACGGCTGGGAGTGGATCTTGAATCGACCGGCAAAGCAACCTTCGAAGGCTTTGACGACATCGCGCTGACCGCAACCGAGAAACGCTTCCTGTCCACCATCTCGGATCAGGAGCGAGATAGTCAGCGCGCGCGCCTGTGGGCACGCAAAGAGGCATGGCTGAAGATGACGGGGGAGGGCCTGAGGCGCAACCCCGCAGAGCTGGATGTGCTGGACCTGCCCGGCCTGAGGGATATCACGGAAAGGGCACTGCCTGACGGTTTGGTAGCCGCCTTGGCACTGGGTTAGCGCGCCGAAGGCAGGGCCGGCAGCGAAGCTTCGTACAGCCACGGGCGGATAATCGAGGCGCAATCAAAGCCCGGAAGGAACGCGTCCGCAGCTGCGACGAACGATTCCGTGGAGACTGAGCCGTGCCGGTTCGTGGCCGTCCAGTGCTGCAGGAATCCGAAGAACGCTTCGTCCCCGGCCGCCATCCGCACAGCGTGAACGGCAAGTGCGCCGCGCTTGTAGACGCGGTCATCGAACATCAGCTCAGGGCCCGGGTCACCTACCAGCAGGTCCTGCGGCCCGGCGTCGAGCCTTTTCCATGCGGCTGTTGCCCGCGAGGCAACAGTCATGGTCCTGGATTCCTCGGACCACAACCATTCGGCGTAGCAGGCGAAGCCTTCGTGCAGCCAGATGTCTTTCCAGCTGGTGACCGTCAGGGAATTACCAAACCACTGGTGGGATAGTTCGTGCGCGATCAAGCGCTGTGAATCCCAGGTATCGCGCATATGGTTCCGGCCAAAGATGGAAACAGTCTGGGCTTCCAGCGGAATTTCGAGTTCATCCTCAGTAACCACGGAGGTGTAATCGGCGAAGGGGTAGGGGCCGAAGCAGTCCTCGAAAGTACGCATCATGTCCGGCTGACGTCGCAGGCCTTGAAGGGCGTCAACGGCCGTTTCGGGGGTGACGGCTACGAATTGAGGGACACGGTGGTGGGTGTCGTCCACGTGCAGCGGAACCTTGGCGTACCGCCCGATCTGAACAGTGGCCAAATAGGTTGCCATGGGCTCGCTGTTTTCGTAAACCCACGTTTCCCGGCTTGATTTTCGCGAGTGGGATACCAGCCTGCCGTTGCACACCGGGCGGTAGTTATCGTCCGTGGTTACCGAGATGAGGAAACTCGACTTGTACCGGGGATGGTCGTTGCAGGGGAACCAGGACGCCGCGCCGTTTGGCTGGCCGGCCACCAGGACGCCGTCGTTCAGTTCTTCCCACCCCACTTCGCCCCACAGGCCGCGGCGCGGCTGCGGGTTGCCGTCGTAGCGGATCTCCAAGGAGAACTGCTGGCCGGCCTTGAGCGGGGACACAGGTGTCAGCACGAGGTGTTCTGCCCGGTGACTGAACTTCTGCACCTTCTTGCCGTCCAGCTGAACCTTGCTCGCCCGCAGTCCTACCAGGTCAAGGACGATCTGGGCCATGGGCTCCAGGACCGTGCATCGCAGGACTGCCTTGCCGATCAGCTTGTTGCTGCCCAGCCTGACATCGAGGTCCAACTCGTACCTGTCCACGCGGTAGGCGCTGCTGCCGTGGTTCAAGGCGTAGGGGTCGGCTTCGGTGAGGTGAGTATTGATTGGAGCGGCCATATCCGTCCAATCTACTTCAGGCGCGGCGCTTGTGCTGACGGACCCACCCAAGGGCTCACGGGGTTGCCCATCCAGTACGTCCCGGCCGGGACGGTTTCGCCGCGCATGACCAACGACGCCGGCCCCACAGTTCCGCCGTCGCCGATGCTTGCCGCGGGGAGGATGACCCCGTGCGGGCCCATGGTGGCGCCGTTGCCGAGCGTCACGGTGTCAAGGCTCATGACACGGTCGTGGAAGAGGTGTGTCTGGACTACGCAGCCACGGTTGACGGTGGAGTTTTCGCCCAGGGTGACGAGGTCGGCTTCGGGGAGCCAGTAGCTCTCGCACCACGTTCCACTGCCGATCTTCGCGCCAAGCCCACGCAGCCACCACACCAGGGCAGGGGTACCAGCGGCGGATCGGGCGAACCACGGGGCACTGACCATCTCAATGAAGGTATCCACCACTTCGTTGCGCCAAATGAACGAGCTCCACAGCGGATGTTCTCCCGAGCGGATGGTCCCCACCAGAACCCACTTGGCCACAATGGAACTCAGCGCGGCCACGGCTCCTGCTGACAACATCACCACGCCGCCAAGGACCGCTGCTGCCCAGTAACCCCAGCTGCGCGCGATTCCATCCAGGACCAGCATCACGCTGACGGCTATGGCCACGGTGAGGATGACCGGAATCAGGCGGCACAGTTCCCACAGTGCCCTGGCGATCTTCAGCTTGAGGGCCGGGCGGAAGGTACGGGTCTGATCAGCATCGACGGCGGTGCGGCGCAACCTGACGGGCGGACTGCCAAGCCAGGACGTGCCCGACTTCGCTTTGGCCGGGGTGGCCGAGAGGACAGCCACCAGAGAGTTCTTGGGTACGTTCCGCCCGGCGGCCGTCATGCCGGAGTTGCCCAGGAAGGAACGCTTCCCGATTTTGGCCGGTGCAATTTTCATCCAGCCGCCACCAAGTTCATACGATGCCACCATGGTGTCGTCCGCAAGGAAGGCGCCGTCGCCGATGGTGGTCATTTTGGGAACGAGGAGCACGGTTGAGGCTTCCACGTTCTTGCCAACCTTGGCCCCGAGGAGACGCAACCAGACGGGGGTAAAGAGGCTCGCGTAGACCGGAAACAGGAGATCCCGGGCCATGTCCAGGAGGCGTTCGGTAGCCCAGACCTGCCACCCGATGCGGCTGCGCACCCGGTAATAGCCCTCTTTCAGACCCAGGCCGAGGAGCCTGGCAAAAATCAGGATCAGTACCAGGTTGCCGAAGAACCACACCAAAGCAGCGAGCGGAACGGCCAAGGCAATCTGTGGAAGGGCCGTTCCCAGGGACTTGTGGCCCTGGATGAAAGCCAAAACCACCAGTGCGCCTGCAAAGGCAGAGATGTAGGGGATGAGGGCCAGCAAAGCTGACGCGCCAGCGAAAGCGGAGAACCAAAGCCGGTCCATGCCCGCGCGGCGGCTGCTTGGTTCAGGCCATTCGTGTTTGGCTTTTCCGCGGCGTTCTGCCGGTGAGCCGGCCACCAGGTGTCCGGCTTTGACTTTGCCCAGCACAGCGGATCCGGCATCAACGTGGGCCCCCGCACCTATGGTGGCTCCGGGCATCAGGGTGCTCCGGGCACCCACCACTGCACCGGCTCCCACATGGATCTGGCCAATGTGCACCGAGTCACCGTCCACCCACCAGCCGGAAAGGTCCACTTCAGGCTCGATGTTCGCTCCGCTGCCCAAGGACAGCAGGCCCGTCACCGGGGGTAAGGAGTGAAGGTGGACGTCCCTGCCGATTTTCGCACCGAGGGCGCGCGCGTAGTAGGGGACAAACGGGGCGCTGGCCAGGCCTATGGCACCCGAAAGGTCTTGAATCTGTTCTGCGAGCCACAGCCGCAAGTGCGTCTTGCCGGACCTGGGGTAGGTTCCTGGTTCAACCCTGCCGAGCAGGATGCGGGCCGCCAGCACCGAGATCGTCATGCGACCCAGAGGGCTGACAAAGACCAGCCATGACGCAGCGATCCACCACCAGGAGAGAACGGGAGCGGCAGCGAACCCGGCGAAGTCGGCCAGTAGTTTGTTGGCAGCCATAAGGTAGGTCAGCCAACGCATCCCTACGAGGATGTGGAGCGGCACGCCCATGAGGACCTGGAAGACTTGTGACTTCAAGGCGGTGGGGCGGACGCTGCGCTCTGCAGCGGGGCCTGGCGCGCCGCCGTCGGGCAGTGATTGCCGGGCGGCGTCAATCAGGGCGCCGATGCGCGGAGTGGCATAGATGTCAGCCACGGTGATGGTGGGGTAGCGGACCCGGAGTGCCGACACGAGCTGGGCCGCAGCCAGGGATCCGCCACCATAAGCGAAGAAGTCGGCATCGAGTGAACTGACGGGGCTGCCCAGTACCGATTCCCACTGCTCCACCACCCACCGGGCGTCATCGGGCAGGTTCAGTGGAGCGTTGCCTGCCTCGGTGGCGCCCGCTCCTGCCAGCGGCCAGGGCAGCGCATGGCGGTCCACTTTGCCGCTGGTCTTGGTAGGAAGCGAATCCACCACTGTCAGCAGGGGGATCAGAGCAGCCGGCAGGCTCTCGCCCAGAAGTTGGCGGGAATCGTCCATGGACAGTTCATAACCGTCAACGGGAGCCAGGTAACCCACCAGGATCTGGTTGCCGGCCGCCGTCGTCTGCACTGCGGCAGCCGCACCTGCGACGCCGGGCAAGGACTGCAGCGCTGCATCAACTTCGCCCAGTTCAATCCGACGTCCGCCGAGTTTGACCTGTTCATCGGCCCTGCCCATGAAGATCAGGCCCTCGGTTTCGAAGCGCACCAGGTCACCCGAGCGGTACGCACGTTCCCATCCGAGCGTTGGCATTGGGGCGTACTTCTCGGCATCCTTGGCGGGATCCAGGTACCGGGCCAACCCGACTCCGCCGATGATCAGTTCCCCGATCCCGCCTTCGGGAACGGGAACGCCATGTGAATCGACGACGGCGAGGTCCCACCCGTCCAGCGGCAAGCCGATCCGTACGGGGCCGGGTCCGCCAAGGGGTGCGGCGCAGGCGACGACGGTCGCCTCGGTGGGTCCATAGGTGTTCCACACTTCACGGCCATCCACGGCCAGGCGTTCGGCCAGCTCCGGCGGGCAGGCCTCTCCGCCGAAGATCAGGAGGCGGACGTTTTCCAGTGCTTCCGCGGGCCACAATGCGGCGAGGGTAGGCACGGTGGAAACCACTGTGATCCCGTGGTTGATGAGCCAGGGCCCCAGGTCCATCCCGGTCCGGACAAGGGCTCGTGGCGCAGGCACCAGGCAGGCTCCGTGACGCCAGGCCAGCCACATCTCCTCGCAGGAAGCGTCAAAGGCCACCGATAGGCCGGCCAGCACACGGTCCTGGGGACCGATCGGCTCGGGCTGGAGGAAGATGCGGGCTTCTGCATCAACGAACGCCGCTGAGGAACGGTGCTTGACCGCAACTCCTTTGGGGGTACCGGTGGATCCGGAGGTGAAGATGATCCAGGAGTCATCATCCAGCGCGGGGCCTGCCGGTGAGGAAACAGCATCTCTGGCGGGACCGGAAAGCTGGATGTCCAGGCCTGCGGCAATGACGGCAGCCACCTTGGCTTCACCGAACACCAGACGGGCCCGCTCCTCGGGATCGTCCGCATCCACGGGAACGTAAGCGGAACCGGCCATGAGGATTCCCAGGATGGCGATGTAGAGCTCGTTGGTGCCCGACGGAATCCGGACACCGATTTTGTCTCCTCGCCCAAGCCCTGATGCGTTCAACTTTGCGGCAAAAGATCGAACCGCCTTCAGCAGCTCGGTATAGCTCAGTGACTTGTGCCCGTCATCCAAGGCCGAAGCCTCTGGAAAGGAGGCTGCCGTCGCCTCCAGAATGTCCACGAGAGTGCGTTCGGCAGGGGCCAAAGGGCCACCGGGCAGCTGGGGACGGTACGTCATCAGGGCAGGCGTCGTACCGGCCCCAGCGGAATGTTCTGTGCTCACGTTGGTCAGCTTTCCGCAGAAAGATGAACAAAAGGTGTCCGGCGTTTCCTGAAGGTCACGCCGTGTTGACCTGCAGTTCGCTTTTTGCACATGTGGGGTTCACAAGGCTGATCAGGGAACCAGGAGTACTTTGCCGGTGGTCCGCCGTCCTTCCAGGTCCCGGTGCGCCTGGGCTGCCTCCGCGAGCGGGTAGGTTGCGCCCACCCTGACAGCCAAAGTGCCGTTGGCGGCGGCATCGAAAATCTCTGCTGAACGCCACCGGCGCTCCTGGGCGTTCTGGACGAAGTGCGCCATGGTGGGCCTGGTCAGCGTCAGTGAACCGGCGGCGTTCAGACGCTGGGGATCAAATGGCGGTACGGGGCCGGAGGCGGCGCCGAAGAGCACCATGGCGCCTCGGATGCGAAGGCTTCTAAGGGAATCGTCGAACGTGTCTTTACCCACGCCGTCGTACACCACGTTGACGCCTTCGCCGTCGGTCAGTTCGCGGACCCTGTCAGCGAATCCGTCATAGCGGAGAACCTCATCGGCGCCGGCCAAGGTAGAGAGATCGGCCTTCTCATCCGAGGAGACCGTGGTGATGACGCGGGCGCCGCGTGCCTTCAGGAGCTGAGTCAGCAGGAGGCCAACACCACCGGCTCCTGCATGCAGGAGGACGGTGTGGCCCGGCTCTACCCGGAACGATGAGTTCATCAGGTAATGCGCGGTGATGCCCTGCAGCGGCAGGGCCGCAGCGGTGTGGTCGTCGACGCCGTCAGGAACCGGAAGTGCCTTGCCCGCCTCCACGAGGGCGTACTCCGCGTAGGTTCGGCTTCCCTCGGCCGTGGCGACCCGGTCACCCACGGAAAATTCTTCGACACCTTCGCCTACGGCCTCCACCGTGCCAGCGGCCTCAGCGCCCGGGGTGAAGGGGTATTCCACCTTGTAGGTGCCGCTGCGTTGGTAGGTCTCAATGAAGTTGACCCCGGCAGCTGCGACCTTGATCAACAGCTGGCCGGGGCCAGGCTTCGGTATTTCCACAGTGGCGTACTCGAGGACCTCAGGTCCTCCGGGCTGCTGTGCAACGATGGCGTGCGTCATGGTGGCTCCTCACTCCGGGGCGGTCCTTCCGGTGCCCGGTTTCAGAATCCATCCTAGGGAGGTTGGGGCCTCCGGTGTGGAACGCCTAACGGCGTCCGTGCGTCGAAGCCACCGGGCAGTCGAAGCCGCGGCCTGCTGCCAGGCCCACGTCATTGAGGTATCTGACAACGATCCCGTAGGACTGTATCAGCGTGGTTTCCGTGTAGTTAATGGAGTGCTTGGCGCAGAACTCGCGCACGATTTTTGTGGCCTTGTACAAGTGGGGGCGGGCCATGTCCGGGAACAGGTGATGCTCCACCTGCCGGTTGAGTCCGCCAAGGAGGAAGTCCATGAAAATGCCACCGGAGATGTTCCGCGACGTCAGAATCTGGCGGTTGAGGAAGTCCACGCGGCTGTCCTTGGGGAGGACCGGCATGCCCTTGTGGTTGGGTGCGAACGAGGCACCCATGTAGAAGCCGTAAACCATGATCTGTACGCCCAGGAAGGCGAACGCCATGCCGATGGGCAGGAACGTGAAAGCCAGGATTGGGAGGGCGGCAAGCCTGGTGACCAGGATGGGTGTCTCCACCCAGCGGTGACGTACTTTCTGCTTGCCGAAAACAAAGCGAAGGGAGTCAAACTGCAGGCTCAGGCCCAGGAGCGTCAGGAGCGGGAAGAAGAACCAGCCCTGCTTCTTGGTCAGGAAAGCCAGGCGGCCTTTACGTTCGGCCGCGGCGTCTTCGTAGAACACCAAGGCGTTGTTCCTGATGTCCGGGTCCTTGGAGATGACGTTGGGGTGGTTGTGGTGGGCTCCGTGCTTCTGTTCCCACCAGGAGTAACTGATGCCTGCTACGCCGGTGGCAAGGAGGCGGGCGGACCAGTCATTGGCCCTGCGCGAGGCGAAAATCTGCTTGTGGCCTGCCTCGTGGGCAAGGAAGCTCAGCTGCGTGCACAGGATGCCTACGGCAGCGGCAATCAGGAGCTGATACCAGGAATCGCCAATGAGGGCGAAGCCCAGCCAAGTGCCCGCCATGAGCAATACCAGGGCCACGAAGACCCAGATGTAGAAGCCACTGCGGCGTTCGAGGAGTCCGGCGGATTTCACGCTCTTGAGGAGCTCTGAGTAGCTCTGGACGACGGGGTTGGGTTGAATTGCGCGAGCTTTGGGGCGCTCAGCGGTGGACGTGGGTGACATAAATGGCCCCGTATCGCTAACGGGCAACGCTGCAGCCGACGTTCGGACTGCACGGTCTGGATCACCCTTCACTAAGCATACTCGCAATGCACTAAAAAATGAGACACATCACAAAGTCATGCATAAATATCGGACAGCATGAATATTCTTGCTGTACAGTGGACTCATGACTATTTCTGTTGCGGTCTCCGGTGCCAGCGGCTACGCCGGGGGAGAAGTGCTGCGTCTGCTGGCAGGCCATCCGAACGTCACCATTGGTGCCATCACCGCTCACAGCAACGCCGGTTCTAGACTAGGGGAGTTGCAGCCGCATCTCCATGGCCTGGCCAGTCGGATTCTGGAAGAGACCACGGTGGAAAACCTGTCCGGCCACGACGTCGTGTTCCTTGCTTTGCCGCACGGAGCTTCGGCCGAGATAGCTGCACAGTTGCCCGAAGGCACTGTAGTGATCGACGCCGGCGCGGACCACCGCTTGCAGGACGCCGGAGCGTGGGAAAAGTTCTACGGCTCTGCCCACGCCGGAACCTGGCCCTATGGTCTTCCGGAACTCCCCGGCCAGCGCGAGGCGCTCAAGGGTGCGACGCGCATCGCGGTGCCCGGCTGCTACCCGACGTCGGCCTTGCTGGCCTTGACGCCCGGATTCGCCAACAACCTCCTCTTGGCGGACGACGTCGTCATCGTCTCTGCCTCCGGGACCTCCGGCGCCGGCAAGGCTGCCAAAGTCAACCTGATTGGCTCTGAAGTCATGGGCTCAATGAGCCCCTATGGCGTAGGCGGCGGCCACCGCCATACGCCCGAAATCGAACAGGGTCTCTCGAATGCCGCCGGCGAACCGGTGACTGTCTCCTTCACGCCAACACTGGCGCCCATGAGCCGCGGCATTCTCACCACTGCCACGGCCAAAGTGCGGCCTCAGGCTGGACGCAGTGTCACAGAAGCCGAGCTTCGCCAAGCGTGGGCGGATGCTTACGACGACGAGCCGTTCGTGCACCTCCTTCCGGAAGGTCAGTGGCCCACTACCAAGTCGGTTCAAGGCTCCAATCACGCTGTGATGCAGTTGGCCTTCGACTCCCACACGGGCCGCGTCATTGTCACGTGCGCCATTGACAACCTCACCAAGGGGACTGCAGGCGGCGCCGTGCAGTCCATGAATATTGCCCTCGGCCTGGACGAAACCGCCGGCCTGAACCTGCAGGGAGTTGCACCGTGACCATTACCGCCCCCAAGGGATTTCGCGCCGCCGGCGTCAAAGCCGGTATCAAGGCCTCCGGCAACCCGGACCTGGCTTTGGTAGTCAATGACGGGCCGCAAAAGTCCGCGGCCGCAGTCTTCACCTCGAACCGCGTCGCTGCCGCCCCGGTTCACTGGTCGCGCCAGGTAGTCAGCGATGGCCGTGTGGACGCCGTTGTGCTGAACTCCGGTGGAGCCAATGCCTGCACCGGTCCGCAGGGTTTCCAGAACACCCACGCCACCGCAGAGAAGGTGGCGGAGGTCCTGGGAGTCTCAGCTTCTGACGTTGTAGTGTGCTCAACCGGCCTGATCGGTGAGCAACTGCCCATGGACAAGATTCTTCCCGGCGTGGACGCTGCCTTCCGCGAATTGTCCGAAGATGGCGGCTCCGCTGCCGCCACGGCCATCATGACCACGGACAGCGTTTCCAAGGAAGCCGTTTTCACCGGCACTGATGCCCAGGGCAAGGAGTTCACCGTAGGTGGCATTGCCAAGGGTGCCGGCATGTTGGCGCCGGGCCTGGCAACCATGCTGGTGGTCCTCACCACCGACGCCGAGGTTCCTGCCAATGAGCTGGACGTCGTCCTCCGCGACGCCGCCCGTGTCACCTTTGACCGGGCAGACTCGGACGGCTGCATGTCCACCAATGACACGGTAGTGCTGCTGGCATCCGGAGCCTCCGAGGCTTTGCCTTCTGCCGAGCAGTTGAGCGAGGCCGTCACCAGCGTCTGCGCCGAACTGGCACGCAAGCTGATCGGCGATGCCGAGGGCGCCAGCCACGACATCGCTATCCGGACCTTCAATGCCGCCAGCGAACGCGACGCGGAAATCGTCAGCCGCAGCGTTGCCCGTTCCAACCTGTTCAAAGCCGCCATCTTCGGCAAGGACCCCAACTGGGGTCGCGTGCTCTCTGCAGTGGGAACAACTGACGCCGTCTTTGAGGCAGACCAGCTCAATGTGGCCATGAACGGTGTGCAGATTTGCCGCAACGGTGCAATCGGCGATGACCGCAACCTGGTGGATCTGGAACCGCGCGAGGTGCTGGTCGAAATCGACCTGCAGGCCGGCGATGCCGAGGCCACCATTTGGACCAATGACCTCACGCACGATTACGTGCATGAGAACAGCGCCTACTCGAGCTGAGCGGATGACCATGACTTCGCACACCCGCGAGACGACGTCCACGAGCCATGTCTCTGCCGAAACAGCCCAGGACAAAGCCGGCACGCTGATCGAAGCACTGCCGTGGATCCAGCGCTTCGCTGGCACCACCATGGTGATCAAATACGGTGGCAACGCCATGGTCAACGATGACCTCCGCCGTGCCTTCGCCGAGGACATTGTGTTCCTCCACCACGTTGGTATCCATCCCGTGGTGGTTCACGGCGGCGGCCCCCAGATCAACTCCATGCTCGGCCGCCTCGGCATTGAATCAGAGTTCAAGGGCGGCCTGCGCGTCACCACTCCCGAAGCCATGGACGTGGTCCGTATGGTCCTCACCGGGCAGGTGGGGCGTGAACTAGTAGGCCTCATCAACTCCCACGGGCCCTACGCCGTGGGCATGTCAGGCGAAGATGGCGGCCTGTTGCGCGCTGTCCGTACGGGCACTGTTGTTGATGGCGAAGAGGTGGATCTGGGCCTGGTGGGCGAAGTGGTGGGCGTGGATCCCGATGGCATTACAGACATCCTCGACGCCGGCCGCATCCCGGTGATTTCCACGGTGGCACCCGAGATCGTTGACGACGGCAACGGCTCCGGTCCCACCACGGGTCAAGTCCTCAACGTCAACGCCGACACCGCAGCTGCAGCCGTTGCTTCAGCCTTGGGCGCCACCAAGCTTGTCATCCTCACCGACGTTGAAGGCCTGTACGCCAACTGGCCGGACAAATCCTCGCTGATCTCCTCTCTGACGGCTTCTGAACTCCGTGAGATGCTGCCCAAGCTCGAATCCGGCATGATCCCCAAAATGGCCGCTTGCCTGAAGGCTATTGACGAGGGCGTGGAACGCGCACACATCGTGGACGGCCGTCTCGCGCACTCCATGCTGCTGGAAACCTTCACCACGGCAGGCATCGGCACGCAAGTAGTACCTGACGAGGAAGTGAACGCATGAGCGAAGTTGTTGGCATCGATCCGACCGGCGATGGAACCCCCGCCCGCTTCGCGGTGCCCGACCACACCCGGGGTCCCATCGCCGGATCGGATGCCAAAGCTTCCGTCATGACTGGGGTGAGTAATGGTGCTGACTGGCTGGCCCGTTACTCGTCCTCGCTCATGGGTGTTTTCGGTACTCCGCAGCGGGTCTTGGTCCGTGGCGCCGGCTGCCTCGTGTGGGATGCCGACGGCAAGGAATACCTGGACCTCCTGGGCGGCATTGCGGTGAACGCGCTGGGTCATGCCCACCCGTTTGTTACGTCGGTGATTTCGAGTCAGCTGGCCACACTCGGCCATGTCTCGAACTTCTTCACCAGCCCTACGCAGATTGCCCTGGCGGAAAAGCTGCTGGCGCTCAGCAAAGCTCCGAATGGTTCCAAGGTGTTCTTCGCGAACTCCGGTACTGAGGCCAACGAGGCCGCGTTCAAGTTGGCGCGCCGTAACAACGGTGACGGGAAGCGCACCAGGATCATTGCGCTGGAAGGTGCATTCCATGGCCGCACCATGGGTGCTCTGGCGCTCACGGCCAAAGAGGCTTACCGTGCGCCTTTTGAGCCACTGCCCGGTGGCGTGGTGCACATTCCGTTCGGTGACATCGATGCCCTGCGCGCCGCCGTCGACGATTCCACAGCGGCCCTTTTCCTGGAGCCGATCCAAGGCGAAGCGGGCGTCCGGCCACTCAGCGCCGAATATTTGCAGGCAGCCCGCGAAGTGACCAGCGCAGCCGGTGCTCTTCTCATCCTTGATGAAGTCCAAACGGGCATTGGCCGCACTGGAAAGTGGCTGGCCAGCGAAGATGCCGGAATTGTGCCCGATGCCATGACCCTCGCCAAGGGCCTGGGCGGCGGCTTCCCCGTGGGTGCCTTGATTACCTTTGGAAGTACGACGTCGGCCCTGCTCACCGCCGGGCAGCACGGCACCACTTTTGGTGGCAACCCGGTGGCTACGGCTGCGGCGCTGGCCACACTGCACGCGATCGAAAGCCAAGGCGTGCTGCAGAACGTGCTGACGGTCGGGGAGCACCTTCGCGAAGGCCTTGCTGGCGTGGAAGCTGTCACCGAGGTTCGCGGTGAGGGGCTGCTGATCGGCTTCGATGTGAACGCCGACATCGCCCCGGCCATGGTATCCGCGGCCTTGGACGCAGGCTTCATCATTAACAGCCCTGGCCCCCGGACCATCCGCCTGGCACCTCCGCTGATCCTCACCATCGATCAAGCGGACCGCTTCCTGGACGCTCTTCCCACCCTGATTGCCACGGCTACAGCCCAAACCGCTAAGGATGCCCAGTGACTTCTTCCACCACCACCCGTCACTTCCTGAAGGACACGGACCTCAGCCCTGCAGAGCAGGCTGAGGTCTTGGATCTCGCCGTCCGGATGAAGGCCGCGCCGTACAGTGTGCAGCCCTTCGCTGCCGAGGGCAACGGCCGCAAGACCGTGGCCGTGATCTTTGACAAGACCTCCACCCGCACGCGTGTTTCCTTTGCCACGGGCATTGCGGACATGGGCGGCAACGCGTTGATCATCAACCCGGGTGAGGCCCAGATCGGCCACAAGGAATCCGTCGAGGACACCGCAAAGGTCCTTGAACGCATGGTCTCCACCATCGTGTGGCGCACGGGTGCCCACTCGGGCCTGGTGGCAATGGCGGAGAACTCCGGGGTCCCTGTTATCAATGCCCTGTGCGATGACTACCACCCCTGCCAACTCCTGGCGGACCTCCTGGCAGTCAAGGAGCACAAGGGGGAACTTGCCGGACTGAGCATGGCCTACCTCGGTGATGCCGCCAACAACATGGCCAACTCCTACCTGCTGGCGGGCGTCACGGCCGGAATGCATGTTCGCATCTCCGGCCCTGAGGGCTACTTGCCCGCGCCGGAAATCGTGGCCGCCGCGGAAGAACGCGCAGCCGAAACCGGCGGTTCGGTGCTGATCACCAGTGACGCTGCCGAAGCCCTTAAAGGCGCAGACGTCGTGGCAACGGACACGTGGGTTTCCATGGGGCAGGAAGCGGAGAAGGAAGCCCGGATGCAGCTGTTCCGCGATTACTCCGTGGATGAGGCTGCCATGGCACAAGCTGCACCGGACGCCGTGGTGCTCCACTGCCTGCCTGCGTACCGCGGCTACGAGATTTCCGCCGGAGTCATCGATGGGCCGCAATCCATCGTCTGGGACGAAGCAGAAAACCGCCTGCACGCGCAGAAGGCACTGATGGCGTGGTTGATGCACCGCTCCGGGCTGGCCTTTGTGGAGGGACTTTCTCCTGTCGAAGGCACCGGGGAGAGCACGTTCTAGTGTCCACCACCCCGTCCGTGCCGGGCGCGAGCCCGGCCACCAAGACTGCCCGGCAGGCGCGCATTACCGCCATCCTGACCGGTGAGTCCGTGCGTTCCCAAGCAGAGCTTGCAGCACTGCTGGCGGACGACGGCGTCCAGGTCACCCAGGCCACGCTGTCCCGCGACCTCGTGGAACTTGGCGCAGTCCGGGTCCGGGGCAAAGAAGGTGCCCTCGTGTACGCCGTTCCGGGGGAGGGCGGGGACCGCAATGCCAAAAGTGGTGTAACCCAGGAAATTCTGGATGCACGGCTGACACGTCTTTGTGGCGAACTCCTGGTCACCGCGGAGGCCTCGGGGAACATTGTGGTGCTCCGCACACCGCCGGGAGCTGCCAACTTCCTGGCCTTGGCCGTTGACCACTCGGTGATGCCGTCGGTATTGGGTACGATCGCAGGCGACGACACTTTGCTGCTGGTCGCGCGTGACCCTGACGGCGGGGCTGAACTGGCGGCGCGTTTTTTGCGCATGGCCGAAGAAGCCGGGCCCGGCAACTGATTGATCTTTTCAGCATTGATTCACACAGCATTGATTCGAATGAACCAAGAAACAACTAAGGAGCACTCTCGTGACTGAGCGCATTGTTCTGGCCTACTCCGGTGGCCTTGATACTTCCGTAGCCATCGGCTGGATCGGTGAAGCCACCGGCGCCGAGGTCATCGCTGTGGCGGTCGATGTTGGACAGGGCGGCGAGTCCCTGGAGACCATTCGCCAGCGCGCCCTCGGTTGCGGCGCCGTCGAAGCTTACGTGGCCGACGCCCGTGACGAGTTCGCCAACGAGTACGCCATGCCCACCCTGAAGGCCAACGCCCTCTACCAGGGCCACTACCCGTTGGTTTCGGCCATTTCCCGCCCGGTGATCGTGAAGCACCTGGTGAAGGCTGCCCGCGAATTCGGCGCCACCACGGTCGCTCACGGTTGCACGGGCAAGGGCAACGACCAAGTCCGTTTTGAAGTTGGCATCCAGACCCTCGGCCCGGACCTGAAGTGCATCGCCCCGGTCCGCGACCTCGCCCTGACCCGCGACAAGGCCATTGCCTTCGCCGAGGAAAAGGGTCTTCCGATCGAGACCACCAAGAAGAACCCGTATTCGATCGACCAGAACGTTTGGGGACGCGCCGTGGAGACCGGCTACCTCGAGGACATCTGGAACGCCCCCACCAAGGACATCTACGACTACACCGCCACTCCGGAATTCCCGCCGGCACCGGATGAGGTCACCATCTCCTTCCAGGCCGGTGTTCCGGTAGCGATCGACGGCGTGAAGGTCACCCCGCTGCAGGCCATCCAGGAACTGAACCGCCGTGCAGGCGCCCAGGGCGTTGGCCGGATCGACGTTGTTGAGGACCGCCTTGTTGGCATCAAGTCCCGCGAAATCTACGAGGCCCCGGGTGCCATGGCGCTGATCACCGCGCACAAGCACCTCGAGGACATCACCATCGAGCGCGAGCAGGCCCGCTTCAAGGCAACTGTTGGCCAGCGTTGGGCCGAGCTGGTGTACGACGGCCAGTGGTTCTCCCCGCTGAAGCGCTCCTTGGACGCTTTCATCGAAGACACCCAGCAGTACGTTTCCGGAGACATCCGCATGGTCCTTCACGGTGGCCAGGCAATCGTCAACGGTCGTCGCTCGGACACTTCGCTGTACGACTTCGACCTCGCCACCTACGACACCGGCGACACCTTCGACCAGTCCATGGCACGCGGCTTCATCGAGCTGTGGGGCATGTCCTCCAAGGTTGCCTCGGGCCGCGACCTCCGCGTCGCAGGGCAGTGAGTCCTCAGCAGGGCCCCGGGACGCAGGGGTCCCCGGCCGAGCGGAGCGAGGTTGGGGAGCGTTCAGGGACAAATGAAGGTGCGCTGTGGGGCGGCCGGTTCGCCGGCGGCCCTGCGGATGCGCTGGCAGCACTGAGCAAGTCCACTCACTTTGACTGGCGGCTTGCCCGCTACGACATCGCCGGTTCCAAGGCCCACGCCCGCGTGCTGGCCAAAGCCGGATTGCTGGACGACGCCGAACTCGAAGGCATGCTCACCGCCCTCACCCAGCTGGACGAGGACGTCGCCAGCGGCGCCTATCTCCCGGCTGAGAGCGACGAGGACGTGCACGGGTCACTGGAACGCGGACTTATTGAGCGTGCCGGGACCCAGTTGGGCGGCAAGCTCCGGGCCGGCCGTTCCCGCAACGATCAGGTTGCCACCCTTGGCCGCATGTTCCTGCGTGACCATGCCCGGATCATCGCCCGCGGTGTCCTTGCCACCATTGAGGCCCTCGTTGAGCAGGCCAAGGCCCATCACGGTGTAGCCATGCCCGGCCGGACACACCTTCAGCACGCACAGCCGGTGTTGCTCAGCCATCACCTGCTGGCCCACGCCTGGGCCCTGCTGCGCGATGTGCAGCGGCTTCAGGACTGGGACAAGCGTGCCGGTGTTTCGCCTTATGGTTCCGGTGCACTTGCTGGCTCCTCCTTGGGCTTGGATCCTGAGGCCGTTGCCGCGGATCTGGGTTTCTTCTCGGCCGTCCATAACTCGATCGATGGCACCGCATCCCGCGATGTGTTCGCCGAGTTCGCCTGGGTTTGCTCCATGATCGGCGTGGATCTTTCCCGGATTTCCGAGGAAGTCATCTTCTGGGCAACCAAGGAGTTCTCCTTCGTCACGCTGCATGACTCGTATTCCACGGGGTCCTCCATCATGCCGCAGAAGAAGAACCCGGACGTCGCCGAGCTCGCCCGCGGCAAGGCAGGACGCCTGATCGGCAACCTGACCGGCTTGTTGGCCACGCTCAAGGGCTTGCCGCTGGCGTACAACCGTGATCTGCAGGAAGACAAGGAGCCCGTTTTCGATGCCGCGGATACCTTGGAGCTGCTGCTTCCGGCCGTGTCCGGCATGATTGCCACTCTGAAGTTCAACACCGAGCGCATGGAGTCCCTGGCTCCCCAGGGCTTCGCGTTGGCAACGGACATTGCCGAATGGCTCGTCCGGCAGGGCGTTCCCTTCCGTGAGGCCCATGAGCTTTCCGGTGCTGCCGTCAAGCAGGCCGAAGGCCGTGGTGTGGAGTTGTGGGATCTGACGGATGAGGAGTATGCGGCCATCTCGGAGCACCTGACTCCCGAGGTCCGCAGTGTCCTCAGCACCGAAGGTTCGCTCAGCAGCCGGAACTCCCAGGGCGGAACGGCGCCGGCCGCCGTCGAGCGCCAACTCAAGGCACTCGAAGCGGAACTGGACGCGGTGCGTTCTTACGCCGGCTAATCACTTCGCATTGACGCATTGACGCATTGACCTGTGGGATGGCACGTTCGCTGCCATCCCACAGGTGTTTAATGTGGTGGGCTAGCATGGCGCTATGACTCAGATCACCCCTGAGGCGCTGCCCGCAGAGCTTCACAAAGCCGCAAGCACCGTCTTCCGCCTCCTGTCCAAGATGGACGAATCCTCCGTCGCTGAACCGTCTGAACTGCCAGGCTGGACCCGCGGCCACGTTCTGGCGCACATCGCCGGTATATCCAAAGCGATGGCCCGGCAACTGGACTATGCCCGCCGCGGCGAGACCATTGAGCTCTACGACGGCGGCATGGACGGCCGGAACAAGGCGATCGAGCTCGCGGCCGGACACAGCCTGGCCCGGCACACGGAAGCTGTCACCTCCGCAGTGGATGCCGCCGTTGCCGCCTTTGATGCCTTGGGGCCGAACGAATGGCAGGCGCGCATCGCGTACCGGGACGGAACAGTGCTGGACGGCGGTCTGGCGTTGTGGCGTGAACTGACCATCCATGCCTCGGACCTGAAGCTGGGGTTCGGACCGGAGACGTGGAGCCGTCCCTTCTGCGAACACCTCATCGGGTTCCTCGAAGCACGCGTGCCGGACTCATCCAAGTTTGTTTTGCAGCCGACGGGCCTTCCGCAGCGAAGCATTGGGAGCGGTGGCACGTCCATCGCCATCACCGGCATGCTCACGGACATCGCTGCGTGGCTGGCGGGCAGGGAGCCCAGTCTGGGGAGCCTCCGCGCCACTGCGGCCGCCGACGGCGTTGACCTCCCGGAGTTGCTGCCCTGGCCCGCCGCATTGCCCGCGCCCCGCTAACCCGACGCTCTCTCACTTCCCGGGTGGTTTGGGTGGTCCCTCTCTCACGTCCCGGGTGGTTCGGGTGGTCCCTCTCTCACTCAAGAACGCGGAGTGCCCCTGGCCTTGACCGCTGCCGCGCGCCACAGGTGCATGGTGGCGTAAGAGCGCCAGGGGCTGACCTCCCGGAAATCGGTGCTGAGTTCGGTGACCGACGGCAGCGACTTCAAGCCGTTCCGCACCGCGGCGTCGTTGGCGAGGAAAACATCGGGTGCGCCCAAAACGCGCATGGCCACGTAGCCGACAGTCCAGGGCCCCACGCCCGGGAGGGGGAGCAGTTTCCGCCCAAGACTTTCCAGGGAATCGCCGTAGCCGAAGTCGAGCTCCCCAGCGGCCATGGCCTCAGCGGCGGCGACGATGGAGTCTATCCTCCGCTGTGGCCCCCGCAGGAGGTCGCGGCCGTGTTCGGCCAGTTCAGCGGCCGTCGGAAATAATCTGTCCAAGCCGGGGGCGGCGCCCTCGACGAAGGATCCGGCTGCGGACAACTGGGTCAGGGCCGTGCGGGCGGCAGCCACGGTGATCTGTTGGCCGATCATGGCCCGGATGAGCAGCTCGTGGGGATCCACAGCCCCGGGCACCCGAATCCCGGGGATCCCAGCGACGCTTGACGTCAACCGCGGATCCTTTGCCAATGCGTCATCGATCGCTAGGGGATCCGCGTCCAGGTCGAACAACCTCCGGACCCGGCTCATCAGTGCCGGGAGGTCGTGGAGGTCCACGGCGGTGGTGGTCAGTTGCAACGGTTTGCCGGCAACTGAGGGGTTGTAGGAGACCGTGAAAGACGCATTGCCCCGAGGCAGGCGCAGGGTACGGGCATAGGTTCTGCTGGAATTGGTCCCGGGTGCGTCCGTCGAGGTATTCGCCGCCTCTATGCCCGCTACAGCTCGAACCGCCAAAAAGTCGAAAATGCCGGAGTCAAAGGGCTCCCTGTACGGCAGATTGAGCGTAAGGGAGCCAGGGGCTGCGGTACTCCGGCGTTGGCCGGACTTTGCCCCGGTGGCACGCACCGCCGTCGGCGTCATGGCAAAGACCTCGCCGATGGTGTCGTTGAATTGCCGCACACTGTTGAAGCCGGATGCGAAAGCAACGTCGGCCAGCAGCATGTCCGTGGATACCAGCAGGGTCCTGGCGGTTTGGGCCCTGCTGGCCCGCGCCAGCGAGAGGGGACCGGCACCTAGTTCGTTGCTGAGAATGCGGTTGAGCTGACGCGGGGAGTAGCCCAAGCGGTGAGCGAGTCCGTCCACGCCTTCGCGAGTGATCACGCCGTCGTTGATCAGCCGCATGGCCCGGCCGGCGACGTCGGAACGGAGGTTCCACGCGGGAGTTCCGGGAACGGCTTCCGGTAGGCAGCGCTTGCAGGCGCGGTATCCGGCTTCGTGGGCGGCTGCGGAGGTTTCGTAGAACGTGACGTTCTCAGCTTTGGGCGTACGGGCAGGGCAGGAGGGCCGGCAGTAGATGCCGGTGGAGCTGACGGCAGTGAAGAATTGCCCGTCAAAGCGGGTGTCGCGCGCGTCGATTGCCCGGTAGCGCTGCCAGAAGTCCATGGCTTCATCCTGCCAGCCGCCCATTGCCTGTGCTAGCGGAAATCGGACATGGCCGTTTGCTGGTTTCTTGTTAGGGTCTGGTTCATGAGTTCGTCCATGGACCAGCACATCAGCAGCCCGGCAGAGGTGCGCACCTTCCTCCAAGGCGATCCCCGAGTCATCGCTCCACAGATACTTGGTGCCGTGTTGACCCATCACTCCGACGCCGGTCCGGTCTCGGTACGGCTCACAGAAGTTGAGGCCTACATGGGACCCCGGGATTCGGAAAACCCGGACCCTGGCTCCCACACCTTCGGTGGGCTTACGCCCCGGAACGCGCCCATGTTCGGCCCGCCTGGATTCCTCTACGTGTACTTCACCTATGGCATGCACTACTGCGCAAACATTGTGTGCGGTCCCGACGGCTCACCTTCAGCGTTGCTCCTGCGGGCTGGAGAAATAGTGGAGGGCCAGGGGCTTGCTGCCCTCCGCCGGCCCGCCTCCAAAGCGCATAAGGATCTGGCCAGCGGTCCTGCGCGGCTGGCCTCCGCACTGGGGCTTACGACGGCGGACACTGGCCGCGACGCCCTCGCCTCACCGTTCAGTTTGTGGTTGCCCACCACGCCTGCACCTGCCGTGGCCAGCGGACCGCGCGTTGGAGTAGCCGGGCCGGGTGGCAGCACTGACTACCCATGGCGATTTTGGATCGAAGACGATCCCACGGTGTCCAAATACAAGGCCGCCAAGCCCCGGACCCGTAACACTGCCGGGTGACGCTCACCGTACCCCCCACGTTTACCAAAATCGCTGTAGAATGGACGGTCTGTCTTTTGCGATAGGGGTTACGGTTCGATGCACGACGCTGATTTGGTCCACGAGCAGGAATATGTTGCCGGGCTTTACGCCCGGCTCGATGAGTTGCGCGCTGAAAAACGCGCTCAGCTGGCGCAGGTGCGCAAGGCCGGCGCGGTGGGAACCATGCAGAACGTCTCGGAGCGGGACGCCTTCGCAGCGCTGTACGAAGACCGCCTGGCCCAGCTCGACGCCGTCGATGACCGCTTGGTCTTCGGACGCCTGGATCTTGACTCCGGTGAAGCCCAGTACATTGGCCGCATCGGGCTTTCCACAGCCGATCTGCAGCGGCTCATGGTTGACTGGCGCGCCCCGGAAGCCGGGCACTTTTACCAGGCCACCGCGTTCGACCGCCAAGGCGTCAGACGTCGCCGCCACCTGATCCTTCAAGGGCGCGATGTGAAAGCGATTGAAGACGATGTCCTGGACGCCGGGATGCTCGCGGACAACGACTCCCTCCAGGGTGAAGGGGCCTTGCTGGCGGCGCTCAATTCCAAGCGCACCGGACGTATGTCTGACATTGTTGGCACCATCCAGTCCGAACAGGACAGGATCATCCGTTCTTCCATTTCGGGGGCGTTGGTAGTCCAAGGCGGTCCCGGAACGGGCAAGACTGCCGTGGCCCTGCACCGCGCCGCCTACCTGTTGTACACGCACAGGGAACGGCTCAAGAGCGCCGGCGTCCTGCTCGTTGGGCCCTCGTCCTCGTTCATGCATTACATCGAACGAGTGCTGCCGTCGCTGGGTGAGACCGGCGTGGTCATGGCCAGCCTTGGACGCCTCATGCCCGGCATCCACGCCATTCCCGAGGAAGACGCGGATGTTGCCGCGCTCAAGGGCAAGCTGGATATGGCCACCGTGGTGGCAAACGCCGTAGCCAACCGCCAGCGGACACCTGCGGAAGACCGTATCCTCGAGGTTGATTCGCGGAAACTGACACTGACCGTCCGCCAGGTGCGCCGAGCCAGGGAAAAGGCCCGTGCCACAGGAAAGCCCCATAACGAAGCACGGCTCACGTTCGTCAAGATCCTTCTGCGCGAGCTCACCGAACAGCTCACGGACCTGGTGGAAGAGGGCAACATCGGCAACAACGCCGATCGCGCCTACCTGGCAGAAGACGTCCGATCCGCCCGGGATGTGCGCATTGCGCTTAACCTCTGCTGGATGCCGATGACTCCTGAGAAGCTCATTTCCGAGCTCTTCAGCAAGCCGGCCATCCTCGAAGCCTGCACGCCTCACCTGACCCCTGAACAGCGCGCTTTGCTGCAACGTCCGGTGGATGCACCGTGGACGGAAGCGGACGTTCCGTTGCTGGACGAGGCTGCCGAGTTGCTGGGTGAGCTGGATCCGGCCGCAGGCAGGGGACTGGCCCAGCAGGAGGCGGACCGTGCCCGTGATCTCGCCAACGCCAAGCAGACCCTTGCCAACATGGAAGCCATGGGCGTGGACGTTTTGGTAACTGCGGAAGAACTTGCCGAGCAGAACCAGGAACGCGAGGGCCGGCTCACTGCTGCCGAACGCGCTACGAGCGACCGGTCGTGGGCCTTTGGGCACATTGTGGTTGACGAAGCCCAGGAACTCTCTCCCATGCAGTGGCGGCTCCTGGTTCGGCGCTGCCCGCTGAAGTCCTTCACCATTGTGGGCGATATCGCCCAAACAAGTGCAGCAGCCGGCGCCAATTCCTGGCAAAGTGCCCTGGCGCCGTCGTTCGGTGACCGCTGGACCCTGGAAGAACTCACCGTCAACTACCGCACGCCCTCGCAGATAGCCGAAGCTGCTGTGCGCATGGCCAACCGCGCGGGCCTGGTTGTCTCGGCTCCCAAGGCCGTCCGTGAAGGCAAGTGGTCGCCGATTGTGGACCACGTGGAGGCTGATGGAATCATCAAGCGCTTGGTTGAAGTCCTGCCGGAGGAAGTCGAAGCGATCGACGGCGGCCTGCTGGCCGTCATTGCCGACGGTCCTTTGCTGCCTCAGGCCACCGCCGCGCTGCGGGAGGTCTACGGGCGCCGCATTGGCAGCGGCGCGGGCAGCTACCAGCAGGACATTGTGGTGATCAGTCCCAAGGAAGCCAAGGGCCTGGAATTCGACGGCGTTGTGGTCTTGGAACCGGCCGCCATGCTGAACCATGAGCACGGTAAGGTGGGCGATCTCTACGTTGCCATGACCCGAGCCACGCAACGTCTGCGCCTCATAGCAGCTGCACCGGTACCGGCCGGCATTGAGCGCTAGGAAAAGCGGACCCTGCAACCGGTGCTAACTTAGATCTCGTGTCACACGTAAACAACCTCGAGTCCCAGCACAACGATCCCGCCTTTGCCAACGTCTGGCAGGAGCTCAAATGGCGCGGCCTTGTCCACGTTTCCACTGATGAAACTGAACTGGAAAAGCTGCTCGCCGGGGACCCGATCACGTATTACTGTGGCTTCGATCCCACCGCGCCATCGCTGCACTTGGGCAACCTGGTGCAGTTGTTGGTGATGCGTCGTCTGCAGTTGGCCGGTCACAAGCCGCTCGGATTGGTGGGAGGATCCACGGGCCTGATCGGTGACCCCCGCCCCACGGCGGAACGCACCTTGAACACCAAGGACACCGTTGCGGAATGGGTTGGCTACCTTCAGGGCCAGGTGCGCCGCTTCCTGAGCTTTGAGGGCGAAAACCCTGCGCGCATGGTGAACAACCTCGACTGGACCGCTCCGCTGAGCGCCATCGACTTCCTCCGCGAAATCGGTAAGCACTTCCGCGTAGGCACCATGCTCCGTAAGGATGCTGTGGCCTCGCGCCTGAACTCCGATGAGGGCATCAGTTACACGGAGTTCAGCTACCAGATCCTGCAGGGCATGGACTACCTTCAGCTCTTCCGCGATTACGGCTGTGCGTTGCAGACCGGTGGTTCGGACCAGTGGGGCAACCTCACCAGTGGAACGGAACTCATCCGCAAGGTGGAAGGCAAGAGCGTCCATGCTCTGGGTACGCCGCTCATCACCAACTCCGACGGAACCAAGTTTGGTAAGAGCGAAGGCAATGCCATCTGGCTGGACCCGGACATGTGCAGCCCGTACACGTTCTACCAGTTCTGGTTGAACACGGCCGACGCTGATGTGGTTGACCGCCTCAAGGTGTTCACCTTCCTCTCCCGCGCCGAAGTCGAAGCACTCGGCCAGTCCGTGCAGGAGCGCCCGTTTGCCCGTGAGGGCCAAAAGAAACTCGCCTTCGAAGTGACTTCTTTGGTGCACGGCGTCGAGGCCACCGAGAAAGTCATCGCCGCTTCGGCTGCGCTTTTCGGCAACGGCGATCTCTCAGTACTGGACGAGCGCACTTTGGAAGCAGCCACTGCCGAGCTTCCTTCCGCCACCGTCAATGCCGAGGGCCTGGGCATCATTGACCTCCTGGTCGCTTCCGGTCTCTCGGACAGCAAGTCGGCAGCACGCCGAACGGTTGGCGAGGGCGGTGCCTATGTGAACAACACCAAGGTCTCTGATCCCGATGCCGTTATTGCTCAGGATGAACTGCTCCACGGGCGCTACTTGCTCCTTCGGCGCGGCAAGAAGAACCTGGCCACTATTGAGGTCTCGGCCTAGGCACTCTTTACACTTCGGTTCCGAAAGGGCCGGCACCTTCACGGGTGCCGGTCCTTTCCGTTGTTGAGGGGGCTTTTTGTAAATGGGTGGTCGTTTCTGTCTTTGAGCCCGGCTTTTCCGCAGAGCCATGGACTCAACCCGCCTCCCTCCTCCTTCCGACGCTCTCTCACTTCCCCTGGGTTTTTACCGGACCGTCTTTCAGATCCCTCGGGTTTTTGCCGGACGCTCTCTCACTTTTGTGGGGGAGCGGTTCTGTTTAACGGCAGTGGGTTGGTTGTTAGGTCTTGATGTTCGACGGCGGTGGTTGGCTTTGGGTTCGGGGGCTGGTGGTGTTGGGGTTGGGTGGGGTTGTTGGTGGTGTGATGGGCTTCACGTGGGTTGGTTGTTGGGTGTTTGGCGGGTTTTGGGGTGTTGGTGGGGTTGTTTGCCGTGTGTTTGCGGGGGTTTTGGGTGGTGTTGGGGTGGATTTGGTGTGGGGGTTGGGCGCGTGTAAAGTTATTCGAGTCGCCGCCGCTGATGCGGAAAGATAGCGACCGACTCCCTTTCAAATTCGCCGGTTTCGGTGGTGCTTTTGTGCGCTGCTGGGTGGTGTGGGAGGCCCGGGTTCTGGTTTGCTTTGTGCGGCTGGTTCGGGTAAGTTTGAAAAGTTGCTCCGGAGCGATTCCGGGACCTGTGAGGGTTCTGGTTGGTGCCGGGTGTGTCTGTTGTTTGAGAACTCAATAGTGTGCCAAGTTTGTTGATGCCGATTGTTTTATTGATTGGTTGAAATTATGGCCGGATTGTCGCGCACCCCCGTGTGTGGTGGTCTGGTTTTCAGCTGGTTTCGAATTTTGTGCAGCCGTGTCTTGCCGTTATTTCCGGTGGGTGTGGTTGTGTCTGTTTGATTTGTTTTACTTCAACGGAGAGTTTGATCCTGGCTCAGGATGAACGCTGGCGGCGTGCTTAACACATGCAAGTCGAACGATGATCCCAGCTTGCTGGGGGATTAGTGGCGAACGGGTGAGTAACACGTGAGTAACCTGCCCTTGACTCTGGGATAAGCCTGGGAAACTGGGTCTAATACCGGATATGACCATCTGGCGCATGTCATGGTGGTGGAAAGCTTTTTGTGGTTTTGGATGGACTCGCGGCCTATCAGCTTGTTGGTGGGGTAATGGCCTACCAAGGCGACGACGGGTAGCCGGCCTGAGAGGGTGACCGGCCACACTGGGACTGAGACACGGCCCAGACTCCTACGGGAGGCAGCAGTGGGGAATATTGCACAATGGGCGCAAGCCTGATGCAGCGACGCCGCGTGAGGGATGACGGCCTTCGGGTTGTAAACCTCTTTCAGTAGGGAAGAAGCGAAAGTGACGGTACCTGCAGAAGAAGCGCCGGCTAACTACGTGCCAGCAGCCGCGGTAATACGTAGGGCGCAAGCGTTATCCGGAATTATTGGGCGTAAAGAGCTCGTAGGCGGTTTGTCGCGTCTGCTGTGAAAGACCGGGGCTCAACTCCGGTTCTGCAGTGGGTACGGGCAGACTAGAGTGCAGTAGGGGAGACTGGAATTCCTGGTGTAGCGGTGAAATGCGCAGATATCAGGAGGAACACCGATGGCGAAGGCAGGTCTCTGGGCTGTAACTGACGCTGAGGAGCGAAAGCATGGGGAGCGAACAGGATTAGATACCCTGGTAGTCCATGCCGTAAACGTTGGGCACTAGGTGTGGGGGACATTCCACGTTTTCCGCGCCGTAGCTAACGCATTAAGTGCCCCGCCTGGGGAGTACGGCCGCAAGGCTAAAACTCAAAGGAATTGACGGGGGCCCGCACAAGCGGCGGAGCATGCGGATTAATTCGATGCAACGCGAAGAACCTTACCAAGGCTTGACATGAACCGGAAAGACCTGGAAACAGGTGCCCCGCTTGCGGTCGGTTTACAGGTGGTGCATGGTTGTCGTCAGCTCGTGTCGTGAGATGTTGGGTTAAGTCCCGCAACGAGCGCAACCCTCGTTCTATGTTGCCAGCGCGTTATGGCGGGGACTCATAGGAGACTGCCGGGGTCAACTCGGAGGAAGGTGGGGACGACGTCAAATCATCATGCCCCTTATGTCTTGGGCTTCACGCATGCTACAATGGCCGGTACAAAGGGTTGCGATACTGTGAGGTGGAGCTAATCCCAAAAAGCCGGTCTCAGTTCGGATTGGGGTCTGCAACTCGACCCCATGAAGTCGGAGTCGCTAGTAATCGCAGATCAGCAACGCTGCGGTGAATACGTTCCCGGGCCTTGTACACACCGCCCGTCAAGTCACGAAAGTTGGTAACACCCGAAGCCGGTGGCCTAACCCTTGTGGGGGGAGCCGTCGAAGGTGGGACCGGCGATTGGGACTAAGTCGTAACAAGGTAGCCGTACCGGAAGGTGCGGCTGGATCACCTCCTTTCTAAGGAGCTGCTAACAACTGGTTGCTGTGCCTGTATGGGTGTGGTGGTGGTTGTCAGTGTTGCCCATTGCGCAGGCGTCTGTTCTGCGGTGGGTGCTCATGGGTGGAATATCAACAAATCAAAGTTTCTTTGGCATGGCCTTTCCTGGTTGTGTCCTGGTGTTAGTACGGCTTCCTGTGTTCCTGCTTTGGTGGGGGTGTGGGTTGTGTGGAACGCTGCCGGGGCGTGGTTTGTGGGGGTTGTGTTTGGCGCACTGTTGGGTCCTGAGGCAACAGGACCTTTTTGCAGCAATGCATGGGGGCACTTCTGGTGTTTCTTTTGTTCCTGCGGCCGGTTCCTCTGGTCACCGTTGAGCGGCTACTCCTTTTGTTGGGGTGGTTGTGGTGGTTGGGGGTGTGGTTGACGGGGTTGTTGTTTGAGAACTACATAGTGGACGCGAGCATCTGAAACACACGCCTTTTTGGTGTGTGTTTCTACAGCAATTTCTTATGAATGAACCTGGCCCTTGTGGTCATGGTTCTCTCGAGTAAGTTTTTGATCTTGTGTGGTCAAGTTTTTAAGGGCACACGGTGGATGCCTTGGCATTAGGAGCCGAAGAAGGACGTAGGAATCTGCGATAAGCCTGGGGGAGTTGATAACCGAGCGTTGATCCCAGGATGTCCGAATGGGGAAACCCCGCACAACGCTGTCATGGTGATTGTGTGACCCGCATCTGAACACATAGGGTGCGTGGGGGGAACGCGGGGAAGTGAAACATCTCAGTACCCGCAGGAAGAGAAAACAATAGTGATTCCGTTAGTAGTGGCGAGCGAACGCGGATCAGGCTAAACCGTTTCCATGTGTGATAGCCGGCGGGCGTTGCATGGGCGGGGTTGTGGGACTTTCCGTTCTGGTTCTGCCGGACCAGTGAGGTGAGGTGCAGGCATAGGTGAACGGTCTTGAAAGGCCGGCCAGAGAGGGTGTGAGCCCCGTAACCGTAATGTTGTGCACGGCCTGGGGAGTATCCCAAGTAGCACGGGGCCCGAGAAATCCCGTGCGAATCTGTCAGGACCACCTGATAAGCCTAAATACTTCCTAATGACCGATAGCGGACCAGTACCGTGAGGGAAAGGTGAAAAGTACCCCGGGAGGGGAGTGAAACAGTACCTGAAACCGTGTGCTTACAATCCGTCGGAGCAGTCGTGAGTAATCACAAGTAACTGTGACGGCGTGCCTTTTGAAGAATGAGCCTGCGAGTTAGTGTTACGTCGCGAGGTTAACCCGTGTGGGGTAGCCGTAGCGAAAGCGAGTCTGAATAGGGCGAGTGTAGTGGCGTGATCTAGACCCGAAGCGGAGTGATCTACCCATGGCCAGGTTGAAGCGACGGTAAGACGTCGTGGAGGACCGAACCCACTTCAGTTGAAAATGGAGGGGATGAGCTGTGGGTAGGGGTGAAAGGCCAATCAAACTCCGTGATAGCTGGTTCTCCCCGAAATGCATTTAGGTGCAGCGTTGCGTGTTTCTTGCCGGAGGTAGAGCTACTGGATGGCCGATGGGCCCTACAAGGTTACTGACGTCAGCCAAACTCCGAATGCCGGTAAGTCAGAGCGCAGCAGTGAGACTGTGGGGGATAAGCTTCATAGTCGAGAGGGAAACAGCCCAGACCACCAACTAAGGCCCCTAAGCGTGTGCTAAGTGGGAAAGGATGTGGAGTTGCGAAGACAACCAGGAGGTTGGCTTAGAAGCAGCCATCCTTGAAAGAGTGCGTAATAGCTCACTGGTCAAGTGATTCCGCGCCGACAATGTAGCGGGGCTCAAGTACACCGCCGAAGTTGTGGATTTCACATAATGCCCTAGCCTTCGTGGTTCAGGGGTGTGGAGTGGTAGGGGAGCGTCGTGTGGGCAGTGAAGTCGCGGTGGAAACCAGCGGTGGAGCCTACACGAGTGAGAATGCAGGCATGAGTAGCGAAAGACGGGTGAGAAACCCGTCCGCCGAATGATCAAGGGTTCCAGGGTCAAGCTAATCTGCCCTGGGTAAGTCGGGACCTAAGGCGAGGCCGACAGGCGTAGTCGATGGACAACGGGTTGATATTCCCGTACCGGCGAAAAACCGCCCATGCCAAGCGGGGGATACTAACCGCCCGGAGCCTGCCCGCCCACCCTTGTGGTGTGTGGGTTTTGGCCGAGCGCGGGACCTGATCCCGGGAGGTAAGCGTATTAACAGGTGTGACGCAGGAAGGTAGCCGGGCCGGGCGATGGTTGCCCCGGTCTAAGGATGTAGGGTCAGGGATAGGCAAATCCGTTCCTGTGTGCTTCGAGCACGATCCTGAGATCTGATGGGACCCCCGTTTGGGGGGATCCGGTGATCCTATGCTGCCAAGAAAAGCATCGACGCGAGGTTTTAGCCGCCCGTACCCCAAACCGACACAGGTGATCAGGTAGAGAATACCAAGGCGATCGAGAGAATTATGGTTAAGGAACTCGGCAAAATGCCCCCGTAACTTCGGGAGAAGGGGGGCCTGCCCCGTGATGGAGACTTGCTCTCCGTGAGCGGGTGTGGGCCGCAGAGACCAGGGGGAAGCGACTGTTTACTAAAAACACAGGTCCGTGCGAAGTCGCAAGACGATGTATACGGACTGACTCCTGCCCGGTGCTGGAAGGTTAAGAGGACCGGTTAGCCCTTACGGGCGAAGCTGAGAATTTAAGCCCCAGTAAACGGCGGTGGTAACTATAACCATCCTAAGGTAGCGAAATTCCTTGTCGGGTAAGTTCCGACCTGCACGAATGGAGTAACGACTTCCCCGCTGTCTCAACCATAAACTCGGCGAAATTGCAGTACGAGTAAAGATGCTCGTTACGCGCAGCAGGACGGAAAGACCCCGAGACCTTTACTATAGTTTGGTATTGGTGTTCGGAGTGGCTTGTGTAGGATAGGTGGGAGACGTTGAAACCCGGACGCCAGTTCGGGTGGAGTCATCGTTGAAATACCACTCTGGTCACTTTGGACATCTAACTTCGGCCCGTGATCCGGGTCAGGGACAGTGCCTGATGGGTAGTTTAACTGGGGCGGTTGCCTCCTAAAAAGTAACGGAGGCGCCCAAAGGTTCCCTCAGCCTGGTTGGCAATCAGGTGTCGAGTGTAAGTGCACAAGGGAGCTTGACTGTGAGAGAGACATCTCAAGCAGGGACGAAAGTCGGGACTAGTGATCCGGCGGTACATTGTGGAATGGCCGTCGCTCAACGGATAAAAGGTACCTCGGGGATAACAGGCTGATCTTGCCCAAGAGTCCATATCGACGGCATGGTTTGGCACCTCGATGTCGGCTCGTCGCATCCTGGGGCTGGAGTAGGTCCCAAGGGTTGGGCTGTTCGCCCATTAAAGCGGTACGCGAGCTGGGTTTAGAACGTCGTGAGACAGTTCGGTCCCTATCCGCTGCGCGCGCAGGAAATTTGAGAAGGGCTGTCCTTAGTACGAGAGGACCGGGACGGACGAACCTCTGGTGTGTCAGTTGTACTGCCAAGTGCATCGCTGATTAGCTACGTTCGGATGGGATAACCGCTGAAAGCATCTAAGCGGGAAGCTCGCTTCAAGATGAGATTTCCATACACATTATGTGTGAGAGGCCCCCAGCCAGACCACTGGGTTGATAGGCCGGATGTGGAAGCGAGGACTAAAGACTCGTGAAGCTGACCGGTACTAATAGGCCAACAACTTACACCACACAACACACTGCACGCGTCCACTATGTGGTTCCCGAACAACAACCAATGTTCCAGGAACCAACAACTGAATAACAACACCACAGTTGAAACAACACCACAGTTGTAACCCAAAGATTTCCCACCCCACGGGGTCGGGTAACAGAGTTACGGCGGTCATAGCGTGGGGGAAACGCCCGGTCCCATTCCGAACCCGGAAGCTAAGACCCACAGCGCCGATGGTACTGCACCCGGGAGGGTGTGGGAGAGTAGGACACCGCCGGACAACCATTACAGAAAGGCCCCGACCACCAGGTCGGGGCCCTTCTGCTTTAACCACCAAACACCACATAGTTTGGGATGCCGTGGACTTGTGAGACTTGCCACGGGTTGCACGAAAGCTGTCTCCGGCGTTCGGTGGGTGTGTCGGGGTCGAATAGAATTGAATGAGATATACGAGTCGGTGGCTGAGCGCTGCCGGCGGCGTGACAACGAAATAAGGGTTATGAGCGACTACGCACGCGCCAGTGGTCGGCTCGCAACAGGAGGAATCCACCATGGCTGAGCACAACGGCGGCAATCGCGGCGGCAATCGCGGAAACTTCGGCGGGAACCGGGACGACCGCGGTTCGTACCGCCCCAACAACAATTCCGGTGGAGACCCTCGTGGTTTCCGTTCCAGGGAGAACCGTGACGGTAGTGACCGTCCGGCACGCGACGGCGAGCGTCGCCCCTTCAACAATGATCGTAATGATCGTCCGGCACGCGATGGCGAGCGTCGCCCGTTCAACAATGACCGTGGTGACCGTAAGCCGTTCGGTGACCGTCCCGAGCGCGGACCGCGGAACTTCGATGGCCCCCGCCGCGAGAATGACGACCGTCGCTCTTTCGGCGGCGACCGCGACCGCAAGCCCTTTGGCGACCGGAACGATCGTCCGGCACGCGACGGCGAGCGTCGCCCGTTCAACAATGACCGTGGTGACCGTAAGCCGTTCGGTGACCGTCCCGAGCGCGGACCGCGGAACTTCGATGGCCCCCGCCGCGACAATGACGACCGTCGCTCCTTCGGCGGCGACCGCGACCGCAAGCCCTTTGGCGACCGGAACGATCGTCCGGCACGCGATGGCGAGCGTCGCCCGTTCAACAATGACCGTGGTGACCGTAAGCCGTTCGGTGACCGTCCCGAGCGCGGACCGCGGAACTTCGATGGCCCCCGCCGCGACAATGACGACCGTCGCTCCTTCGGCGGCGACCGCGACCGCAAGCCCTTTGGCGACCGGAACGATCGTCCGGCACGCGATGGCGAACGCCGTCCGTTCAACAACGACCGTGGTGACCGTAAGCCGTTCGGCGACCGCGACCGTAAGCCCTTCGGTGACCGTAAGCCGTTCGGCGACCGTCCCGAGCGCGGACCGCGGAACTTCGGGGGTGACCGTAGTGAGCGCGGTGGTTCCTGGGAAGAACGTCCGGCACGGGTTCCCAACGCCAAAGACATCCGCAGCGCCAACCGTCCTGACCGTGAGCGTTCCCCGGAAATTGATGAGGACGTAACGGGCAAAGAGCTGGACCGGGCAACTGGGCATCAGATCAAGACCCTCGAGGAACAGAGCGCAGGGTGGGTCGCCAAGCACCTGGTGATGGCTGGCCGTCTGATCGATATTGAGCCCGAGCTGGCTTTCCAGCACGCCCTTGCTGCCAGCCGCCGCGGTGGTCGCCTTTCGGCAGTTCGCGAAGCGGTTGGGCTGACGGCCTACGCGGCCGGCCACTATGGTGAGGCGTTGCGTGAGTTCCGTACCTACCGCCGCATCAGTGGTTCCAACGTACATCTGCCGGTGATGGCTGACTGTGAGCGTGGCCTCGGCCGCCCTGACCGCGCACTGGATATGGTCCGCTCTCCCGAAGCGCAGGATCTTGACGCGCCGGGCAAGGTTGAGCTCGCTATCGTGGCCTCTGGCGCACGTGCAGATCTTAATCAGCTCGATGCTGCGGTCAGCGAGCTTGAGATCCCGCAGTTGGACATCAACCGCGCCTTCTCCTACAGCCCCCGCCTCTTCCGCGCATACGCTGAAGCTTTGAGCGCGGTGGGTCGCACCGAGGAAGCAGACAAGTGGGCCCGCCAGGCCCTCGTTGCTGAGAACGCCTTGGGTGTCGGTGACTTTGCCGAGCCTGAGATTCTTGACCTGGGTTGGGACGAGCAGGAAGAAGCAGCTGCCCGTAAGCCGCGCTTCGAGAAGCCGGCGCCGGACGCCGACGTCGTGAAGTCTGAAACGGAAACGGTCATTGTTGAAGCGGCAGCCGCTGACGTCGAGCACGATGAGGTTGAGCTTGATGATGCCGAGTCGGATTACTTCGAGTCCGACGACGCAGAATCGGACATTGACTCTGCTGAAGATGACGTAGAGGCAAAAGACGAAGATACCGAGGACGAGGGCACCGATTCCCGGAATGGCTGATTCACTGATCTCATCTTTTGATGCTGTCCTGTCGGACCTGGATGGAGTGGTCTATGCAGGACCACACGCCATTCCCGGTGCTGTGGAGGCCTTGCAGCGTCTCGAAACCGTAGGCGTCGGCCTGGGTTACGTGACCAATAATGCCTCGCGCACGCCGGCCCAAGTGGCTGCGCACCTGCGTGAGCTCGGCGCTCCGGCGGAGGACCATCAGGTGGTCAGTTCCTCCCAGGCAGCAGGGGAGCTTCTGGCTTCCATGCTGCCTGCGGGGGCGCATGTGCTGATTACCGGCAGTCCGGCGTTGGCTCATGAGATCGAGTTGGTGGGACTCAAAGCGGTGCACAGTGCCGCGGAGTCGCCCGTGGCGGTAGTCCAAGGATTCAATCCGGAAATCGGCTGGAAGGATCTGGCCGAGGCATCGTACGTGGTGGCCGGGGGAGCCATGTGGTTCGCCACCAATACGGACATGTCCATCCCGCAGGCACGAGGGATCGCACCAGGGAATGGAACGCTGGTGGCGGCGGTGGCGGCTGCCACCGGTAAGACTCCGTTGGTGGCCGGCAAGCCCGAAGCGCCTCTCTTCCATGCAGCGGCCAAACGGCTTCAGTCGGAGCGTCCACTGGTTGTGGGGGACCGGTTGGACACGGACATCCTGGGTGGCAACCGCGCAGGCTTTGCGACTGCCGCTGTCCTTACCGGGGTGGACACCACCTTTTCCATCCTTGCGGCGCGGACCGACGAACGTCCTGATTTCCTGTTGGCGGACCTGGAGGGACTTTACGCACCGTATCCGGAGATCACCAACGACGACGGCGTGTACCGTTGCGGTGCCGCCGCGGCGGTTGCCGTGGACGGCATCGTCACGGTCACCGGCAGGGAAGGTGACCTTGACGCCTGGCGTGCTGCATGCGCTGCCTGGTGGGCAGAGGTTCCCGACACGGAGCTGGCACAGGCCCCGCAACTTGAATGGCGAAATCACTAGACTGGTGCGATGACCGAGCCCCAACATTCTGCGATCACTCCTCCTGAGTGGCCAGCACATCAAACGGAGCACCCTGAAACGGAGCAGCCTGAGCCGGATCATTCAGAGTCGGAACGCCCGGTTGTCCGGTGGCCTGAAGCGCCGAGCCTCACCGGGGATCCCTTGGTGGACAAGGCATTGGGCCTGCTGGATGGGGTTGCGGGTTCCCCTGTCCCTGACCATGGAGAGTTGTACGCCCGGGTTCACGATGGTCTGTTGGAAGCTTTGGACGCGGAACCCGGGCTTCCGGCAACCCCCAGGAGCACTGCCCGCCCGGAAGGCGATAGCTAACGCATGCCAAGACTTGATCAGGAACTCGTCACCCGCGGGTTGGCGAGGTCCCGTACCCATGCCGCCAAGCTCATCAGTGACGGCAAGGTCAGCTCGGATGGCCATGTCCTCGTCAAAGCGGCCCAACAAGTGGACGCCGGCACGGCGTTGGACGTTGAGTCGCATCTGGAGGACATTTACGTCAGCCGCGCCGGTCACAAGCTGGCCGGCGCGCTGAAGGCGTTCCCCGACGTCGTGGTTTCCGGAAAACGGTGCCTGGACGCGGGTGCTTCCACAGGCGGCTTTACCGATGTCCTGTTGCGGGCAGGTGCGGCTCATGTGGTGGCTGTGGACGTGGGGCACGGCCAGCTGGTGGCCAGCCTCCGGGATGACCCCAGAGTGGAGGTCTATGAGGGCCTCAACGTCCGGTACATGACGCCGGAGCAGATCGGCGGTCCGGCAAGGTTGACCGTTGCTGACCTGTCCTTCATTTCCTTGACCCTGGTGCTATGGCCGCTTGCCCAATGCACCGAGCCCGGTGGAGATATGGTGCTCATGGTCAAGCCTCAGTTCGAGGTTGGCAAGGAGCGCTTGAGCCGGACCGGGGTGGTCTCTTCAGAGAATGAACGACGCCGGGCGGTGGCCCAGGTTGCCCGGGCGGCAGTGGATGCCGGCCTTGAACTTCAGGACCTGGCGGCCAGTCCACTTCCTGGCCAGGACGGAAATGTTGAATACTTCCTGTGGATGAAGCGCAGGATGTCCGCGGTGTTGCCTAAGATCGAAGAGCGGGACGAGGACGTTGCTGCGTTGACCAAGAAACTCTGGCCGAACCACTAGAAAGCAGATCCGATGAGCAGGCGTGTACTTGTCCTTGCCCACACAGGGCGGGAGGAATCGCTCCGCGCGGCGTGGGATGCCTGTACGCAACTGCATGCTTCCGGTTTGGTTCCCGTGCTGCAGAAATCCGAACTCGCCGATGTTGAGCGTTTTTTTGGTGCCCTTGATACGCCCATTGAGATCCTCAATGATCACGTGAACCTCGAAGACGTGGAGCTGGTGATGGTCCTGGGTGGCGATGGCACCATCCTCCGGGCTGCCGAGCTGGTCCGTGAGGTGGACGTCCCGTTGCTGGGTGTCAACCTCGGGCATGTGGGTTTCCTCGCCGAAAGTGAACGCGCGGACTTGGCCCAGACTGTTGAGTGGATTGCCAGCCGCCAGTACACGGTGGAAGAACGCATGACCATAGATGTTCAGGTATGGGTTAAGGGCCAGAAGATCTGGCACACGTGGGCGTTGAACGAGGCTGCCATTGAAAAGGCCAACCGGGAACGCATGTTGGAGGTTGTCACCGAAGTTGATGAACGTCCGTTGACCTCGTTCGGCTGCGATGGCGTTGTCCTTGCAACCCCCACAGGTTCCACGGCCTATGCCTTTTCTTCCGGCGGGCCTGTTGTCTGGCCGGAGGTTGAAGCTTTGGTCATTGTTCCCATCAGTGCACATGCACTTTTTGCCAAGCCCCTGGTGGTGTCTCCGCGTTCGAAGCTTGCTGTTGAGATCATGAACCGGACCGATGCCTTTGGGGTTCTCTGGTGCGATGGCCGACGCTCCGTGGACCTGCCGCCTGGAGCACGCGTTGAAGTGACGCGCTCTGCTACCCCGGTGCGGCTGGCCCGTACCCACAGGACTCCCTTCTCGGCCCGCCTGGTCCGTAAATTCCAGCTCCCCATTCACGGCTGGCGCGGCCCTGCTCCTCGGAGCGGTGAAGTCCACACCGGCCCCATCCCTGTTATCCGGACCCTGTCACCGGCTCCTTTGCCCAGTCCCCGGGACTCCGAAATGCCCCAGGACCAGGGGCCCGGTGAGTCATCAGATCCCACGAATGCGAAGTGAACCATGCTCGAAGAACTCCGAATCCGTGACCTGGGCGTCATCACCGACGCCGCCCTGCCACTGGGCCCAGGCCTGAGCGTTGTTACCGGCGAGACCGGTGCGGGCAAGACCATGGTGGTGACCGCCGTCGGACTTCTCCTTGGTGCCCGCTCGGACGCAGGTGCTGTTCGCAGCGGTGCCAAATCGGCGTCGGCGGAAGCTGTGCTGAAGCTTGATCCCGCGCACAGCGCGGTTGAGCGCGCCAAGGAGGCGGGAGGCGAGGCCGAAGAGTTCGACGGCGTTGCTGAGCTCCTGCTGGCCCGCACCGTTGGTGCCGATGGGCGCAGCCGGGCTTACGTTGGCGGGCGTGCGGCGCCTGTGGGCGTATTGGCCGAGTTGGGCGAAAGCCTGGTGGTGGTCCATGGGCAGTCGGACCAGATCCGGCTCAAGAGTGCCACTGCGCAGCGCCATGCTTTGGACAGGTTCGCAGGGTCGCCGCTGGCCAAGACTCTGGGGGAGTACCAGGAGCTGTTCAACCACTGGAAGTCCATCCAGTCCGAACTTGAAACGCTGCGCAGCGAAGCCCGTGAGCGTTTGCGGGAGGCTGAGTCCCTGGACGCTGCCCTCAAGGAAATTGATGAGGTGGATCCGCAGCCGGGGGAGGACGAGACCCTCAAAGCTGAGGCAGTGAAGCTTGCCAACGTCGAGGAACTGCGTTTGGCGGCAGCTGCCGCCCACGAGTCGCTTATTGCCGAAGAATTCGGAGATGCCGGCGACGCCACCACCATGGTGGACGCGGCCAAACGGACGCTGGAGCATGTGGCGGAGCACGACGACGAACTTCGTCAGGCAGCAACCCGGCTGGCGGAAGTGGGGTTCCTGCTCAATGACATTGCCGCTGAGTTGTCCAGTTATCAGGCGGCGCTGGATACGGAAGGGCCGGAACGGCTCTCGGAAATCGAAGAGCGCCGGGCAGTCCTGGCCAAACTGATCCGCAAGTATGCCCCGAGTATTGATGAAGTCCTTGAGTGGGCCGCTACGGCCAGGGCCCGATTGGATGAGTTGCAGGACGACTCAAGCCGCATTGAATCCTTGGATGCCGAGGTTGCCTCTGCAGAGGCAACCCTTGGCAAGCTGGCGGCCGCAATCACCAAAGCCCGCCTCAAAGCAGCCAAGGATTTGTCCGCCCGGGTCAGCGCCGAGCTGAAGGCACTGGCAATGGCCGATGCCACCTTGGTCATCGAGGTGGATGGCAGCGGCGCCTTGGGCCCCTGGGGCACCGATGAGATCGCTTTCCTCCTCCAACCCCACTCCGGTGCTCCGGCGCGGCCCCTGGGCAAGGGAGCCTCCGGCGGTGAATTGTCCAGGGTCATGTTGGCGATCGAAGTTGTGCTCGCAGCGGTGGATCCGGTCCCGACTTTTGTTTTCGATGAGGTGGACGCCGGGGTAGGTGGCCGTGCTGCCGTGGAGATCGGCCGCAGGCTGGCCATGCTCGCCCGGCACGTCCAGGTCCTGGTAGTGACGCATTTGCCACAGGTGGCTGCTTTCGCCGATCAACATATCCGCGTGACCAAAACTTCGGTGCGGGGCTCAGACGGGAAGACCACCACCGGCTTCACTTCCAGCGACGTGCAGTTGCTCAGCGAGGAGGAGCGGGTCAAAGAGCTTGCGCGCATGCTGGCCGGTCAAGAGGATTCCGAAAGTGCACAGGCCCACGCCCAGGAATTGCTCGATGACGCCAAGCTGCTGCCGCAGCGCGCCTGAGGCAACGGAAAACGGGCAACGGATAACGGGGCACGGGTGACGGGCGGGTGAATGCGAGCACCATCACATAGGGCACTAAATCCCGCCCGGGTCTTGCTTGGAATGCGGCGGTGAGCAACTATTGACCATTTGGGGAATCCGAACGGACGCTTGGAAGGCGTAATTGATGATAAGCTCGAATTCCGTGGTGCAGCGATCAAATTCCCGTGTAAATTCCCGGTTCCCGGGCTCGTCCAAGACGACCAAACACATCTTCGTCACCGGTGGTGTGGCGTCCTCGCTCGGTAAGGGTCTGACGGCTTCAAGCCTCGGTCACCTGCTGCGGGCACGTGGTTTGTCTGTAACTATGCAGAAGCTCGATCCCTATCTGAACGTGGATCCGGGCACGATGAACCCCTTCCAGCACGGTGAAGTTTTCGTGACGGATGACGGCGCCGAAACCGACCTCGACATCGGACACTACGAGCGCTTCCTTGATGAGAACCTCGAAGGTTCGGCCAATGTCACAACCGGTCAGATCTACTCCACGGTCATCGCCAAGGAACGTCGTGGCGAATACCTCGGAGACACCGTCCAGGTCATTCCCCACATCACTGATGAAATCAAGCGCCGCATGCGTCTTCCTGCCGAAGGCAAGAACGCTCCGGACGTCATCATCACTGAAATCGGCGGCACCGTGGGCGACATCGAGTCGCAGCCGTTCCTTGAATCCGCGCGCCAGGTCCGCCAGGATGTCGGCCGTAACAACGTCTTCTTCCTGCACGTTTCCCTGGTGCCGTACATCGGTCCTTCCCAGGAACTGAAGACCAAGCCCACCCAGCACTCCGTGGCTGCCCTCCGCTCCATTGGCATCCAGCCTGAAGCGATCGTGATCCGCTCAGACCGTGAAGTGCCCGAGGCAATGCGGGAGAAGATCGGCCGTATGTGCGACGTCGACATCGACGCCGTGGTGAACGCCGCTGATGCCCCCAGCATTTACGACATCCCCAAGACCCTGCACTCCCAGGGCCTTGACTCCTACATCGTCCGTGCACTGGATCTGCCGTTCAAGGATGTTGACTGGAGCAAGTGGGACAAGCTGCTCGAGGCTGTTCACAACCCCAAGCACGAGGTTGAAGTTGCCCTGGTGGGCAAGTACATCGACCTCCCGGACGCCTACCTCTCGGTCACCGAGGCACTGCGCGCCGGTGGTTTCGCCAACGAGGCCAAGGTCAAGATCCGTTGGGTCCCCTCGGACGAATGCGAAACCTTGGCAGGGGCAACCAAGTCCCTGGCCGGTGTGGACGCCATCTGCGTTCCCGGAGGCTTTGGTATCCGCGGCCTTGAAGGCAAGCTGGGCGCACTGAAGTTCGCCCGCGAAACCAAGCTCCCGGTCCTGGGCCTGTGCCTTGGCCTGCAGTGCATGGTCATTGAGTACGCCCGTAACGTGGTTGGCCTTGAAGGTGCTTCTTCCAGCGAGTTCGAGCCGGATTCGAAGTACCCGGTGATCGCCACCATGGAAGAGCAGCTGGACATTGTTGAAGGCAAGGGAGACCTCGGGGGCACCATGCGTCTTGGCCTCTATGAAGCCAAGCTGGACGAGGGTTCGGTCATTGCCGAGACCTACGGCACCACCACCGTCAGCGAACGCCACCGCCACCGCTATGAGGTCAACAACAAGTACCGCGATCAGATCGCTGCCGAAGGCCTGGTGTTCTCCGGTACTTCTCCTGACGGCAAGCTCGTGGAATATGTGGAGCTTCCCCGTGAAGTCCACCCTTACTACGTGGCAACGCAGGCGCACCCGGAGCTCAGCTCCCGCCCCACACGCCCTCACCCGCTGTTCGCAGGTTTGGTCAAGGCTGCCCTGGAGCGTCGTGAAGGTGCCCCCGTGGCCACCAAGACCGGCGCCCGAACCGTAGCTGCCAAGTAACACCTGGCTGCCAAGTAAGACGCAAGTACTAACGAAGGACGGCGCGATGCCCGGTATTTCTGAAACCCCCCGCACATCAAGGCAGGTTTCGGACATGCCGAGCCCGCGCCGTCTTTTGTCTACCAGCAAGGTGTACGAAGGCCGCATTTGGGATGTTGTCAGCGACTCGTTTCAGCTGAGCGACGGTACGGACACCTTGGTCCGTGACTACATTGACCACCCCGGTGCCGTTGCCGTGCTACCCATGAATGTTGACGGCGAAATCCTGTTGCTCAAGCAGTACCGGCATCCTGTAGGCATGGATCTCTGGGAGATCCCGGCCGGGCTACTGGACGTTGAGGGCGAAGACTTTGTGGTGGGCGCAGCCCGTGAATTGGCTGAGGAAGCCGATCTTGTAGCGGCCACCTGGAACGTTCTTGTGGACTTCTTCAACTCCCCGGGTTCTTCCAGCGAGGCTGTCCGAATCTACCTGGCCCGGGGACTCAGCGAGGTTGCCCTGGCTGACCGGCATGTACGTACCGATGAGGAAGCTGAGATTGAGCTCCACTGGGTGCCATTGGATGAGGCTGTGAAGGCAGTGATGGAAGGCCGGCTGCACAATCCTTCGGCAGTGTTGGGGATCCTGGCCGCGGCCGCCGCGAAAGCTGATGGCTTCACCAACCTTCGCCCCGCCAACGCACCGTGGCCGGCTCATCCGAGCCAGCGCTGAGCATGCCCGAGGCCGCCACTCGAACCGCCAACGGCGTGGATCGGGCCATCACCGACTACCTTCAGCATGTGGGCGTGGAGCGCGGTCTGGCGGCCAACACTTTATCTGCATACCGGCGGGACCTGTCCCGGTATTCGAACTTCCTGGCAGCCCAAAGCGTGGAGCAACCGGAAGGCATTACACGCCATCATGTGACCGCCTTCGTCCAGGCGTTGTCCGACGGCTCTGACGGCGGCGCTGTTTTGGGCGTCCGCTCCGCCGCACGCACAGTGGTGGCCGTCCGGGGGCTCCATAAGTTTTGGGCGTTGGAAGGGACAACGACGGCGGACCCCGCCAGCGATGTCCACCCGCCTATGCCCGGTAAAAGGCTGCCCAAAGCGATCAGCGTGGACGAAGTAACGCGCATCCTCGAAGCTGCCGGTTCCGATACCGCCACCGGCCTGCGGGACCGCGCACTGCTTGAATTCCTGTACTCCACCGGGGCGCGCATCAGCGAGGCCGTGGGATTGGACGTTGATGACGTCTCGCTGGAGGACAGCGGCAATGAACCCGCAATTGTGAGACTTTTCGGCAAAGGCTCCAAGGAACGTTTGGTGCCCTTGGGATCCTACGGTGCCCGCGCCGTCGGGGCTTATGTTGTCCGCGGCAGGCCACTGTTGGCGTCCAAGGGGAAAGGATCACCGGCCCTGTTCCTCAACGCCCGGGGCGGCCGAATCAGCAGGCAGAGCGCCTGGACCATCCTCAAGACGGCGGCGGAGAAGGCCAACATCACCAAGGATGTTTCGCCGTACACTTTGCGTCATTCTTTTGCCACCCACCTCCTTGAGGGCGGGGCGGATGTGAGGGTAGTGCAGGAGCTTCTGGGGCACGCGTCGGTAACAACAACCCAGGTCTACACGCTGGTCACTGCGGACACGTTGCGCGAGGTCTATGCAGCAGCACATCCCCGGGCCCTGGGCTAACAGCAGAACTATTCGAGCACGTTCAGCGTCAGCTCCACGGCGTCCACAAATACTGCCAGCAAGGATGTCCCCAGTCCGGCAACCAGCAGGAGTCCGGGGTGCGCCAGTCCTACCACCACGCGTTTAAGGCGGGGACGTCCACGGAGAAACTTCTTTGGTACGCGCGTCTTCACCGGTACCTGCCGCCAACCCCGCAATCGCCGCAGGAACCATGCGCAGCGGACGATGAAGGCCATCCACAGGACGGAGAGAACCAGCGGAACTGCGGCCAGCATAAGGTTGAAACCCAGGGCCGTGACTTCCTTCTCGGAATCGCCGATCACGGTCTGGATGGTGGTGGAGATGGAGGCACTCATCACCACCGAGGCTGCCCACACCATGAATGCTGCTATCAGTGCGAGGAACCGAACAAAGAAATGGCCGAGCACGGTTGAGTCCACTGCGCGGAGATGGCTGCGAGGCGTGGCATGGAGCACCAGCAGCGTGGAAATCAGGGTGGGAAGGGCGGCAACGAAGACCAGCAGGTACCAGGTCCATCCGGCCAGGTCCACCACTTCGTCCAGGACGATCAGCCCCGCCCACACCACGGTCCATGCCCAGCCGGCATAGAGCGGGTGTGCCACCAGCCATTGTGGCAGCCACGTATCCCGCTCAGACCTTGCTTTGGGAACTGTTTGTACAGCCTTGGCAGGTTCCTCGCTTGGCGCTTCCAGGGCGCCGTCCACGGCGGCTGCCTGGGCTTGCCCGTTTCCCCCACCTTCAGTCATGGGCTCACTGTAGCAATGGCGGCTGCGACGGGGGAGATCAGGTTAAGGTAGGCAGCATGACTGCAGCCCATGTGACTTTGTGCTTCCTCCTCCGTGACGGCGCGGACGGCGAGCATGTCCTGCTCGGAACCAAGAAGACAGGTTTCGGCAGGGGAAAGGTGGTGGGCGTTGGCGGGCACGTTGAGTTGGGCGAGACGGCTTCACAGGCTGCCTGCCGGGAGGTCATGGAGGAAATCAACGTGGTGGTGGCTGCTGAGGACCTGATTCCGGCGGGCACTGTGGACTTCGTTTTTCCGGCCAGGCCGGACTGGAACATGGCCACCACCGTGTTCCTGACCCGTACCTGGGAAGGAGAACCTTCCGAAAGCGACGAGATTGCCCCGGCATGGTTTCCGGTAACGGCACTTCCCGTGGACAGAATGTGGGCTGATGCCGAACACTGGCTGCCGGCCATGATCGCCGGCCGGCGCATCGCCGTGCGGGTGGCGCTGGCTGCCGATAACGAGAATGTGGCTGACGTCCACACCATTGATTGGGTGGAACCCCGGCTGTAGCAGAAAGAACGACGCCGGTCCGCCTCACCGCAAGGCGAGGCGGACCGGCGTCGTACATCATGATGAAAATCCGAAGGCGTTAGGGGACGTGCCGCTCTTCGGGCCCGTTGTATTCACTCAACGGGCGGATCAGCGAGTTGGAGGCAACCTGCTCCATGACGTGTGCGGTCCAGCCGGTGATGCGGCTGGCAACGAACAGCGGGGTGAAGGTCTGGGTGTCGAAGCCCATGAGGTGGTAGGTGGGGCCGGCGGGGTAGTCGAGGTTGGGTTTGATGGCCTTGGCCTCATCCATGGCCTGCTCGAGCCCGTTGTACAGACCGAGGAGTTCGGGCCGGCCGTAGTGGGCGATCATCTTGTCCAGGGCGGCTTTCATGGTGGGCACGCGGGAGTCTCCGTGCTTGTAGACGCGGTGTCCGAAGCCCATGACCTTCTTTTTCTGTGCGAGGGCGTCTTCCATCCAGGCCCGGGCACGCGTGGCAGCTTCCTCGAGGGACTCTTCGCTGCGGATGCCGATCTCGTCAAAGGTGTGCATGACAGCTTCGTTGGCTCCACCGTGCAGCGGACCCTTGAGAGCACCGATCGCCGCCGTCACGGCCGAGTGCAGGTCCGAGAGCGTGGAGGTGACCACGCGGGCGGTGAACGTGGAGGCGTTAAAGGAGTGCTCGGCGTAAAGGATCATGGAGACGTTGAACGCTTCCACCACTTCATCCACAGGCTCTTCGCCGAAGGTCATCCAGAGGAAGTTGGCCGAGTAGTCCAGGTCTTCCCGGGGTTCGATCACGTCCTGGCCGCGGCGGCGGCGCTGGTCGTAAGCAACCACGGCGGGCATGGCAGCCCAGAGGTCGATCGCTTTCTTCATGTTCGCCTCGGGTGAGGAGTCCTCAGCCAGTTCGTGGCGCGCGCCCAGCACGGAAGCTGCCGTGCGGCAGACGTCCATGGGGTGGGAGGTGGTGGGCAAGGCATCCACTACCGTCTTGACCACGGGGTCCAGTGCGCGGCCGGCGCGTTCCCGGGCCGTGAATTCCGCGAGCTGTGTTTGGTTGGGCAGTTCGCCGTTCCACAGCAGGTAGGCCACTTCTTCGAAGCTGCATTTGGCGGCCAGTTCCTGCACCGGATACCCGCGGTACAGCAGCGAGTTGGTGTCCGGATTGACCTTCGAGACGGCGGTGTAGTCCACCACGACGCCGGCAAGGCCCTTTTTGATGTCTTCAGCAACCACGCTGAACTCCTTCGTTCATGGAGCAGGCGCTCCGGGTGTCCGGAATGCCTGCGTTCCCCTTGATGAATCCGGAACCTAGCGGACGCCAGGAACCTGGAAGTTGAATACGCCGGTATCGAATTGGTTGTATGCCTCGTAGTCGACGAGTTCGTAGAGGCGCGCACGCGTGAGCATGTTCTCCACGTGCGCTTCCTGGGTCCCCGCAGCCTTGATCGATTCCAGAGTACGCTCTGCAGCGCCCATGGCAATCCTGAGAAGGGTGACGGGGTAGATGACCATGTTCACCCCCACTGCCTGGAGTTGGTCAACGGTGAAGAGTTCGCTTTTGCCGAACTCGGTCATGTTGGCCAGGATGGGGACGTCCACGGCGTCCCGGATGGCTTGGAACTCGCTCAAATCGCGCATGGCTTCGGGGAAGATCGCGTCCGCGCCGGCGTCCACCAACGCACGGGCCCGGTTTTGTGCGGCCTGGATCCCTTCGACGGCGCGGATGTCGGTGCGGGCCATGATGAGGAAGTTCGGGTCGCGTCGTGCGTCGGCTGCTGCGCGGATGCGTTTGGTGGCGGTGTCGATGTCCACCACGTTCTTGCCGTCCAGGTGGCCGCAGCGTTTGGGGTTGAATTGGTCTTCGATGTGGCAGCCTGCCAGGCCCGCGTTTTCGAGTTCCTGGATGGTGCGGGCCACGTTCATGGGTTCGCCGAAGCCGGTGTCCGCGTCCACCAGGGAGGGCAGGTCCGTCATGCGGGCGATCTGCCCGGCCCTGGTGGCAACTTCGGTGAGCGTGGTCAGGCCGATGTCCGGCAGGCCGAGGTCGTTGGCCAGGACCGCGCCGGAGATGTAGACCCCGGCGAAGCCTTTCTCCTCGATCAGCCGGGCCGAGAGCGGGTTGAACGCTCCAGGGAACTGCTGGATTTTTCCCGAGTCAAGCAGTTCCCGCAGCTTCACCCGCTTCTGTTCGGGGGTGACTTTGGAGTACAGCATTTAGAACAGCCCCTTGGGTGCGTTGTTGAGGTCGATCACGCCGGGCGCTGCGGTGATGTTCAGCTGGTCCAGTTCGCCGGCTCCGAGTTCGGTGACGCGTTCGACGGCGGCGAGGAACCTTTCGATTTCGGCTTCCTCCACAAGACCGGCGGCGAGGGTGCGGAACTTGTTGACGTATTGCTCGCGGGCGAACGGCCGGGCACCGAGCGGGTGAGCGTCAGCCACCGCGATCTGATCGGTAATGACCGTGCCGTCGGTGAGGGTGATTTCCACGGAACCGCCGAAGGCCTTCTCCGCGATGTCCAGGGAGTGGTACCGGCGGGTCCATTCGGGGTCTTCCACCGTGGTGACCTTGTGCCAGAGTTCCACGGTGTCAGGGCGGGCAGCGCGCTCGGGGGCGTAGGAGTCCACGTGGTGCCAGGCGCCGTCCTGCAGGGCGACGGTGAAGATGTACGGGATGGAGTGGTCCAGGGTTTCGCGGGACGCGGTGGGGGAGTACTTCTGGGGATCGTTCGCGCCGGAGCCGATCACGTAGTGGGTATGGTGGCTGGTCTTGATCAGCACCGATTCCACGTTGGCCGGGTCCGTGGTTTCCGGGTGCTCGCGGTTGAGCTTGCGGGCGAGGTCGATCCACGCCTGCGCCTGGTATTCGGCGGAGTGTTCCTTGGTGTAGGTGTCCAGGATGGCGCGCTTGGCTTCACCGGGCAGCGGCAGTGGGACCTCGTAGGAGGCGTCCGGGCCGTCCAGCATCCAGGCGATCACGCCGTCTTCGCCTTCGTAGATCGGCACGGGGGAGGTCTGGCCGCGCATGGAGCGGTCCACGGCTTCGACGGCCATCTTGCCCGCGAACGCCGGGGCGTGGGCTTTCCAGGTGGAGATTTCACCCTTGCGGGACTGCCTGGTGGCAGTGGTGGTGTGCAGGGCCTGGCCCACGGACTGGAAGATCGTCTCCACGTCCAGGCCAAGAAGGGTGCCGATGCCGGCTGCGGCGGAGGGGCCGAGGTGGGCCACATGGTCGATCTTGTGTTTGTGCAGGCAGATGGCCTTGACCAGGTTGACCTGGATTTCGTAGCCGGTGGCGATGGCCCGGACCAGGTCCGCGCCGTTGGAGCCCACGTGCTGGGCGACGGCCAGGATCGGCGGGATGTTGTCCCCGGGGTGGGAGTAGTCCGCGGCCAGGAACGTGTCGTGATAATCGAGTTCACGTACAGCCACGCCGTTGGCCCAGGCGGCCCACTCGGGGGAGACCTGCTCGGCGATGCCGAACACGTGGGCGCCCTTGCCGTTGGCGGACGGGGAATGGGTCAATGCCTGCGCCCGGGCCGCGACGATCGGTGCGCGGTTCAGCGAGGCGATCGCCACCGAGGCGTTATCGATGATCCGGTTGATCACCATGTCCGTAACCTCAGGGGACACTTCGACGGGGTCGGCGGCGACCACGGCGATCTTGTGCGCCAACTGCTCCTCGCGGGGAAGGTTCTCCTCGGACTTGTAAACGCGGACGTGATGGTTCTTAACCATGGTGCTCCTTCTAGGCGGTGCTATTTCTCGGCAGTGCTATTTCTACGCAGGGTGTTTCAGGGCAGGGGTGTGGGCGGCTTTGACGTGGGTGAGGCTGCGATGCAGGTGGACTGTGGTGGCGGCTTCGGCCAGCCTTGGATTGCCGGCTGCGATGGCCTCGGCGATCGCAGCATGCTCTGCCGCCGCCGCATGGAGCCTGGCGGCGTCGTCAGCTGCCAGGCGGCGGACACGCACCAGGTGCACGCGCAGGCTGCGCATGGCATGGGCCAGGTAGGAATTGGAAATCGCGGTATCGATCGCATCATCCAAACGGCTCACCAGGGCGTAGTAGTCATGGCGTGCGGGATCCTGGTCGCGAAGCAGTTCAGGAGCCAGCAGCAATTGGGTGTGCAACGCCGCAAAGACCCCGGGATCTCCACGTTGGGCAGCCAATGCAGCGGCCCGGACTTCCAAGGTTTCGCGCAATTCGAACAGTTCGTCAATGCTATCCAGCGAGATATCGGTGACGACGACGCCGCGGCCTCCCGCCGCCGTCGTCAATCCTTCCGCGGTCAGCCGGCTCAGCGCCTCCCGGACGGGGGTGCGGGATACTCCGAGGCGTTCGGATTGCTCAACTTCCGCCAGGACAGTGCCCGGACGGAGACGCCATTCAATGATGTCTTCACGGAGAGCGTTGTAAGCCCGATCACTGGCGCGCATGCCACTACTGTATACATAAGTAGCGCAATAGGCGATCAAGGGCACCTAATATTCACCTTCTGTATACATTCAGCTCTTGGCGATGAAGTATGCGTTGAACGGGTCCTCTTCCAGTTCCTTCACCTCAACGCTCCCGAAACCCGCGTTCCGCAACATATCCGTGGCTTTCTCCCTGCCCCACACAGTGCCCAGGCCCTCGCCACCTTGACCCAGGGAAACCGCCATGCAGTGGAAGGTGGAAATGGTGTACAGGAACCCGGCCCACGGCAGCCCCCCATTCTCCTCCAATCGGCTCGAGGCGTTGATATCCACCATGAGGAAAGTTCCGCCGGGCCTAAGCGCAGCTTGAATGTTTGCCAGAACCTCGGCTGGGTGTGCTTGGTCGTGGATGGCGTCGAACGCTGTGACCAGGTCAAAGGCCTCCACAACTTCAAGACCGGTGACGTCCTGGAGTTCGAAGTGAACATTCAACAGTCCCAGTGCCGCGGCTTCTGCGGCAGCGGCCGTTATGGCCTCGGCAGAAAAGTCGTAGCCGGTGAAAGAACTGGCCGGGAAAGCATTGGCCATCAGATTCAACGCATGCCCTTCTCCACATCCAATGTCCGCCACGGAGATGCCCCTGCGCAGTGCCTCCACACAGCCTGTCAGAGGAAGAATCGTCTCCAGGAGGGAAGCGTCGTTCACAGCGGCGCTCTCGGAAGCCATGATGCGGTGGAACCGCGGATAGTCCTCGTAGCTGGTTCCGCCACCTGTATAAAAGGCCTGGGCGATCTTCGGAGCCACCTCGCCCATGAGTGCAACGTACTGAAGAGTCCGCGCCAGATTTTCAGTGCCCGCCCCTGTCACCACTGGCACAAATTCGGGACGCAGGACATAAGTTCCCGGGTCCGCTTGGTAGTTCACTAACCCGGCCGAGGTCATGCCGCCCAACCATTCCCTTACATAGCGCTCATTAAGGCCGGAGGCATCGGCAATAAGGCTGCTGGAGGCTGCCGGCAGGGCTTTCAAGGTCTCGAACAAACCCGTTTGGTGTCCAACGCCAATCAGCAGGGCGATGGAGGAGTCGTTGAGTATTCCAATCATCCGGGCGGCGGCCTGTTCCACGCTGTCCTGATGAGGCGTCGAGGTTTCCTGCTGTTGAATGTGGTCGGTTTTCATGTCCGGTCCTTTGTGATCCGGGGGCCGGTTCACCCGGCCGGTTGCCCGCAACTTCACGCTATTGCCCGAACCCGGGCCCCGGCATCGGGGGAATTGCGCATCTTTCGGGGAGGGACATGAGGCAAATGATGCAGGGTCCGGGCATCAGGACCTCCGACGCTCCGGGATGCCATGCTGGCGGGCCCAGGCGGCGGCAGCTGTTCTGGATGAGACACCGATCTTGGTGAAGATGTTTGTCAGGTGCCGTCCGGCGGTCTTTTCGGAGATCGTCAGCGTCGCTGCGATTTCCCGGTTGCTCGAACCTGACATTACGCACGCGAGCACCTCCACTTCACGGGAGGTCAATCCGCCCGGCTCCCCGGACGTTTTGGGCCAGTAACTGGTGGCAGCGCCCAGCTGGGTGCGGATAGCGGCAGCTGTTGCCCTCTCCGCGCGGGCAGCACGGTGCTCGCCCCTGGCTGCCATGACGAAGGCAAGGCGATGATGAATTTCCGCCAGCTCGTACCGCAGATGTTGGGATCTGTACACCTTCGCAGCGGCCTCCAGTGCCGTCACCGCCTCAGGCCATTGTTGTTCTGCCATCAGCACCGAGCCGCGGGCTTGATTGGCCCGGCCCAGAAAGCCCGGGCTGCCGTAGCGGGACGCCGTTGCCTCCAGCTCCTTGCAGTAGATCTCGGCCTCCGCCGGATTCTCAAGCGCGAGCAGCTCCACCATCGGCAGGAGGAGCCATGCCCGTCCCAGAGGTCCGCGCTCGGCCAGGGCCGCTCTGAGTGCGTCCACAGCGGCCTCTGTCCTGCCCGCCTGTGCAAGGAGCAGCGCGGAGCCAGGCTGCGCGTCCACTCCCAGCTTCCGGGCCTCTGCAAAGGCGGCAGCCGCACCCGTGGCGTCACCGCGTCGCCGGCGGATCTCACCCAGCTCACAGAAGCAGTCCGCGGCAATCCAGCCGTGGGCGTTTCTCAGGCGCTCGCTGAGCTGGGAGATCTCAGGCTCAACCTGGGCCCAGTTGCCCTCAGCGCTGAGTAACTGAAGTTCATGTACGCGGACAACCCCCGCGTACATGAATGACGTTGACAGCCCTGCGCACCATGAGGCCATGGCATCGGTCCAGGCCCTCATGCGGGCGTAGTCCGCCATCTCGTAACAGAGATGGATGACAGAGCAGTAGATATCGCCGCCCCATTCAGGAGGCAGTTCCCCGGCCAGGACGGGGAGCATCGCTTCGTCGAGGTCCCGGAAGCCGTTCCTTGCATCCCCGCTGCGTACCGCCGCCAGTCCGGCCAACATCGAGGCAAATCCCGCCAGTTCCGGTGCCACCAACCGGTGGGACAACTCTTTCAACCGGATGGAGGCCTCCAAGGCCGGTCCGGGATCCCCTTCCAGGTAGATCGCATCGTTCCCTTCCAGGTACAGGAGGTAACCGTGCTCAACAGACTCCGGCAGGCTCTCCAACAGCAGGCGGGCACGATTGAGCCATGCAGAGGACACCGCGATATTTCCGCGCAGTCCCCACTGCAGGGAAAGCATCAAGGCAGCTCTTGCGGCGGACCGGGGGAGCCCGTTCGCTACCCTGCGGTGAAAGATTCCCTCGGACAGTGCCATGGAGCCCTGGACATCGCCGAGCCACCATTTGGAACGTGCCAGAATTTCCTGGTCTTCCACCCCGAGGGCCGTTTCGGCCGCGGCACACTCCATGGCCCGATTCGCAGCGTCCCAGTCTCCGCGGGCAAACGCCTCGCGGGCTTCGGTCACCAGCTGGGGCGTTGCAGACAGCGGGTGTGGTGGCAGCGACTGTTGTGACATGGGAACTCCAGGCTCGCCACCAGCTTACTGCCGGGCCGCGGGGAAGGGGAGGACCCTAACGGTGGTTCCAGCCGTATTCGTTCTCCGGCCGTCCCGGGGTGCCGTACCGCGGCGCGCGGGTGACCGTTCCGGCGTCGGCAAGGTACTCAAGGTACCGGCGGGCGGTGACGCGGGACATCCCCAGCGCATCCATGACCTCGCTGGCGGACACCGGACGCTGCCCTGCCCGTACCAGGTCCTTCACTGACTCCAGCGTTGAGCCGGAGAGTCCTTTGGGGAGCGGCAGCTCGGTGGGGGCACGGAGGCTCGCGAACGCCTGGTCAACGTCACTCTGGGAGGCCCCTGCTTTGGATATCCCGGACATCGAGCCTGCCAGCTGCTCGCGGAACGTCCGGTAGCTTCGGAGCTTGTCCGCAAAAGTGGCGTAGGTGAAGGGTTTGATGAGGTACTGCACCACTCCAATGGACACGGCGCTGCGCACAATGTTCAGCTCCCGGACGGCAGTGATGGCGATGATGTCGGCAAAGACTCCCGCGGAGCGCATCCTGCGCGCTACATCAAGGCCATGAAGGTCTGGAAGGTTCATGTCCAACAGGACAAGGTCCACCGGAGTGCCGGAGGCTGCAAATTCGCCAAGGATACGCAGGGCAGACTGGCCATCCGGCGCGGTGCCCACCAAGGTGAATCCCTCCAGGCGGCCAACGTAGACAGAGTGGGCGTCGGAGGCTATGGGCTCGTCCTCCACCACCAGGACGCGGATGTCTGTCATGCCTTCTCTTCCTCGGGAACAGGCGCGGGGAGCAGGACATGGAACTGTGCTCCGCCGGGATTGCTGATGGTCATCGTACCGTTGAGCCGCTCCACAGCCTGCCGCACCAAGGCGAGGCCGACGCCCCGGCCGTGGGCTCCCCGCGGATTTTCTTCCGGGGACTTCGTGCTGAAACCGTACTGCAGTACGTCATCGATGGAGTCGGGATTGATCCCGCTGCCTGAGTCCCGGACAGTGAATTCGACGGCGGCCGGCCCCGCTTCGACGTCCAGCTCCACCTTTCGCGGGAAGTCGCCGCCGGCGGCGGCATCAATGGCATTGTCCAGCAGGTTGCCCAGGATGGTCACCAGGTCCTGGATCTCCAGCCCGCGCACGCCGGAACTCCCGGACGTCCGGACCTCCAATTCCACCCCACGTTCATGGGCTTCGGCAGCCTTCCCCATCACCAGTGCGCTCATCACGGGCTCGTCCACCGAAGCCACCATGTCATCGGTGAGTTGTTGGCTGAGTTCGAGGTCTTTGGTGGCGAAGTCCAATGCTTGAGGCGTGCGGCCCAGTTCCAAAAGGGAAACGATCATATGCAGGCGGTTTGCATGCTCATGCGTCTGGGCCCGCAGGGCATCGGACAGGGTTTTCATGGTCTGCAGTTCGGTACCCAGGGATTCGATCTCGGTCCGATCCCGGATGGTTGCCACCGTGCCGTAGACGGCAGGTTTCTGACGGCTGCGTTCAGGCACCGGACCAACCGCGGGGGCCTGATTGACAACCAGGATCCGGGAACCGGTTAGGTGGATCTCGTCATGTGCGGGCCTCCCGGACTCAAACAATGCCCTCAGGCTTCCATCGAAGGGAAGATCTGCGAGTTTGGGGGCTTTCTCAGGGGACCGGTCCGCGTCGGAAGGCTCAAGCCCCAGCAGCTCCGCGGCCTGGTCGTTGTACATCACGGCCTTGCCATGGGTGTCAATCAGGATCACGCCTTCACGGACCGAGTGGAGAACGGATTCGTAGTACGCGAAGAGTTGTGCCAGTTGCTCCGGGCCCCATCCACGGGTCACCGAGCGCAGGTACCGCCCAAGCAGCCAGGAAGCGAAGGAACCGAAGACCAGGACCACCAGGGCAATTCCCCCAATCACCCCCAGCCTTTCGGCAACGTCGGTATCCACCGTGCGCACCGTGACGCCGGCCGCCACCAAAGCCTTGACGTTTCCATCAGTGTCCTTGACCGGTGCAATGGTCCGGACAGAGGGTCCCAACGTTCCTGCCGTGACTTCGGTGAAGGTTTCACCGCCAAGGGCCGGCTCAATCGTCCCGATGTAGGGCTTGCCCAGCTCTTCGGCCCGGGGGTGGGTCCAGCGTGTCCTGTCAGGAGCCATGATGGTGATGAAATCAGCATCTGCGTCGTCCATGACTTCCCGCGCGTAGGGCTGGAGGATCGCTGTTGGATCCGGGGTGGAAGCAGCCTGCAGGACCAGTGGGTTGTTGGCCAGGGAGGCAGCGATTGCCTGCATCCTGCCGCCGGCTTCGTCATAGGCCCTGTCGCGGGCCTCCACCACGGAGAACGCACCGAACACCGCCGTCAGCACCAGGACGAACAGCAAGTTCGCCACGAACAAACGGCGCGCGATGCTCCAGTTGTGAAACACGAGGGCCTCCCATGACCAATATGACCGCAACGGTGATGTGTGTCACCAACGGCTCAATGATGGATATCACACAAGGGCAGCGGATTGGACATCAGTGCAGGACCGCAGCGCCTTATACAGTATCCAGAAGGAGAATCCCATGACCTCTCAACGAGGAGAGTCGGCAGTAGCTGCCAAAGGTGGACGCAAGGGGCTCGATAAGTCGCACTACCTGTACATCGCCGTCATCCTGGCCGTAGTGCTCGGCGCCGTGATCGGCCTGATGTTCCCTGAGGTTGGCAAAGCCCTCAAGCCGCTCGGCGATGGCTTCATCAAGCTCATCAAGATGATGATTGCCCCGGTCATCTTCTGCACCATCGTTTTGGGCATCGGCTCCATAGCCAAAGCCGCTACCGTTGGCAAAGTGGGAGGGCTGGCACTGGGCTACTTCGTGGCAATGTCCACCTTTGCCCTCGCAATCGGCCTGGTGGTGGGCAACCTGATCCACCCCGGTGAGGGCCTCAAGCTGACCCCGTACGATCCCACCAAGAAGGCCGACTCCAACAGCACCGTTGACTTCCTCCTGGGAATCATCCCCGGTGACATCCCGGTGCTTCCCACCCTCCTGGCTGCCATTTTGGTAGGTTTCGCACTCCAGAAGATGGGTAAGCAGGGTGCGCCCATCCTCAACGCCATTGGGCACGGACAGCGCCTTGTCTTCCGTATCCTCATCATGATCATGTGGCTGGCCCCGGTTGGCGCCTTCGGTGCCATCGCCGCCGTCGTTGGTGCCACCGGCGCACAGGCAATCCTCAGCATGTTCACCCTGATGCTGGCCTTCTACATCACCTGCGCACTGTTCATTGTGGTCATCCTTGGCACCCTGCTCCGCGCCGTGGCCGGGGTCAACATCTTCAAGCTCATGAAGTACCTGGCCCGCGAGTACCTCCTGATCTTCTCCACCTCTTCCTCCGAGGCAGCACTGCCCCGCCTGATCGCCAAGATGGAACACCTGGGTGTCTCCAAGCCCGTTGTGGGCGTTACGGTTCCCACCGGCTACTCCTTCAACCTCGATGGCACTGCGATCTACCTGACCATGGCCTCGCTGTTCGTCGCCAACGCCATGGGCACGCCGCTGGATCTTGGCGCCCAGGTCTCCCTGCTGGTGTTCATGATCATCGCTTCCAAGGGTGCCGCAGGCGTTACCGGCGCCGGACTTGCAACCCTTGCCGCCGGCCTCCAGGCCCACAAGCCGGAGCTTCTGGGTGGCGTCGGCATGATCGTTGGAATCGACCGCTTCATGTCAGAGGCCCGTGCACTGACCAACTTCACCGGCAATGCAGTGGCCACCGTCCTGATCGGTACCTGGGTCAAGGAAATCGACAACGGCCAGGTGGAACGCGTCCTCTCCGGCCACGAGCCCTTCGATGAGCAGACCATGATCGCCCACGGCGCCGAAGAAGAGACGGCGCCCGAGGCTGAGAACCGCGAAAAGGCCACGGTCTAACAAAGATCAGGTTCAACGCAGACCCGTTCGAGTGAAGGCCGGCACCCACCAGGTGCCGGCCTTCACTGTTCCCGTTGGAGCGGACGCCGAACCAGCAACCTTCGACCTCAACCAGAGGGTCAAGGCTCAAGAATCGGCCAAAGTCAAGTTCCCCAAATAACCGTGTCGGGCGCTGTAGCCTAAAGGGGTAGCAGCGCTGTCGCCCACGGGTGCAGCGGCAGGGAAGATCGTCGTCGAAAGAGTGGTTAGATACGTGAGCATCGAACGGGGAACAGCTACGCTGGAAGGCACCGAGCTCGATCTGGAAGACGCCATCATGGGGCCCACGGGCCGTCCTCACCGCGAATTCCCGGAACCTGCTCCACTTGACTCCCACGGCCCGGCAAGAGTCATCGCCATGGTCAATCAGAAGGGCGGCGTGGGCAAAACCACGTCCACCATCAACCTGGCGGCTGCGCTCGCAGAGTACGGCAGGCGGGTCCTCTTGGTGGATTTCGATCCCCAAGGCGCGCTGTCCGCCGGCCTTGGAGCCAATCCGCACGAGCTGGACCTCACGGTCTACAACGTATTGATGGACCGCAAGGTGAACATCCGCGATGCCATTCAGCAGACCGGTGTTGAGGGCGTTGACCTCCTGCCCGCCAACATTGACCTCTCCGCCGCCGAAGTCCAGCTGGTCAATGAGGTAGCCCGGGAACAGGTTCTGGACCGCGCCCTGAAGAGTGTTGAAGACGATTACGACGTCGTGTTGATCGACTGCCAGCCGTCGCTGGGTCTGCTGACAGTGAATGCGTTGACCGCAGCGCACGGAGTCATCATCCCGTTGATTTGTGAGTTCTTCGCCTTGCGCGCGGTGGCGCTGCTGGTGGAAACCATCGAAAAGGTTCAGGACAGGCTGAATCCGCGCCTGCAGGTGGACGGCGTCCTGGCAACCATGTACGACGCCCGCACCCTGCATAGCCGCGAAGTCATCTCGCGCTTGGTGGAGGCTTTCGGGGACAAAGTCTTTGAAACTGTCATCAAGCGTTCCATCAAGTTCGCAGATGCCACCGTTGCCGCCGAGCCCATTACCAGCTACGCCGGCAACCACATCGGGGCAGACGCTTACCGCCGCCTTGCCAAGGAACTGATCTCGCGCGGCGGCGCGCCCTAGCGGACGGTGGGACCGTCAATCACCCCCACCGCTGAAGCGGATCTGGCCTTAGCCGTCCCTGCGGTAACGCCCGACGCCGGCACCTCCGAGGTCCGCAAGGCCGGCTTTGAGGTACGGCTGGCTAACTTCACGGGTCCTTTTGACCTTTTGCTCGGGCTCATTTCCAAGCACAAGCTGGATATCACCGAGGTGGCCTTGGCCACGGTCACCGATGAATTCATCAAGTACATCAGGCGTCTCCAGGAATTGGGGGAGGACTGGGCGCTGGATGAAGCCAGCGAATTTTTGGTGATCGCCGCAACCTTGCTGGATTTGAAGGCTGCCCGCCTCCTGCCTGCCGGTGAGGTGGAGGATGCGGAGGACATTGCCCTCCTGGAAGCGAGGGACCTGCTGTTTGCGCGCCTCCTTCAGTACAAGGCGTTCAAGCAGATCGCCGGGATTCTGGGCGGCACGCTGGATGAAGAAGCCCGGAGATACCCGCGGCAGGTTGCCCTTGAAGGCCATTTCGCCGCTTTGCTTCCCGAACTTGTGTGGCGGCATACTCCGGAGCAGTTCGCGGAGCTTGCTGCCAAAGCGCTCAAACCCAAGGACTCTGCCCCGGCCGAGGTGGGCTTGGATCACCTCCACGCTCCGCCGGTCAGCGTCAAGGAGCAGGCCGAGATTATGGGTTACCGGTTGAAGCTGGGCGCGCCGCTGTCGTTCCAGGCGTTGATTGCCGACGCCGAGACAACCTTGGTGGTAGTGGCCCGATTCCTGGCCTTGCTGGAGATGTTCCGGGACCGCGTTGTTGCCTTTGAACAGCCCGGGCCGCTGGCTGAGCTGACTGTTCGATGGACGGGCGATGACGCCGGATGGGACAGTTCCAGCCTGATCGAGGAATACGGGCCGGAAGCAGGAGCAGGAAACGGGGATGACGTCAGTGAGTGAACAGGAAACGGCAGAGGACGGCCTGGCTGAGCTGGAGGCTTTGCCAGGGGGTGCGCGTGCAGCACTGGAGGCTGTCCTGATGGTCATTGACGTGCCTGCCACCTCGGAGGAGCTCGCCGCCGGGCTGAACGTCACGGTGGCCGTCGTCGAGGATTTGCTGCAGGACCTTCAGCGGGAGTATAGCGGCTATACTGTTAAAGCCCCGGACGTGGATGCTGTCGGCTTTGCCAATGCCAGCACTGCACCCCGGGGTTTTGAATTGCGGAACGTCGCCGGTGGGTGGCGGATTTATTCACGGGCGGATTTTGCCGACGTCGTGGGCAGATTCGTCCTTGAGGGGCAGACCACCAGGCTTACTCAGGCGGCGCTTGAGACGCTGGCGGTCATTGCTTACCGGCAACCGGTCTCCAGGGCCCGGGTTTCCGCCATTCGTGGCGTCAACGTAGATTCCGTGGTCCGGACTCTCACCCAAAGGGGTTTGATCGAGGACTCCGGAAATGATCCTGAATCGGGGGCTGTCCTCTACAGGACAACCTCTTACTTCCTGGAACGGATGGGCATCGGCTCGGTGGCTGAACTGCCGCAGCTCTCGCCGCACCTTCCTGGTTTGGAAGGCATCGACGAGTACTACGACGCCAGCCGGATGTAGCCCAAGGCCAGCACCGGTACTGCAAGAGAACTTCATACTGATTCACGGCGCCATATCAAGGTGCACAGCGACAAAGGGCAGACGATGTCTGCCCGGCTGGCTAGTGTTGATTTCAACACCTATTGCCGGCCATTACTACACAAGGACGGGTCATGACACAGGCGGGACGCCAGAGTTCACCACGTAACGGTTCGGGACGAAACAGTTCCGGACGCAATGAGGCCAAGGGAGGCGGCACAGGCCGCTCCAACGCCGGCGGTTTCTCAGGCCGCGGCGGCAGTGCCGGCGCTGGAAAGCGCAACTTCCCACAGGGCGAGGGTCGCCCTTTCAAGGCTTCGAAGCCGCGTGAAGCGGCACCTTTCGATCCTGATAACCCCACAACAGCGGGCGATTACGATCGCGGCCAGGCAGCCAGGCCCACAAAGCCCTTCCGTAAGCCCGGCTCCAACAAGCCCGGCTTTGGCAAAGCTCCCGGAACTCCGGGCGCCATCAAGCCTAAAGCGAAGCCGGCACGGCAGTATGGCTCCAAGGCCTTCGGCAGCGAACGCTTCGGCCAGAACCTGGGCCCCATCCGCAAGCCGGCCCGCAACCGCGGTCCGCGCCAGGAAGTGCCCCAGTCCGATCTCCACGATGCTGACGGCGTACGCCTGCAAAAGGTCATGGCGCAGGCAGGCGTGGCCTCACGCCGCGTGTGCGAGGAAATGATCCTCGAAGGACGCGTCGAGGTTGACGGTGTGGTTACCACCGAGCTTGGTATGCGCGTTGATCCCACGGCAGCCGTGATCCACGTCGATGGCATCCGGATCCAGCTGGACGACACCCTGGTCTACATGGTCTTCAACAAGCCCAAGGGCGTTGTTTCCACCATGGAGGACCCTGAAGGCCGTCCCTGCATCAGCGACTTCCTCAAGAACAACAAGAACAAGGGCGAGCGCCTGTTCCACGTCGGCCGCCTGGACGTCGCCACTGAGGGCCTGCTGCTGCTGACAAACGACGGCGAACTGGCCAACCGCCTGACGCACCCTTCGTACGAGGTACCCAAGACGTACCTGGTCCAGGTGCGTGGTCCGTTCCCGCAAGGTGTGGGCGCAAAGCTGAAGAACGGCGTCGAGCTTGAAGACGGCGTAGCTGCAGTGGACTCCTTCCGCCTGGTTGATTCGACCCCCGGTCACGTCCTGATTGAGGTAGTGCTGCACTCGGGCAAGAACCGCATTGTGCGCCGTATGTTCGACGCCGTCGGATTCCCCGTGGAGCGTCTTGTCCGCGTCAAGGTTGGCCCCATCGGCTTGGGCGACCAGCGTCAGGGCAGCATCCGCAACCTCGGCAGGCAGGAAGTCGGACACCTCCTGGCATCGGTGGGACTCTAAGGCATGTCGGCATTCGGTACGCACGGCCGGGGCCATCTTGATGGCCCGGTCGTCGTTCTCGGTACAGGCTTGCTTGGGGCCAGCATTGGCCTCGGCCTGCGCGGACGCGGAGTCCCCGTGTTCCTTTTTGATCCCTCGCCCACCAACCAGGCGGTGGCGGTGGACATCGGTGCGGGACGGCCACTGGGGGAGTTGGCTGAACAACCTCAACTGGTAGTTGTCGCGGCCCCGCCGGACGTTACGGCCGACGTCGTGCAGAAGGCGTTGGCGGATTACCCGTCAGCGGTGGTTGTTGATATTGCCAGCGTCAAGGCCACCATCCAGGCACAGTTGCGCGAACGCGGCGTTGACCTCGCCCGCTATGTGGGTACCCACCCCATGGCTGGCAGGGAGAAGTCCGGCCCGGTTGCGGCCAGGGGTGAGCTTTTCACTTCCATGCCGTGGGTGCTGTGCCCCTCCGAAGAAACCTCGGATGCTGCACTCCAGGCTGCACGTTCGCTCGCAGGGGATTTGGGAGCAATAGTTTCCCAATTCACGGCGGACGAGCACGATGAAGCCGTGGCGTTGGTGTCCCACTTGCCGCAGATCATGTCCTCGCTTCTGGCGAGCCGTCTGCAAGGTACGCCGCTCCATGCGCTGTCTTTGGCCGGCAATGGACTCCGGGACACCACCCGCATTGCCGCCAGCGATCCCACCCTCTGGGTGCAGATCCTGGGCGGCAACGCAGAAAAGGTGGTGTCCATCCTGCATGGTGTCCGGGAGGACCTGAACCGTCTGATCGGCACCTTGGAAGAACCGCTCGCCCCCGGCGCGCGGCTCGACCTCGCCCAGCTGATCAGCGAGGGCAATGCCGGCCAGGCCCGGATCCCCGGAAAGCACGGCGGGCCTCCCCAGGCCTATTCGTGGCTCACTATCCTGGTGGATGACAAGCCTGGCCAGATCGCGCAGCTCCTGACGGAGATCGGCGAGATCGGTGTGAACCTTGAAGACCTTCGGCTCGACCATTCGTCCGGACAGAACGTGGGCATGGTGGAACTTTCCGTGCTTCCGAGCAAGCATGACCTCCTTGTTGAAGCTTTGACTGACCGTGGATGGCGGGTACTCCAGTAATGACGCGTGAATTCTTTGGCCCGGAGACAGTTGCCCGGCCCGGTAAGCCGCTGGTGATCGCGATCGACGGCCCTTCGGGGTCCGGCAAGTCCAGCGTCAGCAAAGAAGTCGCCCGGCGCTTGAAGCTGGCGTACCTGGATACCGGTGCGATGTACCGTGCCCTGACCTGGTTCTGCCTTAAAACCGGCGTTGACCTGCAGGACGGCGCCGCGGTGGAACAGGCTTCCAAGATCATGCCGTTGGAGATCAGTACCACTACCGCAACGGAATATGTGGCGGTTGACGGCACAGACATCACGGACGAGATCCGTGATCCGCTGATCTCCTCGTCCGTCAGTGCTGTTGCCACGACTCTCGGTGCCCGCACTGAGTTGATTCGCCGCCAGCGTGAGCTGATTGATCAGCACCACCGCCGCATGGTGGTGGAAGGGCGCGACATCACCACCGTCGTCGTCCCTAACGCCGAGGTCCGCATGCTCTTGACTGCCAGTGAGGAAGCCAGGCTTCGCCGTCGTGGGATCCAGTTGGGCGGCACTCAGACCAAGGAGCAGCTCAACGCCCAGGTGATCCAGCGAGACGCCAAGGACTCCACCGTTGTGAACTTCACCCAAGCGGCTGATGGCGTGGTCACGCTCGATTCCTCGGACCTGAACTTCGAGGAAACGGTGGAGACTGCCTTGGCGATCGTCAGCAAGGTCATTTATGGTGACTGAGATTCAGCTCCCCTCCGCAGTGAGCAGGGTGTGGAGCCGGCCAGTGGGCTGGTTCCTGGACCACGTGCTCTACCGGACCATCGTGGCGGGGAAAAGCAATGTTCCCGCAGCGGGGCCGGTGGTGTTCGCGGCCAACCACATCAGCTTCCTGGATGGGCCCGTGATGTTCGGCGCTTCCCCGCGTCCCATGCACATCCTGGTCAAGAAAGAGATGTTCACGGGCTTTTTGGGCTCTGTCCTGCGGGGTTCCGGACAGATTCCGGTGGACCGTTCCGGTGACCGCACCGCCCTGCACGTGGGCACGAAACTGCTCGACGCCGGCCGTTGCGTAGGGATTCTTCCCGAAGGAACCCGGGGGAGCGGCTCAGCCGAGAACATCAGCAACGGAGTTGCGTGGCTCGCCTTGAACTCGGGAGCCACCGTTATACCCGTTGCCATCCTCGGAACCCGTCAGGGCGATGAGCATCGCGACCATATCCCCAAACTACGCCGCAAGCTCCATGTCAGCTTCGGCGAACCCATCACGGTGAAGCGCCGGAAGGGCGAACCGGGGCGTGTTTCAATGGACAGGGCGGCTGCGGAGATCCGTGAAGCCCTGGCCGGTCACGTCCAGGACGCCATCCGGGCCACAGGCCAGGGCCTACCTCTGGAACCTGCGCCCGGAGAACCCACTTCGCAGCACCGCCATACAGCAGTAGCCGGGACGCCGGCAGACCACCCCTAAGGAAAGTGCAATGAGCGATACGACTCAAAAATCCGGCCTCCACGGAGCCGGCGACGACGAATACACGCCCACCGGCACCGACCAGGTGGCGGAAAACCTGGCGGCCCTGGACGACGACGAGGCAGAGCTCCGCGCGGCCACCCTCCGTGCAGGCCTGGAGGACTACGAACTCGACGAAGAAGACGCCGCGCTGCTCAGCGGCGAGTATGGCGATGAAGGCGAGGAAGGCCCGCTCAAGCTGGATCCGGTACTGGCCATCATTGGACGCCCGAACGTGGGCAAGTCCACCTTGGTCAACCGCATCCTCGGCCGCAGGGAAGCAGTTGTTGAGGACACCCCGGGCGTCACCCGCGACCGCGTGATGTACTCGGCCCGCTGGAACGGCCGCAACTTCACCCTGGTGGATACCGGTGGTTGGGAGCACGATGCGAAGGGCATCCACGCCCGGGTTGCCGAGCAGGCCGAAATGGCTGTTGAGCTCGCAGACGCAGTGCTGTTCGTGGTGGACTCCGCCGTTGGCGCAACAGCCACGGACGAGGGCGTCATGAAGATGCTCCGCAAGAGTAAGAAGCCGGTCATCATGGTGGCCAATAAGGTGGATGACTTCGCGCAGGAAGCCGATTCCGCAGCACTGTGGGGACTGGGCTTTGGCCAACCGTACCCGGTTTCGGCCCTGCACGGCCGCGGCGTTGCGGACCTCCTGGACCACGTCATGGACACCCTGCCTGAGTACTCCTTGGTGGACGGTGTAGAGCGTTCAGGCGGCCCGCGCCGTATTGCGCTGATCGGCCGCCCCAACGTGGGTAAGTCCTCACTGTTGAACAAGCTTGCCGGCTCCGAGCGCGTTGTGGTTGATCCGCTGGCCGGCACCACGCGTGACCCTGTTGATGAGTTCATCGAACTTGGTGACCGTACCTGGCGCTTTGTGGACACCGCTGGTATCCGCCGCCGTCAGCACATGGCCCAGGGCGCTGACTTCTACGCCTCCCTGCGTACCCAGGCCGCGCTGGAAAAGGCGGAGGTCGCCGTCGTGCTTCTTGCGGTGGATGAGGTCCTCAGCGAGCAGGATGTCCGCATCCTGCAGTTGGCCATCGAGTCCGGCCGTGCCCTGGTGCTCGCGTTCAACAAGTGGGATCTGCTCGATGACGAACGCCGCCGTTACCTGGAGCGCGAAATCGAGCAGGATCTTGCTCACGTGGAGTGGGCTCCCCGCGTGAACATCTCGGCCAAGACCGGCTGGCACAAGGACCGCCTGGTTCCCGCGCTGGACATCGCCTTGGAAAGCTGGGATCGCCGCATCCCCACCGGGCGCCTCAACGCGTTCCTGGGCGAACTTGTGGCAGCGCACCCGCACCCGGTCCGTGGTGGAAAGCAGCCCCGTATCCTCTTCGGCACCCAGGCATCCAGCCGCCCGCCGAAGTTTGTACTGTTCACCACAGGCTTCCTGGACCCCGGATACCGTCGTTTCATCACCCGTCGCCTCCGCGAAACGTTCGGCTTTGAGGGCACGCCCATCGAGGTCAACATGCGTGTACGCGAGAAGCGCGGCAAGAAGCGCTAAGTGAGACGCGCATCACAGCCCACTTTGGCTGTGATGGCGTCTTCGACCTCCAACTTCGTGTAAGCTTTTGGAGGTGGTTCGGCCGGACTGCTTAGGTGAGACTCTTCGGAGGAAAACTTAGGCGGAGAACGGTAGAACCAGCGGGCTGTAGCGCAGCTTGGTAGCGCACTTGACTGGGGGTCAAGGGGTCGCAGGTTCAAATCCTGTCAGCCCGACCATAAAGGCCGGAATCACGTGGAAACACGGTGATTCCGGCCTTTGGTCGTTAAGGGTCCGACTCATCCCGGCCTTGTTCGATTCCCGCGCCGTTCAACGCCGGGGCAATCGGACAAGGCCGGGGGAGTTGGCTACGCCTTCTGCAGTGCCCCGAGCGCCCGCACCAGCGGCTCAAGCTCGGGCACGGACTCGGCAGCTTCGAGGGCGGAGGCGAGGGTGTGGTCATGCACGGGCTTGGCTGCCTCAAGAAGCTTCTGGCCGGCTTGAGTGAGTTCGGTGTAAATGCCGCGACGATCATCGGCGCACAGGATGCGGGTGAGCAGGCCCCGGTCCTCGAGGCGATTGACCAGGCGGGTGGTGGCGCTGCTGGACAGGGCGGTGGCGCGGGCCAACTGCTGCATCCGCATGTGCCAGCCGTCCTGGCGACTCAGCGCATCCAGCACGGTGTATTCCACCACAGAGAGGTCGCTGGAAGCCTGGAGGGCTTTCTCGAGCTCCGTTTCGATGCTTCCATGCAGGGCGGCAAGGGTTCGCCAGCCCTGTGCCCGTACTTCAACGGCGTCATCCTTGATGCCCATGTGTGTTGCGCTCCTGCCTTGGTGTGAAGTGATCCGCGACGCATTCAAAAGTAGTTGCTTGCGCAAGTACCGAGCGTGTGCCTCTATTTATAGAGCGTCTGCAACTATTATTCTACGGTTCCCGGCGACGCACTTCCACTTCTCTGAGGAACCCACCATTTAAGGAGTTCCACATGCCCGCAGGGTTGATTGCCCTTGCCCTCGGCGGATTCGGCATCGGACTGACCGAATTCGTCATCATGGGTCTTTTGCCCGAAGTTGCTGCCGACTTCCGCGTCAGTGAAGCATCGGCCGGCTGGTTCATTTCCGGCTATGCCCTCAGTGTCACTGTCGGTGCACTCCTGGTGACGGCGGCGGTCACCAGGCTGCCACGCAAGCCTGTCCTTATTGGTTTGCTGGTGTTGTTCATTGCCGGCAACTTTCTATCCGCAGTCGCGGACAGCTATGCGGCCATGATGATCGGGCGCATCATTGCAGCACTTTGCCACGGCGCGTTCTTCGGAATTGGTTCAGTGGTAGCGGCGAGCCTGGTGCCTGCCCACAAGAAGGCCGGGGCAATCGCCATCATGTTTACCGGCCTTACAGCAGCAAACGTCCTGGGCGTTCCCTTCGGAACGCTGCTTGGCCAGAACTTCGGCTGGCGGTCAACGTTTTGGGCGATCACCATCATCGGAGTCGTTGCCCTGCTGGGCATCGCGCTGATGGTCCCCGCATCCACCACGGAACCCACCAAGGGCCTTCGCAGCGAACTCGGTGCTTTCGCATCAGGCCAGGTGTGGCTCTCCCTCATTGTGACCATTCTTGGATTTGGTGGCATGTTCGGTGCGTTCACCTACATTGCCTTCACCCTCACCGAGGTCTCCGGATTCGAGTCAGGCGCCGTGCCGTGGCTTCTGGTCCTCTTCGGCGCCGGCCTGTTCGTTGGCAACTTCCTCGGCGGCAAGGCAGCAGACAAAGCATTGGACAAGTCGCTCATTCTCATCCTCGCCGGACTCGTGGCGGTTCTGATCTTCTTCGCCCTCACTGCCTCGAACAGCATCGCAACACTTCTTTCACTGGCACTCATGGGCGGTTTCGGATTTGCCACCGTGCCAGGTCTGCAGATGCGGGTCATGCACTTCGCCTCCACAGCGCCCACACTGGCCTCAGGTGCCAACATCGGCGCGTTCAACCTGGGCAATGCCCTCGGCGCCTGGCTCGGTGGCGTCACCATCACCGCAGGCCTGGGCTACACCTCGCCCATCTGGGCTGGAGCCGGCATCACCGTAGCCGCGCTGCTGGTCATGCTGGCTGCGGCTGCTGCCGCCAAGCGCAAGGGGACGGCGCCGCTGGCCGTCACTCCCGACGTCGAACGCGAACCGCGTGAGGCCACCGTCGCCTGACGCGCAACCACGTTGCCCGCAGGGTTCACTTAACAACCAGGAAGCCCGCCCCGGATAGTCCGTGGCGGGCTTCTTTGCGTTTTAGTGCCACCGGGATCAGGACTAATTCTCTGAGGCCACTGGCGGGCTTTTTCCGCGCCGGTACTTGTGCTTGTCCGGCCGTGGGTCAATCATGGCAGAGACCCCATCAGGTGCAGGGGAAATGTGCCTATACTTTCAGCGGTGGCCCTGCGCAGGGGCCGCCGTCGAGGTTCGTAAATGTCCCGATGAAAGGCCTCCAGTGAGCAATATTCCGGAAGAACTCTCCTACACCGCAGAACACGAATGGGTTACTGCTCCCGATGCCGACGGCGTAGTGCGCATTGGCATCACAGACTTCGCCCAAGGCGCCTTGGGGGATGTTGTCTATGCCCAGATGCCCGAGCCCGGGACAAAAGTCACCGGTAATGAAGTTGTTGGCGAAGTGGAATCCACCAAAAGCGTCAGCGATATTTACGCTCCGGTGACAGGTGAAGTGACCAATCGAAATGACGCCCTGGACACTGATCCGGCCCTCATTAACTCGGACCCGTACGGCGAGGGATGGCTTATTGAAGTAAAGCTTGCAGAAGCTGATGCAGTGGAATCCCTGCTCAGTGCATCGGAGTACGAACAACAGGTAGGCTAAAGTTATCTGGCCCGTCAGGCTGCTTTCCTTAAAACGGAAAGCGGGACGGCGGGCCAGCAACCGATTTGCCCGGCGGTACCGGGAGGCGGAAGTGCCGGCAGGTTTTGGAACTGCCGGCGGATGAGGAGGAAATTCCATGGTTGGCGGCGACGAACAGAATCAAGCCAATGTCGGGAACGGCGCGGAGGAACAGCCGACGTCGGAGACCACCTCCATCAGCATCACACCAACGTGGGACGAGCCAAGCATCGCGCCCAAGCTGGCACCTGAAGAGCGTGCATCCGTAGAAGCACTCCCGCCGAACTCAGCATTGCTCATAGCGCACAGCGGCCCCAACGCCGGTGCCCGTTTCCTGTTGGACGCGGACACCACCACGGCGGGACGGCACCCGGATGCTGACATCTTCCTCGATGACGTCACGGTATCCCGCAAGCATGTCCAGTTCATCCGGTCTGAGTCCGGATTCGAGCTGGTGGACATGGGCAGCCTTAACGGAACGTACGTTAACCACGACCGCGTAGACCGCGTGCACCTCAAGAGCGGAAACGAGGTCCAGATCGGCAAGTTCCGGTTGACCTATTACCTGAGCCCTGTTCGCGCAGCAGGCCAAGTCTGACGGGGTATCTGCCTGTGGCTATGGCCCAGCAGGACCGTCGCGGACCGCAGGTCCTGAATATAGGGGAAGTCCTCGCTCAACTTAGCGATGACTTTCCGGGTATGACTGCGTCCAAGATCCGCTTCCTTGAGGAAAAGGGACTCATCAACCCCAAGAGGACTCCTGCCGGGTACCGTCAGTACGCAGACAGCGATGTTGAGCGGCTCCGTTTTGTCCTGGCCCTGCAACGCGATCAGTACCTGCCGCTGAAGGTCATTAAGGATTATCTGGACGCAATTGATCGCGGCGAGAGGCCGGAGAATCTCCCTCCGGGCGTCACGGTGTCGCCCAGGGTGGTCTCCGCGGAAATGGCGGCAGAGGTGCAGGGGCGTGCCCGTGCCCTCACCGAAGAGCAGTTGCGTGCCGAGTCCGGCGCCAGCGTGCCGCTGCTCGAATCGTTGCTGAGCTTCGGATTGATCAGTCATGTGGGCGGAAAGTTTGATGAACACGCCCTTCAGGTGGCGCGGGCATGTGTTCAGCTCGAAGGCCATGGCCTGGAGCCACGGCACCTCCGGCCCTTCCAGGCTGCCGCTGAGCGGGAGTTCGGCTTGGTTGAGAGAGCTGTTGCACCGCTGACCTCGCGGCGGGACGCCGCATCGCAGGCGCGTGCCGCGGAGGCCGCCCGCGAGATCAGCGATCTTTGCCTCACCCTGCACAGGGCCTTGGTTCATGACCGTATCTCCCGGATGGATAGCTGATGATCGAAGTCGAAATCGTCGGGGTCCGGATCGAACTGCCTTCCAACCAGCCTTTGGTGCTCCTGAGGGAAATCAAAGGGGAGCGGCATGTTCCCATCTGGATCGGCACTCCCGAAGCCAGCGCGATTGCCCTGGCCCAGCAGGGCGTTGTTCCGCCCCGGCCCATGACGCACGATCTTTTGGTGGACGTTGTGGAGTCCCTGGGCCACTCCATCATCAGCGTCAATATAGTGGCTGTGGAAGACAACATCTTCTATGGGCAATTGCAGTTCGACGACGGCACGGTGGTAAGTTCGCGCGCTTCGGACGCGTTGGCCCTGGCGTTGCGGGCCAAGTGCCGCATCTGGTGTGCCGATGCTGTGATGGATGAAGCCGGCGTCCGTATCACCGAGCACGATGAAGGCGAAGATTCAGAACCGGATCCCGCAGTGGATGAAGAGCGCGAAATGCGCCGTTTCCGGGAGTTCCTGGATGACGTTGAACCGGAAGATTTTGAAGGCTGACTCACCCTAAGCCTAAAGTTGAGGGTGAAACTTTCGACACGGCCCAATTTCGGGGCCAAGGTCTTTGACCTCAGGGCCTCACGGGCCTAACGTCGAAGTTATCAAGTTCCCGTTGCATACACTGCCTGCGCAAGTCACACTGGAAGGTGCGGACTTGCGGGAATTACACTGCTGCATTTCGCCGTTGTATCAGTGTATGCACCGTCCCCAAGGGAACTGAGAACAAGGAGGTCACGTGAGTCCGAAAGGCGAAGCAGGCGAGCTGAAGCAGTCCTCTGCCGGTATTGCTGCGCCCGCATCCGGCGCCCAAGGTTTGCTCTTCACGGAGGACCTTCCTGTGCTGGACGAGGACGCGGGTTACCGCGGCCCTACCGCATGCAAAGCTGCAGGAATCACCTACCGCCAGCTCGACTACTGGGCACGCACGGGCCTGGTTGAGCCTGCCGTCCGCGGCGCTGCCGGCTCCGGTTCGCAGCGGCTCTATGGCTTCCGCGACATCCTGGTTCTCAAAGTGGTCAAGCGTCTCCTTGACACCGGCGTATCACTCCAGCAGATCCGCACCGCCGTTGAACACCTCCGCGAGCGGGGGGTTGAGGACCTGGCGCAGATCACCCTGATGAGCGATGGCGCCAGCGTCTACGAATGTACATCCGCTGATGAGGTCATAGACCTCGTTCAGGGCGGGCAGGGCGTCTTTGGCATCGCCGTGGGCCGCGTATGGCGGGAAGTGGAAGGCAGCTTGGCTGCGCTGCCCAGTGAGCATGCTGGTGAGCAGTCGTTTCCGGACGACGAATTGAGCAAGCGACGCGTCGCGCGCCGTATTGGCTAAAGACTAGCGGCAAGGAATAAGAATTCAAGACGAAGGCCTCGTCCCCTGCGGGGGACGAGGCCTTCGTCTATGCTGGTGCGCGTTGTGAAGCGGTGGTGCCCGGCGCTGGTTTAGCGCTGGCGGCGCTCCCGCGACGGGGGCTGTCCGGCCAGGAGGCTTTCAAGCAGGGCGTCGAAGAGTTTGGCGGCGTTCTTCGCCGAGTCTCCGGGCCAGTGGTGCACGGAGTGGGCTGCACCTTGGATTTGCTGCCAGTTGGCTTGCTCCGGAATGTGGGGCGTCAGCAGGAGTTCGCCGAACATGGACTCCATTTCGGCCAAGCGGAACGTGTGCTCCACCGATCCGGTGCGGACTCTGTTGGCAACAATCCCTGCCGGGGCGAGCTGTGGGGCGAACTCCTGCCGGAAAAGTTGAATGGCGCGCATGGTGCGTTCGGTGCCTGCTACGGAGAAGAGCCCGGGCTCGGCCACAAGTACCACGCGGTCGCTGGCACTCCAGGCCATGCGGGTCAGTCCATTAAGCGACGGCGGGCAGTCAACCAGGACGAGATCGTAATTGGTGGTGCCGGCCAACACCGCTGACAGCCTGCGGAGGTCGCGCCGGCCCAGATCGGGGCGGTCGTAGATTCCGGTGAAGGCTGAACCAACTGCTACGTCCAAGGTGCCGTTGCTTGAGCCGTTGGAAACCCAGCTGCTGCCTGCCACGTTGCCGGCAAGGTTGGCTTTGCGGGGGCTTTTGAGCATCCGGCCGATGTCCAGTTGTCCGCCCGGCTGAACACCAAGTGCTGTGGTGGCGTCGGCATGGGGATCGAGATCCACTACCAACGTGGAAATGCCGGCTGCTAGGGCCGCGGACGCCAGACCGGTGGTCACGGACGTCTTTCCCACTCCACCTTTGAGGCTGCTGATGCTGACTACTTGCACTTGAAAACCCAAAACCTAACGCCGGTTGCCGTGTCGCGCTGATTCGCTCCGGACGTGCCGGAGCCGGGGCTTGCCGAAGCCCCTTCAACATCATATGGTGCATCGCGGTGGTTTCCCGCTTTCTACGCGCCCGGGGCCCGGGGGAGATGGCCCGGCAATAGCACGCCGTCGGATCGCGCGCACGCATATACAGCCCACATGACGATTCCTTTGTGATGGTTGCCACAAAGATTTGTGTTTGATGCTGGCGGCACTACACACTGTGACCACCGACCGATCCACCCGCAATGATGCAGGAGAAGTATGTTTTCGAAAATTCTGGTGGCCAATCGCGGCGAAATCGCGATCAGGGCGTTTCGCGCTGGTTATGAACTGGGCGCCAAGACAGTAGCCGTCTTTCCGCATGAGGACCGTAACTCGATCCACCGGCAGAAGGCCGACGAAGCTTACCTGATCGGCGAGGTGGGCCATCCCGTCCGCGCCTACCTGGACGTAGAGGAGGTTGTCCGCGTCGCCAAAGAAGCCGGCGCTGACGCCATTTACCCCGGCTACGGCTTCCTCTCGGAAAACCCGGACCTGGCTCGCGCGGCCAAGGCTGCAGGAATCACCTTTGTGGGTCCGCCCGCTGAGGTCCTGGAACTGGCAGGCAATAAGGTTGCCGCCCTGGAGGCTGCACGCAAGGCAGGCGTTCCTGTCCTGAAGTCGAGCAAGCCTTCCAAGGACCTTGACGAGCTCATTGCTGCAGCTGACGAGATCGGTTTCCCCATTTTCGCCAAGGCAGTTGCTGGTGGTGGTGGTCGTGGAATGCGCCGTGTGGAGACGCGCGAGGCCCTTCCTGAAGCGCTGCAGTCCGCCATGCGCGAGGCCGATGCTGCCTTCGGTGATCCCACCATGTTCCTGGAACAGGCAGTCCTGCGTCCCCGCCACATTGAAGTGCAGATCCTGGCCGACGCCGAAGGCAACGTCATGCACCTCTTCGAGCGCGACTGTTCCCTGCAGCGCCGTCACCAGAAGGTGGTGGAAATCGCCCCTGCTCCGAACCTGGATGAAAACATCCGCCAGGCGCTTTACCGGGATGCGGTGGCCTTCGCCAAGGCCCTGAACTACGTCAACGCCGGAACCGTGGAGTTCCTGGTGGATACCGAGGGGGAGCGCGCCGGACAGCACGTCTTCATTGAAATGAACCCCCGCATCCAGGTTGAGCACACCGTCACTGAGGAAATCACCGATGTTGACCTTGTGCAGGCCCAGATGCGCATCGCCTCGGGTGAAACCCTGGCGGATCTTGGGCTGAGCCAGGATTCGGTGTCCATCAAGGGCGCTGCCCTCCAGTGTCGTATTACTACTGAGGATCCCTCCAACGGCTTCCGCCCTGACGTTGGAAAGATCACCGGTTACCGTTCCGCTGGTGGCGCCGGTGTAAGGCTCGACGGCGGTACGGTCTACTCGGGTGCGGAGATCAGCCCGCACTTTGACTCCATGCTGGTAAAGCTGACCTGCCGTGGCCGTGACTACCCGGCGGCTGTGGCCCGTGCGCGTCGTGGCCTGGCCGAGTTCCGCATCCGTGGCGTCTCCACCAACATCCCCTTCCTGCAGGCAGTACTTGCGGACCCGGACTTCAATGCCGGGAACGTGGCTACGGACTTCATCGACAAACGCCCTGAGCTGCTGAAATCGCACATTTCCGCTGACCGTGGCACCAAGCTGCTGACCTGGCTGGCGGAAGTGACCGTGAACAAGCCGAACGGCGAGCTCAAGGTCCATTCCGATCCCGCCAGCAAGCTGCCCGCCATTGATGGGCCGGTTCCCGCGTCGGGTTCCCGCCAGAAGTTGATTGAACTTGGGCCGGAAGGTTTCGCAAAGGCACTTCGCGAACAGCAGGCGCTGGCCGTCACGGACACCACCTTCCGTGATGCCCACCAGTCTCTGTTGGCAACACGTGTCCGCACCCGCGACCTCGTAGCTGCCGGCCCGGCAGTGACCGCACTCATGCCGGAGCTGCTTTCCGTGGAGGCCTGGGGCGGTGCAACATACGACGTCGCGCTCCGCTTCCTTGGTGAGGACCCGTGGGACCGTCTGGCTGCTTTGCGCAAGGCGTTGCCGAATACCTGTATCCAGATGCTGCTCCGCGGCCGCAACACTGTGGGCTACACCCCGTACCCGGAAGAAGTGACGGAGGCTTTCGTCAACGAGGCCGCTGCTACGGGGATCGACATCTTCCGTATCTTTGACGCCCTCAACGACGTCAACCAGATGGCCCCCGCCATCCGGGCCGTCCGGGCCACGGGGACCGCCGTCGCGGAAGTTGCCCTGTGCTACACCGGCAACCTTCTTGACCCCAACGAGGACCTGTACACCCTCGACTACTACCTGGACCTGGCCCAGAAGATCGTCGACGCCGGTGCACACATCCTGGCCATCAAGGACATGGCAGGCCTCCTGCGTCCCGCCGCTGCCGCGAAGTTGGTGACGGCGCTGCGTGAGCGCTTCGACCTCCCCGTACACCTGCACACGCACGACACCGCCGGTGGTCAACTTGCCACCTTGCTGGCAGCTGTTGACGCCGGTGTGGACGCAGTCGATGTGGCGGCGGCTTCCCTGGCAGGCACCACCAGCCAGCCCGCGGCGTCCGCCTTGGTTGCTGCCTTGGCCAACACGCCCCGCGATACCGGGCTGAGCCTGGCCAACGTGGGCGCGCTCGAGCCTTACTGGGAAGCTGTACGGCGCGTCTACGCCCCCTTCGAATCCGGTCTCCCGGGTCCCACAGGGCGCGTCTACCAGCATGAAATCCCCGGCGGCCAGCTCTCCAACCTTCGCCAACAGGCCATCGCCCTTGGTCTCGGTGAGCAGTTTGAGGCCATCGAGGACATGTACACGGCCGCTGACCGCATCCTTGGCCGCTTGGTCAAGGTCACGCCGTCTTCCAAGGTTGTGGGCGATCTCGCGTTGCACCTTGTTGGACTCAACGCCGATCCCGCGGATTTCAATGAGAACCCGCAGAACTACGACATCCCGGATTCTGTCATCGGCTTCCTGTCCGGCGAGCTCGGTGATCCTCCCGGAGGCTGGCCCGAGCCGTTCCGCACCAAGGCCCTTCAAGGCCGCAGCGTCAAGGTGCGCGACGTCGAGATCAGTGCCGAGGACAGCGCAGCGCTGAAGGGCGACTCCAAGACGCGGCAGCACACGCTGAACCGTTTGCTCTTCGCTGGACCCACCAAGGATTACCTGAAGAGCGTGGACACCTACGGGAACATCTCCGTGCTGGATACCCGTGACTATCTGTACGGTCTCCAGCAGGGCGCAGAGCACGTTATTGAGCTGGAGAAGGGTGTCCGCCTCATTGCCCAGCTTGAGGCTGTTTCAGAAGCCGATGAGAAGGGCATGCGCACCGTGATGTGCACGCTCAACGGCCAGTCCCGGCCGGTGGTTGTCCGTGACCGCTCGGTGGTCAGCAACGTCAAGGCCGCCGAGAAGGCAGATCCGGCACAGCCCGGCCAGGTTGCTGCTCCGTTTGCCGGCGCAGTTACCGTCACGGCAAAGGTGGGCGATGTAGTCAACGCGGGCGATACTGTGGCCACCATTGAGGCCATGAAGATGGAAGCTTCCATCACCACGCCGGTAGCCGGTACGGTCTCCCGCCTCGCCATTTCCTCCGTGGAGCAGGTCCAGGGCGGCGACTTGCTGCTGGTGATCGGCTAGCCATCCAGGCAAAGAAGTACCCCGTCCGGAAGAATCCGGACGGGGTACTTTTTTGTCTTTTCCCGGTGACTAGGAAGCGCGGGGTGCTGAGTACATTTCCTCTATGACGGCGTCGAAGTCCTTCATGACCTGTGCACGCTTGACCTTCAGGGACGGGGTCAGGTGCCCGGAGGCCTCGGTGAAGTCCGCAGGAACGATCCTGAAGGACTTGATGGCCTCGGCCTGGGAGACGGACTGGTTGGCCTTGCTGATGAGCTCCTGGACTGCTGCCTTCACCACCGGGTGATCAGTGGCCTCTGCCAGAGTGGTGCTTGCGGGAAGTCCATGGCGGTCCAGCCATCCGGGGAGCGCCTCTTCATCCAAAGTGACCAGAGCACCGATGAACGGGCGGTTGTCGCCCACCACCAGCACTTGGGAAACCAGGGCATCTGCGCGGATCTGGTCCTCCAGCAGGGCCGGAACCACGTTCTTCCCGCCTGCGGTAACAATGATTTCCTTCTTGCGGCCAGTGATCTTGAGGAATCCGTTGCTGTCCAGCTCGCCGATGTCCCCGGTGCGGAACCAGCCGTCGGCAAACGTTTCGGCCGTCAGGTCTTCGCGCTTGTAGTAGCCCCGCATGACGCAGACGCCCTTGGCGAGGATCTCACCGTCGTCGGCGATTTTCACCGAGTTGCCGGGGAGCGGGGCGCCAACGGTGCCGATCTTGATCATGGACGGTGTGTTCACCGAGATGGGGGCTGTGGTCTCGGTCAGGCCGTAGCCCTCCAGGATCTGCAGGCCGATTCCTTGGAAGAAGTGACCCAGGCGCTCACCCAAAGGGCCGCCTCCGGAAACGGCGTGGGCAACGTGGCCACCCATGGCGGCGCGGAGCTTGCCGTAGACGAGTTTGTCGAACACGGCATGCTTGAGCTTCAGGCCAAGTCCCAGCGAACCGGCCTCGCGGGCTTTGGAGTACGCGATCGCAGTATCCACGGCCCGGTGGAAGATGGCACCCTTACCGCCGTCCTCCGCCTTTGTCAGTGCCGAGTTGTACACCTTTTCAAAGACCCGGGGTACAGCCAGGATGAACGTCGGCTGGAAACTCTGGAGATCAGCCAACAGATTCTTGATGTCCGGGGTGTGCGCCACCTTGACGCCGCCGGCCACCGCCAGCACGGAGATGAAGCGTGCGAAGACGTGGGCCAGGGGGAGGAACATGATGGTTTTGCCGGACTCGTTGATGATCTCAGGCAATGAAGCGCGGGCGTTCTCGGACAGTTCCACAAAGTTGCCGTGCGTCAGTTCGCAGCCCTTTGGCCTGCCCGTGGTGCCGGAGGTGTAAATGATGGTGGCGAGGTCCTTGAGGCCGGCCGAGGAGCGGCGGGACTCAAGTTCGTCGTCGGGGACGCCAGCGCCTGCGCTGCGCAGGGCGTCCAGGCCTGCGCCCTCAAGCTGCCAGACGTTGGCTACGGATGTGATGTCTTCCGCGGCCACCGCTTGGCGAATGACGTCCTCGTGATGTGCTGCTTCGCCGAAGGCAGCCACTGCACCGGAATCACCCAGGTTCCACGCCACTTGTGAAGGAGAGGATGTCTCGTAGATCGGCACGGACACAGCCCCTGCGAACCAGATGGCGAAGTCCACAAGGGACCATTCATACCGCGTGCGGGACATAATTCCCACGCGGTCGCCGGCGGCAACACCGCTGGCAATGAGTCCCTTGGCCAGGGCGCGGACGTCCTCGAGGAAGTCCTTGGCACGGATGTCCTGCCATTGCCCGTTACTGTCCAGCTTGGAGAAAAGTGCAGGGTTGGACGCTTTTTCGGCCTCGCGGATCACGAAGTCCGTGATGTTCGTTTCAGGGGCGATATTCACCAGGGGAGGAACACTTATTTCGCGCACGGAAGCTCCTTTGATATCCACGGGCCACGAGGGGCTGCTTTCACTCTAGTATGCCCGCTCGAGGTGGTGTGTTCTATTTCACCTACTGGCGAGTAACTTTACGGATGAGCAGGCAATTCAGGCAACTCGGGATCTGGTTCACCTGCGCAATGCAAGAGCCGCTCTGCGCTGCGCAATAGGATGATGGGATGCCCGTACTACGGTCCAGTTCCATGGTCAGATCCAAGCCCCCGGCCTCGGCATGGAAGGATGTGCCCTGGGCTGCCCGGCGGAGCCACCTGGGACGGCGGGGACTGGCAATCGGCATTGACATCGGCGGCACCAAAGTGGCCGCAGGTGTAGTGGACGCTGAGGGCAGGGTCCTGGCCGAAGCCCGCAGATCAACGCCTGGTGCAGACCCCCGGGCTGTGGAGCAGACCATAGTGGAGCTCGTGAACGAGCTCAGTGCCGGCCACAGGGTTGCCACGGTGGGAATCGGCGCAGCAGGCTGGATGGACCTCGACGGCGGCACGGTGCTGTTCAGCCCGCACCTGGCCTGGCGCAATGAGCCCCTGAGGGACAGCCTCCAGAAATTGCTGAGGCGTCCGGTGCTGCTGACCAACGACGCCGACGCTGCAGCATGGGCCGAATGGCGCTTTGGCGCAGGTCAGGGCGAAAGCCGGCTGGTCTGCATCACGCTGGGCACGGGAATCGGCGGAGCCATGGTGATGGACGGCCGGGTGGAGCGCGGCCGCTACGGAGTGGCCGGGGAATTCGGACACCAGATTATCTTCCCCGGAGGACACCGCTGCGAATGCGGCAACCGCGGATGCTGGGAGCAATACGCCTCCGGTAACGCCCTGGGCCGGGAAGCCAGGGAACTGGTACGGACCAACTCCCCGGCAGGTTCAGCCCTCCTGGAAAAGTCCGGCGGGACCGCGGAGGAACTATCCGGCGCGGCCGTTACCGCGCTGGCGCTCGCCGGTGATGCCACCTCGCGTGAGCTCATTGCAGATCAGGGGCAGTGGTTGGGCCTGGGGTTGGCCAACCTTGCGGCGGCGCTGGACCCCGGCATGTTCGTCATTGGCGGAGGGCTGTGTGATGCGGGGGAGTTGCTTGCAGCGCCGGCCCGGGAGTCATTTGCCAAGAACCTCACGGGGCAGGGTTTCCGGCCCATGGCCAGGATTGAACTCGCCGCGCTGGGTCCTCGTGCCGGCATGATCGGTGCGGCAGACCTGTCCCGGGTCAGCGGCCGGGCACGCAGCTAGAGGCGCGCGCCGTCGTCGTCCTCGTTCTTTTCCTGCGGGAGCCGCATGATGAGATAAATCACTGACGCCACGAAAATGGCCACAATGCCCAGCGTGGCCGTCAATGGTGCCGATCTCCAGAACATGGCAGTGAAGAGCAGCGCGAGGGGTCCGCCCACCGCACCAATCCATGCGAGCATGACCAGCGGTTCGGTTCCGGCCAGGCTTGGGGGGTCCTCGGGGACGAACGTGTGGTCCTCATCCTCCACTTCGAAGTCCCGGGGCCCGGCCGGCCTGCCGGAGGCTGCGGCCTCTGCGCCGGAATCGGCCGCATCAGCCGCCGGGTCCTGTGCCCGGGGAGAGAGGCCCAGCGGATCAAAGTCCTTGAACGTACGGCCGGGCCCGGGCTGCTGCACTGGCTCGGCTTCAGAGCCGTGGCTCCCGGGGCTGTCCTCAGTGGCGTGCCTCCCGGGGCTGTCCTCAGGCCGGTCACCGGCCAGGCCGGACTGTGTGGCCTCCAACCGGGACACCAGATCCAGCCATACGGCGTCGTCGTCCTTGTTGGCGCTCTGATCGGCTGAGTTGGGATCAGGCCTGTTCATGGGCTGTGTCCTTTGCAGGGGAAAGCCCGTGACCGGCCAGGGCCGCTACGGTCTTTTGAATAAACTCGACTGACCCGTCAAAGATCTCCGGTGCGTCATGATCCAAGGTGGCAACATGGCGGCTGTTGTGGAGGTAGTTCACCTCAACGGGCGCCTGCACCCGGGACTTGAGGAATTCCAGGCTCGCAGTGGAGATGACGTTGTCCACCGTGGATTTGTACACCCGGACGGGGGAGCTGATGCGGGGCAGTATGGCCGCAGTATCCTTGTACATCTTTTTCAGTTGGTGAGCGGCTGCTACAGGGGTCCGGGCGTAGGCGCCTTCGTCCTGATCCGGTTTGAGAATGTCATTGGCGATGGACGGCGTAGTCTTCACCACATATTTGAGGGCAGCGACGATCACGGCCCGGGGATCATCCAGGACCAGCCCCGGATTGACCACCACCGTGCCGGCAACGGGACGGGTGGCGGCGATGCGCAAGGCCAGGGTCCCACCCATGGACAAGCCTGCTGAGAAGACGTAATCGCACTCGGAAGCCAGTTCGAGGTAGGCCTCGTCCACGGCACGGTGCCACTCCCGCCACGAGCGCTTGGCCATGTCCTGCCAGGTGGTGCCGTGCCCGGGCAACAAAGGCAGCCTGACGGCATAGCCGGCTGCGGCAAGGTGCTGGGCCCACGGCCTGACGCTGTGCGGGCTTCCGGTAAACCCATGGGACAGGACCACGCCGACGCGCGGCCCGGCCCCCGTCCAGCTGCTGTGGAACGGCGAAAAATCCGGGAGCATTTTCATGATGACTCTGAGGCTACTCTGTCACCGGCGTGCTGGCGGAAAAAGCCGGCCGATTCTTCAAAAATCGTGGGCGCATCAACATCAAGGGTGGCAACGTGCGCACTGCGCGGAAGCGTAACAACTTTCAGGCGGGATGAATCAACGTGCTTGCTGATGGTGGCCAGAGAACTCGGCGGGATGACTTCGTCCACGGAGGACTTGAAGACCAGGACTGGAGCCACCACGTTCGGCAGGCCGCGGGTAGCTGCACGGAAAAGTTTCTTGAGTTCGTGGACCGACTGCAGTGATGTTTTTGAATAGTCCCCGGTTTCAGCCGTTGCCGGTGAGGGGTTGTCCTCCACTATGGGGGTGGTTGTACGCATCACGTACTTCAAAGCCCCGATGTACCTCACGCGGGGGTCATAGAAACTCAGCCCCGGGTTCACCAGGACAACCCCCGGAACGTCATGGCGGGAGGCTACCTGGAGAGCTACGGCTCCACCCATGGACAAGCCCGCCACAAAGCAGGACTTCGTCTTCCCGGCGAGCTCCACATAGCTCTGCTCAAAGGCCCGGTACCAGTCCTGCCACCTCGTGCTTGCAAGATCCTGCCAGCTTGTGCCATGCCCTGGAAGGAGGGGCGCAGATACAGCGAAGCCCTGCTTTGCCAAATATTCTGCCCACGGAAGGACTGTCAGAGGGCTTCCTGTGAAGCCGTGGCAGATTGCCACTCCAATGGAAGCGTTGGGTCCATGTCCGGGGTAGTGGAAGGCGAGTTGCGTGGCGGGTTGGTTGCGTTCCGTCATGCGTCCATCGTGTCACTGTTCCTGGGATTTCTCACTGGAGTAGGGTTGCTGTTGAGTGCCGGCCGGGTTGCCCGGGTGCAGGCCAAGCAATCGGCCGTGGAAGGACAACTGTGTTCTATTGGGTCATGAAGAGGATTTTTCTCGGTCCCGTTCTTAAGCTCTTGTTCCGGCCCTGGGTCAAGGGGCTGGACAATGTTCCTGAAAGCGGGGCGGCCATTCTGGCCTCCAACCACTTGTCCTTCTCTGACTCCATTTTTCTGCCCCTGATGGTTCATCGCCCGGTGATCTTCCTGGCAAAGTCCGAGTACTTCACCGGAAAAGGGCTTAAGGGCCGCCTCACTGCGCTGTTTTTCAGGTTGAGCAACCAGTTGCCGATGGACCGGTCCGGCGGGGCAGCCTCGGAGATGTCCCTGCAGGCAGGCAGGGATGTCCTGAACTCGGGAGGCCTGCTGGGTATCTATCCGGAAGGCACCCGAAGCCCTGACGCCAGGCTGTACCGCGGCAAAGTGGGCGTGGCCAGGCTTGCGCTGCAGACCCGTGTTCCGGTGATTCCGGTGGCCATGATCGGAACGGAGAAGGTCCAGCCGATCGGTAAACGGCTCCCCAACATCCGCAGGATCGGCCTCATTTTTGGCCAGCCTCTAGACTTCAGCCGCTACTACGGCATGGAGGATGACCGCTTGATCCAGCGGGCCGTCACCGATGAAATCATGTACGAACTGATGCGGCTCTCCGGCCAGGAGTACGTGGACGAGTACGCAGCGGTAGTCAAGGCCCAGTTGGCGGGCAAGGGGCCCGAGCCAGTGCACAGGATTGAGGTTGCCGAAGAGGCAGCTGCGGACGTTGCCGAGGACATTGATGATCCACGGAGCGAGGGGACCGGATCAGCGGGGACACTGTGACGCAGGCGGCGGCATCAATTACGGCTGTAGTCCCGGAACCTTGCTGCGGGCTACTACTCTTGAAGGGTGACTGAGCTAACCGCGAACACCGCACCCTCCACAGCAGATCCTCTGGCCAGCACCGCTCAAAGCGGGGCAGCAAACTATCCCGGGCTCGATGCCTGGCGGGACCTGCCGATTTCCCAGCAGCCCACGTGGTCCAACACAGAGGTCTTCAAGGCCTCTGTCAAGGAGCTCTCAGTGGTGCCGCCCTTGGTCTTCGCCGGTGAAGTGGACGTTCTCAGGGAGCGCCTGGCCGCTGCTGCCCAAGGCAAGGCTTTCCTCCTGCAGGGCGGCGACTGCGCTGAGACGTTTGAGGCCGCGACGGCGGACAAGATCAGTGCGCGGGTCAAGACGATTCTGCAGATGGCAGTGGTCCTGACATATGGCGCGGCAATGCCCGTCATCAAAATGGGTCGTATGGCCGGACAGTTCGCAAAGCCACGCTCCTCAAATGACGAAACCCGGGACGGCGTGACCCTTCCCGCGTACCGCGGCGACATCGTCAACGGCTACGATTTCACTCCCGAATCCCGGGCGCACGACGCCGGCCGGATGCTCAAGGCCTACCACACGTCCGCATCCACGCTGAACCTGATCCGAGCCTTTACCCAGGGCGGATTCGCGGATCTTCGCCTGGTTCATCAGTGGAACAAGGGCTTCACTGAAAACCCGGCGCATGCGCGTTACGAATCATTGGCACGTGACATTGATCGTGCCATCAGCTTCATGGATTCCTGCGGCGCCGACTTCGAAGCACTCAAGCGCGTTGAGTTCTTCGCCAGCCACGAGGCGTTGCTGCTCGATTACGAGCGCGCCCTGACGCGCATCGATTCGCGGACCGGACTGCCGTATGACACCTCTGCACACTTCCTGTGGATCGGCGAGCGGACCCGCGAGCTCGATCACGCCCACGTGGACTTCCTGTCACGGGTGCGCAACCCCATCGGCGTCAAGCTCGGTCCCACCACCAGTGGCGATGACGCCTTGCGTCTCATTGACAAACTGGACCCCAACCGGGAGCCTGGCCGCCTGACGTTCATCACCCGAATGGGCGCCGGAAACATCCGCGAGAAGTTGCCTGCCGTCGTCGAACGCGTCACCTCATCCGGTGCCCAGGTGCTGTGGGTAACGGACCCGATGCACGGCAACACAGTTACCTCGCCCAACGGCTACAAGACCCGCAACTTCGATGACGTCATTGATGAGGTGCGTGGCTTCTTCGAGGTGCACCAGGCCTTGGGCACGGTACCGGGCGGACTTCACGTCGAAATGACCGGCGATGACGTCGCTGAGTGCCTGGGCGGTGCCGATCCCATCGATCAGGATGCCTTCCTGGACCGCTACGAGTCGGTGTGCGATCCCCGCCTGAACCACATGCAGTCCCTCGAGATGGCTTTCCTGGTGGCCGGAGCCCTCTCCAGGAAGTAGTACACATGACAAAGGCGCGGTCCGGGTTCTCCGGGCCGCGCCTTTGTGATGTGAGGAACCAGCTATACAACCGTCAGCGTCACCACTGAATCTTCCGGTACCTCGGTGTTGACAGGATTTTGGTCGCGGACGGTGCCGAAGAAGCCGCCCAGGACTTTGTTGACCTCAACTTTGAAACCGAGTTTCTTCAACTCCCGTTCAGCTTCGGCCGCCTGTTTTCCAATGAAGCTGGGAACCTTGACCAGCTTTGGCCCCTTGGACACCGTGAGCGTCACGGCCTCGCCGCGGATCAGCGTTCCGTTGGCCGGCAGCTGGGATACCACAGCCCCCTTGGGCACTGTCTTGTCGTTCACTGTCTCCGGAGCGATCACAGCCGTGAGGCCAGCGTCCTGGATAGCCTTCACCGCGGCATCCTGGGCCAGTCCACGAACATCGGGAACAGGAATGGGTTGGGGACCCTTGGAGACCACCAAGGACACCGGAGTGCCATGCCTGACTTCAGTTCCTTTGGCCGGGTCCTGGGAAAGCACGACGCCGGCAGGAACCTTCTCGTCGAAAGCCTGCGTGACGTTGCCCAGAGCCATCTCGGCTGCATTTAAGGCGATCTTGGCTTCGTCCAGAGTGCCGCCTGCCAGACCGGGCAGGGGGAAAAGCTGGGCACCTTTGGAAACGAAAAGCGTGATGGGTTGGAACTTCCGTACCTCGGCGCCGGAGGCGGGCTCCGTCCCAACGGCCAGGCCTGCCAGGATGTCGTCATCGAAGACGTCCTGCGGTTCCGATTGGAAACCGGCAGTGCGAAGGAGCTGCTGTGCCTCGGCAACGGTTTTGTTCTTGACGTCCGGCACGGTCCCCGGAGATCCCGGGCCCATCCCGAAGAACCAGCCGGCAGAGGCCGCCAGCGTTGCAAGGATAACGATCACGATGGTCCAGATGATGCCGCGACGCCGGGGGTTGCCCTCGCGGAGCGGACGACTCGGCGTGGCTGCGGCCCGGGCTCGATCCTTGCTCTCTTGGCGTTCGAGCCTCTTCAACTCCCTCTTGCCGGGCTGTCGCCCGTCGGCGTCGTTGCCTGGGACGGCGGGCACAAGAGCGCCGGCTTGCGGCCTGCCCGGGCCTCCTGCGGCCATGATGGTGGTGGGGTTGCTCTGGTGGGAGATCAACTCCGTGGGCGAGGCAGTGGTGGCCAGGGCTTCTGTTGGGTTGCTGCCCGAGCTGTCCAACGGGGTTGTGGCGCCAGCGGCCGGAAGGAAGCCAGGGTGCTGGGAGGATGTTTGCCGGCGATCCAGCTCTTCGTCGGTCAACGTGGTGCGGATGTGCCGGAGTTCGGTCAGCAGAGCAGCGCCATCCACCGGCCTGTTCTCCGCGTCAACGGCAGTGCACCACTGCACCAGCTCATCGAGGTCCTCGGCAAGGCCGGGGGCGGCGTCAGAAGGGCGTCCCACTACGGCATTGACGTGCTGGTAGGCAACCTGGATGGGGGAGTCTCCCGCGTAAGGCTGTTTACCCGTCAACATCTCATAGAGCATGATGCCTGCAGAGTAGATGTCGCTACGGGCATCTGCGGGCTGGCCGAGCACAAGCTCGGGAGCCAGATACGCCACGGTGCCTATCAGTGCCCCGGTGCTGGTATTGGCGGAAATCGCCCTGGCCAAGCCGAAGTCGCCCACTTTGATGCGTCCGTCGTCGGCTATGAGGACGTTCTCGGGTTTGACGTCGCGGTGGATCAGGCCGGAGTGGTGTGCGGCAGCCAGGCCTTCAATGACGGGATCTATCAGGGCCAATGCAAGGCGTGGCGGCAAGGGTCCCTGTTCGTTGAGGGTATCGCGAAGGGTGTGCCCCTTGACGTACTCCATCACCAGGTAGGCAATGTGTCCGTCCTCGCCTTGGTCCAGCACCCCCACAATGTGGGGGTGGGAGAGGCTCGCGGCTGCCTTGGCTTCACGGCTCAGACGCGCCAGGAATGTGGGGTCGTTGGCCAGGTGCGGGTGCAGGACTTTGAGGGCAACGTCGCGCTCGAGGCGCTGGTCCGTGGCCAGGTAAACAGTGGACATTCCGCCCCGCGCCAAACGGGAACGGACGGTGTACCGGCCGTCCACGGTGGTCCCGATGAGGTGGTCCTGCGTTGGTTCTTGCACCATACGATCCTAAACGAGGCAGGGAAGGGGCCCGAATCCACGAGGGATGCGGGCCCCTTCCGAGGTGCAGTTGAGGGCCTAGCCGAAAGTGCGCTGGCGGGCCTTGATGGATTCGACGTAGCGCTTGGTGTCCTCGTACATGCCGTACTTGCTGACCGAATACTGGCCCTGGTAGTAGCCGGCAATTGCCGTGTCCAGGTCCTTGCTGGTGGCAATGAGTGTACGAATGATCGCAACACCTGCCGTGGCGTTGTCATAAGGATCCAGGAGGTTGAGCTTTCGACCCACCAGATCAGATGCCCACTGTCCGGAGGAGGGAATGACCTGCATGGTGCCGATTGCGTTGGCGGGGGAGACGGCGCGCTGGTCAAAGCCGGACTCCTGTTCGGCGAAGGCCAAAGCCAGGGACGGGCTCACTCCCATGCGCCGGGCCGTGTCCGCCACGATGCTCTTCATCTCAGCGCGGCTGGGCACCGGCGAAGCGTTGAGCAGCGCCTTGTTCTCGTTGGCAGAGCTGACCACTGCCGGCGGGTAGGTGAAGCCGAGGAATGTACTCGGTACCAGCGGCTTGGTATCGCCCACCGGCTGCAGGCCGGCGCCGGGAATGGTGAGCTTCTGACCGGGATAGATCACGGTGGTGGCTGTCACGTTGTTGTTTGCGGCCATCAACGCAGCCAAGGAAACCCCGTGCCGGGAAGCGATGGAACTCAAGGTGTCGCCTGCCTTGATGGTGTAAGAACCTGTGCCGGCCAAGGGTGCCGGCGCCGGAGCCGGGGCTGCCGGTGCAGACGGGGCTGAGGGTGCCGATCCGCCACTGACCTTGATCTTCTGGCCGGGATAAATGATGGAGCTTCCGTTCAGCCCGTTCCAGCTGAAGATGCTGGACAAGGGAACGCCGTGCTTGGCCGCAATGGCTCCCAGGGTATCTCCGGGAACCACGGTGTATACAGTGGCGCTGGTGGTGGCGCTGGGCGCGCTGGGAGCAGCCGGGGCGGGCTGTGCCGGCGCTGAAGCCGTGCCCTTGAGCTTGATGGTTTGTCCCGGATAGATCAGCGTGGTGGCTGAGAGCTTGTTCAGCTGCAGCACGGCCGCTGTGTCCAGGTTGAAGCGGCGGGCAATCGCGCTGATGGTGTCGCCGCGGACAATCGTGTAGGTATCCGGGACGGACGGTGCCATGGGGCGCAGGGTGGCAGGAAGGGTGGCTGCAACCGCATTGGCGGGAATGACGGTGCCCACGTTGACAGCTTGGGCCTTCATTGCCGCGGCAAGCGTGGCGGGGATCTTCCGCGGTTGGGGTGCCGGTGTTGCCACGGACGGTTGAGCCAGGGCAAGGGAGGACAAAACCACGGCGGGAAGCGCGGCCGTGGTTGCCGCTATTACCGGCATGCTCATGGTTCGTTTCGGCGAGCGGGGCGTCGTCATGGAATGTGTCCTCATCTCAAACAGCGGGGTGCGATTGTTAGCGCTGTTGTCAGTGTTACCAATGTTGCTCATGTTATCAATGGTGCAAATGTGATCAGTGTGAATCTCTCATACTTAGTCGATCAACACAACAATTCCTGTCAAACCAAACAAATAACCACAATCAATGGGGGCCAAAGAGCTATGACGGGGCATTCCGGGCCAGTTCGGTGGCACTTCGGCTAGGCGTCGGGCAGGGCGGCGTGGCAACCTTGTTCCGTGAGTAATGTAGAAAGCCTTGTTTCCGACTGGCTGCCGCTGCCGGATGTCGCTGAACTTTTGGAAGTTTCCATCACCAAAGTCCATGGACTTCTGGATGAGCGTGCGCTTGTAGCCATCAGGCGGGGGGAGCGGAACATCCGCTCAATCCCCGCCCTCTTTGTCCAGGACGGGCATGTTGTAGACAGCTTGAAGGGGACCATTGCGGTTCTCAGCGACGCCGGTTACAACGACGAAGAATTGATTATCTGGCTTTTCACCCCGGACGAGTCATTGCGGGGACGTCCCATCGATGCCCTGCGCGAGGGGCGTAAAACTGAGATCAGGCGCCGCGCCCAATCTCTGGCTTGGTAGCGTCTTTGCCTTAATCATCGGTTTCCTCAACAGGGGACCTGCTTAAACGCGGACGACGGCGGTGACTCACCGCCGTCGTCCGCGTCTGTCGTTGAAGGAGCTGCCGCTCACGCCGCCCGGCTGACAGCTGACTCGGCCAGCTGGCGCAAGGCCGTCAATGGCAGGTCCTGAAGGGGCAGGCGTTCAAGAGCGTCGAAGGCTTTGCGGCTCAACTCGCCGATCAACGATTCTGTAGCCTCCAGCGCACCGCATTCAATGATGATGCGCCGTATCTCAGCCACCTCGCCTTCCATCAAGAGTGGGTTGCCGAGCATCCTGTCCAGGTAATCTGCCTCCGGCCGAGGCGCTTGGTTGATGGCGAAGCCAACCAAAACCGTTCGCTTGCCTTCCCGGAGGTCGTCCCCGGCGGGCTTGCCGGTAGTTTCGGGATCTCCAAAGACACCCAGAACGTCATCGCGCATTTGGAATGCCTCGCCCAGGGGCAGAGAGAACTGCGAATAACCTTCCAACAAGGTGGCCGGGGCCCCGGCCAGTGCCCCGCCCAAGGCCAGCGGGTGCTCGGTGGAGTATTTGGCAGATTTGTACCGAATGATCGATTGTGCGCGGGCAACGGAGCCGGCGCGGTCCCGGACTGGTCCGGCCACTTCTTCCAGGATGTCCAGGTACTGACCCGCCATGACTTCGGCGCGCATCACATTGAAGATGCGTCGGGCAGGGCTTCCCGCAGCTGCCCGGGCGCCGATCTCCGTGAAGGACTCCTCACTGAAGGAAAGGCAAAGATCCCCTGTGAGGATAGCTGCCGCATCCCCGAATCGCCCGCTGTCCAAAGCCCAGCCATTGACTTCGTGGAGCTGGCTGAACCGCTTGTGCACGCTGGGACCACCGCGGCGGGTATCGGAACGATCAATGATGTCATCATGAATCAAGGCCGCTGCCTGGAAAAGCTCCAAGGCGCAGCCGGCGGTAACTATTTCCGGGTTCCCTGCAGGGCCACCAGCACCCCGCCAGCCCCAATAGCACATCAGGGCGCGGAGGCGCTTGCCGCCCGTGACGAGATTCGAAATGGATCCAATGAGCGGCTCGACGTCGGGAGAGACAGAAGCCATCAGTTCCTGTTGCCCTGACAGGAACTCATGGAGTTTGCCGGCGACGCCGCCAATGAACTCTGTTTGCTCTGAGCCTATGAGTGAAATGGCCGTCACTTGACGGACCCGGCCGCCACGTTCGCGCCGATCGTGAACGTGGAGACGCCTTCCTTTTGCCTGACCGAAACATTCACGGTCTCGCCGTCACCGCGGACGAAGTCCAAGGAGGTGACATTGCCCACTGCGGATGGCCCCGGAACAAGCTTGAACCCTTGGGCCTCCATGGAGGTCTTGTAGTAGTCCACAACGCCCTCCGGTGGGGCTTTGACCGTTCCCACGAGGGCAACGGTGGCTACTGCCTCACTCTTGTCCACGCTGCTTGAACGGACGGACGTGTTGGGCATGACCGGGATGAGCTGCGCGGGAAAACCAGGGACCAGCGCGTTGACGGTGGCCGTGGCATCAGGCGCCGGCGCCGGTGTCTCTGTGAAGGTGGTGGTTTCCGGTGAAGCTGTGGAACCCGAAACTGAGGTTGACGGTGTTGGCGACGCTTGCGTGGATGCCGATGCGGCACCCGGTGTTGAGGGCGCTGCCGAACCGCCGGGCGATGGTGTGCATGCTGAGGCCGCCAAAGCGACACTGGCTGCGAGCAGGGCAAACCCTCGCGATTGAGGAGTTCCAAAGAGCTTCACAGGGTATCCTTCCTGGGGCTGAGCCGGACTGTGCCTCCAGTTTAGTCAGTGGCCGGGCATAGTATTGCCGATGTGAGGCAGGAAGCATTCGGTGGCGCTCAAAGTGCCGGCAGCAGGCCCGCCCGCAGCGCCGGAGATGCCCTGCGGGAAATGCGGCGAACCAGCATACTTCACGTGGACATGGATGCCTTCTTTGTCTCAGTGGAACTGCGGAGTCGTCCCGAGCTGCGGGGAAAGCCGGTCATTGTGGGGTTCCCGGCGGAGCGGTCCGTGGTGCTCTCAGCCTCCTACGAGGCCAGGGCCACGGGTGTGAAGTCGGCCATGCCGATGTCCATTGCCATGAGGCGGTGCCCCTCGGCCGTGATCATCAACCCCCGGCACAAAGAGTATTACGAGGTCTCTGCCCGGCTCATGGAGATTTTCGCCTCCATCACTGACCTCGTGGAACCGCTCAGCGTGGACGAGGCCTTTCTGGACGTGGGCGGCGCAATCCGGCGCTTGGGATCGCCCATGGACATTGGCCACCTCATTCGCCGCAGGGTCCACTCGGAACTGGGTATCACGGCCTCGGTGGGGATCGCCAGCACAAAGTTCGTGGCCAAGATCGCCTCAACCAGGTGCAAGCCTGATGGCATCCTCCAGATTGACGCCGAGGATTCAGTTTCTTATCTCCACAGTCTTCCGGTGGGAGCATTGTGGGGTGTCGGGGGAAAGACCGCCGAAGTGCTGTCCCGTCTGGGTATCCGCACGGTTGCCGACGTCGCAGCTACACCGCTGGCATCGCTGAAGAAGGTCCTGGGAGCCAGCGGTGAGCACGTTCATCGCCTATCCATGGGTATAGACCCGCGCCCGGTAACTCCAGCCAGGCTGGAGAAAAGCATCGGAGCGGAAGAAACGTTCTCCGTTGATACCGGGGATGAGGCCTTGCTGCACAGGGAGTTGCTGCGCCTTTCGCATCGCACTGCCATCCGGTTGAGGAGCTCAGGCATGCTCGCAAGGACTGTGGCGTTGAAGCTTCGATATTCTGACTTCTCCACCGTCACCCGGAGCCGCACTGTTCAGACCCCCGTGGACAGCGCCCAACTGATTTACCAAGTGGCCGTACAACTCCTCGAGTCCCTGGGCACACGATCCATGAGTGTTCGATTGGTAGGGGTGCGCGCCGAGCAGTTGGAGCCGGCGGGCCAGACGTCCCTGCAGCTGAGCCTTGATCGACGGGATGACAACTGGCGGGCGGCCGAACAGGCACTGGACCGGGTCTCGGAGCGTTTTGGGTCCAAAACCCTGCTCCCGGCCCGGCTGCTGGAGCCCGGCAAGCCTGCGGCGGACACGTGAGGTTGCGCAGGGTTTCGCGGTGGGCCTCCGGGCGTCTTTCAGAACGGCGTCGGACAAACTATCCTATTTATTACAGAGATTTAGATCGTCTGGACAAACTGTTTCCTGAACAGTCGGCCCCGAGATGCCCGCTGAACCAAGAGGGAAATTTCGGGAACGCTTTTCTTGGTCCGATCGTTATGGAAACAGACGCACAGGAAGCGTTATGTCCGGACGTTGGCTGACTAAAGGAGGTCGCGATGCCCCTCTCGGAGCATGAACAGAAGCTGCTTGAGCAACTGGAAAAGCAACTTCATGAGGACGATCCGAAGTTCGCCAACACCATGGGTTCGGATCCCATCCGCAGCTGGTCTACCCGGCATGTGATCATTGGTGTGCTCGGTGCCATTGCCGGTATCCTGCTCCTGCTTGTTGGTGTCTCGCTGCAGGCCATTCCGGTGGGAGTGCTCGGTTTCGTCGTCATGGGTGCTGGCGTCTATTTCGCTACGTTGCGTGGCGCGGCTTTTGGCAAAGCCGGCAAGGGCAAACCCGGAAAAGGCAAAGCGAAGAGTTCATTCATGAGCAACCTGGAAGAACGGTGGGACGAGCGGCGTCGCGACGACCACTAGGAGCCCGCACCGCATCACCGGCCGGCGCACCCGGCCTCTCCTGAGTCAACCCTGCCCCTGAGGTTCGAAGAGGGATAACGAAAGACCCGCACTGCGGGTCTTTTCGCATTTAAAGACCCTGGGCTCCACTTTCCACCCTTTTCTCCACTTTCTTCCCCGCTTCCTGCCTCAGGGTGGATCGCGCGCGGTTTTAGCGGCAACGGAGCAGGCAATACGCCGGGACGGTGCGGGTGGCTCTCTGCTTGCGCCTCCAGCCCTCCACTCTTCGCCACCGTCCCAAAAACCGCGTGATTTCAGGCCTGATGATTCTCGAAGTGGTGGAGAAACGCCCCGCGGTGCGTTGACTGTGGGGCGTTGTGGAGTAAAGTGGAGTACATAAGAGGGTAGTGGCAGTGTTGGGAATGTGCGGGCACCTTGATTGAGGGGCGGTGGGGCCAGTGTTTCTGGGTACTCACTCGCCGCGTCTTGATGAAAAGGGCCGGATCATTCTCCCAGCCAAGTTCCGTGAGGAGCTTGCCGATGGATTGGTTCTCACCAGAGGCCAGGAACGCTGCATCTACGTCTTCAGCCAGAAAGAATTCGAGCGAATCCACGAGTCGATGCGGGAGGCGCCACTGTCTTCCAAACAGGCACGTGACTACATTCGGGTTTTCCTGTCTGGAGCCTCTGACGAGGTACCTGACAAGCAGGGGCGCGTGACAATTCCGCCGGCGCTCCGGTCTTATGCAGGCCTCGGCAGGGAACTGGCGGTCATCGGAGCCGGAACCCGGGCCGAGATCTGGGATGCCGAAGCTTGGAATGAGTATCTCAACGAGAAGGAAGCAGCCTTCTCGGAAACGGATGACGAGAATCTGCCCGGGTTCATCTGAGTCCGGTTGGAGGAAACCGCAGTCCAGCTTCTTGAATGGGATCTCCAGCCGCCCATCGAACTGTTTTCCTGGCTCAACTTCCCCTGAGCCAGGCCGGCAGCCGATAGGCGCGGATGGGGATCCGATTTAAGAAGCAGCACGTAAGCGATTGAGGAAAGAGGAGGCAGCGTGGAAGAGCAGGACGCGGCAAAGCCCACATCGGAGCGCCACGTGCCCGTCCTCAAAGACCGCTGCATCAATCTGCTCGCCCCCGGCTTCGAAGCTGCCAGGGAACGCGGCGAAACCCCCGTGGCCATCGATGCCACCTTGGGTATGGGTGGACACTCCGAGGCCATGCTGCAGCGTTTCCCGGATCTGCACCTCGTAGGCATTGATAGGGACGAAGAGGCTCTGGCCCTGGCAGGCGCGCGGTTGGAACCCTTCTCCCACCGCACGGACCTCGTACACGCGGTCTATGACGAGATCGAGGATGTCCTGTTGGACCTTGGAATTTCCGAGGTCCATGGCATTTTGATGGACCTTGGAGTCTCCTCCCTGCAGCTCGATGAGCGCGAGCGGGGTTTTGCCTACTCCTACGATGCGCCGTTGGATATGCGCATGGACACCAGCCGCGGGCAGACCGCAGCTGATGTGGTCAACAACTACACCGAAGACGAACTGGTGCGCATCATCCGCAAATGGGGTGAGGAGAAGTTCGCCGGCCGGATCGCCAACAGGATCGTCAATGCCCGCACGGAGAAGCCCTTTGCCACCACGGGGGAACTCGTGGAACAGATTCGCAGCGTAGTCCCTGCCGCGGCGGCCAAGAGCGGCGGACACCCGGCCAAGCGCACCTTCCAGGCCCTGCGGATTGAGGTCAACGAAGAACTTGATGTCCTCGAACGTGCAGTTCCGGCAGCCGTAGCCGCAACCGCCATGGGTGGCCGGATCGTGGTGATGTCCTATCACTCACTCGAAGACAAGATCGTGAAGTCCGTTTTCCAGTCAGGTTCCAAATCTTCGGCGCCGCTTGGCTTCCCGGTGGAGCTTGAAGAACATAAACCCGAATTGAAGACCATTACCAAGGGCACGGAAGTGCCTACGGCAGCAGAAATCGCTGAAAATCCCCGCGCGGCGTCTGCCCGGTTGAGGGCAGTGGAGCGTATCAAACAGAGGAGAGAAGCATGAGCAACGCCGCAGCGAAGACTGTGCCCTCCACGCTGGGCACGGCCCGTAGCCTCACCGCGCCCGCGGAAAAGGCCGGGGCCGGCCGCAAGGCGCGTACTCCTCTGTCGCTGGTCCGCAGCGCCCCGGGTAAGCGAAGGACCCCGTTCGTGGTTCTGTGCTTCGTGGCGATGGCAGCCGCCCTCCTGACAGTCCTGGTGTTGAATATCTCGGTGTCCACAGCGCAGTACCAGTTGGTGCAGCTCAAAGCCGAGGCTGCCACGCTCAACAAGGAAAACCAGGACCTGACACAGAAGAAGCAGAACTACGAAGCTCCCCAGAACCTGGCCGCAAAGGCTGCAGAATTGGGAATGGTTGCTTCCACCACCAAAGGTCAGATCGATCTGAACACCATGGCGGTGACCGGCAAGGCATCACCGGCGGTTAAGGGAGATAATCCCGGTGCCCTCCTTGCTGCTCCCGCCGTGGAGGGGTTGATTGACGTGGTTCCGTCGGTGACTACCAAGGAACCGCTGGAAAGCCGCAAACCGGAGGCAACCCCGGTGGCCCCGGCTGCAACGCCGTCCACCCCGGCAGCACCGCCGGCGGCCGCGCCTCCTGCTGAGCTTTATGGGGGATCGGTACCGGCACCCCGGCAAAAGGTGCCAGGGCAGTAGATCGTCAAACCATCGAAGCAGGGCCAGCAGCAAGGAATCAACGTGGCAAAGAACCCCGGCACATCGACAAAAACGAAGACGCCGGCGGCAAGAAAGCGGTTGCGCGTTGGCCTTGGCATCATGCTGACCCTGCTTCTCGTGGTGGGCGGCAAGCTGTTCATGGTCCAAGGCCTGGACATGGGCGGGATGGCCGAAGCTGCCCTGGCCAGTCGCCTGACCCCGCAGGTACTCCCTGCTGAACGTGGCCAGATTGTGGACGCCAACGGAACTGTGTTGGCATCGAGCGTGATTCGCTACAACATCGTGGTGGACCAGACGGTCAATACCACCACACAGACCTTCCACCGCTTCAACGAGAAGACCGAAACGCTGGACGAGATCACACGTGACCAGGGGATAGCCGATCTCGCCGGGCTGCTCGGAGCGGACGAAAGCACCATCCGGGAATCCCTCACTGGCGACAAAAAGTACTTCATGGTTGCCAAGGACGTAAAACCGGAGCTGGAAGACCGCATTTCGAAGCTGTACATTCCGGGACTCAGTGCAGAAGGTGTGAGCAAGCGCGTCTATCCCAACGGCAGCGTGGCCGGTGGGGTGGTTGGTTTCCTCAAGGACGGAACCAACGGCCAGGCCGGCATCGAACAGACCCAGGATGAGATTCTTCGTGGGGTTGAAGGTAAACGGGTCTTCGAAATCGGCGCCGATGGCCTGAGGATCCCGGTGGCCACTGACGAGCTCACTCCGGCAGTTGACGGCAGCGACGTCAAACTCACCATCAACACGGACATTCAGTACTTTGCCCAGCAGGCCATCCAGAGCCAGGTCAACAAGATGAACGCCGAGTGGGGTTCCATCATTGTGATGGACACCAAAACGGGCAATCTCATTGCCTTGGCCGATACCAATGCCCCGGACCCCAATGACCCCGGGAAAGTTGATGCCAAGGACCGTGGGGTCAGGTCCGTGACGGCCGCTTATGAGCCAGGCTCGGTGCAGAAGATGATTACCGCCGCAGCCGTGATTGAAGAGGGAAAGTCGTTCCCCTTGGATCACTTCACCACCCCGGCGGCCTACACCATTGACGGACAGACCTTCACCGATGCGTTCGAGCACGGCACGGAAGAGCGCACTCTCGCCGGGATCCTGGGCTGGTCCATGAACACCGGAACAGTGATGGCCGGCAGCCGCCTGACCAAGGAACAACGCTACGACTGGTTGAAGAAGTTCGGCATTGGAGAACAGACGGACATCGGCTTGCCCGCTGAGGCCACCGGCATACTGGCAAAGCCTGAGCAGTGGGATGACCGTCAGCAGTACACGGTGCTTTTCGGCCAGGGTGTCTCGCAATCGACGCTCCAGACCGTGCGCGCCTTCCAAAGCATCGCCAATGATGGTGTGATGCTGCAGCCCAGGCTCATTGACAGCTACATCACCCCCGAGGGCGAGGAACAGAAGGTTCCCGCAAAGGATTCACGCCAGGTGGTCTCCAAGGAAACCGCCCAACAAGTCCGGGACATCCTGGAGAGCGCAGTCACCGAGGGCCAGATCAAGGACGCCGCCATTGACGGCTACCGCGTGGGGGCGAAGACCGGAACCTCGCAGGCGCCCCGGGAGGACGGCTTGCCCGGCTTTGACGGCTTCACGGCCTCCATGGTGGGCATGGCCCCCATGGATGACCCCCGGTTCATCGTGGAAGTGGTCCTTCAGCGGCCCAAGGGAAACATCTATGGCGTCACGAACGGTCCTGTTTTCCGTTCGGTGATGTCCCAAGTCCTGCGGACCTACAACGTGGCCCCGTCCACGGGAACGCCCGCGCGGTTGCCGCAGTTCGTCAAGTAAGCTTTTTGGGCGTCTGTTTCGGCCAAATATCGATCCACCAACAACGGCCCGGGCGCCGCTGGCCCCCAGCCGGTCGTTCCACGAGCACCAACGGAGAACCACGTGTCAGAGCACAATGAGGCAGCTACCAACGCCACGACGCCGGGCGCCGGCCAGACCGGATTTCGTCCTGCATCCGTGGCTGCGGTGCCGTTGGCCATAATCGCGGAAACACTCGGCGTTGCCGTTCCTGACGCAAGCCAGGACAGGGGAGTGACCGGCATTTCGCTCAATTCAAGAGCCGTGGAAGCCGGTGACCTCTATATGGCCCTGCCCGGTGCTTCGCGCCATGGTGCGGACTTCGTTCCGCAGGCGATTGAGGCTGGAGCGGTTGCGGTAGTTACCGACGACGCCGGGGCGCGCCAGCTTGCGCTGGCAGGTGAGCAGCCCGTGCCGGTACTCATCGTGGCCGAGCCGCGGACCGCCGTCGGACGTTTGGCCGCACTGATCTATCGCAGCCAGCCTGACGACGGCGGGTTCCCAACGATGTTCGGGGTCACCGGTACCAACGGCAAGACCACCACCACCTATTTCATCAACTCCTTGCTCAGCGCCTTGGGCAAGAAGCCGGGCCTGATAGGCACCATCGAGATCCTTGCAGGCGGGGAGCCTATCCCCAGCCTTCTCACAACGCCGGAATCCACGGATGTCCACGCGTTGCTGGCCCTCATGCGCGAACGCGGCCTGGATGCCGCCTCCATGGAAGTCTCGTCCCACGCGATCTCCTTCCACCGCGTGGACGGGGTGATGTTCGACGTCGCAGGGTTCACCAACCTGACCCAGGACCATCTGGACCTTCACGGCAGCATGGAAGAGTACTTCCGTACCAAAGCTGAGCTTTTCACAGCCGGCAGGGCCAGGAACGCCGTGGTGACGGTGGACGATCAATGGGGCCGCAAGCTGGCCGCCGCAGCTGACATCCCCGTAACCACTCTCTCCACCAAACCCTCCGAACAGGTCAACGCCGACTGGAAAGTTGCCTCCATCACCGCGCGTGGACTGGGCTCGGAATTCGAACTCAGCCACGCCGATGGACGGATCCTGCGCGTACACACCGGCCTGCCGGGCGAGTTCAACGTGGCCAACGCAGCCTTGGCCACCATCATGGTCCTGGCCTCCGGAGTGGACGAGGCCACGCTTCAGGCTGCCCTGGATGCGCACGACCCCTTCACGGTGGCAGTTCCCGGACGCATGCAGCTGGTCTCAACAGAACCTGCCTCCGTTGTTGATTTTGCCCACAATCCGGACGCCCTGTCCCGGGCCCTGGAAGCTGTTCGCTCTCCCAAAGCGGGGTCCCGGGTGATCGTGGTCTTCGGGGCAACGGGGCAGCGTGACCAAGGCAAACGCCCCACCATGGGTGCAATCGCCGCCCGTCTGGCCGACGTCGTGATTGTCAGCGATGACGATCCCCATGACGAGGACGCAGCCGCAATCCGGGCCGAGGTCCTTCAAGGCGCCTACGCAGCCCGGGAAGCCGAAAACCTGAGCAGTGAGATCATCGAGTCCTACCCGCGGGATGCCGCCATCAGGATGGCCGTGGACATCGCCACCGGCGACGACACCATTCTCATTGCCGGCCGCGGGCATGAGGTGTGGCAAGAGGTCAAAGGCGTGAACCTCGCGCTGGATGACAGAGTGGAGTTGCGGGCCGCCTTGACATCCAAGGGATTCAGCGTTTCAACGGACCAGCGGATAGAGTCCTAAACCGAGATGATTGCACTTACTGCGGCGGAGATCGCCGACATCACCCATGGCCGATTGACCGGAGATCCGGACATCGTGCCCACTTCCGTCGTCACAGATTCCCGGGAAGCGACGCCCGGATCGTTGTATGTTGCCAAACCCGGTGAGCACGCCGATGGACATGACTTCGTCGACGCCGCCTTTGAACGCGGTGCCGTTCTGGTTCTTGCCGAACGTGTTGTGACCGACTCCGACGGCCGCCCGTATCCCGCCGTCGTGGTTGAAAACGCGGTGTTGGCCATGGGGGCGCTGGCTGCAGAGTCCGTCAGGCGCATCCGCGCTGAGCGTACGAGCCACGGCGAGGACTTCACCGTGATCGGCATCACCGGGTCCGCAGGAAAAACCACCACCAAGGATCTCCTGGCGGGCATCCTGTCCACCGCTGGAGTCACAGTGGCGCCGCAGGGCTCCTATAACGGTGAGGTGGGCGTCCCGCTGACGGTCTTCGCCGCAGATGCCGGAACCCGCTTCCTGGTCATCGAGATGGGCGCCACGGGCCTGGGGCACATCAAGTACCTGGCAGAGATGGTGAAGCCGGACATCGGCGTGGTCCTGGTGGTTGGTACCGCCCACGCCGGTGAGTTCGGCGGCGTGGAGAACATCGCCAAGACCAAAGGCGAACTGGTGGAAGCCCTCGGCGAGCACGGTACGGCCGTCCTCAACCTCGATGACGGCAGGGTTGCCGCCATGCGCACCAGGACCAAGGCCAAGGTGCTGGGGTTCACGGCCTCGCCTGCCACCACTGAAGAGGTGGAAGCACGCAACGTTGTGGTCAATGCCCAAGGATTCCCTGATTTTGATTTGGTGCTGCCCGACGGCGGTCCATCCGTTGAGGTGCGTAGCCGCCTGATCGGCGCCCACCACGTCACCAATCTGTTGGCTGCCGCCGCCGCTGCGTTCGCTGCAGGCATCCCGGCCAGAGACATCGCGTCCTCGCTCAGTTCCCAGTCTGCCGCCAGCCGCTGGCGGATGGAGCGGACCGAGCGCGAAGACGGTGTGACCATCATCAATGACGCCTACAACGCCAATCCGGAATCCATGCGGGCTGCCCTGCGAACATTGGCGGACCTCGGTCAAGGCAGAAGGACCTGGGCCGTTCTTGGAGCCATGCTGGAGCTGGGCGAGGACTCCATTCGTGAACATACCGCAGTGGGGACGCAGGTTGTGCGCCTGAACATTTCCAGGTTGGTGGTGGTGGGTCGTGAGGCCCGTGCGCTTTACGTCTCGGCCATTCAGGAAGGCTCCTGGGGTGATGAGTGCTCCTTCACCGAGACTGTGGAAGAAGCCTACGAGCTGCTTCAAAATGAGCTGGAACCCGGAGACCTGGTGCTGTTCAAGTCCTCCAACGGTGTGGGCCTGCGGCATTTGGGTGATCGGATAGCATTACCCCCACGGGCCGAGCCCACCGGAGAAAACGCGGATGAAGCTGCCGCAAGCGAAGGGAACGAGCTGCTGTGATTGCACTTTTGATCGGCGCCGGCGTCGCCCTTCTGGTGGCCCTGATCGGGACACCCCTGTTCATTAAGTTCCTTGTGGCCAAGAGCTACGGACAATTCATCCGGGACGACGGACCGACGTCCCACCACACCAAGCGCGGCACTCCCACCATGGGCGGGACAGTGGTGGTGGCCGCGGTGCTTATCAGCTACTTCGTGACGCACCTGATCATGTGGATGATGAATCCGGACTCCGCGGGCCCCTCGGCCTCGGGACTATTGCTGCTGTTCCTCATGGTGGGCATGGGTTTTGTTGGCTTCCTTGATGACTTCATCAAGATCTCCAACAAGCGCAGCCTCGGCCTGAACGCACGGGCCAAGCTGATCCTGCAGGCGGCTGTGGGCATCATCTTTGCGGTGTTGGTCCTGCAGTTCCCCAATGAGGACGGCCTGCGTCCGGCCTCCACCCAGATTTCGCTCGTGAGGGACATCCCGTGGCTGGACCTCGCCTTCGGCGGGACAGTGGTAGGTGCCATCTTGTTTATCCTCTGGTCAAACCTGATCATCACCGCAGCCACCAACGGCGTGAACCTGACCGACGGCCTGGACGGGCTGGCGGCCGGAGCATCCGTCATGGTCTTTGGTGCCTACACCATCATGGGGATTTGGCAGAACAACCAGGCCTGCGGATCACCCCGGGAAGCCGGCAGCGGGTGTTACCAGGTCCGTGACCCCATGGACCTTGCCCTGCTGGCCGCCATTCTGAGTGCGGCTCTGGTGGGATTCCTGTGGTGGAATACTTCACCTGCCAAAATCTTCATGGGTGACACCGGCTCCTTGGCCATTGGCGGTGCCGTTGCCGCTTTCGCAATCCTCTCCCGCACCGAACTCCTGCTGGCGTTCATCGGTGGGCTCTTCGTCCTCATCACCCTGTCCGTGATCATCCAGGTGGGCTTCTTCAAGCTAAGCGGCGGCAAGCGGGTCTTCAAGATGGCTCCGTTGCAACACCACTTTGAATTGAAGGGCTGGGATGAAGTCACCGTCGTGGTCCGGTTCTGGATTCTGGCAGGGCTCTTCGTGGCCGCGGGCCTTGGAATTTTCTATGCTGAATGGGTGGTGCTGCTGTGAACGAAAGCCCGGAGATGACGCCGTCGAACACTGACAGGCTTAAGACACTCACCAGCTGGGATGCTGACTGGGCCGGCCTGCGCGTTGTGGTGACCGGCATTGGTATCTCCGGCTTCGCAGCTGCAGATACCCTGATCGAGCTCGGCGCCAAGGTGGTAGTTGTTGATGCCGCTACTTCCGCCAAGGCCAAAGCCCAGGCTGACACCCTCAAGATTGTGGGTGCCGTGGACGTGTTGCTGGGTGAGGACGCGGTCACGGCCCTGCCGTTGATCGATGAGGCGTTGCCGGAGCTGGTAGTGACCTCTCCCGGCTGGCGCCCGGATCAGGCTTTGCTTGCCGCCGCCAAGCGCAAGCACGTTCCCGTTTGGGGCGACGTCGAGCTCGCGTGGAGACTGCGCGAGCGGGCAGGACGAAAGACGGCGGACTGGTTGACCATTACCGGCACCAACGGCAAGACCACCACCGTGGGCATGGCTGAGTCCATGCTGCAGGCAGCCGGGCTCAAGGCCATCGCCGTGGGAAACGTGGGTACCCCGATTCTCGACGCACTCCGGGACCCGGTGGACTACGATGCTTTTGCTGTTGAGCTCTCCAGCTTCCAGCTGCACTGGAGCCACTCTTTGTCTCCTGTAGCGAGTGTTTGCTTGAACGTTGCCGAGGACCACGTCGATTGGCACGGCTCCTACGCTTCCTACCTCGCGGACAAGGCCAAGGTGTACGAGAACACCCAAAAGGCGGCGATCTACAACGCCGAACAGATCGAAACTGAACGAATGGTGGAAAACGCCGACGTCATCGAGGGGTGCCGGGCAATCGGCTTCACCACCAACACCCCGGCCATCAGCATGCTGGGCGTAGTGGACGGTCTGCTGGTGGACCGGGCCTTCATTGCAGAACGCAAAGATTCTGCGGCGGAGCTTGCCGCAATGTCCGATCTTGGTCCTGTGGCACCTCGCCACATGGTGGCCAATGCACTGGCGGCAGCAGCCCTGGTGCGGGCCTATGGCGTTGATGCGGCAGCGGTGAAGCAGGGCATTGCCAATTACCTGCCAGGTGCCCACCGCATCCAGCTGGTGGCCAACCACAAGGACATCCTGTGGATCAACGACTCCAAGGCAACCAATCCGCACGCGGCCTCAGCCGCCCTTTCCGCTTTCCAGAAGGTGGTGTGGATTGCCGGCGGCTTGTCCAAGGGTGTCAATTATGAGGACCTTGTCAAAGAGCACGCGCCCCGGCTCAAAGCCGTGGTCCTCATTGGCACGGACACCGAGGCACTTGAAGGGGCGCTCCAGCGACACGCACCCGATGTCCCGGTCATAGCGCCCTCCAAGGGCGACACTGAAGGAGTGCAGACCGCAGCCGGAGACGCCGCATCGCCAATCTACGGTGAAACCATCATGGCCCGGGCCGTGGCCTCGGCGGCTGAAGTGGCAACGCCCGGCGATACGGTGCTGATGGCGCCGGCGGCTGCATCCATGGATCAGTTCTCTTCCTACGCTCACCGTGGCGATGCTTTCGTCCTGGCAGTTCGCGAGCTTGTGGAAGGGCAGGCACCGACCACCGAGGAGTAACAATGGTCAGCACGCCCACCCGCACCCGCGGCAAGGAACCCCGGGACGGGAAGTCCGCGCCGGCATCCGGCGACGGCCGCCCGGCAAGGCTACGCGGACACCTGCGGGGCTTTTGGGAGAGCCTTGAAGGCAAAAGCAAAGCACCCAACAGCTCCACGTACTACCTGATCCTCGGCTGCGCCCTGGCGTTGACGGCAATCGGCATCATGATGGTGTTGTCCGCCTCGAGCGTTGAAGCCATTTCCGAGGGCAAATCGCCGTACGCTGACGCCCTCAAACAGGCGGTCTTTGGTGTTGTGGGCCTCATTGCCATGTACGTCATTTCGCGGACCAACGTGAACTGGATGAAAAAGTTGTCCTGGTGGGCGCTGGGGGCCGTGATTGTGCTTCTGGCTTTGGTTCAGGTCATGGGCAACACCGTCAACGGCAACAAGAACTGGATTGACCTCGGAGGTATCACCCTTCAGCCCTCCGAGATGGCCAAGCTGATCTTGTGCGTCTGGATCGCTGCCGTTCTGGCACGTAAACAAAAGCTCCTCAACCGCTGGATGCACGTCATCATTCCCGTGGTGCCCGGAGCCGGCCTCGTCATGGGTTTGGTGATGTTGGGCAATGACCTCGGAACGGTCATCGTGATTGCGGCCATCACCGCAGCGGGGCTGTACTTTGCCGGGGTTCCCGGACGCATGCTGGCTATTGCCGGTGCGGTGGGGGCGGTCGGAGCAGTCCTGGCCACCATCAGCAGCGCCAACCGGATCTGCCGCATCACCTCCTGGTTGGGAACAGCGTCCGCGCAGTGCACCGAGCAGTTCGACTTTGACTTCCAATCAACCAACGGCATGTACGGCCTTGCGCAGGGGAGCTGGACGGGATTGGGCCTGGGCCAGAGCCGCCAGAAATACAACTGGTTGCCGGAGGCCCACAACGACTTCATCTTTGCCATCATTGGCGAGGAACTGGGCCTCGTGGGAACCATTGTGGTCCTGGTCCTGTTCGCGATCCTGGGCATCGCCATCTTCCGGGTTGTAGTGCGCCAGACAGACCCGTTCCAGCGCACCCTCGCCGGCGGAATCATGGTGTGGCTGCTCGGCCAGGCAAGCATGAACATGGCCGTTGTAACCCAGCTCCTTCCTGTGGTGGGGGTGCCGCTGCCTTTCATCTCCTACGGTGGCTCCGCCCTGATCATGTCCCTCTGCGGCGTGGGCGTAGTGTTGTCTTTGGCCCGCGGCCAATTGCCGGCGCAGCAGCGTTCAGGATTCTTCCCGCGCCTCATGTCCAAGACCGCACGAAAGCGTACCTAGCACTTCATGACTTCTGACTCCACCACCGTGCCCAAGCCTTTGTCCGTCGTCCTAGCCGGCGGTGGCACTGCCGGTCACGTCAGCCCACTTTTGGCTATCGCTGATGCCATCAAGGACCGACGACCGGACGCCGCCATCCTGGCTGTGGGGACGCCGTCGGGCATGGAAACCCGGCTCGTTCCCGCGGCCGGATACGAGCTGGCCACCATCGACCGCGTTCCCTTTCCGCGGCGCCCGTCGGCGGACCTTGTTAAGTTGCCTGCCCGGTTGAGCGGCGCGGTGCGGCAGGCCCGGCGAATCCTGGAAGAGTCCCGTGCCGATGTTTTGGTTGGCGTGGGCGGCTACGTCTGCACACCGATGTACCTTGCCGCGCGGAAACTTCGGATTCCCATCGTCATCCACGAGGCCAACATGAAAGCCGGCCTGGCTAATCGTGTGGGCGCGCGGTTCACCAAGCATGTTGCCGTGGCCTTTGCCGGGACCCGCTTGCGGGGTGCACGCCACGTGGGCATGCCCATGCGCCGGGCGATCTCGCAATTGGACAGGACCGTAGCTGCGCCTGCGGCAAAGACCTCCTTGGGGCTCGATGCCAACCGCCCGGCTTTGATCGTCACAGGCGGCTCCTCAGGGGCGTTGAGCATCAACCGGGCCATCACTGCCGCGCTGCCCTCCCTGGCAGCTGCCGGCATTGACACCCTCCACATCACTGGCAAAGGCAAAGCGGTCAAAGATGACGAGGGCGGTGTTCTCGCCGCAGATGGATACCGCCAGGTTGAGTACGTGGACGGTATGGAGAACGTCTATGCCGCGGCCGACGTCATCCTTGCACGCGCCGGGGCCGGAACCGTCAGCGAGGTAGCTGCCGTGGGAGTCCCGGCTGTCTTTGTTCCTCTGCCCATCGGCAACGGCGAGCAAGCCTTGAACGCAGCGCCTTTGGTCTCTGCGGGCGGCGCGCTGATGATTGATGACAAAGACCTCAGCCCTGAATGGCTCCGAAGCGAATTGATTCCGCTCTTGACGGACCGCAGCAGGCTTAGGGACATGGCCCGGAAATCCGAAGCCCTGGGTATTAGAAACGCCGATCAGCGGATGGCTGATCTTGTCTTGGAAGCGGTATCCGCATGACCACCAGCATCGCCGGGCTTGAGTCCCTCGGACGCGTCCACTTCATCGGAATCGGCGGAGTGGGCATGTCCGCCGTCGCCCGCATCATGGTCTCCCGGGGCGTCCCGGTCAGCGGAACGGACGTCAAGGACTTGCCGGTCATGGGTGACCTAGCGCTGGCAGGTGCCCGCATCAAAGTGGGTTACGACGCCGGAAACCTTGGGGATGCCCAGACCGTGGTGGCGGGCTCAGCCATCCGGGCCGACAACCCTGAGTTAGTGGCTGCACGCGAATCCGGACTACCTGTACTGCACCGTTCCGAAGCCCTGGCCGCCACCATGGCCGGCCACCGGGTTGTCACTGTGGCCGGAACCCACGGCAAATCCACCACCACCTCCATGGTGGCTGTCCTCCTGAAGAAAGCCGGCTTGGATCCTTCCTTTGCCATCGGTGCGAACGTGCCGGCGCTGGGGGTCAATGCCGCCCACGGCGAATCCGATATCTTCGTGGCTGAGGCCGATGAATCGGACGGGTCGTTCCTGAACTACGAGCCGTTGATTGCAGTGGTTACCAACGTCGAGGCCGATCACCTGGACCACTACGGGACACCGGAAGCCGTCTTCGCTTCCTTTGACAAGTTCGCCGCGCTCCTGCCTGCCAACGGAGTGCTGCTGGCATGCGCAGACGACGCCGGAGCCAGGGCCTTGGCAGAACGAACAGCGTCCAAGGGCCGAACACGGGTATTGACCTACGGAACTTCTGCTGATGCCGATGTTCGGCTTCACGACGACGGTCCGGGTCAGGTGTCGGTTGACGTCGGAGGTGAAGTCCACAGTCTCGAACTGCAGGTGCCTGGACGCCACAATGCCCTGAACGCGGCGGCAGCCTTCGCAGTCGCCGTCGAACTCGGTGTGGAGCCCGGTGCGGCAGCGGCTGCCCTGGGCCACTTCACCGGGGCGTCCCGGCGCTTTGAGTTCAAAGGCCAGGGGAGGGGTGTCCGGGTTTATGACGATTACGCCCACCACCCCACGGAGGTTCGTGCAGCGTTGTCGGCAGCACGTTCCGTAGCAGCCGGCAACAAGGTGCACGTGCTGTTTCAACCGCACCTTTTTTCCCGGACCCGTGAGTTCGCCAAGGAGTTCGCGGCCGCGTTGGACCTGGCAGATACCGCGTTTGTCCTGGAGATCTATCCTGCCCGTGAGGACCCCATCCCCGGGGTTACAAGCGCGCTGATCACCGATCGGTTGGTCCACGGAGGGCTCATATCCGCTGATGAAGCCGTGTCCGCCGTTGCGGCCGTTGCAGGTGAGGGTGATGTGGTCCTGACCGTCGGAGCCGGAGACGTCACCGCCTACGGGCCGGACATCGTGGCGGCACTGGATGGCTAGCACCCGGAAGCCCACTTACAGGCCGGCAACGGACCCGCGTCCCGCCAAGGCGAGCCGGTCCGGAGGCGGCTCGGCGGAGGTCATCAGCGCACAGCGCCATGTAGAACCGGACGTCAAGGGTGCCCCGGCCCCGGCTGATAACGTCATTGCCTTTCCCGAGCCCCGGAGCCGGCGCCAGCGGCGACTCGTGCTGTGGACTCTCTCCATCGTGGCCGTGGTGGTGGGTTCGTTGATCGCAGGGGCCATTTTTTCGCCGGTGTTGGCAGTTCGCACCATCACTGTTGACGGAACCTCGCTGGTCACTCCTGACGCTGTGCAAAAAGCACTGGCCGGCCTCGAGGGCAAGCCGCTGCCACAGGTCAGCGAGCAGGAAATCAACGAACTGCTGAAGCCACTGGTCCAGGTCCGCTCCGCCACCATGGAAGCCCGGCCGCCCTCTGAGCTGCTGGTTCACGTGGACGAGCGCGTCCCGGTGGCCCTGCTGAAGCAGGGGGAGAGCTATGTAATGGTGGACGTGGACGGCGTCCAGCTCGGTGCAACACAGGATTTGGCCGCTGTGGCTCTACCTCTGATTGACGCCGGAGTAGGCACCACCAATACGGAGTTGTTCAAGGCGATTGCCGCTGTTCTGAATACCTTGCCAGCGGACATCCTGGCCCGGATGTCCACTGCTTCTGCAGCGTCGCCGGACGCCGTTGAACTGAAACTTGTGGACGGAAAGACGGTAGTGTGGGGCAATGCCGAGGACAGGGAACTGAAGGCCAAGGCTCTCGAAGCACTGCTGAGGATGCCGGCGGATCCGAAGGTGCCGGTGAACGTTTACGACGTCAGTGTTCCCCGGCATCCGTTCACGAAGTAAGCAGTATTGAGAACGTAACCTGCGGCCGACGGTGTGCTAATTTCCCGGCAATCACACGACACGCGCAAGCGGAGATTGCATGTGGGAACCATAGGAAATACCGTCGCAGTAGAGTTACTTGACATAACTATAACCTTCAACTAGAGGGTTAAGGTCCAAGTATTCAAGTTGGACTCGATCAGTTTCGCTATAGGACACAAGCAAGGGGCACGAAACGTGGCAGCACCGCAGAATTACTTGGCCGTCATCAAGGTCGTCGGCATCGGCGGCGGTGGCGTGAACGCAGTCAACCGTATGATCGAGGTCGGCCTTCGGGGCGTCGAGTTCATCGCCATCAACACAGACGCGCAGGCGCTGCTCATGAGCGACGCCGACGTCAAGCTCGACGTCGGACGTGAGCTCACCCGTGGCCTGGGTGCCGGGGCAAATCCCGAGGTAGGCAAGCAGGCAGCAGAAGACCACGCCGATGAGATCGAAGAAGTTCTCCGCGGTGCTGACATGGTCTTTGTCACCGCTGGCGAGGGTGGTGGCACCGGAACCGGTGGCGCTCCCGTTGTTGCGCGCATCGCCCGCTCCTTGGGTGCGCTGACCATCGGCGTAGTCACCCGCCCGTTCACCTTTGAAGGCCGACGCCGTGCCGGCTCTGCAGAAGCCGGCATCGACGCCCTCCGTGACGAAGTGGACACCTTGATCGTCATCCCCAACGATCGCCTGTTGTCCATCAGCGACCGCAATGTCTCCGTCCTGGACGCCTTCCGCTCCGCGGATCAGGTCCTCCTGTCCGGTGTGCAGGGCATCACTGACCTCATCACCACTCCGGGCCTGATCAACCTGGACTTCGCTGACGTCAAGTCAGTGATGCAGGGTGCAGGCTCTGCCTTGATGGGCATCGGTTCGGCCCGCGGTGAAGACCGCGCCGTCAAGGCTGCGGAACTGGCCATTGCCTCCCCGCTCCTTGAAGCTTCCATTGACGGCGCCCACGGTGTCCTGCTTTCCATCCAGGGTGGCTCGGACCTTGGCTTGTTCGAAATCAACGAGGCCGCCCGCCTTGTCCAGGAAGTTGCGCACCCGGAAGCGAACATCATCTTCGGTGCCGTTATTGACGACGCCCTGGGCGATGAAGCCCGCGTGACCGTTATTGCCGCCGGCTTCGATGACGTCAAGGCAACCTCACCTTCAATGGACCAGTCGCGTCCGGCCCAGAATCCGGTGCCCTCGGATCGCCCGGCTGCTCCCAGCAGTGCTCCGTCCAATGCTGCCGCCCCGCAGCACGCCACGGCAGGAATCGGTGCTGCAGGCCTGAGCAACTGGGGCCAGCAGCGCCCCTCCGCCTTGCCCGCAGACTCCGGCTTCGACGTCGACCTCCCTGCAGTGGTTGAACCGGATCTTTCCGGCAGCCGCTCTGACGATCTCGACGTTCCTGACTTCCTGAAGTAAGTCGGGTTGGGAGAGTCAGTACCAGGTGTTTTGGTGGCGAAATGAAGTACGGCCCGGCGTCTCTGTGGCTTTCACGGACACAGGCGCCGGGAACCTGGCTCTCCACGTGCAGGACAACCCCTCGGAAGTGATGGCTCGCCGGGCCCGGCTTGAACAGGTGATCGGCCTGGACAACCACGGCTCCGGTAAGCGGCACTTCCAGTACATGGACCAGGTCCACGGAAATCATGTTGAGTTCATAGAAGGCCACGGCCCCGGACCCACCGCAGATGCCATGGTCTCCGCTGCCCCTGCCAGGCCCACAGCCTCCAGTGGATCCGCGCAGCCCCTTGCGGTCATGGTGGCTGATTGTGTCCCCATCTTGCTGGTTGGGACCGACGCCAACAGCAGCCCCGTCCTGGCTGCTGTCCACGCGGGACGTCCGGGAGTGGCTTCAGCTGTTGTTCCCGCAGCTGTCACTGACATGCAGCGCCGGGGAGCTGCGGACATCGCCGCTTGGCTGGGCCCGTCCGTGTGCGGCTCCTGCTATGAGGTCCCGGAACAGCTGCGTGCTGAGGTTGCGGCAAAGATACCGGAAACCTGGTCTTCCACCTCGTGGGGAACACCGGCCCTTGACTTGCCGGCGGGCGTGCGTGCGCAGCTGGCCGCACTCAATGTCCCGGTGGAGTACTCGGGGGAGTGCACCCTCGAAAACGACTCCCTCTTCTCATACCGGCGGAACTCCCTGACCGGTCGATTCGCAGGTTTGGTGTGGACGCATGACTAGCCTTGAACATGGCAACGGGCAAATGAACGAGGCAGCCGGCGACGCCCGCGCTGCTGAGCTGGCTCACAAACTGGGACTGGTGCGGCAGCGAATAGAGTCCGCTGCTGCAGCTGCAGGACGAACCGAGCAGCCGAGGCTGATTGTGGTCACCAAGTTTCATCCTGCTGCCGATGTCCGCCGTCTGGCTGCCCTTGGCGTAGAGGACGTGGGGGAAAACCGCGACCAGGAAGCGGCCTCCAAGAGCGCTGAACTCTCAGGGCTTGATGTCCGTTGGCATTTCATCGGACAGCTTCAGAGCAATAAAGCGAAGTCCGTGGCCAAGTATGCTGCCTCGGTCCAGTCCGTTGACCGTCCCCAGCTTGTGGAAGCTTTGGCCAAGGCCGTGGTCCGTGAGCAAGATGCCACGGGCCGCAGTGACCTCCAGTGTTTTATCCAGGTGAACCTCGATGACGACGCCGGTGCTCACCGGGGTGGTGCCAATCCCGCTGACGTTGAGGTGCTTGCGGAAAAAATCGAAATGGCTGAGGGTCTCGTCTTGTCCGGACTCATGGCGGTGGCCCCGTTGGGGGCTGACCCGCATCCGGCGTTTGAGCGTCTCGCGAAGATTTCCGAGACCCTCCGGGCGGTGCATCCGGCCGCCACGGGCATCTCCGCCGGAATGAGTCAGGACCTGGAAGCGGCAGTAAAGTTCGGGGCGACACACCTGAGAATTGGCTCCGATATTCTCGGTTCCCGTCCGGCCGTGCGGTAGCGTCAAAGTATTGGAACGATGGGCCGGGGTTCCAGTATGTCAAGTCATGGCGGCCCGCCTACTGCAGAAATGATAGGAGTGCACCATGGCTGGCGCTCTGCGCAAGACAATGATCTATCTTGGGCTCGCCGACGGCGATGAACACTACGAATCTGAGCAGTCCGTCGCCGCGAACCACGACGAAGAACGCCCCCAGGCACAGGAACGGGAAGAGCGCCGTGCGCCTGCTCCCGTCCGGGAAGTTGTCCGTGAAATGCCCACTGTAGATGCCGAAGAGGAATACCGCGCACCCGTGACACCCATCAAGCGTGCGGCGTCCAGCCGCGAAGATGCCTCGGGCCTGAGGCAGATCACCACCGTTCATCCCCGTTCCTACAACGATGCCAAGGTCATTGGTGAGAGCTTCAGGGACGGCATTCCTGTCATCATGAATGTGACTGACATGGGCGAATCCGACGCCAAGCGGCTGGTGGACTTCTCTGCCGGGCTCGTGTTCGGCCTTCATGGCAGCATTGAGCGGGTAACCAACAAGGTCTTCCTGTTGTCTCCGTCATACGTTGAGGTCATCGGAGACGACAAAAAGGCCAGCGAAACACAGGCCAGCTTCTTCAACCAGAGCTGACAACAGACTTTTGCGGATGCCAGGCGGGTCACCCTGCCTGGCATCTGTGTTGCAATAGTAGGGACCGATCGGCATTCCGGAACAAGTGGGAGATCTGAGCTAACTCGTGGGCATTGTTTTCGGCCTTATCTATATTGTGTTGTTGCTGTTCTTCATTGCCCTGATCATCCGGCTCATCTTCGAATGGGTTCAGATGTTCGCCCGTCAGTGGCGGCCCCGGGGTGTGGCGTTGGTTACAGCCCATGTGGTCTACTCCGTGACTGATCCGCCCCTGAGCAGGCTCAGGAAGTTGATACCACCACTCCAACTGGGTGGAATATCACTGGATTTGGGGTTCTTGATCCTTATTATTGCCGTCAGCATTGCCATGGCAGTGACCAACAGCCTGGCGTAGCTGCTCCGCGGAACCCGGGCCACCGATGGTCCTTAGGCCGCAAATTCTCCAAATCAACACGATGGTGTTGAATTGGAGGAACAAGATGATATTTAGGTACCGTAGTTTTGAACGGCCGGAAGGCCTACTGACTAACTAGACCAACGAGGTGACCAGATGGCTTTGACGCCAGAAGACGTTGTCAACAAGCGCTTTCAGCCGACCAAGTTCCGCGAAGGCTACGACCAGGACGAGGTTGATGACTTCCTCGACGAGATCGTGGTGGAACTCCGCCGCTTGAACCAGGAAAACGACGAACTTCGCAAGAAGCTCGGCGAGGCCGGATCGGCCGTTCCTGCTGCAACTGCTGCGGCTCCGGTGGTCGAGAAGGTTCCGGCCCCGGTCAAGGTTGACAAGGAAGCTGAGGCAAAGGCCGAGGCCGAAGCCAAGGCAGCAGAAGATGCCAAGAAGAGGGAAGCCGAGAAGGCAGCAGCTGCTGCTGCAGCTCCGAAGGCACCGGCTGCAAACAACGGCGTCACCACTTCCGCTGAGTCCGCTGCAGGCCTGCTCGCCATGGCGCAGCAGATGCACGACAAACACGTTGCCGACGGCGCGCAGCAGAAGGAAAAGATCATTGCCGAGGCTCAGATCGAGGCTTCCAGCCTCGTCAACGACGCCCAGGAGAAGTCCCGCAAGATCCTTGGTGCCCTCGAGCAGCAGCGCTCCGTCCTTGAGCGCAAGGTTGAGCAGCTCCGTGGCTTCGAGCGCGACTACCGTTCACGCCTGAAGGCTTACATCGAAGGCCAGCTCCGCGACCTCGACGCCCGTGGTTCCGTCGCTGCCCCTGAGGTTGGCGAAGCAACCGCTGACGTTTAGCAAGTATTCTGAAAGCCGGTGGCTGAGGTTTCCTCGGCCGCCGGCTTTCGCTGTTAAAAGCACAGACAGCACCCCACACGCTTCCCGAATGAAAGCATTATGACCGACGACTCCACCGCTGATGCCACACAGCCGACGTCCACAGGGCGCCGTAAGTGGCGTCCTGCCATGCTCTGGCTCTTCACTGGCTTTGCCGTGTTTGCCTACGTTTTTGACCAGCTCACCAAACTCTGGGTAACCAGCAACATGACTGAGGGTGAGCGCATTCCGGTGTTGCCGCCGCTGCTGCACTGGTACTTCATCCGTAATTCCGGGGCGGCGTTCTCCATAGGTGAGAACGTTACGTGGATTTTCACGATCGTCATGGCTGTGGTCTCCGTGGCGATTCTCTTTCAGCTGCGGAAGCTGGGCTCGGCCTGGTGGGCGCTTTCCCTCGGCCTGCTCTTGGGAGGTGCGCTTGGCAACCTGACTGACCGCCTGTTCCGGGAGCCGTCCTTCGCCATGGGCCATGTGGTGGACTTCATTCAGCTGCCGAACTTCGCCATCTTCAACATTGCAGACTCGGCGGTGGTTTCCGGCGTCGTCATTATCTGTCTCCTGACGCTGCGGGGGATCGGAATGGACGGTACGCGTCATGTTGCCCCGCCAAAGCCGGCCAAGAATGCCAAAGCTGCCGGCGGTACAACCGGGGAGCCTGCTGGTGAGTAAGTCCGTGGTGGTACCCGAAGAGCTGGCCGGAGTACGTGTTGACGCCGGCTTGGCTCAGCTTCTGGACATTTCCAGGTCAGCAGCGGCATTGCTGATATCAGAAGGAAACGTCACCAGCGGCGGAGTTGCGCTGGGCAAGTCGGCGAAGCTCGTTGCCGGCGCAGCTCTTGATGTCACGGTTCCCGAGCGGCCGGATCCCTTGGAAGTCGTGGAGGAAGTTGTGGAAGGCCTGAAGATCCTGCTGGACGACGACGAATTTGTTGTCATCGACAAACCCGTGGGGGTAGCTGCCCATCCTTCACCAGGCTGGGTTGGACCCACGGTGGTGGGAGGCTTGGCCGGCGCGGGATACAGGATTTCAACATCCGGAGCCCCCGAGCGCGCGGGGATTGTCCACCGGCTCGATGTGGGAACGTCCGGTGTCATGGTGGTGGCCAAGACCGAGAACGCCTACACGGTGCTGAAAAAGGCGTTCAAGGAACGTACCGTGGACAAGGTTTACCACGCAGTGGTCCAGGGGCTGCCCGATCCCCTCCAGGGCACCATTGATGCCCCGATCGGGCGCCATCCCGGCCATGACTGGCGTTTCGCCGTCATAGAGGACGGCCGGCCCTCGGTGACCCACTACGAGGTCCTGGAAGCTTTCGGCAAGGCAACCCTGGTGGAAGTGCACCTGGAAACTGGGCGTACCCACCAGATCCGTGTGCACTTCTCAGCCTTGCGGCACCCCTGTGCCGGAGATCTCACCTATGGAGCGGATCCGCGCCTTGCTGCCACGCTGGGGCTCACCCGGCAATGGCTGCACGCACGTCAACTTGGATTCACGCACCCCCGCACGGGCGACTGGGTGGAAGTGAGCAGCGAATACCCTGCGGACCTGCAGTACGCTTTGGACCTGCTGGCCACCGGATCCGCGTAGACGGAATTCACTGCCCGGGTCCGTTTTACGTATAGTCCGGGACGGTAGACTGTCGTGGTGACTTCCAGCAATGATTCGTTCGTCCATCTGCACACCCATACCGAATACTCCATGCTGGATGGAGCTGCCCGGCTCGGAGAGCTTTTCGATGAAACCGAGCGGTTGGGGATGCCCGCCCTGGCTACGACAGACCACGGATATCTGTTCGGAGCGTTCGACTTCTGGCGCAAAGCCACGGACAAGGGCATTAAGCCGATCATCGGCGTCGAAGCCTATGTGACGCCCGGTACCGCCCGCGGGGACAAAGAGCGCGTGCGCTGGGGAGATGAAAGCCAGCGTAAGGACGACGTCTCCGGTGGTGGCTCCTACACGCACATGACGCTCCTGAGCTATAACAACGTGGGGATGCGGAACCTCTTCAGGGCTTCCTCCATTGCCTCCCTGGACTCAGTGTTCGGCAAATGGCCGCGGCTGGACCGGGAACTGCTCAACACCTACTCCGAAGGCCTGATCGCCACCACAGGATGCCCGTCCGGAGAGGTTCAGACCAAACTGCGGCTGGGCCTCTACCGTGAGGCCGTGGAGGCAGCAGCGGAGTTCCGCGACATTTTTGGAGCGGAGAACTACTTCTGCGAGCTCATGGACCACGGCCTGGACATCGAACGCCGTGTTACAGGTGACCTTCTGCGCTTGGCGAAGGAACTGAACCTTCCGCTGGTGGCCACCAACGACCTCCACTACACCCATGAGCACGATGCCAAGGCCCACGAAGCGTTGTTGGCCATCCAGTCCGGTTCCACGCTCCTGGAACCGACGTACGACAACGGCGGATCCCGCTTTGCGTTCTCCGGCAGCGGCTACTACCTCAAGTCACCGCAGGAAATGCGGGAGCTGTTCCGGGATCACCCTGAAGCCTGCGACAACACGCTGCTGATCGCCGAGCGCTGCGAGGTTTCCTTCAACACCGGCGCCAACTACATGCCGCGCTTCCCCTGCCCTCCCGGGGAAGACGAAACCTCCTGGTTGGTCAAGGAAGTAGATGCCGGCCTGAAGTACCGCTACCCCCAGGGCATCCCGGACAAAGTCCGCAAGCAGGCGGACTATGAACTGGGCGTCATTACGTCCATGGGATTCCCCGGGTACTTCCTGGTGGTTGCCGACTTCATCAACTGGGCCAAGAACAACGGCATCCGTGTAGGTCCGGGCCGTGGTTCCGGTGCAGGTTCCATGGTGGCCTACGCCATGCGCATCACGGATCTTGATCCTTTGCAGCACGGCCTGATCTTTGAGCGCTTCCTCAACCCTGACCGCGTCTCCATGCCTGACTTCGACGTCGATTTCGATGATAGGCGCCGCTCGGAAGTCATTGACTACGTCACCAAAAAGTACGGCGACGAGCGCGTGGCCATGATCGTCACGTATGGCACCATCAAGACCAAACAGGCGCTGAAGGACTCTTCCCGAGTGCTGGGCTACCCGTTCAGCATGGGTGAGACCCTCACCAAGGCCCTTCCGCCTGCGGTCATGGCCAAGGACATTCCGTTGGCGGACATCCAGAACCCGGAGTCCAAGCGGTACAGCGAAGCAGGGGACTTCCGCCAACTGATCGCCACCGATCCTGAGGCCGCCAAGGTCTTTGAGACCGCGTTGGGCATTGAGGGCCTGAAGCGCCAGTGGGGCGTTCACGCAGCCGGCGTCATCATGTCCTCGGATCCCATCATTGACGTCATTCCCATCATGCGCCGTTTCCAGGACGGCCAGGTCATCACCCAGTTCGATTACCCGACGTCCGAAGGCCTCGGCCTGATCAAGATGGACTTCCTGGGTCTGAGAAACCTGACGATCATTTCTGATGCCCTGGAAAACATCAAGATGAACCGCGGCGTTGACCTGGATCTTGAAAACCTGGAACTCGACGACGCTGCTTCCTACGAGCTCCTGGCCCGTGGCGACACCCTGGGCGTCTTCCAGCTCGACGGCGGGCCCATGCGGTCGCTGCTCAAGCTCATGAAGCCTGACAACTTTGAAGACATTTCCGCAGTTCTTGCGCTGTACCGTCCTGGTCCCATGGGCGCCAACGCCCACACCGACTACGCCCTGCGTAAAAACGGGATCCAGGAAGTCATTCCCATCCATCCGGAATTGGAAGAGCCTCTCAAGGAGATCCTTGGCGGTACCTTCGGCCTGATTGTGTATCAGGAGCAGGTGATGGCCGTAGCCCAGAAGTTGGCGGGCTACTCACTGGGCCAGGCAGACATCCTTCGCCGTGCCATGGGTAAGAAGAAGAAATCCGAGCTGGACAAGCAGTTCGCCGGCTTCTCCCAAGGCATGCAGGACAACGGTTACTCCATGGCCGCCGTCAAGACGCTCTGGGACATCCTGCTTCCGTTCTCCGATTACGCCTTCAACAAGGCACACTCGGCAGCGTACGGTGTGATCTCCTACTGGACGGCATACCTGAAGGCCCACTATGCACCGGAGTACATGGCGGCCTTGCTGACCTCCGTGGGTGATGACAAGGATAAGTCCGCCATCTACCTCAATGAGTGCCGCAGGATGGGCATCACTGTCCTCCCGCCGGATGTCAACGAGTCCTCGCTCAACTTCACCCCGGTGGGAACGGACATCCGCTTCGGCATGGGTGCCATCCGCAATGTGGGCGTCAACGTGGTGGATGCCATGGTTGCTGCCCGCACGTCCGAGGGCAAGTACACCTCCTTCAAGGACTTCCTCCTGAAGGTGCCCGCCGTGGTGTGCAACAAACGCACCATCGAATCGCTGATCAAAGCCGGAGCGTTTGATTCGCTGGGCCATCATCGGCGTGCTCTGGCGATGATCCATGAAGAAGCCATCGATTCTGTGATCACCCTCAAGCGCAACGAAGCGATTGGCCAGTTCGATCTTTTCGCCGGCTTTGAGGATCAGGAGCCCGAAGCGTCGCTGACCACCGAGATCCCGGACCTGCCCGAGTGGGAGAAGAAGGACAAGCTCTCCTTTGAACGGGACATGCTGGGCCTCTACGTTTCTGACCATCCCCTGCAGGGTTTGGAAGGGGTCCTCAGCCAGCACGCGGAACAATCCATCACTTCGATCATCGCCGAGGACGGACCGCACGACGGCGCCATTGTCACCATTGCCGGCATGATCACCTCGCTGAGCCGCAGGATCGCCAAGGCCAGTGGCAACGCGTATGCCAGGGCGGAGATCGAGGACCTCGGCGCTTCCATGGAGGTCATGTTCTTCGGTCAGGTCTACGGTCCCATTGCCTCAGTCCTGGCCGAGGACCTCATTGTTGTGGTCAAGGGCCGGTTGCAGCGCCGGGATGATGGTGCGGTGACCCTGAACTGTATGGAGCTTTCCGTGCCGGACCTCAGCGAAAGCGTCAACGGACCGGTGGTCATCACCATCCCTACGTTCAAAGCAACAGAAGCGGTGGTTACGGACTTGCGTGATGTGCTGCGCACTCACCGGGGCAACTCCGAAGTCCGCCTCAAGCTGATGGGCGATACAAAGGTGGAGGTTATGGGTTTGCCGGTCCATATGCGGGTCAATCCCAGTCCGTCACTTTTTGGCGACCTGAAAGTCCTGCTGGGGCCCGCCTGCCTGGATCACTGAAATTTGCCGGGATCGCAAATTTCCCCAGGGCACTATATCCGGGGCACTATATTTCGTAGTCGAGCGGTGCAGGTTTGCTGTAGGCGCCGCTGTGGTAGAGCAGGGGAGTGCCGTCTTCGCCGACTTGCCCGTCTACAACCTCCACCACCACTACTGCGTTGTTCTCAAAAGACAAGCGCATTTGGATCCGGCCCACAAGCCATCCGCTGACGTCCTTGAGGATGGGAACATCGTGGGGCCCGGGCTCCCAGTGATCGCCGTCGAACCGGTCGCGTGTCCGGGCAAACCGATTGGCGAGGGCCTGGTTTTCGAGCCCCAGCATGTGGACTCCGATGTATTCAGCGTTGGCCACAGCCGGCCAGGAACTGGAGCTCCTGGCCATGTTGAAGGTGAAGCGGGGCGGCTCGGCGGACAGGGAGGCCACGGACGTGGCGGTGAATCCGAAGGGGCTTCCGTTAAGGTTCGCCGTGATGATTGCCACCCCGGCGGCGTGCCGGCGGAACATCTCCCTGAAAGTCTGATCGAAGCCGGATGGTTCGCTGGACACGTGGGCATTCTCCTGAACTGTGGCTGTGGTACATCTCTCCTTCAGCGTATTCCTCCGGTGCTGCAAGCCCCACATTTTGTTGAGTAGGCGTGAACCTTTGTTAATGTGAGTTCCATGACCGAGCCCACCGTGCACGTCCCAGCCGTTGCAGAACCGATGCCCACCGTGAAGCCCCGGCGGGCCAGGGACCTTCTTTGGCTGGTCCTTCCGGCTGCTGCGGGCGTGGTGGCCGGGGTGTTGTGGTGGTTACTCGCACCTGGCGGTTTGAACCTGGTCTCGGGAAATCCGGACCTGGCCAATGCTGCGAATCCCGATTCCTGGCTTCCGCGCGACCTTGTGCTCGGCGCCTTGATGTTGCTGGCAGGATGCGCTACCGGCGTCATGCTTGATGGAAAGCTGCAGGGCGAGGGTTCCGGCCGGCGCTTGGGATTTGCTCTTGCCGGTGGCGCCCTGGGCGCTTTCATCGCTTGGCTGGTGGGGCTGCTGACGGCCCAGTTGTTCGGTCCGGCGCCGGATCCGGCGCTTGGTCCGGGCTTTGGCTTCACGCTTCGCTCCTCCGCCGTGCTGGTGCTGTGGCCAGCCGCGGTCGCCTTCATCACGTTCGTCCTGGCCCTGTTCGGGGTTCTGTCAAAGAAGCCCGTAAAATAGCCGGGTGACCACTTCCTCGGAAACCTCTGCGCCCTCCACTGACACCCTTTACTTCCGGAGCATCGACTTCCGGGGCCGCCACCTGACTTTGGCGGAGCTGCGTGCGGCGGTGCCCAGGGCACAGCATCAGACCATGGCAGACGCGGAGCAGAAGGTCCTGGACATCATTTCCGATGTCCGGAGCCGGGGCTTTGCCGCTTTGGGAGAGCTGGCCAGCAGATTCGACGGCGTGGAGCAGTCCCACCCCCGGGTTCCGGCAGAGGAGCTCGCCCGTGCCCTGAGCGAACTCGATCCCAAGGTCCGTGCCGCTTTGGAGGAGTCCATCAACAGGGCCAGGCAGTTTGCGGAGGCGCAGCGCCCTGCCAATGTTGATGTCCGCCTGGGCGATGGCGCCGTTGTCAGCCAGAACTGGATTCCGGTGGGACGTGTTGGGCTCTACGTTCCCGGCGGGCTGGCTCCCTTGGCGTCCTCGGTCATTATGAACGTTGTGCCCGCCGTCGCTGCCGGGGTCAAGTCCATTGCGCTGGCCTCCCCGCCGCAGAAAGACTTCGATGGCCTTCCGCACCCCACCATCCTCGCCGCCGCAAAACTGCTGGGCATCGATGAGGTGTACGCCATCGGCGGTGCACAGGCCATCGTTTCGTTCGCTTACGGCATCCCTGGGACCGGAGATGAATTGCCCATAGAGCCTGTTGACGTGGTCACGGGTCCGGGCAACATTTTTGTGGCTACAGCCAAGCGGCTGGTTAAGGGCGTGGTGGGCATCGACTCCGAGGCCGGAACCACGGAGATCGCTATTCTGGCCGACTCCACGGCACAGGCCCCTCTGGTGGCTGCTGATCTCATCAGCCAGGCTGAGCACGATCCCAAAGCAGCTTCAGTCCTGGTGACTGACTCGCAGGAGCTGGCCGACGCCGTCGTGCTTGAATTGGCGCGCCAAGCCGCCACAACAAAGCACAGCTCACGCGTTATCGAAGCGTTGTCAGGTCCGCAGTCCGGTGTTGTCCTGGTGGATGACCTCGAGCAGGGCATCGCGGTGTGCAATGCCTATGCCGCAGAACACCTGGAAATCATGACGGCGGACGCGGCAGCCGTTGCAGCGCGGATCCATAACGCGGGAGCGGTTTTCGTGGGCGATTTCAGCCCGGTGAGCCTGGGAGATTACTGCGCCGGTTCCAACCACGTGTTGCCCACGAGCGGGACGGCTGCTTTCTCCTCGGGGCTCAACGTCACAACCTTCCTCCGCGCAGTGCAGGTCATCAATTATGACCGTGCCGCGTTGGAGGAAGTCAGTGGACACATTGTGAGCCTGGCCGGGGCTGAGGACCTTCCCGGCCACGGTGATGCTGTTCGGATTCGTTTCGCAGAGGCCCCCTGACCACTACATATAAGGGTGCGCACTACTACATGTAGTAGTTACACGCTTGTCATTACAGTGTGGCGGACCGTAAACTGGTGCCGGAAGTGAAACTTCCGGCACCTTTTGCGTATCCGGCATCCTGCCGGGGTCGATCCTGTGCCGGAACCGTCAGGGGAGGCCCAGCGTGTATTGTCCGTTCTGCCGGAATCCCGACTCCCGCGTCGTTGACAGCCGCATGGCGGACGACGGCTCCTCCATCCGCCGCCGGCGCCAGTGCCCGGAGTGCGGGCGCCGTTTCACCACTGTGGAGACCACCAGTCTGTCCGTCATCAAGAGATCGGGCGTCGGCGAGCCGTTCAGCCGGATCAAGGTCATCAGTGGAGTGCGCAAGGCCTGCCAGGGGCGGCCTGTCACCGAGGACGACCTAGCCATGCTGGCCCAGGAAGTCGAGGAGAATATCCGTTCCTCAGGTGCGGCGGAGATTGATGCCCATGAGGTGGGTCTGGCCATTCTGGGCCCACTGCGGAAGCTTGATGAAGTGGCGTACCTGCGTTTCGCCAGCGTTTATCAGGCATTTGAGTCTTTGGAAGACTTCGAGTCGGCCATCTCGTTGCTGCGCCATGAAGCAGAAGAGGCCAAGGCAGGCGCCAAGGCCACGGGCTCGGAAAAGAGCCAACTCTAGCTCCGGTGGCGGTAGCGGAGGGGAAGCCGCAGCCGCCACCGGCACCAATAACGGTCCGGCGTTAGCGTCCGCCGGACACAGGGAGTACAGCCCCCGTAATGTACCCGGCGTCTTCGGACATCAGCCACATCACTGCCGCAGCTACCTCTTCGGGTTCAGCGCCGCGTCCCATGGGGATGGTGTGGTTCAACCGCTCCACCCGGTCCGGCATTCCGGCCGCTGCATGGAGGCCGGTATTGGTGCTGCCTGGAGCTACGGCGTTGACCCGGATACCCTGCTTGGCCACTTCCGCTGCAAGACCTACCGTCAGGACGTCAACTGCGCCTTTGGTGGCCGCATAGTGCACCCACGTGCCGGGAGAGCCGGCTTTGGTGGCTGTGGAGGAGATATTGATAATGGATCCGCCGCCACCGCCGTTGTGCGTGGAGAGCCTCCGAACGGCTTCCTGGCACATGAAGATCATCCCGGATACGTTGACGTCAACAACTCTTTGCACCGTTTCGGCCGGTACGTCAACCAAGGTGCCGATCATGTTCCCGGTGATGGCGGCATTGTTGATGACCGCAGTCAACTCTCCCAAGCTGCCGGCCTGATCGAACAGATGCACGACGTCGGCAGGGCGGCTGACGTCCGCCTGAACGGCAAGTGCCCTGCCGCCCAGGCTGAGGATGTCCTCAACAACGTTTTTGGCGCCGACGCTGTCCTCGGAGTAGTTGACCACCACTGAATGTCCGGCGCGCGCTGCAGCGTAGGCTGTTGCAGCGCCGATGCCCCGGCTGGCACCGGTGACGATTGCAACTCCGCGCCCGGCAGGCCGGACGGGAGTCAGCTTCTCTTCCATCCAATCGCTACTTTGCGAGCTTGTGGTGCAACGCGACCTCCAGGGCGGCGCCCACGATTCCGGCGTCGTTCTTCAGCTTTGCGGTGACAATTTTGGTCCGCAGCTGGAGGTGCGGGAAGTATTCGTCGGAGCGCTTCGAGATGCCGCCCCCCACAATGAACAGTTCCGGGGAGAACAGGAACTCCACGTGCTGGAGGTAGCGGTTGAGCAGGACTCCGTACTCGTCCCAGCTCAAGCCGTCGCGTTCGCGGGCAACAGCGGAGGCCTTGGTTTCGGCGTCGTGTCCGTCCACTTCCAGGTGGCCAAGCTCGGCGTTGGGGACCAGCTGTCCGTTGAAAATGAAGGCTGAACCGATTCCGGTGCCCAGGGTAATGACCAGAACGGTGCCGTCCACACCTTCGCCGGCGCCATAGCGGGCCTCGGCAAGGCCGGCGGCATCGGCGTCGTTAATGACCTCAACAGGGCGACCAAGACGCTTGGTGAAAGCGGCGTCGATGTCGGTGCCAAGCCAGGTCTTGTCCACGTTTGCTGCGGAGTTGACTACGCCGTGCTGGATGATGCCGGGAAAGGTTACGCCCACCGGGGTGTCCGCTGCTGGAGCGTCGGGGCGGCTGGAGAGTTCTTCAACGATTTGGGCCACTACCTCCGCCACAGCCTCCGGGGTTGCCGGCTGGGGAGTGGGAACGCGGAAGCGGTCGCCTATCAGCTTGCCCTTCTTCAGGTCGACAATGCCGCCCTTGATGCCGGTGCCGCCGATGTCGATGCCGATCAACGGGGCGTTCTTGTGTGTCTTCTCATCCTTCTTGGACAATGCATTTCCGATCATGGCAGGAGGGGATGGGCATGGCGCAGCCGCCCGGGCTGCGTGAACCTTCCGGGAGCTCAGGGAAGGGTAAGGATTTCCGCGCCGGTCTCGGTGACCAGCAGGGTGTGTTCGAATTGGGCCGTGCGCTTGTGGTCTTTGGTGACAACAGTCCAGTCGTCGCCCCACATTTCCCATTCGATGGTGCCAAGGGTCAGCATGGGTTCGATGGTGAACACCATGCCTGCCTCGATCACTGTGTTGTACGCCGGGGCTGCGTCGTAATGCGGAATGATGAGGCCCGTGTGGAAGGCCTCACCTACGCCGTGGCCGGTGAAATCCCTGACTACGCCATAGCCGAAGCGTTTGGCGTAGGACTGGATTGCCCGGCCGATTACGTTGATTTCGCGGCCAGGAGCCACGGCCTTGATGGCCCGGTTGAGCGACTCCTGCGTACGCTCAACCAGCAGACGGGATTCTTCATCCACGTCGCCAACCAGGAAAGTGTAATTGGTATCCCCGTGTACCCCATTGATGAAAGCTGTGATGTCAATGTTCAGGATGTCCCCGTCCTGAACCACGGTGGAGTCCGGGATTCCGTGGCATATCACCTCGTTGAGGGAAGAACACAGTGACTTGGGGAACCCGCGGTAACCGAGGGTGGAGGGGTAGGCGTGGTGGTCCAAAAGGAACTCGTGCCCCACTTTGTCCAGGTGGTCCGTGGTGACGCCGGGCTGGATGTGCTTGCCTACCTCGACAATCGCTTGTGCAGCGATTTTCCCGGCAACCCGGATCTTTTCGATGGTCTCCGGAGACTTTACTTCGGAGCCGGTGAACTTGGCGGGTGCCTTCTTGCCGACGTACTCCGGCCTGGGAATCGACGCCGGTACGGGACGTTCAGGGCTGATGGTTCCCGGGGTGAGGGCGCCGATGGGTGCAGTCGAAGCAAGAGAAGGCATAGATTGATCATATAAGGCACACAAGAGACGTAAGTAACAAAGTGTGGCCGGGTTCCTGTGACCCCGCCAACGTTACGCGTCCAGAGGCCACGCGATAGAGGAGGAGATGTGACGGAGTACTGGTACAACGTCAAAACGCACGAGATCGAAGAGGACGCCATGTCCGATTGGTCCCAGCTGATTGGTCCCTACAAAACCAGGGAAGAAGCAGAGCACGCCTTGGAAAAGGTCAAGGCGCGCAATGACGCCTGGGACGCCCAGGACGAGGACTAGAAGGAGTGCTCCGGTCCGGGGAACTGCCCGGAGCGGACATCCTCCCCGTAGGCGGCGGCGGCATCGCTCAAGGTGGTGCGAAGATCGGCGTATTGCTTGACGAATTTGGCCATTTTGCCGCCCCGCAAACCTGCCATGTCCTGCCACACAAGTACCTGCCCGGTGGTGCTCTTGCCGGCGCCGATACCCACAGTTGGTACCCGCAGGGCCGCATCCACAGCGGCGGCGGTCTCAGCAGGAACCATTTCCATGAGGACACTGAAGGCGCCGGCGTCCTGTAGCGCGAGGGCGTCCTCGATGAGCCGCTGGGCGTCATCGCCACGGCCTTGAACACGGTAACCGCCAAGGGAGTGTTCGCTTTGCGGGGTGAATCCGATGTGGGCCATGACGGGTATGCCTGCCTGGACCATGGCTTTGACGGTGTCGGCGTAGTAGGCGGTTCCCTCGATTTTGACCGCGTGTGCCAGGCCTTCCTTCAGGAAGCGGACACCTGTGGCCACTGCCTGTCCGGGGGACACTTCGTAACTGCCGAAAGGCAGGTCAGCCACTACCAAAGCCCTCTTGGCCGCACGGCTCACTGCCCGCGTCAGGGGCAGAAGCTCCTCCACGGTGACCGGAAGGCTCGTTTCGTTGCCGAAGACGTTGTTCGAAGCCGAATCGCCCACCAGGAGGACTTCGATTCCGGCCTGGTCAAAGATCTCGGCCGTGTACTGCTCATACGCCGTCAACATGGCGAAGTGCTCGCCATTGTCCTTGGCCTGCTGCAGGTGGTGGATACGGACCCGGCTGATAGGCTTCCTGCCGGCCGCGGGGGGAACGGCGGCGGCGCCGGCCGGGCCCGTGCCGTAGGGTGCGGGAACTTCGGCGGGCGTGGTGGACTCAGGAAGGTTGCTTGGGGCCATGGATAGAGCCTAAGCGGTGCCGACGACGGCTGCCACCAGTGTGCCCGGCGTCACCTTATGTAAACGCTGTGTTACGCGCAGCTACTGCTGCGGCATTAGCACGGAACTCTTAGTAGAGTGAAGGCTGAGCTGCCGTGGCTTCTCTCCAATGAAACCAGCGGCATGGACACTGAATCGGAAAAGAGGCCCTATGGACCGCCAGCAAGAGTTCGTTCTGCGGACAATCGAAGAGCGTGACGTGCGCTTCGTACGCTTGTGGTTCACCGACGTCGTGGGTTCCCTTAAATCGGTGGCGCTTGCGCCGGCCGAAGTTGAGGGTGCCTTTGAAGAAGGCCTTGGCTTTGACGGTTCCGCCATTGAAGGCCTGGCCCGCGTGTTCGAGTCGGACATGCTCGCGCAGCCGGACCCGTCCACGTTCCAGATCCTGCCGTGGCGTGGCGAGACAGAGCAGACGTCGCGAATGTTCTGCGATGTCCTCACTCCCGACGGTGAGCCATCTGCCGCGGACCCCCGCAACGTCCTCAAGCGGACCCTTGCGAAGGCCGCTGACATGGGCTTTACCTGCTACACCCACCCTGAGATTGAGTTCTATCTGTTGAAGTCCAAGGACCTCGGTCCTGACGGCGCTCCTGAGCCCGTGGATGAGGGCGGCTACTTTGACCACGTACCAGGTGGTGTAGCGCAGGACTTCCGCCGTACAGCGGTCACCATGCTCGAATCCGTCGGCATCTCGGTGGAGTTCAGCCACCACGAGGCCGGCCCGGGCCAGAACGAGATCGACCTCCGTTATGCGGATGCGCTTCAGACCGCGGATAACATCATGACGTTCCGGACGGTCATCAAGGAAGTGGCCCTTCAGCAGGGTACGTACGCCACCTTCATGCCCAAGCCGTTCACGGACCACCCCGGTTCAGGCATGCACACCCATTTCTCGCTCTTCGAAGGCGACACCAATGCGTTCTTCGAAGCCGGTGCCGAGTTCCAGCTGTCCAAGACGGCTCGCCAGTTCATTGCCGGAATCCTCAAGCATGCTCCTGAATTCACGGCCGTCACCAATCAGTTCGTCAATTCCTACAAGCGCCTCTGGGGCGGCGGAGAGGCCCCCAGCTACCTGAGCTGGGGCCACAACAACCGCTCGGCATTGGTTCGTGTACCGCTATACAAGCCGGGCAAGGGCCAGTCGGCACGCATTGAGTACCGTGGCATCGACAGCGCCACCAACCCCTACTTGGCTTACGCCGTACTGCTGGGTGCCGGTTTGAAGGGCATTGAGGAAGGTTATGAACTTCCCGCCGCAGCCGAAGACGATGTTTGGTCGTTGACCACCGCCGAGCGCAGGGCCATGGGGCATGCCCCGCTGCCGGCCAGCCTCCACGATGCCATCCGGGCCATGGAGGAATCCGAGCTGGTGGCCGAAATCCTGGGGGAACAGGTATTCGAACACTTCCTGCGCAACAAGCGTGCAGAATGGCAGGACTACCGCCTCCAAGTCACCCCGTACGAGTTGCAGCGCAACCTCGGCATTCTTTAGGCCGGGGCAATGAGCCTTGCGCGTCGGCTCATCTCAGCCGGATTCAGTGACCTTGAAAAAGGCGAACGGTTCCTGTCCGCTCCGGAACTTGAGGGGATAGACGAGGACGCCCTCTTCGCCGGGCTTTCCCTGTCCGCGAGCCCGGATACTGCGCTCCAGTCACTGGTCCGGCTGATTGAAAAGAACCCCGGCCTGAAAAAGCTGGCCGCCGCTGATCCGGACACCAGCGAGCCCATGTATCGGCTCCTTGGTGCCTCGGAGGCGCTGGGGGAATTCCTCATGCGGCGGCCCGAGCATCTGGATGTGTTCAATGTCCGGGTCAGCCCCGAGCCTGTGCAGGCCTCCAGCGAGGACTTGCGGGCAGGGCTGCTGCGCTCCGTCAAAGCCGAGCCCGGTGCCCAGCGGCCCGTGGCCGGAATGACCGGCCAGCCTGCCTATGCAGCCCTGCGAAGCGCGTATCGCCGCGGCCTGACCGAACTGGCCATCAAAGATATCTGCGCCGCATCACCAACAGATTTCATGCCCGCGGTCGGGGCGGAACTGGCCGATCTCGCCGGTGCTGCCATTGAGGCTGCGCTGGCGGTGTCCCGGGCCGAAGCTGCTGCCCAGTTCGACGAAGCCGAGATCGCCGACGTCGGGCTTGCCGTTATCGGGATGGGCAAATGCGGCGCCCGGGAGCTGAACTACATCTCCGACGTCGACGTCATCTATGTCATCGAAGCCACGGAAGTGGACGATGCCCGCGCGTCAACCATTGGCACAGCGCTTGCCTCCGGGATATCCAGGGCCATCTCTTCCTCGGCTCCGGAACCGGGGCTGTGGGAAGTGGACGCCAATCTGCGCCCGGAGGGAAAGTCCGGCCCGCTGGTTCGCACGCTACCCTCGCACCTGAGCTACTACGCCCGGTGGGCCGAAAGCTGGGAGTTCCAGGCTCTGCTGAAGGCACGGACCATTGCCGGGGACCGGGACTTGGGTCAGCGCTATGAGAAGGCCGTGGAGCCACTTGTCTGGGCATCGGCTGGACGTGAGGGCTTTGTGGAGTCCGTCCAGGCCATGCGGCGCAGGGTGACGGACTACATTCCGGCCGCTGAAGAACAGCGTCAGATCAAGCTGGGGCGTGGCGGCCTCCGCGATGTTGAGTTCACGGTTCAGTTGCTGCAACTGGTGCACGGAAAATCCGACGAGTCACTGCGACGCAAGGACACCACATCGGCCATCGCTGCCCTCTCTGCCGGGGGATACATCGGCCGTACTGACGCCGCTGCCTTTGACAACGCGTACCGCTACCTGCGCTTGCTGGAGCACAGAATCCAGCTGTTCCAGCTGCGCCGGACCCACCTCATGCCTGTTGCTGAGGACGCACAGCGTTTCCTTGCCAAGGCTGTCCTTGGACCCTTCGCTTTGGAGCGGCCACACCCTGACCAGCTGATGGCAACCTGGCAAAAAACCAAGAAGGCCGTCCGCGAACTCCACGAGCGCATCTTCTACCGTCCGCTGCTCAATACCGCAGCGAAGCTCAGCAGCGAGGACGCGAAGCTCAGCCCGGAGGCTGCCCAGGGACGTCTGGCCGCACTGGGCTATGTGGATCCACAAGGTGCCATGCGGCACATCGAAGCACTCACTGCCGGCGTCAGCAGGCGCGCTGCATTGCAGAGGCAGCTCCTGCCGATCCTGCTGGGCTGGCTCGCGGAGGGCGTTGACCCCGACGCCGGGCTGCTCGCCTTCCGCAGGGTCAGCGAAGCCCTGGGGACCACGCACTGGTACTTGGGGCTGCTCCGGGATTCCCAGGCTGCAGCTGAGCGGCTCTGCCAAGTACTTGCCAATTCCCGGCTGATTTCGGATTTGTTGGAAGTCTCTCCTGAGTCCGTTGCCTGGTTGGGCAGCGACAAGGAACTCGCACCCATTCCTTTTGAAGCCCAATGGCAGGAAATCCAGTCCAAACTTTCCCGGCATGCGGATCCGGAGAGTGCCATGCGGCTGATCCGGCTGATTCGACGCAGGGAGATCCTCCGAACCGCGATCGCCGATAGCGCTGGACTGCTGGATCAGGATGCCGTGGGTTTGGCCTTGTCTGAAACGGATCGGGCTGCGGTTCTGGGGGCATTGCACGTAGCGGAGTCGGTGGTGGCGGCGTCGGGTCCGCTGAAAACCGATGTCCTGGTGGTGGCGATGGGGCGTCAAGGTGGCCGGGAGATCGGCTACGGCTCGGACGCTGATGTCATCTACGTACACCGCGCCCGTCCCGGCTTCACCGATGCCGAGGCGCAGGAACAGGCCAGCACCATAGTGGCCAGGATTTCCAGTTTCCTCACCCAGCCGCTCAAGCCTGCCATCATGGCCGAGCGGGTGCTCATGGTGGACGCCGACCTCCGTCCGGAAGGGAAGAACGGCGCTATGGTGCGGTCCTTGGAGTCCTACGCGGAGTACTACCGGCGCTGGTCCCTCATCTGGGAGGCGCAGGCTCTACTGCGTGCCCGTCCGATGGCGGGCTCGGATGAACTGGCCGCCGACTTTGTCTCTCTCATTGATCCCATCCGGTACCCGGAGCACCTGGCGGAGAGCGATGTCCGGGAGATCCGCCGCGTCAAGGCCAGGGTGGAGTCGGAGCGGCTGCCTCGTGGCGCTGATCCTGCCCGGCACGTCAAGCTCGGCCGCGGCGGCCTGAGCGATGTTGAATGGCTGGTTCAGCTGATTCAACTCCAGCACGCCGGAGAAGACCCGGAATTGCGGACATCCTCAACCCTTGATGCACTGGCCGCTGCGGAAAAGCTCGAATACATCTCCTCGGACGACGCCTCGCTCCTGCGTGAAGCATGGCGACTGGCCAGCCGGATCCGCTCCGCGAACGTCATCGTGACGGGACGGGCCTCGGACCTTCTGCCGTCGTCACGGAAAGACCTTGAAGCAGTGGCGCGGTGGTGCGGATACCAGCCTGGAAACGCGGGTCATTTCGAAGAGGACTACTTGCGGCTGAGCCGCCGGGCGCGGGGCGTTTTCGAGAAAGAGTTTTACGGCCACTGAAGGATGAGACATCCAGCCAATGCGTGATGCTGAATCAGAAGAAGAATTTTCCATCCACGGTGATGCTCCGGACCAAGGTGATGTTTGGCTGATTCCCCTCAAAATGCTCGACGACGACGCCCGGGCCATCCAGCTCGGCGCGGTTGCGGAGTTGGCCGTGGAAGCACAGCAACGGGACTTTGTGGGGGACCCACTGCGAATGATGCTGATTTCCCTGGAAGAAGAATCCCGCTTCCCGTACGTCATTGAGTCCGGGGGAGCAGCAGTGGGCGTGCTGACCCTCCAAACCGGGGCTGCAACCCTCGCGGGCTGGCCTGATGACGTCTCGGTGTGGTTGCTGCGCGGGTTCCTCATCGACTCAAAGAGCCAGGGGCGCGGTCTGGGTACCTTGGCCGCGCGGGCCGCGGTGGAGGAAGCCCGCAGGCTGACCGTCCGGCTGGGTGGCGGCCAGGCCGGCGTCGTGCTTTCAGCCAATGAGCGCAATCCTGCAGCTTTGTCCGCATACTCGAAGGCAGGTTTTGTGGACTCCGGACGTTATATGGGCGGTAGTGCCGGACCGCAGCGGACTATGTACAAGGCCTTCGGGTGATGTTTGCGGCCGGTGCGATGGGCCGCGTGACCGCCAGCCCGGCGTCAACCATTGTTGACGTCAAGCAGCTCGTCAACTAGGGTTGACGGCATGGAGGTGGACCGGATGAAAACGCTGGTTGGATCAATGGATGGCATGGGGCCCGCTGAGGCTCTCTATGCTGTTGCCGAGTTGCAGAAAGAAGTGGGTCGCAGGGAGGCTTCGCTGGTGCGGGCTGCCCGGCAATCGGGCTTGTCCTGGGAAGCGATCGCTCTTTGCCTTGGCGTGAGCAAGCAGGCCGTTCACAAGAAGTACGGAAAGCAGTAGCGGGTCCTGTGACTGCCGAATGACGGCGGATCAACCATGAAGCTAAGTAACCTTATAGACTTCATGTGTATCTGTTCTCAACGCATAGGGGAAGTACATGGAATACAACGGAAATCCGTCCGAGAAGGCCATTCCTGCCGGCGAACTGGACCGGCGTCACGTGGGCCATTCTGTGAGCTTTCAGCCCAATGATTTCACCGTCGTCTTCGGAACCATCGCAGGCATCGCAAGGACTGAAGCCCTTGTGTACTTGTCGCTCGACGGGGTTTCAGGCGGGACGCATCTGAAGGATGAATACGATCTTCCCATCGACAAGAACGTGTACCTTCAGCTGGACCCGCTGGGCAGCGCAGAAAAGGGAATTTCGGAGGCCGCCAGTTTCGTCAAGGACAAGCTGGACGAGATCACCAAAAACCTCAGAGACCGCGACGCCGGCAAGTCCGAGTAGTCAGCATCCACAAAAGAGGCCAGCCCCAGTCGTGACGGACTGAGGCTGGCCTCTTTGTTACGTGGTGATACTAGACGCCGTAGTAGAGCTCGAACTCGTAGGGGTTCGGGCGCAGGGACAGCGGGCGGATCTCGTTCTCGTACTTGTAGTCAATCCAAGTATCGATCAGGTCCTGGGTGAAGACGCCGCCGGCTTGGAGGAACTCGTTGTCCTCACGCAGAGCCTCAAGTGCTTCTTCCAGGGAGCCCGGAGCCTTGGGGATGTCCTTGGCTTCCTCGGCCGGGAGCTCGTAGAGGTCCTTGTCGATGGGAGCCGGGGGTTCAATGCGGTTGCGGATGCCGTCGATGCCGGCCATCAGCTGGGCAGCGAATGCCAGGTACGGGTTGGACGAGGGGTCCGGTGCGCGGAACTCGATGCGCTTGGCCTTCGGGTTGGTGCCCGTGATGGGGATACGGATACCGGCGGAGCGGTTGCCCTGCGAGTACACCATGTTCACGGGGGCTTCGAAGCCCTTGACCAGACGACGGTACGAGTTCACGGTGGGGTTGGTGAAAGCGAGGACTGCCGAAGAGTGCTTCAGCAGGCCGCCGATGTACCAGCGAGCCGTGTCAGAGAGGCCAGCGTAGCCCTTCTCGTCATAGAACAGGGGATCGCCGTTGCTCCACAGCGACTGGTGGCAGTGCATGCCCGAGCCGTTGTCACCGAAGACAGGCTTCGGCATGAAGGTGACGGACTTGCCCCAAGCATCGGCGGTGTTCTTGATGATGTACTTGAACTTCTGCAGATCATCAGCAGCCGCGGTCAGCGTGGTGAACTTGTAGTTGATCTCAGCCTGACCGGCGGATCCAACTTCGTGGTGGGAGCGCTCAACCTCAAGGCCAGCCTTGTCCAGCTCGATGCACATGGCATCGCGGAGGTCAGCCTGCTTGTCCGTGGGGGAGACCGGGAAGTAACCGCCCTTGACGGGGGTCTTGTAACCGAGGTTACCGCCCTCTTCCTTACGGCCGGTGTTCCAGTGTGCTTCTTCAGAGTCAATCTTGTAGAAGCTGCCCTGCGGGGAGGACTCGTACTGGATGTTATCGAAGACGAAGAATTCTGCTTCGGGGGCGAAGAATGCAGTGTCCGCGATACCCGTCGAGGCCAGGTAGGCTTCGGCCTTCTCAGCCACGCCGCGGGGATCGCGGTGGTACGGGTCACCCGTGCGGGGGTTCACGATGGAGAAGTTCAGTGCGAGCGTCTTCTCGATCCGGAAGGTGTCGATGAAGGCCGAGGTCACATCCGGGATGAGCTGCATGTCGGACTCGGCGATGCCCTGGAAGCCGCGGATCGAAGATCCGTCGAAGAGCTGGCCGTGGACGAAGAAATCGAGGTCGACGCTCTTGGCCGGCACGTTGAAGTGCTGCTGAACACCAGGGAGGTCGGTGAAGCGGATATCGACGAATTTGACGTCTTCGTCTTTGATGAACTTGAGGACTTCGTCCGCAGTCTTGAACATCTATGCTCCTTATGCATATCAAGTAACAGGCCCGGAAGGCCGCGTGGTGCAGCCCATTCCAAGGGTCCGGAGACACAGAAAGATCCCCGTGCCATGGTGGCTGGCAACTCCTACCACCTTAGGGAGATGGGATTTCCCGGGGGTGTCAGTATTGTTTCCGGCAGGTTACAGAATCATCTGTCGTGTAAACGGTAGTCGGCCATCCGGTGTACGGTCCATCCGGGTCCGGTGGGCGAACATTCCACAACGTTGAGCGCCGAACGGCGCTTCGGTGGGTCTGCTACCGGGCATACCAGCCGTTAGGCTTGGAGGGTGGTAGATCGAAAAGACATTGGCTCATGGTTGAGCGGGCCGGACACTTCCGGAATCTCCAAATATCCAGGCGAACGGCTCGGCCTGCCTGAGTCAGGCCCGGGCTCCATGGCGAGGGCCGGGCGCCGGATCCTGGGCATCGTGGTGGACTGGACGATCGCCTTGGTGATCAGCAATTTCGCCTTCGGCGGTAACTCCTGGGCAACCTTGGCCATCTTCGCCGCCGAGCAGATCCTCCTGATCGGGACACTGGGATACAGCATTGGTCACAGGATCGCCGGAATTCACGTGGTTCGCCTCGGCGGTGGCCCAGCTGGGCCCCTGGCCGCCGTAGTGCGGACACTCCTGCTCTGTTTGGTCATTCCTGCGGTGGTGTTCGACCCCGACCAGCGCGGATTGCACGATAAAGCGATGAACACCATCCTCATCCGGATGTAACTCAGTCCAGGATCACAGCACCGCGAAACGCAGCTCACACAAAACCGCCCCTGTCTCTGCAGGAGATTTCTCTCTGCTGGAGACAGGGGCGGTTTCCGTTGGTGGATTTAGCGTCCGCGAGCGGCCTTGCGGTCCGGGCGGGCCTTGTAAGGGTCAATGCCCTTGGGGATCGGCAGACGATTACCGAGAGAGTTGATGCGCTTTGATACCGCGTTAACTTCCACCTTGGTGAGTTCTTTCTTGAGCTTGCCCATGGTCTTGGCCAATTTGTTCAGGGGCACCTGTCCTTCACCGCGACCTGATTCCAGGACGTGGATGGTGACGTTGGGCAGGATGCGGTTGAGGCGCTTGCGCTCAGCATCCACGAGCGGCTTGACGCGGTGGGTGGGGCCTTCACTGACGAGCACGACACCCGGCCGGCCGATGGCCATGAACACGGCGTCCTGGGTTCGCGGATTGACGGCAACCGGCTGATCCTGGGTGACCCAACCTCGGCGAAGAGTACCCAGGGCGGCGCCGGAAGCGCCCGGCTGGTTCTCGATCTGCGCGAACGCGGCCTTTTCGGCGCGGCGGGAGAGAATGAAAACGGCCGCGAGCAGACCCAGCGGGATGCCAATGATGAGGCCGGTAACCCAGTTCTCCAGCAGGAAGCCGATGAGGAGGGCCACGGCAACCACTGCAAGGAATGCCAGCAGCATGACCCAGACAACCTGCGGATCATTCCGCCGGGTCATCTTGAAGACTTCAGCGATCTGCTTCAGTTGGCTGGGCTTCTTGGCCTTGGCTTCCTTGGGCTTGCGCTTAAAGAGCCCACGCTTGGGGGCGTCGGCCGAGGGGGTCGAATTGCTGGAATCAGAGGAGTTCGCCATAGTGCCTTAATTCTACGTGATGGACGTAGAAGGACCGGACGCCATGACGTGGCATCCGGTCCTTCACTGCTGATGATTGCTGGTGCTGTGCGCGCTGCTTGAGCCCTGGGGTGTGTTTAGGCGTGGGCGGCGAGGATGGTGGAGGCTTCCTGGCGGGTGGTGCCGGAGTCCTGGATGCCCTCGGCGATGTGGGCGAGCTCGGCGGGGATGTCCCGGCCTTTCTTCCGCATGGCGGTGGCCCACAAACGTCCGGCACGGTAGGAGGACCGGACCAGGGGGCCGGACATGACACCGAGGAAGCCGATCTCCTGGGCTTCTTCCTGGAGGTCCACGAACTCCTGGGGCTTGACCCAGCGGTCCACCGGCAGGTGCCGCTCGGACGGGCGCAGGTACTGGGTGATGGTGATCAGGTCACAGCCGGCGGCGTGCAGGTCCCGGAGGGCTTCGGAGATTTCCTCGCGGGTCTCGCCCATGCCCAGGATCAGGTTGGACTTGGTCACCATGCCCAGATCCCTGCCCTGGGTGATGACGTCCAGGGAACGCTCGTACCGGAACGCCGGACGGATCCGCTTGAAAATCCTCGGCACGGTTTCGACGTTGTGCGCGAACACCTCGGGCTTGGAATCACAGATCGCCGCGATGTGCTCGGGTTTGCCGGAGAAGTCCGGGATCAGCAGCTCCACCCCGGTGCCCGGGTTCAGTTCATGGATTTTCCGGACCGTTTCGGCGTACAACCACACCCCTTCATCGGCCAGGTCATCACGGGCCACCCCGGTCACCGTGGCGTACCGCAGCTGCATGGCCTGGACGCTGCGGGCCACCTTGGTGGGCTCGAACATGTCCACCGGGGACGGTTTACCCGTATCGATCTGGCAGAAATCACAACGCCGGGTGCACTCGGACCCGCCGATCAGGAACGTCGCTTCCTTGTCTTCCCAGCACTCAAAAATGTTCGGGCAGCCGGCCTCCTCACATACCGTGTGCAGGCCTTCCTTCTTCACCAGATTCTTGAGCTGGACAAACTCCGGGCCCATCTGGACCTTGGCCTTGATCCACTCAGGCTTACGTTCAACCGGGACAGCCGAGTTGCGCTGCTCAACGCGCAGCAACTTACGGCCTTCAGGTTGCCAAGGTCACTGGAGTGCTCCTTCGGGTGTGGAAACGAGTGCTTCTTCGTGCTTGTTGAATTCTTCAACGAAGCGGTCAACGATGTCGGCAGGATTGATGGTCCGGCCGGCTTCCAGCGACATGGTGGTGACGCTGGCGTCAGTGATGCCACAAGCAATGATCTGCGCGTAGGGCGCCAGGTCATTGCTGCAGTTAATGGCCACGCCGTGCATGGTGACGCCGTCCAGGACGCGAATGCCGATTGCTGCGATCTTGCGGTCCGGTCCGTTCTCGTCGGCAAGGATCCAGACTCCGGCCCGGCCCTTCACGGTGACGGCCTGGATGCCGTAGTCCTGCATCACGGCGATCATGATGGCCTCAAGCCGTTCAACGTAATCGCGGATGCCGGCACGGTTCTTGAGCTTGAGGATCGGATAAGCAATAAGCTGCCCCGGGCCATGCCAGGTCAATTTGCCGCCACGATCCACGGGGACTACGGGAGTGCCGTCAAAGGGGCGCTCGTGGTCCTCCGTCAGCTTGCCTGCCGTGTAGACGGCGGCGTGCTCAAGGATCAAGACGGTGCTGTTTTTCTCGCCCGCAACAACTTTGTTGTGGATTTCGCGTTGCAGGTCCCAGCCCTGCATATAGTCAACGAAGTCCGGGGCAAGACCCAGTTGTGAAAACTCAAGAGTCATGCGTTCAAGCTTAGACCCAGCAGCAGGCTGACCATCGTTTTGTGGTGAAGCTCTCAGTCGCATCCCGGGCGGTGGGGACCGTGCAGATGACGGGACAGCGCCTGTGGATAACTTCTGCGGAAATTCCAGCATTCCGGTACACCTTGTTTATGGAAAACATTGACACCGCAGGCGCCGTGGCTCCCCGCGTTCCGGGCTATTCGATCTCCCGCCCGCTGGGCCACGGCAGCAGTGCCACGGTGTGGCTTGCCACGAGGGACAGGGACGGGGTGCGGTTTGCCATCAAATGCGCCAGGACCCAACCCGTTGTTGGCGGTTCGGCCGGTGCGGAGCAGGCTCGGACGGATGTGGCCCGGACGGATGTGGCCCGGGAAATGAGGCTCCTCTCCGGTCTGCAGCACAAGCATCTCATCGGGATCCACGACGTCCTTCCCGTGGATGGAGGGCCGGAGGGCACGGTTGGGATCGTCATGGATTACGCATCGGGAGGCTCACTGGGCAATCTGGTCTTGGCGAGGGGGAGGCTCGGGATCGGAGAAGCCGTGACCATCCTGGCTCCGATCGCCCAGGCGTTGGACTACCTTCATGCAAACGGCGCGCAGCATGGGGATGTGTCGCCTGGAAACATCTTGTTTACGGCTGAGGGGATGCCACTGCTGGCAGATCTGGGCCTTGCCGCCAGGGTAGGGGACAATCCGCAGGACCCGGGGGTGGGAACACTTGGATTTATGGAACCTCAGGCTGAGCCACCATCGAACGCCGGATATCCGGCGGGCAGCCTCCAGCCCCAACGTGATGTCTATTCCCTGGGAGCGGTGGGCTGGTATTGCCTGACGGGGGCGACCCCTGAGCTGGAACAGGATCGCCCTCCATTGTCGCTTCTGGTTCCTGAGGTACCCAAGGCACTTGCCGCAGTTCTGGAAGCAGCGTTGGACAAGGACCCGCGGAACCGTCCGTCAGCAAGGGAGCTCGGGACGGCGATTTTCAGGAGTGCAGCCCCGGAAGCGGTGGACTTGTCCGCCGCAGTGCACCCCTCTGTGATCCCTGAATTGCTGACCAGACGCGAGACGCTGGGCCGCCGGACGCGCCGACCAGCCGGTGGTTTAGCGAGGGCATGGCGGAAGTTCCAGCCCTCCAGGGGCATGGCAGCTCTGCCAGCGCCGCGGCGTTCGGGGGGCTTACCACGCCGGCCAGGCCGTGGGGGGAGCCGCCGGCTCCTTCTTGCGGCAGCGGTCGCGGTCCTGGTTGGCGCCGCGTCGTGGATCCTCTGGGAGCAGAACGGCACGACGACGGCGATTGCCCCCCAGGCGGCGACGCGGACCGGTGTTGTGGCTTCCGGTCAGGCCGCGGATTTTCCGGCCACCCGGGATCTCCCGCCAGCACTCGCCGACGGCCTCCGCTCTCCGGACCCTTTGGTTGCCGTATCCGCCCTATCCGCCGTGCGGGACATTGCTTTGGGCGACCGTCGCCTGGACCTTTTGGAAACCGTGAACGCTCCCGGCTCACAAGCCGAGGCCACTGATAAACAGTTGGGCGATTACCTGAGAGGTGCCGGGACGGCTTTTGCAGGTCTCCAAACAACCCTGACAGGCGTGACCGTGGAGGGACCTGCGCAGAATGATCGTGTGCTGGTGGCCGCAACGGTCACAACGTCCGGCTACGAAGAACGCCTCGCATCCGGAGAGGTTCTCAGGACCGAGGGCGCAGGAACTCCGCAGGAGCTTCGGCTGGACATGGTTCGTTCAGATGGTCGCTGGCAGATCTCAGGAATCATGGGCGTCGGCGCAGAATAACCCCAATCGTGCATAGGAAAGCGCAGAGTAAAGGGTGCGCAGGTCAAGGGGTGCGCAGGGCAAGGGGTTTAAGCGTGACAGCCTGAGCGTTGCCCTCGTCAGCGATTGGTATCCTGTCTCAGCCATGCCATGGCGTCACGGAGCGTGGGATGGGACCACTGGAAGCCGGCCTCCTGCAGCCGTGCAGGCTCCATTCGTTGGTTGGCCATGACGAGTTCGTCAGCCAGCCCGCCCAGGACCAGTTTCAGCGCTGGTCGGGGCACACGGAGGAACGCCGGCCGGTGGAAGGCCTTGGCGAGTTGGGCAACGATGGTGTTGACGTCAGCGCTCTCCGGGGCGCAAACATTCACCGCTCCCTCAAGGTCTGCTGTGAGGAGGTAGGCGAGTGCGCGCGCTTCATCGGCGAGGGTAATCCATGGCCAATACTGGCGGCCGTTGCCAAAAGGACCTCCCAGCCCGAGTTTCAGCAAGGGCAGCAGCGGCCCGAGCGCTCCGCCGGAGCTGCTAAGCACCACCCCTGTCCGGGGAGCCACCACCCTCACTCCCGAGGGCGCCGTCCTTGCCATTCGCTCCCATTCAAAGGACAGGTGTCCCAGCACGCCGCTGCCTTGTGCTGAATCTTCCCGCAGGGCACCCTCGCGTGAGGCTCCGTAATAGCCTGAAGCAGACTGGCTGATGAAAGTGGCCGGTGGTTTGCTGAGGCGCCGCATGGCAGCGGTCAGGGTCTGCGTGGGCCGAAGGCGGGACTCCGTGAGGACCTGAATGCGGCGCTTGGTCCAGGGCCGGTCTCCGATCCCTGCGCCGGAAAGGTTGACCACAGCATCGGCTCCCTCGAGAACAGCCTCATCAAGTTCGCCCTTGGCCGGGTCCCACGTCCATTCAAGCGCTGTTTTGGCGGGGCGCCGGACGAGCCGGACCACCTCGTTGCCGTCAGCTGTCAACTGCCCGGACAGGGCCGTCCCGATCATTCCTGAAGCTCCGGACATTACGATTCTCATGACCCATCTCACCATGGGAAGCGCTTGTGGTGGAAACGGGCAGCAGGTGCCGCAACTGAGGCGTGCCTCTTGACTATGATCGAACAATGACCTCCTCCAGCTACCTCCGTTTCCCGCATGTGCACGGCGACCTGGTCACCTTCGTGGCCGAAGACGACATCTGGATCGCCCCCCTTTCAGGTGGTCGCGCCTGGCGGGTTTCCTCACAGCAACTTCCGGCCAGGAACCCGCGGTTCACTCCGGACGGCAAGAGGCTGGTCTGGACCACTGTTGTGGGCACATCGCCGGAGGTGGTCACAGCAAACGTCGACGGCGGCGGGTACAGGCAGCTGACGTACTTCGGGCACAGCACTACCAAGGTCAAGGGCTTTACGCCCGCAGGCAATGTGGTGGTTACCAGTGCTTTCCAGCAGGCCGAAAGCCGCCACACGTACGCCTACAGCCTCCCGCTGGACGGTGGTGCCGCCGTCGAACTTCCTTTTGGTCCGGTGGAAGCCGTTGCGTACGGTCCCGAAATCGGTGACGAGAAGCCTGTAGTCCTGGCAAGCGTGCTCTCCCGCGAGCCCGCGTGGTGGAAGCGTTACCGGGGCGGTACTGCCGGGAAGCTCTGGATCGACTCCGACGGTAACGGCGAGTTTGAGCGCTTGGCCAAGGAGATCGACGGAAACCTGACTGATCCCTTGTGGATCAAGGGGCGGATCGCCTTCCTCTCGGATCACGAGGGCTACGGAAACCTTTACTCGCTGCTTCCGGATGGTTCCGATCTGCGCCGGCATACGGACCACGAGGACTTCTACGTTCGCCACGCCAGCACGGACGGCAGCAGAGTTGTCTTTGAATCGGCAGGCGAGCTGTGGATGATCCCTTCCTTGGATGCCGAGTCCGAGCCCGTCAAATTGGACATCACGCTGGGTTCGGCATCACCGGGCCGGCGCCCCGCGCCGCTTAGGACGTCCGCCCACTTGGGGGACGTCTTCCCCAACGTGGCCGGAACGGCCAGCGCGGTGGAATCACACGGTACTATCCACTGGCTCCGTCATAAAGATGGGCCATCGCGTGTGGTTGAGGCCACGCCGGGGGTCCGTGCCCGGCTTCCCCGGCCGCTCACCGATGGCCGGATAGCTTACGTCGCTGACCACGGGGGAGTGGAAGCGTTGTATGTCAAGCGCATTGCCGCCCGCCTGGCCCCTGTGATGGAAGTGCCTGCAGTCAGTGCTGAACCCGCGCCTACTGCAGAAGAATCAACACCCCTGCCGAAGCCCGTTTCCGCATCCAATGTGATCGGCCAGGCAAATGCTCAGGTGCTCAGCCAAACCACGCCGGCCTCGGATGACCGGGCCCAGGCCGGTTCGGGCGACGACGCCAAGGCCGAACCATCAGCAGACACTGTGGGTGGTGGTACTGACCCCGCAGTCCCGGTGGCATCGGAAGATTCGGCGATTCTTCGTGTCGAATTCCCGGCTCCCACCCGAACGAGTGCTTTGGAAGCCAGCCCGGACGGCCGCTGGATTGCCGTGGGTACGTCCTTCGGGGACGTCTTTATTGCCGACACCACTTCAGGGACACTGGACCGGCTTGTCAGCGTGGGTGAAGGCAGCATCGAGCAATTCTCTTGGTCCAGCGACTCCCAGTGGCTTGCCTGGTCCGAACCGGTGACGTCTTTCGGTTCCCGGAGCAAGCTGCGGATTGCCCGCCCGGCAGAGCCCGGCTCCGGCATCATTGATGTCACGGACGGCCGCTTCTGCGATGAGTCTCCGAACTTCACACCGGACGGAAAGTTCCTGGCATTCCTGTCCAACAGAAGCTTTGACCCCGTGTATGACGGTCATTCCTTTGACCTCTCCTTCCCGAGTCCCATCAAGCCGTACATGGTTGCCTTGGCCGCCGATACGCCGTCGCCCTTTGGCCCTTCCATTGACACACTCGATGACGCCTCACCTGCCGCGGACAAGGCCGGGAACGTTAAGTCCGACGACGGCGAAGCTCCGGTTGTGCGCGTGGACCCCGAGGGGTTGGCCCACCGGGTTATTGCTGTGCCGGTGCCCCAGGGGAACTACTCCGGGCTGACCGTGGGTGAGGGCGCATTGTTGTGGCTCGACACCGAACTTGCGGGTGTGATGGGTGATGGGCGTGGCACACTCCAGGACAAGAAGACTGCGCCTTCCCTGGTTCGCTACGATCTCGCCAAGCGCAAACAGGTTACCCTCGTCAAAGCCGTGGACAGCTACAGGTTGTCCGGTGACCTTAGCCGGATTGTTTACGTACTCGACAAACAGGTGACGTCCGTCCCTGCCGAGAACAAGGTGGAAGAGGACTCCGCTGAACTCGTGAAGGTGGAGCTGAACAGGGTGCGGCTCATCATGGATCCGGTGGCTGCCTGGGGACAGGCCTTTGACGAGGCGTGGAGACTGCAGAGGGACTTCTTCTGGACCGCCGACATGGCCGGCCAGGACTGGGAGTCGGTGTACAAGCGCTACCGTCCCATTGTGGAAAGGCTGGGCTCCCACGATGACCTGGTTGACCTGCTGTGGGAAATCCACGGTGAGCTGGGAACCTCACACGCTTACGTCAAACCGATTGCCGTCACCGAGCCCGGACGAAACGGTCAGGGCAGGCTTGGCGCTGAGTTCCAGCTAGGCCACGGGGGCTGGGAAATTACCCGGATCCTCGCTGGAGAGTCCTCTGACCCCTTGGCTACTTCGCCCATGACGCGTCCAGGGGCTGACGCCAAGGTGGGCGACGTCCTCTTGGCGATTGACGGCGTCGAGCTTTCTGCGGAACTGACCCCGGCGATGCAACTGGTGGGGTCGGCGGGCAGGACGGTTGAGTTGACCCTCTTGAACGGCTATGCCCATGGCGGCGCTGCGGGCGTTCAACGACGCGTTGCGGTGGTACCCGTCCGGGATGAGGAACGGTTGCGCTACCAGGATTGGGTCCGGGCCAACCGACGCACAGTCCGGGAGGCCTCCGACGGCAAGTTCGGCTACCTGCATATTCCGGACATGATGGCCAACGGGTGGGCGCAGCTTCACCGCGACCTGGACACAGAGACAGCCTTGGATGGCCTGATTGTTGATGTGCGGCGAAACCGGGGTGGACACACATCCCAGTTGGTTGCCGAATTGATCGGGCGCAAGGTCACGGGATGGAGCATGCCGCGCGGTGAAAAGCCGCGGACATACCCGCACCACGCGCCGCGCGGACCGGTGATCCTCCTGGCCGATGAATTTGCCGGGTCCGATGGCGACATCATCACCCAGGTTTCCAAACTGAGGGGCATCGGCCCTGTCATTGGTACGCGGACCTGGGGCGGCGTGGTGGGGATCGATAACCGCTTCTCACTTGCCGATGGCACGGGAGTCACCCAGCCTCGATACGCAACGTGGTTCAGTGGCGGGATCGGTTGGGACGTCGAAAACCGTGGCGTGGAGCCTGACATCGAAGTGCTGTTCCCGCCGCACGCATATGCTGCCGGGACAGATCCCCAATTGGAGTACGGAATCGGTGCCCTGAAGGAAATGATTCAGGAACTGCCCACTGACCGTCCACCTCTGCGCGAGGGCTACCGTAAACTGCGGCCGGCGCCCCTGCCCTCACGTCCCCGGGTGGGTTAGCGCCACCAGGGCATGAACACGCGGGCATGAAAGAGCCCCGCCACTTCCTGAAGGAGTGGCGGGGCTCTTTTTGTACCTACGGGGCCGTCTCATGACCGGCCCTCTGTGCAGTTATGCTGCGAGCGTGGCATCCAAGGTGATCTCAATGCTGGCCAGTGCGCCCGATACCGGGCAGCCGGTCTTGGCGTCCTCGGAAATGCGGCGGAAGTCTTCCTCGGAGAGGCCAGGAACCTTCGCGGTCATGGTCAGGTGGCTACCTGTGATGCCCGTTCCGGGAACGAACGTAACGTCCGCCTTGGTGTTTACTTCTTCTGCGGTGAACCCTTCGCCTGCCAGGGCGTGGCTGAAGGCCATGGAGAAGCATGCGGAGTGAGCAGCGGCGATCAGTTCTTCAGGGCTGGTCTTGCCGCCGGCCTGCTCGGTGCGGGCCTTCCACGTGACATCGAAAGTGCCCAGACCTGAGCTGTCCAGCGTTGTGTTACCGGCGCCCTCCATCAGGTTGCCGTTCCAAACCGTGTGTGCGGTGCGTGTTGCTGCCATGTCCACTCCTTGAAAATCGTTGTGAGTCGGCACCAGCCTTCGGCAGGTGCCACCGGGTTCAATCCTAGGGATTTGCCTGCCGGAGCGCACGGTCATTCCGCTGACGGTGGATTGTGACCCCCGGGCGAACTAGTTCCAGAGAGTGGCAATCGCGATGTTGATCAGAGCCAGGCCACCCACGCCGTGGGCCAGCCCGGTGGAGACCGGCTCGCCCTTCTTCACCTTGCGGGAGCCGATAACGGCCAGGACACCAACGGCTACGCCAATGGCGAACTTGACTCCGAGCTTGAAGTAGTTGGGATCCGCGTCCGGCAGCAGCGGGAAGATGCCCATCATGGCGATGCCGGTGAGAAGCTGAAGGAAGGCGCCGTCGCGCTGGCGCGGATGGACGGTTGGCGTCTTGAGGGTGGCGATCCAGTAGCCCACAATCATGGCTGCGCCGACGATGTGCAAGAACACCAGGATGTTGAAGAGAATACTCATGGCCCCAGCTTATCCAGATGGTTCTACGTCCCGTAGCAAAGCCACGCGGACTCCTTGAGACAGCCAGGTGGTGTGACTGCGGGTCCGGTACAGCAGAAGGGCAGGTTACCGGTATCCCGGTAACCTGCCCTTCTGCTTGTGCAGAGCTGTTTAGTAGTGCGGGGCCTTAGAGGCCGAGGTCAGCTTCGAAAGCGCCCTCTTCAAGGCGGGCCTTGAGGGTCTGCAGGAAGCGGCCCGCATCGGCACCGTCCACTAGGCGGTGATCGTACGTCAGCGACAGGTACATCATGGAACGGATAGCGATCGAGTCGTCGCCATTCTCGTCCGCCACAACCACGGCGCGCTTGACGATCGCGCCGGTTCCGAGGATACCCACCTGAGGCTGGTTGATGATCGGGGTATCAAACAGTGCACCAACGGAACCGATGTTGGTGATGCTGAAGGTGCCACCGGACAGCTCGTCCGGACCGATCTTGCCGTCGCGGGTGCGTCCTGCGACATCAGCGATCTTGCTGGCCAAGCCAGCAAGGTTCAAGTTGCCGGCGTCGGAAATGACGGGAACCAGAAGGCCCTTGTCAGTGTCGACGGCGATCGCCAGGTGCTCGGCGTTGTGGTAAGTGATTTCCTGCTTGGATTCATCGTAAGCAGCGTTGAGCTTGGGGTGCTGCTTCAGTGCCTCGGCCACAGCCTTGGCGATAAACGGCAGGAACGTCAGCTTGACGCCATTCTGGGCCTGGAACGAGTTCTTGGCCTTCAGGCGGAGCTTGGCGATCTTGGTCATGTCGACCTCGTGCACCTGCGTCAACTGGGTGGAGACCTCAAGGGACTCGCGCATGCGCCGGGCAATGACCTGGCGGATACGCGGTGCCTTCTCGGTGGTACCGCGCAAGGAGGACGCAACCACGGGGGCGGCGGTCTTGGCAGCGGGAGCTGCGGCCGGAGCAGCTGCAGCGGGAGCGGCAGCAGCCTGCTTGGCTTCAGCGGCGGCAAGGACATCCTGCTTGCGGATGCGGCCGCCCACGCCGGTGCCGGAGACCGATGCGATGTCTACACCGTGCTGGTTGGCCAGCTTACGAACCAGAGGAGTGACGTAGCCGGATTCCGAGGAACCTTCTGCCGCGGGAGCAGCAGCAGTAGCAGGAGCAGCCTGGGCGGGTGCGGCAGCGGGCGCAGCCGGGGCCGGTGCAGCAGCAGGTGCGGGCGCAGCGGGTGCGGCAGCAGGAGCAGCGGGTGCTTCTGCTGCCGGGGCAGCCGCAGGGGCCGGAGCCGAAGCGGGAGCAGCGCCTGAGCCGATGACGGCCAGGACGGAGCCAACCTCAGCTGTCTCGTCCTCGCTGACGCGGATTTCCTGCAGGGTGCCGGCAACGGGGGAGGGGATCTCGGTGTCTACCTTGTCGGTGGAAACTTCGAGGAGGGGCTCATCTACCTCAACGGTGTCGCCAACTGCCTTCAGCCAGCGGGTAACCGTACCTTCAGTAACGCTCTCACCCAGTGCGGGGAGGGTCACTTCGTGGCCTTCGCCGGAAGCAGCGGGCGCCTCGGCTGCCGGTGCTTCTTCAGCAGCAGGTGCGGCAGGAGCTTCTTCGGCAGCCGGAGCGGCCTGCTCGGCAGGGGCTTCCTCAGCCGGTGCGGCCTCGGCGGCCGTAGCGGCGGAGCCGGAACCGTCACCGATGCGGACCAGGGGAGCGCCAACTTCAGCCGTCTCGTCTTCAGCGACGAGGATTTCTTCGATGACGCCAGAGATCGGAGAAGGGATTTCAGTGTCTACTTTGTCGGTTGAAACCTCGAGCAACGGCTCGTCGATCTCTACCCGGTCACCAACCTGCTTGAGCCAGCGGGTGACGGTTCCTTCGGTGACACTCTCACCGAGGGCGGGCAAGTTAACGGATTCAGACATGTCGTCCCCGTTCTCCTTATTGATCTTTATGCGGATGAATTCTGCTGGTTCGGGTCAGGTGCATACGGACATGGAGCGCCGCATGCACCTGACCCGGGGGTCTTGGTAAGACTTAGCCGTGGAGTGCCTTGCCCGCGAGGGCAAGGTGGGCTTCGCCCAGGCTTTCGTTCTGGGTGGGGTGGGCGTGGACCAGCTGGGCCACGTCCTCCGGGTAGGCTTCCCAGTTCACGATCAGCTGGGCCTCACCGATCTGCTCGCCCATGCGGGAGCCGATCATGTGGATGCCAACTACGGGGCCATCCTTCTGGCGGACAAGTTTGACGATGCCGCCGGTGCCCAGGATCGAGCTCTTGCCGTTGCCTGCCAGATTGAATTCCTGGGTCTGCACCTGGTCCTCGCCGAACTTCTCCTTGGCAGCCTTTTCGGTGTAGCCGACAGTGGCGATCTCGGGCTCGCAGTAGGTGACCTTGGGGATGTTGATGTCCTCAACGATTGCCGGGTTAAGACCGGCGATTTCTTCTGCGACAAAGATGCCCTGCTGGTAGCCACGGTGTGCCAGCTGGACGCCGGGAACGATGTCGCCGACGGCGTAAATGTTGCCGACGCCGGTGTGGAGGCGCTCGTTGGTGATGACGAAGCCGCGGTCGATGGTGATGCCGGCTTCTTCGTAGCCAAGGTTTGCGGTGACGGGACCACGGCCAACGGCGACCAGCAGGAGGTCGGCTTCGAACGTCTGGCCGTCAACCAAGGTGACCTTCACGCCGTCATCGTTCTGCTCAACGCCCTGGAAGAAGATGCCGGTGGTGAACTTGATGCCGCGCTTCTTGAAGGCACGCTCAAGGTTCTTGACGATCGCAGCGTCCTCGTTGGGGACCAAGGAGGGGAGGCCTTCGATGATGGTGACATCCACGCCGAAGGACTTCCATACGGAAGCAAATTCGACACCGATGACGCCGCCGCCCAGGACAATGGCGCTCTTGGGGATGTAGTCCATGGTGAGGGCTTGATCGGAGGTGATGACCTTGCCGCCGATTTCCAGGCCGGGCAGCGACCGGGAGTAGGAACCCGTGGCCAGAACGATGTTCTTGCCCGTGTAGGAGGTGCCGTTCACGACGACAGTGTTGTTGCCCTGGAGCTTTCCTTCACCCTCAATGACGGTGATGCCCTTGGACTTGATAAGCCCTTGGAGGCCCTTGAACTTACCGGCAATGATGCCATCCTTGTACGCGTTCACGGCCGACATGTCGATGCTGTCGAGCGTAACGTTCACGCCATACTTGGCTGAATCGCGTGCATGGTCGGCCAGTTCGGCCGAGTGCAGGAGTGCCTTGGTGGGAATGCAACCGTTGTGCAGGCAGGTTCCGCCGAGCTTTGCCTTTTCCACAAGGCCAACGGTGAACCCAAGCTGAACGGCCCGCAGGGCAGTGGCGTAGCCGCCGCTGCCGCCACCGAGTACCAGGATGTCGAATTCTTGCGCAGTTGCCTGATCGGCCACTAAAACGCTCCCTCGCGTGAATGATGACACGGGACTGCGTGCCATCTGGTCTTTGGAACTTGTTCTGCCGTGATTATGTCAGCACCTAAGTTCTCTTGCATTTGTGACTATCGAGTTCACCTTAGCGAACCACTTACCCATGCTCCACCCTCTGCGGGCGTTTTGGGGAGCGCTTGTGTCCAGACTCACGTTCACTTGTGACACAGCGCTACCGCCCGCATAATTCCGGGGTTGCGCGGGCCCGCACCGGAGATCCGGCAGGGGCGCGCGCAACCCGGAAGGGCAGATTGATGCTAGGCGGAGTGGTCCAGGAGATCCTCGGCGTAGGCAAGCAGGGTGCGGACAGTGCATCCGGTGCCCTGCTTGGGCGTGTAACCATACGGGGCGCCATTGTTAAACGACGGTCCAGCGATGTCCACGTGGGCCCAAGGAATCTGTTGCCCGTCGTCGTTCTTCCCCACAAATTCGCGGAGGAAAACTGCAGCGGTCATCATGCCACCGTTGCGTTCACCAATATTCGCCAAATCCGCTACCTGTGAGTCCAGGCTCGGACGGAGTTCTTCGGGCAAAGGCATTGGCCAAACCAGCTCGCCGGCCCTGTCAGCGGCCGACTTCAGGGCTTGGGTGACCGAATCGGATCCCATGACGCCGGCTGTGCGCAAACCAAGGGCGATCAGCTGGGCACCTGTCAGTGTTGCGACGTCAATAATGGCGTCCGGCTTCTCCAGGCTCGCCGCGACAATGCCGTCGGCCATGACCAGGCGCCCCTCGGCGTCGGTGTTCAGGACCTCAACGGTCTTGCCGCCGTAGATGGTGAAAACATCAGCAGGCCGGGCAGCGGCGCCCGACGGCATGTTCTCCGCAATGCAGAGCCATGCAGTGGCCTTCAGCGGCAGGCCGAGCGAGGCGATGGCCAGGACGGTGTTAAGAACGACGGCGGCACCGGCCATGTCGCTTTTCATGTCGCCCATGCCCAGGGCCGGCTTGATGGAAATGCCGCCGGTGTCGAACGTGATGCCCTTACCGACCAGTGCGATCTTCTTGGTGGCCTTTGCCGGGGCGTATTCGACTTTGACCAGGCGCGGCTGGCGGGTGGATCCCTTGCCAACGCCCAGAATTCCGCCGAAGCCTTCCTTTTCAAGGCGCTTCTCATCCCAGACGGTGATCTTGACCGGAAGGCCCTTGGCAAGTTCCTTGGCGGACTCGGCGAAGGACTCGGGGTACAGGTGGCTGGGAGGTTGGTTGACCAACGTGCGGGTTGAATTGACGGCGCGGGCCAGCACAATGGCCCGGTCCAGTCCGGGCTGGGCGGACTTGGCATCAACATCCGAGAAAATCAGCACCTTGGCTACAGGTGCATTTAGCCCATCTTTGCTGGAACGGTGCTCGGTGTAGGAATACGCGCCCAAAGCCGCGCCCTCGGCAACAGCGGTGACATCGGCAGGGGTGGTTGTAGGGAAAGCCAAGGTGACCGACGCCGTACCGGCCAGCTGGCGAACGGCGGACCCTGCGGCGCGGCGCAGGGCTTCTTCGCCCAGGCTTCCGTCATCGTTGAGCTTTCCCACTCCTGCAAGGACAAGAATCCCCGAGCCGGTCTCCGGCAAGCCCGGAAGCCGGTGCGCCTGGTCAGTAGCCCCGGTGATTCCCAGGATCTTCAGCGACCCTGCCAGGGATTCGGCGGCCTTGGCACTCAACGGGTTGGACAGCAGTACAGGCCCGTCCGCTCCTTGGGCAACGCCAATGACAAGGGCGTCGCTGGGGGACTTTTTCAGGTCCTTGGCGATGATGCCCAGGATGATGTCAGTAGTCTTGACCACGAGGATGTGTCCTCACTTCTCTCTGCATTGCATGGCGGGGCCGCATGTTTGGCGGCCCGCCCCGATACGCGCCCGACGTCTTCTGGCGACGGCGGCCTTGGTCTTCAGGTCCGTTGTCCCAAAGGATGGGGACCCGTTTCGATCGTAGTCTCTCCCAACGCTGCGGACGGCATTAAATGAGAGCTGCGGCACACCGGGGGCAGGAATGCCCCTTGGCTATGCAGCGTTGTATGGATTAATAGAGCCCCGCAACCAGCCAGTGGTGCCCGGTGGTGTGATGCCTCAGTGTCACCTCGCCGGTCATCCATTTACTGATGCGAGGGGCCCCGAACTTTGTCATTGCGAAAGGAATACGCCGTGTTTGAACGGATATCCGGCTCTCTCCTGGACCCCGAATCGCTGTATGCGCGAAACATCGAGACCTTCCACAGCCCCGAACTTCGCGGGCTGAACATGGTCATGGGATTCACGGGCTTTGCCGATGCCGGTCACGTAGTCCGGCAGATCAACGCGGAACTTCTGGACGAACTGGATGCTGAGGTGGTGGCCATGTTCGACGCCGACCAGCTCATCGACTACCGCTCCCGGCGCCCCCACATCAGCTTCGTGGAAGACCATGTGCAGGACTACCAGGCGCCGAAGCTTGGGCTGTACAAGCTCAACGACGGTCTCGGCCAGCCATTTCTGCTTCTTGCCGGCTTTGAGCCCGATCTCCAGTGGGAGCGTTTTTCGCGGGCAGTGGTTGGGATCGTTGAAGAGCTGGACGTCAACCTGGTGACCTGGATCCACTCCATCCCCATGCCCGTCCCGCATACGAGGCCGGTTGGCGTAACTGTCCACGGCAACATGCCCGAGCTCATTGAGGGGATTTCGAGCTGGAAGCCTACCGTTGAGGTCCCCGCCGCCATTGGGCACATCCTTGAACTGCGGCTTACCGAGGCTGAGCGCAACGTGGCCGGATACGTCATTCATGTCCCGCATTACCTTGCTGAAGCGGAGTACCCTCCGGCGGCCGTAGCCGGTTTGGAATACCTGGGGGCAGCTACGTCCCTCATGCTGCCAACGGACAGGCTGCGTGAGGCGGGGCGCGAAGTAGGCCGACAAATTGCCGAGCAGATCGAAGCTTCCGAAGAAGTACAGGCTGTGGTGACGAACCTCGAAACGCGCTACGACGAGAAATCCGAAGGCATCGTCCGCCGCTCGCTGCTGGCCGATGAGAACGATGAACTGCCCAACGCCGAAGACATTGGCGCTGCGGTAGAGGCGTATCTGGCACGTAAAGACTCGCCTCAATAAATCAGCTTTGTATCGTTGGCAGGCATAATTGGGGGGTGAATGCTCCCCGCGCCTGGCTTATCTGGACGATTGGCGTATTTGCCTACCTGGTGGCGGTGGCACAGCGGACATCGTTCGGTGTGGCGGGATTGGAAGCCACTGACAGATTCCATGCCAGCGCCTCTGCCATCTCCTTTTTCACGGTCCTTCAACTGCTGGTCTACGCAGGTTTGCAGATCCCGGTAGGCCTTCTGGTGGACAGATTCGGCTCGCGGGCCATGATTGCCGGCGGTGCCGTGCTCATGGGCTTGGGGCAGTTGCAGCTGGCCTTTGCGGACAGTGTCCCCGGCGGGGTGCTGGGCCGGGTCCTGGTAGGGGCCGGAGATGCGATGACCTTCATCTCAGTGATCCGTTTGGTCCCCTTGTGGTTCGCTCCTGCCAAGGTGCCGCTGGTCACGCAATTGACGGGCATGTGTGGCCAGCTTGGCCAGCTATTCAGCGTGGTCCCCTTCGCACTGCTTCTTCATGCGGCCGGGTGGACGCCCGCTTTCCTGACTCTGGCAGCGATGTCCGTACTGGCGGTGGTCCTGGTCCTGGCAGTACTCCGGGACGCCCCACCGGGGCACCCGCCGCGGGAAACCGGCCAGGGCCTCCGGGCCACGGGCATCTCGCTCTCCCGCGCATGGCAACAACCGGGAACCCGGTTGGGCTTGTGGAGCCATTTCACCGTTCAGTTCAGCGGGAACCTGTTTGCGATGACCTGGGGCTACCCCTTCCTGTTATCAGCCCAGGGGCTCGATCCCGCAACGGTCTCCAGCCTCATGGCGCTGTTCGTGGCCACCGCAATAGTGGCCGGCCCGGGATTCGGCCGCTTTGTATCCAAGCATCCCATGCGAAGATCGGCCATGGTCCTGCTCATCGCGCTGGCAACTGCTATGGCTTGGGCTGCTGTACTGCTGCTTCCTGAGCGCGCCCCTTTGTGGCTCCTGGCGATTTTGGTGGTGGTGCTGGCGGTAGGCGGCCCTGGATCCATGATTGGCTTCGACTTTGCCCGCACCTTCAATCCTTCGCACCGGATCGGCACAGCCACCGGCATTGTCAACGTGGGCGGCTTCATAGCGGCGCTCGTGGCGATCTACCTCATAGGTTTGGTGCTCGATGTCCTCTACGCCAGTGGTTTCTCCGGCGGGGAACTCTACGGACTGGCACCGTTCCGTATTGCCCTCAGCGTTCAGTTCGTTCTACTGGGCCTTGGCACTGTACTGATCCTTGTAACGCGCCGGAAGGTGCGCCGTCAGATGGCCAGCCAGGGGATCCACGTGCAGCCGCTGCTGGTCGCCCTCGCCAGGCAGCGCCGGGAACGGATTGAACGACGACGCGCCGGGCGGCCTGTGTCCTCGGACGACGAATAGGGCCGCTTGCCGCTGTCGCTTTTCCACATAGGCACGATGCCCTCTGTCTCCGCAGGCTGGAGTTGAGCAGGGTGGAACCATGACCTCGAACAGAACGCTCAGCATTCACCAGCCCGAAGATATTCTTGGCTATATTCCCCACATGTTGGGTTACTGGCCCGAAGACAGTCTTGTGGCAATAACCATGCAAGGGAAGACTCTGGGAGCCACGTTGCGGGTGGACCTGCCGCACCTCGGTTCGTTTGAGGCCCGTGCGTTCTTTGCCGACCAGATCCGAAGTTTCCTGATTGCCGATGAGGACGCCAACGGGGTGGTGCTCGCCGTCTACACCGACTCCGGATGGGAGGACGGCAACGTTGTCCGCCAGACAATCCCGTTGCTGGAGGCCCTGCAACTGAGCCTGGATGAGGTTGACTTATCGGTCCGGGATGCATGGCTGGTTGGCTCTGAGTACTGGCGAAGCGCGTACTGCACAGACGTTCAATGTTGCCCGGTGCCGGGATTGCCCGTTGAACGTATCAAGAACAGCAGGCTTAGCGCGGAACTGGTGTACAGGGGGAGTTCAATAGGGCCCTCACCCAAGCGGGCGCAAGGGAAAGCAGCGACTGCCGCCCCGGGCGTCCTGGACCCACGGGTTCTCGCCGCGGAGTCGCGCTACGGCAAGCAGATCCTGGGTAGGTGGAGGAGCGCGCATTGCATGGCCGCTGTCCTTGCTGTGTGGCACCACGTGCTGATCAAGGCAGAAGCAGGCCAGCTCCCGGCGCCGGGGACCGATGTCCACATCATGGGTTTCCTCAGAGCAACCCTCAAAATCCCTGCGTGGCGGGACGCTGTGGTTGTCATGGCGGCAGCGGGCATGGAATCGGCGAAAACCGGCGCTTCCGCGTTCGGGTTGTTCGTTGACCAGGAGTGCAGCGACACACCCTTTGACCCTCAAGAACTTGGGATTCCACTCCCGGTCCTGTCCGCTGCCACGGCAGTACCTGACGGACATACAGAGGGGGACGTCTTTACCTACGGCGACGTACTGCTGGGAATGCAACCGGATATGCCGTGCTGGAGCATGCTTGATTCTCTGCAGAAAGTTCTCGCCGGGCTGTGCGTCGAGGGTGAATCCGGCATCGTTCCGGCCGCCTCTTTGACCTTGCAGGGCTGGATTGCCTGGTGCAAGGGGCGCGGATCAATTGCCCATGCGTGCCTCATCGGGGCAGAAGCAGCCCAGCCTGGCTACCGTCTCGCTGAGCTGCTCCTTGATCTTCTGGGGCAGGGGACCATCTGCGCCTGGGCGCGAAGTTCCAGCACTGCTTGGCGCGGACCCAAGGACACCGTTGCGTAGAGGGTTTGGACGTTCAACCGGCGTGCGTTTAGCAAAACCGTGAGACAATGGATGCCGAGACCCGGTTGGGTCCGCGTTCGAATGCCTGTAGTGGCCCCTTCACCGGGAACAATACAGTGTCGTCGGGAGTTCTCTATAGAGACTCTGCAGACGGCGATCGCATTTGAAATTGATCGCGGACTTGACAGGGTCATAGTGGTGTTGCCCGTATGGTGATTCCACAGACCGCCGCTAGAAAGGTTTTCTGTGACCCCGTCTTCCGTCGAGAAGGAACCCGCCGCCCAGGCCGAACTGTCCGCTGAGGAAAAGAAGGCGGCAACATCGGCAAAGCGCGCAGCGACACGTGCTGCCAACAAGGCCTCAGAGGGCGACTCTGACAAGCCGGCACCCAAGAAGCGTGGACCCAAGCCTGGTGCGAAGGCCGCCGCTGAAGCCGCGAACAAGACCTCAGGCTCCGACGCTGAGGACTCCAGCGGCGAGGATGAAGACTTTGATCCCGCAGCTGCCGAGGAAGTCGAAGTCGGAGACGACGACGTCGAGGACGGCGCTGCGGCCACTAAGGACAAGGCTGCGCCCTCCGGCTCGGGATTCGTTTACTCGGATGCCGACGACGACGACGCACCTGTTCAGCAGGTCATGTCCGCCGGCGCTACAGCCGACCCCGTCAAGGACTACCTCAAGCAGATCGGCAAGGTAGCACTGCTGAACGCGGAGCAGGAAGTTGACCTTGCACTTCGCATTGAGGCCGGCCTCTTTGCCGAGGAAAAGATCAACGCTGACGACGGATCCATGGATCCCAAGCTCAAGCGTGAGCTTGAATTCGTCATCCATGATGGCAAACGCGCCAAGAACCACCTGCTTGAGGCCAACCTGCGCCTCGTGGTCTCCCTGGCCAAGCGCTACACCGGCCGTGGCATGCTCTTCCTGGACTTGATCCAGGAAGGCAACCTTGGCCTCATCCGTGCAGTGGAGAAGTTCGACTACACCAAGGGCTTCAAGTTCTCCACCTATGCAACGTGGTGGATCCGCCAGGCCATTACCCGCGCCATGGCGGACCAGGCGCGCACCATCCGTATCCCGGTGCACATGGTTGAAGTCATCAACAAGCTGGCCCGCGTACAGCGGCAAATGCTTCAGGACCTCGGCCGCGAACCGACACCTGAAGAGCTGGCTCTCGAGCTGGACATGACCCCTGAGAAGGTTGTTGAGGTCCAGAAGTACGGGCGAGAGCCAATTTCACTGCACACCCCGCTGGGTGAGGACGGTGACTCGGAATTCGGTGACCTCATTGAGGACTCCGAGGCTGTTGTTCCCGCCGACGCCGTCAGCTTCACGCTCCTGCAGGAGCAGCTGCACTCCGTGCTGGACACACTGTCCGAGCGCGAGGCCGGAGTTGTGGCAATGCGCTTCGGCCTGACCGATGGTCAGCCGAAGACTTTAGACGAAATCGGCAAGGTCTACGGTGTTACGCGTGAACGTATCCGCCAGATCGAAAGCAAGACCATGTCCAAGCTGCGGCACCCGTCGCGCTCCCAGGTCCTGCGGGACTACCTGGACTAAACACGCAGTCTGGACTCAATACGCAGTCAACACGCAGCGCCGTTAGTTGAAGTGGCCTGGCCGGACATCCGGCCGGGCCACTTCTTTTTTTGGCGGAACATACTCCGCTGTCGAATCCTGTAAAGCAGCGACACCCAGCGCAACGCGACAGTACCCAGCGCAACGCAACAGTACCCAGCGCAACGCAACAAGGCCCCTCCCGGAGGGGAGGAGCCTTGTCATCTGATCAAAAAGGGTTTCCGGTTAGCGGACTACCTAGTCGACGGGTACGGCAGCCTTCTCGTTGAGGCGCTCGGTCTCATCGTGCCAGTCCGAAGTCATGGGCCGGAGCGTAGCTTCAACTGCACGGGCGTGGTGGCCACAGAAGAGCAGCTCACCCCCGGAGGACTCGAGTACAACGCGGACGTACGCTTGGGCTCCGCAACGGTCACAGCGATCAGCTGCGTTCAGCGTGCGGTCTGCAACTGCTGTTGTCATGTCGGCCTCCTTAGTAGTTCTGTACATCCATATAACCAGCATTCGATGCAGATCCATGGCAAGGATGGGTCACTTTCGCTGTCCGCGTATCACATGTACGTAACGTAACCGCATTAGGCTGCTCGTGCAGGGAGTGGCAAACGGCGCTTCCCCTCTTCCCCGGCTAGGCTTGTACGGGCATTGTTTGCCTTGAATTACCAGCCAAACGCGGCTGGGAAGCACCCCGAGATATACCCTGAAGGAGCACACCGCGAGTGGCACCGAGTTCTGAATACAACGCCCGGCATTTGTCTGTCCTTGAGGGCCTGGAAGCGGTTCGGAAGCGCCCGGGCATGTACATCGGCTCCACGGACTCCCGAGGCCTCATGCACTGCCTCTGGGAAATCATCGACAACGCCGTGGATGAGGCTTTGGCCGGCTTCGGCCATGACATCAAGGTCATTCTGCACGCGGACAACTCGGTGGAAATCCACGACGATGGACGCGGTATTCCCGTGGACGTCGAACCCAAGACCGGCCTCTCCGGCGTCGAGGTAGTGTTCACCAAACTCCACGCCGGCGGCAAATTCGGCGGCGGTTCCTATACGGCCTCAGGTGGTTTGCACGGTGTGGGTGCCTCCGTGGTGAACGCCCTGTCCAGCCGCCTCGATGTCCAGGTGGATCGCGGCAGCAAAACCTACCAAATGTCATTCCGCAGGGGAGAGCCGGGTCGCTTCGTCGATTCCGGCTCAAAGCCCAGCCCGAATGCTCCCTTTGAGCCGTTCGTCGAGAAGTCGGTGCTCGATGTTGTGGGCAAGGCAAAGCGGGGTGTCACCGGAACCCGCGTGCGCTACTGGGCTGACCGCCAGATCTTTACCCCGGATGCCAAGTTCTCCTACGACGACCTCGCCTCAAGGGCGCGTCAAACTTCCTTCCTGGTGCCCGGACTGAAGATCACCGTGCGGGACGAACGCAAGCTGGCCGGTACGCCGGGGGAGTCCGGTGTCCATGAGGAGGTCTTCCACCACGACGGCGGCATCTCCGAGTTTGTTGAGTACCTTGCGGCTGATTCCGGAGTAACGGACGTTTGGCGTCTTCATGGTTCCGGAAAGTTCAAGGAGACCGTTCCGGTCCTGGACGAGAACGGGCACAGCAAGATCGCCGAAGTGGAACGTGACTGCGAAGTGGACATCGCCCTGCGCTGGGGCATTGGTTATGAAACCACAATGCGCAGCTTCGTGAACATCATCGCCACACCCAAGGGCGGCACACACCAGTCCGGCTTTGAAACCGCCCTGCTGAAAACGTTCCGTAAGGCCGTAGAGACGAACGCACGCAAGCTCAAAGCCGGCAACGACAAGATTGAGAAGGACGACATCCTCGCCGGGCTGACAGCGGTGCTGACCGTACGTCTCGCGGAGCCCCAATTCGAGGGCCAGACCAAGGAGATCCTCGGGACCTCGGCCGTCAGGGCCATTGTTGCCAAGGTGGTTGAAAAGGAAATAACGGCAAGGCTGAATTCGGCCAACCGTAATGACAAAGCCCAGTCTGCCCTCCTTCTGGAGAAGATGGTGGCTGAGATGAAGTCGCGCATTTCCGCGCGCGTCCACAAGGAAACCCAGCGCCGTAAGAATGCCCTCGAAACGTCATCAATGCCCACCAAGCTCGCGGACTGCCGTACTGATGACGTGGCGCGATCCGAACTCTTCATCGTTGAGGGCGACTCAGCCCTGGGTACGGCCAAGCTTGCGCGGTCCTCGGATTTTCAGGCGCTATTGCCTATCCGGGGAAAGATCCTGAACGTCCAGAAGGCATCTGTTGGGGACATGTTGTCCAACGCTGAGTGCGCAGCGCTGATCCAGGTTGTTGGCGCCGGTTCCGGCCGAAGCTTCGACCTCGACGTTGCCCGCTACGGAAAAGTCATCCTGATGACCGACGCTGACGTTGACGGCGCCCACATCCGGACCCTGCTGCTGACGCTGTTTTTCCGTTACATGCGGCCCATGGTGGAGGCTGGCCGCGTGTTTGCGGCAGTGCCGCCCCTGCATCGCGTGGAGGTTATCAACCCGGGCCAAAAGGCCAATGAGATGATCTACACCTATTCGGAGGCCGAGCTTCACGTGCTGCTGTCCAATCTGGCCAAGGAAGGCAAACGCTACAAGGAGCCCATCCAGCGGTATAAGGGTCTGGGTGAGATGGACGCTCAGCAGTTGGCTGAGACCACCATGGACCCGCGCCACAGGACGCTTCGGAAGGTAGGTATTGAAAGTGCCCAGCGTGCCGAGGAAGTCTTCGACCTCCTGATGGGCTCCGACGTTGCACCCCGGAAGGAATTCATCATCGCAGGCGCTGCCACCCTTGACCGGGAGCGCATCGACGCTTAGCTCCGGGTGGGCCCAACCCGTGCATCGTCAGTGACCGGCGTTGCGCGGGACGGGGCGGCAAACGCTGCGGCGCCCACCACTAAAGCCAGCGCCCCTAGTCCCCAGGGCAGCCCGGCGGCTACTGCAACACCGCCCACCAGCAGTGGCCCACCGGCGTCGCCAAGTTCACGGCCCAGTTCGGCTGATCCCATGGTCCGGCCGAGGCGTTCGGCTGGCGTTGCGTCGGCCAGGTGGGCAAAAGCGAGGGGTGTCGAAATGCCGATTCCCACACCGATGAGCACGGCGGCGCAGTAGATCCAAGCAGCGCCCGGCAAAAGACCTGCCATGAGGATGCCCGCCGATATGGCTGCCAGGCCAGTGACCATGCCTGGTCTGTCGGAGATTTTTCCATGATCCCGGAGACGGCCGATGCGGGGCTGTATCAGTGCCGATGACACTGCAAGGACCGTGACAACAGCGACGCTGCCGCCGGTCCCCAGTCCCTCCTGCGCCGCCAGGGCAGGGAGGAAACCAACGGCCGCACCAAGTGCTCCAGTGGCGGCGGCCAGTACCAGCGTCGGCCCAAGGAACGACCTCTCGGTGCTCTGGCGCCACACGTCCACAATGGTGTACCTCGGGCGCGGCAGCGGCTGCAGTTGAGGCACTGCTACAAGGGCCCACGCAGCCACCACCAGGCCCAGAACCGATAGTGTGCCAAAGAGGAGACTGAAGCCTCCGGCGATGATGGCCACAGCTCCCAGCAAAGGACCTATGGCGTAACCGAGCCCTTTCCACGAGCCGTATCGTCCAAAGTAGTGCCCCGTTTTGCCGCCTGCGAGCCTGGCCACGCTTGCGGACGAGGCCGGCGAGAAGGCTGAGGCGGCCATTCCCTGTCCCAGGCGGGCAGCGGCCAGCATGGCGGGCTGCTCGGCCCCGAGGCCGATTAAAGAAGCGGCAGAGAAGGCCAAAAGCCCGCCCACTATGACTGGCTTGGGTCCAATGCGATCACTGAGTGCGCCGAAAACCGGTTTGAGGAACACTTCCGCTACGTCGTACAGAGCAAGCAGGATTCCCAAAGTCAGCAAACTAAGTCCGATGTCTGCACTTTCAGCCCCCAAACCTGCCGCGACAGCGTGGGCGCCAAAGGCAGTGGTGAAGCCCGCGGCGTAGAGGGGCCAACGCCGGCTGGCTGAAATGGAGGGAGGAAGTGCATCTGGCGGGTTCACACTTATGAATGTAACAGCTGCTACATTCATAAGTGTGATTGATGAACGCTGGCTGCTTATTCTCGTTCAGGTTCCCGCGCAGCCTTCCCGGCACAGAGTGGCCGTATGGAGGGAGTTGCGTCGGATCGGGGCGGTTCCGTTGTCCCCGGGAACGTGGCTTCTCCCCGCACATCCGGCCTTTGACGAGGGCCTCGCGCGGGCGGAGGCGTTAGTGGCCAAAGGGGACGGTTCCTGGACGCTGGTGGACGCCGCTCCGCGGGATCACGGGCCGGCTGCCTTCCGCAGCGCCTATGAAGCAGCCCGGTTGGAGGAGTGGCAGGAATTCACAGCAGACTGCGGGAAGTTTGAGCAGGAAATAGCCAAAGAAATCTCGCGGGAGAAGTTCACTTTCGCCGAACTGGAGGAAGAGGAACAGAGCCTGGAGCGCTTGAGGCGCTGGTACAGGGAGTTGAAGACGCGCGACGTCCTCCGTCTGCCTCAGGCCGGCGACGCTGCTGAACACCTGGCCCGTTGCGTTGACGCCTTGGAAAGCTATGCATCACTGGTGTACGACGCCACGCTGCCGTAAGCCGGGACTCCAGCCCACATGTGACTTCAGCCCTGCTGTGACTTCAGCCCAGCAGACCGGGAACGATCAACAATGCGGTGGGCACTGCAAGCAGCAGGGCCGAGGCCAAGAGGACCAGCACTCGTACCGGCTTGGTGAGTGGCGGCTTGGGCGAGAGCAGGCGGCTGACGCGTGACGCCGTCGTACGCGGTGAATCGGCACCACCGGTAGCGCTGACGGCACCACCCTCCACGACGGCGCCACCAACGCTGAGTGCCTGGCCGCCGGCCAGCTCCTGCCCCCGGCCAAGGCCCTGCACGGCACCGTTACCGTTAATGCCACCAACCTGCGCGCCGCCAAACTCGCCCAGGGCCGGTTGTGAGGACCCGCTGGCCACAATGGCGATGGCCTTGATCAGGGTTCCTTTGCTCTCCGTGCGGAGTGCGACGTCATCGGCGAGCATTTCGATCAGTGAGTTCACGGCCGTTTGGGCCAGCCTGGTGGTGGGGAACCAAGGCAGTGCCTGCCGCCATGCAGCGAAAGCCCACAGGAGGAGATCGTGGCGTTGGGACAGGTGGGCGTTCTCATGGATCAGCACGGCCCTGAGTTCGGCCGGCTCCAATGCTGCCATCAAGCCGTCGGAGAGAACGGTTACGGACCGGGCGCCGCCGGGAAGGCAGTAGGCCACGGGGGAGTCGTGGTTGATGACCACGGTGCCGGGCCCGTCCTGGGATGGTGATGCCAGGAGGGCGAGCAGCTCGCGGTGGCGTCGGCGTTGCCGTTCAATTTTGTAGTAGGTCAGCAGCAGGGTGAAGACCAGGTGAGCGGTCAGCAGTGCTGCAGCAGAGAGAGCAAAAAGGTGCCAAAAGCCAAGCGCTGTTGTGGGTTCATTGTTGAAGACCATCCCGGCCAGGCTCTTGAGCCCTGCTATCAGGTTGTCCCCGATTGGCTCCAGTCCATAGACGAGCATTGCTCCGATCATGGACAAGCCACCGGCGAGGGCTATCGCCTGCCATAAGACCATGGCAGTGAACGGGGATCGCGCCGGCCACTGCGCACGTGAGAGCAACACGGGTACCGGCCATGCCAGAATCAATGCCAGGACCGCAAGCAGGTATGAGGTCCAGAACATAGTGGCTAATTGTAGCCGAGCAGTTTGCGCAGGGTAGCGGCTTCGCTTTCGGTGACGGAACCAATGAAGCGGGCGAGGACGGCCTCGCGGTCCGGAGCGGAGCCCAAGACTTCATGCATGAGCTCGGCGGTGTGGTCAGCGCGGCTTGAGACGGCCTGGTAACGGTGCGGACGCGTTCCGCGTTCGCGTTCAACCAGGCCCTTCTTTTCCAGGCGCGAGAGCACGGTGAGAACCGTGGTTACTGCCAGGTCCTTGCCTTGATGCCCTGCGGTGCCGTCTCCGGCCTCGGAATCCTGCGCCAAGAGATCACGCAGTGTGTTGGCAGTTGCAGCCTCCTGGCCTGCCCAGAGCAGATCCATCACTGCCCGTTCCAGTTCCCCAAGACTTGCCATCAATACGTCCCTACCTTCCGCTTTCCGGTACAGCGTGTTTGCTGTCGGAAGCGATGATCCAACATTCCACAATAAATCTACCGCTTTTCCGACCTTCATTCTACGTGAGGTAGAACGACCGGCGTGGCGGCCGGGGTACTGACCCCTTGCGCGTGGGTTACGCCACTTGAAGAATGGGTCCCGGCGGTCGCCATTTGTTCTACACTGTGTAGAAGAGAAGTTTTCTACGTGACGTAGAAGTAAGGTCATCGTACTTCGGTCCACCGCACAAAGGACAGCCATGGACGCCTTGGAAATCGCACGCTGGCAATTCGGTATCACCACCGTTTACCACTTCATGATGGTTCCGCTCACTATCGGCCTCGGCCTGGTGGTGGCCATCATCCAGACCATTTGGTACCGCACCGGCAAGCCCGAATACCTGCGGATGACCAAGTTCTGGGGAAAGCTCTTCCTCATCAACTTCATCATGGGCGTAGCTACAGGCATCGTCCAGGAATTCCAGTTCGGCATGGCATGGAGCGAGTACAGCCGCTTTGTAGGAGATGTCTTCGGCGCGCCGCTGGCTCTTGAAGCTTTGTTGGCCTTCTTCGTGGAGTCCACCTTCCTGGGATTGTGGATCTTTGGATGGAAGCAGCTCAAGCGCGGCGTTCACTTGGCGTGCTTGTGGATCGCCGTGATTGGCTCGGTCTTCTCCGCCTACTTCATCATTGTGGCCAACTCCTGGATGCAGCACCCTGTGGGCGTGGAGATGATTGACGGCCGGCCCGTGATGACCGATGCCTGGGCAGTATTTACCAACAACACCGCGCTGGTTGCAGTGCCCCACACCCTGTTTGGTGCACTCGCTGTGGCGGGGGCGTTCCTTCTGGGCATTGCCTGGTACCACCTGTGGCGCCGACGCCACGACGGCATTGACGTTGTGGGCAAGGACGGCAAGCTGGTCCCCGGTGAGGCTGCCATCCCGGGCCGCGACAAAACCGATTACACCGTCTGGATGACCTCCCTGCGGATCGGTGCGGTGGTGGCCATGATTTCCTTCGCCGGAACCGCCATCACCGGTGACTTGCAGGGCAAGCTCATGTTCGAGCAGCAGCCCATGAAGATGGCTGCCGCGGAAGCTGCCTGCCACGACGGTACGGGCTTCTCAGTCCTGAGCGTGGGTAACCTCGGCGCCACCAACTGCGAGGACATCGTGGCGGTGATCGAAGTGCCCGGTATCCTGTCCTTCCTGGCCAAGGGTGACTTCACCACCGAGGTCAAGGGCGTGAACAGCCTGCTGGGTGAATACAAGGAAAAGTACGGCACCCACCTCCCGGACAACCCGCTGTACGGTGAGCGCGCCGGGCAGGAAATCCAATACGTTCCGGTCATGGAAGTTACCTACTGGGGCTTCCGCATGATGATCGGTTTCGGCGGCATCGCCGCCTTCGCAGCCCTGCTGGCACTCTGGGTGACCCGTAAAGGCGTCGTCCCTGGGTCCAAGTGGCTCATGCGCCTGGCCGTCTTCGGGATCCTCGCGCCGTTCGGCGCCAACGCGGCCGGCTGGATCTTCACCGAGATGGGCAGACAGCCGTTCGTGGTGGCCCCCAACCCGGACATGAACGGCATAGACCAGGTGTTCATGTTTACCGCCGCGGCGGTCTCGCCGGGTGTCAGCGCGGGCGAGCTCATGACGTCCCTGGTGGTTCTTACCGCCATCTATGCGGTGCTGTTGGTGGTGGAAGTGAAGCTCCTGGTCAAGTACATCCGTGGAGGCGTAGCCTCGGCGATGCCCGAATTGGGGCACCCCACGGATTCCAAAGACCACCACGACAAGAACGATGACGGCCCGGCCAAGTCCGGAAACGACGTCCTGGCATTCGCCTACTAAAGCCAAGGGGTAATGACAATGGAACTGTTGCCAACCATCTGGTTCGTAGCCATCGCAGTGTTGTGGACCGGGTATCTCTTCCTTGAGGGTTTTGACCTAGGTGTGGGCATGCTCATGAAGATGTTCGCCCGCAACAACACGGACCGCCGTGTGCTGCTGAACACCATCGGCCCGGTATGGGACGGCAATGAAGTGTGGCTTCTCACCGCAGCCGGTGCCACCTTCGCTGCCTTTCCCCTCTGGTACGCCTCGCTGTTCTCCACCCTCTACCTGCCGCTTCTAGCGGTCCTGGCTGCTCTGATCTTCCGGGCTGTCGCCTTCGAATACCGCGGCAAGGTGGATTCCGAACGTTGGCGCAACCGCTGGGACTGGGCGATCGCCGTCGGGTCCTTCGTGGCCGCCTTCGGCATCGGCGCAGCACTGGCCCTGACCACTACTGGCCTGCCCTTGAACGGGAACGGAGACCGCGTGGGCGGTCCCATGGCATGGTTCAGCGGTTACGCACTCCTGGGCGGTTTCGGGGTGGTGGCGTTCGCGCTGGTCCACGCCCTGGCATTCCTGGCCCTCAAAACCGACGGCGACGTCCGGTACCGGGCCCGCCGTTGGTTTGTCCGGCTGGTGCCGTTCGCGGTGTTGCCGATGTTCGGCTGGATGGTCTCCGTCCAGTTCCTGAGCGGCAAGCCCTGGACCTGGGCGTTGGTAGCGGCTGCCGTGATCGCCGTCGTCCTGGCCTGGCGGCTTGCCCGGGCGGGATCCGAAGGGCGCGCTTTCAGTGCCCTCGGCGCCTTCATTCTTTGCGCCACAGCCTCCATCTTTGGAGCAGCGTTCCCCGTGGTCATCCCGTCCACGCTTGACCCTGCCTTCAACCTGACCATTTCCAATGCCTCCTCCTCGGACTACACGCTGGGGCTCATGAGCATCGTGGCCGCCGTTGGACTGCCACTGGTGATCGCTTACCAGTCATGGACATACTGGGTATTCCGGCGGCGGGTCAGCGCAGCCCACATCCCCGAAGCCCACGGATTCCTGCCCGCCATTGCCGGCAAGGTGATGAATCCCAAGGACAACACCCCGGCCACCTCAACCCCACCCGGAGACTAGTCGCCCCATGAAACCCGTGTTCCCTTCCGGCCCGGCAACCCGATCAGCACTCTACGCAATCGGCCTCATGTCCGCCCTCAAGGCGCTGTCCTTGGTGCTCATGGCGCAAGCTGTAGCGGCGATGCTGGCAGGGCTCGCCTCCGGATCAGGGGACTGGAACAGCAGCCTGCTTTGGGGTGCAGCCGGAGCGGTCCTGAGGTCACTGACGGTGTGGGGCCAGGGAATTGCTTCAAGGCGGGCGGCCCTTGGTGTCAAGGAAGAACTGCGGGCGCGGTTGCTGCGGCGCTCGCTGTCCGACGCCGGTTCGGCGCCGGTTACGGGCATGAACGACGGCGGTCTGGCGATCCTCGCCACAAGGGGCCTGGACGCGCTGGACGACTACTACACCCAGTACCTTCCGGCGATCGTGAACTGCGCAACGGTCCCATTGCTGATCGGAGCGCGGATCCTCTTTGCCGACTGGGTAAGTGCCGTGGTGATCGTCCTGACCGTTCCCTTGGTACCGCTGTTCATGGTTTTGATCGGCAGGCACACCGAAGACACCGTCCGGGAGGCCCAGGGCACGCTCCGGAAACTCTCCGGCCACATCCTTGAGCTCGCAAAGGGGCTTCCCGTCCTGGTGGGCCTTGGCCGTGCCACCGAACAACGCGCAGCGCTGGAAGAGATTTCCGAGCAATACCGCAGCCGCACCATGGGAACCTTGCGCACAGCGTTCCTCTCCGCGCTTGCCCTGGAACTGATCGCAACCATCTCAGTGGCCGTGGTGGCAGTGTTCATCGGTGTCCGGTTGGTGCATGGCGACATGGCCCTTGAAGCCGGACTCCTGGCACTGATTCTGGCCCCGGATTGCTACCTTCCGCTCCGGGAACTCGGTACCGCCCACCATGCCAGTGACGACGGCAGGGCCGCCCTCGAAACCACCAACGCGGTATTGGATACACCCGCACACCGGCGATTGCAAGAGGCCGCTGCATCCGGAGAGGACCATGCATCCGGAACATCGGCACCGCCTGCCGTGGTGGTGAGCGGGCTGACGGTGACTTACCAGCAAAGGTCCGCACCCGCCGTCGGGCCCCTTGGCTTCACCGCCGCGCCCGGGCGCGTCACCGCCCTGGACGGCCCCAGCGGCGCAGGGAAAAGCACGGTGCTCAGAGTCCTCGCCGGACTGATAGGGCAAGGACCGGCAGCCACTGTCTCAGGGACCATCGCCGGCGCAGCGCCGGGAACAGTCGCATGGGTTCCCCAACACCCGGTCATGGCCAGCGACACTGTGCAGCAAGAGATCGAACTGTATCTGCACGGATACCAAGGGAACATGGCCGAGGCTGTCACTTCCATCCTGAGAAAGGCATCCGCAGAACACCTGGCCGCCGGAAATCCCGCAGAACTGAGCCCCGGGGAACTACGGAGAGTTGCACTTGCCCGGGGGCTGGCCCGTGTTCGAGCCGGCGCCACCGTCCTGCTGCTCGATGAACCCACCGCCCACTTGGACCAGTATTCGGCAAGCGTGGTTCGGCGGGCCATGGAGTCCCTTCGTGGCAACGTCACTGTGATTCTGGTGGCCCACGACGCCGCCACCCGTGCCCTGGCCGACCATGTAGTGCCCGTGGGAAACCACGCCCACTCGGCCCCCGTCGCGGCCGGAGCGGGCACTCCCATCGCGGGCACTCCCATCGCGGGCACTCCCACCACGGGCACGGCGTCAACAGCGGCCCCTGCGGCTAAGACGAAAGGCGCCACAGCACCGGGCGCATCTTCATCGGCTCCCATCACCGCAAGCATGTACAGGCTCCTGCTGGCCTTGAAACCCGTCCGCTGGAAGTTCGCCGCGGCCGGCGCAGTAGCCGTCCTGGCCGCCCTCTTTGCCGTTGCGTTGTCAGGCCTGTCCGGATGGCTCATCATCCGGGCCAGCGAACAGCCCCCCATTCTTTACCTGCTCGGAGCGATCGTCGGAGTGAGATTCTTCGGCATCGGACGGGCGGTGCTGCGCTACTGCGAGCGGCTCCTGACCCACGATGCCGTCTTCGCTGCCATGACCCGCCTCCGCGGTGCGCTCTGGGCCTCCCTAAGCCGCAGGGCACTGTCCCTCCGGCGCCTCCTGAACGGCGGCAACGTGTTGGGCTCCATCGTGGATGATGTAGACACTCTCCGCGATCTCCTGCCCCGCGTTGTCCTTCCGCCTGTGACTGCCCTGGGAGTCGGTGCTGCAGCAATCCTGGCCACATCCATCGTCCTGCCCCAGGCACTGCCGGCCGTAGTGGCGGCCACCGTTGCGGGGCTGCTCATTGCACCCACGTTGGCCATCCTGGCTGACAGAAACGCGGCCCTCGCCGAACAACAGATGCGCTCAGTGGTCTTGCGGGCAGTTGCCGCTGCCCTCGATGCCCGCGAAGAACTGAGCGCCAACGGTGTTGGAAAACCGGTCCTTGATGCCCTCCGCGCCAAGGACCGCAGCGCCACCCTCTCAGCGCAGCGCTCGGCATGGGCCGAAGGACTCGGCCAGGCCGTGATTGTCCTCGCTTGCTCGGCGGCCGCGTTGTGGGCGGGCGCCCTCAGCGCCCCCGCCGTGCTCAACGGCACTGTTGCACCGGAACTGGCGGCCGTCATTGTCCTCATGCACCTGGCCTTGGTGGAAGCCTTCGGTGGCATGGTGTCCGGCGTCCGCCAAGCCCCGGCGCTCGCAGCCGTGCTGGGACGGGTGGCAGCGTCCGGGGCGCTGGACACTGACGGTTTGACGGATCACGACGGCGGCACCCGGCAATGGCCGGAACGTCCCGGTCAGGCGGGACTGGAGTTGAAGGACGCAGCGGCATCCTGGCCCGGTGGCCCAACGGTCTTTTCCGGTGTGAATGCCGTTGCCGCGCCAGGCCGCTGGCTTGCCGTAACCGGTCCCTCCGGTGCCGGGAAGTCCACGCTTCTGTCCGTGTTGCTGGGGTTCCTGCCGTTGGACCACGGAAGCGTGAAACTCTCCGGCTCTGCCGCATGGTGCCCCCAGGAGGCGCACCTGTTCGATTCCACGGTCCGCGGCAACCTCCTGCTGAGCCGCCCTGCTGAGTCGAAGCCCAGCGAAGCAGAGATGCGCAAGGCCTTGGCCGACGTCGGGCTTGATGCGGTGGTGGAAGCGTTGCCCGATGGCCTGGACGCCAGAATCGGACCCGGCGGTTCCTTCCTTAGTGGCGGTGAACGCCAGCGTCTGGCCATGGCCAGGACACTCCTGACCGGAGCGTCCGTGCTGCTCCTGGACGAACCCACAGCGCATCTGGACGCCGGCGCGGCCCGGGAAATGATGGACATCCTGCGCACGGGACTCCGGGATGTCACCGTTGTCCTGGTGACCCACAACCCGGAGGACATTGATCCCTCCGATGCGCGGTTGGAGTTCACTTCCGCGCAGGTTGCCCCAGCGCAACTTGCCAGGTGAATCGGATGGGCGCGGCGGAACTGGTGGGCAGGCCTACTCCTCAGTAGCCTGTTGGCATGCCATTCGAACCCGCGAACCTGCCTGATGCCACTGCCACCGGCCTGAGCTGGCGGCCAGCCACCATGGAGGACCTGGAGAATTGGGCGGGCCTCATTGCCCGGACGGCTGCGGCCGAACATCCCGTTTGGTACGAGAAGCGCGGCGACCTCGTCCACATCCTGGAGTCCGTCAAGAACCCGGCGGAAACCAGCACCCTGTTGGGCTTGGATTCCGATGGCGTGGCCCGCGCCTATGGACGCATCGCCAAGAACCCGGACGGTGACAAAGCCACTGGTACGGCATGTGTTGACCCGGCCTGGCAGCAACGTGGGATCGGCTCGGCAGTGCTGCTGTGGCAGGAGGGGCAGGTGCGCACCCGCTTCCAGGCCGATCAAGCAGCCGGCCACACCACCGCGCCGCCCCGCCTCCGGATCCAGACCGAGGAGCAGCACGAACACCAGGCAACATTGCTGATGGGCCACGGTTATGGTGCTGTGCGCTGGTTCAACGAAATGCACCGGTCACTTTCCACGGATCTGCCGCACGTGCCCCTGGGGGAGGGCCTTGAGCTCAGGACGCTGGATCAAATATTTTTTGAACCCGTGCGCCAAGCCCACAATGATGCGTTCAGGGATCATTGGGGAAGCGAGCCACGGGATGAGGAATCCTGGCGCTTCACCATTGAGGAACCCACTGCCCGGCACGATCTCAGCGCCGTGGTGATCGATTCCGCCACGGGGGAGGTGGCCGGGTACCAGCTGACCAGCTTCGATCCCGACTCCGCCAGGGACCGCGGTTACAAGGAGGGATACACCGAACTCCTTGGTGTGCGGCGCGCTTATCGTGGCAGGGGCATAGCCCAGGCCCTGCTCTCCGACGCCATGAACCGCTACGCCTCCGCCGGGATGGAGGTGGCCTCACTGGACGTGGACTCAGCCAACCCCACCGGCGCGCTGGAACTCTACCTCGGCATGGGTTATGAACCCGTGAACCGCAGTATGACGTGGGAGAAAATGCTCTAGTTCCCTAGCCGTCCACATCATGAAGATGGTGAACAACATCGTGGAGGAAGTACTGGGAGAACGTCAGCACGGTAAATGAGGATCCGTTGCTTCGCGTTCCGGTGCGCTGCCAGTCATCCTCGGTGACCCGTGCGAAGGACTCGGCAATTTCCTTGCCCTCGGCCTCGAGTTCATCGGCCACAGTCCGCGGATCAGCGGAACCATACTCGCCGTCGATCGCCGCCTGGTCCTGGTCCCAGTTGGCGAATCGGGCGTCGTCCTCCGTGAGCATCAGGTTCAGCCGCTGGTCGAACAGGCTGAAGACATCGCGGACATGGCACGCATACTCGAGGTTGGACCAGGTGTGGTCATTGGGACGTGTGGCCACGTCCTCCCGCCGCAGTACCGCCCGCCACCGCGGGAGCATGTTCAGGACGGTGCCCGGCACCGTGGAAGGTGTCACCGTGGCGGGGTCGAAACCGCACTCGGGGCAGGGCTTGGAGAGCACCCAGGTCCAGTCTTTTTCATCAGGGATGATCGGCATGCGGCCAGTCTAAGCTGATCAGCGCCAACCCCGGTGCATGGCAGTGAATATGTTGTTGCACGGGCAGGAAAATACGGTGTGGTTTTCGGATTACTTACGGGCTGTCCCCAGAGTAAAGTTCGTTCCGGGGGGAGAGCCGGAAAGAGAAAACAATGCTCAAGGATCAGCAGGTTGGTGCCGTCCTACCGGCACAGGACATAGCCCGGGCACGCGCGTACTACAGCGAAAAACTCGGACTGGAACCTGAAAATCCGGACGACGACGACAACCTTCAGTACAGGTGCGGCGATTCAACCGGATTCTTTATCTATCAGACGTCCAATGCAGGGACTGCCAAGAACACTCAGATGGGCTGGAACGTCAGCGATCTAAGGTCCACGGTTCAGGAACTGCGCGGCAAGGGAGTTCAGTTCGAAGATTACGATCTCCCCGGCCTGAAGACAGAAGACGGCATTGCCACGATGCCTGACGGAAGTGCTGCGGCATGGTTCCTGGACAGCGAAGGAAACATCCTCAGCATCAACCAAACCGGCTAACCCGCGCTTTGGCCTGATGGCCACGGCAGCACAAAGGCCGGAGGTCTGCAGCCCCCGGCCTTTGCCATGCCAGCCGAACCACTGTGCGACTATTCTGCCGCTTCAGCCCAGGCCATGCTCGGGCCGATCGCTTCCACGGGCTGGGACAGCGGAACACCGGAACCATCCCTGCGGCCGTGTTCGTGCGGGAGTGCACGTGCTACGCCGGCCGCTGAGGACGCCTTCGCAGGACCGTGCCCGGCCCACGCCAGGAGCAGGGTATCCTCGCCCTTGAGGAATCGGTGAACCCGCACGCCGCCGGTGGCCCGGCCCTTCGCGGGGTACTCCTCAAAAGCGGTTACCTTTGCAGTCCCCGGTGCCGTCCCGGGCAGCGCGCCGTTGGTGCCGGCGATGGTCACCACGACGGCGGCGGGATCGTCCGCGCGAACAGTACCGAAGTGGATCACTTCGTCGCCGGCGCCCAGCTTGATTCCCGCCATGCCACCGGCTGTCCGGCCTTGGGGGCGAACGTTTGAGGCACTGAAGCGAAGCAATTGTGCCTGGCGCGTCACGAACACCAGGTCTACGTTGTCCTCCTGTGCCGGTTCCACCGCAAGGACCGAGTCCTTGTCCTTGAGCGCGATGATCTCCCAGTCTTCCCGGTTGAGCGGATAATCCGGCTGCACACGCTTCACGACGCCCTGAACTGTGCCGATTGCCAGGACGGCGTCCAAGGGCACGAACGCCACCAAGGTCTCGCCCTTGAGCAAGGTGATGAAGTCCTTGGCCGGGACACCACCGGCTAAATTGGGCAGACCGGAAACCGGCGGCAGAACCGGCATGTCCATGACTTGGAGGCGCAGCATGCGCCCTTGGGATGTGACCGCACCGATTTCTCCCCGGGCAGTGGTCTTCACCACGGACCGGAAGACATCATGCTTGGTCCGGGGGCCCGACTCGGCCAGAGGTTCCTGGTTGGAAGTCCTGGCAATCTGGCCCGAGACACTGAGCAACGCCCAGCAGGGATCGTCCGGAATTTCCAAGGGAAGCGCCGCAGCTTTGCCCTTGGGCCCGGGAACGGAGGCTGCCAACGCTGCCGCAACGGTGGGGGAGACTGCTTCCGATTCCAGGAGCACTGTGCGCCGGGGAGTGCCGTATTTTTCGGCGACGACAGCCAACTCGCCGGAAACAAGATCGCGCAGCAACACATCAGAGGCAAGAATTGCCTCCAGCGCTTCGATTTCGCGCCGCAGTTCGTCCTGTTCCTTTTCAAGTTCAAGGCGGGAGTACTTGGTCAACTGCCGCAGGCGCAGTTCCAGGATGTAGTTTGCCTGGATTTCGGTGAGGTCGTAGATGGACATGAGACGTTCACGCGCTGCCGAGGCTTCGTCGGAGGAACGAATGATCTGGATGACTTCGTCGATGTCCACGATCGCGATCAGAAGGCCTTCCACCAGGTGGAGGCGGTCCTTCTTCTTGCCAAGGCGGAAGGACGTGCGGCGGCGCACCACGTTCAGGCGGTGCTCCACGTAGACCTGCAGCAGCTGGAGCAGGCCGAGCGTTTGTGGCTGGCCGTCCACCAGGGTGACGTTGTTGATGCCGAAGGAATCTTCCATGGGCGAGTAGCGGTAGAGCTGCTGGAGCACGGCGTTGGGATTGAAACCGTTTTTCAGCTCGATGACCAGGCGCAGGCCGTGATTACGGTCCGTGAGGTCAACGACGTCGCTGATGCCTGTCAGCTTCTTGGCGTTGACGGCATCCTTGATCTTCTCGATCACCTTTTCCGGACCCACCATATAAGGCAGTTCGGTGACCACCAGGCCGGTACGCCGGGCGGAGAGCTGTTCCACCTCAACCTTCGCCCGGGTCTTGAAGGATCCACGGCCCGTGGCGTAAGCATCACGGATTCCGTCCAAGCCCACAATCCTGCCCCCGGTGGGGAGGTCGGGCCCTGGGATGAACCTCATGATCTCGTCCAGCGTTGCACCGGGGTTGGCGATCAGGTGGCGTGCGGCAGCAATGACTTCAACCAGGTTGTGCGGAGGCATGTTGGTGGCCATGCCCACAGCGATCCCGGTAGTGCCGTTGACCAGCAGATTGGGGAATGCTGCGGGGAGGACATCGGGCTGCGTCAGCTGGTTGTCATAGTTGGGCACAAAGTCCACAACATCTTCGTCCAGATGGTCCGTCATGGTCAGCGCAGCGGCCGCCAACCGTGCCTCTGTGTAACGCGGTGCTGCCGGCCCGTCGTCGAGCGAACCGAAATTGCCGTGCCCATCAATCAGCGGCAGGCGGAGGGAAAAGTCCTGGGCCATGCGCACCATGGCGTCGTAGATCGCGGTGTCGCCATGCGGGTGGAGCTTGCCCATGACTTCACCCACCACGCGGGCGCTCTTGACGTGGCCGCGGTCCGGGCGCAGGCCCATGTCAGACATCATGTACAGGATGCGCCGTTGGACGGGCTTCAGACCGTCGCGGGCGTCCGGGAGCGCACGGGAATAGATCACCGAGTAGGCGTACTCCAGAAAGGAGCCTTCCATCTCGGACGTGACGTCAATGTCCACGATGTTCTCGGTGAAATCGCCGAGCGGCTCGGCTGTGCGTGATGATTTTTGGCTGCGGGCCATGGGGTCGGTAAATCCTTGAAAGTTGTACTGCGGATGTTTTAGCTAGGCTAAGCCTATGGTGGATCAGCCCGGCGTCGGCATTTATCCGGAATATTGGGAGGCTGATGTCGTGCTGCGCGACGGCGGGACCGCCCACCTCCGTCCAATACGGCCCCAGGATGCGGACGCGTTGCAGGCATTCCATGCCGGCCAGTCCCAGGCTTCGATCTACATGCGGTTCTTCTCCTTCAAGCCCAAGCTCTCCGGCAAGGAGGTTCGGCGCTTCACCGAAGTGGACCACATCAACCGCGTGGCCTTTGTGATCACCATTGGCGGCGAAATCATGGGGATCGGCCGTTACGACCGTCTTGACGATCCCACCGAAGCAGAGGTGGCCTTCAACATCTCCGATGCCCACCAGGGCCGCGGGATCGGCTCCATCCTCCTGGAGCATCTGGCCGTTGCAGCCAGGGAAAACGGCATCCGCCGCTTTACGGCCGAGGTCCTCCCGGACAACCGGAAGATGCTGATGGTCTTTGCCGACGCCGGCTATGACCTCAAACGCCAGTTTGATGACGGTGTGGTGAGCGTGGAATTCAACATCGATCCCACGGAGAAATCCCGGGCCGTCATGGAGTCACGTGAGCACCGCGCGGAGGCGCGCAGCGTGCGCGACCTCCTGTGGCCGTCGTCGGTGGCCGTCATCGGCGCCAGCCGCAAATGGGGGACCGTGGGTTACCAGCTGCTGGAGCACATCATTGAAGGTGGCTTCAAGGGACCGGTCTATGCCGTCAATCCCGAGGCGTTCGAACTGGCCGGAATGGTCTCCTTCGGGAAGTTGTCCGAGATCCCGGGGCCGGTTCAGTTGGCCATCATCGCTGTTCCGTATGAAGAAGTGCCCAAGGTGGTGGATGACTGCGCTGCTGTAGGCGTCAAGGGGATTGTGGTGGCCACGGCCGGATTCGCCGACGACGGCGAGCGGGGACTGGTCCGCCAGCATGAACTGGTCCGGGGCGCCAGGGCCAACGGGATGCGCGTCATTGGCCCCGAGTCGCTGGGAATCCTCAATACACATCCGGAGGTGTCCCTTAACGCCTCCATGGCTCCCACCATGCCGCCCAGGGGCAGCCTGGGTCTGTTCAGCCAGTCCGCCGCAGTGGGGGTGGCCGTTTATGCCGCCGCCAGCCGCCGACGCCTCGGCCTGTCTTCGTTCTTGTCTGCGGGAAACCGCGCGGATGTTTCCGGTAACGATGCCATGCAGTATTGGGAGGACGACGCCGATACTTCCGCCGTGGGCCTCTACCTGGAGTCCATTGGCAACCCACGCAAATTCTCCCGACTGGCACGCAGATTGTCCCGCAGCAAACCCGTCATTGTTGCCAAGTCGGATGTCACAGGCCTGAGCTTGCCGCCGGGCCACGAGGTCCGCACCACCCAGGCGCCGTCGGCAGCAGTGGATGCCATGATGCGCCAGGCTGGTGTGATCCGTGTTGAGACCATCGAACAACTCATGGACATCGCCCAAATAGCGTCTTCACAGGCGCTGCCCAAAGGGCCCGGTGTTGCCGTTTACTCCAATTCGGTGGCACTGGCCAAAGTGGTGGCCGATTCTGCAGGCCCCTTCGGGCTGGATGTGAACAGGCTGGTAACGGACCTTGACCTGGACGCCGGAATGTCACTGGCACTCCCGGCACTGAAGGCAAGCCTCCGGGAAAGCCTCGCGGACGATTCCGTCCATGCCGTGGTTGCAGCCCTTCTCCCGGCGCGCGGGCTGACCGTGGAATCACTGGCAGGTGTCCTGGCCGAGTGCGCGGCCGAGGCCGGCAAGCCCGTTGTGGCGGCGTTCACCGGAATACTGGATCCCTCCGTGCACGTTGAGGGCATGGTGGGAGCAGAGGGAAAACCCGTCCTGCCTTGTTACTCCAATGCCGGGGCTGCCGTGGCGGCTCTTGGCGCGATTGTCCGTTACGCGCAATGGCGGGACCGGGACCAAGGGCTCTTTGTGGAGCCCGAGGGTTGCGACGTGGACGGCACCAGGGACCGGCTAAGTGCCATGCTGGCCGGGGTAACGGGCGAAAAGATCAGAAAGCTCGACGCCGGTGCTGCCGCGGCACTGTTGTCCGGCTACGGAATCGATGCTGTGCCCACGCTGGGATTCGGCACTGCAGATGAGGCCGTGCAGGCAGCGGAGACCGTTGGCTGGCCCGTGGTCCTCAAAACCACCGATCCTGCACTGCGGCACCGGCTGGACCTTGGGGGAGTGCGCCTGGATATTCAGGACGCCGAGTCCTTGCGGCAGAATGTTGCCCAAATGCGCCGCGCCCTGGAGCCGTACGGATCTCCATCACTGGAAGTACAGGCGATGGCGCCGGTGGGCCAGGCTTGCACCTTCCGTGCCATGGAGGACCCGCTGCTGGGGCCGGTAGTGTCTTTTGGGCTGGCCGGCGATGCTGTGAACCTGCTGGATGACTGGGCGCATAGGGTGCCGCCGCTATCGGCTGCAGATCTCCACGACGTGATCCGTTCGCCCCGGGCGTCCCGGAAACTCTTCGGCTACCAAGGCCTGCCCGCTGTTGATGTCCAGGCCCTTGAGGACATTGCGGCCCGGCTTGCCAAGCTCAAAGACGATCACCCCGGGATCGCGCTGGTGGAGTTCAACCCCGTCCTGGCGGGTCCCTCGGGAGCCACCATCCTTGGGGCGGATGTGTGGATCGGCAATGCAGCGCAACGCACGGACAGCGCCCGGCGCGCGATGCGGGGTTAGCCACAGCAGCGTGCCGCACGGTTAGGTAGTCACCAAGTGATCTGTGAAAATGGGGGAATGAGCACCCAGTCTCCGACGCCTCAATCCCGCCCGTCCAATGCCGGGCCCCACACCGCCCATCATCACAGCTCGCAGGGACAGAGCCTGGACCAGGCGCTGCAGCAGGCAGCTTTCTATCCGCGGTTGGTGGCCGACGTCGTTGACGACGCCCTGGACGGCAGGGAGTGCCTGTCCCATTTGGTCCATTTGGAGACCCATTTTGATCGCGCTGAGGTCCGCAGGCATATCACGGTGCTGGTGCTCACCGAAGACATGCTGGTGATCACCCATGTGGATGACCAGCAGTTGGATGAGGCGGGGGAACAGATTGTTGCCCAAGTCTCCACGGAGTCCGTACCGGTGGCCCAGATCCGTTCAGTAGTCCTGAGCTACATGTACGCCCAGCCGCAGAACTACAAGCCCTCCGATCCTGTCCGTGAGATGACGGTGTCCATTGCCTGGTCCGGCGGTCAGCGCCTGGACATGGGGCCGGCCAGCTGCGGAGATCCCCAGTGCGAAGCCGATCACGGCTACAGCGGAACCATCGCACAGGAAGACATCGTGCTGCGGATCAGCGCCGAGGCAGACGGGCTGCAAGCGGTTCAGGATGCCAAGATCTTTGCCCGGGCCCTGCGCGCGGTCAATACGGGAAACCCCTCACCTGCCCTGCACGCCAGTATTCCGGCGCCGAGGCCGCGTTCAGGTGTCTTCAGCAACCGCCTCAGCCGCGGACACCAGCGTTGAGGGATGCCGCACAGAACCCGGTAAACGTCTCCCTGGGAAGCAATCCCGCCGACCTCCCATCGCCTCCGCTTTTTGGAAGCAAGTCCATAGCGGAAGTCCTTACCAGCTCTGCCGCATCCCTGGGCATGCCCGGCTTCGCCAACCCCCTCCAGTTGCCATCCACGCAACGCGTCTGCGTGGTCCTTGCCGATGGACTCGGACGCAGCCTCCTGAAGCAGAAATCCTCCCACACGCCGTTCCTCCGATCGGTCATGGCCGGGGGACAACGCAAGGTTCCCACCTGGATCGATTCCGCCTTCCCCAGCACCACGGCAGCATCCTTGGCGAGCCTCGGCACCGGTCTGCCGGCCGGGCAGCATGGAATGGTGGGTTACGACGTCCTCGATCCTGCCCAGGACAAAGTAGTGAACCTCCTGGGTAACTGGGACCCGCACGTAGACCCTGCACAGTGGCAACCTCACCCCACAGTCTTTGAGCGTCTGGCCGGAGAGTTGGATGTGGTGACTGTCAGCCTGCCCCAGTTCGGGAACTCCCCGATGACACAGGCAGCACTGCGGGGAAGCCGCTTTGTGGGCGGGACCACTTTGCATGCCCGAACCGCCGCAGCCGCTGAGGCCATGTCCGGCGGCGGACGCTCCCTCATGTACTTTTACGCCAACGAGCTGGACAAAGCCGGCCACCGCTACGGCTGCCAGTCGGACCGTTGGGAGCACCAGCTCGAAGAACTCGACTCAACTGTCAAGAGGCTCTCCGCCACACTGCCCGCCGGGACCACCATCCTGGTGACCGGTGACCACGGCATGTTGGACGTCCCCGAATCCCAGAGGATCGACTACTCCGCTGATGAGTCCCTTTTGGCCGGAGTCCGGCACACCGCAGGGGAGCCCCGCATGGTCCATCTCTATCTTGAACCCGATGCCACCCCGGCACACCTGGAATCCCTGATGGCAGCCTGGCGTACACGCTTTGGTGAACGGATCTGGGCCTTCACCCGGGAGCAGGCCTTTGGTGCAGGATTGTTTGGTGCAGTACGGCCTGAGGTGGCTCCCCGTATTGGGGACCTCATGATCGCCGCCCGGGACACCCTGGCGCTTTATGACACCCGAAGGGTTCGCCCGGCATCACTGGAAGTAGTGGGCCAGCACGGATCACTGACCAAAGTGGAACGGGAAGTACCGCTGCTGTGTTTCTCCGCGGCAGGCAAAAAGGGCAAACGTGGCTGAGCTGGTTTTCTTTTCAGGCACCATGGACTGCGGCAAATCCACCCTGGCCCTCCAAATGGACCACAACCACCGTGCACGCGGACGCGGAGGCGTCCGGTTCAGCTGTAACGACCGCGCCGGCGACTCAACCATTTCCAGCAGGCTGGGCCTGCAAACCGATGCCGTGGAAGTTCTGGACAGAACCGATTTCTGGGAAGAGGTGGTGGCGCGGCGGACCAACGGACTCCGCGTGGACTACCTCATCTGTGACGAAGCCCAGTTCTACTCGCCCCTCCAGGTAGAGCAACTGGCACGGGTTGTGGACGAGATGGAAGTGGATGTCTTCGCGTTCGGCATCACTGCCGACTTCCGCACCCGCTTGTTCCCCGGCTCGCAACGCCTCATTGAACTCGCGGATAAAGTGCAGGTGCTGCAGGTGGAAGCCCTGTGCTGGTGCGGCCGCCGCGCAACCCAAAATGCCCGCACCGTTGACGGCATCATGGTGGTGGAGGGTGACCAGGTGATGGTGGGTGATGTGGCGCCGCAAAACAGCGGGGATGAGGCCGGGCCTGCCGAGGCCGTGCAGGACACCCTGCCCATGGAGACCGCACCCGCGCAGGTAGTAGGCTACGAGACTTTGTGTCGCCGGCACTACATGAGGCGGGTCACTGCCCATGGCGCCCATCTCATGGCGGGCACGGACCAGACACTTCCGTTCGACATTGATGCCTGCCTCTGGCCCGGAGCCGGGGCTCTGCGGCGCAGCTAGCCGATCCCGGTGGCGCTAGCCGATGCCAGCGCCGCTAGTCTCCCCGTGCTCCAAAGACGATCTCGTCCCAGCTTGGAATGCTGGAGCGCTTGGGGCGTGAGGGCTGGCGTTCCGCCGGGGCATCAAGGTCCTTGCGCGCCTCAGGGTCTTTCTGATCCTCCGACGACGTCTCATCCTGCTGGCCGTCATCGGGAGATTGCTTAGCTGTGGAGTCGTCTTCCGTCCGCGGGTGAGAGGTTCCGCCGCCACCCAGAAGTTCGTCCAACCCGGCAGGTTTGCGACCCGCCAGCGAAGTGACAGGCCGCAGCGGGCCGGCTACCACTGTTATTTCGCGGGTGTCCGTGCTGACGCCGTCGTGCAGCTTCAGGGAGTCCTCTTCGGTGTCTTCGTGGGATTCAAAGTGTCGCGGAGCCAGGCTTAACCGCGACAACATTGAAGGGCGTCCGTCCTTGCGCGCAGGCTCTTCAGCGCCGGTGGCTGCCGGCTCGGCAACTGCCACGCCTGCATCTTCACTTGGCTCATCCAGGTCTTCGCCGGGCCTGGGGTGAGCTGCGGGAACGTTGCTCAGCAGTACAGCCAGGGCGTCGTCGCCGTCTTCGTCCACACCCAGTCGCTGGCCGCGCCGGGAACGAAGCATTTCCAAAAGGCTGTCCGCTTCCTTCGCGGACGCACGCGCCGCGGTTTCGGCGTCGGTCTCGAAGTCGAAGGGCCTGTCCGAGACCGCAGTCAGACGGCGGGCCGGGACCGGGCCGTCCATGGGCTCAAGCTCGCTGAGTTGCTGCGCCCAACGGTTGGCGTTCTGCAGTGACTTGCGCTGGGGACTGAAGGTCCACATGGCTGGTGGTTCTTCGCCGATGCTGCCGTGGGCGCCGGGGACAGTTTCAAAGCGTGCCACCACCGTCCATGTGCCGTCCGGACGGCGCCATGAATCCCAATCCACCGTGGAGGAATCAATGCCGTGAGCCGAGAGCCGGTAATCAACCATCTCGCCGAGGGTGGCAGGGTTGTCTCCAAAAGCGGAGCGGTAGATCTCGTGTCCGGGCGCAGGGGAGGCAACTTCGATGGCGCGGGCCTGACGGACAACGTATTCACGCTCTGCAAGCACGGGGCCCTCATAGCGTTGAACGTTTGCCAGGGGCAGGCCGGACAGCTCGGCAACTTCGCTGGCTGTGGCTCCGCCTCGGATCCGTGCCTGGATGTCCCGGGGCGACATGGCAATGGCTGTGTTGGCGGCGCGGGCGGCCACCTGGGCAGGGGTGCGGCTCGCCGCGGACCTCAAGGCCTCGTCGATCGGAAGCTGGAACATCGCACCACCGGGGCCGCTCAAGAGCAGATGCCCGCCGTCGTCGTGGACGCCTACCAGTCGTAGATCCTGCATAACACCCTCCACCACATGGCATAACTGACATTCGAAACTCTGCCACCCGCGGGGTTCTTTTCCTACTAGCCCCTAGGGCGTGCCGTGATATTCCGCTCAAAAGCGGTGGATTCCGGAGCATTTGGAGCCAACATTTGCTCAGAACAGGCCCTATGGACATTCGGGGCAGGGGAGAGGACAATCTGGCCGTGATCGGGCACAAATCCGGAGTGTCCGGCGTTTGGACCCTTAAACCGGAGGCAGGGAGTGTCCTGTCTCCGGTTACCGCCCGCAACCTGCACGGAGGAGGAGAAGGACCATGGCCACGGATTACGATGCGCCTCGGAAAACTGAGGAAGATGTCAGCGAGGACTCCATTGAAGAGCTCAAAACGCGCCAGCCGGGCAAGCAGTCCTCAGCGGTGGATGTCGATGAGACCGACCTCGCCGATGGCTTTGAGTTGCCGGGTGCGGACCTCTCCGGTGAAGAACTCCTCATCCAGGTCATGCCACCGCAGCCGGATGAATTCACGTGCTTCAACTGTTTCCTGGTCAAGCACAAGTCCCAGATTGCCGCGGAAAGGGACGGACACCAGTACTGCTCGGAGTGCGAGAGCTAGGCGCGCCACTCTGCCACCATCCCGCTGAAACAGTTGGGTTCGGCGCTAGCCCTTGGGAACGGTCAGAGCTGCTACGAGCTCCTCCGGACGCCGCGTGGACGCCAGCCAGTAAGGGGTCCGGTCAGCGGGGTCGGTAATTTCGATCTTGACTACCGGATCAATCCACCCGCGGAAGCACATGTACGCCAGGCCATTGAGGCGCGGGCCCCGTTCAGCGGTGGCCTCCGACTTTTCGAACGCCTCCACAGCGCCTACGAATTTGCGGTCGATGCTCGCCCGGCCAACTCTTACGGTCTCAGGGGTGACGGTGATGGTAGGCGTGGAGAGCACCAGCATGATGGTCATAATCGCCAGCAGGATCAAGGCGGCGATGATCCCTGTGGCTGCACTGATGGGACCGAACATCAGCACACCAGCTCCGGACAAGCCAACAACCACAATCCAGATCCACACCGACGGCCACAGCTTCTCGGTATACAGGACCTCGGAGGCCGAAGGAGTGTTCCGGGCAGGAACAGGGGAGGATTGGTCAGACGTAGGCATGAGTCCAGCTTATCGTCGCGCTGGTCCTGCTTTATCCCGCCGGCTTAGTCCCGCCGGCTTAGTCCCGCCGGAAGCTTCACCGTCCGCCGGATGGATCCCGTCTGCCGCGGTCCCGTGAAGGAGTGGTCCCGGTAGAATGGACCACTGTGAGCAACGAGACCGCAGTATTCAGTACAGACACCGCTTCCGCAAGTGCGGACAGCAGCGAAACCACCTCAGCGTACGGCGCCCCCACAGTGGCGGTGCAATTGAAAATGCTCGACGCCGGCTTGGAAGCCCCGTCGTATGCGCACCCTGGCGATGCCGGGGCTGATCTCCGCGCGCGGGAGGATGTGCATCTTGCCCCTGGTGAACGCAAGCTTGTTCCCACGGGTGTCTCCATTGCGCTGCCGAACGGGTTCGTGGCTCTGATCCACCCCCGTTCCGGGCTTGCTGCCAAGCATGGGCTGACGGTGGTCAACGCACCCGGGACTGTGGACGCCGGCTACCGCGGCGAAATTGCCGTCACGCTCTTGAACACCGACCAAAACCACCCCATTGTTCTCAAACGCGGCGATAGAATTGCACAGATGGTGATTCAGCGCGTCGAATACGCGCAGTTCGTAAATGTTGACCAACTGTCCGATTCCGTTCGGGGAACCGGCGGCTTCGGGTCCACCGGCGGCTTCAACGCACCGCAGGCCTGAGAAGACTACTACTGGCTTTGCGTACCGCATGCCGGGGCTTGACGCACCGGAGCGGTTTAGCGAGGTTTTACGTGGTTGCGGTTTACTTGGGGATAGACCACTACTAAGGAGAAAACCCAATGCTTTTTGGGCGCGGCAAAAAGTCCAAGGACGAGCAGCCGGAAACCGCCGGCACCGTCGAGGAATCCGGTACCGGGACATCACAGTCGGAGCCGGGCGGGTCCGGCATCGCCGGTGACTTCCGGCTCGGCAAGGGTCCCCTGGACATCGACGAAATCGAGAGCCGCGATGGCTACGTGGACCTCGGTGCGCTGTTGATTGCACCTGCTGACGGCCTCCAGTTGCGGCTTGAAGTTGAAGAAGCCACCCAGCGGGTGGTTGCTGTGACCATGGACCTGAATGGTTCCAGCCTGCAGCTTCAAGCGTTTGCGGCACCGCGTTCAGAGGGTCTGTGGGATGAGATCCGCGAACAGATCACCCAGTCCGTGGCGAGCCAGGGTGGGGAAACTGAAGAAGTTTCCGGAGCCTTCGGCACCGAACTCGTAGCCAAACTGCCTGCTGAGGCAACTGACGGCAGCCGCGGCTTCCGTGCTGCCCGCTTCATGGGAGTGGATGGGCCGCGATGGTTCCTCCGCGGTGTGCTGGGAGGACAGGCTGCTCTGGAGCGTGATGCGGCAGCGGGATTGGAAGAACTCTTCCGCAAGGTTGTAGTGGTCCGTGGCGACAACCCCATGCCTCCGCGCGAGTTGCTTCAGTTGCGGCTGCCCAAGGATGCTGCCGTACCGGGCCAGGCCGGTGCTCCCCAAGGTGCGGTTCCGCCGGCGGAACCGGCCATGCAGCAACCGGAGCGAGGGCCGGAGATCACCCAGATTGGCTGATGCGGCGGGCGGCAACGGGGTGCCTGGTCAGGGCCCCACAAGGCAGGGAGTGCGGGATCTGCCTGCCAGGGGCCGGGCAGTGTGCACCGGCTTCATTGAGTCGGTCACCCACCAGCCGCCCAGCGAGCAGCCCTTTTTCTCCGCCGTCGTGGTCGATTCCGTGCGTGCCGGAGCCGGGTCAGGGATGACCGACGGGCTCAGGAAGCCCTACGATCGCCTCCGCGTCATTTGGCTGGGGAGGACGCGTGTTCCGGGCATTGAAGCCGGCGTCGAACTCCGTCTTGAAGGCATGGTCACCCAGGTTGATGGCCTACCGGCCATGTTCAATCCCCGCTACGAAATACTTTCCCGTCAGGAGCACCTATGACCGTAGCCAACGGTTCGGAACCGAAGGACACAGGGCGCGTTTCGCCCCATGAAAACGAAGAACCGCAGGTGGAAGCTCCAAAGACCGGTGCTGAAGGCCCCACGGTCTCCGATCTCGCCGCCGGGTATGCCGAAAAGGCCGGGCTGCACCGGAACAGTGCAGGTCACGTGGATATGCTCAAGTCCGCCGGGGGCGTGCAGGGCATAGCCGAGAGCATCCTTCCGGGCTTGGTGTTCCTGGTAGCCTTCACGGTCACACGTGACCTCACGCCTGCCCTGATTGCGGCATTGGGTGCGGCCGCTGTCTTCACGGTGGTTCGCTTGATTCAACGCCGTCCCCTGACACAAGCGTTGGCGGGTGTGGTGGGTGTGGGTATTTCTGCCTGGCTGGCAAACACCACGGGCAAAGCCGAGGACTTCTACGTCCTTGGCTTCTTTACCAACATCGCTTACATCGCGGCCATGGTGGTGTCCATTGCCCTCAAATGGCCGGTGGCCGGGCTTCTCTTTGGATTCGTGCGCAATGAAGGGCTGGAGTGGCGCAAGAATGCTGAACGCCTCCGGGCCTACTCCTTGGGTACCTGGATTGTGGTGGCAGTGCTGACTCTGCGCCTCGTGGTGCAGGTTCCCTTGTACTTCATGGGCGAGCCCGGCCTGACAGCGTTGGCTACCACCAGGCTCCTGATGGGCGCCCCGCTGTACATCCTGGGCCTCTGGGTGGCCTGGTTGGTCACCAAGCCGTCGCTTCAGCCGTCGAAGCCGTCATCCTCGGCGGACTGATCGGCTGATTCGGCCGTTCCCCCGGGACGTTCGTGATCGTCAGCGGAGGCTGGCGACAACAGGGCCCGCAAGCCGTCCTCGGCCGCGATGGTGGTGACGAAGAAGAGTTCGTCGCCGCCGTCGAGCACATCATCACGCGTGGGCGTTATGGGTGCCTGATCACGCAGGATGGCAACCAGGGTGGCATCCTCGGGCCACTGAATTCCACCTACCGTGCTGCCGATGACATGGGAGTCATGCGGAACGGTGAATTCCACGATCGAGGCAACACCTGTTTGCAGCGTTAGCAGGCGTACGATGTCGCCGATTTCCACGGCTTCTTCCACCAATGCCGTCATCAGCTGTGGTGTGTTCACCGCTACGTCCACGCCCCAGGAGTCATTGAACATCCAGTCGTTCTTGGGGTTGTTTACGCGTCCCACGGTCCGGCCGACGCCGAATTCGGTCTTGGCGAGCAAGGACACCACCAGATTCACTTTGTCGTCGCCCGTGGCAGAAACCACGACGTCGGCATCCTCAAGTTTGGCGTCCTGCAGGGTGCTGAGTTCGCAGGCATCGCCCACCAGCCATCGGGCACCCCGGAGTCCGCTGCGCCCAATGACCTCGGGCTTGAGGTCAATAAGGAGAATTTCGTGTTTGTGGGCCAGCAGCTCACGGGCAATGGACGAGCCGACGCTGCCCGCGCCAACAATGACAACTTTCACTAAGACTCCTTGGCGGGTGCTTTGGCGAGAATCCGGCTGATCTCGGACGTTCTGTCCAGGCTCACTATCGCGTGGACGGTATCACCCTCCTGGTATGCGGTGCCGGCTTGGGGCAACAGACCTTCACCGAACCGGGTGAGGAAAGCGATGCGGATTCCGGCGGCGGACTCGATCGAGTCCAAGCTGTGTCCTATCCACGCTTCGTGCAGATCAACCTCGGCAAGTACCAGCCGGCCTGATGGTTCGCGGTAGTCACCGGCCAGGTGCTGCTCGGGAAGAATCCGCCGGAGAACCTGGTCGGCACTCCACCGCACGGCAGCCACTGTGGGGATACCCAGCCGCTGGTAAATTTCGGCGCGGCCGGGATCGTAGATCCGGGCCACTACATGGGCCACATGGAATGTCTCGCGGGCAACGCGCGTGGCCAGGATGTTTGAGTTATCGCCGCTGGAGACCGCAGCGAAGGCGTATGCCTCTTCCACGCCGGCCTGCTTGAGGGTGTCACGGTCAAAGCCGACTCCGGTGACCTTGCGTCCTGTGAAGGTGTTGCGCAACCGGCGGAAGGCCCGCTCGTCCTGGTCGATGATGGCCACGGAGTGACCGGCATCCTCCAAAGTGTGTGCCAGGGTTGCGCCAACACGGCCGCAACCCATGATCACGAAGTGAGCCACCGTGTCTCCTTATGTGTGTAGTCAGTCCCGCTCGGTATGACTTTACCGGTGCAGCGGGGTAAGCCGGGGACCGCCGTCATGACATCCCCGGGGATTCAGAGTAGCTTTGCGGAGTGCTGACAATTCTGAATGCCGCGAAGAGGGTATTGGTGGGCCGGCCAGTCAGGAATGACCGCCTGTCCCACACCTTGTTGCCCAAACGCATCGCTTTGCCGATCTTCGCCTCGGACGCCCTGTCCTCAGTGGCGTATGCGCCGGATGAAATCCTGCTGACGCTTGCGCTTGCCGGCGTCAGTGCCGTGGCGTTCTCCCCGCTGGTTGGTCTCGCGGTCATGGTGGTCTTGCTCACAGTAGTGGCTTCATACCGCCAAAACGTCCACGCTTACCCTTCCGGTGGTGGCGATTATGAAATTGCCAGCGTCAACCTCGGCAAATATGCCGGGCTCACCGTGGCCTCTGCCTTGCTGGTGGATTATGTCCTCACCGTTGCGGTGTCCATGTCCTCGGCTGCCACTTACCTCACCACGGCCGTCCCGGCGTTGCACGGCCAGCAGGCGATGATTGCCACTGTGGGTGTGATCATCCTTGCCCTGGTCAACCTCCGGGGAGTGAAGGAAGCAGGATCGCTCTTCGCTGTGCCGACGTACATCTTCATGGCATCCATTCTCGGGATGACGGCTGTGGGTATCTTCCAGGCGGCCACCGGGACGCTGGGGGAGGCGCCTTCGGCGAACTTCACCATTGTCCCTGAGCCTGGATTTGATGAGGGCCTGGTGGGATTGGCTGGAGCATTCCTGCTGCTGCGCGCTTTCTCCTCCGGCGCCGCCGCCCTTACAGGTGTGGAAGCCATCAGCAACGGGGTGCCCAATTTCCAAAAGCCCAAGAGCAAGAACGCGGCAACAACCCTGCTTCTGCTCGGCGTTATTGCCGCCTCAATGCTGGCCGGTATTCTCTACCTAGCCAACGCCACCAAAGTCCACATTGTTCTGGACCCTGCCCGGGAGTTCCTGGTGGATGGCAAGCCGCTCCCGGAAGGCTACATCCAGACCCCCGCCATCAGCCAGATTGCCGACACCATTTTTGGGTCCGGCTCCATCCTCTTCTACGTAGTGGTTGCTGCAACTGGCGTGATCCTGGTCTTCGCCTCCAATACGGCGTTCAACGGCTTTCCCGTGCTGGGTTCCATCCTGGCCCAGGACGGCTACCTGCCCAGGCAACTCCGGACGCGGGGCGACAGGCTCGCCTTCAGCAATGGCGTTCTTGCGTTGGCTGCCGGTGCGCTGGTCCTGATCCTGGCATTCAACGCAGACGTCACCAAGCTGATCCAGCTCTACATTGTGGGCGTCTTCATTTCCTTCACGGCCAGCCAACTGGGGATGATCCGGCACTGGGGCCGCGAACTGAAACTCGCCCGGGACAAAACTGTTCGGCGGCGCATCATCAAGTCGCGAACCATCAACATGCTGGGCTTCGGGATGACGGCACTGGTGCTGGTCATTGTCCTCATCACCAAATTTGAGCAGGGCGCCTGGATAGCCCTGCTGGCCATGTTCGTGCTCTTCCTGATCATGTGGAGCATTCGCGCGCACTATGACAACGTGGCCAGGGAGTTGGCGGTGGATGAGGATTCCTCGCCCCGTGCTCTTCCCACCAGGGTTCACGCGGTTCTCCTGGTTTCACACGTCCGTAAGCCGGTGCTCCGGGCGCTGGCCTACGCGAGGGCATCGCGGCCCTCCCGCCTGGACGCCGTCACCGTTGACATCAGCGCCGAAGAGACGGCGCAGACGGTCCGGGATTGGGAGAAGCTGGAGATTCCGGTTCCCCTGACGGTCCTGGCCAGTCCCTACCGTGAGACCGTGACACCCATCATGGACTACATCAAGAACATGCGCCGCGACTCACCGCGGGACCTGATCGTGGTGTACATCCCCGAATACGTGGTGGGCAAATGGTGGGAACAACTTGTCCATAACCAGACAGCACTCAGAATCAAGACGAGGCTCCACTTTGAACCCGGAGTCATGGTTGCCAGCGTTCCCTGGCAGTTGAAATCGTCCGAAGAAGCAAAGGCACTGCAGGATACCTAAATGACCTCCCACAGCAATTCCCCCCAACACACAAGAGAACACCACGCCACCGATCAGGGCATGCCAGGAACTGAACTGGTAGTGGAAGTCGGCAACATCGCCCACGGAGGGCACTTCGTTGCCAGGCATGAAGGGCGTGTGATCTTCGTCCGGCACGCCATCCCGGGAGAGAAAGTCCGCATCCGTTTGACAGACTCCGGTGACTCTTCGCGCTTCTGGCGTGCCGACGTCGTCGAGGTCCTTGAAGCCTCGCCGGGCCGCGTTCCGCACTTTTGGAAACAAGCGGATTCGCTGGGCTCCTGGAGCCGGGGATCGGCACCGGTGGGAGGTGCGGAGCTTGGACACATCTCCTTGGAGCGCCAGCGCGCGCTGAAGGCCGAAGTGCTGGCCGAACAACTCAAGCGGCTTGCCGGCCTGGACCTCACCACAGAGGTGGAGGCCGTAGGAGAGAATCACGACGCCGGACTCGGCTGGCGTACCCGCGCCAGCTTCGCGGTAACTCCCAAGGGCCGGTTGGGCATGCACGCGCACCGGTCAGATGCGGTTCTTCCCATTAAGGAGATGCCGCTGGCACTGGCCGGTCTCAACGCGATGATGCTGTGGGAACTGGACCTGTCCGGTATTGCCCGGGTGGAGGTTGCCGTCCCCGCCAACGGTTCCCGGCCCCTGATCCTGCTGGCTCCCGAAGAATCGACCAGTCCCAAGCGATTGCACAGCATCCTCTCCCAGCTGCCCCATGAGGTTTCCGTTGCCAGCTTTGATCCCGGCAAGGGAGAGGTCCTGCAACTGCGGGGGAGGACCTGGGTTCAGGAAACAGCGGCGGGTCACCAATACCGCGTGACAGGTGAGGGTTTTTGGCAGATCCATAAGGATGCCCCGGAGACCCTGGTGGGCGCCGTAACGGGCTATCTTTCCGAGGGTGGGTACTTGGAGCCCGGAGCGGCTGTGGCCGATCTTTACGCGGGTGCAGGGCTGTTTACGGCACCTTTGGCGGATGCCGTGGGAGTTACCGGTTCGGTACTGTCCGTGGAAGGTGCGCCGGGGACCAGCCGGGACGCCCGCAAGAATCTGCATGGTCAATCCCACGTGGAAATTGTGCAGGGCCGGGTTGAGCGGGTCCTGCACCAACGTGCCCGCAGCTTTGACTCGCTGGTCCTGGATCCGCCCCGGGCCGGTGCAGGCAAGGCCGTGGTCAAACAATTGATGGCCACCGGTCCCCGTGCAATCGCGTATGTGTCGTGTGATCCGGCATCCTTCGCGCGTGATCTGGGTTACTTCCAGCAAGGTGGCTGGCGACTGGAGTCGTTGCGGGCCTTTGACCTTTATCCACACACCCATCACATGGAAACGGTGGGCCTGATAGTCCCGGCAGGGTAGCGGCAGCCCACCCCGCCCTCCATGGTGCAGTAGGCCGAACTGTGGTGTTTGCGGACCGGCGCCGGATCAGTGACGCAATGCAGGAGTATGCCACTACGATGGCAGTAGTAGCCCCGGTCCGCAGAAATCAACGCTGCGGACCGGGGTGACCAAGAGAGATGCCGCCCGGCTAAGTAAGGTGCGCCTAACTGGCTAGCGGCCAACCACGCGACAAAGATGAAACTGTTGCGAGAGGAGTCCTGCCATGAGCACTGTGGACAGCTTCGGTTCCAAAGGCGTACTGAATGTAGCCGGCACCGACTATGAAATTTTCCGGTTGAACTCCGTAGAGGGCGCAGACAGCCTTCCGTTCAGCCTTAAGGTATTGCTTGAAAACCTCCTGCGGACTGAGGATGGCGCCAATATTACGGCTGACCATGTCCGCGCCCTGGCCGGTTGGGATCCCAATGCGGAGCCCAACACGGAAATCCAGTTCACCCCCGCCCGCGTCATCATGCAGGACTTCACCGGCGTTCCCTGCGTCGTTGACCTGGCTACCATGCGTGAAGCGGTCAAGGAACTCGGCGGTGACCCCAAGCGCGTCAACCCGTTGGCGCCTGCGGAAATGGTGATCGACCACTCCGTCCAGATTGACGCCTTCGGAAACTCCGGCGCACTGGAGCGCAACATGGAGATCGAATACCAGCGCAACGGTGAGCGCTACCAGTTCCTTCGCTGGGGCCAGACCGCTTTTGACGACTTCAAGGTTGTCCCCCCTGGAACCGGCATCGTCCACCAGGTCAACATTGAATACCTGGCACGTACGGTCATGACCCGCGAGGTTGACGGCGTTCTCCGCGCCTACCCGGACACCTGCGTTGGCACCGACTCCCACACCACCATGGTCAACGGCCTGGGCATCCTGGGTTGGGGCGTTGGCGGTATCGAAGCCGAAGCTGCAATGCTCGGCCAGCCCGTCTCCATGCTGATTCCCCGCGTCGTGGGCTTCAAGCTCAAGGGCAGCATCCCCGCCGGCGCCACCGCTACCGACGTCGTGCTGACCATCACCGAAATGCTGCGCAAGCACGGTGTTGTGGGCAAGTTCGTGGAGTTCTACGGCGAAGGCGTGGCGGCTGTGCCGCTGGCCAACCGCGCCACCATCGGCAACATGAGCCCGGAATTCGGTTCCACGGCTGCCATGTTCCCCATTGATGACGTAACTCTGGACTACCTGCGCCTGACCGGCCGCTCCGAGGCCAACGTGGCTCTCGTGGAGGCCTACAGCAAGGAACAGGGCCTCTGGCACGATCCTTCCCGCGAACTGCGTTTCTCCGAGTTCCTCGAGCTGGACCTGTCCACCGTTGTTCCCTCCATCTCCGGCCCCAAGCGTCCCCAGGACCGCATTGAGCTCACCGATGCCAAGGAGCAGTTCCGTAAGGACATCCACAACTACGTGGCCATCGAAGACGGCAGCGTGGATGAGTCCTTGGACGAATCCTTCCCGGCCTCGGACGCTCCGTCCTTCACGCATGCCGACTCGCACACCACGGAGACCGACCGCGTTTACTCGGCCGCCAACGGTGCCCATGGCCGCCCCTCCTCGCCGGTCAAGGTCACCACTGCCGACGGCCGCGAGTTCGAGCTGGACCACGGTGCAGTGTCGATCGCTTCGATCACCTCCTGCACCAACACCTCCAACCCGTCCGTCATGCTGGCTGCGGCACTCCTTGCACGCAATGCCGTGGACAAGGGCCTGACGTCCAAGCCGTGGGTCAAGACCTCCGTGGCTCCGGGCTCAAAGGTAGTCACCGACTACTACGAGAAGTCCGGCCTGACTCCCTACCTGGAGAAGCTTGGCTTCTACATTGTGGGTTACGGTTGCGCCACCTGCATTGGTAACTCCGGGCCGCTTGAGCCGGAAATCTCCGAGGCAATCCAAGCGAACGACCTCTCTGTTACCGCAGTTCTCTCCGGTAACCGCAACTTCGAAGGCCGCATCAACCCGGACGTGAAGATGAACTACCTGGCCTCCCCGCCGTTGGTCATCGCTTACGCCCTGGCTGGCTCCATGGACTTCGACTTCGACACCGATGCCCTGGGCACGGACTCCGAGGGCAACGACGTCTTCCTCAAGGACATCTGGCCGAACCCCACCGAGGTGCAGGAAGTCATTGACTCCTCCATTGACGAGGCCATGTTCGCCAAGGGCTACGAGGGCGTCTTCGACGGCGACGACCGCTGGAAGGCTCTCGACACCCCGGCAGGAGACACCTTCGCCTGGGCAGAGGACTCCACTTATGTACGGAAGCCCCCATACTTCGAAGGCATGAAGGCCCAGCCGGATCCCGTCAAGGACATCTCCGGCGCCCGCGTGCTCTTGAAGCTTGGCGATTCGGTCACCACGGACCACATCTCCCCGGCCGGTTCCTTCAAGTCGGACACTCCTGCAGGCCAGTACCTTCTGGCCAACGGTGTGGAGCGCAAGGACTTCAACTCCTACGGTTCACGCCGTGGCAACCACGAAGTCATGATCCGCGGTACGTTTGCCAACATCCGTATCAAGAACCAGCTCCTGGACAACGTTGAGGGTGGCTTCACCCGCGACTTCAGCCAGGAAGGCGCACCGCAGGCCTACGTTTACGACGCCGCCCAGAACTACCAGGCAGCAGGAACACCCCTGGTTGTCCTGGCAGGCAAGGAATACGGCTCCGGTTCATCCCGCGACTGGGCAGCCAAGGGCACCGCACTTCTGGGTGTCAAGGCTGTTATTGCTGAGAGCTACGAGCGCATCCACCGCTCCAACCTCATTGGCATGGGCGTCCTTCCCCTGCAGTACCCTGCAGGCGAGTCCGCAGCAACCATCGGCCTGACCGGCACGGAGACGTTTGCAGTGGAAGGTGTCACCGAGCTCAACAACGGCACCACGCCGAAGACGCTCAAGGTGACGGCCACGGCTGAAGACGGCACCACCAAGTCCTTCGATGCCGTTCTGCGCATCGATACCCCGGGTGAAGCAGACTACTACCGCAACGGCGGCATCCTGCAGTACGTTCTGCGCCAGATCTCGGCATAACGAAGCAGCTGGTTTCCAGCTCTTTCAATAGCCGGACAGCCCCGGCTGGTCGCCCGACCAGCCGGGGCTGTTGGCGTTCAGGGGCCAGCGAAGCAGCCCGAAAGAACATTGCCGGGGCTCCTGCCCGTGGCGCAACGCGCGGGCCCGGGCACGCGCTAGAGTTAACAAGCACGTCATTTACCCTAAGGAGGGCCGTTGGGACTTTTGGAAACCGTTAAGGATCCACGGGACCTGGCCACATTGTCCGGCACGGAGCTGGAACAACTGGCCGGGGAAATCAGGGCATTCCTGATCACCAACGTAGCCGCAACCGGTGGACACCTTGGGCCCAACCTGGGCGTTGTGGAGCTCACTCTCGCTGTCCACAGGAACTTTGAGTCTCCGCGGGACAGCGTTATTTTTGACACCGGGCACCAGTCCTATGTACACAAGTTGCTGACCGGACGCCAGGACTTCACTACGCTCCGTCAGCAGGGCGGCCTCTCCGGCTACCCGGACCGCGCGGAGTCAGAACACGACATCGTGGAGAGCTCGCACGCGTCCTCTTCCCTGTCCTGGGCTGACGGCATCTCGCGTGCCCGGCAGTTGACCGGCGAGGGCGACCGGTTCGTCGTCGCCGTTGTGGGTGACGGCGCCCTGACCGGCGGCATGGCGTGGGAAGCCATCAACAACATCGCAGCTGATAAACGGCGTCGTGTGGTGATCGTTGTCAACGACAACGGGCGCTCCTACGCCCCAACTGTTGGCGGTTTTGCCGACTACCTGGCATCGCTGCGCCCCACCATCGATTCCCTGCGCACCACTCCGGCCTACGAGCGCATGCTGGACTGGTGGAAAAAGAAGCTTCAGGACGGCGGCCCCGCCGGTCAGTTCACCTATAAGAGCCTGCATGCCATGAAGAAGGGCATCAAGGACTGGTGGGCCCCGCAGGGCATGTTCGAGGACCTTGGCATGAAGTACATCGGCCCGGTTGACGGACACAACCTTCAAGCCATGGAGCATGCACTCAACACAGCCAAAGCCTATGGCGGGCCGGTGATTGTCCATGCCATGACGGAGAAGGGGCACGGCTACGCTCCGGCCCTGGCCAACGAAGCTGACCAGTTCCACGCGGTAGGAATCATTGACCCGGAAACGGGCGAGCCCACCGAAATGCCCGGTGCCAGGTCATGGACGTCGGTTTTCGCCGAAGAGATCGCCGATATCGCTGATGAGCGCCCGGACATTGTGGGTATCACCGGCGCCATGCTGATCCCCGTGGGATTGCACAAGTTCGCCGAACGCCACCCGGAGCGTGTGATCGACGTCGGTATTGCCGAGCAGCATGCCCTGACGTCGGCCGCTGGAATGGCTTTCGGTGGCCTTCACCCCGTGGTGGCGGTTTACGCTACCTTCCTGAACCGCGCCTTTGACCAGCTCCTGATGGATGTTGCGCTGCACAAGGCCGGCGTCACCATCGTCCTGGACCGCGCCGGAGTGACTGGCCCGGACGGCCCCAGCCACCACGGCATGTGGGACATGGCCATGGTCCAGATTGTGCCTGGTCTTCACCTGGCTGCTCCCCGCGATGCCACCAGGCTCCGCGAAGAACTGCGTGAAGCTGTGGCTGTCAACGATGCCCCCACAGTGGTGCGGTTCTCCAAAGGCAGCGTTGGCTCCGAGATCGAAGCCATTGAGCGGCTTCACGACGGCGTGGATATCCTTGCCCGGCGCCCTGAAGGCTCCACCGAAAATGATGTCCTGATTGTCAGCGTGGGGGCCATGTCCGAACTCGCCCTCGACGTCGCAGCCCGCCTTGGGTCCCAAGGGATCAGCTCCACGGTTGTGGATCCGCGGTGGGTTCTTCCTGTCCGTAAATCCATCATCGCCCTCGCTGCCCGTCACCGCCTGGTGATCTGCATTGAAGACGGAGTCCGTGCAGGTGGCGTTGGGTCCCGTATCCGGCAGGAAATGCGCGCGGCCGGGGTGGACACCGCGCTGAACGAGGTAGGCCTGCCGGTTGAATTCCTCGTGCATGGTTCCCGTAGCCAGGTCCTGGAGCGCGTAGGCCTCACGGCGCAAAAGATAACGCACGACGTCGTGGCCCAGGTTTTGGGGACGAAGGTTCCGTTTGCCAGGCCGCTTCCGGGCCAGGAACACCCAACCACCGGCAGCCTGCCGACGCTGTGACGGACGAGCGCGCGCCGGGCGCATTGCAGCCCGGTGACCTCGTGGTGTCGAGGAACAGGAAGTGGGACGGCAAGGCCCATTGGGTGGTGCCCGGCCGCTACCTTGGTGAAGACATCCACGGTTGGTGGGTGTTCCAGGGAGCAGGGGAGTTCTGCGCCCGCCCGGGCGCAGCGTTCTACACGGCCTCGGATGCGGTGTTGCTGGTTCCCCGCGCTGGTGAGTTTGTAGCTACTTTTTACGACGACAGCTATCCGGGGGACTTCAGGATCTATGTTGACCTGGCTACCGGCCACGACTGGAATCCCATCAAACCCGGCGTCACCGAGTTCCACATGATTGATATGGATCTGGATGTTATCCGTTCCACCAAGCGTGGGGTGTTCGTGGACGACGAAGACGAATTTGAGCAGCATCGGGTGGCCATGGGCTATCCGCAACAGACGGTGGACGCTATGCGCGCAGAATGCGCAGCCCTCTACGAGGCAGTGAACACCATGAAAGCGCCTTTCGACGTCAATGGAGCCACTAGCACCAGCGCCGAGTGGTTCAGGAAAGGACGAGCATGAGCGGCATTATCCGTGCGTACAAGCGCGACGACGACGGAGTACTTCACTTCCGGGAGGCCTGGTACGACGACGAAGACCAGCAGTTCGTGATCAATCACGGTGTTGTGGGCCACCAGAGCAAGACCGACGAAGCAGACGTTGAGGAAGAATCCGCCGTGGATGGCCTGATGGCAGCTTTTGCCGCCCAGTGCGAAGAAGATGGCTACGCGGAGATTCCTGAGTCCGAACAGTTCTGGGTGGTTGCCCAGATTGCGTTGAAGTCCAAGGACGGCACCGAACGGGACCGGCATCTTGAGCGCAAGGCCAAGGCCGCGCTGACCGGTGAGCTGGCCTGGCGGGGTTTGGGCATAGTGGACCGATCGGAGATCGGCAACGGACATCTGAACATCTTCTGCCTCTGCCCGGATGTCAACAAGGCCGTGAACGCGATCAAGATTTGCGTACGCGGTGAGGATCTGGACTTCACCAAGCTCACGGTTGCAGCAGCACCGCACAGCGACCCAACGGCATTCCGTGTGAAGCACTCGCCCAAGCAGGGTGTGGGCTTTACTCTCTAAGTAGTACCCAACCGCATCAGGAGGGATCCCCATGGCGTCCAAGAGCAACTGGCCCGGACATACGCCCCTGCCCAAAGGTCTGGCCGCTCCGGCAAGACGGGCATTGGCGCATGAGGGGATCGAGACGCTGGAGCAGTTGGCCGAATTCGGCCAAGCGGGGCTCTCCAAGCTCCACGGGATGGGACCGGTGGCTGTGGCGCAGCTTGAAGATGCCATGGAGGAATCAGGGATCACTTACGGCAAGGGCTAGTCCTGTTGCCCGGGCAGTTTTGTTGCCTCGGGTGACATTTCAGTGCTGAGTGCGCATATAGGCTGAATTCATGACTGAATACCGACGCCTTGGCCATTCCGGACTGACCGTCTCAGCTGTTGGGCTGGGTTGCAACAATCTGGGCCGCGCCAACACCCCCACAGAGTCCCAGGAAGGCACCGACGCTGTTGTCCACGCCGCGATTGATGCCGGGGTGACCTTCTTCGACGTCGCCGATGTTTACGGCCGTGAGCCGGGCCTAAGCGAAGTCATGCTGGGCAAGGCGCTGAAGGGACACCGCGATGACGTGGTCATTGGCACGAAGTTTGGCATGGACATGCGTGGGGTCAATGGAAATGATTTCGAGGCCCGGGGTTCGCGCAGATACATCGTCAAAGCCGTGGAAGCTTCGCTGCGCCGTTTGGATACGGAGTGGATTGACCTCTACCAGTTCCACACGCCGGACCCTCGGACGCCCATTGAGGAGACGCTCGCGGCCTTGGAGGACCTGGTGTCCGCCGGCAAGGTGCGGTACATCGGTCATTCGAATTTTGCCGGCTGGCAGATCGCCGAGGCCGAGTACGTAGCACGGCAATCATCAGGTGGCGTCCGCTTCGTCTCGACGCAGAACCACTACAACCTCCTTGACCGGCGCGCCGAACTCGAGGTGCTCCCAGCCGCTGGAGCGTTCTCCCTGGGTGTTCTTCCCTACTTTCCCCTGGCCAACGGGCTGCTGACTGGAAAGTACTCCGCGGGCAAGGCCCCTGAGGGTTCCCGGTTGAGCCACACCCGGACCAACCTGGTCCATGACGCCGATTGGGAACAGCTGGGCCGCTTCGGACAGTTTGCCAAGGAACGTGGCATCAGCGAGCTTCAGTTGGCCTTCTCCTGGTTGGCCGCGCAGCCGGGCGTCAGCAGCGTCATTGCCGGCGCCACCCGCCCGGAGCAGATCCGCGAGAATGCCGGGGCCGTCTGCTGGGTCCCCACGCAGGAGGATCGCGCCGAACTGGACGAGATTTTCCCGCAGGCACCGAAGGTGGCACTCTTCTAGCCCTCTCTCACATAACAGCCCTTAAACCGGAACGCTCTTTCACTTTCCTCAAGCTAGTGAGAGAGCGTTCCGGTTTAGGCCGCGGGATGTGAGAGAGGGACGGGTCAGGCGGGCGCTGATGCGACGCCGGGAGCCAGGAACCGCTTGCCGTTGACGCGTTCGGAGGCGCCTACCCTGTCCAGATAAGGCGTAATGCCGCCCAGGAACATGGGCCATCCGGCTCCCATGATGACGCAGAGGTCAATATCTTCAGGTCCCGCTACGACGCCCTCTTCCAACATCAGCCCGATTTCTTCGGCCAAGGCGTCCTGCGTGCGCCGGAGGACTTCCTCACCAGTGGACGGGGTATTGCCGAAGGACATCAGTGCCAGTGTCTCGGCCGGGATGACCGGAGTTCCGTCCGGTCCTGGCGCCCAGAGGCTCTTCACTCCGTTATCGATGAGTTTCTGCAGGTTTTGGGAGACCGGGAAACGGTCTCCGAAGGCAGCATGCAGGGACTCCTGAACGTGCTGGGCCACCGGCAGGCCCACCATGGCACTCAGGGTGAACGGGGACATCGGTAGTCCCATGGGGCGCAGGGCGGAGTCGGCAACCTCGGCCGGAGTTCCTTCGTCGAACGCTGCGATCACTTCTCCCATAAGGCGGAGCAGGATGCGGTTGACCACGAAGGCCGCGGCATCCTTGACCAGCACAGCAGTCTTCTTCAAGCCCTTGGCCAGTTCGAACGCGGTGGCCAGAACGGCGTCATCGGTCTTGGGCGCCCGCACAATCTCCAATAACGGCATGACGGCCACCGGGTTGAAGAAGTGGAAGCCCACCAGGCGTTCGGGATGCTTCAAATCTTCGGCCATGGCCGTCACGGACAGCGAGGACGTGTTGGTGGCCAGAATGCACTCGGGAGAGACGATCGCTTCAACCTCGGCGAACACCTGCTTCTTGATGTGCAGTTCTTCGAAGACGGCCTCGATCACGAAGTCGGCGTCTGAGAAAGCCTCCTTGGACACGGATCCGGTGACCAGTGCTTTGGTCCTGTTGGCGGCATCGGGCTTGATCCGCTTCTTTGCCAGCATCTTGTCCACTTCGGCGTGGACGTAGCCCACGCCCTTGTCCACCCGTGCCTGATCAATATCCGTCATCACCACGGGGACCTTCAGCTGCCGGGCAAACAGCAGTGCAAGCTGGCTGGCCATAAGTCCTGCACCCACCACGCCGATCTTGGTGACCGGACGGGCAAGCTTACGGTCCGGCGCCCCGGCAGGACGCTTGGAGCGCTTCTGGACGAGGTCAAGGAACGCGTACACGGTAGAACGGAACTCGTCGGTCTGCATGAGCCCGGCAAGGGTTTGGCACTCAAGTTCCGCCGACTCCTGCTGGGTCATGGTGCGGTTTGCTTCCATGACATCCAGGACTTTGCCCGGAGCGGGGGAGGCGTTGGACGTCTTGGACTCCACAAACGCCCGGCCTGCTGAGACAGCGGCGGCCCAACGGCCGGCCACTTCTTCATCCCCGGCATCCACTGCGTTCTTCCGTTCAGGCGTGACCTCCCCGGAGATGACCCGTGCCGCCCATGCGAGCGACTGTTCCACGAAGTCCGCGGGTTCAAACATGGCATCGGCCACGCCGAGCTCGAACGCTTGTGGCCCCGTGAGGGTCCGGTTGTTGCTGAGGGGATTCTCGATCATGACCTTGACGGCATTCTCCGGGCCGATGAGTCGAGGCAGGATGTAGACGCCGCCCCAGCCCGGTACAAGGCCGATGAACGCTTCGGGCAGGGCCAAGGCGCCTGCACCTGTGGAGACGGTCCGGTAGGTGGACTGCAGGGCGATTTCCAGCCCGCCGCCCAAAGCCAGTCCGTTGATGAAGGAGAAGCTCGGAACGCCCAGGTCTGCCAAGGTGCTGTAGACGGCGTGACCAAGCTGCGCCATCCACAGCCCATGCTCACGTTCTTTGAGGGTCTTCACAGCCGAGAGGTCGGCGCCTGCCACCAGGAAGTACGGCTTGCCTGTGACACCGACGCCTACGATCTCTCCTCGTGAGGCGCGCTCCTTGAGGTTCTCCAGGACCCCACCGAGTTCCACCAGGGTGTTGGGGCCCAACGTGGTGGGCTTGGAGTGGTCAAGGCCGTTGTCCAGGGTGATCAGCGCGAAGGTTCCGGCACTGCCGGGCAGCTGGATGTCCTGCACATAGGAGTGGGTTATGACTTCATCGGGGAAAAGGGCTGCGAGCTTCTGGAATTCGGCGGCGCTCATGCGGCGGCTCCTTCGGTGGTGGCTGTGGTTGCCTGGTCAGCGGCGAAAGATTGGTAGTCGGCGTGGTGGGGGTTTTCCCAGATCACCGTGGCACCCATGCCCAGTCCGATGCACATGGTGGTGATGCCATAGCGAACCGAGTGATCTTCTTCGAACTGCCGCGCCAGCTGGTTCATGAGGCGGACGCCGGAGGATGCAAGCGGATGCCCGACGGCGATCGCCCCGCCATAGCGGTTGACGCGGGAATCGTCGTCGGCGATTCCGAAGTGGTCCAGGAAGCTGAGGACCTGAACGGCGAAGGCCTCGTTGATTTCGAAGAGTCCAATGTCTTCAATTCCCAGCCCTGCGTTTCTTAGTGCCTTTTCGGTGGCGGGTACCGGTCCGATGCCCATGACCTCGGGTTCAACACCGGCGAAGGCGTAGGAGACCAGACGCATCTTGACCGGAAGACCGAGCTCTTCAGCGGCTTCGGCGGAGGCAAGGACGGCTGCAGTGGCGCCGTCGTTCAAACCCGCAGCGTTGCCGGCGGTCACTCGGCCATGGGCGCGGAAGGGTGTCCGCAGTTCGGCGAGGTCGGCAACGGTGGTTCCGGGCCGGGGCGGCTCGTCCGTGGTGTGCAGGGCCCAGCCCTGTCCGGGCTTCATGGTGGCTACGGGCACGAGGTCTTGCTGGATTTGTTCTTTGGAGTAGGCTGCGGCCAATTTGGCCTGCGAGGCCGCAGCATAGGCATCCGTGCGGTCCTTGGTGATGGCCGGGAAGCGGTCGTGCAGGTTCTCCGCGGTGTTGCCCATGTTCAACGCAGCCGGGTCCACCAGGCGCTCGGACATGAACCGGGGATTGGGATCCGCGCCGGCGCCCATGGGGTGGTTGCCCATGTGCTCCACGCCGCCGGCAATGACTACGTCATAGGCGCCGAAACCGATGCCGCTCGCCGTCGTCGTCACTGCAGTCATGGCCCCTGCGCACATTCGGTCGATGGCGAAGCCGGGCACCGTGCGGGGGAGTCCGGCCAGCAGGGCCGCTGTACGGCCGATGGTGAGTCCTTGGTCTCCGGTTTGGGTGGTGGCCGCGATGGCAACCTCGTCGATCCTGTCCGCGGGCAGTGAGGGGTTTCGCCGCATCAGTTCTCGGATGCATTTGACCACGAGGTCATCGGCGCGGGTGCCGGCATAGATGCCTTTCTCACCGGCCTTGCCGAAGGGGGTGCGCACGCCATCGACGAAGACGACGTCGCGGACATTCCTTTGAGCACTGCGTGATGGACTCATGTATTAACTCCTCGTTGAGACATGGCGCCGAACCCCGCGTTGCGGGTATTGCGGTTGGCATTGATGCAATGTTACTCGTGGGTAACTTAGCGTGCAAGGTCAAAGCGGTTCCACGTGCCGGGGGCCGAGTACGCGAAAGGCCTGCCACCACGAACCGGAGTTCGTGGGGACAGGCCTCGCAGGGCGAGAAGGATTCAACCGGCATTGCCGGAAGCTTGCGCGTCCTGGGGTTGTTTTGCTTCCTTAGCCTTGGACTCTTTCGCCGGGAGCGGGGCAGGGTTCAAGCAGGCTTCGGTGAGTATCGGGGCGGCGAAGGAGATTTGCCACTCCCGCGCCCCCAGTGAGCGAAGCTCCGCAGCGATGGATTCCAGGGAAACGTCCGCAGGGGGACGCCAGGCAACCCGACGTAAATAATCCGGCGTCAGCAGGTTCTCCACGGGCAGCTTCAGCTCATCGGCTGCTGCCTGGAGGGCCGGCCGTGCGGTGGCAAGGCGCGCTGCGGCTTCGGGATCCCGGTCCACCCATACCCTTGGCGGCGGTGGAGCGTTGGTGGGCAGGTGGAGGGGCGGCAGATCCGTCAGCGTCCGGGCGTTGCTAATGCAGCGGAGCCAACGCGGGGCTTCCCTTTGAGCGGAGCGTCCGTGGAATCCTTTTGTAGCCAGCAGCTGAGGGACCGTGGTTGGCATGGCCTTGGCTGCGGCCACCAGGGCTGAGTCCGGGATCAGACGACCGGGGGCGACGTCGCGTTTGCGGGCAAGTTGGTCGCGCTCGAGCCACAGTTCACGCACCGCTGCAAGCTGACGGCGGTCGCGTATCTGGTGGAGTCCGGAGGTCTTCCGCCACGGGTCTACGCGGGGGGCCGAAAGTCCGGCCGCAAGGATGCCTGCAAACTCTTGCTCGGCGTAGTCGAGTTTGCCGTCGGCTTCGAGTAATTCAATGAGTTCTTCCCGGAGCTCCGCAAGGACTTCAACGTCCAGGGCTGCATAACGGAGCCAGGGCTCGGGCAGGGGGCGTGTGGACCAGTCTGCCGCAGAGTGTTCCTTGGCCAGGCCAAAGCCGAGAAGCTGTTCAATGACCGCAGCAAGGCCTACCCGCGGGAGCCCGGCGAGGCGGGCGGCAAGCTCGGTGTCGAAGAGTTTGTCAGGCCACATGCCCAGCTCGGAAAGGCACGGAAGGTCCTGCGAGGCTGCGTGCAGGATCCACTCGACGCCGCGGAGGGCGTCATTGATGATGTCCAGGTTCTCGAAGGGCTCGGGATCGATCAGCCAGGTTCCGGCCCCCTCGCGCCGGATCTGAACCAGGAAAGCCCGCTGCCCGTAACGGAAACCGGAGGCACGTTCAGCATCCACTCCGGCCGGCCCTGTTCCGGCGGCGATGGCGGCTGCGCACCGCTCCAGCCCTGACGGGGTATCGATCACCAGCGGTACGCCTTCGCGGGGAGTATCGAGGTCGATGATTTCAGGGACGTGGCTGTCGAAGCCGTCTACCTTGATGTGGGTGGTGGGATCAGCAACCGGGTCGCCGGCCGTGGTGTTTTCCGGATATTCAGGGGTCATGGTGGCTTAAGCTTACCGATTCCGGCCTAGTAGGGGTGAAGGGGGCCCGCTGCCGATGCCGGACAAGGCGTAGGTCACGCTCAATTGAGTCTCCTGTTGGGCAGCCCTGTGACTCCCGGCGGCAGCGGTGGGAGGCCCGCGAAGGTGCAGACCATGTCCGACCAGGCTTCGAGGTGGGCTTGGACATCCTGGCTGGCCGGCGTCCAGGATGCTCGGAGTTCAATGTCTATGGTGTCGGGCCGTTCAGCCAGGGTGCCAAAGCTCTCGGAAAGGATTCTTGTTGCTGTGCCACCGGCAGCGCGGTAAGGTGCGGCGTGGTTTTCCAAAGCGTCAACCAGCCAGGTCCATGCTACGGAGCCGAGCATGGAGTCGTTCCCCATCTCTGCATCCATCTGAGCCCGGATGTAGGTAACTATCCGGAACTCCCCTTCCCAGACGGCCGAACCGTCGGGGTCATAAAGGAGGATGAAGCGGCCGGTGGCGAGTTCGTCATCTTCTTCGCTTGAAGTACTGCCGCCCTGGGTGGCGGCGAAGGCCTTGGCCGCAGGTCCATGGACGGGGACCTGGCGGGTTGCCGCCGTGGGGCTGAATACCTCGGCCCCCAAAGCGACGGCGTAAGGGGCCAGGCGGGCAGGAGCGGGGATCTCCTCAAGCCGCAGCTCACTGCGGCATTGTGCTTTTCGTAGGGAACCCAAGGCGAAGAGAAACTCCGAGGGAACCTGTGCGAGGGCGTTCACCATCGCAGATTATGCGTCCGGGGCGGCGATTCTGTGCAGGCTCGCCGCCCCGGGTTGCATGTGTTATGGGTTAGGCCAGCTCGCGCTTGATTGCCGTTACGAAGGCGTCGATGTCTTCCTCCGTGGTGTCGAACGAACACATCCAGCGCACTTCACGGCGGGCAGCGTCCCAGTCGTAGAAAGCGAAGGATTCCCGGAGCTTGTCCGCCACGCCTTCGGGAAGGATGGCGAACACGCCGTTGGACTGTGTTGCCTGGGTTGGTTCCACGCCGTTGATTCCCTCAACGGCTGTGCGCAAGCGGGTGGCCATGGCGTTGGCGTGGGCTGCCGAACGCAGCCACAGTCCATCCTCCAGCAGGGCGATGAACTGGGCGGAGATGAAACGCATCTTCGAGGCAAGCTGCATGTTCATCTTGCGCAGGAATTTCAGGCCGTCAGCAGCCCCGGGGTTCAGTGCCACCACCACTTCGCCGAAAAGAAGCCCGTTCTTGGTACCGCCGAAGGACAGGATGTCCACCCCGGCATCGCGGGTGAAGGCGCGGAGGGGGACGTCCAGGTGGGCGGCGGCATTGGCGAGCCGGGCGCCGTCCATGTGAAGCTTCATTCCCTTGGAGTGGGCGTGGGTGGCAATGGCGCGGACTTCATCGGGCGTGTAGCAGGTGCCGAGTTCGGTGGTCTGGGTGATGGAAACAACCAGGGGCTGGGCGCGGTGCTCATCGCCCCAGCCCCAGGCTTCGCGGTCAATCAACTCAGGAGTGAGCTTGCCATCGGTGGTGGGGACCTGGAGGAGCTTGATTCCGCCCACACGTTCCGGTGCGCCGTTCTCATCCATGTTGATGTGTGCTGTGGAAGCGCAGATCACCGCTCCCCAGCGGGGGAGGAGGGATTGGAGGGCCAGGACGTTGGCGCCCGTGCCGTTGAATACCGGGAACGTCTCGATGCCCGGGCCGAACTGCTGCTCCAGCACCTCTTGCAGCCTGGCCGTGTACACGTCTTCTCCGTAGGAGACCTGGTGCCCGCCATTGGCAGATGCCAGTGCTGCGAGGATCTCCGGGTGCACGCCGGAGTAGTTGTCCGATGCGAATCCGCGAACCGCAGGGTCATGCAGTTGAGGATCATGCAGTTGAACCGGGCCCGGGGTGTCCGTGGCGCTGTGGATTGCCTCTGTTGTGCTCGTCACTTGTTCATTCACGCTTTCAAGTCTATTTGGGCGACAGGAATTCAGGGTGCCAGCAGGATGCGCTGGCCGTTGAGGGCGGCCGCAGGTTGTTCAAAGAGTCCGACGACGGCGGTAGCCAGCTCTTCGACATCAGTGAACCCGGGGAATCGCCGCTCGGGCTGTGCTTTGCGCATGGTGGCGTCGACGAGGGCTTTCACCACAAGAATCACCGCAGCGCTGTGCTGCTCGGCAGGAGCATCTTTGTTGGCAGATTGGGCTCGGCTGAAACCATCGGCCACCGCAAGTGTCCAGGCTTCCGCGGCTGCCTTGGCTGCTGCGTAACTGGCCGCCGCAGCCGTCGGCGCAGTTGCGGCTGTTGAAGAGACCATGGCCAGCCGGCCGTGCGGGGAAGATTCGAGTTGGTGGTAGAACACCCGGGAGACATTCCTGAGCGTGGTCACAGCGCTGCGCTCCATGGCCTCCCAATCCTCGTCCGTCTGGTCTTCGATGCCTTTGGCACCCCGCCAACCGCCCACCAAGTGGATGACGCCGTCGATGTTCTCAATGCCAAGCCCGCGGACAGTTCCCGCCAGGTCCTTGACGGACTGCAGGCCCGCGAGGTTGCAGACCAGGGGAGTTGCTTCGTGGCCGGCTTCGGCAGCAGCGGCTTTGATCCGGGCCTCGTCCGAGCCCACCGTAAGCACCTTGTGACCGGCGGCCCCCAACGCCCGCGCCACGGCGATGCCCGACGCGCTGCTTCCGCCGGTCACAAGGATATTCAGTGTGGTCATCAGGCCGCAGTCGCGCCCGTGATGCCGGTGGTGGACTCAATGACGGGACGCATCTTCTTCTCCAATGCTTCGTAGAACATCGACAGCGGGAATTCGTCGTCCAGCACCTGGTCCGTGAGGCCGCGGGGCAGACCGTCCAAGGGTAGCGCCTGGGGACCCTTGGCCCATACAGATGCCGGGTGCGGAGTCACCGTGCTGGAGATGAGTTCGTAGGCGGCCAGCCAGTGGGCAGCCTTGGGGCGGTCGATCGAGCGCCAGTAAAGCTCTTCGATCCTGGCACCGAGTTCCACCACAACAGAGGCAGCCTCGTCCCAATCGATGGAGAGCTTGCTGTCCGTCCAGTGCAGGACGTGGTGCTGGTGCATCCACGCGAACAGCAGCTGGCCGCCCAGACCGTCGTAGTTGCGTACGCGGCTGCCGGTGATGGCAAACCGGAAAATGCGGTCAAAGATCACGGCATACTGAACCAGCTTTGCATGCTTGCGGGCATCGGGATCGGCGTCTTCATCCTTTTCAATGCGCACCGATTCGCGGAACGCCGTCAGGTCGCAGCGCAGCTCCTCGAGTGAGTAGAGGAAAAACGGCATGCGCTGCTTGATCATGAACGGATCGAAGGGAAGGTCCCCGCGCATGTGGGTACGGTCATGGATGAGGTCCCACATGACAAAAGTGCGCTGGGTCAGTTCCTGGTCCTCGATCAGCTGGGCTGCGTCCTCGGGAAGCTCCAAGGATGTGGTTGCTGCTGCAGCTTTGAGCACGCGGCGGAAACGGGCGGCTTCACGGTCGGCAAAAATGGCGCCCCAGGTGAATGTGGGAGTCTCGCGGACTGCAACCGTCTCAGGGAAGAGCACGGCCGAGTTGGTGTCATACCCGGGAGTGAAGTCCACAAAGCGGATGGGTACAAAAAGCTTGTTGGAGTATTCGCCGGCCTCCAGGCCGCCAATGAACTCGGGCCAGATAACCTCGATCAGTACTGCTTCGACCAGCCTGTTGGTGCTGCCGTTCTGCGTGTACATGGGGAAAACCACCAAGTGCTGCAGCCCGTCAATGCGCTGTTCCTGGGGCTGGAACGCCTGAAGTGAGTCCAGGAAGTCAGGCACCCCGAATCCACCTTGGACCCAGCGGCCGAAGTCTTCAACCAGGAGCTCCAGGTAGCGGGCATCATGGGGGAAGCTTGGTGCAAGAGCGGAGATTGCGTCAGTCACCGTGGAAACGAGGTTTGCTGCTTCGGCGTGAACTGCGGAATCGGCAATGGAGCCGTCCTGTTCCTGGTAAGCCTGAAGGGCGGTGGCTGCAGCTTTAAGGGACATCCACTCAGCGTTGTCGGCAGTGACACGCTGGGCGAGTGTTGTGGTGATGGTGGTCATGGAGCTCGGCCCTTTCTTCGAAGTGATTGCTTCTGGGCCGAGCGTAGCAAGCAAAAAGGATCGCTAATTCAAAAATAGCTTGAGCATAAGAAACTCTTGTGCATCTGGTGTTCGTAGACCTGTTGAGGTCCAGTCGCGGCATAGGAACCTCCCTGACGGGCTGGAAGAGCACCAGCCCGTCCAGGAAGGCCTAGTTTTCTTCGGGATTCACCAAACGCAGTGAAACGGAGTTGATGCAGAACCGCTGGTCAGTGGGCGTTCCATACCCCTCACCCTCAAAAACGTGGCCCAAATGGGAATCGCAGTTGGCGCACCGTACTTCCACACGATCCATGCCCATGGTGCGGTCATGAAGATACCGGACCGTTCCTTCGGCAAGAGGAGCCCAGAACGACGGCCACCCACAATGGGAATCAAACTTCTCCCTGCTGGTAAACAACTGGCTTCCACAGGCGCGGCACTGGTAGACCCCTTCTGTGTGGGTATCCCAATACTCACCCGTATAAGGCCGCTCAGTACCTGCCTGCCGAAGCACCCTGTACTCCTCAGGGGTCAACTCCTCGCGCCACTGGGCATCGCTCTTTTCCACGGGAACAGCAGTCCCCCCGGCCGCAGAAGTAGTCTTGCTGGTGTTCTCAGGAGTGTTCATGTCTATTGCAACGCTCACGAGTCGCCGATAAATCCCGAGCCCGCATACAGATGCAACACCGGAAGGCCGAGCTGGTCCTGCGCCTTATTGGCCCAGTCAGTATGGAAGGTGTCCGCAATGGCATGAGGCCGGGTAATGACCACAGCCTGGGCAGCGTCCACAGCCCGGACCTTTGCCACCAAGCCGGCCACGGCACCGCCGTCCACCACTTCACCTGTCACACCGCCACCCAAGCCGGCCAACGCCGCCAGTGAGGCAGCCAGTGTCTCGGAGGCCTCCGCACGCTCAGCCTCAGGATCCGGGTGCTGCGCAGTGAGCTCCCGGAAAGCCTTGGCAATATCAAGCAAGGACAGGTTCTCCAGGAAGTCCACCAGGAGGTGCCGTTCAGTATTGGACGGAACCAGAACAATAAGGGGCGCATCACCGCCGTCGAGCAGTTTGGCGATGTTCACGCGGTCGTCGGGGCCAAGGGGCTCTTCAGTCAGGATGACGATGGGATCACTCATGGCTACAGCGTAGTCCCGGCGAACCACAGTCCGCAGGCTTTCAGGACCCGATCCGCGCGCCCGGCCGCCCCTGAAGCGCGCCGCGCGGCCCACGCCTGCACCAGGCAGGACCGGAGAGCGACAAGAATGGAGTTATGGCATCGACAACCCCGCCAGCGAGCGACGCTGCAAACAACAAACTCTCCCTCCGCACCAAATGGGCAATCGCCGGCTTCCTGGCAGGCGGCACCCTGGCAGGTTTGGTGGGGGCCGGATCCTCGGCGCTCGCCGTATATTTTGCCCGCCGCGTCATCACTCCTGCCGCCCGGCATGAGGATCAGGAAGTCCTTGCGGTGATCCGCGGTGACAAAGGGCCGCAGATCATTCTGGCGGCCACGCCGGACAGCACCATTGACGGTGTGTTCAGCCTGTTCTTCTCCGGTGGCAAAGGACACGCCAGGATCGGCCGGATTGTGTCCTATTCCCCGGCCGAACAGACGGTGCTGCGCGAAGTCGAAGAGGTTTACAGCGGTAACCTCTCAGAGGCCCGCCGCGCATGGTGGAGCGGGGCAACGTACCCGGACCCGGCCGCGATCGGACTGGCCGCCGAGGATGTGGACATAGAGGTGGCCGGTGGCAAGGCGCCTGCTTGGCTGATCCGCGCCGAGGCTTCCGCGGCATCGCCGGTCTGCGCCATCATGGTCCATGGCCGCGGCGCCACGCGCTTGGAAGGGCTGCGGGCGGTTCGCACAGCACGCGAGCTGGGGATGGACAGCCTGCTGATCTCCTACCGAAATGACGGGTTGGCCCCCTCCGCGACGGATGGGCGGTATGGCTTAGGCTCCACCGAATGGCGTGATGTTGAGGCTGCGATCGAATACGCCGTAGATCACGGAGCCCAGGAAATTGTTCTGTTCGGCTGGTCCATGGGCGGGGCGATCAGCCTCCAAACAGCGGACCTGTCCAAGCACCGCCACCTGATCCGGGCGCTGGTCCTGGATGCCCCGGTGATCAATTGGGTCAACGTGATGGCCCATCATGCTGAAATGAACAAGATTCCCTACAACGTGGGCCGCTACGGGCAGATGATGCTGAGCCATCCGCTGGGGCGCAGGCTGACGGGGCTGTCCGCGCCGGTGGACCTCAAAGCCATGGACTGGGAAGCCCGCGCCATTGAACTGCGGACACCCACGTTGCTGATCCACAGCGTAGATGATGATTACGTGCCCTTTGGCCCCTCAGCCAGCCTCGCGGAAAAGAACCCGGAAATGGTGACCTTTGAACCGTTCGACGGCGCCCGGCACACCAAGGAATGGAATGTGGACCCGGAACGGTGGGAGCGCGTGGTCCGGGCCTGGCTGCAGAAACAGCTGGCTCCACGGAACAACCCCGGACAGACCGGCAACCCCACCGTTGGGCCGGGCCTCGCGTAGTACCGGGCCCGGTACTGCAAGGTCTCCAGTAGTACCGGGCCTCCTGTAATACCGATGCTCTATGTTGTGCCGATGGGAGCGGTGATGGCCTTCGTGAGCCGGATGAGGTCGGCCGGGGCCAGCTCAATATCCAGGCCACGGCGGCCGCCTGAGACAAGGATGGAACTGAAACCCAGGGCAGACTCGTCCAGCACAGTGGGGGAGGTCTGCCGCTGTCCCAAGGGGGATATGCCGCCCAGGACGTATCCTGTGCGCCGCTCCGCGGCCTTGGGGTCGGCCATGGCGGCCTTCTTGGAACCGAGGGCTGCAGCAGCCGATTTCAGGTCCAGATTCCCGGACACCGGAACAATTGCCACTGCCAAGCGGCCTTCGACCTCCACCATGAGGGTTTTGAAAACCCGTTCCGGCTCAATGCCAAGGACTTCGGCGGCTTCCATTCCATAACTGGCGGTGCCTGGGTCATGGGCGTAGGGGTGCAGCACGAAGGGAACGCCGGCTGCTGCAAGGGCTGCAGTTGCCGGCGTTCCCTGTGAAGCCATCTTTTTGGCCATCGTGGTGGTGGTGCCCTTCAGGTTTCCAGGCGGTCAGATTCCGGAACGTTCAGTTCTCGAGCCTGCTTGCGGCTGCGACTTTTCGCTTGATCCGGCCCAGCATGGCCGTCATTCCCCGCATGCGCAGGGGAGTGATGGCCCGTGTCAGACCCAGCAACTCAGGCATATCGTCTGGAACCGCAAGGATTTCCGCAGCCGTCAAGCCATCCAGGCCCTCATGCAGGACCCCTGCAAAGCCCCTGGTCGTGGGCGCTTCCGGGGGTGCCTTGAAGAAGAGCCGGTAGGCGCGGGCGCCGCCGTCGGGTTTTTTCTCTGACTCAATGGTGAGAAACAACGGTGACTGGCACTCCACAACCTGCTCCAGCAGCTCCGGGTGGTCCTTCAGGCGCTCCGGAAGCTCCGGCAGCCCCCTCGAGAATTCGAGAAGGAGTTGCAGACGGTCAGGCTCCGTCAGTGCCTGGAAGTCATCTACTATTTCCGCCAGGGCGGTGGGCAAGGTGTTGGTACTCATCACTTCCAGCTTACGCACAACAGAGACCAATGCATCTTGTGTGCCACAACACTACGGATGCCTGAAGGTCCGGACTTAATGGGAGCGGAACTATCTATTGGGGATGGGACCTAGCTGCGGACGAGGGAAGCCGGAACCGAACCGCGCTCGGCGCCCTTGACGATGGGAACGCGAACAGCGTTGCCCCACTCAGTCCAGGAGCCGTCATAGTTACGGACGGTCTCAAAGCCCAACAGGTACTTCAGCGCGAACCAGGTGTGGCTGGAACGCTCGCCGATCCGGCAGTACGCCACGACGTCGTCGCCCGGCTCCAGGCCGGCTTCACCCAAATAGAGTGCTTCGAGCTCTTCGCGGCTGCGGTAGGTGCCGTCTTCAGCGGCAGCGCGTGCCCAGGGGACAGAAGCGGCCGTGGGAATGTGACCGCCGCGCAGCGCGCCTTCTTCCGGGTAGGCCGGCATGTGGGTGCGCTGTCCCGTGTATTCCTCGGGGGAGCGGACATCGATGAGGGGGCTGCCCAGATGCGCCAGGACGTCTTCCTTGAACGCACGGATGGGGGCATCGTTGCGCTCAACCTCAGGATATTCACCTGCGGCGGGTTGGGGGACGTCGGTGGTGAGTTCACGGCCTTCGGCAATCCACTTGTCGCGGCCGCCGTCAAGAAGGCGGACGTCCTCGTGGCCGAACAGAGTAAAGACCCACAGGGCGTACGCGGCCCACCAGTTGGACTTGTCTCCGTAGATGACCACGGTGCTGTCCCGGGAGATTCCCTTGGAGGCGGCAAGGGCTGCAAAAGCGGCACCATCGACGTAGTCACGGGTGATCTCGTCATTCAGATCGGTGTGCCAGTCGATCTTGACGGCGCCGGGGATGTGGCCGGTTTCGTAGAGAAGGACGTCTTCATCGGACTCGACAACCACGATCTTGCCGTCGGCAATGGCGCCGTCGGCGAGGGCTGCCGCGAGCCACTCAGTGGACACAAGGCGTTCAGGGTTTGCGTAGGCTGCAAACTTTTCGTTCTGTTCAACTGGGTAGGACATGGTGATGGCCTTTCACTGACAACGGTCGGAGCCAGGCCGTGGAGGTGGTGCAGAGTTGGCCGGGCGTGCTCCAACACTAACCACGGGCAGCGGGGAATGCTTCCCGGTGGTCACACGATGAAACATGCGCTTGGTCACGTCACGGTTTTACGGGTCTCCGATGCCGGTATTCTTGCTGGGGACCTAAAACCGAAGGAACGGACCACCGTGGTAAAGATCGAACAACTGGCTGCCCGCACACCGGCAGTCTCTGTGGAAGAACTGCTCAAGGGCTTCTACCCGTCTCCGCGGTTCGGAGAGGTGTCCTTCGATAGTTACCGGCCGGACCCCTCCCAGCCGAGCCAGGCAAACGCAGTGAAACTGCTCTCCGGATTCGCCGATGCTGTTGGATCCGAGGACGGTGGCGGACTTTTCAAGAAGTTGTTCGCCAAGAAGGCCCCGGCAACAAGGGCGGGTATCTACCTTGACGGTGGTTTCGGTGTGGGTAAGACACACCTTTTGGCTTCTCTCTGGCACAGGTCACCGGGTCCCAAGGCTTTTGGTACGTTCGTGGAATACACCAACCTGGTGGGGGCGCTGTCCTTCCGCAAGACAGTGGAGGCTTTGAGCAGCTACAAGCTGGTGTGCATCGATGAATTCGAACTCGATGATCCAGGCGATACCGTGCTCATGTCCAGGCTCATGCGTGAACTGGCCGACGCCGGCGTGAAGCTGGCAGCGACCTCCAACACCCTGCCTGGCTCGCTGGGCGAAGGGCGCTTCGCGGCAGTGGACTTCCAGCGTGAAATACAGGTCCTGGCGGACCAGTTCGATGTTGTCAGGATCGACGGCGAAGACTTCCGCCACCGCGGTTTGCCCGCAGCTCCGGCACCCTTGAAGACCGAAGAGCTCAAGCACAGGATGCGTGCTGAATTCGACGGAAAAACAGTGGCTGTTGATGACTTCCGCACGCTCGTCAACCACCTCGCGGCAGTCCACCCCAGCCGCTACCGGCAGCTCATCTCGGGCGTGGAAGCCGTGGTGTGGAGCGACGTCGAAACCATTACGGAACAGGCCGTAGCGCTGCGTTTTGTGGTTCTTGCGGACAGGCTCTATGACAAAGACGTGCCGATCCTTGCCAGCGGCGTGCCTTTCGATCAACTCTTCACCGAAGAGATGATGACCGGTGGCTACATGAAGAAGTACTTCCGCGCTGTGTCCAGGCTGACCGCCTTGGCGCGTGAAGCACAAAACCACGAGCCAGCCTGATTCAGGCTTTCTGAACCGGTTCGCGGCTCTTCAGGATCCAGCGAACAAGAATGCCTCCTGCCAGGGCCCAGAACGCAGCGCCAATGCCGGCAATGCTCAAACCTGAGGCTGCCAGCAGGAAGGTTATGCAGGCAGGGATGCGTTCCCCGGCCGCTGCCAATGCCGAGGAAATGGATGACGCCAGCGTCCCCAGGAGCGCGAGTCCTGCCACGGCCTCCAGGAGCCCCGGCGGGGCCGCAGCCACCAGGGTCACCAGGGCAGCAGAGGCAGCAGCCAGTACCAGGTAGGCGATGCCTGAGACGAACGCGGCAATCCAGCGCCTTCCGTGGTCCTTGCCCGCCTCCTCACCAGCAGCCAGTGCTGCGCTGAGGGCGGCCAGGTTGATCGCATGCCCACCAAAGGGAGCTCCGGCTATGGTTCCGGCTCCCGTTACCAGCATGGACGAGCGCCACGGGGTGGTGTATCCGAAGGATTTGAGCACCGCGACGCCGGGAATGTTCTGCGACGCCATGGTGACAATGAACAGAGGCAGCGCCAGACCCACCGCAGCCCCAACGGTGAAGGTTGGCGTGGTCCATTCCAGCATTGGCAAAAGACTCTCAACGGGTAGGTGAACACCGGTGGACGCAATATGAAGGGCTATGACTCCCAGTGCTACCAAAAGTGATGCCGGAACGGACCACCGGGGTGCGAATTTCATCAGGAGAACCCAGCACAACACCACCGGTGCAACGAACAGGGGAGCGGACCCCAGGGATTTGAAGGGTGCCAGGCAAAGGGGCAGTAGCACTCCTGCGAGCATTGCTTGGGCCAGCGCCGTAGGGATCTTCGCCATGATCCTTCCCAAGACGGGCAATAACCCCGTGAGGAGAATCAGTACCCCCACCATAAGAAACGCGCCCACAGCAGCCGGCCAGCCGCCGTCGGGCATTCCGGCTGAGGCGAGCAACGCGGCACCGGGTGTGGACCACGCAAGTGTCACGGGCATCCGGGACCGCCAGGACAGGAACAGGATGCCTAGTCCGAAGGTGAGAGTGAGCGCAAGCAGGCCACTGGATGACTGGGCCTGATTGGCGCCCACAGCTTTCAAGCCCGCGATGACCACAGCGAACGAGGAAGTGAATCCCACCAACGCGGTAACAACGCCCGCGGTGACAGGAGGGCCCAGTGCCTCCTGGGGGGCGCGGCTGTGGACGGCAGAGGTGGAGGCTGAAGGCATAAGGTCCAAAGTACCTGACCGTCAGGGTGTTCGGATTAAACGCCAAGGGCACCGGTGGCGCCTCTCGGCGGGACCGGTGCCCCCTTGACGTAACTGGTACGGCGGCTCAGGCAGCTACGGCTGCTTCGGCTCATCCGTGACGGGAGCCTGTCCAGGCTGACCGTCGTTCTTGGCCACGAAGTCGGAAGCGGCATTCTGGACCTTGTCGACGTGACCGGCGTACTTGCCGCCCGTCTTCTCGTCCACAAAATTCCCGGCCTTTTCGATGCCATTCTTGATGGCTTCTTCGTTGCCTTGAATGAGACCCTGAGCCTTGCCCTTCAGGTCGTCAATTAAACCCACGGGCACCTCCCTTCCATCGCGGAGCCAGTTCGCTCCTCCGCGTCCGACCCTAACACCAGTTCTCTGGGGTGCCAAGGGTTCAAGGCGGCCTGGGGATGAACTACGCCAACGGCGTACTGTCCACCTTGTGGCGCGGGCTGTTCGGATTCATCAGCGAGTGCCTGCGACCGTAGGCGAAGTAGATGATGAGGCCGATGATCAGCCATGCGCCAAACCGGACCCAGGTTTCCCAGTGCAGCTGGAACATGAGGAAGGCCGATGCCAGGACACCGAATGCGGGAACAACCGGCATGAATGGCAGACGGAAAGAGCGCGGTGCGTTGGGCTTGGTGTAGCGGAACACGATGACCCTACGCAGACCACCACGAAAGCCGCCAGGATACCGATGTTGGTGAGGTCGGCAACTTCCTTTATGGGGAACACGCCGGCGAGGAACGCGGAGGCGACCCCCGCGATCCAGGTAACGCGCTGTGGTGTTCCGTGCTTGTCCGTCTTGGCAAACCAACCCGGGAGGAGGCCGTCACGGCTCATGGAGAACCACACGCGCGTGACGCCCAAAAGGAACGTCAGCATCACTGTGAGGATGGACAGGACTGCAAACACCGAAATGATGGTGGCGATGACCGGCAATCCCACGCCGGTGAAAGCAGAGGCGAAACCTGCGGTGGGGTCAATGTCCCTGTAGTTCTGCATTCCCGTGAGCACAAGAGTTGCGGCTACGTAAAGGAGCATTGCCACGATCAGCGAGAGGATGATGGCCTTGGGCATGTGCTTCTTGCCGTCCTTGGCCTCCTCCGCGGCGGTGCTCATGGCGTCATAGCCGAAGACAGCGAAGAAGACCGTAGCTGCACCGGCCAGGACTGGTCCGAAACCGCTGGGCATGAACGGATTGTAGTTCTCGGTGTTGATGTAGAAGATGCCCAAGCCGATGATGAACAGGATCAGGATGACCTTGATGGCAACAGCTACCAGTTCGAAGCGTCCGAACGCTTTGGTACCGCGGCTGAGGATCCAGGTCACCAGCAAGCAGACCAGGATGGCGGGCAGGTTGATGATGCCGCCCTTGCCCTCATCTGCCGTTGAGGTCATCCACGTGGGCATGTGGATTCCGATTCCGGAAAGGAAAGCATCAAAATAGCCCGAGATGCCGATGGCAACCACGGCCACAATTGCGATGTACTCCAAGAGGAGATCCCAGCCGATGAACCAACCGATAATCTCACCCAAGGCCACGTAGCCGTAAGTGTAAGCGGAACCCGCGCGGGGAATCATGCCGGCGAATTCGGCGTAGGACAACGCCGCCGCAGCAGAGGCCAGGCCTGCGATCAGGAAGGAGAACAGGACCGCGGGGCCTACTCCAGGGTTGCTATCGCTGCCGTGGGCAACCAACCCGGCCAGCGAAAAGATGCCGACGCCGATGATTCCGCCGACGCCGATCGCTGTCAGTTGCCAGAGGCCAAGACTTTTAAAAAGCCCGCTGTGTTTGTTTTCTTCCTCGATATCGTCGATTGGCTTGCGCCTCAGGACAGACTGGGAAGCAATCTGTTGGTTCATGGGGGTACTCCTGCCGGTTGGCGTGGAACGGTGATGAGCTCGCAGTACATTATGCGAGCCTAATCACATTAGATAAAGCGACTTCTTCTGAGGGGTATCGGTTACTTCAGTTAATGAATGGATGATGAGCAGAAATTGGGCATAAAAAAAGCAGCTCCGAAGAGCTGCCTTTTTATTCTGGAGCGGACGACGAGATTCGAACTCGCGACATCCACCTTGGCAAGGTGGTGCTCTACCAGCTGAGCTACGTCCGCACATGTTGTCTTCCGGGCATATGCCTGGCCGTCAACAACAAACAAGTTGCCTTGTTCTGGTGGGCGATACTGGGATCGAACCAGTGACCTCTTCCGTGTCAGGGAAGCGCGCTACCGCTGCGCCAATCGCCCGTTACCGGGTCCTTCAATAGGAGAGCGGACGACGAGATTCGAACTCGCGACATCCACCTTGGCAAGGTGGTGCTCTACCAGCTGAGCTACGTCCGCACATGTTGTCTTCCGGGCATATGCCTGGCCGTCAACAACAAACAAGTTGCCTTGTTCTGGTGGGCGATACTGGGATCGAACCAGTGACCTCTTCCGTGTCAGGGAAGCGCGCTACCGCTGCGCCAATCGCCCATGCATCCAGCCAGCTGCTGGAAGACATGGTTTTCACCGAGGTGGGTACGGGATTCGAACCCGTGTATACGGCTTTGCAGGCCGCTGCCTCGCCTCTCGGCCAACCCACCGTGTAAGCAGGATTCCGGGGAATTCTTGCCTTGACAGTGCCTTGCGAGCGGACGACGAGATTCGAACTCGCGACATCCACCTTGGCAAGGTGGTGCTCTACCAGCTGAGCTACGTCCGCAGTGCCGTTGCTCCGGTCAGCCGCACAGGCATTCCGTCGCTTTCCGACGAGTAAAAACTCTATAGGAGGTTCCTGCAAACTCCAAATCGATTGCTTGCTTTTGAAGACAGTGGTGCCTGCATCCTTGTATTTACGCGGAATCGGGAGAGTTTCATCGCTGTAATTCCACGTCTGTAGTTCCTGCTCCACCCGGACCCTGAGATGCGTTTTGCATTCCGGCAATGGTCCGTTAGTGTTTTCTATGCACCGGGCGATTGGCGCAGTGGTAGCGCGCTTCGTTCACACCGAAGAGGTCACTGGTTCGAACCCAGTATCGCCCACCACCGGTTGTAGTAATTGAGCCCCGTTTGGACTGATTCACCCAGTTCAAACGGGGTTTTTCCGTTTTGCGTCACGATCCACCCATGCGCCACACCCATCAGGCATGCGCGAACAAGACGAATCCCAAGAACCTCCGGCTGTGGCGGACGCTGTCCCGCTTGATGCGGAGCTGGCCCAGACCGCCCCCATCCTTGCGGGCAAACTGTCCAGGCTTCCCCCGGAGCAGCTTGCCCTGATCTTTCCGCGGATGAATTCTGTCGGCCCTCTATGACACAGTCTTTATATGACTGCTCCACTGCTTGCCCACGCTACTGACTACGGCCGGATGTACGCCCGCTCCACTACTGAGCAATTTTCCGTGCCGTCCATCACCACAGTGATCGGACAACAGGCCCATGCCTTGGATGGTTGGTTCAGCTACATGGGCGCCAGCAGCCTGGCAGCAGATCCTGAGCTTCCTGCCATCCTGGGAAGCCCTGCGAAGATCCGCCAGGCGATCAACAAAGCCTCCAAGGCAGCTGAGGTGTACCGGGATGCCGCTGCAGCTCGTGGAGACCGCGTCCATACGTATTGCGAACAGGTGGCTCTACGGGCAATGGGGCGGCCGCACCGGCTTCAGGAATGCAGGGATGATCTCGCAGCCCATGGAGAACAGGCCTTTGCCGCCCGCTTTGATGAGTGGTGGGAGCTTTACCGTGTGGAGCCGCTTGCACCGGAAATTACCGTGTGGAACAAGACGGTGGGGTACGCCGGGACGTTGGACCTCGTGGCACGGATCAACGGCCGCATCTGCCTGATTGATTACAAGACCAAGGGCACTACGAGGGACGGTACGGTCAAGGCTTTGGATGACAAAGTGGTCATGCAGCTCGCAGCCGGCATGAAAGCCGAGGAAAGCCTGGTGGACCCTGTTGCGGGCGAGTGGGAGCCGTGGAAATACGGAGACAATCCCATGTTGCTTGCAGTAGCCATTGGTGAGACCGAAGTCAGGCCGCAACGAGCCAACCCGGAGATCCTCAAGCATCATTGGTGGAAGTTCTGCGCCCTCCGCAGGGTGTGGGAGATGTCCGCGGACGTTGTCGCCGCCGGGCAACCACTCCTTCCTATAGCGCCGCCCGTCTTCGCAACAGCCGGCGCGGCACCCGCGGAGGCCATGACCTCAACTAAACTGGCTTAGGCTCCGCAACAACCGGGGCTTGGTTTGTTTCGACTGTGAGGACTGACAGCACATGGCAATTTTGAGTATCCGAATCATCGGGGATCCGGTGTTGCGCACCGTAGCTGACCCCGTCACCGATTTCGGTCCGGAGCTCGCCAAGCTGGTAGCCGACATGACAGAAACCATGGAAGACGTCGAAGGGGCCGGCCTCGCCGCCCCGCAGGTTGGCGTCAGCCAGCGCGTATTTACCTACCGCATTGGTGGCGTGGAAGGCCACATCATCAACCCTGTCCTGGAAAACAGTGATGATTTTCAGCCGGACGAAGTAGAAGGCTGCCTTTCCATTCCCGGTTTGGGGTTCCCCGTCCGCCGCTACAGGACCACTAAGGTGACCGGGGTAGACCTGAACGGGAACCCGGTATCAGTGGAGGGGGAGGGCATGTTGGCGCGCTGTTTCCAGCACGAGACAGACCACCTTGACGGCGTCCTCTACACCGATCGACTGGAAGGCGAAGACCGGAAAGCCGCTCTGCGCGCCATCCGGAACGCCAATTATCACGCCATTACCGAGCAGACCACCTCCCAGCGGGCCAACTCCGTAGGATCCAGTTTTGGCGGCGGCAGCTTTGGGGTTCCCGAGTGAAGGTACTCTTCGCAGGAACACCTGCCGTGGCAGTGCCGTCGTTGGATGCGCTGGTCAAAGCCGGCTTTGAGATCGTTGCGGTCCTCACCCGTCCCGATGCACCTGTAGGACGCAAACGCGTCCTGACTCCCTCACCAGTGGCGGCACGAGCCATGGAATTAGGCATCGAGGTCATTCGAGCGGCAAAGGTGGACGCGGAAACCACAGCCCGAATCGCCGCGTTCGCGCCGGACGTCGCCGCAATCGTTGCCTATGGCGGGATCGTTCCCAAGGCTTCCTTGGGTGTCCCCACCCACGGCTGGGTCAACCTGCACTTTTCCCTCCTTCCGGCTTGGCGCGGAGCTGCGCCCGTGCAGCGATCCATCATTGCCGGGGACGACGTCACAGGAGCTGCTACTTTCCAGCTTGAAGAAGGCCTGGATACCGGACCTGTGTTCGGAACGCTCACGGAGACCGTCCGGCCGGAAGATACCGCGGGCGATCTTTTGGAACGGCTGTCCATCAGTGGAGCCGTCCTGCTCAGCCAGACCCTCTCGGCAATCGACGCCGGGCAGGCTGCTCCCCAGCCCCAGCAAGGGGAGATCTCCCTTGCCCCCAAGCTGACACTCGAGGACGGCCGCCTGGACTGGAATCAACCGGCCCTTGCTTTGAGCCGCCGCTCGCGTGGTGTCACCCCTGAACCTGGGGCCTGGACCACTGTGGACGGCCAGAGGATCAAGCTTGAACCGGTAGCGCTGAGGCCGGACATCAAGGACCTTCCTCCCGGGAACATCAGGCTGGATGGCACAAAAGTTGTGGTGGGAACCGGCTCCCATGCAGTGGAGCTGCGCCGGATCCAACCGGCAGGTAAGAAAATGATGCCGTCCGCCGATTGGGCGCGCGGCTTGGCAACACCCGAGAGAGTGGTATTCGAATGAGCGAGTCCGGCCGACGAGGCCCCAACAACAGTGGGAGCCGGGACAGCGGCGGGGCGGGAAACCGGGGCTCGCAGGGCAGCCGGGGCGGCCGCGGAGAAAGCAGGCGCAACGCCCAGGGGCGCGAGCGCAACAGGGGGCCGCAGACGGGCTTTACCAACAACGCTCCTTCGCAGCGCACGCGTCGGGCTGATCCAGCCCGCCTCGTGGCTTTTGAAGTGCTTCGCGCCGTTGCTTCCGAAGACGCCTACGCAAACCTCGTGCTGCCGGCACGTATCCGGGAGCACCGCCTGGACCGACGCGATGCCGGCTTCGCCACAGAGTTGAGCTACGGCGCGTTGCGCGGCCAAGGTACTTACGATGCTATTTTGGCCCGCTGCGTGGACAGGCCCTTGGAACAGCTGGATCCTGCCATTCTCGACGCCTTGCGAATCGGAGCACACCAGCTGCTTTCCATGCGCGTCCCCGCCCATGCTGCGCTGGACCAGACCGTCGGTTTGGCACGCGCGGTGATCGGGGCCGGCCCGTCCGCGCTCATTAACGCTGTGCTTCGCAAGGTCACCGCCCACACTATGGGGGAGTGGCTGGAGATTCTGCTGGATGGCGAATCCGACGAAACCACCATAGCTGCGCTGCGCCATGCCCACCCGGAGTGGATTGTCCGTGCACTGCGTCAATCTTTGGTGAACCACGGTCGCCCCAGGACGGAAATTGACGCCCTCCTGGAAGCCGATAACGCCGCTCCCGTAGTCAACCTGGTGGCTTTGCCCGGCTTGGGGAACCTGGACGAGGCATTCCACCATGGGGCCACAGCAGGTGAGTTGGTGGAAGATTCAGCCCTTTCTGCCGGTGGGGACCTGGGACGCTTTGAATCGGTCCGGCGCGGTACAACCCGTGTCCAGGACGTTGGATCCCAACTTGTGGCCCGTGCTCTGGCTGGGGTCCAGTTGGACGAATCTCCAGCCCAGGGTGAACGCTGGCTGGACTTGTGCGCGGGCCCTGGCGGCAAGGCGGCCCTGCTGGCTGCTCTGGCCTACCGCGACGGCGCCACTTTGCTGGCCAACGAGCCTGCACCGCACCGGGCAAAGCTTGTTCAGCAAGCATTGTCAGCCGTGCCTCAGGAGGCCTGGGCGGTAAGGACCGGCGATGGCCGTGAAGTTGGTGCAGAGCAGAGCGGGACTTTTGACCGCGTTTTGGTGGACGTACCGTGCAGCGGTCTCGGTGCCCTCCGGAGGCGGCCGGAATCCAGGTGGCGCCGCTCTCCCAAGGACATCGGAGACTTGGGCCCCTTGCAGCGAGACCTGTTGAAATCAGCCCTTGATGCCGTAAAACCCGGTGGCGTCGTGGCCTACGTGACGTGTTCTCCACATCCGGCCGAAACTACAGCCGTTGTTACCGACGTGCTGGCCAAACGTGAGGACCTTGAGCTGCTCGATGCCGGGGAGGCATTGGATAAGGTCAGCTTGACCGGCAATCTTGCCGCCGGTCACGAGCTCACTGCCCAGTTGTGGCCGCACATCCACCAAACGGATGCCATGTTTATGGCAATCATCCGAAAGAAGCCGTAACAGGGAAGGCCTGACCGACGCCGTCAATGGCCGGTCCCGGCCCTGGCTGTCCTTTCCACCAACAACAACCACCCGAAGGGGCTGCTTTGTCTCAGTGCTGTATCAACCCGAGCATCCTGTCAGCGGATTTCGTCAACCTTGAGGCGGAACTGCAGCGGATCAGCAATGCAGATGCCGTGCATGTTGACGTCATGGACAACCATTTTGTCCCCAACCTGACGCTGGGCTTGCCTGTTGTGCAGAGGATCCAGGCAGTCAGCCCGGTTCCGCTGGACGCGCATCTGATGATTTCCGACGCCGACCGCTGGGCGCCCGCGTACGCGGACGCCGGCGTAGCCTCGGTGACGTTCCATGCCGAAGCGGCCATGGCACCGGTCAAGCTTGCCCGTGAACTACGCGCCAGAGGCTCAAAGGCCGGCATGGCCCTGCGTCCGGCAACACCCGTGGAGCCGTACCTGGACATGCTCAGTGAACTGGACATGCTCTTGATCATGACGGTGGAGCCCGGATTCGGGGGACAGTCATTCTTGGACATCACCTTGCCCAAGATCCGTCGTGCGCGTGCGGCGATCGAAGGTTCGGGTATTGGTGTAGCCATCCAGGTGGACGGCGGCATCACTGAAGAAACCATTGTGCGGGCAGCCGAGGCCGGAGCGAACGTCTTTGTTGCAGGCTCGGCAGTTTACGGACATGAGGACCCCGCAGCAGCGATCGAAAGACTCCGCGCAGCGGGTCAGGCAGCTACCGGGATAAACGCCTGACGACCGTCACCACATGTTACGAAGATGGGCCGGGAATAGTCCGGTGATCTTTGTAGTTGTGGCAGAATAACAACACACATACGTGCTCCGGGGTCGGTGTAAGTCCGAACCGGCGGTTATAGTCCGCGACCCGCGCGCCATGGGACGTCCAAGTCATTGGATGTCTGATGGCAGACGGTTGAACTGGTGAAATTCCGGTACCGACAGTTAAAGTCTGGATGGGAGAAGCACGTACAGTCATGCCTTGGGCGTTCCTTTTGAGACGCCCGGGCATTGCGCTGTCGTACACCCCCGGAGTCATCGCGGCTTACTGGGAAGGAACGGCATGGACTTTCTGCGATGGCTCTTCGAAGCACAGATCCCCGTCGGAGGATCTGCTTTAGTCTTACGCGAAGTGCTTGGAAACATCTTTGGGCTCCTCAGCGCCCTCGGCGGAATGCGCCGAAAAGTTTGGGCATGGCCAATCGGCATCATCGGCAACCTCCTCCTGCTCACTGTCTTCCTGGGCAACGTCTTTGGCGCAGCTGCTCCGGCAACGCTGTGGGGCCAGGCCGCACGCCAGATCATGTTCATCGCGGTGGCCGTCTACGGCTGGTACCGGTGGAAGCAGGGCCAGGAATCGAGCACGCAGGGACGGGCAATCGTACCCGGGTGGGCCAGTAACAGGGTTCGGATCGCGCTGATCGCCGCCATGGTTGCCGGGACGGCAGCTTTGACGCCCTTGTTCGACTCGCTGGGTTCCTACCCGCCCGTTTGGGCCGACGCCTGGACCTTCATGGGATCCCTGTTGGCAACCTATGGCATGGCCAAGGGATGGACTGAATTCTGGCTGATCTGGGTGGCCGTTGACATTGTTGGTGTGCCGTTGCTGTTCAGTGCCGGCTACTACGCCAGCGCGGTGATGTACCTGTTCTACGGCTTCTTCACCCTGACGGGCTTCTTTGTGTGGTGGCGGGCCGAAAAGCGCGAACGCCCCAGCGGCGACGCCGGTCCAGTGGCCGCTGCCCTCTCCGCAGGAGCACTCAAGTGAGCACCGCAAGTACCCTCTACTCTGCAGCGGAAGATGCGGCCATGGAGGCCGCTCTGGAAGCCGCCTTGGCCGGCCCCCGTGGTGCGAATCCGTTAGTGGGGGCGGTCATTCTCAGCCCGCAGGGCGAACAGCTGGCCACCGGTTATCACCGGGGAGCCGGAACGGCCCACGCTGAAGCCGACGCGATATTCGAGGCCCGGAAGAACGGCGTCGATACCGCAGGAACCACCATGATTGTCACCTTGGAACCATGCAACCATGTAGGCCGGACCGGGCCTTGCGCCCAAGCGATCATTGAAGCCGGAATCGCGAGGGTGATTTACGCGGTGGACGATCCCCATGATCCTGCCGCCGGTGGAGCCCGCACACTGACCGCTGCCGGGGTGCAGGTCAGCTCCGGACTGAAAAGCGGCAAGGCACTGGACCTGAACCGTGACTGGTTCGACGCCGTTGCGGCCAAGCGCCCTTTCGTCACCTTGCATATTGCCCAGACGCTGGACAGCCGGATCGCCGCGGTTGACGGCACCAGCCAGTGGATCTCCTGCCCGGAGTCACTGGCGGACAACCACGGACTGCGTGGCCTGATCGACGCGATTCTGGTAGGTACGGGAACCGTGCTGATCGACAATCCGCGCCTGACGGCACGGACGCCCGATGGCGAACTCTCGGCCCGTCAACCCCTACGGGCAGTCATGGGCTTGCGGGAAATCCCGGAGGATGCCGCAGTCCGCGGAACGGACGGGCGTTTTGTTCACCTGCCAACACGGGATCCGGCCGAAGCCTTGGGGATGCTGTTTGAGCAAGGGGTCCGGCACCTCATGGTGGAGGGAGGCTCATCGATCCTGAGCACTTTCCTCGCAGCAGACCTGGTGGATGAGCTCATTGTTTACCTCGCCCCAACGCTGCTGGGATCCGGTACGCCGGCCCTCAACGACCTCGGCATCACCACGCTGGCCGATGCACAGCATTGGTCATGGGATGAAGCCGGAGGCGGCGCAGTCCGCATCCTCGGCAACGACCTTCGACTGCACCTTAGATCCCCGCGGGGTGCCGCCAACATCAACAGGAATTCGGTTTCGCAGACCACAGCTGCTCGCGGTGAAGCTGCGGAATATCTCACAGGAGGAAACTAATGTTTACGGGAATCGTTGCCGAGCAAGGCACAGTTCTGGGCATTGAGCACGACGGCGACACCAGTGCGACGCTGCGGCTAAAAGCCCCCACGACGACGGAGGGATTGCCGTTGGGCGGTTCGATCGCCGTCAACGGGGTCTGCCTCACAGCCACGGAGATCAACGGCCAGGACTTCAGCGTTGACGTCATGGGCGAGACATTGATCCGGACCACCATCGGCGGGTTGTCAGCAGGAGATCCGGTCAACCTTGAGCGTTGCGTTCCGGCCGGTGGGCGGCTGGACGGCCATGTTGTCCAGGGTCACGTGGACGGCGTTGGCGAACTGCTCGAACGCGAGCCCCTGGGAAACTGGGATCGGCTGCGGTTCGCGGTGCCGGCCACGCTGGCACGGTACATCGCCGAAAAAGGTTCGATCGCCGTCGACGGCGTTTCACTGACGGTGACTGCCGTCAGCCCGGCCGCAGAGCAGGCCCCTTGGTTTGAAGTGGGGCTGATCCCCACCACTCTGGAAGAGACAGGCTTGGGCGCCAAAACGGTGGGAGGGCGGGTCAACATCGAAGTTGATGTGCTGGCCAAATACACCGAGCGACTTCTGTCCTTCGGGCCTTTGCAGGGAGACCTGAAATGAGCGCCCCGGCCAAGACCACTCCGGCCGGCACGGCAGGTACCGGGCTCGATCCCGTTGAATCAGCGATCGCCGCCATGGCCGCCGGGCTCCCCGTGATTGTGGTGGACAACGAAGACCGGGAAAACGAAGGCGACATCATTTTCGCTGCCGAGCACGCCACCCCGGCACTGATGGGATGGACCATCCGGTATTCATCCGGCGTCATCTGCGTTCCTTTGAGTGCAGAGCGCGCGGACGCACTGGTACTGCCGCCCATGGTGGAGATCAACGAGGACGCCAAGGGCACTGCTTACACAGTTTCCTGCGATGCTGCGATCGGAGTCAGCACCGGAATCTCTGCCACCGACCGTGCGCTGACGGCCCGGATTCTGGCGGATCCAAGCAGTACTCCGGCGTCGATCACGCGCCCCGGGCATATTTTCCCGTTGCGGGCAGTTAACGGGGGAGTGCGTGAACGTCCAGGTCACACGGAAGCTGCTGTTGACCTGTGTCGTCTTGCCGGACTCGCTCCGGTGGGTGTGATCGCAGAGTTGGTACATGACGACGGTGAAATGATGCGGCTGGACAGTTTGCGCACTTTCGCCGCCAACCATGGATGCCCCCTCATCTCCATCGAGGATCTGGTGTCCTATGTTGAGGCGGTAGAGTCGCGGACGGCACATGTTTCACAGGAGGACGAGGAGAAGCGATGACCGCATCGACCACACGCAGCACTGACCACACCGGCCCCGGGCCGCACCCCGTCAGCGGTGGGCCGATCGTGCAGTTACCTACGGCATTTGGTGACTTTGTGGCACAGGCGTGGACTGACCTTGAGACCGGCCACGAGCACCTTGCCGTGAGCTCCCCGAATCCGCCCAAGGGTGGGCGCGCGCCGCTGGTGCGGCTGCACTCTGAGTGCCTCACCGGTGATGTGTTCGGTTCGTACCGCTGCGATTGCGGTGAGCAGCTGGCCTTTGCCTTGGAACTCATTCACGCAGAGGGCGGGACGCTGCTGTACCTTCGCGGCCAGGAAGGCCGTGGCATTGGCCTGGCCAACAAAATCAAGGCTTACGCGCTGCAGGAAGCCGGTTTTGACACCGTGGAGGCCAACGAACAGCTCGGACTACCTGTAGATGCACGCTCCTACACTGCGGCGGGCCAGATCCTGGCCGAAATGGGATTGCACGAGGTCAGGTTGTTGAGCAACAATCCGGACAAGCAGAACCGCCTCGCCCAAGCGGGGGTAACGGTTGTAGAAATGGTTCCCACCGAGGTCCCTTCCCGCGAACAGAACCTCCGCTACCTGCAAACCAAGAAAGACCGGATGGACCACCGGCTGGCACTCGAGGTTGAGCCCGTCAGCAACGGCAAGACACCTGCAGCCAACTCCTTTGACCACAACCAAGACTGAACGGACCAACAGCGACTATGAGCGGCCACGGCGCACCCACCATTGACCTCACCACCCTCAACCCCGAGGAAACTTCCCAACTGAAGCTGGCCATTGTGGCGGCAAGTTGGCACACACAGATCATGGACGGACTTGTTGACGGCGCCCTTCGCGCAGCCGAGGAAGCCGGCATCGCCGAACCCACACTGCTGCGGGTTCCGGGCAGCTTCGAGCTTCCGGTTGCCGCAGCCAGGCTCGCACCGCACTTTGACGCCGTCGTAGCTCTTGGCGTGGTGATCCGCGGCGGAACGCCGCACTTCGACTACGTCTGCCAGGCTGCGACGTCGGGACTTACGGACGTCAGTGTCCGCACCGGAGTGCCGGTCGGTTTTGGCGTCCTCACCTGCGATACCGAGCAGCAGGGGATCGACCGGGCCGGTCTTCCAGGTTCCAAGGAAGACAAAGGCCACGAAGCAGTGACCGCTGCTTTGGCCACGGCTGTGACCCTTAAGCAGTTCAGCTAGAAATGCCGATGATGAAGGGGATGTGAGTGTGTCTTCACTCACATCCCCTTCGTCATGCAACGCCCCAACAAGCGGCAGCCGCCTTCAAGCAAGTAGTCTGGAGGGCGTGAAGAATTTCGAGACGCTGTTCGCAGAACTGAGTGAGAAAGCAGCGACCCGCCCGGCAGGTTCGCGCACGGTTGCCGAACTGGACTCCGGGATCCATGGCATCGGCAAAAAGGTTGTCGAAGAGGCCGCCGAAGTCTGGATGGCCGCAGAGTACGAATCCGACGAAGCCGCTGCTGAAGAAATCTCCCAGTTGCTGTACCACCTGCAGGTCCTTATGCTCGCCAAGGGCCTCAGCCTGGAGGACGTTTACAAGCATCTCTAGCCACGCCACTCCGCCTGCCCGTGGCGGAGCCCATTGCGTGGCCAAGGTGCCTGAAAACCTCCATTCCAAAAAGAAAGTCTCCCAATGCTCCGTGTAGCAGTCCCCAATAAGGGATCCCTGTCCGAAGCCGCCTCGGCAATGTTGTCCGAGGCCGGCTACCGCCAGCGCCGCGATTCCCGTGAACTGGTCATGGTTGATCCCGACAATGACATTGAGTTCTTCTTCCTCCGTCCCCGCGACATCGCCGTTTACGTAGGCCAGGGAACCCTGGACGTCGGCATCACCGGCCGGGACCTTTTGCTGGACGCCAAGGTGGAAGCTGAGGAGTTGCTGCCCCTGGGCTTCGCACCGTCCACGTTCCGTTTTGCCGGCCCCGTAGGTGACTTCACCGGCGTCGAGCAGCTCGAAGGCAAGCGCCTTGCCACCAGTTATGACGGTCTTCTGCGTGATTACCTCTCCGAGCGCGGCGTTAACGCCACGGTGGTCCGCCTGGACGGAGCTGTGGAGTCCTCGGTACGCCTTGGCGTCGCGGACGCGATTGCCGACGTCGTTGAAACAGGAAACACCCTCAAAGCCGCCGGCATGGAAATCTTTGGCGACCCCATCCTCAAGTCCGAGGCCGTGCTGATCCGCCGCTCCAACTCGGGCGGCTCGGCCAACGGGACGGCCAAGGAGATCGACACCCTCATCCGGCGCCTGCAAGGTGTCCTTGTGGCGCGCCAATACGTGCTCATGGATTACGACATCCGCAAGGATCTGGTGGAGGATGCCGCAGCGCTGACCCCTGGCCTTGAATCGCCCACGGTCTCACCGCTGCGGGACTCCGAGTGGGTGGCCGTGCGGTCCATGGTTCCGAAGAAGGAAACCAACCGCATCATGGACGAGCTGTACGACCTCGGCGCCCGCGCCATCCTGGTCAGCAGCATTCACGCCTGCCGCATCTGATCCAGCGCAGCAGTTTTGTTGCCGCACATCAGAAATCAGCAGGCGTTCGCATCAGACAGCAGAACTTAGGAGCAGCACATGGCTGTAGCCGTACGCGTTATACCGTGCCTGGATGTTGACGCCGGCCGCGTGGTCAAAGGCGTCAACTTTGAAGGACTCCGCGACGCCGGTGATCCGGTGGAACTGGCGCATCGCTACGACAATGGCGGGGCTGATGAGCTGACGTTCCTGGACGTCACGGCGTCCTCCGGTAATCGGGAAACCACCTTCGACGTGGTTCGCCGCACCGCTGAGGAAGTCTTCATTCCCCTCACCGTTGGCGGTGGCGTCCGTGGTGTTGCCGAGGTGGATAAGCTCCTGCGTTTCGGTGCGGACAAGGCATCCATCAACACCGCCGCCGTCGCCCGGCCCGATGTCATCGATGAAATCACCCGCCACTTCGGCTCGCAAGTGCTGGTGCTGTCCGTGGATGCACGCCGGACCCGCGAAGGTGACCAGCCGACGTCGTCCGGTTTTGAGGTGACCACCCACGGTGGCCGTACCGGCACCGGGATCGACGCCATTGCCTGGGCCAAGGAAGCAGCTGATCGGGGCGTAGGTGAAATCCTGCTCAACTCCATTGACGCCGACGGCACCAAAGACGGTTTCGATCTTGAACTGATCCGCCTGGTTCGTGCCGCAGTAAACATCCCCATCATCGCCTCCGGCGGCGCAGGTGTGCCGGCGCATTTCCCGCCCGCCGTGGAAGCAGGGGCAGATGCCGTACTGGCGGCCTCGGTGTTCCACTTTGGCCCCGATGACATGATTGCCCAGGTTAAGAGCGCCATTCGCGAAGCCGGCTTCGAGGTTCGCTGAGTTCAAGCGTTAAGCAGCAATGGAGGGTCACCGTGCAGGTGGCCCTCCATTGCTGTTATGGCTTGTTGTTTGGTCCGGTCTAGAGCCCAATGTCCGCGGACTGCAAAAGCGCGACGGCGTCCGGCTGGCCCTCGAAGGTCACAAGGGCTTGGCTGGTCCGGCCATGGGCATGCATAAGCAGCTCGCCGGGCTCGCCAACAATGGCGACGGAAACGGGCGCGCGCTTGGCTACGTGGCGCGGACCTGTGGGCCGCACAAGAACAATGCCCAGATCTACGCCACGGTAAAGGAACGCAGCGCGCTTGATCAGTTCGTCCCAGAGGGCGTCCGAGTAGGCCTCGTCCAAGGCACGGGGCGCCCAGCGGTCGCCGGCGCGGCGAATGTCCTCGGTGTGCACAAAGTACTCAATGAGATTTGACGTCTCATCCAGTGCCCTGATCTTCAAGGGTGACAGCGCCGGCGGGCCACCCCGGAAGGTCTTGACGAGGTCGGCGTAAGCATCCGGGCTTTTCAGCTTCTCTGCCAGCTTGGACGTGGCCTTCTCCGAAGCCTTGCCAAGGCTGGGAATCAGCAGGCCCAGTCCAACTGCGATCTTCCGTTCGCGCAGGTACAGGTGCGCGGCAAGATCCCGGGTCAGCCACCCTTCGCAGAGCGTGGGGGAGTCAGGCCCGGCCGCCAAGAGGGTTTCGGCCAGTACTTCTCGGGAAGGTTCGACGAAATGCATCACTTGTGAAACTAGCACGATCGGAGCACTCTTGCGCAGTGGAACCGCCGCAGAAACGGGCTCCCGTCAAAGGCACTAGACTTGATCTGATGTCAGAGCAGTCCGCCCCCAGCCCAACTCCTGCCACGGAGATATCAAGCGAGCCCGCGAGCCCCTTGCCGCAGGAGATCGCCAACGCCCTCAAACGGGACCCGTCCGGCCTCGTTGCAGCGATCGTGCAGCAGCACGATACCCATGAGGTCCTCATGCTCGGCTGGATGGATGACGAGGCGCTCCACCGCACCATGACCTCCGGCAGGGTCACGTTCTATTCCCGCTCCCGTCAGGAGTACTGGCGCAAGGGCGACACCTCCGGACATGTTCAGTTCGTGAAGTCTGTTGCCCTTGACTGCGACGGCGACGCCCTTTTGATCCGCGTGGACCAGATCGGCGCAGCCTGCCACACCGGAACCCGGACCTGCTTTGATGGTCGCGACCTCGCAGTCGTGACGGGCCACCGCGAATAAGGCACCCACCACCTTCCACCGACGCACCACCTCAGACAATAAGGCGGAGAACATAGCCATGCAGGACCTTGGAATCATTAGCCCGGGCCTGGAAGAGTTCCGCGAACTCGCCGTCCACAGCCGTGTCATCCCTGTCCGACTCAAAGTTTTGGCTGATGCCGAGACTCCCATCGGCCTGTACCGCAAGCTGGCCAAGGGGCAGCCGGGCACTTTCCTGCTCGAATCAGCAGCGGTTGGCGGCGCCTGGTCCCGCTACTCCTTCATCGGTTCGAAGTCACGGGCCACGCTGACCACCAAAGACGGCGAAGCCCACTGGATCGGCCAGCCTCCTGTGGGTGTCCCGGTTTCCGGAAACCCGGTTGATGCTGTGCGCGAGACCATTGCTGCGCTGCAGACGGATCGCTTTGAAGGCCTGCCCCCGTTCACTTCCGGCTTGGTTGGTTTTCTTGGCTGGGAAGCCGTGCGTCACTGGGAACGCCTGACGTCTCCGCCCGAGGATGACCTCCAACTGCCGGAGATGGCGTTGAACCTGGTCACCGACATGGCGGTGCACGACAACGTGGATGGGACCGTCCTGCTGATCGCCAACGCCATCAACTTCGATGACAGCACCGAGCGTGTGGACGACGCCTGGCATGATGCCGTGGCCCGTGTGAAGGCTTTGTTAGAGCAGATCAGCACCCCTGTTGCCCAGCCTGTCTCTGTACTGGAGACCGCCGCACTGGACTTCGCTTCAAGCGTCCAGGAACGCTGGGACGAGGCCAAGTACTTGGAGGCAATAGACCGCGGCAAGGAAGCCATCGTGGACGGCGAAGTTTTCCAGGTGGTGATCTCCCGGCGATTCGAGATGGAGTGCGCGGCGGACCCGTTGGATGTGTACCGCGTCCTGCGTAACACCAACCCCAGCCCGTACATGTATCTCTTCAGCCTTGAGGATGCGGACGGCCGCGAGTACTCGATTGTGGGTTCCTCGCCGGAAGCTTTGGTGACCGTCACCGGACAGGAAGTCATTACCCACCCGATCGCCGGATCGCGCCCCCGCGGCAAGACTGTTGAGGCGGACAAGGCCCTGGCCACGGAACTGCTGGCGGACCAGAAAGAGCGCGCCGAGCACCTGATGCTCGTTGACCTCTCACGCAACGACCTCTCCAAGGTTTGCGTGGCAGGAACCGTGGATGTCACGCAGTTCATGGAGGTGGAGCGGTTCAGCCACATCATGCACCTGGTGTCCACGGTGGTTGGCGAGCTCGCCCCGCACGCCAAGGCCTACGACGTCCTCAAAGCCACCTTCCCTGCAGGCACGCTGTCCGGTGCTCCCAAACCGCGTGCCCTGCGGCTGCTCGATGAACTCGAACCGCACCGGCGCGGCATCTACGGTGGAGTGGTGGGGTACCTGGATTTCGCCGGCGACATGGACATGGCTATTGCCATCAGGTCCGCCCTGCTCCGTGAAGGCCGCGCCTACGTCCAGGCAGGCGGTGGAATTGTGGCCGATTCGCACAAGCCCGCAGAAGCGCTGGAGACTGTGAACAAGGCCGCCGCGCCACTTCGGGCTGTCCACACGGCAGGGTCGCTGCAGAACATCTCCGCCAACACCGTCCTGAAGGCGGACGCGCCGGACGACGGAACGTCGGCCTCATGAGTACGGCATCATCAGTGCCTTCGGTCAAGCGGTCCCCGCGTTGGGCCCGAAAGTCCACTGTGGTTCTGGCCACCACCATCCTCGCGCTGGCCGTGTTCGGAGCCACCACTCAAACCTGGATCGACGTCCGGTTGGATCCCACGGGTGCTTCCAACAGCGATCTCCATGTTCAGGGAAGCAAGGCTGCCACGGCGGTGACTGCTTTGGCGGTGGTGGCTTTGGCGGGTGGTTTGGCAGCTTCCATAGCAGGCAGGATCGCGCGCTGGATCACCGCCTTCCTTATTGCCTTGTCCGCTGCCGGGATCATCGTCGCGGCAGTCACCGTGATCCTTGATCCGTTGGGCGCCGCACAGGGTTCCATCGCTGCGGCCACCGGGGTCTCGGGCGGGCAGGCAGATGCCACGGCAACTGTGTTCCCGGTGCTGGCCATCGTTGCCGGGGCACTTCTGGCGGTTTGCGCCATTGTCCTGCCGTTGGCCGGACGTCACTGGACCTCGCGGACCAAGTATGACGCCGGGGTCCGTGGCAGGAAGAGCAGCAACGAACCCGTGGACGAGATCGACAGCTGGGACAGCCTCTCGCGCGGTGAAGACCCCACGTAGGCACAGGCATGCAGCTTCCGGGCAGTCCGGTGCAACAAAGCCGACACCACCTGTCCTGACGTCCGCCGATGTCCCGGCACCGGTCAATAAATGGCAGAATGTAAGCAGTATTCATCCTGAGGAGATTTCACATGAGCAAAACCACAGTGTCCGCAAACCAAGCTGAATCCAAAATGGCCAGCCACGCTGATGCCATCGGTCACGGAAACAGCCCGGCTGCCTGGACCTGCGTACTTGTGATGCTGGTCGGCGCCCTCATTTCCTCCATCGCCTTCGTCATCGCCAGCACCCCGATCTTCGTTGGCGGTCTGGTGGTCATGGTTATCGGCCTGATCGTGGGCTTCGTCATGCGCAAGGCAGGCTACGGAGTTGGCGGCAGCAAGCTGCAGAACAACGGCCACTAATCGTGACCGTTCTTGATGACATCATTGTTGGAGTCAAGGAGGACATGGAGGCCCGCCGCGGCCTCGTGTCACTGGTGGAGCTGAAGGAGCGCGCCGCAAACGCTGCTCCAGCGCGCGATGCATGGGCAGCCTTGGGTGGCCCGTCGTCCATCCGCAACGACCTCAAAGTCATCGCAGAAATCAAGCGTCGCAGCCCCTCCAAGGGCGACCTCGCCTCGATTGCCGATCCCGCTTCCCTTGCAGTGCAGTATGCCGACGGCGGAGCTTCGGTCATCAGTGTCCTCACCGAACAGCGCCGCTTTGGCGGCTCGCTGGCGGATCTGGACGCAGTGCGTGCCGCCGTCGAAACGCCCTTGCTGCGCAAGGACTTCACCGTTGACGAATACCAGATCTTCGAAGCCCGTGCACACGGCGCGGACCTGATCCTGCTGATCGTGGCGGCATTGTCCGACTCCGAGCTTGCTGACTTCAGTGCTCTGAGCCACGAGCTGGGCATGAACGTGTTGGTGGAGACGCACACTGAAGAAGAAATCGAACGGGCCGTTGCCGCGGAAGCCAGGATCATTGGCATCAATGTGCGCAACCTCAAAACGCTCGACGTCGATCGCTCCGTTTTCGGCTCGCTGGCCGGCTTGATTCCGGCTGAGGCCGTGATTGTGGCCGAGTCCGGTGTCAGGGGACCCGAGGACGTCTCGCACTACGCCTCGGGTGGAGCGAACGCCATTCTGGTGGGGGAGGCGCTGGTCAGCGACTCCACCCCGCAAGAACGCATCACCGAATTCAAGGCAGCCGGAGCTGCCGCCATCGCCGTCAGGAACTGAGGCAGTAACTGACTCACGGCGAATAGTTGCAAGGCAGCCCTGGCATTAGCCTGCGGCTGCCTTGTGGCACGTGGAACTACCCAATGAACTAACTGGAACAGGACGGTGAGACTGATGGTCGACGCGCCAACAGCCGGCTCAGAAGAGAATGCGGCAGACGCATTCCTCCAAGGTGGCCCTTCGCTGCGGAATGCATCGGGGCCCTACTTTGGCAGCTATGGCGGACGCTGGATGCCCGAGTCGCTCATCGCCGCCCTTGACGAAGTCCAGGACACTTTTGAGAAGGCCAAGGCTGACCCCGATTTCATCGCTCAGCTCAAGGACCTCAACAAGAACTACTCCGGCAGGCCTTCGCTTCTGACTGAAGCCAAGCGCTTCTCGGAGCATGCCGGTGGTGCGCGTATCTTCCTCAAGCGTGAGGACCTCAACCACACCGGTTCCCACAAGATCAACAACGTCCTGGGCCAGGCACTCCTTGCCAAGCGCATGGGCAAGACCCGCGTCATCGCCGAGACCGGCGCAGGCCAGCACGGCGTTGCCAGCGCCACAGCGGCAGCCCTGCTGGGCCTGGAGTGTGTGGTTTACATGGGTGCCGAGGACTGCAGGCGACAGGCCCTGAACGTGGCCCGTATGCAATTGCTCGGCGCAACGGTGGTTCCCGTGACCAACGGTTCGCAGACCCTCAAGGACGCCATCAACGACGCCCTTCGGGACTGGGTCTCCAATGTGGAGCACACCCACTATCTGCTGGGTACCGCAGCGGGCGCGCATCCGTTCCCGGCAATGGTCCGTTATTTCCACGAGGTCATTGGTGAAGAGGCGCGGAGCCAGATCCTGGAGCAGACCGGGAAACTTCCCGATGCCATTGCTGCCTGCATCGGTGGAGGCTCCAACGCGATCGGCCTTTTCCACGCATTCCTTGATGACGCCTCAGTGAAGATCTACGGCTTCGAAGCCGGCGGTGAAGGTGTTGAGACAGGCCGACACGCAGCGGCCATTTCCCTGGGCAGGCCCGGCGTACTTCACGGTGCCCGTTCATACCTGATGCAGGACGAAGACGGCCAGACCATTGAGTCGCACTCCATTTCTGCCGGTTTGGACTACCCCAGCGTTGGTCCGGAGCACTCCTACCTGGCTGACATTGGCCGCGTCACGTATGAGGCCGTAACGGACACCGAGGCCATGGATGCGTTCAGCCTCCTGTGCCGGACCGAGGGCATCATCCCGGCCATCGAGTCCTCGCACGCTCTGGCAGGTGCCATCAAGATTGGTCACCGACTCACGGAGGGCAAGGAGACCCCCTCGGACGTCACGGTGATCGTCAACCTGTCCGGGCGTGGGGACAAGGACGTGGAAACCGCCGCTGCCTGGTTCAACATGTTGGACGAGGAAGGGCACGTCAAGGGCACCACCCTGTCCACGCGGAAGCCCAAGGGCCCAACGGAGCGCACCAATGAAGCAGCCGTGGATGTCAACGAGGACCAGAACTGATGACTGAAGAATTCGCCAGCAAATCCGCCGCCGCCATTGACCGCGCCAAAGCCGAAGGCCGCGCCGCGCTGGTTGGTTACCTTCCCGCGGGATACCCCACGGTCCAGGAGAGCATCGAGGCCGGCATAGCTCTTGCCCGTAACGGTGCTGACCTGATCGAAATCGGCATCCCGTACTCGGACCCCGTCATGGATGGCCCTGTGATTCAAGCCGCAACCACCGAAGCGATCTCCAACGGATTCCGCGTAGCCAACGTCTTCGATGTGGTTGCCGGAATCACCGCCGCCACCGACGCAGCCGTGTTGGTGATGACGTACTGGAACCCTGTGATGCGCATGGGCGTTGACGAGTTTGCCCGCCGCCTGGCCGAGGCCGGGGGAGCTGGGCTCATCACGCCGGACCTGGTTCCTGACGAGGCTCATGAATGGTTCGAAGCTTCTGACAGGTACGGGCTGGACCGGGTGTTCCTTGTGGCACCCTCCTCCACACCGGAGCGCCTGGATATGACGGTCAAGGCAAGCCGCGGATTTGTGTACGCAGTGTCCATCATGGGTGTTACCGGAACGCGTACCTCCGTCAGCAGCCTTGCAGAGGATGTAGTTGCCCGCGCCCATGCTGCCGGCGCCGAGCGGGTGTGCGTCGGTTTGGGCGTCTCCAATCCGGATCACGTCCGTGAGATCGCCGCCTATGCGGACGGCGTGATCGTGGGCACCGCTTTGGTGGCAGCACTCCGCGATGGCGGCGTGGACGCCGTCGGACAACTCACCAAGAACCTCAGCGCCGGCCTGGGCCGCGCAGCTGCAGAAGCCTAGGAAAAGGAAACAGCGAAGCGAATGCAGACCGTCCTCCACGCTGCGGCAATGGTCCCCTTGAGTATCCCGAGCCCCTCGTGGTCCGGTTTCGACATTCCGCTGCCGTGGGGGACGTTGCGCATCCACGCCTACGCCCTCTGCATCCTGGCGGGCATCATCATTGGTTTGTGGCTTACGTCGGCCCGTTGGAAGCGGCGCGGGGCGCCCGAAGGAAGCCTCTGGGACATCGCAATCTGGGCGATTCCCTTCGGCATCATCGGCGGCCGGCTCTATCATGTGTTCTCTTCTCCGGATGCGTACTTCGGGCCCGGTTTTGACGGCACCGGCGATCTCTCGCTGATTCCGCAGATCCAACGCGGCGGTCTGGGTATTTGGGGTGCGGTAATCCTCGGCGCCGTGGGCGCATGGATTGGTTGCCGGCGCGCCGGTCTGAAGCTGACAGCGTTCCTCGATGCGGCAGCTCCTGGCCTCTTGCTCGCTCAGGCGATTGGACGCTTGGGGAACTGGTTCAACCAGGAACTCTTCGGCGCGCCAACTACTTTGCCCTGGGGACTTGAGATTGATCCCGCCAACGCCAACTTCCCGCCGGACATGGCTGCCGGCACGCTCTTCCACCCCACGTTCCTTTACGAGATGCTGTGGAACCTCGCAGGCGTGGCCATCCTTTTGCTGCTGGACAAGAAGTTCAACTTCCGTTGGGGCCGGCTCTTCTGGCTCTACGCCGTGTACTACACCCTGGGCCGCGTCTGGATTGAGGCACTGCGCATCGATGATGCCGAACAGATCACCCTGTTTGGCATCACCACAAGGCTCAATGTTTGGACCAGCATCTTCGTCTTCATCGCAGCGCTGGCTGTCTTCTTCCTCCTCGGCATGAAGGGCCGCCCGGTCCCTGACACTCCTTATTTGGCGGGGCGCGAGCCGGAAGGAACCCAGGAAAAAGTGCCTGCCTCGGTGACCAGCGTCACCAGTCATGATGTGGACGCATCTGTCTCAGATACTGGTTCGCGTGGTAATCTCCCTGATAACCAAAGCGATTCGGGCCACGTTGACGAGCCGCAGGAAACAGCAGGGAAGCCGGAAAAGGACAGCGTGTCCTCCACGGATTCCATTTCTGCTGAACCTGCCGCAAGGAAGGCCCCCGAATCCACGCCGAAGGCAGACGACACCAAGTAGTCGCGTTCGGTAAAGGGGCAACAGAGTCACCGCTCGTAGGGCCCAGTCCACAGCGTCGTGGCACCCCGGAAACCGGATCGCAGCATACCGATGTTCACTGGTCAAGCCGGGGCCAGAGGTCTGCGTAACTGTTCGTTGCGCTGGATCGGCTGGCCTACAATTCCAATTACTAGCGCTTTGTTGTGCCCGTCACAGGGCAGGCAAGGTGGGGCCAACGTTGTCCCTTCCATACGCACGATCTCGAGGAAGGACGTCTCCCATGACCCATCTTCATAACCCCGGTTGGTCCGAAAAAATCGAACCTCAGGGTGCCATGTCTCCGTTCAAGCGCTTTGCCGCGCTCCCGGAGGCTCAGGGTCTTTACAACCCTGACAAGGAGAAGGACGCCTGCGGCCTGGCTATTATTGCCACGCTCCGCGGGGAACCGGGATACGACATCGTGGAGGCGGCTCTGACTGCTCTCCGCAATCTCGAACACCGCGGCGCCGTGGGCGCCGACGAAGGTACCGGGGACGGTGCGGGCCTGCTGATGCAGGTTCCGGACGAGTTCTTCCGGGCCGTCACAGAATTCGAATTGCCTGCTCCGGGCCAGTACGTGGTGGGCACCGCCTTCCTTCCTGCGGAGTCCCGTGAAGCAGAAACGGCAAAGGCCGGCATTGAAGCACTTGCAGCTGATGAGGGCCTGACGGTCCTGGGCTGGCGCGAGGTTCCAGTAGTGGCCGACCTCGTCGGCGCCATGGCGCGGGCCTGCATGCCTTACTTCTCGCAGCCGTTCTTTGCCTCCGCTACCGGTGAGCAGCTTGAAGCCAACGAGCTCGACTCCCGCGCCTGGCGTATCCGCAAGCGTGCCCAGAACAAGTTCGGCGTGTACTTCCCGTCGCTGTCCTCGCGCACCATTGTGTACAAGGGCATGCTGACTACCGCGCAGTTGGAGCCGTTCTACCCGGACCTCTCGGACAAGCGGTTCAAGACGAAGCTCGCAATCGTCCACTCGCGCTTCTCCACCAACACGTTCCCGTCCTGGCCGTTGGCGCAGCCTTTCCGCACCATCGCCCACAACGGTGAGATCAACACGGTCAAGGGCAACCGTAACTGGATGCGTGCACGTCAGTCGCAGCTGGCCAGTCCGCTGCTTGGTTCGGTCCCCGAAGAGCTGTACCCGATCTGTACCCCCGGTGCCTCGGACTCAGCGTCCTTCGATGAAGTTGCCGAACTCCTCTGGCTGTCCGGCCGTCCCATCACGCACTCCATCATGATGATGATCCCGGAAGCGTGGGAGAACCACGCCACCATGGATCCCGCACGCCGTGCGTTCTACGAGTACCACTCCCTGCTCATGGAGCCCTGGGATGGTCCTGCCGCTGTTTCCTTCACTGACGGCAGCCTCGTTGGCGCCACCCTGGACCGCAACGGCCTGCGGCCGGGACGCTACTGGATCACCGAAGACGGCCTCATCATCTTCGCCTCCGAGGTTGGCGTGATCGAGGTTGAGCCTTCCAACATCGTCAAGAAGGGCCGCGTTGCCCCGGGAAAGATGTTCCTGGTGGACACCGAAGCCGGCCGCATCATTGACGACGCCGAGGTCAAGGCCGAGGTGGCCGCTGCAAACCCTTGGGCCGAGTGGCTCAAGGACAACCTGATCGACATCAATGAGCTCCCCGAGCGCGAGCACGTGGTTCACACTGCGGCATCAGTGAACATCCGTCAGCGGACCTTCGGCTACACCACCGAAGAGCTGAAGATCCTCCTGGGGCCGATGTCCCGCACCGGTGCAGAGCCGCTGGGTGCCATGGGTTCGGACACTCCTGTAGCGGTGCTCTCCAAGCGCCCGCGCCTGCTGTTCGACTACTTTGTGCAGTCCTTCGCCCAGGTCACCAACCCGCCGCTGGATGCCATCCGCGAAGAACTGGTGACCTCCCTGAAGTGCGCCATTGGTCCCAACGGCAACCTTTTGGACGGCAAGCAGGTCCGCCAGCCGCAGATCTCCCTGCCGTTCCCGGTGATCAACAACGATCAGCTGGCCAAGATCGCCAACATTGAAACCCCCGACGGCGACCGCATCGCCATGAAGGTTCGTGGCCTTTACCGCCCCGAGGGCGGGGAAGCGGCACTGCGTGCGCGCTTGACCGAGATCTGCGAGCAGGTTTCCGGTGCCATCAACCGCGGCGTTCAGTATGTTGTGCTCTCCGACCGCGACTCGAATGCGCAGTGGGCTCCGATTCCTTCGCTCCTTCTGGTCAGCGCCGTTCACCACCACTTGCTCCGCAGCGCCAACCGCACCAAGACCGCCCTGGTGGTTGAGGCCGGCGACGTCCGTGAGACGCACCATGTGGCAGTGCTCATCGGTTACGGCGCTTCTGCTGTCAACCCGTACCTGGCCATGGAATCGGTGGAACAGCTGATCTCCAACGGCGACGTCACAGGCGTCACTGCCGAAGACGGCGTTTACAACCTCATCAAGGGCCTCGGCAAGGGTGTCCTGAAGATCATGTCCAAGATGGGCATCTCCACTGTGGCTTCCTACACGGGAGCCCAGACCTTCGAAGCACTGGGCCTGTCCCAGGAACTGGTTGACGAGTTCTTCTCCGGCACACACTCCCAGTTGGGCGGCGTTGGCTTGGACGTTATTGCCGCCGAAGTTTCGGCGCGCCACCAGATGGCCTACCCCGAAGGTGGCATCGAGCACCCGCACCAGCCGCTCCTGGGCGGTGGCGAGTACCAGTGGCGCCGTGACGGCGAACCGCACCTGTTCAACCCGGAGACGGTCTTCCGCCTGCAGCACGCAACGCGCGAACGCCGGTACGACATCTTCAAGTCCTACACCAAGGGCATTGATGACCAGTCCGAGAACCTGATGACCCTGCGCGGGCTGCTCAAGTTCAAGGACGGTGTCCGTCCGGCTGTTCCGCTGGAGGAAGTGGAGCCCGTCTCCAGCATCGTCAAGCGTTTCTCCACCGGTGCCATGAGCTACGGCTCCATTTCCAAGGAAGCGCACGAGACCCTCGCAATTGCCATGAACCGTTTGGGCGGAAAGTCCAACACCGGTGAAGGTGGCGAGGACGTGGACCGTTTGCTGGATCCGGAGCGCCGCTCTGCCATCAAGCAGATCGCTTCCGGCCGTTTCGGTGTGACCAGCCTGTACTTGACCAACGCCGAGGACATCCAGATCAAGATGGCCCAGGGCGCCAAGCCTGGCGAAGGTGGCCAGCTGATGGCGCAGAAGGTCTACCCGTGGGTGGCCCGGACGCGTCACTCAACCCCCGGCGTCGGACTTATTTCCCCGCCCCCGCACCACGACATCTACTCGATCGAGGACCTGGCGCAGCTCATCTATGATGCCAAGCGCGCCAACCCTTCGGCCCGTGTCCATGTGAAGCTGGTTTCGGAAGTCGGGATCGGCACGGTGGCCTCCGGTGTGACCAAGGCGAAGGCCGACGTCGTGCTTGTTTCAGGTCACGACGGCGGTACCGGCGCCTCGCCGCTGAACTCGCTCAAGCACGCGGGTGTGCCGTGGGAACTCGGCCTTGCCGAGACCCAGCAGACCCTGATGCTCAACGGTCTGCGTGACCGTGTGGTGGTTCAGGTTGACGGCCAGCTCAAGACCGGTCGCGACGTTGTCATTGCTGCGCTGCTTGGTGGCGAAGAATACGGTTTCGCGACTGCTCCGCTGGTGGTTTCGGGCTGCATCATGATGCGCGTCTGCCACTTGGACACCTGCCCCGTTGGTGTTGCCACGCAGAACCCGGAACTGCGCTCCCGGTTCAACGGCAAGCCCGAATTTGTGGTCAACTTCTTCGAATTCCTCGCAGAAGAAGTCCGCGAAATCCTTGCCGAACTCGGTTTCCGCAGCCTCGAGGAAGCAATCGGCCACGCCGAGGTCCTGGATACCCGTGAAGCGATCAACCACTGGAAGGCCGAAGGGCTGGACCTGGATCCCATCCTGCACGGGCTGGAGTTCGACGACGACGTGCCGCTGCGCAACATGACCGGCCAGAACCACGAGCTGGACAAGCACTTTGACCAGCGGCTCATCACCATGGCCCAGGAAGCTCTCAGCGACCGCATGCCGGTCAAGATCACCCTGGACGTCATCAACACGGACCGCTCCGTGGGCACGATGCTGGGCCACGTGGTGACCAAGACGTTCGGCGTGGATGTGCTGGCGACGGACACGATCGACGTCACTCTTAACGGCACCGCTGGTCAGTCGCTTGGTGCGTTCCTGCCTGCCGGCATCACGCTGCGCATGTTCGGTGACTCCAACGACTACGTGGGTAAGGGCCTTTCCGGCGGACGGATCATTGTCCGCCCGGACCGCACCAACGTGTTCCAGGCTGAGCGGAACGTCATTGCCGGCAACGTCATTGGTTACGGTGCCACCAGCGGTGAAATGTTCCTCCGCGGCCAGGTTGGTGAACGCTTCCTGGTGCGTAACTCCGGCGCTACCGCCGTCGTCGAAGGTATTGGCGATCACGGGTGCGAGTACATGACCGGTGGCCAAACACTGATCATCGGCCGCACGGGCCGTAACTTCGGCGCCGGCATGTCCGGTGGTACCGCCTATGTCCTGGACCTGCAGCCCGAGCGTGTGAACAAGCTTGCCCTCGACACCGGCGAACTCCAGCTCCTGGAGCTCGACGCCGAGGACCGCGACATTGTCCACGGCCTGCTCACCAAGCACGTTGAGGAAACCGAATCCGTCCTGGCCGGCCGTCTGCTCGAGAACTTCGACGACACCGCCGCCCGCATCACCAAAGTACTGCCGCGCGATTACGCCGCAGTCCTGCAAACCCGTCTCAACGCGATCGAAGAGGGCCTTGACCCCGATGGCGAAGAAGTATGGTCTCGAATCCTGGAGGTAACCGGTGGCTGATCCACGCGGATTTCTGAAAGTCCGGCAGCGCGAAACGCAGCCACGCCGTCCCGTTCCTGTCCGCATCATGGACTGGAAAGAAGTGTACGAAGCCCAGGAAAAGGGCGTCCTGAAGAGCCAGGCCGGCCGCTGCATGGACTGCGGTGTTCCGTTCTGTCACCAGGGCTGCCCGCTGGGGAACCTCATTCCCGAGTGGAACGATCTCGTGTGGCGGGACAAGGGTGAAGAAGCCATTGAGCGCCTTCACGCTACGAACAACTTCCCGGAGTTCACCGGCCGTCTGTGCCCTGCACCCTGCGAGGCATCCTGTGTGCTGGGCATCAACCAGCCTGCGGTGACCATCAAGCAGGTTGAGGTCTCCATCATTGACCAGGCCTTCGACAACGACTGGGTCCAGCCTTTGCCGCCGACCCGCCTCACCGGCAAGACGGTGGCCGTGGTTGGTTCCGGTCCTGCCGGCCTGGCCGTGGCACAGCAGCTGACCCGCGTGGGCCACACCGTTGCAGTGTATGAGCGCGACGACAAAATTGGCGGCCTGCTCCGCTACGGCATCCCGGACTTCAAGATGGAGAAGGAACAGGTTGACCGCCGCCTTGAGCAGATGAAGGCCGAAGGCACGCGCTTCCGGACCGGCGTTGCTGTTGGTACGGATGTCACTTGGGAGCAGCTCCGCCGCCGTTACGACGCCGTTGTGGTAGCCACCGGTGCTACCGTTCCGCGTGACCTGCCCATCCCCGGCCGGGACCTCGAGGGCGTCCACTTCGCCATGGACTACCTGGTACCGTCCAACCGCAAGGTGGCGGGGGAGAACCCCGAAAACCACATCGATGCCCGCGGCAAGCACGTTGTCATCCTTGGTGGTGGCGATACCGGTGCTGACTGCATCGGAACCGCCCACCGCCACCAGGCAGCATCGGTGACCACGCTCGCAATTGGCAAGCAGCCCCCTGCCGAGCGTGCCACCCACCAGCCGTGGCCCACGTTCCCCACCCTGTTTGAGGTCGCCAGCGCCCACGAAGAGGGCGGCGAGCGTACCTACCTTGCATCAACGGTTGAGTTTGTTGGAGAAAACGGCAAGCTCACCGGCGTCAAAGTTGCTGAAACCGAGTTCGTGGACGGCAAACGCCTTCCCAAAGCCGGTACAGAACGAGTCATTCCAGCTGACCTTGTGTTCTTGAGCCTTGGCTTTACCGGTGCTGAGCCGGCGGGTATCACGGAGCAAGTCAGTGCAGAATTCGACGGTCGGGGCAACGTAGCCCGCGACGGCTACTACATGACAAACACCGAGGGCGTGTTTGTTGCCGGCGATGCCGGACGTGGCCAGTCACTGATTGTGTGGGCCATTGCGGAAGGCCGTGCGTGCGCGGCTGCAGTGGACAGGTTCCTGATGGGAAGCACCATCCTCCCGGCACCGGTCGCCCCCACCGACCGGGCGATAGCGGTCTTATAGCGCCGGCAGGAACACTTCTTTTACTCAATCAGCATGACTACTTAGGGTAGGTATATGAGACGCGCGAAAATTGTGGCAACTTTCGGCCCGGCTATCTCCAGCTTCGAAAACACCCTCGCGGTGCTGGAGGCCGGCGTCGACGTTGCTCGCATGAACATGAGCCACGGCGACTACTCCGTGCATGACATCACCTACGAAAACGTCCGCAAGGCTGCGGCCCAGCTGGGCAAGCCGGTGGCCATCATGGCCGACCTCCAAGGCCCCAAGATCCGTCTTGGCCGCTTTGTTGACGGCCCGCACGAACTGGCCGTCGGCGACACCTTCACCATCACCACCGAAGACGTCCCCGGCACCAAGGACATCTGCTCCACCACGCTCAAGAGCCTCACAGAAGACGTCAATGTGGGCGACGCCCTGCTCATCGACGACGGCAAGGTGGCCATGCGCGCCATCGAGGTTGACGACGTCAAGGTAGTTGCCACCGTGACAGTTGGCGGCAAGGTCTCCAACAACAAGGGCATCAACCTGCCCGGTGTTGCCGTCAACGTCCCCGCCTTGAGCGAAAAAGACGAGGACGACCTCCGTTGGGCGCTCAAGCGTGGCGCCGACCTCATCGCCCTCTCGTTCGTGCGCGATGCCTCAGACATCAAGCGCGTCCACGAGATCATGGACGAAGAAGGCCGCCGCGTGCCGGTGATCGCCAAGATCGAAAAGCCGCAGGCAGTGGAGCAGCTCCACGAAATCATCGACGCCTTCGATGCCATCATGGTTGCCCGTGGCGACCTCGGCGTTGAACTGCCGCTCGAAGAGGTGCCGATCGTCCAGAAGCGCGCCATTGAACTGGCACGCCGCTGGGCCAAACCGGTCATCGTGGCCACCCAGGTCCTCGAATCCATGATCGACAACCCGCGCCCCACCCGCGCCGAGGCTTCCGACTGCGCCAACGCAGTGCTCGACGGCGCCGATGCAGTAATGCTCTCCGGTGAAACCTCCGTGGGCCAGTACCCCATCGAGACCGTCAAGGTCATGGCCCGGATCATCGAATCCACCGAAGTTCACGGTCTTGAGCGCGTACCCCCGCTGGGCACCAAGCCCAAGACCCGTGGTGGCGCCATCACCCGTGCCGCCGTCGAAATCGCCGACCAGCTGGACGCGAAGTACATCTGTACCTTCACCCAGTCCGGTGACTCGGCACGACGCCTCTCACGTCTGCGCCCCGTCAAGCCGGTGTTCGCCTTCACCCCGGTGGAGCACGTCTGGAACCAGCTGGCTCTCACCTGGGGCATCCAGCCGGTTCTGGTTCCCTCCGTGGGCCACACCGACGAGATGACCGCACAGGTGGACAAGAGCCTCCTGGAAATGGACCTCGTGGACGAAGGCGACCTTGTTGTCATCGCTGCCGGTTCCCCTCCAGGACAGGCCGGTTCCACCAACTCGCTGAAGGTCCACAAGGTAGGCGACCTCGCCGATACCTCCAAGACCGACGACGGTTCACGCAAGGAACCTGTTGGCCCGTGGCCTGAAAAGAAGTCCAAGGCCAAGAGCTAGTTCTTCGGCTGTGAAAAGCGGGTCCCGCCTTATGGCGGGGCCCGCTTTTGCTTGTCGGCTTTGGGTTTTGACCGTCGTGCGTTGCTTTGAGCTAGTTGACCTGGTTGATGATGGTCTCCGCAACCTCACGCATGCTGAGGCGGCGGTCCATGGAGGTCTTCTGGATCCAGCGGAAAGCTTCCGGCTCCGTCAGGCCCATCTTGGTGGTCAGAAGGCTCTTGGCGCGCTCTACAAGCTTGCGCGTAGCGAACTGCTCCTGGAGGTCCGAAACCTCGTTCTCGAGCGCCTTAATCTCCTCATGGCGGGACAGGGCAATCTCGATGGCCGGGATCAGGTCCGCGGGGGAGAACGGCTTGACGACGTACGCCATGGCGCCGGCGTCGCGTGCGCGCTCCACCAGTTCCTTCTGGCTGAAAGCGGTCAGCAGCACAACAGGGGCGATGCGGGCCTTGACGATCTTCTCAGCTGCAGAAATGCCGTCCATGACAGGCATCTTGACATCCATGAGCACCAGGTCAGGCTTCAATTCTTCAGCCAACTGCACGGCCTTCTCGCCGTTGTCAGCCTCGCCGACGACGTCGTACCCTTCGCCCTTCAGGATCTCGATAATGTCCAAGCGGATGAGGGTCTCATCCTCGGCAACGACAACGCGTCGGGCCGGCTGGCTAGTAGACGTGGACTCCGTCTGTTCGGTCACGGGATCTCCTTGAAAAGGTTCGGCGGGTTCATGTCCATCTTAGTGTGGACTCTTTGATGGCAGGTTTTGTTGCATCAGGCGCGCCCGGTTCTTTGAATCAGCCTATCTGCATGTATAGTAATTTCGCGTGCTGGGAAAGGATTGCGTTGCTCACAGAAGTGAGAGCAGTCAGCGAGATTTAACTTCCCGGTAATCCGCGCCCGAGTGGCGGAATTGGCAGACGCGCTGCACTCAAAATGCAGTATCGAAAGGTGTGTGGGTTCGAGTCCCACCTCGGGCACAGTAATGTCGCAGGTCAGGGGCCTATATGGCCCCTGACTGTTGACAAAACCCCCAAATCTGTTGACACGCAACTAGCATTTTTATGTGGCTAGTATCCGGAAACGCGTCAAAAAGGACGGCTCTTCGTCCTTCATGGTGGTCTGGCGCGACCCGAAGATCCGGAAGCAGCAGGGCATCACTGTCGACTCCGCGCATGAGGCTGAAACGCTGAAGCGGTTACTCGATGCGAACGGACAATCATTCGAGATCGCCCAGCAGGCGCTTCTGGACAACAGGGCGAAGATACCCACGGTTGGCGAAGTCATTCAGGAGCACATCGACCTGCTGATCCGGCCGTCGAGTGGCACGGTGAAGACGTATCAGACCATGCTCGATCTGCATGTGAAGAAGGTCATTGGCCACGTCCCCGTCGACAAGCTCGACTACCGACTCATCGCTTACTGGGTGAAATCGATGATGGCCAAGGGGCGATCTCCCAAGACAATCAAAAATGTCCATGGGTTGATCTCGGCGTCGATGAACACAGCGGAGATGCTGGGGTACATCACGCGCAATCCCTGCCGAGGTGTGCAGCTGCCTAGCGTCGAAAAGGCTGAAGACGAAATGATGTTTCTGACTCACGCGGAGTTCGGTCTGATCATGGAGGGCATGGGGGAGCGGTACCGGGACTTCACCAACTTCCTGGTCATGACCGGGACACGCTTCGGAGAAGCCACGGCACTGACGGTTGCTGACATCGACTTGCTGGGGAAGCCGGCCACGGCTCGGATCAACAAGGCGTGGAAACGGGACGGGCAGAACCAGTTCTACATAGGGCCGACGAAGACCGGCGCAGGCAAGAGGACTATTGGGCTGAACCCTGGACTGGTGGACCTCTTGATTCCCTTGGTAGCTGGCCGCCTTGGTGGTGACTTGCTTTTCACAACACCGAAAGGTGAGCGGATTGTTCACAAGCTGTACTGGCACCACTACTGGATGCCGGCGGTCAAAGCTGCCCAGGAACGCGGCCTGCGGAAGAATCCGCGCATTCACGATCTACGGCACACGCATGCCTCGTGGTTAATCCAGGCCGGCGTCCCCATCTTTACGATCTCGCGCCGGCTGGGGCATGCGTCAACCCGCACCACAGAGGGCGTCTATGGGCACCTCATGCCGGAAGCGCTGCAGGCTGGGGCGGATGCGACGGAGCGTTCGGTGGCTGCGTTTATGCGGTAGAGATGCCGTGGTTTGTTCTTGCTCAGGAAACGAGGCGATTGCGGGCCCTTGTTCCGATGAGCCGGGTGCTGGTTGTGCCGCCGCTGGCGGCGGCCGCCCGGTGTGTGCCGGGCAGGATCTCACTTAGCCTGGCTATCTCTGCGATGTGCTCTGACGTAAAGACGATCTTTCCCTTGCCCCAGCACGCGTGAGGGAAGCGTCCCGCGGCTGCGCCGTCACGCAGCCATCCCTCGCTGCATCGCATGAGACTTGCTGCTTCCGCAGGCTCAAAGAATTCCAGGTCCATGTCTATCCGTCCAAGGTGAAATCCAATGTGAAGTTTTCATGGAGTATTTGAACGTGAAGGACATGACTAACAAAATCTACCTTCGCGAAGAGGACAACCCCGGACCCTTTGCGTCAGATTATGGCTCTGCCTTGTGAACACCACAGAAACATGGTGGCTGGCGCCCTCCTAGGCAGTGTCCTCTTGATATCGCCCTGATATTGACGTGAGCTTGTCCAACCATGGGAAGACTGGCGATGGGTGTTGAGGCGGGAAGCAGCGATGCCCGCATGGTCGTTGTTTTACGGCATGGCGATTCAACAGTTCTGAAAACGGGCACGTATCCGGCAGACTTGACGTTGTGTTCGGCCACGATGACGTGACTGGAGCAGCGGATGCTTACTGAATTAGGGGGAGTGATGGAGAGCCGGACGAACAGCGACTACTTGGAGTTTCTGGGGGATCGACTTGATAAATTCTCGAGCACGTTCGAAGAGTTCATGACACATCACGTGGAGAACACGGGCTTTGGAGGCATCGCCGTGGGTATGGCACCTGCTGTGCTGCCGAAGGATGGTGCTGACAAAGCACGTGTGCGGGCGCTCACTGATCAGCTGAACCACCTCGCTGGAGCTCTCATGGATCTCAGCAATGTCACTCAGGTCAGGATGACCGCCCCGGGAGCCGGCGTCCTGGACCCCTTCGTGAATTGGCAGCGAATGCTCGAACCGAAGCCGCTGCTGGATGCTGGTGTGGTCCGAAGTTGCTGCCTTCAGGCCGCCGGTCGTTTAGAGGGCCTGCAGGCTAAAGCCGCCGCTCTGTCTTCTCCGAACATCGAGCCATCGCTTCTCCATCCTCTCGTGTGGGCTGCGGCCCAGCGTCTTTGGAACGACGGTCATCTTCGTCAAGCGGTTGCAGCTTCTGCGGAGGCCGTCAGCGGCCAGATGAAGCAGCTCATTGGTCGGAACAACGCCAGTGACACGTCTCTATGGCAGCAGGCCTTCGCAGCCGCGGATCCCCAGGAAGGTAAGCCTCGGCTGCGCTGGCCCGGGGATGTTGATGACCAGGACGTTAAGACGATGCAGTCCGGTCTGCTTAGCTTCGCTCCCGGTGTAAACATGGTGATACGAAACCCAGCGACGCACGTCTCCGCAGACTTCACCGAGCAGGACGGGCTCGAACAGTTAGCGACGCTCAGTATTCTTGCAAAGTTTTTGGACCGGTGCGTGGTCGTGTCTGTCGATGGCGTGACTTCCGCTGCGGTCCCGCCGGAGGTGCCTGCGCCCGCAGACGAATCCAACCGATTAACGACGCGAGAAGACGGCTAGCGCGAGATGCCAACAGGAGGAGAGGACCTTTCCGCATCTGCGAGAGGAATGCTGAAGAAGGTCAAACGGCGATATCTGGAATCCCGGGACTTCAACGGACTCCACGTCAGTACTTCTCGGAACACAACCGAAGAGATCGATGGAGCGGTCGAATTGGCTGAGGCCGGCATGGTCGAAGTCGTGGGCCCGAGTGACTACCTGAATATTCACATACGTCCCTGGCCTTCGCGAAGGACGGTGGCTAAGCAAATCGAGGAGCTCCGGGAACTCTCCGAAGACGATTACGGGGTCTGTCTTTATCCCAAGGCAAAAGCACTAAAAAAGACGAAATTGCCCGGGAAGTTCGAAAACGCTCCCTTTTCTAAGGCAATGGCTCGTGGCCGATCCACGCTCGAACTGGCGTTCTTCAGCGCGGACGTGCTCGAGGGTTACCGAAACGATGCCCGGTTCAGGTTCGGCATGGGGGACTTTGGGATTAATTTTGGACTGTCGGACGAGGCGTTCGAAGACAGAGACCAGCCGAAGAAAGACAGGGTTGGTCTCCTGCATCTCGGCTTTGCCTACGATATGCGCCAGTACGACCCACAGGCCTCGGATTCGCCGATCATCCGACGCGTGGCCGCATTCTACGGGGACTTGGACGACCTCACACCAGAGCACCAACAGCGATGGGCGAGTTTTCAGGTTGCCAAGAAAGGGGTTGATCCCCACCCAGTTTGGTACGCGTCACAAATGGGTCACTGGCCGGACGGCATGGGCCCGTTCGCTCGACTCGCCCAGGAACTGAAAGCTATTGGCGACTTGTTCGAAAACGTTTGGGGCATCCGTCTATTCAGGTCCCACGAACTTCCTGACGACTTCGGCTGGATCCTCAGAGCAGACCAACGCGAATGGGACCATTTCATTCACTCGTTCGACAAGCTCTTGTCAGACAACATTGATGACGGAGCGCTTGATAAGGCCAAGGTTCCACGGACGAACGAGAAAGGGGACCCTTTGGGCACCCTTGGCCGGTTTGAGTTGTTCATGACGATGAAGCACGTAGCGCCAGAGTCTGCCAAGTGGGCGTTGAGGCCGTTACGCCAAGTTCGAGCGGCTCGGCAAAAGCCGGCCCACGCTCTGCGAACCAACGTGACCGACCAAACCTTCGTACGAAAGCAGAAGGACCTCCTGCACGATGTCAATGAAGTCCTAATAAACATCCGTCAGTGGCTATCGAGCCACCCCCAGAATCGGGAGTGGAAGGAAACATGGCCCGCGGCTAAGGATTATCCGCTCTGAAAACAGGAACTGAGCGGAGGGTAGCTACTGAGGCGGCGACTACATTTCGAGGTCCCGACGACAGCAGCTGCGCATCCCTAATTGCCTTCTGGAAGTATGTTCGCGATAATCGGCGGTGCTGACTGAACCTATGCCGACACCTGCAGCGATGCTCGGGTGCGTAGGTCGTATTGCCGCTCTGGACATGTCCAGAGCGCGGGCGTTCAATTGAATTACAGGGTTCGTCGGCTGGCGCAGCAATTTGCGCACGTCGACACGAACCGAGGGGAAACGCATCACTGGGGATGTCATGACCAACGACCCATATCCCTCAGGACAATCGCCGGCGGAACGCGCAGCGAGTGCCTTCGATTCGTTAGCGCTTCCTACTCATTTGAACCTGGAACGCCTCGTTGAAGTGGTTGAGGGTGTCCGGCATCGGCCTATAGAAATTGAAGCTGCCGGAGCACTGAATGGTGGATCAGTCTGCGGTTTGTGGCTGTCCACGGATGATGTCGAGATCATCTTGCATGCCATCAGCCCTTCCGGACTCCACCGTCAACAGTTTGTCCTTCACGAGCTGGGGCACATGGTCTTGAGGCATGACGAACTTGTGGTGCCGGCCGACTACATAGGGGTCCTCTTCCCGAACCTTCCGACCGGCCTGGTATCTCGTGTGTTGGCCAGGAGCAGCTTCACTGACGACTTGGAAGCCGCTGCGGAATCGCTGGCAGATCTCTTCGCGGCAGCAATACGGAACAGTGCCAGGGAGCCGCGATCGTTCGAGAAGGTCTTCGAATGATCCAGACAGTGGCCGCGGCTATGATTTGGCTACTCGTCGTTTGCCTGTTGCTTGGTTTCAGGAGACGGCGCGATCACAGCGTGCTGACGGCCGCCATCACGATTGCAGTCGCACTGACGCTCAACATAGATCAGGTCTACTTGGGCTTTGATGCTGTCCTGGGCGGTCGTGACTTTGTGGACCTGTTGTCCAACATATCTATGGTCGTGGGCATCTACTTTCTCTCGACAGCTATCATTCGGGCGGCTAAACCGGACGAAACGGTCGAGAGACGAGACACTGCTGGCCTAGTTCTCTTGGCCACGGTAATTGTGTGCCTTGCAGCCAGCTTCAGCGCCGTCGTTACCGAAGGCAGTTCCACTCGTTTCATGGTGGATTACGGTGGTCAGTGGCCCGCTGCCCTCTACTCATCGATCCAGTTTGTTTACATCGGCTACGTGGTTAGCGTTACGGGTGTTACCTGTTTCCGATTTCGCGGCGACATGTTGAGGCCCTACTTCCGCATGGCATTTACGAGTATCGGGGTTGGTTGTACTTTTGCCGTTCTCCTTGTGCTGCTCGTGCTGGCCATGGATGTTCTGCATTTGCATGGACGCCTGGATGCTATGCGTGCGATCTCGCCCATTTATGATGCGGCGGTCGTTGCCGCCATGACTTTCCTGTGCGTCGGTCTGGCCATCCCACCCGTGGCGCGTCGAATTCTCCGCCGTAAACAATCCGCGACCGAGGCGGAGCTGGTTAGCGACCTCACGAAAATCTGGGAGAACACAACAAAGAAACGGCAAAACGTTCGACTCGTGCGAGACACAGAAATGATCAGCCATCAGGACCATGCCCAAAGACTCCATAGGATGCTTGTTGAAGTGCAGGACGCACTGTTAGTAGAGCCCGGGTTGGGCAGTTCCTTGGACATCCATGACCTCAATGTCTTGAACGCAGCTGAGAACTACCTGGCGGGACCGATCGTGCGCCAAGTTGCAGTTCGTCGACGGAAGGGGAATCGGCGATATGACGGATGATGCCAGTTCCTTCGAGAGCCCACAGACCAGATTGGCACGAAAACTCAATCTCCTACTTGACCTCTACGAGGCCGAGGGATCGGAGGCGTTGACATACCCCGAGATCAATCGGCATATGAGTCAGCGTGGAACGCCGCTTTCCCGCTCCCGCTGGGCCTACATGCGCAGCGGAGACAGCTCGTTGGCGACCGATCCCGTGCTGCTTCGTAACCTTGCGGAATTCTTTGGAGTGGATCGTGACTACCTCTTGGACGATGCCGGCGAGGTACCAAAGCTTGTAGACGCTCAGCTGGAACTTCTTCGTACCCTGCGTGAGTCACGTGTGCGGAACTTCGCCGCTCGTCAGTTGCAGGGGATCTCTCCGGATACCCTGGTGAGACTCCGCGCAGTGATCGACGAACGCAGGAGGGCCCAAGGGGTGGACGATGCCGACAGCAATTAGTCCTAGGTCTTTAGAGGTTGCCGTTCTTGCTGCATCAGGGGCGGTGCTTGCAGGCGTGGCCGGCGCAGCATACTTCGCTCGTCAGGTTGTAGTGCCAAAACACAGCCGTCGTGAGGGTCTGGAAGTTCGGGCAGTGCACACCAACGGGGACGGATCCCTAGAGATCGAACTCCCCGCTACGGAACAAACGAGAGCGCCGGGACGATACAGTCTGTGGTTTGAGCAGGGGGCGGGCCACGCATGCCTCGGACCGGTCGTTGGCTCCCACCCTGACCGAAACTCAGTAGTCCGGGTGGTTGAGCGAGTGGACTCGGGGGACCTTGAACAAGCCAAGGCAGGTATCTGGAGTGGGTACGTCTACTCGAAACCGGAGCAACTCGGCCTGCCGTACGAAGACGTTGTGATTCCGGTTGAGAATGGCGTCGCCCCGGCTTGGAAATTCGATCCTCCAGCCGGCGTCAACCCATCCGGCGAATGGGCCGTCCACATCCATGGCATGGGCGGTAAAAGAGCCGGCACACTTCGCGGCATACCGGTCGCAAGGCGTCTGGGACTGACGTCGCTGGTTGTCTCGTTCCGCAACGACGGCGATGCACCGCCGTCGTACGATGGCCGCTACAACCTCGGCCAAGGCGAGTGGCGCGACGTCGATGCCGGCATCAACTACGCCATTTCCAATGGCGCTGAACGCATTGTCCTTTTTGGGTGGTCGCTGGGAGCTTCCATCGCCCTTCAAGCAGCAGCTCTGTCGCCGAATTTCTCGCGAGTAGCCGGCATGGTTCTCGACGCGCCAGTCTTCGACTGGCGAACGACCCTGGCAGCGAACGCCAAGGCGGCCGGACTTCCTCGGCCACTTGTGCACCTGGGCTTCACCATTCTTCGATCCAGGGCCCTCCGGTGGGTAACCGGCCTTACTGAACCGATATGTCTGGATTCCCTGGATTGGTTGGCGCGAGCACCTGAATTGAACAAGCCGGTCCTCGTACTCCATGGACAGAAGGACGCCACAACGCCCTTCGAAGCGTCCAAGAAAGCGGCGAGTCTGAGACCGGACCTAGTCAGATTGGTGGAGTTTGAATCCCTGGGCCACTCTCTGGAGTGGAATGTCGACACCGAAAAGTGGGAGCAATCGGTCGAGGACTGGTTCCACCGTCTCCCTTTGGCCGGCGCTAGTCCTGATCACGCGGGAGCTCAGTAGGAGGCGTTAGCAATGAGTACTGGGCCGCTAGGTCGATGAGCTGGCACTCGACGACTGAGGCATGGGCGGAGTAACGCTCGTCAGCCAACGCCTGAACGCAACCAGCCGACTCAAGGACGAGGAGATGACGGCGAACCGTTGCTCGAGAAGCATGGAGTCCCGACGCCAAGACGCCAGGGGACGATGGCCCACTTCTGATAAGGAAGCGAAGGATCTGGCTCCGTGTTCGGTTCATCAAAATGGAAGTCGACATACAAACCACGGCTCAGGATTGTGGAGGATGCTTGATTGTAGACGGGTCTACAGCAACAGGATACGCCTCCTGCGAATGGCGGAACAGATTAGTAGGTTGTTTGACTTGTTGGATCTAGCAAAACCCGCTTCATTTAGGCGTTGAGATATGGCTCGCTCTTGGGATAACGTGGTCTTCGTCCCGCGCGCATCGGGGCTTGGCAGCAGCTGGTGGCCGTTGCGAGTTCACGGGTGGTCACTCGACGAAGTCTTACTTGGTGCGTTGGCATGAGGACTGTGTGCCCGAGTCTCTGCGGTAGTCCAAGCCGATCCGGCGTGGTCCATATGTTTTGAGCACTTGTCTGCAAACTGCTTGCCTGGGCACTTCTGTCGCTGGTTCAAAGGGCACAGGCGTTCTTACAGCTTCAAGAAGACGTGCCGCCGACGACTAGGGCACCGACACAACGGTGAGTGGCCTCCGTAACATAAGGCCGTTCTCGAGGCCAAGGCATCCGTCCTAGAACCGCGAGAGCGGCCTTTTTGCGTTACCCAGATATGGTGCAGAAACGACTTGAATTGCAATGGGGGAATGGTGAAAAGGTTTTCCACGAGCGGTCCCGCTCTTTTACTTCTAATCGTTGTACTGTCCGGCTGCGGCGAAGGCGCCAACAGCGCGGGGCCGGCCGCTACAGAAACAAGCCTCGCGGCGCCGACTGTCACAAAGACAGTTACGGTAGCGCCTACACCAAAGCCAACGTCCATGAGTACAACTGGCTCCTACAAAGCTGACCTCGCCGCCCTCGGCGTTGTGCCGGACAACGTGCAGAGCTACGCCGACTGAATGGAGACGGAAATCTGCGACGAGACCGGTACTAGCCTCGGCGTCTCAGTTCGCTCCATCGGCGGCAATGCGACGGGTGGTGGAGTCGATGGCGTGCGCCTTACTGTGGCCTACTTCTGCCCCGAAAAGTCGCAAGAGGTCGAGTCCTACTTGGAGTACTTCAAAAAATGAGCAGGACACCGCGGCCCCGCCCAGTCACCTCTGGAGATGAAGCCTAATGCCTCCTAGGCACAATTGGTGGCACACCATGAGAGAAGCCCGACGCCAAGCATGCGTGGCCGTGGATTTCTACAACCGTCCCGGTGAGCGCCAAAGCTACGCTGACTTCGTTGTCCATATGCACCTCGCATGGCAAAACCTTTTGCACGCCCAGTTCCTCAGGAAGGGGACCAATATCTACTTCCGGACAGGCAAAGGCAATCGCCTGTACAAGCGGGATAAGCATGGACAGAAGCAGTCTTGGGATCTCCAGACCTGCCTGGATCTTTCATACAAGGAATCAAATCCTATTCGGGCCAACGTCGAGTTCTTCATAGGACTGCGAAACTCCATCGAGCACCGGTTCGAGCGGAGCCTTGTCATCGCCACTGCTGCACATGCGCACGCGTACGTCATCAACTTTGAAGCAGAACTTACGAGGCTCTTCGGGGTTCAAGAGTCCTTGGCCGACGAACTGCGGTTCCCGGTGTTCATCCAGTCTCTTTCACCTGAAGGAATGGATGAGCAGCGGGCACTGAGGCGGGGCCTCCCACTGGAAGCCAAAACGTACATCTCTGAGTTTGAGGCGAGCATCCCAATCACGATGCGCCAGGATCCTCGTTTCGAGTATAGGATCCAGCTCCAACCACTACGCGGCGTGAAGGACGAAGCGGACCTCGCCTTCAAGTTCATCAATGCTAAGGAGCTCTCCGAAGAGGAACTTGCGGAAGCGATGGCTGCTGGGAAGACCGGCAAGGTCCTCATCTTCGAGAAACTCAAAGCCAGCGGCTTCGACGACGAAATGCTTCCCGCGAACGCCGCCAAGGCCGTGCAGGAGCAAACCAAGTTTCGCTTTTCGGTGAACGATTTCACCAAGCTCCGTCACCGCGATGGCGTCGGGCCAAAAGCAGGCCAAGCGCCGTCAGCAAGCTTCGCTGACGGAACCAACTGCATCTACAGCACAGCCCACAAGAACCACGTCTATACCAAGGCGTATATTGCATCTCTCATTGAAGAATTGTCTGACCCTCAAAAGCATGAAAAGGCCCTAAGCAGGACTCCGGAGCCTCCACCTAGCTAAACGCCTGGAGATAATAATGCTGCGGCAGGTTCCTTCCGACTATCTAGGACGGGGGGCGCTAGTTGCCAGGTTTTAGGCGCTAAGCGGTTGCCACTGATCTGGACGTCTGGTCGCGGGCCACCATCCGGGTGGTGGCAGCGTCGTGATGCTGCACTGATTGCTCAGCGGCCGTTTGTGTCCGGCTTCCACAGTTGGGTAGGCCTTCTTGCCACACTCGAAAAGTTCCCAAGGCCCAGCGGCCGCCTCGACGTCCATACTGTGCAGCGCTTCCGGGCGCCGCGGTGTCTCCTCTCGTTTATGAACTAAGTCTCGAGCCTGGCCATTCGTTGATTGTCTGGCCGCGGCACTCGCGGAATACTGATGGCAAAGCAGCATTTCTCATGGAACGAGACGGTCGAAAGGTGGAGCATGCCGGCAGAAGACGCTAGCCGCAACGGCGACTTGTCACCGCAGGCAATCCTCGCCCGTCGACTTAACCTGCTGCTCGATGTCGTTGTAGCTGAGAGGGGTTCGCCGGTCACATTCAGGGAGATTGAGGCCGGCCTCCGAGCTCGCGGAATTAGGATCTCGAGGGCACGGTGGTTTTACATGAAGGACGGGACCGGGCGCCTGGTTAGTGACCCGCAGCTGCTCGCCGCCATCTGCGAGATGTTCGACGTCGATCCCTCCTATCTGCTGAACGGTGTCGAAGGCGACATTCCAGAACGTATCGACTCTCAGCTGGAGTTCGTGAAGTCTCTGAGGGCAGCCCGGGTGAAGTCATTCGCTGCTAGGACCCTCGGGGACGTCTCGCCGGAAACGCTTCGCGCAATCTCCGAGTATCTGAACAAAGACATCGACCTGCACCCGAATGGGGAGCGTGCCGCGACTACTCCTCCAAGACATACCGGAGATGGGCGTCCAGCAACTCCTTGATGCGGTCAGGATTCGCTGAGTAGCGAGGTGAGCGGCCGTGGCGCCGTCCGGCCTCCACATCGACCTCAATGGCGCCGACCTGTTCAAGGGCTATGAGGTGTTTGGCGACGCTGGGTTCGCCGGCGCTGACCGCTGCGACGATGTCCCCTCTGGACGCAGGACCGTTTGCCGTCAGAAATCTCAGAATCTCATTCCGGGAGCGGTTCCCGAACGTCGCCACGGCGTCTTCAACGTCAGGCGACCAGGCGTCGTCGCGAGGCTGCGTGATCCGTGGCATGGCTCCATTCTTGCTGAACAACATGCAAAAAGTAAGAACTGGGATCTTGACGATACTTTAATTATCTTCGACAATATTCTTTAGAAGCTTGTGTTGTGGTCAGTGTCGTCACTGCCGCGTTGAGTCGCCACGTCTGGTGGCGCTGGAGATAATCGAATCCGTTAGTCGAAGCGGTGAGAGCCATGAGCCTGGAACACCTGGCGGGCAACGCTGAAATAGAGATCTCAAACCCATCCCCGGTGGACATTTCGCTGCTGAATCCGGTGACACCGACCCTGCGAGTTTCCGTCGACCAAATGATGGGAGCAGTCGAAGGCGTGCGTCGCTACGTCATCTCGCACCTGGCTCGGATCGGCCGCTCGTGCGATGTGGACGATGTCATGCAAGACATCAGGATGGCAGTCTGGGACGGGGTGGCACGCGGGAATTACCGACAGATCCCGGGAGTTCCATTTGGGGCGTGGGTGCAAGGAGTAGCGGGAAATGTCTGTGCTGCTCACGTCCGCAAGGAACTCGGCCACAAGACGTTGCCCCTGCTTGTAGATCCGAGCAACGGTGAGAGCTCGGACATTCTCCAGCAGCTAACAGTGCTGGTCGTGTCCCGTGATTACCGCGAAGCCGAGGAGATCATCGATCGAGAATGGGCGCACATGGTTCTGGGGCTGACTCGGAACGCTGTGTCAGCTCCGGTATGGCGCCTCGCAGTGGGCAGTCTCACCGAGCCGCGACGATACGCCCCACCGTCGCCGCAAGACCGTCGCCGTTGGAATGCAGTCACCGCGGTTAGGCAGACTGCAAAGACAATAAGCCAAGCATTGGATGTAGATCCTGAAGCTGTGCACGACATGCCCGGTCTGTGTCGGCACGCCGTTGGTTGTCTGCCGAATCCGCTGCTGCGGGCGGTGGCCGAAGCAATCATTCTGCCCGAACATCACGGCGTCGAACGACAGGTCGCCATCACCGCGGTTGCCGAGGAGTTCAAAGTGACTGATCGCTATGTGGCAGTTCAAATCGGCACGGCCCGTCGCCTGTACCAAACGGCATGGAGAGTCATTCGCAGTTCCATGACTTCGGCTGTTTGAGTCATGTTGCTCATTGGAGAGCTGAGCCATGGACCGGCTTAGGAGGCAAGCATGGTGAAATCCCTTTGGCGCGGGCGACGAACTCGTCGGTGGATGTTTGGCTTAGCACTGACGGCCATCGTTGGTGTCCTCTTTCTCGTTCTCGTCGCACCCCGGGAGTCCCCGTCAACGAACGGAACGGGTGTCCCATCGGCTGAATCTTCGATGCCGCGGGATCTGCCGAGCATTTCGCCGACTACTAGAGCGAAACCAACGAAGTCAGCTCCGCTCGCCAAGGTGCCGGCGTCCATTCCGCCTGTCACGGCCGATTATCGGGCGCTTGCTTCCGCGGCCGCCGTGGCCATCTATAGCTGGGACACCCGAAGTTCGTCCTATTCGGACGTATACGCTCGAATTCGGGCCTGGTGGTTCGTCCTCCCTGACGGATCGAATCCGTTGGCGGTCCTGGTCCAGGAGTTTGAGGCGACGGGCATAAACGCGGGGTCCTTCGCTTCGCTTGCGGGCCAGGGTGCCTACAGGGCAGCCACGTTCGAATCCATGGCATGCGACAACGAACTCGTAAAAGTTCGCGAACGCCCGGCTCCGTGGCCGGGGCTTCATGTCTGCACAGTTCGACTCAAGGTCGTTGACCAGACAGTCAGTAGCAGCAATTCATACACAGCGCCGGTCAGTGTTATGGCTAATTGCCCGCCGGCAGCGACCGCCCCGCCTGATCGATGCCAAATGGTCGGCTTCTATGCCTCGACTAGCAGGATCGTCTACTGATGCCGCACGCGGCTTTGGCGCTAGCCCTAGTCAGGCGCCGAACCCTCGTGCGGGCTGTAACCGCCGTCAGTCTCGTCATCGTGCTTTCCCTGGGTGTCGTCGCCAGTGCCGTCGCTTTAGCCTTGGCGGGCGACAATCCGGAATCACATGTCGGGTGTGTGTCTAGCAGCGGTGGTGTCACACAAAGCGTCCTCGCGGACAGGGGATCTAGGCCGGATGGTCAAGCCGTTGGACTCTCCGCAGGGCAGATTGCTGTGGCACAGGGGTACATTTCCGTCGGGAAGCAACTTGGCGTTCCTCGTGAGGCGATGGTGATCGCCATAATGATGTCTCTCCAGGAGTCGACCCTCCGGATGCTCGCCAACGCGAATGTCCCTGCGTCATATCAGTTTCCTCATGACGGGGTTGGGAGTGACCACGACTCAGTAGGTTCGGCACAGCAGAGGCCAGCTGCTGGATGGGGAACCGTTGCAGAGCTGATGGATGTTTCTTACAACGCACGTGCATTCTACGGAGGGCCGTCTGGACCGAATCAAGGTAGCCCTCGAGGTCTGCTGGATGTGCCAGGATGGTCTGCCATGAGCAAAGGGCAGGCTGCTCAAGCGGTCCAGGTTTCAGCGTTTCCAGAGCTCTATGCTCGGTGGGAACCACAGGCGACAGCCATTGTTGACTTGCTCGAGGGCGTCACAACTGTCCCGAAGTGCAGCGCAGGGGAGAGCGGGCGGCCAGAGCCGATCGCTGTAGAGGGCTTGTCCCAAGTCAGGCAGGATATTTTGCGTTTCACGCAGGCGGGCTTGGGCGGTGCTTACGTCTGGGGTGGGACGGCGTACAAGGCGTGGGATTGCTCTGGATTCGTGCAGTGGATATATCGGCAGGTTGGAATCGAACTTCCGCGAGTGGAACAGTGGCGGGTCGGGCGAATGACGGATACCCCGCAGATCGGAGACCTTGTCGTCCAAAACCCTCAAGGGCCTTACAACTGGGGCCATGTAGGGATCTACGCTGGTGACGGCATGATGTATAGCGCGCTCAACCCGTCCGCTGGGACGTTGCTGCATCCAATTGAGTGGAATCCCGGCAGCGCCTATTTCGACCTCTTGACGTGATCGTGCCAGCTCGGCGAGCTGCACCCATCCGGATTGGCAAAACGACCGGCATATAGCAGCGGAAATCCTGCCTACACGCGCATATCGGAAGGGCTCGTGTCGTACCGCAGCCCAGAAGGCTTACCTGTCGTCGAGTCCACGAGCTGGCCAGAAGACCTAGCGCCAAAGCCAGCGGCAACAACGACTCGCTCTGGATGGAGCTTCAGGATGTCTTTGTTCTTTGCGCCGATTGACCAAAGGAAGCCTGGCGCTATCGATCATGAATGTCCTCGATCGATTGTCCCATTCAGCACAGGAGTCCAGAATGGGTCTAGTGACCAGTGCTGCACCCTTAGAAAGAAAACTTTCGCGCCCGTGACAAGACTAAGTTCACCTTTCGGTCGATGAGTGATGTCACTAGGCTCGATGCTGGCACGACGATCAATGTCGAGACTGACATCTGTGTATCCCATAACTTCGTTCAGCACACCGTGCGGAGTAGTGACATCGTCTTCGCGGGTCCATAAGCCATCCCGACGACGTTGTGCAGCGAGATGAACGGCAGCTTGCAGACGAGCGAGCTGGGCTGACCGGTTCCGATTTTGAGCAAGTTGCTGCTCGATATACCTTCGCTCGTCCGTCAGACGCTCAGCTGTTGCAAATCGTTCGCCTGCGGGCAGGCTCCCGGAGACAGATATGGTCGGGCTGTAGGCAATGACTTGCTCCGAGGCGTCGGCTAGTGACCGAATATATTCGTGAGCTCGGAGCCCAGGAAAGAGCGCGACATGACTTGTACCACCCATAATGGTGTCAGCTTGGTCGCCCCACGTCTTCGCTTGGGAGGGCCCCTGCAGTCCAAGAATTGTTTGAATTGCATCACCCGCACCTGTAGTTACGATTCCTGGGAGCGACGGTAGTGGCGCAATGTTTGCCACTTCGTCTAACGCAAGCAGTAGGGTACCTCTAGCAATGACACCCGGACGGTTCTGATGCCTCCACGCGCCGATTATTGCCTCGATAAAAGCCGTGACAAGTGGGGACAGGACATCTTTCCGCTCGTAAGGGACGGTCACATAAAGTGTGCCCCAGCCTTTGACAAACTCCTGGATGTCTACCGAATGCAATCGTGAGACATCTTGATAGTCGAATCCGCCGAGCACTTGTCCGCTGAGCACAGCGAGAAGCGACTTTCTAGTGTTGTCGGTCATGACTCTGTCGTTATAAAGCCATGAAAATGAATGGCTGCTTGGATGCAAGCCCTCGGGGTCTAAGACCTCGATGCTGTTGCGATATACGTCTAGATTGGCCTGCCGAATATTAGCAATGAGTTGATTGTCGCTATGCCCAAGCAATGCCGCACCATGAAGGCATCCTGCGAGGGCGACGGAGACGCTTTCTCTCCAAAAAGTATCGCCGTTGGAGGGAGGAACGGCTGTATGCGCTAGGGATACGCCCCGGTCTTTAGCGACTATCCAGTTTTCACACCCATCCGAAATCTTCCAGCCCAGCGATGAGGAATCAGTGGCTACAGTGCCGGCCAGTAGGACTTCAGCGGTCTCTCCACCGAATGCGCGACCTATTGCAGTCCGGGCCGAACGAGTATCGCGTACTAGGTCATCGCGGATAGATACCACTACCGCCGGTCCAGGGTGGCATGCAATCGTCGGTGCGAAAAGCCCCGAGGTTTTGCCGGACCTAGGAGGGCCGATCACGAGGAGGTGGTCCTCCCGTGTTCCGAAAATTGGTCCTATTTCATCGGAGCCCAGATACAGAGCCTTTCCGGAGCTGTGTAATGCACGCGCCAGCGACGCGGAACTGAAACCAGCCGGTGCCCCTGTCATCGTTCCAACGCTGGTTCGCTAAGGGAATCGGCCTGACTTAGCTCAGACGAGACGCCGCGTTCTAGGGTGGGTCCTGAAATCTGCGGACCTTGATGGTAGTTGGCCGCGTGATCCACGGAGACAGACTTGTTTATATCTTGTACTTCTTTTTCGCTGACTTCCTTCACACCGAAGTCCGCAACATCTGCAACTTTATTTTCGAGATACTCATTGACAGACTGTCCGCCAGGCCGAAAGTAGGTAGACAGGTCAGGATGTGATGTATTCAGTATGCCGACCATTCCCGACGAGGTATTCCCAAAAAGAATATTTTGTCCGCTATCTTGGTCCATAACGTATACGTGGTCAGCGGTGTTCAGGTCTCTCATCGCTGAAGCAGCAAAATCTCGCGGTGAGGCCCCCGGGATATCTGCGCCGTGCTTCTCGTAGGCATGGCCGGAAGCGATTCCCGAAATTGCAGAACGCTGGGCAGCGCTACCAGATTGGAGAAAGTCATTACATGACCACAATCTATTGCCGCGCTTCTATCAGAAGACGGCGGAGTTCATCGAACAAGGCGCATGCCTCATCCTTGGTAGCTGGCAATGCGGCTGATTTCCATTCATTGTCCGATATTTTTAGAGCACCTATGGTTATTTCAAGTCCAATATCGGCCAGGGTTGCCAGTTCAGTTCTCGTCATCTTTATCGTTAGCATGTGATCACTTGACGTATTCATTAGCTTCATTTAGTATCCTCGCGATTACCCATGTAGCAGGAGTTGGATCAAGCAGCAGCATAAGACTATTTTGGCTTTGAAGCTGACTCTATTGCAGTTGTTAGTGTAATCCAGACGGGATCAAGGATGAGGTGGCGGATGTCGTTGAAGGGACTCAAGAGGGGATACATCGGTGTCTTTGAGGTCTCAACGAAGAACGAGAAAACGATGCCAACAAGAAGAATTACCACCGCTACTTTGATGGCTGGCTTTAGAAAAGGCCGGGCGACCTTCATCCAAACGATTGATGCAGTCTTCTTGTGCGCATCAATTGTTTTTTCAAGGCGATCATTATCAACTACCTTATCAATGATTGAATAGTCATTGTTCAGTAGCCCAGTCTTCTTGGTGTTGATAACCTTACTTTCGAGGGCTTGGGTGTGAGCAGTATCTATCACGCCCTGTTTTTCAATCCGCTGAACGTCAAGCCTCGACTCAACGGCATTGATATCCCATTCGCTCTTCAAAGAGCTGATGAACGCCTTATTACCCTTTGTGCGCTCCTCTGTGATCCTTCGGGTAATGAACAGTTCTCGTGTCTGTTCCACGACGGCTAAATTTCTCTCCAGTACGGCGAGCTCACGCTTGGTCTCCGCGGGGACAATCGAGTTGTCCTTGTAAATCTGCGTTAGCATCTTTCTAAGTTTAATGAGCCCTTCGACGCTGTTGGCCGGGGTTTGCCCGTACTTGGCAAGCAGCACATTCATCTCCGCCATGGCCAATTGCTCATCACTGCTTAGTGCGTCACGGCTTTCAGAACGCAACTGCCTGTCTATTTCGCTAGGAGACAGTATTGATCCTGGACTCGAAAGTTTGTCCTGTGCGACATCGGCTAAACCTCGAAGTCCCATGATGACGTCTGTCTCTTGAAACTTCTGGCCTAGCTCCGGATCTATGACCTGACCGTTGACTGGTGTGGAGAAACCTATGGCTTCACTCTCTCTACTGCCCATGACAGCCCACCTTCTCGCTATGACCGCCTCAAGATGGAGAGGCATGTCTATGCTCCACGTAGCGGCACGCGCCCGGCCGTGCCCTAAGTATATGTGGCGGTGGATCTTCTTCAATGAAAATTTCGAACCACCCGGATAGTGCGTTGAAGTCGTGTGGATCGTTGTGTACATTTGCGGCAACTTTGACTGCCATGTGGCGAAGTGACCTAGGTAGGCCGCCGGTTGGCGTGCTTCTCTGGGCTTATCAGGGCAACTTAGGGCTGCAGGGTCGACTGAGTTATGGTGCGCAACTCGAGTGTTGAAAGTCTATTTCGATTGGGCTTCTTGATTCCACGGGGTTACTGGGTTTCCGAATGAAGCTTCCCTATACCAGGCTGGCGGCGGACGCCTGGCGGAATCAATACCTTGGGTCAAAGTTCTGATTTTGCTGGTATCTAGGCGTGATGAACCTCAAGGTCGTTAGGGTGGCTCAGCATTCACAGGATCGAAGTTGTTGTTGAAGCAGGGGCTGAACTCAGCAGGTGGCTGGATGTGGCTCGTAGAGTCGCCGCGGTGCCGCTATGGATCATCGACAAAACCTCGGTTGTAATCGCAGTTACTGCTTCATGTCCTAAAACTAGAGTGCTCTCGCCGGAGTAGCGGCAGTGGCCCGGACGCCGATACCTAGTAGCTGCTAGAGAAAACAGCGATGCCGGTAAAGCCAGATGCGAGATTGGTCTCCCCAAATCAAGACGCGCCGGGGCGGAGAAGTTCGCCGCCCGACGAATTGGGCGACTGAAGGGCCGTTCGTAGTCAAGCGTGGTTCCGCATGCGGACACCCTCTTAGTAGCGGGGGCGAAGCTGCAACGCTCTCACTTCCAGTTTAGGGTGCTCGCAGGAGTTGATCAGGAAAGCGTACTGCTTAGGTGGGAAGCTGGGATTCCAGGCTCTGCCGTGGAACATTTTGGCGCCGGTTGGGGTGTCTTAGCACTTTTCATATGTACCTGTTGCTCACTTGTGGCGACCACGCAAGGGTGTTTCCATGCGGGAGCGGGGCCCTCCATCTATGTCAGCCTGGTACTTTGCGTAGAGAACACTCGCTGCCGTGCTCAGATGTCCGGCCGCCCGGGGGTAGTCGTTGAAACGGGCGTTGTTGGCGAAGGGGCCAGCTGGCGTTGGCAAGGAACCTCAGCCTGACGTTGAGTGGGCAGCGCGTCATGGCACACCTCTTCGCCAACGTTCATGACTGCACCACCGGCTGAACCCGCTACGATGCGACGAGGGAAACTTGATCGAGGGAAGGTGTGTAGTGGCAGCCAGTCGTCCTATCGTGTTTGGGAATTATAGGTTTTCTTCCGAAAATAAGGCAAAGGAAGAATGTAAGCGAATTCGCGACAAATATACTCCCGACGGTCGTGTGTCCGACCCCGCGGATGATGCCTTCTTCCGAGCCTTGGTTGATGAGCACCGTCATCGTGATGAAAAAGTTGGCGCCGGGATTGAGTACTTCCAAGTTCGCCGAAACGGTTCCTTGAAGGCCAGATCGGGCAACTACGGTGTTTGGATCAAGCAGCGCGGCGTGGACGACCTGATCGATTTTGGCTATGGGGGAGTCATCCGGGGGCTCGCTGACGTTGGAGGTGCGCGACAAGAACAGGCTCGAGTGGATCGGGCCCTCAGACTTGCGATCCGGCCGGTAACCGACGAGTTCTTGGCATCGTGGCGTGAATCAGGCAAGCCACTCATCTCTTGTCTAAGCGGTGAGATTCTGCACTCAGGTGACGCCATCGACGTCGTCCATGACATGCCACGGTGGGGCGAACTGGTACGCGGGTTTGTTGCTCGCTTCGCCGAGACTTCGGCCATCGAAACACGGCGGCTCGATCAGTCGTTGGGGGAGGTCATCGTGAGTGAAGAGATTCGGTCGTCCTGGATCCAGTACCACCGAGATCATGCTGTTCTGGGGCTAGCAACTCCTCAAGAAAATGCTGCCAGATCTAGATAGTCCGGCGTAACTGACGTTGTCTGATTTCAGGGTCAGTCCTCCATCAGAGGATGGTGTTGACTCCAAAGAGCGACCTCAACAGGGGTGCCTGGATCATGGCTAGAGTTTTGTAGTATGTGCTTCATTGTTCCAATGTGCTGGGTTGTCTACTGAGTCTCGTCCTAGGTGCTAGAAGAGGGAGTCTGAAACTAGACTCGGCCTAAGATGTGAAGTAGTCGGCATCGCCGCCGCCACGAGAAAAAACCTTGGAGGAAATCCATGACAGCACCGGCGATTTACGCGGATATGGAGCTGCCCCTCCAACACTTGTTGCTCGACCCGAACAACTTCAGATTCCAGGATGAACCGGGCTTTGTTCTTGCTGACGAGGGGCGATTCGCGGAGAAGTCAGTGCAGGACCGTGCTTACCGCCGTATTCGAACTGAGAACATTACAGAACTAAAGAATTCTATTCTTGCGAACGGCTTCCTAACGGTTGAACGACTTGTCGTGAGGAAGTACGGCGACGGCGCTTCGTACTTGGTTGTAGAAGGCAACCGCCGGCTGGCTGCCCTTCGGTGGATCAAAGAAGATCACGACGCTGGCGTAAACGTGCGAAGCGACGTCCTAGAGGTGCTTGATCGAGTTCCCGTAGTTTCGATCGAAGCGGAGGCCGGAAATGGGGATTATCTCGCTATCATGGGCGTCCGACATGTCGGTGGGATCAAGCAATGGGGCGGCTACCAGCGTGCCAAGCTGGTGACCGACCTTCGTGATGAGTACGGTTTTGATACTCAGGAGGTGGCTTCGCGCCTGGGAATGTCTCCACAAGAAGTCAACCGCCGGTACCGTGCTTTCAAGGCCTTGCAGCAAATGCGCAACGACGAGGAGTACATGGATCTGGCATCATCGAGCATGTATCCAATATTTCACGAAGCCCTTGCCATACCAGCCGTCCGAACTTGGCTCTCCTGGGATGACAGATCACTCAGATTCACCGACGAAGACCAACTCCATGTCTTTTATTCACTTATAACCGAATCCACTCTCGGTAGCGACGAAGAGGGAAGTGATGTTCGAGGTCCGAAGCTGCCCAGCTACACCCAAGTTCGTGAACTAAGAAACATTCTGCCAAACCCTGACGCCAGACAAATCCTTTTGGATCCAGACCGGAGCTTTGCAGACGCGCTTGGAGTCTCAAAGGCGGAGGAGTTATCAAGAACATGGCGGAGTCAAGTGTCCGAGGCAATCACGGTAATGAATCAGATCAGCGCTCTTGAACTAGCAAAGATGAAGAGTCAGGACCTGGACGTCGTCCGCCGAGTTCAACAGACGGCCTCCGATGTTCTTCAGACATATGCCAAACTAGCCGTGGACTAGCCCTTGCGCCCGGGGCCACGTAGCGCCGCGCTCATCGTCATTGCACAATTCGATGTCGTGCGAGCGCCCGTTGCTGCTGAAGACCTACTTTTGGAGATAATTGTTGCCGAAGGCTGGTTCCCGGATCTCACTCATGAGGAACTGGTTGAAAAGTGCGCAAGTTGGTCTTCTGTGTTCCTTAAACGCTTGGTTGATGACCTCAACGATCGTCGCGTCGACAGTCAGCATGCGCGATATGACTTCAATTCCTCCACAGATACCCTCATTCAGGGGGCATGTTTTGCGGAGCCGAACGATTCTGAATCGGTGAAGCAGGCAAAGGCACGCAGGGCAAACCATGGACTATACACACAGTTCCTGCGGTCCGTAAGCCCACGTGAATTTGAAGCTGTCTGTAAAGGCGTACTTTCGTTGTTCGGATGTGACCGGCCAGTTCTCACGAGGCCTTCTAATGACCAAGGCATAGACTTTCACGGGCTCCTATCCTTACGCGGAAAACTGAACCAAGAGTATTTTCTGCCCAGTATCGACAAGAACCTCAACATTTGGCTGGTAGGGCAAGCAAAACACTACGAGGGAGTGGCATCAACGCCCGAACTTAGGGAGTTGGCTGGATCAGTCGCGCTTGCCCGAGCGGGCGTTTCGGCGGATGATGGGTCAGCTCTTGCCTCGTTAAGGATCAGGGTCTTTGACCCGGTCTTCTATCTATTTCTGACCACAGGGGAATTAAGCGCAGACAGCCGGCGCCTCAGCAGGCGCTCCGGGATCATCGTAATGGACGGTGACGCCCTAGCCGAATTCCTGGCGGACAATGAGATTGGAGTGGTTAACGACGTTTTTGAACTACATGACGCCCGCGACTGGATCGCTCTGCAATTGTCGGATACTTCATCGTGACTGCTGAATGTCTGGACCTTGACTGCGGAGTGGGAAGATCTCCAATGCGAGCATCCCAATGAAGGCCCCCTCTAGAAGGGATATATCTTGTTGATGGGAGACACGGCTGAACCGACGAAGCTTCGGAGATCCGGATAGGGGTGCAGACATATCCCAGCGTGTACAAGCTGTGCTGGCACCAGGTATCCGCCTATTTAGTTGCCGCTGGTGTACATGGGTGGATAGTCGGGTGATAGGCCTAGGCATGTCATTTGCTATGCAAGGCACCCGTGCAATCTCAATGCGAGCTGCGGACGGTGCAGGGAGTCTAGGCATCGAACAGTGTTCGAGTCTTTTGATCTTCGCCGCGAGGATGAGCATCCGGTAATGAGGCTCGTACCAGAGGCAAAGTAGCGTTAGGACATCATGTCGTTCCCTGAAACCATCCCCATGAAGTCGTGAGCCCAATCAGCTCATTCCATTGGAAGACGACTGGATGGAGCACCAGATGGTACTGGCAGCGGTGGATCCTGGGATCACACCAAACGCGAACTTTCCTTTTCTCGAGTCACTCAAGCAGATCGGCGGCGGCATCCTCGTCGGCGCCTTCATCGTCATTGCAATCGTGGCGATAATCGGGGCGGCAATGCTGTTGGCTGGCAAACTGAGCCAATCGTCGCGGCTGGCCTCAGGCGGCGGGGTGATCCTGCTGTGGACCGGCCCCGTCGCAGCAATCCTCGGCGGCATCAACGGATACATACTCTGGTCTCAGACGGCCTTTCCGTTGGGTTTCTAGCCGCTCGCGATCATGCCTATCGAGTGTGACCTCAACGGTTGGTGGCCGCCGGGTTGCGGACTGGTTTCCCAGGCCAACGACGGCGTCCAAGGTTCCATCACTTCCATCTTCGCCAACGTCCTTCAGAACATCGCCTCGTGGATGTGGGGGTTCATCACGGGGGCCTTCAGCGTTTCCGAAGTCGACGATTCACAATGGGCGGCGATCGGCGGACTAACCAATTGGTGGGCCATCGTGATGATGACTCCGCTGGTTGTCGTGATGATCCTTCAACTCCTCTCCGGACTGATTAGCCAGCAACCTCGCCGGCTGATCAGAGCTCTGATCGGGGGAGCTGCAGCGGTTCCCTTGGTTGCCGCCGCGGTCTACCTCGTCCAGCAGCTCACCCGAGTGACCGACTCCGCTTCGACCGCTCTCTTGGAGTCAATCGGGACAGATCCGTACGTCGTGTTCATGCGGCTCTTCGGCTTCGAACGAGCTCCCCAAGGCTCCGAGCGCGAATGGAATGTCATCTCCCTTGCGCCAGGCAATCAAGGCGGAGCCGTCGGCGGCGCGATAGTGACCGTAATGGCAGTCATCGTGGTGTGGATCCTGGCGTTCATCCTTATGTGCTCGATGATCTTCAGGACGTTCGCCCTCGCCGTCCTCGCGGCCGTCGCGCCGGTCGCCCTCATGATGATGCCCTGGGAGAAGTCAAAGGCCTGGGCCGGACGGTGGTGCGAAGTCGTCGTCGCACTCTTGCTGGCGAAGCCACTCGCGGCGACAGTACTGGCCGCGGCGATCAAACTATTTGCGGATTCGACGTCCTTTGCCGGGTTGGCGGCCGGCACTGTCGGTATGGTTCTTGCCTGCGGCGCGCCATTGATGGCGCTGAGGCTGGTGAGCTTCGCGGGTGGGGAACTTGCGGCAGCGGCTCAAACGGCTGGCGGCGGCCATGTTCTTGCCCGCAGTAGCAGCGTCGCATCGAGACAATTCAGCCGACAGCTCGGTGGCCGCATGACGATCGCATCAATGTTGGGCAGGTCGTCGCTAGCTCGACCAATTCCCTCAAGTCGCAAAGACATCCCACCGCGCGTACTGGCACCGTCAGTGCCACTGCCGCGCAGCCTAGCGAGTGCCACGCCGATACCCGCCTCCGGTGCAAACGCTCCTGCGTCGTACGGAGCAAACCCTGCTCGCGGGGGCGCCGCAAGGCAGAACGACGTAGTGAGTGGAGAGGTCGTCACCGAGCAGAGCAAGCAAGCATCGTCTGGGACACCCTCGGCGCGAGGCGGGAACCCGGCCGTAGGACTGCCAAAGCCAAACCGCCCCAGAACCCCTCGGCAGCCCGAACTGCGAAGTCCCGGCAGAACGCTACCCACATCCCAATTGCCGCCCATCAGGCCCAAGGCTTCTGAAGGACACTTCCCTCCGGAGAAACGCAATGACTGAAGATACGCGCGCCCTTGAGGCCGTCAAATTTCCCCGATACGAGCGCCGCGGCATCTTCATGGGGCTCAAGTGGTACCAGCTCGTGCTGCTGGCCCTCGGCGTCCTGACGGCGATTATTGCCTCTGCGGCGGGAGGTCCGGTCGGACTGACGACGATGAGTCCCATCTGGCTGTTGCTCGTGCTCATGGGGGTACTCCAACATGCTCGGATCCCTTATCCCATCTGGGTTAGCCTCATCACCCTGTTCTTCGTGCGTTTGATTCTGGGCCAGACACGATACCTTGCCCGTCCCGAGAAGGCGCTGAAAGCGGGAAAGATTGCGCTGCCAGGCGGACTCGGCAGCCTCCAGCTCCAGATGACCAGCCGTGGAGAGTGCTTTGTCGTCGACCCGCAGGGAAAGGAAGCAACGGTCGTTTTGCGTTGTACCACCAGGTCATTCGCTCTCCTCGACGACGATGACAAAGCTTGGGCTGCGCAGGCATGGTCGCGCGTGCAGGCGGGACTCGCGCAACGCTCGGACTTAGCAAGGGTTGCCGTTCAGGACTATACGGTTCCGTACCCTTCGTCAGCCCTCCAGGATTTCTATGACCACACCATCGTGCAGACTGGCGGCCATCCTCGGGGCAATTCGTGGGGCGAGGTGGCATATCAGGACTTGATAGCCGCTGCCGGATCCGCCATGAGTCACGACGTGTTGTTGTCCGTTGTTGTGGATACCGCCAAGTCGAGGAGGCGCATCAAGGAATCGGGCGGAGGCATAGCCGGACTCGAGCGTGTTCTGCGTTTGGAGGTGCAGGCAATCACTACTTCTCTGGCAACTCATGGAGTTCGGGTGGACGAGTGGCTTTCGGAGTCCCGGCTACTTGAAGTGTTCAGGGGTTCCTTTGATCCTGAGACGGTCTCTCGAGGTTCGGCGAAGAATGACAGCGATCCGCAGTCTGCCCAGCCAACCGGACAGCGGCGGCTGAGTTCGAGCCCCATGGCCGTGGAGGAGCACTGGACGTATCTCCGAACGGACTCCGGATTCCATCAGACCTTCTGGGTTGCCGAATGGCCGCGGCAAAAGGTGTATCCGGGTTTCCTGCACCCGCTGGTTTACGTCGGCGACTTCCGCCACACGGTCACGCAGGTGATCCGCGCGGTTCCAACTTTGGAGGCGTTGCGGGACATCCGATCGGCACAGGAAGCCCACGAAACACGCCGCAGGATCAATGCCCGGTTCGACCGACCCACCACGCGAGAGCAGCGAGCCGAGGAAGAAGAAGTATCGCAACGCGAAGAAGAGATCGTCGCTGGACATGGCGATGTTCGTCCGACCGCCTTCGTGACGATTACCGCTGCGTCATTGGAGGATCTCGCCCGACACCGCCACGAACTGGAGTCTGCAGCGGCTGGCGCGTTCGTTGAGCTTCGATTGCTCGCGGGGCAGCAATGGGCAGCCTTCATTGCCGGGGGACTGCCCCTTGGAAGGGGATTGCGATGAGTCTCAAGAACCAAGAGGTGACCTATACGCCGTCGGGCACTCGCGCCGAACGCAAGAGTCTCAGAAAGGCGACAACCGCTGAGTCATTGCCACAGAAGCGCAAACTCGGCCAGCGGATCGACGAAGCCTTGGAACGGCGCGGTGCCCGCGAGCGCCTTGTCGGCGACTGGGGGAGCAGGGAACCGCAGTCACTATGGGGACCGCACAGACTGCGCCCGGCACCTCACCGCGCCTCGACCATGACCTTCGCGGCGGCATACCCATTTCTCACGGAGTCAGGACTTGGCCACGAAGGAACCTACATAGGAACTGACGTCTTTGGTTCGGGAGCCTTTTCCTATGATCCGTGGATCTTGTACGACAAAGGAATCATCAGCGGTCCGTCCATCGTCGTGATTGGCACAGTGGGCACGGGTAAGTCCATGTGCGGGAAGTCGCTGGTCGCCCGCTCCATAACGTTGGGGAGGAAAGCGGCTGTTGCGTCAGATCCCAAGGGCGAGTGGGTTGCGGTGGCCAATGCAGTGGGCGGAAAGGTCATCTCCGTTGGCCCTGGGCGCACGGCCCGGGTGAATCCTCTAGATGCCGGCCCGCGGCCTAGCTCACTATCGGACTCTCAGTGGCAGGCTGTCGTCCGGCAGCGGCGCCGGCAACTGATCGTGGCCTTGGTGTCTCTTATGCGCCAAGGCACACCACTGCATCCTGTGGAGCACACCGCTCTCGACATGGCCCTCATGGAAACCACCGCGGAAAACTCGACGCCGACCCTTCCTATGGTGCTGGACCACCTCTTGAGTCCTTCCGCAGAAACGCTCGCCCTAGTCGGCAAGGACGGCGGAGCAGCGGTCAGTCACTCGCTGCGGCGCACTGTCTCTGGTGACTTGGAAGGCATGTTCGATGCGCCTTCCACGGTGGCCTTCGATGCCGACGCGCCAATGATGGTCATGGACACGTCTGCGCTCATCGGGGCGTCGGAGCAAGCGTTATCTCTCGCCGCGGCCTGTAGCGCCACTTGGCTGGAAGCTGCAGTGACAAATCCCGACGGCGGCAAGCGGCTTGTGGTGTACGACGAAGGTTGGCGGATGCTCGCCGATCCCTACATGTTGGCCAAGATGAGCGAGCAATGGCGCCTTGCGCGCACCTACGGGATCGCGAACCTGCTCATCATGCACAAAGTGGCGGACCTCAACGAGATCGGCGACAGCACTAGTGGTCACCGTCAGAAGGCGCTAGGCCTGCTGACGGAAGCGGATAGCCGCATCATCTATCGCCAAAAGCATGATGCCATGCGGCTTACCAAGGAAGCCCTGGGTCTCACCGAAGCTGAGTGCGAGCACGTCGAGAACCTTCCCAAGGGCGTAGGGCTCTGGAAGGTTGGAAACCGATCGTTCATCGTCGCTAACCGGGTGACCACGGACGAGCTGGAAGTCTTTGGCACCGATGACCGGATGCACTTGTGAGGACGAGGTCGGGTAGCAGTAGTCCTCTGGTCTCCGCCGGACTCTGGGCGTTGACCGGCTACATGGCCTTTTGCCTGTTGGTCCAGACAGCCGCCCATCTTGCCGGCGCTGGGCACTGCGGCGGGAGGCTGCCGTCGTTCTTCAACCCCGTTGCGGGCGTCGGCTTGTTGGTTGGCCGTCCGGACTGGATTGTTGGTACTTCCAGCAGCTGCACCTTGGAAGTGGGGGCAATCTGGTGGATTGTGGGTGTCGTTCTCACGTTGTTTGCGGCGCTCGCAGTTGTGTCGGCCCTGGCGTGGAGAACCTGGAAACAGTCCGGTGCTTGGCTGCGGCAGGACATTCTGAGCAGGGATGGGGTGGCCGGCCGAGCGGAGATACTTCGGGACTTTGGCGCCAGAGCCGTTCGCAAGCGTGGGCAATACACTCGGCCAGGCCTCAGCAAACCGAGCGTTCACGATGTTTCGTGGACACTTGGGCGCTCCCGTGGAGTGACGATTCATGTTTCCACCGAAGAGTCGATGGTCATTCAGGGGGCGCCTCGGTCAGGCAAAGGGCTATATGTGGTCATCAACGCGATTCTCGATGCGCCCGGTGCTGTTGTCACCACATCCACTCGCGCCGACAACCTGGTGGTCACGATGCGAGCCCGGATGTCGGATGGGCGGCCAGTGACCGTCTTTGACCCTCAGGGAATGTCGGGTCTGCCAACTACGCTGCGCTGGTCGCCGGTACGTGGTTGCGGTGACCCGGACATCGCAACCCGACGGGCTCTTGTGATCACCGCAGATACAGAGATGAAAGGCGAGAATGCTGCATGGCAAAAGCGCTCGCTGATCGTGCTCCAGTGTCTGCTCCATGCGGCAGCGCTGTCAGGGGAGGGAATAGCTGCATTTCGCAGATGGTCGTCCAGCCCGGTGTTGGCCAGAGAGGCGCTGGATATCCTGGGGCGTCCGGGTGCGGCGTTGGGTTGGCAGGCAGATCTGATGGGGATTTTGGAAGATGACCCGCGGAACACCTCGAACTCTTGGATTGGGGTCTCCGCCGCCGTGGCCCCGCTTTCATCTCCTAGGGTGTTGGCGGCGCTGAACCCACAGGACGAAGCTCAAGAGTTTGATCCCAAGAGCTTCATCAGGCAACGGGGGACTCTCTACCTTATTGGCACCCGCTCTGGAGCTGCGGCCGCTGGCCCCTACCTGTCCGCTCTTATCGACGACATCGACAACGCGGCGCGAGAGCTGGCCTTCGTGGCACCTGGAGGCCGACTCGATCCACCGCTTTCCCTGATCCTCGACGAGATAGCGAATCTGTCACCGTGGCCTGGTCTGCCGGTGGTGCTTTCTGATGGTGGTGGTATCGGCATCTCTACGCTCGTAGTTCTTCAGTCGCTCTCACAAGCGCGGAGTGGATGGTCGATCGAGGAGGCGGCCACAATCTGGGACTCAGCGATCATCAAGGTCATCTTTGGTGGGGGATCGGATGAGCGTGACTTGCGCTCGCTGGCGGGCCTGCTGGGGGAGCGCAGCCTCATTCTCAACACTCGTTCCTGGTCGTCGCAGGGCCGTCAGGACGGCGAACAGATTCGGGAGAGCCCTGTGATCCGTCTGGACGAGATTCGACGCCTTCCGGTTGGTACGGCGCTCATGCTCGGACGTCGCACAAGGCCGATTCTCTTGGACTTGCGTGACTGGCATAAGCGCAAAGATGCCGCTGAGCTTGGTCGTTCGAAGCTGGCAACCGAGCGAGAGTTGGCTGCTGGTCATCTGAGTAGGCAGGCAGCAGGCAGCGAGGCTGATTCATGAGCACGCAGGCGGATGACTCTGACTTTGAGGTGGGGCGAGTATCTGACTTGGATGACGAATTAACCGCGGAACTGTTCCGTTCCTCATTCCAACCGTCGCCACGCAACGCAGGCGTGACCCATCGATGGCGGGACATGTCATCCGCGCAGTCAGTGAACGTGTGGGAGAGCCTCTTTGACTGGGTGCGCTGGTTCGTTGCGACATATCAGCTGACGACGTCGGTGGTGCCGGACTGTTGGTGGCGGCACTCGGAGATTGTGGCCGAGTTGTATGCGCTTCAGCGGGCTGAAGCGGCCTCCTTCACGTCAGATGACTCGGGATTCGGTCCGCTGGCGTTCCACGAGAGGCTGCCACACGGCGTCGAGCGTCTCCGAACCCACACGCGGACCGCCGGGTGCGTCGGGCTGCAGAGCCACAAAGAACCGGTCATGAGGATGGTGCCGGCAGAGCCGGACTTCGAGGACTGGAAGCTGGGCACCCATCAGACCCGCAGCTGATTTCGTCATGACGTTGCTTGCTTCGCTCGACATAAATAGGTGATCCCTTCATAGGGCTGTCTAGAAGCACGAAGGATGGCTGTCGTGGCCGCTGAATCTGAACTGAATGCTGACGCAAGCGGTGCATCGGAAGCCGCCGCGCCGCCGTCGAACGTTCGCCTGTCACCCGAAGAACGAATAGCCGACCTGACTGCGGGACTTCACACAGCGCTTGAGGAAGCAATCGATTCGCCAACGCGCTGGCAAGTTCTGCTCGACGCCTCCGCAACCCTGTGGCGCTATTCCGGGGGTAACGTCGCCCTGTTGATGATGCAGATGGCACACCGCGGTACCCAAGAGCCGACGCTGGTGGCCGGCTACAAAGAGTGGGCCCGGCATGGGCGAACGGTTCTGCGGGGAGAACACGCGCTCTGGGTGATTGCGCCCCGGACGGCCTCAATGCAGGAACTGATTCTGGCTGACGGACAGCGCAAGCTCCTGCCAGCGAATCAGACTGCGCCTGTTGATGCCATCAGCAGAGGCAAGAAGAACGTGATCACAGGCTGGCGCGGCCAGGCTGTCTTTGATGTTACCCAGACGGAGGGCACGCCGCTGCTGGTGCCTCGCGCGGATGCTCAAGGTGGGGCAGACGTGGGTGATCTGTGGAGTTCCCTGCGGGAGGTTGCGAACGAGCACAGTTTTCGGGTCGAAGTGTCGGGATTCCAACACGGTTACACGAGCGGCTACACCGACTTTGATGCTCGACGAATTCAGGTTGGTGCCTGGATGAACGACGAGGAGCGGGTAGCGGTTCTTGCCCACGAACTCGGACACGTCCTTCTGCACGGACCGGACGACCGCTTGGGACGACTGTATGGAAGCAGCGCCAACCATCGCGGCTTAGCGGAAGTGGAAGCCGAATCGGTTGCCTATACCGTCCTGCGGGCCCACGGCATCGATCGTGGACCGCAGTCAGCGTCCTATCTGACTGGTTGGGCAGATGCAGTGATCAGGGCGGAGAAGGACTTGAAGCACGACTCCTCGGAGGCCTGGGTGCCGACGTCGCGTGTAGACATCGCCAAGTCTGTGCTGGGGCGGGTGACCGCGGCAACCAGGGGGATCCTGGCGATCTCGGACCCTCTTGGATTCGGCGGGAAGTTCGCCGCCGTTAGTACTGAGCGCTCCGTGGCGGCTAGTTCGAGCTACGCCGGCGTCCCTGGACCGAATGCTTCATTGAATGGTCCTGAGATTGCTGGTCCCTGAACGCGCAGATGTCTGTCGGGAGAGGCCCGTCGACTAAGGAAGGTAGCCCATCATGAATACAAAGATCCCCATCTCTATCGCGGGGAACCTGGTCGCAGATCCCGAACTGACCATCGGGGAGTCCGGTACTCCGCACGCGAAGCTCCGCGTTGCAGTGAACCAGCGGATTCAGAATCCGGATGGCACTTGGCGGGATGGTGAACCGGTCTTTCACAACGTGTCTGCATTCCGGATGCTCGCGGAGAACGCTTCTACTTCTCTGAAGAAGGGTGACCCTGTAACGGTGTCGGGAGAGCTCGAGTTCCGTTCGTACGACAAGGACGGGGAACGACGCGAAGCCCGGCGGATCATCGCTGACACCATCGGCCCGGATCTTCGGTTTGGTACGGCGCGTATCAGCGCTCGGCCCGAGCAGTTGCCGAGCCTGAAGCGGCTGTTGAGGCGACGGGGCCACAAGCGACGACGGCGACCGGTTGGCCCGCGTACAACGTGACCACGAAAGGGCCGGTGGTGGCACCCCCTTTCGGCGGAGCTCCGGTGAATGACATGACGGTTTGACCTGTCTTCGCCGTTCTCGGCCCACGTCTCGTTCGGTGAGGCGTGGGCTCTTCCTTAGTGAGCGGGACCCACATTCGAACATATGTTCTAATCTTGTTGTTATGAGACCAAAGCAAGACTCCACCGCTTTCGCCCGCATGATGGCGCAGACAGACGCCGACAATAGCCACCCCAGACCTGACGACGGCAAGATCATCGAGCTGGAGCCTGGTAGTCAGCCGCTGGTTCGCGTGGGGGAGATCTATGGTCGAGCGATCAAATACACGCGGACGTTTGGGCTGGTCGAGTGGGTGGATGACCGACGGGCCTACCACGTGGAGTGGTTCCCGGCTGGGCAGGTCAAGCGGGTGGATAAGGAGTCGTGGAGGGGGCGACCGCTGTAGGAGCGTGGTGGGCGCTTCGAGGCATATGCCGGCTACGCCTAGCGATGGCACCGCAGAGGGAATTGGCGGACGCGATGACTAGGCGAGCGGTGCCCATGCCAGAACATGGTCGCCGCTGATCCGGTAAGTTTCGGGCCACGGAGCTCCCGGCCGAACCTGCGCTGGATCTGGTCGAATCAGCAGAACAGATCCCGGCCAGATGGGCTCGGGGAGTGCCTCGATCCACGCTGGTTGGATGTAGTCGAAGCGATTCCACCTGATGGTGACCCAGGCGCCTGTCGGCTGAGGGGCGTCGACGGTAAGGACCGTGATCTCGGTTGTGGTCCCGCCAGCCGCCTTCAAGCTTTCGATACGCTTCCATTGTGCCGCGGTTGCGGTTTGCCACTGCCATCGGACACGGAGACGTAGGGCCCAAAAGAGCAGGACTACTGCACATAGAGTCGTGAGGGCGACCAGCAACCAACCCGTGCCGGAAATCGTGAAGCTTAGAACTGTCAGGATCACGGCAAGCACCAGCGTCACTGCGCTCGCAACGATAAGAGCGGGTGTTGCTACTCTCGGCTTGAGGACTGGGTTTATCTGCATGCTTGCTCCAGCTTCCAGTTTAAAGCTGCCATCCAGTGCTTGTCAGGCTTATTGGGGAGTCGAACTCATACAAGTTGCCGACATCTGTTAGCCCTGGTTCTGGTGTGGCGGCTTGGGTGATTTCTTGCCGTAGGTGGTCCCACTGCGCTCGCTGTTCCCATTCCCAGTCCGCCGGAGTCGGACCAAGGGCGAGTGCCGCGCTATTGACGCCCCACCGATCCCGGTACACGGCCACATCACGAAGCATTGCGGCCGACTCGAACGGATCTGCCCCCGCCTCGATGTCTTTGCGCAATAGTTTGGCCCATTCAGGCTCATCACGTAGAACCGCGTTGGCGACGTGCTCCGCACGGTTCCCAATCCGCCGTCGTACTTGGTCCAGCAGGACTGTAAGGTCCGGGCGGTCTGTCGGCAGCTGCTCAGTCAACGGATCGATGGGCATTTGGGGCACCGCCGAGCAGAACCTGCGAAGCCGGGCGTGAATAACGGCGGTCAGGTCCCGCGCATTGGCTTCTGAGTCCAGTGTCTCGTTCAAGGTCCGAAGGGCTCCTGCACGATTGGCGCTGCTGGCTCGTCGCCACGCAGCGACGGCGGCGCCCCAAGCAGGAGATTCTCGCATGTCCTCAGAGCGGCCGGGCATAATACCGTCGATAGCCTTTGCGAAATCCAAGCCCGCAGCGATTTGAGCCAGGTAATCGTACTCGCGATGCAGACGCTCGAGGCTGTCGGCGTGCTGGCGTTCGAAGTCCCGTACCTCGTGAGCCGTTCGTTCCGCACCTTCAGCAGCAAGGACTTCGCTCAGGATCACCCGCCAGTTCGAACGGGCGCTTGGGTCCAGGAGCTCGTCCTCGTCGGGGTCGTTCTCGCTGACATAGGCCGTGTTGGAGTGCCGCCCTCGGGTCATGCTGACATACAGCAGCTCGCGCGTGAGGCGGCCAGGGGTTACGACGGTGTGGCCGGTGTCTACAGTGAGGCCTTGGCTGCGGTGGGCCGTGGTGGCGTAGCCCAGCTCCATGGACGCTTGCACATAATTGCTCGGCAAGAGTAGGGCCCCTGCGGTGTCCTTGCGTATAGCCCGCAGAGCGCCGTGGAATCTATCGACTCCCGTGACTTCCAGGAGCGTCCCATTGCGAAGGAACTCACCTTGATCGTCGCGAATGGACCTGTCATTCCGACGGGCAATAACGATGTCTCCACGACCGGCCCGAAGTCCGTCCCGAAGGACCACAGTACGTTCCGCGTCCACGGCGCCCAGACCTACCCGGTCGGCTTGGGCCCGTTCATTGAGCATTTGGACGGTCTCGTTATCAGGAGCTATCAAGACTGAGACACGGCCAGCCAGAATATCGGCGTGCCAAGCGGAGTAGGCGTGGTCGACCATGTCGGAGTAGTGGCCATGACTAATGCGACCGTGATCCTCATACTCTGCGAGCACCGAAACGCGTCCCTCACGCAGCCCGAGGGAAGCTGACCGCTCCCACGGATCCTTGAAACGCCAGATCGTGCTCAACCGGGCTGCCTTGCCCTGCCGATCAAGCCACCCAAGCACACCGCCGGCATCGATGGAATCCAGCTGGGCGGGATCCCCAACCAAGAGGATCTTGGCACCGACATCCGTGGCCTGACAGACCAGCGCTGCGAGCTGAAGAGTTGAGACCATGGAGGCCTCATCGACTATTACCAGTTGGTTGGGCCGGAACAGCCATTGGTTCTGCTCGGCGGCCAGACGAGCGACCTCTTGCTGAAGCCGACTAACGATAGGGCCGAGGGGAACTGATGCTCGACGCAGTCGATCGTCCGCCTGAAAGAACCGCCCTGCCCTTCCGGCCGCACCAGACCCAACAGATTCGTGCAACCACTTAGCAACGTTCTCCGTAACCATGCGCAACTCCGAGCCGAGAACCTCCGCGCTCGCAGCAGCAGGCGCCAGGCCGATGACGCTGCCCATCCCATACGTTGCCTCCCATGCTGCTTTGACCGCGCCAAGGGTCGTCGTCTTCCCGGTCCCGGCTGGCCCGACGATGGCGTCGAGCCGGCTGGAGCTCAGCAGGACATCCGACGCTGCCGTCAGTTGGTCATCGTGCAGGGGAGACCCTCCGGTGTTTCTGTATGAGGTGAGCGCCCCGAAGGCGAGGTCGACCGGAACGGCCGGGCCGCCGTCGTCGTTCTTTGCCGCCAGGATTTCGTCCTCAAAGGCGAGCGTCGACTCATCCGTGTAGAGGCGCGACCCGTGGAAATCGAAGACGCTGCGCCCGGCAAATCGGAGATCATCAGCCGCATCCGCGGGGACGCCGTACCAATACTGGTTGAGTGGCACGGATTGACGCTCTGCCGCGGTGGCCACGGCATCGATCAGCCCGTTGCGGTCGGCAGGGGAGGCGCAACGGATCTCAGCGCACACGCGCTCACCCTCGGCGATCAGGTTCCAGCGATTCCAGGTTGAGCGCTTGGCCGCCACACGCCGTCGGGTGACAAGCCCGACGGCGTCAATCCAGTCCGGGGCGAAGTCGCCAACGTGGAACGGACGTGAGCGGGAGCGCCTAATGGTGGACGCTACGACGGATTCCGGGTCGAAGCCCTGGGCCATGGCTCTGGCGCGCCACTGTGCGGACAGCGTTCGCAACGGTGACGGCTCAACGTTCTTGGGAGTTCGAGTCGAGAGCGTGGCTTGCTGGCGCAATCTAACGATTGTTGTCGCGGTCGGGCGAGCTCCGTGTTCAGTGATCCACTGATTGACCAGACGATCGGTCTCGATGTCGATCAGCCTTGAACGGGTGGAGAATTCACGGATAAGGGCTTCGGCGATACCCGTGAGTTGCTGGCTGGGGTTATGAGAGTTCTGCGCCGGGACTCGGACGTCGGTCTCCGTGCCGAGGCTCGTCTGCAAGGCATCAAAGAGGAGCCCGTTGTAGTGTTCGCTGGCGGCCACGACGGCTTTGTATAAGGAACGGGAGTCCACGGTGACCCACGCGCCGTCCGTGATGCGCTGTACCCGGTTCGCGATGACAAGGTGGGTGTGGAGCTGGGGGTCGCCGGCGCGTGATTCCCAATGGTCGAATGCTGCGGCGATGACGCCTCGGGTGCCGACGTGCGCCACTCCGTTTCGGCCGGCTCTGGTGTTGATGACCTGCTCTTCCATCCAGGCGAGCGTTGCTTCGATGGCTTCGTGGTGGGTGCCTAGTATTTGTTCCTGGACAGGGCGGGGGCTAAGGGCCCACAGCGTGGAGACAGACTTCGGGACGCTGAAGGTGAGGTCGAAGCCGGCGACGGCGTGCTTCGTCGCGTTGTGACCGTTCGTCTTTTGGTCTATTGGTGCCTGCCCATGCGGTCTCCCCAGCGGTTCCTTGCTGTCGGGATGGGCTGCGTCTTGGAAGATCGCACGTGCATCGGATTCCGTGATATTTTCGCCTGATGTGCGGGCGATGCCGCGGAGTCCGCTACCCAGCCAAAGACCCTGAGGTGTTCCGGTTTTCACGTAATAGCTGATGGTGTCTGGGGGAGTAGGGGAGAAGTCGTCCAGCATTGTCGACTTGAACAGATATTTGAGCCCTGACCGTACGGAAAGCCTGGCGATGGACATCGTCATGGCCGTGCTCCCGTGCGATGCCGGACGGGCAGCCAGCCTCGCCGACGGAGGATGTCGAGTGTGACTGAGTCGAGTGCGATGCCTTTAGTCCGAGAAATTTGAAGCAAGACCGCGGCCACCCGGGCGAGATCTTGGACGTTTGTTCGCTGGGCACGCTTCAGACGCAGGACTTCGTTGTGGAGGAGAGAGTTTCTGGTTTCAAGTTCGGCGTAGATGGCCTGCAAACGCTCCAGTTCCGAGGCCTGCGATCGCAGCTCGGTTACGAGGCGGTCCATAGGCTGGGCGCCGTTTTCAGAGTCGCCATGTGGTCGCTGTCTGGAGCTCTGCTTGTTCACACCAGTTCATGCGCCCTGTGCGTAGACTCAGCATGATTTTCCGGACGGGCGGGCCTTGGATGCCAGAGGTGTGAAGCGGCCGAGGTGGGGTCGTAAGTGGTTGGTGAGGTGAGCGGTGCGGCGATCTCAAGCCAGATTTGCCAGGCTACGGGTATTTTCTGCCGGTGCCGCAGTATTGTTCGTGTCGCGGCCGACGGCTCAGGCAGTGGAGTCGTTCGTCGGGTGCGGGACGCCTCCAGGATCCTTCAAACGGATGGTCCTGCCACTCTGGAGTCGAACCCGTACTGGGCAGGCACCCCGAGATGGTCGCGGAGGGTTTTTCCTTTGTAGGTGTTGTGGAAGATGCCGCGTGCTTGGAGGACGGGGACGACGTCGTCGACGAAGTTGCCAACTTCGGTGCTGAAGTCGTCGAAGTTGAGCATGAAGCCGTCCGCGGCGTCGGCTTCGAACCACTCCTGGAGGTGGTCGGCGACCTGTTCGGCGGTTCCGACGACGGAGGGGGAGGGGTCGAAGATGGCGTGGGCGAGGATGTCGCGGGGTGACCATCCTGCGTGGGCGAGTGCCACTGTGCGGGCTGATCGGGCGTCGCCGGGGTGGGCTTGTACGGCGGCGAGCTGGGCTGCGGTGAGCGGCTTGTCAGGTTGGGTGAGTTGCTGGTGCAGGCCGAGGTAGGAGCTCAGGCGTGCCAGGGGTAGCCGGATGTCGGTGTGGGCGTCCAGCGCGAGGCGGGTGTCGAGGGCTTCGCGTTCGGTGTCGCCGGTGGTGAAGCCTGCGAAGGCGAGGTATTTGATGTCCTCGGGGTTCCGGCCTGCCTGTGCTGTGGCTTGTCGGATGGCCTGGCGTTGTGCCCGGCCTTCTTCGATGCTGGAGGGCATGGCGATGATGATGTTCGCGTACATGACCGCTGCTTGCAGGCCGTAGCCGCTGCTGGCGGGCATGATGATGACCGGCTGGCCCTGTTCGGAGGGTGGAACCGGTAGTGGCCCGCGAGCCCCGACCTGTGTGCCATATAGGTTGACCGGCTTCACATGCGCCGGATCGGCGTACATGCCCTGCTGGTCGGGCTTGCCTGCCTCGTATCCCCAGCTGCCCCACAGCGCTTGGACGACCTGCATCACTTCGTGGAGTCGTTCGTACTTGTTCTCCCGTGCAGGGGGCTCCTTGCCGAAGTTCGCGAAAGCATCGGGTTCGAAACTCGGTATAGCGTTCCAACCCACCCGGCCGCTGCTGATCACGTCGAGGGTTTTGAGCTGACGTGCCAGCAGGTAAGGCTCGAATAAGGATGTGGAGGCCGTGCCGACGAGCCCGATCCGTTCGGTTGACTGTGCGATCGCCGACAGCGTGATGATCGGGTCCATGTTGAACAGGGGATTTGATTCGGCCAGGTCTCCGTGCAGGAACAGCCGGTCAGCGATGAAGACGAACTGCAGACCACCGCGTTCTGCCGTCCGGGCATGCTCGACAGTGACATCTACGTCGGTGTAGGCCTCTGGGTTCACGTGGGGCAACCGCCAGGCGGCAGGGTGCGCACCAAAACTGTTCGTAAGGGCCACGCCTAGGATCATATGTTCGCTTCTCATCTACGTTCTTCCATCGTCTGTACTGATCTGTGCCTGATTTGGGGGAGCTGCCGGCGGGTGGGCTAGTCCTCTGTGCCGAAGACCCGGGGGTCGAGGCCGTACTGCTCGGGGACGCCGAGGTTCTCGCGCAGGGTGGTGCCGACGTAATCGGTCGGGTAGATCCCGCGTTCTTGCAGCAGGGGTACTACGTCGTCGACGAAGGCGTCGACGCCGTCTTCGAAGATGTCAGGTGAGAGCCAGAAACCATCCGCGGCTTCGGCCTCGAACCATTCCTGGATGTGGTCGGCGTGTAGTGCTGGTGGGCCTACCACAGTGGGGTGGAAGTCGATGACGCCGTGGGCGAGGGTGTCCCGGACAGTCCATCCTTGGCGGGCGACGTCCAACGCGATACCGGAGCGCGGATCCCGTGAGGGATACGCTCCGGAGAGCTGCTCGGCAGTGAGGGGCTCATCGAGCCGATTACGGTCGATCTGTATTCCCAGCATGTTTCCCAGTTGGGGTACCTGCACCTCGAGTGCATCGCCGAGGATCGAGATCCGACGGTCTAGGCCCTCGCGGACACTCGGAGCGACGGTGGGCATAATCCCGGCGAAGAATTTGATGTCGTCGGGATCACGGCCTGCCTCTTCCGCGGCGCGCCTGACCATCGCACGCTGCGCCCTTCCTTCCTCAATGGTCCAAACCTCACCGATGAATCCACTGGCGTAACGGCCCGCGAGAGCCAGCAAGTGAGGACTCGGACCCCCGGAGGAGAAGATCACGGGCTGGCCCTGCTCGGAAGGTGGGATGGCCAGGGGTCCGCGTGAGGCGACGTACTTACCCTGCATGTTGATCGGTTGCAGCTTCGAGCTGTCGATGTACTGGCCCGAGGCCTGATTCTTGATCCAGGCCTCTTTCTGCCAACTGCCCCACAACGCCTGCACGATCTGGATGGACTCGTGGGCCCGTTCATACCGTTCCGAGCGCTCAGCGACCGGCTTGCCGTAGTTCGCCGCGACGGCCGGGTCGCTCGTAGTGACGGCGTTCCATCCCGCGCGACCGTGGCTGAGCACGTCCAAGGCCTTGAACTGTCGGGCATGATTGAACGGCTCTTGGAACGAGGTGGAACCGGTAGCCACGAACCCGATGCGGGAGGTGGCCTGGGAGATAGCGGTCAGGGCAATCATCGGGTCAATGATGTTTCGCACACCCCCGTGTTCGATGTCCCCGCGCACTGCGGGGAAGTCCGGAATGAACAGGAAAGCGAACTTACCGCGTTCGGCTGCCTGGGCGTAACGGATGTTCGCTTCGAAGTCGGCGTAGTTCCCTGGGTCCACTTGCTGGGCCCGCCAGACGTTGTTCAGTGCACCGGATCCGTCATGGAGCGCCAAACCGAGGGTGAGTTTCTTCTCTGTCATGGAGTGGTCCTTCAGTCGTAGGGGGGGGGTTAGCGGGCGAGGCGGTGCGTGCCGCTGCCGAAGAAGATGAGGGGATGTTGCTCGGTGTCGCGGTGAAGCTCAAAAACGCGCAGCAGCGTCAAGGTGTGATCGCCCGCTTCGATTTCCGTGTCAAGCTCGACCGTGAGTTTCGCCAAGGCGCCAGCCGCGAAAGCAGCACCGGATTGGACCTGCATATCGAGCCGGTTGAAACGCTCATGAGCCGGACGTCGCAACTCCTGCAGAACATGCGCCTGCTGCTCACCCAGAACGCTCACCCCCCAACGAGTGGCCCGCCGCAGGATGGGCCAGCTCGTTGAGCTGTGTGCGAACGAGATGGACACCAAGGGCGGATCAAGGGAGACCGTGGTGAAGGAGTTGGCGGAAAGTCCGACAACATTGCCCTCGACCTCCGCCGCGACGAGGACGAGGCCCGTGGGGAACCCGGCAAGGACATGACGCATCTCGGCCGCGGTGACATGCCCGGATGCTAGAGAATTCTTGTGCATGACTCCATCTTGAAACCTTCACATAGTGTCAAGGTCAAGTTAGGATCAATTTGTGAAGATCAGTGAACTTGCCGCAAGGACCGGGGTGGCTACCCGCATGCTGCGCTACTACGAGGAGCAAGGGCTTATCACACCCCACCGCCTCGCAAACGGATACAGGGACTACGACAGCTACCTCGTCGACCGCGTCACGAAAATCCGAGGCCTGGTCGACTCCGGGGTGCCCACGCGCATCATCGGTGACATCCTTCCCTGCCTCAACCAATCGCAGGAAATCATTGTTCGGGATCCCGACCCCGAACTCCGGATGATGCTCATCAATCAACGCGACGCGATGGTCGAGCGCATCGCATCTCTTGAGCAGAACCGTGACGCCCTCACCCGATATATCGCTGCCATGGACCAAGCGTTGCAGCCAACACCATGACTGGTATTCCTCCGCGAACAATGAATGCAAATGCACTCGTCGCCTTCCTGCGGTCGCGCTCCGGCAGTTCTTGGGCTCAAGCCCGTTTCTAGCGTGCGAGCCTCCAGTCCTCTTCGGTGTCAGCGGAAACACGACGTGAATCATCGATCGCCAGTACAGTGCCGGACAATGCTTGCGGAGGGTGCTTCTTGAGGGCGAACCAAACCGTCGCGTGCGTGCAGGCCAGGGTCGCATCCGAGCGATTCAGGATGTCATTGACGCTCCGTTGTTGGCGAGGACGACGGCGGGATTTGTCCTCCCGCCGTCGTGAGCCGTTCGGCTTGGCGCTTCGCTTTGCTGGCGCGGCGCTCAGCCAAGCCCTGGGGTTCCTCCTCACTTAGGACCATGTCACCAAGGTCATGGCCGGGTCCATCTAGCGCGGCGTGAATGAGGTGCCAGTTCCTAAGTTTGTGGCTCCCCGGCCGTCCTTCATACGGTCAGGAAGGACGGCCAGACCGATGCCGAGACTCAGCTCGAAAGGCTCCATCCCCGGGGAGCGCAAAGTCAGCGTCCAGCGGTTGGCCCGTGGATCCGATGACACGGACCGTACGGCGGTTGAAGCCCGAAGCGATCACGGCTTCGAGGGTGCCTTCGCCACTGTCGCAGGGTATGTCCGGTCTAACTTATTTGACTGAGCGGGCGCTCTCCTCGAAGCACGGCTAGTGCGTTTTCAGCGGCAAGGACTGCCATAGCGGTCCTCGTTTCGACGGTGGCTGAGCCGAGGTGCGGAAGGAGCGCAACATTGTCCAGCTCCAACAGCCCGGGGTGGACGCGGGGTTCTTGTTCGTAAACGTCCAGTCCGGCCCCTGCGATTGCACCCTCGCGGAGTGCTGTCGCCAGGGCAGCTTCGTCAACGATGGGTCCGCGGGTGGTGTTGACGAGGAACGCCGAATTCTTCATGGCCGCGAGTTGTTCGGCCCCGATCAGGTGATAGGTGGCGGGACCGTAGGGGCAGTGCAGGGAGACGACGTCGGAGACAGAGAGCAGCTCGTCGAGGTCGACCCGCCGGGCGTCCAGTTCGGCGGCGATCGTTGGGTCGATTTCGCTGCGGGACTGGTAGACGATGTCCATGCCGAAGGCCTTGGCTCGTCGGGCGGTGGCTTGGCCGATTCCGCCCATGCCCACGATTCCGAGGGTCTTGCCTTGCAGGCCGGACCCGAGGAGGAAGAACATGCCCCATTTCCAAGCCTGGCCCGAGCGGATGAGGCGTTCGCCCTCGCCGAGCCGGCGGGTGGCCATGAGGATGAGGCCGAACGCGATGTCCGCTGTTGCTTCGGTGAGGACACCGGGGGTGTTGGTGGCGACTATGCCCCGCTCGGTGCAGACGGGCACATCGATGTTGTCATAGCCGACGGCGACGTTCGCGACGACCTTGAGCTGCGGTCCGGCGGCGTCGAGCAGTTCGGCATCTACACGTTCGGTGAGCAGGGAAACAATGGCGTCGGCTCCGGCTACGCGGCGCAGAAGCTCTTCCCGGGTAATGGTCTCGGGACCTTCCCAGGCATCTACTTCGTGTTCGGCGCGGAGTTTTTCAATGGCGGCGTCGGGGATGCGTCCCGTGACGACAACGCGGCTCATGCGGTCACGATCCAGTCGCGGAGGCGCCCGAGGCCCTCGCGGATGTCGGCGATGTCGATGCCTGAGTAGGCGAGCCGGATGTATTGCCGTTCCTCGCCGGGTTGGCGCCGGCCGAAGTGTTCGCGGGTGCAGAAGGAGACGCCGGTTTTGTAGAGTGCGTCACTGGCGAAGTCACCCACTGCCGTGTAACCCATTTTCTCCATGACGTCGGTGACATCCGGGAACAGGTAGAAGGTGGATTGGGGCACAGCGACGTGCATTCCAGGGACGGAATTCACTAACTCGCAGGCAGCATCCCGACGTTCACGCAGAACGTCTAACATCTGCTGCACTGGTTCTTGGGTTCCGCGGAGCGCTTCGATGCCTGCCCACTGCACGTAGTGGGTGGTGCAGGATTCGTCATTGGTATTGAGGGTGCTCAGGACCTTGGCGATTTCAAGGGGCGCTACCGCACAGCCGAGGCGTGAGCCTGTCATGGCGAACTTCTTGCTGAAGGTATAGAGGATGACCGTGCGCTCAGCCATCCCTGGAATGGAGGCGATGGAGCTGGAGACTCCTTCGTAGCGGGTCTCGAAGTAGGCCTCGTCGGAGAGCACCCAGAGATTGTGCTCCTGGGCGAGCTGAGCAATGGCCTCACGCTCGGCTGCAGTGGACTCAGCTGAGATGGGGTTCTGCAGGTCGTTGTAAATGATCGCGACCGTATTCGGGGTGATGGATGCGCGCACCTGGTCAAGGTCGATCGAGAAGCCCTGGCTTGTGGGGAGGTAGCGGTACGGTACGGCGGTACCGCCGAGGTATTCGATCTGCGATTCGTAGATCGGGAATCCGGGATTCGGGTACAGCACCTCCTGCCCGGGGTTCATGACCGCCTGCAGGAACTTCGTGATGACGGGCTTCCCGCCAGTCATGACCACCACGTTGTCCGGGGAGAGGCTGATGCCACGGCGTGAGCCAATGTCCTCTGCGAGTGCTTCACGCAGCTGTGGGATTCCCGGGCCGGGGCAGTAGCCGGTGTAACCGTCGGCGATTGCCTTGGTCATGGCTTCGACGATGTGCGGTGCGGTGGGAATGTTGATGTCACCCAAATGGAAGGGGTAAACCAAGTTCCCCTTCGCCTTCCAGGCCGCCGCAGCCTGGGCGACGCTGAAGGCAGTTTCGGTGCCGAGCCGTTCGAGTCGATGCGCGAGTTGCTGCATGCTTTTTACTCCTCGTTGAGTCATGAGTCTTCCGTAGACATCTAATACATAACTAATATATCAAAGTGTCCGAACGTGAGGGCTCATGACTTTCGAAAAATTGTTGAGCGTCGCTGTTCAATAACCAGGAGTTGGCGTTTTGCGGTGGGGACGGGCTGCTCCGAATGTGCGCCTCGACTAGCATTCCCCGGCGTCGTAGGCTTGCACCGGCGCTCGTAGCTGACCACCTGGCGTCCCGGGGTTTGAGTCCGGCCGCAGCAATTCCCTGACAATCACATGAAGGAGGCGTGAACCGGATGTTCACAAAGAAAGGTGATGAGGCTGTTCTGGCAAAACTACGTGGGGCGCCCGCACCATACGGTGCCATCGGGGAGCGCCTGCACAGCATTATCCGGGAGACCGCCCCCTCCTTGGAGCCGATCGTACGGTGGGGACTGCCCTTCTATGTGAAGGATGGCCAGGATGTTTGCTACATCAAGCCGGACAAGGAGTACCTGGTGTTTGGCTTTGGTGAGGTGGTGAATCCAGCACAGGAGGAGGGCGCACACATGCACCCGGTCGCATGGACCATAACCTCGCTGGATGAAGCGACGGAAGCCAGGATTCGCAGACTCGTAGAGAAGGCGGTCTCCTGACGCGTCTCGGCGGAGAGATGGTAGTCACTCCCCGGCGGTCCGTGCCTGCTCCAGATCCGCTGCGTTCGCCAGCGCTTCGCTGAGGCTCTCCCGCTGCTCGCCGGTGAGCTTGAGGGCTGCGACTTCCGCCAGCAGTTCGCCGGCGTGCGCCTGCTCACCTAGCCGCATCGCGAGCTCGGCGGCATAGACCAGTGCTTCCGCCAGCTCGGTAACCGGCGCCGAGCCGCGGTGCTTGTTCAGCGCGCTGCCCAGGATCCGTGCGGCCTGCCGGGTGTCGCCTCTGGAGTCGCCCAGCACCACCGCGTTCCGCGTTGCTTTCGCAAGCTGGCTTGAATGTTCGTCGGTGCCAGTGTCCCCCGCGTCGGTGTTCTGGAAGATGCGGATCCAGTTGCCGCCGGGGTCTACGACTGAGAAGCCTGTGGCGTTGCCGGTGTTCTTCCGCTTGCGTGGCCTGGTCATTCGTGGGATGCCGGTGACCAGCACCTTGCCGTGCACCGCGCGCATGCCGGCGGCGAAGGCTTCGTAAAGTGCCATGGTGTCTTCTACCAGAACCACACATGACCCGTACGACGTCTCCGGGTCGAAGCCGTCCAGCCCGAAAAATTGCAGCTGGAAGTCTTCGCGGCGGAGGCCGACGCAGGGGTAGGGCTTGGTCTGCCAGTAAGTCCGCTCGAATCCGAGCATCTGGTAGAAGTCCGCGATCTCGTCGATCGACCGGCAAGGCAGTAGCGGAACTGTAATTTCGCCTGACATGGCGTCATCCTCACGCTTAGGACAGCAGCAACTCTGCAAAGCGTACGGCAATCTCCGGTGCGGCCACCTTCAGCGTTTCACTACGGTCCCGTCGTGGCGGCTAGATCCATGATGGCGCAGCGGGCGTGGTGCCGTTCGCGAGGGGCCCGCCGGCTGTGACGCCCGTAATTCCGCGGCCGGTGGCCCACTCGACGACGGCGGGAAGGGGGCCGGTGATGATCGTCGGGTTGGGTGCGGCAGTGTCGCCGAACGTCAGCTCGGTGTTATCCACAGTAATGAGCAGCCCGGCGTCAGTGCCGCGGCTTTTCCAGGCCCCCGTGATATCGCGCAGGAGCCTCTCAAGAACAGAGGAGGGGACGTCGGAAAAGACAGCGCCGTTGTTCAGGTCCACGGCGTGGATCCAGACTTCGCGGGTGCGCATCCAGACGGTTTCCGATACCGGCACGATGCGACCCTGGGCCGTGCGGACTTCCTTGGTCCAGTTCGCATCGGGTAGATCGCGCCATTCGACGGAAAGGTGCACGGCGGAGTGGTCGAACAGGTTGCGCAACGCAATCGGCGACAGGGTCGCGCCGAAGTTGATTTCCTGGTTTCGCGCCTCGGGGGACGGATACATGGGCGTCTCCACCCCGGTGGCAGCCCATTCCACGAGCCGGGCGATGGCGCGGGCGTTATAGCCTACGTGCGCCACCACATGTCGGCGGGCCCAGCCCGGAAGGCGGGTGCCGCCGTCGAGCTCTGAATCGGTAAGTTCGTTGAGCTTGCGGGCGAAGAACGCGGTGCCCCGCCGGGCCTGCAGGAGGTCTTCCTGCAGGCCCGGATCGGTGGTGAGGTCATGACGGGCTGCCATCAGACTTCCTTGACCACGCGGTTGTTCAGCTGGCCCAGGCCCTCGATGGTGGTGACCAGGAGCTGGCCTTCCTGCAGGTACCGCTTGGGATCCTGGGCGTGGCCCACGCCGCCGGGGGTGCCGGTGGCGATCACGTCACCGGGGTTCAGCGTGATGATGGTGGAGATGTAGGAGACCAGGAATTCCGGGGTGAAGACGAGGTCGCCGGTGGGGGTGGACTGCTGGATTTCGCCGTCCACCGCGGAGGTCATGAGCGGGCCGGCGGTGAATTCATCGCGGGTGACCAGGGCCGGGCCAAAGGGGGTGGAGTTCTCCCACGTCTTGCCTTGGAGCCACTGGATGGTGCGGAACTGATAATCCCGCATGGATATGTCGTTCAGGACCGCATACCCGGCGATGTGGTCCGCGGCGTCGGCCTGGGCGATGCGACGGCCCTTCTTGCCGATGATCACGGCGAGCTCGGCTTCCCAGTCCACGGTGTCCGATTCCTGCGGCAGGGGGAGGTCATCGTTCGGGCCGATCAGCGACTCCTGGTACTTGGCGAACAGGGTGGGGTACTCGGGGATTTCCCTGCCCATTTCCTTGATGTGGTTGCGGTAGTTGTGGCCGACGCAAATGATCTTTCCTGGTGCGGGTACGACGGCGGCGAGGTCGGCGTCGTCGAGTCCGTGCGTTGCGCCGCTGGCCGCCTTGGCCTTTTCTTCCCAGGCAGGGTCGGCCAGCAGCGCGCCGACGTCGGCGAAACCGGGGATCTCGGTAAGGGTTCCGCCGTCCTGGCGGACAGCGACGGTGGCTTTTCCGGCGGCGGTTTCGGTGCGGAGGGTGAGGAGTCTCATCTACTTGCGTCCTTCGGTGTAGCTGCGGTTGAAGTTCAGTCGTTCAAAAATGGGGGCATCGCTGAAGCGGAACAGATCAAAGTCTGGCTGGTCGTTGTCCGCGTGGAGGGACCATTGCTGCCAGGACGGGACCACAAAGAGATCGCCCTTGGCCAGTTGCTTGGTTTCGCCGTTGATCACCACGGTGCCGGTGCCCTCGAAGACCTGCCAGACACTGGAACCAACCTCGCGGAGCGGTTCGGTGGTGGCACCGGCCCGGAGGCGGTGGAACTCGGCCCGGATGGTGGGCATAACGTCCCCGCCCGTGGTGGGGTTCGAGTACCGGATGGCGGCGTGGCCCTGGGACACGGTGGCCGGGTGGCCCTCGTCTTCCAAGAGGAGTTGCTCCCGGAGGGCGGCGTCGGTGTGTTCCCAGCGGTACGCGGCGATGGGGGAGTTGGTGGTGTCATCGAGACCGGAGAGGGGCCGAAGGCCCGGGTGGGCCCAGAGCCGTTCGGAACGGGAAATGTCCGGGGTGGCTTCGTCGGTGACACGTTCGGTGCCGAACTCGAAAAACCCGGCATCAGCGTAGTGCACAAAGGGGATATCGAGCCCGTCAATCCAAGCCATGGGCTGATCGGTATCGTTGTGGTGGCCGTGGAAGTTCCACCCCGGGGTGAGGAGGAAATCACCGCGGCGCATCGCCACAGGATCCCCGTTCACCACCGTCCAGACGCCCTCACCCTCGACGACGAAACGGAAGGCGTTCTGGGAATGGCGGTGTTCCGGGGCGACCTCGTGCGGGCCGAGGTACTGGATCGCGGCCCACAATGTGGGAGTGGCGTACGGGGCCCCGGACAGGCCAGGGTTGGCGAGGGCAATGGCCCGGCGCTCTCCACCACGGCCCACCGGAACCAGATCCCCGGCACGGGCAGCCAGTGGATACAAGTCGTTCCAGCGCCACACATGCGCCACAGCCTTCGGCGTGGGCACCATCGGCATCAGATCGCCGATCTCGGTCCACAACGGAATCATGTTGCCGGCAGCGAAGTCCTTGTAGAGCTGCTCCAACTGCGCGGCCTCTTCCTCAGTGGGCTCCGGCAAAGCGTGGCTGGCGGCCACTGATTCATGAGTCGTGTTGTCGGCGCTGATGGACACGGGGGCCTCCTCGATAGGCGTGGAACGGTTCTTGCGTAGTTCGACCCTACGAATCCGATGCCACGACCTCCGAGCAAATTCTGCTGTACAGAATCCCCCCGGCGTTGTGGGGCCCGCTCTGCGCCCCCTATCCACCCCATGCCCCGCAGAGCGGGCCTCACAACGCCGCAGAGCGGGCCCCGCAACACAGCAGAGCGGGCCTCGCAACGGTGTTCTAAGGGCCAGCCATTTCTGGATCGGCGGGATTGGCGGCGATGTCGATTTCGAGCTGCCGGCAGGTCTCGCGCAGAGCGGCTACCAGTCCGGCGTCGAACACTTTCCGGAATCGGGTTGCCGGGGTGGCTACGCTCAACGCGCCCACTACGTGCCCCTTCCCATTGCGCAATGCCATGCCCAGTGCACTGACGCCCTCTTCAGTGCCCTCAAAATTCGCCGCGAAGCCATTGGCACGAATACTGTCCAGCTCGCGCAGAAAAGAGGGATACTCGGCATCGGGAATGGTGTCGCCACCAATTTCTGCATTATGGCTTCGGAACAGTTGCTCAATCATGCCGTGGTCCAGTTCTGCCAGCATGACCTTGCCGCCGGAGGTTTTCTCGGCCGGCATCACGGTTCCTTGCCTGTTGCCGATGCGCAGAACGTTACTGCCTTCAACGGTGGCCAGGAAGCGGACTTTGGTGCCCACGCGGACCATCAAGTTCACTGTCTCATCCAGCCGTGCGGAAAGAAGTTCCATGTGGGGCTGCGCCAGTTCCCGCAGGAGCCTGCTCCAGCTCAGCCCCGCTGGACCTGCGCCCATGGCCGGTCCCGGTACGTAACGACGGTTCTCGTCCCGGACGGCGAAGCCCCGGTAAACAAGCATTGCCATGAGCCTGTGGGCGGTTGAAGGGGCTACGCCCAGCTCTGCTGCTGCATCCTTGAGCCGGAGGGCGCCGCCATCACGAAGGAGTTGAAGAAGCTGAAGTGCGTTGTCAACGGCTTCGATTGAATACGTCGGCCGCTTCTGAAGGGGTTTCCTGTTGCGGGTGGGCGACAGTGGGACTGAATTATTCTGCACAACAGAATTATATGGTGGCTGTTGAGCTGCTGAGCTGACAGTGGTGGGATGAATCACTCACTTCCCGCTGCAGCGTCGCAAGGGCCATCATCCGGACCCGTCACCGAAGACGGGCCCATTGCTGAGGAAATTCCGCGGTTCTCCAAAGGCTCGGCACTCGCTGTTCTGGTGTGCTGGCTGCTGGTGGTCTTTGACGGCTATGACCTCATTGTTTACGGAACTGTCCAGGCCTCACTGATTTCCGAAACCGGGTGGGGACTGACCAAAGCCACCGCCGGCACCATCGGTTCCATGGCTTTTCTGGGCATGATGATCGGTGCCATCTTCGCCGGACGCATGGCCGACTCATGGGGACGGCGCAAAACCATTCTCGGCTGTGCCATTGTTTTCTCGATCTTCACCATTTTGTGTGCGTTCGCTCCCAACGCAGCCGTGTTCGGCGGCCTTCGCCTCCTGGCCGGTATTGGGCTCGGCGGGCTGGTGCCCTCCGCCAATGCGCTGGTTGCCGAACTGGTCCCCACAAAATGGCGCTCCACCATTGCCACGCTCATGATGTCCGGCGTTCCGATCGGCGGGTCCTTGGCGGCGTTGGTGGGTATCCCGCTGATCCCCGCATTTGGATGGGAAGCCATGTTCCTGGTGGCGGTGCTGGCCTTGGTGATTGTGGTGCCACTGGGATTGAAGTACATCCCGGAAACCCTTACGTCCGGTTCCACCCAGGGCGGGGCAGCCCGGGGTGGGACAGCCCAGGGCGCACCTTCCAGGTCCTCCGCCGGTTTCGGTTCACTGCTCCGCGCACCCTACTTGGGCGTCAGTGTGCTGTTCGCCCTGGCCACCATAGCCACCCTGTTCGCGTGGTACGGCCTGGGCACGTGGTTGCCCAACCTGATGCAGTTGGCCGGGTACAACCTGGGGTCCGCGTTGACCTTCGCGCTGGCACTGAACCTCGGAGCCGTAGCGGGGTCCGTCATTACCGCTTGGGCGGGGACACGCTACGGTCCAATTCCGACGGCGATCGCCGCCGCCGCTGTCGCCGCCGTCGGACTCTTGGTCCTCTTGGTCAGCCCGCCCGTCACCGTGGTCTATTTGGCGCTGGTACTCGCCGGTGTAGGAACCCACGGCACCCAGTGCCTCATCATCGCCGCTGTTGCCAGCCACTATCCGGACCACCTGCGTGGGACGGCCCTCGGCTGGGCACTGGGCACCGGCCGCATCGGCGCCGTGATCGCACCCCAGGTGGGTGGCCTCCTGCTGGCGGCCGGGATGGGCGTCAACTCCAACTTCATCGCCTTCGCCGGCGCCGCAGCGATCGCAGCGATCCTGCTTGCCGGAGTGGGACTCACTATCAAAAACCGTATCTCCCAAGGAGCACTAAATGTCTGAGTACCCCAATTCCACCGATGTCCTGGTTGTGGGAGGGGGAATGGCCGGCCTTGCCGGAGCCCTGGCCCTCCGCGAAAACGGTGCCAACGTCACCCTGGTTGAGCGGGCGCCCGAGTTCGGCGAAGTAGGTGCCGGCCTGCAGATGGCACCAAATGCCTCACGTGTCCTGAAACGCTGGGGTCTGCTGGAGAAAGCGTTGGAAATTGGCGTCCAGCCAAAGCATCTGGTGTTCCGCGATGCTGTTACAGGTGAAGAACTGACAAGGCAGTCGCTCCACGGCGAGTTCGAGGACCGTTACGGCGCGCCTTACGTGGTGATTCACCGCAGCGACCTGCACCGGGTCCTCCTCGAAGGATGTGTTGCTGCCGGGGTAAACCTGGTCAACGACGTCACGGTGGACAGCGTGGAAACCGTGGATGGCCGGGGAGTTGTGCACACCGCAGCTGGTGTGGACTATGAAGCCGATGTAGTGATTGCTGCCGACGGGCTGAAGTCCACTCTCCGCCCGCTGGTGGCCTCTGATGAACCCGTTTCCTCCGCATACGTGGCATACCGGGGAACAGTTCCCATCACCGCGGACACTCCCGCCACCGATCTCGAAGACGTGGTGGTCTACCTTGGACCGGACTGCCACCTGGTGCAGTATCCGCTGCGCAAGGGCGAGTTGCTGAACACTGTGGCCGTCTTCAAATCGCCCTCCTTTGAACGCGGGGAAGAGCAATACGGGGGCGTGGACGAACTGGAAGCAGCCTACAAGGATTGTGTCCCGGCCGTTCAGGCGGCACTGGCCAACCTGGGCACCGGCATCCGCTGGCCCATGTATGACCGGGACCCCATTGAAAACTGGGTTGCCGGCCGCATGGTCCTGATGGGCGACGCCGCCCACCCCATGCTCCAGTACCTCGCACAAGGCGCCTGCCAGGCACTCGAGGACGCGGCCGTGCTGCAGGATGTTACGGCGGGCACGGTCTTCGCAGCCGACCGCGTCAACCCTGCCGACTGGGACGAAGCAATCAGCGCATTCAATACCGCCCGCGCCGCCAGGACTGCCCGCGTTCAGCGCACAGCCCGCGTATGGGGTGAATCCTGGCACGTTTCCGGCCTGGCCCGGACCTTGCGCAATCTGCTGTTTAAGAGCCGGCAGGACAACGACTTCCAGTACAACGATTGGCTGTACGGCCAAGCAGGCGAAGGTGTTCCGGCGCCGGGAGCACCACGGGTTGCCAGTCGGCTGACTGCCTAGGCCGGGCGCCTAAGGCGCGTGCCGTCGTCGTGCGTTGTTTGACGTACGACGACGGTGTGCGGCTTTCGGGGGTAGGCTGCAGAGCCGCTAAAACAGCGGCCAGGGTACTGCTGACATTTCACCGCTCGGAGCCGGAAAGCGGCCCGCTGAGCGCAGGCGTTCGCACCGCGTTGCCAGGGATTCGATCTCTTCGGCAGTCAGTAGATCGGCCAATTCCCGGCCCAGCCCATCCTGCAGCCCTTCGCTGAGGCGATCTATTCCTTCAAGTTCCTCATCGCTGAGGGGATCGCCAAGCCAGCCCCAGAGCACTGTGCGGAGTTTGTGGTCCTGGTGGAAGGTCAACCCATGGTCAACGCCGTGCCGGTGCCCACCCGTCATGGAAAGAACGTGATTGCCTTTGCGGTCCGCGTTGTTGACCACAGCATCGAAAACCGCCATGCGTCTGAGCGCGGGGGAGTCTTCGTGAACAAGGGCAACCATCCGTCCGTTCTGGTCCTGTCCCTCAAGAACGTGTTTCCAGCCTGTCTCCGGGACCTCATCTGTTGGCATGAGGTTGACGGCCCGTTCAATGGGGTCTTGTTCCTTCCAGAGCTGGACCATTCCTTCGCCCAACGGACCATCACGCAGCCAGGTGCGCGGCACTATGTCCCAACCGAAAGCCTCCGAGACCAGGTAAGCGGCCACCTCCCGCTCGGCCAAGGTGCCGTGGGGAAAGTCCCACAGCGGGCTTTCACCTGCCATGGGCTTGTAGACCACCTCCACGTCACCGATGGTTCCGAGGAACGTAGCGTTGGAAGCGGTGGTGATGCGGCCCGTGAGCATCAGCTCGGCAGCAAGGAGGTCCGGCGCCGGCATCAGGCCTCGGTAATGGTGCAGGTGTGTCCGTCGGCATCCATCGGGTAACCGCACAGCGGGCAGATGGGACGGCCTGCCCCTACAATCTCGCGGGTGCGCTTGGCGAATGCCCGGGCCGTCCCCACAGGAATGCGGACCAGCAGCATTTCGGCCACGTTGGGGTTGTCCTCATCGAAGGATTCCTCGTCTTCAGGATCGATCTCAGAGAGGGGGTAGGCCTCAATGACCACCTGGGCTGTGGTGGGATCCCAGCCAAGGCTCATGGCGCCTGTGCGGAATTGTTCTTCCACCGGCTCAAGGGGATCGTTGTCCACAAGCTCAATGGGGGTACCGGTGGGAACACTGAACGGGTTGCCGTCCACTGTAATGAGTTGATCGAGAATTTCGTCGATCTTGTCCGCGAGCACAGCTGACTGCTGCTTCTCCAAGGCAATACTTACAATCTGTTTCCCTGCGCGGACCTGCAGGTAGAACGTCCGTGACCCCGGAACGCCAATGGTGCCAACAACAACTCGATCAGGCCAGGCAAACTCGTGAACACGTGTAGGCATGTCAGTATTTTAGGCACATATGGTTCATGGCGCCTTCTGCCCCGCACCGCCGCCCACCGGCGCGTCGCCGGAGTGCAGGCCGCTTGATAGCCAGCCCAGATCACCGGCATCAGTGTTGGTTGCGTAGACGCTGGGCCGGTGGGGTCCGTAGCGGATGATCGACACTGACGCGGGGCCGACGTTCAACCGTTGGAACAAGTCAAGGTGCATGCCGAGTGCATCGGCGAGGATCGACTTGATGACATCGCCATGGCTGACCGCCACCCATACCGCTCCTGGACCGTGCTCGGCTTCAAAGGCTGCATCATGGCGCCGGATCGCGGCCACGGACCTGGCCTGCATGGCGGCCATTGACTCACCGCCGGGAAACACGACGGCGGAGGGTTGGGTTTGCACCACCGGCCACAGGTCCTCGGTGGCAAGATCACTGAGCAAGCGGCCCTGCCACTGGCCGTAATCACACTCGGTCAGATCCAGTTCCACCGGTGCGTACGGGGTGCCGGTTTGCCGGTCAAGGATGAACCGGGCGGTCTGCAGGCAACGTTCAAGAGGACTGGACACCACTCCCACTACAGGAACTGCCGAAATCCGGTCCGCGGTAAGGGCAGCCTGTTCGCGGCCTGTCTGGTCCAGGCTGACACCATCGGCCCGCCCGGCCAGAAGTCCCGTGGCATTGGCTGTGGTGCGTCCGTGCCGGACAAGAATTACTGTCGCCATGCACCCAGCCTAACCACCTGCACGACGCCGGCGCGCACCATAACGCCCGGGAAACCGGAAACCTGGTGCAGGGAAGGAAGATCGTGGATCGCCTAAACTATCCGCGGGCTGAAGTTGGGAGTATTAGAGTGGATGTATGGCTGCAAGCCGGAATCCGCTCGATGAGCTGCGCGAGACCATTGGCCACCTGGCCAATCAGCTCAAGCTGTCCGGCTCTGAGCGCGTAGACGATCTTGTGGGCGATCTTGTTGCTGCCAGGCCGGGGCCAGCCCGGCCGCTGTCTGAGGTGCAGGCCGAGCTTGACGCACTGGTGGGGCTGGAGACTGTTAAGGAACAAGTGCGCGCTCTGGTGGCATTGCTCCAGGTCCAGGCCCGCCGTAAAGCACACGGCCTCCCGGAGGTTGCTACATCACAGCATCTGGTGTTCCTGGGGAACCCCGGGACGGGAAAGACCACCGTGGCGCGGCTTTTGGCGGAAATGTACCGCGCTGTGGGTTTGCTGCAAAAAGGTCACTTGGTGGAGGTTGATCGTTCAGGCCTCGTGGGGCAGTACGTGGGGGCGACGGCCATCAAAACGGACAGGGTTATTCGGCGTGCCTTGGATGGAGTTTTGTTCATCGACGAGGCCTATGCGCTGGCCCCGGAGGACGGCCGAATGGACTTTGGACCCGAGGCCATTGAGGTCCTTCTGAAGCGGATGGAGGACCACCGCCACCGGCTGGTGGTGATTGTGGCCGGGTACCCTCGCCTGATGGAAGCCTTCCTGCTTTCCAACCCTGGGCTCCGCTCCCGCTTCGCCCGGGAAATCACCTTCCCCAACTACTCCGTGGATGAACTCCACACCATTTTTCACCGGATGCTTGCCCAGCACGAGTACACACTCGAACCAGGCGCGGACCATATGCTGCGACGTATCCTTGCCGGCCTCCACGCCGGTGAGGATTCCGGTAACGCGCGGTTCGCCCGCACTCTGTTCGAGCAGGCGCTCAACCGGCAGGCGCTGCGGCTTTCGCTCAATGAAGATCAAAGCCTGGACGCCCTTGATCGCGAAGCAGTGATGACCCTTACCGGGGAGGACATCGTTGAGGCAGCGCTGGCCTTGGGCGAAGAGCCGGAACCTGAGCCTACGCCGGAATCGGAGCGGTCGCGTTGGTGGAACTGGCTGGTCTGAACGGACTAGGTGTTGTTCTTTGCCATCGCCGGTCCAATCAGGTCCAGCAAAATGGTCAAGGCTTTGGAAAGCTGCAGGTCGGTGACGGCCCCGTAGCCGAGAACGAGCCCGTTTTCGGGTGGCCGGTCCGCGTAATACCCGGCCAAGGGAATGACCTCTACTCCCAGCAGCAATGCCTTGGCAGCCACCTCGCTGGCATCGGGGTGGTGGAACCGTACAACGGCGTGCAGACCGCCGTCGAGGGCTGAGAGTTCCAGGCCCGGCCGCGAACCCAGTCGGTCAATGAGGAGTTCTCTGCGATGCGCGTATTCGCGCCTGGCGCGGGTGATGTGACGGGAAAGCCCGCCTGCCTGGATGTAATGGGCAATGGCTGACTGCAGTACGCCGGACACCGGCGTGTCCAAGGCTTCCCTCGTGGCTTTCAACTGTTGACCGGATTCGCCGCGAACCACCAGATATCCGCATCGGAGCCATGGGCTGAGGTTCTTCGAGAATGTTCCAAGCAGGGCGACGTCGGCCCCGCCGGGTAAGGACGCCATGGCAGGAAGCGGCATTCTGCTGTGCCGGAATTCGCTGTCGTAGTCATCTTCAAGGACAAGTACTCCGTGCTGCTCCGCCCATGCCAGCAGCCCGAGCCTCTCCTGGACAGTCATCCTGCCGCCCAGGGGGTATTGATGGCTGGGGGTGACCAGCACTGCATCCGGCATGTCCTTCACTGCGCGCAGCTGCGAGCTCTTCAGGCCGTTTTCGTCCACGGGGGCTGTGACGATGCGGGCCCCTGCTGCCCTCATGACTCTGCGTGCGGTGGGATAGCCGGGGTCCTCAACAAGGACGCGCGGCTGCGCTGTTTGGTTGCGGAGCATCGCGACAACCAATTGCAGGGCGTCGCTGGTGCCGCCGGTGATGAGAACGTCATTGGCATCGACGGCCAGGCCTCTGGACAGGGCCAAATGATCGGCCACTGCTTTCCGCAGGGCCGGAGTTCCCAATGCAGGTGGGAGCTGGACTTTGCCTTGCCCGGCCAGGGCAGACTTCCATGCGCTGCGCCATTGCCTGTCCTGAAACGGCGATCCTGAGGGGCGTCCGGGTGTCAGGTCTATCACTTCCGCCTGCGGTGACGGGCGTGATGGCTCTCTACGCAGGAGGGGGCGGCTGCTGATGTCAGGGCGGATGGCCACCTTGGTTCCGCCGGCGCCGTTGCTCAGGAGGAACCCTTCGCCGGAGAGTTGCTCGAATGCCCGCACCACCACGCCGCGGGAGACAGCCAGGTCCGCGGCGAGTCTTCTGGTGGCAGGCAGTGTGTCCTCCGGCTGCAGGACGCCGCTGAGGATGGCGCCGCGCAGTTGGCTTGCCATCTGGGCAGAGAGGGAGGCGGGGCTGTTCCTGTCCAGAGATATAGGTAGCTCAGCTTCGCGCATTTGGACCTCCAGAGTCAGTCATTCTTGGATCTAGTGTAGGACCAAGATCTTGGGGAGCATGGACAGAGTCATCCAAAGGGCTGCACTGCTGCAGCACGACGAAAGCAGGATTCAGTGTTCGACGGCCTCAGCGCTTTTCCCCTCACTCCCATGGACGGTGAAAGCGTGGACCTCAAGTCCCTTGGCAAGCTGGTGAGCCGTGCCGCCGAGGCGGGTGCGGATTCGCTGGGCGTTCTTGGTTCAACGGGAAATTACGCATACCTCTCCCGTGAGGAACGCCGGACAGTGCTTGAAACGGCAGTTGGTGCCGCCAACGGTGTTCCGGTCCTCGCCGGAGTGGGAGCTGTCCGCACCCGTGACGTCCTTGCCCATGCCGGTGATGCGCACAGCGCCGGCGCTTCGGCTCTGCTCCTGGCCCCGGTGTCCTACCAAAAGCTTTCCGACGCAGAGGTTTTTGGCCTCTTCGAGACTGTGGCGTCAGAGTCCGATCTTCCAGTGGTTGTCTATGACAATCCGGGCACCACAGGTTTTAGCTTCAGCGATGACTTGCTCGCAAGGATTGCCAGGATCCCGGGAGTTGCTTCCATCAAGATTCCACCGCCCCCGTCCGGGGAAGTTGCAGCGCGAATCTCCAAGCTCAAGCCGGGATTGCCGGAGCAGGTATCACTGGGCATTAGTGGTGACTGGGTGGCCGCGGAGGCACTGCTGGCCGGATGCAACGTTTGGTACTCCGTGATTGCCGGGGTGTTGCCCCGCCATGCACGGACCCTTGTTGATCACGCCATCGCGGGTCGTCGCGATCTGGCGTTGGCCGATTCGGAGGCTCTGGAACCCCTATGGTCGCTGTTCCGCACCTATGGGAGTCTTCGCGTCACTGCAGCTTTGGCCGAGGATCTTGGCGTTGTTCCGTCTTCAGCATTGCCACTGCCGCTGCGCGGCTTGGATTCGCGGGGGCGGGAGAAAGTGGCCGAGGCCATCGGGCAATGCAATCTGGAGGCTTAGCCGTTGGCACAGGATTCATCTTCGGCCACACAGGAAGTGACGGGTGGTCTTGCGCGCTATGTTTTGGCCGCCACCCTGGCGCGCAGCTCCGATGGCGGGGCTGTGGTGGCCATAGTGCTGTTGGCCACCACCAGTGGCGCATCAGGGTGGTTGGCCGGGATTCTGGGGGCTTGCATCACGGCGCCGCATCTCCTCGGCCCCCTCGTGGCGCGCAGCCTCGATACCGCCAAGGATGGCAGGACAGTCATCGCCTGGGCGTGCGTGATTCACGGCGTGACGCTCGCAGCGGCGGTCCTGCTCTTCCCGGTGACTCCACCCCTGGTGCCCGGCCTCCTCCTCATCGCATCCGGACTGGTGGGCCCACTCCTGACAGGCGGCATCAGCAGCAGGCTAACAGCAATCGCCGGCCCGGACAGGACCAGCCAAAGGCGCGCCCAGGGTTGGGACGTGGCCACCTACGGCATCGGTGGGACGATCGGACCGTCCCTGGTGGCTGCGGTCTCGGCCTGGGTCAACCCGGCCACTGCTGCGCTGATCCTTTCAGGGGCAACGTTCGGTGCCGCCGCCGTCGTCAGGCTTCTGCCGTATGCGCCTCCGGCGACGGTTGCAGCTGAAGTTCCCCGGCCCGGCCGGACGCTGCTGATGATGGTCTCCAGCGGCCCGTTGCGACGAACCCTCTACATGACTGTTGTGGTGGCCCTTTCCGTGGCCTCGCTGCCGATTACCGCGGTGGCGTCCACGGGGGAGCTGGGCGTAGTGCCGGCCGCGGCCGGGGTTATGACAGCCGTTTACGGGCTCGGCGGACTCCTGGGTTCAGCGGGGGTCATGATACGGCCGTTGAGAACCGACGCGGATCCGTTGATGACCTGGCTGGCTGCCGCGGTGGGGATTGCCTTATGCGGTGCAGCCATAGCAAGGACATTCCCGACGGCGATTGCAGCGTTTGCGATTGCCGGAGTACTGAATTCCTACTTTTTCGCCTCCACGTTGGCTGCACGCAGCGAGTATTCGCCGCCCGGTGCCAGGGGGCAGGTTTTCGTCTGGATCGGCGCCCTGAAAATCACTGCCGGGTCAGCCGGCACCGCACTTGCCGGCGCCTTCATTGCCCCCGCAGCCCAACTTCCCCTCTACTTGGCGTCCGGGCTCACTGTGGTGGCGGTGGTTGTGTCAGTGATGGACCGACGAGGGGAGCGGCTAGGGGGTTGCCGCCGGTCCCCGCGGCAACGGTTAAGGTGAATCGTAGATATTCCGTTAGCCCCCATCAGTCAGGAGCCCCAATGCCAAAGAATCCACGCGATGGGATAGACGCGCAGATTCTTTCGGAGCTAAGGCAAAATGCCCGCATCAGTTTGGCCCAACTGGGCGAGAAGGTGCTGCTTTCCCGCAATGCTGTGCGGCAGCGCATTGAACGGCTTGAGCGGGACGGCTTCATCAACGGCTACACCATCAAGGAATCCGCGGGTGATGGAGCCGCCACCGTCAATGCAGTACTCCTCATCCAGCGACAGGACAGGATGCGCGGAGGCGATGTCATTGCCGGCCTGCGGGCGATCCCGGAAATCACTACGTGCGACGTCGTGAGCGGGGAGCTCGACCTGGTGGCACGGGTAGAAGCACCTGATGCCGCAAGAATCCAGGAAATCTGGCGTCAGGTATCGGAATTTCCCGGAGTCCGCGACATCACCACCGCGCTATCGCTGTCCACCGTTATTGATCGGCAGCTCGCCCGTGATGGCGGGCCGCGGTCATGAGGCGATAGCAACGACTTTGGGCTGGGTCATTTCCTCGTAGGCAAAGTGAACGCCTTCACGGCCCATGCTGCCGTACTTGGAACCACCAAACGGCATGGCGTCATGCCGGTAGTCCGAGGAATCATTGATCATCACCCCACCGGCATCGATCGCTTTGGCCATTGCCAGGGCCCGGCCCAGATCCTTGGTGAAAACACCGGCCTGCAGGGCGTACTCGGTGTCATTAGCCAGCTCGATCGCCTCCTCGGCGGTGTCGAAGGGTTCCACCAAAACTACCGGGGCGAAAAGTTCCTCGCTCCAAGCCTCACAGCTACGGGGAACCCCCGTGAGCACAGCCGGTGTCAGGAGTGGGCCATCCAGGGTACCGCCGGTGAGCAGCTGCGCACCGGCGGCTACGGCGTCATCGATCTTGCGTTTCGCTTCGGCGGCGGAGGCGTTGCTGATCATGGGCCCGACGTCGGTTTGTTCGCTCCGAGGGTCCCCGGTCTTCAGCGCCGAGGTTTTCGTGACGAAGTCCTGCAGGAAAGCCTCGAAGACAGTCCTCTGGACAAGGATGCGCTGCGCACCGATGCAGTTCTGCCCGGCAGCCCAGAAGGAACCGGACACACTGGCTTCCACCGCGGCGGGAAGGTGGGCGTCGTCGAACACTATGACAGGTGCGTTGCCGCCCAGTTCCATGGACAAGCGCTTGAGGCCGGCGCTCGCCGAGATGGCCCGGCCTGTGGCAAATCCTCCCGTGAAGGAGACCATGCGTACCAGTTTGGAGGAGACCATGGTTTGGGCGATGGAACGGTCACCCAGGACAACGGTGACAAACTCCGCCGGCAGGCCCGCTTCCCGCAGCAGGTCCACCAGGAGGATGGCCGTCAAGGGAGTCAGCTGGGAAGGCTTGAGGATGACCGTGTTGCCGCTGGCGATCGCCGGGCCGAGCTTGTGCGCCACGAGGTTCAAAGGGTCGTTGTACGGGGTGATGGCCGCAATGAGGCCCAACGGTTCCCGGGTGAACCATCCCTGACGGTTCTCAGAACCTGCAAAGGAATCGAAAGGGACCACTTCGCCAACGTTCCTGCGTGTCTCCGCCGCGGACAGTTTGAGGGTATTCACGGCACGGGAAACTTCTTTGGCCGCCTGCTTGATGGTCTTGCCGGCTTCGGCAACGATCAGCTCCGCCACTTCGTGGGACCGCTCCCGGAGAAGGCCGGCAGCGGTGTCCAGGATGCGGCCGCGCTCGTGCCGGGGCATGGCGGCCGCTGCCCCCGTGGCAGAAGCGGCGCGAATCAATTCCAGCTGCACCTCTGACTCGCTGCATTGGGGCAAGCATGCCAAGGCCGTACCGTCAAACTTGTTGTACACCACCAAATCCCGGGTTGGCGCCGCGGCCTTGGTGTCGGCAATAGCTGTTTCAGGCACGGACGGCTCCTTTGACGAATTCGTTGACGGCCATGATGTCCGAGATCAGCGCGTAGGCGGTCTCAACGCGGCCAGCGCCCGGGCCGGAAACGGTGACGGCGCCGAGAAGATCTGTGGTGAAGGAAACGGCGTTGGTGGCACCTGATATGCCGGCCAGTGGGTGGTCCGCCGCAAGGGCAACGGGTTGGACAGAGGCAACGATGCTGCCATCGGCGTTGCGCCGCGCTTCGCCGATCAGTTTCCATCGGAGGCCCGCGGCCAATGCCTTGGATACGTCTGCGCTGGTGATGTCCTGAATGCCGGTTGTCGATACCTCGCTGGGGTGGATGCTGGCCCCGAGGAGTTCGTTGGCCAAGATAGCCACCTTCAACCGGACATCGGAACCAGCAATGTCCGCTGTGGGGTCAGCTTCGGCGTATCCAAGATCCTGGGCTTCGATGATGGCTTCGTCCAATCCCAAACCGGCTTCCATGCGGCCCAGGACGTAGTTGCTGGTCCCGTTGAGGATTCCCTGGACCGCGGTGAGTTTCAGGCCTCCCAGCATCTTGTGCGCCAATCGGATGACTGGTGTGCCACTCATGACGGCGCCCTCGTATTCGAAGCGAACCCCATTATCTGCGGCGAGTTTACTGAGCTCGGTGCCCCGCAAAGCTACGGGTCCCTTGTTGGTGCTCACCACGTGTTTACCGGATTCCAGAGCCCACTTAACGTGGGAAACAGCCGGTTCGCCGTCCACCGGACTGGTGAAGGTAGCCTCGACGACGATGTCGGCGGGACTGTTCCTGATGACCTCTTCGTTGCGGGGGTCCGGGCTGCCTCCGGGGAGCCCGGCGAAGGAGGTTCCCCGGGGCATCGACAGGGCGGCGCCAAGATCTATGCCCTCGGCCTGGACAAGCGAGCCCAGGGCAAGGTCAGTGATGGCCACAATACGGAGTCCGAATCCGAGGGAAGCGAAGCGTTGCGGTTCATCGCGGATCAGTTCGGCCAGGGCGCGATTGACGCCTCCGAAACCAATCAGGGCCAGGTTGTAGGTAGTCACGGGATCTCCTTTGAAGGGCGGTGGTGCTGTCCTTCAAGCCTCGTTCCCGGGAGTGTCAGTTACGTAGGTACGAACCGCTCGTTGCGGATGCCGAAACGTCCAAAAACTCAGGCGGTTCGGTCTGATCGACCGTCGACCGCACCATGACCCTGAGAAACATGGCCCTCGGTCACAGGCAGCGGGTCAGCAGGCGATCACGTTGACGGCGAGACCGCCCCTGGATGTCTCCTTGTACTTGCTCTTCATATCTGCGCCGGTCTCACGCATGGTCTTGATGGCTGTGTCCAGGGAAACATGATGGGTACCATCGCCACGCAGACTGATCCGGGCGGCGTTAATGGCTTTGTTGCTGGCCACTGCATTGCGTTCAATGCAGGGGATCTGCACCAAACCGCCTACGGGGTCGCAAGTCAGGCCCAGGTTGTGCTCAATCCCGATTTCGGCGGCGTTCTCCACCTGCTCAGGGGTCCCGCCGAGGATCTCGCAGAGCGCCCCGGCAGCCATGGAACATGCCGAGCCCACTTCCCCTTGGCAACCCACTTCTGCCCCGGAGATTGAGGCGTTCTTTTTGAACAGGACTCCAATGGCAGCTGCAGTAAGGAGGAACCGTACTACCGCTTCTTCGTTGGCTCCAGGAATGAACTTCATGTAGTAGTGCAGAACGGCAGGAATGATGCCTGCCGCGCCGTTGGTGGGAGCCGTGACGACCCGCCCGCCGGTGGCGTTTTCTTCGTTGACAGCCAGGGCGAACAGGTTCACCCAGTCCAGAGCACGCAAAGGATCGCTGGCGTCGTCTTTTGCCTGGAGGTCCGCCAGGAGCCGCGGAGCACGACGACGGACCATCAGGTTGCCGGGGAGGTGAGCTTCGGTTCGGCTGCAGCCGCGCGAGACGCACTCCTTCATGGTTTCCCAAATGTGGAGGAGCTCCGAACGGGTTTCCTGCTCGCTGCGCCAGACGCCCTCATTGGCCAGCATGATGTCGCTGATTGAAAGGCCGTCCTTGGCGCAGTGGGCCAACAATTCCCCGGCGTTGGAGAAGGGGTAGGGGAGTTCTACGGTGTCGGGTTCCACCTTGCCCACAGCGTCTTCGTCCACAACAAAGCCGCCTCCCACCGAGTAGTAGACGCGTTCCGCCAAAACGTTCCCCTGACCGTCGAAGGCCTGGAACCGCATGCCGTTGGGGTGCGCCGGAAGGGATTGCCGCAAGTGCAGCACCACGTCATTGGCTCTGTTGAAGGAGATCATCCGGCGCCCCGCGAGCATGATCTTTTTGGCCTCCGTGGCTTGGTCTACAGCTCGGTCCGCCGTGAGGGTCTCCACGGATTCCGGGTCTTCGCCCATGAATCCGAGGATGATTGCTTTGTCCGAGCCGTGCCCACGTCCAGTAGCCCCCAGAGATCCGAAAAGTTCAGCGTGAAGGCGATCAACGGCGTCGATCATTTGCTCTTTTTCAAGGGCCTGAATGAAGGAACGGGCTGCGCGCATGGGCCCTACTGTGTGAGAGGACGAGGGACCGATGCCAATCGAAAACAGGTCAAGGGCGCTCAAGGCCATGGGTTACCTCCAGGGGTTTCAGTTGGGATCTTTACCCAGCTTGGAGGTGAATCGTGGCGGCGTCCATCGAAAAGTTGTGAACAGAAACTCAAGCAGGACTTAACAATGCATCGAGACTCAGAGTCAATGCCCAGGGGAGTCAGGCTTTAGGGCGGGCGTCGGTTGCCCTGCGTAGTTCATCGACGACGGCAGTAATGGCCGGCGATTCGCGGCTGGCGGCCCGGTGGAGAACGATGATGTTGCGCCCGTAGCCCGGATCAACGCGGCGTACCACCAGGTCCTCCGTTTCGCGTCCGAGGTTCAGTTCACTCATCAGCGCCACGCCCAGGCCGCCGCGAACCAATCCGAGCATGGCCATGAGGTTGCGGCAATTGGCTACGACATTGGGCTCAAACCCGGCATCCCGACAGGTTTGGCGAACGAACTGCTCAAAGACGCTGCCTTCCTGGTCCAGGATCCAGCGTTCGTCAGCGAAGTCTGAGAGCGTGGCGTCCGCGGACCCGTGCCGGTCTCCCGGGAGGCATAGGATGATCTCGTCCCTGCCCAGGATGGTCTTTACCAGCCCTTCATCCTGGACATCGTGCAGGTCATCCACCACCGCCACATCAATGTGCCCGGCTCTCAGCTGGGCCACACTTTCGAAGGGTTCCAGGTCCGAGACCATCAATTCCAACCGCGGATAATCGCCCTGTAAGGTCCTGAGCGCCGAGGGGAGCACCGTGCTGCAGAAGCTGGGGAAGGCACTGATTGTCAGCCGCCCGCGGACGTCTGTTTGAAGCTTCTTCAGGTTGGCCTCAGCAGCTTCAACCTCAGTGGCGATCCTGGCATAGTGTTCCACCAGCATGAGACCGGCATCGGTCAGGCGAACGTTCCTCCCTGCACGGACCAGCAGGGCCAGGCCGGCCTCTCTTTCGAGCACTGCCAGCTGTTGGCTTACTGCCGATGTTGTCATGTGAAGCTTGGTGGCAGCGGCGGTCATTGTTCCCTCGAGGGCGAGAGTTTTGAGGATTTGAAGTCTTCGGATATCCAGCAAGGGGCCTCCAGGGTTTAGGACCACTTAAGCTTAGATGCCCGGAGCAGCTAGTTGCCGACTACGGGTGGACAAACCCCATGGTCGCGGCGCCTTGTTCGTCAATGAGCCTGCCCAAGTGCTTGCTCATCCTGAACACCACGCTCCGATCAACAATTCTGGCGCTGGGCACTGCTGCCTCCAAAGCGGCTTCGAAACGCATCACATCCGACATTTCCCGAAGCCACACTGCCACTACGAGGTTGTATTGGCTTGCAACGGCCAGCGCTGTACGGGCCTCGGGAATCCGGGCCATCAGTCCGGGCATCTGTTGTATGTGCTTTGCCGCGGTTCGCATGAAGTACCAAGCGTAGACGGGCCAACCGGTAACGGTCCGGGCCACGTCCGTTCGGATCCGGAGCATGCCATCTGCGCGCATGCGGGCCAGCCCGTCGGCGACGCGCTGCTCGCTGAGGCCGTGCTCGGCAGCGATCCGGCTGACTGTACGCCGCCCGTCTTCCGTCAGGCAGTGGCGAAGCGCCGCTTCGACGTCAGGGTGCACTGCCCGCGGTGCCCTGGCGCGAGGTGGGCGGGGCCGTGGGACTTTCGCGGCATCTTGGGGACTCAGGGCTCGCATCCTCCAGTCGGAAGCTTCCATGATGATTTCGGTGACTAGGTGGGTTTGGGTGTTCCTGACGCCGTCCAGGATTCCGATGCTGTTGGTGACGATATTCCAAATGGAAAGGGGGTTATCTGCATGCATGGTGGCCAACAGATCGCGTCCGCCCGAGGTGTGGTCCAGGGTCAGCACCTCCGGGATCCGTGCGAGGTGCCGGGCAACATCGCTGATCTGCTGGGGGTGGCACGTGATATCGATCAGGGCAGACGCTCCGCCCGGGAAGATTCCGGTGGTCCAGGCAAGCCCACGTTCCTTCAGGGACTCAAATCGTCGGGCCAGGGTGACGGCATCCACGCCGATCACGGGTGCCAGCTCGCTCCACGAGGCCCGCCCCTCTATCTGAAGGGCATGGATGATGCGTTCCTCAAGAGGATCAAGCACATTTTTCGACACGGAATGAATCATATCCACGGAAAACTGCAATTTCATCAACCGGAAACATGGAGCTCTCATGATGTTGTGATCCCGTTCACTTCTCATCACATCGGAGCGTTCATGCGTACAACTGCGCAGAAATCCACCACGGCGGCAGGTGCCGTCGGCTTCCTGGTGGTCATGGAGCTTGGCAGCGGCATCCTTCAGGGCTGGCTCAATCCTCTGTTCTCGTCCATCGGCGAACACTACGGAGTCTCAGCTGCGTCCCTCAACTGGATCAGCGCCTCCTATCTCCTGTCGACGGTCTTGGTTGTTCCCCTCCTGTCCAAGCTTGGCGATATCCACGGTCACAAGCGGATCCTGATGATCGCCACAGCAATCGTGGCCGCGGCGTCCGTCCTGGTCGCCTTCGCCCCCAACTACGAGTTGTTCCTCTTGGGCAGGGCAATTCAGGCACCGCTGGCTGTTTTCCTTCCCCTTGAATTCGCCATCGTTCACCAGCGTGACTCGGCACGCTCAGGGAGAAGCATCGGCAGGCTCGTCGCGGCGCTGACACTTGGGGCAACCATAGGTGGCCTGCTCTCCGGAATCGTGCTGGACGTGGTGGACAGCCTGTCCATCACCCTGCTGTTGCCCGCGATTTTCATGGCGCTGTGCCTTCCCGGGATCGCGATTTTTGTCAAAGAATCGCCGCTACGCAGCAAGGGCAGGGTGGATTACCTAGGCGCGCTGCTGCTCGGCGGCGGTTTGGCCGCCCTGCTGGGCGGCGCCTCCAACCTCTCAGCATGGCCGCCCATGGGCACTGCGATCGCCATGTTGGCGGGAGTTGCACTCCTCGTTGCCTGGGTGATGTCGGCCCGCCGGATTGAGCACCCCTTGGTAAACCTGAACATGCTGCTCCGAGGTGGCCTGGGGCTGCCCATCATCGTCGCTTTCCTTTATGGCGCCCAAATGTTCGGCGCGCAAGCGCCTATCTCGGTCTACCTTCGTTCCGACCCCGCCACGGTGGGCTTCGGCTTTGGGGCTGCAGCCTCGGCCGCAGGAACCATGCTCAGCATCATGGCATTGGCAGCATTTCTTGGGGCTTCCCTCAGTGACCGGGTTGCCCGGGCACTGGGCGGTCCGCGGAGCGTGGCTCTAGGCGGCGTCCTGAGCGCTGTGGCCTACGTCTTCATGATTCTGGCACCGGGAAGCCTGGTGACTTTCGCTGTATGGCTGGTAATCGTAGGCGTGGGTGCCGGCCTGGTCAGCGGCACGTTGCCAATGCTGGTGGTCCAACGGGCGGCCGCAGATTCTGTGGGAATCGCCTCCGGTCTCTATAACACTGCACGCACTGCTGCCGGCGGCGTAGCAGGAGCACTTTTCGCGCTGCTGATGGCTGCACTGGCCACGCCCACAACGGCCGGACCAGGAGCCGCCACCGAGCTGTCATTCCACGCTGTCTGGTGGATCTGCGCAGGCCTTTCCATTCTGTTCGCTGTGGTTGTGCTCTTCATTCGGCCTGCCAAGCCAACCCCACCATCCGTTGCTGCATCGGCCGATGCCGACGCCCTCGAACCCGTCAACTGACATCCCCACCCACAAAGGAGTATCCAATGACCGTTTCCATCGACATCACCTCCAAGGCTGCCCTGCGCGAGGCTGTGCAGGAGTCCGTTACCGCCGTCGGGCCTTCCATTCTGGAACTGAGCCACAAAGTCCACGCACTGGCGGAGATCTCCTGGGAAGAGCATAAATCGGCTGCGGCCGTGGCCGACGTCCTGCGTGCAGGTGGTTTCGACGTCACGGAGAGCGCCTATGGCGTCCCGACGGCGATCGAAGCAATTTACGGTACCGGGGAACTGACGGTAGTGATCTGTGCAGAGTACGACGCCCTTCCCGAGGTGGGTCATGCCTGTGGCCACAACATGATCGCTGCCGCCGGAGTGGGAGCTGCGCTGGCGCTCAAGCCCGTTGCCGACGCCGCAGGACTTCGTATCAAACTTCTCGGCACCCCGGCTGAAGAGCACGGCGGCGGAAAGGTGTCACTGCTGCAGGCAGGTGCGTGGGAAGATGCGGCGTTCTCGCTCATGGTGCACGGGATGACTGGGGTGGAACGAAGCGCCTCAGCCTTCACCATGGCTGCAGTTGAACGATTTGAAGTCCAGTTCAAAGGAAGCGAAGCGCATGCTGCCGGCGCGCCGGACAAGGCGATTAACGCCGGAGCGGCAGCAAGCCTGGCGCTGATGAACATGGCCGTTCTCCGGCAGCACCTGCCAGAGAATGCCAACACCAACGCCTTCATCTCCCATGGCGGGGGAGCCACCAATGTCATTGCCGGCGACTCCACCGTCCAGGTAGAAGTCCGGGCCGGCGACGTTGAAGTATGGCGGAACCTCAAGGGACGGGTGCTTGCCTGCTTCGAAGGCGCAGCGATCGCCACGGGCTGTACGTGGACGCATCGGCAGACTGAGCACCCGTACGCTCCCATCATGACCCACGAGGGACTGGGAAGCTTCTGGGATCGGAACATGGAAGCTATCGGCAGGCCTGTGGACACCACACCGGTTTTTGGTGGCGGATCCTCTGACATGGGCAACGTCTCCCAAGTCATTCCGTCCGTTCACGGCATGGTGGTGGTCCGCAACAGCACCGCTGTTCCCCATCACCCGGACTTTACCGCCGACGCTATCAGTCCCGAAGCTGATCAGGCAGTGCTCGACGGTGCAGCGGTCCTGGCCCTGACAGTTCTGGATGCCGCCCTTGAGCCTGCCTTGCGGAACGAGCTATTGGAACGTCAGGCCGGCCGGCGCCCCGGCGCAACTACGGTGACTCTGGAGGCCTGACCGGTTCACTGCACCATGAAGAGCAGCAACGCCTGAGGCGGATGCGGCGTCCGGTGATACGAGGTACCGGACGCCGCAACGCGCTAGGAGGCTGGTTTGTCGTCGTGCTTCTCAGGCTTATGGCCGGCGACGGCGGCGCGGACGTCGCCTTCGTCGTGGTCCTCATTCTTCTTGCCAAAAGGCAGCACCTTCAGCAGCGGGTGCAGGATGAGCATGATGACCAGGCCCCAGATGGCTCCCAGGACGGCCGAGCACAGCGTGTTCACCAGCCAGGCCAGGAAGCCGCCCACAACGGCAATCCCGGCGAAGGGTGACTCAAGTACATGGACAAGGTCATAAGGGCCGTGCCATCCGAGGTCGTAAGCCCCCTGGAGCATGATGTGACCACCAACCCACAACATGGCGATGGTGCCGATCAGGGTGATGGCAGCCAGGACAGCGGGCATGCCTTTGACCAAAAGGCGGCCGAACCGCTGGGAGCCGGCAGAGTCCTTGGTGGTCAGGTGCAGGCCGATGTCATCCATTTTGACGATGAGCCCCACGGCGCCGTAGACGAGGACAGTGATGATGACTGCCACCACCACCAGAATGAACGCCCTGACCCACAGAGACTCAGCGGCCACCTCGTTCATGGCGATCACCATGATTTCGCAGGACAGGATGAAGTCTGTGGTGATGGCGCCCTTGGTGACTTTGGCCTCGGCCTCGGGCCCGCGTTGGACAGCCGGCGCTTTCTGGTGCTCGGTGTGGCCGCGCAGTTTGTGCCACACCTTTTCGGCGCCCTCGTAGCAAAGGTAGCTGCCACCCAACATGAGGATGAACGGGATGACTCCCGGAATGAAGGCGCTGATCAGCAGCAGTGCCGGGAGGATGATGACCAGTTTGTTTCGCAGTGAGCCCCAGAAGATCCGTTTGATCATGGGCAGTTCACGGGACGGGTCGGCCCCGGAAACATACTGTGGAGTGACAGCGGCGTCGTCAATGACCACACCGGCGGCTTTCGCCCCTGCCTTGGCCGCTCCTGCGGCGATGTCGTCCACGGATGCAGCCGCAATACGGGCAAGGGCTGCAACGTCGTCCAAAAGCGCTACCAGACCGCCGCTCATAGAGCCACCCCGTCCTGCTTTTGGACGGACAGCAATGGATGGCAACTTGAGGACAAACGCGTTATTGGCATGATCGGATTATATGTTGCCGTCCTGAACGGCAGCGCGACGCCGAACGGCCCCCATGGATGGGGACCGTTCGGATAAGTCCCGGCAGACTAGTGTTCGGTGTCAGCCGCTTCCTTCTTGGCAGTCTTCTCCGCGTCCTTCTCAGCACGCAGCGCCGCTGCCTCATGCTGCTCTTCGGCCTTTTCCTGGTGGATGACCTCGGCGAAGAGCTTCTCCATTTCCTTGGCGACCCCTGCCGCTGAGGCTGGATTCTGGCCGGTCACCAGGCGCTCGTCCACCGCCACCTTCTCTTCGAAGACACCTGCGGAAACGTGACGGGCGCCCTGTTCTTCCAAGCGGTCTGCCAGGAAGAACGGGATGACCTTGTCCTTACCGGCGGCCACTTCCTCATCGTTGGTGAACGCCGCAACGTCCCGTCCTTGAACGAGGCGGAAACCGTTTTTCAGTTCCACATTCAGCAGTCCGGCGGGACCGTGGCAAACTGCACCCACCAGGCCGCCGGCGTCGTAAACGCTGGCTACCAGGCGCTGGAGTCCTTCGCTGTCCGGGAAGTCCCACATAGTGCCGTGCCCTCCAACGAGGTAGACGGCGTCGTACTGTTCGGGATCCACGACGTCCACCCGGGCAGTGTTGTAGAGTCCGGCGCGTGTGGTTTCATCCTTGGTGAAGGCAACCTGGATGGGATCATCGGCGTCAACCTCGTCGGCCGGAGGTTGGCCGCCCTTGATGGAGGCAAAATCGACGAAGTGGCCGGAATCTTTGAAGACCTTCCAGGGATGTGCGGCTTCGGCGACGTTGTAGCCGGTCTTCTCGCCTGTGGTGCCCAGTTCGGAAACGCTGGTCAGTACCATGAGGATTTTCTTCATGAAGTGCTCCTTTCGTCCACCATCCACCCTACGCCCCACGAAATTCCGGCCCTCTAATACGCTGTTGACAGGAAAGAAGTAACGCGGGTAACCTAAGTCACATGCCCATCGGGTAACGCGCGTTACCAACAGCGTTTCCTGAGGAGCAGCCAGACAATGAAGCACTGGCAATACCATCGCATCAATCAAGAGCTCCGGAGCATTCAATGGCGAAAACCAACCGTGACGAGGCCGCACCTGTGCGGCAACGGGGAGTCACCATGAAGGACGTCGCCAACCACGCCGGCGTCTCCCGGACTGCAGTCTCGTTTGTGCTGAGCAACCGCGAAAATGCCAGCATTTCCGAGGAAACCCGTACCCGGATCAATCACGCTGTGCAGGAACTGGGCTATCGTCCCAATGCCGGCGCACGTGCGCTGGCATCCCGGCGTAGTGATTGGTACGGGATAGTCACTGAGATCGTCACGGCACCCTTCGCCGTCGACATCATCAAAGGAGCCCAGGATCAAGCCTGGCTTGACCGCCGGTTCCTGCTCATCGCGCCCTCCGACCAGGCCGATGCCGTAGGACCCAACCAGGGCCTGGAAGATGCCGCCACTGAAAAGCTGTTGGAACAACGAGTGGAAGGACTTTTGTACGCAGCCACCTTTCACCGGGGCGTGCATGTTCCGGAAAGCGCCAATGAAGTACCCACCGTCCTGATCAATTGCTTCGACGCGGACGGGAAGCTGCCCTCGATTGTCCCCGACGAGCGCGGGGGTGGACGCGTGGCGGTGGAACGATTGCTCCAAGCCGGTCACACCCGGATTGGCATCATCAACCTTGACCCGGATATTCCGGCTGCAGTGGGACGTTTGGAGGGTGCACGCGAAGCACTCGCCAACGCCGGACTGGAGCTTGACCCTGAACTGGTGGTGTCAGGATACGCAACGGCTGACGGGGGCTACGAAGCCGCGTGCCACATCCTGGATCGCTACCCGGAAAGTGACAGGCCAACAGCACTGTTCTGCCTCAATGACCGCATGGCGATGGGCGCCTATGACGCCATCAAGGAACGGGGCCTGACCATCCCCGGCGACATCGCCGTGATCGGCTTCGACAACCAGGAACTTATTGCGGCTTACCTGCGGCCGAAATTGACCACGGTTGCGTTGCCCTTCGAAAAAATGGGCGCCTTGGGCGTCCAAACGCTCGCCGCTCTTACAGCAGGACAGCCGATCCTTGCCGACCAGCAATTGGTCGACTGTCCGCTGCTAGAACGCTCTTCGGTCTGACCGCGAAATCAACGTCGAAGAGCAAACCCTTACCCACCCCTTCACCTTGGACGATGAAGACAGGAAAGAGATAACCATCATGACACAACCCCGATACTTCCGGGCTGCCCGGATGACGGCGGCAAGCCTTGTAGTGGGCGCGATGCTGCTCACCGGCTGCACGGCCAATGTCTCCAAGACAAACGCTTCCGACGCCGGAGCGAACGCCAGCGCGTTCCTCACCATTCCGCGTGAGGACATGGGCACGTTCGTGCAGAACTTCAACCCGTTCGCCCCCACGGTGAACCCCATGGTCCAGCAGTCCATCTACGAGTCCCTCCTGATCTTCAACCCGGCAAAGGGAGACACTGTGCCGTGGCTGGCCACCGAGTGGAAGGCGGCAGAGGACGGCAAGTCGGTCACCTTCACCCTTCGTGACGGCGTGAAGTGGTCTGACGGGCAGCCCCTGGTTGCTGAGGATGTTGCCTACACTTTTGAGCTTCAGAAGAAGATCAAGGGCGGCTTCGAATACCTGGACACCGTCACTGCCGAAGGTAACAACGTCACGTTCAACTTCAACAAGCCGTGGTCGCCTGCCCTCTACGACATCGGCCAACTCATCATCCTGCCCAAGCACATCTGGGCTGCTTTGCCGGACCCGGAAAAGGATGCGAACGCCAATCCGGTGGGTACAGGACCGTACACCGAAGTGGATACTTTCCAGGCCCAATCCTTCGTGCTGAAAAAGAACCCCAACTACTGGCAGCCGGAGAAGCAGAAGATCGCCGGCATCAAGATGCTCGCCTTCGCAGGAAACGACGGCGCCAACCTCGCCGCCGCGAACGGGGATGTGGACTGGGCTCCGCAGTACATTCCCAACATTGAAAAGACGTTCGTATCCAAAGACAAGGAGCACCGTCAGTACTGGTTCCCTCCCACCGGTGCCATGATCAACTGGCAGCTGAACACCACCAAAGCCCCGTTCAACGATGTTGACGTCCGCAAAGCACTGAGCATGGCCGTTGACCGCGATCAGGTCACCAAAATTGGGATGAGCGGCTACGCCAAGCCGGCGGACTGCACTGGACTCTCCGGCAATTATGAGACCTGGAAGAACGCAAACGTCAAGGACAACTGCACGTGGACCAACCACGACGTACAGAAGGCCAACGAGCTTCTGGACAAGGCGGGCTATCCCAAGGGAGCAGACGGGAAACGCACTCTCAAGGACGGGACGCCCTTCGAGTTCAAGATTTCCGTAGGCGCTACTTCTTCCGATTGGCTGTCCGTGGCCAACGTGATCTCGCAGAACCTGGCCGAGGTGGGTGTCACTGCCAAGGTGGAGTCCCCGGACTGGGCTGCAGTGGTTGCCGGCTACGAGACCGGCGACTTCGACTCCGGGATCGTCTGGAGCGCCAACGATCCCAGCCCTTACAAGTACTTCAACACCACCATGGGCACCTCCACTGTGAAGCCGGTGGGCACCAAGACCTTTGATAACTACCACCGCTTCGGTGACGCGAAAGCCGACGCCCTGCTGGCCGATTTCGCCGCCGAAGGTGACGAGTCAAAGCAAAAGGACTTGGCCAACAAGCTCCAGGAAGAATACAACGACGCCGCACCCGTAGTTCCGCTGTTCTCCGGCCCTGAATGGGGTGCTTTCAATGACACCCGCTTCACCGGCTGGCCCACCGCGGAGAACCCGTACGCCACGCTCTCCGTGCGTTCACCTACAACGGTGCTGGTCCTGACCACGCTGGAACCGCGCGCGTAGTCCCCACTGCACGCCCGGCGGCTCTCCGCTGCTAAACCGGCCGTTGCCGCCGGGCGTGCCCCCACATCTCCGCAATTCCCGAATGGAGGGAAACCGTGCGCTTCATCCTGCGCCGCCTGGGTTTCTACCTGATCGCCTTCTGGGCATCCATCACCCTGAATTTCCTGCTCCCGCGCTTCATGCCGGGAGACCCCGTGTCCCGCATGTTCGCCCGCTCCCAGGACCGTATGCAACCTGAACAGATCGAGGCCCTGCGCAAGTTGCTGGGTGTTGATGACCGGCCCATATGGGAGCAATACATCGACTACATGCACAACGTCTTCACCGGGCAGATGGGTGTCTCCATCTCCCGTTTCCCCACCCCTGTTACCGAGGTCATCTCGTCCCAAATCGGGTGGACACTCCTGCTGGGCGGAACCGCACTGGTGGTTGCCGCCGTCGTGGGCAACCTCCTGGGTATCCTGGCCGCTTGGCGGCGCGGCGGAGCGATAGACTCCGCGCTCCCACCGGTACTGGTGTTCATTGGCTCGTTTCCCTATTTCTGGCTCGCCATGGGTGCGCTGTACCTGTTCGGCGTGGTGCTGGGTTGGTTCCCCATCCGGCATGCGTTCACGGACGGTTTGGAGCCGGCGTTCACCTGGGAGTTCATCGGCGACGTCGGTGCCCACCTTGTGCTGCCGGCGCTGACGATCGTGCTGGTCTCCATAGGCGGCTGGATGCTCGGGATGCGAAACACCATGATCGCCACCAATTCCGAGGACTACATCACCATGGCCGAAGCCAAGGGCCTCCGTCCGGGCCGCATCATGCTCCGCTACGCAGCCCGTAATGCCATGCTCCCGTCGGTGACGAGCTTCGGCATGGGACTGGGGTTCGTGGTGGGCGGTGCCTTGCTCACGGAGGTGGTGTTCGCCTATCCCGGCGTCGGCTACCAGCTCCTCAATGCCGTCCAAGGCCTCGACTATCCGCTCATGCAGGGCCTGTTCCTGACCATCACCGCCGCTGTTCTGCTTGCCAACTTCCTGGTGGACATCCTGTACGTCCGCCTCGACCCGCGCGTGCGCAGCAACTAGAGGACTGACCATGACAACCGCACTTCTCAAGCAGCCAACCCAGCCCACAGCTGTCCGCAAGCCCAACCGCAGCTTCATCCACGGCCTTATCAGCAACAAGAAAGCGCTGACGGGCATGGCCGTGATGATCATCTTCATTGCACTGGCCTTGTTGGCGCCGCTCCTGTTTCCGGGCGATCCGTCAAGGATCACCGCCATGGCTTCCCTGGAACCATCGGCCGAGCACTGGCTGGGTACCACCGCCAAAGGACAGGACGTCCTGGCGTTGACGGTCCACGGTTCACGAAGCTCTCTGTTCGTGGGCCTGAGCGTGGGCATCGCATCGACGTTCATCGGCATCCTGGTAGGCCTGGCTTCGGCGTACTTCGGCAAATTCATTGACGAAGCACTCTCCTTGGTCACCAATGTCTTCCTGCTCCTGCCCGGCCTGCCACTGCTGGTCATCCTGGCCGCTTTCCTTCCGCCCGGCCTGGGCACGGTGATCCTGGTCCTGGTGGTGACCGGATGGGCCGGCTCGGCGCGGGTCCTGCGTTCACAGGCGCTATCCATCCGTTCCAAGGACTTCGTGGCTGCGGCCGTGGTGTCCGGCGAACGGGCCGGCCGGATCATGTTCCGCGAAATCCTGCCCAACATGGCCTCGATCGTCATGGGCACACTGCTTGCCTGCGTGATTTACGGCATCGGCGCGCAAGCGGGCCTGGAGTTCCTCGGACTGGGCGATGTCAGCACGGTCTCCTGGGGCAACAACCTCTTCTGGGCCGGCAACGAAGGCGCCCTGCTCACCGGCAGCTGGTGGGTCTTTGTTCCCTCAGGCCTATGCATCGCGCTGGTCGCGTTCGCCCTGGCCCTGATCAACTACGCCGTGGACGAAGTCACCAATCCGCGGCTGCGAAAGATCAAGACGCCCAAAACAACACCCACGAAAGCCGAAACGAGTGCCGCCAAATGACCATCTCCCAAGTTTCCTTTGGCTCCCACGAACCCGTCCTGGACATCAAGAACCTCACGGTTAAGTACATTGGCGACACCCGCTCCACCACCGCCGTCGATCGCGTTTCCTTCAGCATTGGCACCGGCGAGGTGTTCGGCCTTGCGGGGGAGTCCGGCTGCGGGAAGTCCACCATTGCCAATTCGATCATGAGGCTCCTGAAGGATCCCGCGAAGATTGCCGGCGGCAGTATTTCCTTCGGTGGAAAGGACGTCCTTGCCATGAGCCCGGAGGAGCTGCGGCGCTTCCGCTGGCAGGACGTGGCCATGGTGTTCCAGTCGGCCATGAACTCGCTCAATCCCGTGCTGACCATCGGCGAACAGATCGTGGACATCTTCACCACTCACGCCGGTTACTCCCGTAAGGAATCAATGCGGCGTGCCGGTGATCTGCTGGAACTGGTAAGAATTGACGCTGCCCGGCTTAAGTCCTATCCGCACCAGCTCTCCGGCGGCATGCGTCAACGCGCTGTCATTGCCATGGCAGTGGCGCTCAAGCCTTCATTGTTGATCCTGGACGAGCCCACCACCGCCCTGGACGTGGTGGTGCAGCAGGAGATCATGGCGCAAATCAAGGAACTCCAACGCGAGCTTGGATTCTCCGTCCTGTTCATCACGCACGACATGTCCCTCATGGTGGAACTCTCGCACCGCATGGCCGTAATGTACGGCGGGCGCATCGTGGAGACCGCCAAGGCCCAGGATGTCTACGCCACCCCCCGCCACCCCTACACCCAGGCGCTGATGGGCGCGTTCCCGCCGCTCACCGGCCCCCGTCTTCCGCTGACCGGACTGCCCGACGGCGTGAAGTTCCGCAACATCCCGGACCTCACCGAGGCTGCACCCGGCCACTTTGTGGCACCTTTCGGTGCCGACGCTCCGGTAACTGAATCCGCCAATCTGGAAGGAGCCGCACGATGAGCCACTCACTGATCACCCCATCGGCCGTGTCCCACACTGGCACCCCCGCCTTGGAGATCCGCGGCCTGGGAAAGACCTTCCCTCTTGGCGGCCTGTTCTCCCGCGATTCTGTCCGCGCCCTGCACGGGATCGATCTGACCATCGGCAAAGGCGAAATCGTGGCGCTCGTGGGGGAGTCCGGTTCCGGCAAGAGCACCCTGGCCCGCTGTGTGGCGCGCCTCGAAAAGCCGAGCTCGGGGGAGATCCTCATTGACGGCGTCGACGTCCTGAAACGCGACCGGTTCCAAGCCTCACGCGCGTTCAGATCACAGTTGCAGATGGTGTTCCAGGACCCCTTTGGATCCTTGAATCCTGCCCACAGGATGGATCACTTCCTCCGGCGCTCACTGGCAATTCACGGCAAGAGTGGCAGAAGTGAGCGGGAGACCCAGAGCCGGCTCGAAGAACTCATGACCACGGTGGGCCTGCAGGCCGACATGCTGAACTCGTATCCGCACGAGCTCTCCGGAGGCCAGCGCCAACGCGTCGCGATCGCCAGGGCCCTCGCTGTAGAACCGCAGGTCATCCTGGCTGACGAGCCCACGTCCATGCTGGACGTTTCTGTCCGGATCGGCGTATTGAACCTGATGCGCAAGCTCCGCGACGAGCAGGGCATCTCCATGCTGTACATCACCCACGACCTCGCGTCCGCCCGCTACTTGGCGGACCGGACCGCGGTCATGTTCGCCGGCGAATTGGTTGAGGAAGGCGAATCGTTGGACCTTCTGGCCAACCCTGCGCACCCTTACGCGCAACTGCTGGTTTCGGCCGTCCCGGACCCGGCCCGGGCAGGTTCGTATGATCCGGTCCGCAGGGCAGAACTGCGGAAAGCCGTGATGGCCTCACAACACTGTGCGTTCCACGGCGATCCGAACCAAGTGTGTTCGTCAGAGAAACCTGTGCGTCACCAGGTGGGTGACCCCGACAACCATCACTGGGTACGCTGCCACCTCTACCGGCCCTGGGCTGCTGCCGGCGGCCATGCCTTGGCCAGCGAGCCACTCCCACCCAGCCACCCGGCGTCGAACGCTCAAGAAGAGGCTTCCGCATGACTGAAACCACCCACCCTCTCGCCACCATTCCACGGGAAGAACTGCTCTCCCGCGCAGAAGCAGACCCCCTCCGCCCGCGATTCCACTTCGTCTCGCCGGCCGGTTGGCTCAACGATCCCAATGGGGTCAGCCAGTGGAAAGGCACCTACCACCTGTTCTACCAATACAACCCTGAAGGCGCCTTCCACCACCGCATCCAGTGGGGTCATGCCACCAGCAAGGACCTGGTCACGTGGATTGACCAGCCAGTGGCGTTGGAACCTTCCGCCGGACCGGATGCCGAGGGCTGCTGGTCCGGGGTGTTGGTGAACGACGGCGGCACGCCCACCTTGGTGTACTCGGGACGGTTTGAGGATCAGGAGCTGCCCTGCGTGGCCGTAGGGTCCCCGGATTTGCTGGAATGGACCAAGGATCCCCGGAATCCAGTGATCAAGGCTCCGCCGGCCGGGGTGGACATCACCGCCTACCGCGATCACTGCGTGTGGAGGGAGGGCAGTACATGGCGGCAGCTGGTTGGTTCAGGGATTCGGCACCGGGGCGGGACAGCGTTTCTCTACGAGTCCAACGATTTACGGTCCTGGGACTACGTGGGACCGTTGGTCATCGGCGATGCTTCCCAAGGCGATCCTTCGGACACGGACTGGACCGGCACCATGTGGGAATGCGTTGACCTGTTCCGGGCAGGAGAAGGATCACTGGGTTCGGCAGCGGCTGCGGACTCGCCGGATGTGCTGGTCTTCTCCGCGTGGGACGACGGCGAAACCCGCCACCCGCTGTACTGGACCGGCCGCTACTCCGGGGATACGTTCGAACCCGAGGCACTGCACCGGCTGGACTACGGGGGCCGCTTCTTCTACGCGCCGCAATCCTTCCAGGACGACTCCGGCCGCCGGATCATGTTCGGCTGGATGCAAGAGGGACGCAGCGAGGCAGCCGCGGTGGAATCAGGCTGGTCCGGAGTCATGAGCCTGCCGCGCCTCACCACCGTGGCCAAGGACGGAACTTTGGAGTTTGCACCGGTTCCGGAAATCGGGAAGCTGCGCAGGAACCACATTAGCGTGCCCGCTCAAGTGCTGGTGGGCGCCGGAACGCCCGCCACCACAGCTGTGTCCGGCAACCAGCTGGACCTTGAGCTGGACGTGCAACTGGCTCCCGGGGCAGAGATTCGTTTGGGCGTGCTGGCGTCGGCCGATGGCGCTGAGCAAACGGTGATCGTGCTGAGCCGGGATGCTGACGGAACCCCTACCGGTAGCCTTCGACTTGATCGCACCCGCAGCAGCCTCGACTCTGCCGTTGATGTGGAGGACAAGTCCGGCCCCCTTCCCATGACGGACGGTCGTGTTCGCCTGCGCGTGTTGGTGGACCGGTCCGCCGTCGAAATTTTCGCCAATGGCAAGCCGCTTACCGCCCGTATCTACCCGACGCTGGGCGGCGAAGGCGTGAGCCTGGCAGCCACCGAAGGTTCGGTGCGGCTGCTCTCCTTCGATGCCTGGACCATGGCTGGGGTCTTTGAAGAGACCCGTAGCCTCCTGCCTGAACGGAAATGAAACCCATGAAGAATTCCCCATCAGTCTCACGCCGCGGACTTCTCACCGGCGCCAGTGCCTTAGCCCTGGGCGGATCCTTGGCGCTGTCAACCCCCGCTGTGCCCGCCATGGCGGCGGGCGTACCAGCTTCGAAAGGAACATCCCGGATGCGCCCGGCCTATCACTTCAGCGTGGCAGACAACTGGAAAAACGATCCCCAGCGGCCTATCTACCTGGACGGGGAGTACCACTATTACTACTTGTACAACGCCGACTACATCAACGGCGGTGGTGGCACGTCCTGGCGCCGGGCCACCACTACCGATCACGTCGCGTTCCGGGACCGCGGTGTGGCGATACCGAAGTTCAGCAACGGCAACGGCGACTGCTGGTCAGGTTGCATGGTGGTTGATGAGGGCAATACTGCGGGATATGGGGCAGGTGCGGTCATTGCCCTCGTGACCCAAGCGCCGGAAGGCCGTCAAGCCCAGTACCTCTGGTACTCCACGGACAGGGGCCGCTCTTTTAAGCCTGGAGGCCAGGCACCGGTGCTGCCCAATCCGGGGGTCCATGATTTCCGCGATCCCAAGGTGATCTGGGACGCAGACCGTGGCCGGTGGTTCATGGCCAATGCAGAGGGGCAAAAACTGGGTTTCTACACCTCCCCGGACTTGCGGTCCTGGGCGCGGGTTGGCGAGTTTCTTCGCAGCGACCTGGGGCTGCTGGAGTGCCCGGACCTCTTCAGGATGACTGCAGACGACGGCACTTCCCACTGGGTCCTCGGGACCAGCGCCAACGGCAAAGGGCGCGGATTGCCTGCCACGTATGCGTATTGGACTGGAGCCTTTGACGGCAGCACGTTTACCCCCGACCACCCCGAGCCGGAATGGCTCGATTGCGGCTTCGACTTTTATGGCGCAGTGACCTATCCGCACCACCATGACTCGGGTGCGGAAGACCCAACTCTTCGACGCGCGATCGGGTGGGCCAATTTCTGGGATTACCCCCACAACACTCCAACTCTTGCCACTGACGGCTACAACGGCGATGACATGATCGTCCGCGATGTCCGGCTCAAGCGTGGAAAGGGCTCCTATTACCTCGCCTCAGCCCCCACCGCGGCATTGGGGGACCACGTGAAGCGGACACACCGGCTCGGTGATGTGGCGGTTGTTGGCACTCATGACCTGACGATCCGCTCGAACGCCTACGATCTGAGCTGCGAGCTGGTGTGGAACCCGGACGCGCCGCCGGCCAATCTGGGGCTGGAGGTATGCCGCGCGCCGGGTGGCGGCAGGCATGTGGCGGCGGGCGCTTTCCTGCGTGGCCCGTTTACCTACGTCAACCGCCGCCCAACCATCAACCCCACTGGCGGCGAAACCCAAACCCCGGTGGACCCCTCCACTGGCCGACTCACACTACGCATCCTTGTGGATCGCACCAGCGTGGAGGTGTTCGTGGGCGATGGGCGTGTGGTGCACTCGCACAGGGTTTTCCCCCTTGAAGGCGACGACGGCATCCGCCTCTACGCCCATGAAGGATCGGCCACGTTCAAGGACCTGACCATCCGCGAGCTCAAGGTCACCCCCTAGCCACCCCGAAGACGGAGATACAACTGATGGATTACCTCAAAACAACGTCAGACCAAGCGCATCACGGTTTTGATGTGATGGTGGTGGGTGAAGCGCTCATGGACGTCGTGACCACCGGGACGCTCAGGGCTGAACACCCGGGCGGTTCGCCAGCCAACGTGGCCTACGGGCTTGCCCGCCTTGGGGTCAATACGTGCCTCCTGACAGCCATCGCCCCGGACGCGTGGGGGAGGCGCATGGAAGAGCATCTCGTTGGTGCCGGAGTAGTGATTCTGCCGGGATCACATTCACTCGCCAGGACGGCATCGGCCACAGCAACTGTTGCTGCCGATGGTTCCGCCCACTATGACTTCGACATCTCCTGGGAGCTGGCGCCTCAGACCCCAGCGCACTTCCCGAAAATATTGCACACAGGGTCCATAGCCACTTTCCTCGAACCGGGCGCCGGTGTGGTGAAATCCCTGCTGGAACAAGCCCATCGGCAATGCGTGATCACATATGATCCCAACATTCGCCCTGCGCTCCTTGGCAGCCACAGTCAAGCGCTGGCCACCTTCGAGGAACTGGTGGGCTTGACCGACGTCGTCAAACTCAGCGAGGAGGATGCGCAGTGGCTTTACCCGGGGAGGAGCACCGCCGGGACAGCAGCTCATATTCTGAGGCTCGGTACCCGCCTGAGCGTCATCACCAAAGGTGCGGAAGGTTCCTACCTCAGCACACCCGGCTTTGAGGTCATCATTCCTGCCTCGAGGGCCAAGGTTTCAGACACCATCGGCGCCGGAGACTCCTACATGTCCGGGCTGATACATGGATTGCTCAACCGCCACGCAGAAGGGTTCGCCCCTGAAATCCTGGCTCAAACAGGGCGTGCTGCAGCCGCAGCTGCAGCCATCACGGTGCAGCGCCCCGGAGCAAACCCGCCAAGTCTGGATGAACTGAATGCGATGCTCGCATCGGCGTAAACAGAGGCCACTGGAGGGCGGCTAGCTGACGCGCCGGCCGCCCTCCAGTCTCACAACAACATCAGCGGCGTCAATTGCCTCGTCGTCGTGGCTGACGCAGGCCACTGCAGCACCGCGCGCTGCTTCTGCTGCGAGCATGGCCCGTGTGCGCTGACGGCTTTCGGCGTCCAGGCCCGCCGCTGGTTCATCGAGCAGGAAAATCCGGGCACGGCGGGCTATTCCCTGAGCAAGCAGTGCACGCTGCCGTTGGCCGCCGGAGAGCGCATTGAACGGTGAAGAGGCCAGTTCTGTGAGCTGAACCCGGGCCAGGGCCTCAGAAACGCCCGCTTTGCGCTCCGTTGCCGATCTTTTGCCCGCCCGGGCGCCACCCCACGTGCCCATGGTTACAACGTCGCGGACGGTAAGGGGCAGAGAGTCCGGAGAACTGAGGCGTTGGACAACCAGAGCTACATCGTCGTTGCGCTCCACCACCCCACGGTCAGCTTTGCGCACCCCGGCAAGAATCTCGATAAGTGTGGATTTGCCTGCTCCGTTAGGACCGGCAATTGCGGTGACTTTTCCCCATTCGAGATCCAGGTCCAGCCCCATAAGGGCAGGGCGGTCCCCGAAGCTGAAGTGAAGGTTGCGGGCGCGCAGGGCTGAATGAGAAGAGTTCACACTCGACTCTAACCCTTTTTGATAATGAATCTCAATATGCTTTACAGTGGCTGAGTGCATTGGCTAACTGAACCGTTTACCGCAGACTTCGTCCTCCGGGCCCTCATTGGGGGAGCTTTCGTCGCGATCATCTGCGGTGTTGTAGGAACCTGGGTTGTCATTCGGGGCATGGCCTTTCTTGGCGAAGCCATAGGCCACGGAATGCTGCCCGGAGTAGCGCTGGCCACAGTCGCCGGAGCTCCTGCGATAGCCGGCGGAGCGGCGAGCGCCGTCGTCATGAGCGCCGCAATCAGCCTGCTTCAACGGCGCGGCCGGTTGTCATATGACACCAGCATCGGCCTTCTTTTTGTCTCAATGTTGTCGCTCGGGGTCATCATCGTCTCCCACTCGCGCTCTTTCGCAACTGACGCAACAGCCATGCTGTTCGGTGACATCCTCGCCATGGACGAAAGTGACCTGCTGGGCCTGTCGCTGGCGGCTATTGCCACTGTGACCATTACCGCCGTTCTGCACAGAAGCTTTGTTGCCGCGGCCTTCGATACGCGTATTGCCCATACCTTGGGACTGCGTCCACACATTGCCCAGTTGGCGATGGTTGGGTTGGTAACCCTTGCAGTGGTCTCCTCCTATCAGGCGGTGGGCTCGCTCCTGGTGGTGGGGCTCCTGCTTGCCCCGGCAGTCGCTGCCGGACCATGGACCCGCAATATCCCGGCCCGCATGATGGCCGCCGCAGCCGTGGGCATTATGGCCGTTGCCCTGGGCTTGCTGTTCTCCTGGTATGCCGGGACGGCCGCCGGTGCGTCCATCGCCATGGCCGCCATTACCCTTGCGGCGTTATCCGGAGCTTTAGCGCGCCTGATGATGCGTCGCAGCAGGCTGGCCACCACTGTTTCCGGTCGGGAGCCCGCGCCCGTCCTTGTATCCCTCACTGGAAAGTCATCATGAATCACCGCACAGAACCGGCCAGAAGCCGGACAGCCCCGGCGGCCCTGACCGCATTGGTCCTTCTCTTCCTTTCGGGGTGCGGCAGTCCGTCCGTCCCGCATGCTTCAGATTCCGGGGCGCCACAACCTGGGCCGAGCGAACCGGCGTCCACCGGCGACGGTCACGGGGCGATCACCGGAGGGGCTGAGGTGGCCGAACCGCAGCTGCACCTGGTGGGAATTGATGCTGAAGGGCAAACCTCCATGGTGGATCTTCTCAACGGGACACAGTCCCGGTTGGGCAAAGTAGAACCGCCGGTTCACGTCAGCACGGACGGGCGTTATGTCTTTGCAGCGGACAGCACCGGAGTGGAGATCCTGGACAGTGGTGCATGGACGTGGGATCACGTGGACCATTTCCACTATTACCGGGCCGATCCCCGGAACGTTGGCAGGGTTGACGGTGGCGGCGCCGCCGCCATTGCCACGGGCATGTTGTCCACGGCGGGAAGAACAGGGATGTTCTTCCCCGCGTCCGGGGAGGCTGTACTTCTTGATAATGCGGCGCTCTCCGGCGGGACCATTTCCGAAACCCTTCGGATCCGGACCAAGCCACACGCCGGCCTCATTGCCCCGCTGGGCGAGGGGGCGGTGGTCACCGAACCCAATGACACGTCAACCGCCGCCGGCTTGCGCGCCGTTGATGCCAAGGGTAACGAGCTGGCCACCACCGAATGCCCATCGGCCGCAGGAACCATCACCACCAGGGTGGGGTTGGTCATCGGTTGCTCGGACGGAGCGGTGATTGCAACCATGGACGGGACAACGCCGGTCTTCGAACGGGTTCCCTACCCAACGGGAGCCGCCGCCCCGGCCACTTCGTTCAACGGACGCAAAGGCAGGCCTGTTGTTGCCGGCCTGGGTCCCGATTCCGGTGTCTGGCTTCTGAACACCCGCCAGCGCACCTGGGAATGGTTGCCCACCACCACACCTGTCATAACTGCGGCCACCGCCGACGACGTCAATCACCACGTGGTGGTCATCGGCACCGACGGCACGGTGCAGGTTTATGACGGATCAACCAAAAAACTGATCTCCAGTACAGCACCGCTGGTTACCGCATCACTGGCCGACCCGGCCTACGCCGGTAAAATCCAGCTCACCGTGGACTCCCAGCGTGCCTACATCAACGCGCCGGCCGAAGGTGTGGTCTACGAGATTGACTACGCTGATGATGCCCGGGTTGCACGAACCCTTGAACTGCCCACCAAGCCGGTTCATGTTGCGGAGACGGGCCGATGAGGCGCACGGGCATACTCGCCGTCCTCTTGGCGCTGGGGCTGGGAATGTCCGGGTGCTCCCAGCCTGGGACGCCGGAGAAACCGCAGGTAGTGGTCACCACCAACATCCTGGGAGACGTCACCAAGGAAGTCCTCGGCGACCAAGTTGACGTTACTACCCTGATGCAGCCCAATGCTGACCCGCACTCCTTCGAGATATCCGCACAGCAAGCTGCCCTCATGGGAAGTGCAGACCTGGTGGTTTCCAACGGACTCGGCCTGGAGGAAGGGCTGCAGCAACACCTGGACCGGGCCGGGAAAGCCGGGGCGCCAGTGCTTGCGGCAGGCGAGGTGATCGCCGTCGTGCCTTACAGCTCCGGGGACGCCGAAGGGGCGCCCGATCCGCATTTCTGGACAGATCCCGCCGCGATGATTGACGTCGTTGACGCAGTGGAAGCCGCCGGGCGCGATATTGAAGGCATAGACCCCAAACGGCTTGCTTCCAGTGCCGCAGCCTACCGGGACAAACTCCATCAACTGGACTCCGAAATGACCGGAGCCTTTGCCGGCATCCCCAAAGAACGCCGCGCTTTGGTCACAAACCACCACGTTTTTGGCTACCTCGCCAAACGCTTCGATTTCCAGGTGGTTGGTGCGATCATCCCCGGCGGAACCACGTTGGCGGCACCCAGTGCAGCTGACCTGCGCCAACTCAGCGAGTCCATCCGTGGCGCCGGAGTCCGCACCATCTTTGCGGACTCGTCCCAACCGGACCGGCTGGTGCAAGTGCTGGCCAGTGAAGCCGGCGTCAACGTTGAGGTAGCACAGCTCTTCACGGAATCGTTGACAGGACCCGACGGCGGCGCACCCACCTATCTGGACATGATGCGGGCAAACACTGAGCGGATTGTCACCGGGCTCGCACCCTAAAAACCTTCAACCGCACTCCAAACAACACAACAGAATGAGGAACCCTTACATGCTCCGCCAAAGAAGCACCCGCCTGGGTGGCATTGCAGTGATTGCCGGAATGACCCTCCTGGCTTCCGCCTGCGCCAACAGCACCCCCGGCAACGCCCCCGCCGCCGGCACATCTGAAAGCCCCGGCACATCCGCCGCGGACTCCGCCCAGGCCCACGGGCGTGTCGCAATCTCTTACCCGGGAGGCATCAGTGTCCTGGACAGTAAGACATTGCAGGTGGTCAGCAAATTCGACTCGGAGGACTTCACCAGGCTGAACGCCGCAGGGGATGGCCGCCACGTCTTCGTCACCACCAAGGCAGGCTTCCAGTTGCTGGACACCGTTGAACCGAAGCTCACAGATCTTAGGGTGGATGCAACGGCGGCAGGCCACGTAGTAAGGCACGCCGGAAACACGGTCCTGTTCGATGACGGTACGGGAACCACCACCATCCTCAAGACCGGGGACCTCGCCAAGGCAGGGGATACTTTGCCCGAAGCACAAACGTACAAGGCCGATTCAGCCCACCACGGCGTGTCCATTGTGCTCGAAGACGGCAAGCTCCTGACCACCCTCGGGGACAAGACCTCACGCAGCGGAGCACAGGCGCTCGAATCCCACGGCGACCACTGGGACACAGTGGCAGAGAGCAAAGAATGCCCCGGCATCCACGGCGAGGGAACTGCCATGGACGAGGCCGTGATCTTCGGTTGCGAGGACGGTGCCCTCCTCTACCACCACGGCAAGTTCGAGAAATTCACGGCACCTGACAAGTACGGCCGGATGGGCAACGCTTTCGTCTCCGGCACCAGCCCCATTGTTGTGGGCGACTACAAGACTGATCCGGACGCTGAAGGCTACCTCCTGAACTCGGTGGCGTTGATCGACACCGAAAAACACACCTTCAACGTGGTCAAGCTTCCCGAAACCGTTCAGTACACCTTCCGGGATGTGGTCCGGGGCCCCGGCGACCTGGCCTACATCCTCTCCACGGACGGCTCAATCCATGTGCTGGATCCCAAAGACGGCAAAATCATCAACGAATTCCCCGTCATCAAGGCCTGGGAAGGCCCAGCCGACTGGCAGGACGCCCACCCGGCGATCGTAGCCAACGGAAACATCGCCTATGTCACCGAACCGTCAACAAGCACCGTGCATTCGGTGGATCTGACCACCGGCAAGGTCACTGCCTCATCACAGCTGGACGTCGTGCCCAATGAAATCGCCATCACCCTCGGAACGCACTGACGCTTACTTGTGAAAACCAAGGGCAGGACCACTGATAAGTGGTCCTGCCCTTGGTGCGTTGGGTCACGTTCCAGCGCCCGTAGCTCGGGCTGCCTGTTGCGATGGTGTGCTGGAACGGACCCCAACGCGTACCGAACCTGATCTTCGGCGTTTGAATTGGCTCCGGGCTACATAATGCCTGTGGGTACAAGCAAGGCCCAGGCCAAGGCCGGTGCCACCAGAACAACTCCGCCGGCGTACATCATCAGTTCCTTGTAGACGCGCTGCCGGTCGTCCTCGCGGGCATTGGCTACCACCAGGGCGCCGTCGGTGGAGAAGGGGGATACGTCCACAACAGTCGCGGCGATCGCCAGTGCTGCCACGGTTCCCGAGGCACTCAGCGAGCTGGTTGCCAGCAAAGGACCGGCCAGGGGAATGAACGCGGTCAGAAGCGCGGTGGATGAGGCGAAGGCCGAACCGACGCCAATGACATAACAGAGCACCAAAGCAATAAGGAGCGGCGCTCCGAGTGCAAGGGCTTGTTCGGCGAGGGTATCGATCACACCCACGTGTTGCAGGAGGGAAACGTAGGTGATCATTCCGGCGACGAGCAGCACAGTGGACCAGGAAACGCCGCCGATGAAGGTCTGGTGCTCCTTGATGTTGACCAGCGCCAGAAGGAGTCCGGCTGAGAGGGCAACAAAGCCGATTGGCATGTGGAAGCCCAGGGCGCAGACGAGCATGGCCACGATGAGTCCCAACGTGAGGATCTGCTGGCCGCGTGGCCGGGTGGCGCGTGCCTCGAGGTCGGCGTGCTGCCCGGCGGCGCCGTCGCGAAGTTTGCCCAACAGTGCAAACAGCACCACGGTGAGGATTGAGAGGATGAGGTTCAGGGCGAAGCTCGCTCCGAAGAGTGCGCCTTGGGAGATCGGAAAACCGTTCTTGACGGCGATGTCGTGCACCAGAACGCCGGCTACGGAAAGCGGGGAGAAGCCTCCGGCATGGGCACCGTTGATAATGAATGCGCCCATGAGAACGGGGTGGATGCGTGACTCGTAGGCCAACCCGATTGCGGCCGGTGCCAGCAGCGCCACAGCGGCGGGGGAGAAGGTGCCCAGGGCGGTAAGTGATGCGGCCAGAAGGAAAAACACCCACGGCAGGAGCAGCGTTTTACCGCGAACAAGCCGAACGCAGTTTTGGACGATGATCTCAATGGTCCCGTTCCTCTGGGCCATGCTGAAGAAATACGTAACGCCGATGATGGTGATCACGATGTTGGCGGGGAAGTCGGCCAGGATTTCCTTGTCGGTCATACCGAGCATGAAGTAGCCCACGCCGAAGGAAGCTACGAGACCCATAACACCGATGTTCAACGGCCATTTGGTGGCCACGACGAACATCACCACCAGGATTACCAGGGGAATGATCTGGGTGGCTGTCATGGTCGGCTCCGATTCAGGGGTGGCCGCCGGGTTGAAGATGGCACCCCCGAACAGGATGGCAGCCAGACCCAGGATGACAGAAGCGGCAACCGTTATCAGCAGGATACGGCGGCGGTTGGCGGGACGCTGGGAACGTTCTTCCCGGATGTCGCTCTCAGCCTCGGGAGCTGGTGTGGAAATTGTCTTGGCCATGGTGGTTTCTCCTCATTGAGTGGCTGTTGCTAGCGAGGCTTCGACGACGTTGCCGAGAGTCTCCGGGAGGTAAATGATGCTGGTGGCAATGGTGCGGGCTGTCCGGTCAACGCCCACCAGCAGTGACCCGTCTTGTTCCTCGCTCCAGGTTTCCAGGACGCCGGCAGGCGTCCTGAGCTTGAGAACTGATTCCTCTGTAGTGCCGGTGATGGCGTTCAGCACTGTGCCCGGTGTGCGGGCCGCGAGCGTCAGGGCGATGCTTCCGGTGATGGCCAGGGCAGGGTGAGGTTTGCCCATGGAGAGCATCATGACGTTGACGTCACCAACGTCCTCGGGCCCTTCAGGAGAGCCGACGATGGCAAGTTTGGGAACAGCCCGCGCTGCCTCGGCAGGAGTGGCCGCCATGCCCATCAGTACCGCTGCCTGGCGGCGAATTTGCTCCAAGGTGTCCAGTTGCAGTTCGACGCCGGCCTTCCAGGCCTCGTAACGGGCCGTGTCCAGTCCAAGTTCCTCGGCACGGACCATAACCACAGGTGCCCCGGCGTCCACCATGGATACCGTCCAGCGGGTTCCGCCGGCATGGATTGTGTCAATCTCAGAGCCGGTGGGAAGCATCTTTCCGGTGGTTTTGCCCGCGGGATTTTCAAAGCCGAGGCCCACCCGGTAACCGGGAAAAACGACGCCGGGCATTTGCGCGTCCGGGACAATCGGCAGTGCGCCGGCAGGAGTTGAAACCCGCTGAATAATGACCTGGCCTGTGTTGGTATTTCGGGTGACGATCCTCGTGGAGTCTCCGTCGGGCACCACCCACCCCTTTTCGATGGCGTAGAGACCAACTACCGCCGAGCAGTTCCCGCAGTTGCTGCCCCAGTCAACAGAAGCTTCTTCGATGCCCACTTGGGCGAAAGTGAAGTCAACATCCACTTCCTGGTCCGCCGGCCGGCTGAGAATCATTGCCTTGCTGGTGGTGGACGTAGCCCCGCCTACTCCATCGATCTGCCGTGAATCCGGACTTCCGAAGAGTCGGGGCAGGAGGTCATCAAGGCTGGCGTTCGCCTGGTCCAGGTGTTCTGTTTCAAAAACCCAGCACTTGCTGGTGCCTCCACGCATCCATTCGGCTTCGATCTTCATGGTGTTCCCTGCCTGCCTCTCGTGGCGTCCTGCACATTTATTGCCTGTTACGAGGATGATCGGGATCACAAATGAAGACAATCTTGGATAAATAAGGGGGGCTGTAGGAATACTTCATTCATTGTGCCAACGGTGAGAGGAGGGTCCCTAAATCGAGAGCTGCGCTGTTTGGGTCAACCAGTGGGGCGCCTGTTTATGCATGAGTGCATAGAATGAACTAAAGAAGCAGAAGGGTAAAGTAATGCTTAACGATGAGAACGTGGATTTATTCGATATCCGCAGGCTTGCCCTCTTGGTGGAGGTAGTTGAGCAGGGATCCATTACGGCGGCGGCAGAGATCATGATGTATTCGCCTTCGGCCGTCTCGCAGCAACTGCGTAAGTTGGAGCAGGAAGTTGGCCAGCCGCTGCTTAACCGGAGGTCCCGGGGAGTGGTCCCCACGGAGGCGGGCCAGGTGCTGGCCGGCCACGCCCGCAAGATCGTCGGACAGATGCGCGCAGCCAGATCAGATCTCGGCCAGATCGCCGGATTGAACCGTGGCTCACTGACCGTAGGTACTTTCCCCACCCTTGCCGGTTCATTCCTGCCTCTGGTGATCCGCTCTTTCAAGAAGCGGTACCCGGCCATTGGCCTCTCCGTGCGCAGCGCCCGCTTCGACGAACTCGTTGCGGACCTGGAATCCGGAGTCACCGGCCTTTGTTTGCTGTGGGACTACCCTTGGAGCCGGTTCAATGACGAAGCCATCCGAATCACCGAAGTGTTCCAGGAGAGCACAGTAATTTTGGTGGCCAGGGGCCATCCCCTGGCCGAGCGCGATGAGGTGACTGTGAAAGAGCTCCGAAAGGAATCCTGGATAGTCCGCGCTGAGGCCCACCCGGTGGTGGAGGTACTTCAGCGTTCAGCCCACGACGCCGGCTTTGAGCCGAACATCGGTTTTCTGGCCAACGACTACCAGGAAGCCCAGGCCATGGTGAGCGTCGGCATGGGCGTGGCGATGGTCCCCAAGACCGCAGTTGCCCTGCAGCATCCGGATGTGAGGGTTCTGAGCCTGGGCACTGACGCGCCACTGCGCCGCGTTCTTCTTGCCCAGCGCCAGGACAAGGTGTATGCGCCCGCAGAGGTGGCCTTCCATTCAACCCTCCTGGAAATTGCCCGCGAACGCGGAAGCGACTACCTCTAAGACAAGGCGGCTCAGCTAGTCCGGCTGTCCCGCCGGGCGCGCTGCCTGGGCTGATGAATGCGGAAGGAAACGGCGGATGAACGTGGCCGTCATTGCCCCAAGGGCGGACAGGAAGATCCAGGGGGCAAAGGCCGTTGCCGAAGGTGCGTAGGCGAGTTCGTAAAGGGGCGCCAGCGCCGTGTTCCCCAGGACCACGGCGAGCCCTCCGGCGCTGGCCAGCAAACCGTAGTAAGCGCCGGTGGGTCGACCGGATGCGAACTCAAGGACCAGGCCCATGGTTACCGGTTGTACGCACATGTTGCCCAGAGCAGTACCTGTGACAAGCACAAGTGCTGGGAGGATCGGTAGCCAGCCCGCCGGGGGCAATGTGGCCAGGACTCCTAATGAAGCGAAGCCAAGGGCCTGGAGCGCGAAGCCCAAGGGGAGGGCGATCCTGGGCCCGGCCCTGCGCATCAGGCCGGCTATGGGCCATTGCAAGGTAATGGTCAGAATCGATGCGTAAGTAAAGACCAGCGCAAGTGAGGTGACTCCGGCTCCGCTCCGTTCAAGTTCCACGGGAAGCCCGAAGTAAAGCTGGTGGGTGGCCAGGAGGTTGACGCTGTAGAAGGCGGCGAATCCGAGGAATTTCCTGTCCCTAAGGCAGGACCAAAGACCCGCCGACGGAACAGTACTTGGTTCGGCAACCGCGCTGTGCAGAACGGCAGAGGCTTTGGGATCGGGGCGATTTTTCGGCAGGAAAAGCCAAAAGACCACAGCCATGATGGCGAAGACGCCGGCTCCGGTCAGCAGTGCCGTATCAAACCCTGTATTGAGGAGAAACGAACCAAGCAGCGGTCCGACGACGACGCCCACCTCACCGCAGATCACAAGCAACGCGAAGAGGGATGACCGGCTGTTGTGCACTTTGTCGCTCTTAGTGGAGGCATCATTGGTGCCACCGCCGGCTGATGATGCGGATTCTTTGGCAGAGCCGCGTTCGGCGGCGGCGCCAACGAGGCTCTGCAGCGCAGGGGAGAAGAGCGCTCCGCCGATCCCGGTGACGATTGCCCCGATCAGAAAGAGGGGGAAGTCAGCGGCCCACACCAGGAGCAGGAACCCGGTAATGCGAACGATGCATCCGGTGATCATGGACCGGCGGGCACCCCATCGGTCCGCGAGGGCTCCACCGAACAGAAACATGCCCTGTTGGGCGAAAGTGCGGGCGCCCAGGACAACGCCGATCGCCAAAGCGCCCATGCCGAAGTCGTTTCGCATGGCCACGGCAAGGAAGGGCACCACTGCGTAAAAACCTATGTTGAAAATCAGCTGGCTCGCCAGGAGGAGCTGCGGGGCTGGTTCGGTCCTCCCGGGACGTCCCCTGCTGATGATCGAGCGAAGGGTCGCTGGTGCCGACGGGCTGATCTTTTGCTGCCGTGCGGCGGGGCTGGCCATCATGATCCTTATCTGGGGGCGCTGAAGCCCTCAAAGATTACCAAGAACGGTGCGCATTGATTGCTGCCCGGAGGAGCGTCGACGTCGACGCCCTGAAACTGCCCGCATTGTTACGGAGGGTTGGTATATCAATTTCCCTTCAACGGGGAGGTAAGGCTAACCTAATAGTCTTCACTTTCCCCATGCCCACCCGTTCGGGCATCATGAGCAGGCGGTTCCCTTTGCGCACTCACAGCCGATCCACGGCCATCCTCGGGCTGGCAGCCCTCCTCAGTCTTTCCGGTTGTGGCCTTAACGGCGGCCAGCCTGCTTCCACTGAAAAGACCGCTGATACCAACCAGCGGATCGTGGTGGATAATTTCCGCGCACCTGTGGCCAACTGGGCCCCGGAGTCTGACGCAGCGTACATTTTGTCATTGTCCGGCTGCCTGGAGACCCTCACCAAGTACGATTCCGCCCAAGGAAAGGTAGTTCCCTTCCTCGCCACGGAGTGGAAGCAGGCCTCGCCGCTTGAATGGGACTTCACCATCCGCGAAGGCGTGAAGTTCCAGGACGGCACCGATCTCACGGCTGATGCTGTGGCTGCCTCCCTGAATCACGTCCTGCAGGCCAAAGTGCCTGCAAGGGCGTTCAGCCCGAGCGTTGTCACCGCTGTCAAAGCTACCGATGCCAGGACTGTTCGTGTGACCACGCCTGTGGAGAATCCGTTGGTCCCGTTCCGGCTTGCCAGTGTGAACACTGGAATTCTTGCCCCTGCCGCTTACGGGGGTGCCACCGTTGATCCCTTCGGTCACTGTACCGGGCCCTTCACTCCGGTATCAGAAAAAGCGAAGCAGTCCCTGACCTTGGACCGCAACGAGAATTACTGGGGTGGTGATGTGAAGCTGGCGGGGGCGGAAGTCCGCTTCATCACCAACGGTGCTACACGCGCTGCCCAGGTACAGACGGGGGAGGCTGATATTTCCCTTTCCATCCCGGCCTCTGCCTTGTCCACCTTGGCGAACGCTCCGGAAGTTTCGGTGGTGAAGGCGGACTCGCCCCGCACGGCCACGCTGTACATGAACAATGGCCGGGCGCCTTTCAACAACGTCGATTTCCGCAAGGCCCTGCGCTCGGCACTGGACCTTGAGGCCTTGGCAGCAAGCGTGTACGAGGGCGCTGCGCTTCCGGCAGCCGGCCCCTTTGCGCCGTCGGAACCGTGGGCGGCCGCGGATGCAAGTTCGCCCAAGCAGAACGTTGAGGAAGCGAAGAAGCTCCTCGCTGACGCCGGTTACACGCCTGCGAAGCCTTTGGAAATCATTGCCATTGTTGAACGCGCCGAATTCGCTGACGTCGCCACCGTCATCCAGGACAACCTGAAGAACATTGGTGTTCCTGTGGCCATCCAGGCCAAGGAATACGCCTCTGCGGAACCGGATGTTCTGGCCGGGAACTACGACATGATCCTGAGCCAGCGCAACCGGCTGATAGACATCGCAGATCCCATCGGCTTCCTGACGGCCGACTACACCTGCAAGGGCTCCTACAACCTCAGCCATTTCTGCAATGAAGAGTACGACGCCATCATTGCCGAAGCAGCAGGCACCTCCAAGACTGAGGACCGCTACAAGCTGTATGCCAAAGCAGGCCAGTTGCTCAACGACCAGGCAGTGAACCTCTGGCTGGTCAACGAACAAGCTACCGATGCCGTTCGCAGCAACGTTCTTTCCTACGTCCAGGATCCGCTGTCCCGCTACGTCCTGACCGCGCAAACTGCCAAGTCCGGCTCCTAGCAACGAAAAACTGCGAGCCTACAGACAAACCGGCATGATCACGTTCCTTCTCAAGCGGACGGCGACCCTCGTGGTCGCCGTCCTGCTGTCGTCTTTCGCAGTCTTCCTGATTCCCTATGTCACTCCGGGCGATCCCGTCCGGAAGATCATCCGCTCCCGTGTGGCAGGTGATGTGGTAGACGACGCCACGGTCAAAGCCTTGGCTGAGAGCCTTGGGCTGAACGATCCCCTTCCCGTGCAATACCTGAGATGGCTGGGTGACTTCTTCAGCGGGGATATGGGGCTGTCCCATATCAGCAGGACTCCCGTGGTTGACCAGGTGATGCCGGCCCTGGGAATTACCATGAGCCTGGTGATGGTGGCCTTGGGCACTGCAGTGGTGGTCTCGCTGCCCCTGGGGATTGTGGCGGCGCTGAAACAGGGAAGTAAAACGGACAAACTGATCACAACAATCACCCAGTCCTTCATCGCCATGCCTGAATACTGGTTGGCGCCGCTGCTGGTATTGCTGTTTGCCCTCAAGCTGTCCTTGTTGCCCTCGGCAGGATGGAACACGGCGTCCTCGGTTGTTCTTCCGGCGGCCACCTTGGCGTTGCGGCCCATCAGTTTCTTCACTTCGGCGGTGCGGGCGGGGATGATCGATGCCCTCGATGCCGAGCACATTTCCGCAGCGCGTGCCCGTGGATTGAGCCATGTTCAAACGGTCATGCGGCATGTGGTGCCAAACGGCCTGGTTCCCTTGTCCACACTGTTTGCCGTGTGGTTCGCAGGTCTTCTGGGGGGTTCGGTGATTGTCGAGGTGATCTTCGCGATTCCGGGGATGGGCAGGCTTTTGTTCGATGCCGTGGTCAACAGCGATATTCCCTTGGCTCAAGGCGGTGTGGTGGTGGTTGTGGCGCTGGCTGTAGCAATAACTACGCTTGCCGATTTCCTGCATCGGCTCCTGAGCCCGAAAGTGAGTGGCGCCCTTGCGTAACCGTTCAGCGATCGACGCCGCCGCCGTCGTGATTCTCGTCCTCATTGTCATTGCCGTGGCAGCCGCGCCATGGCTGGCTCCATTCCCTCCGGACGCGCAGCACCTCGCCGCCCGCCTTGCGCCGCCCAGCGCCGAACATTGGTTGGGAACGGACCACCTCGGGCGGGACACACTAAGCCGCTTGCTGGACGGCGGCCGCTTCTCCTTGGTGGTAGCGGCACTGGCCACAGTGCTCACCGGCATCATCGGCGTGGCGGTAGGCGTCCTAAGTGCCCGCCGCAAAGGCTGGCTTGATGAACTGTTCACGCGCACCAACGACGTCCTGCTGGCCTTGCCGGAGATGGTGGTGGCGTTGTTCATTGTCGCTGCCATGGGTACCGGCTTCACCTCGCTGTTGGTGGCATTGACCGTGACCGGTTGGACGCCGTTTGCCCGGCTTGCCCGGACACTTGCTTATGACATTTCAGCGCGCGGATTTGTTGAGGCGGCTCGGGTGGTGGGCTGTTCGCCGCAGTTCATTGTTTTCCGCCACATCCTCCCGCACTTGGCCGCACCCATGCTGGGGCAGGCGACGCTGCGCTTCGGCCAGCTTCTGATCAGCGTAGGCGCCTTGTCCTACCTTGGACTGGGCGTCCAACCGCCGCAATCGGACTGGGGTTCCATGTTGGCCGCGGCGCAACCGTACGCAGAGCGGGCGCCGTGGGGAATCATCGCCCCAGGGCTGGCCGTCTTCCTGGTTGCCTTGTGCGTGACGCTCATTGGTCAACGTGCATCCCGGCGGGCCTCGGATCCCGTGGATGTCCTGGTTGTGGAGGGCCAGCATGCCTGAGCTGGTGATTGAGGATCTGACGGTCCGCAACAGTGATACGGGACGCCCCATCCTGTCCAGCGTTAGCCTGACCGTAAAACCAGGCGAATTCGTGGCCCTCGTTGGAGGTTCCGGTTCGGGGAAAACCATGACCGCACGGTCCGTCCTCCAGCTGTTGCCTCACCCTTTGAGCTTTGAGTCCGGCTCTATCCGCCTCGGATCCCTGGACGTTGCCGGGGCTTCGGAAACAGAGCTGAACCGCGTCCGGGGCGGCCGGCTGGGAATGTTGTTCCAGCAGCCCAAGAAGATGTTCAACCCCAACAAGAGCATTGGGGCGCATCTCAGGGAACCCCTCAAACTGCACGCAGGCATGCGTGGCCACGCGGCGCAGGCGAAGGTTCTCCAATTACTGGCCGAGGTGGGCTTTGAGGACCCGCAAAGAGGCGCACGCTCCTTCCCGCATCAACTCTCAGGCGGCATGGCCCAAAGGGCCATGACGGCAATGGCCTTGGCCGGCCAGCCGGAGATCCTTTTGGCTGATGAACCGACGTCTGCGCTGGACAAGGTGCTGGAGCAACAAATCCTGGAACTGCTGGACCGGCAACGGATCCAGCGTGGGCTGGGGATCCTCTACATCACCCACAACCTGGCCTCCGTGGCTGCCTTCGCGGACAGGGTGCTGGTGATGGATGCGGGAAAAATCGTTGAATCCGGCAGCACGGAGTCGGTCCTGGGCAGCCCGAAGACCGATTACACCCGACGACTTTTGGAAGCGTCCAATTTGGCGCCCACGGGTATCCCGGCCGCCCCCAACCACCAACGCACCGCCTTGAAGCTCACAGAGGTAGTCAAACGGTTCGGGACCGGGAAACGCAGTGGGCGGCCTGCCCTGGATTCCGTGTCCTTGAACGTGAAGCAAGGTGAGATCCTGGGTATCCTCGGCCAATCGGGGTCAGGGAAGAGCACGCTCGCCCGGGCCATTGTTGGACTGGAAGGCATCAGCAGCGGCAGCATCAGCAGGACACTTGTGGCAGCCGATGCAGCACCAACCGCTGTGCAGTTGGTCTTCCAGGAGCCGCATGACTCCTTTGATCCCCGCATGACGCTCCGGGCAAGCCTTGAGGCCCCGCTCCGAACCCACAAAGGGCTCGCGGCAGATGAACGGTCCAGCAGGCTCAGAGCAGCCATGGAGGAAGTGGAGCTCGATCCCGCCCTTCTTGACCGGCGCCCAAGTCAATGCTCCGGTGGGCAGTTGCAGCGCGTCACTATTGCCCGGGCGCTGCTGTTGGAGCCCGAAGTTCTTATTTGTGATGAGGCCACCTCCGCTTTGGACGCTCTGACCCAGCGGACCATCCTTGACCTCCTGCAACGCCTGCATCGGGACCGCGCACTGACTTTGGTGATCATCACGCACGACATGGATGTGGTGAGGCACATGTGCCAGCGGGTTGCTGTTCTCTACCAGGGATGCCTTGTGGAGCTCACCGACACCGAGAAATTCTTTGTAGATCCGCAGCACCCGCACAGCCAGGACCTCGTCTCGGCAGCCATTCCATGCCGCGGCCTGCACTTGAAGAAATTCAGGGCCGCACTCTAGCTGTACTCGGCCAGCGGCAGGCGGAGCAAACTTGGCCGTACAATTCGTGGGGGAGGATCTTGATCAAATCCGGCATCCCGCGACAGACTGGGGCGGCAAGAAGTCTTCTTTGTTGTCCCTTTCCCGGACCTTCGAAGAAGCGGCGAGACCCACGCCCCGACGGGAGAGTGCCATGCCAAAGGTTGGAAAGAACGATCACGCCCGCAAGGACGAGCTGCCGTCCACACTGCAGCGCTCGGACCAGAAAGCCCAGGACACTTTTGCCAAGACCTACGACTCGGCAATGGAGAGCTACGACGACGATTCGGGCCGGGCGGCCCGGACTGCTTTCTCGGCTCTGAAGCACAGCTACGAGAAGGTGGGCGATCATTGGGAGCCCAAAGAGGAACGCGGACCTTCGGATGAGCGCGCCGAGGAGGGTGTGGAGTCCAACAAGCCCACGGCCGGGGGAGTGAACGCGAACGCTTCCAAGGGGCACCTCTACCAACGGGCGAAGGAAATGGACATCAAGGGCCGCTCAAAGATGGACAAGAATCAGCTCGTGGAAGCCCTGCAAAAAGCCAATGATGCCGCTACCCGCAAAGCGCGCGAGGGGTAGGTCTCCTGCATCTGCATCAACGTCCGCCCCGTGGTCAACTGACCCAATTGTGACGCCGCATCAGGGCGTCACCGGGCTATGAGTGTGCACTCTCACGTCGGCAGGGCGTCCGCCAAATATGCAGGAACGGGTCCGCACCGGCATAGTTAACGTCTTGGGGTTGCACTTTATGGGTACAGTCACCGCATGAAGGCAGGACAGAGACGAACAGGGGCTTAACTTGGCAGGGAATGCGACCTTCCGGCACAGCAACACCGCGCTGCTCTCGGTGAGCAGCGTAGAGGCTCCGAGGATAGTGAGCTCCACGGATTTCGACCGGAGATTGGCTTCGACCCTGCAGCGGCTGAAGTTTCCACCGCGATTGCTTGAGCGGGTTGCGGGAATCACGCACCGCCGCTGGTGGGCCGCCGGGACATCATTTGATGACGCGGCTGTGGAAGCAGGTGCAAAAGCCCTGGCTGAGGCAGGGGTTGAAGCCTCGGACATCGGATTGTTGATCAACACCTCGGTCACCAGGCGCAACCTCGAACCCTCGGTGGCGGTGAAGATCCACCACGAACTCGGCCTGCCGTCCTCAGCCATGAACTTTGACTTGGCCAACGCCTGCCTCGGGTTCGTCAACGGCCTGATCCTGGCGGCTAATATGATCGACTCCGGCCAAATCAAATACGCCGTGATCGTCAATGGCGAAGACGCGCAGGGCACACAGGAAGCTACCTTGGCGCGGCTCCAGCGTCCTGAAACCACGCGGGAGGATTTCAACCGGGAGTTCGCTACGCTGACTCTCGGATCCGGGGCTGCCGCAGCCGTCCTGGGCCCTGTTGACGAGCATCCGGGCGCACACCGGCTGGTGGGAGGCGTCATGCGTGCAGGAACAGAACATCACGAACTGTGCGTTGGCGGCATCGACGGAATGTCCACTGACACCAAAGGACTGCTCGACGGCGGCCTGCAGCTTGTGGTGGACGCCTGGCATGAGGCCCAGCCTGAGTGGGATTGGGCCAGCATGGACCGTTACGTCACCCACCAGGTCAGCAACGCCTACACCCAGGCCATCATCAACGCCATAGACCTGGATCCGGAGAAGGTTCCCATCACCTTCCCACACTGGGGCAATGTTGGACCGGCATCGCTTCCCATGACACTTGCTGCCCAGGCGCAGTCATTGACCACGGGTGACCGGGTGCTGTGCATGGGTGTGGGTTCAGGGTTGAACGCAGGAATGGTGGAAATCGTTTGGTAGCCGCCAACTGGCCCGGCGTGGACCCGGAATGGTCCCGGACAATCCGGGTAAGGTCCACGTCAACAGTAGATGCCCCTGGCGAGGTCCGCCGCTGGCATGTGCTGGATAACGAAGCTGAACTTACGCGCCGCGGCCTGACGCCTGCCGGTACTTTGCTGTGCGTGCATGGAAACCCCACGTGGTCTTACCTGTGGCGTTCACTCTTAGGCGCCGGAATGAACCCGGACCATCCATGGCGCGTTGTGGCCGTGGACCAGTTGGACATGGGTTACTCCGAGCGCACCGGCACATTCAGGCGCTTGGCTGACCGGATCAATGATCTTGGCGACCTCACGGATGCCCTGGGCCTGGAGGGACCGGTTGTAACGGTCGGCCATGACTGGGGTGGAGTGATAAGTGCCGGCTGGGCCTTGGAGCACCCGCAGCTCCTGAGGGGAGTGGTGCTGACCAACACCGCCGTCCACCACCCCGCGGATACTCCCATCCCAGCGGCTCTGCGGCTCGCCCTGCATCCTGCTGTGCACCGTTGGGGCACCACAACCTCGGACGCCTTCCTGCGCGTGACGCACTCGCTGGCCAACCCGCCGCTCTCAGCGGCTGTGGGGAAGGCTTTCATGGCTCCCTACCGTGGTGCCGGGCGACGGGCCGGCGTAGGGAACTTTGTTGCGGACATTCCCGCCCAGCCCGGGCATCCCAGCTTTGCGGCGCTGACCCGTGTGGCGGAAGGTTTGCGCGGGCTGAGGGTCCCCGCCCTGATGCTGTGGGGGCCCAATGATCCCATATTCTCGGACCGTTACCTCAAGGACCTCATTGGTCGTCTTCCGCACGCCGAGGTGCACCGCTTTGAAGGTGCCGGACACCTCGTGGGAGAGGACCGGGACATCGCCACGCCGATCTTTGACTGGCTTGCTGTTCACGGCAGCCGCATAGATGCCGGCCGGGGCGAAGCCGGGATTTCCGTGTCAGGCGAAGCTGGTGCCGATCTCATTGAAGCCACCGCCAGGCAGAGCGAGGAAGCGGCCCAAGGAGACGCAGCGGCCTTCCGGCCCCTGTGGGATTCGCTGGAGGAACTGGCGGCCGGACCGGCCGGGGAAGAAACCGCTGTTGCGGAGATGGCACCGGACGGCAGCGTGAGCCGTTCGCTGAGCTGGCAGCAGTTGGACCGGAGCATCCAGGATGTGGTGGGGGGCTTGCGGCAGGCCGGTGTGGGACGCGGAAGCCGTGTAAGCCTGATGGTTCCCCCTGGAGCCGATCTGACCATCGCGTTGTACGCCTGCCTGAAGTTGGGTGCGGTGGTAGTTGTTGCCGACGCCGGGCTGGGAATCAAAGGCATGAGCCGCGCGGTGAAAGGCGCTACTGCCGATTTCCTGATTGGCATCGACAAAGCACTCGCAGCGGCCTCGGTACTCGGATGGCCCGGACGAAGGATCAGCGTTCGGGATCTCTCCCCGGTCCGTCGTCGACTACTCGGTGTACAGACCTCGCTGGCCGCCATGGCCGGTGCCGAACATCACCACGTGGACATCGTGGACATCGTGGACATCGTGGACCCGGACGCACCTTCGGCAGTGCTTTTTACCTCCGGCTCCACAGGTCCTGCCAAGGGCGTCCTGTACACCCATAGCCAGTTGGCTGCGATGCGGAACACCGTTGCAGCTACCTTCGGGATCATCCCAGGGGCCCGGCTCGTGGCGGGCTTCGCCCCGTTTGCCTTGTTGGGTCCTGCGCTGGGCGCCGTTTCGGTGACACCTGCCATGGATGTCACCGCCCCCCGCACCCTGACGGCCCGGACGCTGGCGGAGGCAGCCAATGCCATAGACGCCACGGTGGTTTTCGCTTCGCCGGCAGCTCTGCGCAACGTCGTAGCCACCGGGGATGACCTCAACGGGCTGTTGCTGAATGCTCTGGGAAACGCGGAACTGCTCCTGTCCGCCGGTGCACCGGTCCCGGAATCACTCCTTGCCCAAGTGCAACAGTTGATGCCCCAGGCTTCCTTGCATACGCCGTACGGCATGACTGAGGCGTTGCCTGTGACTGATATCAGCTTTGAGGAAATCCGGGCGGCCGGCCAGGACGCGGCTGCCGGGACTGTCCACGGAGCCGGCAACGGGGTGTGTGTGGGCAGGCCCGTGCACGGAGCCCGGTTGGCGATTGTTCCACTGGCGGCTGATGGCACCGCGAACGGCGGGCATTGTGGCACCGAGGCCGGCGTCACCGGCGAAATTCTGGTCAGCGGACCGCACGTCAAAGAAGCCTATGACAGGCTATGGCTCACCCAGCGGGAAAGCGCCGCCCTTGTTGGCTGGCACCGAACCGGGGACGTGGGCCACTTCGACGCCGCCGGGCGTCTTTGGGTGGAAGGGCGCCTTGCCCACGTGGTCACGGCCCCAGGGGCTGTTGTGACCCCAGTTGGCGCTGAGCAATCGATCGAACGCCTGGATACAGTACATATGGCAGCCATCGCCGGAGTGGGACCCTCGGGGACCCAGGCTGTGGTGGCCGTGGTCCAGACCATGCCTCCTGCCACCAAAGCGGGACCGGCAGCGCCGCAACTGGCGGCTCGCGTCCGCCGGGCAGCTTCCGAGGCCGGCGTGGATGTCAGCGCCGTGCTGGTAGTACCTGCACAACCCACCGACATCCGGCATAACGCCAAGATCGACAGGACACGGCTTGCCCGCTGGGCTTCACGGGTGCTGGCCGGCGGCCGTCCGGGAAAGCCATGAGGGTCCTCGTCACAGGCGCCAGCGGGCTCCTCGGAGGCGAAGTAGCCCGGCAACTGGTGCTCCAGGGCCATGATGTTTCCTCGTTTCAGCGCCGCTCCTCAGGAGTTGCCGGGGTGGAAGATTTCCGCGGATCCATCGGCGACGATTCCGCCCTTCGCCGGGCATTGGAGGGTGCGGAGGGGGTTATCCATCTCGCCGCCAAAGTATCCATCACCGGGCGTGCGGCCGAGTTTGACGCGGTAAATGTTGAAGGAACCCGCTGGCTGCTCCACCTGGCCAGGGAAGCGGGGGTGCGGGACGTGGTGTATGTTTCCTCACCGTCCGTGGCACACTCAGGAGCGGCCATCATGGGCGCCGGCGCTGACCAGGCGGACCCACGGCATGCTCGGGGAGACTATGCCCGTACCAAGGCCGAAGCTGAGCTGCTGGCCCTCGCGGCGGATGGTGCCGGTTTCAGGGTGGGAGCTGTGCGCCCGCACATTGTGTGGGGTCCCGGCGACACACAGTTGGTTGAGCGCGTCATGGCGCGTGCCAGCCGCGGAAGGCTTCCGCTGCTGGACTCAGGTGCTGCCTTGATCGACACGACGTATGTAGAGAATGCCGCGTCGGCGATCGTCGCGGCTCTGCATCGTATGGAATACCTCCACGGCAGGGCCGTGGTGGTGAGCAACGGCGAGCCCCGGCCGATCGGCGAGCTGCTGGCAGGCATTTGTGCGGCCGGTGGCGTGGCGCCGCCGTCGTGGTCTGTGCCGGGTGGTTTGGCACGGGCGGCCGGAGCCGTAGTGGAGAAAGCCTGGATCTGGGCGGGACGTCACGAGGAGCCTCCCATGACACGCTTCCTCGCTGAGCAACTCTCCACGGCGCACTGGTTTGACCAACGTGCAACCCGTGAACTCCTCAACTGGACCCCTTCTGTGTCAATCGATGAAGGACTGTCCCGGCTGGCCGAGTACTACGGTTCACGAGCGTTGAAGAACGGCTGAAGGACCCGCTCCGCCAAAGTGGTTCCTCCTTTTCCTCGTAGCAGTGTTGCCAAACCCGCACCTCGGGATCAAAGTGAGATGAATCAGATCACTTACACGGTTATTGGAACCGTGAAAGGGCCGGGGGTGGACCATGAGCACCACGTCAGAGAACGCTATGGAAGCAACACCTGCAGGTGCCGAACCCGAGCTCAAACGTGTGCTGGGCCCTAAACTGCTCCTGCTGTTTATTGTTGGTGACATTCTGGGGGCCGGGGTCTACGCGGTCACGGGGACCATGGCAGGGACAGTGGGCGGGATCGTTTGGCTGCCGTTCCTCCTGGCCTTCATCGTTGCCACGCTCACCGCCTTCTCCTACCTCGAGCTGGTAACGCAGTATCCGCAGGCTGCCGGTGCCGCGCTGTACACGCATAAGGCATTCGGGATCCACTTCGTCACATTCCTTGTGGCGTTCGCCGTTGTCTGCTCCGGAATCACCAGTGCCTCCACCTCCGCAAACGTCCTTGCCCAGAACTTTTTTGGTGGCCTGGAAGTCAACGGCTGGATGGACGTGCCTGACCGGGGCGTGATCACAGCGGTGGCATTGGGTTTCATGCTGCTTCTGGCGTTGATCAATCTTCGCGGGGTGGGGGAGAGCGTGAAATTCAACGTGATTCTCACAGCTGTGGAGGTGATCGCGCTCTGTGTGGTCATCGGAGTGGGTTTCTTCGTCATGGCGCAAGGAACCGGTAACCCGCAGGAGATTTTTGTTTTCAGCGATTATCAGGACAAAGGGCTTTTCCTGGCCGTCACTGCGGCCACCTCAATTGCCTTTTTTGCCATGGTGGGCTTCGAAGACTCAGTGAACATGGTGGAGGAGACCAAAAACCCGGAACGGATCTTTCCACGAACCATGCTCACCGGCTTGGGGATCGCCGTGATCCTTTACATGCTGGTAGCTGTCTCTGTGGTGAGTGTGCTGACACCGGCAGAACTGGGCGAGATCAGGGAAGCAGAAGGTGCGGCCCTTCTTGAAGTGGTGCACAAAGGCTCACCGGACTTCCCCATAGATAAGATCTTCCCGTTCCTGGCCGTCTTCGCCGTAGCCAACACAGCGTTGATCAATATGCTGATGGCCAGCCGGCTGATCTACGGGATGGCACGCCAGCATGTCCTGCCCAGGTCCTTGGGACGGGTCCTGCCAGGGCGCCGGTCACCCTGGGCCGGAATCGTGTTCTCCACTGTCCTTGCCATGGGGCTGATCTGGTACGTCAGCAGCGACCCCGCCAGCAACATTGTGGCCAATCTTTCCGGGACAACCGCGTTCCTCCTGTTGTGCGTGTTCACTTTGGTCAATGTGGCATGCGTTGTTCTCCGCAGGAAGAGGGACCCGCACCGCAAGGTATTTTTTACCTCTCCCGGGCAATTGCCGCTGGTTGCCGCAGTGCTGTGCGCCTTCCTCGCCGGTCCGTGGGTGGGCAGAAACCCTATCCAGTACCAAGTAGCCGGAGGCCTGATGGCCATCGGCGTGGTGCTGTGGTTCATCACGTGGCTGATCACTAGGAAGTCCGCTGCGGGACGAGGCGAACCGGCCGGCACCGTGGCAGGAGACGGCGGGATGGAATCGGATGTGCGGGAAAAGCAGCAGCCGCCGCAGGATTCCTAGGGTTTCATGTCAGGTGGTCGAAGTCTCCGCGCGTCCATGCTGCATGCCGCTGGGCAGATTCGCGCACGACGCCCCGCGCTCCTGAGGGGATGACGTTGTTGAAGTTGCCGTAGATCCGATCGAATTCAAGCTCATCCAAGCGGGCAGCAATACCTAACGCCACAGCACCTGAGAGCGGCAGGCGATTTGGATAACTGCGCATGAACGCCACTGTGCGCCGATCAGGATTGGGAAAAACGCTGTCACCGCTCAGCAAAACTCCTTTCCCGGCAGCGCCCGCAGCCCAGTGCGCCACTGCGCTGCCCGGGAAGTGTCCGCCGGTTTGGTACAAAACCAGTCCTTCAGTGATTGCTTTTGTCCCGGACCAGAAAGTGATGCAGGGGTCAGTGCGGCCGAGCCATTGGCGGTCTGCATCGGCCACCAGCACCGGGACGTGGCCGAGGCGGTGCGACCATTCCACCTGCACTCCAAACATATGCGGATGGCTTGCTGCGATCGCCAACACCGGACCATGGTCAAGGACCGATTCCACTGTTTGGTCATCGATGTACCCCACAGGATCCCATAGCAGCGAACCCTCAGGTGTCAGAACAAGCTGGGCCGTTTGACCGATGCCGGCCTTCGGCTCAGTGCTGATCCCTATAAGGCCGGGTTCGTTCTGTTCCAGCACGGTATGGCGCCCTGTCCTGGTCAGCTCATCCATGGTCAGCCAGCGTTGTCCGTCCTCAGGGACGTATTGCCGTTCATCGGCGCAGATGGGGCAGAGCTCCGGAAGTGGTTCGTCGCGTTCCACGGCGCAGGTGGCGCAGATCAGCATCGGGGTTCCTTTCCGCAGCACGACGTCTTTGGCTTGTCTGCCGGGTGACCACCAATGATCATCATGCTTACTATTGTGGAGCAGTCGAAAGTTGGAGAGGGACACCACACTAGGAGCGGACATGGCACTGAGCAAGGGAACACGCGTGGAGTGGAACACCCCGCAGGGCAAGACGCACGGAAAGATCGTGGAAAAGAAAACCAGCGACTTCGAACTCGACGGGAACAAGCACGTGGCCAGTGAGGACGAGCCGCAGTACGTGGTGGAATCCGAAAAAACCGGCGCCAGAGCAGCGCACAAAGGCTCCGCCTTGACTGAAAAGAGCTAGCGGATGGCACAGCACCACGAGGTGGTTATCATCGGCGGGGGCAATGCAGGGGTGTCCCTGGCTGCACGCTTGAAGCGGTATGGCTTCAGGGACATTGCACTGATTGAGCCCAAGGAGCACCACCTCTACCAGCCCTTGTTCTCCCATATTGCCGGCGGCCGGGCCCAGGTGAAGGAATCTGTCCGCAGCCAGGAATCCGTAACGCCCAAGGGTGTGGCTTGGATCAAGGACAAGGCGGTGGACGTGGATGCAGCGTCCAATTCGGTGACGCTGGCCTCAGGCTCCACCATTACCTACGGTCACCTCGTTGTCTGCCCGGGGCTGCAATATAACTGGGAAGCCGTGCCGGGGTTGGCTGAGGCAGTGCACTCCCCGTACGGCTCCTCACACTATGAGTTTGAGCTTGCCCCGAAGCTCTGGACGCTCTTGAGTTCCATGACGTCCGGCACTGTCATCTTCACCATGCCCTCAGGGCCGGTCAAGTGTGCCGGCGCCAGCCAAAAACCGATGTACCTGGCGTGCGATTACTGGAAGGAGCAGGGCGTTTTGGACAACATCCGGGTTGTCATGGTCCAGCCCTATCCCACCGTGTTCGGCGTTGCGGAGATTGACAGCGAGCTGGACCGAAAGATCGCCGAGTACGGCATCGAGTTGCGGACAAACAGCGAGTTGGTGGCAGTGAACCCGGCCGATCGAACCGCCACCATCCGGAGTACCACGGACAACACCTCGGAGGAGTTGTCCTATGACGTCCTCAATGCTGTTCCGCCCCAGTCGGCACCTGACTGGCTGAAAGCCACGGACCTGCCTGCGGCCGGTGACAAGTACGGCTTTGTGGAAGTGGATACGCAGACGCTGCGGCATTCCAGGTTTGCCAACATCTGGTCTTTGGGCGACGCTGCGGGCACTACCAACTCGAAGGCCGGCGGGGCGCTCCGCAAACAGACCAAGGTACTGGCAAAAAACCTGCGGTCAGCCCGCAAAGGTGAACCGCTCAGTGCTGAATACAACGGATATTCCGTGTGCCCGTTCACTGTTTCACGGAACACCGTGGTCTTTGCCGAATTCGACGATCACTACCAGCCAATGCCCACCATCCCGAAGGTACCCACCTGGAAAGAAAGCCGGTTTTCCTGGTGGGTGGACCGCGATATGTTCCCGCAGGTCTATTGGCATTTGATCCTGAAAGGCCGTGCCTGACATACCAAAAGACCGGTCAGGCACGTGGCCTGACCGGTCTGATGGTACGTCATGTGAATATTTGAAACTCAAGCAGGCTGGATATTCTCCGCCTGCGGACCCTTAGGGCCCTGAGTAATGTCGAACTGGACCTTCTGGTTCTCCTCCAGCGAACGGTATCCGCTGGACGTGATTGCTGAGTAATGAGCAAACACGTCCGGGCCTCCATCGTCCGGGGCGATGAATCCGAAACCCTTTTCAGCGTTGAACCATTTTACTGTTCCTGTTGCCATGCCCTTATTTCCTTCACCCGGTCGCTGGTCGGTCCCGCTGGTCGGTTTGCCGTCCCTGCCACTCACGATACGAGCCTATGGGCCGGTTCGGCTTGGGGCAACACATTTGAGGAGGCGCGTAGGCGTCGGTGGGAAGAACGCCCGACGGCGGGAGGTCGCCGTCGGGCGCTGGCTGCCCATGCCTGTACTGCTTTTGTGGGCAGTTGCCCGGGTCAGACCTCCGGGGTACCGGGGTTAGGGTTTGCTGCTTCCGTGCGCCGCAGCCGGCGAAGCGCGAACAACGGAAACAGCAGCACCGAGAGCATCCCCGCTCCAATAAGGGCAGATGATATTCCGCTGGTGATGAGGCCATGCTCCCGTCCAATGGTTGTCACCGCAACGATGATTGGCAAGGCCGTAGCACCCAACAACACCAGGGCGGTTTTTCCCGCCCGGCCGGATCCGGGCGGCGCGGTGAGCAAAGATGGCAACCCTCGGATGATCAGCAACAGGGCAAGGAACAACGGGACCATGGCAAGGGTCACGGTATTGGACGTCAAGGCACCCAGATCAAAATCAATCCCTGTATCAATGAAGAAGATCGGCACCAGGAAACCGAAAGCCAGGGCGTCGATTTTCGTCTCAATGACTTTGCGGTCTGCTTCGGGAGCCCGCGCGATGATGACTTTCCAGAGGACTCCGGCGGCGAAGGCACCCAGCAGCATGTCAAGTCCCAGGACCATGCTCAACACCACCAAGGTGCTGAGGATCAACAGGATGGACCGCACTGCAAACTGGCCGCTGGTGTGGAGCGTGGCCGTGACTTGGGCGTGGAACAAGGTATGCCTTGCTTGGGACGCAAGGTAAATGGCTACCCCGGTCAGGAGAACAAAGCCGAGCAGAACACCTGAAGCCACTCCGAGCTGCTTGCCACTGAAAAACAATGAAATGGCTATCAAAGGACCAAACTCGCCTGCCGCGCCCAACGCGGTAGCCGCCACCCCGATCGGCGATTTAGCAACTCCGGCGTCCCGAAGGATCGGCAGCAACGCACCCAGAGCCGTGGAGCACAGGGCCACACCGATGATCACGGCGGCCTCGAGGGAGGGCACCAGGATAAAACCTGCGCCAATGCCAGCTGCCAAGGAAATGACCCAACCTGCGGAGGCACGGTAAATGGGGCGGCCCCGGATTGCTGCGAAATCGATCTCGTTGCCGGCAACGAAGAACAGCATGGCCAGCCCGAAGTCGGCCAAAGTATCGGTAAACACCGTGGACTGAACCCACCCCAGGATGCTGGGGCCGAGCAGGATGCCAAGAATAATCTCGAAGACGACGATTGGTACTTTGACCCAACCCTCAAGCAGCCGCGTGGCCAGAGGGGCCACCACAGCTATCACAGCGATGAGGACCAGTGACGCGGATAAGCCTTGCATCGGCAGTGCCTCCGGTACCTCGGCGGCTTCACGGAAAAGTACTCCCAAAGCTACCGCCACGGCCACACGTGCGCCATAAGACCAAGGCCACAAAATTCCAGCCGCGAAATCCTGCGCCTCCCACCGGCGCCGGGTTCCCTGAGTAACTGTGAAGGATCATACTGATTCGAGAAAGACGCCACAGCACCGCGGCATAGGCCCGCGGGCCCTGATAAGGAGTGCACCGTGGGAATCCTCACCGCCAACCTGTTCATTACGCTGGACGGCGTTTATCAAGCACCGGGTGGCCCTGAAGAAGACAGAAGCGGTGGCTTTGAATACGGTGGCTGGCAGGCAGCCTACTTTGATGACGGGACCGGTGACGTCATTGACGAAGGAATTGACCGTATGGACGCTCTGCTGCTCGGACGAAGGACCTATGAGATCTTCGCGGATTTTTGGCCGCATCAAGAAGACCACATCGGCGGGAGGTTTAATTCTTTGCCGAAGTTAGTGGTGTCTAAATCCCTGACGCAGCCAAAATGGGAAGGTACAACCGTGCTGTCGGGCCTCTCCGGGCTGGCTGGATACAAGGAGCGGTTCGAGGACATCCACATGTTCGGCAGCGGTCACCTTATCCGCTCCCTGATTGAGGCTGATCTCCTGGACCGGCTCAACCTCTTCCTTTACCCGCTGACCTTCGGCTCGGGAAAGCGCCTGTTTGCCGATGGTACAGGCGTCCCTGCGGCCTTCCGGTTCGCCCAAGAACCCAAGGCGTTTCCGAAGGGCGCAGTGCTGCTCTCCTACGAGCGTGCCGGTGACCCGATCACAGGCCTGACCATTGGGCAGGACTAGCCGCGTGTTCCCAATATTTTGGGAGGGTCAGGACGTTGCCCGGCCCGGCCATTCCTTACCCGCCCAGGGATCGTAATCGGCGATCAGTTCCTCCTGCGTTGGGCGCCGGTCTTCGGGGATGTGCTGAAGATTCACGCGAACCCGGTACCACAGTGAGCTGGATCCACGCATGCCATCAATGAGGACATCGGCAGGGTGCAGCAGGGGAACAACGTCCGCATGCCTGGCCTTCCACTCGTCAAGTGCTGCCTCGGCTTCAGGCTTTGTCTTGCTCCGGGCAACCTCGATGAGCGGCATCAAGGAGATACGCCGGCCTGATCCGTCTCCGCTCTTGGGTGCTTTCTCGGCGGGTCCGAGCTCGGCAGCCAAGGCAAGGAGGGAGTCGAGCGAGCCGTGTGCTTCATCGATTCCTGCGTGCGGGTCTCCCATGTCCGCGAATCGTGCCGGGACTGTTTTGACTGTGAACTGGCCCGGCCGCGCGGAGCGTACTTCTTCCCAGGTCAGTGGGGTTGAAACGCGGGCATCGGGGCGGGAGCGGACCGAGTACGCCGAAGCTACGGTGCGGTCTTTGGCGTTCTGGTTGAAGTCCACAAAGACGCTCTCGCCGCGTTCCTCTTTCCACCATTTGGCTGTTGCCAGTCCGGGAGCACGATTTTCCACTTCGCGGGCCAGTGTTTCGGCGGCGAGGCGCACGTCCCGGTAAGACCACCGGGGTTCTATCCGTACCAGGATGTGAAGCCCGCGGGAGCCGCTCGTCTTGGGCCACCCCACCAGCCCGGCGTCGTCCAGAACTTCCCGGGCTACATAGGCTGTGTCCACAATCCGGGACCAGTCGACCCCCGGCATGGGGTCCAGATCCACCCGAAGTTCATCGGGGTGGTCCAGGTCCTCTGCGCGCACAGGGTGCGGATTCAGATCCAGGCAACCCAAATTCACCACCCATGCAAGGCCCGCGGCATCCCGGATCACGGTCTCCTCCGCAGAGGTACCAGAAGAATAGTGGAGGGTGGCGGTGTCAATGAAGACCGGATGATTCTCGGGTACACGCTTCTGGAAGAAGGGTTCGGCGTCAATGCCCTTGGGGAAGCGCTTGAGAACCATGGGCCGTCCTCCGGCGCCCCGCAGCGCCCCCTCCGCAACGGCCAGGTAGTAGCTGACCAGATCGAGCTTGGTCAGGCCGGGCTCAGGAAACACCACCTTGTCCGGGTTGGAGATGCGGACCTCGTGGCCGGCGATGCTGAGAATCTCAGCCGGTGACTTCGACGGGTTCATGCGGCAACGCTAGCAATCAACTTCCCACCCAGCCAGAGTTCTTCACGCCTCAATGAGCCTATGAGCCTATGAGGCTTTCAGGTGAGGCACGGACAGGCCGACTATATTGACCCTGTCAGCCCACCACCATCATTGAGGGAGCCTGCACATTATGGCCAAGGAACTTGCCACCCAACTCATCGAACAACTCCAGGCTGCCGGTGTGCAGCGGATCTACGGAATTGTTGGCGACAGCCTGAACCCGATCGTGGACGCCGTACGGCAAACAGGAGGCTCCGCGAAGGGCGGAATTGACTGGATCCATGTTCGTCATGAAGAAGCAGCCGCCTTTGCTGCCTCTGCGGAAGCGCAGTTGACGGGTAAATTGGCTGTCTGCGCCGGGTCCTGCGGCCCCGGAAATTTGCACCTCATCAATGGGCTTTATGACGCTAACCGCACAGGAGCGCCGGTGCTGGCCATTGCTTCGCACATACCCAGCAAGCAAATCGGCAGCGGCTTCTTCCAGGAAACCCACCCGGACCGGCTGTTCAACGAATGTTCTGTCTATTCGGAGATGATCAGTACCGCCGAGCAAGCCCCGCGGGTGATGCACAGCGCCATCCAAAACGCCATGGCTCTTGGGGGAGTGGCGGTGGTTACGCTCCCGGGTGACATCGCCGGGCTTGAGGCTGCAGCGCCGACACCTCTTCCGGCCACATTCCGGCCCGCCGCACTGGTTCCGGATCCTTTAAGCGTCCGCGAACTCGCTGATGCCATTAATGAGTCCGGCAAGATTGCCATTTTTGCTGGAGCCGGCGTCGAAGGCGCCCACCATGAACTGATGGCGCTGGCTGAACTGGTCAACGCCCCCATAGGCCATTCCTTACGGGGTAAGGACTTCGTCCAGTACAACAACCCCTTCGACATAGGCATGACCGGGCTGCTTGGCTATGGAGCGGCGGCCGAGGGCATCGAAGACGCGGACCTGCTGATCATGCTCGGCACCGACTTTCCCTATGACCAGTTTCTGCCTGAAACCCGGACGGCACAGGTGGACCGGGCCGCACAGCGGCTGGGGAGAAGGACCGACGTCGACATCGCAGTTCACGGAGACGTACTGCCAACCTTGACTGCACTGCTTCCGCTGGTGACGCCGAAGAAGAACCGGCGTTTCCTTGACCAGATGCTGAAAAAGCATGACCGTCTGATGAACAAGGCGGTGGGCGCTTACACCCGCAAAGTGGAGAAGAAGCAGCCCATTCACCCCGAGTACGCGGCCTCATTGTTGGACCAGATCGCGGCCGAAGACGCCATCTTCACGGCCGATACCGGCATGTGCAACGTCTGGACGGCACGCTATATCAACCCTCTGGGCACGCGCCGGCTGATTGGCTCGTTCCTTCACGGGTCCATGGCCAATGCCCTGCCGCACGCGATCGGCGCCCAGGTGGCCTACCCCGGACGGCAAGTCATTTCCGTCTCCGGCGACGGCGGACTGTCCATGCTGTTGGGTGAGCTCATCACCGCGGCCGCGCACCAGTTGCCGGTGAAGGTGGTGGTCTTCAACAACTCCACCCTTGGCATGGTGAAACTCGAAATGCTGGTGGACGGGCTACCGGATTTCGGTGTGGACGTGCCGGACGCCAACTACGCCGAAGTGGCCAAGGCCTTGGGCTTCCATGCAGTGCGCGTCACGGATCCGGCAGACATCCAAGGGGCGTACCGGGCCGCGTTTGCTCATCCTGGTCCGTCGTTGGTGGAGCTCATTACCGACCCCAACGCGCTGTCCATCCCGCCGAAAATTTCGGGTTCCCAAGTCATGGGATTCGCTACAGCCATGTCCAAAGTGGTCCTGAACCGCGGTGCCGGCGAGGCTGTCAGCATGGCGCGAAGCAACCTGCGGAACATCCCCCGCCGGTAGCTACTGCCGGAGCGCGGCGGCAAGATATGGTGCCGTCCGGCTCGTCGGGGAGTCCGCGACGACGGCTGGCGGGCCGGCCACCATGATCCCGCCGCCGGCGTCGCCACCTCCAGGACCCAGATCAATCACCCAGTCAGCACCCGCCACGACGTCCATCTCATGCTCCACCACGATCACCGTGTTGCCGGCGTCCACCAGCCTGTGCAATTGGGCCATCAGAAGTTGGACGTCGGAAGGGTGCAATCCGGTGGTGGGCTCATCCAGCAAATAAAGGGTGTGTCCGCGCTGAATGCGCTGCAGCTCTGAGGCGAGTTTGATGCGCTGTGCTTCGCCCCCGGAAAGCTCAGTGGCGGGTTGGCCCAGCCGGAGATAGCCCAAGCCCACCTCACGAACGGTTTGGAGGCTACGGGCAACGCCGGGGAGATCAGCCAGGAATTCGGACGCTGCGTTCACCGTCATGCCCAGCACTTCGGCAATATTGCGTCCACGGTAGGTAACTTCCAGTGTTTCCGGGTTGAAGCGCGAGCCATGGCACTCGGGGCAAGGCCCGTAGCTGCCCGGAAGGAACAGCAGTTCCACGGACACAAAGCCTTCGCCCTGGCATGTTTCGCATCGGCCGCCGGCCACGTTGAAGGAGAACCGTCCAGCGCCGAAGCCGCGGGAACGCGCCTCTTCAGTGGCGGCAAACTCCTTCCGGACACCGTCAAAAAGCCCAGTGTACGTGGCCAGGTTGGAGCGGGGGGTCCGGCCAATGGGCTTCTGATCGACTTTCACGAGGCGATCCAGTTGGTGGAGCCCGGATATGAGCCCTACAGCGTCCGGCATTGGCGGGATGTCTGCATCGAGGGCTTCCGGATGCAGCGCAGCCCCCACCACCTCCGCAAGAACGTGGCTGACCAAGGTGGATTTACCCGATCCAGACACACCTGTCACTGCTGTGAGGACGCCCAGCGGGAACTCTGCGTGGACGTCGCGAAGGTTGTGCCTGTTGATGTTGTGTAAGGTGAGCCATTCCTTCGGTGGCCGGGGCGAGGCTGGACCGGTTCCGGCGGCCACCACACCGTCGTCGTGAGTTGCCTTGGCACTTTCGGCGCCAATGCTGCGGTCAGGGAACAGGTAGGGCCGCGTCACGGACTCCTGGACATCCGCCAGTCCGCTTACAGGGCCGCTGTAGAGGATTTCTCCTCCACCCTCGCCTGCGTGCGGCCCAACATCCACCAACCAGTCGGCCGCCCTGACCAAGTCCATGTTGTGCTCCACCACGAACACCGAGTTACCGGAGCTTTTGAGCTGATCCAGCACAGCCAGGAGCGGCTCGGCATCGGCCGGATGAAGTCCGGCAGATGGTTCATCAAGTACGTAGATGACACCGAACAGCCCGGACCGCAGCTGCGTGGCGATCCGGAGTCGTTGCATCTCACCGGGGGAGAGCGTTGGTGTTGGGCGACCCAGCGCCAGGTAGCCCAGCCCCAGCTCAAGGAGTACGTTGACCCGGCCCAGGAGATCGCGGGTGATGGCGAGGGCTACCTCGTTGACTTCCCCGGAGGTCTGGGTACGCGAGGCTGTGCTGGCCGCTGTTAATTGAGTGGTGGGGCGGATGATGTCGGCCAGTTCTGTCATCGGCAGGGAGTTGAGCTCGGCGATGGTTTTTCCGGCGAAGGTGACGGCCAGTGCTTCCGGGCGGAGCCCACTGCCACCACATTGGGGGCACTGCCCCGTTTCCATGAAGCGCAGTACCCTGTCACGCATCGAGGAGCTCTTCGAGTCGGCCAGGGTGTGGAGCACATAGCTTTTGGCGCTCCAGAACCGGCCCTTGTACGGTTTGGCAACGCGGTCGCGTTGCGGCGTAACTTCCACCACGGGCTGCTCGTCGGTGAAGAGGATCCAGTCGCGGTCCTTTCTGGGGAGCTTCCGCCACGGCGTGTCGACGTCATAACCCAGGTGGGTGAGGATGTCACGGAGGTTCTTGCCTTGCCAGGCGCCGGGCCACGCGGCGATCGCGCCATCCCGGATGCTGAGTGAGGGATCGGGAACCAGGGACTCTTCGGTGACCGTGTGGGCAACACCGAGTCCGTGGCACTCGGGGCAAGCGCCGGCGGCAGTGTTGGGGGAGAATGCATCAGAGTCCAGCTGGCTGGCCCCTTCGGGGTAACTTCCGGCTCGGGAGAAGAGCATGCGTAGTGAGTTGGACAGTGTGGTCAGAGTGCCAACACTGGAACGCGCGGTTGCCGTGCCGCGGCGCTGTTGAAGGGCGACGGCGGGAGGCAGCCCCGTGATGGACTCCACCTTGGGGTTGTGGCCCTGTTGGATGAGGCGCCGGGCGTAAGGTGCCACGGATTCGAAGTAGCGGCGTTGGGCTTCGGCAAAAATGGTGCCGAACGCCAAGGACGATTTTCCGGAGCCTGAGACTCCGGTGAACGCGACGATTGCATCGCGGGGCACGTCCACGTCCACGTTTCGGAGGTTGTTTTCGCGGGCTCCGCGGACTCTGACGAATCCGTCCTCAGACTCTGCCGACTGTGGTTTCGGCTGGATGCTGCCGGGCTGCCGGGCGATTGTCAGTTCACTGTCCATTGACATGACTCTATCGGCCCCACGGGCCGGCGCGCTTCGCCGTGCCCGGTCAGCGACGATCCCATGGCGCGGAGTTCATGCTCCCCGGCCACTGCCCCGTAACGTGTTCCGTCCAGCATTTCGACCCCCGGCCGAGACACCTTCCGGAATGTCGAGCCGCAGAATGAACTGCCCGCGGTCAAGGGTCCACGCGCTGCTGATGCGGCCATGGATCTGATCAAAAAGCCCTGACAGAGGGGCACCTTCCATAGCGCGGGCCTCTACCCAGGAGGACAATGCGGTTCATGGCAGATCAAATTGGCAATGAAAACGTGGTCAAACGGCTGATCGACTGCATCAACGAACGCCGAATCGAGGTCATGGATGAGCTGTTCCATGATGACGCGGTGATGCACTGGCCGCAGTCCGGGGAAGTTGTGCGCGGCGCTGGGAATCGCCGGGGTATTTACAACGCTTTTCCACAGTTGCCCACCATCACGCCCCGCCGACTGCTCAGCGGCGGGGATCTAGTGATGGCAGAGGCGCTGCTGGACTATGACGGCCCTCAGTACCAGACGGTCTTCATCTTCGAGTTCCGGGACGGCAGGATTGCCAAGGAGACGGCGTACTGGAGCGAATCCTTCCAAGCTCCGGAGTGGCGCGCCGAGTGGGTGGAGATCAGCGGCAGCTAATCCCGTTCGACTGCTGCTATGGCGCTGATCTCCACCAGCGCGCCCGGCACCCCCAGCCCTGCCACGAAGGCGGCGGTCACCAGGGGTGGCTCCTCGGATGCCAGCTTGGCGGCAATCGCCCCGTATCCGGCAGCGAGGTCGGCGCCCTGGACGAAGAGCACATTCCACTGGACCACATCGCTTAATGTGGCACCTGCGGCTTCCAGTGCGGTCTTGGCGTTGTCGAGTGCCCGGGCAGATTGGGCGGCCGCATCCCCTTCTCCGAGCAGTGCGCCCTTGGCGTCAACAGAGTTTTGGCCGCCGACGTAGATGGTTGTGGCGCCGGGTGGGACGACGGCGACATGACTGAAAGCCGGGCTGGAAACCAACCCTTCCGGGCGGATGCGCTGTACGGGTGCCATGACTGTATGGTCCCACTGACCTTCCGCTGCCAACAGGGGGCCGGCTAATCGGCTGAGGGCCGGCGTCGTTGCTGTTTGGTTGCCGACCTGTGCTCCTTTGCCATGCGGTGGCGCCGGGCAGAGCCCCTGGTCGGCTTGGAGGGGCGGCGGACGTTTTCCGGGACCAGGCCGTTGCTGATGAGCCGGGCCAGCTTGGCCAAGGCAAGCTCGCGATTACGAAGTTGGGACCGCTCCTCGGAGGCTGTGACTGTAATGACTCCCGCCACCAGTTTTGGTCCGAGGCGCCTCAGCAGCAGCAGCCTTTGCTCATCTGTCAGCGCGGAGGAATCGGCAACATTCCACAGCAATTCTGCGCGACTGTCGGTGGTGTTGACGTGTTGACCGCCCGGACCCGACGAACGCGAAAAGCGCCAGCCAAGCTCCGACGAGGGAATCGTCAGCAAAGGCGGGATTTCCAGGTCCATGGAACAAGCCTCGCACGTCCCGGACGCTAAAGAGGGCAGCCATGCGAGGACATTCAGAGACACGTTTTTAGGAATTAGGTAAGCCTAAGCTAATCTTTCATTTTGTGATTGAACTGAACGAACTCTCCGGCCTGGAAGCCACGGACCTCGTCCTCCGTTACGGGGACAAGGACGTGGTGCACGGTGCGGGACTCAGGCTGGAACCGGGCCGCATCGTAGCCCTGGTGGGTCCGAATGGCAGCGGCAAGTCCACACTTCTGCGGGCCCTGGCCCGTTTGCACGAGGCGTCATCCGGTTCTGTGACCGTTCGACCCGCCGACGGTGAAGCCAGTGACGCCCTCATGATGAAGCGCAGCGATTTCGCCCGGCATGTGACGTTGCTATCCCAAAGCCGTCCCGTGCCGCACGGCCTGAGTGTTCGGGATGTTGTCGAGTTCGGCCGCCATCCGTACCGCGGACGGTGGCGTGCCGCCGATCCGGCGGGCCCGGCCGCCGTCCACCGCGCTATGGAACTGACCGGTGTTGCCGAACTCGCCCAGCGGGGTGTCCACGAACTGTCCGGTGGACAACTCCAGCGGGTGTGGTTGGCAAGCTGCCTGGCGCAGGACACGTCCGTCCTGCTGCTCGACGAACCGACAAACCACCTGGACCTGCGCTACAAGGTAGAGATTTTTGACCTCGTGCACGACCTCGCCCGCGTTCACGGAGTGGCCATTGGTGTTGTTCTGCACGACCTCGATGAGGCGGCCGCATTGGCCGATCACGTGGTGGTGCTCTCCGAAGGCCGCATCGCAGCCGCCGGGCCGGCCCACGAGGCCCTCGACGCAGCGCTCCTGAGCGAGGTCTACTCCATCCCCATCGTTACCCACACAGACCCGCTGACCGGCCGGCTGCGCACGCGCGCGGTGGGTCGGCACAGCAATAGCTAGACCCCAAGCGTCACCATAACGAGTCAATCCCCACCACGAAAGGGACCCCGTGTCCATGAAGATCCACAAGGCCCTCGCGGCCACTGCCGCCCTGGCAATCCTGCTCACCGGCTGCGGCACCACCGAAGGCCCCGCCAGCTCCGCATCGAACACCGCCGCTGCCGGAGGAGCCATCACCGTCACGGATGCCCGCGGCACCGAGGTCAAGCTCGACGGCGCCGCCAAGCGTGTAGTCGGCACCGAATGGAACGTGGTGGAGAACCTGACCACCCTCGGCGTCATGCCAGTGGGCGTCGCCGACGTCAAGGGCTACAGCGCCTGGGTTACTGCCGGCAAGCTGGACAGCACCCCCACGGACATCGGAACCCGCAACGAGCCCAGCTTCGATACAATCGCGTCGCTGGATCCTGACCTGATCGTCGCCACCACCGACCTCGCCGAGCCCGTCATCAAGCAACTCGAAGAGTTGGCTCCGGTGGTTGTAGTGAAGTCCGCCGATGGCAGCCGCCAGATTGCGCAGGCCGAGGACAACCTCAAGCTCGTCGCCAAGGCGACCGGCACCGAGAAGAAGGCCGATGAAGCCATCGCCGCATTCGACGCCGCCGTTTCCAAGGGCAAAGCTGACCTTGAAAAGGCCGGACTCGGTGGATCCCGCGTAGCTTTCGCCGATGGCTGGGTTGCTGACGGCAAGGTCTCCATCCGCCCGTTCACCAAGGGTTCCCTGCTGGCCGATATCAACACTGAACTTGGCCTCGTGAACCCGTGGACGGTTGAAGGCGATCCGGCTTACGGCCTGGGCTCCACCGACGTCGAAGGCCTGACCGCAGTCAACGCTGATCACTTTGTGTACATCACCAACAGCGCCGATGGCGATTTCACCGAGCAGCTGACCGACAACGCTGTGTGGAAGTCCCTTCCCTTCGTCTCAGCCGGCAAGGTGCACCGCCTTTCTGACGGCATCTGGATGTTCGGCGGCCCTGCCTCGATGACCCAGTACGTCGACGCAATCGTCGCGTCCCTGACCAAGTAGCCCCACCCGCATGACCGACACTGTGAAGAGGCCCGCCATGACCGTACCCACGGCCGTGGCGGGTGCTCCCGTACCAGCCGCGCCGTCCGGACGAGATGGCCGCTTTCGTTCCGGCCCAGCCTTGGTGGCTGGCGTTGGAGTAGTTATTCTGGCCCTGTTTTCGATGATTCACCTGACTCAAGGAACGGCCGACGTCGGCCCTTTCCAGTTGTTGGGACTTCTCACCGGCGACGGAACAGACCAGGAAACCGCAGTGTTGCTTGCTTCGCGGGTGCCGCGCCTTTTCGCCGGCCTTCTGGTCGGTATCGCGTTGGGGGTGGCCGGCGCAGCCTTGCAGTCGGCCACCCGCAACGTCCTTGCTTCGCCTGACACGCTGGCGGTCAACGCCGGAGCACATTTTGCGATTGTTGCTGTGGCCGCGTTCGGCCTGACACTTCCGGCCCTCTTATCCGGTGGCATCGCGTTCATCGGCGGCCTCGCAGCGGCAGTGCTGGTGCTTGCCTTGTCCGGCGGTGGTGCGAACGGAAATGGCGGTCCTATCCGTTTGGTGCTGGCCGGTACGGCACTTGCCCTTGGCTTGCATTCAGCCACCAGTGCCCTCCTTCTGTTGTTCAGCCAGGAGACCACTGGCCTTTATGCCTGGGGCCAAGGCAGCCTCGCGCAGTCACGCACCGACGAACTGATCCAGTTCACACCGGTGGTTCTTCTAGCCATCGCCGGCCTCTTTCTCCTGGCCCGACGGATGGATCTTTTGGGTCTGGGCGATGACGCCTCGAGGCTGGCCGGTGCGGATCCACGCCTGGCCCGGGTCGGCGGCGTCGTGCTTGCCGTGGTCCTGTCCGCTGCTGCTGTGACCATCGCCGGTCCGATCGGTTTCGTGGGCCTGTGCGCGCCTGCCATCGTGCGTCTGCTGGCCTCCCGACTCCGCGGACTAGGCCGGCACAGGGCACTGCTGCCCATCTCCGGCTTGGCCGGTGCGGTGGTAGTGATCGGCGCGGACGTGCTGGTTCGTGGACTTTTCGGCGCCCAGGCAGGGGTTGAAGTGCCCACCGGCGCGGTGACCACAGTGTTCGGTGCCGTCTTCCTTGTCATCCTGGCCATGCGGATGTCCGACGCCGGATTGAGTGTTGCCGGTGACGCCCTGGCGAAGCTTCGATCCCGCAGGTTCTTCCTTGGCGTGTTGATCGGGCTCTTGGTTTTACTCACCGGTTTGCTGGTGGCCGGAGCACTGCTGGGCGACGCGAAGCTGCTCCTGGGGGATCTGGTCAATTGGCTCACAGGTCAGTCCGGAAACCGCGTCAGCGCTGTACTGGGAACCCGCATGCCGCGTGTCCTTGCCGCTGTACTCGCCGGAGCTGCTTTGGCTCTGGCCGGTGCCTTGATTCAAGCGGTGTCCCGCAATTCCCTGGCCGAGCCCGGAATCCTTGGAGTCTCCGGCGGCGGCGGCCTCGCAGCAATCATCGTCATCACCTCTGTCCCCACTGCAGGTTCCTGGGTGATTACCGGCTCCGCGCTCGGGGGAGCGGCACTGTCCGCGCTGCTGGTCTTCGGACTGGCCTTCCGGGGCGGGCTTCAACAAAACAAGCTGGTCTTGATCGGCATTGGCATTTCCGCAGGGCTGGCAGCCGCCATCACAGTTCTCCTGGTGACCACTGACCCGTTCAACCAGACAAAGGCCCTGACCTGGTTGTCAGGCTCAACCTATGGCCGCAACTTTGCCTCCGTACTACCGCCGCTGCTTGCTCTGGTGCTAGCCCTGCCCGTGCTCGCGGGCATGCGCCGTGATCTGGACCTGATTGCAGTGGATGACGACTCTCCCCGTGTGCTGGGAATCGGGTTGTCCGGGTCCCGGCTGCTCCTCCTTTCCGTGGCGGTACTTTTGACCGCTGGAGCCGTCTCTTCGGTAGGCGTCATTGCCTTCGTTGGGCTTGTAGCACCACACGCTGCCCGCACCCTCGTGGGGGCACGGCATTCACGGGTATTGCCGGTAGCCGCCCTGATTGGCGCCTCCACTGTGGTGCTGGCTGACACCATCGGCCGCACCCTCATTGCTCCTGCCCAGATCCCGGCGGGAATCATGACCGCTATGGTGGGCGCGCCGTACTTCGTTTACCTGCTGTGGCGCTCACGGGTGGACCGGACCGTCTGAACCGCGCCTGAAACGCAGCTGACCACCAACAACCTGCGTAAACCTCAGCCGGCCAAGCATTCTGAAGATTCGTTTCGTGCACAGATGCTGTTCACTGCACTGTTCCCATCATGAACGCATAGGATCACATCATGGCCGGTTCCGTGGATGTCCTCGGCCCCATCCTGGAAATGATGACGTGGGTGGGGTTTGTTCCGGGCGTGCCTTTGTTGATCTGCGCATGGATAATTGCCAAGCGCCGCTGTGTCTGGGCCACGGCCGATGCTGAGCAGTTCGCCGCAGGCGGGTTCCTCGGAGTCCAATGGATAGATCGGGATAACGAAGAGCAGAAGGTACTGCTGGACATACCTGCCCGCGAAGGCACTGTAGGTTCCCAGGCCGTTCTTGTGCACTACGACCTCTGCCATCCGTCCCGTTGTTCCTTGGAACCGCCACGACATGACAACACAGTTCTTATCCTTGGCTGGATCCTCACCGGCGTGGGGATACTGAGCACCCTCGGAGGGTTCGTCCTGCTGCTCTTCTAGCTCTCCACTTTTAGCCCGATCTCCTCGATTCACCCCGCATCCCTTGAACGTCATACTGGAGCGGGGCTAGCATTTCCGCGCATGGTCAACGCCGCCGCTCAACCGAGGAGACTGCTATGAGTGAGCCCACTGCAACCCTGATGGTAGATCTGATCATTTCCCTGGACGGGTACGCTTCCGCCGATGGGTGGCCGGGCTGGTGGGGCTTGGAAGGTCCCGAATACCTTGCCTGGCTCGATGAAGAGGGGAAGAAGGAGTTCACCACGCTGATGGGCGCCAACACGTATCGCGTGATGTCCAGTATGTCCGAGGAAGCCTCTGCAGACAGCTCCGGGTTCTCCGAGGAGGAGGGTGGAAGCCTGACCGGCCTGGCTGCCATGCCAAAAATTGTCTTCTCCTCCACGTTGAAGGAACCTCTGGCGTGGCCCAACACCGAGCTCATATCCGCTGATGCCGTGGAGGCTGTGCGTGAATTGAAGCGGACCCGGTCCGGAACCTTAACCACTCTGGGCAGCTTGAGTCTCTGCCGGTCCCTGCTGACAGCAGGACTGGTGGACCGGTACCGTCTGGTGGTTTTTCCCGTAATTACTGGAAGAACCGGGAGAGAGCGGATTTTTGACGGCTACCCGGACGTCGCCTTGGAGTTGGTGGAGAGCCGGACGTTCGACGGCAGGTCTCAGTTACTGGAGTACATTCCCACTGTTATTGATGGCCCGCCGCCGGCAAGGCAGAGTTGATTCCCTGTGCGTCCGAGTCCTGAGTCGAGTCCGGAAACTTCCCAATCCCTTACCGGTCCCACTGAAATCAGTTTCGACGTCCGCTGTTTCGTGCTGCCCGTGGCCGACGGGATTCTCGTGATCGACACCGGCATGGGGGACAACGCCACGGCTATGCACCAGGCACTGGAACGTTTAGGCGCGGACTGGGCTGACATCTCCGACGTCCTGATTACCCATGCACACGCTGATCATGTGGGCGGTTTGAACGAGGTCCTTTCGAAGGCAGGAAACGCTCTGGTGTGGGCGGGCGAAGCGGATGCGGGCGCCGTATCAGCCGGCATTTCTTCCGGCCCTGAAACCTCGGAACCGCAGGTCCGGGCCACCGCCGATGGCGCCTCCATCCGCGGGTTACGAGTCATTCACACCCCGGGCCACACCCAAGGCCACATCGGCCTGCTGCACGAAGGAGAGGGCCCGCTTGTCACCCCGCAGAATCCTGTTCTCCCATGGTGCAGAGATTCCCGACGCCGCCAGCCGGCTTCGTGAGCTCATCGAACGGTCCGCGCCCCAGCAATAAAACCTTCACAGGAGAAACGGCCATGAGCTACCTGGAGTATTGCTCCTGATGGCCGCTGGCGTGTTCGAGCAGCGGTGAAAGGCACTCAGCGTAGTACGTCATGACTTCGGCGAATGTGAGCAACTCCGGTCCTTCGGCAGCGGTGCTTTCCGCGTGCTGCGGGACAGTCGGGTCCACTCGGCAGAGGACCGGTTCGCGGCTGACACCGTTGGCCGTCAAGGTCGCAATTCCCCAGGGGCGGCTGGGTTCGGTCACGGAAATACCTGCTGCGTCGAAAGTATCCCTCAAGACGTAGTGGGTGACTGTGCGCCATGACTGGAGAAATGGCGGCTGCAGCTGCTCTATGAGGTCGTCGTCCTGGCGGCGGTAGGCGTCCGCGAGGGCAGCTGTCAGTCCGTCCCACTCGTTGGCGTCCCGGACCATAAGATGCGCGGTCCTCAGGCGGTCAATGGTTTCATTCAACGTCATGGCAGTCCCCAAACTTCCCATCGTTTTTGCCTGCCCTGCAAGGGCAAGCCTGACCGCCGTCGGCATGTCACTAACAATCTGAACGGATGAAGCCCCGGCATGATTCCCACATGACGTCGCCTTTTGTTTTCAGTCTGTTCGTGACATTCCTCGCCCGTCTAGCAAATCAGTAGCCTTACTAATAGGGTGTCTATGGGGAAAGGCCCCGGACACGCAGTCCCGGTATGAGGAGAAGTGAAGCCCGCATGACTGAAGAACAAGCCATCAGCAAAGTCACTGACATCATCAATGATTCCAAAATTGGGATGCTGACCACCCATAACGAGGATGGCGCCCTGGTCAGCCGCCCTCTGGCCGTTCAGGAAGTCAAGGACGACGGCGACATGTGGTTCTTTACGGGCTTGGGAACCTCTCAGGTTGCACATGTGCGCCAGGACCCCCGGGTCAATGTTTCCTTTGGCAGGAACACCGAGTGGGTTTCCGTGGCTGGAACTGCCGAGGTTGTCACGGATCGGCAGAAGATCCATGAGATGTGGAACCAGGTAGTTGAGGCATGGTTCCCCGATGGCCCCGACACGCCTGAAGTTTGCCTGCTGCGCGTTGACTCCGACTCCGCGGAGTACTGGACAAGCCCGGGCGGAACCGCTGCTACGGTTCTTCAATGGGTCAAGTCAAAGGTCACGAACTCCCGTTTCAGCGTGGGCGAGAGCGGCACTGTAGAACTATGACCGGCCGTGGTTGACCTCGAGCGGTTCCGCTTCCTCCTGGAGGAGGAGCGGAACCGCAAACTTGAGCTGTTGAAGTCGCTGCGCAGCGACATCGCCTCGGTAAGTCTGGCTCGTCAGGATTCGAATGTGGACGACGAACACGATCCCGAGGGGAGCACCATCGCGTTCGAGCTTTCCCAGGCCTCTGCCCTCATGGGCCAGAGCCGGTTGGGGTTGGAGCAGATCGAAGCGGCACTGGTGAGGATCGCCGACGGAACTTACGGGCAGTGCGCGGTGTGCGGTGTGCCCATTCCTGAAGGCAGGCTCGAGGCCAGGCCGTGGACACCTTTCTGCGTCCATCACGCCTCGGGCACCCGTTAGAGGCCTAAGCCCCCATTACCCTCAGCCTGACTAAGAGGCCAGGTCAGGCTGACATCCCCGGTGACACCGGAACGAATTCAATGCCCTGCTGGACCTTCTTCTTGGGTCCCCGGTCAAAGCCTTTGGCGTCCAGATGATTCGCCGCCCGGTAGCTCGCCAGCGCTTCGTCATAGATTTCGTTCAGCCGCCGCGCGGTGAAGACCTCCTCGGTCCCGTCGGCAAAAACCACGGACACCTCGGTGCTGGCGGGAAAGTGCCTTTTCATCCGGATGAATCCTTGGGCGTCCTGGTGCAGGGAGATCACGTAACAACCGCGCTTTCTGTAGTGGCTGCTACCAGTCTCGCATCCCTAAGTCCTTGATTCGGGGTTTGGGGCGGTTTCTGAGGTCCTGGCCCGGTCGGCTGCTGCGCCCTGCTTCCTGCTGGCCAGCAGGAACGGAACAGCTATGAGCTCGACGACGCCGGCTATTGCCAGTGATGCCGGATACCCGTAAAGATCAGCTCCCCGGCCCAGGGCAGGTTGGATCACTACGCCGCCGCTGGAACCCATCAGCGAATCAAAACTCAGGACGGTGGCCCGCTGCTTGGACGGGATCATGTCGTTCACGTACGCCTGCCGGACGGGCGTGGCCGCAGAACCCACAACGGCCCACAATGCGAGCAGAACCAGGGCCACCCAGAAGATCCGCGTGAATCCCAGGACCAGCAGGATGAGGGCGCCCACCACTGCGCTGAGGATGAGCACGGATGTTCGCTTGTGGAACAGTTGCCGGGCGTGCGGGGCAAGCCAGCCCCCAAGGATCTGCGATCCGGCTACTATCGCAGCGGCCAAACCCGCGATGGAATACGCTTTCGGGTCGCCAAAGAGGTCCAGCAGGTACGGCTGCAGTGCGTAAAAGACATAGAACCCGACGCCGGCGCTGAAGGGCGCTGCCAACATCACGTAGCGGACAGGCGGGTTCTTCAATCCGCTCTCGATCGACGCTGACAGCACCGCGCGCGTCGCGCGGATTGGGTGCGTTGAACGCTCAGGCGAGAACCCGACGTCGTGCATGAGTCCGAAAGCGACAGCAAACATGGCAAGCAGCACCAACACGCGAAGGAGGAACGGCACGCCAAGGTTGGTTGCCTGGGCTATCACCCCACCTGCCACTGAACCCAGCAGCATCGCTACGCCCTGGACCATCTGCCCGCGGCCCAGCACCGATTCCAGTCCGCCTTGGTAGCCCGAAAAGCGCAGCGCATCGACGAGCCACGCCTCCACAGCGCCGGAAAAGAACGTGAAGCCAAGGCCCAGGAGGACAGAGACAACGGCCCACATCCAGAATGGCGCGGAGATCTGCCACATCACGAAATATAGGTAGGTGGATACGGCCAACGTCACCGTCCCCAGCAGGAACGAGACACGACGCCCCCAGCCATCCGCAATAACGCCTGTGGGAACTTCGAAAAGAACCATGCCAACAGTGAAGAAGGCATTGGCGGCAAACGCCTCCAGATTACTCAGGCCAGCGTCCAGGAGGAAAAGGGTGTTGATACCCCATATGAAGGACGCCGCAACGGTATTGCCCAACGTCAATGTCAGGTAGACGCGTTGGATCTTCCGGGCGGCATCATTCAGCGTGTCGCCGCCCTCACCGGTGCGGGGAGTGACCACCAGCTAATTCTCGTTCCGTGTCCTGTACTCCGCCAGAGATTCCGGTGACTGCCGGCTAATTTTCGTGACTCGTTGGGATGTCCTGGGAGGCTGCCCACTCGCTGACATCCCGGCGTTCAATGGCCGCAGCCATCATGTCCGGGAAAAGATCCGGAGTGCACGCGAACGCGGGAACACCGATGCCTGCAAGCGCCGCTGCGTGGCTGGAGTCGAAGGATGGATGGCCGCTGTCACTCAAGGCCAGCAAGGCGACCATGGTTGTCCCTCCGCCCACAATGGAAGCGGCACGGCGCAGCATTTCTTCTGCTATCCCGCCCTCGTAGAGGTCACTGATCAGCACCAGGATGGTTTCGGTGGGTTTGGTGATCTGGTCCTGACAGTAGGCAAGTGCGCGGTTGATGTCAGTGCCACCGCCCAGTTGCACGCCGAACAGCACGTCCACGGGATCGTCCAGGTCGTCGGTCAGATCCACCACTTCGGTGTCAAAGACCACCAACCTGGTGCTCACTGACTTGAGCGAACTGAGGACAGCTCCAAAGACACTGGAATAAACCACTGATTCAGCCATGGATCCCGATTGGTCGATGCACAGAATGATTTCGCGCTGAATTTCGGTGCTGCGTCGTGCGTGTCCGTGGAGCCGCTCGGGCACCACCGTCCGGTATTCGGGCTGGTAATGCTTGAGGTTAGCGGCGATGGTTCTGTTCCAGTCAATATCCCTATGCCGTGGCCGGCGGGTCCTTGCGGAACGGTTGAGCGCCCCTGAAACGGCCTGGATCGTCTTGGCACGTAACCGTTCTTCAAGCTCCTTGGTGACCTGCCGGATAACCGATCTGGCAGTTTCCCGGGACTCCTCGGGAATCACCCGCCCCAGACCCACCAGGGTGCTCACCAATCCGATATCCGGTTGGACCGTCCGCAGCATTTCCGGTTCCAGAAGCAGCTGCCTCAGCCCGAGCCGGTCCATGGCATCGGCCTGCATAACCTGGACCACTGAAGAGGGAAAATACCCACGGATGTCGCCAAGCCATCGGGCCACGCGTGGACTGGACGAGCCCAGTCCACCGCGCCGATTGGACCCCTCACCGTAGAGCTCTTCCAACGCCTGATCGCGTCGCACATCGTCCTCGGACAGCTGCACCGGCATACCTTCCCCTGTTGAGATGCCGTCAGCATCGTGCCCGCCCAGCACCAACCGCCAACGGCTCAGCCGGTCCCGCCCGGACCCGGCAGAATCCTCCGGCGCATCAGAGGCACCTGTCACAGCTGCATCGTCGGTCATGCGATCGCCTCCCATCCCAGAATGCGTGCCATGGTTTTCAGCGCCGGGCCAGCGTCGGACAGGTCCATGGGGGAGGACTCTGCTGCGACGCCGGCAGAACCGGCCCGGCTTAACTGCTCGCCGATTTCGCGCCGCTCAGGCCTGCTGAACGCCGAGAAAGTCCTCCGGATCAAAGGTAAGACGTCCTCGAACACGTCATCAGGCACGGCTTCCACCCAATCATCAACGATCTGAAGTAGCCGCCGATCATGGATCAGCAAGGTCGCGTCGCCGGACAGCAGGCCGTCCAACCAGGCAGCGGCTTCCGGGGCGGGTGTAGCAATGGACAATCGTCGGCTAAGGCGCGAGGCAACGTCATCTCCTTCCACCAGGCCTGCATCCAGCAGGAGTCGGGTGGCCCGTCCGGCCACCGAGCCATGAATAGTGTCCGAGTGCGCCACCGCCGAGAGGGCAGTATGCCAGTCATTCAACGGCAGCTCAGGCAAGACGGTCAGACCATCCTGTGCCCGGTCAATGGCCCGGCGCATCACACCGGCAGCATCATCATCCAAGCCGGCGCAGGCGGTGGGCAGTCCGACACACGCGCGGACTACCGTGGCCTGCAGGATTTTCCGGACATCCCTCACGTCCACCCCGCGCACGTTGCCGTACCTGCAGGTGCGCGCCAGCGGGGCGATGGTTTCCAAGAGCGGAGGAACATCCTGCTGCAGCGCAGTGCGTTCAGCCAAGGCGGACACGACGCCGGCAATGCCGTCCGGTAATTCGGCCAGCAGACAGCTCTCCAACAGTTTGCTCAAAACGGGCAGGCTTTCGGCCGCTTGCGCCTGCTCAGAGACGTACGTGGCTGCTGCTGAGGCGACGGTGGTGCCGTAGCGGCTCGCTTCCACCACTGAAACAGCCAACTCGGGTTTCCACGCCAACGTCCATGCCTCCTTGAAGGTGCCGGTGGTCCTGCCGGCGTCGGTCGGCTGAGCCCAGTCCACACCCAGCAGTGACAGACGGTGGAGGAGCACCGAACGGGCCAACTGGTTCGGCTTGCGCAGGTCCAGAACCATGACCTCTTCCATGGCACTGGGCTTCATGCGCAGCTTGCGTTGGGTGGCGGTGAGGTCCGCTGCGAGCGGGAGGGTAGGCACAGAGTCGGGAACGTTCCCGAGCTCGCGCCCAACAGTAAGTTCCCGGTGAACCAGGGCCAACGGCAGAGGTGAACCGTCGCAAAGGACAGTCTGCGCGGCATCGTCCAGCTCCGGCAGGCCAGGGCTTGGCCGTCCGCGGACGGCGGCTAACGCAGTAGCCATCCTGCTGGCCTCCACAACGGAGGCCGTGGAAGCATCCAGGTTTTCTTTGCGCAATGCATGGGCTACCCGGACCAGCCACGTGGTGGCAACGTCCGCCGCGGGATCCTTGGCCATCCAATGTGCGAACAGGTGCTGGTACCAGCCCGGCGCAGTTACTCCTGCTCCGTATCCGCTGCCCAGGCTGAGCCGGTCCGATGTCCATGGAACCCAGGTGACTGCAACTTTTGCCTTGGGCAAACCGGCGAGGACTTTGTTGTCGGCGGACACCGAAGGAAAACCGGCGGGTACCAGTGCCGGTGCGTGATAGGCGCCGCACACTACTGCGATGCGTTCGTGCCCTTCGCGCATGGCCGCGCGCACCAAGCGCCGCATGGCAGCTTCCCGGCGGTTGTTCTCCAGAACGTCCGGATGGTCCACCGGACGCTGATCCATGTCCCGGATCTCCGTGATCGCATCGATGAGAGCTTCAAAGCGTTCAACGGGGTCCGTGTTCCGGTGCTCCACGGCGTCCTCCCACCAGCGTTCCGCGTCGCTGTAGCCTGCAGCTGTGGCCAACATGCCAATCGCGTCGGGCCGGTACGCCTGCAGCGGGGCGGCCGGAGGGTCCTCGATGACATCCGAGGGTGTCCCGTCGACGGCGGCAAGACCGCCGCCGTCGTCCGAAGTGGCAGCAGTGGCTTCCTCCTGAGAAGCCGCCAAGGCTGCCAGGTCGCGTTCCTGTACCGCGCGTTCCTGTGCCGCGCGTTCCTGTGCCGCGCGTTCCTGTGCCGCGCGTTCCTCTGCCGCCCGGAGCGCGAACGTGTGTGCGGCGGGCAGGTCAATGGCACGCACAGGCTTTCCCGTGGACAGAGCCCAGCGGATCGCCACCCACTCAGGCGAGAAGCCGGCCATGGGGTAGAACGAAGCCAATCGAGGCTCATCCACCGCATAGATTAAGCCTGCGACCGGTGGAACCATGTCCGGATCCGTGACCAGCGGGATGACCTGGTCAAGCTCCGGCGGCCCTTCAACCAGTACCAAATCAGGCCTAAGGGTAGCCAGAGCTTCCGCGACGGAATGGGCCGAACCCGGACCGTGGTGCCGAATCCCCAGAATGTGGACGTCTGTCATTTTTCAGTTGGATGATTCGAGATCGCGGCAGGCCCTGTACAGGTCCTTCCATTCAGGCCGGTTCCGCACCACGGTCTCCAAGTATTCCTGCCAGATGACGCGGTCCTGCACGGGGTCCTTGATCACTGCGCCCACCAAGCTGGCGGCCACATCCTCTGCACGGACCGTGCCGTCTCCAAAGTGTGCTGCCAGGGACAGCCCGTTGGTCATCACGGATATTGCCTCCGCTGTGGACAACGTGGCCGATGGCGACTTGATGGTGGTGCGCTGGTCCTGCGTCACCCCTGACCGGAGCTCGCGCATCACGGTCACCACCCTGCGGATCTCGGACAGCGCTGCCAAATCGGCCGGCAGCTCCAAGGCCTCACCCAGGCTGCGAACACGGGTGGTGACGATCTCCACCTCTTGGTCGATGCTGTCCGGAAGCGGCAGGACCACCGTATTGAACCGGCGTCGAAGGGCGGACGAGAGATCGTTGACGCCCTTATCCCGGTTGTTCGCTGTGGCAATCACATTGAAGCCCTTCCGTGCCTGCACTTCCTCATTGAGCTCGGGAATGGGCAGTGTCTTCTCGCTGAGGATGGTGATCAGGGAGTCCTGCACATCGGAGGGGATGCGGGTGAGTTCCTCCACCCGCACCAGGCTTCCTGTCTCCATTGCGCGCATCACCGGACCCGGAACCATGGCGGCGCGGGAAGGGCCATCGGCCAACAAACGGGCGTAGTTCCATCCATACCGCAACGCCTCTTCCGGGGTACCCGCGGTGCCCTGCACCACCAGGGTGGATGAGCCGGAGACGGCTGCCGCCAGGTGCTCACCAAGCCAGGTCTTCGCGGTTCCCGGAACACCCAGCAACAGCAGTGCACGATCCGTGGCCAAGGATGCCACGGCGATTTCCACCAAGCGTTCCGAGCCAAGGTACTTCGGACTGATCTGAACACCGTTGGCCAAGGTTCCACCGAGGATATAGGTGGTGACTGCCCATGGCGAAAGACGCCAGCTCGGTGGCCGTGGGCGGTCGTCAACAGCGGCCAACGCGTTGAGTTCATCGGCGTAGGCGTTCTCGGCGTGGGCCCGGAGAACCTCCGTGGCGTTCTGGGCATCGGTCATCGGAAAGCCTCCGTCAGGGATTGTCTGAATGATTGGTATTGGACGGCATCGCGCAGGACACGACGCCGGGCTGCGTCGTCGTCTGTTCGTGCCAAAAGTTGCCGGCAATGTTCGGCAGCCTCGGGCGGCAGCGCAGTAGGAAGGACTGCAGCCAGCAGGGCCGCCAAGCGACCACCGTCCTTGCCCGAAATCACTGCCAGTACCGCCTCGGACAATGGAACGGGCCACGGTTGCGGCAGATCGTGGAGGAGCGGAGCCAGGGTCAGCGGTTGGTCGTTGGTTTCCCGGACGTGCCGCTCCAGCCAATGTGCCCGCTCGTCCGGAGGGAGGCAATCGAGCAGCCTCCTGTCCGTCACGACGCCAAGAAGCGCGCGGGCCCATTCGGGATCGTTGCGCGCGGCAGTGGCAGCGATCATCGCGTCCAGGATGCGGGGTTCTCCCTGCAGCAGCGCAAGGGTGGCCGAGCGGTTACGGCCTGTTGCCGCCGTCCACACATCCAGCGGTGCGCCCTTGATAATGGCCTCCAGCCGTGCCATCCGATCCGGTTCGCCCTTGCGTGGGTCCGGTGGAACTCCGTCCCGCAGTGCCTCCTTGTCAGGGGCCGGGGGGAGATCGATCTCCAGCCTTTTACTCAGGAGCCCTTTGACCTGCAGCAAGGGTTTTAGCCGGGTGGCCATGCGTGCAGCGCGCGCACTCTCCGGGAGTTGGTCCAGAAGCCGGAGAGCCACGTCCCGTACACCCTTGGCTTTGTCGTCCAAGGCCTGCTCCAGCAAGGCTTCGTCGTCGTCTTGGAGGTTTCCGGCGAACAATGCCAGCTTGCCTGCGCGTTCCCTGGCGCTGAGCGACGTCCAGGTCTGACGAAGTTGGGCGCGTGCAGCTGAAGGATCACCACCTCTTAGCCGGCCATAGTCTGCCGCAGCGTCAGAGCTCCGGGGCCCAGTACTTTGGGTGGCAGGCTCGTGAGAAGGCGGGTTCTTGATCTCCTGCAACCACCGGCCACGGGTTCCAATAGCCGGTTCCAGAGACCTGAAAACAGCGGAATTAGTTTCAGCCAACGTCAGCAACGCCGGCAGCAGCCGGTGAGGAACCCGTCGTCGTGATTTTTCGGCTAAACCCAGCCAGTCCACTACCAGCTGGGTCCTCAGCTCAAGGCCCACGGGTGGCTGGGTCAGCAAAAGGTCCAAGAGCCGGGCGGCCTCACCGCTGGCTTGCGGCTCCACATCAGCAGGGGCCGGCGAAGAAGGACCGGTTTGGGGGGCAGTGGTGGCTGTCCGCGTCGCCCGGGTAACAATGTCAGCCAGGGCGGCTTGATCCAACAGGGATTCTTCGCGGCTTAGGCCAGCGGGTGCACGAAACCCCAATTCTGTGGGCGGATGCGGAGCGTCGTGCCGTCCCGTACCCACCAGCGCCGCTGTTCGCAGGTCTGCCACCCACATCATGGGGTCACCACCATTCCATCAACGACGACGGTCAGGGGACGCAGGCGGCCATCTTCCAGTTCGCCAAAAATATCGGCCGCATGGCCACCGGTCAGTGCCAGCAGCGAGTCCAGGGGAGCATCCACCAAGGGAAGAGCCTCGCCGTTCGGATCATGCAGCCACCCCGTGCCCTCGGGGTTGATGATGACTTCCTCCAACAGCACGGGAAGCCTGGTCCGCCACGGCGAGAGGGCAACGGCAGCAGACTCCTGTTTGAGGGCCTGCACAATGCTGTTGCCCGCGCCCAGGTTGGTGGCCACGTCCAGGGGAGTGATAGGGCCGTTGAACATAGCGCGCTGCGGAGCTGAGCCGGGGTACCGGGCAATGGTGGCATCAAGCAGAGCCCCGGCGAGTTGCGGGGCAGCTAAACCCTGGCCCTGGCCGGCGAAATCAAGGACCACCACTACCTTTCCATCCGGGCCCTGAAGCCAGGTCCGTTGTTGCTGAAGGCGGCCGTCATCGCTCCGGTGGGCTCCCAGAACCAGCCAAGGGCCCGGCAACCGCTCAGTGTCCTGTACATCGGCCGACGCCGTGGACCACCCGAGGGCAGCCTTGACGTCAGCGAACTCGTCCGGAGAAAGCTTGTCCCTGGCTGACCAGGCCATGGAAAGAGCCCACCAGCGGCCCGCATGGAGGAGAAGATGATCAGACCAGTCCGTCCTGCCGTGGATTTGGGAAGCCATGTCCCGTACTTGTTCGCCTAAACCAGGAAGCTGGGAGTCCACCAAACGGGCTGCAACGCCATCCCACCACGAATAGGGCTGGTTGCGGGCAGCAGCGAGCCCTGTCCGGATAAGGTCCGTCAGCCAGCGCGAAAAATCATCGACCCCTGCGTCCATCAGCGCGAGCCGCGCAGCGAGACGTTTTGCCTGCGCTTCCGGATCGGCGGGCTGCTCGGTTTGCCGACGTTCTTTTGCCGTGGCGCGATCGGCCCGTTGATCCGCCCACTCCTTGGCGAAATCCGCGGTGGCGGCTCCTACTTCGGCTGCCTCACCCCGGGACCACAGGAGGAGCAGTGCCAGGGCATGCTTGCACGGGAACTTCCGGCTGGGACACGAGCAGCGGTAGGCGGGCGCGACGATGTCAACGCTGACTTGGTACGGCGTCTTTCCGCTGCCTTGGCATTTACCCCATACAAGAACCTCATTGCTGCCGGAGTCCGACCATGGGCCGGGATGTGCAAGCTTCCGCGCCGCCGCCAAGGAGGATGCGTCCGGGGCTGCTTTGATGACTGTCTCTTCGCTCCAACGCCCCATGAGTTTTATTCTGCCTGACGGCTACGACAGTTTCACAAAGGACCCGCGCGCAACGCCCTGGGGCCGGAGCCGCGCCGCAGCTCTGCAGCTGACCAGTCACCAGCCATGCACCTGACTGTCCAACAGCGCAAGAAAGGCCCGGATGTTCGCACAGGTGCGAGCATCCGGGCCGAAGCTTGGCGGGCGCTTGCTAGTGCCAGAGTCCCAAAGCAAACTCAGCGATGACCGTGGAGAGCAGGAAGGACGCTGTGATGGCAACGAGGCCCACCGGAATGATCTTCCACCCAATGTTCCGCAGCAGGGGGATGTCCTTGCCGAGCGACAAGCCAGCCAAGGTCAGCATCACTGTGGCGATGGACAGGAAGTCCACAGTCTTGACTGCCTCATTCAGGACCCCTGACCCAAAGAACCACGGGCTGGAAATATAGGCGCCGATGGTGGTGATAAAGACAATGGCCGAAATCTTCCTGGTGACCTTGGCAAGCACCAGGCTGACCAGGACCAGAGCCAACATAATGCCGTACCCAGCGAGGATCGAGAGGCTCAAGCCCTTCGCGGCCACTGCCGCAGTACCGACACCCAACACCGTGAGTACGGACAGGGATAGCCACAGAGGCAACTTCATCGCCGCGGAAGACTTCGCAACCTCTTCACGGAAACGACGGTTCTCCTCAGCCTGAACCTCGTCCTGTTCCAGCTCAGCGGCGGTGCGGGCCTGGGGAGCCGTGCCGGCAGCGACCTTCTGCGATTCCTTGTTGCGGGTGAGTACCTTATAGAACCTGTCAGCCACGGGCAGTGCGATGTAAATGCCTACATAGACGCCCAGAATGGTAGTGATCAGGTTGGAAACGGCAGCCATGCCGAGGATTGCTTCCTGATCTCCCGGATAAGCGGCAATGATGCTGGCAGCCGAGGCGGCCATCATGGAGCCCGAGCCCACACCGGCGCCCATCGCCAGAGCCAGGGGATCGAAGATCTTCCAGTTGGCCACCAGGGAGGTCAGCAGAGTGATGAAAATTGCGCCAAACAGGGTGCCGAAAACGTACATGGCCAGGACGCCGCGGTACTGGTCTGAATCCGGACCGTATTTCTCTGAGACCATGGCGAACGACGGTTCGCGGTCAAGGGAGAACGTGGCGCCCACGGTGGCCTTGCCCATTCGCAGCAAGACAGCGAGCGGAAGTGCCAACACGATGGTTCCCAGCAGATGGCCCACTTCCTGCAGGAGCAGTGCGGGGCCAGCCTTGATCAGGCTCGGCAGGCTCGGGCCGATATTGAAGGCGAGCCTGGCCACCAGGAGCAGGACCGCTACACCAACGAGGGCTGCTGCCACACGCTGGAGGTCCAGGCCCAGCGGCTTGAACTTCTGGATGGAGACCAGCAAGCCAAGGATCAAGCCCCACACCATGGGGAAAATGATGATCGCGCCAATGCCGAGATCAATTTTGGCTTGGCCGATGAACTGGACCGCAAGGGCAATGACAAACGCCAGCGCGGCAACAGGAAGCGTCAGCCGGGTGCCGGCCTTGTCCGTCCGCGTGGTTTCGGTGCTGGTGCTCATGATGATGCTTCCTGAATCGTGGCTTCGCGACGGTAGGCCGCCCTAACGAAGCGATCTCTCTGTTGGGGATTGTTTGCGGCGCCCGCCACCGTCCAAGCCAGCGCGGTGGCTGCCTCGAACATCACGGCGTACGCCTCGGGGGTGTTCGCAAGGGCTGCGAAGCCGTGCGAATGGATGGGAACATTGGCGCCAGGGATACTCAGCCACGGATGCAGCGATGGAATCACTTGGGAGATATTCCCCATATCCGTGGAGCCTCCTCCCATGCCCGCCGCCGGGGAAGTGTCCTTACCGAACACATCCATGGCCTCTGTCCAGTGAGCGGCAAGTTCTGCATCCTGAATCAGCGGCTCGTAGAGCGGTTCCGCGGCAGTGATGTCCAAGGTGGTTCCAGTGGCTATCGCTGCACCTTCAAAACACCGCTTGACCCGTTCAAGCAACGCTTCGTACTCCGGAAGAGTAAAAGCACGGCACTCAAACGGAACCACGGCCCGATCCGGGATGATATTGGTGACATGCCCGGCCTCAGCCACATAGCAGGCCACCCGATGATCGCCGGGAATCTGCTGACGAAGCAAACCAATGGCTACCTGACTGAGCACCGCCGCGTCCCCGGCGTTGACGCCCATATGTGGGGCAGCCGCAGCGTGGGCGGCCTTGCCCGTGAAGACAGCCTCGTAACGGCCTACGGCCTGGGCTGTGGTCCCCGCGGGGTTGTACGTAACGCCGTCCTGCACTGGGTGGACCATCAGGGCCAGCCCGACGCCATCAAAGGCGCCGCGCTCCAGCATCAGCACTTTGCCGCCGCCATGCTCCTCAGCAGGAGTGCCGATCGCTTTCAACGTGATGCCGAGTTCGTCCACGTAGGGAAGGAGAGCGAGCGCCGCAGCTACGGAGGCTCCCGCGATCAGGTTGTGCCCGCAGGCGTGGCCCACCGACGGCAGCGCATCGTACTCGACGCACAGGGCAACAGTCAGGTCGCCGCTTCCCGCGCTCGCAGTAAAGGCAGTGGGCAGATCAGCCGTTCCATGAGTGACATCAAAGCCCCCTTCGGAGAGGAGGGATGTAATAGCCTCGGCCGCCCGAACTTCTTCGAAGGAAATTTCGGGATTGGCGTGCAGATCCTCTGACAGTGCCCGCACGCGCGGCTTCCACGATGCGACGCCATCCGCCAGCACTGTGCGAAGGCCTTCATCCTGGGATGCTGTGTTGGTGATTTCCATGGTTCTTCCTGCTAGTAGGACAGGGACGGGAAGGGAGAGCCGGCCGCCCTTGTTGGCACCCAGACAGCTTTCGTCTGGGTGTATTCGTCCAGGACGCCCGGGCCGGAGGAGCGGCCGTGGCCGGAATCGCCGAAGCCACCGAAGGGAACAGCGACGTGGATGGTCTTGTACGAGTTGATCCAGAAGGTCCCGGCCTTCACTTCGCGGGCGATGTGGTGGGCCCGGGAAATGTCCGATGTCCACACGGCACCGGCCAGTCCGAAGGTGGTGTTGTTGGCCCTGGTGATGGCCTCGGCTTCAGTGTCGAAAGCGTCGGCTCCCACCACGGGTCCAAATACTTCGGTAGTCTCCAGACGGTTCGCCGGTGTTACGCCGTCCAGCAGCGTTGGCATGACCCAGTGGCCGCCGGCCAGCTTGGAGCCAGCCAGTGAGTCAGGCAACGCTGCCCCCGTAACGCGGCGGCCGCCGTCGTTCACTCCTGCCTCAATCAGTGAGGTGACGGTGGCAAACTGAGGGGCCGTGATAATGGGGCCCACCTCGGTGTCCGGGTCCAGGGGGTCGCCGACGCGGAGCCTGGCAGCGCGTTCTGCCACCATTTCCACGAAGCGGGAGTGTACGCTGCGTTCCACGAGGAGACGCGAGCCAGCCACGCAGGATTGGCCGGCGCCGGAGAAGATCGCGGAGATGGCCCCATCGGCGGCCCGCTCCAAATCGGCATCTGCGAAGACGATGTTGGCGCTCTTGCCGCCAAGTTCGAGCAATGCTGGAATTCCGGCCTGCGCGGCAGCGACGGCGACGCGGCGGCCGGTGGGGACGGAGCCGATGAAGCTGACTTTGCCAACGCGTCGATCCGAGGTCAGCGTGGCTCCGACGGTCTGGCCCAAGCCCGCAGCAACGTTGAAGACGCCGGCGGGGAGTCCGGCTTCATGGGCCAATTGGGCGAGGCGGACGGTGGTGGCGGGCGTGAACTCACTGGGCTTGATGATGACGGCGTTGCCTGCGGCAAGCGGTGCAGCTGAGTTCCAGCCGGCGGTGAAGAGCGGAGCATTCCAAGGGGTGATGGCGACCACCACACCCCAAGGCACGCGCTCTGTGTAAGTGTGCCAGGGGCCCGGAACAGGAATCGTCTGGCCTGTCAGCTTGTCCGCCCAGCCGGCGTAATAGCCGAACATCTCAGCAACTTTGGCCGCTTCAACACGGGCATCGCGGATGGGTTTTCCCGTGGTTGCGGATTCGAGGATCGCCAATTCTTCAATGTGGGCTTCCACCACCCGGCTGACGTTGCGGAGGATAGCGGCTCGTTCGAATCCATTCAGGGCGCCCCAGACGGCTGCGCCGCGGACGGAACTCTCCAGGATGGAATCGGCGCCTTCAGTGCCTGGATCCGCGTAGCTCGCAAACGGTTCACCCGTGGCCGCCGACGTCAACGTGATGGAGTTGCCTGATCCCGGCACTACCTTTCCGTCCTGGAAAGCGCCGAAACCTGCGGGGAAAGCTGCGCTCAGGACTTCACGGGCTGTGCTGGTGGATGATGCAGCGGGGGCTGTGGTGATGCTCAAACTAGTGTCCTTCTCTTGCTGGAATGGCTACGCTGCGTGCGTGGTGTTCGGGGCGCCGGCGGGAGTCACCGAGGGAGCCACAGTCCTTGCGATTTCAGTGAAATCGGCTGCCGGTCCAAGGGCTGTGAGTGCTGCCTGCCACTGGTCCGCGGCCGCCGCCAGGAGGTCGGGCTGTTCGCCGACCTGCCGGGCCATGTCGATGGCGAGTGCGGCGTCCCGTGCCATCAGGCCGAGGGAGAATCCGGAATTGTGGGTACCGGAGAACACCCAAGCGGGATACATGGCGGCGGAGACTTTGCTGCCACCGGAGGCGTTGCTGATGCTGTCGGCCGCCACGGCGGGGTCGATTCCGTAGGCCTTAGCCACACCGAGGGCTTCTCCCACGGATACGAGGTTGGCTGCCGCAAGGACGTTATTCAACAGTTTGACCACATTGCCGCTTCCGGGGCCGCCAATGTGGGCGTACTTGCCCCCTGTGAGGGCATCAAGGACGGGTTGAGCGGCCACCACCGCAGTATCAGATGCTCCCACGAAGGCACTCAAGGTGCCGGTTGCTGCTCCGTCGCGTCCGCCGGACACAGGGGCATCCACAAACGCTGCGCCCTTGGACTCCGCCAGGGCAGCCATTGCCTTGCTGGTGCCTGGTTCGGAGGTGGTGGTGTCCACGATCGCGATGGTCCCGATCACTGAGAGGAGCGTGGGAACTGTTGCTTCCACGATCTTGGCCGAGGGGAGGGACAGAACCACGTAGGGGATGCCGGCGAGATCATTGAGTTCTGCCGTGGTGGATATTCCCGTCTCGGCGGCTGCGAGTCGGGCGGCTTCCGAGGGATCGAAACCCGTGACATCCCAGCCGGCCCGGTGCAGAGTTGAGGCCATCGCCCCTCCCATGGATCCGAGGCCGATAACGGCGATGCGTTGATTGTTGCTCATGAGGTACTCCTAGAGAGGATTTTGTAGCGACAAGAAGAAGATGAGGGCCATCCTCGGACGTCAGTCCAGGTAGATGTCCAGGTCTTTCCAGAGCTGCTGGGTTCGCCGGATAGCGGCGCGGCTGCGATCGGGGTGGGCCGCTTCCATGCCGGCGAGCAGTCCGTAGACCATGGAATTTGCCGCAGTCACCGATTGGAAGAAGGAGATTCCTTCGGAAGCGACAATCAGCAAGTGATCTGCCGCTGCGGCGAGGCGACCACGGCGCATGTCGCTGATGGCGACGACGGTGGCACCGGCCTGTTTGGCGGCTTCAGCAGTGACGATGATCTGCTGAACAGACCGCCACATATTGACCACCACCAGAACGTCGCCGGGACCCAGGCTGTTGGCTGCCGAGGCCAGGTGGACGCCGCCGCGGTTTTCCAGGGTGATGGGGTAACCCATGGTTGAACCGAGGTGGGCCATCACGCTTGCCGGTCCTGCGAAGGATCCGATGCCGACGGCCGTGATGGATTTTGCCGCAGCCAGAGCGGCAATGGCGGCTTCGACGTCGTCGGCGTTGTTGGACTCAAGTGTCAACCGCAGGTTGTCGATGTCGTGATTCAGTGCGTCATGGAGGGGGCTGCGGTGCTCGCCGTGTTCCAGGAGGGTGTCCTCCGTGGAGATCATCACCAGGTAGCGGGAGCGCAGTTCGCGCTGGAGGTCCGGCCAGCCTCGGTAGCCCAGGCGCTGGGCGGTGCGGACAACGGTTGAGTTGTTGACGTCTGAGCGCTGGGCAATCTCTGCGATGTCTGCGTAGGACGAAAGCTGGGGATTTCGGGCGATGACCTCCACTACCCGCGCCTGGGATTTGGACAGCGCAACCTCCGGAAGTGCGTCGCCCAGCCACGCATGATCCACGGCTTCCCGTGCCATGGGGGCGGTTCCGGCCTCTTCGTGCTTGGTTGTCACAGTCTCTTCTCCTTGTAACCCACATCACTCTGCAAACTGCATTGCATTTAACATACTCTGCAATTTCGTTTGCCACTAGTGGTTTGCGTTACAGGCATGTAAACCCTGCACAAGGAGGCAGCCTTAAACGGCAAATGCCGGGAAACCCCACTGGGGCTCCCGGCATTCCAGCCAATCCCTACGCCTGATTGCTCACCAAGCCGGCAGCTACGTCCCTACCCGAGGTCGGGTTCCTGCCCTCGAGCTGCGTCGACAGCAGCGGGGCGAAGAACCTGCCAAGTTCCGCCGTCGCCGTCAAAGGCAACACGTTGGCGACGTACTGGTCCGGGCGGACCACTACTACGACGCCGTCGCGGCTGAGCCCACGCATTTCGAAGATGTCCTGGTTGGGGTCGCTGCCAAAAACCTTCTCAAGGTAGGTGAGCTTGAAGGGCCCAACAGTGGGCTTGAACACCGCCGGAACGGCGTTAATGTCCACGTTGGTGTGGTCCTGCTGGTAGATCACCTTCACATCGAACCAGGCGTCGCGGTCAGCGCCCGACGGCGTCGCGGCCAGCGGCGAGTCCGGCGAGTTCGCGATCCACTCGGCGAAGTCCGCCACAGGTCCCGGCGCTCCTGCTTGCGCGTTGTCCGCAAAGACGTAAATACGCCATCTGCCATCGGCCTTGGCGTGATGGCCCAAGTGCATGGGATTGGTGTCACAGACCCGGAGGACGGGCGCTGATTTGAAGCGCTTACCCACGGGGAAGCCGGTGGCGAGGTCCTGGTGCTGCGCCTCGGCCATGACCAGCGACGGCGCGTATTGGGTCATGAAGCCGGCCGGGAACTCGGCGGTGCTGGTGTAGAAGGTTTCCAGTTCTGCTGGGTCTTCGAACTCTTCGGGCTTCTTGGCCATCAACGTGGACCACTGCTTGTCGAAGTCGATGAGGTTCTTCGCCACCACCTGGCGTTCAGCCGAGTAGGTGTCCAGGAGACTTTCAGGACTGCGGCCTTCCAGGACGTGGCCGAGTTTCCAACCAATGTTGAAGCCGTCCTGCATTGAAACGTTCATTCCCTGGCCGGCTTTGGCGGAGTGGGTGTGGCAGGCGTCGCCGGTGATGAATACCCGGGGCGTGCGCGTACCGCGGTCCTCCGGCAGAACGTCGTCGAACCTGTCCGTCAGCCTGTGGCCGACCTCGTACACGCTGTGCCAGGCGACGTTGCGCACGTCCAATGTGTACGGGTGGAGGATGTCGTTGGCCTTTTGGATGATCTGCTCAATGGTGGTTTTGCGCACGGCACCCTTGTCATTGGGGTTTACTTCGCCCAAGTCCACGTACATGCGGAACAGGTGCCCGCCCTCGCGCGGGATCAGCAGGATGCTGCCGCCGGCGCCGGACTGGATGGCGCACTTGGTGCGGACGTCCGGGAAGTCAGTGACTGCCAGCACGTCCATGACACCCCAGGCGTGGTTGGCCTGATCCCCGGCAAGGTGGCAGCCGATCGACTCACGGACCTTGCTTCGCGCACCGTCAGCACCCACCACGTACTTGGCGCGGATGATCCGTTCCTGGCCTTCGTTCGCTCCGGAAGTGTGGGCAAGTGTGACGGTTACCGGGTAGTCGCCTTCGCCGGTGACCTGGAGCCCGCGGAACTCGTAACCGTAGTCAGGTTTCATACGGGTGGGGGAGTTGGCCATGAACTCGGCGAAGTAGTCCAGGACGCGGGCCTGGTTCACGATCAAGTGCGGGAACTCGCTGATTCCTGCCGGGTCATCCACAGCCCGCGCGGCCCGAACAATGCGGGAATGATCGGCAGGATCGGGCTTCCAAAAAGCCATCTCCGTGATCCGGTACGCCTCCGCGATGATGCGCTCGGCAAATCCGAACGCTTGGAATGTCTCTACACTCCGGGCTTGGATACCGTCAGCCTGACCAATGGCCAGCCGGCCGGGACGGCGCTCGACTATACGGGTGGTGACGTTGGGAAATTGCGAAAGCTGCGCGGCTGTGAGCATGCCAGCAGGGCCAGTGCCCACAATCAGGACGTCAACCTCGTCAGGAAGCCCGGCCGGGCGATCGATCCCTACGCCGGCGGCCGGCTCAACTCGCGGGTCACCGGATACGTAACCGTGATGGTGGAACTGCACGGGCTTTCCTCACTTCTTTGTGGGCTGCTGCATTTTCTGGGAGTGTTCGATAATAGAACACGCTGTTCTATTATCGCTCGTACAATCGTAATGCTGCTCACACCGGTGTTCAAGTCTCTGACGATTCTTATGCCTGGTAACTTGTGCGGCCTCCTACGGATCCGGCCACAGGCATGTCAGGATCAGGTATGCCGCGATTGATGCTCCTGGACACCGCCTCCCTGTACTTCCGCGCCTTCTACGGGGTGCCCGATTCCATCCGGCGCGCCGATGGGACGCCTGTGAACGCAGTGCGGGGTTTGATGGACATGATCGCCCGCCTCACAACCGACTACGAAGCTACGCACCTGGTGGCGTGCTGGGACAACGATTGGCGCCCTCGATGGCGTGTGGACCTCATTCCCAGCTACAAGCAGCACAGGGTGGCCGAAACAGTATCCGACGGTCCGGATGTAGAGGTGCTCCCGGACCCGCTTGAAGCACAGATCCCCATGATCCTGCGTGTTCTGGAGCTCGCCGGGATAGCGGTAGTGGGCGTTGACGAACACGAAGCCGACGACGTCATAGGAACCTATGCCAGCCAGGCGACCATCCCAACCGATGTTGTCACCGGTGACCGCGACCTCTTCCAGCTCGTTGATGACCACCGTGCGGTTCGCGTCATTTACACGGCGCGCGGCATGAAGAACCTGGAAGTTCTCACCGACGTGGTAGTTGTGGGCAAGTACCGGGTCCTTCCACAGCAATACGCCGATTTCGCCACACTCCGCGGGGATGCCTCTGACGGGTTGCCCGGCGTTGCCGGCATCGGAGAAAAGACGGCAGCGTCGCTGCTTGGCACGCATGGTTCTCTGGAGGGGCTGCTTGAAGCTGCGGAAGCTCCCGACGGCGGGTTGTCCGCCGGCGTCCGGGCCAAACTTTCCGCTGCAGCCGACTACCTCAAGGTGGCGCCCGCCGTCGTAAACGTTGTGCGTGACCTGAAGGTCCCCACGCTTGAAGAAGCAGGTGCTGAGCTGCACCCCGTCACAGGAGACGCCCGCGCTGAACTGGAAAAGCTGGGAACAGAGTGGAACCTCGGCGGATCGGTCAAAAGGCTCCTGGACGCTTTGGACCGGGTCCGCTAAGACAAACTCACAGACTCAGGTCCTCTTTCACAGCCGAATGACAGGTTCGCAACAGCCCGCGCTGTGGTGGCCATCCCATCCTCTTAAAAGGACGGAAGCATTGACCGTCCCTCACGCACATGCCGTACCAACGGCTCATGGAGGAGAGGCACATGTCAGTCACGAAGAGAATCACCTTGGGAGTTACAGCAGGAGCACTGGCGCTGGGAGTCGGGCTCGGTGCAACCAGCATCGCAACGGCGGCCACCACGCCGACACCGAGCTCCACATCCTCGCCCAGCTCACCGGCATCTACGGATGCAAGCACTCCTTCCGATCGCGGGGGACGGCCCGGCGGGCATGGACGCGGAGCCGATCGTGGACAGATAGCCGCTGAGCTGGCTACCAAGCTCGGTGTGGACGAAGCCAAGGTCACCGAGGCGTTGAAGGCGTTCCGTGAGGCGAACAAGCCCACCACCCCTCCTGTTGAGGGAGAGGAAGGCACCAAGCCGGACCGGACTGCACAGGATGCCGCCCTGGCGAAATCGCTCGCGGAAGCTTTGGGAGTTGAAGAATCCAAGGTCACCACGGCGTTGGAAGAAATCCGGGCTGCGAACCAAGCCGAACGATCGGCCGCTCTGAAAACCAAACTGGACAAAGCGGTCACTGACGGCAAACTGACCCAAGCCGAAGCTGACGCCGTGACCAAAGCGGTTGAAGCTGGCGTCATTGGGGGCGGCGGCCGCTAGGGTCACCGGCGCTAAGGTCACCGGCGCTAAGGTCACCGGCGCTAAGGTCACCGAACAGCACCAGCAGCAACAGGATCCCTCGGACACGTCCGAGGGCTCCTGTGTTTCTTGGCCGTTGCTGATGAACATGACGCTGCCCGGAAGCGACCCTGCCCGTTGGCCCAAAGCGGCCGGACGAATGGCGCTAAGCGATCATGTCCAGAACCCCTGCGGGCAGCACCCGGCCCCATCTTTCCGAAGGACAGGCCGGTGCCTGCTCACACCTGTGTTGGGTGTGGCCGGTTTGGGGGGTGTGTTTATGTTCTTTGGGGTGTGTGGTGGTGGTTGCGTCGGGGTTTTTGGTTTGGGTCGATGTGGGGTGGGGGGATGAACCAGGGGACGCCGGTTTTCATGTCGATGCGCCACTGTTCTTTGTGGATGAGGTGGTGGTGGTGGCTGCAGAGGAGTGTGCCGTTGTCGGTGCCGGTGGTGCCGCCGTGTGACCAGTAGGTGGTGTGGTGGGCTTCGCACCAGGGTGCGGGCATGGTGCAGTCGGGGAAGGCGCAGCCACCGTCGCGGGCGGTGATGGCTTTGCGGATGTGGGGTGGGAAGATCCGGGTGGTGCGGCCGATGTCCAGGACTCGGGAGTCGCTGCCGAGCAGGACGGGGATGATGTCGGCGTCGCAGGCGATTTTCCGGATGATGGCCGGGTGGATCGGCCCAGAAAAGTCGCCGTCCCAGACCCAGACTTTGTCCCTGTGCCCGCCCCTATCCGAGTCCGGGTCACTGTTCCTGTCCCGGTACCGGCGCCGGTGCCGGGAACGCCGCCACTGCCGCTGCCGTGGTTCGGGCTTGTTCCGGTGCGACTGTGTTGGTTGTGCCGGGTGTTGTCGTTGAGTTGGTTGAGGAGTTCTTGGTAGCCGATGGTGACCGTGAGTTGGGGTCGGAGTCCGCCGTTGGCGGGGAGTTTCCCGGTGGTCATCGCGACACTGCAGGCCCCGACGAGGCCGTTGAGGTGTTTCTGGGCCCGGGTGCGCAGGTCCAAGACGGGCCCTGCCCCGTCTCCGGCTCGGGTGTCAGATTGGGACTCAGATCCGGCGTCGGACTCGGTGTCGGTGTTGGTGGTGAGTCTGGGGTTGGTGGCGGCGTTCATGGCGGTGGTGAGGGTTTCGTATTGTTCGTCGGTGGCGAAGATTTCGATGTGGTGGAGTCCGTAGCGGCGTCGGCGGCGCAGGAATGCTCCTTGGTGTTGTCGGAGGATTTCTTCGGAGGGTTCGGGTCCGTCGTGGTCGATGTGGTCGATCCAGCGTTTGGTCATTTTGGTGAGGAAGTCGGGGTCGGTCTCAATGGCGGTGGTGGTGAGGGCGTGTTCCATCCGGGTGATGGTTTGCTCGTCGGTGAGGTGCCGGACTTTGTCCAGGGCGGTGCTGATGATCGTCGCGGAGCGGGAAGGCAGCAACGCGGCCCCGACAGCGTCGGCGAGGATTTCGCGGCGGGCCGGGATCTGTTGGCCGGTCATTCCGGTTTGGGGGAGGACGTCGGGGGCGAGGGAGAGCCGGCGCCGGGCTTCACCGATGCTGATCCGCAACCGTGCCCGAAGGAACTCCGCAGCACTCCGGTACCCGTCATCGAGAACACCCGGCTGATTCGGCAAACCGGCAGCAGGGGCGGGGATCTTCGGGTCCGTGGCTGGTTCGGTCCAGCCCGTCCGCCATTCCGGTGCTGCTGACGAGGACCCCGGACCGGCTTGCTGTGCCTCTCTACGGGTCCGTTCCACAGCCTGGGCCGCGACCACCTGCAAATACTCCACCGACCGGGACATCTCCTCGACCCTGCCCGCGAAATCAGCAGCCTCAACAAACCCCAACAACCGCACCTCATCAAAGGCCATCGACCGCAACGCATCAACGGCCGCAATACCGGCCAGAAGCGCACGGTCCAGAAGCGCACCGTCCAGAAGCGCCGCATCCCGAAGCCCTGGAACAGCACGCCCGGTTTCGGACCCCGACAGCACTCCAGCATCCGCAAGGGTACCCGCCAAAGGCTCGGCCGCCGTCGTAAGCTCGATATCCGGCAGTGGAGCAGTCCCGTTGGAAGACGTCAGGGACCGTTGACGCAGCAATGCGTAGGCGTACTGCGAACCCGCCCGCCTTGCTACGATCTGCCCGATAACTCTCATGCATCAACCCTGACATGGGGCTCTGACATTATTGGCTCCTGCACCGCAGCCACGGCCAAACGGGCCTGGCGAGATGTGTCATGACCCAAAGACCCTCGAAGTGACCACCCTCAATCACCCCGGATGAATCACTTGCTGTGGGTGTCCCGGAGAAGCCCCGAATCCTCAGAGTCTGTGAGGCTGGTTGCCGCCCAGCTCGCCAGCAACGTCAAAGCATCGTCCGTGCCAGTGCCCGGCTCGGCGTTGTACACGGTCAACGTCATGCCGGCATCGGCGGACAGTTCCAGGGCCTCGTACAACAAATGCAAGTCACCCACTATCCGGTGCCGGAAGTGCTTCTTGCCGGTGTAGTGCTGCCGGACGTTATGAGAAGCCCACCTGACCCTGAATTCCTCGCTTCTGGTAGAAAGTTCACCCACGAGGTCGCTGAGTCCGCGGTCATAGGGATCGCGCCCCGCCTCGGTACGCAGGATGGCCACGGTGTCGTTGGCGGCCCGTTCCCAGTCGGCGTAGAAATCGTGGCTGCGGGGATCGAGGAAAAGGAACCTGGCGTGGTTGGGCGGTCCCGCGGGACTTTCATACATATCCGCGCACAAAGCCCGGCCTATGGCATTGGTGGCCAGGAGGTCCAAGCGGCTGTTGCGGATAAAGGCCGGCGACCCTGTGATCGCATCCAAGGTGAGCTGAACGCCAAGGCGTATGGCTTGCTTCCGAACCGGGCGGCGTCGTGGCCTGCCGCCTTCGCTCGCCGCTCGTGCGAGGTCATACAGGTGGGCGCGCTCAGCATCATCGAGTTGCAGGGCGTGCGCCAGGGACTCCAACACGCTTTCGGACACGCCTGCGAGGTTTCCCCGCTCCAGTCGGGTGTAGTACTCCACGCTTACGCCCGCCAGCATCGCAACTTCACCACGGCGAAGGCCCGGCACGCGGCGGTTGCCACCATAGGCTGACAATCCTGCCTGTTCGGGTGTGATCTTCGCCCGGCGTGTGGAGAGGAAGTCGCGTGTCTCGGTCCGGTTGTCCATGCTTCAACGGTAAGACGTTTGGCCAGCTAAGGGAGTCCCTGCCAGTACCCCTAACAGCAGTAACTCCTTCCTCCCAGGAAATCAGGGTTAGATGGAGTCATCCAACAAAGTGAACTACGCAGGAGAAACATGCCTACCGCTAACGCTTACGCTGCCCCCTCGGCCACAGGCGATTTGACCCTGACCACTATTGAACGCCGCGAGGTGGGCCCCCACGATGTCCACATCGACATCAAGTTCGCCGGAATTTGCCACTCCGACATCCACACAGTCCGGGGTGATTGGGGCCCGCAGCAGTATCCATTGGCCCCGGGCCACGAAATCGCAGGCATCGTCACCGAGGTCGGCTCGGACGTCACCAAGCACAAGGTGGGCGACCGCGTTGGCGTCGGCTGCATGGTGAACTCCTGCAAGGAGTGCAAGAACTGCCTGGCAGGTGAGGAACAGTACTGCCTCAAGGGAAACGTGGGCACCTACGGCTCCGTTGACCGCGACGGCACCATCACCCAGGGCGGATATTCCAGCAACGTCGTGGTGAATGAAGATTTCGTAGTGAACATTCCCGAAGGTTTGGACCTGGATGTGGCTGCGCCGCTTCTGTGCGCAGGCATTACCACCTACTCGCCCCTGCACCACTGGGGAGCAGGCCCCGGCAAGAAGGTTGCTGTGGTTGGCCTTGGCGGGCTTGGTCACATGGCAGTAAAGATTGCCCATGCCATGGGTGCTGAGGTCACGGTGCTTTCCCAGTCGCTGAAGAAGATGGAGGACGGGCTCGCACTGGGGGCCGACCACTACTACGCCACCAGCGACCCCTCCACCTTTGAGGAACTGGGGGGCACCTTTGACCTCATCATCAACACCGTCAGCGCTTCACTTGATATCAGCGCTTACCTGCAGCTGCTCTCGTTGGATGGCACGCTGGTGAACGTCGGCGCGCCGCCGGAGCCACTGCCCGTGAATGCCTTCGCACTCATCGGTGCACGCCGGAGTTTTGCCGGTTCCGCGATCGGCGGCATCCGCGAGACCCAGGAAATGCTGAATTTCTGCGCGGAGCACGGACTCGGCGCCGAGATTGAGGTCATCCCGGCCAGCAAGATCAATGAGGCCTATGAACGCGTTCTTGCCTCCGATGTCCGCTACCGCTTCGTCATTGACGTCTCCACCATCGGCTAGGGACTCAACGCCTTGAAGGCGGCACCGCAGGAAAGGCCACACCCGTCACCGGGTGTGGCCTTTCCAGTGTCAGCGGGCAGGGACGGTCACCGGGCAGGGACAATGGTCTGGTGACTTTCAGACTGGACACCATCGGCAAGGGACTGGTCTTTGCTGATTCCCTCGCAAACCTTGTTGCCGCCCTGACGAAGCAAGGTGACACTGCTGGTGCGCGAACGGCGCTTGGGGGAACGGCAGTTGTTCAGGCGCCTCCCGGCACTGGAAAGACCACGCTGGTTCCGCCGCTGCTGGCCAACCTTGTGTCCCGGAACACCCGCCAGCCGCGCGTCGTCGTCACCCAACCGCGCCGTGTGGCAGCCCGTTCAGCGGCCAGGCGGCTTGCTTCCCTGGACGGTAGCCGGTTGGGGGACCGGGTGGGCTACACCGTCCGGGGTGAAAGCAAGGTCGGCAAGGACATGGTGGTGGAGTTCGTCACGCCAGGCATTCTCTTGCGGCGTCTTCTGGCTGACCCGGGACTTGAAGACGTCCATGCCGTAGTCCTGGATGAGGTTCACGAGCGGGGGCTGGAAACAGATCTCCTGGTGGGTATGCTCGCTGAAGTCCACCAGTTGCGAGGTGACCTGACGCTGGTGGCGATGTCCGCCACTCTCGATGCCCCCCGCTTTGCGGCACTTCTTGGCGCAGGCGGGGACGGGCTCGACGACGGCGGGCCGGCGCCGGTGGTTGACTGCCCTTCGGCGCTGTACCCGCTGGAGGTCCAGTGGGCTCCTTCACGTCAGCCACGGCTGGATGTCCGGGGAGTCTCAAGGCTGTTCCTTGACCACGTTGCTGGTACAGCAGCGGCCGCCCACTCGAAAGCCCTGAATCAAAACCCCGAGGTGGATGCGCTGGTTTTCCTCCCGGGAGCACGGGAAGTTTCCGACGTCGCCACCCGCCTTCGCAGGCAACTGCCGGATAGTGTTGAGGTTCTTGAGCTGCATGGCCAGATAGGCCCGGAGGCCCAGGACCGCGCGGTATCGGGCCGCGAACCTGGCGGACCGCCCCGGATTATCGTTTCCACTTCTTTGGCGGAATCCTCCCTGACAGTTCCTGGCGTGCGTTTGGTCATTGACTCAGGACTTTCGAGGGAACCGCGGCGGGACGCAGGCCGTGGCATGTCAGGTTTGGTAACCGTTTCCTGTTCCCGGGCGTCGGCCGATCAGCGTGCCGGCCGCGCGGCGCGGCAGGGTCCGGGCATTGTTGTGCGTTGCTATGACCAACAGGCCTTTGCCGCCGCGGCCGCACACCAGACCCCGAAAATTGCTGTTGCTGACCTCACCAGTGCTGCCTTGGTTCTTGCCTGTTGGGGCGCGCCGGGCGGTTCCGGCCTGAGGCTTCCGGACGCACCGCCCGCTGCTGCCATGGTTGACGCCGTTGAGGTCCTCCGTGAACTGGGGGCCCTGAACCCGGATGGAACGGTTACCCCTATGGGCAAGACGTTGGCCCGGATTCCCGCCGATCCCCGGCTTGCCCGCGCTTTGCTGGACGGATCTGCGGTGGTGGGGCGGCGTGCAACCGCTGAAACAGTGGCGCTGGTGGCGAGCGACCAGAGAGCGCCTGGTGCCGACCTGACAAAGCTGCTGCCCATGTTGCGCACGGGTCCCGCTGCTGGTCGCTTTGCCGAAGACGTCACCCGGATGGAGAGGCTGGTAGAGAAGGAAACGCGCGGTGAGGCAGCCACCGTGGCGAAGCCCGGCAGGGCGGCAGATGTCACCGCGAGGGAAGTGCCCGGATTTGTGGTGGCGTTGGCCTTTCCGGACCGTATTGCCAGGCGCGTGCCCGGTGATGGTTCCACCACGTACTTGCTCGCCTCCGGGACGCGGGCCGGGCTTCCTGCCGGGAGTTCGTTGTCCGGGTATGACTGGCTTGCCGTGGCTGAGGTGTCCCGTGCGCAAGGCCGCGATGCTGCGGGGACGGGCGCTGTGATCCGTTCTGCGGCGCCGGTGACGGCCGAACTTGCGGCGATCGCGGCCCCGGGCCTTCTTGCAGAAGAGGTGCGCGCCAGATTCCATCAGGGCAAGGTGATGGCCAGGCTGGAGCGAAGCCTGGGTGCCATTGTGCTCTCCTCCACTCCTGTCCGCCCTTCCCCGGAGGCCGGACGAAAGGCTGTGTCCAGGATGTTGGAGAAATCGGGATTGGAAATGCTGGACTGGTCAGTGCCGGCTGTTGCCCTGCGCAGGCGCCTGGCAATGGTGCACCGCGAACTGGGGAGTCCCTGGCCCGACGTCCGCGAGGCCGCGCTGCTGTCCAGACTGGAGGAATGGCTGGGCCCGGAGCTGGAGGCCTTGGCGGCAGGGGCCGCCGTGAGTTCCATCAACCTCGTAGACCCGTTGAGGCGCCTGCTCCCGTGGCCGGAGGCGGCACGGTTTGAAGAGCTGGTACCTGAGCGCCTGATGGTGCCCAGCGGCTCGCGCATCCGGATCGAGTACCCCGAGGTCCAGGAGGACAATCCCGGTCACGGCGCTCCCGGTCAGGAAGCAAAGAATCACGACGGCGGCCGCCCGGTGGTGGCGGTCAAGCTTCAGGAATGCTTCGGCTGGGACCGCACACCTCACCTTGTGGACGGCAGGGTCCCGGTGTTGTTTCATTTACTGTCCCCGGCGGGAAGGCCCTTGGCCGTCACGGACGATCTGAGATCCTTCTGGTCCGGCCCGTACGCCCAGGTCCGGGCCGAGATGCGGGGGCGTTACCCCCGGCATCCCTGGCCCGAAGACCCGTGGACCGCACCGGCTACAGCCAGGACGAAAAACCGGATGTAGCCCACGCCTGATCCGGAAAACGTTTATGCGTGCCGCTCCAGCATGAACTGGATCTGACCATCCACGAACGTTCCCAGGACGCTGCTCGCGGCGAACTCGTCCGGGGACGTTGTGAGGGGATCGAGCTCAAAGGCAGTGAAGTCTGCCCGTTTACCCACCGTGATGGATCCGGATATGTCCCACAGCCCGGCAGCTTTGGCCGCGTGTGAGGTGTACCCTTCCAAGGCTTGACGCGCGGTGAGGGCCTGGGACGGGGCGATCGGATGCTGATCGGGTTTTCCCGATCGCCGGCGCAACCGGGCATCGGCCATGATGGGGAGCGGCTCGAAGGGTGCAATCGGCCAGTCCGAGCCGATAGCCAACGTCACTCCGGCGTCTCGAAGATCCCTGCAGCGCCAAGCCCTGTCCGCCCGCTCCGGGCCAAGCCGGGTGGACCAATTATCCGTGTGATCGGCCAACGAATAGTGGGTGCAGTGGGTGGGCTGCATACTTGCCACCACTCCAGATCCCTGGAATCGTGCCACCAGGTCATCGGGAACGGTTTCTATGTGCTCAATCCTGTGGACCGTGCGACGGAGAACGTCAGCGGGAACCTCGTGACGCAGGGACTCCAAGGCCGTCAGCACGTGGTCAACTCCGGCATCGCCGATTGCGTGCGTGGCCGTGGGGATGCCCCGGGAGGCAAAGTAGCGGACGGCAGCGGAGTATTCTTCCGGCCGTGGCCAGAACGGTGCAGTGGATTCGCCCCGCACATCCGGTTCGTAGAGCCAGGCCGTTCCGTTGTCTACCGTGCCATCGACGAAGAGTTTGATCGCTTCAATGGACCATCGCCGCCCGCCTGTACCGATGCTGCGGGCCAGTTCCTTCCAGCTCTCTTCGTCACTGCCCGGCATGCACCACGGTGCGGCCCGGAGCCGCAGGGGGAGTTCACCTTCAGCCTCCAACGCGTGGAAGAGATCGGCGGATTCCTCGCTGTGGTCCATGATGTGACCGCCGGTCAGTCCCGATCGGGCAAAGTCTCTCAAGAGCTCACCGAGGCGGGCTTTGCGCTGGGCAAACGACTCCTGCGGGATGTGGCGCTGGACCAACTCCATGGCTGCGGCTTCGAGCAGGAGCCCGGTGGGAACACCGTCTGCGTCGCAGACCACCTCGGAGGCTTGATCGAATTCGAGCCTTCCGTGGATTCCGGCAAGTTCCAAGGCCCGGCTGTTGGCGAGTGCCGAATGGCCGTCGAAGAGGCGGATGAAGGCGGGCTGATCGCCGGTGACCCGGTCCAGGACGCTTCGGTGCAGCGGCACTGTTCCGAAAGCGTTCGGATTCAGTCCCCATCCACGCAACCAGCCGTCGTCGTGCCTTCCTTCGGCCTGGAGAAGGGCCAGGACTTCATCCAGCGACGAAGCGCTTGAGAGGTCTGCGCCGATTGTCAGGTCCAAGCCAAACACCGGATGGATATGGCCGTCTACCAGTCCTGGGGTCAGCGTCGCACTGCCGAGGTCCACCACCTGAGTGTCCGCCTCCTGCCATTGCCCGGCATCCTGACGGGTCCCGACGGCGGCAATCACTCCGCCGCTGATGGCTACGGCTTGGACGTGTTGAGAGTCTTCAGGCCCGGCGAGGGGTGGATCGTCCATGGTGTGGATGGTGTCGGCAAGAATGATGAGGTCAGGAGTCATGGGTTTCGAAACTTCCAATCCGGGCAAAGACGTCGGGGCGGGTGGTACGCAGTCTGCGGGCAATCAGCAGGCCTGCAAGAAAGACAACGGGCGTGACCAGGAGAAGGATGGTGTTGGTCAGGGCATCGGCAAAGGTGAGGAGCTCAATGTTGATGGCAATCAACGCCACCACCCCGAAGAGCAGGATGGCCGAGGCCACGCTTACAGGAATGAGCAGGCGGTTGGTAGCCGCGGCCGGATTGCGACGAAGGTAGATGAATGCCGCTACGGACACCAGCCCTTGCAGAGCCACAATTCCGAAGATGCCCGGCGTGTTCACCCAGATCAGGAGCTGCTTGTACGGGTCTGCGCCGGCTATGGCGCATATGATGATGACGATCGCGGCCAGGATGGTCTGGATCTGCCCGGCGCGGTGCGGGGACTTGTATTTGGGGTGGGTCCTGCCGAGGAACGCGGGCAGCACGCCGTCTTTGGCGAGCATGTAGACGTAACGGTTGATGGCATTGTGGAAGGCCAGCTGCGAGGCATAGACGCTGGTGACGATCAGCACGTACATGACCACTTCGGCCCAGGGGCCCACGTAATGATTGATGGTGGCAAAGAACATGCCATCGGCCAATTCGCCTGCGGCAGCGACGACGTTGCCGTCGCCGAAAGCCTGAATGACGGTCCACACAATGAAGGCGTAGAACACGGACATGAATCCCACCGCAATGTAGGTGGCCCTGGGGACTGATGTGTCCGGATTCCGCGCCTCCCGACGGTACAGCACGGTGGACTCGAAACCCATGAAAGCGGCGAAGCAGACGGCCAGGATGGCAAGAACACCGGGAGTGAAAGCATGTTCGGGGGAGAACGAGGCGAAACTGATTCCTTGGGCACCGCCGCGGGCGAGGATTCCAAAGCCCATGATGGCCAGGATTGCGGTCTCGGCGATGAGCAGGACTCCAAGGACCTTCGCGCCGACGTCAATTCCCCGGTAGCCGAGGAACCAGACGGCTGCGATGGCCACCAGGGCAACCACGGGCCACGGGACATCCCAGCCGAAGAGGGCCCGGAGCATGGACTGGGTTTGGACGGCGAACAATCCGTAAACGCCGATTTGCAGGCAGTTATAAGACACGATCGCCAGGATGGCTGAGGCCAATCCAACGGTCTTTCCCATGGCCAAGGTGATGTAGGTGTAGAAGCCGCCAGCTGCCTTGACGTGTTTGGTCATGGCCATGAAGGAGATGGCGAAGATCAGCAGTACCACCCCGGCGATCACGTAGCCCATGGGGGCGCCTATGCCCCCAACGCCAATGGCAACAGGTGCAACGCCGGCCATCACGGTCAGGGGAGCCGCGGCGGAGATCACCAGGAAGGCGATGCCTCCGGTGCCTATGGCATTTCTTTTGAGGCCGTTTCCGGCGTCTGCTGCCGGGGGTCGGGTTTCGAGGTCAGACATGGGGATCCTCAGGGGGTTTGGGAAGGGGAGATATGGGGAGCCGTCCGATAAGCGAAAGGCTTTCGTTTATGGTAGGCCCTTGTGACCGCCGGCACAATACCTCGGAGCAAACTTCTGGCTAGAGTCGTAACAACAACCGCGAATGGAGACACCGTATGGCACGCCCGCTGGTCCCGCTGATATCCATAGATGCCCTCGTTACCGCTGCCCTTGAACTGGTGGACGAGGCAGGAGACTTCAGTCTGCCCAAACTTGCCAAGAGAATCGGCGTGAGTCAGTCCTCCATCTACAACCATGTCAGCGGACGGGAGGAAATCCTGGAGCTCATGCGAGGCCGGATTATCTCCGAAAGCCCCTATGTACTGGGGGAGGAGAAGGATTGGGAAGCATCCCTTCGGGCCATCGTCCGGAGCTACAGGGACGCCTTCGCACGCCACCCTAAACTCGCACCCCTGCTGGTGCTGCAAACCGTGCAGGATGATCAGGTCATGGCCCTCTACGAGAACCTGGCCGTGGCCCTGGAAGCTGCAGGGTTTCGGGGCCGGGATGTAATGTCCGCGATCTCCACCATAGACAGTTTTGCCCTGGGCTTCGCCTTGGACCTGGCAGCTCCCGACGTCGTTTGGGCACCGCCCGCCCAAGGCTACCCGGCCCTGACCGACGCACTCGCCCACGCTGGCCCTGCCCAGGAGCGTGGAGAGGCAGCATTTGAGTTCGGCCTTGAAATCCTCATTGCCGGGCTGCATTCCCGTCTTCAATCAAGCGTCCTGTGAACCTGGCACAACAGTGGTGGGAAGCGGTGACCCAAGGTTTTACCGACACCCACACAACTGCAGTGCCGTTGCCGGTGCTGCTGGGGATCCTCGCATGCGCGGTGGTCCTCAGCATCCCGCGTGCTACCTGGCGGTGGTTCGGCTTGTACGTCACTTTCGTTCACGAACTCGGACATGCCTACGCCGCGCTGATGACCGGGCGTTTCGTCCACGGGCTCCGGATCGGCCTGGACCACTCGGGGCGTGTTGTCAGCAGTGGCCGGAGCGCCTTCGGGGCAGCATGGTCCGGTTTCTGGGGATATCCGGCGCCTGCGGTGGTCGGTTTGTGTTTGATCGCCGCCTTTGCTGCCGGCCGCTCCGGCGCCGCGATGTCCGTTGGGGCGCTGATTCTTCTCGTCTCGCTGATCTTCCTAAGAAACCTCACCGGGATTCTTGTGGCAGTTTTGAGTGCTGCGGTTGCCCAACTCCTGATCCTGTTCGCCACCCCGGCAGCCGTCAATTATGCAGTGCTTGCCCTTGGCGTGGCCCTTTCTGTGGGGGGAGTCCGGGATTTGATCAAACTGGCGGGCGTCCACACCAGGCGCCGCAATCGCCTTTCATCCTCGGATGCCTTCATCCTGGGCCGCACCACCGGCGTCCCTGCGTTCGTCTGGTTGGCAGGATTCACTGTAGTGATTACAGGATGCTCCATCGCTTCGGCCTGGTTATTGTGGGGGATGCTCTCGGCATAGGCCCGCCGCTTGACCGGACTGCGTACCTGGGGAGCTTGTCCGGTTTTGGTTGCTGTGGGGCCTTGCCCTGTGGTCGCCTCAGGGTGTCCAATCCTCTTTAACGTTCGAACTGGAAGTGTTCGGACTTCGTGCCGGGATACAACACCAGGAGGTGCCCATGTCCACGAAGGGGACGCGCGAAACGGCCAAAGGTCAGGGCTCCGGAACCCCGGATGCCAGACGAAGTGAGAACAGCGCCGTCCTGGCCGCCAGCGATCCGGCAAAAATCCGGAACGTAGCACTCGTGGGGCACTCGGGGGTCGGCAAGACCACCTTGGTGGAGGCCCTGCTGGCCGCGACAGGCGCCATCACCAGAATGGGCTCCATCAGCGAAGGCACCACTGTCAGTGATTCGGACCCCTCAGCGATCCACCAACAACGTTCTGTCACATTGTCCGTGGCCCCGATCATGATCCGGGACGTCAAGGTAAACCTGATCGATACCCCCGGCTACACCGACTTCACCGGCGAACTGCGTGCAGGATTGAGGGCCGCCGATGCGGCCCTTTTTGTTGTCTCGGCAGCTGATGGCATCGATGGCGCCACCGTGGCATTGTGGGGCGAGTGCCGGAAGATCCGCATGCCGCGCGCGGTGGTAGTGACCAAACTGGACCATCCGCGCGCTGACTTCAGTGCCGCCGTCGTGCGTTGCCAGGAAGCGTTCGGTGAATCAGTCCTCCCGCTGTACCTCCCGGCTGCAGGCAACGGCGGACTCATCGGCGTCCTTCACCCCCTTGACGATGAGGATCTGGAGAGAATCCCGGACGCAGAAGCAGCCAGGGGACCCCTGATCGAAGGGATCATCGCGGAAAGCGAAGACGAGACACTGATGGACCGCTACCTGGGAGGTGAAGAACTGCCGCTGGCGGACCTGATCGCCGATCTTGAGACGGCAGTAGCGCGCGGAAACTTCTTCCCAGTCATGCCCACCTCGGCCGAAACGGGTCTTGGGCTCCCCGAACTCATGTCGTTGCTCATTGATGCTCTCCCGTCTCCTCTGGAACGCACTGCCCCTGCTGTAATGAAACTCGATGGTTCGTCATTGAAGCCTGTGGCCTGCGACCCCGCCGGGCATCTGGCCGCTGAGGTGGTTCGCACTACCGTAGATCCCTTCCTTGGCCGGGTTTGCTTGGTCCGGGTCTTTTCCGGCACCCTCCGGGAGGATTCATCTATACATATTGGCGGCAGGGGCCTGGCTGACAGGGGGCATGAAGATCACGACGCCGATGAACGCATCACGCACCTCTACTCGCCTGTTGGTTCGAGCCTCAAAGCAGTTCCCCAATGCATTGCCGGTGACATCTGCGCCATCAGCAAACTGGCCAGCGCCGAGACCGGAGATACCGTCTCCGCACGCGAGACACCGCTGCTGATCGAGACGTGGAACATGCCGGAACCTTTGATGCCTGTAGCCATAGAAGGGGCATCGCGCAGTGACGAGGACGCACTGGCAAAGAGCATCGGCAAGGTGGCCGCTGCTGACCCCACTCTTCGTTTGGAACGCAATCAGGACACCCACCAACTCATCCTGTGGTGCATGGGTGAAGCCCATGCAGAAGTGGTCCTGGACAGGCTGCGCAACCAAGGCGTCAAGCTTCAGACAGTGGACGTCATCACTCCGCTCAGGGAAACTTTCGCCGGCAAAGCCAGCGGACATGGCCGGCACGTAAAACAATCCGGGGGCCATGGGCAGTTCGCCATCTGCGACATTGAAGTGGAGCCCCTGGAACGCGGCGCGGGCTTTGAATTTGCGGACAAAATTGTAGGCGGGGCCATCCCCGGGACCTTTGTCACCTCTGTGGAGAAGGGGGTCCGCTCACAGATGCTCAAGGGCGTGTCAGCAGGATTCCCGGTGGTGGATATCAAAGTGACGCTGGTAGGTGGAAAAACCCACAGCGTTGACTCCTCGGACGCCGCCTTTCAAGCTGCCGGAGCACTGGCACTGAGGGAAGCGGCCGCAGCTGCCAAAATTCAACTGTTGGAGCCGGTATCTTCGGTTGTCATCAGCGTTCCTGACGAATACGTCGGCGCCGTCATGAGCGATCTGTCCGGACGCCGGGGCCGGGTAACCGGTACCACCGCCGCTGACGGCGAGGGAACAGAGATCAGCGCAGAAGTGCCGGACCAGGAGCTCCTGCGGTATGCCATTGAACTGCGCGCTCTTACTGCCGGAACCGGCCGTTTTCGCCGGTCCTTCCTTCGTCACGAGCCCCTGCCGAAACAGGCCTAGGTATTCTGCCGGATGAAGGCAGCAACCGCGGGAGCAAGAGATGCCCCTACCTCGGCAGCGCTGCGCTTTAAACCTTTGACTGCAAACGAATGGTCCCCGCCCTCCGCCCATTGAAGAGTCGCCGCCGGGCCTATCTTCGCTACCACGGCCTCGAGCAGTTCCGGAGTGGCAAAAGTATCGCGGGTGCCCTGGAGGAAGAGCATGGGAACAGTGATGCCGTAAAGATGCTCATCCCGCAATTTCTCCGGCTTACCGGGAGCATGGAGCGGATATCCAAGGAACACCAGGCCGCGTGCGGGCATGCCATCGGCAACCGCCATGGAAGCCATGCGCCCGCCAAAGGACTTCCCCGAGGCCCACAGCGGCTCGCCGTCGCTGAGTCCGCTTGCTGTGTCCATCACTGCCTGCCAGGTGGAAATGGCCAACGGCGGACGGTCCGGAAAACGCCGGCCAGCCTCCCGGTAGGGGAAGTTGAAACGCAAGGTTGCCACACCTTCCCCGGCCATCGCCTCTGCGAAGCCCTGCAGGAACGGATGTTCCATTCCGGCACCTGCGCCGTGAGCCACCACCAGGGTTGCCAAGGGCTGCGTGGGCCGGATATGGAGGGCGGAGATCTCAACTTCGCCAACATCGATTTTCACGGATGTTTCAGTGTTTGGCATGCCTCCATCATTACCCACCAGCCCACCCTCGCTGCCATCCAGGAGGACAAAACGTAGCGGGTGCTGACGCGCAGGGCTTTAACGGGGTAGCTTGTGGCCATGGCTAGCGAAGCAACCACCGTTACTGTCCCAGGTCCCCACGGCCCACGCGAGGTAAGGATTTCGAGTCCAAGCCGGGTGATGTGGCCTGAGGTGGGACTGACAAAACTGGACCTTGCCAACTACCTCATTGACGCGGGAGAGGCCTTCGTCACGGCCAACGGAAACCGTCCCGTCAGCCTGCAGCGATACTCCGGGAACATTGAAGGCGAAATGTTCTTTTCCAAGAATCCGCCCAAGGGCGCCCCGGAGTACGTCCGTTCAGTACCAGTGACGTACCCCAGCGCGCGTTCGCATCCCCAATTGGTGATCGACGAGCCGGCAGCTGCAGTGTGGGCTGCCCAAATGAACACCGTCGTCTTCCACCCCTGGGCCTCCCGGGCCAACGACCCGGATAACCCGGATCAGCTCAGGATCGATCTGGACCCCCAACCCGGGACGGACTTCGACGACGCCAAACCCGCCGCCCTGGAACTGCGCACAGTGCTCGAAGAAGCCGGCCTCACGGCGTTCATCAAAACCTCCGGAAACCGTGGGCTTCACGTCTACGCGCCCATCCACCCCAAACACGAATTCCTGGACGTCCGCCACGCAGTGATCGCCGCGGGGCGGGAACTGGAGCGGCGCATGCCGGAGAAGGTCACCACAGCGTGGTGGAAGGAAGAACGCGGAACAAGGATTTTCGTGGACTTCAACCAAGCCAACCGGGACCGGACCATTGCCGGGGCATACAGTCCCCGCGCCGTACCCACAGCCCAGGTGTCCTGCCCCCTGACGTGGGAGGAACTGGATAACGCCGATCCCGCGAAATACACCATCCAAACCGTTCCGGACCGCTTGGCCAAGGTAGGCGACCCCTGGGCTTCCATGCACGACCACCCCGGTGACATCGATGTCCTGCTGAAGTGGTGGGATCGGGACGTCAAGAACGGCCAGGGCGAAATGCCCTTCCCTCCGGAATTCCCCAAGATGCCTGGTGAGCCCATGCGTGTGCAGCCAAGCCGGGCACGCAAGCCGGAGGAGTAGGCCGGAGAAACAAGCCGAAGAAGGGAACCGGGAGAGGCAGTGCCGCGACGTCCAGCCACAGGCCGCCTGACCACTGCGCCCGCGTGCGGGGTGTTCCTTGCGTGCGGGATGTTCCTCGGCGGGTGTACGCCAACCCCGGAGCCTTTGCCGCTTCCATCCACCACCGCCTCACCAACCCGGACGATGCCAACCATTGAGCCCTCACCAACCTTCCTTCCCGCCGAACCCACGCTGACGGCTGCCCCGGCGACCACTGCTGCCCCTGGGCCGACGGCCACTGCGGGGTTCAGCCCAGCGTTTCAGGAGCTCCGCGCCACCCTTGAGCTCTTCTCGCGGGAAAAGCTGGAAGAAGGGGCATCTGCTGTGCTCGTCAAGGCAAGGGTCGGCCAGCAGGAATGGGAGCTGGCATCAGGGGTCCGGAGCCAGGACACAGGCGACCCTGTCCAGCCGAGTGATCTTTTTCCCGTCGGTGAGCAGTACCGTTCCTTCCTGGCTGTTTCCGTCATGAAGCTCGTGGACGAGGGGCGGTTGGGATTGGCGGACAGGGTTGCCGCCTACCTTCCCGGATCCCTTGCGGCAGATAGCCCAGTGACCATCAGAGAACTGCTCGGCGACGCCATTGAGGTACCGGACGCCGGGGACTTGTCAGAGGGTGCCCTGACCGGGGCAGATGCCACGGGCCTGCTCGGCCAAGTGGTTGAGCGCTTGCGGGGTGCGCCCTTGGAAGCGGTTCTTCAAACTGAGGTCCTGACACCACTGAATCTCCGGTCCACGCAGCTCCTGGAAGCAAATGCCGCTGTTCCGGAAACTCTCATTCACGGATATGTCCAGCTGGAAGGACAAAACGTGGACGTCACCGGCGCCCCACTCCCGGACGGAATTTCCTCGGGTGGGCTGGTGTCCACGCTGAAGGATGTCTCGGAGTTCCACGCTGCTCTGCTGAGGGGCCGACTACTTTCCCCGTCAGGCCTCGTCGCCATGAAGGGGACCGTGTTCGCTGATGATGGTTTTGGCTTGGATCACTGGGATGACCGCTGCACGAACGGCCTGTACTACGGCTACACCGGGGACATCCCGGGCTATGGAAGTGTGTCCATCACCAGCGCAGACGGGAACCGCCAACTGTCCATTTTCATGGCCTACCCGCCCCAACCGGTGACCTCCCGGCCCTCAGCCCTGGCGTTGGAAATGACCGGAGTGGCACAAGTGGCCCTGAACTCGGGATGCCGCTTCCAGTTCCGCTGAACTGGCCTGACGAAACTAAACGGCCCAGATAGCAGAGTGGTTCTTATTCGAAGCGCGAAGGATCGCCCGTCCCGTATCGAACAACTTCGGCCACACCGCTGGAGAAGTCAATCACGGTAGTGGGCTCCGAGCCGGTGTCCCCGGCATCAATGACCCCGTCCACCTGGTTGTCCAGGCGTTCTTTGATTTCCCACCCTTGGGTGAGTGGTTCTTCCTCATCGGGCAACAGGAGGGTGCTGGAGAGCAGGGGTTCGCCCAGCTCGGCCAGGAGAGCCTGAACCACGCGGTGGTCCGGGATGCGCACGCCCACGGTCTTTTTCTTGGGATGCAGGAGGCGCTTGGGAACTTCCCGGGTGGCAGGGAGGATGAACGTGTAGCTACCGGGGGTGACAGCCTTGATACTTCTGAAAATGTCATTGTCCACCATGACGAACTGCCCCATCTGGGCGAAGTCCTTGCACACCAGGGTGAAGTGGTGTTTGTCGTCCAGTTGCCTGATGGACCTGATCCGGTCCAGGGCCTCCCTGTTTCCGATCTGCGCGCCCAGGGCGTAGCAGGAGTCCGTTGGGTAGGCGATCAGGCCGCCGCCTTGGAGCATGTTCACCACTTGGCCGATGGCGCGTGGTTGGGGATCTTCCGGGTGCACGTCAAAGAATCTGGCCATGGGAAGAGCCTACGACAAAGCTAGGACAAGACGTCCTTGTTGGAGAATTTTGCATAGGCCAGCGCGCCGCACACCGCGCTGTACCCGGCCTGGAGGAGCGCGTTCTCGCCGAACGATGTCCAGGAGATGGGTTGCCGCAGCAGATCCGCGAAGCCCAGCCAGTGGTGGCTGAACAGCCAGGGATGCAGCCACTCAAGCTGGGGCAGGTTGTCAAGCACCTGGGAGACCACGGAGAGCACTATCGTTGCGGCCATGGCGCCCACCGGCACGTCCGTGAAGGTGGAAATCAGCAGACCGATTGCTGAGAGGCCCAGCAGGGAAACGGTGATGTAGGAGGCGATCAGCAAGGACCGCACAGCAGATTCGCCTACGCTGATGGTGTCCCCGGACAACAATGTCACCGGACCTACGGGGAAAAGTACGACGCCGGCCAGGGCACCGGAGGCTGCCACGGTGGCGGTAGCGGCGCAACAGAACGCAACGGCCCCGGCATATTTCACCAGCAGCAGCCGTATCCGTCCTGCGGGAGCCAGAAGAAGGTAACGCAGTGTCCCCAGGTTCGCCTCCCCGGCGATGGTGTCCCCGGCTACCACCCCCACAGTGAGGGGCAGGAAGAGGGGCACGCACACCACCAAAGCCGTAACTGCAACAAAGAGGCCGTTCTGTGTGATGCGGTCCAGGAAGAGCGGCCCGCGGCCAGGGGCGGTGGGACGGGAAGATAGCTTGACGGCAACCGCAATCAGTATGGGCACGGCGGCGAGGGCAATCAGCATGGCCCAGGTACGCAAGCGACGAAACAGGACTTTCAGCTCCGAGCCGAGGAGCGCCCACCCTGGGCCTGTACGGACCGAACTCTCCTGGGAAGGACCAGCAGTATTAGCCGACAACGTCGAACCCCTCCCCGGTCAGGGAGACAAAACGCTCTTCCAGGCTTGCGTTCTCGACGGTGAAACCACGGATACCTACCCCATCAGCTACCAAAGCAGCCACTATTGCCTCGGGAAAGTGACCGTTGATCCCCGTCGCCATTACTGCCGTGTTTCCCCCTGTAAGGCCTGTTCCTGCTGCGTCGCCGGGAACCAGGCCAAGGCGCGTCAGGACGCGCGCCGCTGCGTCGACGTCGGGCGTTTGCACCACAACGTGAGCCTGCCCGGCCGAGCGCAGTTCCTCCAGGGGCCCCTGGGCCACTAAACGTCCGGCGCTCATCACCCCCACATGCGAACACATCTGCTCCACCTCGGCAAGCAGGTGGCTGGAGACGAACACAGTGGTTCCCCCTGCTGCAAGGGATCGAACCAAGGTGCGGACTTCGCGGGTACCCTGCGGATCAAGGCCATTGGTTGGTTCGTCCAGAACCAGGAGTTTTCGTGGCCGAAGCATGGCGTTGGCCAGGCCGAGGCGCTGCTTCATGCCCAGGGAGTAGGCGCGAACTTTCTTTCCTGCCGCGTGGCTGAGGCCAACCCGCTCAAGGGCATCTTGAACGCGCACCCGCCTGGTGGATGAGGGAGCGTGGGGGTCGGCGGCGTCCAAGCGCATCAGGTTTCCCGTGCCGGACAGGAACGGGTAAAAGCCGGGCCCTTCCACCAACGCGCCCACATCCGGAAGGACGGAGGCCAACGCCTGCGGCATATCCCTGCCAAGAACGCGAACGTTCCCGCTGCTCGCTGATGCCAGTCCGAGCAGCACCCGGATAGTGGTGGTCTTACCCGATCCGTTGGGACCCAGGAACCCGAAGACCGAGCCACGGGGCACGGCGAGGTTGATGCCGTCCACGGCGGACCTGTGCCCGAACCGCTTCACCAACTGGTGAGTTTCGATCGCGAGGTCTGCTGGGTCACCAAGAGTTGCGCGTCCCGTTCCGCCCACAGAGGCAGCAGCCCCGGATTCGTTCACTGGGCAGCGGCGGCTGACTGGAGCCGTTCCAACGGAACCATGCCGGCATAGACCCGGCCGTCGTCGAGAATCAGTATGCTCAGCAGGCTGGTGGTCAAGGCCCGGCCCCCGCTAACGGGCTGCAGAGCTTGGGACAGCTGGGGATTGGACGTCAACTCAGTAGGCGCTGAACCAGCAGGCATGGCGACCACCGAATCCCAGCCCTTTCCGGAAACAGTGACGCCATGGTTGCGGGCAACCTGACCGGGGGAGCCGTGGCCCTCCGCTGGGTCCGCCGGCAGCGCCTTTTCAGGCAGTGGCTTCTTAGTGATCGTCTTCTCAGTGACCGTTTTCTCAGTGACCGTGGCACCCTGCGGAGGGGTGAAATCGAATAATGCGGGGTCTGGCCTAGTCAGGTCCAGCTGGGTGTAGGCAAGTGAATAGGCTGGTTCAGCCTGGTCTTTGGCCCGTACCTCTACTGCCAGGGGCAGACCCGTCTCAGAGTCGACGTCGATGCTCACCGAATCCACCAGGGTAACTGAACTGCGCGGGTTCAGGACCAGAGAGTAGACGCTCCGGCCCGCTACCGATGACGTCCCGGCAACCGTGACCTCCGTGGTGGCATCAACGGCCGCGAGGAAGCGGGCGGCCATGGCCTCCGGGGTGGGGATGGCCTGGCTATCCGCCTTCGGAGTGGGTTCGTCAGGGATGGGCAAGTCCGGCGTCGGCACGCTCAGATGTGTTGCGCTGTTGTCTTTTGAGTTGTAGAACCATGCGTCCTGGCCATTTATGACGATGTCGCGTTCGGCCATGCGGTCCAAAATCTGCAGCCGCGCCTTCAATGGGCCGTCTACATAGATCCTTGCCGTATGGGAACCGGTGAGGAATTCCAGTGCAGAAGCAGCATCCGGACCAGTGCCAGGGCTCGAGGCCGGCAGCTCGGGAAGTCCCAGCCCGGCATTCTGCTCCACGGTTCCGGATAACGCCCGCACCTGGGTGCGCGCAACCATGGCAAGGATTTCTTCAGGGCTCTTGGGCGGCAGGGAAACACTGGCGCCGGCTTGGACTGAGCCGAACACCACCGCAATCGCCAAGGCAAGGGGAATCAACAGAGCTGGCACCCACCGCTGCCTGGCCCGCGTCATGGTTACCAACCACCGCTCGTGAGAGGCATGAGACCAGACTACTCCGGTTGGCTGAAGCGATCACCTGTCCGCTGCTCCAGAAGCTGCGGCTTCAATTCCTGATCAGCTGACGAGCCAATTCCACCGCACCATGAACCGGGGGCTGGGCCAAAATTCGGATGGAGGAAGGATCTTCCAAGGACACCTTGCGGGCCACTGCTCCGGCCAGTTGGCTCTGATTCACCAGCAGGGCCCCGGCCATCACCAATGGCAGATCCAATCCCAGTTCACCCATGACCTGCCGTGCCAGCGTGGCCAGTGAATGCGCGGCCTCAGCCTGGATCCGCAGGGCTGCAGGATCACCCTCCGCTGCCAGATCCAGAACGAGGGGAGCCAAACCTGCCCAATGGTCGGGTTCGGGTTTGGCATAGAAGGAGTCCATAAGCTGCAACGCATCCACGTTTGCCGTGGCAGACATCAAGGCCTTGACCAGGGTCCCAGGTTCAAGTCCGGCGTAGTATTCGCGCAGGGCCTCGCGGACGGCGTCCCGCACCACGGAGTAGCCGCCACCCTCATCACCCAACAGGTAGCCATATCCTCCGCTGCGGGCCTCGCGTCCGTCACGGTTCCGTCCCCAGGCCACCGAGCCGGTGCCCGCTACAACCACAGCTCCGACGTCCAGCCCGGCTGCAGCCAGCACAATCCGGGTGTCATGCACCACCTCGATCCTGGCACCGGGGAAATGCTCCGTGAGCAGGGCAGACAATACGGCGCGGCTTGCCGGTGTGTCTGCCCCGGCCGCTCCTGCACATACGGCCTCGATTCCCCCACCCACGCTTGCTGCGATCCGGCGAAGTACGGCGTCGGCTCCCTGGTGTCCCACCGAGGAGAGGTTGGCGCTGGCTTCGGTGATTTCGACGCCGGTGCCACCGGGGGCGCGCGTGTCGCTTTGTGCTGGATCGCCTTGGGCTGCGTCGGAGCGCACGGCGTGCGTTTTTGAGCCGCCAATATGCAGGCCGAGGACAGCGGGGCTCACAGGCATTCCGCCGGTTTGTTGCTGGTTCGCTGTATATTCTCCAACGGACGGTCCTTTGTTTCGAGTGCGGACTTTCTGACCAACATAGACCCCGGAACATCCGGTTCGCACCAGTGATGGCCTTCGGAAGCGGTTGGTGCAGACCAACCGGGTCAACATTGGCATAGACCAATGATCTTGTCCATAAGTAGGATGCCAATATGTCCAGCGATTCCACCCCGGCAACCCCCAAGTATTACCTCTTGAAAACTGAGGTACTTGGGCTCATATCGGGTCTCCATCCGGGGACGCTCATTCCCACTGAGCGTGCGCTGGCGGAAAAATACGGCACCTCCCGGACCACGGTCAGGCAGGCGATCAGCGAACTGGTTGCCGAGGGAAAACTGGGCCGCATCCAAGGCCACGGTACATTCGTGGCCCCACCGAAGGTGACCCACGTTCGCCAACTGACATCCTTCTCCGATGATGCACGCGCCCAAGGCCTGAAGGCGGACTCTACGTTGATTGCCCTCGATGTGGTGGCTGCAGATGCTGACGTTGCCGCCCACCTGGAGCTGGACCAAGGCGGATCCGTTACACGGCTGGAGCGCCTCCGCCTGATTGAGGGTGAGCCCTTGGCGCATGAAATCGCGTGGCTTCCGGGCAAGCTGCGCCGGTTCCAGTCCAGCCTGGCCTCAGCGGGCTCGCTCTACGCCGTGCTCTCTGACACTTATGGGATCCGCATTACCGATGTTGAAGACACTGTGGAAACCGCGCTGGCCGGCCCTGAAGACGTGAGGTTGCTCGGAATCGAAATGGGCGCACCGTTGCTGGTGGTCCACCGCCTGGCCCGCGATGCGTCCGGCGCTGCGATTGAGTGGACCCGCAGCGCATTCCGCGGTGACAGGTTCCGTTTCGTTTCAAGCATGAAGGCTGGTTACTGAGGTGGCCAATTCTTCTTCGGGTGAGTCCGTCATCCGCCGGGTGGTGCGCCTGGTAGGAGCATTCGACGACGCCCACCGCACCATGAGCGTGGCAACGTTGGCGCGTCGTTCCGGGCTTCCGGTGACAACCACCTACCGCTTGGTGGACGAGCTCCTGGGTGAAGGCCTGCTGGAACGCGAAGCCAACGCAGAAGTGCGGATCGGCACCCGCCTTTGGGAGCTGGTCTCCAGGAGCTCACGGATGGTTGGCCTGCGTGAAGCCGCCTTGCCGTTTATGGAAGACGTCCAATCGGTGGTCCAGCATTCCACCACACTGGGGATCCTGGATTCCGATGAAGTCCTTTACATCGAGCGCATCGGCTCCCGCGACTCCATGGTTGACATCACCAAGGTGGCCGGCCGCCTGCCGGTGCACGCAACATCCTCTGGCTTGGTGCTGATGGCTTACTCTCCACCTGCCTACCAGGACCTGTTTCTGTCACGGACCTTGGAAAAGTTCACTGACGCCACCCTGACAGAACCTGCCGAACTGCGCAGACACCTGGCCGGAATCCGCCAACGCGGCTTCGCCTCCATGCCCGGGATCATCGTCCCCGAGTCCAGCGGAATCGCTGTTCCCGTGTTCGGCCGGACAAACACGGTAGTTGCGGCGCTCAGCGTGGTGGTTCCCAGAAACGAGGAAAACCCTGCCGCCCGGGTGCCTGTCCTGATGACGGCAGCACGCGGAATCTCCCGCGCCTTGGGGTGGCGCGGAGAACTCAAGGGCGCCCTCCGGCAAAGCAACGGAAGTATCTGATTCCCATTCATCGGTAACGCTGTGGTTCCACTCACAGGCTCGCTGAGAGAGTGGAATCACGCAGGGCAACTCGCCCGGTCACCACACCAAGCGGCCCACAGGGGTCCATTCCGTGCTGCCCTGCATCCAACTGAGGTTTCAGCAGCCGCAAAGCCGCGGCAGGAGGAGTTGTGGTGGAAACAGCAACGCAGGCAGGAAAAAAGTCCCCGGAAGGGCGGATGGCAGGCAAGGTTGCCGTAGTCACCGGAGGCAGGGGAGACCTGGGCAGCGCCACGGCAAGGTTGCTCGCCGACCACGGCGCAACAGTGGCCAGCCTGGACCGTGCAGGAACACCTGCTGTGGGCGTCCACCCACGTATCACTGAGTACGACGTCGATGTCACTGACGAATCCAGCGTGATGGAAACAATCCGCACCCTCGAAGCGAAGCACGGAAGCACTGACGTCCTGGTCAATGCGGCGGGAATCATCGGCCCTGCAGGGGCCAGCCACACAGCCACTGTGGACGATTTCAATGTCATCTTCGATGTCAACGTCAAGGGCGTCTGGCTCATGACCAAGCACATAGTACCGGGGATGATTCGCCAGGAGTCAGGGAGCATCATCAACTTTTCCTCTATTCACGGTCTGACCGGTGGACGGAATGTCCCCCTGTACCACGCCACCAAGGGCGCTGTCCGGCTCCTCAGCAAATCGGACGCGGCAGCATACGGCGCCCACGGGATCAGAGTTAACTCCATACACCCCGGCTCAATGAACACCCGGATGAGCCGCCGCTCGGCAGAACAATCGGACATCGGGGCCGAGGCCTACTACAAGCAGCTGGTCGGTGGAAACCCGCTTCCCCGGCAGGGCGAACCTGACGAGATCGCCTACGGGGTCCTCTACCTGGCCTCCGATGAATCCAGGTTCACCACCGGTTCAGAGCTTGTCATCGACGGCGGCTACACCGCGGTCTAAGCCGGACCACCCCCATGACTCCACAGCAATTGAGAGGTACCACCATGAAGTTCATCAACGGCACACCAGCGGACACCTACGACGTAGTGGTTGTCGGTTCAGGTGCAGGAGCATTGACAGCGGCGGCGACGGCAGCACGGGCCGGCAAATCCGTCGTCGTGCTTGAAAAGACCGCGCTGCTCGGCGGCACGTCAGCTGTGTCCGGCGGCATGCTGTGGGTGGCGGACAACCACCATGCACGCGAAGCGGGCCTGAACGATTCCAAAGAGGCCGCCGCCCGGTACATCAGGGCCGTGGCACGCGGCCGCAGCCGTGAAGAGCTGCTGGATGCCGCCCTGAATTACGGCGACACCATGCTCCGCTTCACCGAAGACGAATGCGGCGTACGTTTCATCTTCCTGGATAACTTCCCGGATTATCGGCAGGACCTGCCCGGTTCCGTGGCAGGCGGCAGGACGGTTGAGCCTGAGCTGTTCAACATCCGCGAAGCACTCGGCGAGCTTGCAGTCCATGTGCGCTCGGACGGGCGGGCACCCTTCACCATGCAGGAATACGAAAACTGGGGTGCCTTCACCAAGTTCCCCTGGAAAGAGCTGAACCAGCGGCAGGAACAGGGCCTGGTGGCCAAGGGACAAGCACTTGTATCGATGCTGCTGGCCAGCCTTGTCCGTGATGACGCAGCACTGGTGATAGGGGCCAGAGGACATCGGCTGCTGAGCGAAGGCGGCCGGGTGGTGGGGGTTCAGCTCGAATCGGGTGAAACTTTCCATGCGAACGACGGCGTGGTCCTCGCAACTGGCGGTTTCGAATGGGACAAGTCCTTGGCGGACTCGTTGCTGGCTTCCCGGCTGTACATCATGTGCTCACCACCTTCGAATACAGGTGACGGGCTGAAGATGGCCCAAAGGATCGGTGCCCAAACCCGCGGCACCCGGGAAGCCTGGTGGGCCCCGATGTCCATCACCGGCGACACCCGCGACGGCCAGCCCATTGGCACCCTGCTCCGCTTCGAGCGGCAAGGTCCGGGTTCGCTCATGGTCAACCGCCACGGACGCCGCTTTGCCAACGAATCCCAGAACTATAACGACCTCGCACGGTGCCTGCAGTCATGGGATTCCCCCAACAACCAGACCCTCAACACCCCGGCGCATGTGGTGTTCGATCACAGCTACCTGGAGCGATACGGCGTTCTTGCCCACCGTGCCGGCCAACCGACGCCGGACTATTTGGTGGAAGCTCCCACCCTGGCCGCTTTGGCTGCAAAAATTGGTGTCCCCGCGGATAACCTCCAGGCCACGGTGGCGAGGTTCAATGAGTTCGCCGTTAAGGGACAGGATCCTGACTTCGGGCGTGGCGAAAGTGCCTACGACAAATACTGGGGCGACGACGATTGCCCGTGGCCCAACCCGTCCCTGGGTCCGCTGCAGACCGGACCCTTCTACGCCATGGAAGTGGTCAACGGAGCGTTCGGCAGCAACGGGGGAGTTGCCACGGACGGTTCAGCAAGGGTCCTTGACGTGGACGGGGAAGCAATTCCCGGACTGTTCGCCGCCGGAAACACCACGGAGAATGCCTACGCTGCCGGCTACCCGGGGGCTGGAGCCACTCTGGGACCCATCATGACCATGGGTTACCTCGCCGGCCGCACCATTGCCGGCCAGGAAGCGGACTACGTACCGGCAGAATTCTCCGGGGCCGGGGCCACGGCTGTTTCGGGAGCCGGGGCATGATCCGCCATACGGTGCTCTTCAAATTCAAGCCGGACTTTCCCGCGGCGGACCGTGCCGCGTGGATCCAGGGCTTGAACAGGATGGAGGGCAACATTCCCGGACTGTTGAGCCTCACCCATGGGCCTGATGTTCTGCGCCAGGACCGGTCATTCGACTATGCGATTGTGGCGGACTTCAACGCCGTGGAAGACATTGATGTCTACAACTTCCATCCACTACATGAACCGCTCAAGAAGTACTCATTCCCTAACAGCGAGCAGATCGTTGCCGTTGATTTCACGCTTTAGCTGAGGAATTTTTCCTCCTGTGCCATTCAAAGGAGAATCGCATGTCAAGCACCACCCGGCAGCCCACTGCGCTGCGCAAAACCCCACGGAAAGCGGCTTTGGCTTCCTTCCTCGGAAGCACGCTGGAGTACTACGACTTCTTTATTTACGGCTCCGCCGCTGCCTTGGTTTTCGGTCCGCTCTTTTTCCCCTCCGATGATCCCGCAGTAGGCCTGATAGGCGCATTCGCTACCTTTGGGGTGGCCTATGTGGCCCGCCCGGTAGGAGGACTGGTGATGGGCCACTTCGGTGACAAACTAGGCAGAAAGAAGATTCTGCTCATCACGCTGGGCATCATGGGATTTGCTTCCCTGGGCATCGGATTTCTGCCCGACTACAGCCAGATCGGCGTGTGGGCTCCCATCCTGCTGGTGGCGGGACGCTTGGCCCAGGGCTTTTCCGCCGGTGCCGAATCGGCCGGCGCTTCTACGCTGACCTTGGAACACTCTCCTGAAGGGCGCCGTGGATTCTTCACCAGCTTTGTCATGACCGGATACGCCTCCGGAATGGTGCTTGCAACCCTGGTGTTCATTCCCGTGGCTGCGCTTCCCACGGAAGCACTCATGAGCTGGGGCTGGCGCGTACCCTTCTGGCTTTCCATTGTGGTGCTGGCTATCGCCTATTGGGTGCGCACCCACTTGGACGAGACGCCGGTGTTCGAAGAGGCCAAAGACCATAAGGCAGTGGCACCCATGCCCCTGAGGGAAGTTCTGCGCTTTCAATCGGCAGATGTGGTCCGGGTGGTTGGCATGTCCATCATGTCCGTCATGCAAACCATCTTCACTGTCTTCGGCCTGTCCTATGCAACAGGTGCGGCGGGATTCGACAAAGCATCCATCCTCACCGTCAACGCCGTGGCAATCGGCCTGTCCATGTTCGTGATGCCTCTGACGGCCAGGATCTCTGACCGCGTGGGCCGGCGGCCTCTGCTTCTGACGGCGGCAATCGGGTGCTCGGTGACCATATTCGCCTACTTTGGGGCGCTGTCCACCGGCAACATCCTCCTGGTCTTCGCTGCGGCGTTCGTCAACATGACCCTGCTCTACTCCTGCTTCAACGGGATCTGGCCCGCCTACTTCGCTGAACTCTTCGCAGCCCCGGTCCGGTATTCCGGAATGGCCCTGGGTAACCAACTGGGGCTGGTGGTAGCCGGGTTCGCGCCGTTGATCGCCGGCCTGCTCCTGGGCAAGGGCAGCGACGGCTGGCTCCCTGTGGCCTGCTTCGCCGTCCTGTGCATGCTTATAGCAGGAGTATCCGCTTTCTTCTCCCGCGAGACTGCCAAGACGCCTATCGAACAGCTCGGTGAGCCGTACTGGCGAGGGATTGCGGTCAGAAACGCTGGCTAGTTCCCAGCAGCATGGAGCGTGTTCCGAACAAACGTCCCGCTTGGTTCGGCGTAGGCAGCAACTATCCGGTGGAACAAAGCAGTACCTTCGGCCCCGGGCCAGTCCGCAGGCAGGAATGCCGCCGGCAGCCCGGGGTCGAGGTACGGGATGATCCGCCACCGGTCAATGCACTGCACGTAGGTTGCGAAGGCCTCGGCAGAAGGGTCTACCCGTTGACCGGCCTGAAGGGGCGCGGCTGCGCCGTTTCCGTTGGCGTGCCGGGGCAAGCCGGCTGCCCCGTGCTCGCGGATGAAGTCTCTATGCAGCTCAGCTACCGCCTCCAGGTCCCACCACTTGGACGCGGCATCCTGCAGGCTCCCGCCCACCAGCGGAGTCTCCGCAACGAAGATCGTGGCCATGGCCCGCAGCTCCAGGTCCCCAAGGATCTCTTCCACCTCCAGCCGCAACGAATCAGGGCAGATCCACAAACCGGCGGCCACAGTCCCACAGCCGATCCAATGAAGCCTGCGGCGCAGTTGATGCCGCTTCTCGCGTTCAGTCTCAGGGATGGAGAAGGAGATCAGGCACCAGGGATCGGAGGCTGACATGCTTCGCGGGTTGTAAATCCTGCGGTCGCCGCGGGCCAGCATGGTTGCCGCGCCTTCGGTCAGCGTGAAGCCGGGCACACCATCGCGGGCGTCCTGCAGCACCACATCCTTCTTGCGAAGACGCCCCAGGGCAGTCCGGGTCACCGTTCCGGACGTGCCCAGGGCTTCCATGAGGACCACCATGTCCTTGGTGGACATCCAGCCACCGGCATCGCGCAGGTACAGCCCAATGACGGTGCGCAACAGTGACGTTGTACTCCCGGGGCGGGAGTCCATGTCATCAAGAACGGCACTCATTACCGGCTCACAGCAGATCTGAGAGGGCCTCGCGGATGGCCGCAACTCCCAGCTCGACCTCGGCGAAGCTCGTGCTCAGGGGTGAGAGGCCAATACGCAGGCCATGCGGGGGCCGGAAATCCGGGATAACACCCTTTTCCCAGAGCTTGGCAGTAACGTCTGCAAAGAGCGGGTGGTCCACCGTGATGTGCGAGCCACGCTCGGCGGGATTCCGGGGGCTGACGATTTCCGCACCCAAGGGCACCAGATGCTGCTCGGAGAGGGAAATCGCATACTCGGTCAGCTTGACCGACTTCCCGCGCACTGCATCCATTCCCACCGAGGCGATCAGTTCCAGCATGTCCTTCATCGGCTGCATGGCCAGCACCGGAGGTGTTCCGGTGATGAACCTGCGGATACCCTGGGCCGGCTTGTACGACTCCGTCATGCCAAACGGGTTATCTGCACCCATCCAACCCCAGATTGGCTGCTGCAAACGGTCCTGCTGCGAAGAATTAACGTAGGCGAATGCAGGAGAGCCCGGGCCGCCGTTGAGGTATTTGTAGGTACACCCGACAGCCAGGTCCACGCCCCATGCGTCAAGTTCCATGGGCACGGAACCAACGGAATGGCACAGGTCCCACAGCATCAGCGCTCCGGCCCGGTGCACCTTGGCGGTGATTCCCTGGGCGTCTGCCAAATACCCGGAACGGTAGGCCACATGGCTAAGGACCACTACCGCGGTCCGTTCGCTAAGAAGACCGTCCAGGTCCTCTGCGCGGACACCGCTTGCAGGATTCGAAGCAATCCACGTGATCCTTGCTCCGCGTTCCCGGGCAATGCCTTCAATGATGAACCGGTCCGTGGGGAAGTTGTCACGGTCAATGATGATCTCGTCCCGGCCCGGCTGGGAATCCACGGCTGCGCGGATCATTTTGTAGAGCATCACCGAGGTGGAATCACCCACGGTGGTCTGCCCCGGAGCGGCACCCAGGGTCACTTCACCGATGCGGTCTCCCACGGCAGTGGGCTCATCCATCCATTGCTCGTCCCAGCCGCGGATGAGGCGGCTGCCCCAGGCGTCGTGGACGAATGACGCCAGATTCGCGGAGGTGACCTTCAGCGGACGGCCAAGAGAGTTGCCATCCAAGTAGGAGGCGAGCTGAGCGGCGTCGGGCGTGTAGAAAGCCTCGCGCTGGGCGGCGAGGGGATCGGCGGCGTCCAACTCGGCCGACGTCGGCTGGTGGGTCTGTTGTGCTGTGGTCATTGTTCCTCCTGCGGAAGTGTTGGGCGGCAGAAGCCGGGAGGGGAGATCAGTTGCCGATCTCGGTGCGGACGGCATAAAGCTCAGGAAAAAATGTCAGGTCCAGGGCCCGCTTGAGGAAGTCCACTCCGGAGGATCCGCCGGTGCCTACCTTGAAGCCGATGGTGCGCTGGACGGTCCGCAGGTGACGGAACCGCCAGGCCTGGAAGTTGTCCTCTATGTCCACGAGGTCCTCACAAGCTTCGTACAGCCCCCAAGGGGTGTCGTCCGATTCGTAGATTTTCTGGAACACAGGCACGAGGTCCCTGCGCAATGTCCACGGCTCGCTGGTGTCCCGGTCCAAAATGTCCGCAGGGATCTCATAACCGGCGCGGGCCAAAACCTTCAGGAAAGCGTCATACAACGTGGGCTCATCCAGGAGGCGGCTGAGCAAGGCATGAGCCTCAGGCTCGCTTTCGAAGACACGCAGCATCCCGCGGTTCTTATTACCCAGCAGGAACTCCACAGCCCGGTATTGATACGACTGGAAGCCTGAGGAGCTCCCCAGGAAGCCGCGGAACTGGGCGTACTCACGGGGTGTGAGAGTGCCGAGGACGGACCATTGCTCAGTCATGGTTCGCTGGATGGCCTTGACCCTGGCGATGCATTTGAGCGCCTTGCCGAGGTTGTCGGCGTCGAAAAGCCGCCGGGCTTCCAGCAGCTCGTGCAGAACCAGCTTCAACCAAAGTTCACTGGTTTGGTGCTGGATGATGAACAGCAATTCATCATGGTGCTCAGGCTCGCTGAGAGGGTGCTGGGAACTGAGCAGGTGGTCGAGGTCCAAATACCCGCCGTAGGACATGGCGTGCCGGAAGTCGGTACGGACGCTGTCTTCAATTTCGCGGACGCTTTGGGCGGAATGGACTGTGGGCTTTTCCATGCATTGAGAATATCACTTGCATGACGAACGTCAAGAGAATGATTCTTCCTGTTTGGCGCGCTCAGCTCGCCTGATGTGTTCTCGCGTAGGCTGAATCCCAACCGTCGGGGAAGGGGAAGTGACGTGAGGGCAACCCAAGGCGCCGCTGCGCCGGTATCGGTCTATCTGGATGTCGACGGCGTGGTGAACCCGTTCAGTCCAAAGGGAACCACCGACTGGGGCAGCGAATGGAGCTTTGCTGACGCCGGGATCCTCGATGTCGCATTTGCACCGGAGGTTGTTGCTGAACTCAATGAGATCGCCCTTCACCCCGCTGCCCGCTTTGTTTGGCTAACGACGTGGGAAGGTCTCGCGCCGGAATTTCTCTGCCCGGCCATAGGACTGAACGGACAGCATTGGCCTGTGCTCACCAGTCTGGGCTGGGATGAAGGCCCCGAGTGGTGGAAATTGGTGGCTCTCCAAAAAGATCTGGAAAGCGTGGGGAGCGAGCGGATTATCTGGCTTGACGACCAACTCAGCCAGGACGCCGAGGCCCTGTCCTGGGCTGAATACCAGCAAGACCGTGTGCTTTGCATCTCACCGGATCCCCGCAAGGGTCTCTCCCGTCGCGACCTCGCGGCTGTCAGGGCGTATCTGGGGTGAAGAGAAGCCTCAGCACGTTTGTCCGCTCACCGGAAGGCACGTAGGATTCTTAAGGTTTCAAGCCCGCCAGAGTGAATCCCGCAAGCCGAGTCAGTTGAACACTTGCTGAACTATGCTGTGGATGGCAGGTACGGGGAAGTGAAACTGCTGAACGTCGTCGACTCTGCAGATTGGGCAACAGGTGGATATCACCTTCATGGTCGCGCTGGTAATAGCGTTGGCCCTATTTTTTGACTTCACCAACGGGTTTCACGACACTGCCAACGCGATGGCTACACCCATCGCAACGGGGGCGATCAAGCCCAAAACGGCCGTCGCCCTGGCTGCTGTGCTCAACCTAGTCGGCGCATTCCTTTCCACGGAAGTGGCCAAGACCATCTCCGGCGGACTGATCCGGGAAGGATCAGAAGGCATCCACATCACTCCGGACATCATTTTTGCCGGGCTTATGGGCGCCGTCCTTTGGAACATGATCACCTGGCTCAAGGGCCTGCCATCAAGTTCCTCGCACGCCCTGTTCGGTGGCCTCATCGGCGCAGCAGTGGTGGGCATCGGCTTGCACTCCATCAACTTCGAGACGGTGCTGCAGAAGGTGATCCTCCCCGCCATCTTCGCACCCCTCATTGCAGGCCTGGTTGCGTACATCTGTACCCGCCTCGCCTACGCCCTGACCTCACGGCATGATCCCGAAACAGGTGACAAGCTCACCCAGAAGCGTGGCGGATTCCGCACCGGGCAGATCTTCACATCCAGCCTGGTGGCCTTGGCACACGGCACAAACGATGCCCAGAAGACCATGGGCATCATCACCCTGGTCCTCATTGCCGGCGGCACGCAGGCCCCCGGCAGCGGTCCGCAGTTCTGGGTCATTGCAGCCTGTGCTTTCGCCATCGCAATCGGTACTTACGCAGGCGGCTGGCGCATCATCCGCACCATGGGCTCTGGCCTCACCGAGGTGAAGCCCGCGCAAGGTTTCTCCGCTGAAACCAGCACCGCTTCGGCAATCCTCGCCTCGTCACACCTGGGTTTTGCCCTTTCCACCACGCAGGTCGCATCCGGCTCGGTCATTGGCTCAGGTCTTGGCCGCAAGGGGACATCCGTCCGCTGGGGCACGGCAGGCAAGATCGCCCTGGGTTGGTTGTTCACTCTTCCGGCATCTGCAATTGTCGGAGCGTTGACAGCGCTCCTGGTGAGCATCGGCGTCGTGGGTGTCGTCATCGCCGCCGCGGTGGGCACGGCTGCTGTTCTGTTCATGTTTGTCGTGTCACGCCGATCGCACGTTGGCCACCACAACGCCGTTGAAGTCGAAGAAGCCGGCCACGCCGTGCGGTTCCGCAAGAAGAAGAAATCCCGAAAAACCACCACCAGCGAGGATGTGCAGCGATGAAATGGTTGGAATTGCTGCAGGTGGGCGGAGTAACCCTCGTGTCCGCAGTGACCTTGGTTGTGCTCTATTCATTGGGCGTCCGCCTCACGGCAATCGCCGGTGACGCCCAGCAAAAGTCGCCCGGTGTGGTGCGTTCCCTGGCCTACGTATGCTTCGGCTTCTGCGCAGCTGCCGTACTCTTTGGCATCTATTTGATCGTGCCCTATTTCGCCAAATAGCTGTTTCTGGCCGTCTGGTCCTCCGAGGAGAATAATCAGCAGTGTAGTTATGCATTTTGCTGCGTTTTTTGATCCGGCAGATATGGGGCCGACATGTCGTTCCGAACCCGGGAACAGTTCATTGGACTGGCGCTGGTTCCCGCTTTGTTCCTCGGACTTTCGGCCTGCGTTGCTACCGACCCTCTCCCGCCGGCCTCCACCCTGGGTTCAACGCCTGCAACCCCCACCGGCAACAGCGACTTAGCGCCCACCGCGCAGGCTCCCAGTGCACAGGACTCCCATGCACAGGACTCCAGTGCACAGCACGCTTCCACCGCACCGGCTTCCTCTGCGCAGGTTCCGTCCGCGTTAGGTTCTTCGGCGGCGGGAATCCCGTCGCAGCAGAGCTCTCCGCAGCCCTCCTCTCCAACGGAACCAGCCGCCTTAACGGAACCAGCTGCGCAAGGGTTCACGACGCCGGCTCAACCCACCGCGCAAGGGTCCACCACACCGGCGCAACCCACCGCCGTCGTGCCGTCCGGCAGTTCCACCAGTGGCGATCAAACTGAAGGCACTCCGGTGCCGGAGGCACCTGCCACGGCCTCCTTGCAGGAACCCACCGTGGTGAGCTGGCTCCCCACGGGACCTATCGGATCCAATGATCCTGCCCCGGGCCAGAGGTACCTCATGCTTCAGCAATTCCAGTGCGATGCCTTGGCTCAAAGCCTGGAAGGAGCAGCGGACGCCGCGGTCTGGACTGCCGGCGCCGCCGTGTGCCGTGCCCTGCAGACCGGCAAACAGGATGACTGGCAACAAGCGTCCATAGCGGTGGCCAAAACCCCTCGGATCCCGCAAAAGCAGTGTCTTGAATACCGGGTGGCGGCGGCCACGGCATGGGCCGTGGCCCAGTATCGCAGCAATCCCAAGAGCATCTTCAAAGCCGAGACCGCTCCGGGTGAGGCGTGCCCCCGGCAGTTGCTCGGGCTGACGGTAGTGGACGGGAACCTGCGGCCCGTGGTTGGCCTGCCGCGCGCGTCCGGCCCCGCATCAGGGGGCACCATTGTCCGGCTGGACGGCTACTACGTTCGGGCAGGGAGCGTCCTCTTCGATGGGATTCCCACCGTTCCGGACATTGTGGCCGGGGGAGGGGACTACCAGGCGCTGTATCTGCGGATGCCGCCGGCTGAGGGCAGGGAGGCCATCCGGATTTCCATTACGGACACAGCTGAGGTGGCCGGAACGGTAACGTTCTTCTACGACGATCCGGCACCGTTGTCCTAGTCTGGGGCCATGTCGATTTTTCAGTACTACGTAGCTTCAACCATTGATGGCTTCATCGCTTCGCCGGATGATGACCTTGGCTGGCTTCTGCAGTTCGACCACGTAGAGGGCGTCAATGAAAGCATCGAGACGTTTATGGCGGGCGTCGGATGCATCGCCATGGGCGGGGACACTTACCGGTGGCTCATGGAGCACGAGCCCGGTAAGTGGCCGTATCCGGACACACCGTGCTGGGTCTTTACCCACCATGAATACTCGGCACCGCCAGGATCTGACGTCACTTTTGTCCGGGGCGACGTGCGCGAGTTCGCGCCGGACCTGCTCAAGGACGCAGGAGACAAGAACGTCTGGCTGGTCGGCGGCGGTCATCTGGTAGCGCAGTTCGCCAACGCCGGCCTGCTTCACGAGATGATCGTCACCATCATTCCTGTGGTGCTGGGTGCGGGAAAGCGGCTGCTGCCGCTCAACGGCCCGACGCCGCCACTGGAGTTGGTTTCTTCGAAGATCCTTGGCGGGGCGGCAGCAGAACTGCACTACCGGCTTCAGTGACGGTTATCCCGGATCATGTTGGTGATCCGGGCCGTTGAGAGGCGTCGGCCTTTGTCATCGGTGATAACAATTTCGTGGGTTGCCAATGTTCCGCCCAAGTGAATGGCGGTACACGTGCCCGTCACGGTACCGCTGGCAACTGATCGGTGATGGGTCGCGCCCACCTCGATGCCCACGGCGTGGCGGCCCCGGCCAGCATGAAGGGAAGCTGCGAACGAACCCAGGGTCTCGGCAAGGACCACATGCGCGCCCCCATGCAGGATGCCGGCCACCTGAGTGTTTCCCTCCACCGGCATGGTGGCTACCGTACGTTCGGCGCTCATTTCGGTGAACCGGATCCCCAGTTTCACCACGAGGGCACCAACCCCATGTGCTGAGAGCCAATCGTGGAATTCTTCGGGAACCCCGGCTTCATTGAGTTCGTCGACAAACCGGTTCGGCGTGAAATTGTCCATCATGCCAACTAGGCTGGCACCTGTGAGTGAAACAACCAAACCGGACCAGGTTCCAACGGCCCAAGCTGCTGCCATCGCTACAGCACCCACCCCCTCTGCCTCAACATCCACCAGTGCCACGGGGGAGGGCCGGCCACGCTTGCTGGTCCTGGATGGCCACTCCATGGCTTTCCGGGCTTTCTACGCCCTTCCTGCAGAGAACTTCTCCACGGCCAGGGGGCAATACACCAACGCCGTGCACGGGTTCACGTCAATGCTGATCAACCTGATTAAGGACCAGAAACCCACCCACGTGGCCGTGGCCTTTGATGTCTCCGACGACACCACTTTCCGTAAAGCTGAGTACAGCGAATACAAAGGCGGCAGGAACGCCACTCCTGCCGAGTTTGCCGGCCAGATCGGCCTCATAGCGAAGGTGATGGAAGCCTGGGGCATCAGGACCATTGCCATGCCCGGGTACGAAGCAGACGATGTCCTGGCCACGCTGGCCGCACAAGGCGACGCTGCCGGCTTTGAAGTCCTCCTCGTTTCCGGAGACAGGGATTCGTTCCAGCTCATCAATGACAACGTTTTTGTGCTCTACCCCAAACAGGGTGTGAGCAACATTCCCAAACTGGACGCCGCGGCCATTGAGGAGAAGTACTTCGTCAAGCCCGGCCTGTACTCGGACCTCGCCGCCCTGGTGGGCGAATCCGCGGACAACCTTCCCGGCGTACCGGGCGTTGGCCCCAAGACGGCTGCCAAGTGGATCAATCTCTACGGCGGCCTTGAGGGCATCCTGGAAAACCTGGACGCAATCGGCGGCAAAGTTGGCGGGGCCCTGAAGGAAAACCTGGAGAACGTCAAGCGGAACCGCAGGCTCAACCAGCTGCTGACCGATCTTGAACTTCCGGTTACGTTGGAGGACCTGCACGAGCCAAGGCCGGATCGCCAGGCGATTGAGGAGCTTTTCGAGGAACTCGAATTCCGCACTCTCCGGACCCGCTTGTTCGATCTTTACGGTGATGACACCGCCGGAGCGGCACCGGACACCATTGAGGCCCCGGAATACTCTGTTATCACGGACGCCGCGGAACTTGAATCCTTCTTCGCAGCAGGGTCGGGCGTGCGTTCGGCGCTTGCAGTACAGCTGGTCCCCGGACGCATCGGGGAGGACGCGAGTGCCCTGGCAATCGTCAGGAACAACGGCGCCGCCTACATCGAGTTGACGGCCCTGGACGCCGCTGCCGAGTCGGTTCTGGCCCGTTGGCTTACGGATCCCGAGGAAGCCAAGGTGCTCCACGAGTTCAAGTCGGCTCTGAAGGCTCTGCACAACCGTGGACTCGGCCTGGAAGGCGTGGTGGATGACACCTCCATCTCCGGCTATCTGATCCAACCGGACCGCCGAAGCTATGACCTCGCTGAACTTGCCCAAGTCCATTTGAAGATCTCACTGGCAACGGCAACAGCCCCGTCGGGGCAGCTGGAGCTGGACCTCTCCGGTGAAACAGACCAGGCGGCCGCCGCAGCGCTGGTCCAGCATGCCGCCGTCGTGCTTGCACTGAGCAAGCACTTCGAAAAGGAGTTGGCCGAGCGCAAGGCTGACGCACTCCTGACAACCCTGGAGCTCCCCGTGGCGCGGGTGCTGGCCCAGATGGAACTCACCGGTATTTTCGTGTCCACGGACCGCATGGACGAGCAGCTCGCGGATCTGACCAAGGTGATCGAGAACGCCCAGGAGCAGGCTTTTGCTGCAATTGGTCATGAGGTAAACCTCGGTTCTCCCAAGCAGCTCCAAACCGTGCTTTTCGAGGAACTGGGTCTTCCCAAAACCAAGAAAATCAAATCCGGCTACACCACGGACGCGGCATCCCTGAAGGGGCTGCTGGAGAAAACGGGCCACGAGTTCCTGATTCAACTCATGGCACACCGGGAGTCCTCCAAGCTGGCCCAGATGGTTGAGACCCTCAAGAAGTCCGTGGCGGAGGACGCCAGAATCCACACCACCTACGCGCAGAACATCGCAGCTACCGGCCGCATCTCGTCCAACAATCCAAACCTTCAGAACATCCCCGTCCGCAGCGAAGAAGGCCGCAGGGTCCGCGGCATCTTCGTTGTCAGCGAAGGCTATGAGTGCTTGTTGTCGGCGGACTACTCGCAGATCGAGATGCGCATCATGGCCCACCTTTCCGGTGATGAGGCATTGATCCAGGCCTACCGCGATGGCGAGGACCTCCACCGTTTTGTTGGGTCGCGGATCTTCAACGTAGCTCCTGACGAAGTCACCAGTGCCATGCGCTCGAAGGTCAAAGCAATGTCCTACGGCCTTGCCTACGGACTGACCTCCTTCGGATTATCCAAGCAGCTGGAGATCTCCGTGGATGAAGCACGGACATTGATGAAGGACTACTTCGACCGTTTCGGCGGGGTTCGTGACTACCTGCGCGGAGTAGTGGATCAGGCGCGGACCGACGGCTATACGGCCACCATTGAAGGCCGCCGCCGCTACCTGCCGGACCTGACCAGCACCAACCGCCAGGCCCGTGAAGCCGCCGAACGCATTGCGCTGAACTCACCCATCCAGGGTTCCGCAGCGGACCTGATCAAGCGCGCCATGCTGGGCGTCGCGGCCGAGCATGCCAGCCAAGGACTCAAATCGCGCATGTTGCTTCAGGTGCACGACGAACTTGTTCTTGAGGTTGCCCCGGGAGAACGCGAAACCGTGGAGAAGCTGGTCATCGAACAAATGGGCTCGGCCGCTGAGTTGTCGGTCCCGCTCGATGTTCAGATCGGTATTGGTTCGAGCTGGTACGAGGCCGGGCACTAACCAGGCACGGGATCCAGCCAATCCAGGCACGGATTCAATCGAACGCCGGAGGGCGCGCCGCCGAGATGGTGGCGTGCCCTCCGGCGTCTGACTAGGCTCAAGGTCGTGGCCGATCCCAATGAAAAAAAGTCCGGTAAGTACACCGTCCAACGATTCCCCGCCGTAGCTGATCCCCGGCACGCAGGCTACAGCCGATGCGCCACCTGGGTGCAGGCCGTCTCCCATGGATTCCACCAGCAGCGCCGCGATGACGAGTATTTGGCCAAGACGCTGGCGTCCTATGAAGCAGACCAGCGCGAGCTCACGGGTGTGTACGTCAACGGCAGCGTGCCGGACCACTCTCTGGGTGCCGAGGTTCCGGTGGCAACGTACGCCACTATGCGCAAGGCCTTGAATATCGGTTTTGGCCGTCAGCTGCAGGCCAACCTCGTCACTGCCGTGACCGTCCGCGGCACCCACCGGCGGAATGGAATCCTGCGGGGCATGATCACCGCAGATTTGGAAGCCGCCAAGGATGATGGCCTCGCCATGGCAGCTCTAACTGCCTCCGAGGCGTCCATCTATGGGCGGTTCGGCTTTGGTGTTGCCACGTTCGAGAGAAGCATTAAGGTTGATACCGGCCCACGGTTCCAGCTCCGTGGACTTCCGGAAGGCACTGTTGAAGTGGCCGATCCCTCGGTGTTGATGGACGTGGCCCCGGAGGTCTTTGAACGTGTTCAGCGGCTATCCCCGGGGTCGGTGGACCGGCAGGAATACTACCGATTGCTCGCTTCCGGTTCCATTGGTCATGATGGCAAACCGGATACCTCAGTCCGCTGTGCGCTTCATTATGATCCGTCCGGCTCCTTGGACGGCTACGTTTCCTACCGTTTCAAGGGGTGGGAACACAAGCCGTACACCATGGAAATCGTAGACCTCGTTGCGGCAAGTAACGCAGCATACCTGGATCTGTGGCGCTTCCTGGGCAGCATCGATCTCATTGATGAAGTGACGTGGGCCGAAGCTCCTGTTGATGACCCCCTGGCCTGGGCATTGGCCGATCCCCGGTGTATTGATGCTTCTGAAATTCGCGACATGCTCTGGCTTCGGATCCTGGATACTCCAGCCGCCCTGCGGGCGCGAAGCTTCCCTGCTGCAGGCAGGCTGGTGCTGGAAGTCAGCGACGCTTTGGATATGGCGGGTGGGACCTGGGTTCTGGAGTCCGACGGCGGTGCTGCCGCCGTCGTCACTGAAGCCTCCGGCGAGACGCCGGATCTCAGCCTTGACGTGGCCGATCTCGCGTCCATCTATCTGGGTGCCGTCTCGCCGGTAACCTTGGCAGCGGCCGACCGCATCAAGGAACACACACCCGGAGCCTCCTTCCTGGCACAGCAACTGTTTGCTGTGGAACGGTCCGCGCACTGCCTGACGCACTTCTAGGCCGCGTCAACGAACAATGCTTGTAAAAATCACATAGTCACCATCAGATAGGGACATCCATGGGGGATTCCAAGCGGCGGCCTTTGGCTGGCCGGCGATCAGTGCTGCTTGGAATGGCGGGCCTTGCCTCCGCTGCCTTGACAGCGTGTACGGACAGGGCTGCCACTCCGGTCGCTCCGGATGCCATCACACCTCAGCCCACCATCCCGGCCACGGGTCCGGCCACTGCGCCGCCTTCCGTAGCCGCCAGGTCCAGCGAGCAGGCCGCTGCGGCCATGGCCCCGAGGCAGCCTCCTGCTGGCGGGGTACCATCCGCCCCGTCCAGGCAGCAGATCGTCTCTGAGTTCGCCGGAAGGCACCCCAAGGAATGGGGACTCCACGTGACGGGCGTAGTGAACCGTTCCCGGTCCAGCAAAGTTGCCTTGACCTTTGATGCCTGCGGCGGTCAGGGCGGGGCGGGTTGTGACCACGCACTCCTGCAAACCCTGCGTCGACTGAATGTCCCCGCAACGTTGTTCATCAACAGCAGGTGGATCCACGCCAACCCCGCACTCTCGGCAGAATTGGCCGCCGATCCTTTGTTCGAACTCGCCAACCACGGCACGGCGCATCTCCCGCTTTCGGTCAATGGCAGGGCCGCTTACGGCATCCAGGGCACCACCTCAGTGGCTGCGGCTTACGAGGAATTGATGGGCAACCAAGCCGTTTTGCTGGAGCTCACTGGAAAGGTCCCGCAGTTTTTCCGTCCAGGGACAGCGTTTTACGACGAAGTCGCCGTGGAGATGACCCGAAGGCTGGGGATGCTGCCGGTCAACTTCACCGTCAACGGCGACGGCGGTGCCACGTTTTCGGCAGCTACTGTTGCTGCGGAAGTGGGGCGGGTAGCGGCCGGGGACATCGTCATTTCACACTTCAACAGACCTGCTGCGGGCACCGCAGGCGGCTATGCAAAGGCGTTGCCGCAGCTGTTGGATCACGGAGTCTCCTTTGCACGCCTTGGAGACGTACTGACGGTGTAACACTCCTTTTGACCCTGCTTTGCCAATGCGACTAGAATAAACGGGCGTGTACTACGTGCATGCATCCATTTTGTATTAATCCACAAATCAGGATGACCCGGTAATTTGCCGCGTTCTGCCGTCCGGACCCGGGCGGCAGCGGTTTGCCTGACCGACTAACTATCCACAACGGAGCCCCTACTACATGACCATCACCTCCACCGAGAAGCCCGGTACCCCCGTAGTCGCCATTAACGACATCGGTACCGCTGAGGACTTCCTCGCAGCTGTCGACGCCACCATCAAGTACTTCAACGACGGAGACCTCGTCGAAGGTACCGTCGTCAAGGTCGACCGCGACGAAGTTCTGCTCGACATCGGTTACAAGACCGAAGGTGTCATCCCTTCCCGCGAGCTTTCCATCAAGCACGATGTTGATCCCGGTGACGTCGTCGCCGTTGGCGATCAGGTCGAAGCTTTGGTTCTCACCAAGGAAGACAAAGAAGGCCGTCTGATCCTCTCCAAGAAGCGTGCTCAGTACGAGCGCGCCTGGGGCGACATCGAGAAGGTCAAGGAAGAAGACGGCGTCGTTACCGGTACCGTCATCGAGGTTGTCAAGGGTGGCCTCATCCTGGACATCGGCCTGCGCGGCTTCCTGCCCGCATCGCTCGTGGAGATGCGTCGTGTCCGCGACCTCGCTCCGTACATCGGTCAGCAGATCGAAGCCAAGATCATCGAGCTGGACAAGAACCGCAACAACGTTGTTCTGTCCCGCCGTGCATGGCTCGAGCAGACTCAGTCCGAGGTTCGCTCCACGTTCCTCAACAAGCTGGAAAAGGGCCAGGTTCGTCCGGGCGTTGTTTCCTCCATCGTCAACTTCGGTGCATTCGTGGACCTGGGCGGCGTAGACGGCCTCGTTCACGTTTCCGAGCTGTCCTGGAAGCACATCGATCACCCGTCCGAGGTTGTCGAGGTTGGCCAGGAAGTCACCGTCGAGGTCCTCGAAGTGGATCTGGACCGCGAGCGTGTCTCCCTGTCGCTCAAGGCTACGCAGGAAGATCCGTGGCAGACCTTCGCCCGCACCCACGCCCTCGGCCAGGTTGTTCCGGGTAAGGTCACCAAGCTGGTTCCGTTCGGTGCGTTCGTTCGCGTCGAAGACGGCATCGAAGGCCTCGTGCACATCTCCGAGCTGGCTGTCCGCCACGTGGAGCTCGCAGAGCAGGTTGTCTCCGTTGGCGACGAACTGTTCGTCAAGGTCATCGACATCGACCTCGAGCGTCGCCGCATCTCCCTCTCCCTCAAGCAGGCTAACGAGGGCGTTGACGCTGACAGCACCGAGTTCGATCCCGCTCTGTACGGCATGGCCGCTGAGTACGACGAAGAGGGCAACTACAAGTACCCCGAGGGCTTCGACCCCGAGTCGAACGAATGGCTCGAAGGTTACGAGACCCAGCGTGCAGCTTGGGAGCAGCAGTACGCTGACGCCCAGACCCGCTGGGAAGCTCACAAGAAGCAGGTTGCCCAGCACGCTGCTGACGACGCTGCTGCTGCAACGTCCGGCGAAAGCGATTCCGGCACCACGAGCTACTCCTCGGAGCCGGCTGCTGCTGAGTCCAACGCCGGCACCCTGGCGTCCGACGAAGCACTCGCCGCACTGCGCGAGAAGCTGACCGGCAACTAATTCCGCCTCCCTCACGGGATGTGCTGAATAGCCAAAGAAGGACCCCTGCCTCCGGGCAGGGGTCCTTCTGCTTTAGGACGAGTGGAAGCTAACGGGCAATGTCCACCCATTCGGTGCCCTGCGGCCGTAACTCCAGCCTGCCCGCCGTCAGGGAAGCCAGCCGGGCATGGGCCTCGGAGATGGTGACCGAATCATCAGCCAAAGCGAGTCGAAGAACCGCATGCCCGGCTTCGTATCCGGTCTCGGCCATGACGTATCCGGCGCTGCGAAGTTCGTTCTCCAATCGACCGGCGTCTGCGTGGGGGACCTCCACTGCGCACAAGCGAAGCCGCCGCCGCTGCACCATCGGAGCCAGGTCCAAGGCAGCAGATACCGACTCGGAGTAGGCGCGGACCAGTCCTCCTGCACCCAGCAGGATCCCACCGAAATAGCGCACGACGACGGCACTTACGTCGCTGAGGTCCGCCGTCTTTGGTAGCGTCTCACGCTTGATAAGTGCCTCCAGCATGGGGATGCCTGCCGTGCCCGAGGGCTCCCCGTCGTCGCTGGAGCGTTGAATCATCCGATCGGGGCCTATGACGAAGGCGGAGCAGTGGTGGCGGGCATCATGGAATTCGCGCCGAAGGTCACTGACCAGTGAGCGTGCGGTTTCTTCGTCCGGTGACCGGCGAAGGACAGTGATAAACCGGGACCTGCGGATTTCCAGTTCGTGGCGGACGTCCGGGCCGTTCGCGATTGTTGTGTATGTTCCCGCGCGGCTGTCATCCTCTTTTTCCACCGCTTCAGTCTAGTGTTGGAGAGTGCTGAAGATCGGGTTGACGGGCGGCATCGCCTCGGGGAAATCACTGGTGGCGTCCAGGTTGCGGGAGTTGGGGGCGGTCCTCGTGGACGCGGATGTCCTTGCGCGGGAGGTGGTGGAGCCCGGCACCGACGGCCTGGCCCGTATTGTGGAAGTGTTCGGCCCTGGGATTCTGGACGCACAGGGCAAGCTTGACCGTCCCAAGCTCGGCGGTATCGTCTTTCAGGATCCTGCTCAGCGCGAAGTGCTCAATGGAATTGTCCACCCGCTGGTACGGCAGGCCGCTGCGGCCACCATTGCCGGGGCCGGCCCCGGCGAGATCGTCGTCCAGGACATTCCGCTACTTGTCGAAACCGGGCAGGGCAGCAACTTCCATCTGGTGGTGGTGGTCGATGCCCCGGATGATGTGCGCCTTGAACGGATGGTGCAGTTTCGGCGGATGACCACCGAGGACGCGTTGGCACGTATGGCCTCACAAGCCACGCGGGAACAGCGCAACGCAGCTGCCGACGTCGTCTTGAACAACTCCGGAACCCGGGATGAATTGCTTGCCGCAGTGGATGCACTGTGGGAACAGCGGCTGGTGCCCTTCGCGGAGAACCTGAGCCGGAGCACCAGGGCCCCACGCCCAGCAGGGCCAGTGCTGGGTGCTCACCAGAAGGACTGGATTCCACTGGCCGGGCGGCTTGCCGAACGCATCATTGCCGCAGCCCCTGAAGAGATCCTTTCCGTGGATCACATAGGCTCAACATCGGTACCGGGGCTGGCCGCCAAGGACGTGATCGATCTCCAGGTGGCGGTTGCTGATCTCGAAACCGCGGACCGAATCGGCCCTGTCCTGGCCGCGGCCGGCTACCCGGCCGTGCCCGAGGTTACCCGCGATACTCCCAAGCCCTCAGAACCTGATCCCTCACTGTGGCAGAAGCGGTTTCACGCCAATGCTGATCCCGGCCGTGCCGTGAACCTGCACGTCCGGTTAGCCGGCTCGCCCGGATGGCGCTACGCGTTGATGTTCCGTGATTGGCTGCGTTCGGATACGGCAGCAGCGAAGTTGTATGAAGCCCAAAAACTCGAGTTGGCGGCCGCTTTTGCCGGGGAGAGCAGCACGGCGTCCTACGCTGAAGCCAAGGAACCTTGGTTTACCGGGGTTGCCTGGCCGCGCATGGAAGAGTGGGCCACGCGCACAGGCTGGACGCCGCCGTCGTATATGTCTTCTGCTCAAGGCAAACGCGGACAGTAGCTGTCCTGGGACGGGGGTAGATTGGTTTCATGAGCCTTGCCCAGGAAATCAACCGTGTCGTCGCGCCTTTCGAAGTGATCAGTGAATTCAAGCCCGCCGGTGATCAGCCCACCGCTATTGCGGAGCTGACCGAACGAATCAACAACGGCGAAAAAGACGTCGTTCTCCTTGGCGCTACCGGCACTGGTAAGAGTGCCACCACCGCATGGCTCATTGAGCAGGTCCAGCGGCCCACATTGGTGATGGTCCAGAACAAGACCCTCGCTGCGCAATTGGCCAATGAGTTCAGAGAGCTGCTGCCCAATAATGCTGTGGAGTACTTTGTTTCCTACTACGACTACTACCAGCCCGAGGCATACGTAGCGCAGACGGATACCTTCATTGAGAAGGATTCCTCCATCAACGAGGAAGTCGAACGGCTCCGCCACTCAGCTACCAACGCGCTGCTGACCCGCCGTGACGTGATCGTGGTGGCTACGGTGTCCTGCATCTACGGCCTGGGTACACCGGAAGAGTACATCGCGGGAATGGTCACCCTCCGCAAGGGTGCGGAAATGAACCGCGACCACCTCCTGCGCAAATTCGTGTCCATGCAGTACACACGTAATGACATGGACTTCCATCGGGGCACCTTCAGGGTTCGCGGGGACACTGTGGAGATCATCCCCATGTACGAGGAACTGGCCATCAGGATCGAGTTCTTCGGTGATGAGATCGAAAACATCCAGACTCTTCACCCGCTCACTGGCGAGGTACTCAGGGACGAGGAAGAAATGTACGTCTTCCCTGCCTCGCACTATGTGGCAGGTCCTGAACGCATGGCCCGCGCCATCAAACGCATCGAGGATGAACTTGCCGACCGCCTGAAGGTTCTTGAAGGTCAAAACAAGCTTGTTGAAGCCCAGCGGTTGAGGATGCGCACCACCTACGATCTCGAAATGATGCAGCAGATGGGTTTCTGCAACGGCATCGAAAACTACTCAGTCCACATCGATGGCCGGGAACCCGGAACGGCGCCTCACTGCCTGATCGACTACTTCCCGGACGACTTCCTTTTGGTAGTGGATGAATCCCACGTCACGATTCCCCAAATCGGTGCCATGTACGAGGGCGATATGTCCCGGAAGCGGAACCTCGTGGACTTTGGTTTCCGTCTGCCCTCCGCAATGGATAACCGGCCCCTGAAATGGGACGAGTTCCTCGAACGCATCGGCCAGACCGTGTATCTCTCCGCAACCCCGGGAAAGTACGAACTCGGCAAGGCCGATGGCTACGTGCAGCAGATCATTCGTCCCACGGGCCTGATCGATCCCGAGGTTGTGGTCAAGCCCACCAAGGGACAGATCGATGACCTCCTGGGCGAAATCAGGACCCGCACGGAAAAGAATGAACGCGTTCTGGTCACCACCCTGACCAAACGCATGGCCGAGGACCTTACCGACTACCTCGTGGGGCATGGAGTGAAGGTGGAGTACCTGCACTCGGACGTCGATACCCTGCGGCGGGTGGAGCTGCTCCGGGAACTGCGGATGGGCGTCTTTGACGTCCTGGTGGGTATCAACCTCCTGCGCGAAGGCCTGGACCTTCCCGAGGTTTCCCTCGTGAGCATTCTGGATGCGGACAAGGAAGGCTTCCTGCGTTCCTCCACATCGCTGATCCAGACCATCGGCCGTGCGGCCCGTAACGTCTCGGGCCAGGTCCATATGTACGCGGACAGGATTACCGATTCCATGGCTCACGCCATTGAAGAAACCAACCGCCGCCGGGCCATACAGGTGAAGTACAACACCGAACACGGCATTGACCCGCAGCCGTTGCGCAAGAAAATCGCCGACATCACCGATCAACTTGCCAAGGAAGACGCCGACACCCAGGAACTGCTCAACAACAACAGGCTCGCCAAGGGAGCCAAGCGCGGCAAGTCCGCCGCCAAGGGTGCTTCCACGGTTCGCCAGGATGGCCTTGCCGCAGCCCCGGCTGAAGACCTCGTTGGCCTCATAGAGCAACTGACAGAGCAGATGCACGGTGCCGCTGCTGAATTGCAGTTCGAAGTCGCCGCACGTATTCGTGATGAAGTCAAGGAGTTGAAGCGCGAATTACGCCAGATGCAGTCCGCCGGGCACGCCTAAGGTAAGGTTGAGGTCACGTAGGGGAGTATCCCAAGCGCTACGTCCGTCAGCACGCAAGGCACAGATGCCTCGCCGGATCTAGCGGGCCGCCAATTTTTGCATTCACCGCACCCTGGCAGGCCGGAGAGACTTACACCGCTTTCCCGTACCCTGCGAAAGGCACCTTTAATGCAGCTACCCGTCTGGTTTGAGATCGGCTCATTTGTCGTTCTTGGAATCATCCTGCTCATCGACCTCCTGTTGGTCGTAAAGCGTCCCCATGAACCTTCCATGAAGGAAGCCGGCCTGTGGGTCGGCTTCTATGTCGCTCTCGCTCTGCTCTTCGCAGTGGCAATGTTCGTCTTTGCAGGCCCCGAATACGGCGGCCAATTCGTCGCAGGCTGGGTCACCGAATACAGCTTGAGCATCGACAACCTGTTCGTATTCATCATCATCATGGCCCGTTTCTCGGTGCCCCGTAAGTACCAGCAGGAAGTGCTGATGGTGGGCATCATCATCGCGCTGATCCTGCGTGGTATCTTCATCGCCCTGGGTGCAGTAGTCATCGAGCAGTTCAGCTGGGTCTTCTACATCTTTGGAGCGTTCCTCCTCTGGACTGCCTGGAAGCAGGCCAAGGATTCCGGCGAAGATGAGGAAGAAGGCGCCGAGAACCCGCTGATTGCCCGCCTTCGCAAGGTCTTGCCGATGTCCGAAAAGTTTGACGGCAACAAGATCCGCACCGTAGTTGACGGTAAGAAGGTCTTCACCCCGATGCTGATCGTCTTCATCACGATCGGCCTGACCGACCTCCTGTTCGCCGTTGACTCCATTCCCGCCATCTTCGGCCTGACCCAAAGCGCGTTCATCGTCTTCACCGCGAATATCTTCGCTTTGATGGGCCTGCGTCAGTTGTACTTCCTCCTCGGCGGACTCATGACACGCCTGGTTTACCTCAAGCACGCACTGTCCGTGATCCTGGCATTCATCGGCGTGAAGCTTGTCCTGCACGCCATGCACGTCAACGAGCTTCCGTTCATCAACGGCGGCCAGCACATCGAATGGGCTCCTGAGATTCCCACGTATGTTTCCCTGGCTGTCATCGTCGGCACCATCATCATTGCTGTCGTAGCCAGCCTGATGAGCCCGCAGGCGCGGCAGGCCAAGCTGGATGCCCGGCTCGAGGCTGACGCCAAAAAGACCATGAGCGAGGCAGAGTAACTGATCAACAAAGGTTGTAGTCTCGTGAAGTGACTACAACTTCCACTACGGCGCTGGACCCTCAACGGGTTCAGCGCCGTACTGTTTTCCTGCTCAGTTCGGCGCAGCTGCTCAGCGGCGTTGGCAATGGGGCGACGCTCTCCATAGGCTCTTTGCTGGCCGTGGACCTCTCGGGCTCCGAGGCCTGGGCCGGTTCCATCACCACGGTTCTGACGCTGGCCGCGGCAATCGCCGCCTTGCCCCTGGCCAGGTTGGCCGAGGCACGCGGCCGTCGCGTTGGACTGGTCACTGGTTTGGCGGCTGCGATGGCCGGGGCACTGCTGATCATCGGTGCAGTCATGGCCCAGTCCTTCGTGCTGCTTTTGCTGGGCGCTGCCTTCCTTGGCCTCGGCACAGCTGCAAACCTTCAAGCGCGCTTTGCCGCCGTGGACCTCGCCGAGCCGGAGCACCGCGGGCGGTCACTGTCCACAGTTGTCTGGGCGATTACCATCGGGGCCGTGGCAGGGCCAAACCTTATCCAACCCGGAGCCGCGGTAGGTGAGGCGCTGGGGCTTCCGCCCATAGCCGGCCCGTTCGTTTTCTCTGCAGTGGGACTGTTCCTGGCTGCCGGGCTCCTGTTTGCGGGCCTCCGGCCGGACCCGCTGTTGTTGTCCCGCCGTCTGGCCCGCCAGGCTCAATCGAGCGGTGAGCCGGCAGCGGAGCCCGTGCGGGGAACCATCAGGTCCGGTCTTCGTGCTGTCCGTTCATCGCCACAGGCCATGCTCGCCCTGGCCGCTGTCGTAGCTGCCCACGGCGTCATGGTGGCTGTTATGTCCATGACACCCCTGCACCTTCAACAGCTTGTGGGTGGATCCCACGCCGGACACCATGGCGGAACCACCGACAGCACGGATGCACTGGTGGTCATAGGTCTGACGATCTCCCTGCACATCGCGGGAATGTTCGCCTTGTCCCCGGTATGGGGATGGCTCACGGATAAGGCCGGCCGCTTCCAGACCATCGCCATGGGGCACGGGCTCCTGCTGGTGGCGGTCTTCATTGCCGGATTCGGCCAGCACGAACCCGTGTTGGTGACCGTCGGATTGGTTCTCCTGGGTCTGGGCTGGTCCGCGGCGACCATTGCCGGTTCAACTCTCTTGGCAGAGAGCGTCCAATCCGGGCAACGGGTTACCGTCCAAGGCGTTTCGGACACGTTGATGGGCGCCGCCGGAGCATTCGGGGGAGCAACGTCCGGCCTGCTCCTTGCCTGGATCGGCTATCAGGGGCTCAACGTAGCTTCCAGTCTTCTGGCCGCCGCCGTGCTGGCCCTGACCGCCTTTACTGCTGCCCGCCAGCGTGTAACAGCCGCTGCCGGCGCGGCTTCCGGATAGCTCCTCCGGCTGGCTCCTCCGGCTGGCTCCTCCGGCTGGCTCTTCCAGCTAGCGCCGGGAGCGCACCATGCCGAACAGTCTCCTGAAGATGCCCTCGCCGTCTTCCCCGATGCCGTCGTGGTGGAAGTCCGATGTAACCCAGGTCTGGAGTCCCTGCACAGCCGCCGCGGTCTCCAACGAGAGATCGTGGTCCACGTAGATGTCATCCTCATACACGGCCGCAGCAACAGGAACCGTGTTGGTGGCCAAGCGGGCGGGGTCATACAGCGGCTGCCAGTCCTGGCGGGCCGCGAGTTGCTCGGCCACCTCACGCAAGGGAACCAGCGCGGGATCCTGTTCGAAGTACCAGGGATACACCATCTCCCCGGTGAGCAGCGGCTCCTGGGCATCAGGTTTGAACTCGGGGTAGTCCTCCAGCACCCGCCAAGCCGCCCAGGCCGTCGCCGTGCCCTGACCATAGATGGACTCGTGGAGGACGGCATAGAGTGGATTGCCCGCACGGCTGACGAGTCCCCGTACCTGTTCAAGGAACGATTCCGACAACCGTTCACCGGAGGGAGTGTCTATGAATGCGTCCTCCAGAAGGTAATGGAGGGCATGCACCCTGGTGTTCCCGCCGAGGAATGATCCCACCATCTGAAAACGCTCCGGCGTCAACCGTTCACCGCTTGCCAGGAATTCAGGCTGGCGTTCCAAATGACGGACTATCCGTGTGAGTTGTTCCCTGTCCTCGGGGTACCAGGAGAAGTACTCGGCGTTCCTGGCGGCCACACGACGGAATGTTGCTTGATAGACGCGATCCGCTGAACCGTGAAGCGGGGCCAAGCCGCCGGTGATCAGCACCTCACGCAGCCCTTCCGGTGCGAAAGAAAGGTACGTTAAGGCACAGAAACCACCGAAGCTCTGTCCGAGCACGGACCATGGTCCGGAGCCCAGGACTCCCCGGATTGACTCCGCGTCAGCCACGATTGAATCGGCGCGGAAATGAGTCAAATATTCTGCTTGCGCGGCTGCGTCGCCCCTGAGCTCCAGCGATTGCCGCTCAATCGGCGCAGACAATCCGGTGCCCCGTTGGTCCAGCATCAGGATGCGGAAATCCTTGGCGGCCGCCTTCATCCAGCCCGACAACGAGGTGACGCGGTTGCCCCTGCCGCCGGGACCGCCTTGAAGGAACAGCAGCCACGGCAAAGTGGCAGCCTCTTGCGCTGAATGGTCCGTGGAGGAATACTCCCTGGCGAAAATCGTTATCGTCTCGCCGGGAACTTCTGCCTGATGCACCAAGGGAACCGTGAAGTAGTGCTCCACGGTCCGGAGTCCACGGAATTCATGACGGGCCTTGATCCAGTGGCCGTTGTCGCCGGGACGTCGGTCAACGTCCACCTGGCCAACAGCTGCCTGACCGGAAGCAGCCTGGTCCGCGCGGGACAGATCAGCCACGGCTCAGAGCCTCTTTCGCCTCGCCTACGTTCGCCCCGAAGGCTTGGAGTGCATCGCCGGTCAACCTGAACGTTGACCATTCCTCCATGGGGAAGGCCCCCAGGTTCTTGTAGAAATTGATGGAGGGTTCATTCCAATTCAGGACACTCCACTCCACACGGGCATAACCGCGCTCGACGGCGGTGCCGGCCAGATGCTGCAGCAGCGCCTTGCCGTGGCCCTCGCCTCGCGCGTCCGGAACCACATAGAGGTCCTCAAGGTAGATGCCGTGAACGCCTTCCCAGGTGGAGTAGTTCAGGAACCAGAGGGCAAAACCCTGCACTGTACCGGCACTGTTTTCCGCGATGGTGGCGTAGACACGCGGGTTCTCGCCGAAAAGGACTTCGGTGAGCATGGCCGGGGTGTTCTTAACGGCGTCCGGTTCCTTTTCGTAGATGGCAAGATCGTGAATCATACGGAGGATTGCGGGAACGTCTTCAACGGTGGCGGGGCGGATTACACTCATGCATTCGAGCTTACTAGGGGCTCGCCGGCTTCCTGCTGCCAAGCCAGCGTGGACGCTCCATAAAGCATGGGCGGGCGCCTGTAGCGCAGCGGAGTGCCGTCAACCAGCAGGGGCGGCCCTACAAACCTGAGCTCGCCGTAGGCGCTGCCTGCACTGAGATACCTCGGCTCGGGGAGCGGGTTCACAGGGACCTCTTGCTCACTGGTGGGCAGGGCGATGAGTTCTTCAGCAGTCCGCGCCAAAGAAAGCACCGCTGACCCGCCCTTCCCGGCTCTTAGCCGTTCCACCAATAAAGTCAGCACCGCTGCGGCCAGCCCGTAGCCGGTGGCGTGGTCCAAGGCCTGGACGGGAAGCGCGCCAGGTTTCCAGCCGTCGTCGTCCTTCATTCCGTAACTCACTGCGATCCCGCAGGCGGCCTGAACAAGGCTGTCGAAACCTCGCAGCTGCCGCCACGGCCCGCTGTTGCCCCAAGCGGACAACGAAACTGCAATCACGCCAGGATTGGCAGCCAGCAGCGCTTCAGAGCCCAAACCGTATCTGTCCAGGACCCCGTTCCGGTAACCGGTGGCCACCACATCGGCAGAGGCCACAAGACCGTGAATGGCTGCCAGGTCCGCGGTCTGCCGGAAATCAGCTTCAGCGCTGCGTTTGTCGAACCCTGCGTCGATGAATGCTTCCGGCAGTTCCGGAAGAAACGGAGGATCAACGCGCAGAACGTCTGCTCCCAACGCCCCAAGGAATCGGGTGGCCGTGGGGCCGGCGATCACACGGGTCAGATCGAGCACCTTCAAGCCCTCCAACGGCCGGAGGGGATCCTTGGCAGGCACCCAGGGGGAGCCAACCCAAGCCGGGGGTGCGGCATCATTCCCTGTAAGACTGATCCAAGGCCCTGACTTTGCCGCCGGATGCATGGCCGAGGAAACCCACTCCTCGCGGCTCCGTACGGCGGTAGCCACACCCTTGTGTGCCACGATCACTTCCTCGGCCTCCAGGGAGGTCATGGCTAACAGGGCACGCTCGACGTCCTGCGGCGTGGCGGCAGATAGGGCTTCCATCAAGTGCGCCGCGTGATGGGGGTAATTGGCGTGCAGGCGGATCCAGCCGTCTGCTGTGCGCCGGAAGCCGGATGTCGGTGCAAAGCCCTGCGGCTTCCGCCCGTCAATCCGAAGGTGCCCCAATGAATCAAAAGCAGCTGCAGTCAGCCCCGCGTCAACCGAGTATCTCCCGGTGGACCCGGTCAACGCGTTCAGCGCCGTTGCGGCACTTTGTACCGAGCCCAGCGCCAGCCCCTCAACGTCCAGGACGCCACCCCACCAACGACGCGGACCAGTACAGACCGCCGCCGGCTCGGCATCGACAGCTTTCACCCTGCGCAAACCGGCGGACAGATCAGGTACTGGTTCCATGGCCGTTTTAGAGCCTGTTGACGTTCGTCACCCGGACTACTGCCGTTCCGGTGTCATCGGATGCTGCCAGATCCACCTCGGCGGAGATCCCCCAGTCGTGGTTACCCGCCGGGTCATCAAAGATTTGACGGACCTTCCACGTGCCTGGTTCCTCCGTAATCATCAGCAGTCCCGGGCCCCGTGCGTCAGGACCCGTGCCGATGTCGTCGTGTTCATCGAAGTAGTCGTCCAGGACTTCTTCCCAGCGCTCTGCCTCCCAGCCGGCTTCGGCATCGAGTTCCCCCAAAGCAGCGGAATCCTCGTCAGCAAACAGTTCAACCCTGCGGAACATTTCGTTCCGTACCATGACACGGAACGCCCGGATGTTGGCGGTCAGCAGCGGAGGAGGCGGCGGCGGAGCGTCGTGGGGCGTGGGGGCAAGCCCGGACGTTAGTTCCTCCCACTCGTCCAGCAGGCTGGAATCCACTTGCCGTACCAGCTCGCCCAGCCAGGCGATAAGATCTTCAAGGTCTTCCCGGAGAGAATCCTGGGGAACGGTCTGCCTCAGCGCCCGGAAGCCATCAGCCAGGTAGCGCAGGACTATGCCTTCAGAGCGAGCCAGGCCATAGAACTGCACAAACTCGCCAAAGTTCATGGCGCGCTCGTACATGTCCCTGATGATCGACTTCGGGGCAAGCTCGAAGTCACCCACCCACGGCGCTGCTTTCCGGTAAACCTCGAAAGCCTCGCCAAGTATCTCCGCCAACGGCATGGGATAGGTAACTTCATCCAGCATGGCCATCCGCTGGTCATACTCAATACCGTCAGCCTTCATGGCCGCGACCGCTTCGCCCCGGGCCTTTTTCTGTTGTGCAGAGAGAATCTGGCGTGGTTTCTCCAGGGTGGACTCAATGACGGAAACAACATCCAAGGCATAGGACGCAGACTCCGGATCAAGGAGTTCCAGCGCCGCCAGGGCGAAGGGGGAGAGCGGCTGGTTGAGGGCAAAGTTGGCTTGCAGGTGAACAGTCAACCGGACTGAGCGCCCCTCTGCTGCCTGTTCTTCCTCCGGAATGCGTTCCACCACACCGGCTGCCAATAGCTCCCGGTAGATACCCAGGGCTTTCTTCATCAGCTTGAGCTGCGCCGGACGGGTCTCGTGGTTTTCACTGAGCAGGCGCCGGGTGGCCTGGAAGGGGTCGCCGGGGCGTTCCATGAGGTTCAGCAGCATCGCATGGGTGACAGTGAAACTGGATGTCAGCGGTTCCGGAACGGACTCGACGAGTCGTTTGAACGTAGGCTCGCCCCAGGAAACGAATCCTTCCGGAGGCTTCTTCTTAACCACCTGCCGCAGCTTCTTCTGGTCATCACCGAACTTGGCGGTGGCTTTGGCCATGGCTTTCGTGTTTTCCACTACGTGATCCGGGGCCTGGACCACCACAGTGCCGGCGGTGTCGTAACCTGCACGGCCGGCACGGCCTGCGATCTGGTGGAACTCCCGTGAGTTCAGTGACCGGGTCCGTACGCCGTCATATTTGCTCAGGGCAGTCAACAAAACTGTCCTGATGGGCACGTTGATGCCCACGCCCAAAGTGTCGGTTCCGCAGATAACTTTCAGCAGGCCGGCTTGGGCGAGTTGCTCCACCAGACGGCGGTACTTGGGCAACATTCCTGCGTGATGGACACCAATCCCGTGGCGAACAAGCCGGTTCAGCGTTTTTCCGAAACCGGCGGCGAACCTGAAGCCCGCGATCAGCTCAGCAATGCGATCCTTTTCCGCCCGGCTGCACATGTTGATGCTCATCAGATTCTGAGCACGCTCAATGGCTTCGGCCTGGCTGAAGTGGACAACGTAAACAGGAACCTGCTTGGTGGAGAGCAACTCCTCCAGCGTCTCGTGAACCGGGGTCAGGTGGTAGTAGTAATGCAGCGGGATGGGACGTTCCGCGGAACTGACAGTAGTGGTGGCCCGGCCCGTCAGATCAGTCAATCCGGTCTCGAACCGGGAGACATCGCCCAGGGTTGCGGACATCAGGAGGAACTGTGCCTGGGGGAGTTCCAACAGCGGTACCTGCCACGCCCAGCCGCGCTGGGGGTCCGAATAGAAGTGGAATTCGTCCATGATCACGGAGCCAAGCTCGGCCGCGGAGCCTTCACGGAGGGCGATGTTGGCGAGGATTTCGGCCGTGCAGCAGATAATGGGCGCATCCTGGTTTACGCCGGAGTCGCCGGTGATCATGCCAACGTTTTCGGCACCAAAGATGTCGCAAAGAGCAAAGAACTTTTCCGAGACGAGGGCCTTGATCGGAGCGGTGTAGTAGCTTCGCTGGCCCCTTGCCATGGCCTCAAAGTGTGCAGCGATCGCTACCAGGGATTTGCCGGAGCCCGTAGGCGTGGCCAGGATGACGTTGGCACCGGAGGCGAGCTCCATGATGGCTTCGTCCTGGGCAGGGTAGAGCTGCAGACCACGGCTCTCGGTCCACTCCACGAACCGTGTGTAGATTTCGTCCGGGTCCAGGGGACCTGTTGCCGTGGAACCGGGGAGCTGATCAAGAAGTTTCATTGGTTTCCAGCTTAGTGCCCGGACGGTTTAGGCTCAGCCCAGCAAGGATGCCAGAAGCGAGGAGGCTTTCAATGGAGTGGGATCCGTCCAAATACGTTGAATTCGGCAACCACCGGGACAGGCCGTTCCATGACCTCGTCGCGCGGGTGAGGTCCACCGCACCCGTGAAGGTAGTTGACCTCGGCTGTGGCCCGGGGAACCTGACCGCAACACTGGCGGACCGTTGGCCGGGGGCTCAGGTTGTGGGCATCGACTCATCGCCGGAAATGCTGCAGAGGGCCCGGTCTCTTTGGCAGCACTCCACAGCGCAGAAGCCGGACGATGCGAACCCGGGAGCTGGGAAGAAGACCCAACTGACCTTCGAGCCAGGCGACATCGCGCAGTGGGAACCGGATGCCGATACTGACGTGGTGGTCACCAATGCCGCCCTCCAATGGGTTCCCGGGCATGAGGAAATGATGGCCTCCTGGCTTCGCGATCTGAAGCCGGGTGCGTGGTTCGCCATGCAGGTGCCCGGCAATTTCACCTCGCCTTCCCACACGCTGATGCGCCAACTGGCAGAATCCCGCACGTGGTCCCGGAGGCTGGGTGGCGTGCTGCGGCACGACGGTGCGGTGGGTAGTCCTGCGGACTACCTGGGAATCATGCTCGACGCCGGATGCGCGGCAGATGCCTGGGAGACCACTTACCAACAGGTCCTGCACGGGGAGGACCCGGTCTTGGAGTGGGTCCGCGGCACGGGCCTTCGCCCAGTGCTGGCAGCCCTGTCAGCGGAAGAAGCGGCAGAATTCGAGAAGGAGTACTCGGCTCTGCTGAGCGAGGCCTATCCTTCAACGCCCCACGGAACCATCTTCCCGTTTCGTCGTATTTTCGCTGTAGCCCAAAAGCCGGCATGAAGATCAGGACACCTTCGCCATACGTAGCATTGAGGTTCCCGGACCATGACGGCTTGTTCCTTGCCGGTGTCGCTGGTCTAATTCTCGGCATGGACCACGGACGCTTCGAACAACAGCTGCTCCGGGCTTGCCCGGCATCGGACCGGAGTTTCCAGTGACTCCTACAGGAGATTTTCCAGGAAACTGGCGGCCTAACACCGGCAGCGCGGTTGCCCTCTTTGAACAGTTGAGATTGCGCATCATCGAACTCGTCGATGCCGGGGTCCTGGCTGTCGGCGCCAAGCTTCCCCCTGTCCGGAACCTGGCCGGGGTCCTGGACGTCGCACCTCACACGGTGGCCCGGGCGTACAAGGAGCTGGAAGCTGCAGGCGTCGTGGCCACACGGGGGCGCAACGGCACGGTGGTTTGTGCCCGGGATGACCGCTGGGGCGCCCTGGCGGGTGTGGCCGCTGACTACGCGGCCGCAGCGAAGGCCCAGGGAGCCTCATTCGCCGAGGCGGTTCAGTTGCTGGCTGCCGCCTACGACGCCGATTGATACCGATCAGTAGCATGTGAGGCACGACATGGAAATTCGAAGAAGTTTTCGATTAGCATTGGTAAGTGCCCAAAGCCTTAGCTGAAGATACCGCCATGGACGCCCTCAACGGCGTCCCCGCCCTTTCCGATACCAAACCCATCAAGCCGGACATGTCCCGCTTGGTGGTCAAGGGTGCCCGGGAACACAATTTGCGCAATGTGGATCTCGATCTCCCTCGTGATGCAATGATCGTGTTCACGGGGCTGTCCGGCTCCGGTAAGTCATCGCTGGCTTTCGACACCATCTTCGCCGAGGGCCAACGCCGCTACGTGGAGTCCTTGTCCGCATATGCGCGCCAGTTCCTTGGCCAGGTGGACAAGCCCGATGTCGATTTCATTGAAGGCCTGTCTCCGGCGGTATCCATTGACCAGAAGTCCACCAGCAAGAATCCGCGGTCCACGGTGGGCACCATCACTGAAATTTACGACTACATGCGGTTGCTCTGGGCGCGCGTGGGCCGTCCGCATTGCCCTGTTTGCGGGGAGCCAATTGCGCGTCAGACACCGCAACAGATTGTTGATCAGCTCCTGGAACTCGATCCGGGCACTCGATTCCAGGTCCTGGCCCCCGTTGTCCGCGGTCGCAAGGGTGAATTTGTCGATCTCTTCAAGGAACTGACAGCCAAGGGCTATTCCCGCGCCCGTGTGGACGGGGAGCTTGTTCAGCTAAGCGATCCTCCCAAGCTCGGAAAGCAGTTCAAGCACACCATCGAGGTTGTGGTGGACCGTCTGGTGGTTAAGGAAGAAATCAGCCAACGCCTCACTGATTCGGTGGAGACAGCCTTGGGCCTGGCCGAAGGCCGTGTGCTGGTGGAGTTCGTGGACCTCGACGCCGAGGATCCTGCGCGTATCCGCGCCTTCTCGGAGAACCTGGCGTGTCCCAACGAGCACCCCCTCGCCATTGACGAGATCGAGCCCCGTTCGTTCTCCTTCAACAACCCCTTCGGCGCTTGCTCTGCCTGCAGTGGCATTGGCACGCGGCTGGAAGTTGATGAAGAACTGATCGTTCCCAACCCGGAACTTTCCCTGGGTGAGGGCGCCATTGCTCCCTGGGCACTCGGTACAGCCACTACCGAGTACTGGAACCGGCTCTTGGAGGGTTTGGCCCAGGAACTTGGCTTCTCCATGACGACTTCGTGGGAGAAGTTGCCGAAGGATGTCCGGAATACTGTCCTTCACGGCAAGGACCACAAGGTTGTAGTCCAGTACAAGAACCGCTTTGGCCGTGAGCGTAAGTACAGCACCGGCTTCGAGGGTGCCATCCAGTACGTTCATCGGAAGCACGGAGAAACAGACTCCGACTGGGCCCGGGACCGGTACGAAGAGTACATGCGTCAGATTCCCTGCCCGGAGTGCAACGGTGCCCGTCTGAACCCGGCCTCACTGTCGGTGCTCATCAACGGGAAGTCGATCGCCGAGGTGGCGGCCCTGCCCATGCGCGAATGCGCGGAGTTCCTCGGCAGCCTCACTCTGACCAACAGGGAAGCCCAGATTGCCAACCAGGTCCTGAAAGAGATTCAGGCCCGCCTGACCTTCCTCCTGGACGTCGGCTTGGAGTACCTGAACCTCGAGCGCCCCTCGGGAACCCTGTCCGGCGGCGAGGCTCAGCGCATCCGTCTTGCCACCCAGATCGGTTCCGGCCTGGTGGGCGTCCTCTATGTGCTGGACGAGCCTTCCATCGGCCTGCACCAGCGTGACAACAGGCGACTCATCGAGACCCTCACGCGACTGCGCGACCTCGGCAACACCCTGATTGTGGTTGAACATGACGAAGACACCATCCATGAGGCCGACTGGGTGGTGGATATCGGACCCGGCGCCGGGGAACACGGCGGTCAGGTGGTGCACTCCGGTACCTACAAAGAGCTGTTGGAGAACACGGATTCGCTGACCGGGGACTACCTTTCCGGACGGCGCAAGATTGACGTTCCCACCAAACGCCGCAAGTACGACAAAAAGCGTGAGCTCAAGGTTGTAGGCGCCAGGGAGAACAACCTCAACAATGTTGATGCCACCTTCCCCCTGGGGCTCTTCACGGCAGTGACTGGAGTCAGCGGCTCCGGTAAGTCCACATTGGTGAATGAAATCCTGTACAAGGTTCTGGCCAACAAGCTCAACGGGGCCAAGCAGGTAGCAGGACGCCACCGTACAGTGGCTGGACTTGAGCACCTGGACAAGGTGGTCCATGTTGATCAAAGCCCCATCGGGCGGACACCCCGGTCAAACCCGGCCACGTACACCGGTGTCTTTGACAACATCCGTAAGCTCTTCGCCGAAACCACCGAAGCCAAGGTCCGTGGCTACCAGCCGGGGCGCTTCTCTTTCAACGTCAAGGGTGGACGCTGCGAAGCATGTTCAGGCGACGGTACCTTGAAGATCGAGATGAACTTCCTGCCGGACGTCTACGTTCCGTGCGAAGTGTGCCACGGCGCCAGGTATAACCGCGAGACTCTCGAGGTTCATTACAAGGGCAAAACCATTGCCGATGTCCTCAACATGCCCATCGAGGAGGGCGCTGAGTTCTTCGCAGCTTTCACCCCCATTGCACGGCACTTGAAGACCTTGGTTGATGTGGGTCTTGGGTACGTGCGGCTCGGCCAGCCGGCAACAACACTGTCCGGCGGCGAGGCCCAGCGCGTGAAGCTGGCAGCGGAGCTCCAGAAGCGATCCAACGGGCGCAGCATCTATGTCCTGGATGAGCCCACCACAGGCCTGCATTTTGAAGATATCCGCAAGCTGCTCATGGTCCTCCAAGGGTTGGTTGACAAGGGCAACACTGTTATCACCATTGAGCACAACCTGGACGTCATCAAGTCCGCAGACTGGATCGTGGACCTTGGCCCCAATGGTGGTTCGGGCGGCGGAAAGATCGTGGCCACAGGAACGCCGGAACAGGTGGCAAAATCCACGGAAAGCCATACTGCGACCTTCCTTGCCGAAATTCTCGGATAGTTACTCACGGGCGGCGTGAAAGTCGCCAAAGGAATATCTCTGGGTCCGAAGATGTATTCCGGTAGCGGCATGCGAGTTTCAGGCATGCCGCTACTCGTGAGAAACTAACCCGGTGACTCAAACAACGGTGCCCGTAATATTCGATCTGGACGGCACCCTTGTCGATCCTGCCGGCGGTATCACAGGAGGCATCTCAGCGGCCCTCCGGGAAATGGACCTCCCCGTTCCGGAACAAGCCGTGTTGAATTCGATGGTAGGTCCCAAGCTCAGTGATTCACTCTTGCACTTGGCCAATGTGCCCAGCGGGTTGGTGGATGAAACCATTGAGCGGTATCGGCGCCATTACAAGGAAACCGGTATTGGACAGAGCAAGCTGTACCCGGGCATCTTCGATCTCCTGGAATTCTTCGCGGAAACCGGAAGGCCCGTTGCGGTAGCAACGCAAAAGCCCCAGTCCATTGCACGTCTTGTACTGGAACACCACGGGATTGCTGGCTTCTTTGTCTCCATACGCGGTGCAGCAGATGACGAATCCCTGGGGGCCAACACGGCCCCCGGCAAGGTTGAGATCGTCGGTGCGGCTTTGAAGGATCTCCATTCGCAGCCGGCCGTCATGGTGGGGGACCGGTTCCAGGACGTTGTTGGAGCACAGGCCAATGGCTTGGACTGCATCGGGGTGAGCTGGGGGTTCGCGCCGGACGGTGAACTTGAGGAAGCCGGGGCAGCGGCCGTGGTAGCCACAGCCGCTGAGCTGCGCAGCAAAATCGAAGAACTTGACGCTGTCCGCACGGCAGCCCTGAGCGAGGTACAAAACGATGGCAGTCTTTGATGCGATCCGGTGGACAACCCGTGGCCTGATTTCGTCCACCTGCAGGCCCACGGTCATAGGCTTGGAGAATGTTCCCAAAGATGGACCGTTCATTGTTGCGCCCAACCATCTTTCCTTCCTGGACAGCGTCATAGTTCAAGCACTGATGCCCCGGCCGGTTGCCTTTTTCGCCAAAGCGGAATACTTCACCACCAAAGGCGTCAAAGGTGCCGTGATGAAGTCGTTCTTTGAAGCTGTGGGTTCCATTCCCGTGGAGCGCGGTGAACAGGCCGCCAGCGTGCAGGCGCTTAAAACCCTTCTGGACATTCTGGAGTCCGGGAAGGGCATAGGCATTTACCCCGAAGGCACCCGCTCCCGGGACGGCATTCTCTACCGAGGCAGGACGGGAGTGGGCTGGCTCGCGCTCACCACAGGCGCTCCAGTGATTCCGGTGGGGCTGATCGGCACTGAGAAACTGCAACCCGCGGATAAGAACGCAGTGCGCCCCCAGCACTTCACCATGAAAGTGGGCGAGCCCCTCTATTTCGACAAGACCGGCCCGGACCACTCCCTGCCCGCCCGGCGTGAAGTCACTGACAAGATCATGGATGCCATCGCGCTGCTCAGCGGCCAGGAACGGTCCACAAGCTACAACCAGAGCAAGTCGGTGGACTAGTTCCGGCTTGGAGTCGGCTCAGTTCCACGGATGGGACTGAGCCGTACTCTTTGGCAACCATGGTGGGCCGCAGAAACCAATTGAGCCGCGGAGGCCGTGGCAATGAGTGCCTTTCCGGTTCACTAGACTGGAAACGTGGCAGATCCAGCAAGTTACCGGCCCCAAACGGGTGAGATTCCCACCACCCCCGGCGTCTATCGTTTCCGTGACCCCCATGGTCGTGTCATTTATGTGGGCAAGGCAAAAAACCTCCGTTCCAGGCTGAACTCGTATTTCGCCAACCCTGCGGGCCTCCTTCCCAAGACCCACGCTATGGTCCATGCAGCCAGCAGCGTTGAGTGGACCGTGGTGGGCAGCGAGCTGGAATCGCTGCAGCTGGAGTACACGTGGATCAAGGAGTTCAAACCACGGTTCAACGTTGTCTTCCGGGATGACAAAACGTATCCCTACCTCGCAGTCACCATGGGTGAAAAGTATCCCCGGGTGCAGGTCATGCGTGGTGAACGAAGGAAGGGCACGCGGTACTTCGGCCCTTACACTGCCGGCGCCATCAGGGAAACCATGGACACCCTTCTGAGGGTCTTTCCTGTGCGAAGCTGCAGCGCAGGAGTCTTCAAGCGCGCGGAGTCCAGCGGACGGCCCTGCCTTCTGGGCTACATCGACAAATGCTCGGCGCCGTGCGTGGGACGCGTTACACCGGAGGCGCACCGCGGGCTTGCCGAGGATTTCTGCTCCTTTATGGGAGGCGAAGCCAAACGCTTCATCAGCCGGCTGGAGAAGGACATGTCCGCGGCCGTAGCAGAGCTGGATTACGAGCGCGCGGCCGGGCTTCGGGATGACATCATCGCGCTCCGGAAGGTCTTTGAACGCAATGCCGTGGTCTTGGCCGAGGACACCGATGCGGACATCTTTGCACTCCACGAGGACGAGCTCGAAGCTTCAGTACAGGTGTTCCACGTCCGCGGCGGCAGGGTCCGCGGGCAGCGTGGCTGGGTGGTGGAGAAGGTCGAAGACGCCACCACACCGGAACTGATCGAGCATCTGCTGCAGCAGGTTTACGGTGAAGACAGCGAGGTTCAGGGCCGTATCCCGAGGGAAGTCCTTGTTCCCCGGAACCCCAGCAACCACGATGAACTGGCCGAGTGGCTGGGTGGATTGCGGGGCGCCCGGGTGGACATCAGGGTTCCCCAACGTGGTGACAAGGCAGCGCTGATGTCCACAGTCCGTGAGAATGCCGAGCAAGCCCTGAAGCTGCACAAGACGAGGCGGGCAGGGGACATCACCGTAAGGTCCCTCGCCCTTCAGGAACTTCAGGAGGCCTTGGAGATTCCGGTTCCGTTGCTGAGGATCGAGTGCTTCGATATCTCCCATGTCCAGGGGACCAACGTGGTGGCTTCCATGGTGGTGGTGGAAGACGGCCTGCCCAAGAAATCGGACTACCGCAAGTTCTCCATTACCGGTGCCGCAGCCGCGGACGATACCGCGGCCATGCATGACGTTCTTACCCGCCGGTTCAGGCACTACCTGACCGATAAAGCTGCCCAGGTTCCTATTGTTTCCGGCGAGATCATCAACCCGACCCGCAGTGGCGCCAAAAGCGCCGCTGACGTGCCGCCGTCGGACTCTGATGTTCCCGCCCCGAAGGCCAAGTTCGCTTACCCGCCCAATCTTGTGGTGGTGGACGGCGGGCAGCCGCAGGTCAATGCGGCAGCCCGTGCTCTGGCGGAGTTGGGCATTGATGACGTTTACGTGGTGGGTCTTGCCAAGCGGCTGGAGGAAGTCTGGCTGCCGGACAGTGACTTCCCGGTGATCCTGCCCCGGACCTCGCAGGGGTTGTACCTGCTTCAACGGATCCGTGACGAAGCCCACCGTTTTGCCATTACGTTCCACAGGCAAAAGCGCGGGAAGGCAATGACCGTTTCCGTCCTGGATGGTGTCCCTGGCTTGGGCGAGGCCAAACGCAAGGCGCTGGTGGCACACTTTGGCTCTCTGAAGAAGATCAAGGCCGCCTCGGTTGAGGAGCTCACCTCAGCCAAGGGCATCGGTCCGGCTCTGGCCGCCGCTGTTGTCCAGCACCTTGGTGCTGCGGGGGACGCAAGTGAAACAGCACCGGCAGTGAACATGACCACCGGCGAAATCCTCGAATCTTAGCTAGGGTAAGAACTTGGCCGGTCGGCGCGCTTGTGCTGCCGGGCGCCTGGGACCGACAACCCGAACCACGGCGCCGCGGGCGACGACCACGGTTCTTTATTGCAATGACCACTTCCTACGAAACGGGGACAAACTGATGGATGAGGCTACGGCAGGGTCCGGCACGGAGCAGGACGGCCTGACCCCCGTCAAGCCACCAGAGGCTGAATTGCTGGTGGTGACCGGCATGTCCGGTGCCGGACGCAGCACAGCCTCTGACGCCCTGGAGGACCATGGCTGGTATGTGGTGGACAACCTTCCACCGCAGATGCTGGGAACGTTGGCAGAAATTGTCTCGCACGCACCCAAGTCGATTCCCAAGCTGGCCGTTGTGGTGGATGTTCGCAGCAAGGACCTTTTCACTGACATCCAGACTGCTCTGGGCGCCCTGAGCGCGAGCGGCATCACTTTCCGCGTACTGTTCCTGGACGCCAAGGACGACGTCCTGGTACGCCGTTTCGAGCAGGGCCGTCGTCCGCACCCTCTGCAGGGAGGTGGGCGGATCCTTGACGGCATCGGAATTGAGCGCGAGGTCCTGCGGGAACTGCGCGAACACGCCGACGTCGTTTTGGACACCTCGGACTTCAACGTCCATGGCCTGGCCACTGCCATCACGGAATTGTTCAGCGATACAGGGCCAGTAACACTTCGCCTGAATGTCATGAGCTTTGGTTTCAAGTACGGGCTGCCTGTGGACGCAAACTTCGTTGCCGATGCCCGCTTCATTCCCAACCCGCACTGGGTTCCGCAGCTCCGGCCCCATACCGGGTTGGATGAGGACGTCAGCAACTATGTACTGGGAGCAGCAGGGGTCCAGGAGTTCGTTGATCGTTACGTCCGGGCGTTGGAACCCGTTCTGGACGGCTACCGCCAGGAAAACAAGCATTACGCCACGCTGGCTGTCGGCTGCACAGGCGGCAAGCACCGTTCCGTTGCTGTCACCATGGAACTTTCCAAACGCCTGGCACAATATCCCCGCGTCACCGTCACTACCACCCACCGCGACCTGGGTCGTGAATAGTGGGAGTTCTGACGGGACCGCTGCCGCTCATACCACCCAAGGGTGTTCCGGGCAGCCAGCAGAAGAAAAGCCCCTCGGTGGTTGCCTTGGGAGGCGGTCACGGACTGGCGGCTTCGTTGTCCGCCCTTCGGCTGCTCACCTCTGAGCTGACGGCCATTGTCACGGTAGCGGACGACGGCGGCAGTTCCGGGCGTCTGCGTGAAGAGTACGGCGTCCTTCCGCCCGGGGACCTGCGGATGGCATTGAGTGCCCTCTGCGATGACACGGACTGGGGCAGGACCTGGCGCGATGTCATGCAGCACCGTTTTGAGGCCGGTTCTGCCAAGGGCGGTTCGCTGGACAACCATGCAATGGGCAATCTGCTGATCGTCACTCTGTGGGAACTGCTGGGGGACACTGTTGCCGGGCTGAAGTGGGCAGGAGCTTTGCTGGGTGCCCGCGGCCAGGTGCTGCCGATGTCCAGCGTTCCCCTCACCATTGAGGGCAAAGCCCAGGTGGAGCTGCCAGATGGCAGCCATGAGCTGCGGACGGTACGGGGACAAGCCAAATGTGCTGTGGCAGGAAAGCTCGAAGAAGTCAGGCTCCTGCCCGAGGCGGCTCCGGCCTGCGTTGAGGCTCTCACTGCAATCGAACTTGCCGATTGGGTTATCCTCGGCCCCGGTTCCTGGTACACCTCGGTGCTGCCGCATTTGCTGCTGCCCGAGCTTCGGCGCGCCTTGGGCGACACCGCCGCCAAACGATGCCTCACCATGAACCTTGACGTTGAAACCAAGGAAACTTCAGGCATGACGGCAGCGGACCACCTCGATGTCCTGCGCCGTTATGCCCCTGAGTTTACGGTTGACGTGGTTCTGGCAGATCCTGCAGCCGTGCAGGACATCAAGGCTTTTGAGAAGGCTGCTGCGATGATCGGCGCAGAAGTGGTGTTGGGTAGAGTAGGGGCGTCGAGGCGCCGCCCCGTCCATGATCCACTGCTTTTGGCAGCGGCGTACCACGATATTTTCGGGAACAGTTAGGAACACGCGATGGCACTTACTGCGTCGGTCAAGGACGAACTGTCCCGGCTGGACATCAAGAAATCTTCTGTCCGTAAGGCGGAAGTTTCAGCAATGCTGCGTTTTGCGGGCGGATTGCACATTATTTCGGGACGGATCGTCATTGAGGCTGAAGTGGACTTGGCCTCCACCGCACGCCGTCTCCGGGCAGCGATCGCCGAGGTTTACGGGCATCAGAGCGAAATAATCGTTGTTTCCGGCGGAGGTTTGCGCCGGGGGAGCCGTTATGTAGTCCGGGTTGTTCGTGACGGTGAGGCACTGGCCCGGCAGACCGGCTTGCTGGACGGCCGTGGGCGTCCTGTCCGGGGCCTTCCGTCAACGGTGGTCAACGGCTCCGCTGCCGACGCCGAGGCCGTGTGGCGGGGCGCATTCCTTGCCCATGGCTCCCTGACTGAACCGGGACGATCCTCTTCCCTGGAAGTGACATGCCCCGGACCGGAATCCGCGCTGGCACTCGTGGGTGCAGCCCGCCGCCTCGGGATTCAGGCAAAGGCCCGCGAAGTACGCGGTGTTGACCGCGTGGTTATCCGCGACGGCGACACCATCGCCGCTCTGCTCACGCGCATGGGTGCCCACGATGCCCTCATGGTGTGGGAGGAACGGCGCATGCGGAAGGAAGTTCGGGCAACGGCCAACAGGCTTGCCAATTTTGATGACGCCAACCTGCGTCGCTCTGCGCAAGCGGCTGTGGCAGCGGGCGCCCGGGTGGACCGTGCGTTGGAGATCCTGGGCGATGACGTCCCTGACCACCTCAAGTACGCCGGGGAGCTGCGGGTGGCCCACAAGCAGGCGAGCCTGGACGAACTGGGCCGGCTCGCTGATCCGCCCATGACCAAAGACGCCATAGCGGGCCGGATCCGCCGACTCCTGGCCATGGCGGACAAGCGTGCTGTGGATTTGGGAATTCCCGGGACTGAGGCAAATGTGACTCCTGAAATGATGGACGAGTAGGGCGCACCCATAGAATCGAAAAAGTGCGGAGGAAATACTGCGAGGCCACCGCGGGTTGTTCCCGGTGGAGGCAAGAGCAGTCTTCTTCGCCAAGGATTTCCGGCTGGCCCGCTGGCCGGATGACATAACGAGAGTTACCAACCGGACGTGAGTCCATAACATTGGAGGATTTCGTGACAGAGTACGTTCTGCCCGAGCTCGGCTACGACTACGCAGCACTCGAGCCGCACATTTCGGCGAAGATCATGGAGCTGCACCACAGCAAGCACCATGCGGCATATGTTGCAGGCGCCAACAACGCCCTCTCCCAGCTGGCCGATGCCCGCGAAAAGAATGATTTCGCCAACATCAACCGTCTTTCCAAGGATCTCGCGTTCCACACTGGCGGACACATCAACCACTCAGTGTTCTGGAACAACATCTCCCCGGACGGCGGCGACAAGCCCGAGGGTGAACTGGCTGCTGCGATCGACGACGCCTTTGGTTCCTTCGATGCTTTCCGTGCCCAGTTCAGCGCGGCTGCCTTGGGCCTGCAGGGTTCCGGTTGGGCTTTCCTGGCCTACGAGCCCATCGGTGGAAACCTGCTCATTGAGCAGCTCTACGATCAGCAGGGCAATGTTGCAGTGGGCACCACCCCGCTGCTGATGCTGGACATGTGGGAGCACGCCTTCTACCTGGACTACGTCAACGTCAAGGCTGACTACGTTAAGGCGTTCTGGAACATCGTCAATTGGGCAGACGTCGCCAAGCGCTTCGAAGCCGCCCGCGCCAACGCCACGGGACTCATCGTTCTCTAAGTGGTGAGTTCCGGTTCACGCAGATGTAATAAAAGTCACCTTTAGCGTGAATTAGGGCCAAATGCTCAAAAGCCTGCCTCCGCAGTTGCGGGGGCAGGCTTAGTTAAACGTAAGATGGATCACGGAAGGCGGTTAGCCTTCAGCAACGTGGCTGGTCGCCCTCCGATCTGATAATCACCTCTGCCCAACGGCGTGCGGGGTCTGTTAGTTGGAAATATTTGATCCGACTCACTAGGCGTGCTTGCAAGAGCACCAAGGAGATTGACACATAGTGACCACCCGTATTGGTATCAACGGCTTCGGCCGCATCGGCCGTAACTACTTCCGCGCAGCACTGGCCCAGGGCGCAGACCTTGAGATCGTGGCAGTCAACGACCTCACCAGCCCCGAGACCCTCGCGCACCTCCTGAAGTACGACTCCGTCGGTGGCCGTCTCGCCCAGACCGTGGAAGTTGTCGATGGAAACCTCGTAGTCGACGGCAAGTCCATCAAGGTCCTTGCTGAGCGCGATCCCGCCAACCTTCCCTGGGGCGAGCTTGGTGTCGACATCGTGATCGAGTCCACCGGTTTCTTCACCAAGGCCGCAGCAGCGCAGAAGCACATCGACGCCGGAGCCAAGAAGGTCCTCATCTCGGCACCAGCCAGCGACGAAGACATCACCATCGTGATGGGTGTCAACCATGATCTCTATGACCCCGCCGCGCACAACATCATCTCCAATGCCTCCTGCACCACCAACTGCCTCGGCCCGCTGGCCAAGGTTGTCAATGACGCCTTCGGCATCGAGCGCGGCCTGATGACCACGGTCCACGCCTACACAGCTGACCAGAACCTGCAGGACGGCCCGCACGGGGATCTTCGCCGCGCCCGCGCTGCCGCGATCAACATGGTTCCCACGTCCACCGGTGCCGCCAAGGCTATTGGGCTGGTTCTGCCCGAGCTCAAGGGCAAGCTGGATGGTTACGCCATCCGCGTCCCCGTCCCCACGGGTTCGGCAACTGACCTCACGGTCACTGTTTCCCGCGAGGTCACGGTGGAAGAAGTCAATGCCGCTGTGAAGGCAGCAGCCGAGTCCGAACAGTGGGCCGGCATCCTGTCTTACACGGACGCCCCGATCGTCTCCTCTGACATCGTCGGCGACCCCGCTTCGTCCATCTTCGATTCCGGCCTGACCAAGGTCATCGGCAACCAGGTCAAGGTTGTTTCCTGGTATGACAACGAGTGGGGCTACTCCAACCGCCTCGTAGACCTCACGGAGCTCGTCGCATCCAAGCTGGGCTAGGGTAGACACATGACATCTCACACCCTCAACGAACTCATCGCTGAAGGTGTCCGCGGGCGGTACATTCTGGTCAGAAGTGACCTGAATGTGCCGCTCGACGGCTCTGCAGTGACCGACGACGGCCGCATCAAGGCCTCTCTTCCGGTCCTCAAGAAGCTCTCGGACGCCGGTGCCCGTGTGCTCGTAACCGCCCACCTCGGACGCCCCAAGGGAACCCCCGAGGACAAGTACTCGCTGAAGCCCGCTGCTGCCCGCCTGGCGGAGCTTGCGGACTTCAAGGTCCAGTTGGCCGAAGACACAGTGGGGGACTCCGCAAAGGGGCTCGCAGCCAGCCTTCAGGACGGCGAAGTCCTCATCCTGGAAAATGTTCGATTTGATGCGCGCGAAACCAGCAAGGACGACGCCGAGCGTGGCGCGTTCGCTGACGAGCTGGTGGTGCTCACCGGAAGCAACGGCGCGTACGTCGACGACGCCTTTGGCGCTGTCCACCGCAAACACGCCAGTGTCTTCGATGTCGCTACCCGCTTGCCGTCCTACCTGGGCGATCTTGTGCACACTGAAGTAGAAGTCCTGAGGAAGCTCACCACCGATACCCAGCGTCCCTACGTCGTTGTTCTTGGCGGCTCCAAGGTTTCGGACAAGCTGGCGGTCATTGACAACCTGCTGGGCAAAGCTGACACCATCCTTGTTGGTGGCGGGATGCTCTTTACCTTCCTGGCAGCAGCCGGTCACAAGGTAGCGGGCAGTCTCCTTGAGCAGGACCAGATTCCCGTGGTCCAGGATTATCTCAAGCGGGCATCCGATGCCGGTACGGCGTTTGTGATCCCCACTGACGTGGTGGTCGCCAACCGTTTCGCTGCCGATGCTGACCACGAGGTCGTCAAGGCTGACGCGATTGAAGAAAGCAGCTTCGGCGCTTCCGGAATCGGCCTCGATATTGGCCCGGAATCAGCCTCGGCGTTTGCGGCCCAGATCGAAGGCGCCAAGACCGTCTTCTGGAACGGTCCCATGGGTGTCTTCGAGTTCGATGCCTTCTCCAGTGGTACGCGGGCTATTGCACAAGCCCTGACGGATACTGTTGCGTTCACTGTGGTTGGCGGTGGCGACTCCGCAGCAGCCGTTCGGACCCTCGGTTTCGAAGATTCGCAGTTCGGCCACATCTCCACCGGTGGCGGCGCCAGCCTGGAATACCTTGAAGGCAAGGAACTTCCCGGCCTGAGCGTTCTGGACCGCTAAGCATCAACCGGCCGGCGGGGCGCTCAACGCCCTGCCGGCCGTTCCCTATCTCAACGCATTCTTTGGAGTTCACGTGACTACCTCTGCCAATGGCAACTTCGTCCGCAAGCCCTTCATCGCCGGCAACTGGAAGATGAACATGGACCACGTCCAGGGCATCACCTTGCTGCAGAAGCTGGCGTGGACACTGTCCGACGCCAAGCACGATTACAGCCGTGCAGAGGTGGCGGTGTTTCCTCCGTTTACCGATCTCCGCGGCGTCCAGACGTTGGTTCAGGGCGATGAACTGGAAGTTGTCTACGGCGGCCAGGATCTTTCCCAGTTCGACTCCGGCGCCTACACAGGTGACATCTCCGGCCAGTTCCTGAGCAAACTGGGCTGTGCCTACGTCCTGGTGGGCCACAGTGAACGCCGCACCATCCACAACGAGTCTGATTCCGTCCTGAACGCCAAGGTGAAGGCCGCTTTCCGGCACGGGGTAACCCCGGTTCTCTGCGTCGGTGAGGGCCTGGAAATCCGCCAGGCCGGCACTCACGTGGAGCACACACTGGCCCAGTTGCGCGCTGGTGTTGAAGGACTCACCGCTGAGCAGGCAGCCGAACTCGTTGTAGCCTATGAGCCCGTTTGGGCCATCGGCACCGGAGAAGTCGCAGGCCCGGAAGACGCACAGGAAATGTGCGCTGCCATCCGTGCCGAGCTCGCCGGGCTCTTCGATGAGACCGTTGCAGCCAAAACGCGCTTGCTGTACGGCGGCTCCGTCAAGGCCAACAATGCTGCCGCGATCATGGCCGAAAATGACGTTGACGGGTTGCTTGTGGGTGGCGCAAGCCTGGACCCCGTTGAGTTTGCTAACATTGTCAGGTTCGAGAGCCACCTCGTCAAAGACTAGTCCGGCTCCCGTTTTCCGCTTCTTCGAAAGGCCGTCGTGGACGTTCTTCAAGTCATTCTGCAGATTCTGCTGGGCATCACCAGCCTTCTGCTGACGCTGCTCATCCTCCTGCACAAGGGACGTGGCGGCGGTTTGTCCGACATGTTCGGTGGCGGAATGAGCTCCGGATTGAGTTCGTCCGGCGTAGCCGAGCGCAACCTGAACCGCTTCACCATCATTCTTGGCATCACCTGGGGTGCTGTGATCATCGGCTTGGGCCTGATCATGCGATTTACCTCTGGTGGCGACTCCTAGTCGTACCAGGGAAGGGGAGGCTCCACGAACGGAGCCTCCCTTTTTCTTTGCCCTCTGGCACCCGGCGCTACTGCCGTCGTCGGGCCCCTCGCATTAGACTGGCCCTGTTGGCCGTGACATCCCGCCACCACGTCATGAGGGGTTTCAACTATGGTTCATGGTACGCCTGGATATCGAGGCACCCGAGTTGGTGTCACGCAGGGCTCAGCTCCTCGAAATCAGAGCGATCATGGCCCCGGACAACCACTGCCGAGGATTCAAGTCCCTTATTGGTGTGCCAAGGGACACGAGACGCGGCTCGTTTTCCTTAAGTTGCCGGACGAGCAAATACCCCGGATCTGGGATTGTCCAAAGTGCGGCGCTCCCGCATCCCGGGACCCCGGGAATCCGGCCCCCGAAAGACCGGAGGATGAGATCTTCAAATCCCACTTGGATTACGTTAAAGAAAGACGCTCCAGCCAGGATGCCGAAGTGGTCCTGGCTGGAGCGCTTGATCGGTTACGCGCCCGCGGGGTCCTTCCGGACCAATTGCTGGGGGACTCTTGACGCTGCGTTCTCGTCAATAAGCCACAGCGTCCTTGCGCGTCCCACTGGGCCGGCTGCGGGTACCTGAACGGGATTGGCTCCGGCCAGGGCCAGGCCCACGGCTCCTGCCTTGTCTTCGCCGGCCACAACCATCCAGATCTCCTGGGCTGTGTTGATGGCGGGGAGCGTCAAGGAAATGCGCGACGACGGCGGTTTGGGGGAGTTCTCTACCCCCACCACAGTGCGGCTCTTCTCGCGAATACCGGCTTGCTCCGGAAAGAGCGATGCTACGTGGGCATCGGGCCCTACACCCAGGAGCAGTATGTCAAAGCGGGGCAAAACACCGGGCTGTTCAGGCCGGGTGTCAGAGGTGTCTGCTGCGTGCTCAGCCTCGGCAGCTGCCTTGAGTTCCTCAGCGTAGGCTGCGGCGGCGGCGTCAGCCGTGGCATAGGCGTCGGCCGAACCGGGCTCATGAACCCTGGCCGGATCAACAGCCAGATGGGACAACAGTGCCTGGTGCGCTTGGCGGGTGTTCCTCTCGTCACTGTCCGCAGCGACAAACCGCTCGTCACCCCACCAGAAGTTGACCCGTGACCAATCCACGGCTGGCGCTGCGGCGGAGTCTGCCACAGCCTTCAGGGTCCCAATGCCAACGGTTCCGCCGGTGAGGACCACCGTGGCCTCACCATGTTTGTCCTGGACGTCCACAAGCTTGGTGATCAGGCGCGCAGCAATTGCGGCCATCAGCACCTTGGAGTCGGGGTGGATGCTTACTCTTGGCTCAGCGTGCACTGGTCTGGACTCTCCTCTGACTGGTAAGTGGAAGTCCCATCGTAATCACTTCTCCGAAGACTTCATCGGGGTCCAGGCGCCGGAGTTCTTCGGCGAGGCAGTCTTTGAGGCTTCGGCGCGGGAGGGTGATACGTTGCGCGGGTTGGCCTGGCTGGGTCAGTTCGGCCACGGACAGGCCGGGGCGGAAGAGTTGAACGTCGCCGCTGGCGCGTGTGAGACGGACCCGGCGGATGCCGGTGCCTGCGGGGTCGGCCACAATCGTGACGGGTGCTTCCAATGCCAGGCTGAGCCAGGCGGCCAGCAGCAGCGTGCTGGGAGAATCGGAAGCGCCTTCGACGGCGACGACGGAGACGGGGTCACTGTCTACCTGATCGAAGACCGCGGCGAGTTGCATGCGCCAGTTGGTCAGGCGGGTCCAGGCGAGGTCGGTGTCACCGGCTTTGTACGTGGCCCGGATGTTTTCCAGCGCGCGGCGGGGGTCCGGTTCGTTCGCTGAATCGGTGATGCGGCGGTGCGCGATCCGGCCGATGGAGGTTTCGCAGGCGTTTTCCGGGGCGCCGTGCGGCCACCAGGCCACGATCGGCGCGTCCGGGAGCAGCAGGGCAGCGACGAGGGATTCGCTTTCGTGGGCCATGTGCCCGTGCCCGCGCAGGACGATCACCTCGGATGCGCCGGCGTCGCCACCTACCCGGATCTGGGCGTCAAGGCGGTCCGGTCCTTCAGCCCCGGCGTCGGCCAGGACGATGATCCGGCAGGGGTGTTCCCTGCTGGCCTCGTTGGCGGCTTCGATCGCGTCTTCTTCCTGCCCGGACTTCGTTACCACCACCAAGGTCAGCACACGACCCAAAGCGATCACGCCGCCTTGCTCGCGCAGGGACATGATCTTCTTGGAAATCTTGGAAGTAGTGGTATCCGGAAGATCTACAATCATGGCCTTCTCCAGGTTCGTCCGTCACGGGCCAGCAAAGCATCGGCCGAAGCCGGCCCCCAACTGCCCGGTGCGTAAGGTTGCGGTTGCTCGTCCAAGCCAGCCCAGTATTCCTCGAACGGGTCAAGGATCTTCCAGGACAGCTCCACTTCCTGATGCCGCGGGAACAGCGGCGGCTCGCCCAGGAGCACATCCAGGATCAGGCGTTCGTAGGCTTCGGGGCTGGACTCGGTGAAGGAATGGCCATAGCCGAAGTCCATGGTCACATCGCGGACTTCCATCTGCGTGCCCGGGACCTTGGACCCGAACCGGATCGTGGCGCCCTCATCGGGCTGGACCCTGATCACCACGGCGTTCTGACCGAAGTCGTCCTCACCGTGATCACGGAACAGCAGGTTCGGGGCCCGCTTGAACACCACCGCGATCTCGGTCACCCGGCGGCCCAGCCGCTTGCCGGCGCGGAGGTAGAACGGGACACCGTTCCACCGGCGGGTGTTGATATCCACCCGGATCGCAGCGAACGTCTCAGTCTTCGAATCAGCCGGGATACCGTCCTCGTCCAAATACCCGAGGACTTCCTCGCCGCCCTGCCAACCGCCGGTAAACTGACCCCGCGCCGAGTGCGTGGACAGGTCCTCCGGAAGCTTGACCGCGGCGAGGACCTTTTCCTTCTCAGCCCGCAGGTCGTCGGCGTTGAAGGAAATGGGCTCCTCCATGGCCGTCAGTGCCAGCAACTGCAGCAGGTGGTTCTGGATGACGTCACGGGCAGCGCCCACACCGTCGTAATAGCCTGCACGGCCCCCGGTGCCGATGTCCTCGGCCATCGTGATCTGGACGTGGTCCACGTAGTTGGCGTTCCAGAGCGGTTCGAACAACTGGTTCGCGAAACGCAACGCCAGGATGTTCTGGACCGTCTCCTTGCCCAGGTAGTGATCAATACGGAACACTGCATCGGCCGGGAACACCGACTCCACAATGTCGTTCAGCTGCCGTGCCGATTCAAGGTCATGCCCAAACGGCTTTTCAATCACCACACGCCGCCACTGACCCGGCTTGGCCTGCGCCAGGCCGTGCTTGGACAACTGCCGACACACCTGCTCGAACGCCTTCGGCGGGATGGAAAGGTAGAAACCATGATTACCGCGGGTGCCGCGGGTCTCGTCCAGCTCATCGAGGACGTCGCCAAGACGCTCGAACGCGTCGTCGTCGTCGAACTCGCCCTGAACAAAACGGATACCCGAAGCCAGCTGCTCCCACACCGCCTCGTCAAACTTCGTCCGCGCGTGGGCCTTCACGTTCTCCTTCACCTCCGCGGCGAAGTCGGCGTTGTCCCAGTCGCGGCGGCCGAAGCCCACCAACGCGAAGCTGGGAGGGAGCAAACCACGGTTGGCGAGGTCATAGACCGCAGGCATCAACTTCTTACGAGCAAGGTCCCCGGTAACACCGAAGAACACCAACGACGACGGCCCCGCGATGCGGTTCAGGCGACGGTCCCGCGGATCCCGCAACGGATTCCGGACTGTGCCGTTCCTAGTTTCTGGCATGTTTGGTTCTGTGCCTTAGCTTTCGAGTGCGCTGGCTTGTTTGGCCAAAGCAGAGACGAGTTCCTGAAGTTGGGCTACACCCGCGTGACGCTCCGTGAGGTGCAGGCGCAGCACGGGGCGGCCGTGACCTTCCAGTACCTGGGCGTCACCCGAGGCTTGGGCGGCAATGAGCTGTCCAAAAGTGAAGGGCCGGTCCGGAATCTCCAGATCCGTGGAGGAAGCTGCAGTGACCTGCAGGAAGACCCCAATGGCTGGTCCGCCCTTGTGGAACTGGCCGGTGGAGTGCAGGAACCGCGGACCCCAGCCGAAAGTCACCGGACGGCCGGTCACGGAGGCAAGTTCATCACGAATGCCTTCAAGCGGGGCATGTGAAATACGGTCAAGGTATGCCTGAACGCTCAGGTAGCCATCGGCACCGAGCTGGCCGAGGAGCGCCTGCACGGCCTCGCCGGCCGTGGACGCGTTACCAAGCCATTCGCCACCACGTACTTCAACTGCGCCGTCGGTGAAGGCCGCCGGGGTGGGTTCAGGACGGGCGTCCAGCAAACCGCGCGCAGCCACCTTGGCGGCCTCGACGTCAGGCTGGTCAAAGGGATTGATGCCCAGCAAAATGCCCGCCACTGAAGTGGCAAACTCCCAGACAAACATCTGCGATGCCAGGCCACCAGCAATGGCAACCTCGTTCTCACGAAGATCGACGTCGTCGTCGGCACCTACCAGCCGCACCACCAGGCCGTCGGTGGCGCCGCCAAGGGCCTCGGGAGACTGGGGACCGGCAACCACCGGAAGAACGCCAGTGCCCAGCTTGCCGGTGGATTCGGCGATGAGTTGCTCGGCCCAGTCGGCGAAACCCACAATGCCGGAACCGTCTTCTGCGATGACGATCTTGTTGCGCAGCGGGCTGGTGCCACCCAAAGCAATACCCAGCGCCAAGCCAATGTTGTCAGCGGAGTCCTCATTGAGGATCTCGGCTGCTTCCTCGGCTTCATCCAGGAATGCCTGGATGTCTACGCCGGCCAGGCCTGATGGGACCAGGCCGAACGCCGTGAGGGCTGAAAAACGGCCGCCCACGTTGGGGTCGGCGTTGAAAACCGCCCGGTAGCCGGCCTCGCGGGAGGCCTTGTCCAAAGGCGATCCGGGATCCGTAACAATGACGATCCGGCTCTTGGCATCAATACCGGCGTCGTTGAACGCCTTCTCGAACACGCGTCGCTGGGAATCAGTCTCAACGGTGGAACCGGACTTGGAAGAGACCACAATAGCTGTCTCCGCCAAGCGATCCGCCAACGCAGCACTGACCTGTTCGGGATCAGTGCTGTCCAGCACAGTCAGCTCGACGCCGGCAGTACCGGCAATAACCTCCGGAGCCAAGGAAGACCCACCCATGCCACAAAGGACAATGCGGGTAACTCCTTCAGCGCGGAAGGCGTCACGAAGTTCCAGAATGTCCCCGACCAGAGCCTGGGACACCGTGGCGGCCTCTACCCAGCCGAGTCGGATCGCGGACTCGGACTCTGCATCTGGGCCCCACAGCGTGTGGTCCTTGGCGAAAATCCGGGTAGCGATCTTGTCGTCCACCAGAGTGTCAATGTGCTCGGCGATGGCCTGCTGGGCAGCACCGCTGGCGTCGTAGCTGATTGTGCTCATAGTTGGTTAGGAAGCCTTCCGTGCAGTGGCGAGTGCGCCTTCGACGTCGGCGAGGAGTTCCTTCCAGGAGCCCACGAACTTCTCAAGGCCTTCGGTCTCAAGAAGCGTCACGACGTCGTTGTAAGAGACGCCGAGGGCCTCGAGGGCGTTCAGGGTCTCATTCGCCTCATCGTAGGTGCCCGTGATGGTGTCACCGGTGACTACACCGTGATCGAACGTGGCATCCAGCGTCTTCTCCGGCATGGTGTTTACCACGCCAGCTGCTACCAATTCGGTCACGTAGAGGGTGTCCGGGTAGGCCGGGTCCTTCACGCCGGTGGAAGCCCACAGGGGACGCTGGGGGAGGGCGCCGGCTTCGGCCAGCACTGCCCAGCGCTCGGTGGAGAAGAGTTCCTCGTAGACCTGGTAGGCAAGACGTGCATTGGCTACGCCTGCCTTGCCCTTCAGTGCCTTTGCTTCATCCGTACCGATGGCGTCAAGGCGCTTGTCGATTTCAGAATCCACGCGGGAGACGAAGAATGATGCCACGGAGTGGATCCTGGAGAGGTCGTGACCGTTTTCCTTGGCCTGCTCAAGGCCGGACTGGAAAGCGTTGATGACCGCGCGGTAGCGCTCCAGGGAGAAGATCAGGGTCACATTGACGCTGATGCCTTCTGCCAGTGTTGCCGTGATGGCTTCGAGGCCCTCCAAGGTGGCAGGGATCTTGATGTGGACATTGTCCTTGTTGACCTTGGCGTAGAGGTGCTTGGCCTCGGCGATGGTACCGGCGGTGTCCCAGGCGAGGCGGGGGTCCACCTCGATGGAGACACGGCCATCCACACCGTTGGTGGCAGCGGCGATCGGTGCGAAGAGATCGCAGGCGTCGGCCACGTCCGTGGTGGTGATTTCGAAGATGGTCTCTTCGACGCTGGCACCGGCCGCGGCCTGCGCTGCGATGGTGGCGTCGTAGTCCGTACCGGCGGTGATGGCGGCGTGGAAGATGGAGGGGTTGGTGGTTACACCAACCACGTTCTTCTCGTCGATGAGCTTCTGCAAGGTGCCGGTATCCAGGCGGGTGCGGGAGAGGTCATCGAGCCAGATGGAAACGCCGGCGTCGGAGAGTTGCTGCGTGGGAGTGCTGGACATGTGTTTTTCTCCTGTGAGAGGGAAACAGACTGTTATGCGTTCGAGTCTGCGAGGGAGTCTTTGGCTGCGGCCGCAACGGCTTCGGCGGTGATGCCGAACTCGTTGAAGAGCCGCTTGTAGTCGGCGGAGGCGCCGAAGTGTTCCAGGGAGATGGAGCGGCCGGCGTCGCCGACGAATTCTCGCCAGCCCAGTGCCAGGCCTGCTTCAACCGAAACGCGGGCCTTTACCGTTGCCGGGAGTACGGATTCGCGGTAGGCCTCGTCCTGCTTGTTGAACCACTCAACGCACGGCATGGACACAACGCGGGCTGCGATGCCTTCTGCCTGGAGTGCTTCACGGGCCTGGACTGCGAGCTGGACCTCGGAACCGGTGCCGATCAGGATGACCTGGGCGTCAACGGTTTCGCCGTCCTTGGAGGCTTCGGCCAGCACGTAACCGCCCTTGGCAACACCGGCGGTGGAAGCGAACGTGTCGCCGGTTGCTGCACCTTCGCCGCGGGCGTAGGTGGGGATGTTCTGGCGGGTCAGGACGATGCCGGCCGGGTTCTCGTGGTTCTCCAGCATGACCTTCCAGGCCGCGGCGACCTCGTTCGCGTCGCCGGGGCGGACAACGTCCAGGCCCGGGATGGCGCGCAGCGAAGCCAGCTGCTCCACGGGCTGGTGGGTGGGGCCGTCTTCGCCAAGGCCGATGGAGTCGTGCGTCCATACGTACAGGGACGGAACACCCATCAGCGCGCCGAGGCGGATAGCGGGGCGCTGGTAGTCGGAGAAGATCAGGAACGTGCCGGAGAAGGCGCGGGTGCGCCCGTGCAGCGAGATGCCGTTCACGATCGAGGCAGCAGCGTGTTCACGGATACCGAAGTGCAGCACGCGTCCGTACGGGTTGCCCTTCCAGGCATCCGTGGAACGTGAGGTAGGGATGAACGACGGCGAGCCTTCGATGGTGGTGTTGTTGGACTCGGCGAGGTCGGCCGAACCGCCCCACAGCTCCGGAAGTACCGGTCCGATTGCATTCAGGACCTTGCCCGACGCTGCACGGGTGGAAACATCCTTGCCTGCTTCGAACACCGGAAGCGCGGCGTCAATCTCAGCCGGGAGCTTCTTGGCTTCAACGCGTTCCAGCAGCGCAGCTGATTCGGGGTTGGCGGACTGCCATGCCTCGAAGGAGGACTGCCAGGCGGCGCGTGACTCGGCGCCGCGGTCCAGGACCTTGCGGGCATGTGCCAGAACTTCTTCGTCAACATCGAAGGACTTGGCCGGATCGAAACCGAGCACGGTCTTCAGTGCTGCGACTTCCTCGGCACCGAGGGCCGAGCCGTGGATCTTGCCGGTGTTCTGCTTCTTCGGCGCCGGGTAACCGATGATGGTCCGCAGCGAGATGATGGACGGCTTGTTCGTCTCAGCCTTGGCCGCGAGCAGTGCCGAGTAGAGCTCCTGAACGTCTTCGACGTAGTCGCCGGTCTTGGTCCAGTCCACGCGCTGGGTGTGCCAGCCGTAAGCCTCGTAACGCTTGAGGACGTCCTCGGTGAAAGCAACGTCGGTGTCGTCTTCGATGGAGATGTGGTTCTCGTCGTAGATCACCACGAGGTTGCCCAGTTCCTGGTGACCGGCGAGGGATGAAGCCTCGGAGGTCACACCTTCCTGGAGGTCGCCGTCTGAGGCGATAACCCAGATGGTGTGGTCGAACGGTGACTCGCCGGCGGGAGCATCGGCGTCGAACAATCCGCGTTGGCGACGCTGCGAGTAAGCGAAACCGACTGCCGAAGCGAGCCCCTGGCCCAGCGGGCCGGTGGTGATTTCCACACCGGCGGTGTGCTTGTACTCGGGGTGTCCCGGGGTCAGCGAACCCCACGTGCGCAACGCCTCAAGGTCCTTCAGTTCCAGGCCGTAACCGGAGAGGAACAACTGAATGTAAAGCGTCAAGGACGTGTGGCCGGGGGACAGGACAAAGCGGTCGCGGCCGATCCAGTCCGGGTTCTTCGGGTCATGGCGCATCAGCTTCTGGAACAGCAGGTACGCTGCCGGAGCCAGGCTCATCGCAGTACCGGGGTGGCCATTGCCGACCTTCTCCACGGCGTCGGCGGCCAACACGCGAACGGTGTCAACTGCCTTCTTGTCCAGATCGGTCCATGACAGTTCTTGCTCTTCCAAATGTGGCACGAAAACCGAGCCCCTCTCTGTGCTGACGGCAGGCGTACGGACACGGCACGCAGGAAGCACAGGATGGCGCCCGCTGCAATGTGTCTACCAGCCGTTCACCATTGAAACGTTGATCTCTCATCCAGACGCACGGATATCCAAGAATACGGTTTCCCGGATCGTCAACGTGTGCTGATCTGCTCAACAGCTTAGCCCTAAACGTGTCATGGAACTCAGGGAATCCCACTAACTGGACAGAAATTCCCTTATATGAATCACAAGAGCCCGGCGAGGGAGTGAAGATTCGGAAACATTGACGTATTTTGCGGACATCGGCCCTCTTTCGGCCACGGTATGATATTTGGAGGCCAGCAGCGGATCATGCGCCCGCGTCAGATTTTCGAGGACCGGGACGGCAGCCGCTGCCAGAACCCCAGAGCATAGAACAGAGTGACTGCCGCCGTGAGCACAACTGATACGCCCCTCAACGCGTCCCCGGCCCGGGGAAGCCTCGGAATGTCCCGTAAATTCAAGGCGTATCTGGCACTCACCAAACCCCGGGTTATCGAGCTTCTCCTGGTCAGCACACTGCCAACCATGATCTTTGCCCAGCGCGGCTTCCCGTCCATCGGGCTGATCCTGGCCACTCTTGTTGGCGGCGCTTTCGCTGCCGGCAGCGCGGGCGTCTTCAACTGCTACATCGACCGCGACATCGACAAACTGATGCACCGCACGGAGAAGCGTCCGTTGGTCACCGGTGAAGTGACTCCGCGCGAAGCCCTCATTTTCGCTTGGATCCTGGGTGCCGCGTCGATCGCGATTCTGTGGTTCGGCGCCAACCCCCTTTCCGCCTGGCTGGGCCTGGGCGCAATCGTTTTCTACGTGGTGATCTACACCATGATCCTGAAGCGTCGCACTGCCCAGAACATCGTCTGGGGTGGCGCTGCCGGATGCTTCCCTGTTCTCATTGCGTGGGCGGCAGTTACCAACACCGTGGAGTGGCCGGCAATCGTGCTCTTCATGGTGATCTTCCTCTGGACGCCTCCCCATTACTGGCCTTTGTCCATGCGTTACGGCGAGGACTACCGCAATGCGAACGTCCCCATGCTCGGTGCCATTGCCGGGGCGAAGGTGGTCTCTGTCCAGGTAGTTCTCTACGCATGGGCCATGGTTGCCTGCTCCCTGTTGATGGTTCCCGTGGGCGGCGCCGGCTGGGTTTACACGATTGTTGCCGTTGCCGCCGGAGCCTGGTTCCTCTACGAGAGCCACGCCTTGTACAAGCGCGCGCAGGGTGGGGACGTCTCCAACAAGGGAGCCATGAAGGTCTTCCATGGCTCCATCAGCTACCTGACATTGCTCTTCATCGCCCTGGCCGTGGACCCGTTCGTCGGCTCAGCCATCGTCGGAGCCTAAGCTCCGCTATTCCTCTCAAAAGAGCAAGGTTCGACGCCGGTACTCGCCAGGGTGCCGGCGTCGTACTTTTCTCCACCCATTGGACGCCCGCTCACATCCCTCGGGCTTAAACCCAAACGCCCGCTCACATCCCTCGGGCTTAAACCCAACGCCCGCTCACATCCCAAAAGATTCGAGCAATCGAGCCAGCGGGGGAGGAGCCTTGCCTGCGGGCAAAGCAGTTACCAGCAAGGGCGCGTAGCGGATCTTGTTGCCGCTGCGTCCACCGAAGAACCTCCGCAGCTGTGCTTCCACCGGTAAGTCCCGCAGCGACGGCTGGCGCTGGAGAAGCTCAAAGGATGAAAGCTCACCTTGATTGGCGATCACGTTGAGCACCACATCAACGCCGAGGCTGCGGATGAGCTCGTCTTCCAGATCTGCAGTGCAGACCTGAAACCCGAACCCTTCCAAGGGATCGGATCCAATCCCTGCTCTCGCAAGTGCCTTGGCGACGCCAAGGGACTCCCGCGCGTCACAAAGGCCGAGCAGCCGGTGGTCGGCTCCGTTCGGGCCGAAGCGATTCAGGAAGTGGCCGATGCTGGTTGCCCCGCCCATGGGAACCACAGAGACTCCTTGTGACGCGAGGTCATATCCCCGGCGGCCTGCCAGTGTCTCGACCGCCAGTCGGTCACTTTCGCCCTCTACCAGAACTGTTGTGGCCTGCATATGAACAGTATGTCGGACCCCGACGGTGACTGACGCCTCACGGTCACCGTGTGAACGCTCACCACCTAGATGCCATGTCACAGCACCTAGTTTGGGGCTTTAGGCACCTAATTCTTGCCGGAACGCTACCTAATTCGCGGCTAACGCGTCTAGGTGCTGATGTCCAACCCTTAGTGTCCGTGATGGGACAGAGCCGTCCCGCCTCGCACGAACTTAGGGGATACTCATGAAAAACTTCTTGCGCACCGCCGGAGTGTTGGCAGTTGCTTCAGCCTCGGTACTGACCGGTGTAACCGCAGCCCAGGCCGCCCCGGCATGCTCCACCGCACAGGTATGTCTGTACGACAACTATTGGTTCACAGGAACCGTACGATCCTTCGGTTGGGTTACGTACAACGTTGGCGTCGCAGCTAATGACAGGGCGAGTTCATTGGTGGTTGGGCCACCGGCCGATGCACTCTCGCCGTACGTGTACTTGTACGAAGATCACAACTTTGCCGGCCACGGCATCATCTTCAAGGCTGGCAACGCCGTGAATGACCTACGGGGCAACTACATGGAAGCAGGCCGGAACTGGGACGACGAAACAACCAGCGTCTGGGGCTGAGTCATTGCGATCCGCAATAGAGTTTCTGTCGGCTGCTCGCAGTGCCGCGGTGATGCTGGTTATCGCCTGCGTCGCGGCGGCCTGCTCATCACCGGGCGCCGACGCCGCTGCACCGATTCCAACGCGCAGCCTTCCCGCCGTGGACCGTGCACTTGGAGCCGGGGCCCGGGCTGCCCTCAATGAGGACACCGGGGAGGTGGTGCTCCCCATGAGTGCTTACTGGTACTCGGACCGTGAGAACGTTCTGGTCAACTACGCGGTGGCGTTCCTTATCTATGACTGCGTTGAGGAGGCCGGTTTCACGCTGGCGCCGTGGGGAGGTGACGGGAAGGCTCTGCAGGAGCGCAGGTACGGACAATGGTCGGGGACGCTGGCCGCGAAGAACGGAAATATGCCGGAAGTCCGCAGCATTCCTGGCTTGATGCCTGCACCGGCGGAACGTACCGCCCCGAGCCCAGAACGCGAGCGGGCAGAGGCGAAGTGCAGCAACACCGTGGGGCGTGCCGGTTTCCCGGAACTCCTTGAAGGCTTGGCGGGTGATCTGTCTGTCCAGCAACAGATTACTCAGGACGCCGTGGGGCTCACGGCCCGTGACCCTGAATATCTTGCGTATCGCGAGTCCTGGCAGCGGTGCCTGACCGACAAGGGACTGAAGCTGAGGGACGGTGATACCTGGATTGTCGAGTCGGGTGGCTCCAAGGAGGACGAAATCCGCGTTGCCTTACTCGACGTTGACTGTAAGGACTCCAGCGGGGGTGCCAGAAAACCGTATGACATCCTCGCCCAGTACCAAGCGGCCCTGATGAAGGAGCATCAAGCCGAACTTAACGTTGTGGCTGAACAAAAGACGGCCGCGGTTGAGCGGGCCAAGCAGGTTCTTCGCGATCACGGCGTGGCCGATGCCCGGCTTTGAGTTGAACCGCAGCGACCGCGCCATGCGGCGGGTACCCCGCTGGTGGCTTTTACTGGTGGCCATGGCCTTGGTGACATCCAGTTTAATCGTGGCCTTCCGGGCTGGCACCCTGGTTGCTGCGGTGGCCACGTCCCACCAGGATGTAACTGCCGCGATTCCCGTCTCCGCCACCGTTGAACTTCGCTCAGTGGCCCGGCAAGTCACGCTTGCCGGAGTGGTGACAGCCGGGAGGACGTCCCCTGTCACTGCCAGCCTGACAGACGGTATAGACAGGTTGATTCTCACCTCCACGCCCAAGGCACTGGGAGATTTTGTGGAGCCGGGTGAATTGCTCGCCGTCGTTTCCGGGCGCCCCCTGCTCGTGATGCCGGCCAGCGTTCCGCTATACAGGGACATCATCCCGGGTGACTCCGGACCAGACGTGCGGGCACTTCAGACGGCGTTGGCAGGCCTTGGGCTTGCGGTGAAGACCAACGGCACCTTTGACCAGCAGACACAACAAGCGCTGAAAACCTGGTACGAGAATGCAGGCTTCCCAGCCCCGGTTCCGCCGGCTTCGTCTCCAACCGGGTCAAACAACAAGTCAGGGGCCAACGCCGCACCTGCCGCTATGGTCCGCTGGCGGGATTTCGTCCAGGTGCCCGGTGACACCGGCAGAATAGCCTCCATCGCCGGGACTGGCACGGTCCTGCCCGAGGACGGCGTCGTCGCGCAGATTTCCGTCTCCGAGGACACTATCGTCGCCAGGGCAGATGTCCTCCAAGCAGAGAGCTTCGCCGTGGGAACGGCAGTCACCCTTAGAGCAGGAGCACTTGAGGTGAAAACCACGGTGACGTCGGTTAGCGGGTTCGCCGAGGGCGACAGCAGCAGCAATGTCATGCCGGGAATGGACATCACAGCGTCTATCCCCCCGGGTACCACTGGCTTGGCTCCGCAGCAATCTGTCACGGTGACGGCCGGGAACGCACCGGCGGAGACGCTCGCGGTGCCGCTGATCGCCATCCGACAGGAAATGGGCGTCGCCTACGTCGAGGTAGCCGGAGAAGCTGGTCCGCACCGGGTTGACGTTACCGTGACAGCGCAGGCTGATGGCTGGGCTGCAGTCGACACTGTGGAAGGCCTGGACGTGGGAGTCAAGGTGATGCTGCCGTGAGCGGGAAGCCAACAGACCAGCACCTCCTTGAACCCAAATCCCCTGGACCCCTCATCTCCCTGCGAAATGTCAGCCGCGGATTTCCTGGCACCAAAGCCCTGGCCGGGGTGCACCTCGACATCTACCAGGGCGAGTTCCTGGCCATTGTGGGGCCTTCGGGGTCCGGCAAGTCAACGCTTCTAAACGTTCTGGGACTTTTGGACACACCCACCGCGGGCTCGTACTTAATCCATGGGAACGAAGTTGGGGAGGTCCCGGCCGCTCACCGGGCGTCACTCCGCGCACGCGTATTCGGCTTCGTGTTCCAAGAAGCGCATATGGTTGGACGCGATGCGGCCGCCCGGAACGCCGTGCTGGGGCTGCGGGCACGCGGAGTTGCTTGGAAAGAGCAGAAACGGCTGGTCACTCCGATACTACGGAGATTCGGCTTGGAGGATTGCGCCGCTACCCCCGCTGCGATGCTATCCGGTGGCGAGCGGCAACGCCTGGCGATCGCAAGGGCCGTCATTGGTTCTCCTGATGTGATTCTTGCCGATGAGCCCACCGGAAGCCTGGACACTGCCAATGGGCAAGTAGTCGTTGAGCACCTCCGCGAGCTCCAGCTGACTGGGACCACTGTTGTCATGGTCACCCACGATCCCGCCATTGCAGCTACCGCGGACAGAATCGTTACCATGCGGGATGGCGAGATCGTAGGGGATACAGGCCGTATCGTCCACGCACACGACGACGCGGACGAGCAGACTTATGTTGACGAGGACCGACCAAAACTGCTCCGCCGGCCTCGCGATGAAATCATCGACCTCACGGCTGACGCGCTCTCCGCCCTGACAACCCGCCCGGCCAAGGCGCTGCTTTTGGTGCTTGCCTTCCTTCTCGGCTGCGGCGGCCTGGTTGCAGCGGTCGGGCTCAGTGAAAGTGCTGCGGTCAAGGTTTCCGGGCGCATAGACGCGGCATCCAACGATGAAGTGAGGGCTACCAGGGACGAAGGATATGTCTCATGGGAGCAGGTGGCTACGGACCTGGCGGGGTCAAGGCTGTTGTCCGGGGTCATTGACGCAGGAGTTGTGGCCGATCTCCCAGTTACAGAAGCACAACCGTCGACTTTCCGTCCGGGCTCTGTGCCGGAAGCACCCGCTTTCAGTGGTGCGGTCCGCGTCGCCGATGCCGCTTACCTTCGGCTACAGGGCGCCGTTGTCTCAACCGGCGACACTGCTTTGCTGGACAATTCATTCGGGGCCCCGGTGGCGATGCTCGGCCTCGGCGCCGCACGCCAACTGGGCGTCGCAAAGCCGGGACCCGGCGTCGTAATCTGGCTCTACGGCCAGCCAGTGCCAGTGGCAGGAATCATCGATGACCCGGGACGAGACCCCGTCCTGGAAGGCTCTATTGTGCTTGGCGTTGGGTCCTGCCCCATCATGACAACCAACGTGGCTGCGACCCTGGTCCTGAGAACACAGCTCGGCGTGCCTGCGGCCATAGCGGAAGTCCTGCCTAAAGCCCTCAGCGCGGCGGCAACCGAAGCAATCGAGGTGCAGACCGTTGCTGACCTAAGGCATCTCCAACACGGAATAAACACGGACCTCGGCCGGATGGTAGCGATCGTTTCGGTGGTCTTACTCGTTATTGCCAGTCTTAGCGCCGGTACCACCATGTACGTTGGGGTACTCGCGAGGTCCCAGGAGATCGCACTCAGGCTCGCGCTGGGAATGCGGAAGAGCGCTTTGGCATCCATGTTCCTCATGGAAGGAGCCGTAGTGGGTACACTGGGCGGCATTGCCGGGGCAGCCCTGGGCTTAGGCGCAGCGCTTGCATACGCCACAAGCGAGGGCTGGGCCCCGGTGGTCCCGGCAACTGCGGCAATCTGGGGTATAGGAGCTGGGCTACTGAGCGGCCTTCTCTCCGCGGTCTATCCAGCGGCAGTGGCGTCGCGATCCAACCCTGCCCAACTCATCCGGGCCTAGAGGAAGCTAGTTTGCCGGGCTGTGCTTCGCTATGTCAGCCGCGTTGGTGGCTGCGCTCATCAGGACAGCGGCACCGAACATGTGTGCACCCACCAACAGAGCCGGGATGCCGTTGTAGTACTGGGTAAAGCCTATGACAGCCTGCAGCAGGGTCACGCCCAGCAGCAAGTAGGCCGCCGTCCGGAAGGGACCGCGGATCTTGTGGCGGAACACCAAGTACACCGCGAGGAGTGTTCCAGCGGTAATGAGGTAGGCCGGTACTGCGTGGATGTGTGAGAAAAGGTCCCAGTCGAGGTCGTTGCGGGGCGCATCCGCGTCTCCGGCGTGTGGCCCGGCGCCCGTCACGACGACGCCCAGCATCACTGAAAGGGCCGAGAAGACTGCAACAGCGAGCATCAAAGGGCGGGCCACCGGCGGAAGGGACGGCAGGGTGCGGTTCATGAAGCGGCCGGTTCGCCCGTAAGCCCTGTTAACAAGGAGTGTTGCGAAGACCACCAGGGCCATGGAGACGAGGAAATGCAATCCCACAACCCAAGGGTTAAGGCCGGACAGCACTGTGATTCCGCCAATGATCGCTTGAGCCGGGATGCTGGCAAGGAGGCCCAAGGCGAGCATGAAGAGATCGCGACGCTCTTTGCGAAGGTTCCACAAGTACACCAACATCATTGCCGCGACAGCGGCCAGAGCAAAGGTCAGAAGTCTGTTGCCGAATTCAATGAACCCATGAATGCCCATCTCCGGGGTGTTCACCAACGAGTCGCTGGTGCAGCGTGGCCAGGTGGGGCAGCCCAGGCCCGAAGCGGTGAGCCTCACTGCACCGCCGGTTACTACCAGGACTGTCTGCCCTATGAGTGAGAGCAATGCCAGACGGCGGACAGCCTTGTTGACCTCAGTGGGCAACTTGGAGGTCAGTCGCTGGACGGTTTTGGGTAGGCGCGATGCCGTGCTCACAGTTTTCTCACTTCTCAGTTCTGCATGGGTGATGGGTGCCTGGCTGAATTAGTTCCACTTGAACCACCGGATGGCGGCGGCGCCGGCCACCAGGGTCCACAGCAGGAGGATTAGAACGGCGGGGAATGGAACGACGCCCAACAGGAAAGCATCCCGAAGCGCTTGTCCCAAGGCCCCGGAAGGGAGGAATTGGACGATGCCCTGAAGCAATCCGGGCAAACGTTCTGCCGGGACCACTATGCCGCCCAAGGCCCCAAGGAGGATCCACAACAGATTGGTGATCGCCAAAGTAGCTTCGGGTCGTACTGTGCCGGCTACCAGCAGGCCGAGTGCAGTAAAAGCAGCAGCACCGAGAACCAGCAGGCCGAGCCCGGGAAGCCAGGCCTCCGGCCGGGGTTGCCATCCCAGCAGGCCTGCAACTGCGCCCACTACCAGTACCTGGAAAAGGAGGACAACAAGCACGGCGAGAATCTTGCCTGCGATCAGTCCGCCCCGGCCAAGGGGTGTGGTGGACAGGAAACGGAGAACTCCGTAGCGCCGGTCAAAGCCTGTGGCGATTCCTTGGCCCGTGAAGGCCGTGGACATGGCACACAGCGCGAGAATCCCGGGGGTGGCGAGGTCCACCCGGGAACCGCCGAGTCCGTCCAGCAGTGGCGTGACAGCGAGGCCAACCAGTGCCATGAGGGGAAGAACTATGGCGAGGATCAGCTGCTCACCGTTGCGCAGCATGGTGATGGTTTCATACCGCCCTTGCTGGATGATCCTGCGGGGCAGCGATGCCGGTCCGGCGTTGGGGGAGAGGAGCTTGCTCATCGGAGGTCCCTTCCGGAAATGTCCAGGAATACGTCTTCCAGGCTGCGGGCTTCCAACCGGAGCGAGGCGGGCATGATGTTCCGTTCTGCCCACCAAGCGGTCAGTGCCGCCAGATCATTCGGCGTGATCGCACCGGTGATCGCATAGCTTCCGGAGCGTGTCTCGGTCAGCTGGAGGCCCGGCCCCAAAGCGCCGGCAAAATCGAGTCCGGCAGGTGCGTCAAAGTACAGCGTCCTGTCAGTGATGGCAGAGTCTGCGGAATGATCATGCCGGAGCAGTTCGGCGACTGTTCCCTCCACCACATTGTGGCCGGCATCGATGATGTAGACGTAGTCCGCCAAGCGCTCCGCGTCATCCATCAGGTGGGTTGTCAGCACAATTCCCATTCCGGCGTCCCTGAGCTCGGCAATGAGCTCAAAGACCATCTGCCTCGACTGCGGGTCCAATCCTGCACTGGGCTCGTCAAGGAAGAGGATTTCAGGATTTCCCACCAGCGCTGCAGCCAGCGCGAGCCGCTGTTTCTGACCGCCCGAAAGCCGGCGCACGCTGGTACGGCTGAACTGGTTGATTCCCAGCCGTTCCACCAGGTCGTCTACGTTCATGGGCTTCTGGTACATGCCGGCGACGTGCCGCAGCAGCGGGATCGGGCGGGCCGACGGCGGGAGGCCGCCGTCCTGGAGCATCACCCCTACGCGGGACCTCAAGTCGGCACCAGCGGTATCCGGGTCCCCGCCCAGCAGGGAGATGCTGCCGCCCGTTCGCTTCTGCAGGCCCTGAGCGCATTCCAGAGTGGTGGTCTTACCGGCCCCGTTTGCTCCCAACAGGGCAGTCACTTGGCCGCGTTCAGCCACAAGGGACAGCCCGCTGACCACCCTGAGCATTTTGCCGTCAAGGGAGGCCAGGGGGCCTACATCCTTAATGAGTCCGTCTATGGTGAGGACAGGGGAATCGGGGGATCGCACCAGAGTATTCTACGGGAAGTAGTACGGTCACACTTGGCGGCTTGCTAAGGTCAGTCTTGCCTTACTGGATGCATGAAACAAATTACGACATGATTATGTTGTGTATTCCATGAGCAGTCCAACTTCCATGCCCTCAACACGGCATGCTGCAGCGGCAGAGGCATTCGTTGCCCCGCCTGCGCTGCCGGACGCGGATGACCGCACCAGGGACCGCGTCCTGAGCGCAGTTCTTGAAAACGGCCCTGTGAGCGCCGCGGAACTCGGCGATCTTCTGGGCTTCACGCCGGCTGCTGTCCGCCGTCACCTTGACCACCTGGAGCGCAGCGGCGTGATCGAGGTCAAGCGTGTGGCCAAGGCCGGTTCCGGCGCGGGCCGTCCCGCGCGCCGTTACGTCCTGAGTTCCCAGGGGCAATCGACCCTTGGCGACGACTACCTGAACATTGCCAGCTCCGCGCTCCGTCGCCTCCAGGAACTCGCTGGCGAAGAAGCAGTCCGCGAATATGCGGAGGAACGCTTCTCCGACATGGAACGGCGCTACGCCCCCGAAGTTGAGGCCGCCGGGGAGGACATCACCGCGCGCGCCATGGCACTTTCCAAGGCCCTCAGCCGCGATCGTTTTGTAGCCTCCGCACATTCAATTGAGGCCAAGGCTCCGTTGCCCGCTGCACTGTCCAGCGTCCAGCTATGCCAAGGCCACTGCCCTATTCAGCGGCTCGCCGCAGAGTTTCCGGTGTTTTGCGATACAGAGACCAAAGTCTTTTCGCGTTTGGTAGGCGTTGATGTCCGGCGTCTTTCCACGCTCGCTCAAGGCGGACATGTTTGCACCACCCATATACCTACCGGGCGCCCGGCTGCCACGGCATCTTCGGATGCCGCAGAGCAGTCCGGGAACCCGTACCAGGAATCAAACAACCAGCAAGGAAGGCCGTGATGACGGACCAAATAGCAGAGAAAGCGGTAGCTGACGGCACTGTGATCTCGGAGATTCTGGAGAAGAATCCCGAACTGCACGGTATCGGAAACTACGAGTACGGCTGGGCCGACAAGAACGACGTCGGCGCCAACGCCCGTCGTGGCCTCAACGAGGAGGTCGTCCGCGATATCTCCTCGAAGAAGAACGAGCCGGAATGGATGCTCGATCTGCGGCTCAAGGGCCTGAAGTACTTCGACCGCAAGCCCATGCCTACCTGGGGTGCAGACCTCTCAGGCATTGACTTCGACAACATCAAGTACTTTGTGCGTTCCACCGAGAAGCAGGCGGCAACGTGGGAAGACCTTCCCGAAGACATCCGGAACACCTACGAGAAACTGGGCATCCCGGAAGCTGAGCGCAGCCGCCTCGTCTCGGGTGTCGCAGCCCAGTACGAGTCCGAGGTTGTCTACCACCAGATCCGTGAGGACCTCGAAGCCCAGGGTGTCATCTTCCTGGACACCGACACCGCACTGCGCGAGCACCCGGAGATCTTCCAGGAGTACTTCGGCACCATCATCCCGGTGGGCGACAACAAGTTTGCGTCACTGAACACGGCCGTATGGTCCGGCGGATCGTTCGTGTATGTGCCCAAGGGCGTGCACGTGGACATCCCGCTCCAGGCTTACTTCCGTATCAACACCGAGAACATGGGCCAGTTCGAGCGCACGCTGATCATCGCCGATGAGGACTCTTACGTTCACTACATCGAAGGCTGCACGGCTCCGATCTACACCTCGGACTCACTGCACTCCGCTGTTGTGGAGATCATCGTGAAGAAGGGCGCGCGCGTCCGCTACACCACCATCCAGAACTGGTCCACCAACGTGTATAACCTGGTGACCAAACGCGCCATCTGTGAAGAGGGCGCCACCATGGAGTGGATCGATGGCAACATCGGTTCCAAGGTGACCATGAAGTACCCGGCCGTCTACCTCGTTGGCGAGCACGCCAAGGGCGAGACCCTGTCCATCGCTTTCGCCGGCGAAGGCCAGCACCAGGACACCGGCTCCAAGATGGTTCACATTGCACCGAACACCAAGAGCTCCATCATCTCCAAGTCCGTGGCCCGCGGCGGCGGACGCGCAGCTTACCGTGGCCTGGTCCAGGTCCGTGAAGGTGCCAAGCACTCGGCAAACACAGTCCGCTGTGATGCACTGCTGGTGGACACCATTTCCCGTTCGGACACGTACCCGTACATCGACATCCGTGAGGATGACGTTGTCATGGGCCACGAGGCCACCGTTTCACGCGTCAGCGAAGAGCAGCTCTTCTATCTGATGTCCCGCGGCATGCCCGAGGACGAGGCCATGGCCATGATCGTGCGCGGCTTCATCGAGCCGATCGCCCGTGAACTGCCCATGGAATACGCTCTTGAGCTGAACCGCCTGATTGAACTGCAGATGGAAGGGTCCGTCGGTTAACAATGACTGATATCACTACTGAAAAGGCGCGCATCGGCGCGCCCTCGGCCCAGCCGTTTATCAACGGCTTCACCGAGGAAGGCGAGAACCTTTCGCCCGTCAACACCGGAACGAACACCAGCACGACGTCGGAGCAGCCTTCTGCTGGTCCGCTCGCCGGGGCTTCGGCCAAGAGCCACTCACACGGTGGCGGCGAGGGTGTTCCGGACAGCTCCCGTGCGGGCCGTTTGACTTCGTACAAGCTGGCGGACTTCAAGCCGTTGAACGGCCTTGAGGAAGATTGGCGCTTCACGCCGCTGAAGCGACTGCGTGGTCTCCACACGGATGTCCTCAACGGCGCAGCTCCGGCTGTCAGCGTTACCGCACCGGCCGGCGTCGTTGTTGAAACCGTTGGCCGCGATGACAAGCGCATTGGCCAGGCGGGCATCCCGGAGGACCTCGTTTCGGCCAACGCGTGGGAAAACTTCACCGAGGCCACTGTGGTGACCGTACCGGCTGAGTTGCAGGCCGAGAGCGAAGTTTCCGTCCTGGTCACCGGCGCTGGAGAGGCTCCGTCCGCCCAGCACATCGTGATTGTGGCAGAACGCTTCTCCAAGGCCGTTGTGGTCCTGGACCACCAAGGCTCCGCAGTGGTTTCCCAGAACGTGGAGATCATTGTGGAGGACGGTGCTGAACTGACCGTCGTCTCCTTGCAGGAATGGGCAGACAACGCAGTTCACGCGTCATCGCAGCAGGCCAGGATCGGCCGCGATGCCAAATTCAAGCACATCGTGGTCAGCCTTGGCGGCGACCTCATTCGTGTCACACCGTCCACGCGCTTCACGGCTCCGGGCGCCGACGTCGAAATGTTTGGACTGTACTTCGCAGACGCCGGGCAGCACCTTGAGCAGCGCCTGTTTGTTGACCATGCAGTGGCCAACTGCAAGTCGCGGGTTCTCTACAAGGGTGCTCTTCAGGGCCGCAACGCCCACAGCGTGTGGGTTGGCGACGTCCTGATCCGCAAGGAAGCAGAAGGTACGGACACCTACGAGGCAAACCGCAACCTGGTCCTCACGGACGGTGCACGCGCGGACTCTGTTCCCAACCTTGAAATCGAAACCGGTTTGATTGAGGGTGCGGGCCACGCCAGCGCCACCGGACGTTTCGATGACGAGCACCTGTTCTACCTCATGGCCCGCGGCATCCCGGAAAAGGTAGCCCGCCGTCTGGTGGTCCGAGGCTTCCTCAACGAGATCATTCAGCAGATCAAGGTCCCGGCAATCGAAGATCGCCTGACCGCAGCTGTTGAGCGCGAACTCGCTGCGACCGACAACTAAGACAGGCCAGGCAGAGCAAACAATGAGTGAAGAAACCAAGGGCGAACTGGTATGCAACGCCAATGACATCCAGGTCAAGCAAGCGCTGCGTGTCCTGATTGATGACTACCCCGTAGCCATCGTCAAGGACTCGATGGGCGAGATCCACGCCATCGCCGATACCTGCTCGCACGCGGACATCTCATTGTCCGAGGGTGAGGTTGAAGGCTGCGCGATTGAATGCTGGGGACACGGTTCCCAGTTTGACCTCCGCAGCGGACAGCCCCTCCAGCTGCCTGCTTATGACCCCGTCCCTGTTTTCGCCGTCACCATCGACGGAGACGACGTTTACGTGGACGTGACCAACGTTGTGAACGGCGCCTCGGTAGATAACTACTAAGCGCCCAGTACCGCCAGACTTACGAACGAAAGAAAGAAGAGCATGTCAACTCTTGAAATCAAGGACCTGCACGTCAGCATCGAGACGGAACAGGGCACCAAGGAGATCCTGAAGGGCGTCAGCCTCACCATCAAGACCGGTGAAACGCACGCCATCATGGGCCCCAACGGTTCGGGCAAGTCCACCCTTGCTTCCACCATCGCAGGACACCCGCGCTACAACGTCACCAGCGGAACCATCACGCTGGACGGCGAAGACGTGCTGGAAATGAGCGTCGACGAGCGCGCCCGTGCAGGCGTCTTCCTGGCCATGCAGTACCCGGTAGAGGTTCCCGGTGTCACCATGACCAACTTCCTGCGCACCGCCAAGACTGCAATCGACGGCGAAGCACCGGCCCTGCGTACCTGGACCAAGGACGTCAAGGCTGCCATGCAGCAGCTTCGCATCGACGCCGACTTCGCCCAGCGCAATGTCAACGAAGGTTTCTCCGGCGGTGAGAAGAAGCGCGTTGAAATCCTTCAGCTCGAGCTCTTCAAGCCGAAGTTCGCCATTCTTGACGAGACTGACTCCGGCCTTGACGTGGATGCGTTGAAGGTTGTCTCCGAGGGCGTCAACCGCGCCCACGAAGAGGGCAACATGGGCACGCTGCTCATCACCCACTACACCCGCATTCTGCGCTACATCAAACCGGACTTCGTTCACGTGTTCGTTGACGGCAAGGTTGTTGAAGAGGGCGGCCCCGAGCTGGCCGACCGTCTTGAAGAAGAGGGCTACGACCGCTACGCTCCAGGCGCCGGCGTTGCCGTTGCTCCTGCTGTGCAGGCCTAGTTAGGATCGTTCCATGACCGAAATCAACGCGGCGCGAACCAGCCTCGAGGACGTCGAGGAAGCGCTCAAGGACGTCATTGACCCCGAACTTGGCGTCAATGTAGTGGACTTGGGCCTCCTGTACGGACTCAAGTACTCCGACGACGACGGCGCGCTCCTGATCGACATGACACTGACCACTGCGGCCTGCCCGCTGACGGACGTGCTTGAAGAGCAGGTGGGCAAGTCCCTCGACGGCGTGGTTGATGACTGGCGCCTGAACTGGGTATGGATGCCGCCATGGGGTCCTGAGCGGATCACCGATGACGGCAAGGACCAGATGCGGGCCCTCGGCTTCAACATCTGATTAGGAGTTTTACGCTCGCTTCGGCGGGAAAAGGAAGGGTTCCGGGCTTATGGCCGGGAACCCTTCCTTTTTTGATTCAAAGCTCTTCCGGGCAGGGTTGAACGCGTCGACTCAGGCCCTACCGTGACAATCCGCCGCCGAGTAGGATACGGCTATCCGAGGCGCTGTTTTCTGCATCCCTGGAGCAATGCCTCCAGGGGGGTGGCAACGTCTACTGGCTGGGGAGTGGCCGTGCGGGAGCGCGTCCGGGTGCTGTAATAACTACTCGTCGATCAGAGGCACTCCCATGAAAGCGAAATTCGCAATACCAAGTGCTATTGCCATTGTCACTGCAGGTCTGCTCGCCCCGCCTGCATCTGCCGCGCCCCCAGCGGGTTCCCAGCTCTCAGGAGCCATCTTCACCACCAACGGGTCTGGTGTCCCCGTAAATCTCAACATCTATGACTCCAAGGAGGACGTGTATCTCAACGGCGGACCCGGCATCAACGCTCCTGACGATGCTGCAGGGTTGCCCGCCGGAAACTACTACTTCCAAGTCACCGATCCCTCCGGCAAAACGCTGCTATCCACCGATGACATCAGCTGCCGCGAACTCACGGTCAACAGTTCGGGTGTTTTCGAAGACGTCGTACCGGCCGGCGGCTGCGAGCATGCAACGGGAACGGACGGAGAGGATGGCGGCGCAACGATTCAGCTTTTCCCGTTCGCTGATACCCCAAACAACGGCGGAGTCTACAAAGTGTGGGTTACGCCGGTGGACAGGTATGACTGCACGGCGCCGGGCAACAAGCAGTGTTTTGTCCCGCGATACAGCAAGGTTGACAACTTCAAGGTCCGCAACCCCTTGATTGTCGAGATCGATGTTCGCTTCTTCAAGAACGGCACAGCGCTGGATGGATATGCCGCTGAGTGGACTGATACCAACGGCGCGCACAACATCAAATTCTCTGAGTGGAATCCGGCAGTGCTGGCGTATCACGAAGCCCATTTTGAGGCGACGGAGCAGGGCACGCACAACATCAAGGTCTCTAGCCAGCCCGGCTGCGGACTTGGAGCGGTGTATGGCCCGGATGGATCCCTGGCAAAGATCAAGGGCAGCAGCGCCGTAGTCGCCGTCACTGTGGCCGACCATCGGGAGGGCGATTACACCTACCGTGTAGACGTCACCTGCAAGTAAGGGACGGCCCCCAGAGAGCCTGATTCCACCAACCGGCCCGGAACTCGTTGGAGAGCCGGGCCGGTCGGTCGCGTGGCCGGGATTCCCGATCGACGGATCGCCTAGGGCGCAGCCACACCGAACGTGTCGCACTTGTTGATGTCGCCTGTGGTGTAGCCCTGGTAGAACCATTTCTGGCGTTGTTCGCTGGAACCATGGGTCCATGATTCAGGAGAGACGCGGCCGGTTGCTGCTTCCTGGATACGGTCATCTCCCACCGCGGAAGCGGCGGAAAGCGCATCCTGCAGGTCTTGCTGGGTCAGGGGATCGAGGAATGGTTTGCCGCTGGCATCGGTTTGCGTCGTAGCGTGGCGTACCCAGAGTCCCGCATAGCAGTCAGCCTGGAGTTCAATCCGCACTGCACCGGATTGGGGGCCTTGCGGGTCTTGTTGGGCCTGGTCCAGGTTTCCCAGGATGTTCTGGACATGGTGCCCGAATTCATGCGCCACTACATACTCTTGAGCCAGAGGGCCGCCGGAGGAGCCAAAGCGGGTTACCAGTTCATCGAAGAAGCCCGGGTCAAAATAGGCCGTAGTGTCTGCCGGGCAGTAGAAGGGGCCTACGGCACTGGTGGCCGCACCGCATCCGGTGTTGGTGGCCTCACTGAAGATGACCGTCTTTGGCCGCGGGTACTGGACGTTGTAGTCCGCAAGGTAGTCGGGCCAGAATGCATTGAGGCTGTTGACAGTTCCGGTGATCCGGCAGTCCAGGCGTTTGTCGGCGTCGGCTCCGGTTTGGCATTCCTGGACACCGCCGGCGGCCGGGCTGCCACCGACGCCGGGTGGCTGGCTACCGGGCCCCGTCAGGTCTCCAAGAATGTTGGGATTGATACCAAAGAGCGCCAGCAACAGCACCACGATCCCGCCGCCGATACCACCGCCGATCTTTGTCCCGCGGCCCATGCCGCTGCCGCGTCGGTCCTCCACCTGGGAGGGATCAAGCTGTGCGCCGTCATTGAAACTCATACAGTCAGAATAGACGTCACTTTTGGTGCCTGGTGCCGGACACTGCCGTAAAATTGCTGGGATGCCATTCCTGGACAAACTTCAGCTCTGGGCCGAGGAGCGCCCCCATCACACCGCCGTGGTGGTGGGCAGCAACCGGCTCACCTGGGCCGGACTCCGCGACGCCGCGGCCGGCCTGGTGGGTGACGCCCCTGCCACCACTGTTTTGGCTGAGCCCAACTCTGTGCGCTTCATTGAACGTTTTGCGGCCGCTGTCGCGGGTGAGCGGCGCTGCGCCGTCCTGGACCCGGAATGGCCTGCCCCCATGATCGAAGAAGTTTCCTCGCGCGTCCTCCAAGCGTCCACGCCGGCAGAGAACGAACTGGCGGACGGGGACGCATCGAGCACGTTCCTGATCGGCCTCACGTCCGGGACCACGTCCGTGCCCAAAGCCTTCACCAGGTCCCGCCGTTCCTGGCAGGTTTCCTTCGACGCTTCCATAGAGTTTTTTGGGCTCTCACAGGATGACCGGACCCTTGCACCGGGTCCGTTGTCGGCCAGCCTGAACCTTTATGCCCTTTCAGAGTGCCTCTATGCCGGCGCAGCATTCCACACCCTTGAAGCCTTCGACGTCGGCGACGCCCATGCAGCCATCAGCCATGACGGCATCACCCGTCTTGTGCTGGCTCCCACCACGTTGCGTTTGCTCAGCGAGAGGGGACTGGCCGGAGACGTCGATGCTTCCGGCATCCGGAGCATCATCTGTGCCGGTTCCAAATTGGACGCCCGCACCTTGGAGGCAGCCAGGCGCTGGGCTCCCCGTGCGGCCATCTTCGAGTACTACGGGGCCTCGGAATTGAGCTTTGTTTCCGGCACCCGGTTGGCGGCCGGGGAACCGTTGGATGCCGGTGGCACCGGAATCGGATTGCCTTTTCCCGGGGTTGAGCTGAACATTCTTGATGATGCCGGACGTTCCCTTCCCGACGGTGAGCACGGAAATATCAGTGTCCGCAGTGGAATGGTCAGCAACGGCTACCTGTGGGGCGATGACGGGCAGGCTTTGCGTTGCGTGGACGGCTGGTACACCGTGGGCGACCAAGGCTTTCTGGAAAACGGAACCCTTCATATCCTGGGCAGGCGCTCGGACATGATCATCACCTCGGGAAAGAACGTCTACCCGCACGAGGTTGAGCTTGCCGTCGCATCCATCCCGGGCGTGGACGTTGCGGTTGCTGCCGGAGCGCCGGACGAGATTCGCGGCCAAAAGGTGATCGCCGGCGTCGTTCCTTCATGTGGCGCGGTCACTGCCACCCAGCTCCGGACGGGCTTGGACGGTTTGCTGGCTCGCGACAAGTGGCCGGTGCAGTACTACGTTTTGTCTGAACTGCCCATGACGGACCGCGGCAAAGTCAGCAGGAAAGTGCTTCTGGACTGGATCAAGAACCATGACCCCCGGGCACAAGTCCTTGGGTAACAGCAAACGCCTGGGCAGCCGTTCCGGGTTATTCGGTCAATCCGATGAGTCACGGCAGCCAGTGATCATTGCCGCGCTGCGGACTCCGATTTGCCGGGCAAATGGTCAGTTGAAGCATCTGCGCGCCCCGGACCTTCTTGCACCGGTGCTGGCTTCCCTGGTGGACACGTCAGGTGTGAACGCTGCGGACGTGGAGGATGTCATGGTGGGGAACGCTGTGGGCGGCGGCGGCAACGTGGCACGCTTCGCCGCGCTTCTGGCTGGCCTGCCCATCACCGTTCCAGGCATCACTGTTGACCGCCAGTGCGGATCGGGCCTTGACGCCATTGCCCTGGCCTCCCGGCTGGTGGCGGCAGGCGGTGATCCGCTGTTTCTGGCCGGCGGCGTTGAAAGCATCAGTACCGCGCCGGCCCGGGCCAACAGAAACGACGACGGCGGCCTCGACTTCTACTCCAGGGCCACGTTTGTGCCTCCACAGTTCGGGGACCCGGACATGGGTGTTGCAGCCGAGAACGTCGCCCGGGAATTCGGCGTCACCCGTCAAAGGCAGGACGAGTACGCGTTGCGGAGCCATCAACGAGCGGTCGAGGCCGCCGCAGGTGGGGTTTTTACAGATGAAACTGTCCCGCTGCAGGGCCTGGAGAAAATGGTGGAGTCGGACGACGGCCCCAGGGCTTCACTGCACGCCGGTCTCATGGCGAGGTTCCCGCCGGCGTTCGTCGCCGGTGGCTCAGTGACCGCAGCGAACTCCTGCTTTGACGCTGACGCGGCGTCCGCCGTCGTCGTGACGTCGCTGAAACGGGCCCGCGCCCTGGGCGCGATGGACGGTCTGCTGGTGCTGGGGTGCGACACCGCCGGTGTTGATCCGGAACTCCTTGGTATTGGGGCCGCTCATGCGGCGGAACGTGTTCTGGATCGCCACAAACTGGCAGGGGCAGGGATTGATCTGGTGGAGTTCAACGAGGCGTTCGCTTCCCAGACCATTGCATGCCTGGAGTATCTGGGCATTGATCCTCAGAGAGCCAACCTCGAGGGCGGAGCACTTGCCTTGGGCCATGGCTACGGAGCCTCCGGCGCTGTGCTGGTGACCCGGCTGCTGGCTCAGGCACGCAGCGGGTACACAGCGGCGGGCGAGAACCCGCTGGCATTGGCAATGATCAGCAGCGCTGGAGGCATGGGAACCGCAGCCCTCCTGCAGTACTCACGGCTTTAATTCCCATCTCGGATCAGTCCCGCTCCGGCTCACCCAGTCCGCGGGCTGCCAAAGCGTCACCGGTCTGACGGGCATAGGCCACAGTGGTGATGAAGACCGGAAGTACCAGTGCGCGCGGATTACGTTCAAGTCCCCGTGCCCGCACTGAGTCCCGCACGTCAGAGAATGCACCGGCAATAAACGGGATGCTCCTGAGCATGACGGCGATGGTCAAAGCGAAGCGTTCGGGATCGGCCCCGAAACGCCGGAACGGTTTTGCCAGAGCCACCACACCGTCCAGCAGGTCCTGCACGGGAGTGGTCGCGGTCAATACAGACGCGGCCACCACACAGACCAGCACGTTCAGCACGATCCGCGCCGCAGTGGGCCCACCGAGTTGCCACCATTGAAAGAGTCCAATGACCACGAGGATGGGTGCCACCAACCAGATGGCGCGCAGCAGCCGGCGAAAGCCGGCTCCCGTGAGCATGAACAGCACGCACATGAGGACGAAAATCAGCAGCGACACCACCCAGTCCACAATGAGGAAGGACGCCGCTCCGCAGGCCGCTACCACCAGGAACTTCAGCCACAAGGGAGTCCTGTGGACGATTGAATTCCCACGGACGTAATTCGCGATCAGGAACCCATGGCCTCTCACCTGCTCGCCTCACCCAGCCGGGCACCAGGCAGGGGAGCGGCGCAAAGCGCGCGATACCGGGCGACGGCCTCAGCCGCCGAGCCGTCGAACACGATGCGTCCGGACTCCACCACCAGTACCCGGTCCATGTCCATTGCCAGTTCGAGGTCATGAGTGGACATGATGACCTGTTGGTCCAGGCCCGCCACTGTACGTCGCAGGAGTTCGCGGTTCCGGAGGTCCAGCAGGGTGGACGGTTCGTCCAGTACCAACACTGTGGGATCCACGGCCAAAACAGCGGCCAGAGCCAGCAACTGCCGTTCACCACCGGACAGTTCGTAAATGCTTTGATCAGCCAAGTGCAGCAGGCCGAAGCGGGCCAGGACCGCTTCGGCTTTGGCGGCACGCTCCCTGGAGTTCTTTACCGAGCGGCGCAAGGACAGCTCAACGTCTTCGCGCCCGGTAGGCATCACCAGCTGGGACAGGGGATCGGTGAAGACAAAACCCACATTGCCCCGTACCCGGCGGACGTCGGAAACAGCGCTGAGGCCATGGACTGTTACAGCGCCGTCGCTTGGTTCCACCAAACCATTGATGAGGCGCAGCAACGTGGACTTCCCGGAGCCGTTGGCACCGATCACGCCGATCCTGCGTTCGGAGAGGTCCAGGGAAAAATCGTGCAGCAGGGTTTTGGGGGTCTCGCTGCCATCGACTGCGACCCGCACCGAAACCCTGCTGAAACTGATGGCATTCATGAACTGATTGTTCCCGATTTACTTGACCCGGCGTACCAGTACATCCGGGAAGGCTTTGTGGATTGCCATGGCGATGATCACGGCCAGGACGTTCTTGATGATGTCGCCGGGGACAAAGGGGAGATCGGCGAGGAAGGCCTTGGTGAAGTCCAGCTTGGCATTGATCATCATGCCCAGCACGCCCAAGGCGTGGACCACCACAATGCTGCTGACCATGGTGGCTGCGAAGAGCCACAGTGAACGGAACTTTACCGTCCTGCGGATGACCACAGTTGCAAGGTAGCCAGTTGCGGCTGCCGCCAGCGGGAACGCGATGATGTACCCGGCTGAGGGCGTGGCAAGGATGCCCAAGCCGCTGCGTCCGCCGCTGAAGATCGGCAGCCCGGCGAAGCCAAGCAACACATAAAGCCCGACGGCGGCGAACCCTCGCCCGGCGCCCAGCACCAGGCCGCTGAGCATCACTGTCAGGGTCACCAAGGTGATGGGAACACCAAGGGCACCTACGGGGATTCCCGGGACGATCGCCGAGGCCGCCACCAGAGCCGCGAAAACTGCAATGAGGCCCAGGTCGGTGGCAGTCCAGCGTTTCCTTGAGGGCAGGGTGCGCGGAGGCGTGTCAGTGGAAGGTGAAGAGTTGATCTGGCTCATGACGGTCCTATCGGGTGAAAAGCGATGCGATGAATTTTCTTTGTTTCCCCTGTTTCGAGAGTACGGAGGGAACCCCGGCGGGATTTTGGAGTCTTTCCACAACGCGGGCAGGGAATTCTTTGGAGGTGGACACAGTTTTCCGTTTAACTGGCCGATGTCAGGCCTCGGCCTCTCTACCGGTAGACTTGAACAGGCTGTTCTCACAGCCGATCCCGCCGCACTTATCGGACCCACCGGTCCCCGCGAGCGTTCCCCATTGAAAGGCATCACCCGAATTGATTACCGTCCAGGACCTTGAACTCCGCGCCGGCGCACGCCTGCTCATGGACCAGGTCAACTTCAGGGTGGACAAAGGGGACAAGATTGGGCTCGTCGGACGTAACGGCGCCGGCAAGACCACCCTTACCCGGGTCCTCGCAGGCGAAGGTCTTCCAGCAGGCGGCAAGGTCACCCGCAGTGGTGAGATCGGCTACCTGCCGCAGGATCCACGCACCCCTGACATGGAACAGCTCGCGCGCGACCGCATCCTTTCGGCCAGGGGCCTGGATGTAGTGGTGGGCAAGCTTAAGAAAGCCCACGAGGACATGGCCAGCGATGACGCAGCAGTCCAGCGCAAGGCCATGAACCGCTATGACCGTTTGGAGGCTGAGTTCCTCTCCGGCGGCGGCTACGCAGCCGAAGCTGAAGCAGCAGCAATCTCCTCCAACCTCGCCCTGCCGGACCGTCTTTTGAACCAGCCCCTCAAGACCCTTTCCGGTGGCCAGCGCCGACGCGTTGAGTTGGCGCGCATTCTCTACTCCGACGCCGAGACCCTCCTGCTGGACGAGCCCACAAACCACCTCGACGCCGATTCCATCACCTGGTTGCGGGACTTCCTCAAGAACCATCAGGGTGGGCTGATCGTCATCAGCCACGATACCGATTTGCTTGAAGCCACGGTCAACAAGGTGTTCCTGTTGGACGCCAACCGTGCGCAGATCGACTACTACAACATGGACTGGAAGCGCTATTTGCTCCAGCGCGAAACGGATGAGCGCGCCCGGAAGCGCGAACGTGCCAACGCAGAAAAGAAGGCCCAGGTCCTCATCGACCAAGCCAACAAGATGCGCGCCAAGGCCACCAAGGCCGTGGCTGCCCAGAATATGGCCAAGCGTGCTGAACGCCTCCTGAGCGGTTTGGAAGCTGTGCGCGAGAACGACCGCGTGGCCGCCCTGCGCTTCCCGGACCCTTCACCCTGCGGCAAGACCCCGCTCACTGCAGAGGGTTTGAGCAAGTCCTACGGTTCCTTGGAGATCTTCACGGATGTGGATCTGGCAATCGACCGAGGCTCCAAAGTGGTTATTCTCGGCCTGAACGGTGCCGGTAAGACCACCCTCCTGCGCATGCTCGCCGGGGTAGACAAACCGGACACCGGAGACATCATCCCCGGCCACGGGCTCAAGGTGGGCTACTACGCCCAGGAGCATGAAACGCTCGACGTCGAACGCACGGTCCTCGAAAATATGCGATCTTCGGCTCCGGACATGAAGGACGCCGAAGTCCGTGGCATCCTGGGTTCATTCCTTTTCTCCGGTGATGACGTGGACAAGCCTGCCGGCGTTCTTTCCGGCGGTGAGAAGACCCGTTTGGCTTTGGCAACCATTGTGGCCTCCAGCGCCAACGTGCTGCTCCTGGATGAGCCCACCAACAACCTGGACCCCGCCAGCCGTGCCGAGATCCTGGGTGCACTGAAGAATTACAGTGGCGCTGTGGTGATGGTCAGCCACGACGAAGGTGCCGTGTCAGCGCTGAACCCGGAGCGCGTTGTGTTGCTCCCGGACGGCGTTGAAGACCACTGGAACGAGGACTACCTGGATCTCATCACGCTGGCGTAAGACTCGCTTGGCGGGCCGCTTCGCTCGCGATTGGATCACCCCCGCAGGCTGATGCAGCTAGCGGACTTGGAGTTCCTGGGCGTCGGTGATGGTCTTTAGTTCCTCGTAGCTGATGGAGAACATCGAGTTGTGATCTCCTGCACCCGCCCAGAGGACCGGGTGCGCTACGAGTGAGACGTCCAGAAGCGTCCTGATCTTTCGAGGGTGGCCCACTGGCGCTACTCCGCCTACTTCCTGGCCTGTGTGTTCCAGCACGAAGTCGGGTTTTGCGCGGCGGATTTTGCCGGTCCCCAGTTTCTCCGCCACGAGCCCCGTGTCCACTTTCGCCGCACCGCTGGCGAGGATAAGCAGTGGCTCGCCATCGAGTTCGAAAATCAGGCTGTTGGTAATCGCCGCAACATCGCAGCCCAACGCCGATGCTGCGGCGGCCGCTGTAGGGACCTTGTCCTCGAAGGTCCGAACGGTGTCCTCGGCGCCGGCGGCGGTCAATGCGGACCGCACGTTGAGCACCGGATCGTGAACCGGATCAGTAGCCTTGTGCATCCAGAATCGCGTCTTCCTCTTCTTCGGACGTGGGCCGCTTGTTTTTACGGGAGGCAGGAGCGCGCTTCGGGGGAGTACCTCCAGCGGCGAGAATCTGCTCGTCCTCTTCTTCCTCGGCATCAATCGCTGCATTGCGGGCCTGTTGCCGCGCCGCGTATCCGAACCCGATGAACATCAGGACGCCAAAGGCGAACCACTGCAGGGAGTAGGAGAGGTGCGTGCCCTCTTCAGTAGCTGGCTTGGGGAAGGGCGTGGGCATGGGCTGCACCGCAGGGCTTTCGCTGGCCAACTGTCCGTACGCACCTGTGGCGATTGGATAGGGGAGTTCTCCTGCGAAACTTGCGAGGTCAATGGAGGCCAGTTGACCGTCCACCGCTCCACGGTCCAACTTGGGTTCGGCGGGCTTCAGACGAGCCACCACCGTCACTTCGCCAGCCGGCGGGGCAGGAATAACGTCGGGCCGCCCTGGCGTGTTGTTGCCAATGGGCAACCACCCGCGGTCGATCACTACAGCTTCGCCCGTAGACAGCCTGAAAGGAACCACGACGTCGTAGCCCGGCTGGCCGTTCAGTGGCCGGTTGCGCACAACGCGCTGACCGTCGACGTCGTAGCTGCCGCGCAACTGGACCTGCGTCCACTCACGCTCAGGGTCCAGCTCGTTGAACTGATCCTTGATGTCCGCATAGGGGATGGGCGCGGCCGAGTAGTTGGTCACCACACGATTGATTTCCGCCAGCGTCTCAGCTCTGCGGTCCATCTGCCAGCGGCCCAGGAAGACACAGGCTGTGGCGAAAATAACAGCCAGCACGAAGTACCCCAGCCACTTGCTGGAGAACAGAAAACGGTACATTCAGCCGGCCTCATTCGCTGTTGCTTCACTGGCCGTGAACGGCACTGTTTCTTTCCAGAGGCCACGGGTCTGCAGGTAGTCCTCCAGCCAGTCCCGGTGTTCTCCGCACGACAACCACACTTTGCGGCGATCCGGTGTGTGGATTTTTGGGTTGTTCCACAGGAGCTGCCACTCTGCGCCGGCGCGGCACCCTTTGCGGGAGCACGTTGCCGCTCCCATGGTGCGCCCGGACCCGTCTCCGCCCGTACCGGTGGAGCCGAGGTTAAAGATGCTCATGAAGCCGCCCGTTCGTCGCCGGATTGTCCGGCATCGCTGACATGGCCTTTGCCGGGGCGTTCCGGGTCGGCCGGTGTTTCGTCATCATCCACCAATTCGCCTTGAAGCACCGTAGGGGTGTCATCAGGGGTTTCTTCCGGCTCAGGGGAGCGCTCCAATTCAGGGACGGCCACATAGTCCAGCAAGGAGTCACTGTGCTCCTCGGCTTTGTCGTTGCCGTTGGCTATGACCACAGCAATCCAGGGCAGGAACACAGCACCGGCAATGGCAATGATTTTGAACCAACCATCAACTACAAAGATCAGGATGATGCAGACCATGCGGATACCCATGGCCACTGCGTACTTGATCATGCGGTCACGCATGTCCTCGGAGTGCGCAGCGGCGGCATCTGTGATGCTGTGGACTTCGGGGTCGCCGGAAAAAGCGTCCGGTTCCCCGGGCACTTGCTGCAGGGGACTGTCTTCTCGTGTCACAACTGAATCATCACGCTCCAAAGGCCTTCCCCAATTCTCTCACCAAGGACCTACCCGCCCAAACCGCGGTGATGAGCGGTTACCCCCGGGTTCGAGCCACCGCCAGATAGGATCAACACAGCAAAATCCCTCCCTCATAGCGGCGCGATCACGCCGCGGAACCTGGAGCCACAGCATGTCTGAAGCAGTATCCACCGGCCGGAGCGTCCTCATCACCGGCGGCAACCGGGGCATCGGCCTCGCGATCGCCGAATCGTTCCTTGCCAACGGGGACAAAGTTGCAGTCACCTACCGTAGTGAATCAGAACTGCCTGAGGGCATCCTGGGCGTTAGGGCCGACGTCACGGATGAAGCATCAATCGACGCCGCGTTCAAGACGGTGGAAGAAGCCCACGGGCCGGTGGAGGTGCTGGTTGCCAACGCAGGCATCACCAAGGACACACTGCTGTTGCGTATGAGCGAGGACGATTTCACCTCTGTCCTGGACACTAACCTCACCGGCGCCTTCCGCGTCATCAAACGGGCTTCGAAGGGCATGATCCGTTTGCGCAAGGGCCGCGTGGTCCTCATCTCATCGGTTTCCGGCCTGTACGGCGCTCCGGGCCAGATCAACTACTCCGCTTCCAAGGCCGGCATGGTGGGCATCGCACGGTCGCTGACGCGCGAACTCGGAAGTCGCGGGATCACGGCCAACGTGGTTGCCCCGGGCTTCATCAACACGGACATGACCGCTGAACTGCCGCAGGACGTCCAGAAGACGTACTTGTCCAGTGTTCCTGCGGGACGCTTCGCCGAAGCTTCCGAGGTAGCAAATGTGGTGCGCTGGGTCGCCAGCGACGAGGCCGCCTACATCTCCGGCGCCGTTATTCCCGTGGATGGCGGCTTGGGGATGGGCCACTAGGCAACTAGCCTGCGCAACAGTTTTTGTTCGGGGGCTACAACGGATTTCCCGCGTGCCGCTGGCATGATGGAACCCGAGCCCACGGAATTTGGATGAAGTGAACAAAAGGAGCACGAATGGGAATGCTGGATGACAAGACCGCGATCGTGACGGGATCCTCCCGCGGAATCGGCGCGGAAGTTGCCAAGATCCTCGCGGGCGAGGGTGCCGCCGTCGTGGTCAACTACCGGCAGAAGGCGCCTCGCGCCAATAAGGTAGTGGCCGGGATCCAGGCAGCAGGCGGACGTGCTGCTGCAGTGGGCGCAGACCTCACCACCGATGAAGGCGTGCACGCACTGGCCAGCACGGCCATGGAAGAGTTCGGATCCCTCGACATTCTGGTACTCAATGCCTCCGGCGGCATGGAATCCGGCATGGAGGAAGGGTATGCACTCAAGCTGAACCGCGATGCCCAGGTCAACATGCTCAACGCGGCAGTGCCCCTCATGCCTGAGGGTTCACGGGTGGTCTTCGTCACCAGCCATCAGGCGCACTTTGTTGAGACCGTGCCCACCATGCCCGAGTACGAGCCCGTGGCGAAGAGCAAGCGCGCCGGTGAGGACGCCCTGCGCGCCCTCCTGCCGAACCTCGCTGAAAAGGGCATCTCCCTGGTGGTTGTGTCCGGCGATATGATCGAGGGCACCGTGACGGCTACTTTGCTTGACCGCTCCAACCCGGGAGCCATCGAGGCCCGCCGTGCAGAGGCCGGCAAGTTGTACTCCGTTGAGGAGTTCGCGGCCGAAGTTGCCAAGATGGTGACCGCCGACGTCGAATCCGGCCACACCGAATACGTGGGCGGCGCTGACTACTTCAATAAGACGTCCGAGTAGCCTCGCATACTGCTCCTGCAGTGGCCCGGGACATACGTCCCGGGCCACTGCTGCTTTAACGGGCCAGCTCCAAATGACGATTCCATAAATTATTCGCATTTTCGCGTCACGAAATTGGATTTGTTGTTTCGGCTTTACCATTTTGCATTAACAGTTTTCATCTGATTGACTCTCAAAGGCCGCCTCGTCCGCTGTTTATGTGGCCGCACAACGCGGGTGGGAATTTTTATGTCTCGTCAGCCGCCTTGGATACCAGGCTGAAGCTTTGGGTGGACTCACAGGGGCGATTATTATCCCTTTGCACTAGGAGCTTTCTTTGGACCTGTTATTGCACGCAGATGATATTCATGCCTCGTATGACCACCGCCGCATCCTTAAAGGCGTCGGGCTTGCAGTAGGACGAGGCGAGATACTGGGTCTGATCGGAACCAATGGTGCGGGCAAAACCACTCTTATGGGCGTATTGGCCGGTTCGCATCGATACGACGCCGGGCTGATGACCCTCGCGGGCGAGATGTACGCACCGGACAACTCAGATGAAGCACGAGCCTGCGGCGTTGGTCTGATCCCGCAGAACTTCAGCATCGATCCCCAATTGACCATTGCACGCGCCATTTTCCGCGGTACGTTCCAAGCTGAGCGACCCCATGGGGAACTCCGCGATCAAGCCGGCAAACTGATCCGGGACATTGGCATCAACCTGGATCCGGACGCAAAAGTCGGATCGCTCATTCGTGCTGAGCAGGCCCTGGTGGAAGTGCTCAGGATGGTTGCCGAGGAAGCACAACTGGTGATCATGGACGAGGTTGCAGCCTCACTTCCGGACCATGACGTAGCCGTCCTCCATCGAGTGTTGCGAATGCTGGTCAAACAAGGACGGGCCATCATCTATATCACTCACCGCCTGGACGAGGTCCGATCCATTGCCCACCGCATAGCCGTACTCCGGGAAGGCCGGGTGCATAAGATCCTCGAAGCCAGCCATACTGATGTCCAGGAACTGGCTTTCCTCCTGCTCCAACATGAACTCGAGAGCGGTGCCAGGCCCAGCGACGCCGCGGATGGTGGGGAACTCCTGAGGGTAGTGGGCCTCAGCACTGAAGACAGGGTCCGGGACGTGAGCTTCAGCGTGGCCAAGGGGGAAGTTTTCGGGCTGGTTGGAACGCATCGCTCAGGTGTCTACGACGTCGTGGAAGCCCTGGCCGGCGTCCGGCGCAGCACCTCCGGGCGTATCCTCCTCCACGGCCGGGAAGTGGAGATACAGACGCCCCAGGATGCCTTGGCGCTGAAAATCGGTTACTTGTCCGATGCCGTAGATGACCACGCCGCATCAGGGACCATTGTGCAAGGCCTCCAGCACAGCACGGGCGGGAAAGAGCCAAATCTGCAGGACGAGATTACCCACCTCCGCGGAGTGGCCGAGGTGGTCCGGCGCATGCGCATCAGCACCACCAACATCCACGGAGATATCAGTACGCTTTCCGGCGGCGATCGCCAGAAAGTACAGCTGGCCAAGTGGATAACCACAGGCTGCGACCTCCTGATCCTTAGCCACCCGAGCCGCGGCATTGACATCGGGGCCAAGGAAGCCGTCTACCAGATGCTCAAAGAACTCAGCCAGACGGGTGTGGGCATTATTCTTCTGTCCTCCGATTTGTCCGAACTGATCAGCTGGTGCCACAGGGTAGGAGTGATGCGGGACGGCGAACTCGTCACTATCGAAGCCAATGCCAACACCAATGAGGACGTCCTGGTGCACCACATGATGGGTGTGAAGTTCGAGTCCGGCAGCAGTGAGGCAAGGCGCGCGAGGACCTGACACATCAGCTTGCAGCAGTGAGGCTTGCAACTGTGAAAAAAGGGGCGGTGGCGCATCTTGCGCCACCGCCCCTGTGCCATGTCCCCGGGAATCAGATGGTGATGCCCTTGGCAAGGTTCTTGAGCTTGTGCCGGGCCAACGCAAGGTTGGCATAGGTCCGGTCAAGTACAAGGTAGACGAAAAGACCCTTGGAGCCGCTTGAGTTCAGTACGTTGATGAGGTGGTACTGGGTTCCCAAAGTGATGAGGATGTCCTCAATGTCGCTGTCAAGACTCAGATCCGCCATGGTACGCAGCTTGGCGCTCACCACGTTGGAGTTTCCTGCAGCGGCAACGCCGAGGTCAAAGCCGGGGTTTCCACCCTGAGCCAGTGCCATGCCGCTGGAGTAGTCCACAACGGCAGCGCCAGTGGACCCTTCGATTGCCAGCAGTTGCTTGATGGCTTCATCCAGTGTGCTCATATCGTGCTGTTCCTGTTCTGTTGGGTCATGGGCAGTGTCCGGGAAAGTGGCAATCGGGGTTGAGTCGTCGTCGTATTGATCGAGGTGGAAAATCTCGTGGAGCGACGATTCATGCCCGTCAATTCCGCCCGGGTGGTGTACCGGCGAGTAGGACGCGGAGTCCCGTTTCCACCATTTCCACGTGCGCTCCGAACGGATCACTTTCTGCTCCCGCAATTGGTCATACCGGCCTGCCGCTTTCTCTGCGGATTTAATGATAGGAGCCTTCACTTTACACAGGATTCCGGCCAGCAAGGCAAAGCACTAATGTTTCCGTGGCAAGAATTCTACTCAACCAATAAATTGGTGACAGTTGGATAAATAAATGCAATTCTTGCGTCACGAAAATGACTTTACTGTTTCACCCGGAGATGCCAAAGCACCGGCGGGGAACCCGGCCGGTGCTTTGGCATCAATCAGATGGTGCGTCGGGCAAGCAACGCTGTAGCTCTAGACGTTGGCGATGTGGCGTACGGCGTCCAGATACGGCATGGTGATCACAGCGTCGGCTACCGCGCGCACAGCTGGCTTGGCGTTGAAGGCGACGCCTATTCCGGCGGCGTTCAACATGTCCAGGTCATTTGCACCATCACCCACAGCGATGGTGTGGTCCAGACTGATGCCCTCCGCGGCAGCCCACTGACGCAAGTACTTCTCCTTGGCGGCCCGATCGATCACCCCGCCCAGCACCTTACCGGTCAACGCGCCGTCGACGATTTCCAGCTCATTGGCGATCCAATAGTCCAAGCCAAGGTCATCAGCAATAGGACCCAGAATCTGGTTGAATCCTCCTGACACCACCGCCACCACGTGCCCGGCCTGTTTGAAGGCCGCAACCAATTCAGCGGCACCCGGGCTGAGGCGAACTTCCTGGCGAACAGATTCGACCACAGCTTCCGGCAGGCCGGCGAGGACGGCAACGCGGGCATGCAGACTCTGGGCAAAGTCCAGTTCGCCGCGCATCGCAGCTTCGGTGACCGCCGCCACTTCTTCGCGCTTGCCTGCGTGCGCTGCCAGCAGTTCGATAACCTCTTGCTGGATCAGGGTGGAGTCAACATCCATGATCAAAAGCTTCCTGGGCGCCTGCCTCAACGCCTCAGGCACAACAGCGGTATCCATTCCGGCCTCCGCAGCGTCTGCTACCAGCCGCCTCATGGTTGCCAGATCCGCGTCTCCGTTCACCTGCAGACCGGCAGTGTGCACGCCGAAGCGCTCATCTCCGGCGTGCGATTCCGATGACACCGAGGCCCCGGCGCCAGCCAGCACGTCAAGTACATGCTCCAGTGATCCGGGGGACAAATTCACGCCGTAGCTCACTGCAGCCAAGTTCGAAGTCATGGCCTCAATCCTACTGAGAGTGCTGCAGGGGCCCGAATTCGTTGCGGCGGCTAAACCGGGAGAAACCCCGGTTATCAGTCATGTGGCTTTTTGTCCTAGTGTCTACTGCTATGAGTGATGTTCTGGAATTGGCTTCCGTCAGCGTTGTCCGAGGCAAGAAAACCCTGCTGGACAAAGTGGACTGGGAAGTCAACGAAGGTGAGCGCTGGGTCATCCTGGGCCCCAACGGTGCCGGCAAGACCACCCTCCTCCAGATCGCCGCAGCCCGCCTGCACCCCAGCAGCGGCAAGGCCGGAATCCTCGATGAGACTCTGGGGCGCGTTGACGTCTTTGAACTCCGCCCCCGAATCGGTCTCTCCTCGGCTGCACTGGCCACCCAGATTCCGGAACACGAGAACGTCCTTAACGTAGTGGTCACCGCGGCCTACGGCGTCACCGGGCGTTGGCGCGAAGGTTATGAGCGCGACGACGAACGCCGCGCCTTCGCTTTGCTCAACGACTGGGGCATGGGTCCCCTCCTGAACCGCACCTTTGCCACCCTGTCCGAGGGTGAGCGCAAACGCGTCCAGATTGCCCGTGCTCTGATGACTGACCCCGAGCTTCTGCTGCTCGATGAACCCGCAGCAGGCCTCGACTTGGGTGGCCGTGAAGAATTGGTTCATAAGCTGGGCGAACTCGCCAGTGACGAAGCAGCTCCTGCCATGGTCCTTGTCACTCATCACCTTGAGGAAGTGCCGCCGGGATTCACCCACGCCATGCTCCTGCGCGAAGGCGGTGTGGTGGCCGCAGGTCCCATTAAGGAAGTGCTGACGGACGAACACCTCAGCAACACCTTCGGCCTTGCCTTGGATGTTTCGGAAAACGCCGGCCGCTACACGGCTACTGCCCGACGCTAGACGGGTTCAGTAACTTACTATGGAGATTCTTAGCAGCATCCTGGTCTTTGTCGCGGGCTTGTGGGCCGGCACCATCAATGCGGTGGTCGGCTCCGGCACGTTGGTGACCTTCCCGGTACTTATTGCCATTGGCGTAACGCCCGTGGTTGCCTCCATGAGCAATGCGATGGGCCTGGTGGCGGGCAACGCCGCCGGCGCCTGGGGCTACCGGCGCGAACTTGCCGGCCGCGGCAGGCAGCTGATGAAGCTGTTGCCGGCCTCTTTGCTGGGCGGCATTACCGGAGCCTGGCTCCTGCTGCACCTGCCGGAGAAGGTGTTCCACTACGTCGCCCCGATCCTGCTGGTGCTGGCCCTTCTTATGGTTCTGTTCCAGCCCAAGCTTCAGGCGTGGGTGCGCAGCAGGGAAGAAAACCCTGAGCATGCCATCCGAGATCGAAGCCACGGCATCCTGCTGGTGGTCCTGGTGTACCTTGCCGGTGTCTATGGAGGCTACTTCGTCGCAGCCCAGGGGATCCTCCTGGTGGGAATCCTGGGCGTCTTCCTCTCCGGAACCATGCAAAACGCGAATGCCATGAAGAACATCCTGGTGCTGGGCGTCAACATGATTGCCGCCGTTTCCTACCTGATTTTCGCCTTTGACCGCATCGAGTGGATCTTTGTCCTCATCATTGCCGTAAGCTCCACCATCGGTGGCCTCATCGGTTCGAAAGTAGGGCGGAAGCTTTCCCCCAAGGTGCTGCGGGCCGTCATTTTCGCGCTCGGCATCGTGGCCCTTGGCTTCATGATCGCCAACCTGCTGAAATAATCAAGCGGTGACGTTCCACTATCTTGAGTCCGCCAACGACCCCCGGGTGACGGACTACACCACCCTCACCGATGTACACCTCAGGAAGTTGCGCGAGCCACGCGAAGGCATGTACATCGCCGAATCCTCCAAGGTCCTCCGCAGGGCACTTGCGGCCGGCCATCAGCCCCGTTCCTTTTTCCTGGCGGAGAAGTGGCTGGAGGACCTGGACGACGTCTTCAAGGCCCATCCTGACGTTCCCGTATTCATCGGCAAAGCTTCGCTGTTGGAAGAGATCACCGGCTTCCACCTGCATCGCGGAGCGATGGCTGCCATGCACAGGCCTGCCCCTGTCCCGCTCACGGACCTCTTGATCAACGCCAGGAGAATCGCCGTGCTGGAAGACATCGTGGACCACACCAACGTGGGCGCCATCTTCCGCTCAGCTGCAGCGCTGGGTGTGGACGCGGTGCTCGTCTCGCCCAGGTGCGGCGACCCGCTGTACAGGCGCAGCGTCCGCGTCAGCATGGGCACGGTCTTCCAAATACCGTGGGCGCGCTTGGACAGCTGGCCCGCCGGCTTGGCAAGCCTGCAGGAGCAAGGCTTCACGGTGGCCGCCATGGAGCTGACCGATGATGCGTTGAACCTGGACGAACTCGCCGCCAAAAACTACCCGAAACTCGCCTTGGTGCTGGGGACCGAAGGTGCCGGCATGAGTGAGGAGACGCTGGCCGCCGTCGACCTCGCGGTGAAAATTCCCATGCGTGCAGGTGTGGACTCACTTAATGTCGCCGCCGCCTCGGCAGTGGCGTTTTGGGAGCTTCGGCCGCAGGAGTGACTCCGGTTCGTCTGGCATGGCCCTTTCCGCTATGATTGGTTGTTGGCCCGCCCGCTGGAATGTTCACATTGCAGCCAAGGACCACCTCCATTCATACCTGGCAGCTGGCAAAATCCAGTTGCGCGAACAAAAGGTCCCATTATGAAGTCTGATATCCACCCGAAGTACGAAGCTGTTGTTTTCAACGACCTGGCCTCCGGTACTCAGTTCCTGACCAAGTCCACCGTGTCTTCCTCGAAGACCATCGAGTGGGAAGACGGAAACACCTACCCGGTTATCGACGTCGAAATCTCTTCGGAGTCCCACCCGTTCTACACGGGCAAGCAGCGCATCATGGACTCCGCTGGCCGCGTCGAGCGCTTCAACGCTCGCTTCAAGGGCTTCGGCGGCAAGAAGTAACCACTTCACCCCCAAGGCTTTTCGAAGGCCCGCATCGCCGGATTCCGGCAATGCGGGCCTTTGCGTTTTCCGGCAAGATGGACATCATGACTTCCCACCCGGCCCAAACCCCCGATGCTCACAACGACCCCACCCGCCTTCACGGCGAATATAAAGTCCCGGGCGGCAAACTCGTGGTGGTGGACTTGGAGATAGTGGACGGAAAATTCTCCGACGTTTCGCTCAGCGGCGATTTCTTCCTGGAGCCAGATGATGCCCTTGAGGACATCAACCGGGCGCTGACAGGCCTGCCGGAAAACTCAACTGCGGCAGACATTGCCGCGGCCGTCACCGCCGGAGTGCCGGGAGAGGCCGTACTGTTCGGTTTCTCGGCCGAGGCGGTGGCTGTAGCGGTCCGCCGAGCACTGTCCAAGGCCACGGGGTGGGCCGACCACCAATGGGAGGTCATTCCTCCCACCGTGTTGCCCACCCAGGTCAATGTTGCCCTGGATGAGGTACTCACTGCTGAAGTGGCGGCAGGCCAGCGCAATCCCACTCTGCGGTTCTGGGACTGGGAAGAACCCTCCGTGGTGATCGGAAGTTTTCAGTCGGTACGCAACGAGGTGGATCCGGACGGCGTGACACGTCACGGTATAACCGTGGTGCGTCGCATCAGTGGTGGCGGCGCCATGTTCATGGAAGCCGGCAACTGCATCACCTATTCGCTGTACGTGCCGCAGACGCTGGTGGACGGCATCAGCTTCGCCGACTCCTACGTCTTCCTGGATGCCTGGGTGATGGCCGCCCTGGAAAAGCTGGGTATTACCGCCTTCTATGTTCCCTTGAACGACATCGCCACCGATCAAGGCAAGATCGGTGGCGCGGCACAGAAGCGGCTCGCCAACGGCGGCATGCTCCATCACGTCACCATGAGCTATGACATCGACGCCGACAAGATGGTGGAGGTCCTGCGGATCGGCAAGGAAAAGCTATCCGACAAGGGAACACGGAGCGCCAAGAAACGGGTGGACCCATTGCGCCGACAAACGGGTCTTGCGCGCCTGGCAATCATCGATGCCATGAAGGACGTTTTCATGGAACGCTATGGGGCGGTTGAATCCCGGCTTACCGATGATGAACTCGCCGAGGCCAGGAAGCGTGTGGAGGAGAAGTTCGGCACCGAGGAGTGGTTGAACCGGGTTCCCTAAGCGCCTCCCGGTCAGCCTGCCGCTTGGGCAGTCAACGCCCGCAGCAGATGGCTTCGTTGCTCAATGACGATCCTGCGCAGGGCCCGGGGAGCGTCAGCGTGGTCATGAAGCCACCTGTCTGCCCGCAGCAGCACCGGGTGCTCAGCAGGCTGCACGCCGGCAGGGAGATCTTGGGCCCCCGGGAAGAGGCCCCTGACAATCCGCCCCGCAATCTCAATGCTGCGTTCGGACCAGACACGATCAAGGCATTCAAAATAGGGCTCGATGTACTCCGCAAGGAGTTCTGCGGGAGCAATAGCAAACCCGGCTATGGTTGCGCTGAGGATTTCATTGGACAGGCCGGTACTGGTCACAGCCGAATCCCAGGCCGCCGCTTTGACCCAAGCCTCGGGCAGGGCAGCGGAGGCAAGGCAGTGGCCTTCCCTGCCGGATGCTGTGGTGTCAGCCTGCAGCTCCCGGTCCAGCTCAGCCTGCGTTGCCTGCCCGTGGGCTGCCAGCGCCTGCCACAGGCTCCATCGCAGTTCAGCGTCCACGGCGAGGCCTTCCACCACGATGCTGCGTGCCAGGATTCCCTTCACAAGTTCCAACTGGCTCTCACCGTGCCGGGAAACCTCCGCCACTGTCCTGGCCCACGCGAGTTGCTGGTCCGAGCCGGGAGCAGCAGCTGTGAGCTGCTCGGCGGCAACGGCAAGGAAGTCTTTGCGCACGCCTTCACGCGTGGCAGCGGGAACATAGCGTTCAATGGCAACGGCAGCATTTCCCAGTACGTTCAGGAGGACACCTATGCCGGTTTCCGAGGGTGCAAACTGCTCGACGGCGGATACGTAACGTGCCGCTGGAGTGACGCCATCCCTGGCCGAGTCCCAGAGCGCAGTCCAGCAAAGAGCGCGTGCCATGGGATCGGTAATCCTGTTCAGCGACGTCCGTACTGTGTGCTCGGACTCGCTGTCCAGCCGCACTTTGACGTAGCTCAGGTCCTCATCATTGACCAGCAGCAGCGCTGGCCGGCGCTTCCCCTGCAGGGCGGTGACCAGTGTGCTCGGACCGGCAACCTCCACGTCCAGGCTGTCCATCCTCACCAGGGCACCGGTTGAGTCCGGTTCGTACAGGCCCAGCCGCATACGATGCGGGCGAAGTTCCTGGTGGCCGGTCAGGGGATCCATGGCTTCTTGTTGGAGAGTCACGGCACCCATGACTCCCTGATCGTCTGCGATCTCGGCCGCAACCGTGGAGATACCGGATGTTTGCAGCCACTGGCGTGCCCAGTCTGCAAGGTCCCTGCCGGAGGCAGCGCTGAGGGCTTGGAGGAGGTCCTGGAGGGAAGTATTACCGAATTCGTGATCCCGGAAATACTGCCGGGACCCTGCGATGAAAGCATCAAACCCGACGTAGGCCACCAGCTGTTTCAGAACCGAAGCACCTTTGGCGTAGGTGATGCCGTCAAAGTTCTGCTTGGCGGCTTCAAGGTCCGGGATGTCCGCCACGATGGGGTGAGTAGTGGGCAACTGGTCCTGCACATAGGCCCAGGCTTTGCGCTTGCTGGCGAAATTCACCCACGCCGTGTCCCAGGACGTAGCCCGGTCCACGCCCAGGGTTCCCATGTAGTCCGCGAATGATTCCTTAAGCCAAAGATCGTCCCACCAGTTCATGGTCACCAGGTCCCCGAACCACATGTGGGCCATCTCATGCATGAGGGTATTGGCGCGCCCCTGGTACTGGGCATCGGTAGCGCGGGAGGCGTAAACGTACTTCTCAGTGAATGTCACCAGCCCGGGGTTTTCCATGGCACCGAGGTTGTACTCGGGCACAAACGCCTGATCGTATTTGCCCCAGGGGTAGGGGTAGTCGAAGAGTTCGTTGAAGAACTTCAGTCCGTTCTTCGTCAACCGGAACAGCTCCACCGCATCGAAGGAGTCTGCCAAAGATGCGCGGCAGTAAAGTGCCAGTGGCACCTCAAGCCTGGTGCCGTCGTCGAGCGTTGCTCCCCAGTGATCGGTGGCCTTGAAGTAGGGGCCGGCAAGCACTGTGGTGATGTAGGTGGACATGGGCTTGGTAGGGGCGAAGTCCCACAAGGCGGCGGCCGGGTGGTCCGCTACCGGCGTGCGCGCCTCCTCCACTGCGTTGGACGCGACCTCCCACCCGGCAGGGGCTATCACGTGGAAGGTGAATTCAGCTTTGAGGTCCGGCTGCTCAAAGTTGGCGAAGACACGGCGACTGTCCGCGGGTTCGTACTGGGTATAGAGGTAGCACTGGCCATCCGCGGGGTCCACAAAGCGGTGCATGCCCTCACCGGAGCGGCTGTACAGGGCCGTCCCGGTTACCGTCACGGTGTTCTCGGCCGCGAGGCCTTCCAGGATGATCCTGTCCCGGTCAACCACTGACGCGAGGTCCAGCTCCCGGCCGTTCAGCACTACCGATTGCATGCCACCGCTGATGAAGTCCAGGAAGGTGGCCGAGCCCGGCGTGGCTGAGAAGGTGATGGTACTGGTACTCGGGTAACCGGCGACTGCGGGATCTGCCGCGTCGCGGACATCGAGGGTGACGTCATAGCTGTGGGTTGTAATCAGGGCTGAACGGGTTGCGGCTTCGTCGCGCGAGAGATTGTGATTCGACACACAGCTATCTAATCATGATCCACGCGGCACCCAGACCCAACGATGCGATGAGCAGCCACGAGCCCAGAGCCACCAAAACGGCGCACCCTCCCGTGTGAATGAGAGTGCGCACCCGTACCGCCGAACCCAGTCCGAACAGCGCCGTTGCCAGGAGGATGTCCTGGACCGCCGCCGCGATTTCCAGTCCTGTCCCAGGCACCCAGTCCAGTGAACGCAGTGCCACCATGGCGAGGAATCCAACCACAAACAGCGGGACAATCGGCGGGAAGCGCCCGTCGCTGTCCTGGTGTTCATTGTCATCGCCATTGCTCCGTCTGCGCACATGGATGATCCGTTGGTGCACCCCGGCGGTGGCCGCGATGGGGGCCAGCAGGACTACGCGCGTCAATTTGACGACGACGGCGATCGCCAGTGCCGAGGTACCTGCGGTTTGCGCCGTGGCCACCACTTGACCAACGTCATGTACTGATGCGCCTGTCCAGGCACCGAATCGTTCGGCACTAAGGTTCAGCGGGTGCATGAGCAGTGGCAGCACGCCGATGGCAAGCGTGCCACAGAGCGTTACCAGAGCCACTGGGAGCACTGTGTCCTGATGCTTGATCCTCCGCACCGCTGCCATGGCCCCAATGGCCGAAGCGCCGCAGATGGAAAAGCCGGTGGCGATCAGGAGGGCTGCCTCCCCGGGCAGGCGCAGAAGACGCGCCAGGCCATACGTCCCAACGAAGCTGACCAGGACGACGCCGGTGATCAGCAGCAGGGACAGCCACCCCAGGCCAAGGACATCACCAAGGCTGACCTTGAGGCCCAGCAGTACGATTCCGGCACGCATGAGGTGCTTTCCGGCGAAGTCCAGGCCCGGCCGGGCGCGCCCCGCGGTGAGAACAGCGGTGCCCGGTATATTTGCTGAGAGCAGGCCCAGGGCAACAGCAAGCGTCATGGCTGGAATCGCCGGAAAAACGGCGTGGATGGCGAAAGCAAGGCCGGTTGCGGCGATGCTCAGGACCACCCCGGGCCCCAGCCGGGACAGCCGGGGCATAAAACTCTTGTAGGGCATGCCCTCAACCCTGCCGGATGGGGGCACGGAAGGCGAACCGGGAGTTCCCGGAAACGGCAACACAACCAGCGCGTAATGCGCTCGACTCAAAAAGGTGATTACCTGTTTCCCATGTCTGACCTATTCCAGGATTACTCCGAGGCCGCTGCGCGCAGTGGTGCCTATGACGAGATGTTTGCCCAGGGCCACGTTGCCAGAAGATCCTACGGTCAGGTTTCCGGGGCTCTCCGCGAGCTTTCCCTGGCCGATGTCACCGCCCGTGCCGACTCCATGGCACGGACCTTCCTGGACCGTGGCGTGACGTTTGACTATGCAGGGGAGGAACGGCCGTTTCCCCTGGATATTGTTCCGCGCGTCATTCCCGCAGATGAGTGGGATGTCCTGGAGCGCGGCGTTGCCCAACGGGTCAAAGCGCTGGAAGCTTTCCTCAATGACGTTTACGGACGAATGGCCGTGGTCACTGACGGTGTGATTCCGCGGCAACTGGTGACCACCAGCGCGCACTTCCACCGCGCAGTGCACGGTTTCGAGCCCTCCGGAGGGGTTCGCGTCCACGTTTCCGGCATCGATGTGGTCCGCGATGCTGCCGGAACCTTCCGCGTCCTGGAGGACAACGTCCGCGTACCCTCAGGGGTCAGCTACGTCCTGGAGAACCGTCGCGCCATGGCCAAGGGCCTGCCCGAGGCTTTCGGCCAGCAGCACATCAGGCCGGTTGAGGAGTACCCCCGCCGGCTCCTCTCGGCCCTCCGCAAAACCGCCCCGGCCGGTGTGGACGATCCCACAGTGGTGGTCCTGACCCCGGGAGTCTTCAACAGCGCCTACTTTGAACACACCCTCCTGGCAGGGCTCATGGGCGTGGAGCTTGTTGAAGGCCGCGACCTCATATGCCGGGGCAACCGTGTTTACATGCGGACCACTGCCGGTGAGCAGCGCGTGGATGTCATCTATAAGCGCATAGACGACGACTTCCTTGACCCGCTTCAGTTCCGCTCGGATTCCATGCTTGGCTGCCCGGGCCTGGTCAACGCCGCCCGTGCCGGGGGAGTGACCATTGCCAACGCCGTCGGCAACGGAGTAGCTGATGACAAGCTCGTGTACAGTTACGTCCCTGACCTGATCCGCTACTACCTTCACGAAGAGCCGATCATTGCCAACGTTGACACTTTCCGGCTCGAGGAAAAGGAAGCCAGGGAGCATGTTCTGGACCGCCTGGAGGAGCTGGTGGTCAAGCCCGTGGACGGTTCAGGCGGTAAGGGATTGGTCATTGGACCTGATGCCACCAAGGAAGAACTCGACGCCCTGCGCAAGCGCGTCATTGCCGATCCCCGTGGATGGATCGCACAACCTGTCCTGCAGCTCTCCACTGTGCCCACCCTCTCCGGCGATAAGTTCGGGCCGCGCCACGTGGACCTGCGTCCGTTTGCCGTCAACGACGGCGACGACGTCTGGGTCCTGCCCGGAGGACTCACCCGGGTGGCGCTGAAGGAGGGTTCCTTGATTGTGAACTCCAGCCAGGGCGGTGGATCCAAGGACACCTGGGTTTTGGCGGACTCCCCGCAACTGCCGGCGGAGATCATTCCCCGTCAGTCCGTGACGGTCCGCGAGCAGGTCTCGGTGTGGCCGGTGGAAAGCAATTGGCGGGACCGCCAAACGGAGCAGCAGCAGTGATTGCGCTCCATCAAAACTTGAACTTCGATCTGCACCACGCGAAGGAGGCAGTTCCATGCTGAGCCGCATTGCTGAGTCACTCTTCTGGATCGGACGCTATGTTGAGCGTGCCGACGGTACTTCCAGGATTTTGGATGTACACCTTGAGCGCCTGAACCACCTGCCCCTTGAGGAACAGCGCAGCGTCGCCCGTGAGCTTCTTGCGGTAATGGGTGCCAAACCGCAGGGTGAGGAGTTCGGACTTCCGGAGCTCCTTCATGCCCTGGCCTATGACAAACACAGCGCATCCTCCATTGCAGGTTCGCTGGGCGCAGCCCGTGAAAATGCGCGGCGGGCCCGGGAAACTGTTTCGCAGTCTCTCTGGGAGAGCCTGAACACCACTTATTACGGCCTCAATCAGCATCGTAAGGACGTTGTAGGGACCTACCGGTTCTGCAACTGGGTATTGGAGCGCACCGCCATGGTCCGCGGGCTCGCCGATACCACCGTCAGCCACGATGAGAGCTGGCTGTTTATGGTGCTGGGCCGTTCCCTGGAGCGCGCTGATATGACAGCCCGCATGCTGTCCACCCGCGATGTTCAGTCCGCCGGAATGTCCTGGGTCAACATGCTTCGGTGCGCAGGAGCGTACGAGTCATTCATCCGCACCCGCAGGGCGGCGTTCGGGGACCAGCACGCCGCGGAGTTCCTGCTCCTGGACCGGTTGTTCCCACGTTCGATTGTCTATGCTTTGCGCGATGCCGATGAGTGCCTCGCCAAGCTGGATCCTTCAGCACAGCGCGTGGGGTTCATCAACGACGCCCGTCGCATTGTTGGCCAGGCCCGTACGTTCCTTGAGTTCCACCGCACGGACGATCTCATGTCCGAACTGCCCGAACACATGGAACGTGTCCAGAAGGCAGTGACGCAAGCCTCGGACGCCATTTCCCGTAAGTACTTCAATCAGGCTGATGAGCACGCCTGGGTGGGAGAAGTTTCATGACCCGGCTAAGTATTGTTCACAAGACTGCCTACAAGTACAACCGTCGTGTGACCCTGTCCTACAACGAGGCCCGGATGACACCCCTGACTGACGGCCAACAGGTAGTACTGGAAGCGTCATTGAAGGTCTCTCCGCACCAGGCCTCGGTCAGTACGTATCGTGATTACTGGGGAACGCGGGTGACCGCGTTTGATATGCAAATGCCGCACGAAAGCCTTGAGGTTCTCGCCACGGCCACCGTGGAAGTCCACCGGACCGAACGCGTGGCAACAGAGGATGACATTGTGGGTTGGGACGTCATTGCCTCGGAGAAGGTCCAGGACGAGTTCAGCGACTGGTTGCCACAGTCCCGGCTCAGCGGGCCGGGCGAGGAAGTCCTGGAGATCGTTCCGGGCGTGGTCAAAGGAAAGAACCCCCATGAGGCCGCGCTTGCCGTGTTCGCTTGGATGGCAGGGGAGATGACCTATATGAAGGGCACCACGGGGGTCACCACCAATGCCGAACAAGCATGGTCACAACGCCAGGGCGTTTGTCAGGACCTGGCGCATCTTGCCATCGGCGCCCTGCGCTGCAGCGGCATTCCGGCAAGGTACGTCTCCGGGTACATCCATCCCCGCTCCTCGGCAGACATCGGCGAAACCGTAGCCGGCCAGTCACACGCATGGTTGGAATGGTGGGATGGAGAGTGGCGCAGTTGGGACCCCACCAACCACAAGCCGGCGGGGGACTATCACGTCACTGTTGCCCGCGGCCGTGACTACCGGGACGTTCCCCCGCTCAAAGGCATCCTGTCCGGTGGTGGCGGATCGGGGCTAGCGGTTTCCGTGGAGATCACCCGCCTCGCTTAGCCATCCTGTGTAGGAGTTTGTGTACAGATAAGGCCCTTAAGAGTCGCTCTTAAGGGCCTTATCTGTACAGCAATTCTTTTACCAGGGGGAGGGCTTGTAGTCCTTGAGGAATACTCCGTACTGGTCCTCACCCTTTTCACCCATCACAATGGGGTCATATACACGCGCAGCGCCGTCCACCAGATCCAGGGGTGCATGGAAGCCTTCTTCCATGAGGCGAACCTTTGTGTAGTGCGGCCGTTCATCGGTGATCCACCCGGTGTCCACAGCGGTCATAAGGATGCCGTCGGAATCAAGCATTTCCTGGGCGCTGGTGCGCGTCATCATGTTCAGCGCGGCCTTGGCCATGTTGGTGTGGGGATGTCCGGGGCCCTTGTAGGCGCGGGAAAACTGCCCCTCCATGGCGGAGACGTTAACAATGTACTTCCTGTGGGCAGTTGAGCGCTTCATGGCTTCACGCAGGCGGCTGACAAGCAGGAAGGGCGCTGTGACATTGCACAACTGCACTTCGAGCATTTCCAGGGGATCCACTTCGTCCACCACCTGGGTCCAGCTGTTGATCGAAGCGAGATCCGGCACGAGGCCACCGGCGTCAATCGCAGTACCCGATTCAATCCGTTCCAGTGATGCCGAGCCGGTAGAGAGCGCCAAGGAGGTAATGGCATCCCCGGCCAGGACGGGGTGCTCGGTGACACTGCTGGCCAAGGCCAGCGGGTGTTTGTCATGGGCATGCCCGAAAGTAACAAGCTCGGGTCCGCCGTTGGCCGCCTCGAGGGACGCGGGCAAGGCTTCGTCTTCAGCATCCACCAACGGCTTGTAGGCGTTTCCGGAGCGGCGGACTGTCTGGGCTGCATTGTTGATAATGATGTCCAGTGGACCGGCCTCGTTGAGTGAGTCCGTCAATGCCATGACTTGTGCCGGGTCACGGAGGTCGATTCCGACGATCCGCAGCCGGTGCAGCCACTCACCGCTGTCCTCCATGGCAGCGAACCTGCGCGCAGCATCTTTAGGGAAGCGGGTGGTGATGGTGGTGTGGGCGCCATCCCTGAGCAGGCGCAGGGCAATGTACATACCGATCTTTGCCCGCCCGCCCGTCAGCAAGGCGCGCCGGCCGGTGAGATCGGTGCGGGCATCGCGCTTGCTGTGGCTGAAAGCCGCGCATTCGGGGCAGAGCTGGTGGTAAAAAGCGTCAACCTGCGTGTAGTGCTTTTTGCAGATGTAGCAAGGACGCGAGCGAATGAGGTGTCCGGCGATCTCTCCGGTTGCCGAAGGGGCCAGCTTGTTTCCACGGGTTTCGTCGTCAATGCGGTCCGGTGCGGCCGTAGCAGTCAGGGCAATCACGGCCCGGTCAGCCTCGGCGATGGAATCGCGCTTGGTCACACGACGATGGCGTTTGACGGCTTTGAACATCTTGCCGGTAGCACGACGGACAGCAACGTAGTCCGGGTGCTCTTCGTCATAGACGTGGATCGTGGTCAGAACCTTGAGGCAGGCCTGGATCTCTTCAGGCGTCAGATCGGTGGAGCTCATTGACCTGATTTTACAGCCTTGGGAGCCAGTGGCCTGCCTCGGGTCCTGTCAGCACAAGCGACGGTAACTACCGGCTAATGCGAGGCAGCCTGCGCAGCGGCGTCCGCCACGCGCGATTGGATGCCTGCCGCTACCTTCTCCGCGGAATCGCGGATGTCGGGATCGTCATGGGTAGCAGCCCTTACCGCTTCCGGCAGAGCACGGCGGTGCTGTGCTGACAAGGCCAGCTCTGCCTCGCCGGGCTCGGGGACAACCTGGCCCTTGGCCAGCACGGTGATACCGGACTCGGTAACCTTGTATCCCCGCGCCTTGTCCAGGGCAGGGTCAAGGCCGATTGCCGCACCGGCAGGGACCTTGACGTTTTTGTCCAGGATGGCCCGTTTGATCACGGCGCCTTCTCCCACGCGGACCTTGTCCATCAACACGGAATCCTGAACCCGGCTGCCGGCAGCCACGTAAGCGTCGTTGGAAAGCACTGAGCCCTCCACAATGCCGCCGGAAATCACTACGCCGCTGGCCACAATGGAATCGAGCGCCGTGCCAACCGTGTTGTTTTCTCCGCGAACGAACTTCGCTGGGGGAGAAATGCTCTGGCGGGTGTAGATGGGCCACTCGGAGTTGTACAGGTTGAACACCGGTACAGGTGAGATGAGGTCCATGTGGGCGTCATAGAAGGAATCGATGGTACCGACGTCACGCCAGTAGGTCCGGTCCCTGTCCGTGGCACCCGGGATGTCATTGAGCGTGAAGTCATAGACGCCGGCTTCGCCCTGGTCCACGAAGTACGGAATGATGTCCCCGCCCATATCGTGCTTGGTATCGAGTCGTTCGGCATCAACATGCAACGCTTCGACGAGGGCGTCTGCGTTGAAGACGTAGTTTCCCATGGACGCCAGGAACTGCGTGGGGTCAGCTGCCAGCCCGGGGGTGCTGGCCGGCTTCTCCACGAAGGCGGCGATCTTCTGGGGATCGTTCTGGTCTACTTCGATCACGCCGAACTGGTTGGCCATGTTCAGCGGCTGCCGGACTGCAGCAACCGTAGCCTTTGCACCGCTGGCAATGTGCTGCTCCACCATCTGGGAGAAGTCCATGCGGTATACGTGGTCAGCGCCAACCACTACCACGATGTCCGGGGCGTCATCATGGATGAGGTTCAGCGATTGGTAAATTGCATTGGCACTGCCAAGGAACCAGCTCTTGCCCACACGCTGCTGCGCGGGAACAGAGGCCACGTAACGGCCCAGCTGGGTTGACATACGCCAGGTTTCCGAGATGTGCCGGTCAAGGCTGTGCGATTTGTACTGCGTCAGCACCACGATTTTCAAATATCCCGAATTAACGAGATTGGATAATGCAAAGTCAATCAACCTGTAGCCACCTGCAAACGGAACCGCGGGCTTGGCCCGATCCGCCGTCAGCGGCATGAGCCGATTGCCTTCTCCGCCTGCCAATACGATTGCCAGAACTTTCTTCAACGCCATGGTCACAGCTCCCCGTACGTCTTCGTATCCCCCAAAAGTCCGATTTTCCGGACTCTTTCACACTAGAACACATACGCCGGAACGACTACGTTGGTTAGCGTGCGAATAGACATTGTGACTAAAGAATTCCCTCCGGAAATTTATGGCGGTGCCGGTGTCCACGTTGCCGAGCTCAGCCGGGTGCTGGCAAAGCATGTAGACCTTCACGTCAGGGCGTTCGGCGCGCCCCGTGATGCGGACTATCATGGGGCAACCGTTGCCTCCTACGCCACGCCCGAAGACCTCGGCGGCGCCAACGCTGCCATCCAGACCTTGGGCGTGGATTTGAGGATTGTTCCGGACATTGCGGGAGCGGACGTTGTCCACTCGCACACCTGGTACGCCAACATGGCCGGGCACCTTGCCTCGCTGCTCCACGGCATTCCCCACGTCCTGAGTGCCCACAGCCTGGAGCCCCTGCGCCCTTGGAAGGCTGAACAGCTTGGTGGCGGCTATGCGTTGTCTTCCTGGGTTGAGAAAACGGCTTATGAGGCAGCTGCGGCGATCATTGCCGTCTCCGATGGCATGCGGCAGGACATCCTCCGCAGCTACCCCAACGTGGATCCGGACAAGGTCCGTGTGGTCCACAACGGAATTGATGTATCCCTCTGGGAACGTGACGAAGAGGACGACGCCATCCGTGCGCTGGGCATCGATCCCGCCAAGCCCAGCGTCGTCTTCGTGGGCCGCAACACACGGCAGAAGGGGGTCCCGTACCTGCTCCGCGCCGCGTCAAGCCTGCCTGGGAACGTCCAGTTGGTCCTGTGCCTTGGGGCAGCGGATACTCCCGAGTTGGCAGCCGAAACCGCACGGCTCATTGAGGAACTGCAGTCCAAGCGCGAGGGGGTCATCCTTATTGAGCGGATGCTCCCACGCAAGGAACTCATTCAGGTCCTCAGCCATGCCACGGCGTTCGCCTGCCCATCGATCTATGAGCCCCTCGGAATCGTGAATCTCGAGGCCATGGCCTGTGGCGCGGCAGTTGTTGCCAGTGCCACGGGTGGAATCCCCGAGGTAGTCCAGCATGGGGAAACGGGGCTCTTGGTTCAACTGGATCAGGTCACTGATGGAACAGGAACCCCACTGGATCCGGAGAAGTTCGTCAGCGACTTCGCTGCAGCATTGAACGAGGTAGTGGCTGATCCTGCCCGTGCCCGCGGGATGGGCGTGGCAGGGCGACGCCGGGCGGAGGAACACTTTTCCTGGGAGTCCATCACTGAGACCACTCTTGAGGTCTATCGCTCGGTCCTGCGCTAACCGCCGGGGTCCAACAGCAGGCCAAACCACGACGGCGCCGCCCCCCCCCAAGGTGGGGACGGCGCCGTCGTACATTTCCACGGTTCTGCTAACGGGTCCTGGAGGCCTTCAGGGCAAGAAGGGACTTCTCGTCGGCCGGGGCCTTGCCGCTGGCACGCTGCTCGCGGAAGTGCGCCCGGGCGGCGTCCTGCCGTGTAGCCTCAGCGCCGGTGGCAATGGCAGCCCGAAGGTGCTCTGGGCCGTAACCGAAGGCATCAACGAGGTCCACGGCGTGCGGACGGATCTTGACCAGCAGGCGGTTGATGTAGGTACCAACAGTCCGGCCGCGTTGCATGGACAGCCGTCCGTTCATGAGGTACCAGGAGAGGTGCTTCTCGATCAGCGACAGGCCGAAGAGGTCGCGGAGCCAGGTCAGGACCCTCTTGGTTCCCTCATCCGATACCTGCCCGAGTGCTTCGGTGAAGGCCTCCCACTGCAGGAGTTCGGCATGCGCCTGGGCCGCTTCGATGAGTTCGTGCTGGTGCTGGTTGAACAGCGCGGCGGCTTGGTGCTGGGGAAGCTTGTTGGCTCCCTTCAGGGCAGCACCTACCTCGGCGACCATCGACTGTACGCGATCAGCCAGGAGGGTGCGCTGTCCTTCCTCGTCCCGCAAAGCCAGAGCCGCCTTTTGAACTGAACCGGTATCGGCCACGAACTGGGCCACCTGCCGCAGGCCCGTCCTGTGGAAGGCCACCCCTGCTGCCTGATCAACCACATAGCGGGCCAGGACGCCAAAATCTGCGCTGCGGAATTCCTTGGCGTAATCAGCCAGCAGCCTCTTGGCAACAAGCTGCAGCAGAACGGTGTTGTCGCCTTCGAACGTTACGTAGACATCCAGGTCCGCGCGCAGGGAAGCGAAACGGTTCTCGATCAGGAAGCCCGCGCCGCCGCATGCTTCGCGGCACTCCTGCAACGTGTCCAAGGCATGCCAGGTGCTCAAGGGCTTCAGTGCCGCTGCCAGGGTTTCCAGGTCCTGACGGTCGGCATCGGTGTCGTGTGCACCGGAGAAGACGTCGTCAAACTTCTGCAGGAGCTGTTCGTGCGCGAAGCTGGCCGCGTAGGTGGTTGCCAGCCGGGTGAACAAGCGTCGCTGGTGACGCTGGTAGTCCAGCAGGACTTCTTCATCCGTACTGGAGGAAGCGTTGAACTGACGGCGCTCGGTGGCGTACTGGATGGCCGTCTTCAGAGCCACCTTGCTCGCTGCCACTGCGGCGCCGTCAAGGGAAACCCGGCCCTGGACCAGCGTTCCAAGCATGGTGAAGAAGCGGCGTCCCGGGCTCTCGATAGTGGAGGAGTAGGTACCGTCAACAGCTACGTCGCCGTAGCGGTTCAGCAGGTTGGTGCGGGGGATGCGGACGTTCGTGAAATGCAGGCGGCCGTTGTCAATGCCGTTCAGTCCGCCCTTGATGCCGTCATCCTCACCACCGATCCCCGGGAGAAATTCCTTGGTGGCGGGATCGCGGAGCTCCACGTAGAAAGCGTGGACACCGTGATTGACGTTCTTGGTGATCAGCTGGGCGAACACCACAGCTGCCAGGCCGTCATTGGCCGCGTTGCCGATGTAGTCTTTCCACGCCGCACGGAAGGGGGTGTTGATGACGAATTCCTGACTGGCGTCGTCGTACGTCGCTGTGGTTGCAATGCTGGCCACATCGGAGCCATGGCCGGTTTCGGTCATGGCGAAGCAACCGGGAATTTCCAGGCTCATGATCCCGGGGAGCCACTTGTCCTGATGTTCCTCTGTGCCCAGGTGCATCACTGCAGAGCCGAACAAGCCCCACTGGACGCCGGCCTTGATCTGAAGCGACGGATCTGCGGTGACGATTTCTTCGAAGCCGGCGATGTTGCCGCCATGGTCATCCGAACCTCCCAGACGGGTGGGGAAGGCGCGATGGACGGTGTTGTTGTCCACCAGGAACTTCAACTGCTCAAAAACGCGTGCGCGGTGTTCGGTATGGTGCAGGCCTTCGATCTTTTGGACCACTGGATTGCCTGCCACCTTGCGGGCCTCATGGCGGATGTGCGCCCATTTGCCGAGGAGTTGCTCTCCAAGCGCCGCAACGTCCACCACGGGTTCGGCCGCGGTGGTGGCGGCGTCCTTGCTGCCCGTGGGGTGCTGGGCGGATGCGCTCCGGTCCACTACTTCAGTCATGTTGCTTCCTTCTTTGGTTCGAACAACTGATGAGTTATTGCTGGTCTCAGGTGGATGTCTTCAGTGCCGGGGCGATGCCGAGGCACAGCCAGTCGGTGATTTGCGCGGCCATGGTTTCCTGGTCCGGTTTGGAGTCGCCGGCGGGGCTTCCCAGCCACATTTCACCGGCGTTCCGGACGAGGCCGATCGCGGCGGTGGGCCAGTACACGAGGACCGCTTCTTTTTCTTCTCCAAGGTGCTTCCGCATGGGGGTGGCGATCATTGTGGTGATCTGTTCGAAGAAGTTGCCCAAGGCTCCCGAGGCGGCGATGGCGTCCTGGGCCGAAGCTTCCCCGGGGGTGAGCCGGGTGATGAAGGCGTAAACATTGGGGCTGGACTCGGCCATTTGCAGATAGGCAGAGACCATGGCAAACAATCCTTCGCGCGGGGATTGGGCCCGCTGGGCGGCTTCCTGCATGCGGCGCTGCATCTGCCCCAGTACTACCTCGCCCATGGCTTGCTGAAGACCTGCTTTGTCCCCGAAATATCGGTAAAAGACCGATTTGGAGGTGCCCGCGGCTCCGGCGATGTCCTCCATGGACGCATCGCTTCCGAGCCTGTGCACGGCTTTTCGCGCGGTCTTGATCAGTTCGCGACGACGCTCTTCACGGTGGGACTGCCACCTGGCAGTCCGTCCATCCAGCACAACATCGGCCGCCATGGCACCGGAGACTTCTTCGGCGGGCCGTGGGGAGCCTGCAGCTTTGGCGGATTGTTCGTTGCGAGTGTTCACGATACCCAGCGTATCAGGTACGCTGAGTATCAGTAACTGGCAATGATCGAAGGAGACAAGCATGGCTGCAGCAGACGTGACCACCGATGGCCCCAAGGAACCGGCAAACAACCCAGGAGCCACGCGCTCGGCCGTTATTGTGGGCGGCAACCGGATCCCGTTCGCCCGAACCGGCGGCGCTTATGTAAAGTCCTCCAACCAGGACATGCTGACCGCTGCGCTGGAAGGGCTGATTGCCAGGTTCGGACTCCAGGAAGAACGCATTGGAGAAGTGGCAGCCGGGGCAGTCCTGAAGCACTCAAGGGATTTCAATCTCACCAGGGAGGCCGTCCTCGGCTCTGCTCTGTCCCCTGAAACGCCGGCGTATGACCTCCAGCAGGCCTGTGCCACAGGGTTGGAGACCGTCCTTGGGCTGTCCAACAAAATCAAGTTGGGGCAAATCGATTCAGGGATCGCCGGCGGAGTGGACTCGGCATCCGATGCTCCGATAGCCGTGAGCGAGGGTCTTCGCGAAATCCTCCTGGACCTGAACCGGGCCAAGACCACCGTCCAGAAGCTGAAAATCCTTGGCAGGATCCGGCCCAAGGATCTGGCCCCGGATGCTCCCAACACCGGGGAGCCCCGCACGGGACTGTCCATGGGAGAGCACCAGGCCCTCACCACTGCGCAATGGAAAATCTCCCGCGAAGCCCAGGATGAGCTTGCCTACAACAGCCACCGAAACCTCGCAGCCGCCTATGAGCGGGGTTTCTTTGATGACCTCATCACCCCTTACCGCGGCCTGAACCGGGATTCAAACCTGCGGGCGGACACTACGCTGGAGAAGCTCTCCACCCTCAAGCCCGTCTTCGGCAAGAACCTTGGCTCCGAGGCAACCATGACTGCGGGCAACTCCACGCCGTTGACGGACGGGGCATCCACGGTCCTCCTGTCCACGGCAGAATGGGCTGATGCGCACGGCCTGCCCAAACTGGCCACAGTCCTGGACGGCGAGGCAGCCGCCGTCGACTTCGTCCATGGCAAGGACGGCCTCCTGATGGCCCCGGTCTTCGCGGTTCCGCGCCTCCTGGCCCGCCATGGCCTCACGTTCGAGGACATCGACTTCTTCGAAATCCACGAAGCGTTCGCCGGTACGGTGCTCAGCACCTTGGCCGCATGGGAGGACGAGGACTTTGGCAGGACACGCCTTGGCCTTGACGGCGCCCTGGGAAAGGTGGACCGCGCCAAGCTCAACGTCAACGGATCCTCGCTGGCTGCAGGTCACCCGTTCGCCGCCACCGGTGGCAGGATTGTAGCTTCGCTTGCGAAAATGCTGCATGAGAAAGGCACCGTTGACGGCCGCCCGTCCCGGGGCCTGATCTCAGTGTGCGCCGCCGGTGGTCAAGGTGTCGTAGCGATTCTGGAAGCAGCCTAGGGGAGCGCCGTGACTGACAAATACACACAGTTGGTAAGCCGGGGATTGGGGAAGGACGTAGCCAAGAGGCTCGGACTGCCTCAGCCGGTGGTGCTGCGACGCCACCAACCCGGAGCGCCGCTGGTTACCGGGCCGGTGCTGGTCAGTGGTGACAGTGCAGGGGCGGACGACCTCGCCACCACCATGCTCGGCTGGGGCCTGGATGTACGCCGCAACGCGCTGCCCAAAGAGAAGCTCGGGGCAATCGTGCTTGTCCTCGATGCCGTCCAGCACCCGGAAGACCTCAGCAAACCAGTACTGACCGCGGGCGCTTCCCTGCGTGACCTTGCGCCCAACGGCCGCGTCATCACCATCTCCCGGACACCACAGTCAGCCGGGAACCCGGCATCGGCCGCTGCACGCCAAGGTATTGACGGACTGTTGCGCTCCCTGGCCAAAGAGCTTCGGGCGGGGGCCACGGCCAACGGCATCCTGTTGGACGAGCACCTGGATGAGCACCTGGCAACCACCAGCCCTTCGGCCCTCGGTGCGCTCCGGTTCTTCCTCTCCGGGCGTTCAGCGTATGTTGACGGACAGTTCCTCACCGTCCGTTCATCCTTGGGCAGCTTGCCGAACGACGCCGACAAACCCCTGGCCGGGAAGGTGGCAGTTGTTACCGGCGCGGCCCGGGGGATCGGTGCAGCCATAGCCAGGACCCTCCACCGTGACGGTGCCAAGGTTGTGGTTGTGGACATCCCGGCAGCAGGGGAGCATCTGGCCGCTGTTGCAAACGAGGTCAGGGGGACCGCCCTGCAGCTTGATATCAGCAGGGAAGACGCCGGGCATCGCATCATTGAACACGCCGTTGAACGCCACGGCCGGCTGGACATCGTGGTTCATAACGCAGGAATCACCCGCGACAGGCTCCTGGCCAACATGGACGAGGGCCGCTGGAAGTCGGTCATAGCGGTCAACATCGCGGCACAGCTGAGAATCAACGAGGCCCTCCTGGCATCTGGGCATTTCAAGGACTCCCCCCGGATCGTCTCTGTTGCCTCCACCAGCGGCATCGCCGGAAACCGGGGCCAAACCAACTACGGTGCTTCCAAGGGTGGCGTCATAGGCATGGTGAGGTCCACGGCGGCCCTCATGGAACCCTTCGGCGGGACCATCAACGCCGTAGCCCCGGGTTTCATCGAAACCGAAATGACCGCCAAGATGCCGTTCGCTATCCGTGAGGCGGCCCGCAGGCTGAACTCACTCAAGCAAGGCGGCCAACCCCAGGATGTGGCCGAAGCCATTGCTTTTCTGGCAAGCGACGCTTCCGGCGGTATCTCCGGAGAAGTGCTGCGCGTCTGCGGGCAACAACTGGTGGGAGCATGAACCAACCCCAGCCTGTTGTCCTGGGCGAAGTGCCCTCGCTTTCGAAACTGTATGTCAATGCAGCCGCCACGGCAGCCCGTCGTCGGGTCCTTGGGGCCTCTGGCGGCAAGAAGAAGCTTCCTGCCATCAGCCACGAGGTCAGGGGAGTACGGGCCGACGTCGAGAACCTCACCGCCTACCAGCACCTTGTAGGTGAGAGCGCCAGCGATACTCTCCCGGCGGGCTACGTGCATGCTTTGGCGTTCCCCGTCTCCATGAGCGTCATGAACCGTGAAGACTTTCCGCTGCCGCTTCTGGGCATGATTCATTTGGAAAACCGGATTGAACAGTTGGTTCCCATTCAGTTCGCACAGGAACTGGACATCCGGTCCTGGGCGGAAAACCTGGCCGGCCACAGGGCCGGAACGCAGCTGGACATGGTGTCCGAAGTCCGTGCCGGTTCCACCGATGACCTGTTGTGGCGTGGTGTCTCAACCTATTTGGCCAAGGGAGTTTTCCTTCCGGGCATCGACAAACCGGGCAGTCCCAACGGCACCACCGCAGCCAAGGAGTTCACCCCGCCCAATCCCACCGCGCTCTGGCAGCTGAATATGGACACGGGCAGAAGCTATGCCGCCGTGTCCGGGGACTTCAATCCCATTCATTTGAGCGTCCTCTCGGCCAAGGCCTTGGGCTTGCGGGGATCCATTGCCCATGGCATGTATCTGGCCTCCCGCGCGCTGGCCGACGTCGGGGCCGTCAAGGCCGATTCGTTTGCCTGGAATGTCACGTTCGAAGCACCGGTCTTCCTTCCAGCGCGGGTTGCGTTGGACATCACCACAGTGCATGCAGACTCCGGGACCTGGGAACGTTCAGACTACGTTGCGTGGAATCCGCGCAGCGGCAGGCGGCACTTCACCGGAAGCGTGACTGCCCTGGCCTGACTACAGTCAGAGGCCCGCAAGAAATGGCGGCAACCACCGAGAGGTGGTTGCCGCCATTTCTTTACTGATGACAACTGGGGAAACAGTTGTGATGAAACTCGCACCATGGTGCCGGCACAAGATCCAAACAAACAAAACAAGGCCCGAAATCCGTGGATTTCAGGCCTTGCGATGGTGCGCGGAGGGGGACTTGAACCCCCACCCCCTTTCGAGGACTAGCACCTCAAGCTAGCGCGTCTGCCATTCCGCCACCCGCGCAGGTGGTGTTCAGATGGTTCGTTTTGCACCTCTCGGCGCTTCACTTTCCTCCGAAGCAGCGAGAAAAACTCTAACACGGTTTCAGGTGGCTGAAAAATCGGAGCCAATTGGACGCCTCCGGCAGCAGCCCTGCTCCCTGCCGGCCGGACATTCGGGACGTCTGCAACCGCGGATGGGTAGGCTGAGGGAAGCAGGGAGTCAGGCGATGCGGATACCGCGGTCTTGGCTGCCCGGCCCTGTAGCCCAGTCACGCAAGGAGAGTTTCCATGTCTGCCATCCGCCCCGAAGACGAAGTTGTCCGGATCTGCCAGGAGCTCATCCGGATTGACTCCTCCAATTTTGGCGACGACACAGGCCCGGGGGAGCGGGCGGCAGCAGAGTACACAGCCGGGTTGATCACCGAGGTGGGCCTTGAAGCCGAGATTTTCGAGTCCGCACCCGGACGCGCCAACGTGGTGACCCGCATGGCCGGTGAGGATCCCTCAGCCGATGCCTTGGTAGTCCACGGGCACTTGGACGTTGTCCCTGCCCTCAAGGACCAGTGGAGCGTGGACCCCTTCAGTGGCGAACTGAAAGACGGGCTGGTCTGGGGTCGCGGCGCCGTGGACATGAAGGATATGGACGCCATGATCCTTTCGGTCATGCGCAATTTCGCCAGGACCGGACGCAAACCCAAGCGCGACATTATTTTCGCCTTCTTCGCCGATGAAGAGGCCGGCGGCACCTACGGCGCGAGGTACGCGGTGGAACACCGACGTGAACTGTTCGACGGCGCTACCGAGGCGATCTCGGAAGTGGGCGGCTTCTCAGCCACGATCGGTGGACAACGGACTTACCTGCTGCAGACCGCGGAGAAGGGGTTGTCATGGCTGCGGTTGCTTGCCCACGGGCGGGCGGGGCACGGGTCCCAGATCAATACTGACAATGCTGTCACCCGCTTGGCCGCGGCAGTGACAAGGATCGGTGAATACAAGTGGCCGGTGGAACTGACTCCCACTACCCGCCAGTTCCTGGACGGCGTTACTGAACTGACGGGCGTCGAGTTCGACGCCGACAACCCGGAGATCCTCCTCAAGGAACTTGGCACCGTGGCCCGGTTCGTCGGTGCCACGCTGCAGAACACTTCCAACCCCACGTTCCTGCGCTCAGGCTACAAGCACAACGTCATCCCGGAGTCGGCCGAGGCGTTCGTTGACTGCCGCACGCTTCCGGGGCAGCAGGAGCTGGTGTTCGAAACCATCAAGGAACTCGCCGGAGACGGCATCGAGATCAGTTACGTCAATAAAGACGTTTCCTTGGAAGTGCCTTTTGCCGGGAACCTGGTGGATGCGATGATCGATGCCCTGCATTCCGAAGATCCAGGTGCGAAAGTCCTCCCCTACACGCTTTCAGGGGGCACCGACAACAAGTCATTGAGCAAGATCGGGATCACCGGTTACGGTTTCGCCCCACTGATGCTCCCTGATGAACTCGATTTCACAGGGATGTTCCATGGCGTTGACGAGCGTGTACCGGCCGAGTCCCTCCAGTTCGGTGCCAAGGTCCTCAATACTCTGCTGAGCAACTACTAGCGAGGAGGTCCCCGCCATGAACCCGGAAGAAATCCTTCCCGATGAACTGCTCGAACGCCTCCGAGGCCGTGCCGCAGGTTATGACCACAACAACCAGTTCTTCCACGAGGACCTCGAAGAGCTGGCCGCCGCCGGTTACCTCAAGCTGTTCGTTCCGGAGTCCGACGGCGGTTTCGGGCTCGGGCTCGAATCGGTAGCTGCCCTGCAGCAGCGACTCGCCACGGCCGCGCCCGCCACAGCGTTGGCGGTCAATATGCACCTGGTGTGGACCGGCGTCGCGCAGGTCATGTCCGCACGGGGTGACAAATCGTTGGAATTCGTGCTGAAGGAGGCGGGTCAGGGCGAGATTTTTGCTTTCGGTATTTCCGAGGCAGGCAACGATTCCATGCTGTTCGATTCCGGCACGGTTGCCGAACCGCTGCCCGACGGCAGCTACCGCTTTACGGGCCGGAAGATCTTCACCAGCCTCTCCAAGGGTTGGACGCGGCTGGGGACGTTCGGGAAGGATGCCGATGCCAGGGACGGTGCCGGCGAGCTGGTCTTTGGTTTTCTAAGACGCGATGAGCCGGGCCACGAAACACTCAGTGACTGGGACACCCTGGGCATGCGTGCCAGTGCCTCCAACACCACTCTCCTCCATGGTGCTCTGATTCCGCCTGAACGGATCTTCCGCAAGCTGCCTGTGGGACCCGGAAAAGACCTGCTGTTCTTCGCAATATTCGCTTGTTTTGAGACACTGCTCGCCGCTGTTTATACCGGCGTTGCCGAGCGTGCCTTCACCCTCGGGGTGGCAAACGTCAAGCGCAGGGTTTCTGCCAAGCACGGTGGCCGTTCGTATGCCCAGGACCCGGATATCCGATGGAAGGTGGCAGACGCCGCCTTGGCCATGGACGGAATTGCGCCTCAAATTTCGTCTCTGGCCAGGGACGTGGACAACTTGGTGGATCATGGCGCCCAGTGGTTCCCCAAGCTGGTGGGACTGAAGTCCCGGGCTACGGAGAGCGCACGGCACGTGGTGGACCTGGCGATCCGCGTCACGGGCGGCTCCAGTTACTTCCGCGGCTCTGAAATGGAGAGACTATACAGGGATGTCCTGGCCGGAATCTTCCATCCCTCAAATGATGAATCCGCCCATAACACTGTGGCAAATGCGTGGTTGGGCCCTCTGGAGGACCAGCTGCAGCAACCGCCCAGGTGACGCAGCCGGGTTCAGACGGTGCGCTGGACGGAATAGACCTTCCGGCGCAACCAGAAGCGCCGTCCGCCGCCCAGGTAAAGCACACTGCGTTCGAGTTCCCACTTGCCGTACTCGGAATGTTCGGCGAGGCGGCGCCGGGCTTCGGGCAGCGAATCGTCAGGTCCCACCGTCAGAACGAGGTATTCGTACTGACGTGCGTAGTCTCTTTGGCGCTCAACGGAGCTGCCCGGAAATTGTTCTCTCATCCCTCTCCATTTTCGTCTTTTTCCGGCTAACGTGAAGTCATGAGCATCGATCCGCGTGTCGCGCTTCAATCACTGACCGCCGCCCTGGAAGAACATCTGGCTGCCGCATCGGCCCGGCGGGGTGAAGGTGACCCCAACGTCGAGGCGGCATTTTTCGCCATTGCCGATGCCTTCGAAGTCTATGAAGATGCACTCTACGAGGCCTACTCCGAGGTTACTCCGCTGCAGGTCTTTGATGACGAGGATGAAGAAGACGAGGACTCCCTTGACGAAGATCTGGAGATCGTGGAGGACTAAACACCCGCTGAACCGGCCACCCATTGGGTGGCCGGTTTTTTGTGCTCCGTCACGGAACCCCTAAGGCCGGATCCGGCCCGGGTTTTTGCCGAAAATAGCCTCACTGACTGGCCCTCAAGCACGTAGTCCAACCATCGCCGGCTAGGTACTTGCACGTAGGTGCCATGGGTATCCCTGCGCAAACTTGAGTACCGACTACTGGTGCGCCATCACTGCGCCCGCCGCTTCACTGATGAGTAGGCAATGGCAGGTCTGCAAAGAAGGCTGACATGGTGAAAGTTCCAGTCTTGCGTATGGGCAAGGTAGCGGCACCCCGAGGTGCGGACCATGCCCTGGCGCATTCAATCTTTCCCGCAAAAACTGCCATCGTCGACGTCAATCCGCCGGCGTCTCCCTGGATTGACAGGTCCGTTGCTGCACAACGGACCGAAAAGGCGGGACTGGCGGCACCACGATCCGAGGTCACCCTGGATTTTGTGCCGCCAGTCACCCGCAGGGCACCCCGGAGCGCGATTGCCCGCAGGGCTCGCACCGACTGGACCCATTCGTTGACCAACAGCCTGCGCATGACGGACACCGTATTGGTTTCCGCCGCGGTTTTTGCCGGCATTCTTGTCACCACTGACGGGCTGTCATTTCCAATGGAAAGCCCCGGTTTCACCCGCAACCTGATGATGGGACTGATCCTTGGACTCCTCTGGATGGGATCCCTGGAGGTCTACCGGACCCGGGACCCCAAAGTCCTTGGTGTGGGGCCTGAGGAATACAAGCGTGTCCTGTCTGCCAGTTTCCGCGTCTTCGGCTTCCTGGGCATCGTGGCTGTGGTCTTTCGCCTTGATGCGGTGAGCTCCTTCGTCCTTGTTTCGTTGCCCCTCGGGCTGGTGTCACTCACCGGCAGCAGATGGGGTTTCCGCCGGTGGTTGAGCCACGAAAAGTCCCGCGGCCGCTGCCTCTCCCGCGCTCTGGTTGTAGGCGAACCCCAAGACGTCCGGTACGTCATCAAACAGATCAACAGGAAATCCGGTGCCGCCTACGACATCGTTGGAGCCTGCCTCCCGGGCGCCCGGCGTGGCGCCGTGTTGAAAGTGGACCACCTCCGCGTTCCTGTTCTGTCCTCGATCTACGGCATTGCCGACACCGTCCGGCACACCGGGGCCAATGCAGTTATTGTGGCCGGCCCGGTACCGGGTGGAAATCAGTTCATCCAGGAGCTCGGATGGCGGCTGGAGGAGAACGCAGCCGAACTCGTCCTTGCCGCAGCCTTGACCAATGTTGCCGGTCCGCGGATCCATTGGCGGCCGGTGGAGGGGCTGCCTTTGATGCACGTGGACATCCCGCACTACTCAGGGGGTAAGCACACGCTTAAGCGGTTGATGGATATCACCGTCTCTGCCGCAGCATTGCTGATCCTGTCACCGCTGCTGCTGATCCTGGCCGCCATTGTCCACTACGACAGCCCGGGACCGGTTCTTTTCCGTCAGGAACGGGTTGGCAAGCGGGGCACCACGTTCCACATGCTGAAGTTCCGTTCCATGGTGGCGGACGCAGAATCCCGGCTCGAAGAACTCAATACCCAGGATGAGGGCGCGGGCGTTCTGTTCAAGATCCGCGGGGATCCCCGCATCACCCGGTGCGGCCGGTGGATGCGTAAATACTCGCTGGATGAACTGCCCCAGTTCTGGAACGTTCTGGCAGGCAACATGAGCCTGGTGGGGCCGAGGCCGCCCCTGGCCAGGGAAGTGAGCGGATATGAACGCCACACGCACCGACGCCTGCTCATCAAACCCGGCATCACTGGACTGTGGCAGATCAATGGCCGATCCGACCTGCCTTGGGACGAGGCGGTTCGGCTGGACCTCTACTACGTGGAGAACTGGTCCATAGCGGGAGACCTGATGATCATGTGGCGCACTTTCAGGGCAATGATCCGACCAACCGGAGCCTACTAGGCAAGGGCCGCAGCAAAACAAGCTAATCGCACTGTCAACACAGAAGCAGAGTGGGAAATGACCATACGAACCATTCCAACAGGACAACTGAACGGCCACGGATCACGGCCCCGGCTCCGCATTGCTGTGGTGGGAGCAGGGTACTGGGGCCCTAACCTGGCCCGTAACCTCAAAGCCAGCCCGGACTGGGATCTCGTTGCCATCTGCGACCTGGACGTCGACCGGGGCATGAAGCTCGCGGAGACCGTTGGCGGGGTGGCCGTCGTCGAGTCCTTGGACGAGCTGTTGGATGACTACAACCTGGACGCCATAGCAGTAGCGACTCCGGCCCACACCCACCATGGGGTAGTGATGACGGCCCTGCGTGCCGGCAAACATGTGCTGGTGGAGAAACCGTTGGCTGACAGCCGCGCCAAGGGCCTGGAGATGGTGGAAGAAGCTAAGAGCCGGGGATTGGTCCTTATGGCAGATCACACCTACTGCTTTACTCCAGCGGTACTGAAAATCCAGGAACTGGTGGCCAGCGGAGCGTTGGGCGACATTTTGTATGTGGACTCCGTGCGCATCAACCTCGGTCTCGTCCAACCGGATGTGAACGTCTTCTGGGACCTGGCCCCGCACGATCTGTCCATCCTGGACTTTGTCCTGCCAGGCGGCCTGCATCCAACGGAGATCTCAGCCCACGGAGCGGATCCCCTGGGAACCGGCAGGGACTGCGTGGGACACCTTACCTTCGGTCTTCCAAACGATGCCATGGTGCACATTCACGTCAATTGGCTCAGCCCAACCAAAATCCGGCAGATGATCATCGGAGGGTCAAAGAGGACCCTGGTGTGGGACGACCTCAATCCCCAGCAGCGCTTGAGCGTCTATGACCGCGGCGTCAGTCTTGAACATCAGCCCAAGTCTGCCGCGGACAAGCGCACCTCAGCCATCTCCTACCGGCTGGGAGACACCTGGTCCCCGGCTTTGCAGGAACGCGAGCCCCTGGGCCAGGTGGTGTGTGAACTTGCTTCCTCCATCCGGAACCGCACAACACCAAGGACCAGTGGAGAATCCGGGCTTCGCGTCCTGTCCGTGCTCGAGGCCGTCACCCAAAGCCTGGGTTCAGATGGACAGTCCACCATTGTTGCCGGCAATGAAGTCTCACTCCAGGTTGCACGGTGAAAAAGCTATCAGGGGCACGTGTCCTGGTCACCGGTGGCGCAGGGACCATCGGCTCCACCCTGGTTGACCAACTGCTCGACGCCGGTGCGGCGCACGTTGACGTGCTGGACAACCTCGTGAGGGGAAGACGGTCAAACCTTGAAGAGGCACTGGCCACCGGCAGGGTGCAACTGATCGAAGGCGACCTCCGCAACCGCGATCTCGTCCACGACCTCACCCACGGCAAGGACCTCGTCTTTCATCAGGCAGCCATCCGCATCACCCAATGTGCCGAGGAACCGCGGCTGGCCCTGGAAGTGCTGGTGGATGGGACCTTCAATGTTTACGAGGCCGCGGCGGCGCACAAGGTGGAACGGCTCATCTCTGCATCCAGCGCCTCTGTTTACGGCATGGCCGAGGAATTCCCCACCAAGGAAAGCCACCACCACCACAACAATGACACCTTCTACGGCGCGGCAAAGTCCTTCAACGAAGGCATGGCGAGGAGCTTCCGCGCAATGTCCGGACTGGACTATGTGCTGCTGAGGTACTTCAACGTATACGGACCCCGCATGGACGTCCACGGTCTCTACACCGAAGTACTGGTCCGTTGGATGGAGCGAATAGATGATGGTCAACCTCCGCTGATTTTTGGCAGTGGAGAGCAAACCATGGACTTTATCCATACTGCGGACGTAGCAAGGGCAAATGTCCTTGCGGCCGTAAGCAACGTCCGTGAAGGCGTCTATAACGTCGCAAGTGGTACCGAAACCAGCCTGGCTGAGCTTGCTCAAACACTGCTCAAGGTCATGGACTCTCCGCTCCATCTCGAACATGGCCCGGAACGGGCCGTCAACGGAGTAGCCAGGCGCCTTGCAGATGTCACCGCTGCAGGAAAAGATCTGGGCTTTGAAGCATCGGTGACTTTGGAGGACGGCTTGCGCTCGCTTGTGTCCTGGTGGCGTCCGCTCCGTGAAGAGGTCGCTGCGGCCCGATTGGTCAGCAGCCCGGCAGCTCCAACAGTGGGTGCGCGATGACTGTCTCAGATACCGGCCTGGACCGTATAGATGTCATGAAGCCTTGGCTTGGTGAAGAAGAGGCACAAGCCCTTGCTGAGGTGATCGCCTCCGGTTGGGTTGCACAAGGGCCCAAAGTCCGGGAATTCGAAGAGGCCTTTGCGAGCGGCCAGCATGCTGGATTCGCCGTGGCAACATCGAGCTGCACCTCGGCGCTGCATCTGGCGCTGGTTGTAGCCGGCGTTGAAGCCGGAGATGACGTCGTAGTCCCGTCCTTCTCCTTCATTGCTACCGCAAACGCAGCCACCTACGTGGGGGCGCGGCCGGTTTTCGCCGACGTCGATCTCCATACAGGGTGCGTCACCGCCCCCACGATCAAGGCGGCCCTGACGCCCGCCACCCGTGCGGTCATAGCCGTGGACCAAGGAGGGGTCCCTGTTGACTTCGAATCCATCCGGGCATTGTGCGATCCCCTTGGGATCGTGGTGGTCGAAGACGCAGCGTGCGCCATCGGATCCACCTACCGCGGTCAACCGGTAGGAGCCAACGCAGAGCTGGCAGCGTGGTCCTTCCACCCGCGCAAAGTCCTCACCACCGGCGAGGGTGGCATGCTCACCACTGCGCGGCAGGACCTGGGTGAGAGGGCACGGCGGCTCCGCGAGCACGCCATGAGCGTTTCAGCAGCTGAAAGGCACGCCAGCCTGCTCGCCCCCTCGGAGCAGTACCTCGAAACAGGGTTCAACTACCGCATGACCGATCTTCAGGCCGCCGTCGGAATTATCCAGCTGCGCCGCCTCGAAACAGTTGTGCGCCGCAGGCGCGAGCTCGCCGCGAGGTACGCGAGGGCCTTTGCCGGTGTTGAGGGCCTGCGGTTGGTGGGCGATCCGGAGTACGGCACCACCAACTTCCAGTCGTGCTGGCTGGAAGTGGGCCCGGCTTTCCCCCTGGGACGTGAAAATCTCATGAAACACCTGGCTTCGGACGGTATCTCTGCCCGTCGCGGGATCATGGCCGCCCACCGGCAGCCTGCCTACGCCGACGCGGACTCAGGTACCGCTGAGTTGGGCGTCACTGAATGGTTGACCGATCACACCCTGATCCTCCCGCTCTACCACGAGCTAACCCAGCAGGACCAGGACCGGGTCATCGACTCCGTGCTGCACGCCGCGGGACAGTCATGAGCGAGCTACTCCTCATTGCTGCAAGCGGCCTGGCCCGGGAGGTCCTTGCCATGGTCCGCGGCAGCGGGCCCTTCGACGTCGTAGGGATCCTCGACGACGACGAAGACAAGCTCGGCCGTGTGGTGGACGGGGCCCACGTGCTCGGTCCCATCCGTGAGGCCATGAATTACCCCCATGCTTTGCTGTTGATCTGCATCGGATCCGGGTCCGGCCGGGAAAGCGTGGTGATGAGGCTACGCGCACTGGGCCTTGCTGAAGACCGCTACGCCACCGCGATCGATCCCTCGGTGTACGTTCCCGAGGGCTGCGTGATTGGCCGCGGCAGCATCATCCTCGCCCATGTGAGCATGACAGCGTCCGTGACCATCGGCGAGCATGTGGTTGCCATGCCCGGGGTCACGTTCACCCACGATGACCTGATCGGCGACTACGCCACCTTGGCCTCCGGGGTGTCCCTGGGCGGAAACGTCCACGTCGGCAGGGCCGCGTACCTGGGCATGAATGCCAGCATCCGCGAGCGCCTGCGCATCGGTGCAAAAGCGACCATTGGCATGGGAGCTGCTGTCCTTGCTGATGTTCCTGAGGATGAGACCTGGGCCGGTGTGCCGGCCAGGGTGATCCGGCGGGGAAACAGCCCGGCGTTGGAGGGTGCCCAGTGAAACTGATGCGGCCAAGGCCCTTGCTGAACCGGCCGGGCGTCACGGTGGTCATTCCCTGCTACAACTACGGCCGGTTCTTGAAGGATGCCGTCAGCAGTGCGTTGTCCCAGGAGAATGTGGACGTTGACGTGATCGTGGTTGATGACGCCTCGACCGACGGCAGTGCTGCCATCGCGTGGAAGCTGGCTGCGGCGGATCCGAGGATCTCAGTGGTTCATCACGAGCAGAACCAGGGGCACATTGCCACCTACAATGACGGGCTTTCCAGGGCCGGGGGCCGTTACGTGACGTTGCTCTCGGCCGATGATGTGCTTGCGCCCGGGGCGTTGGGGCGGGCTGTGGCTTTGATGGAGGCGAACCCCAGGGTGGGGATGGTTTACGGATTGCCTAAAGACTTCGTGGATCAACCCGTCCCTGTCCACGCGCACGGACGTGTTACGTGGACAGTGTGGGAGGGCAGCCGGTGGATCAGGCTGGCGTGTGCCAGGGGACGGAACTTCATCCTTTCGCCCGAGGTGGTGATGCGGACCGAGACGGTACTGGGCATTGGCGCCTACAGTGCGTCGCTGCCGCACTCGGGAGACCTGGAGTATTGGTTGCGGGCGGCAGGTTCCTGGGATGTCGGGCGAATCAACGGGCCTGTGCAGGCTTTCTACAGGGTTCATGGGAACAACATGCACCAGACGGAGTTCGCTGCTGCAGCCGTGGACCTTCGCCATCGTCTGGAAGCTTTCCGGGTTCTTGAAGACGCCCGGTTTCCGATCGCCCCCAAGCAGCGGGTACGCCAGTTGCGAAGGGCCGAAGGTGCGCTCAGCAGGGAGGCCTGGCATCTGGGGGCAAGGGAGGTCATACGGGGCGGATCGGTGGAGACGGCCATTGAGCTTCGCAAGTTCATTGAGTGCCTGCAGGATGTGCCAGGGAACGTCCACAGGGCAAACTCGCTGCAGGCCAGGATCAACCGGGTTTCCCGTGGCGGCAGGCCCGGCCCTGCACAGTCCGCTGCCGAGTATGTTCGGAGCCAGCTTGACCGGGTCCGCTGGCGTTTGTGGGCCATGACGGGCATCTCATGACGACGACCAGCGGCGTTGACCGTTCTCTGGGCGCACGGTCCGCGAGCGCCACGCTCTGGGGCGGGGTGAATATGGCCCTGGGCAGGATCGTCCAGTTTGCCACCACCATCATCGTGGCCCGGATAATTGCGCCCGAACACTTCGGCGCGCTCGCCGTGGCTATCGTGGTGCAAACGATCGCTACGAACATGGCTGAGTTGGGCGCCACAGCCGCGTTGGCCAGGGGTAATGGGGATCCGGACAGGATCGCCCCTACTGTTTTCTCCATCTCTTTGGTCACCAGCGCAGTGATGACTGCCGGAGCCATGGCCTTGGCTCCGGCCTTGGCTGCGGCCTTTGATGACCCCGCTGCCACCCCTGTGATCCAGGTGCTCTCTTTGACCATCCTGCTTCAGGGTGTTGGCGCTGTTCCCTCCACCATGGTTTGGCGTGAGTTCCTGCAGAAGCCGCGGGTTGTGGTTGACGTTGGAAGTGTAGTGGTGGTGCTGGTGCTTGTTGTTCCCATGGCGCTGGACGGGTGGGGTGCGATGGCGCTGGCTTGGTCCAGGGTGGGCGGCCAGCTTTTCGCCATGGTTGGGTATTGGATCATTACACCCAGGAGGTACGCACCCGGCTTTGACCGCGCGGTGGCCGCGGAGGTCCTGCGCTTGGGCATGCCGTTGGCTATGGCAAACCTGGTGGTGTTTGTCACCCTCAACATGGACTACCTTCTGATTGGCCGGATGCTGGACCCAGCCGCCCTGGGTCTTTACCTGCTCGCCTTCAATTTGGCCGGACTTCCCAGCTCGGTGATCACGGCTGTCATCCGGGCCACCGCGGTGCCCACTTTCGGCAGGCTCTTCGCTGAGGGCACCCTTGGTGAGTTGGCGGGGCGGTTCGTGGCTGGTGTTTCTTACTGTGCGTTCCCGATTTCGGCGATGGTTGTTGCACTTGCGCAGCCGCTGATTGTCACGGCGTACGGACAGGCCTGGGCACCGGCGGGCACCGCGCTGGCCACCCTTGGTGTTTTTGGGGCCACAAGGATCCTTGTGGAACTCTTTGCCGACCTGAGCGTGGGGGCCGGGAAGACTGTGTGGCTTTTCTGGGTCCAGGTTGCCTGGCTTGTGGCCCTTACGCCCGCATTGTATTTCGGGATCCAGTGGTGGGGGATTGCCGGTGCCGGAGTAGCCCACGCCGCTGTCGCCTGCCTGATCGTCATACCTTTGTACCTGATGGTTCTCACATCTGTGCTGGGCGTCCGCGCCTGGGAGTTGGTCCGTGGAAGTATCGCCCCCCTTGCGGCAGCCGTGGTGGCGGGATTTTCGGCCCGGCTCGCCACGATGGGCATCGCGGAACCTTGGATGGCACTCCTGCTGGGAGGCTGCTTGGGTGGGGCCATCTATGTGCTGCTGACGTTCCGGCAAGGGAAAGTACTGCTGGGGACAGTGCGGGGACTGCTTGGTCAGGGCCAATCCCTCCCCAGGAGCACGCATGCCATGAAGGGTCAGCCATGATGCCGAACCCGCCAATCAGCAGTGAGGGCCTCCTGCCGGGCGGCACACTGGCTGTTGTCACCCCGAGCTATTTGCCCGACCGTGAGTTGTGCTCGGACCTCAACCGGTCTGTGCTCGAGATGACTGAGCCAGACGTCGTACACCACATCATCGTGCCGGATCAGGACTTCCCCGCCTTCTCCGGCCTCCGCGGGCCCAGGACAGAAGTGCACGTTGCCCGGGAATTTCTTCCCCGTTCTTTTGTCAAAGCCCCGGGATTGAACGTGTGGATTAATGCGGCGCACCCGTGGCCGCCGATCCGCGGCTGGATCGCCCAACAGATCATCAAACTGGCCGTCGTCTCGCGGCTCGATGTTGACGGGGCGCTGCTCCTGGACTCGGACAGCATCCTCATACGACAGACAAGCCTCGATACGTTCCGTAAGAACGGCCGTATTGCTCTTTATCGCGCCCCTGATGCCGTTGACGACACCCTTCCAAGGCACAGGCTGTGGCACGTTACTGCACGCCGGCTCCTTGGTCTTGATCCTCCTCCCACATGCGAGCTGGCGGACTACGTCTGCTGGCCGTGCCTGTGGGAGCCACCTTCGGTGAGAACCATGCTCCAGCACATCCAAAACGTCACGGGCCGGCACTGGTCCACCGCGATTGGAGCGCATCTGCATTTTTCCGAAATGATGCTGTACGGCCTCTACGTAGACGAAGTCGTCGCTGGCATGGTCCCAACCGTCCGGGAGATGCGTGGCATTGTCCACACCGCCGAAGTTCCCCTGAGCGAGGCGGAAATCCAACTTCTCCTCAGTGAGGCACCCCATGACAAGAATGTGGTGATGCTCTCCGCGAAGGCCGGGATCCCCCTGGAAGTGCGCAGGCGGGCACTTAGGTCGTTCCTGGACTCGTCCCTTGGCCCGGAACGGGGGGAGGTCCAGTGAGAAGCATTGCCGGGCATGTCCTTACCCAGGCCAGGCAGCATGGCTGGCGTGCGGTCACCACGAAAGTGCTGCAGAAGACGGCCGTCAAAGCGCTGGAAAACCTCGCGTGGGCTGAGCCCACGCTGCCCCTTCGGCCCGAAGACATTATGGATGCGGAGGTGCCAAGCTCTGTGGACAGCCCACGTCCCAGAACAGGCCCCCTTGAGGTCGGTTGGGTCTGCACGCCTCCGGGACCCGGCTCAGGCGGACACACCACCTTTTTTCGCATGGTCCAGGGCATGGCCGAGCGTGGGCACCGATGCACGCTGTTTCTCTACGATCGAAACAGCGACGACGTTTCCCGCCACGCACCTGTGATCCGGCAATACTGGCCGGACGTCGATGCGCACATCAGAAGTGTTGCCGAAGGTTTCGAAGGTATGGACGCGGTGGTCGCCAGCTCGTGGCCAACCGCCTACGCGACCGCGAACCGACGCGGCCGGGACATCCACAGCTTTTACTTCATCCAGGACTACGAGCCCTACTTCTATCCCCGGGGCACGTTGTATTGGCTCGCAGAGAACAGCTATCGGCTGGGGTTCACCAACATCGCCCTCGGAGAGATGATCACAGCGGTGATGAAGGCTGAAATAGCTCAGGTGCCCGCCGCGACGGTGCCCTTCGCCTGTGACACCGCTACCTATCGGCTGCTGGATGGGAAAGGCAGTCAGCCGCCCCGTCAGGGGGTGGTCCATTACGCGAAGCGTGCTGTGGACCGCCGCGGGTACCTCCTTGCCAAGCTGGCGTTGGAGCAGTTCCACTCAATGCATCCGGAGCAGGAAATACACGTCTATGGGGACAGGATCACCGGGTGGTCCATCCCTGTGATCAACCATGGCAATCTAAGCCCTGCTGAATTGAATGAGCTCTACAACCGCACCATTGCAGGACTTGCCATCTCATTCACCAATATTTCCCTCGTCCCGGAAGAGCTTCTGGCCGCAGGGAACGTTCCTGTGCTTAATGAATCGGCCTTCGCGGCGCAGGTAATGAGGGATCCCGACGTCATGTGGGCACCGGCCACCCCCCGCAGGCTGGCGGAAGCACTGGCACAAGCTGTTGAGGCCCCCAATATTTCCGCACGCGCGGCGGCCATAGCGCAGCGGCGGCGACTGGACTGGTCAGTATCGCGGGAGAACTTTGCCACGGTGCTTGAATCAGTCTGCGCCCGGGAACCAGGAAGTCCGGGGCTGTCATGAAGATTTCGAGGAATCACCCGAGCGTCCAGACACCGGTACCTCCCATCGGGCTGGACGAGCTCAACATCGGCGGACCATCGGCCCGTGCACACGTACCCTTGCTGTTGAAGTTCGCCGCTTTCGCCATCTTCTTTTTCCCCTCCAACATGGTGCTGAAGCCACTGGGAGCTGTAGGGACGTTACCGCTCATCATCGCGCTGTTGCTGTTGGCCGTCTGGCTGTGCTCGGTCCTCTTTGGCCTGACCAACCCCCTGGATACCCGGCACCCCGGCCGCATGGGTTTGGTTCTCCTCTGGGTGGGAACATGCGCTTCCTATGCGGCAATGTACTCCGGCTACACCGGGGGAAGCGAAAGCCCCGCACGGGCAGCAGCCGACAGGTGGCTGATTCTCCTGCTGGCCAGTGCAGGAATCATACTCGTCACCGCAGAGGCGGTGAAGACGCTGAACGCAGCCATGGCCTTGACGCGGGCACTGTTGGCTGGCGCCGCATTCTGCTGTTTCGTGGCGGCCGTTCAATTCTTCTTCCGCGTTGATCCTATGCAATTGCTGCAAATGGCGATGCCGGGGTTTACGAACAACGGAGGAAACACAACCTTTCAGATACGCGGGTCATTGATGCGCGTATCAGGAAGTACCTTTCATTCAATCGAGATGGCCGTTATCTGCGCGATGCTTCTTCCGCTCTCCATATGGCGGAGCCTGTACGACCCAAAGGGCAGGAAATGGGTGCATTGGACCATCACAGCGTTACTGGTCTTCGCTATCGCCTCAACAGTCTCGCGCTCAGGAATCTTGGGCCTGCTGGCGGGAATGGCTGTTTTCCTGCCTTTCTTGCCCCGGGTTGCCCGGAGGTGGGCTTTCATTGCAGCCCCCGTGATCGTCGCCATATTGTTCGTTGGCGTACCCGGCCTGGTTGGCACGCTGGGCGCATCGTTGTCCGCCGGCGAAAGCGATCCTTCGATTTCAACGCGGACCAACAACTACCCCCGGGTGGCGGCAATGGTGGAAGAGCACCCGTTCTTCGGCGTCGGCCCGGGCAACTACATGCCGAGCAATGCAATACACATCCTTGACAACCAGTATCTGAACGCGGCGGTCACTATTGGCCTGGTGGGACTGGTGGGTTTGATCGCTTACCTGACGTTCCCGGGCTTGTCCGCCCTCCTCGCCGCCCGCGCCTCCACGCTTCCCGCGTTGCGTTGCCTGGCGGGAGCCGTCGCCGCCGGCGGAATCGTTGCCGCCATTTGCTCCCTGACTTTCGACTCCATGTCCTTCCCGGTGTTCGCCCTCGCTTATCCCTTCATCGTCGGACTGTCCGGAGGAACGTGGAACATGGTCCGGCGGGAACTCGAGCTACAAAACGATCCTGCCGCAACGGAGGGCCGAACCCGGCCGCCGCACAACACGAAGGAACTATTCCCCAAGGAGGGATCATGGACCCCGTAGCCGTAATCAAAACCCTGTGGCGATACAAGGTCTTCGTACTCCCGGTCCTATTGCTGACGGCGGTGGCGGCGGTTTATATGTTTTCCTACGCCCCGCGAACCTATGAGGCCCGAACCACCTATGCCATAGTTGCCCCCCAGGTACCAACATCGGAGCAAATTGAGAAAGACCCTGCCTTGGGCTTGCTCAACACTGACAATCCGTACCTGCGCTCTGCCGATACATCTCTCGTTGCCCAGGTGGCTGTGACTCGTTTGAACGATGTTGCCACGGGCGATTTCCTGGCAGAACAAGGGCTAAGCACGGACTATAAAGTGGAGCGCCCCTCGGACGCCTTCCTCATCGACATCTCCGGAATATCAGATGACAAGGCACTGGCGATCAGCACCGCCAAAACCCTGGGGGAGCGCCTGGAGCAGGACCTTCGGACCATTCAAACGATCAACGGTGCCTCCGACAGATACCTGTTCACCGCTCTTGCCGTGGCCCCGCCCGAGAAGGCCACGGAACAGTTCTCCAGCAGGCTACGGTCCGTCATAGTGGTGGTGGTTGCCGGTCTCGTGCTCACCCTTGGAGCGGTCTCGCTGGCGCGCGCGGTCGAGACTTCCAGGAACCGGGAAAGGAAAACGAAGGACGGTTCCAGCAAACGGAGCTTGCCCACGACGTCCGAAGGCAACCCGACACTGTTACTGCCGGGCAAAGGCCTGGCCGTCGGGAACGACGCCCTGCCCCCTTCGGAGCCCCTTGTGGCAATCCGCCCTCAACTACGCCACCAGGAAAGCAAGGAAACCACCACAACACCAACTGCTCAGCCAACCAACAGCCGCTAATGGTCGGGGAAGATGCAGCAATGACCAGATTTGGCTACCTGGTACCGGAATTCCCAGGTCAAACGCACAGCTTCTTCTGGCGTGAACTAAAAGCACTGACCGAACTCGGCTACCAGCCGGAACCGGTTTCGACCCGGCGGCCAAAGCAACCCGGGACCATACCACCATGGGCCCAGGACCGACTGCCGGAAATCCATTACCTCGTCCCACCGGGCCTGGCGGAAATCCGCAGCACGGCCACCACGGCACTTCCCGGACTCCGGCACCCCGGCACGCTTGCAGCTGCGTCCGGCCTGCTGCCACGCCCTACCACTGACATGGTGCGACCCCGCGACGTACTTCGAACGGCAGGACTTTTCTGGGCAGGAGCCGCCCTCGCCCGGCACGCACGAACCAGAGGATGGTCACACATCCACGTCCATTCCTGCGCCCAGGCTGCCCAGGCAGCCCTCTTCGCCCATATGCTCTCAGGCATCACCTACAGCCTGACGCTCCACGGCCCCCTCAGTGACTACGGTCCAAACCAGCAACAGAAATGGCTCAACGCCAAATTCTCCGTCGTCATCACTGAACGGCTACTGGCCGAAACCCTGCCACAACTCGACGGCTTCATGCCTACGGACGTCAGTGTCGCCCCCATGGGGGTGGAACTCTCCGACTTCACACGCGCCACACCTTATGTCCCTTGGGGTGGTGCGGGACCTGCACGGTTGTTCTGCTGCGCGCGGCTCAACCCAAGCAAAGGCCACAAGGAACTCCTCACTGCGGTCCGTCTCATCTCAGAGACCGGGATAGAGGTCCAGTTGACCATCGCAGGAGAGGACGACGCCGGAGGAAAGGGCTACAGGGCAACACTGGAGAACTTCATCAGGGAACTCGATCTCACACAGAAGGTAAGGCTCCTTGGCGCCGTCCCCGAGGACAGGATCAAGGAAGAACTGGAAAAAGCGCACATCTTCACCCTGGCCAGTCACCAGGAACCACTGGGCGTGGCCATCATGGAAGCCATGGCCATGGAGGTTCCCGTCGTTGCCACATCAGCCGGGGGCGTCCCGGACCTGATAACCACCGGACACTCCGGCACCTTGGTCGATCCCGGCAACCCTTCATCCCTCGCAAAAGCGATACTTCACCACCTGCACAACCCCTCGCACTCCACGGCCACCGGACAGCGGGCGCGCAAAGCTTTGGAAGAAAAATTCGACGTCACAAAAAGCGCCCGAATCGTTGCAGCACGGCTTTAGACCAAAACCCGGGGAGTAAACAATGAAGGGCAAAACAGTTGGCCTCTGGGCCGGTTCCGCGCTCGCAATAGCAGCCATCAGCCTGGTAGCCGCCGTCGGCTCAAGCCGCGCACCAATACCCTCAGTATCAACGGCTCCCGGCGGCTCCCTCAGCCGGGAAACCGCGCCCGAAACCTCACCGGTCCTGCGCGACGTGGACGGAGGCCCGGACTACTACGCAAAATTCACCAACAGCCTGCCCACCGACCCATCATTCTTCCCCATCGGGGTGTGGCTTGAAAGCGTCCTGGACAAGGGCAACACAGCAATGGACTCGGCAGCCGGCGTAAATACGTACGTTGAACTGACAGGAAACTCCGACGTCCAGTTGATCAAGGACTCCGGAATGTACGCGCTGCCAACTTTTCAGCATCAAGCTGCCGCAGGCTACGTCCTGAGCGACGAAGTGGACATGTGGGCAGGTCCGGGGGATGCCCGATGGGCGGGCAGATACCCCGGGGATGGGGCACCGTGTTTCCCCGAAGGCACACCTTGCGGTTACACGATCCAGAAGGAACGCCGGGCCACTGCGCCACAGAACGTATTGCTCTACTCGAACTACGGCAAGGGCGTCACCTTCTGGGAATCCGACGAGGAAGCGCACGGATTCATCAGGGGAATCCAGGATGTAGTCTCCGCTGATAACTATTGGTTCACCGATCCCAACATCTGCGGCAAAGGCGAAGGAGGTGCCATTGTCGGTTATGCGAGGGACCTGACGCGTGAGGAATGCAGACTGGCGGCCAACTACGGCTGGACTATTGACAGGCTGCGAAAACTGCAGGAACCATCCGCCGCCATTCCTGTCTGGGCGTTTGTAGAGAACGGCCATCCTTCAGGCGATGTCCCCAACACCGCAACCATCACCGGCCCGGAGCTCCGGGCCGCAGTCTGGAGCAGCCTCATCCACGGCGCCCGGGGAATCATTTATTTCAACCACAACTTCGGCGGCCCATGCGTAACCCAACACGTCATCAGGGACTGTGGCAAGGACATTGTGCCCACGCTTGCCAAGGTAAACAAGCAAATCAAAGACCTCGCCCCCGTCCTCAACGCCCCCTTCCTTGACGGCGCCACAACAGCCACCGGACCAGTGGACCTCGCCACCAAACTCCACAACGGCCACGTCTACGTCTTCGCTGGAGCGAACAAAAGCACCGGCGGACCGGCGACTTTCACCGTCAGATGCGGCGGCAGCACCGCCGTCGTGATCGACGAAAACCGCACCATCCCCATGGTCGAGGGAACCTTTACCGACAATTTCGCCGACGGCAACGCCGTCCACCTCTACAAAATCGAAGGCGGGGGCAGCTGCGGCTTCTGACTACCGACTACTCTCGTCCCGCTCCCAGCCAGGCCGGGCCTTGCGGCCGAACAGCGGACGACGGCGGCCCGCACCGGCGAACACGACGTAGACGGCGGCATCGAACGCACTCAGCGGCCCCCGGACGGAGGCAAGCAACTCACGGACCGTGCGCCCAGTGGAAGAATCCCCCGATGCGCCATCAAGCTCCGCGTTCCCCCGATACGTGCGCCTAAGAACAGACAACAACGCCGCACACGTCCGGGGCGTCCGGACCACCACAGGCTCGGTAGGCAGCACGGCCTTCTCCTGGGCAGAAAAGAGCCGGTCCACATAGTAGTCATCACCGGTAAGGGCAGGAAACGTCCCCATCCTCTCGTGCCCGGAAAAGCTCAAGGCATAAGCCCCTGCACCCCAGAGGCCCCCGGAGTTACCCGGTATTCGGGTGCGGGCGCGGTAATACGCCCGCACCAACACCGAAGCACCCTCAGTGTCGTAGCGGTAAGCCGGACGTGCAGCCAACAAAGCGTCGCCTTCAAGAGCCACAAAAACAGCGCGAAGCGCAGGGGCACTGACCTCGATATCAGCATCCAGGTAAAGGCGCGGCCAACGGTGCGTCGCCAGATCCGCAGCGTTCAAAGCCGCCGGCTTGGAGGCCTCGGACACTTCAACGACGCGAACCCCCTGGCACCGCGACGCGATAGCCGCCGTGGAATCCATGCACCCGTTACAGGCCACCACAACATCAACTGTGCCCCAATCAATAACCTCCCTCAACGCCTCCAGCGTCCTGCCGATAACACCCGCCTCATTGTGCGCCGGGATGATCACTGCACCGGAGGGATGGGACACCGTCATGGCGTGACTGCCGTAGCGGTCCGAGTCGCATGGGGGAGAGCCTCCCAGCGCCGCTGACTAAGAACCGCCAACGCCGCATCCCGGTGCCCGGCCTTGTTCAAACGCGCAACTTCGGCAGCCAGCACCACACCACGGAAGGCCAACGCCCGCCCGCGCCCAAGATACTTATCTGCATACCGCACCCTGTTGACCGACATCAGCGCAACCAACGCAGGAGAGGACCCGGACCCACCACGTTCATGCCACATCCGGGCAGCCGGTTCAAACCAGATGGAAAAACCCGCATCCCTCACCCGATGGCAATAATCCGTCTCCTCCGAATACAAAAAGAACCGCTCATCCCAAGCACCCACCGCCTCCGCAGCGGCCGAACTGATCAGAAGTGCCGCCCCCGTAGCCCAATCAACCCGGTGCCCGTGCACATAGCTCTCCGGATCAAAATCCATTTCAGACAACCAACCCGGCCTGCCCTTCACATAGCTACCCAAAGCAGCATCACCCAGCGCTCGCAGAACGCCGGGCTCGCGGCGCAGGGACGGATAAATGGTTCCGTCGTCGTCCAACAGGACCGGTACCACCACGCCGGCTCCCTGCGCGTTCATCCGTTTGAGCATGGCGGCCACCGCCCCGGGTTCCACGCGCAGGTCCGGGTTAAGGATGAGGTAACTTCCCGCATCTCCTGCCAACGCCATCGCGGCGTTGATTCCGCCGGCATAGCCGAGGTTTCCTCCCGTTCGCACCGCTGTGATGTCGGGGTGATGTGCCAGTTCAAGCAGCGTGCGCTCATCGGGGGAGTTGTCCGCCACCACCACCTTGATGGACACGTTGTGGGCTTCCTTGCGCAGGCTTGCCACCAGCGGCCCGACGTCCTCAGCGTTGTTGTAGGTGACCACCACCACCGCGACGTCGGCCCGCTCGGCGACCGGGGCGAATGACCCCGGAGCCCGGCTGGGCCCGGGTTCCGGGACACCGTATTCAGGGGATTGCTCCTGAAGGCGCTGTTCAATCCCGTTTCTGCTCGACGTCCGCAGCTTCACGTACGCCTCCGGCCCCTCCACCAGGTACCGCCGGGCCAATCGACGCGGCTCAAGCATCAGACGCCACGCCCATTCGAGGCTATGCGAGCTTGCCCATTGGGGAGCGCGCCGGACATTTCCGGCCAGGAAGTCCACCACGGCGCCGAAAGCCAGCAGCACCTTGGCTCCGGTCAGGTGCCCGTACTCCGCTATCCACAGTTCCTGGCGGGGTTTGCCCAAGCCAACCACCAGGACTTCCGGTGCCGCGGCCCGTATCTCCTCGGCGAGTTGACGGGAGGCAGCAGCATCTCCCAGCGTGGACCTCGCCGGGGCCCACCATCCCACCACTGTCAGCTCGGGCCGCTCTGTTGCGAACTTCCCGGCGATCATTTTCTGGGTCTCCTCGGATCCGCCGAGGAAACCGACACGCAATCCCCGGGCAGCTGCGCCAGTCAGGAAGGGATGGATGAGGTCGCTGCCGGCAAGCCGCGGCCACGTCTTGGAGGTGATTCGCCGGGCCTCGGTGGCCAGGGGCGCACCGTCGATCAAGGTCAACCATTCAACAGGCGCAGGCTGGTCCAAAGTCCCAATCCAGCGGCTTCCGGTTCCAAAATGCCTGATGTGATCCAAATTGGCCGAGCAAACACCCAAGGGTGGCGCCTCGGGGGAGCCGGCACGATCCAACATCTCCCGAAGGGCGCCCTCGGCATCCATCAGCTTGACCGGAACACCTCCCAAACTCACCCACGGCGCATCAGAGGCCAGCTCTAAGGATGGGGCCGCTCCTTGGTTCCGCTGGCTGGGGAGTTTTCGGACGCTGACACCGCGCCGACGGTAAAGGTGGGGGACTGCGCTGTGGAGGAGATCTCCAGCGGGCATGATTTTCGGTAGCAGCATTCTCGGCTCCAACTCAAGGCATCACCATGTGACCGACGATCCGAGGCTGCTGCACTGCCTGGATCGTCGGCGGCGGACCTGTGCCGCCGTGTCAACATGTTCATTTGAGTTGTCTCCCGGCCCCCTGCATGAGGCTGCCGTAGGGCTACTTTAGGACGTTTCGTCCTGCTCCGCTAGAGCTCCAGGCCCTTGAGGTACCTGGCCATCCCCAGGGTTGCCGGCGGGGGGTCAAAGCCGGAAGCACGGATTCGTGACAGGTCCAGCACGCTGCTGCGCGGCCTTGGGGCAGTGTTGGGTTGCGCGTATTCCGTGGTGCTGACGGGCCGCACCAAGGAAGGGTCCGTGCCCAGAAGGCGGTAAACATCGCAGGCTACCTCGTGCCATGACTGCGGCGTCCCGCCACTGCTGAGGTTATACGTCCCGTAGAGGGCTTTACTCTCAAGCAGGTGACGAATGCCCGCGGCGATGTCCTGGGCGAAGCTCAACCGCCCCCACTGGTCATCCACTACCGACGGAGAGGCGCCTTTCGCCGCCAACGATGCCATGGTTCGAACAAAGTTTCTGCCCTCGCCCACAACCCAACTTGTCCTGACGATGTAGTGCTTTGGCACTGCCGCTACCGCCGCATCACCTGCGGCCTTGCTCTGACCGTAAACTCCCAGGGGAGTGGGCACCTCATCTTCGACGTGGACCTCTGCTGTGCCGTCGAAAACGTAGTCACTGGATACATGGACCAGTGTCAGTGAATGCTCGACGGCGGCACGCGCCAAGCGGGAAACGGCAGTTGCGTTGATGCTCCAGGCAGCTGCGCGGCCTTCCGGCGTTTCGGCGGCATCTACGGCCGTGAAGGCCGCTGCATTAATGATTGTCGCGTAATCACCCCAGGTGACCGCCCGGTAAGAGTCCTCAAGGGTGATGTCGAACTGCTCACGGCCGAGGAAATGCACGGTGGAGTCACCAGCGAAGGCCTTCCGGAGAGCGGATCCCAGCTGTCCGTCCGCGCCAAGGACCAGGGTTCGCTTCCCGCTCATGGGTACAACGTCCTTCAGCCGTGGATGTTTCCTGTCCGGAGCGGAGATGACGGAACTCTCCAAAGGGATTGGCCACGGGACGGCTACGGACTCATCGGCAAGGTTGAGGAACGTGTAGTTCTTTTGCGACTCCACGCTCCAATGGTCGTTGACAAGGTAGGTATAGGCAGTGTCATCGTCCAGCGTCTGAAACGCATTGCCCACGCCGCGGGGAACGAAGACGGCCTCGCCCGGGGTCAGCTCCGCCGTAAAGAGCGTTCCGAACGCAGGGCCCTCACGCAAGTCCACCCAGGCGCCGAAGATGCGTCCCGAGGACAGCGAAATAAACTTGTCCCACGGCTCCGCGTGGATGCCGCGCACTGTTCCACGTGCGGCATTGAAGGAAATGTTGTTCTGTACCGGCCCGAAGTCCGGCAGGCCTGCAGCCAGCATCTTTGCCCGGTGCCAGTTTTCCTTGAACCAGCCTCGTTCATCACCATGAACCGGCAGATCAAGCAGCAGAAGGCCTGCAATGGTGGTGGTCCTCAGCCGCAGTGGCCGTCCCGGTTCCATGCTTCAGTGTCCTTGACCCGCGTATTTGGATTCCGTGGCGGCCTTCTGCGGGCGCCACCAGTGTTCGTTGTCCCTGTACCACTGGACCGTGTCAGCCAGTCCGGCCTCGAAATCCGGGAATCGAGGCGACCACCCGAGCTCCCTTCGAAGTTTGCTTGAATCGATGGCGTACCGGAGATCGTGTCCGGGCCTGTCCGTCACCAGGTCATAAGCATCACGGGGCTGACCGGCCAGCGAAAGCAGCATCTCCACCACCTCCCGGTTGGACCGTTCGCCGTCTGCGCCGATCAAGTAAGTTTCACCCAGGCGGCCACCCTCCAAAATGGCCAACACGGCCGACGAATGGTCCTGAACATGGATCCAGTCGCGAACATTGCGCCCGTTGCCATAGAGATGAGGGCGGTTTCCGTCCAGGATGTTGGTGATCTGCCGTGGAATGAATTTCTCCACGTGCTGGTAGGGGCCGTAGTTGTTGGAGCAATTGCTGATGGTTGCTTTCAGGCCGAATGAACGCACCCACGCCCGCACCAACATGTCCGACCCCGCCTTGGTTGCCGAGTAAGGACTCGTTGGCCGGTAGACGGAATTTTCCGTAAACCGGTGGGGATCATCCAAAGCCAGATCTCCATAGACCTCGTCCGTGGAGATGTGATGGAAGCGTTTGCCGTGCCGTCGCGCAGCTTCGATCAAGGTGAAGGTCCCTGCAAGATTCGTCTCCAGGAAGGGACGGGGATCCTCCAGGGAATTGTCATTGTGGGACTCTGCCGCGAAATGAACCACTGCATGAACCGATTCCGTGAGCTCGTCAACCAACACGGCGTCGCAAATATCACCCTTGATAAACGTGAAGCGCTCCGACTGCAATCCTGAGAGGGATTCAACGTTCCCGGCATAAGTGAGTTTGTCCAGGACCGTGACATGTTGCGTGGTGTGCTCCATGATGTAGTGGACAAAGTTGCATCCGATGAATCCGGCCCCGCCGGTGACAAGGATTCTCTGCATGGCCCTAGAGTAACCGCCCGCGGCTTTTGCGGGCATAGGTGAGGACGGCAGTTTTGCGAGGAATTGTTCTTGCAGGTGGAACGGGTTCCAGGCTCCATCCCATTACGCTGGGAATCAGCAAGCAGTTGGTTCCGGTCTTCGACAAGCCCATGATTTATTACCCGCTCTGCACACTGATGCTGGCGGGGATACGGGACATCCTGGTGATCACCACACCCGGGGACGCCGCCCAGTTCCAACGGCTCCTGGGAGACGGTGCACAGTTCGGCATCAACCTCAGCTATGCAGAGCAGCCAACACCCGACGGGCTTGCCCAGGCATTTATCCTGGGGGAAGACCACATTGGAAACGGCAACGTGGCTCTGATTCTGGGTGACAACATTTTCAACGGGCCCGGCATGGGCAACCAGCTCCGACACTACGCAGACGTCGACGGCGGTGCGATTTTCGGCTACTGGGTCAAGGACCCCTCCGCCTACGGTGTGGTGGAATTCGACGAACACGGAATGGCTGTTTCCATCGAAGAAAAGCCCACCGTTCCCAAAAGCAACTATGCCGTTCCTGGTCTCTACTTTTATGACAACAATGTGGTTGCCATGGCCAAGGACCTGCGGCCCTCCGCGCGGGGGGAACTGGAAATTACCGACATCAACAGAAGGTACATGGAGCTTGGCCGCCTGCACGTACAGAAATTCCCGCGGGGAACGGCCTGGCTGGACACCGGTACCTTCAGTGACCTGAACGATGCCTCAAACTACGTCCGAACCACCGAAAACCGTCAGGGTTTGAAGATCGGTGCTCCGGAGGAGGTGGCCTGGCGTATGGGATACCTCAGCGATGAGGAACTCCGCCAGCAGGCTGCCAAGCTCGCCAAAAGCGGCTACGGCAGCTACTTGCTGGATATCCTGGACCGCCAATAGCCGCAACTGTCCAGCAGCGTCAGTTACGCAGCTGAGACGTCTTCGAGTGCGCGCGCAATCTCTGCAGGAAGCGCCGACAGTTGAGCGTCCAGCAGTTCCTTGAGCTGAACAGCATTTCTGGGACCCACGATTGCCGTGGCAACACCTGGCCTGGCCAGCAGCCAACTGAGGGAAACGTCCATGGGAGTCCGGCCCAGCCCGCGGGCTGCCATGGCCACCGCTTCCACTATGCGGGACGCCCGAGGCTCAAGATACGGCTCAACGTAAGAAGTCAGGCGGCTTTGTGCGGCACGGGAATCGGAAGGAATCTGGCCACGGTATTTTCCGCTCAATACACCTCGGCCCAAGGGCGCCCACGCCATCAACCCCAGCCCGGCGTCTTCCACGGCGGGGATAAGCTCTTCCTCGGCCCTACGCTGAACAAGGGAATATTCGGACTGGTTTGCAACGAGTGTGAAACCGGCCACAGCCGCAGCTTTGGCGCTTTGCCAGCCGTTGTAGTTGGAAATTCCCACGTACCGGGCACGCCCGCTCCGCTGGGCAAGTTCCAAAGCGGACAGAGTTTCCTCCAAGGGCACATTCGGATCCCATTCGTGGGCAAACCAGATGTCGATGTAGTCGGTGCCAAGCCTGGCAAGACTGGCATCGAGGGCGGACAGCATTGCTCCCCGGGAGGCGTTGACGCTTCGCCTGGATTCCGAGGACGACACGCCGGCTTTAGTGGAAATCACAATCTCGGAACGGGCCACAACGTCACCAAGCATGGAACCCAGCATGGCCTCGGCCCGGCCTTGTGAGTAAGACGCTGCTGTGTCCACAACAGTGCCTCCGGCAGCAACGAATCCATGCAGCAGTTCCGCAGCGTCCTGCTCGTCAGTCTCCTGCGCCCAGGACATGGTTCCAAGGGACAATGAGGACACACGGAATCCGCTGTTTCCGACATAACGCTGCTGCATAGCAGTTAGCTTACGGGGAGTTGGGGGACTTCATGACGTAGGGTCTATTCACGTGAACTGGATAGAAGCAGCCTTGCTGGGCCTGGTGCAGGGCCTCACCGAATTCCTCCCGATTTCCTCGAGCGCACACCTGCGGATCGTCGGCTCATTCCTCCCGGGGGCAGCAGACCCCGGCGCCGCGTTTACTGCGATCACGCAGCTGGGAACCGAGACCGCAGTCATTGTGTACTTCTGGCGCGACATTGTTCGCATCGTCCGAGCGTGGTTCGGGTCCTTGACCGGAAAAGTGGAGCGCAACAATCCGGACGCCCGCATGGGGTGGCTGGTCATCCTGGGCAGCCTGCCGATCATTGTCCTGGGCCTGTTGTTTCAGGACCAGATCGAGTCAGTGCTGCGCAGTATGTGGATCGTGGCCACCATGCTGATCGTGTTCGGCATGATCCTTGCTGTTGCCGATGCCGTTGGCCGGCAGGAAAGGGATCTCACTCAACTGACTTACAAGCACGGCATCCTCTACGGTTTCGCCCAAGCCATGGCCTTGATTCCGGGGGTTTCCCGCTCCGGCGGCACCATCACTGCCGGTCTCCTCATGGGGTACACCCGTGAAGCCGCAGCCCGGTACTCCTTCCTCCTGGCCATTCCTGCCGTGTTTGGCAGCGGGCTGTACCAGCTCTACAAAACAGTGTCGAACGAAGGCCTGTCCGGTCCCTACGGCCTTCCGGAGACCGCGCTGGCTACAGTCATAGCGTTCGTGGTGGGCTACGTCATTATTGGCTGGTTCCTGAAGTTTGTCTCCACAAGGAGCTACCGGCTCTTCGTTTGGTACCGCATCCTGCTTGGCTTGGCACTGTATGTCCTGCTCGGTTTCAATGTGATCAGTGCCTAGCACTAAGGTTGAGTCGTGAAATCGTGGACCTCCCGCCCTGTACCTGAGCTGCCCGGCAGCCTGCCGCAACTACGGCTGTATGACACTGCCCTCGGCCGCGTGGTGGAGGTTGAGCAAGCGGCGGAGCAATCCATGTACGTCTGCGGCATCACTCCGTATGACGCCACGCATATGGGACACGCAGCCAGTTACGTGGCCTTCGATCTCCTGAACCGTGCCTGGCGCGACGCCGGTACCCGGGTCTCCTATGTCCAAAACGTCACGGACATTGATGATCCCCTCCTGGAGCGGGCCACGGCTACCGGCGTGGACTGGCGTGACTTGGCCCAGAGCCAGATCGAGCTGTTTCAGACGGACATGGATGCCCTGAACGTCCTGGCACCGAACCACTACATTGGTGCCGTTGAGGCCATCCCGGACATCGTTCCGGCTATCGAGCAGCTGATCGCCGACGGCGTGGCCTATCGCGTGGCCGGCTCCGAAGGAGAACCCGACGGCGATGTCTATTACGACGTCGAGACAGCTGGCAAGCGCTCGGACGCCACAGATGCCTGGACGCTGGGAGATGTCTCCGGCCTTAGTGAAAAGGAAATGCTTGAGCTGTTCGCCGAGCGCGGCGGAGACCCCGCCCGGGCCGGCAAACGCCATGCCCTGGATCCCTTGCTGTGGCGGGTTGCCCGCCAGGGTGAGCCGAGCTGGCCCGGCGCCACCCTCGGCGACGGCCGGCCAGGTTGGCATATCGAATGTACGGTGATCGCCCAGAAGTATCTCCCCGCACCCTTCACCGTTCAGGGTGGTGGCTCGGACCTGGTGTTCCCGCACCACGAAATGGGCGCCGGCCACGCCTACTCACTCTCCGGCGTTCCCCTTGCACGCCACTACGCACACGCAGGCATGGTGGGCCTGGACGGGGAGAAGATGAGCAAGTCCAAGGGCAACCTTGTCCTTGTCTCCAAGCTTCGCGCAGCCGGTGAGGAACCCGCGGCGATCCGCCTGGCCATTCTCGCCCATCACTACCGTTCTGACTGGTCATGGACCGAAGCAGAGTTTGCCCAGGCAAAGGAAAGGCTTCAGCGGTGGCGCGCTGCCCTGGAACAGGCCCCTGCCGGATCTGCTGCGGCCCTGATAACGGCCATGCGGAAGGAACTCTCCAACGACCTCAACGCTCCGGGTGCCATTGCCGCCGTGGACAACTGGGCAGCGGAAGCACTGAACGGGGGCACGGACGCCTCAGCGCAGGATGCCGCGCTTGTTACTGATGCCGTTGATGCTTTGCTCGGAGTTGAGCTTTAGAGCAACCCAACAAACGGCAACGGCCCCGACAATCGCGTCGGGGCCGTTGCTGTTGGAGAAAAACAACCTCTTAGGGCCGCTCTTTGCCGCGCCGTTTCAGGTACCGCTCGAATTCACGGGCAATGGACTCACCGGATGCTTCCGGCAGGTCGGCTGTGTCCTTGGCTTCTTCGAGCTGCCGCACATAGGCAGCAATTTCGGGGTCCTCTGTTGCGAGTTCATCCACTCCGCGTTCCCAGGCTTCGGATTCTTCGGCCAACGCCTGGCTGTCCAAGGGAACCTGTAAAAGGTCCTCGATCCTGTGCAGGATGGCCAACTGCGCCTTGGGGGAGGGCGGCTGGGCAACGTAGTGGGGAACCGCCGCCCACAGCGAGACCGTAGGCAGCCCTGCCAGCATCGCGAACTCTGCAAGCACTCCCACGATGCCCACCGGCCCTTCATACTGCGAGGCTTCCAAGTTGAGCCGTTCCCGCAGGGAACTGTCTTCAGTGGTGGTGCTCACCGGAATCGGACGGCTGTGGGGGACATCAGCCAGTAGAGCACCTACCAATATCACCGAGTCCACTTTGAGTGCTTCAGCGTGAACCAGTAGTTCGGTGGTGTAAGCGCGCCACCTGTATGAGGGTTCGGTCCCCAAAACCAGGACAACGTCCACATTGCTGTCAGGAACTTCAGCCTTGTAAATCCGCGTCGAAGGCCATTTCACCTTCCGCGCACCCGAGGAGGTACGCCGCACGGTGGGTCGCGTGAACTGGAAGTCGTAGTACTCCTCTGCGTCCACAGTGGCAACCTTCTTGCCGTCCCAGAGCTTGTTCAAGTAGTGCAGTGCATCGCTGGCGGCCTCACCGGCGTCGTTCCAGCCCTCAAACGCGGCGAGCATTACTGTGACACGCTGGCCGTCCACGGGTTCCTTGAGGAAACGCTCGGGCTCCGCGGTGATGTCCTGTCCTTCGGGGGTCCCGTCCACACTGTTCATCCACTCACCCTACGTCCAAGACCCTCATGGATGCATGGCATTTCACACCGAAGCGTGTCCGCGATTCGCCCACAGCGCAACCGGCGCACGGCCGCCCGCCAGGTTCCACGTAGACTGGAAACCATGCATTCCTCACCCGGTCAGCCCCTCCTCAAAGCCGTGCTCTGGGATATGGACGGCACACTCGTAGACACCGAACCCTATTGGATCGCGGCCGAGCGTGCGCTGGTTGAGTCCCACGGCGGGACCTGGACCCACCAGCAGGCCATGCAATTGGTGGGCCAATCCCTGCTGCATTCGGCGGCCGTTCTTCAGGCCGCGGGTGTCCAGCTTGAGGCCCGCGAAATCGTGGACACCCTCAGTGCTGAAGTCATCCACCAGGTCCGCAAGGAAGTACCCTGGCGCCCCGGCGCCCGCGAACTGCTCGATGACCTCCATGAGGCAGGCATTCGCTGCGCGTTGGTGACCATGTCCGAGGGCCCCCTTGCCGGTGTGGTGGTAGAGAGTCTTCCCAAGCCCTACTTCGAGTTCATGGTCACCGGCGATTCCGTGACGAATGGCAAACCGCATCCGGAGGCCTATCTCACAGCGGTGGAGCGGCTCAGGCTTGATGACCCCACGGTGAGCATCCATCACTGCGTCGCCCTCGAGGATTCCATCCCTGGCGCCACCGCGGCCATCGCATCGGGAGTGGTCACGGTAGGGATTCCCCATCAGGTGCCCCTGCCGGAGGACCCCCGGATGATCATGTGGCCCACTCTGCAGGGCCGTACAGCACCTGATCTCCAAAAACTGGTGGCTGAGCGCTTCGCCGCAACAAACCTGCTCGAAGGGGCCAACTAGGTGACCAGCCCGTCCGCCCCTCATCCCTCGCACAACAAAAAACGTGACGGAATTCCCTTGGGGAAGATTGCCGGCGTGCCGGTCTACCTCGCGTACTCGTGGTTTGTCATAGCAGCCATCACCGTGGTGTTCTACGGCCCGTTCATCATGGATTTCATACCGGGGCTTGGCAACTGGGCCTACCTCGTTGGCTTAGCGGTCGCATTGCTCCTGGCGTTATCGGTTCTTGTCCATGAGCTCGCCCATGCCCTCAGTGCAAAAGTCTTCGACTGGCCCACTGAGAAAATCGTCATCAACCTTTGGGGCGGACACACGCAGTTCGAGAACTTCACTGCTTCTCCCGGGCGGTCGGTGGTTGTAGCGTTGGCCGGCCCGGCCTCCAACTTCGTCGTAGCCGCTGTGATGTTCGCGATCGACTCTGTTGCCCAGTTCAAGGGCGTGGCCGGAACACTGACGGACATAGTGGTGATGGCCAACCTGCTGATTGGAATCTTCAACATTCTTCCGGGGATGCCACTGGACGGGGGTCGTTTGGTTGAGTCTGCGGTATGGAAGGCTACGGGCAGCCAGGACAAGGGCACCATCGCAGCCGGCTGGTCCGGGCGGATCATTGTGGTGGCTCTTGTCATCTGGTTCATCGTCGTCCCGTTCCTGAGGGGGCAATGGCCGGATCTGATGTACACCACGGTCACAGTGCTCGTCTGCGGTTTTCTCTGGATGGGCGCTTCCAGCTCCATCCACCACGCGAAGCTCCGCAGCCGCCTTTATCTGGTCAGTGCCGCCGGTCTGGCCGAACCTGCAGTAGGGGTGCCGAACTCAGCCACAGTGGCCGATGTCCTGGACATTTCACCGGCCGGAAGTCCCGCCGTCGTTATTTGCGGCCCGGACGGCAGACCCCAGGGAGTGGTGGACTTCGGTGCAACGCTCGCTGTGCCGGCCGCATCTGTCATGACGACGCCGGTCACGGCAGTCGCGCACGCTTTGGCGGCTGGGGCTTATGTGCCTGAATGGTCCAAGGGGCAGGAATTGATTCAGTACCTGGCTCGTCTGGACGGCGGCGAATACGCTGTGGTTGACCACAACGGAATCGTCACGGGACTGCTTCGGCAGCAAGCGGTAGTGACTGCCATTACAGGTAAAGAAGCACGCAGGAGCGGACGCGCCTGACTGCGATGCCGGTAGAGTTACATGCCGGCGGATATACACAACAGACCCATTGTTTTTGGCGCCCACCGCCGGTCACGCACCGCGGCCCAGCCGTACAGGATTGAGGAACACCACATGAGCAGCGAAACCGCCGCCCCCACAGCAAGCACAGGCACTGACGAGGCAGCCAACGGCTCGCCCGCACAGCCCATGGGAGCTGCGCGACGCCGGGGGCCTTTCCGTGTGGGTGAGCGGGTCCAGCTCACGGACGAGCGCGGGCGGATGAACACCATCACCCTGGAAGTTGGCGGCGCTTTCCACACTCATCGGGGCTTCCTGAACCATGATGAAATCATTGGCAAGGTGGATGGGTCGGTGGTCAGCAACAACGTTGGCCAGCAGTACCAGACCTTGCGCCCGTTGCTCTCCGACTTCGTGCTGTCCATGCCCCGTGGTGCGGCAGTGGTGTACCCGAAGGACGCCGCCCAGATTGTCACCATGGCGGACATCTTCCCCGGTGCGCGGGTAGTGGAAGCAGGCGTCGGCTCGGGCGCCCTCTCCATCTCGCTGCTGCGTGCAGTGGGCGACGGCGGTTACCTCCACTCGTTTGAACGGCGCGAAGAATTCGCGGACATCGCCCGCGGAAACGTCGAAACCATCTTTGGTGGCCCGCATCCTGCGTGGCAGATCTCCCTGGGCGACTTCCAGGACGAGGTTGTCAAAGCCGAAGCCCCGGGTTCGGTGGACCGCGTGGTTCTTGACATGCTCGCTCCGTGGGAGTGCTTGGACGCTGTGGCCACTGTCCTGGCTCCCGGCGGCGTCTGGATCAACTACGTAGCCACCGTCACCCAGTTGTCCCGCACCGCCGAAGCGATCCGCGCTGATGGCCGCTTCACCGAGCCGGACGCCTGGGAATCCATGGTTCGTGGCTGGCATCTGGAGGGCTTGGCTGTCCGCCCGGACCACCGCATGGTGGCCCACACAGGCTTCCTTCTGGTCACCCGCCGCCTGGCTGAGGGTGTGACCGGAATTTCCGTGAAGCGTCGTCCCTCCAAGACTGAGTTCAGCGAAGAGGACCTCAACGCCTGGACGCCTGCATCCGTGGGGGAGCGGGCCGTCTCTGACAAAAAACTGCGGCGCGCGGCACGTGACGCCATTGCCGGTACCAATGTTCAGGATGACCCCCCAGTCACAAACTGACAAAGGTCACAATAGGGTTCGCATTCCGAATGTCACCCAGCACCCTGAGCTTTTCGGGACTAAGGTCTTGTTAAGCGCAGGAAGGGGCTGATGAATCGTGGATACGTCAAACAACGACCTTGGACGGCCAACGCCGGAAGATGCCAACGGCCAAGCGGAGAATACGGCAAACCGGAGGCTTGGCGCTGTTCAACCGCCGGAGACCTCCAGTGAACTGACGGTTGCCGAGCGGCAGATCAATATCCTTCGGGACAAGCTTCGCCACATCGACCGCCAGTTGGCTGCCGCAACCCAGAACAACAGCAAGCTTGTCAGCATGCTGGAGACGGCGAAGGCCGAGATTCTTCGGTTGAAGGGCGCGTTGGAGCAGGAGGGTCAGCCTCCTTACAGCTTCGGCACCGTAGTGCAGATCAACCCGAGGAAGCAGCCCGCTGCCGGCAGTTCAGGACAGGCGGCCACTGAAGAGTCCGTGGACATATTCAACGCCGGGCGCAAGATGCGTGTTGGCATCAGCCCCCTGGTGAACCTCAACCAGCTTGCCGTCGGGCAGGAAGTTCTGCTCAATGAGGCCTTGCTGGTAGTTGCGGGCCTCGGCTACGAACGTGCCGGCGAATTGGTAACGCTGAAGGAAATGCTGGGCAAAGACCGTGCGCTGGTGGTTGGCCGTGCCGATGAAGAGCGTGTGGTCCGGTTGTCCGGGGCTCTCCAAAGCGTTCATTTGAAGGTTGGGGACGCCCTGTCGCTCGATTCACGGACCGGCTATGCGCTGGAGAAAGTCCCGCGCGCAGAGGTAGAGAACCTGGTCCTTGAAGAAGTTCCGGACATTACATACCAGGACATTGGCGGCTTGGGCCCGCAGATCGAGCAGATCCGCGATGCCGTGGAGTTGCCGTTCCTCCATCCGGACCTCTACCGCGAGCATGGCCTGAAGGCACCCAAAGGCATTTTGCTTTACGGCCCTCCGGGTTGCGGAAAAACCCTCATTGCCAAAGCAGTGGCCAACTCCCTTGCCGCCAGGGCCGCGGAACGCGCCGGGAACACCGATCTCAAGAGCTACTTCCTGAACATCAAGGGCCCAGAGCTCCTGGACAAGTATGTGGGCGAGACTGAACGCCACATCCGGCTGATCTTCTCCCGGGCACGTGAAAAGGCCTCGGATGGCAGCCCAGTGGTGGTCTTCTTCGATGAAATGGACTCGTTGTTCCGCACCCGCGGTACGGGCGTTTCCTCGGACGTAGAAACAACCATCGTGCCTCAGTTGCTCAGCGAGATCGATGGCGTGGAGCGGCTGGACAACGTGATTGTCATCGGCGCCTCCAACCGTGAAGACATGATCGATCCCGCAATCCTTCGTCCCGGTCGTCTTGATGTGAAGGTAAAAATCCAACGTCCGGACGCTGAAGCTGCGGCCGACATCTTCGCCAAGTACATCACCACTGACTTGCCCTTCCACCCGCAGGATCTGGCGGAGTATGGTGGCGATGTACAGGCCACCGTGGATGCCATGGTCCAGCGCACGGTGGAGGCCATGTATTCCACTGAGAAATCCAACGAGTACCTGGAGGTCACCTACGCCAACGGTGATACCGAGATGCTGTACTTCAAGGACTTCAACTCCGGTGCCGTGGTCCAGAACGTTGTGGACCGTGCCAAGAAATACGCCATCAAGGATCTGCTGACCACTCAACAAAAGGGTCTGCGGATCGATCACCTTCTCCGGGCCGTTGTGGACGAATTCCGTGAGCACGAGGACATGCCCAACACCACCAATCCGGACGACTGGGCAAGGATCTCCGGCAAGAAGGGCGAAAGGATCACTTACATCAGGACCATTGTTCAGGGCAAGGCGGGCCAGGAGCCTGGCAAGTCGATCGAAACCACAGCCAACACGGGTCAGTACCTATGACAGCAAGGCCCGAGGGAACATCGGCAGAGTCACTTCCCGTAGGCGGCGCCATGCGCGTCATGGGCTCGGAAACTGAATATGGGATTCACGCGCCATCAGCTCCGGGGGCCAACGCCACCATGATGTCGGCCCGCATCATTCAGGCCTATGCAACGGTGACCCGGCAGCGTGCAGCCGGCGGGGCGGAGACGCGGTGGGACTACACGGATGAGGAACCCCTGCACGATGCCCGCGGTTGGACCCTGGAAAGGGCCGCGGCAGACCCGAGCCAACTGACGGACCAACCGCCGGTGCTTGACGCCGAGGCTGTGGCCCTTGCCTATGGCCGCCAGGAGTTGGAACTGGACGGTGCCGACGAGTCCGGGTCCTTGTTGATGAACATGGTCCTTGGCAATGGTGCGCGACTCTATGTAGACCATGCGCACCCTGAGTACTCCAGTCCGGAGGTCACCAACCCCCGCGATGCCGTGGCATGGGACGCCGCCGGTGACCTGGTGGCTTTGGCTACCGTCCGGAAGGTCGCGTCCGACGCTTCCCTCCCGGCGATCAATCTGTACAAGAACAACACCGACAACAAATCTGTGTCCTATGGCTCGCACGAGAATTACCTCATGCCCCGTTCGGTGCCTTTCGGAGACATCATCCGGGGGCTCACTCCGTTCTTCATCTCCCGTCAGGTTATTTGCGGAGCCGGCAAAGTGGGGCTGGGGCAGGACAGCTCAACGCCCGGCTACCAAATCAGCCAACGGGCGGACTTCTTCGAAGCAGAAGTGGGGCTGGAAACAACCATCAGGCGCCCCATCATCAATACCAGGGACGAACCACACGCAACAGCGGACAAGTACCGCCGACTCCACGTAATTATTGGAGATGCCAACCTCAGCCAGGCTTCAAACTTCCTGAAGTTCGGAACCACAGCCATGGTCCTGAGCCTCATAGAGGCGGGGCAGGCGCCCAAAATAGAGGTCCATGAACCGGTCCAGGCGCTCCAGTCGATCAGTCATGACACCACACTGACCGCAACCGTCAGGCTTCTGGACGGCAGGCGGGTGACAGCCCTGGATCTTCAGTGGATGTTCTACGAGGCAGCGGCCAAGTTGGCCCAGGAGACCGGAGTGGCGGATTCGGTCGCCGGAGATGGCCACACGCATCAGGTTCTCTCCCACTGGGAGTCCACGCTGGCAACTTTGGGGACCAACCCTGATGCCGCGGCCTCAACAGTTGAATGGGTAGCCAAGAAATCACTTCTTGAGGGATACCGAAACCGCGACGCCTTGGCGTGGGATGATGCCCGGCTGGGCCTTGTGGACCTTCAATGGTCCGATATCCGGCCGGAGAAGGGCCTCTATTACAGGCTCCTGTCCAGAGACCGGATGATGCGCATTGTGGACGACGCCGACATCACCCGGGCGGTGACCGAACCGCCGTCGGACACCCGGGCTTACTTCCGGGGGCGGTGCGTCTCCCGCTTCGGCAAGGACGTTGTGGGTGCGAGCTGGGACTCGGTGATATTTGATGTTCCGGGCCTGGGAAAGCTGCAGCGGGTGCCTACGCGGGAGCCTTTGAGGGGAACCCGCGCTTTGACCGGTGCGCTCTTTGACCGCCACGCGGACGCCGCTTCATTCCTGTCCGAATTGTTGGGTCAGGCGCCGCCCCCGGCCAGGAGTTGACCGGTGCCCGCCACGTGATTATCCGACGCCGGCCAAAGCCATCCGCAGGACCGGTCAGCGTGGCAATATGGCATTAGGAAGTCTCCGTCCTCAGGAGACTGACAGTAGGGAGAAAGAAAATGGCAGCACAGGAGCAACAACAACCGCAGTCACGGGAAACCGAGACCGAAGTGGACGTACCGGAGGCACCACCGGCAGCACCGGAGGCGCAGGCCTCGGAAGCGACGCAGGGTGTGGATGACCTTCTCGACGAAATCGACGGCGTTTTGGAATCCAACGCCGAAGAGTTTGTCAGGGCGTTTGTCCAAAAGGGCGGCCAGTAGGCGGAACCGCCAGAGGATGTACTGCCCGGCCGGCGTGAGGCCGCCGGGCATCGGAATGCAGAGTCGAAGGAGTGCAGCAATGCAGGACCCATCAGCCGGCCCCCTGGCCACCCAGGCAACGTCTTCTTTCACGGAGCATCTTCAACGCTCGCGGCCCGAACTCCTTCCCTTCAATCAATCCTTACCCGCCGGCACGGTGCCTCCTTCCCCCCATGCCACCACCATCGTGGCGTTGACATACGCCGGTGGCGTGCTGATGGCCGGAGATCGCCGCGCCACCATGGGCAACATCATCGCCAGCCGACATATTGAGAAGGTCTTTCCAGCGGACGAGTATTCAGTTCTCGGGATCGCCGGTACGGCCGGCCTGGCCATTGACATCACCCGGCTTTTCCAAGTGGAGCTGGAGCACTATGAAAAAATCGAGGGCACACTCCTCAGCCTCGTCGGCAAGGCCAACCGCCTGGGTGCCATGATCCGGGGAAACCTGCCCATGGCAATGCAGGGGATGGCAGTCGTTCCTTTGTTCGCAGGCTTCGACCACGGCTCAGGTGTGGGCCGTTTGTTCTCCTATGACGTCACAGGCGGCAGGTACGAAGAACAGGAACACCACTCCGTGGGTTCAGGGTCCGTATTCGCCCGTGGTGCCCTGAAGAAGTTGTGGAAGCCGAACCTGTCCGAAGAAAACGCGGTAGCCGTTGCTGTTGAAGCGCTTTACGACGCCGCCGATGACGATTCCGCCACTGGTGGACCTGACCCCGTCCGCCAGTTGTGGCCGGTGGTTTACACCGTCAACCGCTCCGGCAACAGGCGCGTCCCTGAACGTGATTTGGCCGCTGTTGCCGGTGCAATCGTTGAAGCGCGGGCCGCCGCCGGACGGGAGGCCTGATATGACTCAGCAGTTTTACGTCTCGCCCGAGCAGTTGATGAAGGACCGTGCGGACTTCGCACGGAAAGGCATCGCCCGTGGGCGTTCAGTGGTGGTCATCAGCTGCGCCGATGGGATTGCGCTCATCGCAGAAAACCCTTCGCCTTCGCTGCACAAGATTGGTGAAATCTACGACAAAATTGCTTTCGCCGCAGTAGGAAAGTACAACGAGTTTGAAAGCCTCAGGCAAGCAGGGGTCCGCTACGCCGACGTCCGCGGGTACTCCTACGATCGCGAGGACGTCACCGCGCGCGGCCTGGCCAGTGTCTATGCCCAAAGTCTCGGCGCGGTGTTCACGGCCGAGCAGAAGCCCTTCGAAGTGGAACTGGCTGTGGCCGAGGTTGGTTTCACCCAGGAGCAGGACCACCTTTACCGCCTGACCTTTGATGGATCCATCGCCGATGAGAACGGCTTTGTGGTCATGGGCGGGCTCGCTGACCAGATTTCCGACGTCGTCAGCGGGGCTTGGGAGCCGGAGCTCACGTTGGCGGGGGCCATGCAACTGGCTCTGCGCGCACTGGCCACCAATAAGGAAGTAGACGAACTGCCCGCCACCGCGGTAGAAGCCGCGGTGCTGTACCGCGCATCGGAAAGCAACCGCGGGTCCCGTAGAGCGTTCCGACGGCTGCTGCCCGAGGACATGACCCGGTTGCTCACAGAGGAGAGCTGAGATGGATAAGCGGATATTTGGCATCGAAACGGAGTTCGGAATTTCCTATTCGAGCCCCGATTCCCGTCCTTTGGCGCCTGAGGAAGTGGCCCGTTATCTCTTCCGCAAAGTGGTGAGTTGGGGCCGGTCGTCCAACGTTTTCCTCACCAACGGCTCGCGGCTCTATCTGGATGTGGGCTCTCACCCGGAATATGCCACCGCGGAATGCGACGACCTCGCCCAACTTATAGCCCACGACAGGGCGGGCGAGCTCATTTTGGACGACCTCGTGGATGAGGCCCAGGCGCGGCTCGCCGCCGAAGGGTTCAACGGCACGGTGTACCTGTTCAAGAACAACACGGATTCTGCGGGCAATTCCTACGGCAGTCATGAGAACTACCTCATACCTCGTCGCGGCGAGTTTTCCCGCCTTGCCGAGATTTTGATTCCGTTCCTGGTGACGCGGCAACTGATTGCGGGCGCCGGAAAAGTCCTGAAGACTCCCCACGGGGCCACCTTCGCATTCTCCCAGCGGGCGGACCACATCTGGGAAGGAGTGTCCTCGGCCACCACAAGGTCCAGGCCCATCATCAACACACGCGACGAGCCGCATGCGGACGCAGAATTTTATCGCCGCCTGCATGTCATTGTGGGTGACTCCAACATGTCCGAGACATCAGCTTTGCTGAAGGTGGGCACCGTTGACCTCATCCTTCGTATGATCGAGGCCGGCGTCATCATGCGTGACATGCGCATGGAGAATCCCATCCGCAGCATCCGCGAAATCTCCCATGACCTTACCGGCCGCGCCCTGGTCCGCCTGGCCAACGGCCGGCAACTGACCGCTTTGGATATTCAGCGCGAGTACCTGAACAAAGTCACTGAATTCGTCGCCGCAAATGGTGCCCACAACGCCCATGTACCCCTCATTCTGGACTTGTGGGAGCGTACGCTGAACGCCATTGAGAGCGGGGACACCAGCACCATTGACACCGAAGTGGACTGGGCCATCAAGAAGAAACTCATGGATGGCTACATGCGCCGGCACGACCTCAGCCTGGACTCACCGCGCATCGCCCAACTGGACCTCACCTACCATGACATCTCACGGCAGCGCGGGATCTTTTTCCTGCTCCAGGCCCGCGGTGCAGCACGCAGGCTGGTGACCGAAACCGACGTCAAGGATGCGGTGGATGCACCACCGCAAACAACGCGGGCAAAATTGCGGGGAGACTTTGTGCGCAGAGCACAGGAGCTGGGCCGCGACTACACGGTGGACTGGGTGCACCTGAAACTCAACGACCGCGCACACCAAACCATCCTGTGCAAGGATCCGTTCCGGAACGTTGACGAGCGGGTGGATGCCCTCCTGGAGTCCATGGGCTGAAGGCCTTTATAAGCTGGCTCCCAGCTTCACGGGCTATTCTGGATAGTGGTCTCTTCCCGAGATACGCCCTGCTTGGATGTGCTACGCGCCTTTCCGAGTGTCCCTTTGCCCCGACGAAAGTGTCTTTTGTGCGCCGACTCCTAGCAATTCTCCTTCCCGCCCTGCTGCTGATCACCGCGTGTGGAGGTGGTGACACCCCGGCCGCTGAGCCCACCAGCAAATCAGTAGGCGATGTTTCCAAGCTCGACTCCCTGAAGGTCACGGACAACGGAAATGACAAAGCACCCGGCATTGAATTCTCCAAGCCCCTTGCAGTGACTGGACCCACCGTCAAGGTTGTCAAAGAAGGCGATGGCGAACCCGTCAAAATGGGTCAGATCGCCGAGCTGGTCTTTGTCATGGTCGATGGCACCGATGGCAAAACGCTCGAGGACGGCTACACCAAGGGTCCTCAGGCAATCGAACTCTCCGAGCAGATGAAGCCCGGAAATGAGCTGATCTTTGACGCCATCATCGGAGCCAAAGTGGGCAGCCACGTGGCCATTGCCGCTCCGGGCAGCTCCAACGCTTCGGGCGGCTCCACTGCTTCGGCACCTGCTTCCTCTCAGCTGGTGGTCTTCAAGATCGCCTCCGCAAAGGACGCCCCCGGTCTGCTGAGCAAGGAAGAGACCGATCAGCTGGACAAGGACGGCAAGCTTCCCAAGGTAACTTTTGACGACAAGGGCGCTCCTTCGGTGGAAATCCCCAAGACTGATGCTCCGTCTGGACTTTCCGTGAAGGTCCTTTCCGAAGGCACCGGCGAGGAACTGAAGGACTCCGACACGATCAACGCCAACTACACCGGCTGGCGCTGGGAGGACAGCACCAAGTTCGACTCCAGCTATGACCGCGGCGAGGCCGCCACCTTCGGCCTGAACCAGGTCATCAAGGGCTGGACGCTCGGACTGACAGGCCAGAAGGTTGGCTCGAAGGTTCTGCTGACCATTCCCGCGGATCTGGCCTATGGTGCAAACGCTGCCGCACAGGGCAAGCCTGCCGGCCCCTTGGTGTTCGTCGTGGAAATTACCGGCAAGAAGTAAAACCCTTCCACGGGTTCTGGCTAAGCTGGTTCCTGACATCCATCCGTTCCCCGACAATTAGGAGCATCCATGTCATTTGGACAGCGTGACTTTGACCGCACCAAGCCCGAGATCGACTTCCCCGAAGGCGACGTCCCCACTGACCTCGTCATCACGGACCTGATTGAGGGCACGGGCCCCGAGGCCAAGGCCGGGGACACCGTATCCACCCACTACGTGGGCGTTGCCTGGTCCACTGGTGAAGAATTCGACGCTTCCTGGGGTCGCGGCGCTCCGCTGGACTTCCGCGTTGGCGTCGGTCAGGTCATTCAGGGCTGGGACCAGGGCCTCCTGGGCATGAAGGTAGGCGGCCGCCGTCGCCTGGAGATCCCTTCGGAACTCGCTTACGGTTCGCGTGGAGCTGGTGGAGCCATCAAGCCGAACGAAGCTCTGATCTTCGTCGTTGATCTCGTGGCTGTCCGCTAGGACCTCTGCTTTTTTGCAAGGCGCGTTACCTTCCGGTTTCACCGGTCGGTGACGCGCCTTGCTGCTTTCCCGCTGGTATTTAGTAACGTAGCAACCGTGTCCGCATCCCGCACCGAACGTCTCCTGAACCTTCTCCTGGCTTTGCTCAATACCAAAGTCGGCCTTCCACGTGCCGTACTGCGCGAAAAGGTCTATCACGATTCGGCGGACAACGATGTCGCCTTTGGACGAATGTTTGAACGCGACAAAGTGGATCTTAAGCAGTTCGGCTTTGAGATCGAAACCTTGATGGATCCCCGCAACTTCGGCGCGGACGACCCCGCCTCGGCGCGGTACCGGATCGGCAAGGACTCCAACCGGTTACCTGATGTGAGCCTGACTCCGGCGGAAAGTACCGTCCTGCTGCTCGCTGCCCAGCTGTGGGAACGCGCCGCACTGGGTTCGGCCGCAGCCAACGCTGTCCGTAAATTGCAGGCAGCCGGCGGCTTCAGGGACGTAGACCTCCCCGCAGGAGTGCAACCACGGATCAAGCCAGCCGGACAGGCTTTCGACGACGTCGTGGCGGCCATGCATGGTAAGCACCCGATCCGCTTCGGCTACCAGGCGGTCAGTACCGGGCGGGAGGAAGTCCGGGAAGTGGAGCCCTGGGGACTGGGCAGCCGTTTCGGTCAGTGGTACCTCGTGGGCTTGGACCGGGGGAGGGGCGCCAAGAGGGTCTTCAGGCTCTCCAGGATGACCACGGCAATAAGTGTCCTCACCACCGGCAGCTTCCACCCACCAAAGGACTTCAACGCCCGGGCTGAACTGGATGAGCTCAACGAGCTCCCCGTCCGGCAGGCAACCCTGGTGATTGATAAGGACAAACTGCTGGCTTTGCGGAAAAAGGCCACATCACTTCAAGACGCCCCGGATGAAAGCGGCCGCGACCGGATAACAGTCGATTTCCGGGACCCGGAGCAGCTGGCCGAAGAGCTTGCCTCCTACGGGCCCCACGTCAAGGTGACCGGCCCCGCTGAACTGAGTGCCGCCGTCGTGCGCCGCCTCCAAGCCGCCGCTGACTTTGACGACGCGCCGCTGCCACCCCTTGAGTTTCCCGAGGCAGGCCGTGCGCCACGGGCCCGCAAACGTACCTCCGAGGACCAGCTGGCCAGGATGCTGCAGCTGGTGCCGTTCCTTGTCCACCACCAAGGCCTGCACATCCAGGAAGTTGCTGATCATTTTGGCATCAGCCGCAAGGCGTTGATCGACGACTTGAAAATCCTTATCTGTTCGGGACTGCCGGAGGGCTATCCGGATGACCTTCTGGACATTCAGTGGGAGAACGATCACGTCTACATCTCCGAACACCTGGATTTGAACCGGCCCGTGCGCTTCAGCGAAGAGGAAGCAGCAGCCTTGTTGACCGGCCTGGCCATGCTGGGGGACCTGCCTGCTCTGGCCGGCGTGCCTGAAGACGGGTCCGGCAGTGCGCTGGAATCGGTCACCATCAAACTCACCGGTGCCGCTGGGGAAGCTGCACGGCTGGCCGGTTCCGTGTCCGGCCAATCGGTGGCACCTGAACAGGCGCAAGCTTTTGCCGCAATAACCCAGGCCATCCGCGAAGGCCGGCAGTTGAGGCTCAGGTACTTCTCCTTGCAAAGGGACGAGGTGACCGAGCGCGATGTTGATCCCCTTCGCCTCTACTCCTTGGACAGCACGTGGTATTTCGAGGCTTACTGCCACAGCAAGGCAGGCGTGAGAAACTTCCGCCTGGACAGGGTGGAGTCCCTGGAGCCCAATGGCCGGGCTGTGTCCGGTTCGGCAACTGCCGGACAGGACTTCCCGGCCAGGCTGTTTACCCCGGGAGAGGACGACGTCCTGGTGTGCCTGGAACTGACCCGTCAGGGCGCGGGACTGGCGGATGACTACTATGCCGAACGTACAGCCCCACTGCCCGACGGCGGTTTGCTCGCCGAGGTGAGGTTTGGCGACGCCGGCTGGCTGCCAATGTTCGTGTCCCAACATGGGGGTTCGGTCCGGATTCTTGAACCGGAGTCCTTGCGCCAGGAGACCCGGGCGTGGATCGACGCCGCTTTGGTGCAGTACGACTCACCAACTGGGACCAAGGCTGGCTAGACTACTCAAATGCCTTGGTGGTTCTGGATCCTGTTGTGGATCGCGCTTATAGCTCTTTCATTGCTCCTTTTTCTGACATTGGGGTACCGCCTGTACAGGAAATTCATGGCGACTGTTCATGAACTGGCCGCCGCGGGTAAACGTTTCAGCAATCTTCCTGCGCCCCTGGAAACCTCCGACGTTGAAGCCGTGGAACCGCGGCCGGAACCGGGCTCCGCCATTTTTGCCTCGCCGGATCAGATGCGTCATGATTACCTGACGGCCAAAGCCTTCCGTCAGGAAGTTCGTCGTCAACGGCGCGTCAAGCGCAAAGCCGGGCGGGGTCAACCGCAGTCCCTGCACGACATTGAATTCAGATAGACGTAGGATGTATCCAAAAGGAAAGGACCTCCCCACATGAGGCTCGAAGGCTGGCATCTCATCATCATCATCGTTCTGGCTCTGGTGCTCTTTGCAGCGCCGAAGCTGCCGTCCATGGCGCGCAGCATTGGGCAGTCGATGCGTATTTTCAAGTCTGAAGTCCGTGAGATGAAGAAGGATGGTTCTTCTGAAGCCAAGGACTCCCAGGACTCTTCCAACCCCGTAGAAGGCAAGGTTGTAGGCCACCCGGACGTCAACACAAAGAACAACGGCGAGACAGACGTACCGCCCGCTAACCGCGTCTAAAGAGAAGTGGTAGAAACGAAGGGGCGCAAAGCCAACCCCGAAGCCCGGATGGCGCTCCTGGATCACCTCAAGGAGCTGCGAAACCGGCTCTTCAAGGCTGCAATCGGCGTCATAGTGGGAACAGTGGTGGGCTTCATTGTCTACCAGCCTCTGCTGGAAGCATTAATCAAGCCGATCAAGGACCTCAACGAAAAAGAGGGACGCTCCGCCACGCTGAACTTCGATGGCGTGGCGAGTTCCTTTGACCTCATGGTCCAGGTCTCTGTCTTCCTCGGCGTGATCCTTTCGAGCCCCATCTGGATTTACCAGCTGTGGGCGTTCATTGTCCCCGGGCTTCACAAAAAAGAGCGGCGCCTGGCGCTGTCCTTCGTGGCGGCGGCTGTCCCTCTGTTCATTGGCGGCGTGCTGCTGGCGTGGCTGGTGCTGCCCAACGCCGTGAGGGTGCTGACTGACTTCACTCCGGTGGGCGGTTCAAACTTCATCAGCGCCGAAATCTACCTGGCCTTCGTCCTCAGGCTCCTGCTCGCCTTCGGTATCGCCTTCCTGGTCCCGGTGGTCCTTGTGGGGTTGAACCTTGCTGGAATCGTCAAGGGAAAGCAACTCATCAAGAGTTGGCGCATCACGATCTTCCTGGTTTGCTTGTTTGCTGCGATGGCCGCTCCGGGCGCCGACGCCATGAGCATGTTCTATCTCGCAGCACCCATGCTGATCCTGTTCTTCGCGGCCATTGGTATTTGCGTGTTGAATGACCGGCGCCGTGAGCGCAGGGCCATCAAGCGGGCCGCTGAAACTGAAGCAACGGCCGACATCGCAACCCCGGCAACAGATCTGGAGAATCTCTAGACCTTGGCCCACTAGGCTTGATGCATGTCCTCCATTACCGGGTCTCCATCTCCATCAGACCGCTATCAGGCGGCAGCTCAGCGGGCAGCTGAGTCAAAAACGTATCTTGGCGCGTTCGCCCGCTCCCTGGACTTTGAACTGGACGACTTCCAACGCGCCGCGTGCAGGTCGCTCCAGGAGGGCCGGGGCGTTCTTGTTGCCGCCCCCACCGGTGCCGGTAAGACGATCGTGGGCGAGTTCGCGATCTATTTGGCCCTTGAACGGGGGCTCAAAGCGTTCTACACCACGCCCATCAAGGCTCTGAGCAACCAGAAGTACTCTGAGCTTGCGGCAAAATACGGTGCGGCCAACGTTGGCCTGCTGACGGGGGATACCACCATCAACGGTGAGGCTCCTGTGGTGGTCATGACCACCGAAGTTCTCCGGAACATGCTCTACGCCGATTCCGAAACCTTGGGAGACCTCGGTTTTGTGGTGATGGACGAGGTCCACTACCTGGCGGACCGTTTCCGTGGTGCAGTGTGGGAAGAGGTCATCATCCATTTGCCCAGCGAAGTCCAGGTTGCTTCGCTCAGTGCCACGGTTTCCAATGCCGAAGAGTTCGGTGCCTGGTTGGACACCGTCCGAGGCGATACTGACGTGATTGTCTCCGAGCACCGCCCTGTGCCGCTGTGGCAACACGTCATGGTGGGCAGGCAGATCGTGGATCTCTTCGCCGGCGATACCACCTTTGACGAAATAGCCCCCCAAGCCTCCGGAGCACGGGAAACCGAAGCTCCTGACCTCGCAGAATCGGACGAGGTTCTGGCCGAACCTCCCGGTACTGATCGCCGACGCGTCTCAGCCAAGCGTTCGTCCACCAACACAGCCCGTCAGGCAGTGACCGGCCCCGAATTCGAAGTCAATCCGGACCTGCTGGCCATGGCCCGCTCGGAGAGCCGGATGAACATGAACGGCCGGTTTGGACACGGCGGACGAAGCCGACGCCGTCAAGACCGTTATCGGGACGAACGGCAGCAGTCGGAGCAGCGTAGTCCTGTCCGCAAGGCCAGCCGTCCGCAGGTCATAGAGAGCCTCAGGCGCCAGGACCTCCTTCCCGCCATTACCTTCATTTTCTCCAGGGCCGGCTGTGACGCAGCCGTAGCGCAGTGCGCATCGTCGGGACTCTGGTTGACCACCGAGCAGGAACAGAAAATCATTGCCCAGCGTGTGGATGAAGCCAGCCACGAAATTCCTGCGGATGATCTGGATGTCCTCGGATTCTGGGGTTGGCGCGATGGACTCATCAGGGGCTTTGCCGCCCACCATGCCGGTATGCTTCCCACCTTCAAGGAAGTGGTGGAAAAACTCTTTGCCGACGGCTTGGTAAAGGCTGTCTTCGCCACGGAGACACTGGCTCTTGGCGTGAACATGCCTGCACGATGCGTGGTGCTGGAAAAGCTGGAAAAGTTCAATGGGGAAGCGCACGTGAACATCACGGCGGGGGAGTACACCCAGCTCACCGGCAGGGCCGGGCGCCGCGGCATCGACGTCGAAGGTCACGCGGTGGTGCTGTGGCAGCCGGGAACAGATCCCGCCGCCGTAGCCGGGCTTGCCTCCCGGCGGACCTACCCGTTGAACTCCAGTTTCCGGCCGACGTACAACATGAGCATCAATTTGATTGCCCAGTTTGGGCGCATCCGGGCCCGTGAAATCCTCGAGTCCTCTTTCGCCCAGTTCCAGGCTGACCGCTCCGTGGTGGGGCTTGCCCGGCAGGTTCGCGGGCGTGAGGAGTCACTTGCCGGTTACGCCAAGTCCATGCAATGCCACCTGGGTGACTTCACGGAGTATGGCAAGCTTCGGCGGGAACTTAGCGATGCCGAGAACTTTGCGGCCCGCGACCACCAGCGCGCAAGGAAGTCCCATGTTGCTGACTCCCTCACGCGTTTGATCCCTGGCGATGTGATCAGCATTTACAGCGGCAGGCTTGCCGGTCATGCAGTGGTCCTGGAGGTGGACCGCAATGCCAGGGAACCGCGGCCCAGCGTGCTCACCTCTGACAACCAGTTGCGACGCATCGGCGTTCACGATCTTGATGGTCCTGTATCCCCGGTGACGCGTATCCGGATCCCCAAGTCGTTCAACGCCAAGGTCCCAAAGGCACGCCGGGACCTCGCTTCGTCCATGCGCCACGCCATCAGTGAAGACGCCCCCCAAAGCCGGCGGAACAGCAGGCACGAGGACTTCGGCTTGGGTGCCCGCCTGCCCGATCAGGAAAAGAAGATCGCGGATCTTCGGCGGGCGCTCCGGGCCCATCCCTGCCATGGCTGCAGCGAACGCGAAGACCACGCCAGATGGTCCGAACGTTGGTGGAAGCTTCGGAGGGAGACGGACGGATTGGTCCGGCAGATCCAAAGCAGGACCAACACCATCGCCAAGACGTTCGATCGCGTTTGTGATGTTCTCTCCGCTTACGGCTACCTGGAAACCAACGACGCCGGGCACGTCACCATCAGCGCCGACGGGCAGAGGCTTCGCAGGATCTACGGCGAGAAAGACCTCCTCATTTCCCAGACTGTCCGACGCGGCGCCATCAACGAGCTGGACGCCGCTGAGCTGGCCTCGCTGGCAAGCACTCTGGTGTACCAGGCCAAACGCGAGGACCGGGGCCTGCGGCCCAGGATGCCGTCGGTTTCGCTGGAATCGGCCGTGGACATTGTTATCCGCGAATGGTCACAGCTCGAAGATACCGAGGAACGCAACAGGTTGCCTTTGACCGGTGAACCGGAACTGGGGCTCGTGTGGCCCATGTACAAGTGGGCCAGGGGGCGCCACCTTCAGGACGTGCTCAGCGGAACCGACCTCGCGGCCGGAGACTTTGTTCGGTGGGCCAAACAAGTGGTGGACCTCCTTGACCAGCTGGCCAAAATCCCTCAACTGGACCCGCGCGTGGCCCGGATATGCCGGGAATCCATCGACTTGGTCCGCCGCGGAGTGGTGGCGTACTCCACCGTGGCGTAGCCCACCCTGCCCCGATAGATCAGTCTTCAACGCTCAAGGAGCACATCGCATGAACCAGCCAGGCGTATCAGCCGGCCCGGACCGGAACGCCAAAGACCGCAAGGTCACCATGTATCGCAATGGTTCGATTTATACTGCGGCAGATCCATTTGCTACAGCAATGGTGGTGGACGGCGACACCGTAGCCTGGGTCGGCTCGGAGCAGGCAGCTACGTCCATTGCTGACTCCTCCATGGAAATCATCGACCTCAAGGGTGCGCTCCTCGCCCCGGGCTTTGTGGACTCCCATGCGCATCTGACTGAGACGGGCATCGCCCTGTCCGGGCTGCAGCTCTCCGGGGTACGTTCAGCAACGCAATTGCTCGACGCCGTTGCTTCCGCCGGCGGCACGGGCACCGTATTGGGCCACGGATGGGACGAAACCACATGGACCGATCCCACAATCCCAACCTTGGAAGAGATCCAAAGGGCGGCCCCCGGACGGCACGTCTACCTCTCACGCATCGATGTCCATTCAGCCTTGGTGTCGCCCTCCCTCGTCGCGGCAGCGGGGCTTCAGGGCCTCGACGGCTTCTCCGGGGAGCCACGAGTAGTTCGGGCGGCCCACACGGCTGCCCGGCTTGCCGCCCGGAATTTCACGGAGTCCGAACGCCGCGGATACCAGGAAGCGGCCCTGCAAGAGGCTGCATCCAACGGGTACGTTGCCTTGGCCGAAATGTCCGCACCCCACATCTGCGGATCCGCAGACCTGCGTATGGCTGCGTCCTGGAACGATCACGGAAACACCCCCGAAGTCCTTCCCTATTGGGGCGAACTTGCCACCTCGCAGGAGCACGCGCAAGCCATTTTGGACGGCCTCGGTACTACGGTCCTTGGCCTGGCCGGTGACCTCAACATGGATGGTTCCATCGGATCCCGCACTGCGGCGCTCGTGGAGGACTATTCGGACGCCGACGGCCAGCGGGGCAGTTTGTATCTTTCGGTCGATGACGCCGCCAAGCACCTTGTGGCTACGTCGCTGCTGGGAATCCAAGCCGGCTTCCACGTCATCGGGGACGCCGGGTTGGGTGCTGTCCTGGACGCCTTTGATGCCGCAGCGGCCGAGGTAGGGGAGCAGCGCCTGCGTGCCGCCGGCCACCGCCTTGAACATGTGGAGATGGCTGACCAGTCCGCCATTGAGCGTTTGGCCAGATTCTCCGTCTCTGTCAGCGTCCAGCCTGCTTTCGATGCCGCGTGGGGCGCTCCCGGCGGTCTCTACGAACACCGTTTGGGTGAGCGCAGCCAGAGGATGAATCCCTTCGCGTCTTTCTACGCCAGCGGAGTTCCCATAGCTTTTGGCAGTGACAGCCCCGTCACCCCTCTGCGCCCCTGGTCAAGCGTCCGTGCCTGCCTGGAGCACAGCAACCCGGAGCAGCGAATATCCGCCCGGGCCGCGTTCCTGGGGCACACCCGTGCAGGGTGGCGGGCTACCAAGCACCGGAACCCCCTGATGGGACAACTGGTCCCGGGCGCTCCGGCGAGTTTCGCCGTGTGGGAGGTGGAGGAACTGATGGTCCAGGTAGCTGACAGCCGCGTGCAGTCATGGAGCACCGATCCCCGCGCGCGGACGCCCCTGTTGCCGGCTCTGGATACAGGAAGTGATCCCCGATGCCTGCAGACGGTGCGTGAGGGCCACGAGTTGTTCGCTCACGAGTCCCTGAGGGTCTAAAGTCACCGCAGTCCAAGGCACGCGGCCGCCAACTGCTCCTTGTGACCGCCACCACAGGCGCCAAATGCTTCCCTGTCGTCGTCCTATAATGGAGAGTTGCGCCAGAATGCCAGCCGCCAGGCTGCTCCGGCACACTGACCGCTCCATCAAGGAAAGGCCTCTTCTTGCGTGTCTTGACGATCATTCCCACCTACAACGAGCTGGAATCGCTCCCCGTGACATTGGGTCGGCTGCGCGCAGCAGTGCCGCACTCCGATGTCCTGGTGGTGGACGACAACAGCCCTGACGGCACGGGAAAGCTGGCCGACGACTTCGCCGCTGAGGACGGCCAAGTTCATGTTCTTCACCGCAAGGGGAAGGAAGGCCTCGGGGCTGCCTACATCGCAGGTTTCAAGTGGGGACTTGCCGCAGGCTATGACGTCCTGGTGGAAATGGACGCCGACGGTTCGCACAAGCCGGAGCAGTTGCCGCTTCTCCTTGATGCCGTGGAGGCTGGCGCAGATCTCGCCATGGGCTCCCGCTGGGTACCGGGTGGCAGCGTAGTTAACTGGCCGCTGTACCGTCAGGCGATCTCCCGCATCGGCAGCACCTACGCCCGCATCATGCTGGGCGTCAAGATCAAGGACGTCACCGGCGGTTACCGGGCCTTCCGCCGCAGCACGCTGGAGGCTCTGAACCTGGACGAGGTGGAGTCGGTTGGTTACGGCTTCCAGGTTGACCTGGCATGGCGCGTAGCCAAGCTTGGGCTGCGCATTGAAGAGCGCCCCATCACGTTCGTCGAGCGCGAGCTCGGGGCATCCAAGATGAGCGGCAACATTGTGGTTGAGGCCATGATTAACGTCACCAAGTGGGGACTCGCGGCGCGGTGGGCAAAGCTGACCCGCAAGTCCCCGGCAGTTGCCAAATAGCGCCTGGGCTTTCACAAAGACAAAGATAAAGGCCGGGTCCGGTTCCCTGAGGGGATCCGGACCCGGCCTTTACTTCTGCCTCTTGTCAGGCTACGCGGAGCGGCGCTCTCCACGGCGCTCACGCAGAATGTTCAGACGATCCGCAAGGATCTGCTCCAGCTCGGGAAGGCTTCGGCGTTCCAAGAGCATGTCCCAGTGGGTGCGGACGGCTTTTTCGTTGGCATCCACGGGACGCTCGCCATCAACCAGCAGCGCTTCCTTGCCGGTCTTGGATACCCAAACGGGGGGAATTTCGGCCTCGGAGGAGAAGGTCACGAAGACCTGCTCGCCATCCTCGCAACGGTACTCGACCCGCTGGCGCGGTGCCGGTTCAACGCCTGATTCTGTTTCCATGCTTTGGGCGCCAAGACGCATACCCCGCAGGCTGCGATCGCTCATGATTACTCCCTCTGTCTGTTCGCGGGGCAGGAACCCCGCGCTAGCCGTAAGCCGTTTTCACGATCCTTACGGACTACTTCTGCACACCTTGCATCACTAATTGCAACGCCTGGCCAAGCTTTATTGTTCCATCCACGCTGAACCAGCCGGACAAATATCCCATTATACGCGGATCCTCGCCCACTACTCAAAAGGAGGAACAAACAACGAGCGGCCAGCCTGGATGGCTGACCGCTCGGAGTCACTGCGCTTTTGCTTTATTCAGCGGGCCGTGGCTGGGCGGGTGTTCCCGCCGGCTCGGACGACTTGGACTCATCAGAGCCGCCGAAGAGGCCAACGGGGGAGTCCCCGTTGTTACCTCCGAGCGCGCCCCCGATGCCTTTGAGTGCCTCGCCGACTTCGCTGGGAATGATCCAGAGCTTGTTTGAGCTCCCCTCTGCGATCTTGGGGAGGGTTTGCAAGTACTGGTATGCCAGGAGCTTTTGGTCCGGGTTGCCCTTGTGAATGGCATCGAAGACCTTCTGGATGGCCTGGGCTTCACCGTCTGCCCTCAGGATGGCTGCCTTGGCATCGCCCTCAGCTGCAAGGATGGCGGCTTGACGCTGGCCTTCGGCGGTGAGGATCTGTGACTGCTTGGTGCCCTCAGCGGTCAGGATTGCTGCGCGGCGATCCCGCTCTGCGCGCATCTGCTTCTCCATGGAGTCCTGAATGGAGTGGGGCGGATCAATCGCCTTCAGCTCCACGCGGGACACCCGGATTCCCCAGCGACCCGTTGCTTCGTCAAGGACGCCGCGCAGCTGGCCGTTGATCTGGTCACGGGATGTCAGGGCTTCTTCAAGGTTGAGCCCACCCACTACATTGCGAAGCGTGGTGGTGGTCAGCTGTTCCACGGCCTGAATGTAGTTGGCGATCTCGTAGGTTGCAGCCCTGGGATCGGTCACTTGGAAGTAGACGACGGTGTCAATCGAGACCACCAGGTTGTCCTCGGTAATGACCGGCTGCGGCGGGAACGACACCACTTGTTCGCGCAAGTCGAGCAACGGCAGGAGCCTGTCGACGAACGGTATCAGGATGGTTAGTCCCGGGTTGAGCGTCCGCTGGTACTTGCCCAGGCGTTCAACGACGCCGGCGCGTGCCTGCGGGATGATCCTCACCGAACGGACCAACACGATGATGACAAAAATGACGAGAACAATCAGCACAATTGCTGCTGCTGTTCCTCCTAAGCCGTCCATAAATCTCCTTCATTCCCCAATTGCGTGGTGTGATGCGGCTGAACGCGGGCAGGCTGCCCGCACCGGCAACCGCAGAACTTTAAGGGCGCGTTAGCGCGGGCTGTTCTCGGCAGGCGAGGCTACAACCGCCGTCGCGCCGTCGATTCTGGTGACCTGGACTGTTGCACCGGCGTCGAGGACACCGGCTGTGCTGCGGGCGCTCCAGACGTCGCCGCCGATTTTGACCAGTCCACTGGTTCCGCTCACGGCTTCGATGACGAGGGCGGACTGACCGATAAGCCGGTCTATATTGCTGCGCTGTTCTGCCGGCCCCTTATGCAGGTGCTTCATGGCGACAGGACGGACGAAGACGATCATCAGGAGGGAGACCACGGAGAAAATCACGATTTGAAGCCAGAAATCGGCCCCTGCAAAGTCAGCGATCAGTCCGGCCAGGGCACCGCCGCCCAGCATGATGAAGAAGAGGTCGAGAGTAAGCATCTCCACCACCGCGAACGCGAGGAAGACGGTGAGCCAGAGTGCCCACCAATTTTCGCCGAGCCATTCGAACATCTTTTCCCCCTTGGTCCCGGATCCCGCGAGCAGGATCACAGTCGCTGTTCTTCCATCCTAGCCCGAGGTTCCGCCCCACGTCAGGACACGGCGAATTCGCTGATCCTGAACTTCGCGGTTGCGGCCACTGGACCTTCCAACGCGGCCATTTCGGCCAACTCTTCGCGCTTCAGATGGTGTCCGGCCGGACCCATGTAGGCGAGGTCGGCAACCTCCGAGCCCGACAACATCAAGGGAAGGTCAAGGCTCTTGCTGGTGCCGGGGTTGAAGTATTTCCGCATGGAGTCCACCAGACGGTCTTCTTTCCCCTCCTCAATGCCGAGCATGCCTGTCCGGGCTGCGATCTCGGCAAGATGGCCCTGACGTGGCGTCACAACTATCAAGGAGCCGCCGGGCCGAAGCACCCGGGCAAACTCGGCGGGGTTCCGCGGGGCGAAGACTACTGTGACCACGTCCGCGGTGTTATCTGCAATCGGCAGCGGGCGCCAAATGTCCCATACGAGGTTGGCTGCCTGCGGGTTGAGCCGCGCGGCCCGCCTTAGCGCGAATTTGGAGATGTCCATGCCGATACCCGTAGCACCGGACCTCTCTAGCACCGTTTGCAGATAGTGACCCGTGCCGGTCCCGGCGTCGAGAACCAGGGCGTCGGGGCGCTGAAGTGATCCGGCAGCTGCCTCTGCAACGGCCACGGCGAGGGCGGAGTAGTGTCCGGCATCCAGAAACCGGTACCGGGCGGCCACCATCTCCGCCGAGTCTGCTTCGAAGACCGTACCCTTGCCCGTCAGCAGGTTGAAGTAGCCCTGTTTGGCGGCGTCGAACAGGTGCCCGGCTTCACAGGCGAGTGTCTGCTGCCGGCCTTCACAGAGCTGAAGCGCCCCTTGGCAAACTGGACAGCGGAGGGCAGCAACAGCGTCGGACAACATGGCTTCAATCCTACGGTGGACGGAGTGTCTGGTGCCGGGGGCCGGGCTGCCGGGCTAGGCTCACCATCGTGAAACCCGAGCAACTGCACCTGCTGAACTCCGTGTCCGCCCCGGCTATCCACCCCGATGGCACCAAGGCGGTGGTTTCCGTCACCAGACCGGACTTTGATGCAGACAGCTATGTGGGTCAGTTGTGGAGCATCCCTTTGGATCCCACCAAGTATTCCCGCCGCATCACCCGCGGGTTCAGGGATAGTTCCCCGGCGTTCTCTCCCGATGGCCTGGTTCTTGCCTTTCTGAGGAGCGATCCGGACGGTAAGCCACAACTGTTTGTGGTGGAAGCGGCAGGCGGCGAGCCGCAACAGATCACCGATCAGCATGCCGGCGTGGGCAGCTTCGTGTGGGCGCCTGATTCCCACCGCATTGCCTTCGAGGCCCGCGTACCGGAACAGGGTCGCTACGGCACGGTGGACGGCGTCACGCCCGGGGGAGAGGACGCCCGGATGATCACTGGCAACCAGTACAGAATGAACGGCATCGGCTATACCGCTGACCAACGCCAGCAGCTGTTCGTCCTTGACGTGCCTGAATTGGGTGGCGAGCCGGCAGTCCCTCTTCGTGGGAGGGCCGCCCACGAACAGCCCGCACGCCCTGTTGCAGGGATCCCTTCTGCACGTCAGGTCACGTTTGGGGACTCAGACCATGAGTCACCATGCTTTTCAGCCGACGGCGCGAACCTCTACTTCATCGCTGCCCTCCATGAAGGACACGACGACGACCTCGTCACCTCCGTCTACAGGATGGATGCCGGCGGCGGCCAGCCAACCGTCGTCGAACCTTCCAATACAAAGCCGCAGACCGTCACTGCTGTGCGCGCCTCCACGGATGGCCGCTGGCTCTTCTACGTCGCCCAGGACCTGGGTGAGACCGGCAAGGACTTCGTGGCCCGAAATTCCGTTCTGTACAGCATGCCGATTGCCGGGGGAGAGGCCACGGCCTTGACCGACGTCGAGCACCTGGACGTTTCCGGACCCCTGGAGCCCAGCGGACCGGCCAGCGTTCTGGTGCTGAACACAGCGCTGGGAAGCGTTGAACTGCTCGATATTACGGCCGACGGCGAGATCTCACCCCTGGTGTACGGAGCCAAGGTGGTCAATGGGGCCACGGTGGCTGCCAACGGGGAAATCGCGGTGAGCTTCTCAGATGCTTCCACCGTGGGGGACGTCGCATCTTTGGAACGCGGCGAATTACGCCTGCTCACTGACTTCTCGGCCAACCTGCGCAACCATTCCCGGGTAGTGGAGCCCTTGGACTTTGAAGCCGAATCCGCCGATGGGCATCCTGTTCACGGCTGGGTGTTGTTCCCTGACGGACCTGGACCCCACCCCGTTCTCCTTTCCATACACGGCGGGCCCTTTGCCCAGTACACCGGAGCTTTCTTTGACGAGGCGCAGGTTTACGCAGCGGCCGGTTATGCCGTTCTCATGTGCAATCCACGCGGGTCCGCCGGTTACGGACAAGCCCACGGCCGCGCCGTCAAGGAGCGCATGGGGACCGTGGACATGCAGGACGTGCTGGCATTCCTCGATTCAGCATTGGCCTCATTCGGTGCCTTGGATAATGACCGCGTAGGAATCATGGGTGGTTCGTACGGGGGCTACCTGACCGCTTGGACCATCGCTCACGACCATCGGTTCAAAGGCGCAATTGTGGAGCGTGGCTTCCTGGACCCCGTCAGCTTCGCAGGTTCGGCGGACATCGGGTGGTTCTTCGGGACCGAATACATCGGCCGAACAGCGGAGCAGATGGCAGCCCAAAGTCCCATGGCGATAGTGGCGGGCGTAGAAACCCCTACCCTGGTGATCCACAGTGAGAACGATCTTCGGTGCCCCGTCGAACAGGGTCAGCGTTACTACGCGCACCTCAAAGCCAAGGGCGTGGACACTGCATTGTTGATCTTCCCCGGGGAGGATCATGAGTTGTCACGATCCGGCACGCCCCATCACCGGAGGCAGCGCTTTGAGCACATCCTCAACTGGTGGGCACGTTACCTTCCTACGGACAGCAACCCCTCCGCGGACTAGCCGCGGAGGAACCCAAGAGCTCGCCGGGCTTCGTCAATCTCCGGGGCGGCCCAGCGCGCCGAGTGCTCCTCGTTGCTGGACAACGAGCGCAGTTCGGCCCGGTCCAGGTAGAGCACGCCATGGAGGTGGTCAGTTTCGTGCTGGACAATGCGGGCCTGCCACCCGGAAAACCACTCCTCCACGGGCTCACCGGCAGAATTGGTGTATCGCAATTCCACGTTGCGGTGGCGTGTCACCACGGCTTGGTACCCGCTCACGGAGAGGCACCCTTCATAGAACGAGGCAGTCTCAGTTCCGAGTGGGCGGTACTGGGGATTGATGACGGCGAAGAATTCCATCTGCTCCCTGTGACGCACTGCAGCTGATTCCGGGTCCACCGGGTACTGGTCCTCCAGAACGGCCAGCTGCAAGGGCACGCCCAACTGGGGGGCAGCCAAGCCCACGCCAGGGGCGGCATGCATGACATCCCTCATTCGGTCGATGAGAGCCGCCAATTCAACGTCGTCCACCTGGCCGTCGTAAGGAGCGGCAAGCTGACGCAGCACCGGGTGCCCGGCCTGCACAATGGGCGGTAGTTCTTCTGCATCGAGCAAGCGTCGAACAGCATCGCGTATCCGGATCGGGTTGTAGTCCGTGGCGGGGCTCGTGGCCTCAGGATGAGGTTGGTGCGTCATACAGTGAGCCTAACCCGCGACGGAGCATTCCCGAGTGTGGACTAGGCTCGAAGAATGATCGATTCCACCCCTCTGGATTGTGTACTCAGGTTCATTGGAACCGTTGAAGCAGGCGGCGGAGCTGCCGAGATCCGGCCCTTTCTGGCTGACGATTTCACGCTCACGGAATGGCCCCATGCCTTGTCCAAAACCGGCTCGACGCGGAACCTTGCCGAAACCCTGGCCGGCGCAGACCACAGCAAGGACATAGTCTCAGATCAGCGTTTTGAGGTGCTCCGTACAACCAGTCAGGACAACCGTGTGGTCCTGGAAATGAACTGGTCTGCCACTTTGCTGCTTGACCTTCCTTACTGGGACCGTGGAGATACCATCCGGGCCAGGAGCACAGCGGTTTTCGAGTTGCGGGACGGGCTGATCATCAGTCAGGACACGTACGACTGCTATTACACAACCACCGAATAGCCCAACCCCGGAGCACCTAACGCCCTGGAGCACCTAACGCCCTGCAGCACCTAACGCATGGTGAAGCGCCGCTCCACAAATCCTGAAATTGCCGGTACTGCCAACGCGGTTGCGAAAACTGCGTTCCTGGCTGCCATTGCGGGAGGCGGGAGAGGTCTTCCCAAAGCCATGTTGAGTCCAGCCTGGCGCGATGCGCGTAGCGCCGCCTTTCTGCGGGACTTCTCGAAACCCTCCAGGTCGGCCCCCACACCGGCACCCCGCAAAGAAGCATCGATGATCGGAGCAAGCGCCGCAGCATCCAACCAGCCAAGGTTCATGCCCTGCCCTCCGATGGGGCTGATCTCGTGGGCTGCGTCGCCCAGCAGCACCACCCTGCCGTGAACCATGCGGTGAGCCATGCGTGAACGTACCTCGAAGGCACTGAGCATTGAGTTCCCACCAACATCAAGCGGTTCACCCGTTCTGGCCACAACCAAGTGGGCAAGCCCGTCCGCCGTCGGCTTTCGTTCCGGGGCCCCCAGCCTGACCACCCATCTGCGGACATCTCCCGGGAGCGGGAAGGACTCTACGATTCCGGCGGGCTCCAGGTACAACACGGCGTCGGAGCCATGGCCGGTGCCATCCGGGAAATCGCCCATGATGTAGCAGTCCGGATATGTCCGCTCCGGCAAATCCGGAAGGTAATGCCGACGAATGGCCGAATGTGCTCCGTCTGCAGCGATGACCAGCCTGCTGTCGAACTCCCGGACGCCGCCATGACAATTCGCGATGGTACCCACGCCGCCGGGGTTTTGCGTGACCCCCTGAACTTCAGCACCGCGGACGATCGCCCCTGGGTCCAGGTTCCTAACGGCCAACTCCAGGACTTCCTCGGTGACCGCCTGCGGAACGGACAGGATGAACGGAAAGCCGGCGTCGCCGTCGAACGCCAACCCGGCCACTCGCCGCCTTTGGCTGTAGGCGACGCCCCGGCTGATGCGAACACCTTCTGACACCAGTTGACCGGCTACTCCGGCGTGCGCCAGTTGCGAAAGCGCCGGCGGGTGGATCCCAATCGCACGTGAGCGGTTACTCCTGCTGCTCCGCCGCTCAAGGATTCGGACCTGATGGCCCCGCTGCAGCAACAACACCCCCATGAAGAGGCCTACGGGCCCGGCGCCAACAATCACGACGTCAGGCATCATTATCCCGAGAGTCCTGAACGAGCAGATGGTGCCAAGGGCCGTTTCTTTCCACCGACCATGAGTCCGGCACAGCAGCGGCCAGCTCCGGTGCAGTGTAACTGCGCCGGATGGACGTCAAGCCATCCACACAGATGTACGAACCAACGCCCAAAGGCCAGAAACCTGCCAGGAATAACAGGTATGCGATGTTGCTGCGGTTGAGGTCGTTATGGAGGCACAGGCCGCGGCTCAACAACTCGGAATCGCGAAGGACAGCTGTGAGTTCTCCGGAACCGAGGTGGTGCAGGATGTGGTTGGAAATGACGACGTCGAACGTCCGGCCCTCAGCGACGAGTTCGGAACTGTGCGCCTTACGGTACACAACGCCCTCTACGGGAGGCGTCCGGGACGCGAAAGCGAAGGCTCTCTCATCCGGATCGATCGCCGTCACGGAGAGGCGGAAACCATCCCGCCGCGCCCACCGTGCCAGGCTCCTCGCCACATCACCACTGCCACATCCGATGTCCAGCACTGAGACCGAGCCGTTGGTGGCCAGCATCGGGCGGAGGCGGTGCCGGTACGTCCTGTGCCATCCAGACAACAACCCGTTAACCACAGGAAAGCGGGCATAGGTCCTGTGGAGGCGATTGGGGTCGCAGTCGGCCCTGTCCATCTCCTCAACAGCCTGTACATCCCTCGCTTGGAGGGACCCCCATGGACTCACAGAGCAGGCGAGACCAGAGTGAAGAGTCCCGTTTCCACCGTCAGACCAGGGCCGAACGCCATGGAGCAGATCCGTTCCTCCTGCTCAGTTGCCCCCTTCTCCAGCATGAACTTGAGAACGAACAGCACGGTGGCGCTGCTCATGTTGCCGTAGTCCCTCAGGGTCTCGCGGGCAGGCACCAGCTGCTCCTGCGTCAGTTCCAACTTGGACTCCACCTTGTCCAGGATGCTTCGGCCACCGGGGTGGATGGCCCAGTGGGTGATGTCCCTATAAGGCAGGCCCGCCAGGGACGGATCCTTGGCGAGCAGCGGCTCCAAGGCACCGGTGATGTGTTCTTCAATGATGTGGGGGACGTAAGATCCCAGCACCATTTCAAATCCTTCGTCCCCGATGTTCCAAGCCATGGCTTCCTCGCCAACCGGCGTCAGGACAGTCTCAAAGTGATCGAGCCTGATGGCCGGCTCCGGCCCTTCCAGCTCCCGGGCACTGACGACCGCAGCCGCCGCCCCGTCCCCGAAGATGGCCGACCCCATGATCGTGTCGGGGTCATTCGACGTCCTGACATGCAGGGAGCAGAGTTCAACGCAGATCACCAGGACAACCGCGGTGGGATCGGCAACGCAGAACTGTTTGGCTGCCTTGAGCGCGGGAAAAGCCGCATAGCAGCCCATGAAACCGAGGTGGTACCGCTGCACAGCGGGATTGAGGCCCAAAGCCCTCACTACCTTGTAGTCCGGGCCGGGGTTGAAGAAACCAGTACAGGACACGGTGATGACGTGCGTGATGTCGTCCAAATCTATTCCGGGCGCCTGGGCCACAGCGGCTTTGCCGGCTTCGATAAACAACTTGGTGGCTTCGGTGGCAAAGATCTCATTCCGGACCTTGGTGCTGGGGCTCAGGACCTGATTGGTTTCGGGGTCAAAGAACTGGGGATTTTCGGGATGGGAGTCAAGGCTGAGCTCGGCCACGGCGGTGTATCGGGTGTCAATGGCTGCTGAGTCGAAGCAGGTATTGACCAGACGGGTTCCCAGCCGCGTCAGTCCTGGCTGGGATGCGAAGACATCCCGGGCCTGCTGCTGGACAAGGATTGTTTGCGGAACTGCGGTTTCAAGTGACCTCATGTATACCGGCATGCTCCATTCTTAGCGAGTAAACCTTGGAAGACAATGGCAGAATCGAAGCTACTGGCTGAGGTTGCCAGCGTGAACCAGGCGACGCCGACGGGGGACTGTTGGGCAGCGCCGCCTAACAGATGGAGAAATCATGACTATTGCCGCGAGCACGGACACGCAATCTCCGGGGTCCCACGTTGCGGACACCCACGATCTGATCCGGGTCCAGGGCGCACGTGAGAACAACCTCAAAGACATCAGCATTGAAATCCCCAAGCGCCGTCTCACGGTGTTCACGGGCGTCTCCGGCTCCGGGAAAAGTTCACTGGTCTTCGCAACCATCGCCGCAGAGTCGCAGCGCATGATCAACGAAACCTATAGTGCCTTCGTCCAGGGGTTCATGCCCTCCCTGGCACGGCCGGACGTTGACGTTCTTGAAGGATTGACTACCGCGATCATCGTGGACCAGGAACGGATGGGCTCCAACCCGCGCTCCACCGTGGGTACAGCCACAGATGCCAACGCCATGTTGCGGATCCTGTTCAGCCGCCTTGGCCAACCCCACATCGGCTCGCCCAACGCCTACTCCTTCAACGTGCCCACCGTGAAGGCCAGTGGCGCCATCACCGTGGAACGCGGCGAAGGCAAAACCAAGACCGAGAAGGCCTCGTTCAATCGCCTCGGAGGCATGTGTTCCCGCTGCGAGGGCATGGGGGCTGTTAATGACTTTGATCTCACGGCCCTGTATGACGACACCAAATCCTTGAGCGAGGGAGCCCTGACCATTCCCGGCTACACGATGGATGGCTGGTATGGCCGCATCTTCAGCGGGTCAGGATTCTTCAATATGGACAAGCCGATCGGAAAGTTCACCAAGAAGGAACTCCACGATCTTCTGTACCGTGAGCCCACCAAGATCAAGGTGGAAGGTATCAACCTCACGTACGAGGGTGTCATCCCCAAGATCCAGAAGTCGATGCTCAGCAAAGACGTGGACTCCTTGCAACCCCATATTCGTGCCTTCGTTGAGCGTGCCATCACGTTCACTACGTGCCCGGAGTGTGAGGGCACCAGGCTCAGCCCCGAAGCGAGGTCTTCCAAGATCAATGGCAAGAGCATCGCGGACGTCTGCACCATGCAGATCAGCGACCTCGCAGAGTGGGTCCGCGGGCTTGATGAGCCCTCCGTAGCTCCGTTGCTCAAGGGCCTCCAACACCTTTTGGACTCTTTCGCCGGAATCGGTCTCGGCTACCTGTCCCTGGACCGCCCTGCCGGAACGTTGTCTGGGGGAGAGGCCCAGCGGACCAAGATGATCCGGCATCTGGGGTCATCGCTCACAGATATCACCTATGTCTTCGATGAACCCACCATTGGCCTGCATCCTCATGACATTGAGCGAATGAACCAGTTGCTGCTGCAGCTTCGGGACAAAGGCAACACCGTGCTGGTAGTGGAACACAAGCCCGAAACCATCGCGATTGCTGACCACGTGGTGGACCTTGGACCAGGTGCCGGTACCGGCGGCGGGACAGTGTGTTTCGAGGGTGATCTGGAGGGGCTGCGGGGGAGCGACACCATCACCGGGCGCCATCTGGATGACCGGGCGTCCATCAAAGACACTGTGCGCCCGGCAGCGGGGTACATGGAAGTCCGGAACGCCTCAACAAACAACCTCAAGAACGTCGACGTCGACATCCCCCTTGGGGTTCTCTGCGTCCTTACCGGCGTTGCCGGCTCCGGCAAGAGTTCACTGGTCCACGGTTCAGTAGCCAAGCGGGACGGCGTCCTGGTGATCGATCAGGGAGCCATCAGGGGATCCCGCAGAAGCAATCCGGCAACGTATACCGGACTGCTGGAACCTATCCGTAAGGCATTTGCCAAGGCCAATGGCGTTAAGCCCGCGCTGTTCAGTTCGAACTCTGAGGGTGCTTGCCCCACGTGCAATGGAGCAGGCGTTATCTACACCGATCTCGGCGTGATGGCCACGGTGGAATCTCCTTGTGAAGAGTGTGAGGGAAAGCGCTTCCAGGCTGCTGTCCTGGAGTACAAACTGGGCGGACGCAATATTGCAGAGGTGCTTGCAATGTCTGTTGACCAGGCCGTGGTCTTCTTCAGCGAGGGTGATGCCCGGACCCTGGCTGCGCAAAAAATCCTGGACCGTCTGGCCGATGTGGGGCTGGGTTACCTGACACTCGGCCAGCCCCTCACCACATTGTCAGGCGGTGAGCGCCAGCGCCTGAAGCTGGCCACGCAGATGTCCGAAAAGGGCGACATCTACATTCTTGACGAGCCAACCACAGGCTTGCACCTGGCCGATGTCCAGAACCTGCTGGGCATGCTTGATCGTCTGGTCGAGTCAGGAAAATCAGTGATCGTCATCGAACACCATCAAGCCGTCATGGCACATGCGGACTGGATCATCGACCTCGGGCCTGGCGCCGGGCACGACGGCGGCAAGATTGTTTTCGCCGGGACGCCGGCTGAGCTGGTGGCTGGCAAGTCGACGCTGACGGGCAAGCATCTGGCTGCGTACGTAGGCGCCTGAAACTGTCACGGCTGGGCCGGCATGACGTTGTGCCGGCCCGCAGCCAACCACTCCTGCGATCAGATCCATAACGCCGATAATCTACATTATGTAAAGTAAAGCCGAAGAGCGCCTCCCCAATCGGTTACCCTGAGCCCTTCATGGCGCTGCGCATTTCGCGTAAGGCAGCCAGAGCGACCTCGCACTCAGTGCAACCGCTCACATGGCGACGAATCTTTTCACTCCCGGCCATACGCTCGTCGCTCAGGACGAATCTCCCAAAATGCCTGGACACCTCTGCGCAGGAATCGACCCTCGGTGCCTCCACTTGATTCTGAAGGAACGCCTTCCTTAGCCCTTTACGAGCACGTATAAGCAACGCCGACACACTGTTTGGAGTCAATCCCATGATCGGTGCCACTTCCGCAGGTTTCATGGCTTCCACCTCGCTGTACCAGAGCACGGCCTGCCAGCGGGCAGGCAGGGACCGAAATGACTCAGTAAGTGAAGACGTCTCCAATGCCTGCAGAGAAGGATCGTCATAACCGGTGTCGCCGCACTGAGGAACGTCGCTCAGAAAGCCGGATCGCCTGGCCTGGACATTTCGACGATGAGCCGTTCTCCGAACGGCTGTCAACAGATAGGCCCTGAAGGAGTCTGCCGGTCCCCGTCCAACCACCAGGGCCTGAAAGACGGACGCAAACGCTTCGCCCACCACGTCGTCCATATCCGATGGATTGTCGGACTCAACACGGGCCACATAGGCTGCAAGGTTTCTATACCTCAGGAAAAGTTCGGCAAAGGCAGAAACCTCCCCTGCGCGAACCAGGACCAGCAAGCAAGGATCGCACCATCGAACCGCTGCCTTCGGGTCCGGATGCGGTTTGGAGTTCGTGGCAGACACCCCGCTCCCCTGCCGCTGCCGGCAAAATTGCGCGTCAGAGGAGCACGTTTCTTCGGAGGCCACCTCAGGGTAGATCAGGTTCGTAGCGGGCATGGCCCCTCTTGCTCGTCAGTATTCTTCGCGGACCCTAGAATCTAGGCAGCACAGAAATAGCCCCACGAAAAATGCAGCCAATTGACGGGAAGGGGGCACCAAATGCAGGATTACGATCTGGATGGGCGTGATTTGAGGCTTCTCCATGCCCTGCAAATCCGTCCGCGCGCCCCCTGGTCTGCGCTCGCTCCGATCGTCGGCGCAGACGCGGTTACCCTCGCCAGGCGCTGGACCGCCCTTCAGGACCAGGGGCTGGCCTGGCTGGCAAGCTACCGGGGACCCGGAGCAAAGTATGTGGGCGCAATCGTTGAGGTGGAGTGCACACCCGCCCGCATTGCCGAGGCCACAGAGGACCTTGCCCGCGACGACGAAGTTCTCTCCATTGACCAAACAATCGGTGGCCGTGACCTGGTAGTGACGTTGCTGTGCCGGACGGATGCGGAGTTGGCAGCGTTTGTCCTGGATCGACTTTCGAACGTTGCAGGCGTGACCGGCACGCGAACGCACCGCGGTATCCGGCTCCTTGCCGATGCCCAGCTGTGGCGGCTGCGCTCCCTTCAGGACGATGAGGCACGCCAACTGGAGTTTAGCCTTCCCCTGCCGGTGGCCGCGCCCAGAGGAATCTCTGCCGACGTCGAAGAACAACTTGCCGGGCTTTTGCGGAGCAACGGCCGCGCCTCCGTGGCGGAGATCTCCGAAGCACTTCAGATCAGCACCTCACGAGCAAGGAATGCCCTGAACACCCTTCTTGCGGAGAAGCGCATGGTGTTGCGCCTGGAAATGGCCCGCCCCTACTCCCCCTGGCCTGTGGCCGTATGGTACTTCCTGCGCGTGCCGGCAACGATGGTGGAATCCGTGGCAGGAAAGCTCGTCGGCTTGCAGGAGGTCCGCCTGGTAGCCACCACCGGCGGCCTGTACTCAATCCTGATGCTGGTATGGCTGCGTCGGGTTGAAGACATGACTGTTCTTGAAAGGCAACTGGGCGAGAGACTCCCCTTTGCAGAGATTCTGGACCGATGCATCGTGCTGCGAACGCCCAAGCACATGGGCAACCGGCTCACAACAGACGGGCGGCGCATCGCCCGGGCAATTCACAGTGAATAGCTGCCCGCAGAAGATACTGCGGGCAGCTCGGTTTGTCCGCTGACAGAAACGACTACTGTTGCTGGGCTCCGGCAATGTTGACCAGCCAGCCGATCCCGAACTTGTCAACACACATCCCGAAGGTGTCACCCCAGGGAGCGGTTTCAAGCGGAACCGTCACCGTCCCGCCGTCGACGAGTTTGTCCCAGTAACCGCGGAGCTCCGCTTCATCCGAGGATTCCCCGCTCAAAGAGACGGAGATGTTGTCGCCGGGGTTGTAGGGCATGCCGTTCGGCGTATCAGCAGCCATCAGCGTCAGTCCATTGCGGGTTTCCAGCATGGCATGCATGACCTTGCCGGATTCGGCCGGGTCTTCGCTGGCCTGGTAGTCGCCGAAAGTGCTGATGTTCAGTTCACCGCCAAAGACGGATTCGTAGAAAGTGATGGCATCCCGGGCATTATCCCGGAATGAGATGTACGGATTGAGGCGGGTTGTCATTGGTCAGTTCTCCTCATGTTGAGATGGTCAAGCATCACCGTGCGGCAATGCTAACAGCGCCACCGGCAAGCTGTCCCCACAGATTTCAGTGGCCGTCGTAGGCCCTTTGAAGTACGTTGATATCCAGTTTGCGCATGGTCAACATCGCCTCCATGGCGCGCTGTGATCCTTCGCGGTCCGGGCCGCCCAAGAGTCCGGACATTGCAGTGGGGACTATCTGCCACGACAATCCGTACCTTTCCTTCAGCCAGCCGCACTGGCTCTCCTGTCCCCCAACAAGCAGAGCTTCCCAGTACCTGTCCACTTCCTCCTGGGAGTCGCAACTCACCACAAGCGACACAGCCTCGTTGAACGCGAAACCCGGCCGCCCATTGAGGCCCATGAACTCCCTGCCCTCAATCTCGAATTGGACGGTCATGGCGTTCCCATCGGGCCCGGCCACTAACGGACCCATGACTGAATTATCGAAGATCGACGTATAGAGCTCGGCGGCTTCAGCCGCTTGACCGTCAAACCACAAGCAGGTCGAAATCTTCTGCATCGGCCGTTCCTCCATATCGTCGGGAACTCCTTGTCCCCTGACAGAGGCTAATACCGTGAGATCACCCACACAACGGTCCACCTTGAATGCAACGCTATGACAAGGCATCTGCTGCAATGACTTTCGCGCCGGAGGGACGCCCCGGATAGTGTCATAAGTATGCCTTCACCCTCACGCCTGTGGATTCCCGCAGCCATTGCCGACCTTCTGCTGATTCTCGTCTTCGCGGCCATAGGGCGCGACGCCCACGCCCGTGGAGACATCATTTCAGGGGCCTTCGCCACAGCGTGGCCCTTCCTGTTTGGAGCAGCCATTGGCTGGCTTCTGGTGCGTGCCTGGCGGGCGCCGTTGGCTGCCTGGCCTGCCGGAGTTGGCATATGGATCGGATCGGTCGCGATAGGAATGCTGCTGCGAGCGGCCACAGGGCAAACCGTCGTGCTTCCGTTTGTTCTGGTTGCCTTGGTCACCCTCGGTGTTTTCCTTCTCGGATACCGGCTCATTGCCCTACTTGCTTTGAGGGCTTCGCGCCAACGGCAACGCCGTACGTGATAGAGCTCCCACCAGCGGAGATGCACTAGGCTGGAAATCGTCCGCAAAGATGCTTGTCCGGAAAGGCCCCACGTGATCACCGCTTTCGTCCTGATCAAGACCGATGCCTCGCGCATACCGGAGACCGCAGAACAAATATCGGCCATTCAGGGCATCAGCGAGGTGTACTCCGTCACTGGCGAATGGGATCTGATCGCGGTTGCCAGGGTGAGCAAGCACGATGAACTTGCCGATGTGATCGCGGACCGCCTGTCAAAGGTTGCTTCGGTAGTCCACACCACCACGCACATTGCCTTCAGGGCCTATTCACAGCACGATCTGGACGCTGCTTTCGCTCTCGGATTCGAGTAGCCACCACCCTGGCTCCATGGCTTTGGCCTTATTTCTTAGCTTTGGCCGTATTTCCTAACTTTGACTCAAGGCCGTCCACTTAGCGAGCACTTCGGCCGCCTTGCCGGAGTCAACCGATTCTGCAGCGCGATCGAAGCCAGCGCGCATCCGCTCCTCGAGGCTGCCCTCTGCGTTGAGATCCACCGAGACCAGCCCAGCAGCCGCGTTCAACAGAACGGCGTCGCGCACTGGCCCCTGCTTACCATCAAGAACCTCGCGCACCACTGCTGCGTTGGCAGCAGCGTCACCTCCCCGAAGGTCAGCAACCGTCGAAGGACGGACGCCCAGGTCCCCCGGTGAAAAGATCTGTTCCCTGACGGTTCCGTTCCTGATCTCCCAGACTGTCGATGGCCCAGTGGGGGTCAGTTCATCAAGGCCGTCGTCGCCACGGAACACCAGTCCCCTGCTACCGCGGCGAGCCAGCACTCCCGCCACCAACGGAGCCATCCGGGCGTTCGCTACCCCTACCGCCGAGGCTTGCACACGCGCCGGGTTCGTCAGGGGCCCTAGGAAGTTAAACGCCGTGGGGACAGCCAGTTCACGGCGCGGGACGGCTGTGTGCCGGAATGATGGGTGGAAGACCTGCGCAAAGCAAAAAGTGATTCCCGCCTCCTCGGCGTTCCGGGCAACTTGCTCGATGGAAAGGTCCAAGCGGACACCCAAGGCTTCCAACACGTCGGCCGAACCCGAAGTGGAAGACGCAGCCCTGTTTCCGTGCTTCACCACCTTGGCGCCGGCACCGGCGGCTACAAGCGCAGCCATGGTGGAAATGTTCACAGTATTCAGGCGGTCTCCACCCGTTCCCACGATGTCCAGCTTTTCACCGGAAATCGTAATCGGGTTGGCGTGCTGAACCATGGCCTCCACAAGGCCCGCCAGTTCTTCCACCGTCTCGCCCTTGGCACGGAGTGCAACCAGGAACCCGGCAATCTGCGCCGGCGTCGCCTCTCCGGACATGATGGTGTTCATGGCCCACTCTGTGTTGCCCACCGCGAGGTCGTCGCCGTTGATCAGTGCTGAGATGAGCCCTGGCCAGGTATTGCTGGCTGCAGGTGCCGTTACCGGAGAAGTCACTCACTGATGCTATCGAGCCGGCAACACCGATGACCAATGTGAACGCGACCGGGAACTTTTCCGCGCGAATTCGCGTCTTTGTAGAAAAAGTCTCCCGAATCGGTGGTTTGCATTGGGAAGTCTGGACTTTTACAGACATAATGTCCTTGTGACATCTGCGACCCATGCCCCCAGTACCCCGGCGCACCCGACGCTGAACCGCCCCAACCTGGTTTCTGTTGGAACCGTTGTTTGGCTGTCCAGTGAGTTGATGTTCTTCGCCGGCCTTTTTGCCATGTACTTCACCCTGCGCTCCACATCGGGACAGATGTGGGCCGAGGAGACGGCCAAGCTCAACTTCCCGTTTGCGCTCGTCAACACCATCGTCCTTGTGGCAAGTTCCTTCACTTGTCAGATGGGCGTCTTCGCTGCTGAGCGACTTGAGCCACGCCGCACAGGTGGGCTCCTGCAGTTCACGCGATGGGGCATGACCGAGTGGTTCGCCCTGACGTTCATCATGGGTGGCTTCTTCGTAGCCGGCCAGACCATGGAATACGCAATGCTCGTATCCGAGCACGTATCCCTGTCGTCCAATGCTTATGGCTCCGCCTTCTACATGACCACAGGCTTCCACGGCCTGCACGTCCTTGGCGGCCTGATCGCGTTCCTGTTCATCATTGGCCGCGCCTTTGCAGCCAAAAAGTTCGGGCACTTTGAAGCGACGTCGGCAATCGTCACCTCGTACTACTGGCACTTCGTTGACGTTGTGTGGATCGGCCTCTTCCTGGTCATCTACGTTCTCAAGTAAGCCCGGCTTTGACTCTTTTTCTACAAGAGGCAGAATTTCAAGAAGCGGCTCTCGGAGCCGACGCAGGATCGAATAAAGGAACCACCACGTGAAGGCACTCTCGCAGAAGCGACGTCACCCACTGGCAGCCATTGCGCTGTTGCTGATGGGCCTCCTCCTCACTGGTGGGCTGTACGCCGTTGCCACAACTGTCAACCAGGCCAAGGCCGACACCACAAGCTTCAGCGCAAGCGACGTAGAAGAAGGCGGCAAGCTCTTTGCCGCCAACTGCGCCACTTGCCATGGCATGGGTGCCAGCGGAACCCAGGACGGCCCCTCGCTGGTCGGCGTGGGTGCTGCTGCAGTTGACTTCCAGGTTGGCACCGGCCGCATGCCCATGCAGATGAGCGGCCCGCAGGCCCAGCAGAAACCCGCCCAGTTCAACGCCGAGCAGACCAAGCAGCTCTCCGCTTACGTTGCATCCCTCGGTGCAGGTCCGGCCATCCCTGAGGCAAACCTCCTCGACGGAAAGGGAGACGCAGCCAACGGTGGCGAACTCTTCCGCGTCAACTGCGCCATGTGCCACAATGCCGCAGCTGCCGGCGGCGCCCTGACCCGCGGCAAGTTCGCTCCCGCATTGGCAGGTGTGAGTGCTGAGCACATCTACGAAGCCATGGTTACCGGTCCGCAGAACATGCCCGTCTTCAGCGACTCCAATGTCACTCCTGAAGACAAGCGCGACATCATCACCTTCCTGAAGACCATCGAAGCCAACGGGTCACCCGGCGGCGCGGATCTGGGCTCCCTTGGCCCGGTGTCCGAAGGTCTGTTTGTTTGGGTAGCCGGTTTGGGCGTCATCATCGCCTTCACGATTTGGCTGACGTCCCGTACCTCCTAGTCCGGACGCAACAAAACTTCTGCTGCATGGTCAGCAGTTTGAAACTGAAAATAACTCGGCCCCGGCCGAGACAACGAGAGAAGGATGAGGCGAATTATGGGCAACCATAGTGACGGCAGTCCGAACCACTCGGGCACCGTAGCTACGGCTGGTCAGAATGAGGTGGAGAAGTTCCAGGATCCTGGACTTCCTCCGCATCGTTTGCGCCTGGCTGACACGGACCCGGTAGCCGCAAAGCGCGCCGAGCGTCAGGTAGCCATTCTGTTTGGCACCTCTGTAATCGGTACGCTGGTGTTCCTGGTGGCATACTTTGCCATCGATTTGGGCGAAGATACCTCCATTGCGACCATCCGCACCCAGAACCTCCTTCTGGGCCTCGGTACTGCCTTTGCAATGCTGGGAATCGGCACCGGAATCGTGCACTGGGCCAAGGCCCTGATGCCTGATCACGAAGTGTCCGAAGAGCGCCACGCTATTCGCACGGAAGAGGATCGCCAGGCTGCTGTGCGCATCGTCGACGACATCGTGGACGAGACCGGCATCAAGCGCCGCCCGTTGATCCGCAACACCCTTCTTGGTGCCGTTGCGCTTGCTCCGCTGCCGGCTCTTGCCATCTTTGGCGATCTGGGCCCGCGCCCGGACAACGCTTTGGCTCACACCATGTGGGCACCCGAGGGAGACAAGCTCAAGCGCCTGACCCGCGACCCTGATGGCACTCCCATCAAGGCCTCGGACGTCACCATTGGTTCGGCCTTCCACGTAATTCCTGAAGGACTCAACGAACTCCACGAAGGCAAGCTGAACGAGAAGGCAAAAGCCGTTGTTCTCCTGATGCGCCTGGACCCGGACTCGCTGAACCCGTCCGAGGGTCGTGAAAACTGGAGCTACAACGGAATCGTTGCTTACTCCAAGATCTGCACGCACGTAGGCTGCCCCGTTGCTCTTTACGAGCAGCAGACGCACCACCTCCTGTGCCCCTGCCACCAGTCCACTTTTGACCTCACTCAGGAATGCAAGGTCATCTTCGGACCGGCAAGCCGTCCGCTCCCCCAGCTGCCCATCGCAGTTGATGCAGAGGGCTACCTCGTCGCCACCAGCGACTTCAGAGAACCTGTAGGACCGAGTTACTGGGAGCGTGACGAGCATGAGCGCCTCATCAACAGCTGAAGCCCCCTTCGTTCCGAAGACCAAGGTTGGTAGTTTTACCAACTTCGTGGACGAGCGTGTTGGCGGCTCCGGCATCCTGCGCGAGTTCGGCCGGAAAGTCTTCCCTGACCACTGGTCGTTCATGTTTGGTGAGGTGGCGCTGTACTCCTTCGTCATCTTGCTGATGTCGGGTACATTCCTGACCTTCTTCTTCGACCCGTCCATGGCAGAAACCCACTATCAGGGTTCCTACACGCCGTTGTACAACGTCGAAATGTCCGTAGCCTACAGCTCCTCGCTGAACATCTCCTTCGATGTCCGTGGCGGCCTGTTCATGCGCCAGGTGCACCACTGGGCAGCCCTGCTCTTCGTGGCTTCACTTGGTGTGCACATGCTCCGCGTCTTCTTCACGGGTGCTTTCCGCAAGCCGCGTGAAATGAACTGGGTTGTGGGCGGTGTGCTGCTCATCCTTGCAATGGCTGCCGGCTTCACCGGTTACTCACTCCCCGATGACCTGCTGTCCGGCAACGGCCTGCGCATCATCGACGGTGTCATCAAGTCGATCCCGGTCATCGGTACGTACACCTCGTTCTTCCTCTTCGGCGGAGAATTCCCTGGTACGGCAATCATCGGCCGACTTTACGTTCTGCATATCCTGCTGGTTCCGGCGCTGATTCTCCTGATGATCGTCATCCACCTCTTCATGGTGGTTGTCCACAAGCACACCCAGTACCCCGGCCCGGGACGCAACGACGGCAACGTCGTCGGCTACCCCCTCGGCCCGGTATACGCAGCAAAGGCCGGTGGATTCTTCTTCATCGTCTTCGGTGTTCTTGCACTTATGGCGGCGGCGTTCACGATCAACCCGATCTGGAACTACGGCCCTTACGACCCCTCCCCGGTTTCGGCCGGTACCCAGCCTGACTGGTACATCGGGTTCGTTGACGGTGCGCTTCGCCTTATGCCGGGTGTCATTAACGACTTCCACTTCGAATGGGTCATCTTCGGACGAACCCTGACGCTGAACGTTCTGCTTCCGGCACTTGTCCCGGCCGGAATCATCTTCACGGTGCTGTTCATGTACCCGTGGATCGAACGCTGGGTCACCAAGGACAACCGTGAACACCACGTTCTCGACCGTCCGCGCAACGCCCCCACCCGCACCGCGATCGGCGTGGCCGGCTTCACCTGGTACTGCGTTATGTGGGCAGCTGCAGGTTCGGACCTCATTGCAACCCACTTCCATGTTTCGTTGAACGATGTGACCTACTGGCTGAGGACACTGTTCTTCATCGGCCCTGTGATCGCATTCATCGTCACCAAGCGAATTGCTCTGGCACTGCAGCGCAAGGACCGGGAAATTGCCCTTCATGGTCGTGAGACTGGGCGCATCGTACGACTCCCCCACGGTGAGTTCATCGAGGTCCACGCTCCGCTGGATGAGTACAAGCGTTACAAGCTCGTCGGCTTCGAATCGCCTGCTCCGATTCCGGCGCAGCCGAACGAACACGGCGTTGTTACCGCCAAGGAAAAGCGCCGCGCGGCACTTTCCCGCTGGTTCTTCGAAGACCGCGTTGCTCCGGCAACACCGGCGGAACTCGAGGCAGCACACGCTCACGGTCACCACGAGGCCATCGAGACTGCTGAAGACCAGAAGAGCCTGAGCCACTAACGGTTCAGACCTCGAACATAAAGGAAGGGCCCGGTCCACATGGACCGGGCCCTTCCTTTATCTATGCTCATTCCTACAGTATCTATCCTCATCCCTACAGGGGCGCTCCAGACCTTTCAAACCGATCAGGAGCTACTGGGAGCGGTACCCCGAGGAATAGTTGCGTGTGGGGCGAACTCCAGGCCGCTGCAATGGCACCCAGAGTTTGTAGCGGTCCGCCCGATAGTAGGAGACGGAGTAGTCCACCATTGCACGGGCCACGAACGCATGCCGTTGTATTTTGAGTAACGGAGCCCCCACATCCACATTGAGAAGTCTGGCGGTGGACGGAGACGCCGCAGTGGCTTCAATCATGTCCTCGCCCCACTCCATCACCAAGCCGAAACGCTCGCTCAGAACGTTGTACAGCGAGGTTGGAGGTGCCTCATCGAGCAAACCGGGCACCCGATGGGCTGGAATGAAGTTTTCATCCACACTCATGGGCTCATTGTCGGCCAGAAGCAAACGGCGGAACCGGACCAGCGGGGTGCCTTCGTCCAACTGGAGTTCCCTGGCGAGGAAAGCGCTGGCAGCAATTTGCTCAAAGCTCAAGACCTTGGCGGCAGGGACCATCCCGCGACGCTGCATCTCCTCGCTATAGGAAGTCAGTTTCACCTGCAGGTCCAGCTTCGGTTTTCTTACAAAGGTCCCAAGGCCTACGACTCGCTCAATGACTTCCTCCCCCACCAGGGCGTCAATAGCCTGGCGGACAGTCATCCTGGCTAATCCAAACCGTTCGGACAGATCCCGTTCTGATGGCAGTGCAGATCCGGGAGGACAGGACTGGGCGATGAACGTCCTGAGGATTTCACGGAGTTGAACGTAGATTGGTGTGCCGCTGGCTCGGTCTATTTCACCGGCTATGCTTGCTGCCTCAGCCACGGCAGCCTTCCAGCAATTGAGTCATGATTCAAGAATAAGTGAGTCAGTGCGGAGGTCTAGACCACCACCCCTATGTGGAAGACGAGAGGTCCCGGCGGATAGGCTGGTACGGACCAATTTTTAGACGGAGTCCGTCACTTATCAAAGGAGCTGGGTTGCCGGAGCAGAAGACCTTCGTTGCCGCAGAGATCGGTTTACACGCGCGGGCGGCCGCAGTATTTGTGCGTGCCGTGACGGAGACAGGACTTCCAGTAACCATTCGCAAACAGGACGGCGCTCCGGTTGATGCCCGCTCGCTGCTCGAGGTCATGACGGAGGACTTCGAGCAGGGCTGCACGGTCTATCTGGAAATAGCCCCTGAGGCGCTCAGTGACGAGCAAAGCCTTCAGACCGCTCAGAGTGCTCTGGCCGCGCTTTCAGCCGTCCTGGAGCGTACAGAAGCCCGCTGAGAGCCCATTCGGCTCCTTCACTCTGTGGATACCAAGCAGTCCTTCAGGCTTAAACAGCAATGGGCCCCACCAAAAGGTGGGGCCCATTGCTGTTCTCACACTAACTAGTGGGCGTGATCGCCACGGCTGTACTCAAAAACCCAGCCAACCAATGCAATCAATGCGAGGCCACCGGCAACGTAAGTCACCCAGAAGCCAATGGCAAGACCGAGGAACCCACCGGCACAAGCCAAGCCGAGGACCAGCGGCCACCAGCTCCAAGGGCTGAAGTGCCCTTGCTCGCCGGCGCCTTCATGAATCTCAGCATCGGGACGGTCTTCAGGTCGCAGACCGATGCGCTTGCCGGTGAATCCGAGGTATGCGCCGATCATGCCTGCGAGGCCGCCTACGAGGAGGATGCCGAGGACACCCACCCACTCGTTCCATTCCGTCAGGAAGCCGTAGGCGATAGCTACGGGGACGAAGAAGAAGACTCCTGCTCCGAAGAGCCACGATTCAATTTTCATTTGCTGACGTCCCTTTGGTCGGCGTTACCCAAAACAGCTGCTGCGGGCGACGGGGCCTCGGCGGTGTGAACCTGGGCCAACTCCGGGTGGTGAAGGTCCAGGGCCGGGCGCTCGGAGCGGATACGTGGCAAGGAAGTGAAGTTGTGACGCGGCGGCGGGCAGGACGTGGCCCATTCGAGCGACGCTCCAAAGCCCCACGGGTCATCGACTTCGACCTTCTTGTTGCTGCGCCAGGTGATGTAGACGTTCCAGAAGAACGGCAGGAGCGAAGCACCCAGGACGAAGGAGGAAATGGTGGAGAACTGGTTCATCCACGTGAAGTTATCCTGCGGCATGTAGTCGGCGTAACGACGAGGCATACCTTCAACACCCAACCAGTGCTGGATCAGGAAGGTGCCGTGGAAGCCGAGGAACAGGAGCCAGAAGTGGATCTTGCCGAGCCGCTCGTTGAGCATCTTGCCCGTCCACTTCGGCCACCAGAAGTAGAAGCCCGCGAACATGGCAAACACAACGGTGCCGAACACAACATAGTGGAAGTGTGCCACCACGAAGTAGGAGTCAGAGACGTGGAAGTCAAGCGGCGGCGAGGCCAGGATGATTCCCGTGAGGCCACCGAAGAGGAAGGTAACCAGGAAGCCGATGCTCCAGAGCATGGGCGTCTCAAAGGTAATTGAGCCCTGCCACAGGGTACCGATCCAGTTGAAGAACTTCACACCGGTTGGCACCGCGATCAGCATGGTCATGAAGGCGAAGAAGGGCAACAGCACGGAACCGGTGACGTACATGTGGTGGGCCCACACGGTGACGGACAAGGCGGCAATGGCGATCGTTGCGTAAACAAGACCCTTGTAGCCGAAGATCGGCTTGCGGCTGAAGACCGGGAAGATCTCCGAGACGATGCCGAAGAACGGCAACGCAATGATGTACACCTCGGGGTGCCCAAAGAACCAGAACAGGTGCTGCCAGAGAACGGCGCCACCATTCTCGGGGTCAAAGATGTGGGCACCGAAGCGGCGGTCAGCACCAAGTGCGAACAGCGCAGCTGCCAGCGGCGGGAACGCCATCAGCACCAGAATCGCCGTAACAAGAGTGTTCCAGGTGAAGATCGGCATACGCCACATGGTCATGCCGGGAGCACGCATGCAGATGATGGTGGTGATGAAGTTGACGGCACCAAGGATGGTTCCGAAACCGGACAATGCGAGGCCAAAGACCCAGAGGTCACCACCCACGCCAGGGCTGAAGGTGGTGTTGGACAGTGGAGCATATGCGAACCAGCCGAAGGATGCAGCACCCTGCGGCGTGATGAAGCCGGAAACAGCAATGGTGGAACCGAAGAGGAAGAACCAGAATGCCAGCGCGTTCAGTCGCGGGAAAGCGACGTCGGGAGCGCCGATCTGCAGCGGCATGATGACGTTCGCAAAACCGGCAAACAGCGGCGTAGCGAACATCAGGAGCATGACGGTGCCGTGCATGGTGAACATCTGGTTGTACTGCTCTTTGGTCTGCAGGATCTGCATTCCGGGTTCGAACAGTTCAGCGCGGATCAACAGCGCCATAACGCCACCGAGGCAGAAGAACACGAAGGACGCAATGAGGTACATGTACCCGATGGTCTTGTGGTCGGTGGAGGTGATCCAGTTGACGACGATGCGCCCCTTGGACTTAGGAACAACGGGAGCTTCGAGGACCCCCGGTGCGGATTGAGTGTACGTAGCCACGTCGCTCCCCTTACTTCTCGTTCAGGTTCGGATTGCGGTCATATTCCGCACCGAGCAGGCCCGTGTTGCCATCCTGGCGAAGCTTGTCCATGTGGGCCTGGAATTCAGACTCGGAGACAACCTTGACGCGGAAAAGCATTTCGGAGTGGTATTCACCGCAGAGTTCGGCACACTTGCCATCGAAGGTGCCCTCCTTGGTTGGAGTGAACCTGATGTAGTTCGTCTTGCCCGGGATCATGTCGCGCTTCTGAAGGAAGGCGGGTACCCAGAATGAGTGGATGACGTCGCGGGAATTCAGCTCCAGATCCACTGACTTGCCTACTGGCAAGTACAGAGTGGGGAGCAGTTCCTTGTTGACCTCGTTGCCGGTGAGGTGGGCCTGTACGCCAGCCTCATGGAGATCTTCTTTGATGACCTCGCCCTGCTTGTAGTTGAAGTCCCACGCCCACTGCTTGCCGCGGACGTCAACAACGACGTCGGCAGGCTGGGAGCGGTCATCAATAGCGCGCTGATCCTGGTCGGTGAAGTAGAAGAACACCAAAACCATGAACAACGGGATGGTCAAGTAGAAGACCTCAAGCGGCAGGTTGTAGCTGAGCTGCTTGGGGAAACCCGTGGTGCCCTTGCGGCGACGGTAAGCGATGATGCACCAGACCAGGAGGCCCCACGTGATAATACCGACTGCCAAGGCGGCGATCCATGAGTTGACCCAGAGGTCCATGATCCGGTCAGTGTGGTTGGTCGTGCCGCGCTCTGTAGGCAGCCAACCCTTCTCTACCTCTGGTGAACATCCGGTCAAAACCAACGCGCCGGCTAGTGCCAAGCCAGTGATCGATGTGATCTTTATGCGTCGGCTGCCGGTTCGGTTCTGCGAACTCACAGACGGCCCTTCCTCTTGTTGCTGTCTCCCGGCAGGCCGAAGGCTCACCGGGCACACTAAAAGTTTTACTACCCGATGTAGAGCTTACCGCTATCACGCGGTTTTCGCGCACATGTCAGCGCCGTGGCTCCGAACGACTTCAAACTCGTCCGGAGGGGCGCCGACATGCGGCGATGGCTCACATCAGTGGAACGAATCACCGCAGGCGCAGGACCCGCCGGCATTCGGGTTATCGATGGTGAAGCCCTGCTTCGAAATGGTGTCTTCGAAGTCGATGCTTGCGCCACTGAGGTAAGGAACGCTCATCTTGTCCACTACCACCTCAACGCCGTCGTAGTCGCGGACAGCATCTCCGTCGAGCAGACGCTCATCGAAGTAAAGCTGGTAGATCAGACCCGAGCATCCGCCAGGCTGGACTGCAACGCGCAGCCGGAGGTCTGTGCGCCCTTCCTGCTCCAGCAGGCTGCGGACCTTACCTGCGGCGACGTCGGTCAGATTGACCTCGTGCGTGGCCAGTTCGTCGTCGTTGGTGACGAGCTGTGCTCCGGTGCTGTTTTCGTTGGTTGCAGTGCTCATTGGCCTACCTTCTTATGAAGCTCTTGGCGGCGGCGCCGGAACGCTGCCTGCCCTTACCCAATAACGTACGGGTTATAGCTAATGCTACGTCGCGCAGACGCTTAGCTATAACTCCTGACGTAACCACACACAGCATCCGGTTGTTCCCGGAGCACGCACGAGGACATTCACCGGTGGCCTCAGGCTTTAAGGCCTTCGGCATTGAGCCGTGCCAACATCAGCGCCTCCGCCAGGACCGCATGCCGGAAGTCTCCTATATGCAAGGATTCATTGGCGCTGTGGGCCCGGGAATCGGGATCCTCCACGCCGGTCACCAGGATCTGAACATCCGGATACATCTCCAGCAGATCAGAGATAAAAGGAATGGAACCGCCGATTCCCATTTCCACGGGCGTGACACCCCACGATTCCCCCAGGGCCCAAAGGGCAACCCGTGCCGCAGCGGACAAAGTGTCTGTGGAAAAGGCATTGCCCCTCTCCCCCGGAGTGAAGGTCACCTGTGCACCAAATGGCGCGTGGGACTCAACGTGCTCCTTCAGGGCGGCCATTGCCGCTTCGGGATCCTGCCCCGGGGCCAACCTCATACTGAACTTCGCGCGGGCAGCCGGGATGAGCGTATTGGATGCGACGTCCACCGCGGGGACGTCCATTCCAATGATGGAAAGTGCCGGTTTGGTCCACAAGCGCGAGGCAATGGTTCCGCTGCCGGCCAGCTTCACGCCGTCGAGCACTGATGCATCGGCGCGGTAGTCCTCTTCGGCAAGGTCCACGGCGACGTCATCCCGGCCCACCAGGCCGGCTACTGCCACGTTGCCGGCGTCGTCATGGAGAGTAGCTATAAGCCGTGACAAAAGTGTTGGCGCATCAAGCACCGGACCACCGAACATGCCCGAATGGACCGCGTGTTCCAGCACTCGCACCTCGAACGTTCCGTCCACCAGGCCTCGAAGGCTGGTGGTCAGGGCGGGGACGCCCACCTTCCAGTTGCTGGAATCGGCAACGACGATCACATCGGCCCGGAGAAGTTCTTTGTGCTCCTCGAGGAACGTCCGGAATGTGGGAGACCCCGCTTCTTCCTCCCCTTCGAAGAAAAAGGTCACCCCAATCCCGAAATCTTCGCCGAGAACCTTGGAAACTGCACTGTAAGCGGCAAGGTGCGCCATGATGCCTGCTTTGTCATCGGCGGCACCACGGCCGTACAACCGGCCATCTCGCTCTTCGGCGACGAACGGCTCGGAGTTCCAAAGGCTGCGGTCCCCGGGAGGTTGCACGTCATGGTGCGCATACAGCAAGATGGTCGGCTTGCCTTCGGCGGCAGGTCGGCGTGCGACGACGGCAGGACCACCGGGCGTACCGTCGGCTTTGCTGCAGCGAAGGATCCGCACGTCCTCCATCCCGGCTTCCTTTACCAGAGCGGCAACAGCGTCAGCGCTCCGATCCAGTTCATTGGGATCGAAGCTTGCCCACGCAATCCCCGGAATAGCCACCAGGTCTTTCAGTGACGCCATAGTGGCCTCAAAGGTTTGGTTTACCGCCGTTGTCAGTGCCTCGACGGGAGTGGAGCCGGAGTGCCCTTGCTTGTTCTGCGGGATCTCCGCATGTGCTGAAGTCATGGGCCACACTTTACCGCCGGGGATTCTTCCCCCGAAGCAGGCACAGCCGGAACCGGTGGGCCGGGCAGCTTGGCCACCGGCAGCGGGACACGTAACGTGGACCACCTTCTTGAGGGGTATTCTGTATGGGTGTTCGGACGCAAAAAGGAAGAGCCCAGCGCTCAATCAGTAGTAGATCAGGCCTACGCCACCGCACCGGAGCCCGGAGCAGGAAAGGGCGCTCCAACGCCCAAGCGGAAGGACCAGGAAGCGGCCCGCAAGCGCCCGCTGGTCCCCACCGACCGTAAGGCTTCAAAGGCAGCGGAAAGGGTAGCCATTCAGGACCAGCGGCAGAAGATGCGGCAGGCCCTGGATACAGGAGATGAGAGGTTCCTCCCCCTCCGTGACAAAGGCCCCCAGAAGCGGTACACCCGAGACTACGTAGACGCCAGGTTCAGCCTGGGCGAGTACCTCATGTTCGGCGCCCTGCTGTTCGTGGTGATTTCGCTGATTATTCCGCCCACCAGCGCCGGCATCAGCTACGTCCTGATTGGCTTCTGGATCATGTTCCTCGCAGTCTTTGTGGACGTGTTCATCCTTTCGCGCAAACTTCGGAAGCGCCTCACGGAGAAGTTCGGCGAAGTGGAACGCGGCTCAATTTGGTATGGCTGCATGCGCGCCCTTCAGTTCCGCAAACTCCGCCTTCCCAAACCCCAGGTAAAGCGCGGACAATTCCCGGCCTAGGCTCCACGCAGCCCCACGGGCTCCATTCCCTGCGTTACCAACAAGAAGACCCCGGACCACTGGTCCGGGGTCTTCTCTGTTTCGGTTTGTCTCCGAAAATGTGTCCCTGACTACAAAGCCATCCTTAGCGGGCTGCGCGCCGGCGAAGTTTCACAAGGCCCTTGTTGATCCGGGAAGCCCAGAAAGGGCCCTCGTAGAGGAAAGCTGTATAGCCCTGCACCAAAGTGGCTCCGGCATCCAATCGGTCCTGAACATCCTGCGGCGTGGCAACGCCACCTACCGCAATAAGGACAAGCTGGTCCCCCACTGAGCCCTTGAGCCTGCGCAGCACCTCCAGGGATCGCTGCTTGAGGGGCGCACCAGACAAACCGCCAGCGCCCAGAGACTCCACTTTCGTGGTGTCCGAGACGAGCCCCTCGCGGGAAATGGTGGTGTTGGTGGCGATAATTCCGTCAAGTTTCAGGTCGAGCGCCAGGCGTGCGACGTCGTCGATGTCTTCATCCGAGAGATCGGGGGCGATCTTGACCAGAAGCGGGACGTGCCGGCCTGCGGCCTCATCGGCTGCGTCGCCGACAGCCCGCAGCAGGGGCCGAAGGGTTTCCACGTTCTGCAGCAAGCGCAAACCCGGGGTATTGGGAGAGCTGACATTGACCACCAGGTAATCTGCAGCCGGCGCAAGGCTGCGGGCACTTATCAAGTAGTCCTCGGTTGCGTCGTCGAGCTCAACCAGCTTGGTTTTACCGATGTTGACCCCAATGATGGGCCGAACGTCAGGGTGCAGCCGCTGCAAAGCAGCCCGTGCTGACTTGAGTCTCGGAGCCACGGCAGCGGCGCCGTCGTTATTGAATCCCATGCGGTTGATAACCGCTTTGTCCTCAATCAAACGGAAAAGGCGCGGTTTTTCATTGCCGGGCTGTGCTTGGCCGGTGATGGTCCCCACTTCCACATGACCAAAACCCAGCTCCGACAAAGCTTCGATTCCGTGGCCCTCCTTATCGAAGCCTGCAGCCAAACCGAACGGGGAGGGGAAGGTGAGCCCCAGCGCCTCCGTGCGAAGCGAAGCATCAGGAGCCGTGATCCGCGCAAGGATCCTACCGGCGCCGGAGCGGTGGGCCGCCCGGATTCCCTGGAAGCCGATCTTGTGGGCCTTCTCGGCATCCATCCAGGAGAAGGCCAACTTGAAGAATGTGGGGTAAACACGCATGGTCCTAGTTTTCCCGCTTACCCACCCCTGACCAAACCCGTGACTTGGCCGCCCGCTAGCATGTAGGGATGCCGCTGGAAAATCGTGATGCAGATCATGGGCACCGCAAGGTCATTGCCGACGTCGTGGTGGTCGGTGCGGGCTTATCCGGACTTGTTGCCGCCGCCACAGCCTATGCTGCGGGCAAGACGGTGGCGCTGGTGGACCAGGAACCCGCAGCCTCTGTTGGAGGTCAGGCGCACTGGTCCTTCGGCGGCCTCTTCATGGTCAATACGCCGGAGCAACGGCGCCTGGGTGTAAAGGACAGCGCAGAGCTGGCTCTGTCCGATTGGCTCGCTTCGGCAGCCTTTGACCGAACCTCGGACAACCATGCCCGGGAGTGGGCGGAGGCCTATGTCCACTTCGCCTCAGGTGAGATGCGGGCATGGTTGCGGAGCCTTGGGGTAGGCATCTTTCCCTTGGTGCAATGGGCCGAACGCGGCGGATACGGGCCGCAGGGGCACGGCAACACGGTTCCCCGCTTCCACCTCACCTGGGGAACCGGTCCTGCGCTTGTTGAGCCGTTCCTCGCCAAGGTGCGCGAGGGCCTCGGCGCCGGCAGGGTCAGCCTTCATTTCAGGCATCGGGCATCGTCCTTGACCACTTCATCAGGCAGGGTCACCGGCGTTTCCGGCGAGCTGTTGGAAGATTCGACGGCGGCGAGGGGTCAGGCGTCCGGACGGGGCGTCGTCGGGAGCTTTGAGGCAGAAGCTGCAGCCGTGGTGGTGACCCTGGGCGGGATTGGTGGTAATCATCAGGCCGTGCGCGGACAATGGCCCGGGCACGGAGCACCTGACTACATGCTCAGTGGCGTTCCGGCGTCCGTTGACGGCGAGTTCCTTTCCGTGGTTGAGTCCGCCGGCGCTTCCTTGGTCAACACTGACCGCATGTGGCACTACCCCGAAGGAATTCACAACGATGATCCGGTGTGGCCCAAGCACGGAATCCGGATCCTGCCCGGACCTTCCTCTCTCTGGTTGGACGCCGAGGGCCACCAACTGCCGGCGCCGCTCTTTCCGGGCTTCGACTCACAGGGAGCATTGAGGCACATCGTGGGAACGGGACATGGATACTCGTGGTTTGTCCTGAACCGCACCATTGCCCTGAAAGAAATGGCACTCTCCGGTTCCGAGCAGAACCCGGATCTTACGGGCAAGAATGTTCGACTGCTCGCATCCCGGCTTCGGCCAACGGCGGATTCACCAATACAGCACTTCATGGACAAGGGTGTCGACTTCCTACAGGCGTCAACACCTGCAGGTCTTGCAACACGGATGAACCAGCTCGCACAAAACACTTTCATTGACGCCGCCGGGCTGGAGGCTATAATCCGGGCACGGGACAACCAGGTGGCCAGCGGCCTGGGCAAGGACCCACAACTGGCCGCCATCAGGGCGGCGCGTCGATTCGCTACCGACAAGCTCATGCGGGTTGCTCCCCCGCACCGATTGACCGATCCTGATCACGGACCCCTAATGGCCATCCGCCTCTCGATATTGACGAGGAAGAGCCTGGGAGGAATCACCACGGATCTGAACTCACGGGTTGTGGATCGCGAAGGCGTGGCAGTGCCCGGGCTCTATGCCGCGGGTGAAGCAGCCGGCTTTGGAGGCGGTGGCGTCCATGGGTACCGGGCCTTGGAAGGAACGTTCCTGGGAGGTTGCCTCTTTACCGGCAGGGCTGCGGGGCGGCACGCCGCCGCCAGTGTCTAAGCTGGAGCCATGGAGTGGACCGCCGATATATTGGGACCCGATTTCCAGTCCTGCGGCCTTGACGCCACGGGCGTCGATGGCGTGAGCCGACATGCCACTTTGATCCGGCACCGGCTCCCGTCCGGGAAGCAGACTCACGACGACGGCCAGTCACCGCCGAAGCGCACTGGTGCTGTGCTGTTCCTCCACGGTTGGAGCGACTACTTTTTCAACACCGAGCTGGCCGGTTTCTGGGCAGAGCAAGGCTACGATTTCTATGCGCTGGACATGCACAACCACGGACGGAGCCTCCAGGCAGACATGCCCGGCGGCTACGTGGCAAGCCTGACCGACTACGACGCCGAAATTGAAAAAGCCATCCACATCATTCACGGCGATCGCCCTGACTCCCAAAAAGGGAGCCTGACACTGATGGGCCATTCAACCGGAGGATTGGTGGCCGCGTTATGGGCCAGCCGCCATCCGGACGATGTCCAGTACCTGATCCTGGACAGCCCGTGGCTGGAAATGCACGGCAGTTCGCTGGTGCGGCGCGCCGCGCAGGCCATGGTGTCGCCAATAGCCCGCCTTCGACCCGAAACTGTCTTGAGGTTGCCGGAGCGCGGCTTCTACTTCAGGAGCATCAGCAGCACAGCCGAAGGTGAATGGACTCTGGATGAAAACTACCGGCCACCGCTTGCGTTCCCGGTCCGCGCAGGTTGGCTGAGTGCTGTGTTCGCCGGCCATTCACAGGTAGCGCGTGGCCTGAAGTTGGAGATGCCGGTCCTTGTCCTGACCTCAACCACCAGCGCCAACGGCATGGTGTGGCAGGAATCAATGCGCCGTTCGGATGCCGTGCTGGATGTCAGTGTCATCGCCTTACGGGCCATGGCTTTGGGCAGGACAGTTACGTTGGAACGCATAGACGGCGCCCTCCACGATGTCTTTCTTTCGGCCCCGGCTGTTCGGAAAGACGCCTATGCGCGGCTTGCGCGGTGGGTCAATGGATTCATGGACACCAACGAGCCAGGGCATCGGCGGGAAGGAGACACATGACCACCACGGAGGAGACGGTTTCACTATGGAAGCCTGACGTACTGGGGCACGGCTACGAGTGCATGGACCTGCCGATGAAAGCTGATGAAGAGGGGCCGGTCAAAGCGACCCTCATCAGGTACGCACCTCCGGCAGCCCAGCCAGCTCCGCAAGGGGTCCTTGACTTCCTCGCGTCCTTTACCAAGCGCAAACGGCGCCCCGCACCCGCGGATCCCGGAGGAGCCCCGAGGGTTGTTCTCTATTTGCATGGATGGGCCGACTACTTCCTGCAGACCGAACTGGCCGAGTACTTGACGGCGTCCGGCTTTCATTTCTACGCCCTGGACCTGCGGAAGTTCGGCCGAAGTCTGTTGCCGGGACAAACGCCTGGCTACACCTCGGACCTGGGCATATACGACCAAGACCTCGCCGCTGCCCTTCATGAGATAGAACGGGACATTGCTTCACGAACCGGTAATGCGACGCCGCCCACCATTCACATGCTGGCCCATTCGCTGGGTGGGCTGATCGCCGCTCTATGGGCTGACCGCAATCCGGGACGGTTGGGCACACTCGTCCTGAATTCGCCCTGGCTTGAGCTCCAGGGAAGCAGCCTCGTCAGAAGCATCGCCATGCACCTGGTGGAACCCTTTGCACGGACAGACCCCAAGCGTCCCTTCAGATTCCCCGAAATGCCCGCCTACTGGGAAAGCGTCAGCAATGAGGGACACGGTGAATGGATGCTGGATCCTGTATGGCGGCCGCGGGCTTCCTTTCCCATTCGTGCCGGATGGACAAAGGCGGTTCTCGCCGGCCACGCCGCAGTAGAACGCAAGCTCAACATCGACGCACCTGTGCTGGTACTCCTGTCCGGAAGAACCCGGATCCAGGCCGAATGGACTGCCGATCTCATGCGCGCTGACGCGGTGATTGATGTTGAGGAAACTTCACGGCGGGCCCTCGGCCTCGCCCGCCGAACTGCTGTGTTCCGCTACCCCGGCGCCCTGCACGACGTATTCCTCTCACGGCGCACGGTCCGTCAGCAGGCCTACCGGGACGTGGCTGTGTGGTTGGCGGCATATCCCTACTGACTTAACATGCACGTGCTACTTTGCCGCGGGTGCGGCGTCCACCGCCCCGCCATAGCGACGATCGCGTTGTGCGTAAATTTCAACCGCTTCCCACAAGGTCCGCCTGTCCACATCCGGCCATAAGGTGTCCATAAAAACGAACTCCGCATAGGCCGATTGCCACAGCAGGAAGTTGGAGAGCCTTTGCTCCCCCGAACTGCGGAGAAAGAGGTCTACATCAGGAAGGTCCGGCTCATCCAGATACTTCTGAATCGTTTTCTCCGTCACCGATCCTGGCCTAAGACGGCCGGCGGCGACGTCGTGCGCAATGGCTGAAACGGCGTCGGCAATTTCTGCCCGGCCACCGTAATTAACACACATGGTCAAGGTGCAGGTGTCATTGGCACGGGTGAAATCCTCGGCCTCCTCCAACTCCTTGATCACCGAACCCCACAAGCGGGGGCGGCGCCCAGCCCAGCGAATGCGGACGCCCCAATCATCGAGTTGGTTACGCTGGCGTCGTAGTACATCCTTGTTAAATCCCATAAGGAATCGGACTTCTTCGGGTGAGCGGCGCCAGTTCTCGGTGGAAAATGCGTAAACGCTGACGTATTTGATTCCCAGTTCGATCGCCCCGGCCATGACGTCCAGAAGCGCCGGTTCGCCGGCCTTATGCCCCTCTATCCGTGGCAGGCCCCGTTGATTGGCCCAGCGCCCGTTGCCGTCCATGACAATAGCCACGTGCTGCGGAATGAACTCGCTGGGGATGCTTGGCGGCACTGCCCCGGAAGGGTGCCTGTAAGGGGGGACCACAGGAGCAGTCCTTGCCACGGTTGTTTTGCTCTTCTTTCCCAATACCACTATTAGCTTCGCTCCACGTGTTTGAGTGATTTCAAGGCCCGTTCGAGGTGCCACTGAAGGTAGCTTGCCACCAGGCCGGCAGCCTCCCGTCGGTGCCGCGGATCTGAAGCATCGGCAACGCTCCACGTACCAGTCAACAGGGCACCGAGCAACACCACCGTCTCCGGTGCCGGGGCCGGTGAGCCTGGAGGCCTGCAGTCGCTGCACACCATACCCCCAACGGGAGCGGCGAATGCCGTGTGAGGACCCGGGCGGCCGCACCGTGCACAATCGGTGAAACTCGGTGCCCAGCCGCCGGTGGCCAGTGCCCGCAATAAATAGGAGTCCAGAATGAGTTCCGGCGGATGGTCCGAGCGGCTCAGGGCCGCCAGGGCTCCAACCAGCAGATTGTAGTGGGCGGTTCCCGATTCGGTATCTGCATCCGTTAGCTTCTCGGCAGTTTCCGTCATGGCCGCGGCCACAGTAAAACGCCCGTAGTCAGCGGCGATACTGCTTCCGTAAGCACCTTTCGCCACGGCCTGGGTAACAATGTCCAAGGTCCGGCCTTGGACAAGTTGCAAATCTGCCACCATAAAAGGTTCCAGACGTGCTCCAAAACGGCTGCTGGTCCTGCGGACCCCCTTGGCGACGGCACGAACCTGACCATGATGCTTGGTCAGTAAAGTGATGATTCGATCCGCTTCGCCCAGCTTGTGGGTGCGGAGCACCACGGCGTCGTCCCTATAGGACCGCGCTGCAAACGACGGATTGGCCACAACTAATCTTCGCACTATGCCAGGGTCCGGCGGTGTTCGCCGGACCGTGTGGTGACGGAATTTACCGTCACCACACTCAGCGTTCTTACGCCTGGGCATCCCGGACGGCCCGGTTTACTGCCGAAATCAGGGCCTTGAGCGATGATGTGGTGGTGCTGGGATCAATGCCCACACCCCACAGAACGCGTTCACCCACAGCGCACTCAACGTATGCTGCCGCGCTTGCGCTACCGCCTTCGGACAGTGCGTGCTCGCTGTAGTCCAGCACGCGCACGTCAACACCGTCGTGGTGCAAGATATCCAAGAGGGCAGCAATCGGACCGTTGCCATGGCCCGTACGGCGGACTTCGACGCCGTCGATCCGCAGGTTGGCGTTCATGGTCATCGCACCGGACTCATCTGTCTCGGTGCTCACGCTGCCCAAGCCGTAGCGGCCCCACTGGGCCTGCTCTTCGTCAGAGGGCAAGTACTCGTCCTGGAAAATCTGCCACAGCTGGGCGCCACTGACCTCGCCGCCCACGGCGTCGGTGCGCCGCTGGATGACCCCGGAGAACTCAATCTGTGCCCGGCGAGGCAGATCCAGATTGTGCTCGTTCTTCAACAGGTAAGCCACGCCGCCCTTGCCGGACTGAGAGTTGACCCGAATCACGGCCTCGTAGCTGCGTCCCAGATCCTTGGGATCGATAGGCAGGTAAGGCACCTGCCAGGTGAAGTCATCAACCGACTTCCCCGCAGCAGCGGCATCCTTCTCCAGCGCCTCGAAACCCTTCTTGATGGCATCCTGGTGCGAGCCTGAAAAAGCGGTGAAGACGAGATCGCCACCGTACGGCGAACGCTCCGGTACGGGCAACTGGTTGCAGTACTCAACGGTCCGGCGGATTTCATCGATATCCGAGAAATCAATCATGGGGTCCACGCCCTGCACGAACATGTTCAGACCCAGCGTTACCAGGTCCACATTGCCGGTGCGTTCGCCGTTGCCGAACAGGCAGCCCTCAATACGATCGGCACCCGCCAGGTAGCCGAGTTCTGCCGCGGCTACCCCTGTTCCACGGTCATTGTGCGGGTGGAGGGAAATGATGATTCCTTCCCGAGGGTGCAGGTTTCGGTGCATCCACTCGATGGAATCGGCGTAAACGTTGGGGGTGGCCATTTCAACCGTGGCCGGCAGGTTGATGATGACCTGCTTGTCCGCAGATGCCTCGAAGACGTCCGCAATGGCATTGCATACGCGGGCTGCGTATTCCAGCTCGGTCCCCGTAAAGGACTCCGGTGAGTACTCGTACGTGATGTGTGTATCGGTCAGCGTCTCTTCGTACTTCTTGCAAAGACGCGCTCCCTGCAGGGCAATGTCCAGAATGCCGTCCTCGTCCTGGTTAAAGACGACCCGACGCTGCAGTACCGACGTGGAGTTATAGAGGTGCACAATCGCCTGCTTGGCGCCGACCAGGGATTCGTAGGTGCGCTCAATGAGATGCTCACGTGCCTGTGTCAGAACCTGGATGCTGACGTCGTCAGGAATGTGGCCGCCTTCAATGAGCTGGCGGACGAAGTCGAAATCGGTCTGCGACGCCGAGGGGAAACCAACCTCAATCTCTTTGTAGCCCATCTTCACCAGCAGCTGGAACATCTTCAGCTTGCGGGCAGGGCTCATGGGATCGATCAGGGCCTGGTTACCATCGCGCAGGTCAACTGCGCACCAGCGCGGGGCCTTTGTGATGACCTTGTCCGGCCAAGTGCGATCCGGAACCTCCACAGTGATCTGGTCCTGGAAGGGCAGGTAGCGGTGAATCGGCATACCGGAGGGCTTTTGTGCATTACGCATGACGTGTGGCCTTTTCTCTAAGAACTAAGTGAAAGCTTAGCCGGACACAACGGAACTCCGCGGCGAGGATGGCCCAGCTTCAGATAGCTTTCAGGCCTCGCCGCGGCAGCTAAGAAGAAGCATCGCCGTACGCACAAATTCACAGTAACACGATGCGTATGATGACAGTGCAACACCTCATGCAACGTCCACTATGCAGACGCCGCGACGGTGGAAACGCCGGCTGCAGTGTCCACACAAGGAGCCACAGTGCCACAGTCGGGGATATCTCTTTCCAATATCGATCACAGCGTCCGGCCCCAGGATGACCTCTATCAACATGTCAACGGCGCGTGGCTCGACAGCACTACAATCCCCGACGACAGGCCGCTTGAAGGTACTTTTACGGCCTTGCGGGATGGCGCCGAACTGGCTGTCAAGGCCATCATCGAAGAGGCAGCGGCGAAGGGACAGACGGCCACCGGCATTGAACAGAAAGTCGGCGGTCTGTATGCCAGCTTCATGGACGAAGAAGCAGCTGAGAAAAAGGGCATGGAGCCTGTGCGTGGCCGTCTTGAACAGGTACGGGCGGTAGCCTCTGCAGAGGAGCTGGCAAGCCTCATAGGGCGGTTGTTCCGCTCAGACATCTCAGGCCTCTTTTCCATTTACCCCGCACCTGATGCGGGCAACCCTGAACGTATCCTCCTCTACATAGGTCAGGGCGGCCTCGGCCTTCCGGACGAGTCTTATTACCGCGAGGAAAAGTTCGCGCCCATTGTCTCTGCCTACGGGGACTACATTGCCAAACTGTTCAAACTGGCGGGCATCCCGGACGCGGACGCGGCTTCACAAAGAATCGTCGCCCTCGAGACTGCTCTGGCGTCCCACCACTGGGACAACGTGACCTTGCGGGATCCCCAAAAGACATACAACCTCAAGACTGCTGAGGAAGCCGAAGCACTGTTCCCCTTGCTCGACACCTGGTTCCAGGCGGCAAGGGTTGAACAAGACAAGCGGAACGAAATTGTTGTGAGTACTCCGGACTTCTTTGCAGGGGCTGCAGCGCTGCTGAAATCCGAGCCATTGGAAACCTGGAAGGAGTGGCTGACTCTCCGGGTTCTCAGCTCCGCCGCGCCATACCTGTCTTCCGCTTTTGTTTCCACCAACTTTGATTTCTACGGCACCACCCTCAGCGGTACACCGCAGAACAAAGAGCGGTGGAAGCGCGGGGTGGCGGTGGTCGAGGCGGCCCTGGGCGAAGCTGTGGGCCAGATCTATGTTGATCGGCATTTCCCTGCCGGACACAAAGCAAGGATGGAGACACTGGTCTCAAACCTGATCGAAGCGTATCGGGAGAGCATCACGGCCCTTGGGTGGATGGGTGAGGAAACCAAGAAGGAGGCCCTGAAGAAGCTGGACGCCTTCCGCCCGAAAATTGGTTTCCCGGACAAGTGGATCGACTACTCCGCAGTGGAGATCGACCCCAGCGATCTCCTCGGGAACGTGGAGCGTGCACACGACGCGGATGTTGACCGGCACTTGGATGAGATCGGGAAGCCCGTAGACCTCACAAAGTGGCTCATGACTCCCCAGACGGTAAATGCCTATTACCATCCCATGCTCAACGAGATCGTTTTCCCCGCGGCTATTCTCCAGCCTCCGTTCTTTACTGCCGATGCCGATGACGCTGTGAACTATGGCGGCATCGGTGCAGTGATCGGACACGAGATCGGCCACGGATTCGATGACCAAGGCTCCCAGTTCGATGGCAGCGGAGCACTTCGTAATTGGTGGACCGAGGACGACCGTACGGCCTTTGAGGCCCTGACGGCCAAGCTGGTTGCCCAGTACGACGCCCTATCGCCCTACGCAGCTCCGGACCATAAGGTCAACGGCAAGCTGACCTTGGGTGAGAACATCGGCGACCTCGGAGGCTTAACCATCGCCTACAAGGCATACCTCTTGAGCCTGAACGGCACGGAGCCCGAGGTGCTTGACGGCTTCACAGGCTTCCAACGGTTCTTCATGTCGTGGGCAGCCGGTTGGCGCCAGGTGATCCGGACTGAAGAAGCCATCCGAAGACTGGCCACTGATCCCCACTCCCCCAATGAATTCCGGACCAATGCCATAGCCCGGAACCTCGACGCCTTCCATGCAGCATTCGGCGTGACCGAGGGGGACGGCATGTGGATGGCGCCCGGGGAACGCGTCAGCATCTGGTAGCTCCCAAAACCAAAGGCCGGGTCAGTTGGTAACTGGCCCGGCCTTCATGTTCATCTACCCTCGGCGACGCTCTGCTATTGCTCGATGTACAGGGGATTGACCTGCTGGCACACGGCATCACTGGCCGTTTGGTTTACCACATCGGAAGGTACAGATGCCGCGCCGTACGCAGTACCAGTGCCGAAATCTGTACCCACGTAGAGCTGAACGCCAGCTACACCCGGAGCTTCTTGAACCTGCGCCGCGGGGATGCCGAAAAGTGCAGCGACGTCGGCAGCGACGTCAGCGAATCCGGAGCCGTAGTAAAGCACCGTCTGATCCACCGGGTTGGCCAGGTAGGAGACAGCTTGGGTAAAACCGTTTCCTGTGAGGACAGTCATGAGTTCCTGCGCCCTGGTAGGAACGCCGCTGCCATTGGCAACAGCCACCGGCTGGATTGCTTTGTCGTAAGCCGGCGGGGCGGGCGTGGTAGCTGTCGGCTGTGGGGCCGGGCTTTCGCTGGGGGCAGGCGTGGACGTCGCACCAGGGTTCGTGAGATCGAGATCTGCTCGAAGCGCCGCGAAGAGCTGTGATGCCTGCGGCTCCACCAGTTCCAACCGGTTGAGGTCAGCGGCGGCCTGCTGCGTGGGCACGGCAACGAAAGCTACCTTGGACACATCAATATCCTTCAGCCGCCCACCAATGGTCAGCAGCGACGGAACTGATGCCAGGCCCTCATCAACGGTCAGGTTCTTGGTGACCACGTCTGCGATCTGCAGCAGTCTCTGCGGGTTCCCAAGAGTGCCCTCGTCCTTAAGCTTCCTCGTCAGGGATGAGAGGAACGCCTGCTGGCCCTTGATGCGGCCAAGGTCCCCTCCGTCACCGAACGCATGCCTGGTTCGCAGGAAAGCCAAGGCTTGTTCGCCTTCCACCATGGAGTCGCCCTTGGGCAGGCGAAGCCGGGAATCCGGGTCAAAAACGGGATCACTGACGCAGACGTTGACGCCGCCAACAGCGTGGGAGAGCTCCTTGACGGCATTGAAGTCCGCCATCATGAAGTGGTCGATTTCCAAGCCCGTGAGGTTGTTGACCGTATCCACGGCACAACCAATTCCAGCTTCCGCCATGGCCTCGTTGATCATGACTCCGCTACGGGCGGGAAAGGTCTGGTTGTTGGTGCGGTCAGTACATTGGGGAACGTCCACCAGGAGGTCCCGCGGGAAACTCAGGACATTGACGCGTTTATTGTCCGCTGAAATGTCCAACAGCATCATGACGTCGGAGTGGCCGTAACCGGTGGAGTCTTCAGTACTGCCGTACTCCGCGTTCTTGCCATCACGGGTATCGGATCCCAGGATCAGGATCTGCAAGCGATCCGTCTTGTCATCAGCCAAGGGATCACCGGCATTACGGGTTTCCCCGGCGGTCAGCGGCGCCTTGGTGATGTTGGTCTGTAGTCGAATGAACCAGAAAGCGGCAAAGGCGACGCCGGCAACCAGGGCAACAGAGACTACGCCGGTAACAATTTTCAACCAAAGCGGCAGCCCCTTGGGCGCCTTCATATGGCGAGGGGTACCATCGGCATCCTCACCATGGCGAGCCCCGGCAGGGCCGGCGGTGCCGGTGCCCTGCGGGCGGGCGTCACGACGTCGCACTATTTGGTTTACCTTTCATCAAACAGCTGAATCCCCGCAATCATAGTTGCCGTTTCTGGGAAGTTCCTTATCGGGACCCAAGCCACGCCGGATCCAGAGGTGCCAATCAGAAGCCCAGCTTGACCAATTGTTTGGGATCGCGCTGCCAATCCTTGGCCACTTTGACGTGAAGATCGAGGTAGATCCGGGTACCCAGCAGCGTCTCAATCCCCTTGCGGGCGTTGGTTCCCACCTCACGCAAACGGCTGCCACCCTTACCGATGATGATGGCCTTCTGGGAGGGCCGCTCAACGTAGAGATTTACCCGAACATCCAACAGCGGGTTGTCCTCGGTCCGACCCTCGCGGGGAACGATCTCCTCCACCACAACTGCCAATGAGTGGGGAAGTTCATCGCGGACACCCTCCAAGGCTGCTTCGCGAACGAGCTCAGCGATCATGACGGCTTCTGGCTCGTCAGTCAGCTCGCCATCAGGGTAAAGAGGCGGTGAGGACGGCATATGACTGATCAGGACATCGGCAACGGTAGAAACCTGGAAACCATCCGCAGCTGAAACGGGCACGATGTCGGCCCACCCCTGCTCACCCAGTACATCGCGTCCCAGCGCGGCGACCGCGAGCAATTGCTCCGTCAACGCCTGACGGTCCACGAGGTCCGTCTTTGTCACCAGCGCCACGATGGGCTTACGTCCGACGGCGGCCAGCTGAGCTGCAATGTACTTGTCGCCTGGGCCGATCTTTTCGTTGGCCGGCAGGCAGAAACCAATGGCATCCACTTCGGCCAGGGTATCGGCAACCAACTCATTCAGGCGCTTACCCAGCAGCGTCCGGGGGCGGTGAAGGCCCGGAGTGTCCACAAGAATCAGTTGGGCATCCTCGCGGTGGACAATACCCCGGATGGTGTGCCGCGTTGTTTGTGGCTTAGCAGAGGTTATGGCCACCTTTTGCCCCACAAGAGCGTTGGTCAGCGTGGACTTTCCCGCATTGGGACGGCCCACAAGCACCGAGAAGCCCGCGTGGAAGCCACCGAAATCTGCGTCGGCGTCGAATTTCTTATTTTGCTTGCTCACGTGGAACTCCCTGTTGCGTTAAGTCGGCGTCGTCGAGTAGGTCTTCAAAGTCAGTGTCTTCCTTTGGCATGGCTGCCGCAATGATGTGGCTGACCCTGTTTCGGCGACCCTCCAGCCTATCGGCCCTGAGCGATATTCCATTCACATCAACGGCGCTTCCCACAATGGGGACCTGGCCAAGCGCCTTTGCCAGCAGGCCGCCCACCGTATCCACTTCGTCGTCGTCCAGATCAATGTCGAAAAGTTCGCCCAGGTCATCAATGCTCATACGGGCACTGACCCGGTATGTGCCGTCACCGAGGTCAACCGCCTCTTCGGCGGCGGCGTCGTATTCATCCACGATCTCGCCAACGATCTCCTCAATGAGATCCTCAAGGGTGACCAATCCGGCGGTGCCGCCATATTCGTCGATCACGATGGCCACATGGGTGGACTCCTTTTGGAGTTCCCTGAGAAGATCACTCACCGGCTTGGATTCCGGAACATAACGTACGTCGCGGGCCAAGGAGTCGACGTCGTGTGCTTGCAGTCCCGGCTCCCGCCGATGCATGGCCGCAGCAACGTCCTTGAGGTAGAGAATTCCCCGGATCTGGTCAGTGTTCTCCCCGATCACCGGGATCCGTGAGTAGCCCGACCGCAGGAAAAGGCCCATGGCCGTCTCCAGATCCGAGCCAGTACCAATGCTGACAATGTCCGTGCGGGGAACCATGACAGAACGCACCAACGTGTCGCCGAAGTCAAAGACCGAATGAATGAGTTCTGCCTCATTGTCTTCGATCATGTCCGATTCCGCGGCACGATCAACAAATTCGCGGAACTCTTCTTCACTGACGAAAGCATCGTCCCCACTCGGTGCACCGGGGGCAACAGCCTGCCCCAATGCCACCAGCCAGCCTGGGATAGGCCCCAGTATCCAGCAGAGAAACCTGATAAGCGGTGCCGTGAACCGGACAACGGGCCCGGAATGCGCCCGGCCCAACTGCCTGGGGGAAACACCTACCAGAACAAAACCAATCACGGCCATGATGCCCGTGGCCGCAAGGCCCGCGAGCCAAACGTTGTCCAACAAACTGTGCAAAACCACCGCGACGGCAACTGCCGCCGCCATCTCAAACCACACACGCCAGAAACGCAGGGCGCGCATGTGCGCAATGGGGTTCTTGAGGATGCCCCCAAGCGCCTTACCTTTGCTCCGTACTATGGATTGTTCGGCCTCATGGCGGGGCAGGAAGTTGAACGCAGCCTCGGCTGCGGTCAACAAAGCCACGAAGCTGAGGAAAACCAGCGCCATGCCGACCAGGATGATCGAGGTCACTGCATGGTCTCCATGGGGGCATCCTTGCCCAGGAATTCAGACAGCAGTTCCCGCTGCAAACCGAACATTTCTTCTTTTTCCTCCGGCTCGGCATGGTCAAAGCCCAGCAGGTGAAGAATGCCATGGGTGGTCAGAAGCAGCATCTCATCCTGCGTAGCGTGGCCGGCGTTGCGTGCCTGCACCTCGGCAACCTGCGGGCAGATGGCGATGTCGCCCAGCATGCCTTGCGGGGTGGGCTTATCCGGAGTGCCCGGCGTCAGTTCGTCCATAGGTACGGAGAGAACATCGGTAGCTCCAGGCTCATCCATCAGTTCGATGTGAAGTTTTTCCATGGCCGGTTCATCGACCAGGAGGATGGAAAGCTCCGCTTGGGGGTGGATGTACAACCGCTCAAAGATAAAGCGCGACAACGTCACCAGCCGGGCCTCGTCCACCGCTACACCGGACTCGTTGTTTACTTCAATGCTCATTTACGTTCTCCACGTTTGTACTGCGTTCCGGAGGTGTACTGCGATTTAGCGGCGTCGCTGCTGTGCGCGTCATCCCAAGCGCCGTAAGCGGAGACGATGTCGGCAACCAGACGGTGCCGTACGACGTCTGTTGCCTCCAGGATGGAGAAATTGACGTCATCAATTCCCTTCAGGATTTCCCGGACGATCCGCAAGCCCGACGTCGAACCGGACGGGAGGTCGATCTGTGTGACATCTCCGGTGACCACCATTTTTGAACCGAAACCCAGACGAGTGAGGAACATCTTCATCTGCTCCGGCGTGGTGTTCTGTGCTTCGTCGAGGATGATGAAGGCGTCATTCAACGTGCGTCCGCGCATGTACGCCAAGGGGGCTACTTCGATGGTCCCGGCAGCCATCAGGCGTGGAATGGACTCGGGATCCATCATGTCGTGCAAGGCGTCATACAGCGGGCGAAGATAGGGATCGATTTTATCGCTCAGCGTGCCGGGCAGAAAGCCCAGCCTCTCCCCCGCTTCCACTGCGGGCCGGGTCAGGATGATCCGGCTGACTTCCTTGGTCTGCAGGGCCTGCACGGCCTTGGCCATCGCCAGATACGTCTTTCCTGTGCCCGCCGGGCCGATGCCAAAAATCACGGTGTTGTCATCAATGGCGTCAACATAGTTCTTCTGATTCAGCGTTTTGGGCCGTATGGTCTTACCCCTGCTGGAAAGAATGTTGTGCGTCAGGACATCGGCCGGATTCTGGACTGACTGGGCCCTCAAAAGCGAAACCAGCTGCTGGAGGACGTCCGGAGTGACCACGGTTCCTTTTGCTACGAGCCCACGGACTTCCTCCAAAAGGCGCATGACGCGTGGAATAACGGTGGAAGGACCTGTCATGGAAAGCTCGTTGCCCCGGACATGGAAACTTACGTCCTGGAACTGTTCCTCAATGTAGCGCAAGGCTTCGTCGTGGCTGCCCAACGAGTGAACCATCTGGTCGGAGTTGTCGAACGTGACAACTTCCGTGCGCGTACCCGGTAGTGTGTGCGGGAACTCGGTGGGCGGCAGGTTGCCGTTTCCGGTCCTGAGCCGCCCGTTCAAAGATTCACTCATAGTGCTGGCCTCAGGCCTTTTCTCCTCCGGTTGGTCCTATTAACGCCATCGATTCGACATTCGCGACCGCTAAGAGGCGCTCGTCCGAGATGCCGGAATGTCTTCAATCCTACGCCAGCCCGGCGTTCAAGGAACCGAAATCCGCGGCAACACCGGCCCCTCTCCGTCATGTCACACGTTTTGTCTCAACTCCGCATCAAGCGGGTATCAATCCTGTTTCAGTTGGCGCCCGTCCGCCCAATCCCGGCCGACCGCCGTCGACGATGTGCCAAGCTGGCATAGCGGGTGGCATCAGCACCCTGCTGCCCGGCCCTCGCGGCCGGGGATCGGCGGCACCTGCTGCCACACCGGATACATGAAGGCAGGACACCCATTACGGAGCCAGTAACCATCAAAGATGGCGCGCGCAGGCGGACCAAGTCCCTCTCAGCGGTGCCTGCGATGCTTGCTGCCCTTCTGCTGACGGGATGCATTGCCAATGGCGGCGGCAGCGCGGCCGGGGTGACTTCCCCGCCAGTCACCATTGCAGACGCACCAGCCAGCCACGCTCCACTGGAAACTACGCAGGCCTCCACAAAAATACCGGTGTATTGGATTGGCCGCAGCAAGGAAGAGGTCTACCTCTACCGCGAGTTCAGGGACATCTCCAGCGATGGAAACCCCGTAACCACCGCACTGAAGATCATGATGTCCGAAAAGCCATTGGACCACGACTTCTTCACACCCTGGCAGGCACCGGAAAACCTGGCCACGTCCATCTCCGGCAAGAACGTCATCACCGTCGACATCTCCCGGGATGCGTTCAACTCGAACCTCGACGCTGGAATGGCGCAGCGCGCCGTCCAACAGTTGGTCTATACAGCTACAGCAGCAGCCTCCTCCTCAGGCCTGATCAACTCCGGACAACAAATCCAAGTTGTCATCCTGGTTGACGGGCACACGGACTACATGGCCTTCGGCCAAGTCAAACTTGGCCAACCCATGGAACGAAATGCCTCCCTGGTAGCACCTCTGTGGATCATCGACCCCCAAGAGGAAACAACATTGCCAACAGGTGTGGTCAAGTTCAATGGCCGCAGCACGGACAGCTCAAAACCGGTCAGCTGGCAGATTCTCCAAGAAAACAACAAGGGCGAAAAGACCAGCCTTTTCACCGGACAAACCCAAGCCACCGGCGACCCCGGTCAATACGGCGTCTTCAACTTCAGTGCCCAATTGAAGGCCGGAAAATATGAGTTGCGGGTCTCGCAGGTGGACGAAGCCGGCGCAACCATCGAGACGAGCACCGACACCCGCATATTCAACGTCGGATAACCGCGTGCCCTAGGGGCGGCAGCCTACCAACGGCGGTGACTACCAGCGGCCGTTGTCTACCAGCGGCCGAGGACGTCGCTGGCCAGCACGACGGCGGCGGGTCCCGCCGTCGAAGACCTCAAGACATGGTGACCCAACAGTGCCGTCACCGCACCCGCGTCGCTGAGCCGCGTCACCTCACGCGGGGCGATTCCACCCTCCGGCCCCACGATCAGGAGCACCTCGCGGGAAGTCCCTGCCTGTCCTTCCATGACCGCAAGTGTCTCCTCAAGGACAGCCCTTAAGGGGTTCTTCGCATCTTCATGGAGGATGATGGCTGCATCAGCAGCCGCCACGGCTTTCGCCAAGGCGCCTGTGTCCACTATGGAACGTACCTCGGGAATCCAAGCACGTCGCGCCTGTTTGGCTGCCGCAGTGACCACTGACTGCCACTTGGCGTGCGCCTTGACGGCCCTATCGCCTTTCCAGCGCACGATTGCCCGCTCGGACTGCCACGGAATGACTGCATCAATTCCAAGCTCGGTAGCAGTCTCGATGGCTAGTTCGTCGCGATCGCCCTTCGCTAACGCCTGAACCAGGACCAGCCGGATTTCCGGCTGGTCCTCGACGAGGATCTCCGACGCCTGCACGGTGAGGGTGCTCGAACCGGTGTCCATCACGGTGCCGATCAACCGCGCGCCCGCACCGTCCGCTATGTCCACCGGCTCGCCTACAGCCAATCGCTTGACTGTGACAGCGTGGCGGGCTTCAGCGCCCTCCAGGACGAACGTAGAGCCGGGGCTCAACTGACCGAAGCTACCCGCCGGTGCAAAGAAAACCGGGTTGCTCACCGCTACAGGTTACCGAGCTTGTCGCGAAGTTTTGCGAACATCCCGCCGCTGGCCACAAGCTTTCCCTCGGTAAACTGCTCACCGCGGAGCTTGGCCAACTGCTGCAGGAGTTCTTCTTGGGCGGGGTCGAGCTTGGTGGGGGTCTCCACGTGCAAGTGCACCTTCAGGTCGCCTCGGCCGTAGCCCCGGAGGTGCGTCACACCCAGGCCGCGCAGAGTGATGACTTCTCCGGATTGGGTTCCGGCCTTGACGTCAATGTCCTGGGCGCCGTCGAAGGTGTCCAGCTGCAATTCAGTGCCAAGTGCCGCCGCGGTCATGGGCACACTCAGTGTGGCATGGAGGTCGTCGCCTTCACGCATGAACATGGAATCGTTGTTGACCCGGATCTCCACGTAGAGATCACCGGAGGGGCCTCCTGCCGGTCCCGCTTCACCCTGCCCGGAGAGCTGAATGCGCGTACCAGTGGCAACACCGGCGGGAACCTTGATGGTCAGTGAACGGCGGCTGCGGATGCGGCCCTGCCCGCTGCACTCATTGCAGGGGTCCTTAATGACCGTGCCGAAGCCCTCACACGAACCGCAAGGGGCGGTTGTCATGACCTGGCCGAGGATCGACCGGACAGCCCGCTGGACCTGACCGCTGCCACCGCAAATATCGCAGCGTTCCGGGTGTGTCCCCGGGCGGCAGCAACTGCCATCACATGTGGGGCAGATGACGGCGGTGTCCACTTCGAGCTTCTTGTTGACGCCGAACACGGCGTCCTTCAAGTCGATGCGGACGCTGATGAGCGCATCCTGGCCCCGACGGACACGGGAGGCAGGGCCGCCCTGGCCGCCACCCCCGCCAAAGAAGGTGTCAAAGATGTCCTGGAACGCGAAGCCCTGGCCGGCATAGCCGCCACCGTATCCGTTGTCGGTGCCGTTCTCATTGCCCGTGGCGTCGTAGACGCGGCGCTTCTGGGGATCGGACAACACCTCGTAGGCGTGCGTCACGGCCTTGAACTGTTCCGCGACATCCTCGCCCGGGTTTACGTCGGGGTGGAGTTTCCGCGCCAACTTGCGGTACGCCTTTTTGATCTCTTCCCCGGTGGCTTCCGGCGAGACTCCCAAAACGTCATAGTGGCTGCTCAAAGTCGGTATCTCTTCCTTGTTGTACTGCGGATGTTTCCTCGGGCCGGTGTTCAGCCGCCGAGAATGCGGGAAAGGTAACGGGCCACGGCGCGAACGGCTGCCATGGTAGTGGGATAGTCCATGCGTGTAGGACCAAGAATCCCCACTTTGGCTCCGGATCCGTAACCGGTTGCCACGACTGACGCCTCCGCCAGACCGTCGTAAGGATTCTCACGTCCAATGCTTACGGTCACGCCCCGGGGATCATCCCCCATGTCAGACAACAACCGAAGCATGACAACTTGTTCCTCGAGTGCTTCCAGAACAGGCCCAATGCTTAGGGGGAAGTCCACGTTGGACCGGGCCAGGTTCGCTGTTCCGGCCATCAGGATCCGCTCTTCACGGCTGGTGTCGCTCAATGACTGCAGCCCTTGGGCCAAAGTCTGCGCCAGGCCGCGAAGCTCCGGAGGACAAAGTGCCACCACCGACGGAAGTACCTGCGGCAAAAGAGCCAGCTGGGTGCCTGCAATATTGCCCAGGAACCGGGACCTCAGAAGCATTAGCGCCTCGTTGCCCACATCGGTGCCGGCATCGATGACCTTCTGCACCACGCTACCGGTGTCAGCGATCAACACCACGAGGACCTGATGAGGGGCCAGCAGGACGAATTCCACGTGACGGACCAACGCCCGGTGTGACTGCGGGTACTGAACGACCGCCACCTGGTTTGTCAGCTGGGACAGAAGCCTTACTGTGCGCTCCAGGATGTCGTCAACATCATCAGGACCCTCAAGTAAGGAGTGGATGGCCCGGCGTTCGGCTGCAGATAATGGTTTGACCTGGGAAATGCGGTCAACGAACAAGCGATAGCCCTTGTCCGTGGGGATTCGGCCTGCGCTGGTATGGGGCGCGGCAATAAGGCCTTCTTCTTCCAGGACAGCCATGTCATTCCTGATGGTGGCGCTGGAAACGCCAAGATGGTGGCGTTCTACAAGGGCCTTCGATCCAACAGGTTCCCTGGAATGCACGTAGTCTTCAACGATGGCACGCAGCACCTCGAGCTTGCGCGGCTCACTCATTGCTCCACCTCCTGACGACTGCCTTGGCCCATTCGACCGGTCAACGCGGGGTCTCACCGGAGCCCCACACTTAGCACTCAACATGCCCAAGTGCTAACAAGTCTAGTATGAGCCACCCCGTTGTTAGCATTGAAACCTGCCGTCGGGCGGCTCAGGCCCGCACTATGAACCAGCACACCACCATGAACCAGCACAAAAGGTAGGAATCCCGTGGCTTTGAACAATTGGGGTCCGCAGGATCTTTCCGCTCCAGCCAAGAAGCAACTGCCCGAAGTTGCCGTTCAACGCGGAATGGTCCTTGAGGACGTTCAATCGGGCTGGGTGGGCGAAGTCACGCGTGTGGAGAAATCCGGCGGCATGCATGTGGTATCCCTTGAGGACCGGCGCGGTAAGACCAAGTCCTTCCAACTGGGATTCGGCTTCCTCCTCGAGGGGCAAGCCATCCGGTTGATGCCTCCCGCCCCGCGGGCTGCCACCTCCGCAGTTCCCGCCGGGCGGACGGCTTCAGGCTCGGTGAAAGTGCAGGGTCAGCGGGCCCAGGTAGCGAAGGCCAGCCGGATTTGGGTGGAAGGAAAGCACGACGCCGAGCTTGTGGAGAAGGTCTGGGGTGACGACCTCCGGGTGGAGGGCATCGTGGTGGAACCACTCCATGGCGTTGATGACCTGAAGTCAGCAATCGCAGACTTCAACCCCGGCCCGGGCCGCAGGCTTGGCATCCTCGTGGACCACCTCGTCCCGGGCTCCAAGGAGTCCCGAATCGCCGCCGATGCCATGACAGTACCGGGGGCAGCAGGGAACGTCTTGATTGTGGGACACCCCTATGTGGATGTGTGGCAGGCCATCCGGCCGAAGGTTCTGGGCATTGATGCCTGGCCCGCAGTGCCCCGGGGAATCGATTGGAAAACCGGGATCCTCAGCGCATTCGGCTGGCCGCACGAGACCGCGGAGGACATAGGCTTGGGTTGGCAACGGCTCCTGGGTGCGGTCCGCACTTATGCCGACCTCGAGGCCTCGCTCCTGGGACGGGTGGAGGAAGTCATCGATTTCCTGACTGTTCCCTGATTCGGGCTTCCTCTTGTATCAGTAACTACCGTGTCAATGGGGCGCATGTCCCGGGAAGTGCGCTGGGGCCGGTATTCTTGGACAGCAACACCGCACCATTTTTACAGCAAAGGGAAGACACCGTGGCAGATAACGCTCCTGAAGAACCGGGCAGCGCCGCAGGCCGGCCCCAGTACCATGGCGCGCCTGCCAACGCACTCCCCCTGACGGCCAGCGAGGACAGGCAATGGGCTACCCTGGCCCATTTTGGCGGCATCCTGGGGTGCCTGCCGTCCCTTTTGATCTACTTGATTTTCAAGGATCGCGGACCGTTCACAGCGCAGGAATCCAAAGAAGCACTGAACTTCACGTTGCCTCCCACCATTGCCGCCGTGCTGGCAAACATCCTGGTTTTGCTGCCTGTTGTTGGCAACATCTTCGCCGTCATCGCTACCGCAATCTGGGTGGCCCTGACGTGCTTCTCCGTTTCGGCGGGCATCCGCGTAAACCACGGGCAGCCTCACCGCTACAAAATCAACCTCCGCTGGATTAAGTAGAGGTCAGTCGGGCAGGAGCCTTCGGACTACGGCGTCAGCCAGGAGCCGACCCTTCAGGGTCAGGACGAGCCTGCCCTTGAACGCCTGTACAGGGTCCACCAGTTGGTCGGCAATGAGCCCGGCCATCGCGTGCCGTCCGATCGCGCCCAAGGCATCCACGGACAATCCTGTGCCAAGCCGGGCTTCAAGCATGATCCGCTCGACTTCCCGGGTTTCGGCGTCGAGGGTTTCGCGTCCGGCGGCCGGAGAGCTTCCGCTCCCCAACCTCCCGGCGTAAGCAGTGGGATGCTTAACGTTCCACCACCTGACGCCCCCGACGTGCGAGTGGGCGCCGGGTCCAATGCCCCACCAGTCGTCCCCGCGCCAGTAAGCAAGGTTGTGGCGGCACGCCTGCTCCGGTGTTCGCGACCAGTTGCTGACCTCATACCAGCCCAAGCCCGCTTCGGAGATCATCTTGTCCGCCAGCTCGTACTTGGAAGCGTGGTCGTCGTCGTCAATACCGGGCACCTCACCGCGGCGTATCTGGGCGGCAAGTTTGGTGCCGTCCTCCACGATCAAAGCGTAGGCACTGATGTGATCCGGCTCGTAAGAGAGCGCAGTCTCAAGGGAGAACTGCCAATCAGCCATGGATTCTCCGGGCGTGCCGTAAATGAGATCCAGGCTCACGGCAAGTCCCGCTTCACGCGCCCACTGCACCACCAGGGGTACCCGACTCGGCGTATGGGTGCGGTCCAGCACCTTCAGAACGTGCGGTACGGCAGACTGCATACCGAAGGAGACGCGGGTGAAACCTGCGTCGGCCAAAACCTTCAGGGACTCCGGAGTCACGGAATCGGGATTGGCCTCCGTGGTCACTTCGGCACCGGGCTCAAGGCCCCAATGGTCGACGGCAGCCCGCAGGATCCTTGCCAGATCTTCTGCAGGAAGAAGGGTGGGAGTACCTCCACCAAAGAAAACAGTGCTGAGGGGACGGCGGGGCAAACCTGAGGCATCCAAGGCCACCGAAGCAAAGTCCAGCTCAGAGACAGCCGTGGAAGCGTAGGCATCCTGAGAGGCACCCCCGCCGAGCTCCGTGGCCGTATAGGTGTTGAAATCGCAGTAACCGCATCGGACAGCGCAGAACGGTATGTGGACATAGAGCCCGAACTTGCGGTGCTCGACGCCGGCCAACACCTGCGGAGGCAAAATGCCATCCGCAGGTGCCGGGTCGCCCAAAGGTAGGACGCTGGGCATTTACTTCTTGGCCTTGTCCTTGGATTCATCAGTGGTGAGGGCTGCGATAAATGCCTCCTGGGGCACTTCCACGCGACCCACCATCTTCATGCGCTTCTTGCCTTCCTTCTGCTTCTCCAGCAGTTTGCGCTTACGGGTGATGTCACCGCCGTAGCACTTGGCAAGAACATCCTTGCGGATAGCCCGGATACTCTCACGCGCAATAATGCGTGATCCGATGGCGGCCTGAATGGGCACCTCAAACTGCTGCCTGGGAATAAGCTCGCGGAGCTTGCCAGTCATCATCACACCGTAGGCGTACGCCTTATCGCGGTGGGTGATGGCACTGAAAGCATCAACTTGTTCACCCTGAAGCAGGATGTCCACCTTGACGAGGTCGGCAACCTGCTCGCCGTCGGCCTTCCAGTCCAGCGAGGCGTAGCCCCTGGTCTTGGACTTCAGGAGGTCGAAGAAGTCGAACACGATCTCAGCCAGCGGGATCCAGTAGCGAAGTTCCACACGGTCCTCGGACAGGTAATCCATTCCGCGCATTTGGCCACGGCGGCTCTGGCAGAGTTCCATGATGGACCCAACAAATTCATTGGGCGCCAGAATGGTTGCCGAAACCATCGGCTCGCGCACCTCGGAAATCTTGCCTGTGGGGTATTCGCTCGGGTTGGTGACGTGAATGACTTTTTTGTCCTCGAGCGTTACCTCATACTCCACGTTGGGAGCAGTAGAGATGAGGTCCAGGTTGTATTCACGCTCAAGACGCTCACGGGTGATCTCAAGGTGAAGCAAACCCAGGAATCCTACGCGGAACCCAAAGCCAAGCGCGGCTGAGGTCTCGGGCTCGTAGACCAGCGCAGCATCGTTGAGCATCAGCTTTTCCAGGGCATCACGAAGGACCGGGTAATCCGTTCCATCCAACGGGTAAAGACCGGAAAAGACCATTGGCTTGGCGTCGGCGTAGCCGCTGAGCGACTCCGACGCCGGCTTGGCAAGGTTAGTGACAGTATCGCCAACCTTGGACTGGCGGACGTCCTTCACACCGGTGATCAGGTAACCCACCTCGCCGACGCCCAGGCCCTTGGACGGCGTGGGCTCCGGGGAACTGACACCAATCTCCAAGAGCTCGTGCGTCGCCCGGGTGGACATCATTTGGATGCGTTCGCGCGGGTGGAGCATGCCGTCCACTACACGGACGTAGGTGACCACGCCGCGGTAGGTGTCATAGACCGAGTCGAAAATCATGGCGCGGGCCGGGGCGTCGGGATCACCGACGGGCGCGGGGAGATCGCGGACAATCTTGTCCAGCAGAGCCTCTACGCCTACGCCGGTTTTGCCGGACACCTTGAGAACGTCCTCCGGATCGCCACCGATCAGGTTGGCAAGCTCCGCAGCGTACTTCTCGGGCTGTGCGGCCGGGAGGTCGATCTTATTCAGCACGGGAATGATGGTGAGGTTGTTTTCCATCGCCAGGTACAAGTTGGCGAGGGTCTGCGCCTCAATACCCTGTGCCGCATCCACCAAAAGCACTGCGCCTTCACAAGCTGCCAGGGAGCGGGAGACCTCGTAGGTGAAGTCGACGTGGCCGGGAGTATCGATCATGTTCAGCGCGTAGCTGTTGCCATCAAGTTCCCAGGGCATGCGAACAGCCTGTGACTTGATGGTGATGCCGCGCTCACGTTCGATATCCATACGGTCCAGATACTGGGCCTTCATGTCGCGTTGCTTAACGACGCCGGTGTACTGCAGCATGCGGTCGGCCAAGGTGGACTTACCGTGGTCAATGTGGGCAATGATGCAGAAGTTCCGGATGATGGCCGGATCTGTTGCGGCGGGCACCGGTGCGGTGCGGGCCATGGGAGACACGCAGGATCCTTACTGTCGACACTCGCGCGGTAGTTCCCGCCACTGGGCATAGCCAGCCGGAACACGCCGCGCATCTGATCCTCTAGTCTCCCATGAACCGGCGCTTCGCCGTACATTGCGTGCCGGGCGTTCTCAGGACCCAGCTGTAGCGTTGTCACATGGCATTCGACTTGCGCCCCTTGGGCAAATTTCTCCTGCGATCATTCAAGGCACTCGGGGGCAGCAGCACCAAGGCCGGCACTCCATCCCGGGCGTCCGGGCAGAGTTCCGCGCGGCAGCGGAGCCGGCAGGCCGTCGTCGAGCGTCAACCCGGTTCCTACCCTGGCGACTTTCAAGGAAAGGCTTCAGTACGCTACTCCCCCACACCTGATGGCCAACCGGATCCGGGCGAGATCGTGTGGAGCTGGGTGCCCTACGAAGAGGATCACACGCAGGGAAAAGACCGGCCTGTACTCCTTATTGGGCGGGACGGGCAGTGGCTTCTGGGGCTGATGCTCACATCCAGGGATCACGACAACGGCAGCCGGGCCGGGGACTACATTGATATCGGAACCGGCTCCTGGGATCGACAAGGCCGACCAAGCGAAATTAACGTGGGCCGCATCATTCGACTGGACCCACACGCTATTCGGCGCGAGGGCGCGGTACTGGAAAAGTCCAGGTTCCAAGAGATAGCCAAAGCCCTTCAAGCGCGTCGTTAGCGGGAATAAGCTGCAAGTCTGCGTGAGTCCGTACTTTCTGCTATCCTTTATAGCTGTGTGTCCGTGCAGGTCGACGGCCACTCATGGTTGGCTGCCATAGGCATCCCCACGCCGCTCAGTCGATGGCCAACCTGAAAACCCTCTAGACCATTTCCGCATTAAAAAGAGAGTTCATACGTGGCTAATATCAAGTCCCAGAAGAAGCGCATCCTCACCAACGAGAAGGCTCGCCTGCGTAACAACGCCGTCAAGTCTGAGCTGAAGACGGCCATTCGCGCCGTCAACACCGCCGTTGAGTCTGCCGACAAGGATGCTGCTGGAACTGCACTTGTTGCTGCCAGCCGCAAGCTGGACAAGGCTGTCAGCAAGGGCGTTATTCACAAGAACAACGCTGCAAACCGCAAGTCTGCGATCTCCAAGAAGGTCAACGCACTCTAAGGTTTTTCCAGTTCGACTGAGCTGATCAAAAGGCCGGTGCCCATTGGGCGCCGGCCTTTGGGTTTAAGTGGGCCAGGCAGCGCTGACGTGCATCAGCACCGACGGCGACCGGCATCAGCGGCGACTCGCAGAAGTGGCGATGACCGTGACCGCGTGCTCCACAGCATAAACGGGGTCACGCGCCTCGCCTTTTACCTGGGCGTCCGCTTCGGCGATGACCTGAATGGAGCGGATCAGGCCTTCCGGCGTCCAGCGGCGCACATCCCGCTGGGCCTGCTCCACAAGCCAGGGCTGCATTCCCAGATTCTTGGCGATGGTGGCCGGCGAACCATTGGCTCCCGCAACTTTTGCCAGGGTCCTCAGTTTGGCTGCCAGCGCCGCGACCAAAGGAACCGGATCCACGCCCGTAGCCAGGGCGTGCCTTAGCGTGGACAACGCCACCGGTCCGTTGCCGGCCATGGCAGCATCGGCCACTTTGAAAGCAGTGGCTTCAACCCGCCCACCGTAGTAGCGCTCCACGGTTTCCGCCGTCACCGCGGTTGTGGCGTCGGCAATCAACTGATTGCACGCTGCTGCCAGCTCGGACAGATTGGCACCCACGGCATTAACAAGAGCCTGGACAGCTTCACCTTCAATGCGGCGTCCGCCGGCCCTGAATTCGGAGACGACAAATGCGGTCTTGTCCGAGTCTTTCTTCAGCGGTTGGCAATCAATGACGGGCCAGCCTGCTGACTTCACAGCATCGAGCAGCTTTTTGCCACGAACTCCCCCAGCATGACGCAAGACGAGGACAACGTCCTGGTCCGGATGTTGGAGGTAGGCCAATCCGTCGGCAAGGAAGGCATCGTTCATGGCTTCCAGATCCTCAACCTCTATGAGCTTGCCCTCTCCAAAAAGAGACGGCGTAACGGTCATCGCCAGTGATCCGGACTCGTAGGAGCCCGCGTTCAGTCGGCTGAGCTCGACATCAGGTGTAGCGCTTCGCACTTGGGCGCGGATGCCGTCCATGGCCCGGATACCCAGGTATTCCTCCGGTCCCATGATCAGGACGACGGCGGCCGGTGCCGCATCCCGCCACGTGACGGTGTTCGCCGCGACGCTCTTGGCCCGGGTGTTTTGGGCAGCAGCCACAGGTGGTTCCTTCCGGACGTTTTATTGCAGGATTCAAGTCTGCCATGTTTAGCGATGTCCGCGCGCTCACCTGCCGCCGTGAATGCGACGCCCCGCCGGGCCCCGCCGGCGGGGCGCCGAGGGCTCTTTCCTCCATCTCCTTTTTGGCGACCACCGCTGTACATGCCGGCTTCGTTGCGGTTCCGTCATTGACCTCCTCCTCAGAGCGCCATGATGGGACCACACCTCGAGGAGTGTCACGATAACGCCGTGCAAACCAACGATGCCTGCCGAAGTTCGCGCAGGGTGAACTGCTGCCCAGAGACCCAACAGCGTCACCGTTGAGAATGCCACCATGGACACGATCCCGGGTGGTCCTTCTGCCCACGGCACGGCCGCCCCGGGCAGATGCGCGAAGAACCTGGCCAACCCGGCCACAACGCCCGCGCAGGTGCCTGCAATACCGATGGGCACCACCGCCAGCCATGGAAGGGTGGCAGCCAAGGGAACCGCTAGGGTCCCGAAGATCGTCACCGGTGCCACCAATGGACCGGCTACCACATTGGCAATGAGTGCGTAGGGAGTGAACTGCGGCTGAAGCGCCACAATCACCGGTCCGCATAGCAGCTGGGCTGACAACGGCACGGAAATTGCTGCGGCCAACCACCGTGGCACCCATGCAGGAATCCAAGACGCAATGCGGCTGGCCAGCAGAATTATGCCCAGGGTTGCCAGTACGGACAGGAGGAACCCGAAATTTGCAGCCATGCCCGGATCCAGCAGCAAAAGAACAACAGCGGCCAGGCAGAGGAAGGTCAGGGATCGGCCCCGCAGGCCTCCGATGAGGGCAACCAGGCCCACGGCTCCCATGACAGCAGCTCTCAGAACGCTCGGGTCCGGACCCACCATGACCACAAAGGCCGTCAGTCCGCATGCAGCAAAGACTCCGGCAAACGGTCGACTCATCCTGAGGCATCTGGCCAACAGAATGAAGCCTCCCAACACCAAACTGCAATTCGCACCGCTGACGGCAGTCAGGTGGGTCATTCCGGTTGTCCTCATATCCGCCTCGAGACTTTCCGGCAGCGCGCTGGTGTCCCCCGTAACCATTCCGGGCATCAAACCCGCCGGGTCCGGAGGTAGCCAGGCCGCTGCTTCCACGAACTGTCTCCTGACATCGAAGGCTGAATGCCGGACATCAAAATCAGACGCGATGACAACCGGTGCAGAGGATGCCGCAAGAAGGCCGGCCTGAGTTTGTCCATCCCGCACGGATTTCAACGTCCCGGAGGTCCTCACCTGTTGACCTGGCCGCACATCTTGCCAGCCAACCCCACCCACCACCAAGACATCCGCGGAGCCTTGTGTCACTGAGCCCTTGGTGGTGACCTGGAGCAATTGCGCATCAACGGCCCACCGATTTCCACCGGAGCTGCCAGGCCCTGGAAGCTCGGCAGGGATGCCAGAGACACGCACCTCAATCAGGACGCCGCCTCCTGCCTCCATAGCCTCAGCGAGAGGTCCCTCTTCCCGAATATTGGCGGTGACCGCACAACTCACAGCCACTGCTGCGCCCAGAACCCCGGCCACGGCAAGGGTTGCCGAAAGTGTCCTTGCCCTATGCCCTGCCGACCGCTTTCGCCGTGCCCCTACCAACAGCACAACCGACAATAGGGCCAAGATCCCCGCCAGCGCTGCGGACCATACTGCGTCGATCAGCACTCCTGCAAAAGCAACCGTCCAGGTAACCAGCACGGCCGGGACCAACCGCAGGTCCGTGCGCGCTGGGGACAGAACGCCCTCCGGAGGGTGAGCGGGCCGAGCGGGACCAGCCCGTCTTGACAGCTCAGCCACCCTGCACCGTCACAAGGTCCTTCAGGGACTCCATGAGTTTGGGCCCTATACCGTCAACCGCGTCAAGTTCATCTACGGAGGCAAAGGGGCCATGCTCTTTCCGCCAGTCAATGATTCCCTGCGCAGTCACGGGCCCCACTCTGGGCAGGGTGCCCAACTCCTCCAGCGTTGCAGTGTTGATGTTGACCTTGGCTCCAGAGGCAGCCGGGCCCGAGAGGCCCCCGGCGCTCGAGCCCCCGCCCGCACTCCCGGAACTTCCACTCAGCGGGGTGGATGCGGGCGGCGGCACTTCCCCCACCCTTGGCACCTGAATCTTGGCGCCGTCGGTCAGGAGCTCGGCAAGGTTCAGAGCATCGAGTTCGGCGTTCGCCACAGCACCACCGGCAGCGTCAATGGCCTGAAAGACCCTGCTTCCCTGCGGAAGAGACACAATACCGGGCTTCTGCACCGCGCCAGCCACATGCACCAGCAGGATCCCGGCCACCCCCGTAGCTTCCGTGCGGGGAGATTCCAAGGGCTCGGGCAACGCAGGGCTGGAAGAAAGAGAAGGACTGAGAGGCTCTGTTCGTGGCTGTCCAATGGCGGACTGCCATAAGTGCCAGCCAATGATGCCAATGCCGAGGACGGCCAGGAGAGCTGCAACCCGCCAAGGGCTTCTCCACCGGGTCCTTGCGTACAGAGATGTTTCCGCGTACAGAGGTGTTTCCGGGTCTGACTCGTCAAAGTCCGGTTCAGGCTCGTGGGACAACTGAAGCAGGGGAAGTGTCTGGGGTTCGGACCCGAGACGGGACGCAAAGCGCTGCCGGGCTGCCTGTGTTGCGGCATCTGGGGAGGCGTCCCTGTTCCGGCGTGGCATATTTCGAGCCTATGACCGTTGATGCGGGAAGGCAGCGGCCGAGGTGCTCTATGTGGATAAGAGGGCCTCTGGGTCAGTCGGTTGGCGTACTGCTCTCCCCCACAATGACCGCAAGAACACCCAATCCGGCATGTGCCGCCAACACTGCCGGCAGCGCGCTGATTTGAGGGGCCGGGCAGTCAGGACACTTTTCCCTCAGGCGGGCAGCCAAGGCTTCGGCTTCCAGTTGATTACCAAAATGGTGCACGGCCAATCGCGGCTGCCCCGCCGGACGGGAGGCAACATCGGCTGCCACAATCTCCTCCAGACGAGCCACGGCACGCGCTGCGGACCGAACCTTTTCCAGCGGTACGATCCTGCCGCCGTCCACCGCCAGGATGGGCTTGATGGCCAGAACGGTGCCAAACAGTGATGCTGCGGCACCTATGCGTCCACCCCGCCTCAGTTGTTCGAGGCTTGGCACGTAAAAGTAGACCTTGGTGCGCTCCATACGCTTTTCGGCAAAACCGCGGACTTCCGCCGCTCCTTGCCCGTCCGCTGCCGCGACGACGGCACTCTGCACACCCATTCCCTGGGCCATGCCCACCGTGCGCGAGTCCACCACTTCCACCGGGATGGTGACGCGTGCAGCGGCCAGTCTCGCCGCATCAGCAGTTCCCGAGAGTTCGGAGGAGATATGGATGGACACCACGGATTCGAATCCATGGCGCTGCGCGGCCAGGTAAGCCTGCTCGAATTGTCCCGGTGATGGCCGTGAAGTTTTCACCGAGGCGCCGGAGGCGAGAGCCAAAGACAAGGTTTGGGTGATGTCGTCTTCCCCCTCGCCGTAGATTTCCGTTCCCACCATGACTGGCATCGGAACTACGGTCAGACGCCCGTCGGCAGTAAAGGCCGACACCCAATCCGGTGGGAGGGCAGCTGCGGAATCGGTGACGACTGCTGTCTTGACGACGGCGGCCAACGGCACGTCCGCGGCAGCAACCGGCGCGGTCGGCTGGCGAAGACGCGCCACTCTTTCCTTGAGCCAAAGCCATGCGGGTGGTTCTCGCTCAGGCACGCGACCTCCAAAGATGATGGCTGGCCGCCGGCAAAGAGCCGGCGGCCGCACAATTCCTGCTAGGCAGGAACGATGTTCACCAGTTTAGGTGCCCTGACGATCACGGTGCGGATGCCGCGGCCATCCAGGGCACGCTGAACGTTCTCCGAGGCCAAGGCGAGTTCACGCAGCTCGTCCTCTGCGATGTCCGGCGAAACTTCCAGACGGTCGCGCACCTTGCCTTGAACCTGAACAACGGCGGTAACGGTGTCCTGCACCAGCAAGGCGTCGTCGTGCTTCGGCCAGCCTGCGTTCGCTACAGATGCAGGGTGACCCAAGGCGTTCCAGAGGTCCTCCGCCGTGTAGGGCGCAAACAAGCTCAGGATGACAGCCACGGCCTCCGTTGCCTCACGAACGGCGGGATCTGCGGCACCTGCACCAGAGTCGATGGTCTTACGGGTGGCGTTGACCAGCTCCATCAACCGGGCCACAACCACGTTGAACTTGTTGTTATCCAACAGTTCAGCGGCGTCGGCAATGGTCTTGTGCGTGACTGTACGCAGGGCACGGTCACCGGCAGCAGGGTCAACACCGGGCTCGCTGCTGACGTCCTGCCCGAGGCGCCATGCGCGGGCAAGGAACTTGGCAGAACCCGACGGCGATACGTCCGCCCAGTCGACGTCGTCTTCCGGTGGGGAGGCGAAGACCATGGTGAGGCGGACGGCATCGACACCGAACTTGTCCAACTGCTCGCCCAAATCCACCCCGTTGCCGAGGGACTTGCTCATGGCCTTGCCGCCATTGAGTACCTGGCCTTGGTTGAGCAGGGCTGAGAAAGGCTCGTTGGCTTCAATCAAGCCAATGTCCTTGATGACCTTGGTGAAGAAACGGGCGTAGAGCAGGTGCAGGATGGCATGCTCCACGCCACCTACGTACTGTCCAACCGGCATCCAGTTGTTGATTTTTTCGGGATCGAACGGGCCCTCGGTGTAGTCAGGTGAGACAAACCGCAGGAAGTACCAGGAGGAGTCCACGAACGTGTCCATGGTGTCCGTATCGCGCTGGGCGGCCCGACCACAATTGGGGCACTCAACGTTGACCCACTCGACGGCCGCAGCCAACGGGGAGGTCCCCTTCGGTGACAACGCCTCACCGCGCAGGTTATCCGGCAGCCTGACGGGCAGCTGGTCATCGGGCACGGGCACCTCGCCGCATTCACCACAGTGGATGATGGGGATGGGCGCACCCCAGAAACGTTGTCGGCTCAGGAGCCAGTCCCGCAGACGGAAGTTGACGAATTTCTCGCCGGTTCCCAGCTTCTCCAAAATCTCGATCGCGGCCGGAATTCCCTCGGACTTTGACAGGCCGTCCAGGTCGCCCGAGTTTTTCAGTGTGCCTTCACCGGCAGTTGCTACGCCGGTTTCGGCGGGGTCCTCGGCGCCAGTTTCCAGCACCTCGCGGACGGGCAGTCCGAACGCCTTGGCGAAGTCGAGGTCGCGCTGGTCGTGCGCAGGCACAGCCATGATGGCACCCGTGCCGTAGTCGGCCAGCACGTAGTCAGCGGCCCATACCGGGAGCTTCTCGCCCGTGAGCGGGTTGATGGCGTAGCGGCCGGTGAACACACCGGTCTTCTCGCGGTCGGTGGACTGGCGCTCAATCTCGGAGAGCGCCTTGACCTTCTCCCGGTAGGCCATGAGTTCATCGTGCTGTTCCGGGGTCACCAGGTCCAGCGCCAAATGCGCATCTGCTGCAACCACAAAGAACGTTGCACCATACAGGGTGTCCGGGCGGGTGGTGAATACCGTGACTTCGCGTTCAGCACGGTCTTCGGTGCCTTCGATGACGAAGCGCACGTGGGCGCCTTCGGAGCGGCCAATCCAGTTGCGTTGCATCGCCAGGACACGCTCAGGCCAGTGACCTTGGAGCTGGTCCATATCGTCCAGCAGGCGGTCGGCGTACTCGGTGATTTTGAAGTACCACTGGTTCAGGGACTTCTTGGTGACCAGCGTGCCGCAACGCTCACAAGCACCGTTGACAACCTGCTCGTTTGCCAGGACGGTGAGGTCCTTGGGGCACCAGTTGACGGGCGAGTCCTTGCGGTAGGCCAAGCCGCGCTCGTAGAAGCGTTTGAACAGCCACTGCGTCCACCGGTAGTACTCGGGATCCGAGGTGTGGATGCGGCGTGACCAGTCGGCAGAGATGGCGTAACGCTTGAATGAGGCCGCCTGCGTCTCGATGTTCGCGTAGGTCCACTCGCTGGGGTGGGCGTTGCGTTTGATTGCAGCATTTTCCGCGGGCAATCCGAACGAGTCCCAGCCAATGGGGTGCAGGACGTCGAAGCCCTTCTGGCGCAGGTAGCGCGCCACGACGTCGCCCATGGCGAACGCTTCTGCGTGGCCCATGTGGAGGTCGCCGGAAGGGTAGGGGAACATGTCCAGCACATAACGGCGCTCTTTGGAGCCGTCATCGGCAGGGGTGAAGACTTTGAGGTCTTCCCAGACCTGCGGCCACTTGGCTTCCATCGCCGCGAAGCTGTAAACGCCTTCTTCAGGCGCTTCGGCTGCGGCTGTTGGTGCTGTTCCGGTCTCTGTCTCCGGCTGAACGCTCACTGCTGCCCTCTTCTGTTCTTTGATGGCGGTTTTGACTCCTGCTATGGCACGGGAATGTCCCGGACACACAAAAGCCCCTCAACAATGGAGGGGCGGCCGCACGGCTAATGAAAGCCGGGCGGCTAGCTAAGCAGAAGGATCGCACGCATAGATCTACAATAGCGCACGTTCAATCGTCCACGTCGCATCGAGCGGCTTACAAAAGACCGGCTCAACGACGCCGCGCTGTTATGGGGGCCCGGGAGCGGCTCCGGGCGTCCGCGTAGCGGGCGGGGCCCCCATAACAGCTAAGGCGTCATGTCGCTGGTCTTACTTCACGTCCTCGTCGACCCAGTCCATGGACTTTGTCACGGCTTTCTTCCAGAGGCGCAGCTGACGCTCCTGCTCCTCTGCCGGAAGCTGCGGCTCCCAGCGCTTGTCTTCGTTCCAGTTGGCGCTGAGTTCACCCAGGTCCTTCCAGAATCCCACTGCGAGGCCGGCCGCATAGGCCGCGCCGAGGGCAGTGGTCTCCACTACCTTCGGCCGGACCACCGGTACGCCCAGGATGTCGGCCTGGAACTGCATGAGGGCCTCGTTGGCCACCATGCCGCCGTCCACCTTCAGCTCGGTGAGCGGAACGCCGGAGTCGGCGTTGACGGCGTCCAGTACCTCGCGGGTCTGGAAAGCAGTTGCTTCCAGGGCGGCGCGGGCAATGTGACCCTTGTTGGCGAACCGCGTGAGGCCCACGATCGCGCCGCGAGCGTCAGCACGCCAGTACGGCGCGAACAGGCCGGAGAAGGCAGGGACAATGTAGACGCCGCCGTTGTCCTTGACCCCGGCAGCCAATTCCTCAACCTCGGGAGCGGAGCTGATCATTCCGAGGTTGTCACGAAGCCACTGGATCAAGGAACCAGTCACAGCGATGGAGCCCTCAAGGGCGTAGTGCGGCTTGGCATCGCCCAGTTTGTACCCGAGGGTGGTGAGGAGGCCGTTCTTGGAATGAACAATTTCCTCGCCGGTGTTGAAGATCAGGAAGCAACCGGTGCCGTACGTGTTCTTCGCTTCACCGGGCTGGAATGCTGCCTGGCCGAACGTCGCTGCCTGCTGGTCACCAAGGATGCCTGCAACCGGAGTTTCGCGCAGAAGCTGCGAGGTGTGAACCTGGCCGTAGACCTCGGATGAAGACTTGATGGCGGGCATCATGGAAGCCGGAACGCCGAAGACGTCCAGGATTTCCTGGTCCCACTGCAACGTCTCAAGGTCCATGAACAGGGTGCGTGAGGCGTTGGTGACGTCAGTAACGTGCACTCCGCCGTCAACACCGCCGGTGAGGTTCCACAGAACCCAGGCATCGGTGTTGCCGAAGAGGAGGTCGCCGGCTTCGGCTTTCTCGCGGGCGCCATCGACGTTGTCCAGGATCCATTTGATCTTGGTGCCGGAGAAGTACGTTGCCAACGGCAGTCCGACCTTTTGCTTGAAACGCTCAAGCCCGCCGTCCTGCGCCAGCTGATCAACAATGGGCTGCGTGCGGGTGTCCTGCCAGACGATGGCGTTGTACACCGCTTCGCCGGTGTTCTTGTCCCAGACCACAGCGGTTTCGCGCTGGTTGGTGATACCGACGGCGGCAATATCGTGCCGCGTCAGGTTCGCCTTGGACAAAGCTGAGGCGATGACCTCACGGGTGTTGTTCCAGATTTCGGCGGGGTTGTGCTCAACCCATCCGGCCTGCGGGAAGATCTGCTCGTGTTCCATCTGGCCGGTGGAGACGATGTTTCCGGAGTGGTCAAAAACGATGGCACGGGAGCTGGTGGTGCCCTGATCGATGGCGATGACGTATTGGTTCATGGTGACGTCCTTGTCTTAGTTTGCTCGGTATTCAGTGATATTGGTTGGTGCGCTTGGGGGCGGTGCAGAATCAGCCGGCGATGGCGGGCATGATGTCCGGCACCCAAAGGGCTACCAGACCGGCAAGGGCGCCACCTGCCAAGGGGCCGACTACGGGGATCCAGGAGTAGGCCCAGTCGCTGGAGCCTTTGCCCTTGATGGGAAGGAGGGCGTGGGCAATGCGGGGGCCAAGGTCACGTGCCGGGTTGATGGCGTAGCCGGTGGGGCCACCGAGGGAAACGCCGATGCCAACAACAAGCAATGCCACAGCCAGCGGGCCCAGGCCCGAGGGGGTGCCGCCGAAGGTCAGGATGACGAAGACCAGGACGAACGTGCCGATGATTTCGGTGATGAGGTTCCACGGGGTTGAACGAATGGCCGGACCGGTGGAGAAGGTGCCCAGCCTATTGGCTGCAAGCGGTTCTTCATCGAAGTGCTGCTTGTAAGCGAGCCAGCAAACCACGGCACCCAGGAAGGCGCCCAGCAGCTCAGCGCCGAAGTACGTCAGGGTTGACGCGAAATCCACGGGAACGCCGGGGGCGTATTCTGCTTTCTGGTTGACCAACAGCCCCAAAGTGACTGCCGGGTTCAGGTGCGCACCGGACTTTGCGGCCACGAAAACGCCCGCGAAGACCGCAATACCCCAGCCCCACGTCACCATCAAGAATCCACCGTTGTTGCCCTTGGTGCCTTTGAGCGCAACGTTTGCCACGACGCCGCAACCCAGCAGGGTCAGCATCATGGTTCCGAATACTTCGGAAAGGAAAACAATTCCAAGAGACATCTTTGACTCCTCATTTTTCTGTTGTCAGCCCCCTCGCGGGTGAAGAGGCCGTTTGGGACGGTTCCGTTGTTTCCGGAACCGTCCCGGTGTGGTGATCCCCAGGCGGGCCCACCTACCCCATTCCGTCCCTGGCGCACCGTGGGACGGTCAAGCTGTTTTCCGCTGCTCGAGCTCAGGCTACGAGGCTGTGCACGTCAACCTTGTGGAAACGGTGCAGTACTTCCTGGGCGTGGCGGATTTCTGCCTCGCGGGCAGCAGCGTCCCAACCGAGCGGCCCGGCCAATGCGGCGGCGATCTCATTGAGCAACTCACCGGTCACCAGGCCACGGAACGCCAAGGATGTCCTGCGGATGAGAACATCCACCAGGTGCCCGATTTGCTCGTGCTCGGCCATGAAGGCAAGTTCACGGACGCTCAGTTCGCGGGTGGAACGCAGAGGCTGGTCCTGTCCGGCATTGAGGTACTCAATAACGGAATCCGCCCGGGTGCCGTACCTGGTCAGCAGGACAGCTACGCGGTCAGCATCCAGGCCGGGACCCATGTGCTTCTTGATCCATTCCTGTTCGCCTTGCTCAGTGGCTGGGAAGCCGGCGCCGCCGCCGATGGCGAGCTTCGCCGTCGAGACTTTGCGTTCCATACCCAGTTCACGCAGGACGTCGTTGGTCATGTGCTCAGCCAGGGCGCGGAACGTGGTCCATTTGCCACCCACCAAACTGAGTACGACGGCGGCCTTGCCGCCTGGCGTTGCAACCGCTCCACTGCCGGAGCGGACGCTGCGTTCGATGCGGTAATCGCGCGAGACAAACCCAGGCTGCGTTTCGTCGTGGCGCGGAAGGGGCCGGACACCAGCGAAGCTGTAGACGATCTGTTCCCGCCCTACCTTGATGGTGGGGAACACGTGGCCGACGAGGTCAAAGAAGTAGTCAATCTCTTCTTCCGTGCACACGGCGTCTTCGTTCATATCTGCGTCCACATCCGTAGTCCCCACCAGCACGCGGTCTCCCATGGGGTAGATCAAAACGATCCGGCCATCGGTGTGCTCGAAGAAGATTTCCCGGCCGTTGCAGGCTGCGAGCAGTTCCGGGTGGTCCAGGACGATGTGTGAGCCTTTGGTGCCCCCCATGAACTTGCTGACAGCGCCCATGGCCTGGTTTGTGAGGTCTACCCATGCACCGGTGGTGTTGACGATGACATCGGCCTGGAAGTCGAATTCCTTGCCGGTCAGCTCATCCCTGAGCCGAACTCCCCCGGAGCCCATGGAGACGAGCGAGACGTAGTTGCTGGCGCGGGCACTGCCTCCCGGCAGTCCCCCGCCGCGGCCTGCCTTTTCGCCGTCCTGCAGGACGTCCAGGGTGAGGCGTTCTGGATTGTGCACGGAAGCGTCAAAGTACGTGGCAGCGTACTTGATTCCGGAATGAAGCTTGGGAAGCTCAGCCAGGGCCTTGGTCCGGCCCCTGAACTGGTGACGGGGAACGCTGCCGCCGTCGCGGGAGAAGAAGTCATACATGCTCAAGCCGACCTTGATGAGGAAGGCGCCGCGTTCCTTGGGCTTTCCCTGCTTGTGGGTGAGGAAGCGCATGGGCGCGGAGAGAATGCCGGAGAAAGTGCTGAAGATGGGAATGGTGGTTTGCAGTGGCTTGACGTAGTGCGGGGCAATCCTCAGAAGCCTGTTGCGCTCGACCACGGATTCCTGAACAAGGCGGAACTCACCGTTTTCCAGGTAGCGGATGCCGCCGTGGATCATGTGGGAGGAAGCGCCGCTGGCACCCTGGCAGTAGTCGCCACGTTCAACAAGTGCCACGTCCACACCCTGAAGAGCGAGATCACGGAATGTTCCCACACCGTTGATGCCGCCGCCGATGATGAGTACCTTGGCCGACGGCCGCTCCTGCAACGCAACGACGGAGTCGCGCTGTGTGTGCTCTGAGGTACCGGAAATCCTGTTGTGTCCCAAAACTGCTCCCTTGGGCTTGGTTCGTGCGCCGCGCCACTCGCTGCCGCACCGTTCACCACTAATCTTGCGAAGGTGGAAAATGGAGTCAAGCTATTTGCACAAACGTGCAGTAAGGAAATGAGATGGCACGCTCACGTCACTCGGATGCGCTCCGGGCTGCACAAATGTATTACCTTCAGGACCTGACCATGGATGCGATTGCCCGGGAGCTCCGAACGTCCCGGTCCACCGTGTCCAGATTGCTCTCGTCCGCAAGGGAAACGGGGCTGGTACAAGTCCAGATTCGAAGCCCTTTTGACACCGGGCCCGAGCTGGAAAGCCAAATCCGCAACCGGTACGGAGTGGATGTCCACGTGGTTCCGGTTCTGGACACCCTCAACGAGGCAGAGACCCTGGACCGCGTAGCCATTCAGGCTGCACGGACAATCGGCCCCCTGGTGGACTCCAATGCCATCATCGGCGTGGCTTGGGGAGCGACGCTCAGCGCAGTCAGCCGGCACCTCACCCGCAAGGTCACCCATGACAGCATCGTGGTCCAGCTCAACGGCGCAGGAAACATGCAAACCACGGGCATCACCTACGCCAGCGACATCATGCGGCGTTTCGGCAGCGCCTACGGTGCGCGGGTGGAGCAGTTTCCTGTTCCGGCGTTTTTTGATCATGCTTCCACCAAGACAGCCATGTGGAATGAGCGCAGCGTTCAACGCATCCTGGACTTGCAAGCCCGGATGAGCATTGCCATTTTTGGTGTCGGATCAGTGGATTCGGACTACCCGAGCCACGTATACGCCGGTGGCTACCTTGATGAACATGACCTCACCATGCTGGCCGCCGACGACGTCGTAGGAGACGTCGCTACGGTCTTCTTCCGCAGTGACGGGTCCTCGGACGGCATCACCTTGAATGAGCGCTCAACCGGCCCCAGCCATGAACAGTTGCGGCAAGTCAGGCGCCGGATCTGCGTTATTTCCGGGGCATCGAAAATCAACGGCCTCCAAGGTGCGCTGGCAGCCGGACTGGCCACGGACCTGATTCTGGACGAAGCCTCAGCACGGCGCCTGGTGAGTTTCAATGACCATTCCTGAAGCAATTGTGCAAGGACTGGGTAAAGTCGTTGCTATGACTTCCCCCTCCAGGCTGACATCAAACAAGCTGGCACTGAACAAGCTGGCCCTGAACAACGGCGTACAGATGGAACGCCTGGGATACGGACTCTACAAAGTTCCCGCCAAAGACGCAGAAGCCTTGGTTGCCACGGCTTTGGGTGAGGGCTACCGACGTTTTGACACTGCCGCGATGTACGGCAACGAAGTAGGGGTGGGCCGGGCGCTGGGCGGTGCAATCGGCGACGCTGCTGCGGCAAACAGGGGCACCGGTGGCTCCGGCGAATTCGTCCACGCCCTGGCGCGCGAAGACGTCTTTGTCACCACCAAAGTCTGGAATGACGACCAAGGCTACGATTCAACCCTGCGGGCCTTTGACACCTCCATGGCAAACCTTGGACTGGACTACGTGGACCTCTATTTGATCCACTGGCCGTGCGCCGGACGAGGTTTGTTCGCGGAGACCTATAAGGCCATGGAAACCCTCTACAGGGAGGGCAAAGTCCGGGCGATCGGAGTCTCCAACTTCCAGCCGGAACATCTGGCCGAACTGATGCAAAGGGCCGAGGTTGTCCCCGCCGTCAACCAGATCGAACTGCACCCCTGGCTGCAACAGACCCGGTTGCGGACCTTGCATGAACAACTCGGAATCCGGACCGAGGCGTGGAGCCCACTTGGCCGCGGGCAGGTTCTGGCGGACCCCGCCATTCTCTCGTTGGCCGAAAAGTACCGCCGGACTCCGGCCCAGATCATTCTCCGGTGGCATCTTCAGCTGGGAAACCTGGTAATCCCCAAAGCGAGCTCCGCGGGACGCATCAAGGAAAACTTCGCCGTCTTCGATTTCGAGCTGGAGCCCGCGGACGTGGACGGAATGGCCGCACTTGAACGCCATCACCGGACGGGCTCACACCCGGATAACGTGAAGTAGGGACAGAGGAATGGACAACGTGGACACCGCCCGCTCCTCCCCGGGCCAATACCCCTCCCAAAGCGCCCTGGACGATGAATTCTTCAGCGCAACGCTGCCGGGACGGACCACCGCCTCCGCCGTCCACGTGGATGGCAGTAAGGTGGCGTACTGGACCTACGAACCAGTCACTATCACGCCCCTGACCCGCACCATCCTGGTCATCCATGGCTTCCGGGGGGACCACCACGGGTTGCTGCGCGTGGCCGATCACCTTCCGGACATGCGCATTATCATGCCGGACCTGCCTGCATTCGGGAGCTCGGAACCCTTCGCCCGGGACGAACACAGTGTTGAACGCTACGGCAAGTTCATCTCCGGCTTCATGGCCGCACTGGGCTTGGATGAGAAAACTGTCCTGCTGGGACACTCCTTCGGCTCAATCGTCGCCAGCCACTTCGCCGCGGCGAATCCGGGAGCCATCTACCCGCTGATCCTGATCAACCCCATCGCCGCTCCGGCCTTGGAAGGCCCCAAGGGCATCATGACAAAACTCGCCGTGCTCTACTACCAGGTTTCGGCCAAACTTCCCCGCACGCTGGGACTGGCGGTCCTCCGCAACAGGGTAATTGTGCGGATCATGAGCATCACCATGGCCAAAACCAAAGACAAGAGCCTTCGCCGGTTCATCCACGGTCAGCATGACGCCTACTTCAGTGCCTTCGCAGACAGGAAGAGCCTGCTCGAATCCTTCAAGGCCTCAGTCTCGGGACACGTCGCCCAGGTAGCCGAGGAACTGACTTTCCCCGTACTCCTGATCGCAGGGGAAAAAGATGAGATCGCCACCCTACCCAACCAGTACAAACTGATGCAGCGCCTGCCTGCGGCAAAGCTGGAAGTAATTCCCGACGTCGGGCATCTCATCCACTACGAAACGCCGGTTCCGGCCGCAGAAGCAATCCGAACTTTCCTGGAGGAACATCCCGCGTGAAAATTGTCATCGACGCCCGCTTTACCCGAACGGACCACCACGATGGCATCAGCCGCTACGGTTCCAGCCTCATAGCCGCAACGTCCAAAATTGCCGATGTCACCATGCTCATCAGCGACAAACGGCAACTGGCCCTTCTGCCCGACGTTCCGTACGTGATGATCAACAGCCCGCTCTCACCCATGGAATTGTTCGTAGCCCGAAAGGTGAACCCCTTGGGCGCTGACGTGGTTGTCTGCCCCATGCAGACCATGGGCACCCTCGGCCGGAAGTACGGGCTGATACTGACCCTGCACGATCTCATTTACTACGAACACCCGACTCCCCCGGGCTTCCTGCCCGCCCCGGTGCGCCTGCTGTGGAGGCTCTATCACAAGGGGTACTGGCCGCAGCGGCTGCTGCTCAACCGCGCAGACATCGTGGCCACCATCAGCAGCACCACTGAAGCGCTCATGGCCAAGTACACACTGACAAAACGTCCCGTTCGCATTGTGGGAAACGCACCCCAACCCGGTCAGAGACCTCGGGACCCTGGAGCAGGGGCAGAGAAGACGCTCCTCTACATGGGCTCGTTCATGCCCTACAAAAATGTGGAAACCATGATCCGTGGCATGGCACAGCTGCCCGAATACACTCTGCACCTGCTCAGCCGGATCACGCCGCAACGCAAGGCAGAATTGGAGGCTTTGGTACCCCGCGGCGCCAAGGTGCTGTTTCACAACGGTGTGACAGACGCCGAGTATGACGAGCTCCTGGTGCGGGCGACTGCGTTGATCAGCCTCTCGCGGGCCGAGGGCTACGGCTTACCGCTGGTGGAGGCGATGGCCTTGGGAACCCCTGTGATCGCCAGCGATATTCCTATCTTCCGTGAAGTGGGAGGCGACGCCGTCAGCTACGTCCACCCTGAGTCTCCGGCCGAATTCGCTGCGGCAGTAACTGCGCTGGGCGAGGAACCACTGTGGCAGGAACGTTCCCGGAAATCCGTGGAACGCGCCGGGCACTTCAACTGGGAAGCTTCGGCACGGCAGCTCCTGTCCGCGGCCGAAGAGGTAGTGGCCAGACGTCAACGTAAGGCTTAGGCCAACGTCAGCTGAGACCGGTGAGCTCCGGCTTTAGAGGACATCCACGCCGTCCAAACGCAACTGAACCGGGCCGGATGTGCGCTTTGCTGCGCTGGCCACTTTCACCGCCCGCATGGCACGGGTGGCCTCCGCGGCGTCTGCATAAGGAATGAAGTAGAGCGTCCTCACGTCGGAATCGGTGTCGCTGGCACCGGTGTGGGCACCGGAGGACAGCAGCATGGGAGCGGGCCCTGCGCTGCGCAGTTTACTTCCCAGTGCGGCGCTGGCCTGAAACGCCTCGGCGAAATGCACGACGTCGTTCCTCGCGCCGGTCACCGATGCCACCCGAACGGCCGGGGGCAGCTGAAGTTCCTTCCGAAGCGCCAATTCACGTGATGCGAAGCCGGCGGCATCCCAGCGCAACAGTGCTCCAGTCGCGGCGGTATCGTCGGCAGTAATTACCACCAGCCCTCCCTGGCCGGCGGGCTTCACGAGGGACGCGGCATTGAACCACCGGCGCACAGTGTCTTCGCCTGCGCGCAGGTTTTCGCGCCGAAGCAACGAGTTGCCGTCCAGCAACAGCGCTGCCGCGTACCCGTTGGGTGCTACCGGCTCGGCACCGACTGTAGCTACCACCAGAGCCGGAGTTTCCGGGACAGTGGCTTTAATGTGTTCACCGGAAGAGGTCACCACCGCTTTTCCGGGGAATGCCCGCCCGAGTTCCTCGGCGGTTCTCATGACTCCTGCTGCTCCCCGGCGCAGGCGTGTTCCGCTGCAGTGGCTGCAGCGCCACTGTGGGGCGGGCGTGGAACACCAGCGGCACGCTGGTATGGCAGAGCTGCTGGCAACGGCCAGGGGGCCTTGGCAGGCGTTGCAGCGCGCCAGTTCACGGCACGTTTCGCACACCAAGGACGGGGCGTATCCGGCGCGGGCTACCTGAACCAGGACCGGGCCCCGTTCCAGGCCTTCCTTGGCCGCCCTCCACGCCGCGGCAGGCAGACGCGCAATGCGCGCCAAAGGATCACGATCCTGCTCGAAGCTGTCGGCGGTGTTCAAAACCCGTGGAGCTGTGGCACGGACAGTACTTCGTGGTGCTTCGATGGGCACCGCCCATTGCATTTCCACAAGGCGTTGGAGTTCTGTGCTTCGGTTATGGGAGGCCATAAGGCAAGCGGCGTTCTCCTGCTCGGCACGCAACAGAAGGACTTCCCTGGTGTGCGCATAGGGCGCCCTTTGCTCGATGTGGAGGTCATCACCGTCGTCCCAACACACCACAAGGCCAAGATTGTGAACAGGAGCATATGCTGCCGAGCGAGTGCCGATCGCAACTCCCGCCGCACCGCTGAGAAGCCGCAGAAAGTTCCTGTAGCGGGGAGTTTGCCCGTCATCGGCCGTGAGGCGGGCAACGTCCGAGGACGGCAGGACTTTGGCAAGCGCTGCCTCCAACCGCTCAAGATCGCGGTAGTCCGGCACAACCACTACGGCCCCACGCCCCGAAGACCGAACTGTGGCAACTGCCGAAGCAATCAGGGCCGGCCAACCATGGGGCCCGAATCCCTGCAGCGCTGTGAGTACCGCTTTGGGTGATCCGCCGCTGGCGAGATGCTGAAGAAACGCCTCACCGTTGCCGTAGGAGACCCATGCCCGGGCATCCGTGTCCGGTTTGAGCTCTGCGCGGCCTTCATCCGGCTCGCCTGCCAGCAGTTCCTTCTCCACCTTGGCCATCCGTGGCGGAACTGCCGTTCTAAGGACATCGCTGAGGGTTCCGGCGTATCTGGCCGCTACGGTACCGGCCAACTCCAATACGGCCGGGGTGAGGACCACCACCGGTGAGACCACCTTGTGCAGGGTGCTTAACGGTGCCGCAGCGTCCGAGTCTGCGCGCCGTTCAATGATGTAGCCGTTAAGCTCCTGGCCGTTGAACTTCACCTTCACCCGGACACCGGGCAAAGCCACCTCAGCCAGTTCGGCAGGAACACTGTAGTCAAAGGGCCTGTCCAGGTGGGGCAGGGAGGACTCGAGCACCACCCGGGCCACGGGGTTCTCGGCGGCCAGGGGCGGCCCATTGGCCGCCATGCGATCCGGAAAGCCCTGCAGCAACGAGGGTTGGAGCAAGGACGGCTGGGCCTCGTTTCCTGCCAAGCACTTCACCTCCACCTCTGAGCGCGGAAAGCCCACGCATTCTTAACTGTGAATGCCCGCAGCGGGATTGACCCGCTGCGGGCATCTCTCTGGCACCAGCCAATCATGGGCTACTGACATTACAACAACGCGGAGTTGATGCTTCTGCCTCCGTCCCTGATCCGGGGCTCAGGCGTTGAAGTATTCCTTCAGGTCCGCAACGCGGTCCAGGCGTTCCCACGTGAAATCCGGGTCATCGCGTCCGAAGTGGCCGTGGGCCGCCGTCTTGGCGTAAATGGGCCGCTTGAGGTCCAGTGCGTCAATGATGGCGCGCGGACGGAGGTCGAACAGTTCGTCGATCGCTTCACTGATGCGCGCGGGGTCAACGGTTTCCGTGCCGAAGGTCTCAACGTACGTTCCAACCGGGCGTGCCTGGCCGATGGCGTAGGCAATTTGAATCTCAGCCCGCTTGGCCAGCCCTGCAGCCACCACGTTCTTTGCCACCCAACGCATGGCATACGCGGCAGAACGGTCCACCTTGGAAGGATCCTTGCCGGAGAACGCACCTCCGCCATGCCGGGAGAATCCGCCATAGGTGTCAACAATGATCTTGCGGCCCGTAAGACCCGCGTCTCCCACAGGCCCACCTATAACGAAAGCACCGGCAGGGTTGAGGATGTTCGCAGTGTGCGCAATGTCCAGATTGGACGCAGACATGACGGGGTCAATCACATAGCTGGCCAAATCAGCGCGAAGCTGCTCAAGGCTTGCCTCTTCAGCGTGTTGGCTGGAAATGACCACAGTTTCCACGGAAACCGGCCGGTCGCCGTCGTACCCTACCGTCACCTGGGTCTTGCCATCCGGGCGGAGGTAGGCCAGCTCGCCGTTCTTTCGAACTTCGGTAAGGCGTTCAGACAACCGGTGGGCCAGCCAGATGGGAGTGGGCATGTAGGAAGCCGTCTCATCGCTTGCGTAGCCGAACATGATGCCCTGATCGCCAGCGCCCTGGAGGTCGTAGTCGTCTTCCTGGCGGCCTTCACGGGCCTCCAGAGAGTTGAATACTCCACCGGCGATGTCGTTGGACTGTTGGCCAATGGATACCGACACACCACAGCGGGCGCCATCAAATCCATTGGCCGAGGAATCATAGCCAATGCCCAAGATGGTTTCCCGGACAATCTGCGGAATTTCCACGTAGGCGTCGGTAGTAACCTCACCGGCCACGTGCACCAGGCCCGTAGTAGCCATGGTTTCAACGGCCACGCGGGATTCAGGATCAGCAGCCAGCAGCGCGTCCAGGATGGCATCGCTGATTTGGTCACAGATCTTGTCCGGGTGCCCCTCGGTAACAGACTCGGACGTGAAGAGCCGGAGCTTGGACGGGGTGCCATGGTGTTCATGGTGCAGCGGTAAAGTCACTCGACCACCTTACTGGGTTGCGGGAGGACGGCATCGACCGTATGTCCCTTTGCTAAGAATTCGGGTGTGTGGGCTCAGTTACATGGCCGGGAAGACCCTGGTGAGTTCAGCGCCCACCCGATCGATCACAGCAGAAGCGACGTCCGCCTTTGAGCCGGCCGCTGACTGGGGTTCGGCTCCGTGACCGGACAGGATGACCACAGAGTTCTCATCCTGGCCGAAAACACGGCCAATGCCCACCTGGTTCACTACCAGGAGATCGCAGCCCTTGCGCTTGAGCTTGGCTGTGGCATGTTCGAGGACATCGCCCTGGGCGTCTCCCGTTTCGGCTGCGAAACCGACAATCAGCTGGCGGCCACCCTCGTCATTGCGACGTTCCACGAGCTCGTGCAGGATGTCCGGGTTCCGGATCAACCGCACAACAGGTGCATCCTCGCCGTCGACCTTCTTGATCTTGGTGTCCGAAACCTCGGCCGGACGGAAGTCCGCCACGGCAGCGGCCATAATAACGACGTCGGAGTCCACTGCCGCCTTCAGCGCCGCCTCGCGCAGTTCCAAGGCTGATTCAACGCGAACGAGCTCGACGCCGGCGGGCGGCTGAACGTCCATATGCGCGGCGAGGAACTTTACGGTTGCCCCCGCAGCCAGTGCCGCTTCAGCCAGTGCCGCTCCCTGTTTGCCGGAGGAGCGATTGCCGAGGAATCGTACGGGATCCAACGCCTCCCTGGTACCACCGGCGGAAATCGTCACGGTCCGGCCTGCCAGGGACTGTCCTGCGGAAGGGGATGCCATGGCACGGTCCCGGCCGTCAGTCAGAGCCATGGCTGCGGCGAAGATGGCTTCCGGCTCCGGCAACCGGCCCGGGCCTGAGTCGGCACCCGTCAAGCGACCGGAAGCCGGCTCCAGCACTGTCACGCCCCGGCTTCGCAACGTTTCCACATTGGCCCGGGTTGCAGCATGTTGCCACATTTCCGTGTGCATGGCAGGAGCGAACAGAACAGGACCATGGGCCATGAGGAGCGTGTTGGTGAGGAGGTCGCCTGCTTGTCCGCTTGCAGCTTTAGCCAAAAGATCGGCAGTGGCGGGAGCAACAACGATCAGGTCCGCCTCATGCCCCAAACGGACATGGTTGACCTTTTCAACGTCATCAAAGACGCTGTTGCTCACAGGATTGCCGGAGAGGGCTTCCCACGTGGCCACTCCCACAAATCGGGTAGCGGCCTCGGTAGGGATGACCGTCACCTTGTGACCGGCTTCAGTAAAAAGCCGGAGGAGCGATGCAACCTTGTAGGCTGCTATCCCTCCCCCGACTCCGAGGACTATGCGCACGTGACCTCCGTCAACAGGCAGTCTTTGTTATTCTGCGGGCTCGATCGGCGTGGAAACCAACAGGCCTTCGTTGATCTCGCGCAGGGCGATGGACAACGACTTCTCGTTCAGCTTGGTGTCTACCAACGGACCGACGTACTCGAACAGGCCCTCGTGCAGCTGTGCGTAGTAGGCGTTGATCTGGCGGGCGCGCTTGGCGCCGAAGATTACCAGGCCGTACTTGGAATCAGCAGCCTCAAGCAGCGAATCGATCGGCGGGTTGATGATGCCTTCAAGGTTCGTGGACACGAATTCTCCAAATTTTAGCGGGCCAACAAATGCAAGCGCTTAGCGCTGGTGCGGGGTAAGCCCCATGAGTGAAACAAGCTCGTCCGCTGCCCGGCGTACGTCGTCATTGATGACGGTGTGGTCAAACTCCGGCTCAGCAGCAAGTTCCAGTTTAGCGGTTTCCAGCCTGCGCTGCTGTTCCTCGGGAGTTTCGGTGCCGCGGCCCACCAGGCGTCGGACCATTTCGTCCCAGCTGGGCGGTGCCAGGAACACGAAATTCGCGTCCGGGACGGCGGCTTTGACCTGCCGCGCACCCTGGAGGTCTATCTCAAGCAGTACTGACTTGCCATCGGCAATGGCCGCGTCAACTGTGCTGCGGAGGGTCCCGTACCGGTTCTGGCCATGCACTACGGCCCATTCCAGAAGTTCGCCTCCGGCCACCAGGGAGTCGAACTCCTCGGCAGACTTGAAGAAGTAGTGAACCCCGTCCTTTTCACCCGGACGCGCAGCCCTGGTGGTGGCTGAGACTGAGAGCCAAACCTCCGGATAGTTGTCCCTGATGTAGGTGGATACGGTTCCCTTGCCAACGGCAGTGGGGCCTGCAAGGACAGTCAGTCCGGGTTTCTTGCTCACGGATTCCTTCGGGGAGATGCGTCAAACGCTTTGCTGGGTATCCATAAAATCTACCAGCGCCCGGGCCTGGTGAATTCCCAGCCCCCTGATGCGCCGGGATCCGGCGATGCCGATCTCCGCCATGATCCCGGCGGCCCTGACCGGTCCGATGCCCGGCAGGGCCTCCAGGAGTTCCACAACCCGCATGCGCGCAATCGCATCGTCGGTGGCTCCGGAAGAAATCAACTCCGCAACGCTCACTTCGCCGCGCTTGAGTCTTTCCTTGGCGGCGGCACGCACAGCCCGCGCCTTGGCAGCTTTCTCAAGCGCATCTGAGCGCTCCTGTGGTGTCAGTTCTTTAAGGCCCACTGCCAAACCCCTGTCAGATCGCGATTGTGATCCAGATCACGCGGAACTGATCCTGAACCTACCTGCAGGGGCCCTGTTGCGCAATGAGGCTTGGCAACTTACGCGGAACGAAGCCCACGCAAAGTCTCCCCGGTTGCGGCCCGAAGTGCCTCAACGGATGGCCCCGCCGCCAAAATGCCGCGGCTGGAGGTTGCAAGCACCGAGGGATAAGCATCGCCAAAGGTTGCACGGAGATCGGAAGGAGTGGCGCCCTGGGCGCCAAGGCCCGGAGCCAGGATTGCCCCACGGACAGGTCCGAGATCGATGTCCAGGTCCTTCAACGCGGAGCCAATGGTGGCACCAACAACCAAACCCACAGAACCCAGGGTGCCCTGGTAGCGCCTGTTTTCGGCTGCTGCCGCTGCCACGATCCTGCGCGCTACCGAATCGCTGCCCCCAACGTGCTGGACGGACTTCCCTTCAGGGTTCGATGTCAGCGCAAGCACAAACACTCCCCTGCCGTGCTCGGCGGCAAGATCCAACGCCGGGCGCAACGATTCAAATCCCAGGTAAGGGCTCAACGTCACCGAGTCCGCAGCCAGGGACGAACCATCCCGCAACCAGGCATCGGCGTAGGCGGCCATGGTGGAACCGATATCCCCGCGCTTTGCATCTGCGATGCTGAGCACGCCCGAGTCCGCGCATGCGGCAAGGGTGCGCTCCAAGACGGCCAACCCGGCCGAGCCGTGACGTTCATAAAGTGCCACCTGCGGCTTCACCGCGGCAGCGAGGGAAGCCACGGCATCCACCACTGTCAGCGAGAAGCGCTCCAGGCCAGCGACGTCGTCGTTCAATCCCCACTCAGCCAAAAGCTGCGGGTGCGGGTCTATGCCGACGCAGAGCGGACCCTGGGCGACCATGGCCGCAGCCAGCCGGGAGCCAAAGGACTCCCGGGCCGGCTGCTGCTCTTGATGCTGTGAAACAGACTCAGGCATTGGCTGCTTCCATTGCTGCCGAGAGATTGGCGGCGTGCTCCTGCAGGCTGGTCACGGACCATTCGTAGGTGCGCAGCGCCTCAATAGCCTGCACTGCGGCGTTGAACTCAGCAACCGTAGTGATGCAGGGAATGCCGATGGACGTTGCCGCTGCACGGAGTTCGTATCCGTCGCTGCGGGCTTCTCCGCCGGAAGGGGTGTTGAAGACCATGTCGATCTCGCCGGCAATGACCAGGTCAGCGATGGTGCCTTCGCCCTCGGCGCTGCTGCCCTCGGCCACCTTGCGAACCGGAGTCGCCTGGATGCCGTTGCGACGCAGCACGTCAGCCGTACCTCCGGTGGAGACGATCTCGAAGCCCAGGTCCGAGAGGCGCTTGACGCCCATGATCACCGAACGCTTGTCACGGTTGGCGACCGAGACAAAGATCTTGCCTTCGGTGGGCAGAGCGTTGTTGGCCGCTGCCTGGCTCTTGGCGAATGCCGTATCGAAGTGCTTGTCAATGCCCATGACTTCACCGGTGGAACGCATTTCCGGGCCGAGCAAGGAGTCCACAACCTTGCCTTCGGGAGTGCGGAAACGGCTGAACGGGAGGACTGCTTCCTTGACAGCAACCGGGGCGTCCAGCGGCAAGGTGGAACCATCACCGGTTTCCGGCAGCATCTTGTAAGCACCGCGGAGCTGGTTAATGGTGACCCCCGTGCCGATCAGCGCTGCCGCCTTGGCCATCTGCACACCGGTCGCCTTGGAGACAAACGGAACCGTACGCGAAGCGCGTGGGTTGGCCTCAAGGACGTACAGGACGTCGGAGGCCAGGGCGAATTGGATGTTGATCAGGCCCCGGACGCCCACGCCTTCGGCAATGGCACGGGTTGCCGTGCGCACCCGCTCAATAACGTTGTTACCCAGGGTGATGGGGGGAAGCACACAAGCAGAGTCACCGGAGTGGATACCGGCTTCTTCAATGTGCTCCATGATCCCGCCGAGGTACATGTCCGTGCCGTCGAAGAGAGCGTCAACGTCAATCTCCACAGCGTCCTCAAGGAAGCGGTCGATCAGCACCGGGTGGTCCGTGGTGATTTCCGTGGCGTTGGCGATGTAACGGGAAAGGTTGGCTTCGTCATAGACGATCTCCATGCCGCGGCCGCCCAGGACGTAGGACGGACGAACCAGCACCGGGTAGCCGATTTCGTCGGCGATCTTCTTGGCGTCCTCGAAGGATACGGCGGTGCCATTCTTCGGGGACGTCAGTCCGGCCTCATCCAGAACGCGGGCAAACGCGCCGCGGTGCTCGGCGAGGTCGATCGCTTCAGGCGAGGTGCCCAGGATGGGAACGCCGGCGTCGGCCAACTGCTGTGCCAGCTTCAGCGGGGTCTGGCCACCGAGCTGCACGAACACGCCCATGACCCCACCGGTGCGCTCTTCCGCGGCGATGACCTCCAGGACGTCCTCAAGCGTCAGCGGTTCAAAGTAGAGGCGCGTGGAGACGTCGTAGTCAGTGGAGACTGTCTCCGGGTTGCAGTTGACCATGACGGTCTCATACCCGGCCTTGCGCAGCGCCATGGAGGCGTGGACGCAGGAGTAGTCGAACTCGATGCCCTGGCCGATGCGGTTGGGGCCGGAGCCAAGGATGATGACGGAGGGCTTGGCGTGCAGGCCTACTTCATCTTCCTCGTCATATGAGGAGTAGTGGTACGGCGTGTAGGCGGCAAACTCAGCCGCGCAGGTGTCCACCGTCTTGTACACCGGACGAATGCCCAGGGCCTGGCGGACACCGCGTACTACGGCTTCGTTGTTGTGGGTCAAAGAACCGATTTGTTCGTCGGAGAAGCCATGACGCTTGGCGTTGCGGAGCATCTCCTCTGTGAGGACCCCGGCCTTGCGGATCTCCTGTGCGGTCTCGTTGAGCAGCTGCAGCTGGTCAAGGAACCAGGGATCGATCTTGGTTGCTTCGAAGACCTCTTCCACCGTGGCACCGCCCAGCAACGCGCGCTGCACTTGGTGCAGACGGTCCGTGGTGGGGCGCTTGGCTTTCTCGATCAGCTCGGCAACCTCGTACTCCGGCACGGAGCTGAAGTCCAGCTGCGAGCCCTTCTGTTCCAGGGAGCGCAGGGCCTTCTGCAGGGCTTCAGTGAAGTTACGGCCCATGGCCATGGCTTCACCCACGGACTTCATGGTGGTGGTCAGCGTGTTGTCAGCTGCCGGGAACTTCTCGAACGCGAAGCGGGGAACCTTGACCACAACGTAGTCGAGTGTCGGCTCGAAGGAAGCCGGCGTCTTCTGCGTGATGTCGTTCGGGATTTCATCCAACGTGTACCCAAGGGACAGCTTGGTGGCGATCTTGGCGATGGCGAAGCCGGTTGCCTTCGATGCCAGCGCGGACGAACGCGAAACGCGCGGGTTCATCTCGATGACCACAACACGGCCAGTGGCGGGGTCAATGGCGAACTGGATGTTGCAGCCACCGGTGTCCACACCAACCTCACGGATGACGGCGATGGAGACGTCGCGCAGCTTCTGGTACTCACGGTCAGTGAGGGTCAGTGCCGGAGCAACAGTGATGGAGTCACCGGTGTGGACGCCCACGGGGTCGAAGTTCTCGATGGAGCAGACAACAACGACGTTGTCGTTCTTGTCCCGCATCATTTCAAGCTCGTATTCCTTCCAGCCGAGGATGCTCTCTTCAAGCAGAACCTCGGTGGTGGGGCTGTACTGGAGGCCCTGGCCTACGATCCGGCGGAGATCGTCCTCGTTATACGCCAGGCCCGAGCCCAAGCCGCCCATGGTGAAGGACGGACGGACCACCATGGGGTAGCCGAGGTCTTCGGCAGCTGCGAAGGCCTCGTCCATGGTGTGGATGATGTGGCTGCGGGCGGACTCTGCGCCGCAACGCTCCACCACGCCCTTGAACTTCTCGCGGTCTTCGCCGAGCTCAATGGCGGCAATGTTCGCACCAATAAGTTCCACGTTGTACTTCTCCAGCACACCGTTCTTGTCCAGCGCGATGGCGGTGTTCAAGGCAGTCTGGCCACCCAGGGTGGGCAGGATGGCGTCCGGACGCTCCTTGGCAATAATCTTCTCCACCACCTCCGGGGTGATGGGCTCCACGTACGTGGCATCAGCGAACTCGGGGTCCGTCATGATGGTGGCCGGGTTGGAGTTGACGAGAATGACCCGCAGGCCCTCCTCCTTGAGGACGCGAAGCGCCTGGGTACCGGAGTAGTCGAACTCGGCCGCCTGGCCAATGACGATGGGGCCGGAACCGATGACAAGGACGCTCTTGAGATCTGTACGCTTGGGCATTACTTCTTGTCCTCAGTCTTGGAGTCGGTGTTCTTTGCGGGGACGGCGTCTGTGGCCTTGGCCTTGGTGTCGGCCATGAGGTCGATGAAGCGGTCGAACAGGTAAGCGGCATCGTGGGGTCCGGCCGCGGCTTCAGGGTGGTACTGGACCGAGAACGCGGGGATGTCGAGGCAGGCGAGCCCTTCAACGACGTCGTCGTTCAACGAAACGTGGCTGACCTCCACACGTCCGAAGCGTTCTTCCGGCGCAACAGTGGAACCGTTCAGTGGAGCGTCAACGGCAAAGCCGTGGTTCTGGGAGGTGATTTCCACCTTGCCGGTGCGGCGATCCATGACGGGCTGGTTGATTCCGCGGTGTCCGTAGCGGAGCTTGTAGGTGCCGAAACCCAGGGCACGGCCCAGGATCTGGTTGCCAAAGCAGATGCCGAAGTACGGGAGTTTCTCATCCAGAACCGAGCGCAGCAAGGAGACCTGGTGGTCTGCCGTGGCGGGGTCGCCAGGTCCGTTGGACATGAAGAAGCCGTCCGGCTTGACTGCGTTGACGTCCTCCAGGGTGGAGGTGGCAGGAAGGACATGCACACGGACTCCACGCTCTGCAAAGCGCACCGGTGTCATTGCCTTGATGCCGAGGTCAACGGCTGCGATGGAGAAGCGCGGCTCACCCTCCCAGCCGTGGTCCTTGGGTTCGACGACGTAAGCCTCATCAATGGAGACTTCCTCAGCCAGGGCCGCGCCTTCCATGGGAGCACTGGCCAGGACAGCGTCCAGCAGTTCCTTGTCGGTAGCCTGTGCGGCTTCGCCGGAGAAAATGCCCGCACGCATGGTCTTGTGCTCGCGGAGGTGGCGGGTGATGGCACGGGTGTCCACACCCTGGATGCCAACAATTCCCTGCTCCACCAGTTCGTCATCAAGGCTGCGCTCGGAGCGCCAGTTGGAGGGCCGGCGGGCGGCGTCGCGCACAATGTACCCGGCCACCCAGATGCGGCGGGATTCAGCGTCTTCGCTGTTGACGCCGGTGTTTCCAATGTGGGGGGCCGTCTGGACCACCAGTTGGCGGGCGTAGGAGGGATCGGTAATGGTCTCCTGGTAGCCGGTCATGCCGGTGGCGAAGACTGCCTCTCCAAGAGCGGTTCCCTGGGCTCCGTAGCTGCGGCCGCGGAACATGCGGCCGTCTTCGAGCACCAGTACTGCTGCTGAGGGGGCGGGGGTGGTGGCTGCTTTACTATCCGTCACTTTATTACTTTCCACTATCGGCATCTGCCTGAGGGGCTGCGGAGATCAATTCTTGGAGGGCATCGAGGAGGAGCGGCTTGTCGCTTGCATGCCGGGAGCGGAATCCGGTGTCTAGTTCACGGGAGCCCAGCTTCCAGTTGATGACCAGAAGTCCGTCCTTTTCAACGAATTTTCCGGCCATTCCATTGGTTTCGCGGCTGTCAACCACTGCGGAGCGGGGGATGAATACCGGAGCCGCGCCGGACCGGTCGAACAGTACGCCTTCGGCGTGGATACTCAGTTCCGCGTTGGTCCGGATACCGAGGCCGTGAACCGCTATCCGGTCAAGCCAGTCGCCGGCCGTGGTGGTGGCCACGTACTGGCCGTCCGCCACCACAGTGGCCGGGGTCAGCTGCTCCGGAACCTCGGGGAGACGTTCGACGTCGGCTTGTCGCCTCAGCCGGTTCCGCCATCCCAGCCAGATCATCGCCAGGACGACGACGATCAACGGCACCGTGATGAGCACGGTCAGTGTTTGGTTGTCCATTAGTTGCTGCTGACTGCCGGGTACCTGTAGGGCGTGTTGAGCTGACCGTCGAGGACCGTGGGATGGCCTTTGAAGAAGGTCGCCACCACGGATCCGGGCAGCTCCTTGCCCTTGAACGGTGAATTGCGGCCCATGGTTGCCATTTTATGCGGGTCAACGGTCCAACGCGCAGCCGGGTCCACCAGGATGACGTTGGCAGGTTCGCCTACTTCCAAGGGACGGCCCTGATCAGCGACGCGTCCGATCACTGCAGGCGTGAACGAGGTAACCCTGGCGAAGTCCGCCCAGGTCATAAGGCCGGTTTCGATCATGGTCTCCTGCACCACGGACAAGGCGGTTTCAAGACCGGTCATGCCCATTGCCGCCTGCGCCCATTCACATTCCTTATGCTCGCTGGGATGCGGGGCGTGGTCGGTTCCCACGACGTCGATGGTGCCATCGGCCAGGCCTTCACGGAGCGCCTGAACGTCAGCATCGGTGCGCAGCGGCGGGTTGACCTTGTACACGGGATCGTAGCTGCGAACCAGTTCATCGGTCAGCAGCAGGTGGTGCGGTGTGACCTCGGCGGTAACGTTGATGCCGCGCGCCTTGGCCCAGCGCACAATTTCCACGGATCCTGCAGTGGAGACGTGGCATACGTGGAGGCGGGAACCTACATGCTGGGCCAGCAGGACATCGCGGGCAATGATGCTTTCCTCGGCAACAGCCGGCCAACCGGTAAGCCCCAGCACGGCGGACACTGCGCCTTCATTCATCTGTGCACCGGCAGTCAGGCGGGGCTCCTGCGCGTGCTGGGCCACCACGCCGTCGAACGCTTTGACGTATTCCAGGGCACGGCGCATCAGGACGGGATCGTGAACGCAGATGCCGTCATCGGAGAACATCCGCACTTGGGCGCGGGAGTCCGCCATGGCGCCCAGCTCTGCCAACTGCTCTCCTGCCAAGCCCACGGTGACTGCGCCAACCGGGCGGACATCCACCCAACCGGAAGCGCGGCCCAGGCTGTGAACCTGTTCCACTACCCCGGCCGTATCTGCCACGGGGTTGCTGTTGGCCATGGCGTGGACAGCGGTGAAACCGCCCAGCGCAGCAGCACGCGTGCCGGTCTCCACGGTTTCGGCGTCTTCGCGGCCGGGTTCGCGCAAGTGCGTATGAACGTCCACCATGCCCGGCAGGGCGACGAGGCCCTGGGCATCAATGACAGTTGCGTCCTCCGCGGACAGGTCCTTGCCGCGTGCTTCAATGACGCCGTCGCGGATCAAGAGGTCTTCAGCTTCGCCGCCGAGGATGGCGGCCCCACGAATCAGGTAGGTGTTCTCGGCCATCAGTTGGTCTCCTTGCTGGACTGGCTAACGTTCGGGGCGGCTTCACGGGAGTCCCCGGAAAGCAGCAGGTATAGGGCGGCCATGCGGACCGAAACACCGTTTCGCACCTGTGCGAGCACTGTTGAGCGCGGCGAATCGGCCGCTGCCGAAGAAATCTCCAGGCCACGGTTCATGGGGCCGGGGTGCATGATGATGGTGTCCTTCATGCCCAGGTTATCGAGCGCGCGGAGCCGTGCGTCATCGAAACCCCATCGGCGGGAGTACTCGCGGGTTGAGGGGAAAAACGAGGCGTTCATGCGCTCACCCTGGACACGGAGCATCATCATGGCGTCGATTCCGGCTTCCAGGGTCTCATCCAGGTTGTAGCTGACCTTGCAAGGCCAGTGCTCGACGCCGATGGGCAGCAGGGTGGGTGGCGCCACGAGCGTGACTTCGGCGCCAAGGGTCTTGAGCAACCAAACATTGGAACGGGCAACGCGGGAGTGCAGGACATCACCGGCAATCGCTACGCGCATGCCTTTGAGGTCCGCCCCCGTGGACTCGATGCCGTTGACCTGTGACCAGTGCCGACGCATGGTGAAGGCGTCCAGCAATGCCTGCGTTGGGTGCTCATGGGTGCCGTCGCCAGCATTGATGACGGCTGCGTCGATCCAGTCAGTGGCTGCAAGGCGATGTGGCGCACCCGATGCCCAGTGCCGGATCACGACTGCGTCCGCACCCATCGCAGCGAGTGTCTGCGCTGTGTCCTTGAGCGACTCCCCCTTGGATACGGAGGATCCCTTGGCGGCGAAGTTGATGACATCGGCTGACAGTCGCTTTGCTGCGGCCTCGAAGCTGATGCGGGTACGGGTGGAGTCCTCAAAGAAGAGGTTCACCACCGTCCGGCCACGAAGGGCCGGCAGTTTCTTTACTTCGCGTTCACCCACGGCGGACATTTCCTCGGCCGTATCCAGTACGCGGATGGCATCAAAAAGACTGAGGTTCTCTGTGGAAAGGAGGTGCTTCATTTGCCGGCCTCGATAACTACCTCGTTGACGGGAACACCATCAACGAGGTCGATCTCTTCGAGGTGAACACGAACCTTTTCAGAGGAGGACGTGGGAAGGTTCTTGCCCACGTGATCCGCCCGGATGGGAAGTTCCCGGTGTCCCCGGTCCACCAGGACAGCCAGGCGGACAATCCGCGGCCGGCCAAGGTCAACGAGAGCATCCAAAGCCGCACGAATGGTTCGGCCTGAGTACAGGACGTCGTCAATCAGGACAACAACTTTGTTATCGATGCCGGACAAGGGCAGCCGGGTGTGGCGTGGGGGCCGGGTGGGCTGGTGGGAAAGATCGTCACGGAACATGGTGACGTCCAGTTGGCCAACAATTGTCCCGGCGTTGACTGTAGGGTCCGCTGCTGCGATTTTGTTGGCAAGCCGCACGGCCAGTGGATAACCGCGGCTGGGAATGCCCAACAGGACCAGGTCCTGGGAGCCTTTGTTGGCTTCGAGGATCTCGTGGGCGATACGAGTGAGCGCACGATCAATGTCCGCCTGATTGAGGACAACCCGCGACGGCACGTGCGCTGAAGTGACTTCAGTCATCGCTCGTCTCCCCTTTCCCCGCCTCACGGGACGGAATTAAAAAAGGAATATTTGCTTTTCCAAGCTACCACAGCGCCCCTTTTCCACCTCACCCGAGGCGGCTGTGACCAGTGAGTTTAAGCTCACAGTCCGTGCTGTGGAATAGGCTCTTGCCCATGACCATGAACCACCACGGCCAACCCGGCGGTCAGCCCTATCCCCGGCCTTATCTGGAACCTGGCGCGAACCCCACGTGGATCGGCCGCGTCCAGCCCGGGAATTATCAACCGGCCCCCGGTAATCCGACGTCGCTCCCCCGTCAAACGTGGGCCATCCCACCAGCGCCGCAAGCACGCCCGTCCTGGGGGACGCTTCCGTTGCTCATCGGTGCAGTTGTACTGGTTCTCGGCAGCCTGTTCCTGGTGGTTCCGTTTCTGTTGGGCAACACCGGCGTCACCGGATTTGTGATCGGCTTCATTGCCTCCCTGATTCCTCTTACCGTGGTTCTCCTGACGGTGCGTCTGATCGACCGGTGGGAACCAGAACCAAAGAGGCTGCTGTGGTTCGCGTTCACATGGGGCGCTGCGGTTTCCATCGCAGGAACACTCCTCATCCAGCCGCTCTTCGCCCTTGCCGCGCCCACCTCCAGTGAAGAAGCCTTTACGTACTTCATGGCGACAGTCCAAGCCCCCATCGTGGAGGAATTCACCAAATCGCTGGGGCTGCTGGTCCTGATACTGGCAGCACGCAAGTACTTTGACGGTCCTGTTGACGGCGTGGTGTTTGCCTTCACCATTGCCGCGGGCTTCGCCTTCACGGAGAACATCCTCTACTTTGGACGGGAAATAGCCTCATCCAACGACCCCGGTACTGACTTAGTACGGATATTCATTCTCCGCGGTGTCATGTCTCCGTTCGCGCACGCAGTATTCACGGGGACAACGGGCTTGATCATGGGTTTTGCCGCCCGTAAGTGGCACTCGGGGTACGCGGTATTGGCATTCTTCATCGGATTGCTGCCTGCCATGTTCCTGCATAACCGGTGGAACAGCATGGGCCAGAACTTCCTGGTGGAATACTTCGTGGTTCAGGTCCCGATCTTCCTCGTGGCCGCGGTGGGAATCATCCTTCTACGGGTCGCTGAAGGCAAACTCACCCGGCAGCGGCTCCTGGAATATGCCCGGGCAGGGTGGTTCACTCCGGCCGAAGTGGAGATGCTGGCTACCTCGCGAGGACGCCGGCAGGCTATCCGCTGGGCATCATCGCGCGGACGCGGTCGCGCAATGAAATCCTTTATCAAGGGAGCCACGGCACTGGCATTTACCCGGCAGCGGATTCTTAGCGGCCGCGACGTCCACGTCCATCAGCATGACGAGCTTGAGCTCCTCAGGAAAATCCCAACGCTCAGGGCAGCGGTCCTCCAGTAAACGCAAAAGAACCCGCATCCAGTGGATGCGGGTTCTTCAGCGGCCAACAACTCCTTATGCCAGGAGCGAGGGCTTCAGCTTCTGGAGCCGGCCAAGAAGCCCATTGATGAACGCGGGCGACTCGTCCGTAGACATGGTCTTGGCGAGAGCCACAGCTTCGCTGACGGCAACGCCGTCCGGAACTTCGTCGTTATAGAGAAGTTCCCAGGCACCGATGCGGAGGATGATGCGGTCAACAGAGGGCATCCGCTCCAGCGTCCAGCCCTGGGCGTACGTTTGCAGGAACTCATCGATGGTTGCCTGCATGGACACAACACCCTCGACGATTTCCACCGTGTAGGGATTGATAACAAGATCGGTCTTCTCCCGGCGCGCTGTCATCGCGTCGAAAGCCGAAACGGAACGTTGCTCCGCCTCGAAAAGTACTTCAAGTGCCCTGCTACGGGCTTTACCGCGGGCGCTCACTAGTCGTTGACCCGGCCCAGGTAGCTGCCATCGCGAGTGTCAACTTTAACCTTGGTGCCCTGCTCAACGAACAGCGGAACCTGGATCTCGTAACCGGTCTCCACTGTTGCCGGCTTGGTGCCTGCCGAGGAGCGGTCACCCTGAAGGCCCGGCTCCGTGTAGGTGATTTCGAGAACGACGCTCGGGGGCAGTTCGATGTACAGCGGCGTGCCCTCGTGGATGGCAATGTTGACCATCTGGTTTTCGAGCATGAAGTTGGTGGCATCGCCCACAGTTGCGCCGGAGACAGTGATTTGGTCGTAGTCCTGGGTGTCCATGAAGACGAAATCTTCGCCGTCCTGGTAAAGGTACTGGTAATCGCGGCGGTCAACCGTAGCAGTTTCGATCTTCAAACCGGCGTTGAAGGTTTTATCGACCACCTTGCCGGACATGACGTTGCGCATCTTCGTGCGGACAAAGGCCCCGCCCTTGCCGGGCTTGACGTGCTGGAACTCGATGATGTTCCAGAGCTGGCCCTCGAGCTTCAGTACGGTCCCGTTCTTGATGTCGTTTGTGGTTGCCACTCGTATCCTCTGGTTATCGCACTGGTTCTGGCTGCCAGCTATCTATGCCAAGCAGGCGTACCGATCGGTCCGCCAGCGCGTATTTATCAAAAATCCAAGAACCATTCTACCGTCAATTGAGCAGAAGGCTTGCGGCGGGCCCGCCGCCGGGCTTCAGGAAGCCAGTTCCAGGACATTCCGCGCCCTTTGGAGGGCAACAGCGGAGGAGTAGATCAGCGCAGCATCGGCGGCCATGGCCACGCGAAGGTCCAAGGCCCTGGCGAATTCCTCCGATGCCGCCAAAGCGTTTCCGCTGACAAAGTAGGCCCGGCCCAGGTACTGGTGAACAATCGCTTCCTTGGGGCTGCCCTGAACATCCTGGAGCAGGTGCTTGAACAACTGGACAGCACGGTCCAGCCGGTTGGTAGCCCTATGGACTTCGGCTTCAAAAATCCTCAACCGGAACGACTCCGGGTCTTTGTAACGGGCCTCGGCCAGGAGTTCCGCCGCTTCTTTGGGCTGGTTGTCCAGCAAAAGAGCCATGATCCGGTCCGCAGGGTCTTCAGAGGCTGCAAGTGCGGACTCCATGACTTCTTCGTTGACAACCACAGGAAGCAAGGTGTCCGGGTTCATCCTGACGCCCGGGAATCCGGCGGTGGGCCAATCGCTGACGCCTTCACGGACAGTGACGGTCATGATGCGATCTCCTGGTAGGCGGCAAAGAGCAGCGAGGTGTCCGGGACTTCGAGGATGCCCGGCTTGGCCACACCGTCAAGGACAACAAACCGGAGGAGGTCGCCACGGGATTTCTTGTCCCGGCGCATCCCATCCAGAAGGCCCTGCCAGCGGTCCTTGCGGTAAGTGGTGGGCAATCCCAGGCTCTCCAGAATGCTCCGGTGCCGGTCCGCATCAGCATCGGACAGGCGCCCCACACTGCGGGACAATTCGGCAGCAAACATCATCCCTACTGATACGGCAGCCCCATGGCGCCAGGAGTAGCGTTCCACAAGCTCAATGGCATGGCCCAAGGTGTGCCCGTAGTTCAGGATCTCGCGGAGGCCTGATTCCTTGAGGTCCTGGGAAACCACGTCAGCCTTCACCGAGATGGCGCGTTCGATGAGCTCACGGACAACATCGGATCCGGGGTCCATCACGGCATCGGTGTTCTTTTCCACCAGGTCCAGGATTGCCGGGTCAGCGATGAAGCCGCATTTTATGACCTCCGCCATTCCGGAAATGAGCTCGTTCTTCGGCAGGGTCTGCAGAGTGTCGAGGTCAGCCAGGACGGCAGCCGGCGGGTGAAATGAGCCCACCAGGTTCTTGCCTTCGGCGGTATTGATGCCGGTCTTTCCGCCAACAGAGGCATCAACCATGCCCAGCAGGGACGTGGGCATGTGAATAACTTTCACCCCACGAAGCCAGGTAGCTGCCACAAAGCCGGCGAGGTCCGTCACTGCCCCGCCGCCAACTGCCACAATGGCATCGGAGCGGGTGAAGTCGTTTTGGCCCAGTACCTGCCAGCAGAAGGCTGCCACCTGGATGTGCTTGCCTTCCTCTGCATCCGGGATTTCCGCCGTGAGTGCCGTGAAGCCAGCTGCTTCGAGCTCGTCCCGTACGGTATCGCCGGTCAGGCGCAGTGCCCGCGGGTGGATCACCAGTACGCGCCGGACACGTTCGCCAAGCTTTGCCGGCAGCGTGCCCAACAGGCCCCGACCCACCACGACGTCGTAGTTTTCATTCACGGACTGGCCGGTCACCTTGATGACAGTTGCTTCGTTGCTCACTTTTCAACTTCCTCTTTCAAGGCTGCATGCTGGAGCAGCCGCTCCTCCAAATGGAGGCCGATTTCCGCCACGGATCCGGATCGGACGTCCATGACAATGTCCGCGAGCCGCTCATAGACCGGACGCCGGGTGGCGAACAACGCCTCCCAGCGGGTCATGGCGTCGCCCTGCAGCAAGGGCCGCCCGGTGTTACGCGCAATTCTCTCCGCAACGGTCTCAGCATCGCACTCCAGGTAAACCACTGTGCACTCCCCCAGCAATTGCTGCGTTCCGGAGTCCAGCACCGCGCCTCCACCAAGGGAAATAATCGCTGGTTCCCTCTTCGCCGACTCAATGGCTTTCGCCACGGCACGGGCCTCAATTTCACGGAAGGCGTGTTCGCCCCTGCCGGCAAAAATATCGGCAATGCTGCCATGGGCAGCAACAACCACTGCGTCGGTGTCAATAAACGGCAGATGCAGCTGGTGCGCCAGCTGCTGGCCTATCGCCGATTTTCCCACGGCCATGGGGCCAACCAGAACAACAGGCCGGCCATCGGGGATAGCGCGGACCACTACCGGCCAACCGAGTCCAAAGTCGCCGGGATGCTTTCCAGGTAGCTCTCCAGGTTGCGCTGTGTTTCGGCAACGGAGTCCCCGCCGAATTTCTCGGCCACTGCTTCGGCAAGAACCAAGGCAACCATGGCTTCGGCCACGACGCCGGCTGCCGGAACAGCACAAACGTCTGAGCGCTGGTGGTGGGCCTTGGCGGGCTCACCGGTGCTGACATCAATGGTGCGCAAAGCACGCGGGACGGTGGCGATGGGCTTCATGGCTGCACGAACACGAAGCACTTGACCAATGCTCATGCCGCCTTCAATGCCACCGGCCCGGTTGGTTTGGCGGACGATCCTGCCGTCTTCGTCCTTGAGGATTTCGTCATGGGCAGCAGATCCACGGCGAGCCGCCGTGAGGAAGCCATCGCCCACCTCTACGCCCTTGATGGCCTGAATGCCCATCAGTGCAGCGGCCAAGCGGGAGTCGAGGCGACGGTCCCAGTGGACGTAGCTGCCCAAACCAGGCGGCAACCCATAGGCCAGGACCTCCACTACACCGCCCAGGGTTTCCCCTTCCTTGTGCGCAGCGTCCACCTCAGCCACCATGGCGTCCGAGGTCTGTCGGTCGAAGCAACGCAAAGGATCGGCGTCGAGGGCCAGGACGTCCTTGGGCAGCGGCACGGGCCGCCCCTCCGGGACTGTCACGCTTGCTATGGAGACGGTGTGGCTTACCAACTCAATGCCCAGTTGCTTCAAGAACTGGGCTGCAACGGTGCCGAGTGCCACACGTGTGGCAGTTTCACGGGCACTGGCCCGCTCGAGGACCGGGCGGGCTTCGTCGAAACCGTATTTCTGCATGCCTGTGAAGTCGGCGTGGCCCGGGCGGGGACGGGTCAGCGGAGCATTGCGGGCCTGATCGGCGAGGACTGCGGGGTCCACGGGGTCAGCAGACATAATCTGCTCCCACTTGGGCCACTCGGTATTTCCAACCTGGATGGCCACCGGTCCGCCTTGGGTAAGGCCGTGCCGGACACCACCCATGATGGTTACTTCGTCCTGCTCAAACTTCATGCGGGCACCGCGCCCATAGCCCAGGCGGCGACGCGCCAGCGCGTCACGAATCTGCCCGCTGGTGAGTTCAACACCGGCGGGCACGCCTTCAACAATTCCGATCAGGGCCGGACCATGGGATTCACCGGCAGTCAACCAACGCAACATATAACCAATCCTGCCATGTAGGGCTTCTAGAACACTCGCCGGGGAAGCCCGACTGAGTCGCACATCACATCTATGACGGCGGCGTCGACATCACAGCCGCTAAAGCGCCTGATCTGCTCGGCCGCCTGGTACATCAGCATCTCCAGGCCCGGGACTACCGCTCCCCCATGCCCATGCCAGACCTCCGCCAGACGGCTCGGCCAAGGATCGTAGGCGACATCCAACAGGACACCAGCCCCGGTACCGGGCAGAGCTGCAAGTTCCTCCGCCAAAGAATCAGCGGCACGGGGTGGGAACGTGGAAATGACCAAGTCGGTCCCGGCCACAGCGGCTGCTGCATCGGCCAGAGGGCGGATGGCGAGAGTTATTCCGACGGCGGCCGCAGCGGCTTGCGCATCACCGGCACGGCCGGCGTCCCGAACGAAAACGTCCACATGGCTTGCGCCGAGTTCTTTGGCGGCCGCGACGGCCGCAGCTGAGGTACCGCCTCCACCGAGTATCGCCGCGTGGGGTGCAGCAACCACACCCGCGTACTTAACTGCCTCCACAATGCCGGCCACATCGGTGTTGTAGCCCACCCGACGAACCTGCCCGCCGTCGTGCTCGAACACCACCGTGTTGATCACGCCAAGGTGGGCACCTGCCCCACGTACGTCATCGACTTCCTTAACCATGGCCGACTTCAACGGCATGGTCACCGAAAGGCCGCACCAGGCATCCTGACCCCGCAGCGAGTCCATGAAAGCGGGAAGCCGCTCCACCGTGACATCGATCGCTGTGTAGTGGATGTCCACACCCAACTTGGCGTATGCAGCGGAGTGCAGTGCCGGTGATTTCGAATGTGAAATCGGGTGCCCAAGGACTGCGGCACGACGACTCACACACACCGTCCCGCGTTGGCTTGGCACCAGGCGTTGTACTGCTCAACGTAGGTGTTGTGCTCAGCCAACGTCTTGGAGAATTTGGTCTCCTTGGTATCGAGGTTGATGGTCACCCAGTAGAGGTAGTCGTTCTGAGTGGGTTTGGCTGCAGCATCAATGGCCGTCTTACCCGGGGAACCAATGGGACCCACCGGCAGGCCAACGTTGGCGTAGGTGTTGTAGGCGTTGGACTTATCTGCCTTTTCTTCCTCAGTGAGGTGGAAGGACTTCTTGCCCAGGCCATACGTCACCGTGGCGTCGGACTGGATGAGTCCACTGGTCTCAACGTTGTTGGGCTTGAGCCGGTTGTAGATTGCTCCAGCCACATTGCCGTAGTCCGCCTGCCCGCCCTCGGCCTGAACAATGCTGGCGATGGTGACGGTGTCGTACTGCTTTGCAGGATCGGTAACTCCCTGGGCCTTGAGCTCGTCCAGTGTGGTGGTCACCAGCTTCTGGATGATGTCCTTGGCCGATGTCCCGAGCTCAAACCGGTACTCACCCGGTGCCAGGAAGCCTTCAAGGTTCTTGGCCTTGGCCGGAACCCCGAACTGACCTGGCGCCTGGTTCAGGGCGCTCAGCTCCTGCATGGGAATACCCGAACCCTTGGAGATGGCCTCCAGCGATTCGTTGATACGCAACCCTGCGCTCAGAGCAAAGTACATCACCCTGGATGCGTCCTTGTTCACAAGGACTGCCACAGCATCGGCATTCTTCATCTCGGTGCGGAAAGTGAAGGAGCCGGGCGACAACTCGCCACCTTCGCTGAGGAACTCCTTGACGAAAGTATCGGAATCGGCCACCACACGGTTGGCAACGAGCTCGTTGGCTACCGCCTTGGGACCGGAGCCCTCCGGCACCGTGATGGTCACCGATCCGCTACCCGGACCCGGGTAGTCAGTAACCTTGTCCATGCCCAGCAAGGGCTTCAGAAACTGCGCACCAATGGCGATGGCAGCAACGAAAACGCCCAGCGTAATCAGAAGAGCCAGGACACGACGACGGCGACGCGCCCTCTTTGCGGCAGCCTTCGACGCCGGACTGCTTGCCGGGGTAAGAAGGGCGTCGTGCGGGTGCAGGTCGCCGTGCAGAGCCTCATGGTGTTCGTCATGGTGGTGTTCGTCATGGGCGTCCAGCGGGTGGTGGGAGTCGTGCTCTACGTACTCGTGGACTTCCGCGTGCGCCTCCGGATGCCCTGCCACAGCCAGTTCGTGCTCGACGTCACCGTGGTGTAGATCAGCGTGGTGCAGATCAGCATGGTGGACATCAGCGTGGTGCAGTTGGTCATCGGGAGTATTTCCGTGCTCAACCTCGGCGTGCTCAATCGGTGCCGGGTGGTCAACGGCAGGGTGTTCAACCGGTGCCGGGGCTTCGACCGGTGTTGCGGCTTCCACCGGTGTTGCGGGTTCCGCCGGCGTTGTGGGTTCCGCTGTCTTGGGCGGTTCTACCGGTGCAGGGGGTGCCGCGGGTGCTGGAGGCGTAACGGGTGGGGCGGGTTTGGGAGCTGCGGCAGCAGGTTGAACCGCCGGGACAGGGCGGGGCAATTCCGGCTCACTGTCCGATGAAGGAGCGGCCTCCCCCGGGGTGGCTTCGGGAACGGGAACCACGTTGTGGTTCTGCGTGGCGAGGAATCGTTCACGCGCCCGCAGCTCTTTACGGGTGAGCGACATACCGCCGCCGGCGGTACCGCTTGAGGGGTCGTTGTTGACCGGGCTCACAATTGCAGTCCCCTCTTAGAAGAATCGGTTTCACTGCCGGAGTCAGCCCGCAGCGTTGGGGCACTGCTGGGTTTTTCGGACTGCACCGGTGTTTGCACTCGGCGGCCAACGTCCGTTCCTCTGGCTTTCTGCATGTCGATTGCGTGCTGCAGTATTTCAGCAGCGGCAACCTGATCAACCACTTTACGGTGGTTCTTGCTGCTCATGCCAGCTTGGTGCAGGTTGCGGTGTGCCGTAACGGTCGAAAGCCGCTCATCGATGAGGTTTACGGGGACGTCCAAACCGGCCCGTTGAAGCTCGCTGGTCAGAAGGTCCGCATAGTCCATGGCCATTTGCGCCGATGCCCGTTCCTCACCTTTCATGGTGCGGGGAAGACCAACAAATATCTGCACTGCCGCAAGTTCTGCAACATGCTTGGCCACCACCCGGACATCGGCGTTTTTCTTGTTGTCCCGCAACACCGTCTTGAACGGCGTAGCCAGGATCCCGTCCGGATCGCAGATGGCCAGACCCACCCGAACGGTACCGACGTCTACCCCCAGCTTGATGCCGCGGGGGTAGACGCCACTGTCAATACCTGAATTCACTGTCAGCGCTTGGCTATCGCATCCACCACCGCTGTGAGGGCCTCAGAGACCTTCCCAGCGTCGGTGCCGCCGCCCTGGGCGACGTCGTCCTTGCCGCCACCGCCCCCGCCTAGGATTCCTGCGGCCAGACGCACCAGGACTCCAGACTTCACGCCTGCTTCGCGGGCGGCCTCGTTGGTGGCAATGAGGATGACGGGACGGTCATTGCTGACGCCGGCAACAGCCACGGTGGATGCCTCCGATCCCAAGCGGTTGCGGAGATCAAGGGCAAGGTTGCGCAAGTCATCAGCGCCGCCCACCTGACCGGCGTCGTGGGCAACTACCCGAACACCGGAAGCATCCCTGGCAGTACCCACCAGGCTGGCAGCCGCTGCAGCGAGCTGCTCTTTACGGAGCCGGTCAAGCTCCTTCTCCGTGGCCTTGAGCTTGTTCAGGGTGCTGGAGATGCGGTCGGCAAGTTGTCCGGAAGGAACCTTCAAAAGATCCGTAAGCTCCGAGACAAGGGCCCGTTCAGCTGCCAGGTGACGGAACGCATCCAAGCCTACAAAGGCCTCAACGCGGCGGTTCCCCGAGCCAACAGACTGCTCGCCCAACAAGGAGAGGCTGCCGATCAGGGAGGTGTTGGCTACGTGTGTGCCACCACAGAGTTCACGGGACCATGCGCCGTCGATCTCTACCACGCGCACTTCGCTGCCGTAGTTCTCCCCGAAGAGAGCCATGGCGCCCAGCGCTTTGGCCTCAGCGAGCCCCATCACCTTGGTATCCACGCGGAAGTTGTTCCGGATGGCGATGTTGGAGACCTCTTCGATTTCAGAGCGCGTGGCTGTGCTCAAGCCCTCGCCCCAGGCGAAGTCAAAGCGGAGGTAGCCGGCCTTGTTGTAGGAACCGCGCTGGGTAGCTTCCGGGCCCAGGATCTGGTGCAGGGCGGCGTGCACAATGTGCGTGCCGGTGTGGGCCTGCTCCGCGGCATGGCGACGTTCGCGGTCGACGGCGGCGCGCACCAGGGCGTCGGAGGCAATCTCACCTTCACGGACAATCGCCTTGTGGACGCTGAGGCCCTTGATGGGCCGCTGGACGTCCAGGACCTCCACGACGAAGCCGTCGCCGGTGATGAGGCCGGTGTCAGCTGACTGGCCGCCGGCTTCTGCATAGAACGGCGTTTCGTTGAGGACCAACTCAATCTCTTCGCCGGTGGAAGCATGGGCTACGGCCCGGCCGGCGCTGACAATGCCGCGGACCTTCGCTTCGCCCTCAAGCTCGTCATAACCGGTGAAGATTGTCTCGCCCTTGCCCAGGAGCTCCTGGTAGGCGCTGAGGTCCGCATGGCCGCCCTTCTTGCCCTTGGCATCGGCCTGGGCACGCTGCCGCTGCTCCAGCATGAGGGCGCGGAAGCCTGCCTCATCTACCTTCAGGCCGGCTTCTTCCGCCATTTCCAGGGTGAGGTCGATCGGGAAGCCGTACGTGTCATGCAGGGCAAAAGCGTCCGCACCCGAAAGGGGAACACCGGCAGCCTTGGACTCAGCCACTGCGTCTTCCAAGCGGGCCGTACCGGAGGCGATAGTGCGCAGGAACGCTTTTTCTTCGGCGTAGGCGATACGGCTGATGCGGGCAAAATCGGTTTCCACTACCGGGTAAACGCCCTTCATGGCGTCCCGGGAGGCAGGAAGCAGCTCAGGCAGGCAGGCCTTTTCGACGCCCAGCAGGCGCATGGCGCGAACAGCGCGTCGGATGAGCCGGCGCAGCACATAGCCGCGGCCTTCATTGGACGGAGCAACGCCATCGGCAATCAGCATCAAAGCCGAGCGGATGTGGTCACCCACAACACGCATGCGGACATCGTCCGTGTGGTGAGGATCGTCCGGGGATTCAGCCGAGGTGTACTCGCGTCCGGACAGTTCAGCGGCCTTATCGATCACAGGACGGACCTGATCGGTCTCATACATGTTCTCAACGCCCTGGAGGATCATCGCAAGACGTTCCATACCCAGGCCGGTGTCGATGTTCTTCTGCGGCAGCTCACCCACGATGTCAAAGTCCACCTTGGACCGGACGTTCTCGATCTGGTACTGCATGAACACAAGGTTCCAGATTTCGATGTAACGCGTTTCGTCGGCCAGCGGGCCGCCTTCAATGCCGTACGCAGGGCCGCGATCGTAGTAGATCTCGGAGCAGGGACCCGCCGGACCGGGCTGGCCGGTGGACCAGTAGTTGTCAGCCTTGCCCATCCGCTGGATTCGTTCAGCGGGAATACCGGTGTTCTTGAGCCACAGCTCTTTGGCTTCGTCGTCTTCCTCGTAAACCGTCACCCAGAGGCGCTCGGCCGGGAGTCCGTAGCCGCCGTCGTCCACACTGGTGGTGAGCAGCTCGAAAGCAAACTTGATGGCGTCTTCCTTGAAGTAGTCTCCAAAGGAAAAGTTGCCGCACATCTGAAAGAACGTGCCGTGGCGGGCAGTCTTGCCTACTTCTTCAATATCGCCGGTGCGGATGCACTTCTGGACGCTCGTGGCCCGGCTGTAGGGAGGCTCTTCGCGCGCGGTCAGGTAGGGAATGAACGGCACCATTCCGGCCACAGTGAAGAGAAGTGACGGGTCGCTGGAAACGAGCGACGCGGAGGGAACGGCGGTGTGGCCCTTGTTGACAAAAAAGTCCACCCAGCGCTTGGTGATCTCCTGCGACTTCATTAGCTGATTACTTACCCTTCTCAATTCACTGCACACGATGTGCGCGGTACCGGCTGGTGCCGTTCCGCAGCTTTCCATTCTGCCCTGTTGAGGGCGCGGGGGCGAACCGCTTCGCTAGCGCCGTGCGGCTACGGCGTCCTCTATGCCCAACGCTGCCCGCAATTCCTCTTCGCGTTGGTGCGTTCCGGTACGCACGGCGTCGGCAAAGTCGAACAAGCCATCAGCCATCCGGCCCACGGCCCGATTCAGCCCTTCCGGTCCGAGGTTTGCTTGGGCTTCGGTGATTTTACGGAACGCAATGACGCCGATGGCGACGCCGATGCCCATCCACACAATTCTTTTCATGAGGTCTCCCTGTAGTTCAACGGCTGGTGGGGCCAGCCGCTGGTTGGGTCAGCGGCTGCGGCGGCCGGAAGAAGGCGTGCGGCGTCCGGCAAACGCCGAACGGACGCCATAGCTGAACGCGGCCACCTTGATCAGCGGCGAGCCCACCGTGGCGGCAACGAGCGAGGACAACGCGGAGATGTTGGCCGAGGCGTCGGAGACGTTGGAGGCAATGCCATCAACCTTCTTCAGCTGCTGGTTGGTGGTGGTGACTGTTGCAGTCACTTCATCCATCAAGGGCGTGGCGCCGTCGCTGATGGAACGGATGGAGGTCCGTACTTCGTCAAAAACGCCACCCAGCTTCAAAATGGGCACGGCCAAAAGCAAGACCAGGAGTGCAAAGACTCCTGCTGCGATGAGGCCGGCGATGTCGCCACCAGACATATAACTCTTCTCCTAGGATCGTTACGCTGCCTCAACCCAGCCGGTTCCCCGGCATTGGGCTAGGCCTCCCCAAGTACCTTACCTATATTGGCCCGGTACCTTACATACAAAGAAGCCCGCGGCGTGTGCCACGGGCTTCTTTGTATGCGCTGCTGAAATTTAGCGTGCGTAGAATTCGACGACGAGCTGCTCTTCGCAGATCACGGGGACCTCGGAGCGCTTCGGGCGACGAACCAGGCGGGCCTGCAGGGCGTCAATCTTGACGTCCAGGTACGGCGGCACGTTGTTCAGAACGTGTGCACCAGCGGCTGCCACCTGGAACGGGGGCATAACCTCGGAGCGGCTGTGAACGTGGATGAGCTGGCCTTCACCAACGCGGAAGGACGGGCGGTCCACGCGGATGCCGTCAACCATGATGTGGCGGTGCACAACCAACTGGCGTGCCTGTGCAATGGTGCGGGCAAAGCCTGCACGGAGCACCAGGGCGTCCAGACGCATTTCGAGGAGCTCAACCAGGTTTTCACCGGTGAGGCCCTTGGTGCGGCGTGCTTCTTCGAAGGCACGGGTCATCTGTGCTTCGCGGATGCCGTACTGAGCGCGCAGACGCTGCTTTTCGCGCAGACGTACAGCGTAGTCGGAGTCCTGCTTCTTGCGGGCACGGCCATGCTCGCCGGGGCCGTACGGACGGCGCTCCATGTACTTGGCGGCCTTGGGGGTCAGAGCAATGCCGAGTGCACGCGAAAGGCGTGCGGTACGGCGAGCACGAGTGTTGTTAGCCACTTGTGTCCTTCCAAATTACTGCGGTGTGTCAGTGTTACTGGCCTCCATCAGGGAGAGCATCGGCCAACCGCTGCCTCTTGCTACTAGCCTTGGCGCACAGCACTATTGAAGGAAACTTCAGTGGGATTGTGCGTCAGGCCATGCCAGACAAGGATCAATCCTACCATGGGCGCAGCTCCCGTCAGCAGCCGGCGTGATCGGGGCGCTACTGACCACGCACGATCTTGCGAAGCCGTTCCAACCTGGCGGCGATATCACGCTCAGCTCCGTTATTGGTGGGCTCGTAGTAGTCCTTGCCCACCAGGTCATCGGGCGGATACTGCTGGGTTGCCACCCCGTGCGGTTCATCATGGGCGTACTTGTAGCTTTTCCCGTGGCCCAGTTGCTTGGCGCCCGGGTAGTGGGCATCACGCAGGTGCATGGGAATGCCGCCTCCAAACCCGGCGCGAACATCTGCAACAGCCTTGTTCAAACCCATGTAGGCCGCATTGGACTTCGGTGCGGTGGCAAGGTGGACCACAGCCTCGGCAAGCACAATACGCCCTTCCGGCATGCCGATCAGTTGCACCGCCTGCGCTGCGGCCACCGCGGTTTGAAGCGCTGTGGGATCGGCCATTCCAATGTCCTCAGCAGCGGAGATGACAATCCTGCGCGCAACAAACCGTGGGTCCTCACCGGCTTCAAGCATTCTCGCCAAATAATGCAGAGCGGCGTCGACGTCAGAGCCACGGATGGACTTGATGAACGCACTGGCCACGTCATAGTGCTGGTCTCCGGCGCGGTCGTAACGGACGGCCGCAGCATCCAGGGCACGCTCGGTTTGGCGCAGTTCCACCAGTACCGGCGCCTCAGGTGGGTTGCTGTGCGCAAGGCCGGGTTCGGCGTCGTTGGTGTCACTGTCTTCAGCTTGCACTGAGGTGTCTGAACCGGCGTCTGAACCGGCGTCGGAGTTTTCGACGGCGGCAAGGTCACCGAACGCGACGCCGGCGGCGGCTTCCAATGCTGTCAACGCCCTCCGGGCGTCACCGCCTGATAGCCGAACCAAATGGTCCAACGCCTCAGGGCTCAACTCAACTCGACCGGCAAGGCCCCGCGCGTCGGCCACTGCACGCTGCAACAGACCCGAAATGTCATCATCAGTGAGGGGCTTCAGGGTGAGCAGGAGCGAGCGGGACAGCAGGGGCGAGACCACAGAGAAGGAAGGGTTCTCCGTGGTAGCAGCTACAAGCACCACCCAACGGTTTTCCACTCCAGGGAGCAGGGCATCCTGTTGGGCCTTGTTGAAACGATGGATCTCGTCGAGGAAAAGAACGGTGGTCTTCTTGTATAGATCGCGGGCTGTCAAAGCCTCGTCCATGACGCGACGAACATCCTTGACGCCGGCGGTGATGGCAGACAATTCAACGAATTTCCGTCCAGGTCCGCGGGCAATCACATGGGCCAGCGTGGTCTTTCCGGTGCCTGGCGGCCCCCAAAGGATCACCGAGCTCGGTCCTGCAGGCCCGGCGGCCTCAGCACCGGCAGCCAATTGCCGCAACGGAGAACCCTGCCCCAGCAGGTGCTGCTGCCCCACCACCTCGTCCAAGGACCGGGGGCGCATTCTCACAGCGAGCGGGCTCCGCTGGGAAGCTATCCAGTGAGCATCGGACGGCCCCCGGAGGGAAGGCGGCGACGCGCGCAGGTCCTCGGACTCATCGTCATCAACTGCACCGGCACCAAAGAGATCTTCCACATGGATAGGCTACTCATAGTTCCAGCAAAGGAGACATCGACGTGGATCGCCGGGCATCTGCCCCTCATCAGAGTCATGGCAGCCGGACCGCTTTGGTGCCCGGGGCCAGGTTGCAAGGTTGGGTGGACCGGTTCGCGGCGAGCCACGGGCCGGTTGCCGAAGACCTCGCCGACGGCGGGGTTCTTTTGAGGGCAGCCGACGGCGCTACTGCCCTCATGAAAGCCCCATGGCCGGCCGACGGACGTCCGGGCCGGGGAGCAACTGAAGTGGACCGATTGGCTTCGCTGGCAACCCAGGAGCGGGGGCTTGGCCTCCTGCTGGTTCGCAAGGGCGGATATGCCGTAGCCGCTGCAAGCGGGGCTACCATCCTGGCCTCAAAGAGCGGCAATCGATTCCTGGATGCCAAGGCCACGGCAGAGCACGCGGCCCGGATTTTCAATGACCACCACATTGAGTACATCGTCCCCGGCGGCGACCGCGTACTGGTGGAACAGGTTCTTGCCCAACCACCGCTCAGGGCCTTTGCGGGCCGGGCACGCCTTGCCTTCCTGGACGTTCAAGCCCCAAAAACTGCGGCGCTTGCCAGGGCAGCTGCCGAGGCTTGCGCCGTACGCATCACGGTCACTGACCCGCCTGATTAGCGGCCGGTCCTAGCAGCCGCTGGGAGTGCGCTGCAGAGGTGCCTGGCGGTACAGGTAGCTGCCGTAGTGGTTGAACCCGGCTTGGGCGTAGAGTGACTGCGCTCCGCGATTGGCCTCTGTGACCAGCAGCCAAAATCCTTCAAGACCATGTTCGGTTCCGGCTTTCATCAGTGCGGCCAGGACCTCCGTCCCGTACCCACGCCTCCGGTGCGCTGCGGACGTGGCCATGCTGTAGATACCGCCCCAGCCATCCACCAAGGCAAGACGTCCGACGGCGGCGGGGACGCCGTCGTCGTTCCTCACCATTGCGTACAGCGCAGGGCAAGCGGTAAGGACCTTTTGGGCAACTTCGAGTTCAGCCTCACCGCCGCGGCCATCCACCGACCACCACAGCCGCAGCCATTCCCCGGAAGGTTCCCTGGAAAGCTCAACATTCCGGCCCGGGGTTCTGACCGGCAACCCCTCCACGCCACGGATCATGATCTTTGTTGCCGACTGCCGCGTAAAACGCTGTTGGTCAAGGACTGCATTCAGCATGGAAGTGCCGGGGTCGTCAAAGACCTGGAAGATCAACGGAAGCCGGCGAAGCCGGTACCACTGCCCGGCTGCACGAACGGCACTGGCGATGCAGCGGCTTGTGACCGTCCCGCCGGCAATGTTCCGCGGCCAGACGGAGTTAGCCCTCTGGGTCACACCGGAGGAAGCACGCAGAACCCACTCCCCTGCTGTGTCCTGTTCAGGATCCTCAAGATTCAGGACTTCGCGTTCCAGCCCGGGCCAGGCCTTGTCCATGAGCGATTCCAGGAATGCCTGCTCCAGCATTGAGCAGCACCTTTCGTTGATACAGGAATTTGTTGGTGGGACGCCAAAGGCCCTCCACCGTGATGGAGAGCCTTTGGCCGCCGTTTATTCGGAGGTTTTTTCCGTCTTGGCTGCGGGCTTGGACTCCGGCTTGAAGTCGACGCCCGCTTCCTTGCGCTGCTGCGGCGTAATCGGTGCCGGTGCAGCGGTCAGGGGGTCGTAGCCGTTACCCGACTTGGGGAACGCAATGACATCGCGAATCGACTCGACGCCGGCAAGCAACGCCACAACGCGGTCCCAACCCAGGGCCATTCCGCCGTGCGGAGGTGCGCCGTACTTGAAGCCCTCGAGCAGGAAGCCGAACTTGGTTTCGGCGTCTTCCTTATCCAGGCCCATGAGCTGGAAGACGCGTTCCTGCACTTCGCGCTCGTGGATACGGATGGAACCGCCGCCGATCTCGTTGCCGTTGCAGACGATGTCGTAGGCGTAGGAAAGGGCCGACTCCGGGTCTTTATCGAACGTGTCCATAAATTCAGGCTTGGGCGAAGTGAAGGCGTGGTGCACAGCCGTCCACTGGCCCCCACCTACAGCAACGTCACCGGAAGCTACAGCCGCGGCGGCGGGCTCGAACATGGGAGCATCCACGATCCAAACGAACGCCCAGTCGTTGGGGTCGATCAGGCCCGTGCGGTGACCGATTTCAACGCGGGCAGCACCCAGAAGGGCCCGTGCCGCGGACTTCTCCCCGGCAGCGAAGAAGATGCAGTCTCCCGGCTTGGCACCAACAGCGTCCGCCAAGCCTTCGCGCTCGGCCTCGGTGAGGTTCTTGGCCACCGGGCCAGCCAACTCGCCATCTTCCTTGAAGAGCACATACGCCAGGCCCTTGTGCCCGCGCTGCTTGGCAAATTCCTGCCAGCCGTCCAAGGTACGGCGTGGTTGGGATGCGCCACCGGGCATCACCACGGCACCGACGTAAGGGGCTTTGAAGACGCCGAAGTTGGTGTCCTTGAAGAACTCCGTGAGTTCGGTCAGTTCAACACCAAAACGCAGGTCCGGCTTGTCCGAGCCGTACTTGGCCATGGCGTCCAGATACGTCATTCGCCTGATGGGCGTGGGGATCTCGACGTCGATCAGCTGCCATAGCGCCTTGACGATTGCCTCGCCAAGCTCAATGACATCGTCCTGGTCCACGAAGCTGGCTTCGATGTCCAGCTGGGTGAATTCCGGCTGGCGGTCCGCACGGAAGTCTTCATCGCGGTAGCAGCGGGCAATCTGGTAGTACTTTTCAAAGCCGCCCACCTGAAGGAGCTGCTTGAAAAGCTGCGGTGACTGCGGAAGGGCATACCAGGACCCCGGAGCCAGACGTGCTGGAACGACGAAGTCGCGGGCGCCTTCCGGCGTCGAACGCGTGAGCGTGGGAGTCTCGATTTCAACGTAGCCACGCTGGTGCAGCAGTTCGCGGGCAACGCGGTTTGCTTCCGAACGCAGACGCATGTTGCGGGCAGGGCCGGGACGGCGGAGATCAAGGTAGCGGTGCTTGAGGCGTGCTTCCTCGCCAACCTCCACGTGCTCGTCGATCTGGAACGGAAGGGGGTCGGAGGTGTTGAGGACGACCACCTTGTCTGCCATGACCTCGATCTCACCGGTGGCAAGGGCAGGATTCTCATTGCCTTCGGGACGCTTGTTGACCGTACCCGTCACCTGCAGTACGTACTCGTTCCGCAGGCCATGGAAGACCTCTTCTTCCCGAACAACCACCTGGGCAACACCGGACGCGTCACGCAGGTCAACGAATGCAACGCCACCGTGATCACGGCGGCGCCCCACCCAGCCGGCCAGGGTAACGGTTTGTCCAATGTGCTCGGAGCGAAGAGATCCGAGGTCATGTGTGCGCAGCACAGCATTCCTTTCAGCATGAAATATAGAGGGACCGTTGCAAAGACGATCCCGTCCGAGTTTACCTGTCCCGGCCAAGGCTCCTGCCACAGCCGGGGATCAATGGGGCGCCTTAGCCGGCGGTGGTGACCCGGACGTGCAGATCCTCGTCAGCAGGCATCCAGCTGGCAGGATCCGCATCAACCTGTTCACCCGTTCGGATGTCCTTGACCTGGTGCTTGCCGTCGTCGTCGGTAAACCACACGAAAGGAATACCGCGGCGGTCGGCAAATTTGATTTGCTTTCCGAATTTCTCCGCCTTGGCGGCAACCTCGGTGGCAATCCCGCGGCCACGCAACTGGGCTGCAACATCCTGCGCCGCAGACCAGCTGTCATCTGAGTTCAGGGCGATCAATACCGCCGTGGGCACCGACCGTGAAGCGGCGGCCAGTTCCTGGCTGAGGATGCGGGACACCAGCCTGGTGACACCGATGGAAAGGCCGACGCCGGGGAACTTGCGGTTGCCCTTGCTCGCCAGAGCGTCATAGCGGCCTCCCGAACAAATGGATCCCAACTGCTCGTGGCCCACAAGCACCGTCTCAACAACGGTACCTGTGTAGTAGTCCAGGCCACGGGCGATGCTCAGATCCGCGATCACCTTGCCGGGGGCGCGCAGGACTGCCGCCTGGATGACCTGCTCAAGTTCGTTCAGGCCTTCTTCCAGCAGATCATCCTTGACCCCGAGCGCGCGGACACGATCCACAAAAGAGGTGTCTTCAGTACGGATTGATGCCAGCTCAAGGGCAAGGCCGGCCTGTTCATCCGTGGCTCCGAGCTCACTCTTGAGCAGTTGAGCTACTTTCGCGGCCCCGATCTTCTCCAGTTTGTCGATACTGCGCAGCACTCCGGCGGTGTCTGTGAGTCCAATGCCCCGATAGAAACCTTCGGCCAGCTTGCGGTTGTTGATCCGAAGCCGGAAATCAGGGATGGGCAGGGCGCTCAGTGCCTCAGCGATCACCAACGCAATTTCGACGTCGTAACGGAACGGCAGTTCGCCGTCGCCCACAACATCGATGTCCGCCTGGGTGAACTCGCGTGCCCGGCCCTCCTGCGGCCGCTCACCACGCCAGACTTTCTGAATCTGGTAACGGCGAAAGGGAAATGCCAGGTAGCCGGCGTTCTCCACCACGTAGCGGGCAAAAGGGACGGTGAGGTCGAAGTGGAGGGCCAAGGCGTTGGGGTCTGACTTGTCCGATTTGGCGTCCTCGCCGTCCTCGTCCTGAAGCCTGCTGAGGCCATAGACCTCTTTGTCGATCTCGCCCTTGCGCAGCAGCTGGCCTACGGTTTCCACGGCACGTGTCTCAATGGAGGAAAAGCCATGCAGTTCAAAGGTCTTCCGCAAGGTATCCAGCACATGTAGCTCCACCAACCGCTCCTGGGGAAGCCACTCGGGGAATCCGGACAGGGAGGCGGTACGTGCCATGGTGGAAAGTCTCCTCGAAAAAAGCTGACGCTGGCATGGCACCGCAGCTTTAAACGCCCTTTCGGCGTTTACAGGGCGGGCGTCCAGCCGGTCATGCATAAACTATGTGCGGCAGCCAGTTTATGCTTTCCGCGCGTGCACATCTAATGCAGCATGCCCGGTTCCTGTAGGCAGCCATCGAAAGTGGACACAATCAGGAGGACTCTTGGCAACAAGATCGCGGGATGACCGCGAAGCGAAACGGCGCATCAGGCAGATGGAAGCCAAGCGTGCCCTGCGGCAGGAACAGGGCAAGCGACGCAAAAGGGACAACACCATCGCCGCGACTGCAGCCGGCGTGGCAGTGGTCCTGGCCGTGGTGCTGCAATTGACCGTCTTCAGCTCCAATCCCACCGAGGCGGAGTTCGCCGCAGCAGAAGCCGGGCTCAGTTCTCCCTCCGCTTCACCGGCGGCATCGAACAGCGCGGACATACCCAGTGCCGAAACGGCCGCCGGAAAGACCTTTACCGGTGAGCTCGCGTTGAACGGCGGAGTGCTCGGCATGGAACTGAACGGAACCGCAGCTCCGCAAGCGGCCGCAGTGTTCAAATCCCTTACCGACGCCAGCTACTACAACGGCGCCTTCTGCCACCGGTTAACTACCTCGGAAACGTTCGGCCTCCTCCAATGCGGCGCCAAGTCCGAGGACGGCGCGGATGACGCCAATTACCGCTGGGGGCCGCTGGAAAATACTCCCGCAGACAACAAGTACCCCGCCGGGACAATTGCCGTGGCGCGTACCGGCAACAATGCGTACGGCAACGGACACCAGTTCTTCATCGTCTACAAAGACACCACCATTCCGGCTGACCAGGCCGGCGGCTACACGGTGGTGGGCAAGGTGACCAGCGGCCTTGACGTTGTGACAAACATTGCAGCGGCAGGCCTCAAACCCGGTGAAAACGCCAACGACGGCGCCCCTGTGGCACCTGTCACGATAGACTCGTTTTCTCTGAAGTAACCAGCTCCAGGCCCGGCCCCGGGTGCATTACCTGAGCAGTTCCCTCCAAGCGAAAGACTTTTAGCGGTGACAGACAGTCAGAAATCCGACGAAACAGCAGTAGTGGCCAACGAAGAAGCAGTTGAGGCAACCGGCACCAATGGTTCCGGCACGCCGGCTGCGGTGCAGGATGCTCCGGCGAACGAGGCTACTCCAGCTGGCGAAGCATCTCCGGCCGGCGAAACAACTCAGGCAAACGTGGCAGCGCCATCTGAGGGTGAAAACCGGGAGGAACCGGCGGCCACAGCTCCTGCAGCACCGTCCTCGCCCCGTCCCGCGCCGTCTGCAGCGCCGTCTCCTGCAGCTTTCGCGGCCCGTCCCAAGGCTCCGGCCGCCGTCGTCCCTGCCGCCCCGGCGGTTTCCGCAGCGTCCCTCGCTGAGGCAGCCAAATGGGGACGTGCTGAAGGTGACGGCCATGTATTCCTGACCCTTGACGGTGAAGAGATCGCCGTGGGCCAATACCCGGGCGTCAGCACCGACGAAGCACTTGGCTACTTTGCCCGGAAGTTCGACGACGTGATTGCCCAGGTAGTCCTCCTGGAACACCGGGTAGAGTCCAAGGCTCCTGCCACTGACATGCAGAAGACAGTCACCCACCTGCGTGAGCAACTTGCTGAACGCAACATGGTGGGAGACATCCGGGCTGCCGAGGCCCGCTTGGACGCATTGTCGGCCCAGATCGTTGAGCTGGAAAAGTCGGAAAAGGCTGCCCATGAGGCTGTGCGTGCCAGCGAACTCGCTGCACGCGAAGCAATTGTTGCTGAAGCTGAAGCCATTGCCGGCCAGGATCCTGCGCAGATTCAGTGGAAGACTTCCAGCGCACGAATGAACGAGCTGTTCGAAACCTGGAAGGCGGCGCAAAAGAGCGGAGTCAGGCTCGGCCGCAGCAACGAAGACGCGCTGTGGAAGCGCTTCCGTTCTGCTCGGACGGTATTTGACCGTCACCGCCGCGCGTACTTCTCCCAGTTGGACAGCAACAACTCCGCTGCAAAGTCCGCCAAGGAAGCCCTGATCGCAGAGGCCGAAGCGCTCTCCACCTCTACTGACTGGGGATTCGCAGCCGGCGAGTACCGCAGGCTGATGGACCAGTGGAAGACCACCCCGCGTGCAAGCCGTAAGGACGATGACGCACTCTGGGGCCGTTTCCGCGCCGCCCAGGACGTTTTCTTCAGCAACCGCCAGGCAGCCAATGACCAGATTGACCAGGAATACACGGCCAACCTGGTTGTGAAGGAACAGCTGGTGGCTGAGGCGCAGGCGCTGCTGCCCATCAACGATCTCAACGCCGCCAAGAAAGCCCTCCAGTCCATCAGGGACCGATGGGAAGAAGCCGGCAAGGTTCCCCGCGCCGACATGGGCAGGATCGAGGCCGGGCTTCGCAAGGTTGAAGATGCTGTCCGCGAAGCTGAGGAAGAGAAGTGGCGCCGGAGCAACCCGGAAACCAAGGCCCGCACCAACAGCGCCTTGTCACAGCTTGAGTCCGCAATCGCAGGCCTCAAGGAAGATCTGGAGAAGGCGGAAAAGGCCGGTGACCAGCGCCGCATTAAGGCTGCCCGCGAAGCCCTGGAAGCACGTCAGGCGTGGCTTGACCAGATCCAGCGCTCCGCCAGCGACCTCGCCTAGGGGTCTTGCGGGCTCGTAGTTTCCTGCAGGCTCCGTCCGGGTTATCCACATAACCGGGACGGAGCCTGTACTCGTAGGGCGGCCGCACGGAATGATCAGTGAATGGTTCCCCCCGTCACCGCCCCGCACCTGCAGGAGCCGGTCTTATCCGAGCTCTACTCCCCCAGCCGCATCTTTTCGTGGAACGAGCTTCAAGGCATGGCATTCGATGGCATCCTGCTGCCCCTCTACGGGATGAGTTACGCCTCTCCCGGTGTAGCCGTCACCCACCGCCTCAGAGCCCGCGCAGCTGCCCTGACAGTCCCGGAACGCATCCGGACCAAGGTGGTTGCCGGACGGCTGACAGCAGCGTGGATCTACGGTTGCGCCAAAGCCCCCGAGCATTTGTCGCTCTTGGTTGACGCCAAGCACCGCATCTCCAGCCTGCGGGGAAGTACAGCATGCAGCCTGCACGAGGTCCGGCTGGGTCAGATGGATGTGGTGAGCCTTGGAGGAATGCTGGTCAGCAGCCCGCTCCGTACCGCCGCGGACATCGCCCTCCACGTCGAGGCGGACCGCGCATTGCCGGTGCTGAAGCGTCTTTTGGCGCGCGAGGAGCTCGGCATCAAACTCCGGCTCCTCATTCTGGCCGTCGAAGCCACCCCGAGGGTCCCTCATAAAAGACGTGCCTTGGCCACCCTGGCCCAGCTGGCCTCATCGGAACCCTTTTAGCTGCGCCTTCCTAACTGCGCCTTCCTAACTGCGCCTGCGGTTTCCAGTGGTCCGATAGACGTCGAAAACCCCGTCGATCCGGCGGACCGCGTTCAGAACGTGGTGCAGGTACTTAGGATCACCCATCTCAAATGCGAACTTCGAAATAGCCACCCTGTCACTGGAAGTGTGAACAGATGCCGCAAGGATGTTGACGTGGTTTTCGGACAGGATGCGGGTCACATCGGACAGAAGGGATTTCCGGTCCAAGGCCTCCACCTGGATCTCCACCAGGAAGACGCTTGACTGGGTGGGCGCCCATTCCACTTCAACAATTCTGTCCGGTTGGTCACGAAGCCCTGAGACATTGGTGCAGTCGGTACGGTGAACGGAGACTCCTGAACCACGGGTGACGAACCCCAAAATGGGATCCGGCGGAACCGGGGTGCAGCATCTGGCCAGTTTGACCCACACATCGCCCACACCCCTGACAATGACGCCGGAGTCCGAGAACTTCGACTTCGCCACTTGGGTGGGAATGCTGACTTCATCGAGGTCTTCGTCGGGCGTCTCGTGTCCGCCCAAGTGTTCAACGAGCTTCTCCATGACCGATTGGGCCGAGGTGTGGCCGTCACCCACACCGGCGTACAACCCGGAGATGTCAACGTAGTGGAAGTCTTCGGCCACGGCAGACAGGGCATCATGGGTCATCAGACGCTGCAGGGGCAGGTTCTGCTTACGCATGGCCCTGGTCAGCATGTCCTTGCCGCGTTCTATCGCTTCCTCGCGGCGTTCCTTGGTGAACCACTGGCGGATCTTATTGCGGGCACGAGCCGACTTTACAAAGTGCTGCCAGTCCTGGCTGGGCCCGGCTCCTTCTGCCTTGGAGGTGAAGATCTCAACCCAGTCGCCGTGGTTCAGCTCGCTGTTGAGAGGAACCAGTTTGCCGTTGACACGGGCGCCAATGGTCCTGTGGCCAACCTCCGTATGGACGGCGTAGGCGAAGTCCACCGGCGTAGAACCGGCCGGAAGGGCCATGACCTCGCCCTTGGGGGTGAAAACAAAAACTTCCCGGGCGTTGATCTCGTAGCGAAGCGAGTCCAGAAATTCTCCGGGATCGGAGGTTTCCTGTTGCCAGTCAACCAGCGACCGCAACCAGCCCATGTCGCCATCACGCGGGCTGCCGGGGCCCTGCGCGGTGCGATTGGGCTGGTCCTTGTACTTCCAGTGGGCTGCGACGCCGTACTCTGCACGCCGGTGCATCTCATGGGTGCGGATTTGGATTTCCACCGGCTTGCCGCCGGGGCCAATCACTGTGGTGTGCAGGGACTGGTACATGTTGAACTTGGGCATGGCGATGTAGTCCTTGAACCGGCCCGGAAGCGGGTTCCATCGCGAATGCAGGGTCCCCAGTGCGGCATAACAGTCACGCACCGAATCAACCAATACCCGAACGCCCATGAGGTCGTTGATGTCGTCAAAGTCCTTGTCCCGGACGATCATCTTTTGGTAAATCGAGTAGTAGTGCTTGGGCCGGCCTGTGATGGTCGCCTTAATCCGCGCTGTTCGAAGGTCATCGGCGATCTGGTTGCGGATGACGCTCAAACTCTTTTCCCGCTCAGGCGTCCGGTCACCCACCATCCGTACGATTTCTTCGTACACCTTGGGATAGAGCGCCGCGAAGGAGAGGTCTTCCAATTCCCATTTGATGGTGTTCATACCCAGGCGATGGGCAAGGGGTGCGAAGATTTCCAGCGTTTCGCGGGCCTTGCGCGATGAAGACTCCGCGGAAACGAAGCGCCACGTGCGCGCGTTATGGAGACGGTCCGCCAGTTTGATCATCAGCACGCGGATATCTTTGGCCATGGCAACCACCATTTTGCGCACGGTCTCCGACTGCGCCGCTTCACCAAAACTGACTTTGTCCAGCTTGGTGACGCCATCTACCAGCATGGCCACTTCGGGGCCGAAGTCCCGGGTGAGGTCAGCCAGCGTATAGGGGGTGTCCTCCACGGTGTCGTGCAGCAGCGCAGCTGCCAGGGTTGTCCCGGTCATGCCAAGCTCGGCCAGGATGGTGGCCACAGCCACCGGGTGGGTGATGTAGGGATCACCGCTCTTGCGCTTCTGACCCTGGTGGCTCTGCTCTGCCACCGCAAAAGCGCGCTGGATCAGATCGAAGTCCTCTTTGGGGTTATTCGCCCTCACTGTTCGCAGCAGTGGTTCCAGGATGGGCGAATACGGTGCTATCCCGCGGCCGGTCAGGCGGGCAAGCCGGGAACGGGTGCGTTCCCTCCGCCCGGGGAAGGTGGGACGCGCGCCGGGAGCATCGATTGGAACCGCCGCTGCAGTACGTCCGGGCACGCTTGTTACCGGACCTGCCACAGCCTTGCGGCTGTCATCCCCGCCCGCCGGTGGTGCCGACGTCGCACGTTCTTCCACAGAAGTACCCCTCACAACCGATTTAATTCTCCCAGTCTATTCCCGCAAGTGAATGCTTCTGCAACCGGGCAGCACATGACGATGACACAGGCAAGTCAAAGAGCCGGCCTCCGCACTGGTGCGGAGGCCGGCTCGCGGCAAAACTACCGGGACAGTTCAGGGACTGTTCAAGCCTGGACTGCTGCTTCGTTCCTGCGATGGGCAACCTTCTTGGCTTGCTTTACAAGCTCAGGCTCGCTCTGGCGCAACCATGCGTAGAGCGGAGCTGCGATGAAAATCGTTGCAGCGGTTCCGATGAGGATGCCCACGAACAAGGCCAGGGAAAGATCCCGCAGCGTGCCTGCACCCAACAGTCCGGCACCTATGAAGAGGATTGCCGCAACAGGGAGGATGGCCACCATCATGGTGTTGATGGAGCGGACCAGGGTTTGGTTGACAGCAAGATTAACTTCTTCGCTGAATGTACGCCGTGTTGACGTTGAAATATCCGCGGTGTTTTCCCGGATCTTGTCGAAGACAACCACCGTGTCATACAGCGAGTAGCTCAGGACGGTCAGGAAGCCGATGATCGCCGACGGCGTGACTTCAAAATCGCTCAGTGCGTAAACGCCCGCCGTGGTGAACATGGTGACGAGCATGCCAACAAGTGCTGACAACGACATTTTCCAGGTCCTGAAATACAGCGCCATCAGGACAGCTGCCAACCCAACGAAGACCACCAGGCCAATGAGGGCTTGACGCGTAACATCCTGTCCCCAGGTTGGCCCAACGAAGTTGGACGTCACCTCGTTTTCCGTCACGCCGTAAGCGCTGGTGAGGCCATCCTTGATCCGGTTCGTCTCGTCATCGGTCAACTGGTCCGTTTGAATGCGCATGGTGTTGCCTGCCACGTTGGCAACACGCGGGATGGCTCCCGGCACAACATCATGGACGGCTTTCTCACCCAGTGCGGCATCTGTGGTGCTCACGTTGGAAACGGTGAACTCCGAGCCACCCCGGAACTCGATCCCGAGGTTGAAACCGCCCTTGGCGACCGGAACCAGAATGGACAGAGCCACGGCGACCGCAGCAATGACAAACCAGATTTTCTTGGAATTGACAAAGTTGTACGAACGCTTGCCCGTGTAGAGCTCATGGCCGAAGGTTGCGAAGCTCGTGGTCATTACTTCTCCTCCTTGGTGCCGTTTGAAGTGCCAGTGAGCTGGCCCTTCTCGGCAAGGCGCCTCTCGGCGATGGTCATGCGACGTTCGGCCTCTGCGGCCGCACCGGTGTTGCGCGGGCGGACCACCGAGGGCTTTTCGGCAGGCGTGCGAAGTCGTCCGGCGCCGCGGTAGAGCGGAACAGCGCCCAGCCGGTCAGGAGAAAGACCCGAGAAACGGTGGCCTTCACCAAAGAACTTGGTGCGCGCGAGAACCTGCAGCATGGGGTGGGTGAACATGAACACCACCAGGAGGTCAGCCAGCGCAGTCAGGCCAAGAGTAAAGGCAAAGCCCCGGACGTTTCCAACAGCGACGAAGTAGAGAACCAGGGCTGCCAGAAGGTTGACGGCCTTGGACGCCAGAACGGTACGCTTTGCCCGCTTCCAGCCGTTCTCCACGGCAGAGACCAATCCACGTCCTTCACGGAGCTCATCTCTGATGCGTTCGAAGTAGACAATGAACGAGTCCGCGGTCTGGCCGATAGCCACGATCAGACCGGCCACACCGGCCAAGGACAGACGGTAGTTTTCCGTCCATCCAAGGATGGCGATCGCCAGGTAGGTCAGCACGCCGGCCACCACAAGGGAAGCGATGGTCACCAGGCCAAGTGCCCGGTATTGGAAGAGCGAGTAGACAACAACGAGCAAGAGCCCGATCATGCCTGCCAGAAGCCCGAGCCGAAGTTGGTCACCACCGAGCGTGGCGGAAATTTGCTCCTGTGATTGGATCTCAAAGCTGATGGGCAGTGCGCCATAACGGAGCTGATCCGAGAGGGCCTTCGCGGACGCCTGGGTGAAGTTGCCAGTGATCTGGGGTTTTCCGTCAGTGATGACAGCCAAGGCCCGCGGCGCGGAGAGCACTTTGTCGTCCAGGACAATCGCGAACTGTGCCTTGGGATCATCAGTACCCTGGGCCTGAGCCGCAGCATAGAACTGGTTGAGGCGCTCAGTGACTGCCTTGAACTTTGCCGTGGCATCGGCGTTGAAGACAATGTTCACGCCCCAGGTATTGGTCACCGAACCCTGGGCACCCTGAACCTGGGTGAAGGTGGAATCGCTGATGTCCTGTCCCTTGACCTCAACGGGCCCGAGGATGTACTTGATGGCCGGAGTCTTGTCCGTGGCAGCCTCGCAGGTTACCAGCGGTTTGGCCGGATCCGAACGGTCGCGCTTTTCCGGTGAGGGGTTCACACAGTCGAGGGCTTCAAATTCCCTGACGATATCCGCAGTAACCCAGTTGACGTCACTGGCATTTGCAGGCTCCGCTGTGGGCTTGGGAAGCTGGTCCTCAGGGGTCCGCTGCTCCGCTGGCACAGGCGCCGGGTCACCATAGGTGATCACAGGACGGAAGTTCATATCAGCCGAAGCCTGGATCAAGTCGCGGGTTTCCTTCGACGGTGTTCCCGGAAGACTGACCACAACGTTCCGGCCCGACTGAGTGCTGATTTCGGCCTCGGCAACACCGGAGCCGTCCACACGCTGCCGGATGATGGCAACTGCCTGGTTGAGTTGCTCCTCATTGATCTCACTGGAACCCTCTACCCTGGGGGCCAGGATCATCTGGGTTCCGCCTTCGAGGTCCAGAGCAAGCTTGGGAGCCCAACTGGCATTGCCAGTTACTACTCCGCCAGCCAGGACGGCGGTCAATACAACGAAAATTGCTCCAAGCCAGGTCAGCACCCTGCGGGCTGAGTTTTTGGGGCCGGTCCGTGCCATTATCGATCTTCCTGTTATCGCCGGACAGCCGCCGGCCGACGCTGGTAAGCGTCCGCCGGCGGCTCTGGGCTGCCTTAGAAGTTGCCTTGCGCGGTGTCGCCGCGACTGACGGTGCTAGTTGTCCTTCTTGTCCTCTTTGTTGAGGCGCGCAATGGTCTCTTCCGGCGTCTCGACGGCGGCAGGCGCTTCGGTCTGCGCGGGGGTCAGGGAAGAAGCGTCGTCCGGGACAACCGGTGCCTCTTCGGGAGTAGCCTCTACCACCTTGGTGACAGCCTGGCGGTGAACCGTGGCCTGGTTGCCCGGGGAGAGCTCAATTACTACTTTGTTCTCGGCTTCGTCGATGGACACGATGCGGCCAAAGAGACCGAAGCTGGTCATGACGTCGACGCCCGGGGCAAACTTTGACTGCATTTCAGCCTGCTGCTGCTGGGTCTTCTTGTTGCGGCGGAACATCATGAAGACAAAGAGTCCAAGCATGACGAACAGCAATATGGTCATTGGATCCACAGGGAAGTTCCGTTCTGTACTTACGTTTTGGTTCACGGCAACGTCCCTGGCAGATCCGCAGAGCGGCATGGATCAAGGACTCGAACGTGCCGAGCGTCATACCAGTCTAGTGGGAAAAGCTGAACAGAGGGTGTTAACCGATGGTATCGACGCTTTCGGCGTGGTTTTCGTCCTCACCAAACAGCGCCAGCGTCTCCTGACCGAAGACTCCGGCCGGCACGGCGTAGCCAAGGTGGGTCCAAGCTGACGCCATGGCGATTCGTCCTCGCGGCGTACGTCCCAAAAGTCCTTCACGTACCAGGAACGGCTCAGCAACAGTCTCCACGGTTTCGGGTTCCTCGCCTACGGCGATGGCCAGAGTGGACAAGCCCACGGGGCCGCCGTTGAACTTGGTGATGAGGGCTTCGAGAACAGAGCGGTCAAGCCTGTCCAGGCCGCGCTCATCAACTTCGTACATGTCCAGGGCAGCTGACGCCGAACGCGCATCAATTTGATCAATGCCGTGAACCAAAGCCCAGTCCCTGACGCGGCGCAGGAGTCTGTTGGCAATACGCGGTGTTCCTCTGGACCGCCCTGCTATCTCCGTAAATCCCGCGGAGTTGACCTTCAGGTCCAGAAGCCCTGCTGAGCGCCGGAGGACAAGCTCAAGTTCTGCCACTGAATAGAATTCCAGGTGCCCGGTGAATCCAAAACGGTCCCTCAGCGGACCGGGGAGAAGTCCAGCCCTGGTGGTGGCGCCCACCAGCGTGAAAGGCGGCAGTTCCAAGGGAATGGCCGTTGCACCGGCGCCTTTGCCCACCACAATGTCCACGCGGAAGTCCTCCATGGCCATGTACAGCATTTCCTCCGCCGGCCTGGACATGCGGTGTATTTCGTCCAGGAACAGGACCTCACCCTCCGAGAGCGAGGAGAGGATGGCGGCCAGATCTCCTGCGTGCTGAATGGCCGGCCCGCTGCTGATGCGCAGCGGCGCGTTCATTTCAGCTGCAATGATCATGGCAAGGGTGGTTTTCCCGAGTCCTGGAGGGCCGGACATCAGCACATGATCTGCGCTGCGGCCCCGCATTTTTGAGGCCTCAAGGACCAGAGCGAGCTGCTTACGGACCCGGTGCTGTCCCACGAAATCATGCAGGTTTTTAGGGCGGAGGGCGGCCTCAATGACCCGCTCTTCCGGTTCCTCTCCCCCGCTGACGAGTGACTGCTCAGCCACGGCTGCCTACGCGGTTGCCTGCACGTGCGCCGTCCTGGCCAAGCCAGCGCAGCGTAGCCCGGAGAATCTGGGCCACGTTTCCTGCGTCCACGAGTTCCGGGGAATCAGCCATGGCTTTGTCGATGCTGCCATTGGCGTCCTTCTCGGACCATCCCAGGCTTGTCATGGCCGCCACAACCTGAGGCTTCCATTCGGCGTTGGCGGCGGCCACCGGAGCGGTGCCGGTACCCGTGCCGTGGGGAACCAGCTTCCCGGCAAGTTCCAGGACAATCCGGCCGGCCACCTTGGGACCGATTCCCGGTACCTTGGTGAACGTTTTGCTGTCACCGGTGTGCGCCGCCACCCGGATGGCCTCGGGTTCATGCACTGCCAGAACGGCCAGAGCCAAACGCGGGCCTACACCGCTGACGCTCAGCAGGACGTCGAAGACCTCGCGTTCGTCGTCGTCGGCGAAACCGAACAGGGTCAGTGAATCCTCGCGGACAATCATGGACGTGAAGAGCTTGGCCTCGGACCCTGTTTTGAGGTGGCTCAAGGTCTGCGGTGTGGCGAAGACGCTCATCCCCGCACCATTGAGGTCAATTACAGCGGTGGACAAACCAACGTGGGCTACGGTTCCACGGAGAAAACTGATCAAGACCCGGCTCCTGAATTACCGCCTGCTCCGTTGCCGCGGTACTGCTGTCAGTACTGCGGCCGGAGCGGACTATCCGAACATATCTACGAATACCCTAGCAAGGGGAGGCACCATTCAGCGTTTCCGGCGCGCTTTTGCTTCGGCGTCCGCCCATGCTTTCTGGGCAGGGGTAAGACCACCGCTGCCGTTCGCGGCACCCGCTGAGCCCATTCCACTGCCGGCACGCCAAGCGTGGGTCAGGGCCAGCGCCAGCGCGTCGGCGGCATCAGCAGGCTTTGGCGGCGCATCCAGGCGGAGAATCTTCGTTACCAGCTTGGTCACTGCATCCTTGTTCGACGTACCGCTGCCCGTTACTGCCGCCTTGACCTCAGAAGGTGTGTGCAGCGCAACGGGGATGCCGCGCCTCGCGGCAGCAACAATCACCACACCGGAGGCCTGGGCTACACCCATCACCGTGCTGACGTTCATCTGCGAGAACACACGTTCAACCGCCACGACGTCCGGGGTGTGCAGGTCCAGCCATTCATCAATGGCCTGGGCAATGACCAGCAGTCTCTTATCCAGCGTCAGTTCAGCAGAGGTGCCCACCACCCCCACGGCAACCATGGTTGCCCTGCGGTTTTTCTCGATGTCCACAACACCTATGCCGCAACGGGTAAGGCCCGGATCGACTCCCAATACGCGAAGAGTCAAGTCCGGGCCTTCCTGATGGCTGTAAAACGCTGAGTGTCTGACTGACGTGCTGCGTGGCCGTCTATTCGGCGTCGAGGGCGGCCTGAACTTCCTCGCTGAGGTCCGCATTGCTGTAGACGTTCTGGACATCGTCCAGATCTTCAAGGGCATCCACGAGCTTCATGAACTTCTTGGCGCCTTCAACATCCAGGTCAACCTGCATGGAGGGGACAAACTCGGCTTCATCGGTGTCGTAGTCGATGCCCGCCTCTTTCAGGGCATCGCGGATGGCCTGGAGGTCCGAAGGCTCGGAGTGAATTTCCCAGTTCTCGCCGCTGTCCTTGACTTCCTCGGCTCCGGCATCCAGAACCGCCATCAGGATGTCATCCTCACTGAGGCCGTTCTTGGGCAAGACAACAACACCCTTACGGGCAAAGAGGTAGCTCACGGAACCGGGATCGGCGATGGTGCCGCCGTTGCGTGAGATAGCAAGGCGCACCTCGGAGGCGGCGCGGTTCTTGTTGTCTGTCAGACATTCGATCAGCAATGCCGAACCCTGCGGGCCGCGGGCCTCGTACATGATCTCGGTGTAGTCCACCACTTCACCGGTGAGGCCTGCCCCACGTTTGATGGCGCGATCGATGTTGTCGTTGGGAACCGAAGTTTTCTTGGCCTTCGTGACGGCAAGTTCAAGCCCCGGGTTGCCGGCGAGGTCCGGCCCTCCCATGCGGGCGGCAACTTCAATGTTCTTGATCAGCTTCGCGAACGACTTTGCACGCCTGCCGTCAATGATGGCTTTCTTGTGCTTGGTGGTCGCCCATTTGGAGTGGCCTGACATGCTTTACGCTTCTCCTCTGATCATTCGAATAAAGAGTTCATGCACGCGTTTCTCGCCCGTCACTTCCGGATGGAAGGAGGTGGCCAGCAGTTGGCCGGAACGCACTGCAACAATTCTAGCCACTCCATGCAATGTGGCTGTGTGGCTGGCGTGGTCCGGATCAACCTGGGCAAGGACTTCCACGCCTGGACCCACCCGCTCCACCCAGGGGCCCCTTATGAATACCGCGTGGACGGGATCCACACCGGACTCCCCTGCGCTGAATTCGAGGCCTTTGAAGTCCAGATCCGTTTCAAAGGACTCCCGTTGACGCCCAAACGCATTCCTGCGGACCGTGATGTCCAGCCCGCCGAAAGTTTGCTGCGGATTTCCGTCCAGGTCAGTGGACGGGTCCGCAATTTCGTTGGCCAGGAGGATCATGCCGGCGCAGGAGCCATAGACAGGAAGTCCCTCCGCGATGCGCTTCCGGAGGGGGTCGCGGACTTCGAAAATCCTGGAAAGCTTGTCAATGGTGGTGGATTCACCGCCGGGAATGATGAGCCCGTCAATGTCATCGAGCTCTGACGGACGGCGAATACCTACGCCGACAGCACCAGCGGCTTCTACGGCGTGGATATGCTCACGGAAGTCGCCCTGCAGAGCCAGTACGCCGATCCGGAGTCCTGAACCCACGCGTGACGAAGCGTCGGAAAGGGGGTTGGTCATTGGACCATCATAGTGTCCAAGCCCTTCGTGGCGCTGCCCGCGGCTTCCCGCTGCTTCCGCCGTTCGGGGTTCCATGCCCTGACTGGGATATATTACAGAGCATGCTTTCCTTCAGCGTTCCCCTCGGCAAGCTGGTCCGCACACTGTCCCGGCTCCGGGGCGGAGGCTCAGCTTTTCCCGGCTTGGTGGTTGAGAAAATCGATCCCGGCTTCATGCAGCGAACGCTGGCTTCGCTCCCCCTCGGCGTAGCGGTGGTCAGCGGCACCAACGGCAAGACCACCACCACAAAGATGGTGGTGGAACTCCTTGAAAGCCAAGGCCTCAAAGTGTTCACCAACCGCAGCGGCAGCAACTTCACCCGTGGTGTGGCAGCGTCCCTGCTGGGCGATGTGGACTGGCGTGGACGGCTCGACGCGGACATTGCCATTCTCGAATTGGACGAGGCCCATGCCGTGCACTTCGTCAACAAAGTGGAGCCTCGGTACAGCCTCCTGTTGAATGTCCTGCGCGATCAATTGGACCGTTTCGGCGAAATCGATAAGACCGCCCGCCTGCTGGAGCACATCGCCTCAAAAACCTCCGGCACCGTTGTCCTCAACCGGGAAGATCCTCGCGTAGCCCGGATTGCCAGTGCCATCAACACCCTGGACGCCGTCCACCACCCCGAAGTCCGCTATTTCGGCCTCGACGAATCGCTGCGCAGTACGTTCCCCAACGATGACGAGATGCGAACCACAGGCATTGGCCCCTCGCCGTCAGGGACCTCTGTTGCCGCAGAAACCGGCGAGGATGTAGACCTGCCGGCTGCCGACGTCGTGCTTCGACGGGTAGGTGCCCAGGACGCAGACTTTGAGTTCGACGGCAAAACCGTCACCACATCGATGAAGCTTCGCGGCGTCTACAACATCTTCAACGCTGCCGCGGCGTTGTCCCTGGCGAGATCCATCATGGGAACGGGTCCAGTGGATACTCCCAAACTGGTGAAGGCCCTGGGGGAAGTTGCTCCCGCCTTCGGCCGCGGTGAAAGCCTCACGGTGGATGGTCAACCGCTGGAACTGGTGCTCGTGAAGAATCCAAGCGGTTTCCGGCTCGGGCTGAAGTCCTTCCCCGCCGGTGGTTATGCCACCATGATCGCCATCAATGACAACTACGCTGACGGCAGGGACATGTCCTGGCTCTGGGATGTTGAATTCGACTCCCTGCGCGAGAGCGGCGTGGAAGTCCTCACGGGGGTACGCGCCTACGACATGGCCCTCCGCCTGCAATACGACGACGTTCACTTTGGTGTGGTGGAGCCGGACATCACCGCAGCACTCCGGACCTTCATCGACGGATCGCGAGGCAAGCCCAAGCGCATTTTCTGCACGTACACTTCCATGCTCGCCATTCGCCGCGAACTGGCCAAAATCACCATAGTTGAGGTGGTCTCATGACTTCGGAAGCACCGCACACGCCGGAAGCACAGGCGTCGCCGGACAACCAGTCCAGCAAGGGGACAATCCGCGTTCTCCAGCTCTACCCGCGGGAAATGAACATCTATGGCGACTGGGGCAACGCCCTGGTCCTCAAGCAACGGATCAAGTGGCATGGCTACACCCCGGAGTTGCTTGAGTACAACGTGGGCGACGAATTCCCGGACGACGTCGACATCATTGTTGGCGGCGGCGGCCAGGACAGCGGCCAATTGGTCATTCAGGACGACCTCCAGGCACGCGCAGCCCGCCTCAAGCAGTTGGCGGACGAGGGCGCGCCCATGCTGGTCATTTGTGGCTTGTACCAACTTTTCGGGAAGTTCTTCAAGACCAGCACTGGCCCGGTCATTCCCGGCATCGGCATTCTTGACGTCGAAACCCACGGCACTGATGAGCGGCTCATCGGCAACGTGAGCATGAAGTCCACCGAGTTTGGCGACATCCTCGGATATGAGAACCACAGCGGGCAGACTACTCTGGGCCCCGGCGTCCAGCCACTGGGCACGGTAACAAAGGGAGCGGGCAACAACAGCAAGGACGGACATGAGGGCGCACGTTATAACAATGTTGTGGCGAGCTACCTGCACGGTTCCTTACTCCCGAAGAACCCGGCCATAGCGGATTTCCTCATCCGCACGGCTGCCGAACGCAAGTTCGGCAGTTTCGTACCGGGAACGCCCGACGACGAATACGCCCGCCTTGCGCGCGAACACGCAGCCCGGCGGCCAAGGTAGGCATTACTTTTCCTTGGTGATGAGCAGTTCGTGCGCGCCCGCTGCGGCTGCGCCCATGGACTCAACCACGGTTTTGGTGCGCTGATACGTCTGGGCATCGGCCGCTGGGGTGGCACAAACGCCTTGGGGCGCGTCGCTGGCCACGGAGCACCACCGATAGGGGTCCCGCACAATCACTGACGGAGCCCAGGCGAGGTCCGAGACACTCCAGACCCCTTCAGTGTTTTGGCTGAACTGCGCCCGGACCAACAGCCCTTCATTGTTCAGGACATACCAGGGTGACAGTTCAGTGACTCCGTTGCCCAGGCCATAGACGATCCACGTTCCCTTGTAATTTTCGATCGGCAACACCGAGTGTGTGTGGTGCCCGTAGATCATGGTGAACTGGCCGCTGTCCACCAATGCGTGCGCAACCTCCTGCTGCTGGGCGTTAGCCTCACTGGCGTATTCGTCCCCGGCATGCATGACGCCCAGCACAATGTCAGCTCCAAGCGCTTTGGCCTGTTTTGCCTTCGCGATCATGGTGGCTGGATCCAGTTCGTCAACCAGCCAGGGGTACTCCGGGATTTGACCGTTGTGCCCATAGGTTCCAATGATCACCGCCACCTTGGCAGCGTCTGTCTGGAGCATGAGGATCTCCTTGGACGCCGCCTCTGTCCTGTACGAGCCGGTGTGCTTCAGTCCTGCTGCGTCCAGGGCATCCAGTGTCCGCAGCAAACCTTCCGTTCCGCGGTCGATGGTGTGATTGCTGGCGGTAGTACAAGCCTTGTAGCCCACATCCTTGGAGGCTGTGATGATTTGCGGCGGTACGTCGAAGGATGGATAGGCAGAGAAAGGCCCCTCAGGTGTGGCCACCGGCGTCTCCTGATGGCAGATGGCGAGGTCGCTGTTGCGGATGTAGCGGCGCTGGCCTTCCAGAAGCGGAACGAAGGTGTAGCCCGGCTGTCCAAGCGCCGCAGCGTCAGCCCTTGCTTGTTGCCAGAGCTGGGTATGAACCAGCATGTCTCCGGTCACGGTAATGGATGTACAGCGGAGTTCGGGACAAGCGGGCCCCTTGCCCGGGGTGGGGTTTGGTGCGGGGGTGCGTGTTGGGCTTGGGGCCTCGCTGGCGGGGGCGGGAGCGGCACTGCTGCGATCAGCGTCTTCGTTTTCCGCAATGACACCGCACGAGGCCAGCGATAGGACCAAAGCCACGCCGCTGGCAAAGAGCGCCGCCTTGCGAGGACGAAACCGTCCGCCTGAAAATGTGACTTTGCCCATGAATTTCATCCTACGGCTGAAGCCCTGCGGATCCGGGCGTGCCGCTCTTGAGGACACGTTTCTTACGTGAAAGAGTCACTTCATGACCAATCCACTCTTGAGCCCCAGCCCGCTGCCCTACGGGCTCCCGCCCTTCGCCGGCATTTCTGCAGAGCACTACGCCGAAGCCGTCGAGTCAGGCTTGTCCGAGCATTTGAGTGAGATTGCCGGCATTGTGGACAATGCTGAGCCCGCCACGGTGGAAAACACGGCCGTGGCCATGGAGCGGTCCGGGCTCCTCCTCAACAGGGCCGCTGCGGCTTTCTTCACACTGGTCTCCGCTGATGCTTCCGAGGCCATCAAGTTGCTGGAGACGGAGTTATCCCCCAAGTTCTCGGCCCATCAGGACGCTGTCTACATGAACCGCGGTCTCTATGAGCGGTTCGCGTCCATTAACACCACGGGTCTGGATGCTGAGTCCTCCAGATTGGTACAGGAGTATCTCAAGGAGTTCCGGCAATCCGGGATTCAGCTCGATGACGCCGGGCAACAGCGCTTGCGCGAGGTCAACGCTGAGCTGTCCCGGTTAGGCACGGAGTACGGTCAGCGCGTCAAGGAAGCCATGAAGTCCGCTGCGTTGCTTCTTGACGATGCCCATGAGCTCGCCGGTCTCCAGCCTGAGGTGATCACCGGTGCAGCGGAAGCAGCAAAAACCGCCGGCCATAACGGCAAATACTTGCTGACCCTGATTCAACCCAGCAATCAGCCGGCTCTGGCTTTCCTGGAAAACCGGGCCATCCGTCGTCGTCTTTTCGAGGCTTCTGTGGCACGCGGCAGTGATGGCGGCGCTTTGGACGTCAGCGACCTGGTGAAGGCCACTGCCCGTTTGCGGGCAGAGAAGGCGGCCCTCCTGGGGTTTGCCAATTTCGCCGAGTTGGTGGTTGACCAGCAGACTGCGCCCGGTTTCAGCCATGTGCAGGAGATGCTGGCCCGCCTGGCTCCGGCCGCCGTTCGCAATGCCCAAGCGGAAGCAGAGGCCTTGGCCGAGGCCGCCGGCCACGAACTTGAGCCGTGGGATTGGGCCTACTATTCGGCCAAGGTCCGCAAAGAGAAATTCGCTGTGGATGAGCAGGAGCTCCGCCCCTATTTCAGTCTGGAAACTGTCCTCAAAGAGGGCGTCTTCCATGCAGCAAAGCAGCTGTTCGGAGTGACGTTCCATGAAAGAGTAGACCTCCACGCTTACCATCCGGATGTCCGCATATGGGAAGTACGGGACGACGACGGTACTGGCCTCGGCCTGTTTTTAGGCGACTACTACACCCGCGAATCAAAGCGCGGCGGCGCCTGGATGAATTCCCTCGTGGAACAGTCCACCTTGCTGGGAACAGGCTCGGTAGTGATCAACAACCTCAACATCACCAAACCTGCTCCGGGCGAGCCCACGCTGTTGTCTTTGGACGAAGTCCGTACTGTTTTCCATGAGTTCGGCCATGCGCTGCACGGCCTGTTTTCCAAGGTTACCTATCCGCGGTTCTCCGGGACATCGGTGCCGCGGGACTTTGTTGAATACCCCTCCCAGGTCAACGAAATGTGGATCATGTGGCCGGAGGTACTGGCCAACTACGCAAGGCATTACTCCACGGGAGAAGTCCTGCCGCAGGAGACCGTGGACAAACTCAACGAGTCAATGTTGTGGGGAGAGGGATTCGCAACTACCGAGTACCTCGCGGCATCGCTCTTGGATCTTGCATGGCATGTGGTGTCCGAATCGGAGGTGCCGGAGGACGTTCCGGCCTTCGAGTCCAAAGCGCTGGCCGAGGCAGGCATTGCCCACCCCTTGATTCCGCCGAGGTACCGGACGGGCTATTTCCAGCACATTTTCGCCGGCGCCGGATACGCAGCGGGATACTACTCCTACATCTGGAGTGAGGTGCTGGACGCGGACACCGTGGAGTGGTTCAAGGAAAACGGGGGCCTGACCCGTTCCAACGGGGATCGGTTCAGATCTGAATTGCTCTCGCGGGGTAACAGCCGTGATGCCCTCGAGTCATTCCGCGCCTTCCGGGGCCGCGACGCCGAGCTCGGCCCCCTCCTCAAGCGCAGGGGGCTGGAATAGAACGACGCCGGGCCGGGCACCTTTGAAGGTGCCCGGCCCGGCGTCGTACTGCTTTTTGCTCTTACCAGCCGCGCTCTGCGAGGCGGTGCGGCTGCGGGATGTCGTCCACGTTAATGCCCACCATGGCTTCGCCCAGGCCGCGGGAGACCTTGGCGATGACATCGGGGTCGTCGTGGAAGGTGGTGGCCTTCACGACGGCGGCGGCGCGCTCTGCCGGGTTGCCGGACTTGAAGATGCCCGAACCGACGAACACGCCGTCAGCGCCGAGCTGCATCATCATCGCAGCATCAGCCGGGGTAGCAATACCGCCGGCAGTGAACAGAACCACGGGGAGCTTGCCGGTGGCGGCAACTTCCTTGACCAGCTCATACGGGGCCTGGAGTTCCTTGGCCGCAACGTACAGCTCATCCTCCGGGAGGGCGGCGAGCTTGGCGATCTCGGAGCGGATCTTGCGCATGTGCCCGGTGGCGTTGGAAACATCACCGGTGCCGGCCTCGCCCTTGGAACGGATCATCGCCGCGCCCTCGTTGATGCGGCGCAGCGCCTCACCAAGGTTGGTGGCACCACAGACGAAGGGAACGGTGAAGTTCCACTTATCAATGTGGTTGATGTAGTCGGCCGGGGTCAGGACCTCGGACTCGTCGATGTAGTCAACACCGAGGGACTGCAGGACCTGGGCTTCGACGAAGTGACCGATGCGGGCCTTCGCCATGACCGGGATGGACACGGCAGCGATGATCGCATCGATCATGTCCGGATCGGACATGCGGGACACCCCGCCCTGGGCGCGGATATCGGCCGGGACGCGCTCGAGCGCCATGACGGCAACGGCACCGGCATCCTCGGCGATGCGGGCCTGCTCGACGTTAACGACGTCCATGATGACGCCGCCCTTGAGCATCTCCGCCATGCCCCGCTTAACGCGGCTGCTGCCCGTGACGCTGTTCGCGGACGAACCGGCTTCGTTGCTTACATCTGGTGTAGACACAAAAACCCCTATGGGTAGATAAACGACCTTCTTGCCGGAGGCACGCGCAGCCACACGACCGCAATCAGCGCACACCGGGTTTCAGGTCAAGGTGACCAAGTACTAGTAATAGTAGTCGCACCTTGCATGCCGGCAGTACATTCATTACCCGCATGAAAGGCAACAAACTCCCTGCAGTAGGGCAGGTGCACAACTGTGCATGGGCGACTTTGGTCGGTTGCCAGTTCCCCTGGAGTACAGCAACGCCCAGGCGTCATGCGGCGGCAGCTCCGTCTGCTTCAGCCATGGCTTGCCTGCGCACGGTGGCCATCCGCTGGACGATTGTCACCACGCTCGCCAGGGCCAGGATGATCAGTGTCCCGAACAGCACAACGGGCGGAAGGCCTAGTCCGGTGAGCCCGGTGATGAGCAGCACCGACGCCAACCGTTCTGCACGTTCGGCGATTCCCACACTCGCTTGATAGCCGAGGGACTCCGCTTTGGCACGGGCATAGGAAACAACCATTCCAAGAACCAGGCAGACGACGGCGGCCGTGGCAATTGCAGGATCTTCGCCGCTGGTGAAAAACCATATGGTCAGGCCTGCAAAGATCGCACCGTCGGCGAGCCTGTCCAGGGTGGAATCCAGGAAGTTGCCCCAGCCACCACTGCGACCCTGCAGCCTTGCCATGATGCCGTCCACGACGTCGGAAAAGGCGAAGAATGCCACCACCACCGAGCCCCACCATAAGTAGCCCAACGGATAGAGGACGAGTCCACCCAGAATCACCCCTAAGGTTCCCGCTATGGTCACGGCGTCCGGAGACACACCGATCCTCAGGAGCCAACGCGCTAAAGGAGTGAAAAGAGAAGTAAAGAAGCCGCGCGCATGCCTATTGAGCATTCGACTCCCCCGGCCAGGCTTCGGCCACGAGCTTGCGGACCTCATCGAGTGTCTGCGTGATGGCCTTGGTCTGAGCGATGATCGGGAAGAAGTTGCCATCCCCGCCCCAGCGCGGAACCACGTGCTGATGGAGATGCGCGGCGATGCCGGCACCCCCGGTAACGCCTTGGTTCATTCCCAGGTTGAAACCGCTCGGATTCGAGACTTTCCGCAGGACCCGCATGGCCGTCTGCGTCAGTTCGGCGAACTCGGCTGTTTCCTCCACGGTGATGTCCGTGTAGTCCGGTACATGCCGGTAGGGGCAGATGAGAAGGTGCCCGGGGTTGTAAGGAAAGAGATTCAGGACGACGTAGCAAGTCCGTCCCCGGTGGACGATCAGGGCTTCCTCGTCCGAGCGAGTGGGCCCTACACAGAACGGGCAGTCATCCTTGTTCTTGAATTGATCCTGCCCGCCCTTGATGTAGGCCATCCGGTGTGGAGTCCACAGGCGCTGAAAAGCGTCCGGTACGCCCGCCAATCCGAAATCATCGGTTACATCGGCATCGCCCGGAAGGCCAGCTTCTGCGCCTGTGTTCTCCTGCACCGTCTTTGTGTCCGTTCCGTCAGCTCTCGCGGTTCTTGACAGCGTCAACGATCCTGCGGACCGCCTCGGCTACGGGCACGCCGTTGTCCTGGCTGCCATCCCGGAAACGGAACGACACCGCACCGGCCTCTGCGTCCTCACCGCCGGCAATCAGGACAAACGGAATCTTGTCCTTGCTGGCTGTGCGGATCTTCTTGGGGAACCGGTCCGAGGAGATATCCACCTCGGCCCGGATGCCGGCCGCCTTGAGCTGCCCAACGACGTCGAACATGTAGTCATTGAAAGCTTCGGCCACTGGACTGCCCACTACCTGGACGGGAGCGAGCCACGCGGGGAAGGCTCCGGCGTAGTGCTCAGTGAGCACGCCCATGAAGCGTTCCACGGAACCGAAAAGTGCCCGGTGGATCATGACCGGACGCTGGCGGGTGCCGTCCGCAGCCTGATACTCCAGTTCGAAGCGTTCCGGCAGGTTGAAGTCGAGCTGGATTGTGGACATCTGCCAGGTTCTGCCAAGGGCGTCCTTTGCCTGGACAGAGATCTTGGGGCCATAGAAGGCTGCTCCGCCCGGATCCGGAACGAGTTCCAGGCCTGAAGCTGCGGCTACCTCGGAAAGAGTACGCGTGGCTTCCTCCCAGGCGGCGTCGTCACCAACGAACTTCTCTTCATTCTTGGTGGAAAGCTCCAAGTAGAAGTCATCCAGGCCGTAGTCCTTGAGCAGGCCCAGTACGAAGTTCAGCGTGGTGGTGAGCTCGTCCTTCATCTGCTCGCGGGTGCAGTAGATGTGGGCGTCATCCTGTGTCATGCCGCGGACACGGGTCAGCCCGTGCACAACGCCGGACTTTTCATAGCGGTACACCGAACCGAATTCGAACAGGCGCAACGGAAGTTCGCGGTAGGACCGGCCGCGGGAGCGGAAGATCAGGTTGTGCATGGGGCAGTTCATCGGTTTCAGGTAGTAGTCCTGAGCCGGTTTCCGCACGCTGCCGTCTTCGTTGAATTCGGCGTCCACCTGCATCGCCGGGAACATGCCGTCCTTGTACCAGTCAAGGTGCCCGGATACCTCGTAGAGGTGTCCCTTGGTGATGTGCGGGGTGTAGACGAACTCGTAGCCGGCATCTACGTGGCGCTGGCGGGAGTAATCCTCCATGGCCTTGCGGATAATGCCGCCCTTGGGGTGGAACACAGGAAGGCCCGAACCCAGTTCGTCAGGGAAGGAGAAAAGATCCAGTTCAACGCCGAGCTTGCGGTGATCCCGGCGCTCGGCCTCGGCAATGCGTTCCTGGTACGCCTTGAGGGCTTCCTTGGTTGGCCACGCAGTACCGTAAATGCGCTGCAGCTGCTGATTGTTCTGGTTGCCGAGCCAATACGCCGCAGAGGACCGGGTCAGGGCGAAGGCGTTGGAGATGATTTTGGTGTTTTGCAGGTGGGGGCCGCGGCAGAGATCGCACCAGATGCTCTCGCCGCTCTTTCGGTCCACATTGTCGTAGATCGTGATGTCGCCGGCACCGACCTCAACATTGACCCCTTCGGCGGCGTCGGTGGCCTCGTTTTTCTTACCCAGCAGCTCCAGCTTGTAGGGCTCGTTGGCCATGGCTTGGCGGGCTTCGTCTTCGGTGACAACACGGCGCACGAATTTCTGGTTCTGGTTGATGATTTTTTGCATCATCTTCTCCAGGGTGCGCAGGTCTTCCGGAGTGAACGGTTCAGAGACGTCAAAGTCGAAGTAGAAGCCGTCAGTGATGTAGGGGCCGATCCCAAGCTTGGCGTCGGGGCGCAACTGCTGCACAGCCTGCGCCATGACGTGGGCCGTGGAATGGCGAAGAACATTGAGTCCGTCGGGGGAATCGATGGTGACGCCCTGGACGTCGGCGCCCTCGGTGAGAACCTGGTCAAGGTCCTTGAGTACGCCATTGACCCGGGCAACTACGACGTCGCGGCGCTCGAAGAAGAGTTCCGCGCCGGTAGTCCCTTCCGTCACCTTGGTCTCTTCGCCATCGACGATGAGGGTGATCTGTTGGGCATCTGACACGGGTGTCTCCTATTCATAGTTGAGGCTTCATAGCTTGTGGCGTACGGGGACCACAGCCAGCCACCGTCAATCGTATCCGCTTCAGCGAAGGCGGCCAAAGCAGCGCGCGCCGGGGGCTGGTCAAGGCCGGATTCCGTTGCGGCTTCAGCTTCCCAGGCCGGTGATGGCGAGGTTTCTGGAGATACCGTGGAGCGGCCCGTGGTGGTTGTATTCATCCGGTAGTTCCGCTTCGGCCGGGAGGAGCTCTGCAAAGGGCAAAGCTTCGGGATGGCTGAGGTCCCAGGCTTTGGTGGCGCTCAGGCTGATTCCCTTGGGTCCGGTTCTTCTGGTGGTTCCCCGGATCAGCAGCAGGCGGGTACCGAACAGCAAAGGCCCTGATTCTTCCTGGGCTTCATGGAAGAAGACCGAATCCACACACCCGGTGCCGTCATCGATGCTGATGAACACCACACGCCTGCCGCCCCGCATTGGCGGGGTCTGGGTGGCAACCCTGACCCCTGCCACCAGAACTTCGGTTCCGTTGCGCAGGCCCAGCAGTTGATCGGCCGTGGTGACGCCCAGTTTTTCCAAAAGCGGGCGGTGGCTTTCCATTAAGTGTTCGCTGACATCCATAGCCATGAGATCAAGCTCGGCCCTGACGTTATCCACCATGGTGGGCTCGGGCAGCTCAGGAGAGAGGTTCATTAGTTCAACATCACCCAGGGCAAATGACAGCTGCCCTTCGATGACATCGGGGGCTTTCCTGGAAGGACTGCCTTGGAGCGCCTGCAAATGATGGACCAGATCAGCACGGTTGGCTTTACCACCGGAATCCTTATGTAAGGCATCAAAGGCGCCCAGCTGAGCGAGTCTTTTGATGTTCGGCTTGCTAACCCTTGCCCTCGCCCGAAGGTCGGCCAGGGAATCGTAAGGCTGCCCGGCAACAATCCGCTTAAGTTCCGCCCCGGACAGCCCATAAATTCCCGTCAGGCTTAAGCGGATACCGAGCTTGCCCTGGTCAGGTCCTTGCTGAATCTTCTCCACCCGGTACTCCGCCTGGCTCCTGTTGATATCCAGCGGCAGGATGGGAATGCCCAACCGGCGTGCTTCAGCAACCAAGAGCCGCTTGGGATACATCCCGGGATCGTGTTCCCACAACCCGGCCAGGAAAGCCTCGGGATGATGGGCTTTGAGCCACGCCGATTGGTAGGTGGGGACGGCAAAGGCTGCGCCGTGGGCTTTGCAGAAGCCAAAACTGCCGAAAGCCTTCAGGGTTCCCCAAACTTTGTCCACCACTTCCGGAGAGTATTTTTTGATTGCTTCGCCCCTGAAGTACTTCTCCACTCCCGGCTCATGCACTTCGTCACCCAGGGCGCGACGAAACTCGTCAGCCCTGTCCAGACCGCAATTTGTCATGACGTTGAAGGTCTTCAGGATCTGCTCATGGAACACTGTCACGCCGTGGGTCTCCTGGAGCACGGGTTTGAGATCCGGATGCGGATAAATTTCAGGAGCAAAGCCATGCCGGTGTTCCAGGAAAGGCCGCACCATGTCCGATTTCATGGGTCCGGGCCTAAAAAGGGAGATATCTATGATGAGGTCGTTGAATTCCCTGGGTGCCATTTTTCCTATGAGTTCCCGCTGCCCCGGTGATTCAATCTGGAAGCAACCAAGCGTGTGGGTACTGCGAATCAGGTCATAGGTGGGCTCATCGTCGAAGGGCACTGCGTTGAGGTCAATCCTGCCGTCGGGAGCAATGTAATCCGGGCCGTTTCCGTCTGGTTGCACCGGATGTTTCCCTGCTGCGACAACTTCGGCTTTGGAAGGATGAAGCCGAATCACCTCCCGGACCGCGAAGGCCATGGCGCTCTGCATCCGCACTCCCAAAACATCCAACTTGAGCATGCCCATGGGGTCCATGTCGTGTTTATCGAATTGACTCATGGGAAGACCCAAGCCGCTGGGTTGAACGGGTGTTCTATCCAAGAGAGTGGCATCTCCCAGAATCACTCCGCAGGGATGCATGGAGATGTGCCGGGGCAGGCGATCCAGCCTTTCTGTCAGATCCACCAGCAGGTCCAGTTGCTGGTTTTCTTCCAGGGCTCCCCGTTCCACCCGCCCTGCGAAATCCCTTAGTTCAGGCTTCTCCACCAGGGCTTCACGGAATTTTCGTGCGGAGAATCTCCACAGTTGCTTGGCAATCTCACCGACTTCTTCCTCAGGCATCCCCAGGGCCATCCCCGCATCCCGTACGGCACCACGGGCCCTGTAGCCGTTTTGCATGCTCATCAGGGTGACGCGTTCAGCCCCGAAGCGGTCAAAAATCTTTCGGTAGACGTTGTGCCTTTCAGCACTTTCAACATCAAGATCGATATCAGGAAGGGTGGACCGCCGGCCCGAAAGGAACCGTTCGAAAATGAGGTCGTGGCGTATCGGGTCAACCTGGCTGATGTCTATCAGGTAGTTGACAAGGCTTGACGCGCCGGACCCCCTGGCGGCTACGCGCACACCCATGCCGAGGATCATCCTGGAAACCTCAGCCACGGTGAGGAAGTACGAGGCAAAGCCAAGCCGGCTGATGATTCCCAACTCGTGCTCCAACCGCGAGCGCAGTTGTTCTTTTGCAGTGCCCTTGATGCCTGGGAACCGCTTGTTGATTCCTGCTTCGCAGCGTTGGGTGAGTTCCAGCATGGGGTCGGCCTCGATGCCGATGATGGAGGCTTCGGGGACTACTGGTTTTTTCCATCCCACGTCGAGGACGGGATTGATCCGGCATTTGTCGGCAAGCGCTTCGGTGTTGGCGAGGAGTTTGTTGAGGTCGGCTTTTCCTTGGCCTGCGGCGTGCATGATTTCTTTGCCGAGTTGGAGCATTTGCCGGGGTGTTTTCAGCCAGCCCTGTCCTGTTGCTTGCAGGAGGGGTCCTGTTGAGAGTTCGGGGAGGGATTTGAGGGTGCGTGCGGAGTCGAGTACGTCCGCGGTGGGTGCGCCGTCTTGTGCGCAGTAGCGGACTGCGTTGCTCAGTATTGCGGGGATGTTGTATTCGAGAGCGAGTTTGAGCATGCGTACGGCGTGGGCTGTGCTCAGTGGTTCTCCGGGGGCGCTGAGGTGGGAGACTACTTCGGCAACCATGGTTCCGGGGGGCATGGCGTCGACCCATTGCTTGAAGAGTGTTCTGGGTCTGAGGTATTTGCGGCCGCCCATTGCCTGGCCTACGTCGGAGTCGGGTCCTATGAGTACGGTGAGGACCGGTTTGAGGGTTTGGGGGTGGAGGGTTCTTGATGCGAGTTCGCTGCGTGTTACTGCGGCGGGGACTGCTCCCCCGGCTTTTCCTGAGGTGCGGGCGTGGGCGTCGGATATGAGGCGGCATAGTGCCTTGTATCCGGCGCCGTTGTTGTTTCCGTGGGCGAGTACGACGACGCGGCCCGCGACTTGGGTGCGGTGGTCGCCGTCGTCGTCGAATACTGCCAGGTCTACCCCGATGATGGGGTCTATGCCGGCGTCCATGCATGCTTTGAGGTGTTTGATGGTGCCGTAAAGGCCGTCACGGTCTGTGCAGGCGAGCGCCGTGGCTCCGGCTGCCGCTGCCGTTTGGGCAAGTTCTTCAGGCCATGAGACGCCGTAGTGTGCGCTGAAGGCTGTGGAGACGTGCAGGTGGGTGAAGCTCAAGGGTCACGCTGCTTCTTCGGGTTCTTCGGCGCGTGATGGTGCGGCGTCGTGGATGCGCAGGAGTCGCCAGCGTCCGCTGCCCATGTGCCGGACGAGGTCAAGGGTGATGGTGTGGACGGTCCCGGGTCCGGCTGTGGAGGGGATGAGTTGTACCCGCCAGATCTCGTGGTCTACCAGGCCGGCTCCGCTTCCCAGTGGTGCGCGGTTTTCTTCGAGCCACCATTGGCGGCGTTCGTACCAGCGGACGGGTTCGTTGGTGACCGTGTACTGCGTGCCTTTCCATTGGACGTACTGTGGCTGGCCTGTGTCATTGCAGTTTGTGTCCTTGCAGTTCACTGCTATTGATTCACTGAACAGCCCCATGTTTTTCACCTCTTTGCGCCGTATTCCCTATTCGAATGTATGTTCGAATAGTTCCAGTTTACGCCGACGCCCGGACAAAACCTACTTCGAAGTTTCTGCCCTTTCCCGGGCTCGTGAGAGACGGTTCCCTACCTGTTTGACCAGGGCATCGCGCACGGGCTGGGCACTTTGGGCAAGCGCCACCCTGCCCATAAGGGATGAGGCAAACCGGAGCAGTTGTGTGCGCATGACCCTTTTTCTGCCGTAGGCCGCAAGGGCTTTTTCCTTGGGCAGCCGGTTCAGCAGTTTGCCCAGCGTCACTGCGTCGATGAGTGCTTCGCAGGCACCCCGCCCCAGGTTGGGGGTCATGGCATGGGCGGCGTCACCCAACAGCACCATGTTCCCCTGCGAGTACCGGGTCAGGGGCGGACAGATCCAGATGCGTTGGGCAAGCGAATTTTCCGGTGTTGCTGCCGCCAGTACTTCCCGCACGGCGCGTGAGTGGTTTGCGTAGCGGCTTCGGGTCACTTCAAGGGCATCGGCGACGTCTACTTTGTCCGGTCCAAGATCTGAGCGGAAGGAGGCGTACCAGTTGCTTCCACCTCCCGCCGGAGCCAGGCCGAAGATTTGACCCCGCGCCCAGTATTCCCCAATGTCCTGTGGGTGCGGGGTTCCGGGGATGACTCCCCGGACGGCCAGGAATGGTGTGGGCCGCGCTGCGCTGTGCCTGCCGCGGAGGTTTGATCGAACCACACTGTTTACCCCATCTGCACCCACGGTCAATCCGGCACCGCCGGGCAGTTGCTCCACCCTGCCCACTACCCTGCGCACCGAACCGGGCACCGCAGCGTCCAAGCGCTCAAGCAGTGCGGGGCGGGATACCCCCAACAGACCTTCACCTTCCATGGAAAGCATGGGCTCCCCGGAGGGGCTGCGCAGCGCGCCGGTCCTGATCATGGCGCCGCGGCTTCGGACAGCCCCCAGGATCCCCAGCTCGGACAGCGCCTCCTGGGCTTCGGGCCACATGGCGAGGGTTGTTCCTACTGTGGGCAGTTCAGGTCTCTGCTCGTAGATGGTGACCTCGAACCTGCCGGGATCAAGTATCCCTGCGAGCGCGAGTCCGGCGATTCCTCCACCAATGATGTCCACCTTTTCCATGGCCCCACTGTACTACTACATTTGTAGTAGCAATAGGGGGTGAAGTTAGACTTTCGCCATGCCTGACCGCCGAACAGAACTAGCAGACGCAGCACTGGCCGTCGTTGCTGCCAAAGGCCTGAAGGGACTCACCCACCGGGCCGTAGATGCCCAGGCGGGTGTCTCCCTGGGAACTACCTCGAACTATTTCCGCAACCGGGCCGCACTGATGGGCGCCGCCGTCGACCGCGTTGAAGAACGTGACCGCCTCCTGCTGGAGGAGGGCGGAATGGACATACCGACGTCGGTAGCTGCCTTGGCCGAACAGATCGCCGCAGCGGTTCTGGGACTCGCAAAGGAAAATGCCCAACTGACCCGCGCCAGATTCGCGTTCGCCCTGGATCAACCCGAGGTGGTAGCCGCCGGGCACGAACGATTGGTATGGTCCTTGGCCCACCTCCTCGAGGCCCTGTCCATCCCTGAGGCCCGGGCACGGGCGGAGGCAGTATCGGATTACAGCGACGGCCTGGCAATGCACCTGCTGACCGCACGCAAAGGCCAGGACATTGACACCGCCACCGTGGCGCGGAACATCCGCCGGCTTCTTGAGGGATGAGACCAAAGGGGTGGACGCCAGCCGGTCCACAGAGCAGGATTGTGGCATGAGCACCAATGACGCACTCCTGAAACAGGTCAACATTTCCGCCGAAAACGACAACCTCGTGGCACGGTTCGAAATTGATGGCAACATCCCGGGCTCCGGCGCTTACGTCGTGGGCCTTGTTGCTGCCAGCGAGGACTATTCATCACAACGCAGGCTAGGCATCGAGTTCATGAACGGCGAGGCGATCTCGTTCTATTCCTTCAACCATTCACTCAGCGCCGAGGAGAACTACGACATCAAGGGCGTAGAGCATTCGGGCAACGTCATTACCGGGAACTTCCCGATGTCAGCCATTCACGGGCTCAGCAAAGGCCACGTCATGACCGGCTTCAGCGAAGCAGACGGCCGGGAGTTCCAATCCGGCGTCCCCGTCACTGAGGCTCTCTAGGCTGGTCACCGAGGCTCTCTGAGGCTAGAAGAGAGCCTCCACCGGTTCGATGAGTTCCGGTGAGTTGTTGCGGACATTTCCCACCGCAGCACCCACTGCGTCCAATGTCCACCCGGCCGCAGCGTCGTGCGCCCTGGAACGGACCAAATCAACCAACCCCTGAGCGTCCTTCTCCCGCGGATCCAACCACGCTTCCATCGTCTCAGTGCTCATAGGCAACGGAACACGGTCATGGAGGGCAGTCAGCTCATCAAATACCGAGGCACTACGCCGGGTTTTCGCCTCATCCACCGTTGGCGTGTCAGCAGTCAGGATGGACATGGACAGCAACCAACGGCCCGGGTCATCCGCAGGGGCCGACTGATCCCGCCACCACTCATACAAACCGGCAAAAACAAGACCGTGCCCATCCCCCGGGTGCACGTAATACGGCTGCTTGTTCCTGCCCTCCCCCTTTTTCCATTCGTAATAGCCATCCGCCGGAACAGCGCAACGCCTGGCCACAGCAGCCTTCTTGAAGGAGGGCTTCTCCAGCAGCGTTTCACTCCGGGCATTGATCAGCCTCGCACCGCCCTTGGGATCCTTGGCCCATGAAGGAACCAACCCCCACTTCGCCACATGAAGCTGCCGCTTGACGCCATCGTCAATCAGCCTCTCCAACACAATGGGAACGGCATCAGTCGGTGCCACGTTCCAGGACTTCTCCAGCGCGATCTCATTTTCCAGCTCGGCATCGAACTCGGCGAGCAAGTCTCCCACCGCACGAGCCATCACATAGCGTCCACACATGGGTACAGTCTGCCTCCTCTTCAACACAACGCACCAGCACCGGCCTGTGACGTAACCCGGCTTAGCTGCCGAACGGGAATTATTCCAACGCGGGTTACCGTTGATAACAACGAAATATCCAGTGCACAACGAACCACAACCGAGGAGAGCTCTGTGGACTTCACTCCCGACTCCGGCACCATCACCATGTTCTCGACCACCTGGTGCGGCTACTGCAACCGCCTGAAGAAGCAGCTGGACGCCAAAGGCATCGGCTACACCGAGATCAACATCGAAGAAGTCGATGGCACCGCCGAACTCGTCGAGCAGCTCAACGGAGGCAACCGAACCGTCCCCACCGTCCTCTTCCCTGACGGAACTGCGGCCACCAACCCGTCCGCATCAGAAGTTGAGAGCCGCCTGGCCGCATAGGCGCACTGCCGCTTCCGGGCCCGCACGGAACAATCCGCACTCTGTCTGTCACCTGTGATAGACAGAGTGTGATTCCGTAGCGGGCCCTTTTGGTATTTCCAGGACCCGCTCCTCCTCAGAGCCCGAAGGGAACATCACTTCATGGTCCACGCAGTAAAAGGCGTCGTCGTCCGCTCCAAAGGCGCCCCCGCAACCCTTGAAACCATCCTGGTTCCCGAGCCCGGCCCCGGCGAAGCACTGGTGGACATCCTCACCAGCGGCGTCTGCCACACAGACCTCCACTACAAACTCGGTGGCATCAGCGACGACTTCCCGTTCCTCCTCGGCCACGAAGCCACCGGCGTCGTCAGCGCAGTCGGCCCGGACGTCACCGATGTAGCACCCGGCGATCGCGTAGTCCTCAACTGGCGCGCAGTCTGCGGCAACTGCCGGGCCTGCAACCGCGGCCAAGCCCAGTACTGCTTCAACACCCACAACGCCACCCAAAAAATGACACTCGAAGACGGCACTGAACTCTCGCCAGCCCTGGGCATCGGCGCCTTCATCGAAAAGACGCTCGTGGCCGCAGGCCAATGCACCAAAGTAGACCCCGACGCCGACCCCGCCGCAGTGGGGCTCCTCGGCTGCGGCGTCATGGCAGGTCTGGGTGCAGCCATCAACACCGGCAACGTCAAACGAGGCGACTCCGTGGCAGTGATCGGCTGCGGCGGCGTGGGCGTAGCAGCCATCGCCGGAGCCGCGCTCGCAGGCGCCACCACCATCATCGCCGTGGACATCGATGCAAAAAAGCTCAAGCGCGCCAAGGACCTCGGCGCAACCCACACCGTGGACTCCTCCACTGGGGACCCCATTGAAGAAATCAGGGCCCTCACAGGTGGCTTCGGCGCAGACGTGGTGATTGACGCCGTCGGACGTCCCGAAACCTACAAGCAGGCGTTCTACGCACGCGACCTCGCAGGCACCGTTGTCCTGGTTGGCGTCCCCACACCGGAGATGACCTTGGAACTGCCCCTGCTGGATGTCTTCGGCCGAGGCGGATCACTCAAGTCGTCCTGGTACGGCGACTGCCTGCCGTCACGGGACTTCCCCATGCTGGTGGACCTGTACAAGCAAGGAAAGCTGGACCTGGACGCCTTCGTCACCGAGCGCATCACCATCGACCAAGTGGAAGAAGCGTTCGACAAAATGCATGAAGGCGCCGTCCTCCGATCGGTGGTTGAGCTGTGAGCGCCGGCAACGTCAGGATCGATCACGTAGTCACGTCCGGTACTTTCTCGCTGGACGGAGGAACGTGGGACGTGGACAACAACGTCTGGATCATCGGCGACGATTCCGAGTGCGTCGTCATTGACCCCGCCCACAACCCCGAAAAAATCCGCGAGGCCGTAGCTGACCGCACTGTCAAAGCCATCCTGCTGACCCACGGCCATGACGACCACATCAGCTCCGCCGGCGCTTTCCGGGACCTGGTCAACGCACCCATTCACCTGCACCAAGAGGACTGGATGCTGTGGAAGACGGTATTCCCCCACGCTGACCCGGACGCCGCGATTGCGGACGGTGACGAGTTCACTGTTGCCGGCGCGACGCTGAAGGCGATCCACACTCCCGGACACTCTCCGGGATCTGTATCCCTGCACCTGGCCAGCAAAGATACTCTCTTCAGCGGAGACACACTCTTCCAAGGCGGACCCGGGGCTACGGGACGCTCCTACAGCGACTTCCCCACCATCATCGAGTCCATCAGGACCAAGCTCCTCTCATTGCCCGAGGAAACCGTGGTCCGCACCGGACACGGTGATTCAACCACCATCGGCGATGAAAAACCGCACTTGGACGAATGGATCGCCCGCGGACACTGACACAACCCGCGTCCCCTTCAGCAGCCTGGTGCGGTAAGTCCCTTAACCCACCAGGCTGCTGAAGTCGCCGTCCACAATGTCGGCATACCCGCGGTACGCCTCAATAACGGCCTCTTCCACGGACTGAACATCCAGGTGCGGCAGCAAATCATTGGCAGCCCCCGCCGTCGCAGTGTCCCATTCCAGGCCAAGCGCGGCATAGGAGGCTGTAAGAACCTCCCGGATGGGCGTGGAGTCTTCCACCACGATCACAGAACTGAAGAGCCATCCACCCGAGACGACGCGCTGGGCCGTGCCGATCAGCTTGATGCGGTGCGCCGGGAAGTCAGGGTCCTCACCGTGGACACTGAATTCGCCAGGGCAGTACTCCCCAGGAATTTCACCGACGGCGGCGTGGACGCCAACACTCCGAAGCGCACCGGCCAGCAAATCGCCAAACTCCGAGAAACGTGCCTTGGCACGAACAATTGCGTCCGGGTGCGGCTCGATGTGATCAATCACCAGCGTTCCCTGGTGGTATGCAGCGGCGCGGCCTCCTGCTTTGCGAATAAGGGGTTCGAACCCGAGTTCCCGGCAGGCCTCCTCCGCAGCGTGAAACCCCGGAAGGTTTGCATCGCGCTGACCAAACGCCACAGTAGGTTGCGGCCGGTAGAGGCGAAGAGACGGGCCGAGCCTGCCGCTGCGGGCACGCTGGAGCAGTTCCAAAGCGAAGTCGAGGTCACCGGCGGCACCCATGGACTCTTTTTGGCGATAAACAGTGAGCTGACGGTGCCCCGCACCGGGTTGGCCCATCAACTCTTCCTCACAGTCAGGATCTGCTCGGCCCGCCCAAAAGGCCCGTTTACATCGTGGAGGACCGTGGATGTCAGGCCGATCCCATCAGCTCCGAAAGAGACCTTATTGTCCAGGCCCAACCACTCACCCGAGGGCGCACGATACATGTGGATCTGGAGATCGACGTTGGGAAAAATGTAGCTGTTCTCCCCCGGAGGAACACGCGCAGCAATGCCATTGGCGGTATCCACCAAGCCCATCAGGCGGGCCAGATCAGAACTGTCCCGGTGATCAGTGAGCGGGTGGGACGTCCGGATCCATACTTTGCCCGACCCCGGACGGTGCCCTTCGGCTATCCGCATTTCCAGAGAACGGATGTAACCCCCCGGCCACACGCTCGCCCCATCCCAGGGCTTGCATTCATCAGGAGCCGGCATGGGCTCATCCTCCACTGCTGCCACAGCACTGGTGTCGCTGGTAATCATGCGCCAGGCAGCGGCGCGAATAGCCACACGTCCCCCTGCCGATAGTTCTGCCTGGAGGAGTTCAATGGTCCTGCCCGGCCTCAGCGTCGAAGTAGTGATCTGGAACTCACCACCGGGAATAAGCCCAAGGATCTCGTAGCTGATGCGAGCTATCCGGACATCATCCCGCGGCTCATGCCGAACCAGAGCATCTGCGATGATGCCCGACGCGGGAGCCATATGTTGTTCGTGCGGATTCCACGCACCTTGAGCGTGAAGGGTGGACCTGAAACGTCCCCCGCCCAGTGATTCGTAGTAGAAGTCGCCGTCCGCCAGTTCCGGTAATGCAGTAGTCAACCCAGGCCTTTCGCCGATCCAGCTGTAGAACTCAGACCACTGTATCCGGTGACTTGGCTCTGGCCCGACGCCGACGGAAGACGACAACCCAGAGAACAATCCCCGCCAAAGCCGCTACACCCACGGCAGCCCCAACGGGTGAGGCAGCGGTTACGGCCAGCCAAGCCTCCAAGGCTGCAAGACCGATCGTCGCGTAGAGCAGTGCCCACATCAGCGAACCCGCCACGGCCGCGGGCAGGTATCGCCGAAGCGGCATGCGCGCGGCACCGGCGGCGAGGTTAATGGCCGTTTGGAGGCCAATGGTCAGAAATGACAGCACGACGGCGTACGGACCCCAACGCTGTATCAGCGCCTGGGCCCGGGCTGCTTTGGGCCGCTCCAGCGAATTTCCGAAGCGGGTGTGGGCGAGTCCGGCTACAGCTCCACGCCCGATCCAGTAAGTGACGTTGACGCGGATCATCACAATAGCGAAGAGCGCCGCGAGTGCGACGCCGAACGGCAAACTCATGATCTGATCCACCCGACTTAGGCTACCCTAAGCAGCATCACAATGAAGATTCGGTCCCACGGACTCTTTCCAGCAAACCCTAGGATGAGTCCATGGACCTTCGCGACGCCGCCAACGAGCTGTACGCCGTAACGCCTCGTGAGTTCACGGCAGAGCGCGCTGCTCTGGTCCGCAAAGCGAAAGATGGCGGCAACAAGGACCTGGCCAAAGACGTGGCGGGCCTTCCAAAGCCAGCCGCCGGCGCCTGGGCCATCAACATGCTGGCCGTTCACAAACCCGAGGTGATTGACGGCGTCGTACGCTTTGGTGTTTCGCTGCGGAGCGCCCAGGAGGAAGGCGACGCGGAAGCGTTCCGGGAACTGGGACAGCAGCGCCAAAGCCAGCTTTCCTCGGCAGTCCATGCAGCCAAGGACCTCGCATCCGAGGTTGGCGCTCCGCTGAGCGCCGCCGCAGCCTCGGATGTGGAGCAGACGTTCAGGGCAGCAATGGCCGATGCCGGAGCGGCCGCTGCGGTACGAACGGGCAGGCTGGTGCGGGGGCTCAGCGGCAGCGGCTTCGAGGCGGTAGACCTGACAGGCGCAATCGCTGCTGCAGGTCCTGACGACGACGCCGGTCAACTCCCCACCGAGGGAATCACTGCCACGCGAACCTCCCGAAAGGAACCAGCACAGTCCGCCAAGACCACCAAAACTTCAGATGACAAGCCGTCCAAAAAGAAGGCCCCCAAGGACGAAGCCACCTCCCTGGCAGATAGGCGTGCCGCTAAGCAACAAGCAGCCCTGGAAGAGGCCCGGAGGGAATTTGAGGCCGCCGACGAAGCTGCCAAAGAGGCAGAATCGGCAGCATCCCAGGCGTGGGAGACCGTCAATGAGTTGGCTGATCGCCGAACAAACCTCAAATCAGAGATAGAAGAACTCAAGAAGCGTCTGGCTTCCCTTGAAGCCGAACTGATCGGCATCACCCGTGATGCTGAGTCTGCGGAGGCGGATAAGAAGCGAGCCGTCAGGGCCGCAACCCAACAACGGCGGGCCGCCGACCAGGCCCAGCGGCGCGTCGACCGGCTGGGTTAGTCCTTCTCCTTCCCCGGCGACTCCTGCAAAGGACGCGTCGCGGGGCCCTCAAGGTACCTGCCCTCGGGGCTGAAGCGCGAACCGTGCAAGGGGCAATCCCACGACTTTTCGGTGTCATTCCAGCTCACGATCCCGCCAAGATGCGAGCAGCTGGCCGAAACCATGCAAACGGTACCGTCCACGGTGGACACCGCCGCCGGCTCACCCTTGTACAGGCCCACCACACCGGTTCCCTCTGCCGGTCGGGTTTGATCCGTAATTTCGGGGTTGGCCTTGATCCGGGCCCTATCTTCCACCATGCGCTTGGTGGTGCCCGCATTGAGGCGTACAGCCTGGAGTGCGCCTTGGGGCGAAGTGACCCGATGATGGATGACGCTCGCCCAATCTGACTGGCCGCCCAGGATGTCCGAGGTGATGGACAGAGCCGCTGCCACACCGTTGCTCATCCCCCATTTGTTGTAACCGGTGCCAAAGAAGATCCGTCCGTGGCCGCGGGGAAGCTTGCCGAAGAACGGCATCAGGTTGGTGGCCCGGTAGTCCTGGGCAGACCAGGTGTGGGTGACCTCTGCCCCCGGGTAGTGCTTGGTTGCCCATCCGAGGAGCTCATTCACATGAGACTGCGGCGACTTCGCGCGCCCCGCCGTGTGGCCGTATCCGCCTACCAGGAGAAGTTCCCCCTCGGCTGTTGGTTGGGTCCGCTGGGAACGCGTGGGGGAATCGATGGAGAGATACATGCCCCGCGGAATATCGCCCGGTACCCTCAACGCCGCTGCATAGGATCGGTTGGGCTCAAGCTTGGCGAAGTACAGTCCGCGGTCCAGGATGGGGATGCCCGTGGCGATCACCACAGTGTCCGCGGTAAACGTTCCCTTAGCTGTGGACACTTCCAGGGGTTGGGCGGAACCAACGTTCTGCACCTGCATGTCCTCAACAATCATGCCGCCGTGTTCCCGGATGTCCCTGGCGAGCGTTTCCAACACGTCCATGGGGTGAATTTGGGCCTGTCCTTCGAGTTCCAGAGCCTCCACCACCGGAAATGGCAGCCCGGGGTCACGGCTGAAGTGCACGTCCAAACCTGCGTCCCGCGACACCGCAGCTTCTTTGCGGAGCCGCTGGCCGCCGTCGTCGGTGGTGGCGAACGTGACAGCGGTCCGCCGCTGGAACGCGATCCCCTGCTGCTCCATGTACTGCGTCAGCCAGGCTTGTCCGGACTTGTTGGCCTCCACATAGGCCTGAACCACCTTCAGCGAGTACTGGCTCCGCAAGGCCGAGAGCACCCCGCCTTGCAGGAGGCTCAGCTTGCCGGTGGTGTTCCCTGTGGTCACTGCCCCGAGTGTCCGGGCTTCGAAGACCACCACCCGCTGACCGGACCTGGACAACAGCAGGGCGGCCACCATCCCGGTGAGGCCTGCACCAACCACTATGGTGTCAAAGTGCTTTTCTTCAGGGATTGAGTCCGACGTGAAGCGGGATTCCCGGTCCAACCACAGCGATTTCATCGACAAGCCTGCCTCTCAATTCACTGGCATGTGGTGAGGGAAACGCTAGGCGGCCCGGTGGTGCATATCAAGGGGTAGCAGCCTCCGATGCCAGAGCCGCGGCGTGCCGTAGTTCCGGGTCCGGATCAGCGGCCCAGCGCTCAAGGACGCGTTCGGCACGTTCCTTCGCTATGCCCTCCAGCCGAGCCACCAACGGCTTCACGACGTCCCTCGCCAATGGATCCACCAGCTCCCGTGTCCCGGCTTGCCTGATGAAACCCTCAATACGGGTCAGGTCCGTGTTGACCAGGATCTTTACTTTCGTCTGCAGCAGAACCACCGCAGCGAGGCGGCGTTCGAAGACCGGCTCCGAGTAGAGCTCCGAACTCAGTGCCGTGATGTGGTCGTGGTCCAGGTGTTTGTACTTTTTCAAGGCATCCCGCACCGTTCCCCGGACAGCACCCACCGATGCTCCATAAACCTTCAAGCTGCCGCCCAGTCGCTCGCTGGCCTCTGCTGCTTTCTCCCAGGTGGACTCCATCTGCAGGGTGTAATCCACAAAATCTCCGGCTTCACTCACGTGTCTATTTTGTCAGTGCCCCCATCTAGCGTGATGACAACAGCAACCGACAGGAGCACCATGACCTCCCAAGAACTCGCCGCCGAGGCATCATTCCCGGGTGTGCCGGCCGCTTCGTCCATGCCCGAGTGGTACCCCACCCTTCTCCATACAGTGGCAAAGGAGGTCAGGGCAGGGCGGACTCGGGCCATGGCTGCCGCCAACAGTGAGCTGCTGAATTCCTACTGGAGCATTGGCCGGCAGCTTGCGGCGCGGGAATCCGAGCAAGGCTGGGGAGCCAAAGTGGTTACGCGCCTGTCAGCGGATATCCGCACCCGCTTCCCCGAGGCGAAGGGCTTCTCCCCCAGGAACCTTCGGTATATGAAGAGCTTCGCCCAAGCCTGGCCGGACTTCCCAATGTTGCAAGAGCCGCTTGCAACATTGCCTTGGTACCACCAGATCGCGCTCATGGAAAAGCTCGACGACGCCGCCACGCGCCTTTGGTACGCCGCGGCGGCTGCCCAGCACGGATGGTCACGCAACGTTCTGACCCACCAGATTTCCACTCGCTTGCACGAACGCTCCGGGCAGGCCATCACGAACTTTGCCAACACGATGGTTCCTGCGGACTCGGACCTTGCGCAGCAAGCCACCAAGGACCCGTACGTCTTCGACTTTTTATCCATGAGTGATCGGCACACCGAGCGGGACCTGGAGCTGCAATTGGTGAAGCACGTGGAGAAATTCCTGCTGGAGCTGGGCCAGGGTTTCGCGTTTGTTGGCGAGCAGGTGCGGTTGGAAATTGCCGGGGACGAGTTCTTCGCCGATCTGCTGTTCTATCACCTCAAACTGCGCTGCTACATGGTGATCGAACTCAAGGCCGTGAAATTCGAACCCGGTTTCCTGGGGCAGCTTGGCATGTACATGGCGGCCGTGGACGATCTTCTGGCGCATCCGGACGACAAACCAACCATCGGTTTGCTGCTGTGCAAGGAGAAGAACAGTGTGGTGGCTGAGTATGCACTGCGTGGGTTTAACGCACCTGTGGGCATCGCGGAGTGGAAGACCTCCCTCGCGGACTCCTTGCCGGACGAATTGGTGGCGAGCCTGCCGAGCATCGAGACTTTGGAAGCGGAGTTGGCATCCGAAGCTGCGCGCTTGCAGGGTTGAGTCACGGAAAAGTGGCGGCCTAGACGTTGTCCCTGAACCACGCCAGGGTGTCATTCCACGCGGCCGTAGCCTGAGCCTCCACGTAACGCTCGCTGGTGTCGTTGTGGAATGCGTGGTCAACCCCGGGGTACACCTTGAGTTGGTGTTTAACCGTTGACGCGTCCAAGGCCTGTTGGAGTTGGGGCATCGCGCCGGTGATACGTGCGTCGTTCTCTGCATAGACACCCATCACGGCCGGCTTGATGGTGGGGACTTTGGCCAGGTCCGGCGCGGGACCGTAGAAGGCCGATGTTGCTTTGAGGCCTTGAAACTCAGTACTTGATTGCCAGGTGATGCCTCCTCCGAAGCAGAATCCCACCATCCCGATCCGGCCTTCCTCGACGAAGCCCTGGCCGTTGAGGTACTCGAAAGCGGCTTTGAAGTCGTTGACGTGCCGTTGTGCGCCTGCCTGCGTGAGTGCACCCGGGACGGCATCCGGATCCAAATTCGCCGTGCCGCCCTCCCTGCTCAGGAGGTCCAGCGCCAATGCTGCATAGCCTTCCCTGGCGAATCTGCGGGCAACGTCCTGGATGTGCGGCGTCAGCCCGCGGTTTTCATGGCAGATCAGTACAGCAGGGCCCCTCTGGCTTCCCTCAGGCCGGGCAAGGTACCCGCTGATCTCTGTCCCACCGGAGTCAAACTTCACTGTGGCCGTGGTCAGTCCGGCTGCGCCTTCTGGAACGGACAAGGGGCTCTTGGCATTGGGAACCGCAGTTGTGGCATTCCCAGGTGACGCGGCAGTTCCCTGCAAGGACGCGGAGGACGTGGGCGACGGTCTGGGCATCGGGTCCGTGGTTCGGGGAACCTCTTGCGGCGTACAGCCCACCAACGTCATGGCCGCCGCAGCCGCCGTCATGCTGCCCATGATGAAGGCCACCCGCCTGGTGAAGGTCCTGTGCGACATCTCCCCCGACCGGTAGTCATCGTAGAACTCTTCAATCAAGTACTTCTCGAACTTCTCCAACTGAACCATGGCGAACCTCCCGACGATGTGGAATATCCTCCCCTGCTGTGAAGACGCGGACAAGGGTTGAGCGGTTCAGTCAACGTCTTGGTCGAGCCGCTTATATTGTCAGTGCGCCCTGCCAGAGTAGTGACATGAAGCAGATTCGGGAGGGGCAAGCGCAGACAGCGGCGTCGGCTGCACCTGTACTTTCCAATCCCCGAGGACCATCACAGCTGCGCACCATGCCGACAGGCACCGTCAGCGGCGACTTGGTTGAGCAGTTGCGGGTGTTGGAGGAGATGAAGTCGGCTATTACTGCGTTGCAGGCGCGGGTTGCTGTGGCTTTTGATCTTGCCCAGCGCGCTGAGCAAGCCGAGGCCGGCGTTCCCGTGTCGGAGCGTGGCCTGGGGGTGGGTGCGCAGGTGGCGTTGGCGCGTCGGGAATCCCCGAATCGTGGGTCGCGGTTGCTTGGTTTGGCGAAGGCTTTGGTGGTGGAGATGCCGCGGACTATGGCGGCGTTGCAGGCCGGGAAGTTGAATGAGTGGCGTGCCACGCTGCTGGTGAAGGAGACCGCGTGCCTCAGTGTTGAGGACCGGGCTGCGGTTGATGAAGAACTTGCCGCGGATATGGGGACTTTTGATGGGAAGGGTGACAAGGCGATTGTCGCGGCGGTGAAGGCTGCAGCGTATCGTCGTGATCCGCGGTCGGTGGCGGGGCGTGCTGCCCGTGCGGCGTCTGAGCGGATGGTCAGTTTGCGTCCCGCGCCGGACACCATGACGTACTTGATGGCGCTGTTGCCGGTGGCCCAGGGTGTGGCGGTCTATAAAGCACTGACCCGGGCTGCTGATTCGGCCCGTTCCAGCGGGGACGCTGGTTCGGGTGGTCCTTCCGGTTCAGGTAGTGCTTCCGGTTCAGGTAGTGCTGTCCCGACCCGCGGCCAGGTCATGGCCGACACCCTCGTCGAACGCATCACCGGGACCCCGGGCGGGTTTTCGGGAATCAACCTGGATCTTGTCATGACGGACCGGACCCTGTTCCAGGGCGATAGTGAACCGGCACGGCTCCAGGGGTACGGGATCGTCCCGGCCGAGTGGGGACGGGAACTCCTCGGACTGGGGCAAGCAGTGAACCCGGGACCGGCAGCGAATGCCGGACAAGCAACTGCGGGGCGGGCAAACGCCGGACAAGCTAACACCGGACAGGACCAGATGCAGGCAGTGTCTGGTCGGGAGTTTGATGTCTGGCTTCGTCGGCTGTACACGGCGCCGGGCACGGGAGATCTCCTCGGCACGGACTCGAAGGCCCGGCTTTTTACCGGCCGGCTCAGGCGATTGATCGAGACCCGGGACGACACTTGCCGCACCCCGTATTGCGACGCACCCATCCGGCACATCGACCATGTGGTTCCGTGGCATTCCGGCGGGAAAACGAACCCCGCGAACGGGGCAGGACTGTGCGAAGCCTGCAACCACACCAAAGAACACCCCGGGTGGGCGGTCACTACGCTCCATGGGAAATCACACGCGGGCGCTCACGGCGTGCACACCCTCGAAATCAGCACCCCCACCGGCCACACATACCAATCCAAAGCCCCACCCCTGCCAGGACACCACCCCATAAGAACCTAGACAGCCCGCCAGCAGAAAGTGGCCAGACACAAAAGGCGGACAGCGAATCCTCGCTGCCCGCCTTCAAAGGACGTGTCTTCCTAGAACTCCCAGTCCTCGTCCTCAGTGTTGACAGCCTTGCCAATCACGTAGGAAGAGCCCGAGCCGGAGAAGAAGTCGTGGTTCTCGTCCGCGTTCGGGGACAGTGCCGAGAGGATAGCCGGGTTCACGTCCGTGACGGATGCCGGGAACATGGCCTCGTAGCCGAGGTTCATGAGGGCCTTGTTGGCGTTGTAGTGCAGGAACTTCTTGACGTCCTCGGCCAGGCCGACTCCGTCGTAGAGGTCGTGCGTGTACTGGACTTCGTTTTCGTACAGCTCGAAGAGCAGCTCGAAGGTGTAGTCCTTGATTTCCTGCTTGCGGGCTTCGGAAACCTTCTCCAGGCCCTTCTGGAACTTGTAGCCGATGTAGTAGCCGTGCACGGCCTCATCACGGATGATGAGGCGGATGAGGTCGGCCGTGTTCGTAAGCTTGGCGCGTGATGACCAGTACATGGGCAGGTAGAAGCCCGAGTAGAACAGGAAGCTCTCCAGCAGCGTAGAGGCCACCTTGCGCTTCAGGGGATCGTCACCCTGGTAGTAGTCCATGACGATCTGAGCCTTCTTCTGCAGGTTCTCGTTCTCGAGGGACCAGCGGAAAGCGTCGTCAATCTCCTTGGTGGAGCACAGGGTGGAGAAGATGGACGAGTAGGACTTGGCGTGCACCGACTCCATGAAAGCGATGTTGGTGTACACGGCTTCTTCGTGCGGGGTGATCGCATCCGGGATCAGCGAGACAGCGCCGACTGTGCCCTGGATGGTGTCCAGCAAGGTGAGTCCGGTGAAAACGCGCATGGTGAGCTGCTGCTCATCAGGCGTCAGTGTGTGCCACGACTGGACGTCGTTGGACAGCGGCACCTTCTCAGGAAGCCAGAAGTTGTTGACGAGGCGGTTCCAGACTTCCACGTCCTTGTCGTCCTGGATCTTGTTCCAGTTGATGGCCTCGACGTGAGTCAGCAGCTTGACCTTTTCGGTCATTTCATCCCCTTTAAGCGATGGTTTTCTTGAGATAAGCCTACGACGGCGGGTGGTGACCCGCCGTCGTGCTTTTTAGTTTTGAGTACGACCAAGATCGCAATTAATCAACCAGTAATGGTTGATTACAGCATGCAGCTGACACAGCCTTCCACCTCAGTGCCCTCCAGCGCGAGCTGGCGGAGACGGATGTAGTAGAGGGTCTTGATGCCCTTGCGCCATGCGTAGATCTGCGCCTTGTTGATATCACGCGTGGTGGCGGTGTCCTTGAAGAACAACGTCAGGGACAGGCCCTGGTCCACGTGCTGCGTGGCAGCTGCGTAGGTATCGATGATCTTCTCGTAACCGATCTCGTAGGCATCCTGGTAGTACTCCAGGTTGTCGTTGGTCAGGTACGGAGCCGGGTAGTAGACGCGGCCGATCTTGCCTTCCTTGCGGATTTCGATCTTGGCGGCCACCGGGTGGATGGAGGACGTGGAATTGTTGATGTAGCTGATGGAACCGGTAGGCGGCACGGCCTGGAGGTTCTGGTTGTAGATGCCGTGCTCCATGACAGAAGCCTTCAGCTCGCGCCAGTCATCCTGGGTGGGGATGTGGTGGCCGGCGAAGAGCTCGCGGACGCGCTCCGTTGCCGGTACCCATTCCTGCTCGGTGTACTTGTCAAAGAACTCACCGGAGGCGTAGGTGGACTTCTCGAAGCCGCCGAACTTCTGACCGGTCTCGATGGCCAGGCGGTTTGAGGCACGCAGAGCGTGGAACAGCACCGTGTAGAAGTAGATGTTGGTGAAGTCCAGGCCCTCTTCGGAACCGTAGTGGACGTGCTCACGGGCAAGGTAGCCGTGGAGGTTCATCTGGCCGAGGCCAATTGCGTGGCTCTGGGCGTTGCCCTGGGCGATGGACGGCACCGAGTTGATGTAAGACATGTCCGAAACAGCGCTGAGGGCGCGGATGGAGGTCTCAATGGAGCGACCAAAGTCCGGCGAGTCCATGGTCTTGGCGATGTTCATCGAACCAAGGTTGCAGGAAATGTCCTTGCCCACGGTCTCGTAGCTCAGGTCCTCGGCGTAGATGGACGGGGAGGAAACCTGCAGGATCTCAGAGCACAGGTTGCTCATGGTGATCTTGCCGTCGATCGGGTTGGCCCGGTTCACGGTGTCCTCGAACATGATGTACGGGTAGCCGGACTCGAACTGGATTTCCGCGAGGGTCTGGAAGAACTCGCGGGCGCTGATCTTGGTCTTCTTGATCCGGGAATCGTCAACCATCTCGTAGTACTTCTCGGTCACCGAGATATCGGAGAACGGAACACCGTAGACCTTCTCCACGTCATACGGGGAGAAGAGGTACATGTCCTCATTCTTCTTGGCGAGTTCGAACGTGATGTCCGGAACCACTACGCCCAAGGAGAGCGTCTTGATGCGGATTTTCTCATCAGCGTTCTCACGCTTGGTGTCCAGGAAGCGGTGGATGTCCGGGTGGTGAGCGTGCAGGTAGACCGCACCTGCACCCTGACGGGCACCGAGCTGGTTTGCGTAGGAGAAGCTGTCTTCGAGGAGCTTCATCACGGGAATGACGCCGGAGGACTGGTTCTCGATCTGCTTGATGGGTGCGCCGTGCTCGCGGATGTTGGTGAGCGAGAGAGCTACACCGCCGCCGCGCTTGGAGAGCTGGAGCGCGGAGTTGATGGCGCGGGCGATCGACTCCATGTTGTCTTCGATGCGGAGCAGGAAGCAGGAGACCAGCTCGCCGCGCTGTGCCTTGCCGGCATTGAGGAACGTGGGAGTAGCAGGCTGGAAACGGCCGTCGATGATTTCGTCAACAAGGCGGTTGGCCAGGTCTTCGTCACCGCGTGCCAGGTGCAGGGCAACCATGCAGACGCGGTCTTCGTAGCGCTCCAGGAAACGCTTGCCGTCAAAAGTCTTCAGCGTGTAGGACGTGTAGAACTTGAAGGCGCCGAGGAAGGTCTCAAAGCGGAACTTCTTCTTGTACGCGCGGTTGAAGAGATCGCGGATGAAGTTCATCGTGTATTGGTCGAGGGTTTCGCGCTCGTAGTACTGGTTCTTCACCAAGTAGTCGAGCTTCTCTTCCAGGTCATGGAAGAAGACCGTGTTGTTGTTCACATGCTGCAGGAAGTACTGGTGTGCAGCCTCGCGGTCGGCTTCAAACTGGATCTCGCCGTTGGGGCCATACAAGTTCAGCATGGCGTTGAGCTCGTGATAACCCAAGCCCTTGAAAGCCTCGGGCAGCGGCTTCTTGACCGTGTCCACAGCGCCCCCGGTTACTTCTGTTTCTGCGACAGTTGTGTCCAAAACTTTTCCAGCCCTTCGTTGACCCGCTGAACGTCTTCCGGCGTTCCCATGAGTTCAAATTTGTAAAGATGCGGCACCTTGCACTTCACCGAGATGATGTCCCCGGCTGCGCAATAGTTGTCCGCGAAATTAGTGTTCCCTGCTCCGATAACACCGCGGATCAGTTCCCTGTTCCTGGGATCGTTGAGAAATCTGATGACCTGCTTCGGCACGGAGCCTTCGCCGTTTGTTCCGCCGTATGTGGGCAGTACAAGGACGAAGGGTTCAAGGGCCCTAAGCGGTGCGTCCTGGGCGTACAGCGGGATGCGTGCTGCATCCGTACCCAGTTTCTGGACGAATCGTTTGGTGTTCTCGGAGGTGGAGGAAAAGTAGATGAGGTGACTCCTCGTGGTCACAACTTCCGCAGCATTGCGTACGGATGCCGTTGCCAGCGGTGCCATGGGAGTCACCTCAACTACATAGGAATTTTTGGTGTGCTGTGGTGGCGAAGTTTGAATGAAACTTAGGCCACAGAGGAAACGGCCTGGGCCAGTTCCTCAATCTTGTCCGGGCGGAAACCAGACCAGTGGTCCTGCTCGGTTACGACAACCGGTGCCTGCATGTAGCCCAGTGCCTTGAGACGCTCAAGGGCCTCGGCATCCTGGGAGATGTCCACACTCTGGTAGGCAATGCCCTTCTTATCCAGCGCCCGGTAGGTTGCGTTGCACTGAACACAGGCCGGCTTCGTGTAAACCGTTACGGTCATGATCCCTGTCCCCTTAGTTGAAGTCTGTCGCTCTTCGTATCTGGCGGGCTCAACCGGAACTAATTACTGAATCCGATACCGGCCCGCGGGCTGCCGTGACAGCCAACACGCTCTGATTTTGTCTTGCGCTGGTTTCCCGCTCAATCCGTAAATCGATACTACATGTAGTGCAAGAGAAGAACTGGAACCCCAAGATGATGTATTACAAGTATGTCATTCAATCCACCGCTCGTCCACAGGCAAGGGCTCTCAAAATGTCCGTGATTCCGCCGAATTGAGAGATGTCATCCACACCCTGTGGACTACTTAGCCACATTTAATCTTCAGCGTGTCGCCCGGATACGGCGTGTCGTGACACTTTGAAAATGTGGCGTGGCGAACAGCTAAAATCGGCTGATGGTCAACCTTCTCCATCTCCGCACCTTGATGGAGGTCACCCGGCTGGGATCCTTCGCAGCCGCTGCCGCCCAACTCGGTTACACAGCATCGGCAGTCTCCCAACAGATGGCTGCGCTGGAACGCGATACCGGCGTCGAACTCTTCCAACGGTCCGCCCGCAGCGTTGTTCCTACCGAAGCCGCGGTGACCATGACCCGCCACGCTTCCAAGGTGCTTACCGACGTCGAGGCCCTCATGGCGGCAGCTTCGCGGACCAACGACACCCCCGCACAGGAACTGAGGTTGGGCATTTTTCCCAGCCTTGCCACTTATGTTCTGCCGGAGATCCTTCGGAATGAACGATGGAGTGGGCTGGGCATCGAGCTCAAAGTCTCTGTTGCCGAACCGGCGCAAACCATTCAGGGCCTGCGCAGCGGCGGCGAGCTGGATGTGGCGCTGGTCTATCAGGTGGGTCAATCCGGCTTGGCCTGGCCGCACTCCCTGGAACGCCAGTGGATCGGCGATGACGACTTCCGGGTGGTGCTGCCCGCATCATGGAAGATCCGGGAGGACGCCGAGATTGAAGCCGCCCACCTCTCGGACATGCCATGGATCATCCATCACCCCGGCACCAGCGATGCGTTGGTGATCGAACGCCTTTTCGCCAGCTGCAACCTTCACCCCCGCGTGGTGGCTTACAGCGACGACTTCCATGCGAGCTTGGAGATGACGGCCGCCGGGCTGGGGGCCTCGCTGGTACCGGAACTGGCTCTGCGGAACCGGCCGGCCGGCGTCGTGGTCCTTGACGTCCCGGACATCCGACTGGCGCGGAACGTGTTCGCCCTGCTCATCAATGAAAAGCGGACAGCGCAAGTGCAGTTGTTCACACAGCTTCTTGCGGACACCCTCAGGGACACGTCAGGAAAAAGCGGCCTTCACCCCCTGAAATCCGCTCCTGTCAAGGGCCGCAAGCTCCCGAGGTGAATTGCCGCGAAGTGCTGGAACCCGCCGGTTGATGGGGTTAGATTGATCACATGGGCAAGGTAGCGAGCAAGCATTTTGGGGAGATCGAGCTCAATCACGGGCGTGAACATTGCTTCGTAGCGAGACACGAACTTGGTGGCAACCAGCTTGAACTGGACCTCAACGTCACCGCGCACGACCACTTCGATGAGGCAGCCATGCGCAAGGTGGACTACAGGTTGCGCTTCCTGCCTGAGCTCGTGGACCAAGTACGGGAAATGATCGCCGATGAACTGGATCAGGACGGCACCAATCCCCAACAGTTCCTGCATTTCCACAGCTCACAACTCAAGGACGAGCAACTCGAATCGGTCTTCGGCGTCACCGACAAAGGCCAGCTCACCAATGACGTCTTCCTCAAAGCCCTCAAACTCGGCCACGTGGCCATCTACCCCGGGCAGCCGGAGCGGTACTTCGTGCTGGACTTCACCTTGGGTTCCCACTTCACGGACGAGCTCCTGGTAGTCGCGGCCGACGAAGACGGCGTTGTGGATGACGAGATCCTTTGGGAGTAGTCACCACGGCCTGTCCACACCGGGATCTTTGTCCGGTCCCCGCAGGTACTCGCCGCGCTCCTGGCCCTCGGATCGCTCCCGCTGTGCCTGCTGCGCGCTCTCTTGAAGCTGCTGGAGTTGCTCCTGGTTTGGTGGCTGCGGCTGCGTACTCTGCTTGGATGTGGAAGGACGGTCCGGGGCCTCAGCCGCGGCAATCTTGCCCTTCAGGCGGTCTTCGGCCGCGTCCAGGCTCTTGCCCTCCCCGGCTGAGTTCGCCGGAGATTCCGTGTGGCATAGGGGCGGCGCGACGTCTGCTGTGGCTTTGGCTTCATTGAACAACCGTGCCGCGGCGGCCGGTTCCCCGGCTTCATCCCCCAGCTTCTCGATGCTCAACACCAAGTTGACGCGCACCTTGCATTCGTCATTTCCTGCCCCTGCGGCCAAGGCCGACTCAAAGTCCCTCCGCGCAGCAGCAAAGTCGCCGGCAAGCACCTGGGCATCCCCCGAAGCGAAAAGCCCCTTATGCGGCTCCAGGATGTTCACTATCTGCAACCCTGCCGCTGCACGGGCTGCGCCCTCCTGCTCTCCTGCCTCGAAGGAGTTCGTTGCAGCGGTACCCAGCACAGCCACGCTCAGGAGCTTGGCAGCAACTGCGAGCGCCAGCAGCGCAGGTGGTGCTGACCAGAGCGCAAGGCGGCGTCGCCGTCGTCGTGCGTTGCTGTTCTTCATCAGCTGGGTTCCTTTTGCCTGGCAGGCCTGAGCGCTTGGAGGGCGGTGAAGTGCCGCAGGGGTTCGTGGATTGCCAGGAGGAACGCGGCCAGTGCGAGCAGCCAGTACAGCTCTATGCGTCCGGGGCCATTTTGGGTTCCTACGGTTATGGCGCTGGGGCGGGCTTGGCTGAGCATGTCCGACGCCGGAGCGGTGCCTGTCCTGTGGGCGTAGGGGACGTGGAGCTGGTCTGCGATGGAGCGTAGCTGGCCCTCGTCGATGCGTGAGACGGCGTCTTGTGGCGTGCCCGTGGTTTTGTCCCGTACGTAGCCGGCGTCCGCGGTGGTGCTTTCCTTCATTCGGCCGCCTTGGCCTGTTCCGTAGCCGAGCACCGCTCCCCCGGCCACGTTGCCGGCGTCCATGGGTGCCGGAGCTTCGGTGCTGGTGTTTTCCCCGTCTCCGGCGTAGAAGACCAGGGCGGGTCTGCCGGGGTGTTGCTGTTGGGCGGCTTGCAGCCTTTCCTTCAGCAGCTGCGCCGCACCGGTGACGCTGCTTCCTTTGGCGTATCTGCTGTTTTGGGGTTGGAGGGTGGCCATGGCTGTCCGCAGTGCTGTGGCGTCCTGGGTCAGGGGCATGCGGACAGTGGCTTTGCTGTCGAAGGTGATGAGCGAGAATTTGGCTCCGGCGAGTTCTTTGGCCAGGGTCATGACGTCCTCCTGGACGCCAGAGAGCCGGGTGTTTGTTCCGCTGTAATCTTCTGCGGCCATGCTGGTGCTGGTGTCCACAACGAAGAAGACGTCCAGGTCTGCGGTGCCGGTTTGGGCCTGGCCTCCTGACCAGCCGGGCCGCAAGGCGGCGAGGAGCAGGAGGACGACGGCGGCACTGCGCAGTGCTGCAGGCCTCCAGGTCCGCTGTGCCCGGTTTCGTCCACGGGGTGCAAGGGTCCACGCGGTGAGGCCGAGCAAGGTGAGAAAGGCGAGGGCAATGAGGGGCCAGGGAAGAATGGGGGCGAAGGTCATGGTTCCAGCCGCCATCCGAGCAGCAGCATCCCTGTGCCGGCCAGCAGGGCAACACCCAATGGCCAGTCCGGGGCGTCGGAGACCACTGCCTGTGGCGCTGCGAGGTAGCTTGTGGCTTCGGTGTCCTGGACCTCCTGGACGATGCCCGGTACGGCGTCCGGGCTGTCCAAGGTGAAGTAGGTGCCGCCGGTTCGTTCTGCGGCTGACTTGAGCAGGGCGCCGGGCTGGTCCGTTTGCCCCCCGTAGTCCATGTCCCCTGGGTTGAGGGCGTGAATCTTTACCTTTTTGTCGGCCGCCAGGGCTGCGGCTTGCTCCAGGGTGAAGATGGGCTCTCCGGAGAGGAAGTTGTCCGTGGCCAGCACCACGGACCGCGAGCGCTCCCCTGGCTCAGTGCCGGGGAAACTTTGTACGCAGGAGGCCAGCCCGTCGCCTATGAGTGAGGAGCCCTCACCGTTCCAGGTGCCGTCAAAGAAGGACCCTGATCCGCTGTTTAGGGCTTCCTTGGCTTGGGCGAGCTGTTCGGCGGCGAACTGGTAGTCATCGGTGAGCGGGAAGAGTTGTACGCTGCTGCTGTCGAAGATGACCATCCCGATTCTTTCGCCGTCGAATTTCCTGGCGAGGTCTTCGAAGACTGCTGTGACGGCGGCATCTGTGCTGGTCATGGAGCCGGACACATCAAGGCACAGCACAATGTCCCTGTTCCTGATTTCCGGTTGCTCGGTTGTGCGGTGGATTGGTCTTGCAGCGGCTGTGGCGGTGGCGGCGAGGAACACCGCGCCCAGCGCCACGGCCAGGATCAAGCGGGCGCGGTGCCGGCGGAGGGCCTGCTGGTATTCGGGGAGGCCGGTGAGCCTCTCACCGTGGGCAATGGGCCTGGTCTGTGGGGTTCGACGACGGCGGTAAGTCAGGGCGGCGATGCTAACCGCTGCTGCGGCCAGGGGAAGCATCCACCAGTAGCTCAGTTCCATGCGCGCACCACCTGACGTGCAGCCTCCGCGGATTCCTGGACGGTGTGGGTTGGCTGGGGTGCGAACTCGCTGGGGTAGATACCGGCGATTCCTGCCGCCAAACCGTTGTATTCGTGTCGGCGGAGTTCCTCAAGGGTCATCGAAGTCAGGGGCAGCCCCTTGGCCGTCCCGGCGAATTCGCGGACGAGGAAACTGAGTTTTTGGTGAGCGTCGCGCTCTGGCAAGCGGCCGGCGTCGGCGTCCTCTGCTGTGGCGTCGATTGCCTGGAGGCATTCGCTTCGGAGCCTCTCCAGATGGGGTCCTTGATGTGCAGGCGCGTTTTGCCTGGCGGGTGCCTTCTTGCGGCCCCACAGGAAGATGGCCGCGTACCAAAGCCCTACGAGGAGCACCATCACCAGTCCGAGCCAGAACCACTGCGGCTGGTATTGCAGGGGTGAATAGAAGCCGTTTTCATCCTGCATGGCTGCCACCCACGGTTGACGGCCTTGGCGTGATGGCCCGGGACCGGTGCTTTTCGAGCAGGGCGAAGACTGACGTCAGGACCTCTTCACTGCCGCTTGTGTGTTCCTCGGCAATTCCGAGGCGGTGGAATACCGCCCGCCGCTGTTGTTCCCGTTCCAGCATTGCCTCAGCGTAGGCAGCCTGTACTTTCCCATCCATGGCCAGCGCCAGGGGTATTGCCTGCCCTGTCCGGACGTCCGTGCTGCCCTCGTGGCCCGCCTGAACTGCGAGTTCGGCGTCGCGCACGGTCAGCCACAGGACCTCGTGCCGGCCGCGCAACCTCCGCATGAGGTTTTCGGTGCGGGAATCGGGGAGGAACTCATCGGCAATGGCAACAATGAGCAAACGCCCTTTGAGGTATCTCAACACGTAGTCCAGCTGTTGGGCGATGCCACTGACCGGACCCTCAAGGGATGCGCTCGCATCCACTTCGCGCAGCAGCCTCTCCAGATGTTCTTCACCGCTGCGGGGGGGCAGGTACCAGGAGTTGGTGGCGTTGCCGTGCAGGAGGCCCACATCGTCACCGTGCCTGGCGGCAAGATAACCCAGCACACCGGCGGCATGGACGGCAATGTCCCTTTTGCTCTCACCGGAGAATGCTTGTGCTGCCATGTTCCTGCCGGTGTCCACCAGGAGAAGGACAGCGTGCCGGCGAACTGCCACATATCGCTTGACCAGGGGGGATCCGTGGCGTGCCGTAGCTTTCCAGTCGATGTCGCGGACCTCATCCCCGGGCACATAGGCGCGGAGTTCATCAAAGTCCAGGCTGCGGCCTTTGAAGACCGAACCGTACTCCCCGTCCAGCAATGACAGCGTCCTGCGGTGGGCGAAGATGAACATCCTGGACTTGACGCGTCGGAGCAGGCTGGGCACGTGCCGGCCCCTTTACGGCGTCTGCACGGACGCCAACACGGCATCGATCACGGTTTCCACGGAGATGCCCTCAACCACGGCATCGAATCCCAGAATGATCCGGTGCCGCAGGATCCTGTGCGCGAGGTTCTTGACGTCTTCAGGAATGACGTGGTCACGCCCTTTGAGCAACGCCATGGCCCGGGCTGCCTGGCTGAAAGCTATGCTTGCCCGCGGGCTGGCCCCGAATTCCACCACGTTGGCCAGCCGCGGCTCCAAGTACTGTGAAGCGTTACGGGTGACGTAGGCGAGCCCCACAATGTACCTGACGATCGCCGGATCAATGTAGACCCGGCGCACGAGTTCCTGAACTTGGACTACCGCGTCAAGGGACGCGGCGGCCGGAGGCTTCTGGTCCGGGCTGAAGACGCCGGCATCAATCCGGCGAATAACTTCCGCTTCCTCCGCCGGACTCGGATAGTCCAGGACATCCTTGAGCATGAACCTGTCCATTTGTGCTTCGGGAAGACGATACGTCCCTTCCTGCTCAATGGGATTTTGGGTAGCGAGCACCAGGAAAGGCTGCGGCAGGGGGTAGGACTCGCCCCCTATGGACGTCTGACGCTCCTGCATCGCCTCAAGCATGGCACTTTGCGTTTTGGCACTGGAGCGGTTGATCTCATCCAACAACACAATGTTGGCGTGAACAGGCCCCAGCTGCGTGACAAAGGTACCCTTGGCGGCGTCAAAGATCTGCGTACCCGCGATGTCGCTGGGCAGCAGGTCCGGCGTGCACTGTATGCGGCGGAACTCCGCACTCACCGATTCCGCTATGGCTTGGGCAGCTGTGGTTTTTGCCAAGCCAGGCACACTTTCCAACAGCACATGGCCGCCGGTCAGCAGCCCAATGACCAACGTCTCACGAAGCCTGGCCTGGCCTACTACTTTGTTTTCGAAGCTCCGGACAATGCTCCCCACGAGTTGCTGGGCACGGGCCATATCGGGTGCATCGATTCCGGCCATGGCTGTGAGCTGTTGCACTCGTGGTCCCCTCGTTGGCGTAGTTCTCAAACGGCCACTCTATCCAAGCCTTCGGGTGAAAATGCCGCAATGGGGACCCCTCCCCATGTGGACTTTGGAGGTCTATCCTTTTGCCATGCACCAGCTACCAGCCGCCTATCAGAACTACCTCGCATCCCAGGACCAGCACGTGATCGACGCCGTACGGCCGGTCCTGCTTCAATCGGCAGCAGACCAACGCCACGGTGTCCGCATCACCTACAACAGGGGACCAACCGGGCACCAGGCCCATCTGGACGAATCCGTACCTTACGGCGAAATCGTGGAGGACATCGACTGAAAGACAGCTAGCCCTTCATGGCCCCGGAGAGGGCAAACGAATTCCCCATGCCACGGGATACCAGCGCATAAAGCACCAGGACGGGCACCGAATACAGGATGGAGAACGCGGCCAGCTGGCCGTAGGCGATTGCCCCGTGCTGGCCGAAGAAACTGAAAATGGACACCGCCGCTGGTTGCTTGCCGGTGGACAGCAACAGGATAAAAGGAACAAAGAAGTTCCCCCACGCCTGGATGAAAACAAAGATGAACACCACCCCCAAGCCCTGCCTCATCAGCGGCAACACCACTGTCCTCAGCGCCGCCATGGCAGATGCCCCGTCCACCCACGCCGCTTCCTCCAGCTCAAGAGGGACCGAGTCCATGAAGTTCTTGGTCATCCATATCGCCATGGGCAAAGTGGTAGTAGCCATGAAAAAGACAGTGGCCGCCATGGAATCCAAAAACTGCAACTGCACAAACAAACCGTAGACCGGCACCATGATGGCCGTCACCGGCAACGAGGTCCCAAACAGCACCGTATACATGAACGGCTTATTGAACCGCGACTGATACCTGGACAACGGGTAGGCCGCAAGCACGGCAGCCAGGACGTTGACCACGGCCGTACCCGCCGACAACATCAAACTGTTGGCCAAGGGCTGGAACAACAACTCGGGAGTCATCACAGCACGGAAATTCTCCAGGGAGGGCGCCACCGGAACCTTCGTCTGATAACCGGCTTGGGGATCCACGGCAGCCAACAGCAACCACAGCAAAGGCGCAACAAAGCACACCCCTATCACCACCAAAGCGATGTTGGCACCCAGCTTCGCCCTTGTAGTCATGTCTTTTGCTCCCTGAGGAGCCGGACATAAATGGCGCCAAACACCATACCCAGCAGGATCAGCACCGACGCCACAGCCGTGCCGTAGCCAATATCACCGAACTTGAACGCCTCCTGGTAGGCCAACACCGGCAACGTAGTGCTGGCATTGGCAGGACCACCAGCAGTCATCACCCATATGAGGGTGAACACGGCCAACGTCTGAAGGGTAATCAGCATCAGGTTGGTGGCAATGCTGCTGCGGATCAAAGGAAGGGTGATGAAGGTGAGCCGCTGCCACCCCCGCGCACCATCCATGAGGGCCGCTTCTGACACATCCCGGGGGACGTCAGCCAACGCCGCGCGGTAGACCAACATGGAGAAGGCAGTTCCGCGCCACGTATTGGCCAGGATGATCGCCAGCAACGGAAACGAGTACAACCAGTCCGCACCCTCGCCTCCAAGGGCACCCAGAATCTGGTTCAGCGTCCCGTCCCTGTTGAAGTAGGCGTACGCGGCAAACGCAGCCACAATCTCCGGAAGCACCCAGGCCGCAACAACAGCAGTCCCCACCCACGATGCCACCGCTTTCCGGGAACGCGTCATCAGCAAGGCAATGAGCAAGCCCAACACATTCTGGCCCACCACGGCCGAGGCGGCGACGAACACCACCGTGAGCCAGGCATCAAACGGAAAGGAATCATCGCTGAACATCCGGACATAATTGTCCACCCCCACCCACTGTGGATTCCTCGCTGCCTTCCCGGACAATGCGGCGTCCGTGAACGAGGCATAAAAGGACCACACAACAGGAGCCATCAGGAACGCCAACAGCAGAAGAACGGACGGAACTACCGGGAGCAACCGCACAAAGCGGCGAATTCTCATCTCTCCAGGACCTTGTCCTCACCTACCAGTTTCCGGACGGTGGCATCATATTCAGCCGCTGCTTCCTCAGGACTTTGCTTACCCGTGATGACCGACTCCGTAGCTACCTGTACAGCCATGGAAATCCGCGGGTAGTCAGCTGTCGCAGGCCTGTAATGCGTCACCTTCACCAAATCGGAAACGTCCTTTACAAACGGGTTGGCCGCCAAGTACTCAGGTTCCGAGGCCACATCGGTCCGAACAGCAATCTGGGAATTACTGACGTCGTAGGCCAGCGCATTCTTTTTGTTCAACGCCGTGGTGAGGAAGCTGAAAGCCAGTTCAGGGTTCCTGGTGTTCGCCCCCACAGCCAGTGTCCAGCCCCCGGACATACTCACGCCACCGGGATCCTGTCCCTTCTGCGTGGGGAACATTGCTACGCCCATGTCCTGTTCATAGCCGGCCCACTCGTAAGCGCCGCCCTTCTGCCAGAACGACGGCGTATAGGAACCCTCCACGGTTGCGCCAAGTTTTCCTTGCGGGAACCACTCGCCAAAAACCTTTTTCCACACGTTGGCATCCAAGGCTTCGGCAGGACTCACGGCGAGTTTCTCTTCATAAAGGGTTTTCAAGAACGCCAGGGAATCGGTGAACCCTTGGGACCCCACCACCCATTTCTTTTCCCCCGTGTCATACAAGCTGCTGTCAGTGCCGTAAAGCAGCTCGTAGAAACTCTGCATGACCGTGCCTTCGCCGGTGCCCTTACCTGCATACATATTGAAAGGGATGACATTGGGATCCGCAGCCTTCATGGCACGGGCGGCAGTGAGGATCTCATCCCAGGTTTTCGGCTGCCAGGGAACCGGTATGCCAGCTTTCTGCAGAACAGTCTTGTTGTACCAAATGGCCCGGGTATCGGTGCCCAGGGGAACGGCGTAAATTCCGCCGTCGTCCGCACGGCCGGCTTCCTTGGCCGCCTCGTTGAACGCGTCCCAGTCATCCCATTTCTCGAGGTACGGGTCCAACTTCAGCAAGTATCCGGCGTCGACGTCGGAACGGACCTTGAACGTGTCCTCATAAAAGACGTCCGGCGCCGTGTCAGCTGAGCGCTGAGCCAAGGCAAGCTTGGTCCCGTAATCGTCGTCATTGGCCTGGATGGGCTGGAGGTCCACAGTGACGCCGGCGTTGGAGGCCTCGAATTCCTTTTTGGCATCCTGCATGACCGTGTCCAAGGCAGTGAACGAATCGGTCTTCTGGTAGAGAATCTTCAGGGTCTTGCCCGCTGCAGCCTCAGGCGTAGGCGAACAGGACGTCGCTGCCGTCAGGACGGCAGCGACGGTAACAAGTGCGGCGGCGAACTTCACCGGTGCATAAATCACTGGGCGGCGCATGGTGCTCCATTCAGTCGATCGTGGCTACAGCCCCCATGCTTCACCGTGACACACCTGCGACGTGGCCGAGCCCTATGGTTATTCAGTTATCCTGCCTCCAACTAGCCTTCCAGCAGGAGCCTTTGCGCCCGTGGTGCCAACATGTGCTCCAAGACCAAGCAGGCAGCACCAATGGCGCCAACATCTTCACCCACGCCGGAACCCACAACTTCGAGATCGTGGATCATGCGGGCCGCGTTGTTCTTATCCAACACCTCAGGCACACGCTCCATGAAGTACGGCGACATCCGCCCCCAGAACGGGCCTCCGAAGACCACGCGTTCAACGTCAAGGGTGTTGGTCACTATGGAAACGGCACGGGCCACCAAGGTTGCGGACTTGTCCAGAATCGCAATTGCCTTGCTGTCTCCGGCGTCGGCGGCGTCGCACAACTGGGCGTACCGTTCCTGAACCTCCGGGCCGTCCGCCCCTCCCCTGTGCCCTTCCAGGACACCGGCGGCTTCGGCTTCTGCCACGAGCGCCTGCGGGATGCATGAAGACTTCACGCAGCCATACAACCCACAGTCACATTGGGGACCATTGGGGTCCACCACAATGTGGCCGATTTCCCCGGCGTTGCCCGAGGTCCCGCGGACTACTTCATCATTGAGGACAATGCCACAACCGATGCCGGTACCCATGTACATGAACACGAAGCTGCCAGCACCGCTGGCACCGCCAGCCCACGTCTCGGCAACAGCGGCACTGGTCACATCTTTATCCACCAGCGTTTCCATGCCGGTGGCTTCAGCCAGGGCCTCCCTGATGCGCACGCGGTTCCAGCGTGTCAGCAGCGGCGGCTCCACTACAGAACCTTCATCGAGGTCGATCGGACCGGGCACGGCTACGCCCAGGCCGGCGATCTTGGAGGCGTCCACCCCCGAGTCCTCGATCAGGATGTTGATCTGTTCGGCGATGCTGGTAATCACCCCGGCAGGATCACCGGCGGGAGTGGCCATCCGCGAATGCTTGACCACCTCGCCCAGCAGGTCCAGGACAACGAAGGTGATGACTGCCGGGTCCAGGTGAACGCCCACAGCGTACATGCCGGCCGGGTTCAGGCGCAGGATGGTTCTGGGCTTCCCGGGCCCTGAGCCTTCCTTTCCTGCCTCCACAATCAGTTGCTGATCCAGCAGGCGCCTGGAAATGTTCGAAATCGTCTGCGGGGACAGCCCAACGATCTGGGCCAACTCAACGCGGCTGAGCCCACCGGAAGAGCGGCGGATCGCCTCCAGAATGACGGTTAGATTGAAGTCCCCCATACGGGGAAGGTTGGTTCCGCGCCTAGGTGTCGGCTGCCGGATCTCAGTCACTGATGCCCCTCGTCATTGGGATGAAGTTCGTCGAAGTTGGTCTTTGTCTGAATCGTACGATACCGCCGCCGTTACGGATATGAGCACACGCGGGCACCGGCATCAGGGCTTGATAACAATGCCGTTGAATTCCTGCCAACTGCCTCCGGAACGCCATAGGGGGCCCGGCTCAGATCTTCCGGCTGCGGGTTACCGTGAACTTGGGATTCCGGCCTTCCTCGACCGTCGGCCCGATGTGCCGTTCAAGAGCAGCCCGATACTGCAAGTGGCTGTTATAGACCGTCCACAGCTCTCCACCCGGGGCCAGGACCCGGGCGGCTGCCTGAAACAGCTTCAGCGCAGCGCCCGCGTGAACACTTGCGCCCAGGTGGAACGGCGGGTTCAGCAGGATGAGCTCAGCGCTGCCGGAGTCAAAAGTGGACATGGCGTCATCGTGGATCACCTCCACCCTCCCTTCCAGCCCGTTTGCCGCCGCTGTAGCCTTGGCCGAAGCCACAGCTGCTGCGGATTGGTCAGTAGCCACCACGCGGGCATCCGGGTTGCCAAGTGCGTACATCGTGGCGAGAATACCGGTTCCGCAGCCGAGGTCTACAGCCTGCCGCGCGGCCGGCATGCGATCCATGAAGGTCAGCAAATAGCGCGTACCAATGTCCAGGCGTGCCCCTGAGAAAGCAGCACCATGGGCACAGACCGTGATTCCCAACTCAGGCAAGGACTCCACCACCGGAAAAGGGAGCTCAGCCGGTGCCTCTTTGGGATCCCGCGAAACAATGACCCTGGACTTCTGACGGGCAAGTTGCGGCTGGACTGAGGAGAAGTAACGTTCCAGGACAGCGTTCATGCCAAGGGACATGTGCTTGACGCGACCCCCGGCCAACAGGACCGCATGCGGGGCCGCAAACCTTGCAACGGCGTCGGCGATTTCATCCAACTCAGCCAGCGACTTCGGTAACTGAAGGAGCACCAGGCCGGCGTCGTGCAGCAACTCGCGGTCCAGTTGATGCTCGGTGAAGCGGCCTTCCAAGCCGGCAGACGCGGCATTGCGTCTCAGCGCAAGCCTGCCGGTAAAAAGGTCCTGGTTTACCCGTACCTGGCCCACGCCGAGCCCAGCCAAAGCCCCCAAGGTCAGGGCACCGTATCGGTCCCCAATGACCGCCACGTTGGTGTCGGGACCCAGCAGATCAGCAGCCGTTTGGAGCAGAAGCCTGTCCGTGGCGTCAAAGGCGTGCAGATTGTCCGCTTGGACGTCCGGAAGCCTGCTCAAACCATTCAGGAGCGCTTCAACTTCCATTGCCGTCACGGTGCGGTTCTCACTTTCATGCTCAATGTCTCGACTTTAGGGTGGCTTGGGAGGAACCTTGTTCTTGCACGACGCAAACACCTGCGTTCCCTTTGGCTGGCGAGCCCCCAAAGGAGGCAGGCACAGGTCACGGCGACCCCTTGGAGCCAGGTGCCGGGATCCACCCATCATCAGGCTCCCCTGCCTCTGTGAGAAGCCATGAGTGTCAATGTTGTCACGAACCTTGAAGTAAAGTCCCACAACTCTCCCGATGAAACGCGGCGCCCCGACAAGACGGTGCTGGACCTCGTCACTGTGGGAGAGTACACAATTGGCCGTATGACGTTTGAACCGGGCTGGACCTGGGCCGACTGCGTCAAACCCGTTGTTGGCACCGACTCCTGCGAGCTGAGCCATGTGGGATTCTGCGTTGCGGGAAGCCTGGAAGTAGAAACCAACGACGGCGGCAAGATCACCATTTCAGCCGGGGATTCCTACAGCATCCCGCCGGGCCACAACGCCCGCGTGGTAGGCGATCAACCCTTCCAAGGCGTGGAGTTTGTCAGCGGCGCGGAATTCGCACGGCCCACCCAGTAGTCCCGATTCCTCAAGAACGACATGAAAAAGACCCCGCTCAATGAGCGGGGTCTTTCAACCAAAGTGGAGCTGAGGGGACTCGAACCCCTGACCCCCTGCATGCCATGCAGGTGCGCTACCAGCTGCGCCACAGCCCCGGATGTTACTGGAAAACCATTGCCTGCAGACGGTGTGATTTCTCTTCCCGCCGAAGCAACTCGTCAATACTAACCACAATCACGTGAGAAGCGAAATCGTCGGAACATGAGCTGCATCACCCCGCCCGGCCGTCCTGCTGACGACGGCCGCAGCCGAGGTGCGACGGATTACTCCGCCGCACCTCCCCCCAAAACCAGCTGCGCCCAAAACCAGCTGCGCCGAAGTCACACAAAAGCATCGCGACTCCCCTGAAGTCTAGGATCACTTTCACACAAAACCAAACCGTTCAGTCGGTTTAACTTTCCGTGATCCCTCAGGCCGCCCGGTGGTAGCGTTGTGGAGTCCCGACGGCGGCCCACACCTCCGTCTCCCGACTCACCTGAGAGGCCAACCAGCACCGATGCAACAACGCGCGAAAGACACCCGGCTCTCCGTCATCGAAGGCGCCGCCCGGGTTTTCGCCGAAATCGGATACGGGAACGCCAGCCTTACCGACATCACCAAGCGTGCAGGCGTGACCAAAGGTGCGCTCTACTTCCACTTCACCTCAAAGCGTGAACTTGCGTTGGCCGTCATTGAGGAGCAACACGCAACGGTCCTGGCAGCGGGCGCGAAGATACTGTCCTCAGAGGCACCCGCACTGGAAAAACTCCTTGGACTCTGCAGAATGTTCGGCCAACAGCTCCTTGAAGAACCGGTAGTCCAAGGTGGCATCCGCCTTACCTTTGAAGCCTCAGCTTTCGACGCTGACGTCTCTGGCCCCTATCAGGACTGGATCAACACAACCGAGGAACTGCTCCGCCAAGCGGTCCTCGATGGCTCCATCCGTGCCGACCTGGACGCTTCAGCTTTTGCCAGATACCTGGTTGCGTCCTTCACGGGGGTTCAGTTGGTGTCCGACGTCCTGACATCACGCGCAGACGTCCTGCTGAGGATCGAGCAGATGTGGGAATTCCTGCTGCCAGCCTTGCGCCCTGCACTAAGGAGCTAGCCGGACTTCTTCCGGCAGCTTCCGCAAGGGATCGCACGAAGATACTGCGACAAAGAAGTTACTGCGACAAAAAAAGATCCTGTCCTGTTCATAAATTCTTGAACAAGACAGGATCCAATGGTGGAGCTGAGGGGACTCGAACCCCTGACCCCCTGCATGCCATGCAGGTGCGCTACCAGCTGCGCCACAGCCCCATATTCTTGCTGCTTCGCGTTCAGCTTTTCGGCTATCCGCGCCGAAGCAACTCAAATATCTTAGAACAGCATTTCCGAAAATTCCAAATCGGACATATTTCGGCTCACTGGTTCCTAGTGCTCGGTTTCGTCCGCGGCAACAGCCTTGGCAGAAGCGTCATCACCCAGTTCCAGGTCCACCACGGGGCAGTCCTTCCAGAGCCTCTCCAGGGCATAGAACACGCGATCCTCGGAGTGCTGGACGTGGATCACAATGTCCGCGTAGTCCAAGAGCACCCAGCGACCCTCCGAACGTCCCTCACGGCGCACAGGACGCAGGTCCTGCTTCATCAGTTCTTCTTCAATGCCGTCCACAATGGCATTGACCTGACGCTCGGTGGGAGCCGATGCAATCAGGAAGACGTCAGTGAGCGCCAAACGCTCGCTGACGTCCAAGGCCACAATGTCCTCGGCGAGCTTCTCGGCCGCGGCACGCGCAGCGTGACGGGCAAGGGTGATGGATTGTTCATGTGCAGACACGGGGTACTCCTTGTTGTGGCCAATGGGCCTGTGTTTGGCTGAGCCTTTGTTTGGCCTGAGCCATTGCTCCGACGCTATTGAGGGTCCAACGCAATTGAGGTTTCAGCGCTATTAATGTTTCAGCGGAACTAACCGCTGGTGATCATGATGATGCCGATGATGAGGGCAACGATGCCCAACGCCAGGACGCCGTACTGCAACATCCTGGTTCGTTGCGCCCGGGCCAGGCCGGCCGTGTTGGCGTCCAACGGATCCAGGCCATACGCAGCGCTGGCCGAAACAGGTGGGCGCTGCGATTCTTCGCTTGCCTCCCCAACAGGCTCCGGGCGTTTCCGGGCCGACTTCGCTACCGCTTCCGCACGGGCAAGAACACCGGAGCGGCCACGCGGACCCGCCTTTTTAGCCGGAGGTTGCCCGGCGTCAACCTTGGGCCCGGCGGACGTAATCAGCGGAACAAAAGTGGTGCTGGGACGCTTCATGACGGGCCGCTCAATGCCTGGCATCTTGACGAACTCCAACGGAGTCACCATTGCAAGATTATTGGCAGTGGACGGACCGGCCGTTGCTGCCGGAGACTTGCCGTTACCCGCAGAGCCTTGAGCGCTCTTCCCCGAATCAGAGGTGCTCTTTCCAGGATCAGAGGGGCTCTTTCCGGAATCAGCTTGAGTCTTCTCAGCAAGTTTCTGCTTGGCAGCAGCACGCTTGTTCAGGACGGCTGCCCGCTCGGCCAGGGCAATCTGCTGGGCAAGAACATCAGGGTCCACGGCCAATGGATCCTGCTCGGCAATGTGTTCCAGCTTGGCCGTCTGGTTTTCCACTTGGGCAGCGATCAGTTGCCTGACCGCAAGCGCCTGCTCCACGGACATTTCAGATTCCGCGGGGGCCTTGGTGCTTCCGTCCGCATCCTTTGCGGCTGAGGGCGCGCCCGGAGCCTTCGGGTCTGCAGGCTTGGCAGCTGGCTGAGCGGCCGGGGGCTTGGGCTGGGAAAGCACGGCTGCTTGCCCCTGGCCTGCGTCCTTTGCGGCTTCCGGCGCAGGAACAATCGGATTCATGGAGGTGGCAACTTCAGCCTGAAGTTGCTGCAAACGCAGCTGGCGACGCGTGGGTGGTCCCCCGCCAGAGAGTTGCTCCTCCTTGTCAGCCAGCTCCTTGATGGTGCGCAGAGCAGCACGATCCCGCGCCCGGATTTGCGAGGACCGCTCCTGCGCTGCCGGTCCCACACCGTCTACCGGAACATCGGCGGCGCGGCGATTGCGGCCGTTGGGACGTTCGGGATGAAAAGGATTCTCTACGTCCGCCGGCGCGGAAATACCCACTTGCTGAACAGTGGGTTGACCATCGGTGGATTGCTGTTCACGGGCACGCCGAAGCTCACGCCTGCTGCGGATGGGTCGCTGGTCCTGGCTGCTCATTCAAAACTCATTCAGTACGTGCTTGGTCGTCTGATCCGGAAAGTACGGGTGTCAGATCCGCTGCGTTGGAAGGCGCTGAGTACAGTCCGTACTTTGCAATGTACTGGACCACTCCGTCAGGTACGAGATACCAGACAGGGTTCCCGGCGCCCACTCGGGTCCTGCAATCCGTGGAGGAGATCGCCATGGCAGGGACTTCCAACAGGCTGACGTCGTCCCGGCCCATGTCATGAAGCTCATGACCCGGACGGGTGACGCCGACGAAATGGGCCAAAGACCACAGCTCGTCAACATCCTTCCACGAGAGGATCTGAGCCAGGGCGTCTGCGCCGGTGATGAAGAAAAGGTCGGCGTCAGGACGCTCTGCACGGAGGTCCCGGAGGGTGTCAATGGTAAACGTGGGCCCCGGACGATCAACATCAACCCGGCTCACTGTGAACCGGGGGTTGGAAGCTGTGGCGATGACCGTCATCAGATAGCGGTGCTCGGGCCTGCTGACCAGCTTGTGCGACTTCTGCCACGGCTGGCCTGTTGGCACGAAGACTACTTCGTCCAAACCGAACTTTGCTGCCACTTCACTGGCAGCAACAAGGTGGCCGTGATGGATGGGATCGAACGTTCCACCCATCACGCCCAGCCGGAGCCTGCGCCCCGCCTCCCCACGCGGTGTTGCGGCGATAATGTTAGTGGCCTTGGCCGTGGGTGTGCTTGTTCGGGTGCTGGCGGTGCGGATCAGCGTGCTCTTCCACAGCCTCATGGCGGTTGCCAAGGTTGGTGTAGGAAAGAGTCACGAACAAGAGAACCAGCATGAGGGCGAACATCACGACGCCGAAGACCCACGGCTCTGCCCACAACGGAGCGAGTTCCTCGTGGCCGCCTTCAGTTTGCGCGGCAATGGACGTGGCGATCTGCTGAAACAGCATCTTCTCCCCTAGTTGGTTCTCAAAGGATTTTCGACGGCGGGACTCCCCGCCGTTCCGGACTTCTGTTCTATGTTACCGCGTTGCTACGCGCGGATCTGGCCCTCGCCCTGGACGATCCACTTGGTGGTGGTCAGCTCCGTGAGGCCCATGGGACCCCGGGCATGCAACTTTTGGGTGGAAATACCTACCTCGGCACCGAGGCCAAGCTCGCCGCCGTCGGTGAACCGGGTGGACGCGTTGACGATCACGGCCGCAGAATCCACTTCCGCAATGAATTTCTCGGCGTTGGCCAGGTTGTTGGTGAGAATCGCTTCGGTATGTCCGGTGGTCCAGGTACGGATGTGGTTAACGGCCTCGTCAAGGCTGTCCACCATGGCAACGGCGAGATCAAGGTCCATGTATTCGGTGGCCCAGTCCTCGTCATCTGCAGGAACGGTTTCAATGTCCTCGCCCAGGGCAGCGGCAATCCGCCCGTCAACATGGAGCGTGACCCCGGCGGAACGCAGTGCTTTGGCAACAGCAGGAAGTACTGTGGTGCCCGAGTGCACCAGCAGCGTCTCTACCGTGTTGCAAACGCTGGGACGCTGCGTCTTGGCGTTGAGGAGAATCTCCACGGCCATTTCTTCGTTGGCCGATTCATCGATGAAGATGTGGACATTGCCCTCGCCGGTTTCAATGACCGGCACAGCAGAGTTGGTGACCACAGTTTGAATGAGGTCCCTGCCTCCACGCGGAATCAGGACGTCCACCCGGCCGCGGGCCCGCATCAGTACATTGGCCCCTTCGCGGCCAAACTGGTCCACGGTCTGCACGGCGTCGGCGGGCAGGCCCACCGAATCCAATGCCTCCCGGAGGATCCTTACCAATGCCTCGTTAGTGTTGGCCGCAGCGGAGCCCCCGCGAAGAATAACTGCATTGCCGCTCTTGAGAGCCAAGCCGGCGATGTCCACCGTAACGTTGGGGCGGGCCTCGTAAATAGCCGCCACAACACCCATGGGGACGTTCACCTGACGCAAGCGCAATCCGTTGGGAAGTGTCTGGCCACGGACCACGTTACCCACGGGATCGGGCAAACCTGCCAGGTTCTCCAAGGCAGCCACCAGTCCCTCAATACGGGCAGGCGTCAAGGTCAGGCGGTCCAGGAGTGCCGCGGAAGTGCCGTTGGCGCGGCCCATTGCCACGTCTTTGGAGTTGGCGTCAAGGATGTGCTTTTGGTTCTCCGTCAGGCTGGCTCCGATGGCACGAAGGGCACGGTCTTTCCATGCACGATTTGCCTGTGCCATACGGCGGGCGGCCTTGCGAGAGCGGTCGGCAGTGGCATGGACGGCAGCCTGGAGATCTTCCGGTGACAACGGCACTGCACCTGCCGCAGGGTTCTCCGGCGTCTGGCCGGAAGTACCGGAAACGTCGGAGATCACAAGGGCTTCGGGGGTCAGTGCTTCAGTCATGCTCCAAGTTTAGATGAGCGCGGGGTTCTCAGGAGCACCAGGTCGTCAACATGAACAACTTCGCGGTCATAGCCACGTCCCATGGCCTGCCCGAGCTCCTGGGTGGTTCGGCCCAGCATGCGCGGGAGTTCTTCGGAAGAATAGTTCACCAGGCCTCGCGCCAGGACGGTCCCGTCATGGGCTACCACCTCAACAGGATCCCCGGCTTCGAAGTCACCACTGATCTCCGTTATGCCTGCGGGAAGCAGTGACCTGTGCCGGTCCCGCACGGCTTTCACGGCGCCGTCGTCGAGCATCAGCCGGCCCTGGACCGTGGCCAGGTGCGCCAACCACAGCAGCCGGACAGGCTTGCGGTTGCCGTTTACGGCGAACCAGGTTCCCACATCCTCGCCCGCCAAAGCCGCGGCGGCGTTGGCTGTGGAGGTGACAAGGGCATGGATTCCCGAGCCGGCGGCAATGGACGCCGCCTCCACCTTGGTCATCATTCCGCCGGTTCCTACCCCGGCCTTACCCGCCTTGCCAATGGTCACGTCTTCAAGGTCCTGCGGACCACGGACCAGCGGAATGCGTTGAGCGCCTTGGGACGGCGGACCGTCGTACAGGGCGTCGACGTCGGAGAGCAGCACCAGCGCATCGGCGCGGACCAAGTGGGCCACCAGGGCAGCCAGGCGATCGTTGTCCCCAAAGCGGATCTCATGCGTGGCCACGGTGTCATTCTCATTGACTACCGGCACCACGCCGAGGTTCAGCAGCCTGTCCAGGGCGCGGAAGGCATTGGTGTGTTGCGTACGGCGCATCAGGTCATCGGCCGTCAGCAGAACCTGGCTGACGGTTACACCGTGGGCGCTGAAGGCCTGCGTATAACGGGCCATCAGGAGCCCCTGCCCCACGCTGGCGGCAGCTTGCTGAGTGGCCAGGTCCTTGGGCCTTTTGGCCAGGCCCAAGGGGGCGAGGCCGGCCGCAATGGCGCCGGAGGACACCAGGATGATTTCAGTGCCCGCATTGCGTTTTTCTGCCAGTGCGTTGACGAGCCCTGTGAGGGACTTCTCGGAGATGCCGCCCTTGATGCTTGTCAGCGAGGACGAGCCTACTTTGACAACAATCCGCTTGGCGGTGGCAAGGGCCTGGCGTTCAAAGTCTTCAGCTGTGTCCGGAGCGTCGATGGTCCTAGTCGTCATCACCGGAATCCAAGTGGCTTTCCTTCACAGCCTGGGCGCGGCGACCACTGACAGACTCAGTCCAGATACCCGCCTTGCGCTCGGCTTCAAGCTCTGCCCGTGCAGCAGCCTTGGCTTCGCGCCGCTCGATCTGCTCATCGCGCTTCTGTGAACGCGTGGGGCGGTCACCGATGTCCGCCACGCGAATGTCAGTACCGCGGGGCGTTGCAAGGAGTTCGGCGCCGGCCATCATGGTGGGCTCCCAATCGAACACCACGCCGTCGTCCTCACCAATAACCACGGTGTCGCCGGGCTTTGCCCCAACCTTGAAGAGCTCGGTCTCCACACCAAGCTTGGCAAGGCGGTCCGCAAGGTAGCCAATGGCTTCCTCGTTGGTGAAGTCAGTCTGCTTCACCCACCGCACCGGCTTCTCGCCCAGGACGCGGAACAGTGGCTCGAGGTTCTTCTCCTCGCGGCGGATCTTGAAGCCGGACTCATTGACAGCCCGGGGACGCAGCACCGGAGGTGCAACCTTCGGCGGTGCCGTCTTAACGGCATCCCGTGCCGCCTGGACAATTTCCGCCATGGCAAAGCCAAGCTGGCGCAAACCTTCGTGGCTCGTTGCCGATACTTCAAAGACGCGGTAGCCGCGGGCCTCGAGGTCCGGGCGGACAAACTCGGCCATGTCCTTGCCGTCGGGAAGGTCCACCTTGTTGAGCACTACCAGCTTGGGACGCTCATTCAGGGGCACCACTTCGCCGTCAACACCGGCGTAGCTCATATCCACTGCGTACTTCTCCAGTTCAGCCTCAATGATGGCGAGGTCCGAAAGGGGATCGCGGTCTGATTCAAGGGTTCCGCAGTCAAGGACGTGAACCAGTGCAGCACAGCGTTCCACGTGACGCAGGAAGTTGTGGCCCAGGCCCTTGCCCTCACTGGCGCCTTCGATCAGGCCGGGAACATCGGCAATGGTGAAGCGGACCTCGCCCGCCTGCACTACGCCGAGGTTGGGAATGAGGGTGGTGAAGGGGTAATCGGCAATCTTGGGCCGGGCAGCAGACATTGCCGCGATGAGGCTTGACTTGCCGGCGGAGGGGAAGCCAACAAGGGCAATATCTGCGATGGACTTCAGTTCCAGGACGATGTCACTGGATTCACCTTCGATTCCCAGCAATGCAAAGCCGGGAGCCCGGCGCTTCTGGGATGAAAGGGATGCGTTGCCCAGGCCGCCTTGGCCGCCGGCGGCTGCAACGTACTCAGTGCCCTCGCCAACAAGGTCAGCCAGGACTTCGCCGTCCTTGGTCTTGACCACGGTGCCATCGGGCACGGGAAGAATCAGCGTTTCACCGTTCTTGCCACCGCGCCAGTCACCCATGCCGGGCCCGCCATTGGTGGCGTGCCGGTGGGGAGCGTGATGGTAATCCAGCAGGGTGGTGGTTTGGGCCGAGACCCGGAGAATGACATCTCCACCGTTGCCGCCGTTGCCGCCGTCAGGTCCACCGAGGGGCTTGAACTTTTCCCGCTTCACAGAGACACAGCCGTGGCCGCCGGTTCCGCCGGATACGTGCAGGACTACCCGGTCTACAAAGCTCGCCACGTGGATCTCCTCAGTTGCTGTCTTCCAGCGTTTGTTGCTGTTGCCAGCGCTGTTGCAAAAACCAGTGCGCTAAAGCGCCCTAGTCGATTGTAATGCGGTTAAAAGAACGGTGGAGCGGGCCGTTTGGCCCGCTCCACCGGTTCAGAACTTGTTGTTACTCTGCAGCTGCAGCAGCAACAATGTTCACTACGCGACGGCCGCGGCGAGTACCAAACTCAACCGCACCGGCCTGCAGTGCGAACAGGGTGTCGTCGCCACCGCGACCGACGCCTGCACCGGGGTGGAAGTGGGTCCCACGCTGGCGAACGATGATCTCGCCAGCGGAAACTACCTGACCACCGAAACGCTTGACGCCCAGGTACTGAGCGTTGGAGTCACGACCGTTGCGAGTGGAACTCGCGCCTTTTTTGTGTGCCATGTGAAATGCCTGCCTCTAAATTTCTGGGGAAACTGAAAAACCTGAACAGCGGTAACGAAAGTTACGCGATGCTGGTGATCTTGATCTTGGTCAGTTCCTGACGGTGACCCTGACGCTTCCGGTAGCCGGTCTTGTTCTTGAACTTCTGGATGACGATCTTCGGACCACGGAGGTCCTCGAGGATCTCAGCCGTGACCTTGACGTTGGCCAGTTCCGCAGCTGCGGAGGTGACCTTCTCGCCGTCAACCAGGAGCAATGCGGGCAGCTCAAGCGTGCTACCGGCTCCACCGGGGACGCGGTTCAGCGTTACGTAGTCTCCAACGGAAACTTTTTCTTGGCGGCCGCCTGCGCGGACAATCGCGTACACCACTTGGGTACTCACTTCTCTCGACGTTTATTACAAAATTTGCGTGCGGAACCTTGAACCGGAATCAGGCCTGGTTCGCGCTGTGCCTCAACGCCGTGGACTTCTGATCGAAGTCCGCGAGTCATCCCATGAACAATTCCAAGGGGCATAACCCAAGTGTTGGCGTAAGCACCGAAGATCAAGATTACGCTAGTTTGACCTTCAGCTGCAAATGAGGCCGGGTCCGGAGGCTACCTCGTGACTTGCATCACTAGTTGTAACGGACTCTCCCGGCACCGTGCCCATACAGCCTACAGTGTTTGGGCCAGATTAACGCGATTCGGCCGGCGACGCGCTGACGTGTCCCAACAATCACCCTGAAACTGCTCTGGAAACTCCGCAGAGGAGGCCTGCTGAACCGTTCCTCTGGCGACGTCAGACAAACAGCCTGGGAGCGTCAAAGAATGCGGTCTCGTAGCGGCAGGACTGGGTGAAAGCCTCCATCATGGCCACCTTCTCGGCATCAGAAGCCGCAATCGCCGCAGCGTCCGTGAGATTGATCGCTTTTCGCGTTGCCGCAGCGAAGTCCGGGTCGGCGTAGGTCTTCAACCACTCGGCATACGAGTGGTCCGCGGGGGCGCCCGCCTCAACATAGGCGCCATGCAACTGCTGACCGACCTCCGCGTACAACCAGTAGCAGGGCAGGATCGCTGCGAGGACCACCGCGTAACTGCCTGAAGCAGAGGTCGCCAGCAAGTGGTCCACATAAGACTTGGTAACCGGCCCCGTGCCTGTTGGCACAGGGCGGGTGCTCAACCAGTTTCTGTGCAACTCCGACTCAACTTCCAGGCACTGCTGGGAAGCCCTGGCCCAGAACAATTGCTCTTCTTCCGTGGGAGCAAGCGCACCGGCACGCGCCAAGACCCTCGAGTATCCGTTGAGATAGATCGCATCCTGGGCGAGATAGTAATTGAAATCACGTTCCGGGAGCTCGCCGGACTGAAGCTGCTGAATAAATTCGAGCCCGTAGATTGATTCGAGTTCCGGTGCAGCGGCATTCCACAGCTTTGCAGCAAAGGCCCCAGGCGAGGCCGCTTGCCGGAGGTGGTGAAAATGATGAACGGGTCCGTTCCCTTGACCCACCCGCAGGTATTCCGAGGCTGTCAATGCTCCCAGCAGCCAAGGTTTCACCTCCCGCAATGAAGCTTCCCAGTCACCGGTGCGGGCTTGGACCGTCGCCAAGGCCGAAGACAGCGAACAACCTGTCCCGTGGCTGTTGGGCGTCACAATCCGGGGACCTGAAACCTCTATCACGTCACGCGACAACAGCCCGGTGGTGTTCACCAAGGCGTCGGGGCATTCCGGGCCCGGCAGATGGCCTCCTTTGACCAATACCGTGTTTCCATATTCCGCAGCCAGGCGCTTGCCTTGATCCAGCGCTGCAGCCCAGTCCTCCGCCTCAGGCTCCCCCAGCAACATGGCCAGCTCAGGAAGGTTGGGCGTGATGAGGTGGGCCAGAGGCAGCAGTGAACGCAGGGCTTGCTCCGCGGACTCCCGCAGCAGCCTGTCACCGCTGGTGGCCACCATCACCGGATCAAGGACCACGACGGCGGGGCGCACCTCCTGGAGCCAGCTCCGGACCTGGTCAATGACGGCAGCATCGCCAAGCATCCCGATCTTTACGGCATCAAGGGTGATGTCAGCGCTGATGGCATCGAGCTGCTGGCGCAGGAAAGGGGCGGGTGGGACGTGGACGGCGCTGACTCCCACAGTGTTCTGTGCCGTGAGCGCTGTGATGGCGGCCATGCCGTACCCACCCAGCGCTGCAATGCTCTTCAGGTCCGCCTGAATTCCGGCACCGCCTGAGGGGTCCGAGCCGGCAATACTGAGAACGCGCGGGATGGGGCGGGCCAACAGTGTTTCCCGGGCACCGTCAAACGGGTACACGGATGAGGATAATGATGCAGTCATGAGGACATCCCTTCGCCGGTGCTAACCGGACAGGTTCAACGGGTCTGGATCTCAGCCGGGCCCAACGCCCGGCACCCCGTGTCAGTCCCCAAGCCTAGCCGGGAAGCAGTGTGCTGCGGGAACCGGAGTGCATACAAGCGTGGATGTGACCGGGAAGAACTCTCTGCCGAAGAAGGACTGCCCCTGCCAAGGACGGAAGAGAACGCAAAGGGGCCCCGCGCTACCTGGTAATGCCGGATAGCGCGGGACCCCTCAGAGGTTCCGTGGTGGGCGGTATGCCCCGGACTAGAGCTCCGAGGCCGGGACCCCCACTCCAAGGATGATGGGCTCGTCGGTGGATACCTTCTTGGCCGGCTCCGCAGGCGCCTTGGCCTCGTGGGCTGAACCTCGGGTATCCGATGCCGTCACCTCATGGTGCTCCACACTGGTTTCATTCGCAGCACCTTGTGCCCTGCTGGCACTGCGGTTACGGCGGCCGCGACGACCCCGTGACGGTGAAGAGGCCTGGGGATCCTCCTCTGCAGCAGGTGCTTCCCGCGTGTCAGCAGATTTCGGCGCAGCAGCTTCCGGCGTGGCAACAGAGTCCTGGGTGGCAGCGGCTTCCGGGGCGGCGCCCAGGTGGGAGAACGCTTCAGCCAGCAGATCCAGGCTCATGGCAGGCTTGGCCGCCTGCGGTTCCTCGTGGTGCTCCACGAATGGCAGCGCAACTTCTTCCCCGCCGAAGCGCAGGACCGGAGTGGACCTTGCTTCCTGAGCTGCTTCCTGAGCTGCTTCCTGAACTGCCGCCTCGCGTGCAGCCTCTGCTGCTTCGCCACTGACTGCGGATCCGGATGCGGAGCCAGCTGGCTCGTGCTGCCCGGCGGCTCGTGCCTGCTCTTCTGCGCGGTGAACTTCGTCGTCATGCAAGTGGGCGGCGTGCGCTGCAGCTGCAATGGTGGCCAAGGCAGCCCTGGTGGCCTCAGCCTTGGCCTGACGGGCAGAATCCTGCGGTTCAGCCGAGACAGCAGGGGCAGTGGCTACCGGGGCGGACGAGGTTGTATGGACCTGTGCGGGCGCTTCAGCAACAGCCTGTCCCCCACCCTTCCCGCGGCGGCGCTTACGCTCGGTGCGCGCAGCGGGCTGCTGCACCTCGGTGTTGGGGCGGTGGTGTTCAGCAGCCACCACGTTGGCGCGGCGGTGTTCAACGGGTTCGTCGTGAGTGACCACGCCACGGCCTGCACAGTGCTCGCACTGCTCACCGAAGACCTCCAGAAGGCCGGTTCCCATGCGCTTGCGTGTCATCTGGACCAGGCCCAGGGACGTTACTTCGGCCACCTGGTGCTTGGTGCGGTCCCGGCCCAGGCACTCCACCATGCGTCGCAGTACGAGGTCGCGGTTGGATTCGAGGACCATGTCAATGAAGTCAATGACAATAATGCCGCCGATGTCGCGCAGACGCAGCTGGCGAACCACTTCCTCGGCTGCTTCAAGGTTGTTCTTGGTGACCGTTTCTTCCAGGTTTCCACCGCTGCCGGTGAACTTGCCGGTGTTGACGTCCACCACGGTCATGGCCTCGGTCCGGTCAATAACCAGCGAACCACCCGAGGGCAGGAAAACCTTGCGTTCCAGGGCCTTGTGGATCTGCTCGTCGATGCGCCAGGCAGCAAAGATGTCCTGGTCCTTGGTCCACTTTTCCAGGCGGCCCACCAGATCAGGGGCAACGTAGGTCACGTAAGCCTCGATCGTGTCCCAGGCGTCATCACCGGAGACAATCAGCTTGGAGAAGTCCTCATTGAAGACGTCACGAACTACCTTGATGGTCAGGTCCGGCTCGCCGTACAGGAGTTCAGGAGCAAGGACCTTGGTGGAAGCGGCCTGCCCTTCAATGCCTTCCCACTGTGCGCGCAGACGGTTGATGTCATGCGTCAGTTCTTCCTCCGACGCACCTTCAGCGGCTGTGCGGACAATGACGCCTGCGTTTTCCGGCAAGCGGTCCTTCAGGATGCGCTTGAGGCGGTTGCGTTCGACGTCGGGCAGCTTGCGTGAGATGCCGGTCATGGAACCGCCGGGTACGTACACGAGGTAACGGCCCGGAAGGGAGATCTGGCTGGTGAGGCGGGCACCCTTGTGCCCTACAGGGTCCTTGGTGACCTGGACCAGGACGGAGTCGCCGGATTTCAGGGCGTTCTCGATCCGGCGCGGCTGGCCTTCAAGGTTCACCGCATCCCAGTTGACTTCACCGGCGTACAGTACGGCGTTGCGGCCACGTCCGATGTCCACGAAAGCAGCTTCCATGGAGGGCAGCACATTCTGGACCTTGCCCAAGTACACATTGCCGATCAGGGAGTCCTGCTGGGTCTTGGACACGAAGTGCTCAGCGAGTACGCCGTCTTCCAGGACACCGATCTGAATTCTGTCGTCACGCTGGCGGACGATCATTTGGCGATCCACTGATTCACGGCGGGCCAGGAACTCAGCCTCGGTGATGACCTGACGACGGCGGCCGGTCTCGCGGGATTCGCGGCGGCGCTGCTTCTTGGCCTCCAGGCGGGTGGAACCCTTGACGCCCGTCACCCGGTTGGACGGGGCCGTCTCGGTGATGGGGCGCGGAGCACGTACCCGGGTGACCGTGTTGGGCGGATCATCATCGGTGCCGCCGGTCAGTTCAAGATCCTGGTCTCCACGACGACGACGGCGACGACGACGCGAGGTCACACCTTCTTCAAGTGCTTCAACTGCAGGCGCGTCCTCGTCCTCGGACTCGGGGGCGTCTTCATTCTCGTTCTCATCCCGTTCGGTTCCGCGGCGACCACGACGGCCACGGCTCCTGCGGCGGCGGCGGCTTCCGGCGTCTTCAAGCTCGCCCTCAGCACCGGCTTCGGCTTCTTCTTCGGGCTCTTCTGCCTTTTCTTCCACCGTGGCAACGCGAGGAACAGTGGTGAGGTCCGGGGCCTGGAAAATCATGGAGGTGATGGAAACCGGCTCCATGAAAAGCGAGGTGGGTGCTGCGGGGGCGTCTTCCTCGGCAGGGGTCCGGGCCAGTACGTCTTCGGCCGCGGGCTCTTCCGTTGCAGCCTCAGCGTCCGGCGCCTCCGGCTGGGAGCCGGGCTCCGGCGTCGTGCTTTTTTCAGCCGCTTCCGCAACAGCGGGAGCTTCGGCTGCCTCAGCCTTGGGCTTGGTGGCCCGACGACGGCGGATCGGCTTTTCGGGGGCGGGCCCGGCGGCTGATTCGGGGCCGGCTTCTGCCGCAGCTTCAGGTTCTGCAGTGGTTTCCTCACCCAGCCCCGGCAGCGGCTCTGCAGGTTCTACCTTCTTGCGCGAGCGGGTGCGGCGCACCGGCGCCTTGGTGGCCTCGGCGGCGACATCCGGGGTGGACGCCTCGGCAGCTGGTGCCTCAACGTCAGCAACTACCTTGGGCGCAGCCTTGCGCCGGGTCCTGGTGGTTTTCTTGGGCGCTTCCGCAGTTTCCGCGGGAGCTGCCTCGTCATTAACGGCTACAACCTGGTCATTATCCATATGTGGCAACACTCCTGCCCCAGCGACACCGCCACATCCGGCGCCCAGTGGAGCAAATATTGTCAAAACCCGCAGGCGTTGACAGAAGTCGGCAGTATGCCTCCCGGTTCGCACCAGCATTGGGGTGCGGCAGCCCTGGAAGGCCGGCGCCTTTATTCTGAAACCCGTTGTTCTGCTGCCACAACCAGGTGCCGTCCATTGTGATGGCGGGCCTACCGGGGATCACGTGATCCAGGCATGCCCAGCTCATACTGGCGGTCTTGGGAACAAAGTCACCGGACCGGAGATCGAATGTGGATCGACTTCCGGCCATGTTCATTCTCTCACACCCCTGCACATTCGCAGCGAAGGCCGCTGTGTCGTCCAACTGCCCCCTCTTGCTGGGGCCGGCGTCCAGTCTTCGGAGTTACAATCCTCCCAAGAGCCCATCCCGGCTTGCCGGGTCACTTGTCGAAAAGGATCACATCCGCGATGCCAAGCACCGCCAGGGAAAACCTGGCCAATCAAGCTCCAAGCCATGTGGAGGACACACCGGTTCCTGCGGATTCGCTTCCCGCAACGGTCCGGGACAAGCCGTTCGCCTGGCTGCTGTTAATTACCGGCGTTATTGGGTGGCTGGCGTCCGGCGCCCTGGTCCTGGAGAAACTTGAGGTACTCAAGGACCCCAACCATGTGACCGTGTGCGATGTAAATCCCTTTGTCTCCTGCGGTGCGGTGATGCAGACACCCCAGAGCTCCGTGTTCGGCTTCCCCAACATGTTCATTGGGATAGTGGCCTTTGCCGTGATCATCACTACTGCAATGGGCCTTCTTGCCGGAGCAAAATATTCACGGGGTTACTGGCTTGGCCTCCAGGCCGGTGTAACCCTGGGTTTCGGCTTTGTAGTGTGGCTGTGGTCCCAGGCCCTCTATGTCATCCACGTGCTGTGTCCGTTCTGCATGGTGGTGTGGGCTGCCATGATCCCGCTGTTCGTATGGGTAACCATCCGCAACGTCACCAGCGGGGTCATCAAGGCGCCGCCTGCCGTGGTCAAGCTGTTGTCCGGGTATGGCTGGATCATCGTTGCCTTGCTGTACGTCGCTGTGATCGCCACGATCTTCATTTCCTTCATTCACCTCTTCGTACCATCTTCGGCATAATCCCCTGCTCGCGACGCCAACAGTTAAGGCCAATGTTCATCATGAACATTGGCCTTAACTTTTAGCTGGGAGGGGTGTGGTTAGCCCTCGAACCAGATCTTGATTTCGCGTTCCGCTGAGTCAACCGAATCGGAGCCGTGCACAAGGTTCTGCTGGACTGCCAAGCCCCAGTCGCGGCCGAAGTCGCCGCGGATGGTGCCAGGTGACGCCGTCGTGGGATCGGTGGTTCCGGCCAATGAGCGGAACCCTTCAATCACCCTGTGGCCCTCGAAGACCGCTGCGATAACCGGTCCGCTGAGCATGAACTCCACCAGTGGCTCATAGAACGGCTTGCCCACGTGTTCCTCATAGTGCTGTTCCAGCAGTTCGCGGGTGGCGTTGACCTTCTTCAGCTCCGCCAGGGTGTAGCCCTTGGCTTCGATCCGGGCGAGGATGGTTCCGCCCAGGTTGCGGGCGACGCCGTCGGGCTTGACCAGGACAAGGGTCCGTTCAATGCTCACAGATGCTCCAATGTGATGTATTCAGTGGCTTACGTTGGTGGTTTTCCCAGCCAGTTTACGGGGTCTGCGGGTCAGCTTGGTCACCGTGGGCTGCGTTCCACTCGGCTTGCTCGCGGTCGCGTTGGGCAACCTCGCGGTCAATCCGCATGCCCGCCCTGATCCCGTACCACCAGCAGATGGCAAACAGGATCCCCACAATAAACATGGTGGGTTCGGCAAAGCCTGTGAGGATCAGCACCACTTGCAGTCCCCAGCCCAGGGCGACGCCCCAGGGCTTGGACAACACAGCACATGCCAGAATCAACACCACTGTCAGTGCGATGCCCACGCCCAGGATGATGGCGGGGTCCACCTCGCCCCGCCTCAAGCCGAAAACGGCCAGCGTGCCGAAGAACGCCACGAAGGCTTCGAGCAACAGCACTGTGGAAGCGAACATCACTTTGGTGGACCGGCGTTTTTTGGGCATGCCGGGCCGCCATTCGCGCTGGGCCTTGGTCATTTTTGCCATGCTAGGCACTCGCCTTTCCGAGCAGGATCCGTGCCTCGGCCACCACCGTGATGGAACCTGTCACCAGGACGCCTCCCGCAAGGTCATCATTGGATTCGGCACGCTCCACAGCCCACTCCAGGGCATCGTCCAATTTCTCGGCGATGTGTACGTTGTCCTCGCCAAAACCGAGGTCGACGGCGAGTTCGGCCAGTTCCGCTGCCGGAACGGCACGTGCAGAGTTGGATTGGGTGAAGCAGAATTCCTCAGCCAGTCCTCCGAGGGACTCCTTGAGGGTCTTGAGGATTTCCTCTGCATCCTTCTCCCGGAGAACGCCAACAACCACTACCAGTTTGCTGAAGCTGAAGGCTTCCTGAATCGCTTCGGATGAGACGCGGATGCCGTCCGGATTGTGTGCAGCGTCCACCACCACGGTGGGTGCGGTGCGCACTACTTCGAGCCGGCCGGGTGAAGTTACCGTGCCAAAAGCTTCCTTGAGCACCTCGGCGTCGAGTTCCTTCTCCCCGCCACCGAAGAATGCTTCCAGGGCGGCGACGGCGACGGCTGCGTTTTCGGCCTGGTGGGCACCGTGCAGTGGCAGCAGCAGGTCTTCGTAGCGTCCTGCCAGTCCCTGGATGGTGAGGACCTGGCCCCCTACGGCAACGCTGCGGGACTCCACACCAAATTCCACGCCCTCAAAACGGAACGGAACATCAACCTCGCGTGCTTTCTCCAACAGAACCTGGGCAGCGTCCACCGGCTGAGCGGCACTGACCAGGAACCCGCCCGGTTTGATGATGCCGGACTTCTCGTAGGCAATGTCCTCGGTGGTGTCGCCCAAAAGATCTGTGTGGTCAAGGGAAATGGGCGTAATGACCGAGACTTGGCCGTCACCGACGTTGGTGGCATCGGTGATGCCTCCCAGGCCCACTTCCATGACGGCAACATCAACGGGCTGGTCCGCGAACACTGCAAAGCCCAGGATGGTCAGGCATTCGAAGTAGGTCAGCCGCGGCTGGTTATCGGCAACGAGCTCGCTGTCCACGATCTCCAGATACGGCCGGATTTCGTCCCAGATACGTACGAACGTCGCATCCGGCACGGGTTCACCGTCAATGCTGATGCGTTCTGTCACCTTGGACAGGTGCGGGCTGGTGTACCGGCCCGTGCTCAATCCGTGAGCCCGTAATCCGGCCTCAATCATGCGGGCCGTGGACGTCTTTCCGTTGGTGCCGGTGATGTGGATGATCGGATACGCCTTGTTCGGCTCCCCCAACACGTCCATGGCACGGAACAACGGAGCAAGGCGCGGTTCCATTTTGTTTTCCGGAGCGCGGCCAAGGAGTTCGGCGTAGACGCTTTCAACCGAGAATTCATCAGTCATGGTTCAGGCCCCTGCCTTTGCAACAGTTACCTGCGGTTCGTCCACGCTAGCCAGCAGAACCTCCAGTTCCAGGGTCAACGTTTCTGTCTTGACGAGCTCGGAGTTGGCTTCCAGGGCATCCACTACGTCCTGCGCAGCCTCCACGGAGGTGCGGATGCGGTCGCTGACGTTGAGCCCGGCGTCCTTGCGTGCCTGCTGGATAGCCCGCACCATGTCTCGCGCCAGCCCTTCGGCTGCAAGTTCCGGGGTGACCTCGGTGTTCAGGACCACAAAACCTCCACCGGGCAACACAGCGACCGCTGAACTGCCGGCGTCGGCAGCTTCCGCGACCACCGTTTCCAAGGTGTATTCGTGCGGCTCAAGCTCGAGGCCGCCGGCCACCACAACACCGGAGTCACTGACTGACCAATCGCCGGACTTGGATCCCTTGATGGCCTGTTGCACGTTCTTACCCAGGCGCGGACCTGCCGCACGGGCATTCACCACGAGCTTCTGCTCGATGCCGAACTCCTCAGGCGAGGCAGTAGCTGCGTCGAGCAACCGGACCGATCGCAGGTTCAGTTCATCGGCGACGACGGCGGCAAAACCTTCCAGCGCATCTGCACCAGGTGCCACTACAGTCAGCTCCTGCAGCGGGAGGCGAACGCGGAGATTCGCGCCCTTGCGCAGGCTCGAACCTGTGGAGCAGATCTGCTGGACCCTGTCCATCGCCTCAACAAGGGTGGCGTTGGCAGGGAACAGCGAAGCATCGGGCCAGTCGGCCAGGTGCACGGAACGGCCACCTGTCAGTCCGCGCCAGATCTCTTCGGTCACCAATGGCAGCAAGGAAGCCGACACGCGGCACACCGCTTCGAGGGCTGTGTACAGGGCGTCGAAGGCGTCGACGTTCTCGTCGAAGAAGCGCTGGCGGCTGCGGCGGACGTACCAGTTGGTAAGCATGTCCAGGTAGCTGCGGAGTTCGTCGCAGGCGCCGGAGATGTCATAGCTGTCCAGGCTGGCAGTGACATTCCGGACCAGGTCCCCGGTGTTGGCCAGGAGGTACTGGTCCAGGGTGTCCGCGTAGCCGTCGTAACGCAGCTTTGCCTCGTAGCCGGAGCCTCCATTGGCTGCGTTGGTGTAGAGCGTGAAGAAGCTGTACACATTCCACAGCGGCAGGATGACCTGACGCACGCCGTCACGGATGCCTTGCTCGGTGACCACGAGGTTGCCGCCGCGGAGGATGGGGCTGGACATCAGGAACCACCGCATGGCGTCGGAACCATCGCGATCCAGGACCTCGGAGACATCCGGGTAGTTGCGCAGGCTCTTGGACATCTTCTGCCCATCGGAGCCCAGAACGATTCCGTGGCTGATCACATTTCGGAACGCCGGGCGGTCAAAGAGAGCGGTGGAGAGGATGTGCAGCATGTAGAACCAGCCGCGTGTCTGCCCGATGTACTCCACGATGAAGTCCGCCGGGTTATGGGTGTCAAACCATTCCTCGTTCTGGAACGGGTAGTGCACCTGGCCATATGGCATGGACCCGGAGTCGAACCAAACGTCAAGAACGTCCTCCACACGGCGCATGGTGGACTTGCCCGTGGGGTCGTCCGGGTTGGGACGCGTCAGCTCATCGATGAACGGGCGGTGCAGGTCCACCTGTCCTTCGTTGTTGACCGGAAGACGACCGAAGTCGGCTTCCATCTCGGCCAGGGAGCCATAGACGTCCGTACGCGGGTACTCGGGGTCATCAGACTGCCACACGGGGATGGGTGATCCCCAGTACCGGTTGCGGCTGATGGACCAGTCGCGGGCATTGTCCAGCCACTTGCCGAACTGGCCGTCCTTGACGTTGCCGGGGATCCAGTTGATCTCCTGGTTCAGCTCGGACATGCGGTCTTTGAACTTGGTGACTTCGACGTACCAAGAGGACACCGCGCGATAGATCAGCGGGTTCCGGCAGCGCCAGCAGTGCGGGTAGCTGTGCTCGTAGCTGGCCTGGCGGACCAGGCGGCCATCGGCGCGGAGCACCTGGGTGATGGGCTTGTTGGCATCAAAGACCTGCAGGCCGACGATCCCGGCCAGCTCGCCGTGGGCAAACAGCGGCAGGAACTTTGCGCCCTCATCCACAGAGAGGACCACGGGGATGCCGGCGTCTTCACAGACCTTCTGGTCATCCTCACCGTAGGCCGGGGCCTGGTGGACTATACCCGTTCCGTCGGTGGTGGTGACGTAATCGGCCACCAGGAAGCGCCACGCATTCTGCGTGCCGTACTTCTCAGCGTCAGCGAAGTCATTCCACAACGGCTCATACTCAAGGCCTGCCAACTCAGTGCCGGTATGCGTGGACACCACAGCGGCAGCAGCGGCAGCGGCGTCGTCGTACCCAAGGTCCTTGGCGTAGGACCCCACCAGGTCAGTTGCCAGGAGGAAACTGCCGGTCACCGGGGCTTCGGCGGATGCAGCTTTGACGCCGTTGGGTCCTGCGGGCAGGACGGCGTAAGAGATGTCAGGGCCGACGGCGAGCGCCAGGTTGGTGGGCAACGTCCAGGGCGTGGTGGTCCAGGCGAGGGCCTGGACTCCGGCGAGCGTCCTGGAGAGTTCGGAGTCCCCGGCCTTGACCGGGAACGTGACCGTTACGGTCTGGTCCTGGCGGTTCTTGTAGACATCGTCATCCATGCGGAGTTCATGGTTGGACAGTGGGGTTTCGTCTTTCCAGCAGTACGGGAGGACTCGGTAACCGTTGTAGGTGAGGCCCTTTTCGTGCAGCTGCTTGAAGGCCCAGAGCACGGACTCCATGTACTCGACGTTGAGCGTTTTGTAGTCGTTCTCGAAGTCCACCCAGCGTGCCTGGCGGGTGACGTAGGCCTTCCACTCGTTGGCGTACTTCATGACGGAGGCGCGGCAGGCGTCGTTGAATTTGTCGATGCCCATGGCTTCGATCTGGGTCTTGTCCGTCATGCCCAGTTGCTTCATGGCTTCGAGTTCAGCGGGCAGGCCGTGGGTGTCCCAGCCGAAGCGCCGCTCCACCCGCTTGCCGCGTTGGGTCTGGTAGCGGCCTACGAGGTCCTTGGCGTAGCCGGTGAGGAGGTGGCCGTAGTGCGGGAGTCCGTTGGCGAAGGGAGGGCCATCGTAGAAGACGAATTCGTTGCTGCCGTCCTTGCCTGCATCGCGTTGATCGATGCTGGCCTGGAAGGTGCCGTCTTCATCCCAGTATTTGAGGATGCGTTCTTCGATTTCCGGGAACTTCACGGAAGCGGACACGCCGTGGGTGCCTGACGAAGACGCTGAGGCCTTGGGGTAGTGGGTCATCTCATATCCTGTGATAGCTGGTTGACTGTCAGGATGCGAGGACGGCTTCTGTGCTGCCTGTCGGCAGCGCAGGTACCGCGGTACCACCTCACTTACCGGGATACGGGATCCCGGCCTCTCATTACTGCTGTGACGGGCTTACCCGTCCGGTTCTACTGAGCGCCTGCCACCTTGCTGATGGTTGGTGCTGTTCTTCCGGAAGCTCACCGGTGATGGCCGGGTCAAAGCTGGTCCTACAAGTCTAGCGGCAGTGGGACTCCTGCTCTACCCGGACGTTCATCCCCTGGTGGGAGCCCGGCAACCTCAGCTGTGAATAGACTCAACCCCATGACGCACCCCTCCGCCACCCTTTCGAGCACCAGCCCGGCTCGACGCCGCCCTTCCGTGGCATGGTCTGTGCTGGCTTTGCTGAGTGCGCTGCCTGTGGCGGGGGTATCAATGTTCCGGGGAATCCCCGTGGAATGGCCCCTCATGGTGGTGCAACTGTTGTCCTTCACACCTTGGCTGGTGGTGCCCGCGGCGTTGGCTTTGGTCCTTGCGGTGCTGGGGCGCCGCCTGTGGGTCATCATCACGGCCGCTGCCTTGCTGGCCGTTCAGCTGTTCTGGCTTTTTCCATTGGACGCCGGAAAGCCGGAAACTCTGCCCGCCGGGACTGCGACTGTTTCCGTTAAGGTCATGAGCCTCAACTCCGAGTATGGAGAGGCGGATGCTGCTGCGATCGTGAGCATGGTCCGTGAGAACGGCGTTCAGCTCCTGGCACTTCAGGAGCATACGCAAGGGCTTGAGGACCGGCTGGGCGCCGAGGGCTTGGAGAAGATATTGCCCCACCGCGTGAGCGAACCCAACGATGACGCGTCCGGCGGCGCGGTCTACTCCGCATTCCCGCTGGAAGCTGTGGGCTTGCTGCCGGATACCCCGTTCCGCATGGATGTCACCCGGGTCCTCCTGAAGGACTCCTCGGCTGGTTCCGCGGCAGTGTTGAACCTCACCAACGTCCACGCCCTTCCGCCGGTTGATGAACGCATTGGCCAGTGGCGCAGTGACTTAGACAAAGTGGCCCGCCAAGCATCCCGCCCAGGGAGTCAGTTGCTGACGGGCGACTACAACGCCACGTACGATCACTCCGAGTTCAGGGAAGTGCTGGATAAGGCCCTGGCAGGTCAGGAAGGCAGGAAGCTCGTGGATGTGGGGACTGCCTCCGGCGGACGGTTCTCCCCCACATGGCCAATGGAGGGTCTGCCGCTGCCCGGGATCGTGATCGACCACATGGTGACATCACCACTGATCAGCAGCAGCGACTACTCGGTCCACCGGATCCCTGGCAGCGACCATGCGGCCATCATGGCCCGGCTGGTTGTTCCCGCCGGGTAACACGTCGGCAAGCCGCTGAACCGTGGCTGGCCAGCAACGGTTCAGCGGCTTGGCAACAGCTTTAGCCTTCTTTGCGGACCAGTTTGTGATTGGCGGCCTGCGCGACAGGGCGGACAACAATCTGGTCTAGGTTGACGTGATGCGGCAGTGACACGGCGTACTTGACCACATCTGCCACGTCCTCGGCGGTCAGGGGCTTCTCAACACCCGCGTAGACCTTGGCGGCCGCGTCCTTGTCACCCAGGCGGTTCAGGGCGAATTCCTCGGTATAAACCAGACCCGGAGCCACTTCAATGACGCGGA